>NZ_JBBOCN010000001.1:0-3022500 GCF_038002425.1 Bacillus sp. FSL R7-0685 | reverse complement strand
TAGGTTGGGGGTTCAAGTCCTCTTGCCGGCACCACTTTTATATGATATAATATTCAAGTCTCTTGTAAGAAGAGCCATTAGCTCAGTTGGTAGAGCATCTGACTTTTAATCAGAGGGTCGAAGGTTCGAGTCCTTCATGGCTCACCATTTACATGTTGCGGATGTGGCGGAATTGGCAGACGCGCTAGAATCAGGCTCTAGTGTCTTTACAGACGTGGGGGTTCAAGTCCCTTCATCCGCACCATTTCTGCGGAAGTAGTTCAGTGGTAGAACACCACCTTGCCAAGGTGGGGGTCGCGGGTTCGAATCCCGTCTTCCGCTCCAACTATACCATCCACGCCGGGGTGGTGGAATTGGCAGACACACAGGACTTAAAATCCTGCGGTAGGTGACTACCGTGCCGGTTCAAGTCCGGCCCTCGGCATTAAGTGTTGCGCCCGTAGCTCAATTGGATAGAGCGTTTGACTACGGATCAAAAGGTTAGGGGTTCGACTCCTCTCGGGCGCGCCATGATCTATATGAAATCGGGAAGTAGCTCAGCTTGGTAGAGCACATGGTTTGGGACCATGGGGTCGCAGGTTCGAATCCTGTCTTCCCGACCATTCTTGGGGCCTTAGCTCAGCTGGGAGAGCGCCTGCTTTGCACGCAGGAGGTCAGCGGTTCGATCCCGCTAGGCTCCACTTGATTTTAAAAAATATTTGGCGGTGTAGCTCAGCTGGCTAGAGCGTACGGTTCATACCCGTGAGGTCGGGGGTTCGATCCCCTCCGCCGCTACCAATGGACCTTTAGCTCAGTTGGTTAGAGCAGACGGCTCATAACCGTCCGGTCGTAGGTTCGAGTCCTACAAGGTCCACCACTATACGGAGGAATACCCAAGTCTGGCTGAAGGGATCGGTCTTGAAAACCGACAGGGGTGTCAAAGCCCGCGGGGGTTCGAATCCCTCTTCCTCCGCCATACATATTCCTAATCATCGCGGGGTGGAGCAGTTCGGTAGCTCGTCGGGCTCATAACCCGAAGGTCGCAGGTTCAAATCCTGCCCCCGCAACCAAATTTTAAAATGGTCCGGTAGTTCAGTTGGTTAGAATGCCTGCCTGTCACGCAGGAGGTCGCGGGTTCGAGTCCCGTCCGGACCGCCATTTAAATACTTAGGCTCGGTAGCTCAGTTGGTAGAGCAACGGACTGAAAATCCGTGTGTCGGCGGTTCGATTCCGTCCCGAGCCACCATTTATCAATATATTTTGGCGGTTGTGGCGAAGTGGTTAACGCACCAGATTGTGGCTCTGGCATTCGTGGGTTCGATTCCCATCAATCGCCCCAAATAAAAATTGCGGGTGTAGTTTAGTGGTAAAACCTCAGCCTTCCAAGCTGATGTCGTGGGTTCGATTCCCATCACCCGCTCCATTTCTATATCGTCATGGGCCTGTAGCTCAGCTGGTTAGAGCGCACGCCTGATAAGCGTGAGGTCGATGGTTCGAGTCCATTCAGGCCCACCATGACTTTTGTATTCCACAGTAGCTCAGTGGTAGAGCTATCGGCTGTTAACCGATCGGTCGCAGGTTCGAATCCTGCCTGTGGAGCCAAATGGAGAAGTACTCAAGTGGCTGAAGAGGCGCCCCTGCTAAGGGTGTAGGTCGTGTAAGCGGCGCGAGGGTTCAAATCCCTCCTTCTCCGCCATATGATTACAGATATAATAATTATCGGCCCGTTGGTCAAGCGGTTAAGACACCGCCCTTTCACGGCGGTAACACGGGTTCGAATCCCGTACGGGTCATCCAGAAGCCTTGCATATCCTGCAAGGTTTTTTTGTTTTATAAATCATGATATGTCTTAGATTTTGTTCTTTATTTTAAAAACAGACTACAATTATCTCCATATATTTCGTTTTTCTTCAGAAAATGAAGTTAATTGTCTATAAGTATAAGCGCTTTCAGGAAAGGGCTTTTTTTTATTTCTTCGAATAAATACTATAAATGAAAACTATGATGTCAGAAAGGATGATTACATGGCCGCTGCCAGCCCGACAGCACATGATGTTTATCTTTTTCACGAAGGCAGTCTGTTTAAAAGCTATCAGCTGTTTGGCTCGCATTACCGCGAGCTGAATGGCAAAAGCGGATATGAATTCTGTGTGTGGGCGCCTCATGCGTCGGAAGTACGAGTGGCTGGAGATTTTAACAGCTGGTCTGGAGAAGAGCATGTGATGCACAGAGTGAATGATAGTGGTATTTGGACGTTATTTATTCCAGGTTTAGGAGAAAAGGAACGATATAAATATGAAATCGTGACGAATAACGGTGAGATCAGGCTGAAGGCAGATCCATACGCTATTTATTCAGAAGTCAGACCAAACACAGCGTCATTTACTTACGATTTGGAAGGGTACAGCTGGCAAGATCAAAAATGGCAAAAGAAACAGAAGGCTAAGACGCTGTATGAAAAACCTGTTTTCATTTATGAACTGCATCTTGGGTCTTGGAAGAAGCATTCTGATGGCAGGCATTATTCCTATAAAGAATTAAGTCAGACGCTTATCCCTTATATCAAGGAGCATGGGTTTACCCATATTGAACTGCTTCCGGTGTATGAGCATCCATATGATCGTTCATGGGGGTACCAAGGAACGGGGTATTACAGCCCGACAAGCAGGTTTGGCACGCCGCATGATCTGATGAAGTTTGTTGATGAATGTCATCAACAAAATATCGGAGTCATTTTGGATTGGGTCCCCGGACATTTTTGTAAAGATGCACATGGCCTTTATATGTTTGATGGAGAACCGCTTTATGAATACAAAGAAGAACGTGATCGGGAGAACTGGTTATGGGGCACGGCAAACTTTGACCTGGGAAAACCGGAAGTTCATAGTTTTTTAATTTCGAATGCGTTGTACTGGGCGGAATTCTATCATATAGATGGATTTAGGGTTGATGCAGTGGCTAATATCCTGTATTGGCCAAATCAGGATGAACGCCACACGAATCCATATGCTGTTGATTTTTTAAAAAAACTCAATCAAACCATGAGAGAGACATATCCCCATGTGATGATGATTGCAGAAGATTCTACAGAATGGCCTCAAGTGACAGGTGCCGTTGAGGAAGGGGGGCTTGGTTTTCATTATAAATGGAATATGGGATGGATGAATGACGTACTGAAATACATGGAGACGCCGCCCGAAGAAAGGCGGCATTGTCATCAGCTTATCTCTTTTTCATTACTATATGCGTTTAGTGAACATTTTGTATTGCCGTTTTCTCATGATGAAGTCGTATACGGAAAAAAATCACTTCTCAATAAAATGCCTGGCGACTACTGGCAGAAATTTGCCCAGTATCGGCTTTTGCTGGGCTATATGACAGTGCATCCCGGAAAGAAATTGATCTTTATGGGATCAGAGTTTGCTCAATTTGATGAATGGAAAGATACAGAACAGCTTGATTGGTTTTTGGACTCCTTCCCCATGCATCAGAAAGCCAGCGTTTTTACGCAAGATCTTCTCCGCTTTTACCAAAAAAGCAAAATCCTTTATGAGCATGACCATCGTGCACAATCGTTTGAATGGATTGATGTCCATAATGACGAACAATCAATCTTTTCTTTTATTCGTTATGGCAAAAAGCACGGTGAGGCGCTTGTCATCATTTGTAATTTTACACCCGTGGTCTATCATCAATATGATGTTGGAGTTCCTTTTTTTACTCAATACATTGAAGTGCTTAACAGTGACAGTGAAACATATGGAGGCTCAGGGCAAATCAACAAAAAGCCGTTATCGGCTAAAAAGGGAGCACTTCATCATAAACCGTGTTATATCACGATGACCATCCCCCCTTACGGCATCTCGATTTTACGGGCGGTTAAAAAAAGAGGAGAGATAAAAAGATGAAAAAACAATGTGTAGCCATGCTCCTTGCCGGCGGGAAGGGCAGCCGTCTCAGCGGATTAACAAAAAATATGGCCAAACCGGCTGTATCTTTCGGGGGAAAATACAGGATTATTGATTTTACCCTAAGCAACTGTTCTAATTCAGGCATAGACACAGTCGGGATTTTAACGCAATATCAGCCGCTTGAGCTGAATTCCTATATTGGGATCGGCAGTGCATGGGACCTGGATAGATATAATGGAGGCGTGACGGTTTTACCCCCTTATGCCGAGTCATCAGAAGTCAAATGGTATAAAGGGACGGCAAGCGCCATTTATGAAAATCTCAATTATTTGAATCAGTATGATCCTGAGTATGTACTGATTTTATCAGGAGATCACATATACAAGATGGACTACGGCAAAATGCTTGATTATCACATTGAAAAGAAAGCAGATGTGACCATCTCTGTCATCGAAGTGGGCTGGGAGGAAGCAAGCCGGTTCGGCATCATGAAGGCCAATCCAGATGGGACGATCACACATTTTGATGAAAAGCCCAAATTCCCTAAGAGCAATCTTGCCTCAATGGGAATTTATATATTCAATTGGCCGCTTTTGAAACAGTATCTTGAGATGGACGATCAAAACCCTTATTCTAGCCACGACTTCGGCAAAGACATTATTCCTCTGCTTTTGGAAGAGAAAAAGAAGCTTTCTGCTTATCCGTTCAAGGGATATTGGAAGGATGTCGGAACGGTGCAGAGCTTGTGGGAAGCCAATATGGATTTGTTAAAAGAGGACTCGGAGCTGAAGCTGTTTGAACGCAAATGGAAAATTTACTCTGTCAATCCAAATCAGCCTCCGCAATTTATTTCATCTGATGCGCAGGTTCAAGATTCGCTTGTGAACGAAGGTTGTGTTGTATATGGAAATGTGTCTCACTCCGTTCTTTTTCAAGGTGTGACTGTTGGTAAGCATACGACTGTTACATCATCCGTCATAATGCCGGATGTGACGATTGGGGAGCATGTAGTCATTGAAAATGCCATTGTTCCTAATGGGATGGTGCTGCCGGATGGCGCAGTGATTCGCTCCGAAAAAGACATTGAAGAGGTGCTGCTCGTTTCAGAGGAATTTGTAGAAAAAGAATTGATTTAATTACTGAAGAGGGGGCAGAGTCAGTGTTCAATAATCAAATGTTAGGTGTTATAGATGAAACCACATATAAGCATTCTCTTCAGGATTTAACAGCACAGCGGTCGCTCGGGGCGATCCCTTTTGCCGGCAGGTACCGACTGATTGATTTTATGCTTTCCAACATGGTGAATGCGGATATTAGGAGTGTTGCAATTTTTCCGAAGTATCGTTACCGTTCGCTCATGGATCACCTTGGGGCGGGTAAGGAATGGGATTTGCACCGGAAAAAGGACGGCCTCTTTTTTTTCCCGTCTCCCCATCTTCATCACGAATACGATGAATTCGGTTCCTTTCGCCAGTTTTCGGACCATCTAGATTACTTCCACAGAAGCACTCAGCAATATGCTGTAATCTCCAACAGCCATACCGTATGCAACATTCAATTTCAATATGTGCTGAAACGCCATCAGGAGGTTGGCTGCGACGTCACCGAGGTATTTCAGGACGGCCAGTCGCTGCAAATCTATATCATGTCAACAACGCTTTTAAAGGATCTGATCTACGGACATAGCGAAAAAGGCTATAAAACCATTCAGGAGGCTGTTGAAAAGGAATCTTCCGCCCTGACCATTTGCCCTTATGAATATTCAGGTTATGCCGCTGTCATTGATTCGGTGGAAAAATATTATACCCACAGTATGGAGCTCATTCAGCCTCGTTTTTGGCAGCAGGTGTTTTTGCCGCAGCAGCCTATCTATACAAAAGTGAAGGATGAGCCGCCTACGAAATACGGAAAGCACAGCACTGTCAAAAATTCTTTGGTGGCAAACGGCTGTGTGCTTGAAGGAGAGGTTGAAAACTGCATTTTGTTCAGGGCGGTCCATGTCGGAAAGGGTACGAAGCTGAAAAACTGCATTATTATGCAAAAAACGCAGATTGGCGAGGATTGTCTTCTTGAGCAGGTCATTTCGGATAAGGACGTTAAAATCGGCAAGGCGACAGAAGCTGTAGGAACAGCTGAGCAGCCGCTTGTATTAAGAAAAGGTTTGGTGCAAGGAGAGCTGATGAATTCTTGAAGATATTATTTGCTGTGTCTGAATGCACCCCATTTGTGAAATCAGGAGGTCTTGCCGATGTAGCAGGCGCTCTTCCGAAGGCGCTTGCGCGATTAGGCAATGAAGTATATGTGATGCTGCCGAAGTACAGCCAAATACCTGAACCGTGGAAAAAGCGTATGAAAAAAAAGGCTGAGTGTACGGTAGCTGTCGGCTGGCGTCAGCAATATTGCGGAATTGAACATATGGCCGAAGACGATGTGAATTATTACTTCATCGACAATGAGTACTATTTCAACAGGGATTCGTTGTACGGGCATTATGATGACGGTGAGCGGTTTGCCTTTTTTTCAAGAGCTGTGCTGGAGGCTGCCAAAGTTGTGAATGTTCCAGCCGATATTGTTCATACTCACGATTGGCATACAGCGATGGTCAATTATTTGCTGAAAGAGGAGTACAGAAAACATCCTTTTTATGAACGGATGAAAAGCGTGCTCACGATCCACAACCTGCAGTTTCAAGGCATATTCCCTCCTGATGTCACACATGACTTGCTGGGTCTTGAGATGGATCATTTTCATTATGAAAGGTTAGAATGCAACGGATTTGTTAATTTTATGAAAGCGGGCATCATTGCGGCTGATCATGTGACAACTGTGAGCCCCACTTACAGAAATGAAATCATGACGCCGTATTATGGTGAGCAGTTGGAACAGGTTTTGCAATATAGGGAAGATGATGTAACCGGCATATTAAATGGCATTGATGATACGTTCTATCAGCCGAAAAGCGACCCTTATATAGAGGCGCAATACGATTCAGGAGATCTTGCATGCAAGCTGGAAAACAAAACGAAGCTTCAGCAGCGGATGGGGCTTCCAGAGAAAAACGATATTCCGCTGATCAGTATGGTGACAAGGCTCACTAAACAAAAGGGGCTTGATCTTGTCCGCAGAATTATGCACGAACTTCTTGAGGAGCAAGACATACAGCTGGTTGTGCTAGGCACAGGAGAACGTGAATTTGAAGATTATTTCCGGTATGCAGAATTTGCTTTTCATGAGAAGTGCCGGGCTTATATCGGGTTTGATGAGCCGCTAGCCCATCAAATTTATGCGGGCTCTGATATGTTTTTGATGCCGTCGAAATTTGAGCCGTGCGGTTTGGGGCAGCTCATTGCTCTTCAATATGGCGCCATTCCGATTGTCAGGGAAACGGGCGGTCTTTACGACACTGTCCGTGCCTATCAGGAGGAAGAGGGAACGGGCAATGGCTTTACGTTTTCCGCCTTTAATGCGCATGATCTGAAATTTACGATAGAAAGGGCGCTGTCGTTTTATTGCCAACAGGATGTATGGAAGAGCATCGTGAAGACCGCTATGAATGCAGATTACAGCTGGGGGAAGTCGGCTAAAGAGTATCAGCGTATTTTCGAGCAGGTGACAAGGAGTGGACGGGATGTTCTCGAGTAAAGAACGCTTTGCAGACTTATTTTTAAAGCGTCTGGAAATGACGTGCGGAAAAAGCTTTAAAGATTCTGCCAAGCTGGATCAATATAAAACGTTGGGCAATATGGTCAGAGAGTATATCAGCGCTGATTGGATCGAAACGAATGAAAAAAGCAGATCAAATTCCGGGAAGCAGACATATTATTTATCAATCGAATTTCTGCTCGGTCAGCTCCTTGAGCAAAACTTAATGAATCTTGGTGTTCGTGATGTTGTAGAAGCTGGTTTAAAGGAAATCGGCATCAATTTAGAGGAGATCCTTCAGATAGAGAACGATGCAGGTCTCGGCAATGGCGGACTTGGGCGCTTGGCCGCTTGCTTTTTAGATTCGCTTGCTTCGTTGAACCTGCCTGGGCACGGCATGGGCATACGTTATAAGCATGGTTTGTTTGAGCAAAAAATTGTAGACGGGCATCAGGTGGAGCTGCCTGAGCAATGGCTGAAAAACGGGAACGTATGGGAAGTAAGGAATGCGGATCAAGCAGTGGACGTGCCGTTTTGGGGCGAAGTCCATATGACAGAAAAAAGCGGGCGCCTGCATTTTCGCCACGAACAAGCGACAATTGTTACCGCTGTTCCTTATGATATCCCGGTCATCGGCTATGAAACGGGCACTGTCAACACGTTAAGGCTCTGGAACGCCGAGCCCTATGCGCATTATCACGGCGGTAATATTTTGTCTTATAAGCGAGAAACAGAAGCGGTTTCTGAATTCTTATATCCCGATGACACCCATGATGAGGGAAAAATTTTACGGCTGAAGCAGCAGTATTTTTTAGTATGCGCAAGCTTAAAAAGCATTGTGAACAATTACCGAAAAACACATAAATCTTTATCCGGCCTGCATAAAAAAGTGAGCATTCATATTAATGACACTCACCCTGCGCTTGCGGTGCCTGAGCTGATGCGGATTTTGCTCGATGAAGAGAACATGAGCTGGGAAGAAGCTTGGCATATCACTGTACATACGATTTCTTATACAAATCATACAACATTGTCAGAAGCGCTCGAGAAATGGCCGATTCATTTGTTTAAGCCGCTGCTCCCGCGAATGTACATGATTATTGAAGAGATCAATGAGAGGTTTTGTCGTGCAGTTTGGGAAAAGTATCCGGGAGACTGGAAAAGGATAGAGGACATGGCGATTACAGCGCATGGTGTTGTCAAAATGGCTCATCTGGCCATAGTAGGCAGTTACAGTGTAAATGGCGTTGCAAAAATACATTCCGATATATTAATGGAAAGGGAGATGCGCGACTTTCACTTGCTGTTTCCGAATCGTTTTAACAATAAGACGAATGGAATTGCCCACAGGCGCTGGCTGTTAAAAGCGAATCCAGGCTTGTCTGCCATCATTACAGAGGCGATCGGCGATGAATGGGTCAAACAGCCGGAATCACTGATCCGTTTAGAACCGTACGCCACTGATCCTGCATTTATTGAACAGTTTCAAAACAACAAAAGCAAGAAAAAACAAGAGCTTGCCGATTTGATTTTTTGCACGGCCGGGGTGGTTGTGAACCCTGACAGCATATTCGACGTACAGGTGAAACGGCTTCATGCATATAAACGGCAGCTGCTGAATGTTCTTCACATTATGTATTTGTATAACCGCCTCAAGGAGGACGCCGGGTTTTCAATCTACCCGCAAACCTTTATTTTCGGGGCAAAGGCTTCACCAAGCTATTATTATGCCAAGAAAATCATTAAGCTGATCCATTCTGTCGCAGAAAAAGTCAATTATGATCCGGCAGTCAAACAGCTGATCAAAGTTGTTTTTTTAGAAAATTATAGAGTTTCTATGGCTGAGCGAATTTTTCCGGCATCAGACGTAAGTGAGCAAATTTCAACCGCAAGCAAGGAAGCGTCTGGTACAGGGAATATGAAGTTTATGATGAACGGGGCTTTGACGATCGGCACGCATGACGGCGCAAATATCGAGATCCTTGAGCGGGTGGGCCCTGACTGTATTTACACGTTCGGCTTAAAGGCGGATGAGGTTCTATCGTATCAGGAAAACGGCGGCTATAGGTCGAGGGAATATTATCAGCATGACAGGAGAATCAGGCAGGTAGCGGATCAGCTGATCAATGGTTTTTTTGAAGGAGAGGCAGATGAATTTGAATCGATCTTTGACTCGCTGCTTCCGCATAATGATGAGTATTTTGTGCTGAAGGATTTCAGCTCATATGCAGATGCGCAGGAGCGAATTCAAGCTGATTATCGAGAGCGAAGGAAATGGTCTGAGCGTTCGATTGTAAACATTGCTCATTCTGGATATTTCTCCAGCGACCGCACGATCCGGGAATATGCGAAGGACATTTGGGGCATCAAGCCGATGATGTGAAAAAGCCGCTGTATAAGCGGCTTTTTTTGTTCACAGATTCATTGAATTGATTGTAAAGGATAAGAACGTCGCAAATGCACTCCATAAAAAATAAGGCAAAAGAAGATAGCTTGCGGTTCTGCTGTATTTTTTGGCAATGATCAGTAATATGATTGCTGTGATGGCGACAAGCAGGCAGTCAAGCGATGCAGCCAGCAGATTTTTTTGCGTAAACTGAAAATAGCTGAAGGTTTGATTGAGCACGTAATTTATCAAAAGTGTAAACCAAAAGCTTTTCGCACCTTTAAATGAAAACGCAGCATATACTATAGTTGCTGAAAGGGAGATCAGGGCAAACAGGATGGCCCAAATGATGCCGATCGCAGTTCCGCTTGGCGTCCAGTCCGGTTTTTTCAATGAATTGTACCATTCTTGGTCCACAGGAAACAGGTAGCCTGCGGCTGAAAACAGCGCATATGTAATCACAAAAACGGCTAAAGCGCCGACAATCTTTTTCATATTTGCAACCTCCGCATGTATTTAATTACCCTTTATCTTATAAAGATCAAACCCCCGATATGCGGGGGAAATGATGGTCTTAAATAAGCTGCCGCAATGCGTTTGCTTTAATGCGTTCATATTCAAAAGCTGATTCTAATTCTTCCTTCGGTAAAGCAGACTTGCGGACGTATTTTTCGCGAATGACATCGTAAAGCTCGTAAGGAAACAGCATATCAATAAACATGACTTGTTTTTGTTCTTCAGTTAATGGGGCTCTGGATTCGTATGCGTTCAGCATGACATTAAATGTTTCTTCATCCCAAACGCCCGTCGTATCCAAAAGCGGAATAATCATTTTGCGCAAATCGCGAATAGGCAGATCAAATGAAACGGTATCTAAGTCAATGACCCAAATCTGTTCATTTTCCCCTAAGAGTGTATTTCCGGTTCCGTAATCTTGGTGGCAAAGGTTAGGGCTTTTTTTCAGCTGTTCAGTCCATGGAACATAGGTCGACTGCAAAAGCTGGTCTTTGATGCGCAGCCCGTCTTCAATAAAGCCATCTATCTCCTGAAGATAAAACTGTGAGAAAGGATCTTCTTTTTCCGCCTCCGCCATCAGCTTCCACGTTTCCATCTGTTTGCATCGTTTCGTGTAGTGATTCGGCCAGCGACCTAATTTGGTAAATACGGGAACGCCATTTGGCGGCTGATATCCGACGGAAGCTGTATGAAAATCAGCAAGGCCTTTCATGATAAACTCCAAGTCCTGCTTTACAGTCAGCTCAAACGGCCTTCCTTCGATCCAGTCATATACGACAAATAGAAATGAGCCGTGCTTGGAATATAGGCTGCCTTTTTTGTTTGGGAGTATGCCAGGAACATTCATGCCTTTTTTTGCTAAATAGTCCTGTGCGAAAATGGAAAACAACGCTTTCTTTTCTGGCCTGTGTATTCGTTTTAGACAAACCGCGCCGGAGTCTGTGTGGACCTTCCAGACAAGCGCCATCTGGTTTCCCTGAATGACGTCTATTTTTTCAGCCTGCACATCCCATCCTTGAAGCACATTTTCAGCCAGCTCCGTTAATTTTTTTGCATCTTCTGCTGATAAAGGAAGCTCTGATGAATTCCCCTCCTCAATGACTTCATGGTTTTCTGCCATTAAAGGACACATCCTTACCTGTTTTACTCCTACCTTATGAATCAAAAGGAAAAAATGATTGAGTTATTTGACTATATTTAATAGATGAATCTAGTTGTTTACCCGTTTTGTTTTTAGGGCAGTCCCATTCCGCACAAGTTGGTTGTTCAGCCGTATCATGATTCTAACTAGTTAAAAATCATGCAGGAATGGAGGCTATGTATGAAAATAGCACTGATCGCCACAGAGAAGCTTCCTGTCCCATCGGTTCGAGGAGGCGCCATTCAAATCTACCTAGAAGCGGTTGCCCCTTTAATTGCCAAAAAACATGAGGTGACTGTGTTTTCTATTAAAGATCCGAATCTCGCTGATAGAGAGAAGGTAGACGGTGTCCATTATGTGCATTTGGATGAAGACCGTTATGAAGAAGCCGTTGGAGCAGAGCTGAAAAAGAGCCGTTTTGATCTTGTGCATGTTTGTAATCGCCCAAGCTGGGTTCCGAAATTGAAGAAACAGGCGCCGGATGCTGTTTTTATTTTAAGCGTTCACAATGAAATGTTCGCTTACGATAAAATCAGCCAGGCGGAAGGCGAGATTTGCATCGACTCCGTAGCGCAGATTGTTACGGTCAGCGATTATATCGGACAGACGATCACAAGCCGTTTTCCGTCAGCACGATCAAAAACAAAAACGGTGTATTCTGGTGTGGATTTAAAAACGTACCACCCTCGCTGGACGAATGAAGGGCAGCGGGCTCGCGAAGAGATGCGTAGCGAGCTGGGGCTTCACGGCAAAAAAATCGTCTTGTTTGTCGGCCGGCTTAGCAAAGTCAAAGGCCCGCACATATTATTGCAAGCTTTGCCGGACATCATTGAGGAGCACCCCGATGTCATGATGGTGTTTATCGGGTCAAAATGGTTCGGAGATAATGAATTAAATAACTATGTCAAACATCTTCATACCCTTGGTGCGATGCAAAAGGATCATGTCACATTTATTCAATTTGTGAAGCCAAAGGACATTCCGCGCCTTTATACCATGTCAGATGTATTTGTATGCTCTTCGCAATGGCAGGAGCCTTTAGCAAGGGTGCATTATGAAGCGATGGCTGCGGGACTTCCTATTATTACAAGCAATCGGGGAGGCAATCCAGAGGTCATAGAGGAAGGGAAAAACGGCTACATCATTCATGACTTTGAAAATCCTAAACAATATGCCGAACGTATCAATGATTTGCTGAGCAGCTCGGAAAAGCGGGAACGGCTTGGGAAATACAGCCGCCGTGAGGCAGAAAGCAATTTTGGCTGGCAGAGGGTGGCTGAAAATCTGCTCAGCGTCTATGAAAAGAACAGATAAAAGGGGTGAACAGAGTGTACCAAAAAGAGCATGAAGAACAGATTGTGTCCGAAATTCTCAGCTATTATCCGTTTCATATCGACCATGTGGCGCTGAAATCGAACAAAAGCGGGCGCAAAATCTGGGAAGTCGAAACTGATCATGGCCCAAAGCTGCTAAAAGAAGCGCAAATGAAACCGGAGCGGATGCTTTTTATCACTCAGGCACACGCCCATTTACAAGAGAAAGGGCTGCCGATAGCGCCGATTCATCAAACAAAAAATGGCGGGAGCTGCTTGGGCACGGATCAGGTTTCTTACAGCTTATATGACAAAGTGACAGGAAAAGAAATGATTTACTATGATGCAGAGCAAATGAAAAAAGTCATGTCATTTGCCGGCCATTTTCATCATGCCTCAAAAGGATATGTTTGCACAGATGAAAGCAAGAAGAGAAGCAGGCTGGGAAAATGGCATAAATTGTACCGATGGAAGCTGCAGGAACTTGAAGGGAATATGCAGATCGCGGCATCCTATCCTGATGACGTATTTTCGCAAACTTTCTTAAAACATGCTGATAAAATGCTGGCAAGAGGAAAAGAAGCTCTTCAGGCGCTTGATGACTCAGAATACGAAACCTGGACAAAAGAAACGCTCGAGCATGGCGGATTCTGTTTTCAAGATTTTACATTGGCACGTTTGACAGAGATCGAAGGGGAGCCTTTTTTAAAGGAGCTTCACTCGATTACCTACGATTTGCCGTCAAGAGACCTTCGTATTCTACTGAATAAAGTGATGGTTAAGCTTTCTGTATGGGATACTGATTTCATGGTCGCACTGCTTGCGGCCTACGACGCAGTGTATCCGCTCACAGAAAAACAGTACGAGGTACTTTGGATTGATCTCGCGTTTCCGCATTTGTTCTGTGCAATCGGGCACAAATATTATTTGAAGCAAAAGAAAACGTGGTCAGATGAGAAATATAACTGGGCGCTGCAAAACATGATTTCTGTTGAAGAATCTAAAGATTCGTTTTTGGATAAACTGCCGGAACTGTATAAAAAGATAAAAGCGTATCGGGAGGCGAATTGACATGAGGTCATCGAGACAAAAAGCCTCTATTTCTAAACTGGATCTCGACCAATTCGTATTTACACCGCCAGGACCGATGGGATGGCAGGCTCATGACTCAATCTCAGCTGAGAAGGAAGAAGAGGAGAAGCATTTAGATGTGGGCAGCATTCGAGAGCTCCCTCACATCAATGCACCGAAAGAATATCAAAAAGAAACGAAGGAAAAGGAAACAGATCGCAAAATCGTCGATGATGAAGAAGAAACAAAATTCGAAACCACTCTGGAGCCTGAGGAGGAGCGTGATTCGAAACGCTCAGCGCCCCCATATGAAGAAGAGGATGAAGATGAAGAACCAGACTTAGCGGAAGAAGCTAAAGTGGAAATCATCATTCTTCCAAGTGAATCTAAACCAGCTCCATGGTTTTCTCAAACTGTAAAGCGCAAGGCATAAAGTCACATTTATGCCTTTTTTTAAGTTCTCTGTAGCGAAAAAACAGCCCGTTTTGCAACACGAGCTGTAGGTTTTATGTTTTTGCTTTCACAAAAAGCTGATTGATAGATGATAAATCAAAATTTTGCGTCAGAAAAGGCGGCGGAAATTGTTTGTTTTTCGGGGTCAGAACGGATTGGTAAACAGTATTGAGCCTTTTGGCAGCATGGGTAAAGGTAAATAAAGCTTCTACATGCTTTCGGGCGTTTTTTGTCATTTTGTTCATTAATTCTTGATCTGTAAAGGCTCTGTCAATTGCTTTTGCAAATGAAGAAGGTTTGTTGTAGCTATCGATGACAAGGCCGGTGACTTCGTGTTTTACGACTTCACCGTTTCCGCCCCGGTTTGTGGTAATTAAGGGCGTGCCGGCCGCCATTGCTTCATAATTCACACGGGCGAGGGGTTCGTTCCACTGAGAGCTGCACACAAATACATCTGCCATCAGAAAAAGGTTTGGGATGTCGTCTGCGGGAATGAATTTTGTAAAGATTATGTGGTCTCTGTATGGCAGCGCCAGCGTGCGCAGATAGGTGACATATTGGTTTTCGCTGTCATCGCTGAACCACTTCCCGCCTGCTATGACCAGTACAGCATCAGGGTGCTGCTGCAAAATCCGTCTCATGCTGTGAATGAGAAGGTGAGGCCCTTTTGTCGGGCTTAAGCGGCCGGCGAATAAAATAACTTTTTTATCTTCAATACCGTATTTTTTCCGGTATGTTTTTCTGACAGCCGAGCCTTTCATCGTCCAGACGGGCGGATAAGAGTTTAAATCAACGCCGGAATACACAACTTTTGTGATGTCCTCGGCTTCAGGGAAACGTTCAATGACGGTTTGTTTAATAAATTCGCTCACTGTTGTGATCATGGAGACATTGTCGAGTACTTCTTTTCCTTGCGCGAAGGTCATCTTTTTTTCAGAAAACATTTCGTTATGCAGGCTCAGAACGATCTTGCTGTTTGGTGAGGCTTTTTTATATAAAGAGACATTTAAAGGCCTGTTGAACACATGAATGAGGTCAAAGGAAGAGGCTCGCAGCTCTTCGGCTACCGCCTCGCGGTAATGTTCTTTTGGCAGATGGATATAATGTACGCCGTCTTTTGTTTCTCTTTTTGGGAGCGATGGATCTTCTATTGAAAAAATGGTCAGGTTGTACCTGCTGCTGAAATAGGGCGTGACACCGTCAATCATCATTTGAATAGCGCCGCCGCGTACTGCGGGCGCCGGCAGCTTTTCTGTACAGATAAAGGCAAGCTTCATTTTTATTCCCCCTGATACAGCGACGATAAATAGGCGATTTCGTTGGTCAAGCCATCCTTTAAGGATGTGGCGGGATCATAATGCAAGAGCTGTTTTGCTTTTGAAATATCCGCCCACGTGTTGCTCGGTTCCCCTGCTATTTTGTCCGAAAAGTGCAGTGTTGCTTTTCTCCCGGAAATATCCTCAATGAGGGAGACAACTTTTAAGACTGAGGCACGCTCTGCGCCGCCGATATTTACTGTTTCACCAATAAGGTGGGGTTTCCCAAGAACAGCGGTGATGCCTTTGACACAGTCGCTGATATAAGTGAAATCTCTTGACTGCTGCCCATCACCGAAGATGGTAAGCGGCTTTTGCTGAAGGTGCTGCTTAATGAGCCGGTGAAAAGCCATATCCGGCCGCTGTCTTGGCCCGTATACGGTAAAAAAACGGAGAATCACAATTGGAATGCCAAAGCTCTGTTTATACACATGGCAAAGCTTTTCTCCCGTAAGCTTTGTTACCCCGTACGGAGATAAAGGAGAAAGCGACGTGTTTTCGCTGACTTTTCCTTGTTTTTCGCCATAGACGGAAGAGGTGGATGCAAAGACGAACGTTTGAATAGAATGTTCCCGGCACGCCTCGAGGAGCCTTTGGAGCGCTTGGATATTATGTGCGGCATATGGGTGAAAATGATTGCCCCAGCTTGAGCGGACACCCGGTATGGCCGCCAAATGAAAGATGACGTCCACTCCTTCCAGTAAGGGAGCAAGATCGGCTGTCAGCAGATTTTCCTTTATGAACGTAAATCGCTTTTCCGGCAGCAGGTTTTTAAGGTTTTTTAATTTCAAGGAAAATGGAGTAGGACCGATAAAGTCATCGATTCCGATAACGTTATGTTTCTTATCTTTTAGTAATTCTTCGCAGAGGTGGGAGCCGATAAAGCCAGCTGCTCCTGTGACGAGTATTTTCATGGACGGCCAACTCCCGTACAGATCAGGCCGCAAGCCTCGATCAGTTCTTTTTTTAGTACGTTGCGTCCGTCAATCACAAGACGCCCTTTCATGATATCTGCAGCCTTTTTCCAATCAAACGCTAAAAACTCAGACCATTCTGTCGCCAAAAATAAAAAGTCACTCTCTTCGATCGCATCAAAAGCTTGAGAATGCTGAGTTACATGTTGCCGCAAATGTTCTGGAAGTACAGCTTCAGGATCATATGCATGAACATCACATCCCAGCTCCGCCAGCCTTTCCATCAGTCTGACAGCCTGAGAATTCCGGATGTCATCAGTATTCGGTTTGAAGGAAATGCCGAGTACAGCCGCTTTCTTGCCTTGAAGTGTTTCGAAGAATGACTGTATTTTTTTGATATACAGGCCAAGCTGGGTGTCATTAATGTGCTGCACGGCCCGGAGCAGGAAGGTCTCCGTGTTTTTTTCCTGGGCAGCAAATTGCAGCGCCTGCAGATCCTTTGGAAAACAAGAGCCTCCGTATCCGATGCCTGCCTGCAAAAAGTGCTTCCCGATCCTTGGGTCTAGACCGATAGCGCGGGAAATATCTGAGATATCTGATTGATAGGCTTCACATATGCGGGCCATTTCGTTAATAAACGAAATTTTGGCCGCTAAAAAGAAATTGTTGGCATATTTGATCAGCTCTGCTCCCGCTAAGCTTGTAACGATAAAAGGGGTATCAATGTGTTTGTAAATGGATTTGACGATGGCTGCCGATACGTGATCTTCTTCCTGAACACCGATGACTGTTTTGTCAGGATGCAGCATGTCATATAAGGCATTGCCTTCCCGCAGAAACTCCGGATTGGATACGATATTAAAGAGGTTTTTAGACACTCCGGAGGCAATCAGCTGTTTTGCTATGTTTTCATTTGTCCCGGGCGGAACAGTGCTTTTCGTAATAATGGTTTTATACGATCGGATCGCCTCGCTTAAATCACCGATGACGGACTGCAGGGCTTTCGTATCAGCTGATCCGTCCGAACGCGGCGGAGTTCCGACTGCGATAAAAATAACGGGACATTCCTCCATGCTCGATTTCACTTCAGAAGAAAACGAGAGATTGCCGCAACGAAGTATTGCATCTGAAAGCCCAGGCTCGTAAAAGGGAATGACTCCTTTTTTCAGCTGCCCGATTTTTTTGACGTCTTTGTCTGTGCATATCATGTCATGTCCGATGGATGCCAGTGCCGCTGATAGGGTTAAACCGACATACCCGGCGCCAACCACACAAATTTTCATCACCTGAGCTCCTTTACAAGATTACTGGTCATATATCAATATCCTATTAAAAAAGGGCTGGTTCGTGATTCCGCTTTCTGCCCAGTTGCTTCCGCCTAATTTCAGATGTACAAACATCGGGATGCGCTCTTGGAATATCATGTAATAAACATGAGCTGAGGGGAAAATACCATGATAAAAAAAGCGATCATTCCTGCAGGCGGATTCGGCACGAGAAATCTGCCGGTGACGAAGGTGATTCCGAAAGAAATGTTTCCAGTAGGATCTAAGCCTGTGATTCATTATCTTGTTGAAGAATTAAAGGAGTCAGGCATTGAGGACATTTTGATGGTTGTATCGAGCCATAAAAATCTGATTGTCGACTATTTTGATTCCTCTTTGGCACTTGAGGCTTTTTTGGCCTCTAAGAATAAACTGCATTTACTTAGAGAGCATCCCATTCCGGATATACGGATTCACTATGTGCGGCAGCCTTATGCAAAGGGTCTTGGCGACGCCATTTCTTTCGGAAAGCAATTTGCAGGCGGAGAGCCTTTTGCCGTCGTTTTGCCAGATGATCTGATTTTTTCCGCCAATCAGCCGGCTTTGGGGCAGCTGATTGAAGCATATACGAAATATCAGTCCAGTGTGATCGGCTTAAAAGAAACAAAAACGGAGGATTTACATCATTACGGGGTGATAAAAGGGGAGCCTGTTGAAAAAGGGCTTTATCGCATACAGGATATTGTGGAAAAGCCTAAACAAAACCCTCCGTCTCATTTTGCCGCAGCAGGGCGTTATATTTTCACACCGGATATTTTTAATGAGCTGGAGGCATTAGAAGCTGACAGCGGAGGAGAAGTGCAGGTAACGGATGCGATAAAAGCTTCGCTCGGGGCATGTACCGTATACGGGAAATTGCTAGAGGGCGAGCGGTATGACATCGGCCTGCAAAAGGATTATCTGAAGCTGATTTACGATATGCTGAAAACGGAAAAGAACCCCCAATAATTGGGGGTTCAATCAGCGTGGAGATCGCCGAATGTGGTCATGATTCCCTCTTCGTCAAGTTCTTCTTCATAGCGCTCATGGGCTCTGCTTTGATAAACGGTAATTTCTTTTCCAGTGATATCTGTAGCGATGAAATTTTCGTAAGACTCCGTATTGCCGATATTCTCTTCGGCATTCATCGTCATATCATCATAGCTGAGCGGAGGGTTTTCCATATCCTGCGGCGTTTGTGAGTTACCATATTTTTCGACATCCTGATAGGAATCCTCACTGTCATATGGCGCTCTGATTTCTTCATCATCATCAAATTCAAATTGCCCGAATGGTGTTTCTTCTTCAATCGGACGGTCTCTGGAAACCACGTCCTGTGACGAATACTCCGCGAGGGTTGTGGCAGTCGGAAGCGCTTCAAGTCGTTCGAAAGGGATTTCCTTTCCGCTGACTTCACAAATGCCATAAGTACCGTTTTCTATCGCCTTCAATGAATGCTCAATGTCCCGAAGGTGCTCTCTCTCATGCAAGTCTAGAGCGATGTCTTTCTCACGCTCGTAAAGTTCTGTCGCCTGATCGCCGGGATGGTTGTCGTATGCCGAAAGCTCACCCCACGAATCATAAGGAAAGGCTGAGTTAAGCTGAAAATGATCATTGTCTTTGAAACGGTTTAAGATATCTTTTTTCGTTTGTTCCAGTTCATTTTTTAAATGCTGAAGCTGTTCTTTCGTAAGCAATGTGATCGCCTCGTTTCTCTGTGATGCATACCTTTAGTATGAACAGATCGCCTGAGAACTTTCATAAATGGCGGGTGGAGGAATATAGGAGGTTTTCCTTTTATGGTAAGCGGATACAACCTTTGCTATCAGTGGAGAAAGAAATTTAAGCTTTGTTTCTTTTTCATTTCTGAAATTAGGTTTATAATAGGTAAGGCAGGCCATTTGGACTGCATGATCTGTGTTTGACACAAAGGAGACACAGGTGTATGGTATTAAAAGCATTTTAAGGATTATGGAGGAATGTCTCATGGTGACAACGGTGCAGCGTACGTTCCGAAAGGAAGTTCTACATGCATTACATAAAGCCAAAGAAGTCAACCATGCTGTCTTAATAAGCTATTCGAGACAAATCGAGTCTCTTGACCCTCTATCATTTTTCAATTACGGAGCAAAAAAATATACAGGCAATCGATTTTTTTGGTCAGATCCTGAAAGTGAATTGACAATAGTCGGTCTTGGCAAAGAAGCGGTTTTCCAGACAAATCAAAAAAACAGCGAGCGGTATCGTGAGGTTTTTGAACAATGGGAGCGCTTTAAAAAGACGGCTTTTCATATTTATGAAGAAGAAAAGCTGCAGCATTCTGCAGTGGGACCTGTGTTATTCGGAGGATTTTCTTTTGACCCTTGCGAAGAAAGAGGTTCACAATGGGACCATTTCTCGGAAGGGGATTTCTTTGTGCCTGCGCTTATGCTGACGATGACTGCTGAAGGCCCGTTCTTAACAGTTAACAGATGGGTAAGCGGAGGAGAAGACGCAGAAGCTGTTTTAGAAGGTTTAAAAGCTTTTGCGGCGGAATTTATGGTTCCCGATTTCAAGCAAGAAGATCAGGCTGTGATTGCAGCAGCCGAAGAGCTGGATAAGGATGATTGGCTGAAAGCAATCGAAACGGCCACAAGCCAAATTAAAGAGAAACAATATGATAAGGTTGTTCTTGCCCGAGAGCTGCTGCTCACGTTTGACGGTCCAATCCAAATTGAACCGGTGCTTAAAACGCTTCTGGACGATCAGCAGACAAGCTATGTTTTTGCAATTGAACAAGAAGGCAAAACTTTTGTCGGCGCGTCTCCGGAAAGACTGATCAAAAGAGACGGCGGCACTGTCATGTCTTCCTGTCTGGCAGGCTCCATTAAACGAGGCGTGAATGAAGAAGACGACCGCCGGATAGGCCTTGAATTATTAAACGATGAGAAAAACCTGCTTGAGCATGATATTGTGGTAGGTATGATTCATAATGCTTTTGTATCAAGCTGTTCAGAGGTTGAAAAGCCTGATGGACCTGTTTTGTACAAAACAAAAAGCGTTCAGCACCTGTTTACGCCGATTGTCGGACAGCTGCGCGAGTCTGCATCGATTTTTGACTTAATTGAGAAGCTGCATCCCACTCCGGCGCTTGGGGGAGCACCTCAGGAAAAAGCTGTTGACGTGATCAGGGAGATTGAACCGATGTCTCGCGGCTGGTATGCGGCCCCTATCGGCTGGATTGACAGCCAGGATAACGGGGAATTCGCGGTCGCCATTCGTTCAGGGCTCATCGAAGGAAGCACAGCAAGGCTGTTTGCCGGGTGCGGTATTGTGGAAGACTCGGAACCAATCTCGGAATATGAAGAAACACAGATTAAATTGAAGCCGATGATCTCTGCATTAGGAGGTGAGAGGCGTTGACAGTCAACCCGATTACTCATTACATCGGAAGTTTTATTGATGAATTCGCCCTTTCCGGAATTACGGACGCCGTCGTTTGTCCGGGCTCAAGATCTACACCGCTGGCTGTTCTTTGTGCTGCGCATCCCGATATCAGCGTCCATGTCCAAATTGATGAAAGGTCTGCCGGATTTTTTGCCTTAGGTTTGGCAAAAGCGAAGCAGCGTCCCGTACTATTGATCTGTACATCTGGAACAGCCGCGGCCAACTTTTATCCGGCTGTGGTTGAAGCCCATTATTCAAGGGTGCCTATTATTGTGTTAACTGCTGATCGGCCTCATGAGCTGCGCGAAGTAGGCGCACCGCAGGCTATTAATCAGCACTTCTTATTCGGTAACTTTGTTAAGTTTTTCACAGACTCTGCTCTTCCTGAAGAGTCTCCGCAAATGCTGAGATACATCCGAACGCTGGCAAGCCGCGCTGCCGGAGAAGCACAAAAGCGCCCAATGGGGCCTGTCCATGTGAATGTGCCGCTGCGCGAACCGCTGATGCCGGATCTTTCAGATGAGCCGTTTGGAAGAATGAGAACAGGCCGTCATGTGTCTGTGAAAACGGGTACGCAGTCTGTTGACCGAGAGTCCCTGTCTGATGTGGCTGAGATGCTCGCAGAGGCTGAAAAAGGAATGATCGTCTGCGGAGAGCTCCATAGTGATGCGGACAAGGAAAACATTATTGCGCTGTCAAAAGCGCTTCAGTATCCAATTTTAGCAGATCCGCTGTCTAATCTGCGGAATGGTGTTCATGATAAAAGCACTGTTATTGATGCGTATGATTCGTTTTTAAAAGATGATGAGCTGAAGCGGAAACTCCGTCCTGATGTTGTCATTCGGTTTGGACCGATGCCTGTTTCAAAACCGGTTTTCTTATGGCTTAAGGATGATCCGGCGATTCAGCAAATCGTGATTGATGAGGATGGAGGGTGGAGAGACCCGACACAGGCAAGCGCGCATATGATTCATTGTAATGCGTCTGTTTTTGCTGAGGAGATCATGGCAGGCCTTACTGCTGCTGCCAGATCCTCAGAGTGGCTGGAAAAGTGGCAGTTTGTCAATGGGCGGTTCCGCGAGCATCTGCAAACAATCAGCAGTGAAGATGTTTCGTTTGAAGGCAATCTCTATCGAATCCTTCAGCATCTTGTGCCTGAAAACAGCTCGCTGTTTGTGGGAAACAGCATGCCGATCAGGGATGTTGATACGTTTTTTGAAAAGCAGGACCGCCCTTTCCGGATTTATTCAAACCGGGGAGCAAACGGGATAGACGGTGTCGTCTCCTCTGCCATGGGGGTATGTGAAGGAACAAAAGCGCCTGTTACCCTTGTGATTGGAGATTTATCTTTTTATCACGATTTAAACGGCCTGCTGGCGGCCAAAAAGCTGGGTATTCCTCTTACTGTGATTCTTGTCAATAATGACGGAGGAGGGATTTTCTCCTTTTTGCCGCAGGCTTCTGAGAAGACACACTTTGAAGATTTGTTCGGCACACCGACAGGGCTCGATTTCAAGCATGCGGCTGCACTTTACGGCGGAACGTATTCATGCCCGGCTTCTTGGGATGAATTCAAAACAGCTTACGCGCCGCAGGCAGACAAGCCCGGACTCCATTTGATTGAAATCAAAACGGATCGCCAATCAAGAGTCCAGCTTCATCGCGATATGCTGAATGAGGCTGTGTGGGAAGTGAAAAAACAATGGGAACTGTAAACATAACGGTATCAGATGGTGTCCGATATGCAGTGGCAGACGGGGGACCGAATGATTCCGAAGCCGTCGTCTGTCTGCACGGGTTTACCGGCAGCAAACAATCATGGACTTTTCTTGATGAAATGCTGCCTGATTCCCGCTTGATCAAAATTGATTGTTTAGGGCATGGGGAAACCGATGCCCCGCTGAATGGGAAAAGATACAGCATAAGCCGGCAAGTTTCTGACCTTGCCGAGATTTTTGATCAATTAAAACTTCACAAAGTGAAATTGATTGGGTATTCTATGGGAGGAAGGCTTGCTTACTCTTTTGCGATGACATATCCCGAGCGGGTATCGGCACTTGTGCTTGAAAGCACGACGCCGGGGCTCAAAACACTTGGGGAACGGCGGGAACGAATCATGCGGGACCGGAAGCTTGCTGATTTTATTTTACGAGACGGGCTCAAAGCGTTTGTTGCCTATTGGGAGAATATCCCTTTGTTTTCATCTCAGCAGAGGCTGGCTGAAGATATTCGGCACAGGATACGATCGGGCCGTCTGCGGAACAATAAGAATGGGCTTGCGAACAGTTTAACCGGCATGGGCACCGGTTCACAGCCTTCCTTGTGGAGCCGTGTAGAGGAAATAGATGTTCCTGTGCTTCTTATCTGCGGGGAGTGGGACGAAAAATTTTGCGCCATCAATCAAGAGGTGCATAAGATGCTTCCTTCTAGTAGAATAGAGATTGTTCCAAAAGCAGGACATACGGTCCATGTGGAACAGCCGCGATTGTTTGGTAAAATAGTGAGTGAGTTTTTGACAAGCATCTGACTCATTCACATAGAGAATAAAAGGAGGTCATCATATGGCTGAATGGAAAACAAAACGGACATACGATGAGATATTGTATGAAACGTATAATGGCATTGCAAAAATAACAATCAACCGACCTGAGGTACATAATGCGTTTACCCCTAAAACGGTTGCTGAAATGATTGATGCGTTTGCTGACGCAAGAGACGACCAAAACGTTGGGGTTATCGTGCTTGCCGGTGCAGGGGACAAAGCATTTTGTTCTGGCGGAGACCAAAAAGTGCGCGGCCACGGTGGATATGTAGGAGACGACCAGATCCCTCGTCTTAACGTATTGGATCTTCAGCGTTTAATCCGCGTCATCCCGAAACCGGTTGTTGCGATGGTGTCCGGATATGCGATCGGCGGAGGCCATGTGCTTCACATCGTATGTGACTTGACAATTGCTGCGGACAACGCAATTTTTGGACAAACAGGCCCTAAAGTGGGAAGCTTCGATGCAGGTTACGGTTCTGGCTACCTGGCTCGAATTGTAGGACATAAAAAAGCACGTGAAATCTGGTACCTATGCCGTCAGTACAACGCACAGGAAGCACTGGACATGGGTCTTGTCAACACAGTCGTTCCTTTGGAACAGCTTGAAGAAGAAACGATTAAATGGTGTGAAGAAATGCTTGAAAAAAGCCCGACCGCACTGCGCTTTCTTAAAGCTGCGTTTAACGCGGACACAGACGGACTTGCTGGAATTCAGCAGTTTGCAGGGGATGCTACCCTTCTTTACTACACAACAGATGAAGCAAAAGAAGGCCGTGATTCCTTTAAGGAAAAACGCAAACCTGATTTCGGACAGTTCCCTCGTTTCCCGTGATCAGCAATACTTAGTAAACCAACAGCTTGAGACTTTGCGGTCCAAGCTGTTTTCTTTTCAATACAGACATTTTACCTCGGAGATGATGACATGCTGACAGAACAGCCTAACTGGCTCATGCAGCGGGCACAGCTGACACCTGAGAGAATCGCTCTCATCTATAGAGACCAAACAGTGACATTTGCAGAATTATTTGCCGCGTCTAAGCGAATGGCGGCACAGCTTGCCGCTCATTCGGTTCGGAAAGGGGATACTGCGGCTATTTTGCTCCAAAACCGTGCAGAAATGGTATACGCCGTTCACGCTTGTTTTTTGCTTGGTGTTAAGGCGGTGCTTTTGAATACGAAGCTGTCAACACATGAAAGGGTGTTTCAGCTGGAGGATTCGGGATCCGGCTTTTTATTGACAGATTCAAGCTTTGAGAAGAAAGAATATGAACACATCGTTCAAACGATTGATGTGGATGAACTGATGAAAGAAGCAGCAGAGGAAATTGAGATTCAGGCTTATATGCAAATGGATGCAACGGCAACGCTGATGTATACGTCGGGTACGACAGGAAAGCCCAAGGGAGTTCAGCAAACGTTCGGAAACCATTATTTCAGTGCGGTGTCGTCCGCTCTTAATTTGGGTATAACAGAACAAGACCGCTGGCTTATCGCATTGCCGCTCTTTCATATCAGCGGATTGTCCGCATTATTTAAATCTGTGATCTATGGAATGACTGTCGTGCTTCACCAGCGTTTTTCCGTAAGCGATGTGCTGGATTCTATCAACAGGCATGAAGTGACAATGATATCTGCGGTGCAGACTATGCTGGCCAGTCTTTTGGAAGAAACAAACCGCTGCCCTGAATCCATCAGATGCATTCTTCTCGGCGGCGGTCCTGCACCGCTGCCATTGCTTGAGGAATGCCGTGAGAAAGGATTCCCTGTCTTTCAGTCATATGGAATGACAGAAACATGCTCGCAAATTGTTACCCTGTCGCCGGAATTCAGTATGGAAAAGCTCGGATCTGCGGGGAAACCGCTGTTTTCGTGTGAAATCAAAATAGAGCGGGACGGACAGGTATGTGAACCGTTTGAACACGGTGAAATCATGGTCAAAGGCCCGAATGTCATGAAAAGCTATTTTAACCGGGAGAGCGCAAACGAAGCCTCTTTTCAAAATGGCTGGCTGAAAACAGGTGATCTTGGTTATTTGGACAGCGAAGGCTTTTTATATGTATTAGACAGACGTTCAGATCTGATCATATCCGGCGGAGAAAACATTTATCCGGCCGAAGTGGAGTCAGTGCTGCTTTCACACCCCGCTGTGGCCGAAGCCGGGGTTTCAGGGGCTGAGGACAAAAAATGGGGGAAAGTGCCTCACGCCTATCTTGTCCTTCACAAGCCTGTGAGCGCAGAAGAATTGACTGCCTACTGCAAAGAACGCTTGGCGAAGTATAAAATTCCGGCAAAATTCTTTGTGCTTGACCGCCTGCCGCGCAATGCGTCTAATAAGCTCTTGCGAAAACAGCTGAAGGATGCGCGTAAAGGAGAACTGCTATGCTCGAAATAGAAAAAATCACCCTTTACCATTTGAGCATGAACTTAAAGAAACCGTTTAAAAACAGTATCGAAACGCTTCAAGAGCGTAAATTTCTGATCGTGGAAGCCATTGATACATCAGGTGTCACAGGCTGGGGAGAAGTTTCCGCTTTCTCTTCGCCTTGGTACACCGAGGAAACCATTGGAACATGTTTGCATATGCTAAAAGATTTTTTTATCCCAAATGTCGTCGGCCGTGAATTCAATCATCCTTCAGAAGTGCCGGACAGCCTGGCGCGTTATAAAGGAAATCGGATGGCAAAAGCGGGACTTGAATCGGCTGTATGGGATATCTATGCCAAAAAGAAGGGCGTATCCCTTGCTGAGGCATTGGGCGGAACAAGAGATAAAGTCCCTGCCGGGGTGGTAGTCGGCCTGGCGCCTCTTGACGATATGCTGAAGGAAATTGAGAGCTATCAAAAAGAAGGTTATCAAAGAATAAAAATTAAAATTCAGCCTGGGCAGGATGTGGAATTGGTCAAGGCCATCCGCAGCCGATTCCCAAACATCCCGCTTATGGCCGATGCCAATTCCTCTTACGAACTGAAGGATATCAGCCGCTTAAAGGAGCTTGATGACTACCATTTAATGATGATTGAGCAACCCCTTCAATCCGACGATATCGTTGACCACCGCCACCTGCAGAAACATTTGAAAACGGCCATTTGCCTTGACGAGAGCATTTGTTCAGTTGATGATGCGAGACGGGCGATTGAGCTAGGAAGCTGCAAAATTATTAATATAAAACCTTCTCGTGTCGGCGGCTTAACAGAAGCCTTAAAAATTCATGATTTATGCCAAGAGCATCATATGGAGGTTTGGTGCGGCGGAATGCTGGAAACAGGCATATCAAGAGCGCAGAACGTGGCGCTTGCTTCACTGCCTCAATTCACAATACCTGGCGATATATCTTCATCCTCACGCTATTGGGATGAAGATATTGTAACTCCTGATATTCGTATTGATAATGGATTTATTTCTGTGTCAAAACAGCCTGGTTTAGGGGTTGAGGTAAACCAAGACATTATGCGAAAATATGTGACCAAAATGGATGTTTTCACACAGCATGGTTAAGAAAAAAGCATTTTGCTATTTTGAATAAATGACACTGTGCTGTTACAGTAAAAGTGTTCGTTGAATACATCCCTTCTCGTTTGGACCGGCTGCTGACCCAGCCGGTTTTTTTATGTAAATTAGCTTGACAAAAATGGCCAAACGCGATAATTTTGCACAAGGGAAACTTTTTGTCCTGTGTAAATAAAACATGCTTTTGGCTAATTTAATGTCACATGTCTAAGAACTGACAACATAAGATAAAACAATCGGACATTGATGGTAAAGAGGAGGAGAAATATGAGACGAGGGCTGATGGCAGCAGTACTTTTTGCGACCTTTGCTTTAACGGGATGCGGAACGGATTCAGCCGGAAAAAGCGCTGATCAGCAATTACAAGTGACAGCGACAACATCTCAAATTGCCGATGCAGCAGAAATCATCGGAGGTAAGCATGTAAAAGTCACCTCTTTAATGGGACCGGGGGTTGATCCGCACCTTTACAAAGCTTCCCAAGGTGACACGAAAAAATTAATGTCTGCCGATGTTGTTCTGTACAGCGGGTTGCATTTGGAAGGGAAAATGGAGGATGTGCTCCAAAAAATCGGTGAACAAAAACAATCGGCGGCAGTAGCTGAGGCCATTCCGAAAAATAAGCTTATTCCCGCGGGGGAAGGCAAGACGTTTGATCCCCACGTCTGGTTCAGCATTCCGTTATGGATCTATGCGGTGGATGAAATTGAAGCGCAATTCAGCAAAGCAATGCCTCAGCACGCAGATGCCTTTCGGAAAAATGCCAAAGAGTACAAAGAAGATTTGCAATATTTAGATAAGTGGTCGCGTCAGGAGATCGCACATATTCCGGAGAAAAGCCGTGTGCTTGTGACTGCTCATGATGCGTTTGCGTACTTTGGGAATGAGTATGGATTTAAGGTAAAAGGCCTGCAGGGACTCAGCACAGATTCGGACTATGGATTAAGGGATGTTCAGGAGCTGGTTGATCTTCTGACAGACAAACAAATAAAAGCTGTGTTCGTAGAAAGCAGTGTATCTGAAAAATCAATCAATGCAGTGGTGGAAGGCGCTAAAGAAAAAGGCCATACAGTCACAATCGGCGGTCAGCTTTATTCGGATGCCATGGGTGAAAAGGGCACAAAAGAAGGCACATATGAAGGAATGTTCCGCCACAATATCAACACGATTACTAAAGCGCTTAAATAAAGAAAAGAGGTGAAGGATATGTTCCCTGTGGAGCTTGATAATGTGACGGTTGCTTATCATAAAAAGCCTGTACTGCAGGACATTTCGCTGCAGGTGCCGGAAGGAAAACTTATTGGCATTATCGGCCCAAACGGCGCGGGAAAATCAACCTTGATCAAAACGATTCTCGGTCTTGTGCCCCGTGCTTCCGGAGACATCTCTATTTACGGCAAAGAATATAAGGATCAGCGGACCAGAATCGGATATGTTCCGCAGCGCGGCTCGGTTGACTGGGATTTCCCCACAAGCGCGCTCGATGTCGTCCTAATGGGAAGATACGGGAGAATCGGTTTATTAAAGAGGCCAAAGAAAGCGGATGTGGAGATGGCGAAGGCCGCATTAGCAAAAGTCGGGATGCTTGATTATGCGAAGAGGCAGATCAGCCAGCTGTCAGGCGGCCAGCAGCAGCGGGTGTTTCTTGCCCGGGCACTCTGCCAGAACGCTGACATTTATTTTATGGATGAACCGTTTGCAGGTGTCGATGCAGCGACGGAGCGCGCGATTATGACGCTGTTGGCAGAACTCAAAGAAAAAGGAAAAACCGTGCTTGTCGTCCATCATGACCTGCAGACCGCCGAGGATTATTTCGATTGGATCTTACTGCTTCATTTAAGAAAAATCGCTTTCGGACCGGCGGAAAACGTTTTTACGATCGAAAACCTGCAAAAAACATATGGAGGAAGGCTTACGTTTTTAAAAGATAAAGTGCTGGCAGAAGGACATAAGGAGTGAGCGCGATGTTTGAAAGTTTGTGGCTGCAGCTTCAGCATCCGAATACACAGTGGGTGCTGGCCGGTACGCTTTTGCTCGGGACGGCCAGCGGTGTTTTGGGCAGCTTTGTGCTGCTGAGAAAGCAAAGTTTAATCGGCGATGCGATGGCCCATTCAGCTCTGCCGGGAGTGTGTCTCGCTTTTCTGTTCACCGGGCAAAAATCACTGCCTTTCTTTTTGCTGGGTGCGGCGCTCGCCGGACTGCTCGGAACGTTTTGTATTCAGCTGATTCCGCGGCTTTCAAAAACAAAGGAGGACTCGGCGATCGGGATTGTTCTTTCTGTGTTTTTTGGCGTCGGGATCATTCTGCTGACATATATTCAGCAACAGGGGGCGGGAAGCCAAAGCGGGCTTGATTCTTTTTTATTCGGCCAGGCTGCTTCATTGGTCAGGCAGGATATCATCCTTATTGCAGGAATATCCGCTGCTCTACTGCTCCTATGTATTGTTTTCTTTAAGGAATTTACATTGATTACTTTTGATCTCGCGTTTGCAAAGGGATTAGGAATCCCGGTGCGTTTTTTAAACGGGCTTTTGGCTTGTCTGATTGTCTGTGCTGTCGTCGTTGGGCTTCAGACTGTTGGTGTGATATTAATGGCGGCTATGCTGATTACACCTGCCATAACCGCGAGATATTGGACCGAACGATTAACCGGGATGATCGTCATTGCCGGGATTACAGGCGGGGTCAGCGGTGCGGCCGGAACCCTGCTTAGCACCACGATGAAGGGAATGGCGACAGGGCCATTAATGATTTTATCTGCAACGCTGCTCTTTCTTTTTTCAATGATTTGTGCGCCTAAGCGGGGATTGGCTGCTAAAGCCATAAGGCTGATGAGGCTGCGGCGCAGAACAAGCAGGGAGCAAGTGCTTTTGGAGATTTATGAACAGTATGAAAAGAATAATCTTTGTGTAACTGTTGAAAGTGTAAGAAAGAAAAGACGCCTATCCCCTTCATTATGCCTTAAGGCATTAAATGACTTGGAACAAGAGAGGTGCATTGAGCGTATCGAAAATGGGATTTGGCAAATCACAAGCAAAGGGATAGAAAAAGGCTATCACACAGCTTTGAAGCAGCGGATGTATGAAGTGTATCTCATGCATGAAATGGAACTTGCCAATATAGAATCCGATCAGGACTGCTTTAACCCAGACCGTTTACCGAGAGAAACGAGAGAGCGGCTTTATTCACTCTTAAAGCTGTATGGACGGATGCCTGAGCGTCGAAAAGCGTCTCATGATGCCGAGAAGGGACAGATCGTAAATGAGTTTTGAAGCATGGATTATAGCTACCGGTGTATTAGTCGGTGTAAGCTGCGGATTGATCGGCACATTTCTTGTGCTGAGAAGCATGGCGATGCTGGCCGACGCAATCAGTCATACAGTGTTGCTTGGCATTGTCGGCGCTTTTCTAGTGACGGGAAGTCTCGATGGGATTTCTATGTTTATTGGCGCAGCCGCAATCGGTCTGTTAACGGCTTTCTTGGTTCAGCTTCTTCATAGCAAGGGGGTTCAATCAGATGCTGCCATAGGAGTTGTGTTTACATCCTTATTTGCAATCGGGGTTATTTTGCTTTCTGTATATGGAGCGAATGTCCATCTCGATATTGAGCACTCGTTAATGGGAGAAATCGCTTTTGTGCCGTGGAATACGGTGACGGTATTCGGGGTTGATATTGGGCCGAAAGCGTTTTGGATGCTGACATCTATTCTGGTTTTAAACGTAGTGTTGATCAGTGTGTGCTATAAGGAGTTTAAAATCGCTTCGTTTGATCCTCAAATGGCCTTAGCCTTGGGAATACCGGTTTTGCTCATTCATTACGTGCAAATGGGCATGCTGTCTCTGACGACTGTTGCTTCCTTTGATTCGGTGGGTGCTGTATTGGTTGTGGCTATGTTGATTGTTCCGCCTGCTGCGGCACATTTGCTGACAGACCGGCTTCTTTATATGCTGATTCTCAGCGCGTTGATTGGCGGGCTGTCGGCGGTCATGGGCTATTTCTTCGCAACATGGCTTAATGTTTCGATTTCAGGAGCGATGGCGGCCATGACAGGTGTATGTTATGCAAGCGCCTTTTTGTTTTCACCTGCAAACGGGGTCATGACTAAAAAGTTAAGAACACTCAACATGCAAAAAGAAAGAGCTGGCTGACGCAGCTCTTTCTTTTAATTACAAATCATGTGGCTTAAACGTTTTGCAGTCTGTTTCCCGGCTGTTTTCAGCCGTTTCACCAGTATGGCTGACAACATAAATGGCATCAGCGGTGCATTTGTTACCTTTGCCCCAATAAGAACAGTTGTTGACCTCACATAGAATTTTCTGCTCCATGCCATCCCCTCCTTATAAAGGTTCTGGATTAGTATAGCCGGCTGGCTTGCCCTCTATTCCTTCTGGCGGATATAGCGTTTATCTCGCATAAACATTTTCCAGAAGAAATAAAAGCCCGGAAATAGAATGATAAATGCAACGATATACGTTGCAAACAGCGCTCTGAACGTTGCTGGCTCTGTGAAGCCTGACATGACTGTCACATCGGGATAAATCATATACGGAAGATGCGCCCGCCCGTACGCGTAGCTTGCGAGAAAATACTGTATCCCAATCGCGACAAGTGCAAGCCGCGGTTTTCCGATGTTTTGCCCAAAGCTCTTATTAGGCAGGAAAAGGGCGATTCCAGCAATGACAAATGTAATGAACGATGCAATAATCCAAGTAAAATCATTCAGCATTCCGCTGTACAGCCAGTTTGCTTCATTCCGCATCGTCACCATGATGCATACAGCAAACAACAGTGAAATCGGGCCGGTAATCAGGGCGCTTTTTCTGTAGGCTCGGTACGCATCCTGTTCCTCTGCCACATTTGAAACATCTGCAAGCAGCAGCGAGGACAAAAATAAGGTGCTTAAAATCGCAAACCCGATAAATGAATAGGCGTTGGGGCTTGAAAAGATTTTAGACATATTTAAGTTATAGATTCCATCCGTTTTTTCTATAAACCCTCCGTGTGTCACAGGAAGCACCAAAATTAAAATAGCAGGAATGATAAAGCCGGAGATGCCGGAAATATATCTTAGCGTTTTCCGCTCCTTTGCTGTATTTGAAAAAACGAGAAATCCGCTTCGAATCGCTAAAAGCAGCAAAATCATGCTTCCGGGAATTAATAAAACGGTTCCGAGCACAAATGTCGCGCCGGGGAAAAAACTGAAAAGCGCCACGACGATGGCTACTATAAAGACGTTTGTGACCTCCCAAGTCGGGGACAAAAAGCGATTCGCAATATCGGTGGCCTTCATATGCTCCTTGTTTAAATAGATCATAGACCAAAATCCCGCTCCAAAATCCATTGTCGCCATGACGGCGTAAATAAACACAAAGCCCCAGATAATTGAGATGGCGATCAGAGCGTCAGTTGAAATCTCCATTTGTACGATCTTCCTTCCATTTGGTTTCCTGTTTGCGGAGCCATTACGACTCCGCTGTATTTAAATCTTCGTCAACCGGGTGCTTGCGGAAATAATACAGCAGCACGTAGACGACAGCTGCGCCTAACACGGCATAAACAAATGTGAAAAATAAGAACAGCACCCCGATCGAGCCAGTCGTTGTTACGACATCTGACGTTTTCAGCAGATGATAGATGACCCAAGGCTGCCTCCCCGTACATGCGAAAATCCAGCCGAATTCAATGCCGATGAGACTAAAAGGGCCTGCTGTCATGAAAATGACCAAAAGCCACGTAGGGAAACGGTCTTTCTTGAGCACCTTTCTCCAGACCACACCGATAATGGAATAAAGAATAAGCAGCATGCCTACACCGACCATCGCATTAAACAGCGTGTGAATGAAAAGCGGCGGCCATTCATCTCTCGGAAATGCATTTAATCCTTTTACAACAGTGTCAAAACGGTTCGCTGCCAAAAAGCTTAAAGCCCATGGAATCTCGATTGCCCATTTTACTTTTTCTTCATTCGGGTCGGTAAAACCGCCGATAGCGAGCGGGGCGTGGGATCTTGTTTCAAACAGGCCTTCCGCACCGGCTAATTTTTCGGGCTGGTATTCGTACAGCATCTGTGCAGATTCGTGTCCGTTCAAAGCGGTCAGCAAAGAAAAAATACCGCCGATCGTCAGTGCGAGCAAAAGGGCTTTCCGGTGAAAGCGATAGACCTTTTCCTTTTTCCTCGTCCGGATCATTTTATACGCCGCAACAGAAGCCACGATAAACGCACCGGTCATAAACGCGGACAGCACGACATGGCCCGCAGTGATAAAAAAGCTAGGATTAAAAAACGCAGCCCACGGGTCAACATCTGTAATTTTTCCGTTTAAAATTTTAAAACCGGCGGGCGTACCTTCAAAAGCGTGAACATTCGTAATCAGAACAGCTGATGCTGCTGCCCCGACTAACACAAAGAAAACAGCAACAATCCTCATTGCAGGTGACAAACGGTCTGCAGCGTATACATAAATCGACATGAATAGGGCTTCAACAAAAAAAGCATAGATTTCAATTTGAAATGGCAGGGACATGACCCGGCCGATGACTTCCATAAATCCCGGCCATAAAAGCGCGAGCTGAGTGCCCGCGATCGTTCCGGTCGGTATGGCGACTCCCAGTAAAACGGCTTGTGCTTTCGTCCACCTTTTCGCCATGATCGCATAATGGTCATCTTTCGTTTTTTGATAGATCAATTCCGCCACTAAAATCATGAGCGGCAGACCGACTCCAAGCGTTGCGAAAATGATATGAAAGCCCATTGTCGTGCCAAAAAGGCTTCTGGCCAAAACTAAATCATCCACAATCGTAAACCACCTTTCTCAAATGACGTTCTTTATGTATTTTGGGTTTATTATTTGCTTCCTCGGTTAGATTATTCTTCCTATTCTTAAATGCCATGAGTTTACGATGAGAAAACAGAGGGAAAGATATAAGAAGATTGACAAAACGTTTGTGACGTTATAAAATAAAACGTAATTATTACGATTTGGTGAAAGGAGATACGCATGAAAGAAGGAATTCATCCAAAGAACCACAAAGTGATATTTCAGGATGTCAACAGCGGCTACCGTTTTCTCAGCACCTCTACGAAAACATCTAATGAAACAGCAGAGTGGGAAGATGGTAACACATATCCCGTCATTAAAGTAGAAGTAAGCTCTGACACGCATCCGTTTTATACAGGCCGCCAGAAATTCAATGAAAAAGGCGGACGAGTTGAGCAGTTCAAAAAACGCTATAACATGGGGAAATAAGGCAGACCTGAGGGTTTGTCTTTTTTTATTATGACGAATAAACAAGTGTTGTGATATATTGAAGAGTAAAAAGAATAGAAAGGGACAACGAACATGAGTCTTCTAAATGATATTCTCGAATTTAACAAGACATTTACTGAACAAAGAGAGTATGAAAAGTATAAAACGTCAAAATTCCCCGATAAAAAAATGGCGATTCTTTCTTGCATGGACACTCGTCTGGTTGAACTGCTGCCGCATTCAATGAATATGCGAAACGGCGATGTGAAAATCATTAAAAGTGCCGGTGCGCTTGTGACACACCCATTCGGAAGCATCATGAGAAGTTTACTCGTCGCAGTGTACGAGCTGAACGCCGATGAGGTATGTGTGATCGGACATCACGATTGCGGCATGAGCAAAATCAGCAGCGAAAGCATGCTTGATAGAATCAAAGAAAGAGGAATTCCGGAAGAACGCATCGAAACATTAAAGTACTCCGGTGTTGATTTTGATCAATGGTTTAAAAGCTTTGATTCAGTAGAAGCAAGCGTGAAAGACAGCGTAGAAGTCATTAAACATCATCCGCTGTTCCCGGAAAACGTTCCAGTCCACGGCTTGGTTATTGATCCTGACACAGGAAAACTGGATCTTGTCGTAAATGGCTATAACGCTTAATGTTTGTGTTTCTTTTCAGGAACGGGATCGACTCCTCCTGGATGGAACGGGTGACATTTCAAAATCCGTTTGATTGTCAGCCATCCGCCTTTTAAAGCGCCATGTGTTTTAATCGCTTCGATTCCATATTGGGAACAGGTCGGATAAAAGCGGCACGTTGGCGGTGTCAGGGGCGAGATGAATTTTTGATATCCTCTGATCAGAGCGATGAATAGGGTTTTCATATGTATTCAGCAACCTTTCTGATGCAAGTATAAGAAAAAAAACGCAGATTGAAAAGCTATTCGATTATTCTTATCGGAAAGGTATGTTATAATGAATGTACATTTTTAGAAAAGGGAGAGTGCCATTATGCCTTCAGTAGAAAGTTTTGAGCTTGATCATAATGCGGTTGTTGCTCCATATGTAAGACATTGCGGCGTGCATAAAGTGGGAACAGACGGCGTTGTAAATAAATTTGACATTCGTTTTTGCCAGCCAAATAAACAGGCGATGAAGCCTGACACCATTCACACACTCGAGCATTTGCTCGCGTTTACGATTCGTTCTCACGCTGAGAAATACGATCATTTTGATATCATTGATATTTCTCCAATGGGCTGCCAGACAGGCTATTATCTAGTTGTGAGCGGAGAGCCGACATCAGCGGAAATCGTTGATCTGCTTGAAGACACAATGAAGGAAGCGGTAGAGATTACAGAAATACCAGCTGCGAATGAAAAGCAGTGCGGCCAAGCGAAGCTTCATGATCTGGAAGGCGCTAAACGTTTAATGCGTTTCTGGCTTTCACAGGATAAAGAAGAATTGCTAAAAGTATTTGGCTAAAATAGAAAGGACCTTTTTGCGCATAAGCAAAAAGGTCTTTTTTGTGACGTCTCATATTTTATGTACCATTTGCTGTAAGCGTTTGCTACTATTTAGGTAAACGATGAAAGGGTGATGGCATGAAAAAGATGTTGGTTGTTCTGCTTTTTTCTGCTTTATTGCTTAATGGATGCGGATCTGGTGAAAGCAAAGCAAATACAGCTGAGACGCCCGAGGTTTTGGATGTCAAGCTGACCGGACCTGAAAAAGTAAATCCCGGAGAAAGCGCTGCTTATGAAGCAGCCGTATCATATGGTGATGAAGCTGTGACGGATGCCGATGAAGTAGAGTTTGAAGTATGGAAAGAAGGGGAAAAAGACGCAAGCCAAATGTTTAAGGCGAAACAAGAAAAAGGCGTATACCGATTGGAAACGACGTTTAAGGAAGATGGTGTATACACTGTCCAATCCCATGTCACAGCAAAAAAACAGCATAGCATGCCGACCTTAAAAGTCCAAGTCGGAGACGTCGATGCTGCCAGCAATCAGTCAGAAAAGGAGCATTCACATCATCATTGATTGTGTGAATCAGAGTGATTTTCTTGTGGTGGATCAATGGTATGCTTTACATTATAGGCTTTTACAGTCGTCCAAATGGTTACAAGCAAAACAGCCAGCACAATCAAAATACTTATCGTAATGAGAAGCGTCATGACATTCCACCTCCCGTTTTTTAACAATTGTAGCATAATAGAAGAAATCGTGACAGATAAGGGTAAAAAAGAGGTTTTAGCGTACGATATTAAGGGTATACATAGTCATATAACAAGGAGGAGATACCATGTCAGAACAATTGATTCAAGCAGTGAACAAACAAGTAGCCAACTGGACGGTCATGTATGTGAAACTACATAATTATCACTGGTATGTGAAAGGAAAAGATTTCTTCACTCTTCATGAAAAGTTTGAGGAGCTGTACAATGAAACGGCAACTTATATTGATGACTTAGCAGAACGTCTTTTGGCGCTGAACGGAAAACCGATTGCAACAATGAAGGAATCCTTAGAAACGGCTTCTGTCAAAGAAGCTGCTGGAAATGAAACAGCTGAACAAATGGTTCAAAGCGTATATGATGATTTCACAGTCATCGCGGAAGAGCTGAAAAACGGCATGGATTTAGCTGATGAAGTCGGTGACGAAACAACAGGGGACATGCTTCTTGCGATCCATCAAAATATTGAAAAACATAACTGGATGCTAAAAGCTTACCTAGGTTAAGTTCAAAAATAGAACGGCCGGATGTCTTAAAAAAGACGTCCGGCTTTTCTTTTTGTATCTGAAAAATAGGCGACAACCAGTCCATTTTTCTGAAAAATCCAATCCGTTCGGCTTGTTTACCATAGAATATCGTAAGGCCGTTTCTGTGAAAGGATGTTGGGATAAATGGATAGAGACTTTGGCATCTTTTCGTTTTTAGCAGTCAGCGTTTCAGCAGCGGGTTTTTTCTTTGGAGGTTTTCAGTATTCATTTCTGATTTTGCTCTCTCTGATGGCAATTGAATTTATCAGTACGACTTTGAAGGAAACCATTATTCATAAACTGTCATTTATAAAGGTATTTGCCCGGCTTGTCAAAAAATTAGTCACGCTGGCTCTGATCTCTGTATGCCACTTTTTTGATCAGCTGCTGAATACACAGGGGTCAATTCGTGACTTGGCTATTATGTTTTATATTCTTTATGAATCTGTGCAAATTGTTGTGACAGCCAGCTCTCTTGGCATACCGGTTCCTCAGATGCTTGTCGATCTTTTAGAAACGTTAAAAAATAAATTTAAGCGCAAACCGTAACTTTTCCCTGTTCGCGGGTCATAATAAAGCCCAGAGCGTCGGTCACACTTTCCGGCAAAAGTATCGCAAAAAAACTGTACGAGCTAGTCTGCATGCAGAACCTGACGGCGTGCTGGGTTTCCCTTATTTTTTGATAAAAGGCTTCCGAAGAAACGTAACTGTGGTATGATGTATGGAAGATAGCTAGGAACGGATTTGAGGGATAAACATGTACGAGTTTAAAGATTATTATCAGAATACTGTTCAGCTTTCCTTTGACGATCAGCCTTTCTCGGACAGCCCGAAGCATGTCTGGGTGATTTGCCGTTTTGGCGGCAAATGGCTTTTAACAGAACATGAGGACAGAGGCTATGAGTTTCCAGGCGGGAAAGTAGAGCCGATGGAGTGCGCAGAAGAGGCTGCGCTCCGGGAAGTAAAGGAAGAGACGGGCGCGAGAGTCAAAAGCCTCAAGTATCTCGGACAGTATAAAGTTCTCGGAAAAGAAAAAGTGATTGTAAAAAATATATATTTTGCAGATATAGAAAAGCTTGAAAAGCAGGCTGATTACTTTGAAACGAAAGGCCCGGTTTTGTTTCACGAGCTGCCGGAGAACCTTTCCCGCAATAAAAAATTCAGCTTTATTATGAAGGATTCCGTACTTCCGATCAGTTTGAAAAAACTGAAAGAATCTGGATGGATTGAATAAAAAACCCGGCACATGTGCCGGGTTTTTTATGTCCTCCCCTTCGTCCATTTCTTTTCCAGCAGCTCGACGCCCTGATACATCAGAGTGGCGAAGATGGCGATGATCAGCAGGCTTAAGAAGACGAGTGTAAAATTGAAGACTTGGAATCCGTAAATAATCATATATCCTAATCCGACCTTCGAAACGAGGAATTCCCCTACAATGACGCCAACCCATGATAAACCGACGTTCACTTTTAGTGTTGAAATAATCGCGGGGGAGGATGCAGGCAGTATGACTTCTTTAAAAATAACCCACTTTTTTGCGCCGAATGTTTTCATGACTTTCGTATAGTTTTCGTCGACCTCCTGGAAGGCGGTGTAGACAACGATGGTTGTGATAATGACGCTGATGATGGCTCCCATCGCAATGATGCTGATAAAACTGGGACCGAGCGCGACAATCAGAATCGGGCCCAGGGCCACTTTCGGCATTGCATTCAAAATCACAAGATACGGATCTAAAATTCTGGCAAGTCGGTTAGACCACCATAACAAAGCGGCGAGGCACGTGCCCATAAACGTCCCAAGCAAAAAGCCAAGCACCGTTTCAAATAAAGTGACGCCGATGTGTGACAGTAAAGAACCGTCACCAAGTTTCTCCAGCAATAATCGCCACACAGCTGAGGGAGAGCTGAAGATCAGCGGATCGATCCAGCCCTGCCTGCTGGAGGTTTCCCAGCCCGAGAAAAAGAGAATAAATATGGCAAGCTGAAAGGAATGAACCTTCCACTTTTCCTTTTTCTGTTTGAATTGATACTGCTCGTGAAGCAGATCAATGGTTTCTTTGCTGTTTCTCAAGAGAATTCAGCTCCTTCCATATCGTTTGAAACAGTGTCTGGAAGGAAGGTTCCTGACGGGCGTCAAAAGGCAACATCGCGGCCAATTCCTTAGGAATGGTAAAAATCTGATGGATGGTGCCCGGCTGATTTGAAAATAAATAGATCGTATCGCTCATCGCTATCGCTTCCCCTATATCATGAGTGACAAGCACTGCTGTTTTTTGATATTCCTTTAATGTGCGGAATACCAGGTTTTCCAAAGACAGCTTTGTCTGAAAATCAAGCGCGGAAAATGGCTCATCCAGCAAAAGCAGACTAGGGTTAGGCGCAAGTGTTCTTGCAAGCGCAGCCCGCTGGCGCATCCCGCCTGACAGCTCTTTCGGATATTTTTTCTCCACATCTATGAGGCCGAACTCCGGCAATAGACCGAGTGCAGCGGCTTTGCTTTCTTCTGTCAGCGTGTCGGCGATTTTTAAACCGAGAAGCACATTTTCCTCGATAGATTTCCAGGGAAATAAGTAATCCTGCTGAAGCATATAGCCAATATTATGTTCTTTTTGATTCGGCTCACGGCCTTCAATCAGAACTCTGCCTTCTGATGGCTCAATCAAACCGGCAATAATGGAAAGCAGTGTTGTTTTTCCGCAGCCGCTTGGGCCGAGAAATGAGATGAAATCACCTTTTTCGGCATCGAAATGAATATCCCGCACAGCCGTTGTTTTTTCTTTAATAGAAAAATAAGTATGGGTTACATGGTCGACATGTAAGAAAGACATAGATGGCGCCTCCTATTTCTCCGAGGTGACTTTTTCAGCAATATGTTTATTTACAAGCTGATTGTATGGAATGTGCTTCGGCAGTTCTCCCGATTGATCCATAATGGTTTGGAGAAGCTCCCATTCTTTTTCGTTAAGCAGAGGGTCTGGCGAATATGAATGCTGTTTTTTATAGCGTTCAATGGATGTTTCGATGACGTCTGGGTCGGTATCATCAAATTCATCTTTAATGGCATCTGTGATGTCCTTCGCAGAATGGTTTTCAACCCACTGCTGCGCCTTATAAATGGCCTTTGTAAACTTGACGGCTGTGTCTTCATTTTTCTTCAAATAGCTTTTTTTCGCCATAAAAGTCGTATAAGGAACCTCTCCTGATTCTTCTCCGAATGAAGCCACGATATGGCCGATGCCTTTTTTCTCAAAGAGAGAAGCCTGCGGTTCAAAGAGCTGTACATACTCACCGGTTCCAGAAGCAAACGCATTGGCAATATTGGCGAAGTCTATGTTCTGGATAAGGTCTATATCCTTATGCGGGTCAATCTTATGTTTGTTCAGCACATACTCGCCGACCATTTGCGGCATGCCGCCTTTTCGCTGGCCGAGAAACGTTTTTCCTTTCAGCTGATCCCAGTCGAAGTGTTCAACATTTTCTCTCGCGACAAGAAACGTTCCGTCTGTCTGAGTCAGCTGGGCGAAATTAATGACGGGATCTTTAGCCCCTTGCGCTTCGACATAAATAGATGTTTCTGACCCGACAAGCGCGATGTCGGAGCCGTTGGAAAGAAGCGATGTCATCGTTTTGTCTCCGCCCCAGGTCGTATTCACATCGACATCAAGCCCTTCTTCCTTAAAAAAACCTTTAGACTCAGCAACATATAAAGGTGCGTAAAAAATTGAATGGGTCACTTCAGCTACTTTGACTTTGGTGAGCGTTTCTTCCTGCTTGCAAGCCGCCAGGGCGATCATCAGAAAGATACTGCCGACACAGGCGAAGCCCAGCCTTAACCATCTGTTCACATAGACAACCTCCTTATTTCGCATCAAGTTAATATCCTTTTTTGCTTTACATATCGTATGATGGGTATAAAAATGTGTGAATGCCTAACCAGGTTCTCCGGATGTAATTTTGGAGTAAGGAAAGCATATAGAAAAAAAGGAGGCGGCTGTTTTGATTGTAGAGAAAAGAAGATTTCCGTCGCCAAGCCAGCATGTGCGTTTGTATACGATCTGCTATCTGTCAAATGGATTACGGGTTAAGGGGCTTCTGGCTGAGCCGGCGGAACCGGGACAATATGACGGATTTTTATATTTGCGCGGCGGGATTAAAAGCGTGGGCATGGTTCGGCCGGGCCGGATTATCCAGTTTGCATCCCAAGGGTTTGTGGTGTTTGCTCCTTTTTACAGAGGAAATCAAGGAGGAGAAGGCAATGAGGATTTTGCAGGAGAAGACAGGGAGGATGCATTTTCTGCTTTTCGCCTGCTTCAGCAGCACCCAAATGTCAAGAAGGATAGAATCCACATCTTCGGTTTTTCCCGCGGCGGAATTATGGGAATGCTCACTGCGATCGAAATGGGCGGGCAGGCAGCTTCATTTGTTTCCTGGGGAGGCGTCAGTGATATGATTCTTACATACGAGGAGCGGCAGGATTTGCGGCGAATGATGAAAAGAGTCATCGGCGGAACACCGAAAAAGGTGCCTGAGGAATATCAATGGAGGACACCGTTTGACCAAGTAAACAAAATTCAGGCTCCCGTGCTGTTAATCCATGGAGAAAAAGACCAAAATGTTTCGATTCAGCATTCCTATTTATTTGAAGAGAAGCTAAAACAACTGCATAAGCCGGTGGAGACATGGTACTACAGTACATTCACACATTATTTCCCGCCAAAAGAAAACCGGCGTATCGTGCGGCAGCTCACACAATGGATGAAAAACCGCTGACAGTGAAATATGTTATGATAAAGAAAAAAGAGAACGAAAGGGGATTTCACTTTGGGAATGCCTGTTGAATTTAATACACTGATTGTGACAAAAGGAAAAGAAGTCCGCATAGATGAGAATATATTCACGTTAGAGAAGGACGGATACCGAGTATATCCGATGGAGATTCCAATGGATGTACGCAAAACAAAGTTTGGCGAAAAGTCAGGCACAGCTGAAGTGCAGAAGCTTCAATGGGAAGAAGGCCGGACCATCATTACATATAAGCTGACTTCTTTGCATTCCGTCAATTAAAACAAGCCAAGAGCATAATTGCTCTTGGCTTTTGTTTTTTATACGAGAGGGCCGCCTGCCTGGGCGATGGCATCGGTATGTGCGAACTTTTTAAAGTTCTCTTTGAATTCATTTGCAAGGTAGACTGCTTTTTCTTTGTATTCTTCCTTGTTGGTCCACGTGTTTTCAGGCTGAAGGATATGATCAGGAACGCCAGGAACATGGGCCGGAATGTGCAGGCCGAAAATATCGTCAGTTATCATTTCTGCATCCTCTAATTTTCCTTCAATCGCTGCTTTAACCATTGCTCTCGTGTAAGAAAGCTTCATTCGTTCGCCTGTGCCGTAGCCGCCCCCGGTCCAGCCGGTATTGACTAAGAAAACGTCTGCGCCGTGTTCATCGATCTTTTTGCCGAGCATTTCAGCATAGACGTGAGCAGGAAGCGGCAGGAACGGTGAGCCGAAGCATGTAGAAAACGTCGTTTCAGGAGACGTGACACCACGTTCGGTTCCGGCAAGCTTACTCGTGTAACCGCTCAAGAAATGGTACATCGCCTGCTCCTTCGTTAGTTTGCTGATCGGCGGCAGGACTCCGAAGGCATCAGCCGTCAAAAATACAATTGCTGACGGATGGCCGGCCATGCTTGGAGTCACGATGTTGTCAATCATATGAATCGGGTAAGCTGCCCGCGTGTTTTCAGTATAGAAGGAATCATCATAATTGGCTTCGCGTGTATCTTCATCCACAACGACATTTTCGAGAACAGACCCGAAGCGGATCGCGTTAAAGATTTGCGGCTCCTTTTCCTCGCTTAAATGAATGCACTTAGCGTAGCACCCGCCTTCAATATTAAAGACGCCTGTATCAGACCAGCCATGTTCATCGTCACCGATCAGCTTGCGGTCAGCATCTGCCGACAGGGTGGTCTTGCCTGTTCCTGACAGTCCGAAGAAAAGGGCGACATCGCCTTTTTCACCGACATTGGCGGAGCAGTGCATAGATAAAATATCTCTTTCAGGCAGCAGGAAATTCATAATGGAGAAAATGGACTTCTTCATTTCACCGGCATACTCAGTTCCGCCGATTAAAATTGTCCGCTTTTCGAAAGAGACAATAATAAACGTTTCGGAATGAGTGCCGTCTGTTTTTGGATCCGCTTTGAAATGCGGAGCAGAAAGAATGGTGAACGGCTGCTCAACTGTTTTCTTATCATTTCCTTCCGGACGGATAAACAGCTGCCGCGCAAATAAATTGTGCCATGCGAACTCATTTACGACAGTGATCGGCAGCCTGTATTTCTCGTCTGCTCCGGCAAATCCTTCGAAAACAAACAGTTCATCTCGCTCCTTTAAATAGCTGACAACTTTCGTGTACAGCCGCTCAAACGCTTCTTCTGAAATCGGCTGATTCACCGGGCCCCAATCGATCTTATTTTTCGTGCTTTCTTCCTCCACGATGAATTTATCTTTAGGTGAGCGTCCTGTGTAAGCGCCTGTTGTCGCGCGAACAGCACCTGTGGATGTTAAAATGCCTTCGTTTCGGGAGAGGACTTTTTCTGTTAGCTGTGCTGCTGATAAATTATGACGCACATTTGGACATGTTAATAAGGCTTGTAAATCAGTGGTCAAATCAACTGAGTTCATATGAAACCTTCCTTTATCGTTTTTTGTGTTTTGCTAATTGTGAATTAGTATAACATATATTTTCAAATAGTCTATACTATTTATCATTTTTTGTGTGTGCATTTCCATTGTTTTCCCTCAATATAGGTGCCTATTTCTTCTGAATCATATTGACATTGCAAACCCTTTTACGATAAGATATTTCATTGAGCGGATACTCTTATCCCGAGCTGGCGGAGGGACAGGCCCTATGAAGCCCAGCAACCGGTTTCTCTGTTATTTATTATGTTCAACTGAGTGAGACAACCAAGGTGCTAACCTGTTGCAAGGTTGTATGATTCCTTGAGCGATAAGAGTGAAAGGCACAAAGACCAAACCCTTTCCTCGATGGAAAAGGTTTTTTTATTTCATAAATATGCCAATTAACATTCTCTAATATAACTGTACATTGTATAAGAGGGAGCGAGTTCCGTATCATATATACAAGGTCTTTCGGGAGGCCTTGTGCAGGAGGAAGCAAATCATGAGTAAAAATCGTCGTTTATTTACATCAGAATCTGTTACGGAGGGGCATCCGGATAAAATCTGTGACCAGATTTCTGACAGCATTTTAGATGAAATTTTAAAGAAAGACCCTAACGCGCGTGTTGCTTGTGAAACATCTGTGACAACAGGTTTGGTTCTTGTAAGCGGAGAGATCACAACTTCTACGTATGTTGACATTCCGAAAACGGTTCGCCAAACCATTAAAGAAATCGGATACACACGTGCAAAATACGGATTTGATGCGGAAACTTGTGCGGTTTTAACATCAATTGATGAGCAGTCTGCTGATATCGCGATGGGCGTAGACCAAGCGCTTGAAGCCCGTGAAGGCACAATGAGCGACGAAGAAATTGAAGCGATTGGTGCGGGTGACCAAGGATTAATGTTCGGTTATGCGTGCAACGAAACGAAAGAGCTTATGCCTCTTCCAATTTCACTTGCCCATAAATTAGCCCGCCGCCTAAGTGAAGTCCGTAAAGAAGATATTCTTCCGTACCTTCGCCCTGACGGCAAAACACAGGTAACGGTTGAGTACGATGAAAATAACAAACCAGTCCGCATTGACGCGATTGTTATTTCAACTCAGCATCATCCTGAAATTACACTTGAGCAAATTCAGCGCAACATTAAAGAACATGTAATCAATCCGGTTGTTCCTGAAGAGCTGATTGATGAAGAAACAAAATATTTCATCAACCCTACAGGACGTTTCGTAATCGGAGGCCCTCAAGGGGATGCGGGACTTACAGGACGCAAAATCATCGTTGATACGTACGGCGGCTATGCACGCCACGGCGGAGGCGCGTTCTCAGGTAAGGACGCGACGAAGGTAGACCGTTCTGCAGCTTATGCGGCAAGATACGTTGCGAAAAACATCGTTGCGGCTGAGCTTGCTGATTCTTGCGAAGTACAGCTTGCTTACGCGATCGGTGTTGCACAGCCTGTGTCAATCTCAATCAACACATTCGGTTCCGGAAAAGCTTCTGAGGAAAAACTGATTGAAGTTGTTCGCAATAACTTTGATTTACGACCTGCCGGCATTATCAAAATGCTTGATTTGCGCCGTCCGATCTACAAACAAACTGCTGCGTACGGCCACTTTGGACGTCACGATGTTGACCTTCCATGGGAGCGCACAGACAAAGCGGAGCAGCTGCGTAAAGAAGCGTTAGGAGAATAATTTTATAGCCGCTTACTGGTTAAGCGGCTTTCCCTTTTTTATCGTTGTATTCATGTTTATTTTTTTACATAACTGTGAAACCAAATACTATTCACAGCGTCTATAAATAGGGGTTCAATGATGACAATTTTAATTATGGAGGCAATACTATGTGTGGATTTGTCGGGGTTTTTAACAAGCATCCGTTAGCTCAAACCGCTGATCAAGAAGAACTAATCAAACAAATGAACCAAATGATCGTTCACCGCGGTCCTGACAGTGATGGATATTTCCATGATGAGCACGTCGGCTTCGGATTCAGACGGCTCAGCATTATTGATGTAGAAAATGGCGGACAGCCTTTATCATATGAAGATGAAACATATTGGATTATCTTTAACGGAGAAATCTATAACTATATCGAACTGAGAGAAGAACTTGAAGCAAAGGGGTACACATTCAACACGGATTCGGACACAGAGGTTCTTCTTGCGACTTACCGTCACTATAAAGAAGAAGCGGCGTCCAAACTGCGCGGTATGTTTGCCTTTCTGATTTGGAATAAAAACGATCATGTGCTTTATGGGGCAAGAGATCCATTCGGCATTAAACCGTTGTACTACACAACGATCAATGATCAGGTTTATTTTGCCTCAGAGAGAAAAAGTTTAATGGTTGCTCAGAATGATATTGAAATAGATAAAGAGGCATTGCAGCAGTACATGTCTTTCCAATTTGTTCCTGAACCAAGCACGCTTGATGCCCATGTGAAAAAAGTAGAGCCGGGTTCACAGTTCACAATCCGCCCGGACGGCGATATCACATTCAAAACGTATTTCAAAGCGAACTTCAAGCCGGTTCAGACTGAAGAAGACAAGCTTGTGAAAGAAGTCCGAGACGCGATCTATGACTCTGTAAACGTTCATATGAGAAGTGACGTTCCTGTCGGTTCGTTCCTGTCTGGCGGGATTGATTCTTCCTTTATTGTGTCTGTTGCGAAGGAATTTCATCCAAGCTTAAAAACATTCTCTGTCGGCTTTGAACAGCAGGGCTTCAGTGAGGTTGATGTAGCGAAAGAAACGGCAGCGGCGCTGGGCATTGAAAATATCAGCAAAGTCATTTCGCCTGAGGAATACATGAATGAGCTTCCGAAGATCGTATGGCATTTTGATGACCCGCTTGCTGATCCGGCAGCGATTCCGTTGTACTTTGTTGCAAAAGAAGCGAAAAAACATGTAACGGTTGCTTTATCAGGTGAAGGAGCGGATGAGCTCTTCGGCGGATATAACATTTACCGTGAACCGCTTTCGCTTAAACCGTTTGAACGGATTCCGTCCGGCTTGAAAAAGATGCTTCTGCACGTTGCTGCCGTTATGCCTGAAGGTATGAGAGGGAAGAGCCTGCTTGAGCGCGGCTGCACTCCGCTTCAGGATCGTTATATCGGTAACGCTAAAATCTTTGAAGAGTCTGTCAAAAAGCAGCTGTTGAAGCATTATAATCCGAACCTTTCATATCGCGATGTGACGAAGACTTACTTTACAGAAAGCAGCTCGTACAGCGATATCAACAAAATGCAGTATGTCGATATCCACACTTGGATGCGCGGCGACATTTTGTTAAAGGCGGATAAAATGACGATGGCGAATTCTTTGGAACTGCGTGTGCCGTTCTTGGATAAAGTCGTATTCGACGTCGCTTCAAAAATTCCTGATGAGCTGAAAACGAAGAACGGCACGACGAAGTATCTTCTTCGCAAAGCCGCTGAAGGAATTGTGCCTGAGCACGTATTAAACCGCAAAAAGCTTGGTTTCCCTGTACCGATCCGTCATTGGCTGAAAAACGAAATGAACGAATGGGTGCGGAATATTATTCAGGAAAGCCAAACGGATGCTTATATCCATAAGGATTATGTCCTTCAGCTTCTTGAAGACCATTGTGCGGACAAGGCTGATAACAGCCGTAAAATCTGGACTGTGCTAATCTTTATGATCTGGCACAGCATCAATATTGAAAAACGGTATATGCCTGAAGAGCTGAGCCATCAGCCTAAAGAAGTCATCTTTGTGTAACAGACAACAAGGCTTTCGAGTAGTCGAAAGCCTTGTTGTTATCCTTTTATTTCTCCATCATCATTGGTTTACCCAATTCATACGAAATATTCAGAAAAATGATTTAATGATATTTTTTTCTAGGGGAGAAGAAGCATGCAAAAACAAAAACAAGAGTTGCACCGCGGACTCGAAGAAAGGCATATTTCTTTAATGTCTTTAGGAGCTGCTATAGGAGTAGGGTTGTTCCTCGGCTCCGCATCAGCTATTCAATTAGCAGGGCCTGGTATTTTGGTAGCGTATGCCGCAAGCGGCCTGGTCATGTTTTTTATTATGAGAGCGCTTGGGGAAATGGCTATTCAAAAACCGGTTGCAGGCTCCTTCAGCAGGTATGCGCGTGATTATTTGGGACCGCTTGCAGGCTATTTAACAGGGTGGAACTACTGGTTTTTATGGGTTGTCACTTGTATGGCCGAAATTACTGCTGTCGGCATCTATATGGGGTTCTGGTTTCCTGACGTGCCAAACTGGATTTGGGCATTATCGGCGCTGGTCATTATGACGGGTGTTAATTTCCTGGCTGTCAAAGCTTACGGTGAGCTGGAATTTTGGTTCGCATTGATTAAAATTGTTGCGATCTTATCCATGATTGCAGTCGGTTTATTGATGATTATTGCAGGAGTCGGCAATGGGGGCATTGCCACCGGAATCAGTAATTTGTGGAACAACGGAGGATTTTTCCCTCATGGATTAAAAGGGGTTCTATTGTCTCTTCAAATGGTCATGTTCGCATATTTAGGGATTGAAATGATCGGGGTGACGGCTGGCGAAGTAAAAAACCCGCAAAAATCGTTAGCCAAAGCAATCGATACAGTATTTTGGCGGATTTTGATTTTTTATGTAGGCGCTTTATTTGTCATTATGTCTATTTATCCGTGGCAGGAAATTGGCTCTCAAGGAAGTCCATTTGTTCTCACATTTCAAAAAGTGGGCATTCCATCGGCCGCAGGTATCATTAACTTTGTCGTGTTGACAGCCGCGCTGTCTTCATGCAACAGCGGTATTTTCAGCACAGGGCGGATGCTGTTTAACTTGGCGGAACAGAAAGAGGCGCCACAAGCATATGGTCAGCTGACGAAAGGCGGCATCCCGGGTAAAGCTGTTCTGGCTTCAGCGGGCGCTTTATTAGTCGGAGTGCTGTTAAACTATGTTGTCCCTGCGAAGGTATTTACTTGGGTTACAAGTATTGCGACGTTCGGAGCGATTTGGACGTGGGCAATCATTTTGCTTTCTCAAATAAAATACAGGAAAAGTTTGAAGCCGGAAGAAAAGAAACAATTAAAGTACAAAATGCCTTTATTTCCGTTTACGTCTTATGTGTCATTGGCATTTCTAGCATTCGTCGTCATTCTTATGGCTTACAGCCCTGATACAAGAGTAGCCGTGATTATCGGGCCGATATGGTTTCTCATCTTGCTGGCTGTGTACTATGGAAAAGGGTTTCATAAAAAAAATGCAGCTGCTGCCAGCGAACGAAATATCAGCTGACAAAAAGAGCTCCCAGTGGGCTCTTTTTGTGTGTGCTCATAGAAAATAGAGAACAGGAAAGAATAGGTATGTGTGTTTGCAGAGGCTGTTTATAGTTTTGTGATAAGATAAAAGTCATACGTTTCATGCTATATGTGAACGTTTTATGGAAAAATCGAAACCCGAACTGTTATGACGTCCGGGTTAACGATGGTTATTGCTTTCAAATATAATTTGAAAAATGGTAAAGTAAGACGAAGCAGGTCTTATGTTTGTTGAAGAAATTTATAATATTGGCCCTTTTCTACATATTCTGACCGTATTCTTTGCATATCTTTTCGGTCTTCTTCCGTCAAAGGGCGGATGACTTTTGCAGGGCGGCCAAAGGCGAGATGGCCAGGCGGAATGATTTTTCCGGGCGGGACAAGACTGCCGGCACCAATAAAAGCGCCTTCGCCAATTTCGGCTCCGTCTAAAATGATTGAGCCCATCCCGATTAAGGCGTTCTTGCGGATAACAGCGCTATGAAGTGTAACCTGATGGCCTATCGTGGCGTCATCTTCAATGAGCAGCGTCTTGTTCGGGCTTTGATGGAGGCAGCTTAAATCTTGGATATTGACTCTGTTTCCGATTCTGGTCGGCGCAACATCTCCCCTTATGACAACAGAAAACCAAATGCTGGACTGTTCTCCGATCACGACATCACCGGTAATTGTTGCATTATCAGCTATAAAGGCTGTTGGGTGGATATCTGGCTTGTGTTCCTTATAAGGGTAGATCATAAGATTCATCCTTCTTTCTCTATTTAAATTTCGTATGAGGTGAAGAACATGTGGACCTGGAAAGCAGACAGACCTGTTGCAGTGATTGTAATCATTCACGGGGCAAGTGAATATCACGGACGATATAAATGGCTGATTGAAATGTGGCGGTCTTCGGGTTATCACGTTGTCATGGGCGATTTGCCTGGACAGGGAACAACGACAAGAGCGAGAGGGCATATTCGCTCGTTTCAAGAATACATTGATGAAGTAGATGCTTGGATAGATAAAGCGCGAACCTTTGATCTGCCGGTTTTTCTTCTAGGTCACAGCATGGGCGGTCTGGTCGCGATTGAATGGGTTAAACAGCAAAGAAATCCCCGGATTACGGGAATTATTTTATCATCACCGTGTCTTGGACTGCAAATTAAAGTCAATAAAGCGCTTGATCTTGCATCAAAAGGTCTGAATGTCATCGCTCCGTCACTTAAGGTTGATTCGGGATTATCAATTGATATGGCGACGCGCAATGAGGACGTCATCGAGGCTGACCAAAATGATTCGTTATACGTCAGGAAAGTTTCTGTCAGATGGTACAGAGAGCTTTTAAAGACAATTGAATCGGCAATGGTGCCGACAGAGGCATTTTTGAAAGTTCCGCTTCTTGTGATGCAAGCCGGTGATGACAAGCTTGTTGACAAAACGATGGTCATCAAGTGGTTTAATGGTGTTGCTTCTCATAATAAAGCATACAGAGAGTGGGAAGGGCTTTACCATGAGATCTTCAATGAACCCGAGAGAGAAGATGTTTTTAAAGCAGCAAGAGCGTTTACTGATCAATATATTTGAACTAGTAGGGGGTGCATGTGTTGACAGTACCGGAACATCCTTTTGGATTGATGGCAAAGGTATATCGAGATATTTTTCCGCTCGTTCATCAAGAGCTGGACATATGGAAGCAAAAATCAGAATCGATTCATAACAGTGAATTGAAAGCACAGGCAACCGCAAGTATTCGGGACAAAACGTTTCACTGTGAAGGCGGCGGCATACTGGCCTTATTGTCAGGCAGCCAAAAACAGAAATGTGTCGAGTTTATCATCGCGTATCAAACGATTAGTGATTATTTGGACAATCTGTGTGACCGCAGCACCTCGCTGGACCCGCAGGATTTTCGGATGCTCCATGCCTCAATGCAGGATGCACTGACAGTTGGGGCGGAACTGCAAAATTATTATCAATTCAGGGAAGAACAGGATGACAGCGGATATCTGCACGAACTGGTCAAAACGTGCCAGCGTGTCCTTGGTTCCATTGAGCACTATGACATGATTAAACCTTATCTGCTTGAACTGTGCGGCTATTATTGCGATTTGCAGGTGCATAAGCACGTTATTGAGCATGAGCGTGTTCCGCGGCTTGAAAAGTGGTTTGCTCAATATGAATCAGAGCTGCCTGAGATGGAATGGTATGAATTTTCAGCCTGTGCAGGCTCAACGTTAGGCATTTTCTGTCTGGTTGCGTATTCGTTCCAGCCTGATTTCACAGAAAGCACCGCTAAAAAAATCCGCGACAGTTATTTTCCTTACATACAGGGTCTTCATATTCTTCTTGATTATTTGATTGATCAAGAGGAGGACTTGTTGGAAGGAGACTTGAATTTCTGCTCGTATTATCAGTCTCATGAAGAGATGATGGACCGGCTTGAACACTTTATCCATAAAGCCGACGAGCATTTACAAGGCATTCCGCATGAAAACTTCCATCGTTTAATCAATCGCGGCTTGCTTGGCGTTTATTTGTCAGATGATAAAGTGGCAGGCCAAAAGGAAATGGGCCGGCTCGCAAAGAAGCTGATCAAAGCCAGCGGAAAAACCTCCCTTTTCTTTTATATCAACGGCAGAGCCTACCGGAAATTTCAAAAAATGTCCTGGATGAAAAACTCAAAGAAAAAAGCTCAAATCATTTGCTGATCTGAGCTTTTTTTTCGATGGCGATAATAAATGGCGGGTCATTTTGCTGATTGATAAATCCGTATGATAATACACGGGCTGTTTGCTGGTCCAAGTCCCGGCAAAACTCGAGCACGTCGTTTTTTTCAGCTTTGCCTTCCGGGTGGCCATGATAGACGACGAGAACAATCAGACCTTCGTCTTTCATGATGCCGAGAAGCTGTTCAATGGCTTTGATCGTAGAACTGCCGTTTGTCGTAATTGATTTGTCCCCGCCCGGCAAATAGCCGAGGTTAAATACCGCGGCCGCCACTTTGCCATGTGTTTCAGGCGGGAGGGATTCAGCGATTTTATCATGGCTTTTGTGAAATAACGTTGTTCGCGCTTGATACATGTCACCGAGCCGTTCCTTTGTATTGGCCACGGCTGATTCTTGGATGTCGAATGCGTACACATGACCGTTTTCACCAACAAGCTCCGCTAAAAACTGTGTATCATGTCCGTTGCCCATTGTCGCATCTACGACAATATCTCCTTCTCCCGCGGCCATTTTCAGCAGTTCTTTGCTGTAGGGAAGAATTTTCTTCAAAATCATAGCGCTGATTCCTCCTCAAGCCGCTGAAAGAACTTTCCTTGATAGCTGCCTCGATTTTCTAGCTCTTTATTAATGGCGCCAAGCACTTCCCATTTGTTGACGCTCCACATTGGCCCGATCATCAACTCAATCGGTCCGTCACCTGTAATGCGGTGGACGATCATTTCAGGCGGAATGATCTCAAGCTGATCGCAGACGAGCTGCACATAATCATCTTGAGAAAGAAATTCCAGCTTCCCCTTTTCATATTGCTTGACCATTGGCGTGCCTTTCAGTAGGTGAAGCAGATGGATTTTAATGCCCTGGACGTCCAAATCTGCGACGGCCTTTGCCGTTTCCATCATCATGTCCCGGTCTTCCAAAGGCAGCCCATTGATAATATGCGAGCAGACACGTATGCCGTGTTTTCTTAATTTATTGACGCCTTCCACATAGCAGTTAAAATCATGTGCGCGGTTGATCAGAAGTGCAGTCCGTTCATGAACTGTTTGAAGCCCAAGCTCCACCCACAAATACGTACGTTCATTCAGCTCTGCCAAGTAATCAACGACATCATCAGGCAGACAGTCCGGGCGTGTGGCGATCGAAATGCCGACCACATCATCTAAGGCGAGGACGGATTCGAATTTCTCACGAAGCACCTCAACCGGGGCGTGAGTGTTTGTGAAAGCCTGAAAATAAGCGATGTACTTGCCATCCTTCCATTTTTCGTGCATGCGGTTTTTGATGTCATGGAATTGCGTAATTAAATCATCGGCCCGGTTCCCGGCAAAATCGCCGGAGCCTGCTGCGCTGCAAAACGTACAGCCTCCGTGGGCTACGGTGCCGTCCCGATTCGGACAGTCAAAACCGCCGTCAAGCGCCACTTTAAATACCTTATGGCCGAAATGTTCTCTGAGATGATAATTCAATGTATGATAGCGTTTTTCCGTATTTGAATAAGGAAAAGGATTGTTCTGCATCACAATTCATGTGCCTCCTTGCGTACGATTGCATCCTAAAATTGTAGCACGCATTTCACAAGAGAACAAATGAATATCGACCATAAATTACTTTATTGAACAAAGTCAGATGAGGCTACAATATGAATGATGGATGATTTCCATTACCAAGAGGAGGGGTTACTGTGGCAACAAGACAATCAGTAGATGAACATCTCCAGCAATGTATGCAGGCCTATGATTATGCTGAAGAACAGCTGAAAATCGCTTCTAAACAAGAGCATTATAACGATCAAGAATATAGTGATGCACAAATGCAGCTTGAAGATGCGGTAAATGCCTTGAATAAGCTATGGCTGTCGTCAAATGATCAGCAGAGAGAACAGCTGTACAGAATGAGGCTTCAGCTTCAATCTTTGCAAAATAATATGATCCTGCAGCACCCTCTTGATGTGTAGGAAAACGGACCCTTTTAAAAGGGTCCGTTTTTTTTGTAAAAAAAGGATTGACTTTGTGAGTTAAAGTATTTATTGTATTAAGTGTACTAATTGAAGTAATACACTATAGACACTAATATAAAATCATTTATATATTGACATTAAGGGAGGCAGTTATGAAACATAAAAAACGAAACAAACGTAACGTGCCAATGCTGATTGCGGCATCTGTGATCGCTTGTTCTTTTTTTCTTGTTCTTGTGATGATCGGTTTTGAATGGCAAAAAAGTATAATTGATCATTTTTATCTATAAAAGGTTCAGATCGTATAGAAAGTAGGGAAGTAAATGATTCAAATCGATCCAAGAAGCTCAACACCCATTTACGAACAAATTATTCAGCAAATGAAAGAGCTTTGTTTGAAAGGGATCATGAAGCCTGGTGATAAGCTTCCTTCTGTCAGAGAATTGGCGACGATCATTATTGCGAATCCGAACACTGTCAGCAAAGCGTATAAAGAACTTGAGCGAGAGGGGATTATTGAAACGCTGCGGGGCAGAGGGACCTATATATCGGAGAATGCAAAAACGACACTGGTTGAAGGGAAGATGACGATGATTAAAGAGCAACTCAAACAGCTCATCATCGATGCACACTATGCAGGGGTTGAGCTGGAAAAACTGCACGAATGGATAAAGGAAATCAGCGCTGATGTGAAGGGAGGCAAAAAAAATGATTGAACTGCGGCAGCTGTCAAAAGCGATTGACGGCAATCAAGTATTAAAAGATGTTTCATTAACAATCGAAAAAGGAGAAATCTTTGGATTGCTTGGACGCAACGGATCAGGGAAAACGACGATGCTTCGCTTAATCCAGCAAATCATTTTCCCTGACAGCGGAACGATTTTATTTGACGGCGTAGAAATCAAAAAGCACCCGAAGGTCAAACAAAATATCATCTACATGCCTGTTCAAAATCCTTTTTACGACAAGTATACATACAAGCAGCTTGTTGATATCCTGAGAAGAATATATCCGAAATTTGATGTCACGTACGCGAATGAACTGATGAACAGATACGAAATTCCAGAAACGAAAAAATACCGTGAGCTGTCGACAGGCTTAAAAAAACAGCTGTCCCTCGTTCTGTCGTTTGCGGCGAGACCGGCGCTGATCCTCCTTGATGAGCCGACGGATGGAATAGACGCGGTGACAAGGCATGATGTGCTGCAGCTGATGGTCGATGAAGTGGCAGAGCGTGATACGAGTATCCTGATTACGTCCCACCGGCTTGAAGACATAGAGCGGATGTGCAACCGAATTGGTTTTCTCGAAGATAACAGACTGACCAACGTCATGGATCTTGATGAGTTAAAAGAAGAATACATTAAAATTCAAATGGCTTTCGATACAGATGTCAATTTGGCCATCAGAGAGCAAAACATTCCGATGCTCGATCAGGCCGGCGTGTTTTACACAGTGCTGATTCCGAAAAGCGATGAGGAGAAAAAGAGCTTTTTGAGAGAGCTGAAGCCAAAAGTATGGAATGAGCTTCCTGTCAACCTGGAAGAAGTGTTCATTGCGAAGTTTGGAGGGAAGCGGAGATGGTAGACCGAGGTCTCCTCTATCGAGAGTGGAAACAGAATCAAGTGGTGATTTTGCTGAGTATTGTGTTTTTAGTCTTGGCAAATCCTTTAACGATTTATCACTCATATTCTTTAAACGAGTCATGCCTAGCACATTCAGACCCAAAACTGTGTGCATTTTTTGTGGATTACCACATAGACAGCATGATTCAAATCAATTGGGTGATAGGGATTATACTGGCAGTATGTTTGGTCGGGCTTGAACGTTCGAGAGGTACGATGGACTTTTTGTTAGGTCTTCCATATAAAAGAAGTCAAATTTTTCAAACGAAATTTTGGCTAGGCGCAGTTGTCCTTGTGCTTTCACAATTAGTCGGATTTTTATTGGCATGGCTGCTGATTCTTTTCTTAAAACCTGAACAAGTAAACTTTTTTGAACATGGAAGCATTGGTGTTATGATCACTAGCATTATGTTTTACTCATTAGTAATGGCCGCTGGGTCGTTAGCTGGAAACGCTTTTGCTCAGTTGTTGACAGCTTTTGCAACTTCTGTATTGCCATATTTGATTATCGTATTGCCATTTTCTAATATAGAGATTATCTCAGGGGTTCAAGTTTGGAGACTAATTCCTAACGTTGAATATTACTTCGATTTTGAAAATAATTTGATGAACTTTTCCCCAATTGCTTATGTGGATTCAAGTTGGGTGGCGGAAAGTAAATATTTATTATTAATCCCTGCAGTGATGAGTATTCTCTTTTATTTCATTGGTTATATCAGTTTTATAAAACATCATAATGAGCGTAATGGATACTTTTTCTTATGGAAAACATTAGATCGACCTATTCAAATCCTTGTCATCGTGTTAGGAATCCTAGGTTTTGGTATAGTGGGGCATTCTGCTGGCGAATCCATAGCGGGTTACATTATCGGCATGATTATCGGAGGAATTGTAGGATTTTTGATCAGTTATTTTTCCATCTTTAAAAAAGTAAGACATTAAGATAACGGTTTAAAGTTCGGAGGGAAGTAAAATGCCGGATTCCGGTCTGCTTTATAAGGAGTGGAAACAAAATAAAGTCGCCTTAGTTATCACCATTTTGGTTTTTATATTGGGTAATCCATTATCAATTTTAAATATGTATCTCATCTATCAAGGCTGTGTCACTGGAAAAGAAAATTGGGTCGGCCCCTGCGTATTCAGCGTTGATTATTTAAACAGCTCATTTATCTCATTGTTTTGGATTTGGGGAGTCGTTTTGGCGGTCAGCCAGCTAGGGATTGAACGAAGCAAGGGCTTTTTTGATTTTACATTAAGCCTTCCGTATACAAGAGGGCAGATATTTCATGCGAAGTTCCTTACTGGCGGAATGGTGATTGTGATACCGCAACTCATAGGTTATGTTTTATCTGTTTTGCTGATCATGCTTTTGAAGCCTGATCAGGCCGTTTATTTTCACAATTACAGCCTTGGTATGATCATCATCAGCATGCTGGCTTATTCGCTTGTTATGGCGGGTGGAGCTCTGACAGGCAATATTTTTGCACAGCTTTTGGTCTCATTTACCGTGGCCATTTCGCCATTTTTACTCATCAGCCTGCCTGCGATCAACCTCGAGATCCTTTTTGGCGGATCAATCGATTTTATCCATGGTCCAGTACCTAAATGGGTGCAGTATTTCATTCCGATAATTTATGTAGACTCGAAATGGGCTGAGAATTCACCATATTATTTAGTCATTCCGGCTATCATGACTATCATTTTTTACATCATCGGCTATATTAGCTTTGTTAAAATGTCTAATGAAAGAAACGGATATTTCTTCTTATGGAAGCCGCTTAACCGCCCGGTGCAGATCATCGTTATTATCATAGGAATCATGGGCTTCAGCTATTTTGGATTTACTGCAAGCGAGAGCTTTGCCGGTTATCTCATTGGCATGGGTACAGGTGCGGTAATCGGTTTCTTGATTAGTTATTTTGCGATTTATAAAAAAATGAAACTTTTGTAAGGGAGAGAGAACATATGATTGATGTTCAGCATATCGACCATTCTTTCACGATCGGAAAAAAGGGCCGTGAGAATGAAGTTCCAGTATTGAAGGATGTTTCATTGAGCGTGGCGAAAGGGGAAATCGCCTGCATTGTCGGACGAAGCGGCTCAGGGAAATCAACGCTTTTGAATTTGATTTCCGGCTACATATCGCCGACAAAAGGGCGGATTGTCATTAATGGCACTGATGTTACGGAGTTTAATGAAAAGGAATGGGCGCAATTTCGGCTTGACCATTTCGGGTTTATTTTTCAGAGCTTTCAGCTCATCCCGGGTTTAACGACGTATGAGAATGTGGAAATGCCGCTGGCGTTAAAAGGAATCAAGCCCTCTGAGCGGAAGCAAAAGGTGCAGGACATGCTGAAACGCGTCGGTCTGGAAAGCCACGCCGCTCATTATCCGAATGAACTGTCAGGCGGCCAGCAGCAGCGTGTCAGTATTGCTCGAGCATTGATTTTAAATCCTTCGATTATCTTAGCAGATGAGCCGACGGGAAGCCTTGATTCAGAAACGGAACATGAAGTGCTGGAATTGATCCAGCAGCTGAATCGTGAGCGTGGCATTACATTTGTGATCATTACTCACGATGATGAAGTCGCTTCTATCGGACATTCAAAATTTCAGCTTCATGATGGTGTGCTAAAAGGAGGAATTACCGTTGAGGTTTAAGGATCAGGTTCATTTTATCAGAAGAAATATGAAGAAAAACAGGCTTCGCGTCTTTATGACGATTCTGGCGACAACAATGGCGTGTGCGTTTTTGGTTGTGTTGTCGTCCGTTGGATTTGGGATTCAAAAGACGATTACAGATATGACAATGAGCCAGCAGATTGTAACGAAAGTCAGCGTAATGGGCAAGGAAGGAGACAAGCCGATTAAAAAAGCTGATTTAGAGAAGTATGATCACGTAAGGTCAGTTGTAGAAAGAACGCAAGTGTATGAACCAAACAAAGCTACTTTAGGCAATCGTACAAATGAAAGCTCAAATCTCATTTTTACTAATATGAATGATGAATTAAAGGCCAATATGGAATTGGAAAAGGGAAGAGTCGCAAAGTCGGAAAATGAAATCGTAGTAGGATACGACTTCGCAAAGAGATTATTAACGAAAAAAGAATCGGAAGAATATAACAAAAAAATCGAGGAAGCAAAAGGAAATCCAGAAGATATAAAAGAACCAAAGGGCTATACGAAAGATATTCTAAATAAAACAATTGAACTAAGTGTATCGAAGACAGATTCTAAAACAGGGGATGTTACAAAAACAAAAACATATGACTTTAAAATTGTCGGTATTACAAAAAAACCATCTCAAGACTGGATGGAGGACTCAAATATTTTTATCAGTGATCAATTCAAAAAAGATTTTTCGGAATTCTTAGATTTCAAAGGCGGAAATGTTGAAACGAACATTGGTGTTTTTGCTGATAAGTTTGAGAATGTGGAACAGCTGACAAATGATCTAACAGATGACGGGTACTATGTCACATCAGTGACTACCGAACTTGAGGGAGCCAATACCTTCTTCATGGTCTTCAAAATCGGACTGATCTTTGTCGGATGTATCGCAGTTATCATTTCAGCGATCGGCATTTTTAACACGATGACGATGGCGGTGACAGAGAGAACGCAAGAGATCGGCATTATGAAAGCGATTGGGGCGAGCCCGTCAATCATTCGCCGAATGTTCTTGATGGAAAGCGCGTATATCGGAATTTTAGGCTGTGTGATTGGGATTATCATTTCTTACGGCGTGAGCTACCTTGTCAACCTGGCCGTTCCGATGATTCTTGCGGCCACAAGCGGTGGCGATGCGGGCGATTTGAATTACACATTCTCCTACATCCCGGCGAGCCTTGTGATCATTGCCGTTGTGATTTGCGGAGGGGTCGCAGTCATTTCCGGAATGAACCCGGCGAGAAAAGCTACCAAAACCAACGTGCTGACAGCGTTGAGAAGAGAATTATAATGCGAACGAGCCGGCTGAGACAGCCGGCTTTTTCTATAGCGCATGCTGGCGTTTTGCTATACACTTGATAAAAAAGGAAAAAGTGCGGTGAGTCGATTGTTTAAACTTTTGCTGATTGAAGATGATGAATCGCTGTTTCATGAAATCAAGGATCGTTTAACGGGATGGTCCTATGATGTATACGGCATTCAGGATTTCAGTCAGGTGCTGCAGGAATTTGCGGCGGTTAATCCTGATTGTGTCATTATTGATGTGCAGCTGCCTAAATTTGACGGCTTTCATTGGTGCCGTCTGATCCGCTCCCGGTCAAATGTTCCGATTCTCTTTTTATCCTCCCGGGATCATCCTGCTGATATGGTGATGTCCATGCAGCTCGGGGCAGATGACTTTATCCAAAAGCCATTTCATTTTGATGTGCTGATTGCGAAAATCCAAGCAATGTTCCGGCGTGTGCACCATTATAATACGGAGCCGAATACGATTAAAACGTGGTGCGGCGCTGCTGTAGACGCGGAGCAGAACCTCGTCAGCAATGACAAAGGATCTGTTGAACTGACCAAAAATGAAATGTTCATTCTAAAACAATTAATAGAGCAAAAAAACAAGATCGTCAGCCGGGAAGAGCTGATCAGAAGCTTGTGGAACGATGAGCGTTTTGTTAGTGATAATACGCTGACCGTCAATGTCAATCGCCTGCGAAAAAAACTGGACGCCCTGCAGCTTGGTGCATATATCGAGACAAAGGTGGGCCAGGGCTACATCGCGAAGGAAGAGGACAAGTTCTATGATTAAAGCATTCCTTATCGAAAGGCGGAGCTGGATTGCCGCTTTTTTGTTTCAGCAGGCTTTGATGCTGTTCATTGCTTTTGTCGATCCTTCCATATCATTTGGGAATGTACTTTATATGGTGTATTTGTGCATCTTGTTTTTTATCATATTCCTTTGGTTCCGCTATCGGAAAGAAACAGCGTTTTATAAAAGCTTGAAAACATGGGAGAACAATCTCGATGTGACAGCCATAAATGAACCGGAAACGCCGTTTGAAGCAATGGTTGAAAGAAGCATTGCCGGGCAAACAGAACACTTGAAGCAGACCGCAGCACGGCATCGCTTAGCATTGGAAAATGAAAAAGATGAGCTGATGGCATGGATCCATGAGGTCAAAACCCCATTAACAGCGATGCATTTAATCATTGATAGAATGGAAGAAAAAGCACTGAAATCCCAGCTGTCATATGAATGGCTGCGTATTCACCTGCTTCTTGATCAGCAGCTTCATCAAAAACGCATTTCATTTATTGAAAACGACCTGTCAGTAGAATTCATTCAGCTTCAGCCTTTGATCTTTAAAGAAATCAAAGATTTACAATCGTGGTGTATCCAAAAAGGGATCGGTTTTGACATACAGCTCGAGGCCAAAGAAGTGCTGAGCGATGCAAAATGGCTGGCGTTTATCATCAGGCAGCTGCTGACAAACGCGGTGAAATACAGCGAAGCCTCTGAAATCGAGATCAAAAGCTTTCAAAAAGGGGAACAGACGCAGCTCCAAGTGAAAGATTGTGGCAGGGGCATTGATCCAAAAGATGTACCGCGTATTTTTGATAAAGGGTTTACATCCACAACGGATCACCATGATCAAGCGTCAACTGGCATGGGGCTGTACTTGGCAAAAAAAGCAGCGGCGCCGTTATTGATCCATATTGATGTTGAGTCGGAGTTTGGTGCGGGAACAGTTTTTACATTAACCTTTCCAATACGGAATCAATTTGAACATGTCATAAGCGTGTGACGAAAATGTCACATGCTTTTCTTTTTTGTTCGCCGTATCGAAGGAAAAGCCCGGCATTCCTTTTTATAATGAGATTATCCAATATAAAGGAGACTGCGTAAATGGTGATTTTAGAAGCGAATAAAATTCGAAAAAGTTATGGAAACAAGCTGAATAAACAGGAAGTGCTGAAGGGCATCGATATTCACATTGAAAAGGGCGAATTCGTCAGTATTATGGGTGCTTCCGGGTCGGGAAAAACCACTTTGCTCAACGTTCTGTCCTCAATCGATCAGGTCAGTCACGGAACCATTCATATTAATGGAAATGACATGACGGCTATGAAGGAAAAGCAGCTGGCTGAATTTAGAAAACAGCATTTAGGTTTTATCTTTCAGGATTACAATTTGTTAGACACATTGACAGTGAAAGAGAATATCCTTCTGCCTTTATCGATCACGAAACTATCAAAAAAGGAAGCCAATCGCAAGTTTGAGGAAGTTGCCAAGGAACTGGGAATATATGAATTGCGGGATAAATACCCGAATGAAATTTCCGGCGGCCAGAAGCAGAGAACATCCGCTGGAAGAGCGTTTATTCATGACCCGAGCATTATTTTCGCTGATGAACCGACCGGCGCGCTCGATTCGAAATCGGCCTCTGATCTATTAAATAAGCTGAGCCAGCTCAATCAAAAACGCAACGCGACGATTATTATGGTTACCCATGATCCCGTCGCTGCCAGCTACTGCGGCAGAGTCATTTTTATTAAGGACGGTCAAATGTATACACAGCTGAATAAAGGGGGCCAGGACAGGCAAACGTTTTTCCAGGATATTATGAAAACGCAAGGCGTGTTAGGCGGGGTGCAGCATGAACATTAATCAGCTCATCCTGCGAAATTTGAAAAAGAATCTCCGGAATTACTATTTGTATGTGTTTGCGCTCATCTTTAGCGTGGCGCTTTATTTCGCCTTTGTCACGCTGCAGTATGATCCAGCAATTAACGAAGTGAAGGCTTCAATCAAGGGAGCCGCGGCTATTAAAACCGCTTCGATTTTGCTTGTGGCTGTAGTGGCGATCTTCATTTTATATGCCAATACGATTTTTATTAAGAGACGGAGTAAAGAAATCGGGCTGTTTCAATTAATTGGAATGACGAAGCATAAAATTTTTCGCATCTTAAGTGCAGAAAATGTCATGCTGTATTTCGGTTCATTAGCGATCGGGGTAGCGGCCGGGTTTTCGATATCGAAGCTTGTCTTGATGATTCTGTTCAAAATTGTCGATGTCAAAGCGGATGCGAAACTGCATTTTTCTGAGCAGGCCTTGGTCCAAACGGTCATTGTGTTCTGCGGCATTTACCTTTTGATCATGATCATGAATTATACGTTTATCAAAAAACAGAGTATTTTATCTTTGTTTAAAGTAACGTCCTCCACTGAAGACAAAGTGAAGAAAATATCATTTTTCCAAATGCTGATCGGCGCTTTAGGCATCGCGTTGATTTTGACAGGATACTATGTGTCTTCTGAGCTGTTTGGCGGAAAATTTAAGACCATTAATGAACTGTTTGTTGCGATGAGCTTCATTCTGGGGAGCGTCATTATCGGGACGTTTTTGTTTTATAAAGGATCAGTTACGTTTATCTCGAATATCATTCGAAAAAGCAAGGGCGGCTACTTAAATATTTCTGAGGTTCTGTCACTGTCATCGATCATGTTCAGAATGAAATCGAATGCGCTGCTGCTGACGATTATTACAACCGTTTCAGCGCTCGCCATCGGGCTGTTATCTCTTGCTTACATCTCGTATTACTCGTCGGAAAAGACCGCTGAACAAAATGTAGCGGCTGATTTTTCATTCATGAATGAGAAAGATGCCAAGTTATTTGAAAACAAATTGAGGGAAAGCAACATCTCGTTTGTAAAAAAGGCAACACCTGTCCTGCAAGCAAATGTTGACATTGCAAATATTATGGATGGAACTCCGAAAGAGATGCAGGGCGATCCCGGCAATATGCAGCTTGCTGTTGTTAGCGACAAAGATGTAAAAGGAGTCGATGTGGCGGCTGGAGAAGCCGTTTTCTCAGGATACACCGACTTGCTGCAAAAAATAATGGTTTTCAAGGACTCTGGTGTTATTAAAGTAAAAAGCAAGCACGAGACGCAGCCATTAAAATATAAAGGATTAAGAGAAGAGTTTCTTGTATCCTACACGTTTACAAGCGGGGGCATGCCCGCTGTCATTGTGGATGACAGCCTGTTTAAACAGCTGGACAAGGATAAAGACCCCCGCATTCAGCTGGCGCAATCTACATTTATCGGCGTCAATGTGAAACATGACGATCAAATGGAAAAAGCAAATGAGCTTTTTCAACAGGTGAACAAGAAAAACGAGCATTTATCAAGACTAGATACAAGCGCTGCGCAAAAATCACTGTTTGGTATGGTGATGTTCATCGTCGGCTTCTTAGGGTTAACGTTCCTGATTACATCAGGTTGTATCCTTTATTTTAAACAAATGGGTGAAAGTGAAGATGAAAAACCGAGCTATACAATTTTAAGAAAACTCGGCTTTACGCAGGGCGACCTGATAAAGGGGATACGCATCAAACAAATGTACAACTTCGGCATTCCGCTCGTTGTCGGCCTCTTCCACAGTTACTTTGCCGTCCAATCCGGCTGGTTCTTATTCGGATCAGAGGTATGGGCGCCTATGATTATGGTGATGGTGTTATATACTGCGCTCTACTCCATTTTTGGCTTTCTGTCAGTTCTTTATTATAAGAAGGTCATTAAATCGTCGTTGTGAAACAGAAAAAGCTCCAGACATTCTGGAGCTTTTTGTTTATCGTTTTGGCGCCCGATAACCGGCGGCTTCAGCTTCTTCAACTGAGCAAAACATTTCAGCCGGATCGGTTGTCCGGTCGTAGTATGTACTGCCTGGCGTGTGGTAGATGCCGTTTTTGCTTCCTTTGATATTACAGCCTTCTGCTTTGTCAGCTGTTTTGGTTTCATCACTTTTACTCGTATTGTTTGAAGAACTTCCAGTGTCTTCATGAGAACTGGCAGTTTGGCTTTCCGTCTCTTTTAATTGATTTTCAAGCTTTGTTTTATCTTGTCGGAGTGTTTCATTTTCAGCCTTTGCCGTTTTTGCATCTTCTTTGAGCTGCTTTTGATTTTCTTGAAGCTCTTTAATCTCAGCTTTTAATGATTTCTGAGTCTTTTTTAGATCGCTATTTTCGTTTTTAAGCTTTTCAAGCTTGTCTTGATCTTCTTTGTTGTCTTTTAATTTCTTTGCTTCGGAGCTGACAGATTTATATTCTTTCTCAAGTTCTTCGTGCTCTTTTGTGAGGTTTTTATATTCGGCGTTTAGCGCTGAATATTTTTTCTCGGCATTTGCTGCGGCAGTGTCAGGTTCTGCCAATGCTGCCCCGGTAAAGAGCAGCACAAGGCCTCCAATGAAAAGCGGCCAAAAAAGTCTCTTGGAGAAACGTTTTTCCTTTTTCAGTACATATCTGACAAGGTGATATAATCCATAGCCCAGTGCAATGAGACATGCCAGAAAACCTAAGAATGCTAATACCATTTCCATAATATGACCCCTTTTTCTATTTATTTTACATTTTTCAAACAATATTTGTTAGATTTTTTCACGCTCATCAGTTGAAAAATGTGAGAGAGACAGATAGAATGAATGTGCTATGATAACTGGATTCGTACGGAGCCGTTTTAGGTTTCGTTTTTTTCATGAGCTTTTTTAGGTAAGAAAGGGGGATGAGTATGCCGCGTGCTCTTAAAATTTTAGTCATTGGAATGTTTATCAATGTGACGGGTGCTTCTTTTTTATGGCCGCTGAATACGATTTATATCCATAATCATTTAGGAAAGTCGTTAACAGTAGCCGGACTTGTCCTGATGCTGAATTCCGGCGCCAGTGTGGCTGGCAATTTATGCGGAGGTTTTTTGTTTGATAAAATCGGCGGTTTTAAATCGATTATGCTTGGGATAGCCATTACGTTAGCAAGCCTGATGGGCCTTGTCTTTTTTCATGATTGGCCAGCCTATATTGTGCTGCTGACGATTGTGGGCTTTGGCTCCGGTGTTGTTTTTCCGGCCAGCTACGCAATGGCAGGATCGGTATGGCCTGAAGGGGGAAGGAAGGCATTTAATGCGATATATGTCGCGCAAAACGCAGGTGTGGCTGTCGGTTCAGCGCTTGGCGGTGTCGTGGCGTCTTTCTCGTTTTCATATGTATTTTTGGCGAATGCCGCGCTGTATCTGGTCTTTTTCTTTATTGTATATTTCGGATTTCGAAATATTCAGACGGGAGATGCGTCCCAAACGTCTGTGCTTGATTACGATGCTGTGAACAGCAAAGCAAAATTTGCCGCACTGATCATTTTAAGCGGAGGCTATGTACTGGGATGGCTGGCTTATTCTCAATGGTCAACCACAATTGCTTCGTACACACAAAGCATTGGAATATCTCTTTCCTTATACAGTGTGCTGTGGACGGTTAACGGAATTCTCATTGTGCTCGGCCAGCCGCTCGTCAGTTTTGTGGTGAAAAAATGGGCCGAGTCGCTAAAAGCGCAAATGGTCATCGGCTTTATCATTTTTATTGTGTCTTTCAGCATGCTGCTGACTGCAAAGCAATTTCCGATGTTTCTCGCTGCGATGGTAATCCTGACTATCGGAGAAATGCTTGTTTGGCCTGCTGTGCCGACTATTGCCAATCAGCTTGCCCCTAAAGGGAAAGAAGGCTTTTATCAAGGCTTTGTCAACAGTGCGGCGACAGGCGGCAGAATGATTGGTCCCCTGTTCGGAGGAGTGCTTGTCGATCATTACGGCATTAGGGCTCTTGTTTTATCTCTGTTGGTATTGCTGCTGATCAGTATTGCCACAACGCTTCTATATGACAAACGGCTAAAATCAGCTAAAGAAACAAATAAGCAGGCATCAATCTCTTCATAATAAAAGATCCCGCTGGGTGAGCGGGATCTTTCAGCGTGTCGACAAACCCTCGCATTCGTTGTCAGGCCTGCGCTTCGGTGCTCACGAATTAGAACATTCGCTCCGCTCCTATGCTCGTCCTTCCTAGACTTCAAGGGTTTTCAATCACGCTGAAAAGATGACAAAATCCTAAAATGAAAACCATTTTAGGATTTTGTCAACAATCTGAAAGATCCAGCTGGGTGAGCGGGATCTTTTTACATAATCGGAAGCACTTTAACGGCATCCTTTACATTTGAATATGTTTTCAGCGACGAAAAATTGGCATCCAGTTTATTCATTTTCATAGCCAATTCAGGCTTAATGCCAGTAATGATTAACTCAGTTCCGGTCAATTTCAGCAAATGGCTCAGCTTGAAAATTTGGTCGGCCGTTTGTTCGTTCACTTGGGCCAATCCGGATAAATCAATGATCAAATAATCATCTTTGGATGTTGATAAGATATTCGTCAATGTGCAAACGATGGAATTAAATCGCTCCTCTGTCAGGTTTCCGACTAGCGGAAGAGCCGAAATGCCATTGCGAATCGGGACAATAGGAGTTGAAAGTGCAGTAATTTCCGTGAGGGAATCCTCGAGAAGCTTTTCATACTCTTTTTGCTTGGTGATGTCTTTCTGAATTCCGACAAAATATGTTTTATCCTCTATTTCCATTGGATCAATATTTAATTCATTCCAGAACATCGTTCCGTCTTTTTTGTAGTTTTGAATCTGAACGGTGACCGGTTCTTTATTTTGTAAAGCGGTTCTGATGTTGTCCACTTCTGCAGGATCTGTGTGTTTCCCCTGTAAGAAGCGGCAGTTCTTTCCTAAAATTTCCTCGGTCTCGTAGCCGGTCATTTGAACAAAGCCTTGATTTACGTAGATAATAGGATTATCTTCAAGTGCGGGATCTGTAATTACCACACCGACTCGCACGTGATCAAGCGCTTTTTTGATGACTTCCAGCTGTCCTGGTATCCCAAATGATTGAAAACTAGCCATATAAATCCCCCTTAGGCCGTCAGCTTGCTATGCGAAAGCCTGATATTCCCCTTTTTAAAATGAATTCTACAGTAACCGTAGCACAACACATGTTCTGATTCAAGCAAGTGCAGTTTGTTGTTTGTCATTAGGGCTTGTCCTCGTATACACTAAAAATAAGAACAGAATTTGAACATATGAACGGAAAGGTTTTCTACATGCTAAATAGGTGACTAGGTCAATGTCACTGGGTGAAAAATGAATCCAATGCATCAAGCTTACCGATCATGTGTTCACATATAATGGAAGAAACAAGCTTTTTACAGATTTGCCGGTATGTAGATATCGAAAATCATCGGAATCGTTTAAGGGGGCTGGATGGCCTGAAGTCGCTTTACGAAATAAGGGCTTTAGGAAGGTGATGATGAAGATGCTGCATCAGGTACTCATTGCTTGTGTAATTGGAGGAATCATGGGGATTCTCGGTCATGTGAAAAAGAGAGGCAGGCTGGAGAAGCCCAGAATGACGAAGCGGTTTATCTACCTTGGATTTTTGGAAGATTGGTTTATCGGCATGACGGCTTCCATTTTACTTGTATTATCCGCTGACCCCGATTCAGGAATTCAACTTGTCATCTTATCCATTATCTCAGGCTACGGCGGTGAAGCTGTTCTCAGAAGTTTTGACTTTGTGAGAGAACTGAACAGCGGCGGCGAACCGGCCGAGTCCAAACGTCAAACCAAAACTCCACCCGAATAATTGTCCTCAATCTCCGCCCGTTCAGGGTACATTCCCATTGTATACAAACCTGCTTGCACTTATGAACAGAATTCTATAAAATACAGTTAGATTACGGTTGCGATAAGAACAATGAAGAGGAGCAGTAAGAAACAGATATTGTTGCAGAGAGTTGACGGCTGGTGAAAGTCAATCAAGTTTGTTTCCGAACTCACCTCAGAGTTGCAGCGGTGAAAAGCCGCTGACGCATAACTGCGTTAAAAGTATCAAGTGAGTGCGGCGTATGCCGCGCTAACGAGGGTGGTACCGCGGGAAAACGAAAGTCTCTCGTCCCTTTTTGGGATGAGGGAGTTTTTTTTAGTTTGGGAATATTCTGAATAATCCTCTCCTTCCCGTCAATACTTGAACCATACACGCCGTATTCAATCAGAAGGAGGTTTTTACTTTGAGTTTTCAGCACAAAGAGATAGAAAAGAAATGGCAAACATATTGGCTTGAAAACAAAACATTTGCCACTCTTGATAATAATGAAAAACAAAAATTCTACGCGCTGGACATGTTTCCTTACCCGTCTGGAGCTGGGTTGCACGTCGGCCATCCTGAAGGATACACAGCTACGGATATTCTGTCCCGCATGAAGCGAATGCAGGGCTATGATGTCCTTCATCCAATGGGCTGGGACGCATTCGGCCTGCCAGCTGAACAATACGCGCTTGACACAGGGAACGACCCCGCTGTGTTTACGAAGCAGAATATTGATAACTTCCGCCGCCAAATTCAAGCGCTTGGCTTCTCATATGACTGGGATCGCGAAATCAATACGACTGACCCTGAATACTATAAATGGACGCAATGGATTTTCTTAAAGCTATACGAAAAAGGCCTTGCTTACGTTGACGAAGTGCCTGTAAACTGGTGCCCTGCGCTCGGTACTGTTCTTGCCAACGAAGAAGTCATTGACGGCAAGAGCGAACGCGGCGGCCATCCGGTAGAGAGACGCCCAATGAAGCAGTGGATGCTGAAAATCACCGCTTATGCGGACAGGCTCCTTGAGGACTTGGAAGAGCTTGATTGGCCGGAAAGCATTAAAGATATGCAGCGCAACTGGATCGGCCGCTCGGAAGGCGCTCACGTTCATTTTGCTATAGATGGACATGATGATTCCTTTACGGTGTTTACAACAAGACCAGATACGCTGTTTGGCGCTACATACACTGTCCTTGCCCCGGAACACGCATTGGTGGAAAACATCACAACGGCTGAGCAAAAAGAAGCTGTTGAAGCTTATATCAAAGAAATTCAATCAAAGAGTGACCTAGAACGCACAGATCTTGCGAAAACAAAGAAAGGCGTATTCACAGGAGCGTATGCGATCAATCCTGTAAACGGAGAAAAACTGCCGATTTGGATTGCAGATTATGTTCTTGCATCATACGGAACAGGTGCTGTCATGGCAGTTCCAGGCCACGATGAGCGTGATTTTGAATTCGCCAAAACATTCGGCCTTCCGGTGAAGGAAGTCGTAAAAGGCGGGAACGTCGAGGAAGCAGCTTATACTGGCGACGGCGAGCACGTGAACTCTGATTTCCTGAACGGCCTTCACAAACAGGAAGCGATTGAGAAAGTGATCGCTTGGCTGGAAGAAACGAAAAACGGTGAGAAGAAAGTGACGTACCGTCTTCGTGACTGGCTCTTCAGCCGCCAGCGTTATTGGGGCGAGCCGATTCCGGTCATTCATTGGGAAGACGGAACGTCAACAGCTGTCCCGGAAGAGGAGCTGCCGCTGATTTTGCCAAAAACGGATGAAATCAAACCGAGCGGAACGGGCGAATCACCGCTTGCGAACATTAAAGAGTGGGTGGAAGTCACAGATCCTGAGACAGGGAAAAAAGGAAGAAGAGAAACGAATACAATGCCGCAATGGGCGGGAAGCTGCTGGTATTTCTTGCGCTATATTGATCCGCACAATCCGGATCAGCTGGCATCACCAGAAAAATTGGAAAAATGGCTTCCGGTCGATATGTATATCGGCGGTGCAGAGCATGCCGTGCTTCACCTTCTGTATGCCCGCTTCTGGCACAAGTTCCTTTATGATATCGGCGTAGTGCCGACGAAAGAACCGTTCCAAAAGCTGTACAACCAAGGAATGATTCTCGGTGAAAATAATGAAAAAATGAGTAAATCTAAAGGGAACGTTGTCAACCCTGACGAAATCGTGTCCTCTCACGGTGCTGATACGCTGAGATTGTACGAAATGTTCATGGGACCTCTTGATGCTTCAATCGCCTGGTCTGAATCAGGATTAGACGGTGCGCGCCGTTTCCTTGACCGTGTATGGCGCCTGTTTATTGAAGACAGCGGTGAGCTTAATGGCAAAATCGTTGAAGGCGCGGGTGAAACATTGGAGCGCGTCTATCATGAAACGGTCATGAAAGTCACAGACCATTATGAAGGCCTTCGTTTCAACACGGGTATTTCCCAGCTAATGGTCTTTATTAATGAAGCTTATAAAGCAACAGAACTGCCGAAAGAATATATGGAAGGCTTCGTGAAGCTTCTTTCTCCTGTCGCGCCACACTTAGCGGAAGAGCTATGGGAGAAGCTTGGCCATTCCGGCACAATTGCCTACGAAGCTTGGCCTGTATATGATGAAACAAAACTTGTGGATGATGAAGTTGAAATCGTTGTTCAGCTGAACGGAAAAGTAAAAGCGAAATTACAGGTTCCTGCCGATGCAACGAAAGAACAGCTGGAACAGCTTGCTCAAGCAGATGAAAAGGTCAAAGAGCAGCTTGAAGGCAAAACGATTCGGAAAATCATCGCGGTGCCTGGGAAGCTTGTCAATATTGTGGCAAACTAAGCCTAGAAAAAATCCCCTTTGCCAAAAGGGGATTTTTTTCATCAGTCTCAGAATGGCAATCGTTCAGCTGACTTTGATATACTGAACATGATCACTGTGAATAGGAGTGTTTTCTTTGGAAATAAAAGAAATCAGCACAGCCGCTTTGAAAGAAAAAATTGAGGCGGACGAAGAATTATATTTAATTGATGTCAGAGAAGATGAAGAGGTAGCGGAAGGCATGATCCCGCAAGCCGTTCATATTCGCATGGGGGATATTCCTGAAAAAATGGAAACCCTTGATAAAGACAAAGAGTACGTATTTATCTGCCGCTCAGGAATGCGCAGCATGAACGTCTGCAAGTACCTGGATGAGCAAGGCTTTAAAACAGTCAATGTTGAAGGCGGCATGATGGCCTGGGAAGGCGAAACAAAACCAAAAAACTAGGGGAGAGCGGTCCCCTAGTTTTTATTTGTATTCCGGAAGCCAATCGCCGTGTGCTGCAAATAAATCGTCGCACATGGAGATGATGTCCTTCATGGAAAGCTCCGCGCTTGTATGCGGATCAAGCATTGCAGCTTGGTAAACCGCTTCTTTTTTCCGTGTGACAGCCGCTTCGATTGTCATCAGCTGTGTATTAATATTCGTCCGGTTTAAGGCGGCAAGCTGCTCAGGCAGTTCTCCGGCGAAGCACGGTGTAATTTTTTTTCTGTCGGCGACGCATGTCACTTCCACAACCGCTTTTGAAGGAAGGTTGGTGATCAGCCCTGTATTCAAGACGTTTCCTCCGAAGGTGAATGGTTCGTTTGTTTCCATTGCTTCTATAATTCTTGAACCATATTCCTTTGAGCGTTCGTGCGTAAGGTTTTTATTATTGACGATATCATCCCGCATTTTCTCCCAATTTTCAATTTGCTTGACGCACCTTCTCGGATATTCGTCGAGCGGGATTTGCAGCTCGCTGATCAGTTCAGGGTAATTCCGTTTAATAAAGTATGGGTGATACTCTGCGTTATGTTCGGACGATTCCGTGACATAATAGCCGAACTTATCCATTAATTCAAACCGCACCATATCATGATGCTTTGTTTTTTGTTTTTCTTTCGCTCTCCTTTTGATTTCTGGATATAAATCTGTGCCGTCTTTTTTGACTTCCAAAAGCCAAGCCATATGATTGATTCCCGCGATGCGTTCCTCAATTCCGTCATGCTCCATTCCGAGAGCTTTAAATAAATCCTTCGTGCACACTTGAACACTGTGGCAGAGCCCGATTGTTTTGATATTGGTATAGCGGAGCATGGCGCCTGTAAGAGTGGCCATTGGATTTGTATAGTTTAAGAACCATGCGTCAGGGCACATTTCCTCCATATCTTTTGCGATATCAATTAAGACCGGGATTGTTCTGAGAGATCTGAATATCCCGCCGATGCCGACTGTATCGGCGATCGTCTGGCGCAGCCCATACCGTTTAGGAATCTCGAAATCGATGACTGTGCTCGGTTTGTATCCTCCAACCTGAATCGCATTGATGACATAGCCTGCGTTTTGCAAGGCGAGTTTTCTGTCATCATAGCTGTTGATGGCCACACTTGGGTTATAACGGTCTCTTAGATTTTCGAGCATGAGCTGGGATTCCTGCAGGCGTTTGGGATCAATGTCGTAAAGAGCGAACTCAAATCCATTCAGTGCCTCTGTTAACAGGCAGTCTCCCAAAACATTTTTGGCGAAAATCGTGCTCCCTGCACCGATAAATGTAATCTTTTTCATATTGCTTCCTCCTTTAATGTTAACCCTTTACCGCTCCGGAAGACAGGCCGGCAATAAAGTATTTTTGCAGCGCCAAAAACAGAACAACCATCGGCAGCATTGCCATAAGTGCCGCTGCGGCAACTAAATGCAGGTTGTTTGCGTTTTCTCCAAAAAAACTTGCCATGGCGACTGTTAATGTCTGAACCTTTTGATCTTGTAAAAAGAAAATGGCAAATTGATAGTCGTTCCAAATAAAGACACAAGAAATAATACAGATGGTCGCAGTGATCGGCTTCAGCAGAGGAAACACAATCGTAAAAAAGATTTTCAGCATGCCTGCGCCGTCAATTCTTGCGGCTTCTTCAAGCTCTTTTGGAATGGTCGATCGGATAAAGCCTGAATATAAGAATACGGTTAACGGCATGTAAGCCGCTGTATTGATGAAAATGGCAATTGCGTGTGTATTGACCATCCCGGCGTCCACGACCATTCGGTACAAAGGAACCATGGACGTTAACGGAGGGATGATCATAATGGAAATCAGCAAGGCAAAAACGGCTTTATTCAGTTTCGTTTCCCTCCGGGCAAGCGGGTAGGCGGCAAGTGAGCCGAATATAATTAATAACAAGGCAGAAAAACCTGTGATGATCATGGTGTTTATAAAAGAGTTACCTAGCGAAGCGCGCTCCCACGCCTCTGAGAAATTGTGAAAGGAGATGTTGGCTGGAAATATCCATTTCGAACTGTAGTCTCCTTTTGCTTTCAATGAAGTGGTCAGCAGGATATAAAAAGGAATAAAATGCGCACAGGCCACAATGGCGGCAAGAAGCGTAATGATCCGCATGTTTTTTGTACGGACGGCTCTCATGACATTTCCGTCTCCTTTCTTTTAAAGTACGCAAGCGCGCAAAAGCTGATGATCAAAATGACAAATGCCATAAATATGCCTTGCGTTGCGGCATAGCCGGCATCCTGCCGTTTGAAATACAAATCATACATAAACGTGGACATGGATTGTGACGCATTTCCGGGACCGCCCGCGGTGAGTGCAATGATGACGTCAAAAAGCTTTAAGCCTCCGATAATATTGATGACCATATTAATGGTAATGGAGGGCATTAACAGCGGCAGCGTGATGGTAAAAAACTGCTGGCCTTGTTTCGCGCCATCCATTTGCGCCGCTTCATAGTAGTCTTTCGGAATGCTTTGCAGACCGGCTAAGTAGACAACCATAGCAATCCCGACATATTGATAGGTGTTAATCATGACAATGATCCATGGATTGAGCGAGGGACTGGCGAGCGCATTAATAGGGCTGATGCCGAAGACCCCGAGCAAATCGTTGAGCGCGCCTCCGTCATAGGAGAAGAAAAAGTACCAAATGTAGCCCATAATGAGCGGGCTGATCATCACCGGCAAATACACAATTGTTCTTGTTACCGCTTTCGTTTTAATGCTTTGATTTAAGAGGAGAGCGTACAGAAGCCCGACCACATTTTGAAAAAAGGTGCTGCCAAGCCCGTAAAGCAGAGTGTTTTTTAAGATATGCCAAGTATCAGGATCAGAAAACAGCCTTTCATATTGCGCGAATCCAACCCATTGGTAGACTTGTGAAAATCCGTTCCAGTTTGTAAAGGTAATCAATGTGCCTTTCACAAACGGGTAAATCATAAAGACCAGAACGGAGAGCAAAGCAGGAATGTACATCCACCAAAGTGAGGACTGCTTTTTTGGCTTAACCTGTTTCACATGAACGTCCCTTGCGATCTCACTCATTGTTTTCAGCTCCCTGTGTTTCCGATTGCTCCCGGAGTCGTTTATATTCTCTTCCCAGCTTCTGCGAAATGTCTTGAGGCGCCAAAATGTCAGCCGCGAGCTCCTGCCCAACCGTGCCCAGGACATCCCACATTCCGTTTGGCAAGTATAAACGGTCGAAGTAAGGCTCTACTTTGACATCTTGATAATGCTCATAATCGTTTGCGTAGAAAATATCAGCTTTCACATTGGTCAGCCCTGAAGGAAGCGATGTGGCTTCAGCCATTTGTTTGGCATTGGCCGGGCGGGCCATAAATGCGATAAAATCTTTTGCCTCTTTTAATTGAGGCGAATCTTTCCATGCTGCAAGGGTGTAGCGTTCACCGCCGATCCATATCGGGTCATCACCGGGATGGATGGCAGGTGTCGGGATAATGCCGACCTTGACGTTCGGGTTGATCTGGGCAACGTCTTGGCCGAGTGTGCCGCCTTGCATTGTAAAGGCGATTTTGTTTTGGGCCATTAATTCAATGAGCTGTGATTTTTTTGCCGTGACGGCGTCGATATTGATCAATTTTTCTTTCTGCATTTGTTTGAGGATTTCTGATAAATAAGTGAATTTACTCCATTGAAAAGTGCCGTTGATGAGCTGTTTTTTTTCATTATGGGCAGGGTCTGTGATGAGAAGAGGTGTAGCGAATTGGTCGTAATATTGAGCGAATGAGCTTTTGTCATAGCCGGCAAACCAGAAGGGAACAATGCTTCCCTTGCTCTTTTCTTTAATCGTTCTCAGTGCTTTGATAAAGTCATCCATGGTTTCCGGCGGAGCAATGCCGTAACGGTCTAAAATATTGCGGTTATACGCCAGACCGTCTTTTGCCTGATTGATCGGATAGGCATACACCTTTCCGCTTTTATTTTTGAGGATGCTGTTTAAATTGGGATCAAGATCTTGAGTCCATTCCATATCCCGGAGATCGGCTGTATATTCACCGTACCTGATTTTCCCCCAGCCATGTGTATCGAATAGATCTGGCAAATCATTGGCCGCCATTCTGACACGCATCATATTTTCATAGTCATTGCCTGGGAAATGAAGGCTGACATGAATGTCACTGTGTTCCTTTTCGAATGCTGCCGCCAGTTTTCTGAACGTATCTCTTTCACTGTCGGTTGACATTGTAGAATAAATGGTTAACGTCTTTTTTGCGGTATCTGCTGAGCTTTTCTCTGCTGAACACCCGGGCAGAACAAGCAGAATAAGAGAGAGAAATAAAACAAAAGTGTGTTTCATCTTTTCCTCCTTATCATCGTGATGAATCTTTGCTTATGTCACCTCCTTTGCTGTACATCCGCAGCTTTGTCTTACGATTAATGTTGTAGGCAGGGTGACATGGTGAGGAAGCGTTCGGCCATTGAGACGGTCAAGCAGCAGTTTTACGCCTGTCCGGCCCATTTCCTCTGTGTATACCTTCACCGTCGTTAAAGGCGTGCTGGCAAATTCAGCTTCCTCAATGCCGTTAAAGCTGACGATTGCGGTATCCCGCGGCACTTGCAGTCCGGCTTCCTGCAGCGCTTTTAATGCGCCGATCGCCATAGAATCGCTGGCAATAAAGAATGCTTCCGGCAGATGGCCTTGATCGATTGCTTTCTTCATCAGGCGATAGCCCTCACGCATGCTGTATTCTCCGATCAGCACATGCTCAGGCTGGGGGGCGGCTGACTCCAAAAAAGCGGTCAGGCGTTTATCTTCAATCGTTCTGCGAATGCTTTGGCCGTCCTTCAGCGTATGCTCTTTTTCTTGTCCGCCAATGTAGCCTAACCGTTTGTAGCCTAAGTCGAAAAGGTGATCAATCGCCTGGCGTGAAGCCGATTCAAAATCGATTCCAATCGAATCGTATGCTTGCGGATCTGGTGAATGATTGATAAATACGGCATGCTCCAGCCTTCCGCTGATATGCTTAACCGCTTCATCATGAACACGGCCGATGACAATGACACCATCCAATTCCCGAAAGATATGTTCCTGAAAGGAGCCGAGATGAATTGAATTTGTAATGAAAATTTCCTGTTCAAAGCATTCCTTTTCAATCCCTTTCCGAATGGAAGAAAAATAAGGGTCCTGCCTTTCCTGATCAGGGGACAGACAGCTCAGCACACCGATCAGCGGCTGGGCCCGCTGTTTTTGCCCGCGGGCTTTTCGGCGTTTGGCAACGGTTTGATAACCAAGCTCTTCAGCGATGTTGATGACTCTTTGTCTCGTTTCGCCCGCAACAGAAAGCGACTCATCTTCATTTAAAATTCTGGACACAGTTGCGCTGGAAACTTTAGCTTTCAAGGCGATATCTTTAATACGAACCATGGGTATCCCTCTCATCTATTTAGTAAAATATTAACTCATCTGTTTTTGATAAATTGATACTATCATATAAAAGTAAGCGGTTACAATAATTGTTTTCGAAATATTTCATGATATTTACTAAATATTTAGTGAATGATGTGATTTATGTTGGAAAAATAAAGGGGAACCCAGATCTGTCTCGTAAATGTGAAGTAAGCGAATAAGGAAGGGTGATGGGATGAGAGCCGAAAGAAGAAAGCAACTGTTTCGATTGCTTGGTGATTTGCCTGATCGGAGGCCAATCAGTGTTGAGACATTACGTATTGAAGAAAGAGAAGAAAATATCGTTGAAACGCTCCTGCTCGATTTAAATGGACATGAAAAGGCGCCCGCTTATTTTGTGAAGCCGAAGAAAACAGAAGGACCGTGCCCAGCCGTATTGTTTCAGCATTCGCATGGGGGCCAGTATGATAGGGGAAAAAGTGAGCTGATTGAGGGAGCGGATTATTTGAAAACGCCTTCTTTTTCTGATGAGCTTACTTCACTCGGATACGGCGTTCTTGCGATTGATCATTGGGGATTTGGAGATCGGCGGGGAAAAGCGGAAAGCGAGATATTTAAAGAAATGCTTCTCACCGGAAAAGTGATGTGGGGGATGATGATTTATGACAGTTTAAGTGCGTTGGACTATATGCAGTTACGCTCTGATGTTCAGCCTGACAGGATCGGAACCATCGGCATGTCTATGGGAGGTTTGATGGCGTGGTGGACAGCGGCGCTCGATGACCGGATTAAGGTGTGTGTGGATTTGTGCAGCCAGGTGGATCATCACGTGCTGATCAAAACACAGAATCTTGACAGGCACGGCTTTTATTATTACGTCCCATCGCTTGCAAAGCATTTTTCCGCATCGGAGATCCAAGGCCTGATCGCGCCGCGCCCGCACCTTAGTCTTGTTGGTGTACACGATCGGTTAACGCCGGCCGAGGGCGTGGACAAAATCGAAAAAGAATTGACAGCTGTCTATGCTGGACAGGGAGCTTCTGATTGCTACCGAGTGGTCCGTTCTGCTTCGGGACATTTCGAAACAGCAGTTATGAGGCATGAAGCTGTCCGGTTTTTGCAAAAGTGGCTGTGACTGTTAAAAGAAATCGAAAAAGACCGTTTTATGTGAAAACGGTCTTTTTGTTTCCTTTTAACCACCTGCCATAAATCGATGCTTTCTTCTATTGACAGAAACAGGAGAGAATAATATATTCTAATTGTTAACCTTAAAATATAATTGGTTAACAATTAAGGTGAGAAGCACTGCACGTTCTTCAGTTATCAGTGAAAGGGCGAGAAATGATGCAAGAAGAAACTTTTTATAGTGTCAGAATGAGGGCTTCTATGAATGGATCTCATGAAGACGGCGGAAAGCATATATCCGGCGGAGAACGGCTTATACCTTTCCATGAGATGAAGCATACAGTCAATGCTTTATTAGAAAAAGGGTTATCCCATTCAAGAGGAAAACCTGATTTTATGCAAATTCAATTTGAAGAGGTATATGAATCGATAAAAACCATTCAGCCATTGCCTGTCCATACGAATGAAGTGAGCTGCCCGGAAGAAGGACAAAAGCTGGCCCGATTGTTATTGGAAAAAGAAGGCGTTTCACGAGACGTGATTGAAAAAGCATATGAACAAATCCCTGAATGGTCAGATGTCAGGGGTGCGGTGTTGTTTGATATTCATACAGGAAAGCGAATGGATCAAACAAAAGAAAAAGGGGTGCGGGTCTCCAGAATGGATTGGCCGGACGCTAATTTTGAAAAATGGGCGCTTCACAGTCACGTGCCAGCTCATTCAAGAATAAAAGAGGCCCTTGCGCTCGCTTCAAAGGTAAGCCGGCACCCGGCAGCCGTTGCAGAATTATGCTGGTCGGACGATCCGGATTACATAACAGGCTATGTTGCGGGTAAGAAAATGGGCTATCAGCGTATTACAGCAATGAAAGAATACGGGACTGAAGAGGGCTGCCGAGTCTTTTTTATTGATGGATCCAATGATGTAAACACGTACATACATGACCTGGAGAGGCAGCCTATTTTAATAGAGTGGGAGGAAGATCATGACTCATGATTTGATAGAAAAAAGTAAAAAGCACCTCTGGCTGCCATTTACCCAAATGAAAGATTATGATGAAAACCCCTTAATCATCGAAAGCGGGACTGGAATCAAAGTCAAAGACATAAATGGCAAGGAATACTATGACGGTTTTTCATCAGTTTGGCTTAATGTCCACGGACACCGCAAAAAAGAACTAGATAATGCCATAAAAAAACAGCTCGGAAAAATTGCGCACTCCACGTTATTGGGCATGACCAATGTTCCAGCAACCCAGCTTGCCGAAACATTAATCAACATCAGCCCAAAAAAGCTCACGCGGGTCTTTTATTCAGACAGCGGCGCAGAGGCGATGGAAATAGCCCTAAAAATGGCGTTTCAGTATTGGAAGAACATCGGGAAGCCCGAGAAACAAAAATTTATCGCAATGAAAAACGGGTATCACGGTGATACGATTGGCGCCGTCAGTGTCGGTTCAATTGAGCTTTTTCACCACGTATACGGCCCGTTGATGTTCGAGAGTTACAAGGCTCCGATTCCTTATGTGTATCGCTCTGAAAGCGGTGATCCTGATGAGTGCCGTGATCAGTGCCTCCGAGAGCTTGAACAGCTGCTTAAGGAACATCACGAGGAAATTGCTGCGCTTTCCATTGAATCAATGGTACAAGGGGCTTCCGGTATGATTGTGATGCCGGAAGGATATTTGGCAGGGGTGCGCGAGCTATGTACAACATACGATGTCTTAATGATCGTTGATGAAGTCGCTACAGGCTTTGGCCGTACAGGAAAAATGTTTGCGTGCGAGCACGAGAATGTCCAGCCTGATCTGATGGCTGCCGGTAAAGGCATTACAGGAGGCTATTTGCCAATTGCCGTTACGTTTGCCACTGAAGACATCTATAAGGCATTTTATGATGATTATGAAAACCTAAAAACCTTTTTCCATGGCCATTCCTATACAGGCAATCAGCTTGGCTGTGCGGTTGCGCTTGAAAATCTGGCATTATTTGAATCTGAAAACATTGTGGAACAAGTAGCGGAAAAAAGTAAAAAGCTCCATTTTCTTCTTCAAGATCTGCACGCTCTTCCTCATGTTGGGGATATTCGGCAGCTTGGCTTTATGTGCGGTGCAGAGCTTGTACGATCAAAGGAAACTAAAGAACCTTACCCGGCTGATCGGCGGATTGGATACAAAGTTTCCTTAAAAATGAGAGAGTTAGGAATGCTGACAAGACCGCTTGGGGACGTGATTGCATTTCTTCCTCCTCTTGCCAGCACAGCTGAAGAGCTCTCGGAAATGGTTGCCATTATGAAACAAGCGATCCACGAGGTTACGAGCCTTGAAGATTGATTCCTGGTTAAACGAGCGGTTAGACATAGCAAAGGAAGCCGGCATACACCGTAACCTGCGGTCAATGAATGGGGCACCGGTTCCAGAGAGGAACATTGATGGCGAAAATCAAAAGGTCTGGTCCTCAAACAATTATTTAGGGCTCGCAAGCGATAGACGTTTGATCGATGCAGCCCAAACAGCATTGCAGCAATTTGGGACAGGAAGCAGCGGTTCACGTTTAACGACAGGCAATTCAGTCTGGCATGAAAAGCTAGAAAAGAAGATTGCCAGCTTTAAGCGGACAGAAGCGGCCCTGCTGTTTTCGAGCGGTTACTTGGCCAATGTCGGTGTCCTTTCATCCTTGCCAGAAAAGGAAGATGTCATTTTAAGTGACCAGCTCAATCATGCAAGTATGATCGACGGCTGCCGACTTTCTAAGGCTGATACAGTTGTTTATCGGCATATTGATATGAATGATCTTGAAAATAAGCTGAATGAAACACAGCGTTATCAGCGCCGTTTTATCGTAACAGACGGGGTATTCAGCATGGATGGTACAATCGCCCCTCTTGATCAGATCATCTCACTTGCGAAACGCTATCATGCCTTCGTGGTCGTTGATGACGCCCACGCAACAGGAGTTTTAGGCGATTCGGGACGAGGAACGAGTGAATACTTTGGTGTTTGTCCCGACATTGTGATCGGCACCTTAAGCAAAGCTGTTGGCGCGGAAGGAGGTTTTGCGGCAGGATCAGCGGTCCTCATCGACTTTTTGCTGAACCATGCCAGAACATTTATCTTTCAAACCGCTATTCCGCCAGCCAGCTGTGCGGCTGCTCACGAGGCTTTCAACATCATTGAAGCCAGCAGGGAAAAACGACAGCTTTTATTTTCTTATATCAGTATGATCAGAACCAGTCTGATGAATATGGGGTATGTGGTGAAAGGAGATCACACACCGATTATTCCTGTAGTCATTGGCGATGCCCATAAAACGGTCATATTTGCTGAAAAACTGCAGGGCAAGGGAATTTATGCTCCTGCCATTCGGCCGCCGACCGTTGCGCCGGGTGAAAGCCGTATTCGAATTACAATCACGTCTGACCACAGTATGGGTGATATTGATGATTTGCTGAAAACATTTCATTCAATCGGAAAGGAGCTGCATATCATTTGAGGGGTTTTTTTGTGACGGGAACTGATACAGAAGTAGGGAAAACGGTTATATCCAGCGGAATCGCCGCTTTATTGAAAGAACATAATAGAGATGTTGGGGTGTATAAACCATTTTTAAGCGGGATATCACGTCATCATCCAGATAGTGATACTAGTCTGCTGAAAGACATGTCGCAGACCAGTCTTTCTCATGAAGACATTACGCCTTTTGCCTTCAAAGCGCCGCTTGCACCATACGTTGCAGGGAAACTTGAGGGAAAGACTGTCACCATGGAAGAGGTTTTAAGCCATTGGGGACGGATTAGAGAAAAACATGAATGCTTCATCGTAGAAGGTGCAGGCGGTATTTCTGTGCCATTGGGAGAGGACTATTTGGTCAGTCATGTCATAAAAGCGTTGCAGCTTCCCATGATTATTGTGGCACGTCCTCACCTTGGAACCATTAATCATACCTTTTTAACTGTCAAATATGCAGAAAGCATGGGGCTTCCAATTGCCGGAATTATCATCAATGGAATCAGTGACTCTCCTGATGAAGATGAAAAAACCAATCCTGAGATGATTGAGCGCTTATGCGGTGTGCCGATTTTAGGGGTTACGCCAAAGCTTGCCAACGTGACGAAAGAAACGGTTCTACATATGGTAAAAGACCATATCAATCTATCATTACTGATGAATCAAGTGGGGGTATGAGAATGAATCAATGGATGGAACTCGCAGACCGGGTGCTGGCTGGAGCAGAAGTGACTGACGAAGAGGCGCTTTCAATATTACATTGTCCTGATGAAGATATTTTGCTATTAATGCATGGAGCTTTTCATATCAGAAAACACTTTTATGGAAAAAAAGTAAAGCTCAATATGATTATGAATGCGAAATCCGGGCTCTGCCCGGAAAACTGCGGCTATTGTTCACAGTCTGCGATTTCGAAAGCGCCGATTGAGTCTTACCGGATGGTGAATAAGGAAACACTGCTTGAAGGCGCGAAGCGGGCGCACGATCTGAATATCGGCACATATTGTATCGTGGCAAGCGGCAGAGGGCCGTCTAACAGAGAAGTGGATCAGGTCGTAGATGCGGTTCAGGAAATTAAAGAGACGTATGGACTGAAGGTTTGTGCGTGTCTCGGACTGTTGAAGCCAGAGCAGGCGAAGCGTCTCAAAGATGCCGGAGTAGACCGCTATAATCATAATTTGAATACGTCACAGAGAAACCATTCAAACATCACGACCTCACATACATACGATGACAGAGTCAATACGGTTGAAATCGCAAAAGAATCGGGACTTTCTCCGTGTTCCGGCGCCATTATTGGGATGAAGGAGACGAAACAGGATGTCATTGACATCGCCAAAAGCTTGAAGGCTCTTGACGCGGATTCCATTCCTGTGAATTTTTTGCATGCAATTGATGGCACGCCGTTAGAAGGCGTCAACGAATTAAACCCGCTGTATTGTTTAAAAGTGCTGGCGCTGTTCCGTTTTATCAATCCATCAAAAGAAATTCGCATTTCCGGAGGAAGAGAGGTCAATCTCCGCTCATTGCAGCCATTAGGGCTTTACGCCGCAAACTCCATTTTTGTCGGAGACTACTTAACAACTGCCGGGCAAGAGGAGACGGAGGATCATAAAATGCTGAGTGATTTAGGCTTTGAAGTTGAATCAGTCGAAGAAATGAAGGCCAGTTTAAGTGCGAAAAGCTGAAAGAATCAATAAAAGCAATCGGTATGATGTCGATTGCTTTTATTTTTGAACAGAAAGGAGAAAATCACGTGACAATTGCATCGTCAACTGCATCTTATGAGTTTTTGAAAAACCCATATTCTTTTTACGACACATTGCGAGCTGTTCATCCTATCTATAAAGGGAGTTTCTTAAAATATCCGGGCTGGTATGTCACAGGATATGAAGAAACGGCTGCTATTTTGAAAGATGCGAGATTCAAAGTCCGCACCCCGCTGCCTGAGAGCTCAACCAAATATCAGGACCTTTCACATGTGCAAAATCAAATGATGCTGTTTCAGAACCGGCCTGATCATAGACGATTGCGGACGCTTGCCAGCGGAGCGTTTACGCCGAGAACGACAGAGAGTTATCAGCCGTATATCATTGAAACTGTCCATCATTTGCTTGATCAAGTGCAAGGTAAAAAAAAGATGGAGGTCATTTCGGACTTTGCTTTTCCTTTAGCAAGTTTTGTCATAGCTAACATTATAGGTGTACCGGAGGAAGATAGGGAGCAATTAAAGGAGTGGGCTGCGAGTCTCATTCAAACGATTGATTTTACCCGCTCAAGAAAGGCATTAACAGAGGGCAATATTATGGCTGTGCAGGCTATGGCATATTTCAAAGAGCTGATTCAAAAGAGAAAACGCCACCCTCAACAGGATATGATCAGCATGCTCTTGAAGGGGAGAGAAAAGGATAAGCTGACGGAAGAGGAGGCGGCATCTACGTGCATATTGCTGGCGATCGCCGGACATGAGACAACGGTCAATCTCATCAGCAATTCAGTCCTTTGTCTGCTGCAGCATCCAGAACAGCTTTTGAAACTGAGAGAAAATCCAGATCTTATTGGTACCGCAGTCGAGGAATGTTTACGCTATGAAAGCCCCACGCAAATGACAGCCAGAGTTGCGTCAGAGGATATTGACATCTGCGGGGTGACGATCCGTCAAGGAGAACAAGTCTATCTTTTGTTAGGAGCGGCTAATCGAGACCCTAGCATATTCACGAACCCCGATGTCTTCGATATTACGAGAAGTCCTAATCCGCATCTTTCATTCGGGCATGGCCATCATGTTTGCTTAGGGTCCTCGCTGGCACGATTAGAAGCGCAAATTGCGATTAACACTCTTCTGCAGCGAATGCCCAGCCTTAATCTTGCGAATTTTGAATGGCGGTATCGGCCGCTTTTTGGATTTCGGGCGCTTGAGGAGCTGCCGGTGACTTTTGAATAAGCCTAAGAATGTGAGTGCCAAAAAAGTGTCAGCCCCGCCGAAAATGGGCAATCTATAAAAAAGGGGAGTGAACATCGTGAAAAAAGTGCTGATCGCCGGCGGAAATGGTGTGATTGGGAGACTGCTTGCTGAAGGGCTTATTTCAGACTATGAAGTGACTGTGCTTGATAAAGATCATTTCGATGGCAAAGCCTCTTCCATTCAGGCTGACGCGGCAAATTATGAGGAGCTGTTGAAGAAGATTCCAAAAGATACCGATGCCATCTTGAATTTACTCGCTGTGAAAATCAAATACGATATTATGGACATCGCTGAGTTTGAAAAAATGACGGATGTTTTCTATAGGGCAAGCTATTATCTGTGCCGTGCGGCAGCGGAGCTCGGCATTCAAAAGCTCGTGTTCGCCAGCAGCAATCATGTCACAGATGTATATGAAAAAGACGGGCGCTCGCTCTTAGGACGGGAAATCACAACAAGCGATTATCCGCTGTCAAAAAACTTGTACGGTGTATTAAAGCTGACCTCTGAACAGATCGGCCATTTGTTTTATTTGGAAAATAAGCTATCAGTAATCAACCTTCGAATCGGAACAGTCGTGACAGATGAAATGGATACGCTGCATGAAAAAGAACGGACGAAAAAGACACTGCTTTCTCACCCCGATCTGCTGTCGATTTTCAAAGCCGCCATTGAGACCAACATCCGGTATGGCACTTATTACGCCGTCTCTGATAATCCGGGCCGGCCATGGTCCATTGAATCTGCCGTGAATGAACTTGGGTTTTCGCCACAAATCAATACGGCCGAACTTCTGAACGGGGAGGAGAACGGAGCATAATCATTTTCTAAGATTATGCTCTTTTTCTTTTGTTATCGGTCTCAATTCGCGGCAGCCCCCGCCCGGCCGGGGACTCTGTTCAAATGATTATAGACATGGCAATCACAGATTTGCTACATTTTAGACACGATATCGTCACATGCTGAGCTCGGTTTTCAAAAACATGATAACGCTTACAAAGAGAGGTGGGAGCTATCGCACATTCACTGAAAAACCGTCTGTTTGATATGTTGATTTATGGTTTCTTGCTGATGTTCGCTTTAATATGCGTACTTCCGTTCATTCATGTCATCGCAGCATCTTTCGCCACAGTAGAAGAAGTCGTGTCGAAAAAATTCATTTTAATACCGACCACTTTTTCGCTAGATGCTTATCGCTACATTTTTTCAACAGATATTATTTATAAGAGTTTGCTTGTTTCTGTGTTTGTGACAGTGATAGGCACTGCGGTCAGCATGTTTCTTTCTTCACTGATGGCTTATGGGTTATCCCGCCGTGATTTAATCGGCCGGCAGCCGCTCATGTTTCTCGTCGTATTTACGATGCTGTTTAGCGGCGGCATGATTCCGACTTTCCTTGTGGTCAAATCGCTTGGATTGCTCGATTCTTACTGGGCGCTTATTTTGCCGACAGCCATTAATGCCTTTAACCTGATCATTCTGAAAAACTTCTTTCAAAATATCCCATCAAGCCTGGAAGAGTCCGCGAAAATTGACGGGTGCAATGATCTGGGCATATTCTTTAAAATTGTGCTGCCGCTGTCTCTTCCTGCGATCGCAACGATTTCACTATTTTATGCGGTCACGTATTGGAACACGTATATGACAGCGATCTTGTACTTAAATGATTCAGCAAAATGGCCGATTCAGGTGCTTCTGCGCCAAATCGTCATTGTATCAAGCGGTATGCAGGGGGATATGTCTGAAATGGGGTCGGGCAGCCCGCCGCCTGAGCAAACGATTAAAATGGCGGTCATAGTGGTGGCGACCATCCCGGTTCTGCTTGTCTATCCGTTTATACAAAAGCATTTTGCAAAAGGAGCTTTGCTGGGATCTGTCAAAGGATAAAGAAATATGAAACGGAGGGGTACGATGGGAAACAAATGGAGGGTGCTTTTGATTGTGCTTGTACTGGCACTCGGCGGAGTGCTGGCGGGCTGTAAAGGAGCTGATCAGTCTTCGGCTGAAGGCAAAGCTGGCCCAGATTCAAAGGTAAAGCTGTCTTGGATGGCGATTTTGTATCACCAGCAGCCGCCGAAAGACAGGGCGATTAAAGAAATTGAAAAGCTGACAAATACAGAACTCGACATCACCTGGGTTCCAGACGCGGTGAAAGAAGACAGGCTGAATGCAGCGCTTGCAGCCGGGAATCTTCCGCAAATCGTGACCATCCAGGATATTAAAAATTCGTCAGTCATGAATGCCTTTCGGTCAGGAATGTTTTGGGAAATCGGCGATTATATCAAGGATTATCCCAACTTAAACAAAATGAACAAACTCATTAATAAAAATGTGACAATTGACGGCAAGCTCTACGGGATATACAGAGAGCGCCCGCTTTCCAGACAGGGGATCGTCATTCGGAAGGACTGGCTGGACAATTTAAATTTGAAAACCCCGAAAACGTTGGATGAGCTTTATGAAGTGGCCAAAGCATTTACGGAGGACGACCCGGACAAGGATGGGAAAGATGATACGATCGGGCTGACAGACCGTAATGACTTGATTTACGGCGCGTTTAAAACGATTGGCTCGTATGAAGGCATGCCGACAGATTGGAAGGAATCGGGCGGCAAATTCACGCCTGATTTCATGACACAGGAATACAAAGACACGATGAACTATATGAAAAAGCTGCGTGATAACGGGTATATGAATAAGGATTTTCCCGTCACGAGCAAAACCCAGCAGCAGGAGCTGTTTTCTCAAGGAAAAGCCGGAATTTATATTGGCAATATGGTAGATGCGGTCAATCTGCGCGACCATGCCTCTGATAAATCAATGAAGCTCGAGATCATCAACCGCATAAAAGGCCCAGATGGGAAAGAGCGGGTATGGGCATCAGGAGGCCATAACGGCGTGTTTGCTTTCCCGAAAACGAGTGTGAAAACGGAAGCTGAGCTTAAACGGATCTTGGCGTTTTTTGACCGAATTGCCGAAGAAGATGTCTATAGCCTGATGACTTATGGCATTGACGGCGTTCATTACAACAAAGGTGCGGACAAAACGTTTACACGCAAAGAAAGCCAGGTAAAAGACTGGCAGACTGATATTCAGCCGCTGTCCGCTTTAATTGCCATTGATAAAGCCTACTTAAAAAACACTGGAGATCCGCTTCGGACGGCGTACGAGGAGCTGACCGAGGACAATGAAAAGATTATCGTCTCAAACCCGGCTGAAAGCCTGTATTCCGCATCGGAGTCGGAACGGGGTGATGAACTGAAGAAAATCATTGATGACGCGACTTATAAATATATGATTGGAGACATCACAGAAAGCCAGTTCGATAAAGAAGTGGAAAAATGGGAGTCAAGCGGAGGAAAACAAATTATTCAGGAATACGAAGAAGCGTTTAAACAAGCAAAATAACATTGGGAAAACCCAAAACGCGCAAGCGGTTTTGGGTTTTTTACATGCTTCTTTTTTGCTGGCGGTAGTTTCCCGGTGTAATCCCCTCCAGCTTCTTAAATGATCTGATAAAATTTTGCGAGTTTTTATATTTCAGCTTTTCGGCAATGTCCTTGACCGCCATGTCTGTTTCGGCAAGCCAGCTTTTCGCCATATGGTGTCGGTAGCTTGAGACATACTCGCTGAATGAAATTCCCATTTCTTTTTTGAAAATGCTGCTTAAATAATTTGGGTTGTAATGCAGCCTGCGCGCGATTTCGTCCAGTGTCAATTCGGATTCAAACTCATGATGGATGATATGAATGATGTTGTCGGAAATATTTTTGTACTGGGCATCCGCGCGGGCGTTCACTTTGTCTGTCATCGGATCAATAAACTCATTCTTTAGCCAGTTTTCGGTATCCTCGAACGTTTTCAGCTCAAAAATTTGGTCATACAGCATTTTGTTTTCTTCAAGCTCAAACAATTCGATCCCGAGCACATGCATCAGCTCAATCACATGGTTCAAAAAACGGGCGATGGCGATTTGAAATTGATACGGGTTGGTGTTCTGGGTGAAAATGGCTTGCAAAATCGCGTGCAGGCATTTGTCCGCTTTCTCCTTGTCTCCTGCTTTGACGGCATCGAACAGCTCATGCTGAAGCTGCTTGGGAAAATGGGTTTTGAAGGTTTTTTTCTGGTCCAGGTCTTCATAAAAGATAATCGATTTGTTTTCTGCTTTGAGCCGGTATTTCAACGCCTCCGAACCTTCAGCGTAGGCTGTTTTCGCCTTTGTCAGCGCATCAAACGGCTGGCTGACGCCGATGCTGACAGACAGCTGCAGCTCAGCTTCCGCTTTTTCCTGAATCATCCTTGCAGTCTCATTCAGCTCAGCCATGAATTCCTCCTTTGTCCCGCTTTGATTGATCAAAATCGTTGCCTGCTGTTTGTCCACCACGGCGGGGGCAAGATGTTTGTCCGTCGGGATGCTGCGCTCAATCAGGCTGTTGACGGCAAACAAAAGCAGATCCATATCTTTTTTCTCATAAGGTGTATGATTCAGTGTGTCAATTTGGAGCACAAGCAGGGCAAGGTGCCGCCAATTTTGCTTTAAACCGAGGCTTTCAAAACGGTTATTAACCTCCTCATCCGTCAGTTTTCCGAGCATAAGCCTGACCATAAAATATTGCTGCAGGTGGGTGGCTTGCTGCTTCATCGTTTCTTCAAGATCATCATTTCTGTCCTTCAGCTGCTTAAAGCTCTGTTCAATTAACTCAAATTCATTTTGAGGCGGCTGTTTTTCTTGTATGGCACCATGCCTTGCGAATGATTCGTAAAGCACCCTGATCGGCTTGTAAAAATGGCGGGAACCCAGCCAAGAAAACAATAATGAAAGCGTTAACAAAATAAGGCATACTGTAAAAGTGATCCAGCCGATTGATTTGGCTTCTTTTTTTAGCTCAGGCAGGGAAACGAGAGAAAAATAAGTCCACGTGTTATAATCGGATTTTTGATAGGTGACTTTATAATGAATCCGGTCAATAACTGTTTCAAACTGACCGCTATTAGCGGTTTGCGCCAGCATTTTTTGGACAAAACCGTCGTTATGAAGATTTTCTCCCACGTCAGACATATTGTTATGCAGGATGATGCGGCCTTTTTCATCCATGATAAACAGGTTGTTGGCGTTAGAATAGTCAGGCATATTTTTGACAAGCGAACAGCTCGGGATGCTTGCGGCGGCTAATCCTTTTGTATTTGTGCTGTTCAAAGGCAGCTGCTTAATTAAATTGATATTGTAGCGGCAGTTTTCTGATGTGCCTTCTTTGGTTGAAATCAAATGATTGTTTTCCTCAAGCGCCCAATAGGAGCGGCTCGCTTTGTGTTTCGTGTACGCTGAGGCTGCTTCATGAAGAGTGTCTGTATTCAAACGGTACAAACCGGAATTGTTCATGTACCATTTTTTCGTATAACTGACTAACGTCATGTTGGACAGATCGGTATCAAAGCTTTGCAGATAATTGAGCTCTTGGTTCACTTGGTTATAGATTTGAAATTGGTCTGAGTGCAAAGGCTCGGACAATGTGCGAAGGAGAGGCGGCGAACTCACATAGTGGGTTAAAGAGTGATCGACGGTTTTCAATATATGCTCGATGCTTTGCTGGGTCTGCTGGAGTGTGTCGAATTTTTCCTCTGAAACGTTGGAAATAGCCGTTTTCTGAGAGTGCTCGTACGAAAACAATCCGACCAAAATAACCGGAATGGTGCTGAGCAGGCAGAAAAACGTGATCAGTTTGTAGTAAAACTTGTATTGGCTTCTTTTCATAAAACCCCCCATTTCATAACATCCACTTCACCTTAATACAATTAATCCAAAGATTGATAGATATTGTCAATAATCATTTTCTAATATCGGTGTCTTTTTTTCAGGTGGACCTCCTGAACCCTTGATTATAAAGGGATAAAACAGGATGTGATCATATGATTGTAGACGGACTTTTGCCTGCTGCGCTACAGTGAATGCAAGAACCCGTGAAAGGAGGCTGGGAAAAAATGAAAACAGCAGAAGCGCAAGCGCCGGCTGTTGATACAGTCATTTTTAAAAAAGAAAAAAGAAAGCGCTTACTAAGTAAGCTGATTCAGCAAAAATATTTGTACTTGATGATTTTGCCAGGGTGTATTTATTTTTTGCTTTTTAAGTATGTCCCGATGTGGGGAATTGTGATTGCGTTTCAGGATTATCAGCCGTTCCTCGGCATTTTGGGCAGTGAGTGGGTGGGGCTGAAGCATTTTATCAGGCTGTTTACTGAGCCTACATTTTTTCTCTTGTTAAAAAACACGCTCGTGTTATTTGCTTTGAACCTGGCCATATTTTTCCCGGTGCCGATACTGCTGGCGCTTCTATTGAACGAAGTGCGGATTGCTCTCTTTAAAAAATTTGTTCAGACGCTGATTTATATCCCGCATTTTATGTCTTGGGTCATTGTTGTATCGCTTTCGTTTGTGCTTTTAACGGTAGACGGAGGCTTGATTAATGAACTGATTGTGTTTTTTGGCGGTGAAAAAATCAATTTTCTGCTGAACGAAGAATGGTTCCGGCCCCTGTATATTCTGCAGGTTATCTGGAGGGAAGCGGGCTGGTCGACGATCATTTATCTGGCGGCTATTACAGCGGTTGACCCCCAGCTGTATGAAGCGGCGAAAATGGACGGAGCGGGACGGCTGCGGCAAATGTGGCATATTACGCTGCCCGCCATTAAAAGCGTTATCGTCGTTTTGCTGATTTTGAAAATCGGAGACACGCTGGAGCTTGGCTTCGAGCATGTGTATTTGCTGTTAAATGCGACTAACAGGGAAGTGGCGGAAATTTTTGATACGTATGTTTATACTGCAGGGCTGAAACAGGGCCAATTCAGCTACAGTACAGCAGTCGGCGTATTTAAAGCGGCGGTCGGGCTGATTTTGGTCATGCTTGCGAATCGTTTAGCGAAGAAATTTGGCGAGGAAGGAATTTATTAAGAAAGGGATGGGATCAATGGATCAATCAATCGCTGTAAAATCGCCTCTTACGTACGCGGAGGCATTGGCAAAAACCATTATGAATACGTACACAGTCGAGGAGCTGCCTCCTGCAAACCGCTGGCACTACCACCAGGGTGTTTTCTTATGCGGTGTATTGCGGCTGTGGGAAGCAACCGGGGAAAAGCGGTATTTTGAGTATGCGAAGGCTTATGCAGATCTCTTAATCGATGATTATGGCAATCTATTATTTAGAAGAGATGAACTGGACGCCATTCAAGCGGGTCTCATTCTTTTTCCATTATACGAGCAGACGAAGGATGAACGGTATGTCAAAGCGGCAAAAAGGCTGCGCGGCTTATATGGAACACTAAACCGGACGTCTGAGGGCGGTTTTTGGCACAAAGACGGTTATCCTTACCAAATGTGGCTTGATGGCTTATACATGGGGGGGCCGTTCGCACTGAAATATGCCAATCTGAAGCAGGAGCCGGAGCTGTTTGATCAGGTCGTGCTGCAGGAGTCATTAATGAAAAAGCATACGAAGGATTCAAAAACCGGACTTTTTTATCACGCCTGGGATGAAGCGAAAAAAATGCCTTGGGCCAATGAAGAGACAGGCTGTTCACCGGAATTTTGGGCACGTTCCATCGGCTGGTATGTCATGTCTCTTTCTGACATGATTGAAGAGCTGCCGAAGAAGCATCCAAACCGTCATGTGTGGAAAAACACGCTGCAGGACATGATGGAAAGCATCTGCCGCTATCAAGACAAAGAGACGGGGCTATGGTATCAGATCGTTGATAAGGGAGACAGGTCTGATAACTGGCTGGAAAGCTCAGGATCCTGTCTGTACATGTACGCAATCGCAAAAGGAATCAATGAAGGCTATCTAGACAGAGCTTACGAAACAACACTACTTAAAGCGTATCAAGGCTTGATTCAGCATAAAACCGAAACATCAGAAGCCGGCGCGTTTCTCGTCAAAGACATATGTGTCGGAACGTCAGCCGGTTTCTATGACTATTATGTCAGCCGCGAAAGAAGCACAAACGATCTGCACGGAGCCGGCGCGTTTATTTTAGCTATGACAGAGCTGGAGTCTCTTTTTAGGTCAGCGGGGAAATGACAAAAAAGATACGTACGGCTTTGTGTGTGATCGTCTCAGTGCTCTTTTTGGCATCATGCTCAAGCAGGCCGGACGGAATGCATGTCATTCTCTTTTCTGATATGCAGGCTGGCGTACAGGAAAAAATAAAAAAGGCCGCCGAGCAGAATGCCGGGAAGGTCGATATCTTTCCAGCTTTTCAGGAAAAACTGCTGACTGAAATTACCGCCCATGAAGGAGATGTTTTTATCGTGCCTGAAGACATGTTTCAAGCTTACGATGATCCGGAAAATTTTCAGCCGTTAAACGGATTGCCTCCTGAAAAAACATCTCCTTATACAACTGTTAGTAAAAAAACAGGAGAAAAAACGATCTATGCCGTTCAGATCGAAAAAGGGAAAAAACAGCTGAACGGCTATTCTTTTCAATTGAATCGCGATATGGCGGCGTTTATCCCTGTGTATGCTGAAAAAACAGAGGAAGCGCTGCAGCTGATTTCTCAACTAACTGAAGCCCGATAGAGGTGAGGATATTGAAGAACATCGTCTTTTGCGGATTGAGCAGCAGAGCATTCAGTATGTTTATCAAACCGCTGTTGGAGCGGTTTTCAACTCATTATGAGATTACGGGATTGCTGGATGCCGATCCGAAACGTTTTGCCGTTTGCAAGAAGAAATTTCCCGAGCTGGCCCACGTGCCCGAGTTTAGCGAAGATGCTTTTGACGAGATGATGCGCGTGTCAAAGCCTGATATCGTCATTGTGGCAGGCAGGGACGATACGCATGTCACATATATTGTAAAAAGTCTTCAGTGGAATACAGATGTGATTACTGAAAAACCAATGGTGACAACAGTGCAGGATGCGAATCGGGTGCTTGAAGCGGAGGCCAAAAGCGAAGGAAAAGTCACCGTCGCGTTTAACTATCGCTACAGCCCGTTTCATCGGAAAATAAAAGAAATGATTCTGGACGGAAAAATAGGCAGGGTCACCTCCGTTGATTTAAATTGGTATATTGATACGTATCATGGCGCCAGCTATTTTAAACGCTGGAACAGGTCGAGACAGTTTTCCGGGGGCCTTTCTGTCCATAAATCAACACATCACTTTGATCTCGTCAATTGGTGGCTCGGGCAAAATCCGGAAGAGGTATTTGCTTATGGCGCCTTGAATTACTATGGGCCGGACAGTGAGTGGAACCCCTTGCCGGAAGAAGACGGGCGTTTTTGCGGGACGTGCCGGGTCAAAGAAAAATGCCACTACTATTCAAGGTGGCATCCCCGTTCCTCTAAAGCTTCTATAAAGGATGATCATCTCGAAGCAGGAGACCAGTCCAGCTTATATACTGCATACAGGCCTGACGCGTGTATTTTTGACGAGGAAATTGACATCGAGGATACGTACGTGGCGGCAGTCAAATATGATGGCGGCGCACTGTTAAGCTACTCGATTATTTTTTCGGCCCCGTATGAAGGCTACCGGCTGACGATCAACGGCACAAAAGGGCGTATTGAATCAAATGAATTTCACGAACCTTCCAGAATTCCGTTTGCTTTTCCTGAGCAGACAATCGAATACTATCCGCTTTTTGAATCAAAGCAGACGATACAAGTGGTCAAAAATGAAGGGGGGCATGGCGGAGGTGATCCGCTTTTGCTTGAGGATCTTTTTTTAGGAAAAGACCCGCTGCGCCGCTATGATATTTTAGCCGGGGCTGAAGCTGGAGCCTACTCCATCGCGGTTGGTGAGGGAATGTGGCGCTCGGTTGCCGAAAAGAAGCCGATCGGCATGAAAGAGCTTTTTCAGATGCAGAATGTATAATGCAAAAAAGGAGGGGGCGCCATGGAACATGATGGCTCACTGGGACGGATGCTGCGTTTTTGCGAATGGATTATGAGATTTGCGTATACAAACTTGCTGTGGCTGTTTTTTACGTTACTCGGTCTCGGCGTGTTTGGCATCATGCCCGCGACCGCGGCTTTATTCGCTGTCATGCGGAAGTGGATTCAGGGGCAGGACAACGTTCCCGTGCTCAAAACGTTTTGGCAGGAATACAAGGGTGAATTTTTTCGTTCAAATCTGCTCGGCGCTGTTCTGGCGCTCATCGGAGTGATCATTTATATTGATTTGGCCTTCATTTATCCAAGTCATTTCCTTCTGCACATCCTGCGCTTCGCCATTATGATATTTGGCTTTTTGTTCGTATCCATGCTTTTTTATGTGTTTCCGCTGCTCGTCCACTTTGACTGGAAAAAACGTCTGTATGTGAAATTTTCGCTCTTGCTCAGTGTGGCGTATTTGCAATATACGCTTACTATGCTTGCGCTGACTGTTGCTCTCTTTTTCTTGCTTGCGTACCTGCCCGGCATTGTCCCTTTTTTCAGCGTCAGCCTGATCAGCTACTGCCATATGCGAATTGTTTATGCCGTGCTGCTGAAAGTGGGGCAGCAAGGCGGCGAGCCACAGAGGGAATCCCATATACGGAAAGCTTTTTATCTGGAAACGAGATAATCATCATTTCTCTATCATAACGCTGTTCCAAACGGAATAGATTGATAGAGAAAGGAGAGCGGATAAAATGCTGAAGGTAGCGGTATTTGATGAAGAGCATGAAAAAGACTTACAAACGGAAATCAATTCATTTTTAAAAGGGATATCGGAGGAGCAGCTGATTGATATCAAATATACGGTTTCGGCGGCGTGCGACCCAGACGGCGAGCAGCTTTACTGTTTTTCCGCCCTTATTTTATATCGCAAATAAAAAGATCTTCCCGCAGGCGCGGAAAGATCTTTTTTGTTAATATGCTTTTTTCACTCTTGGACTTCTCGGTTTATCGAGTTTCTCCGCTTTTTTGATCTCTCTTCTTTCTTTTGAGAGCGATTGATAGAGAGAGGCAATCATCAGCAGGATAACGATAGAAAACGGCAGCGCTGCCAGAATCGCTGTGTTCTGCAAAGCGGCAAGCCCTCCGGAATATAGGAGCACAGCCGCCATGGCGGACTGAATGATACCCCAGCTGAGTTTCACAGAATTCGCCGGATTTAAAGAACCGTACGACGTCTGCATGCCCAGCACGAATGTAGCTGAATCAGCAGACGTGATAAAGAATACTGCGATCAGAATCAATGCAAGGATCGATGTCACCATTGTCAGCGGATAGTGATCAAGTGTTCCGAACAGCATCGTTTCAGTGGACAGCTTTGCTACATTGAACGTGCCTTTTTGCTGGAGATCCATGGCTGATACGCCGAAAATGGAGAACCATAGAAATGTCAAAATACAAGGTGTCACCAAGACGCCGATTAAAAATTCGCGGATCGTCCGGCCTCTGGATACACGGGCGATGAAAATGCCGACAAATGGAGACCAGGAAATCCACCATGCCCAATAGAAAATCGTCCAGCTGTTAATCCATTCGCGTTTTTCAGGATCGTTCGGTGTCAGTCTGAAGCTCATTTGAACGATATTTTGAATGTATTGTCCGATAGAATCTGTAAATGAGTTCATGATCAGCACTGTAGGCCCGACAACGAGCATAAACAACATTAACAATCCGGCCAATACCATGTTTGTGTTGCTTAAATACTTAATTCCTTTTCCGAGTCCGCTCCACGCAGAAAGTAAAAAGAGCACTGTCACAATAATGATTAAAACCAATTGGACGATAAACGCATTCGGAATGCCGAACAGGTAATTCAAACCGCCGTTAATTTGGGTTGCGCCAAGACCAAGACTTGTTGACACCCCGACAACAGTGGCGAAAACTGCAATACAGTCAATGGCCTTTCCGATCGGTCCGTTTACTTTATCCCCGAGAATCGGTGACAGTGTGCTGCTGATTAACCCGGGTGCGCCTTTGCGGAATTGGAAATAGGCAATGCATAATGCCACAATGGCATAAATGGCCCAAGCGTGCAAACCCCAGTGGAAAAACGTATAGCGGAGTGCATCTCTGAAGGCTTGGGGGGTTTCTGTTTCACCTGATGGAGAGCTAATTGCGTAATGGCTGATCGGTTCAGCCGCACCGTAGAATACTAAGCCGATTCCCATGCCTGCGCTGAACAGCATGGCAAACCATGATAATAACCCGAATTCCGGTTTTTCATCAGGCTTTCCGAGTTTGATTTTTCCGATCGGGCTGAAAATCAAAAAGAGACAAAACCCGACAAACAAAGAGACAACTAAAAGATAATACCAACCAAATGAATCGGTAATAAATGCTTGTGCCGATTGAGACACATTTTGCAGGCTGTCAGGAGAAATAACACCCCATAATACAGCTGCAGCTGTGATTGCAATCACAATCCAAAATACACTAGATATATGTTTCAACATTTCTCACCCTCTAATTTTTTGTGTACGCCTATATCTTGCTCGCAGGCTTAGTATGGTCGTACGATGGCAGCTCATTCCTCTCTTAAAATTACCCCGCAATCAGGTGAAACAAAACAAGTCTCACCCTAACATGAATGCGGGGAATGTTCAAATGTGAGTTTGGCGGCAAGAGATTTAAAGAGTAATGATTAAGAACGGGCGTATTGCCCGGCATTTAGCCCTGCAAGCCTGCCTGTGACAAGGGCGGAGGTAATATTGTATCCGCCTGTGTAGCCGTGGATATCCAGAATTTCACCGCAAAAATAAAGCCCCTCCATTTTTTTAGAAGCCATCTTTTTCGGGTCAATTTCTTTTACAGATACCCCGCCTCCCGTGACAAATGCCTTATCAAGCGACAGTGTGCCATTTGCGAGGACAGTAAACTGCTTGCAGTCCCTTACAAATTGTCTGAAAGGATCCTTCGGCAGCTCAGAAAACGATACGTTCGGAGAGATGCCGTTTTTTTCGAGCAGGAATAGGAGATAGCGCTCCTGCATCCAAGGCTTCAGCACGTTTTTAATGGTTTTTTTCGGTGCTTCCTTCAGTTCTTTATACATCTTTTGGAAAAGCGTTTCTTCATTGATATCCGGATACAAGTCGATTCTGATCGGCACTTGAGGCTGTTTTTTCAGCTCTTTTACGACAAATTGGCTGCATCTGAGAATGGCAGGTCCTGAGAGGCCGAAATGGGTAAACAGCATGTCCATTTTATGTGTGATAATCGGTTTGCCTTTTTTATTTAACACACTAACGGCTACATCTCTTAGTGATAAGCCCTGAAGTGTTTTTTGCTTAATGAACGGTTCGCCAGAAGTGACTGGAACCTCTGTCGGAAACAGCTCTGTTATGGTATGGCCCGCGGCTTCAGCCCATTCATAGCCGTCTCCCGTGCTTCCGGTATGAGGCACGCTTTTACCGCCTACAGCGATAATGACTGCCTGGCTATGGATCATTTCGCCATTATTCGTCACAATCCCTGCTGCCTGTCCATCTTCATATATAACAGATTTAATTTTCTCGTTCGTTCTGATTGTTACGCGGAGCTGCTTCAGCCTGTTTAACAGCGCGTCAACGACACTTTGGGCTTTGTCGGTCACAGGAAACATCCGGCCGTGATCCTCTTCCTTCAATTGAATGCCGAGGTTTTCAAAAAACTTGATAATGTCTTCATTATTAAATTCAGAAAACGCGCTGTATAAAAAACGCCCGTTGCCGGGGATGTGCTTGATAATTTCTTCCACAGGAAGGCGGTTCGTCACATTACAGCGGCCGCCCCCGGAAATCGCGAGTTTCCGTCCTAATTTATTTCCTTTATCTATCAGCAACACGCCAGCGCCCTGTTCTCCTGCTGCAATCGCAGCCATCAAGCCTGAAGGGCCTCCGCCGATTACGATTACGTCATATTGTTTCATCTTTATCATCAACTTTCTTTTCATTTCGTGTGCGGACACCCCGTCCGCAGTACTATTATAGCGAAAGAAAGCCGCTCCTTAAACGTCTTTTGCCGCGGACATGAATGTTCACAGGATTGCTTTTGTATTTATTACCGTCTAAATGCCCAGTTGTGGTAAAATAGAAAAGTTGAATCTTCGTAGAAAATGGTGATGAAGAAACATGTCAAGCAAACTGTTAAGAGGCACGTTTGTATTAACGCTCGGTACATATATATCGCGGATTCTGGGGATGGTCTATTTAATTCCCTTCAGCATTATGGTCGGGGCGACAGGCGGTGCATTATTTCAATACGGATACAACCAATACACTTTATTTTTGAATATTGCTACGATGGGCTTTCCGGCCGCTGTTTCTAAATTTGTTTCCAAATATAATTCAAAAGGGGATTATGAGACAAGCAGGAAAATGCTCAAGGCGGGCATGTCGGTTATGCTCGTCACAGGAATGATAGCCTTTTTCATTCTGTATCTATCGGCTCCGATGTTTGCGGAAATATCGCTGGGAGGCAAGGATAATAACGGCTTGACAATTGATCATGTCGTTTATGTCATCCGCATGGTCAGCTTAGCGCTTTTGGTCGTACCGATTATGAGCCTTGTCCGCGGATTCTTTCAAGGGCACCAAATGATGGGTCCGACAGCTGTTTCCCAAGTCGTTGAACAGATTGTCCGCATCATCTTTCTATTGAGTGCGACATTCTTGATTTTGAAGGTTTTCAACGGCGGCCTTGTCATCGCTGTGGGCTATGCAACCTTCGCAGCGCTGATCGGTGCCTTCGGAGGGCTGGTCGTGCTTTATATTTATTGGAACAAACGGAAGGGCAGCCTGCTGGCGATGATGCCGAATACGGGTCCGACAGCAAACCTAAGCTACAAAAAAATGTTTTTCGAGCTGTTCAGCTATGCTGCTCCGTACGTTTTTGTCGGACTAGCCATCCCTTTGTATAACTATATTGATACAAATACGTTTAACAAAGCGATGATTGAAGCCGGTCATCAAGCCATCAGCCAAGACATGCTTGCGATTCTAACCCTGTATGTTCAGAAGCTCGTGATGATCCCGGTTTCCCTAGCAACTGCTTTCGGACTGACATTAATTCCAACGATTACTGAATCGTTTACAAGCGGAAACTATAAGCTGTTAAATCAGCAGATTAATCAAACGATGCAGACGATCCTGTTTTTAATTATTCCGGCTGTTGTTGGGATCTCTCTATTGTCAGGACCGACGTATACGTTCTTTTACGGGTCAGAGAGCCTTCACCCTGAACTGGGGGCAAACATTTTGCTATGGTATTCGCCAGTCGCAATTCTGTTCTCTTTGTTTACAGTCAACGCAGCCATTCTGCAGGGCATCAATAAGCAAAAATTTGCGGTTGTCAGCCTTGTGATCGGCGTCGTGATCAAGCTTGTGCTGAATGTTCCGCTGATCAAGCTGATGCAGGCTGACGGAGCGATTTTAGCGACGGCGCTTGGATATATCGCTTCCCTTTTATATGGGTTTATCATGATTAAGCGCCATGCAGGCTATTCGTATAAGATACTAGTTAAACGAACTGTTTTGATGCTTGTCTTATCAGCCATTATGGGTATTGCCGTGAAAATCGTGCAGTGGGTATTAGGCTTCTTTATTTCCTATCAGGATGGCCAGCTGCAAGCTGCGATTGTTGTGGTGATCGCGGCCGCTGTTGGCGGAGCTGTCTACCTGTATTGCGGCTACCGATTAGGATTTTTGCAGAAAATTTTAGGCCGCCGTTTGCCAGGTTTCTTAAAGAAAGGCAGACATGCAGGCTGATGAACTAGATATGATGAAACTGAGGGCTCGCATGCTGCGGGCTTTCTTTTATAAAGGAGAGATTGGGAATGAGACTTGATAAGCTGCTTGCCAACAGCGGGTATGGTTCCAGAAAAGAAGTCAAAGCCGTTGTGAAGGCTGGAGCCGTGATGATCGACGGCAAACCTGCCAAAGATGTAAAGGCGCACGTTGATCCTGATACACAGGAGGTGACCGTATACGGGGAACCGGTTGATTATCGAGAATTCATTTATCTTATGATGAATAAACCGCAGGGCGTGCTGTCGGCGACTGAGGACAGCCGGCAGCAAACAGTGGTCGATCTGCTGACGCCGGAGGAGATGAGATTTGAGCCATTTCCAGCCGGCAGGCTTGATAAAGATACAGAGGGCTTTTTGCTGCTCACAAATGACGGGCAGCTCGCACATCGGCTCCTTTCTCCTAAAAAGCATGTTCCAAAAACGTATGAAGTCCATTTAAAATCACAGATTTCTCGGGAAGACATCTCCGATTTGGAAACGGGTGTCTACATAGAGGGCGGCTATAAAACAAAGCCGGCAAAAGCGGAAATCAAAACAAACGACAGTGGCAATACCGTGATATACCTGACAATTACAGAAGGAAAATACCATCAGGTCAAGCAAATGGCAAAGGCAGTCGGCAACGAAGTGGTTTATCTGAAGCGGCTTTCGATGGGACGCGTTTCCCTAGATCCCGCTCTGGCACCCGGAGAATACCGTGAGCTGACAGAGGAAGAGCTTCATTTGCTCAATGAGCCGCAAGCATGACAAAAACCCCGCATACCGAATGCGGGGTTTTATTTATAAGCACACAAAAACAAGGCTCAGTAGTTTCTTCGCCCTATTATCTATCGGGCCGCTCTCAGGCGGCCCTATGTAATTTTTCAATTTATGAGGTAATCTTTACTTTCTTTCTCGTTGTCTCCCACTTGCCACGGCTTGGACTATGAACAAGATCATTATATGCCAACACATTTAAGTCTCTTTGAATCGTTCTAGGTGTAATGCCGAATTCGTCAACCAGTTCCTGTGTTGTCACAAGACCTTTTTCTTGGATAAACATGTAAACTGATTTGATTCGAGTTAGCATACGGTTTGTTGAAGGTTTCAAAAAACCACTCCCTATCATAAGATCGGATGGACTTGACTAACCACAACTCACGACTATCAACTGCGTACGAAATAGCAACAAAGGCAGACATCTGTAATTGTTAAAATAATTCGCCCTCATTATACACGATATTGCAGTGATGAATCTAGGGATAACTCCTATTAATTTTTTCCAATTCGCGTTGGGCAGCCATCCTTGTTGGATTACTATGTATTTCGGCTCAATATTATTATGGTTAAAGAAACTTTTTTTATTCTGTTTCGTAGTAAATTTTGGAGGTGGGTGAGTTTTGACAAATTTGCTTGAAGCTTCAATAGAACAGGCCGGGTATACAAGCCGAAAAAAAGTGCTCACCGATGTTTTTCTGGAAGTCAGAAAAGGGGAACTAGTTGGACTGATCGGAGCTAACGGCGCCGGAAAAAGCACTGCAATCAAGGCGATACTCGGCCTTTCAGAAGATTTTAAAGGGCATATTGCCTGGAACGACTGTTCATTTGCATATATTCCGGAGCATCCGTCCTTTTACGAAGAACTGACGCTGTGGGAGCATTTGGATCTGATCAGCACACTCCACGGCATTGAAGAGAGAGAATTTGCGCATCGGGCCCAAAGCCTGCTGCAGACGTTTTCGCTTGATCATGTCAAACATGAGCTGCCTGTCACCTTTTCGAAGGGCATGCAGCAAAAACTAATGCTTATCCAGGCCTTTCTCTCTAAGCCGGATATGTATGTGATTGATGAACCGTTTATCGGCCTTGATCCGATATCGACGAAACGCTTTGTGGACATGCTTAAGGCTGAAAAAGAACGTGGAGCCGGAATTCTGATGTGCACGCATGTACTCGATACCGCGGAAAAAATCTGTGACCGGTTTTATATGATTGAGAAAGGTTCATTATTTCTCCAAGGCACGTTAAAAGATATTCAGGACAAGACCGGATTAGAGGGGCAGTCATTGCTTGACTGTTTTTATAAGGCAGTTCAAGGTGATCGGCCATGAACGGGCGTACGCTCTTTTTTCGAAGGCTGTTTGACTATTACAAGTATCAGTTTAAAGTGTTGCATGCGGTCATTGACTGGACAGTCGCTCTCTATATTGTTTTGCCGACGATTGCTTTTGTCATCTATCAGTATATTGATTTGATGAATGGAAGAGGTCTTCTTTATGAGTGGTCTGAAGTGGCGGAGTGGAGATGGCTGTACGCTGTGTGTGGGCTGATCATGTTTACAGGCTCGATTCGTACATTTTTAATGGAAGCGGACAAAGTGTTTTTGCTGCAAAAGAAGGAAATCATCTATCAGCTCAAACGGTACGCGCTTTTGTATTCTTTTCTGGTCACGATGGCTAAATGGCTGCTTCTCTTTTTTATTGTCCTTCCCCTTATCAGTCATTTTGTTCACATCACATTCGCAGAAAGCACTGCTCTATTGTGTTATTTGTTTGGCCTTCATATATTCTTTTTATCCTTAAAGCAAGACAGGATCAGAAAGCCGCGCTCTATTTCGAGATGGATTGGCGATATCCTTGTCAGAGCTATTCTTTTTACTGGTTCTGCTATCCTGATTGTTTTGACTCAGTGGCACTTGCTTGCGCTTTTTGGCATTTTATTTTTGCTTTTCTCAGTTATCCGCAGTTTGAAAAAGACGGCTTCGTTCACGGCTTTTGAAGCTGAGGTGACTGAAGAGAAAAAAAGCAGGCTTGCTCTTGCAGGACTTGTGATGATGATGAGTCAGGAGGCGGGAATGCCAAAAGTAAAAGACAGGATGAGAAGAAAACCGTTATTATACCGTAATTCAAAAAGGATATTTAAAAGGCGAACGATCTGCACAGGCTATAAGGAATTGTTTTTTAAAGTCATGCTGAGGAATGGCGAGTATGCGAGGCAGATGTACATGCTATTGTCAGCTTTCACCGTTCTCATATTTGTTTCCCCAATTTGGCTGAAGGTGATTGCGCTGCTGGTATATACAGGGGTTTGCCGTTATATCCTGACGCTTATTTTTGACAAGGTCATGGATGCCCCTTTTTTAATTGGCGCCGATAAGGAAAGTGATGAATATTATCGGGCCAGAAAAAGCTGTATCAATATCCTGCACTATGCATTTGCCGCCTGTTGTTTTTTAGCGGCCGCTGTCTCTTTATTGTTTACATAAAAAAACCCAAACGGCGACGTTTGGGTTTTTTGGTCTATCCTTATAAAATAAACAGCTGGATGAAAAACAGAATGGCGAAAACGATGACGAGCGGATGAATCTCTCTCCATTTTCCCCGCGCCGCTTTTACTATTGGGTACGAAATAAAGCCAAGCGCGATTCCTGTAGAAATGCTAGAGGTCAAAGGCATGGCTAGAATGACGAGAAACGCAGGAAATGCCTCGTCCATCTCTTTCCAATTCATATTGGAAACTGAGCCCATCATCAGGCTGCCGACGATAATCAAAGCAGGCGAGGTGATGGCGGCTATACCGGACAAGGCGCTGACAAGCGGACTGAAAAACATTGAAGCCGCAAACATCACCGCGACAGTCAAAGCCGTAAGCCCCGTTCTTCCCCCGGCTGCGACACCGGCGGAAGACTCGATAAATGCAGTCGTCGGACTTGTGCCGAAAACAGCTCCTACTGTCGTCGCGGTTGAATCAGCAAGCAGCGCTTTTCGCACGTTCGGCAGCTTGTTGTTCTTCATCAGCCCGGCTTGCTCGGCAACTCCGATCATCGTGCCTGTCGTATCAAAAATGGTGACTAATAGAAAAGAAAAGACGACAGCGTACAGGCCGTGATGAATGACATCGCCAAAAGCGATAAATGGATTTGAGATCATCAATCCTTCCGGCAAATGAGGAAGCGACATAAATCCCTTTGGAAAATGGAGCTGACCGGTGAAAAAGGCGATCAAAGCAGTAGCTGCCATTCCGATAAATAAAGCGCCGCTTACATTCAGCACCATCAGGACCACGCTGATCAAAAGGCCAACCAGCGTTAAGATAACACCAGGTGAATGCAGATTGCCGAGAGTGACTAGGTTTGACTCATCAGCTGCCACAATGCCCGCTTGACGCAAACCGATAAAAGCAATAAACAGCCCGATCCCTGTTGTGATCCCGTATTTTAAATTGTTTGGAATCGCTTCTATAAGTTGTTTTCTTAAAGGCGTTAACGATAGAATAATGAAGAGAACCCCTGCTGTAAATACTGCGCTGAAAGCTGTTGCGTACGTGATGCCGCCATCGCTTGCGCTTACGACATGAAAGGCTAAATAAGCGTTCAAGCCCATGCCGGGCGCAATAGCAATCGGATAATTTGCTGCCAGGGCCATCCACAGCGTTCCGACAATGGAGGCAATAATCGTTGCGGTGAAAACCTGGTCGAAAGGAACCCCGGCGTTAGCCAGAATGACCGGATTGACCACGACGATATAGACCATTGTGAAAAAGGTCGTCAGCCCTGCTATGATTTCTTGCTTTATGGATGTTTGCTGCTCTTTTAGATGAAACATAGTATCCTCCAATTACGAACGTTTTAACAAAACACCATTAATATTATTCGTTTTATTTGGTTTTTGCAAGTCATTTCTTGCGGAAAGGGGATCATTATGAACTGGGAAGTTGAAGTGATCAGAAAAAAAGAGGATTTAATTCGTGATACGCAGGAATTTTTGAGAATCAACAGTGTCATGGACGAAACAACCGCCGGACCCGGTAAACCGTTTGGAGAAGGGGTAAACGCCAGCCTGACTTCGTTGCTGGAGCTTGGAGAAAAAGAAGGCTTTACAACAAAAAATCTTGACGGCTTCGCAGGTCATATTGAATGGGGGGAGGGCGATGACATTATCGGCGTACTTTGCCATGTTGACGTCGTGCCGCCGGGAGATGGGTGGACGAGTGATCCATTTTCAGCTGAAATCCGCAACGGACGGATTTATGCAAGGGGCGCCATTGATGACAAAGGCCCGACAATGGCGGCATTCTACGCGCTGAAAATCGTGAAAGACATGAATTTGCCCCTGTCCAAGCGAGTCAGAATGATTATCGGAACAGATGAAGAAAGCGATTGGAGATGCGTAGAGCATTATTTCAAGCATGAAGAAATGCCAACAATGGGCTTTGCGCCTGACGCCGATTTTCCAATCATTAATGCGGAAAAAGGGATCATCGATGCTTCTTTACTTATTCCGCACCGCCCAAATCAAGCAGAACCAAAGGCAGTGCTTGTCTCGTTTCAATCAGGCCTTCGCTTAAACATGGTGCCCGACGCTGCGGAAGCTGTCATTGAAGGGCCGAAAAATGAAGAGATTCTGTCTTCATTTAAAGACATGCTCCGCACGACGGATCAAAAAGGGGAAGCTGCAATAGAGAACGGACAGCTCATTTTGCGTATGTACGGTCTTTCCTGCCATGCGATGGAACCGAACAATGGGATCAATGCCGGCATTTTATTGTGCGAATTTCTCCAGCAGACTGAGCTTGACGATGCAGGAAAGCGGTTTGTGCAAGTTGTGACAGATAAGTTCTCAGGTGATACAAGAGGAAAAAAACTGGACATCGACTGTGAGGATGAAATCAGCGGTGAGCTGACATTAAATGTCGGAACACTGCGCTATAAAGAAGGGCAGGGAGGCGAGCTCGGGATCAATATCCGCTATCCTGTGACAGCAGAAAGCAAAGCGATTCGCGATGCATTCGAAAGTGCATCTGAATTTGATCTGGGAGAATTCAAAGACAGCAAGCCGCATCACGTGTCCGCAGATCATCCGTTAGTCAAAACCCTGCAAAAGGTTTATGAAGGCCAGCTGGGTAAAAAAGCTGACTTAATCTCAATCGGCGGGGGGACATATGCGAGATCCTTAAAAGCCGGTGTCGCGTTCGGCCCGCTGTTCCCCGGACGCCCTGACAGCGCACACCAAAAGGATGAATATATCGAAATTGATGACCTGCTGAGATCGACAGCGTTATATGCTCAGGCCATTTACGAGCTTGCAAAATAAAAGGACCGGCTTCTGCTGAAGCCAGTCCTTTTTTTAAATAAATGACCATAAATCAGTTGATAAGTACCGTTCTCCTGTATCAGCTGTCATGCAGACCACAACTTTGTCAGGAGAGAGGCGTTTCGCTGTTTCGATTGCCGCGAAGCAGGCAGCGCCTGATGAAGGACCGACAAGAATTCCTTCTTCAGCAGCAAGCCGTCTTGTCGTCGTATACGCGTCTTCATCAGAGATTTTGATAATTTCATCATAAACGTCTTCATTTAAAATCGGCGGTATAAAGCCTGGGCTCGTTCCTACAAGTTTATGTGCGCCAGGTTTTCCGCCGGATAATACAGGCGAACCCGCTGGCTCAACAACATGAACCGTGATATCCGGAAAAAGCTCTTTGAGCGCCTCACCTGTTCCGGTAATGGTTCCGCCCGTTCCAGAGGAGGCGACAAAAGCGCCGAGCGGTTTTCCGATTTCCTCTATTGCCCGGGCGATTTCAGGCGCTGTTGTTTTCCGGTGCGCATCAGGATTAGCAGTGTTATCGAACTGCATTGGAATATAGCTGTTCGGAATTTGTTCGGCAAGCTCCTTCGCTTTTTTGATGCTGCCCGGCATTCTTTCCTCTCCGGGAGTTAATACAACTTCTGCACCGTAAGCTTTAAGCAGGTTGATCCGTTCCTTCGTCATCGTATCAGGCATCACTAAGATTGCTTTATATCCGCGTGCTGCCGCATTCATGGCGAGCCCGATTCCGGTATTTCCGCTTGTCGGCTCTATAATAACTGATCCCGGCTTGAGTAAACCGTTTTGTTCAGCTTCTATGATCATTTGATAAGCGGCTCTGTCTTTCACACTGCCGCTCGGATTGAAAAATTCAAGCTTTAAATAGACTTGTGCCGCATTTTCCGGCTGAAGCCGATTCAATCTCACTAGCGGTGTATCTCCTATCAGATCAGCTGTGTTTGCAACGATTTTCAACATTGTCATTCCTTTCTGAATAAAACAAGTGTCATATAATATCCTAACATAATAAACGTTTGTGCGAGAGTGTTTTCATACACTGTTCCTCTATCCGCACAGCCTCTTTATTGATAAAATAATAGCTGTCAAAGAAGGGAGTGTCAGACGGATGCCAGATATACGGCCTCATTATTTCATCGGCGTTCCCATACCTGAGGGAATTGCAAATCCGATCTACCAGGCTGCGAAAAACGAACCGATATTGACGTTTCAAAAATGGGTGCACCCGCTTGACTATCATATCACGTTAATTTTTCTCGGAGCGGCGGATGAGACACAAATAAAGAAGCTTGAAGGTTCGCTAGCAGAGATTGCTTCAGAAATTGACCCATTTTCAATTGAGTTTGACAAGATAGATGTATTCGGCGACCGCAGAAGGCCGCGCGTTTTACATCTGGAGCCAAAGAAAAACAAAACGCTTGATAGACTGCGGGAACATACGAAGCAGGCTGTCCTTCAGGCCGGCTTTCAAGTGGAAAAAAGACCGTATCATCCTCATATGACGCTGGCAAGAAAATGGACAGGCGAAGATGGATTTCCAGCTCACGTTCCGTTTGAAAGCGGCGAGGTTTCGATGATGGCTGAACGATTTTCGCTCTTTCAAATACACTTGAACCAATCACCAAAATACGAGGAAATATTCAAATTTCAATTATCTTAATTCATTGCGGAGTGGAGAAACAAACATGGCACAAATCATCAAAATTCATGATTATATATCGAGATATGAGCTTGATCCGTACCATTATATCAACCAGTTTGTACGTTTGAAAAAAGAGCGCTGGCTTTCACTAGTAGAAGCAGCGGAGCGCCAGCATGAAGAAAGGCAAGCCAGTGCTGAAGAACCGGAACCGGTGCAGAAACGAAAAAAATTTTCATTGAAAAGAAGAAAAGAAGAGATAAAAGCCGATATACAAGAAGAGAGACACCAATGGTTTGAGGACGAAGAAGATATTCATGTAAGGCTCCCGAAGAGCAGGGTGGCGCTTGCTTCTTTTTATAAAAGGCATTTATATGATTTTCAGCTCAAATGGGCAAGCTCTACTCTTTCAGAAATATCTCAACTCTCAAACCAAGTGAAGCAGGACCGCATTTTGCGTTATCTGACCCAGCAGCTGCCTGATTCTTATTTTATTATGTATAAGCCTGTGCTGAAAATTCAGCAGGCGGCGGTTGAATTAAGCATTGTGATTATTTCTCCTCTGGAAATTTATTGCGTTTCTTTTTTAGAGGCTGAGGAAGACAGTGTCTACATAGGGTCTAAAAATCGTTTTTGGGACAAGAAAACAGCCTCTCAGACTGCATCAGTGTTAAATCCAGGGCTTAGCCTGTTTCGTACGGACTCGGTTGTGTCAAAGATCGTAAAGGAAAAACAGGCTGAGATTCCGGTTCGAAAATTGCTTCTGAGCAGAACGTCGTACATCGATTACCCGGAGCCGCCATACGGCTTAGAAATAGCGGATAAGCGGAGCGCGGAAGAATGGATTGAGCGGCAGAAGAAAAACACTGCTCCGATCAAACATCATCAGGTAAAGGCTGCAAAGGCTCTATTGTCTTACTGCATGTCTGACTCCTATCGCAGACAGGAGTGGCTGGAGTAAAAGAGAACGATTTGAGCGGTTTTCTCATAACATAAGCAGGTGAGAAAGATGAGCCATTGGTTTTTTATTATTAATCCGACAGCAGGACATCGAAACGGCCTGCGTGTTTGGAAGTCCATTCAAAAAGAATTGATCAAACGAAAGGTTGAGCACCGTTCATTTTTAACTGAACATCCGGGACACGCAGAGGTGCTCGCCAGACAGATTTCAACGATACAGGAATATAAGCTGAAGCGCCTGATCGTCATTGGCGGAGACGGAACCATGCATGAAGTTGTCAACGGGCTGAAAGATGTTGACGATATTGAGCTGAGCTTTGTGCCGGCAGGCGCGTATAATGATTTTTCGCGAGGATTCTCTATTAAAAAAATCGATCTGATACAGGAAATCAAGAAGGTAAAGCGCCCGTTAACAAGAACCTTTCATTTAGGGAGCGTCAATTTCCTTCAGGATAAATCACAGATTCTTTATTTTATGAATCATATCGGGATCGGGTTTGACGCATATGTCAATAAAAAGGCGATGGAATTTCCGTTGAGACGGGTTTTTCTTTTTCTCCGCCTTCGATTTCTTGTGTATCCGCTTTCTCATTTGCACGCTTCGGCAACCTTTAAGCCGTTTACGTTAGCTTGTACGACGGAAGACGAGACGCGCGAATTTCATGATGTCTGGTTTGCCGTTGTATCCAACCATCCGTTTTACGGGGGAGGCATGAAGGCGGCGCCCCTAGCAAATCCGCGCGAGAAGACATTTGATATCGTAATCGTTGAAAACCAGCCGTTTTTGAAAAAATATTGGCTTTTATGTCTCATGGCATTTGGAAAACATACAAAGATGGATGGCGTTACGATGTTTAAAGCGAAGGACATTACATTTTACACGAAGGACAAAATCCCCTTCCATGCTGACGGTGAAATCATGGGCACTACCCCGTTTCGTCTGGCATCTAGTCCTTCACCCCTAAGAATCAAAACATAAACGTGTTTGGAGGAGAGAGCTTCCGATGGTCAGCATCCGCCGCAGCTTCGAAGCGTATGTCGATGACATGAATATTATTACTGTTCTGATTCCTGCTGAACAAAAGGAAATCATTACACCGCCGTTTCGGCTTGAGACAGAAACAACAGTTTTTCCTCTGGCTGTCAGGGAGGAATACTCCCTTGAAGCAAAATACAAGTACGTCTGCGTATCCGACCATCCTGTGACATTTGGAAAAATCCATTGCGTCAGAGCATCCAGCGGCCACAAAACGGATCTCCAAATTGGCGCGGTCATCCGGACGGCTGTGTTCGATGACGAATTTTATTATGACGGAGAGCTGGGCGCCGTTTATACCGCGGATCATACCGTATTTAAAGTATGGGCGCCTGCTGCAACCTCAGCTGCTGTCAAGCTTTCACACCCCAATAAAAGCGGGCGCACATTCCAAATGACTCGGTTGGAAAAAGGCGTCTATGCCGTTACGGTCACAGGTGACCTTCACGGATATGAGTATTTGTTTTGCATCTGCAACAATTCAGAATGGATGGAAACCGTTGACCCGTATGCCAAGGCTGTGACTGTAAATGGAGAGAAGGGCGTCGTCTTGCGCCCGGATCAAATGAAATGGACTGCTCCTCTTAAACCATTCTCACACCCTGTGGATGCCGTCATCTATGAGACGCACCTTCGCGACTTCTCCATCCATGAAAACAGCGGCATGATAAACAAGGGAAAATACTTAGCATTAACGGAAACTGATACACAAACCGCAAATGGCAGTTCTTCTGGACTGGCGTATATAAAAGAGCTCGGTGTTACACATGTGGAGCTTCTGCCGGTGAATGATTTTGTCGGAGTTGATGAAGAGAAGCCGCTTGATGCATACAATTGGGGATATAACCCGCTTCATTTCTTTGCCCCGGAGGGAAGCTATGCCTCAAACCCTCATGATCCTCGAACGAGAAAAACAGAGCTGAAACAAATGATCAATACCCTGCATCAGCACGGTCTGCGAGTCATTCTGGATGTTGTTTTTAACCATGTGTATAAGAGGGAGAATTCCCCCTTTGAAAAGACAGTGCCCGGTTATTTTTTCCGGCACGACGAATGTGGGATGCCATCAAACGGCACCGGCGTTGGCAATGATATCGCATCAGAAAGAAGGATGGCAAGAAAATTCATTGCGGATTGCGTGGTCTATTGGCTTGAAGAATACAATGTTGACGGCTTCCGCTTTGATCTCCTCGGGATTTTAGATATTGACACCGTGCTTTATATGAAAGAGAAAGCAACTAAGGCAAAGCCCGGAATCCTGCTTTTTGGAGAAGGGTGGGATCTGGCTACACCGCTGCCGCATGAACAGAAAGCTGCTTTGGCGAACGCGCCAAGAATGCCGGGCATCGGCTTTTTTAATGATATGTTTCGTGACGCTGTAAAAGGGAACACCTTTCACCTTAAGGCAGCAGGGTTTGCGCTCGGCAGCGGTGAATCAGCACAAGCTGTGATGCATGGAATTGCCGGGTCTTCCGGATGGAAGGCATTAGCACCGATTGTTCCGGAACCAAGCCAGTCCATCAATTATGTCGAATCACACGACAATCACACCTTTTGGGATAAAATGAGCTTTGCGCTTCCTCAAGAAAATGACAGCCGAAAGCGAAGCAGGCAAAGGCTTGCAGCCGCGATTATTTTGCTTGCCCAAGGGGTGCCGTTTATTCACAGCGGCCAGGAATTTTTCCGGACGAAGCAGGGAGTGGAAAACAGCTATCAATCCAGTGACAGCATCAACCAGCTCGACTGGGATCGCCGTGAAACATTCAAAGAAGATGTTCACTATATCCGCAGGCTGATCTCGCTGAGAAAAGCGCATCCTGCATTCCGTCTTAGGTCCGCTGCAGACATCCAGCGCCATCTTGAATGCTTGACGCTAAAAGAACACCTTATCGCATACAGGCTTTATGATCTTGACGAGGTTGACGAATGGAAAGATATCATTGTTATCCATCACGCGAGTCCAGACTCCGTCGAGTGGAGGCTGCCAAACGACATACCTTATCGGCTTTTATGTGATCCATCAGGATTTCAGGAAGACCCAACAGAAATCAAGAAAACGGTTGCAGTAAACGGCATCGGAACGGTTATCTTATATTTAGCATCAGATCTTAAGAGTTTTGCTTGACGAAGTTTGTGCTATAGCGCTAAAATTTAAAGGACGGCTATTGATTAGCATATGAGACTCTCAATAGCTGTCTTTTTTATTTTTATACGATTCGTACGAAAAAGGCATTCGCTGGATAGACTAGAAACGATTAGCCTTAATTCTAAAATATTTTAAGAAATGATGGGTTGAACATTGATATGAACTGGTTGGGACAATTACTAGGTAGCGATTGGGAGATCTTCCCCGCCGGAGGAGCTACAGGAGATGCATATTATGCGAAACATAACGGGCAGCAGCTTTTTTTAAAACGTAATAGCTCACCTTTTTTAGCTGTTTTATCCGCCGAAGGCATTGTTCCGAAGCTGGTTTGGACAAAACGGATGGAAAATGGGGACGTCATTACGGCCCAGCACTGGATGACCGGCAGAGAGCTGAAGCCTAAAGACATGAGCGGACGGCCCGTTGCTGAATTGCTTCGTAAAATACACACATCAAAAGCCTTGCTGGACATGCTGAAGAGACTTGGAAAAGAACCGCTGAACCCGGGGGCTCTTTTGTCTCAGCTGAAGCAGGCTGTATTTGCTGTGCAGCAATCTTCGCCGCTGATTCAAGAAGGGATCAAGTATTTGGAAGAACACCTGCATGAAGTGCATTTCGGTGAGAAAGTCGTTTGCCATTGTGATGTCAATCATAATAACTGGCTATTGTCTGAAGACAACCAGCTGTATTTAATTGACTGGGACGGCGCCATGATCGCTGATCCGGCGATGGACCTCGGGCCTTTGCTGTACCACTACGTCGAAAAGCCAGCTTGGGAGAGCTGGCTGAGCATGTACGGCATAGAGCTGACAGAAAGCCTTCGGTTGCGAATGGCTTGGTATGTGTTATCTGAAACAATTACTTTCATTGCCTGGCATAAAGCAAAAGGCAATGATAAGGAATTTCATGATGCAATGGAAGAGCTGCATATCCTCATGAAACGAATTGTTGATTAATCAGGAATACGAATCCATTTGCTCTACCCATTGAGACAGGCTGTTCTGATGCTCTTGTATGTGTGAGTCGATGGATTTGGACGATATTCCTGATTGGCTGTAGCGGTAAACATCTTCAAGCACGTTTTTGAAATTTGAATCAAGCTCGGTGTTTGCCATCAGTGATTTAATCACACGCTCAAGCTGCTCGTACTCTGCGACTGTTCCGCAGCAGTCCAATTGATGGTCAGTCAATATATCCTTCAATAAATGAACTTGATGCTCATAATGTAAACCCATAACGGTACACATCCCTTCAGTATCATACGGGTTAAATTGTTCAAAACAGAGCGTTTTTATACATGGGAAAGGAGTGTTCCAGCAGACGGGACCCTCTTTTTTTATGCGCTCGGCCTTAAGAGAGATACACTGGAAAAACGAGCTTGCGGGTCTTTTTAATTCATGGTATGTTGTTAGTCGAAATAATAGATAGAGGTGTCAATCATATGAGAATGCGCCACAAGCCTTGGGCTGATGACTTTTTGGCTGAAAACGCAGATATTGCCATCAGCAATCCTGCTGATTATAAAGGGAAATGGAACACAGTGTTTGGTAACGACAATCCGATCCATATCGAGGTTGGTACAGGAAAAGGCCAATTTATTTCTGGTATGGCCAAACAAAATCCCGACATCAATTATATTGGTATTGAGTTATTTAAAAGCGTCATCGTGACAGCCGTCCAAAAAGTAAAAGACAGCGAAGCGCAGAATGTAAAGCTTCTGAATATAGATGCGGACACGCTGACGGATGTGTTTGAGCCGGGGGAAGTGAAACGGGTCTACTTGAACTTTTCTGATCCTTGGCCGAAGAAACGGCATGAAAAACGCCGCCTGACATATTCCCACTTCCTCAAAAAATATGAAGAAGTAATGGGCAAAGGCGGATCGATTCATTTTAAAACGGACAACCGAGGTTTATTTGAGTACTCTTTGAAGAGCTTCTCTGAGTACGGCCTCCTGCTGACATACGTCAGTCTCGATTTGCATAACAGCAATCTGGAAGGCAATATTATGACAGAATATGAAGAAAAATTCTCTGCACTCGGCCAGCCGATCTATCGGGCTGAGGTTGAATGGAGAACGTAAAGACAGACTCTGACAGGAGTCTGTTTTTTTTATGGGCCGTTTGCTACCATGATGACAGGGGGGATGAAAATGGAAACAATGAAAATTGGAAACATCACGTTGACCTGGCTTGACGGAGGCGTGACGCATATGGACGGAGGCGCCATGTTCGGCGTTGTGCCAAAGCCGCTTTGGTCTAAAAAATATCCAGTCAATGAAAAAAACCAGATTGAACTAAGAACAGACCCTATTTTGATTCAAAAGGATGGGCTCAATATCATCGTTGACGCCGGAATTGGGTACGGCAAGCTGACTGATAAACAAAAACGAAACTATGGCGTGACACAAGAGTCGAATGTGAAACCATCGTTAGCAGCACTCGGATTAACGGTTGCCGATATAGATGTGATCGCAATGACACACCTTCATTTTGATCATGCATGCGGTTTAACGGAGTATGAAGGTGAACGGCTCGTCTCTGTCTTTCCGAATGCAGTAATTTATACATCAGCTGTTGAATGGGACGAAATGCGCCATCCGAATATCAGGTCGAAAAATACGTATTGGAAAGAAAATTGGGAGGCTGTAGCTGGCCAAGTCAAAACCTTTGAAGACACCTTAACGATCACAGAGGGTATTACAATGCATCACACCGGAGGCCATAGCGACGGACACAGTGTCCTGATATGCGAGGATGCGGGTGAAACTGCCGTACATATGGCAGATCTGATGCCGACACATGCCCACCGCAATCCGCTATGGGTGCTGGCTTACGATGATTATCCGATGACCTCTATCCCGCAAAAGCAGAAATGGCAGGCGTTCGCAGCAGAAAAAGACGCTTGGTTTATTTTTTATCATGATGCCGAGTATCGCGCCCTTCAATGGGAGGAGGACGGAAGCATCAAAGATTCAGTCAAGCGAATGAAGCAATAGCATATTTTTATGTTTACCCTGCATGTTTTCCGGCTAATAATGCAAACCTAGTACTAATTATGCTCAGAAAGGAAGAGGCAGGGTGAAACAATTCAGAGTAACAAACGAAGGAGACATTCAAACAACATTAAGAGGCCTTGAAGTGCTCTCTGTTCCTTTTTTGAACAAAGGTGTTGCTTTTACTGAGGAAGAAAGAAAAGAACTTGGTTTAAAAGGCTTTCTGCCGCCCAAGGTATTAACAATTGATGAGCAGGCGAAAAGAGCGTATGAGCAATATTCCGCACAGCCTGACGATTTGAGCAAAAATGTCTATTTAACGGCGCTGCACGATCGGAATGAAACGCTGTTTTACCGCCTGTTAAATGACCATTTAGGGGAAATGCTCCCGATTGTCTACACACCGACAGTCGGAACGGCAATCCAGAGATACAGCCATGAATACAGAAAACCACGAGGGCTCTATCTGTCAATCGATGACCCGGACGGTATGAAAGAAGCATTTAAACAGTATAAAGATCAAAGCGATACGATCGATTTAATTGTTGCAACTGATGCAGAAGGAATTTTAGGAATCGGTGACTGGGGCGTCGGAGGAATCGCGATTTCTATTGGCAAGCTGGCGGTTTATACAGCGGCTGCGGGCATTGATCCGAGCAGAGTGCTGGCTGTTGTTTTAGATGCGGGGACAAATCAGGAGAGCCTCTTAAACGACCCGCTTTATGTCGGCAACCAGCATTCCAGAGTGCGCGGGGAACGTTATGACCAATTTATTGACGACTACGTTGCGCTGGCGAGAGAAACATTTCCGAATGCATTGCTGCATTGGGAGGATTTCGGGGCGAAAAACGCGCGAAGCATTTTGAAACGCTATAAAGATAAAGTGTGTACCTTCAATGATGATATCCAAGGAACTGGCGCTGTTTCTTTGGCCGCAGTCTTATCCTGTGCAAAAGCGTCTAAAGTTCCGCTGAGAGATCACAGAGTTGTTATATTCGGAGCGGGAACGGCAGGAATCGGAATTGCCGAACAGCTGCGGGAAGCATTGGTGCGCGAGGGACTGAGTGAAGAAGAATCATACAAGCGCTTCTGGTGCATAGACAGGAACGGGCTGTTAACAGATGATATGGATCAGCTTCTTGATTTCCAAAAGCCGTATGCCCGTTCGGCTGATGAAGTGAAGGATTATCAGCGGAACGGAGACGGCGGAGGCATTGATCTTCTTGAAGTGGTCCGGCAGGCGAAACCGACGATCCTGATCGGCACATCTACGGTTTCCGGCGCTTTCACTGAAGAAATTGTAAAAGAAATGGCGTCACATGTGAAACGGCCGGCGATTTTGCCAATGTCAAATCCGACAACTCTTTCTGAAGCAAAGCCGGAGGATTTAATCGAATGGACAGAAGGCCGTGCGCTGATCACGACAGGAAGCCCGTTCCCGCCAGTTGAATATAACGGAGTTACGTATCATATCGGGCAGGCAAACAACGCGCTTGTCTTCCCTGGTCTCGGTCTTGGAACGATTGTTACCAAATCAAAATTAATTACCGACGGCATGTTTGAAGCATGTGCCCGGGCAATCGCAGGTATGGTCAATGTCGGGGTGCCTGGCGCGCCGATGCTTCCAAAAGTTGAAGATTTGCGCACTGTTTCGGCAACCGTTGCTGTTGAAGTTGCAAAAACCGCAATGAAGGAAGGCGTCGCTACGGAAGAGCCTGAAGACATTATACAGGCAGTGCAGGATGCGATGTGGTATCCGGTATACAAACCGATTCGCGCGATATAATAAAAAAGAGCCGCTGCGTGGGCAGCGGCTTCTATTTTTTGCTTGTCCGGTGTTAAGAGGCGATTGTATCAATGACATCAACAATTTCTCCCGTTTTGGCATCCACCATCACTTCATACTGTTCTAATTCTCCGAAAGCTGATCGTGTAATGCCGGTTTTGTATACCTGTACCGTTTCTCCGTTAATATTGTAAGGCTCCGGCTGGGTGTAAATCCATGATCCGTCAATCGGGCCCCGCTGCTTAAAAGCAGACTTTACAATTCGAAGCGCTTTTTCTGAAGAAATATAAGGCTTCATCACATATTGTTTCACAACGACAGCCGCACAAATTCCAAGTCCTGCACCTAAAAGAAGATGACGCAATTTCAAAATAAAGCACCTCCTGGTTGATCGTACTTTTCATTATACAGAAACAGCCAAATCCTGTTAAGCAATACGCGGCTGATCGAGCAGATTCGGTCAGGGTGCTTGGAAAACTTCATTGTTTCTAATAAAATAAAAGGACTACATAGAAATGAGGGGAAAACATGAATCAAGAAACGAAAGCGCTTTTCCAAACACTGACGCAGCTTCCCGGCGCGCCGGGCAATGAGCATCAGGTTCGTGCTTTTATGAAGCAGGAGCTAGCCAAATATGCCGATGACATCGTTCAGGACAGACTGGGAAGTGTTTTCGGAGTCAGACGAGGCGCAGAGGACGCACCGAGAATTATGGTAGCCGGGCACATGGACGAAGTCGGCTTCATGGTGACATCCATTACAGACAACGGGCTGCTCAGATTCCAGACGCTCGGAGGCTGGTGGAGCCAGGTTTTGCTTGCGCAGCGGGTTGAAATTCAAACAGATAACGGGCCGGTTCCGGGTGTGATTTCAAGCATACCGCCGCATTTATTGACAGATGCGCAGCGAAACCGTCCGATGGATATCAAAAACATGATGATCGACATTGGAGCGGATGATAAGGAAGACGCCATCAAAATCGGCATTAAACCGGGACAGCAGATCGTGCCTGTTTGTCCGTTTACGACGATGGCGAATGAAAAGAAAATTTTATCAAAAGCATGGGATAACAGATATGGATGCGGCTTAAGCATTGAACTTCTGAAGGAATTACACGGTAAAGAGCTTCCGAATACACTCTATGCGGGTGCAACGGTTCAGGAAGAAGTAGGGCTAAGGGGCGCGCAGACGGCTTCTCATATGATTAAACCGGACTTGTTTTTCGCCCTTGACGCCAGCCCGGCAAACGATATGAGCGGAGACAAAAATGAATTCGGCCAGCTTGGAAAAGGCTTTTTGCTGCGCATTCTTGACAGAACGACAGTCATGCATCGCGGAATGAGGGAATTCGTTCTTGATATGGCTGAAACGCATGATATTCCATATCAATATTTTGTATCCGGCGGGGGAACAGACGCAGGCAAGGTTCATATTTCGAACAGCGGTGTGCCGTCAGCGGTTATCGGAATATGTTCCCGCTATATTCATACAAACGCTTCTATCATTCATATTGATGATTATGCTGCTGCTAAAGAAATGCTCATCAAACTTGTAACAGCCTGCGATAAGCAGACGGTGGATGCGATTAAAGAAAATATGTAGGTTTCATAAAAGCTTGTTGAACGAGCAGTAAGCCCGGATCGACAAGCTTTTTTCTTATTCTGTTTCAAATAGATAGGAAAGGGCCTTAATGGCTTGGTTAACGGTTTCAACCGTAATATTCGCTTTATTGGAAAGCTCTTTTAAAGGATGGTGGAGCGATTCCGGCCGGATGATAATCAGGGGTTTTCCTTTTGCGATCGCATATGATGCATCCATTGCCGTGTTCCACTGTTTGTACTTTTCGCCAAACAGGGCGATCACAAAGTCTGCTTTATTCATCAGGACGGCGGTTCTGAAGTTGTTGATGTCAGAGGCTTTGTCATCCTTTAAAACGGCATTTGGCTGTACGCCCATAATTTCTTCACCAATATTGTCTGAGCGGTCATGATTCTCCATCGGGCCAACAAACGTAATCGGGAGCTTCAGTGATTTTGTTTTTTCTTTAATTTCCTCGCGCCAATTGCTGTGGATTTCTCCTGCTAAATAGACGATAAACTCCATAATAAAAATCCCTCCTTATGTATATCCATCTGTAAATTTCACCCTCATGTACACGATGTTAAACGAAACGAGCTTGATAATGCAAATAAAATATGATAATGATAATGGGAAAGCCAATCTTACATATTCATTCGTTGCATATAAGTGGTTTTGCCTCAAGCAGTTTGGTATGATCCAAATGGACGAGTATCGATAAAAAACATGTAAGAACATAAACAACTGGAGGGATATGAAATGAAAAAAATTGAATCAACTCAAGAGCTGGAAAAAGCGGTAAAGGATGATTGGTCTGTATTTATGTTTTCAGCCGATTGGTGCCCGGATTGCCGTTTTGTAGAGCCTTTCCTGCCTGAACTGGAAGCGAATTTCCCTGAATTCACCTACTACTACGTAGACCGTGACAAATTCATTGATACATGTGCAGAGTGGGAAATTTACGGAATCCCAAGCTTTGTGGTGTTTAATGAAGGAAAAGAAGTAAATCGTTTTGTGAGCAAAGACCGCAAAACAAAAGAAGAAATTGAACAGTTTTTAACAGACTCTCTCGCTAAAGCGTAAAGGAGGACATCGTTTTGAAAATGACCTCAAGGAAGCTGTCAGATATACTGAAACAGCGCCTTCAGCACGAGAATCGCTCCTTTCTGTTTGACAGAGAAAAAGACACCCTCCGTGTTGAGGATCAAACGACTAAAAAAGGGATTACGCTCGATTTGCCGCCGATTATTGCAAAATGGGAACTGAAAAAAGACGAAGCCATTGATGAGATCGTGTACTATGTCTCCGAAGCGATGACGGCAATGGAAGGGAAGGCTCAGGAAATGACCGGGAAAGAAACTCGCATTTATCCGGTCATCCGCTCGACTTCCTTCCCGGACAAGTCCAGCGAAGATATCCCGCTCATTTATGACGATCATACCGCAGAGACAAGAATTTATTACGCGCTAGATCTCGGGAAAACCTACCGTTTAATTGACCAGCGCATGCTTGAGAAAGAAAACTGGACAAAAGAGCGGATCAGAGAGACGGCCGCATTTAATCTCCGTTCTCTGCCGACGGTTGTCAAAGAGGATACGGTTGCCGGCAATTACTTTTATTTCTTCAGGGCAAACGACGGATACGACGCAAGCCGGATATTGAACGAAGCGATCTTAAATGAATATAAGCAGCATGCAGAAGGTGAGCTGGCGATCTCTGTTCCTCATCAGGACGTTTTGATTCTTGCTGACATCCGAAATGAATCGGGGTATGATATTCTAGGACAAATGTCGATGAGCTTCTTTGCAGGCGGCACCGTCCCGATTACCGCCCTATCATTTTTGTACAATGAAGGAAAGCTGGAACCGGTGTTTATCCTGGCGAAAAGCCGTCCGAAAAAGGATTAGAAAGGATTTTTACTTATGAACGCTTTTTATAATAAAGAAGGTGTGGGAGACACGCTCCTGATCTCTCTTCAAGATGTGACACGCGAACAATTAGGCTACGAAAAACACGGCGACGTCGTCAAAATTTTTAATAACGAAACAAAAGAAACAACGGGCTTCAACATTTTCAACGCGTCTTCTTACTTGACCATTGATGAAAACGGCCCTGTTGCGCTCTCAGAAACATTCGTGCAAGATGTGAATGAGATTTTAAACAGAAACGGCGTTGAAGAAACATTAGTCGTTGATTTATCTCCGAAGTTTGTTGTGGGGTATGTAGAATCAAAAGAAAAACATCCGAATGCGGATAAATTAAGCGTATGTAAAGTCAACGTAGGAGAAGAAACGCTTCAGATCGTCTGCGGCGCGCCTAACGTTGACAAAGGCCAAAAAGTTGTCGTTGCCAAAGTCGGTGCTGTGATGCCTAGCGGACTTGTCATTAAGGATGCAGAGCTTCGCGGCGTTCCGTCAAGCGGGATGATCTGCTCAGCGAAAGAGCTTGATTTGCCGGATGCCCCTGCTGAAAAAGGAATCCTTGTGTTAGAAGGAGACTATGAGGCGGGAGACGCATTTCAGTTTTAGACTCCCATAAATCCGCCAAAAAAAACGAATCATGTGAAAAGCCGCTAAGCCCTTGTTTAGCGGCTTTGTTTCTGCTGATAGCTTAATCTTTTCTGGGCCGACCAGCAGTGGTATACTAAAAACCGTCCCAGAAAACTATAAGGGAGTTAGAGATAAATTATGAGTTGGCTTCATAAATTTTTTGATTTGTTTTTAGGCGAAAGCGAAGAGGATGCTGAACGGGAGACAAAACCCGCTCAAATTCCGCAGCAACAAGAGGTACATCATCCTGAAGGACAATTAAAAAGATTGGAAGATCCTAAAATATATTATGAATATCCAAAAGGCAAATTCCGTTTTCCAGTCGTGCCTGACGGATACAAAAATCATGACCTGAGAAGGCGCCGCACACCATCGGACGAACCGAAATCCGCGCCTCGTCCAAGTGCTGCACCTTACAGAGAGCGTCCCAGAAATGAAGAAGAGCAGCATACATATCAAGCAGCAGAGCCGGCGAAGAAACCGTTTAAACCGACAAATATCCCTTCGCCTGTCTATGGATTCAATCAAAAACCATCTGTTAAAAAGGATGTGCCGAAAAAGCCTTCTGAAACATTGAACGAACCGGATAAATCGGTAAAAGAGAAGGTAACACTGCTGTCAGAAGAGATCGAACGTGAACGCGGCTATCCTGCTTCAGACACACAGGCGCATTCCAAAAAAGAAAGTCCTTTCTTCCCGGATACCCAATTTGAAAAACAGCCTTCTTGCGTTTTAAACAGAAAGGATACGGAGCATGATGAGGCGCTGGCGAAACGGCCAGCCGAGCCGTCAGGTAACAAAGTGCCATTTGAGTCAGGCGTTCAACAGCCGGAAAAAGAGGAGCCTTCCTTCCCAGCTGAACATGCCGAAGAGCAAACACCGCCTGAGATGCTCACAGATACGGCGGCTGAAGGGCTTTCAGACAGTGAAGTAGGCCGCGAAGAGCCTGCAACGGCTAAGGAAGAACAAAGGGAGCAGCAGTCAGAGAAATTTGAAGAGCCTGTTTTCTCCGCTGAACTTGATGAAGAGCAAACAGCTCCTGAATCTCAGACAGCGGCAGTATCTGAGGATGAAAAAGCAAAAGAGCCGTCAGACAGCCAAGTATACAATCATCATGAAAACGCGGCAGAAGGTGCTGAGTCCCCGTTCGTTCAAGAAGAACAAATGGAAATTCGTCAGGAAGAGCCTTTATTGACTGATCATGAGTATTCATCAGAGGCTCTGGCTCAAGCAGAAACTGTGGCAAAAGAATCAGAAGAGCCATCAGAAAGCATAATAAATAATCATTATGACACCCTGGGAGAGGCTCAGGAAACGAAGATAGATGTTCAGCCAGACAGCCATACAGAGCTTGAGAAAACTGAACACATGGAGCAGGGTTCCAAATCGTTTTCTGCAACTCTTGAAAATCGGCAGGGAATTCGCGCAGACAAACCTCGCGAAGCTTCAGAAGAGCCGAAAAAAAGGCCTGATGTACAGGAGAAAAGGACTGAACAAAGCGCATCTTCTCAAAAAGGGCCATCCGTTCCTTTTAATGTGATGATGCTGAAAAGAGATACGCATAAACAGCAAAAAGCAGAGGAGCGCCGCGGCAGCTATGTATTTCCGAATGTTGCACTGCTTGATGTCCCGCCAGCGCAGGTTCAAGATGATACTGCGTGGATCGAAGAACAGCGTCAGCTTCTTGATTTGACCTTGAAAAACTTCAATGTCCGCGCCAATGTGGTCCATGTAACCCAGGGTCCGTCTGTCACGAGATTTGAAGTGCATCCTGAACCAGGTGTAAAGGTGAATAAAATCACCAACTTGTCCGATGATATTAAACTCAGTCTCTCAGCGAGAGATATTCGGATTGAAGCGCCGATTCCGGGGAAAAACACGATCGGAATTGAAGTGCCGAACCGCACGAGCAAGGTGGTTGATTTGCGCCAAATGATTCGCAGCTCAGCTTTCAGGACAAGCAAGTCACCGCTCACAGCTGCGCTGGGATTAGATATTTCAGGAAATCCTGTTGTTATCGACTTGAAGAAAATGCCGCATGGCTTGATTGCCGGCGCTACAGGCTCCGGAAAAAGCGTATGCATCAATACAATATTAGTCAGCCTGCTTTATAAAGCTGACCCGAGTGAGGTAAAGGTGCTGCTGATTGATCCGAAAATGGTAGAGCTGGCCCCTTACAATAAAATTCCTCACCTCGTCAGCCCGGTCATTACTGATGCTAAAGCGGCTACAGCTGCTTTGAAATGGGTCGTTGAGGAAATGGAGCGCCGCTATGAGCTTTTTGCCCATTCAGGTGTCCGCGACATTGACCGCTTTAATCAATTAACCGCTGAACACCAAATGGGTGAAAAGCTGCCATATTTAGTTGTCATTATTGATGAGCTTGCAGATTTGATGATGGTGGCTCCAAACGATGTGGAAGAAAGCATTGCGCGGATCGCCCAAAAAGCCAGAGCGTGCGGTATCCATCTTCTCGTCGCCACTCAGCGTCCGTCAGTCGATGTCATTACAGGTCTGATAAAGGCGAATATCCCAACGAGAATCGCCTTTTCTGTTTCAAGCCAGGTTGATTCCCGAACAATTATCGACATAGCCGGTGCAGAAAAGCTTCTCGGAAAAGGGGATATGCTCTTTTTGGAAAACGGATCGGGAAAACCGGTTCGTCTGCAAGGTAACTTTGTGTCAGACCGGGAAATCGACCGCGTCGTTTCCCACGTCAGAAGCCAAATGCCGCCGACCTATTTATTTGAACAAGAAGAGCTCGTAAGACAAGGATCAGCCCTGAAAGAAGAGGACGAACTGTTTTACGAAGCGTGTGAGTTTGTTGTAGAGCAAAACAGTGCGAGCACTTCAAGCCTGCAAAGAAGATTCAGAATCGGTTACAATCGTGCGGCAAGGCTGATCGACATGATGGAAGCGGAAGGCATGATCTCTGAGGCAAAAGGAAGCAAGCCTCGGGAGGTGCTGATCACAGCAAGTGATTTAATAAACGAATAATATGGGTTCATTTTCACACCAAACATGGTATGATAGTGTTTAGAGCATTTAACAGCTATGCCGCTTTACAGCAGCTGTGCATAGACAAATCTTGATATCTGGGTTTAATCGGAAAGAAATAACCTGATACTAAACATAACAAAACATATAAAATACGCCGCTAAGGGAGGCTTTTCAGCCGCCGCGGTCGCAAATTGAAATGAGCGTCATATACTGGGGAACAGATAGACGTTTGTTGGAGGTACAATTATGACTGTTTATCATTTTGTTGGAATAAAAGGGACCGGTATGAGTCCGCTTGCCCAAATACTTCATGATAATGGATATACTGTCCAAGGATCGGATATCGAAAAATTTATTTTTACGCAAACAGCGCTTGAAAAAAGAAATATTACGATTCTTCCTTTTAGCGCGGAAAATATTAAACCCGGCATGACAGTCATCGCCGGAAACGCATTCCCAGACACGCATCCTGAAATAGAAAAAGCGATGTCTGAGGGAATTCCGGTGATACGTTATCATAAGTTTTTAGGCGACTACATGAAAAAATTCACGAGTGTTGCCGTTACGGGCGCACACGGCAAAACGTCGACTACGGGTCTGCTGGCTCACGTGATCCAAAACGCAAAACCGACGTCTTTCTTAATCGGAGACGGAACAGGCCAGGGAAATGAAAACAGCGAATACTTTGTGTTTGAAGCGTGCGAATACCGCCGCCATTTCTTAAGCTATCAGCCAGATTATGCGATTATGACGAATATTGATTTTGATCACCCTGATTACTTCTCAAGCATTGACGATGTATTTGACGCTTTCCAAGAGATGGCTCTTCAAGTCAACAAAGGCATTATTGCCTGCGGAGACGATGAGCATCTGCCGAAAATCCATGCGAACGTCCCGGTTGTGTATTACGGCACGGGGGAAGAAAATGATTTTCAAGCCAGAAACATCGTAAAAAGCACGGAAGGGACAACTTTTGATGTCTTTGTCCGCAATACGTTCTATGATACGTTTTATATTCCTGCGTACGGCCACCACAATGTATTAAACTCATTGGCGGTCATTGCGTTATGCCATTATGAAGAAATTGATTCCAGCATCATTAAGCATGCTCTCAAATCCTTTGGGGGCGTCAAACGCAGATTCAATGAGAAGCAGCTTGGGGATCAAGTGCTGATCGATGACTATGCTCATCATCCGACAGAAATAAAAGTGACAATTGAGGCGGCAAGACAGAAATATCCTGATCGGGAAATTGTCGCGGTATTCCAGCCTCATACATTTACACGGACGCAGCAGTTCCTTGACGAATTTGCAGAAAGCCTGAGCGGCGCTGACTGTGTGTATTTATGCGATATTTTCGGCTCAGCCCGTGAGAATGCCGGAAAGCTGACGATCGGCGATCTCCAGGGAAAAATTCATAATGCCAAGCTGATTGAAGAAGATGACACATCTGTTTTAAAAGCTCATGATAAAGCCGTTCTCATCTTCATGGGAGCAGGAGATATCCAAAAATATATGAGAGCCTACGAAAACGTCATGGCATAATAAAAAGCAGTGATCTCACTGCTTTTTATTTATCTGATGGAAAAGCTTATTAAAGGATTTTCTTACATAACGGAGAATAGTATGTATACAGCCCAGTACACATGTTTATGATTGAAGAAAACGGGTAAACAGCAGTATATCCTGCAGCAAGGAGGTTTGAGATGATTATTATTCTTTATTTGAGCGTTGCACTCATCGCAGTTGCATTTCTCGTATTAGTGATCTACTTGTCTAAAACATTGAAGTCACTGCAGCTGACACTAAAAAACGTCGCATCCACTCTTGAAGGGCTGGAGGGACAAATGAAGGGCATCACAACTGAAACAGCCGAGCTTTTACATAAGACCAACCGCCTGGCTGAAGATATTCAGGAAAAATCAGAAAAGCTGAACACGGTCGTTCATGCTGTTCAAGGAGTGGGAGCTTCTGTACAGCAGTTCAATACATCCATGAAACAAGCGGCAGGGTCTGTATCGGCATCAGTTAGAGAGAATCAAGATAAGATCAATCAAGTTGTCACTTGGAGTCAAGCAGCAATGGAAATTTGGGAGAAATGGAAGCAAAAGAAAAAATCAGCCCTGTAAGAGAAAAAAATACTAAGAGGAGGAATAATGATGAGCAAAGATGGAATTAATAGTAAAGATTTTTTAATCGGAACTTTAATCGGGGGAATCATCGGTGCCACTACAGCTCTTTTTCTAGCGCCTAAATCAGGCAAAGAACTTCGCGACGATCTCGGCAGCCAGGCTGTTGCCTTACGGGACAAAACTGATAAAATGACGGCAGATGCGAAGGAAAAAGGCACGCAATATGTCAGCATCGCAAAAGACAAAACTTCCAACATCACACAGCTTGTAGCGGATCAGTCTGGACAGATCATGAACAAGGTAAAGGATTTGAGAGACCGTTCCAAATCTGACAAAACGGATTCATCGACTGCAATGCAAGATATGAGGGAAGAAGCGATGCAGGCAGCTGATGAAACAAAAGATCAAGTCCTCCAGACGAAAGAAGATGTAAAAGACGAACTGAAAGATGCACAAAAACAGGCTGAGCAGTTGAATCGCTGAGCAGGGAAGGAAGAGCTTGAGTCATGGCTAAACAGCTTATTCAATCTGAGGAAGAATTTAAACGGATTGCAGAACAGGAAGGCGTTTTCGTCTTCTTGAAACACAGCACCACATGCCCGATCAGCCAGGCAGCATTTCATGAGTTTGATGCCTTTGCAAATCAGCATGAGGATGTGCCGGCTTACTATCTTCAAGTACAAGAAGCCCGGCCGCTGTCCAATTTCATTGCAGAAACATATGGGGTCAAGCATGAAAGCCCTCAGATATTCATCATCCAGAACGGTGAAGTGAAATGGCATACCTCACATTCACAAATTACAGAAGCCGCTATTGAGCAGCATTTGTCATAGAAAAAAGCGTCCAGATATCATCTGGCGCTTTTTTTTGTAAAAAACCCTTGAACATTGCCCTCACATCATGTAGGATAGCTTCATAGATTACTTTATCACTTAAAAGCGTTTGGGTAATAAAGTAGAGTTTTTATAAAATTTTTTGTATTTCAGTATTTCCATTTGGAATTACTTATAGTAAGATGCATGATAACTACAAAATAAAAAATGAATGTGCAGGGAAAGGATGAAAAAAATGAGCAACACAGAGTTAGAGCTTTTAAGGCAGAAAGCAGACGAATTAAACCTACAAATTTTAAAATTAATCAACGAACGCGGCAATGTTGTAAAAGAGATCGGTAAAGCGAAGGAAGCACAGGGTGTCAACCGATTTGACCCTGTCAGAGAACGCACAATGTTAAACAATATCATTGAAAACAATGACGGGCCGTTCGAAAATTCAACCATCCAGCACATTTTTAAAGAGATATTCAAAGCCGGTTTAGAGCTTCAGGAAGAAGATCACAGCAAAGCGCTGCTTGTCTCCCGCAAGAAAAAACCTGAAGATACAATTGTTGATATCAAAGGCGAAAAAATCGGAGACGGCCAGCAAAGATTCATTGTCGGCCCATGTGCGGTAGAGAGCTATGAGCAGGTAGCTGAAGTCGCTGCAGCTGCGAAAAAACAAGGGATTAAAATTTTGCGCGGTGGAGCCTTTAAGCCTCGTACGAGCCCATACGATTTCCAAGGGCTTGGTGTTGAAGGCCTTCAAATTTTAAAACGTGTAGCGGATGAATTTGATCTGGCGGTTATCAGTGAAATCGTAACTCCGGCTCATATCGAAGAAGCGCTGGACTACATTGATGTCATTCAAATCGGAGCGCGCAACATGCAAAACTTCGAATTGCTGAAAGCGGCCGGCGCCGTGAAAAAGCCAGTGCTTCTGAAGCGCGGTCTTGCTGCAACGATCTCTGAATTCATCAATGCTGCTGAATACATCATGTCACAAGGAAATGACCAAATTATCCTTTGTGAGCGCGGAATCAGAACATATGAAACAGCAACGAGAAACACGCTGGATATTTCAGCTGTGCCGATTTTGAAACAAGAAACGCATTTGCCAGTCTTTGTTGATGTTACGCATTCAACAGGCCGCCGTGACCTCTTGCTTCCGACAGCTAAAGCCGCTTTAGCGATCGGTGCTGATGGCGTAATGGCTGAGGTTCACCCTGATCCGTCAGTCGCACTTTCTGACTCTGCTCAGCAAATGGCGATTCCTGAATTCGAAAAATGGCTGAATGAACTGAAGCCAATGGTGAAAGTCAACGCTTAATTGAACAATCCAAAAGGCCGCGCCTGCGGCCTTTTTTTATGCTTTCTCGTTTATTTAGTTATAAAAACCAAGTATACGTTTTCATCATCTATAAAAACGTGTATAATTTCATGAGAAGTAATTAAATTTGATGAATAATGAAAAATAATGTACACTACTGACTTACGCTTACAAATCATAAACGACATAAATTCGGACATTATGACATTTCTCTACATAAAGTGTTTATGCTATAGATAAGGATAAGTGTATCCAGTAAAAGGAGTGGTTTTAGGATGAGCAATATTACGATCTACGATGTAGCGAGAGAAGCTAATGTAAGCATGGCAACCGTTTCCCGTGTCGTGAACGGCAACCCGAATGTAAAACCGACAACGAGGAAAAAAGTCTTGGAAGCCATTGAACGTCTCGGTTACCGTCCAAACGCGGTGGCAAGAGGGCTGGCAAGTAAAAAAACAACAACTGTAGGTGTCATCATTCCCGATATCTCAAGCATTTTCTATTCAGAGCTTGCGCGCGGAATTGAAGATATCGCGACAATGTATAAATACAATATTATTTTGAGCAACTCTGACCAAAACATGGAGAAAGAGCTGCACTTGTTAAACACAATGCTCGGCAAACAAGTGGACGGCATCGTGTTTATGGGCGGAAACATTACGGACGAGCATGTGGCGGAATTTAAGCGTTCTCCAGTGCCGATTGTACTTGCCGCTTCTGTAGAAGAGCAGGAGGAAACACCGTCAGTCGCTATCGATTACGAACAGGCGATTTATGATGCCGTGAAGCTTTTGGTTGATAAAGGACATACAGACATCGCGTTCGTTTCCGGACCAATGGCAGAACCGATCAACCGTTCGAAAAAACTCCAAGGCTACAAACGTGCGCTTGAAGAAGCGAACCTTCCGTTTAATGAACAATTTGTAGCTGAAGGGGATTACACATATGATTCCGGACTCGAAGCACTGCAGCATCTGATGAGCCTGGATAAAAAACCGACAGCCATTCTTTCTGCAACTGATGAAATGGCACTCGGCATTATCCATGCCGCTCAGGATCAGGGCTTATCCATTCCGGAGGATCTCGACATTATCGGTTTTGATAATACAAGATTAAGCCTCATGGTTCGTCCTCAGCTTTCAACAGTTGTTCAGCCGACATATGATATCGGCGCCGTTGCGATGAGACTGCTGACGAAGCTCATGAATAAAGAGCCGGTTGAAGAGCATATCGTCGAACTGCCGCACCGTATAGAGCTTAGAAAGTCAACCAAGTCATAAGAAAAACAAAGAGCAAGCTTCACCTTTATGGTGAATTCTTGCTTTTTTCATGGGGAGAAATGATGAAACGTTTTGATTATCTTACACCTGTTGGATTTGTGTTAGGAACGATTATTATTGTTATCGGGATTATTTCAGGATCGGGAGTAAGCGGTTTCCGCTCTTTTCTTGATCTGACCTCTTTCTTCATCGTAACAGGGGGACTTTGCGCCGCTGTTTTTATCAGTTTTCCGCCAAGAGAGCTGAAAAAAGCGCCCTCTGTGTTAAAGCAGGCATTCATCCGCCAGGAAGACAATGTGAAAGATCTTGTGAAAACCTTTGTTTCCCTTTCCGATCACGCGCGAAAACACGGGCTTTTATCATTGGATGATCAGGCTCGGGAAATCAAAGATCCATTCTTGAAAAAAGGGCTGCTTTTAGCGATTGACGGCTGGGATGAAGAAACGATTCGGCTCGTCATGGATTCAGAAATCGCAGCAATGGAGGAACGGCACCGAAAAGGGCGGCGAGTTTTTGAAAAAGCGGGAGAATTCGCTCCGGCATGGGGAATGATCGGAACACTCGTCGGGCTTGTGCTGATGCTCAAAAACTTAAATGACCCGCATATGCTTGGACCAAATATGGCCATTGCGCTTCTGACGACTTTATATGGTTCATTACTGGCAAATATGGTCTTCAACCCGATCGCGGCTAAGCTTGAAGAGAAAACAGAAAGTGAAATTTTCATCAAGCAGGTAATGGTGGAAGGGATTATCGGTGTTCAATCCGGAAAAAACCCGCGCAACCTTGAAAGCCAGCTGGTCGTTTTCAGCTCACGGGAAGAATGGCAGAAGCAGCCAAAACAAGTAAAAACAAAAAAGGGATCTGTACATGAAGCTTAGAAGAGAACGTTTTGAAAGAAGGAATGGAAGCGGAAAAAACAGTCAATCTTCATCCAGCTGGATGGTAACCTTTACAGATTTGATCACCTTGATCCTTGTGTTCTTTATTTTACTCTTTTCGATGTCCCAAATTGATCTGCAAAAATTTAAAGCGGCAGTGGACTCGATCCAGAAGGAAGGCAACGGGCTTCAGCCGGACCAAACATCCATAGAAAAAAAGAATACATCCCCATCTGATACGAAGAAGCAAGAGGATCAGCAGGATCAGCTTCTCAAGAAAGTAAATACATATATAAAAGACAATCATTTGAAGGCCCAAATGACAGCCAAACGGGATGAACGCGGTGTCGTGCTCGTTCTTCAGGAGGCTGTGCTGTTTGATACAGGTGAGGCAAAGGTGCTGAAAAATGCCGAAACACTTCTTCACCAAATTGCCGTTCTTCTTCAAACCATTCCAAATGACATTCAGGTGGAGGGGCATACAGACAGCCGAAACATTTCGACATACCGATACCCGTCGAACTGGGAGCTATCAGCAGCACGGGCAAGTGGGGTTATTCAATACTTCACGTCTAAAGAGAAGCTTCCCTCCAAGCGCTTTATTGCTGTCGGTTATGCGGATACAAAGCCAGTAAAGGATAACAAGACAAATGAACACATGAAGGAAAATCGGCGTGTGGAAATAGTGATTAAAAAATCAAAAACGACCTCTTCGTAAAGGTCGTTTTTTACTTTGTTCTTTGCTGTTCAGAACGTATCGCATATAATGCTTTGCTGACAGTTTGGGCATTTTTTTCTGTAATTTCAGGCTTGCGGGGAATCGGAGGATATAAATCAGCCGGATCGCTCCAGCTCGACGGAAGGGCCACGGGGCATTGTTTTTGCCATTTAGCAATCCATTCCGGCGGGATCTCGTGTCCCGGATCAATTCCCTTCATTTCAAGCCATATTCTGGCCCAGGCGCGGGGCACGACACGCCAAATATCATATCCGCCCCCTCCGACTGCAATCCATTTCCCTCCGCAATATTGATGAGCCAAAGTGTGTGCAAGACGGGGGATTTCTTCGTATATATTGATTGTTGCTGATAAATGCGTCAGCGGGTCGTAGTAATGGGCATCGGCGCCGTTTTGGCTGATAATGACATCAGGCTCGAAATACGCGGCGACTTCTGAAGCTGCTGTCCGGTAAGCCTCAAGAAAAGAATCATCCTCTGTAAAAGCGTCAAGCGGGATATTAAAGGAATAGCCATATCCTTTTCCGCTGCCTTTTTCTTGGATCTGGCCGGTTCCAGGGAATAAATACCTTCCTGTTTCATGAATGGACAGCGTGCATACGTCAGGATTATCGTAAAATGTAAATTGCACACCGTCCCCGTGGTGGGCGTCCGTATCAATATAAAGCACTCTGGCGCTATATTTTTTCTGGATATATTGAATCGCCACAGCGCTGTCGTTGTATATGCAGAATCCTGATGCTCTCCCGCGAAAGCCATGATGAAGCCCTCCACCAAGGTTTGCCGCATGCAGGGCTTGTCCTGACATGACCCAGTCTGCGGCCGTTAAAGTGCCGCCGACCAAGAGTGATGCCGCTTCGTGCATGCCGGCAAAGACGGGTGTGTCTTCAGTGCCGAGCCCGTAGCTTTCTCCTTCTTCAGCGGGAAGCTTTCCGGCGCCCGCAAGCTTTACGGCCTGAATGTAATCGTCCGTGTGGACAAGGGAAAGCTCCTCTTCTGAAGCGAGTCTGGGGGTGACAATGTCTCCATCATCAAAGGCATTGATCGTCTTAAGCAAATCATATGTTAACAGAACCCGCTGCTGATTAAAGGGATGCTCCTGATGAAACATATAGGTTTGGTAGGATGGAGAATAGATAAATACACTGTCTCTCATAGCAGATCCCTTTGCTCTGACGGCCATACGACGTGGTGTCCATTTCTTTGTAATGCCTGCAAAAACGGCAGCGGATTCATCGTTTTTACACGGAAGACAAGCACTTTTACACCGGGATCGTCATGCGGATAAACAAGCACGCTTAATATTTTCACTTGAAGGTCTTGGCAAAGACTGCTGATCTCAGCGAGGCTTTTGGTGATGTCGTTTACTTTTATCTCAATTTGCGATCCCGGCTGGTCAGCGCCTGTCAATTTGACAAACGTCCGCAGCAAATCGGTTTTTGTTAAAATGCCTATTAATTTTTGATGGTGCACCACTGGAAGGCAGCCGATGCCATGCTCGTAGAACACGGCTGATATTTCTTCGACAAAATCTAACGGGTGGGCGCAGACAACATCCTTTTTCATAATTGAATCTACGCTTCGTGTGAGAAATAGGCTTCGTTTGTTTTCTTCAAAAATACTCGGGCTGGCCTGTTTCATGTCTCTGTCTGTAATCATGCCGATCACGTGTCGTTCTTCATCTACAACAGGCAGATGTCTGATATGGAATTCCTTCAGTTTGCATATGGCTGTTTCAAGCGTATCTGTCTTCGTTAATGTAATGACATCTCTTTTCATGATTTGCTCAACAATCATTATTTTTTCCCCTTTGCCAGTGTCAGTTAATACATATAACGATGATAAAAACGGAGCCTGTCAAATTGCTCAATTGATTCTTGGCTGACGTTTTTTCCAATGCGGGCCATCAGACAGTTTGCAGGGTGGGAGCTGATCTCCGGCTCATCCGTTGCAAACCAGACCAATCCGCCTGCATTCATCATCTTTTCCATGATCTTTCTGTATTCCCACACATCTTTTTTCATCCCTTTTAAATCCCAATGCCAGTAATATTCTGTCGTCATCACAATGTAGTTTTCCATTTGTTCATCCATCATGCTGACGGTCAGGAGCGTCTTTCCGACAGCGCATCCCCGATAGTCCGGCGCTACTTCGATGGCTCCGAGCTCAATCAAATCCTCCATATTTCCTTCAGACCATCTTTCGAGCGGGTCAGGATATAAATACGTGACATAGCCGACAATGGTTCGGCCGTCTCTGGCAATAATAATGCGCCCTTCGGGAAGGCCTGCAATGTCGACTAGCGCTTCATGCTGCTCGCGAGGCGGGCGAAATGCGGTTAAATCTTTATGAAACTCATAACCTGCCAAATTCTCTGGAGAGACAGGCCCTTCTATCAGTAAAGAGCCGGTTGCTGTTTTGATGTTTGCTGAATGGTATGTTTTATGATGTTCCACTAATTCACCGTCCCATCAATTCTTATAAAAATACATGCCTTCTTTAAGAATACCAAATTATAAAGCGTTTTCAACATGGTTTATATTTTAAAAATTGAGAAGAATATGAATATATACTATAATAATTGTGACAACTTCAGCAAAGGGGGATGTTTGGGCATGAATTTGAAAGCGTTACCAGCAATAGAGGGGGATCATAACTTAAAAAACTATGAAGAAACGTACCGGCATTTTGATTGGGCCGAGGCAGAGAAACATTTCTCTTGGCATGAGACAGGTAAACTGAATGCGGCGTATGAAGCGATTGACCGCCATGCCGAATCGTTTCGAAAAAACAAAGTAGCGCTTTATTATAAAGACGCAAAAAGGGATGAAAAATACACATTTAAAGAAATGAAGGAAGAATCAAACAGAGCCGGGAATGTGCTGAGACGGTATGGAAATGTGGAAAAAGGGGACCGCGTTTTTATTTTTATGCCAAGATCACCCGAGCTTTATTTTATTATGCTTGGCGCAATCAAAATTGGCGCCATCGCCGGGCCGCTGTTCGAAGCATTTATGGAGGGAGCGGTGAAAGACCGGCTTGAAAACAGTGAGGCAAAGGTTGTTGTCACAACGCCTGAGCTGCTGGAGAGAATACCAGCAGACAAACTGCCTCACTTGCAGCATGTCTTCGTAGTCGGGGGAGAGGCTGAGAGCGGCACGAATATCATCAATTATGATGAAGCAGCGAAACAGGAGAGCACAAGACTGGATATCGAATGGATGGATAAAAAAGACGGCTTTCTGCTTCACTATACATCAGGTTCCACTGGTACGCCAAAGGGCGTGCTGCATGTCCATGAAGCGATGATTCAGCAATATCAAACAGGAAAATGGGTCCTTGATTTAAAGGAAGAAGACATTTATTGGTGCACGGCTGATCCTGGCTGGGTGACAGGTACGGTATACGGCATTTTTGCACCGTGGCTGAACGGAGCGACAAATGTCATCGTCGGCGGTCGTTTCAGCCCGGAAAGCTGGTATGGAACGATTGAACAGCTTGGCGTCAATGTCTGGTACAGCGCGCCGACCGCTTTTCGGATGCTGATGGGAGCGGGAGATGAGATGGCTGCGAAATATGATCTAACTTCACTACGGCATGTGCTCAGTGTCGGTGAGCCGCTAAATCCGGAAGTCATCAGATGGGGACATAAAGTTTTTAACAAACGAATCCATGATACCTGGTGGATGACCGAAACGGGCAGTCAGCTCATCTGCAACTATCCTTGCATGGATATTAAACCGGGTTCAATGGGTAAGCCGATTCCAGGAGTGGAGGCAGCGATCGTTGACAATCAAGGCAACGAGCTTCCCCCGTACCGTATGGGCAATCTCGCCATCAAAAAGGGCTGGCCTTCCATGATGCATACCATTTGGAATAACCCTGAAAAGTATGAATCATATTTCATGCCGGGCGGCTGGTATGTGTCTGGGGATTCTGCTTACATGGATGAAGAGGGATACTTTTGGTTCCAAGGCAGAGTTGATGACGTCATCATGACCTCCGGTGAGCGCGTCGGCCCATTTGAAGTGGAAAGCAAGCTTGTCGAACATCCGGCTATTGCAGAAGCAGGCGTAATCGGAAAGCCTGACCCGGTGCGTGGAGAAATCATTAAAGCCTTTATTGCACTCAGGGAAGGATTTGAGCCGTCTGATAAACTGAAAGAAGAGATCCGCCTATTTGTAAAGCAGGGTCTTGCAGCCCATGCGGCTCCGCGTGAGATCGAATTTAAAGATAAACTTCCGAAAACCCGAAGCGGAAAGATCATGAGGCGCGTGCTGAAGGCATGGGAGCTTAATCTGCCGGCTGGAGATCTGTCAACAATGGAGGATTAAAAGGCGGCGTTGACACAGGATTTTATTTATGTTAAAAATGATATAGCTTCATATGAAAAGGTAAAGATTGAGACAAGTAGAATATCCTTACGTTCCAGAGAGCTGATGGCCGGTGAAAATCAGCACAGACGGATATATCGAATACACTCATGAACCGCTTTTGCAAACAAAGCCGCCCAGGCTTTCAGTAGTGAAAGAACGGACCTGATCCGTTATCAGGCAAAGTGATAAGACGAATGTTTGCATTCTCTTATTAGTAGGGTGGTACCGCGATAATCAATCGTCCCTTCGTGTAAACGAAGGGGCGTTTTTTATTTTAATCAAAAAAGGAGCTTTATCTTATGACAAACTTACTTGAAGACTTATTCTTCCGCGGATTGATTCAGCAAATGACAGATGAAGAAGGGTTAAATAAACAGCTGAATGAAGAAAAAATACGCTTGTACTCAGGCTTTGACCCGACAGCAGACAGCTTGCATATCGGACACCTGCTGCCTATTTTAACACTTCGACGTTTTCAGCTTGCAGGGCATCATCCGATTGCGCTTGTGGGCGGCGCGACGGGCCTCATCGGTGATCCAAGCGGGAAAAAAGCAGAGCGTACATTAAACACCGCTGACATCGTATCCGAATGGTCCCAAAAAATCAAAAACCAGCTGTCCAGATTTCTAGATTTTGAAGCAGCAGAAAACCCAGCTGTCATCGCGAACAACTTTGACTGGATCGGCAAAATGAATGTGATCGATTTCCTTCGTGACGTTGGTAAAAATTTCGGCATCAATTACATGCTGGCAAAAGATACGGTCAGCTCAAGAATTGAATCCGGCATCTCGTACACGGAATTCAGCTACATGATTCTTCAATCTTATGATTTCTTAAATCTTTACAGAGACAAAAACTGTAAACTGCAAATCGGCGGAAGCGATCAGTGGGGCAATATCACAGCGGGTCTTGAACTGATCAGAAAATCAGAAGAAGAAGGAGCAAAAGCGTTCGGCCTAACGATTCCGCTTGTCACAAAAGCAGACGGCACGAAGTTCGGAAAAACGGAAGGCGGCGCGATCTGGCTTGATAAAGAAAAAACATCGCCATATGAATTCTATCAATTCTGGATCAACACAGACGACCGTGACGTTGTCAAATACTTGAAATACTTTACGTTCCTTTCAAAAGAGGAAATTGAAGCATACGCTGAAAAAACAGAAACGGCGCCAGAAAAACGTGAAGCACAAAAACGCCTGGCAGAAGAAGTGACATCACTTGTTCACGGACGCGAGGCGCTGGAGCAAGCCATCAACATCTCCCAAGCGCTGTTCAGCGGCAATATTAAAGAGCTTTCTGCTCAAGACGTAAAAGTAGGTTTTAAAGATGTTCCTTCTATGGAAGTTGACAGCAGCCAAGAGCTTTCACTTGTAGATATGTTGGTGCAATCTAAATTATCTCCTTCTAAACGCCAAGCGCGTGAAGACATTCAAAACGGAGCTGTTTACATTAACGGTGAACGCCAAACGGAAATAAATTATACCCTGTCAGCTGAAGACCGTATCGAAAATCAATTTACTGTTCTGCGCCGCGGGAAGAAAAAATACTTCCTTGTGACGTATAAATAAGAAAAAGATCCTTTGCCACTGATGGCAAAGGATCTTTTTGTTTACCGCATAGGAATGAAAGGAAAAGAGTATATTAGATAGGGCAAACACGACCAATCACCACCTTTTAAATGAAAGGAGCGCTAAAGCGTGAATCTCATGTGTACGATTGCAAAAGAACGGCTGCAGCGGGATTATTGGGAGCAGCAGGCGCAGGATAGTGTTGGCCAGCAAGAGGCAAAAGACAAAATAGACGATAAAAAAACCCCGACCGCATAGCGGCAGGGGTTTTTAAAACGATTAACGAGAGTAGAACTCAACGATAAGCGCTTCGTTAATTTCCGGAGCAAGTTCAGAACGCTCAGGAAGACGAGTGAAAGTACCTTCAAGCTTTTCAGCGTCGAAAGTAAGGTATTCAGGAACGAAGTTGTTCACTTCAACAGATTCTTTGATGATAGAAAGGTTTCTTGATTTTTCGCGAACACCGATTGTTTGACCAGGTTTCACTAGGTAAGACGGGATGTCAACGCGGCTTCCGTCTACAAGAATGTGACCGTGGTTAACCAATTGGCGAGCTTGACGGCGAGTACGTGCTAAACCTAGCTTGTACACAACGTTATCAAGACGAGAATCTAAAAGAATCATGAAGTTTTCACCGTGTTTACCAGCTAGTTTGCCAGCTTTGTCAAACAAAGTGCGGAATTGACGTTCGTTTACACCGTACATGTGACGAAGCTTTTGCTTTTCTTGCAATTGCAAACCGTATTCTGATAATTTTTTACGTTGTCCTGGGCCGTGTGGACCTGGAGCGTAAGGGCGTTTTTCTAATTCTTTTCCTGTACCGCTAAGAGAGATTCCTAGACGGCGGGACAGTTTCCAAGATGGACCTGTATAGCGAGCCATAATGTGACTCCTCCTTTGGTTTTATTTTTGTGGAAAATAAAAACCGTCTGCTCTATTCGACCATGCACATTTTGTTTTCATGTATCCTCGCTCCAGCAGCAGAGAGTTACACGATACACCTTATTGATAAGGAACAAAATGAAAACATAGAAGCTGAACAAAAAGGCTGCAATATTTCACACAAAGGTCATTATATAATTTATTTGTTTTGAAGTCAACCATTCCTCCATTATTGCTTCACCGTTTATGATATAATAAACAAAAATTAGTGGTAAACTTTTAGGTGATAAAAACATGGTAGAACAAACTAAAGATCAATTATCCGCCTTTCATTATCATATGCTCGATTTTTTATTAACCAAATCTGAAAAAGTCACATTCACCGACTCTTTCATATGGCTGACTTCGGCTATTCAAACCTATTTTTCAACCCTTTGTGTTTCGCTTACACCGTCACCATCAGACTTTGTGACAAAACTGGCAGATGGTGAAGCGCGTTTTTCCGCTTCAAAAATAAACGCTTCATGTTATCTGATTGAGGACGGCTCCGGCAGGCGTTTCCATCTTGCGTGCAGGCAGGATGAAGAGATTCCTGAAGGGCTTCCGGACGTGGTTGCTTCATTTTTAAACCAGTCGATGAAACAGGAAAGACTCTATAACAAAACGATCTACCAAAAAAAGATATACAAAATGACAGAGCTGTTCCATTCACTGCTTGATCAGACAGATGTGCTGAAGCAGCTTTTAGAAAGCTTGACAAGCACATTTTCTCTTTTTGAGTTTTCTTTATTTATATCGCACGATCAAGACCAATGTTTAGGGATTCCTGCAAAAGAGCTGTATATGGAAGGGGAAAAATCCGATTCCTTTGCGCTCAAAGTGTATTTGTCCGGAGACATTTTGCGGAAAAATGAATCTGTCGCCTATATTCCGATCAAAGGACAGCAGGGCACATACGGGGTGTTGAAGGCTGAAGGAACGGGTGACAGCTTTCTTACTGATGCCTGCCTTGATGAAATGTCGCTGTTAGCAAACGCCGCGGGAAAAGCGTTTGAAAATGCCCAGCTCTACGAACAATCCAAAGCAAGCATCGCAAATTTGGAATTGATTAATGAAACATCACGACGCCTGAATCAGCGGCTGACATTGACTGATACAATGAATGATCTGGCTGTGAGAATGGCAGAATCGTTTCAGGCAGAAGAAGTGGGATTTTTTCATATAGACCATTTTGAAAACCTAACATTGCTCCCAGGCAGCACAGCATTTTTTAAAGAAGCGAAGCCGTCAGATTTTTATAATGAGCTGAAAGAAAAGCTGTATGAAGGTGAAAAAGGGGTTTTCATCGGGAATGGCCAGTCTGTTTTTGGGAAGGCGGGGTACGGCTCGCTGATGGCTGCTCCGATGATTCAAAACGACCGGCTTTTAGGCTTTGCGGTTTTATTGAAACAGGAGCTGTACGCTTTTACATTTGAAATGTACAAGCTGTTTCAGGCGCTGATTCATCACGCGACACTGGCTGTAACCAATTCAATGCTTCGCGACCGCCTTGAGCATCTCGTGAAAACAGATCAGCTGACTGAACTGTATTCACGAGCGTATTTAGATGAAAAAATTCAATACAGCATGAAAATCCATCAAAAGGGTGTTTTTATTCTTGTTGATATTGATAATTTTAAAAATGTAAATGATACGTACGGCCATCAGACTGGGGACGAGATTTTAATTCAAGTCGCTTCAGTGATTAAAAGCAACATCCGAAAGCATGATGTCGGTGCCCGCTGGGGAGGAGAGGAGCTGGCGATTTATTTGCCAAATGTGCCGGTTGCAGTGGGGAAACGGATTACCGAGCGACTGGTTTACGCGGTCAGAAAAAATACGAAACCCGAGGTAACCATTTCCTGCGGTATCTCCTGCTGGACGACAGAAACAAAAAAGTCGCTGAAAGAGCTTGTGCATGAGGCAGATGAAGCGCTCTACAGCGCGAAACGGAGCGGGAAAAACCGCTTGATGATTCATGACTCAATAAAATAAAAAAAGCCCAAAACGATATCAGTTTTGGGCTTTTATATTACTGCGCTAACGCTTTTTCTAGCGTTTCGGCAAATTGAGTTAAGTATTTTTCATCAATTTCGTCGAAACGGTTTTTCACTGGGCTGTCGATGTCCAAGACGCCGACAATTTTTCCGTCTACACGAATCGGAAGCACAATTTCTGATTGAGACGCTGCATCGCAGGCGATATGTCCGGGAAACGCGTTTACATCCTCAATACGTTCCACTTTTCCGTTTGCGTACGCTGTGCCGCAAACCCCTCTGCCGAAAGGAATCCGAACACATGCCGGCAGGCCTTGGAACGGACCTAACACAAGCTGTCCATCCTCTTCTTTGGCAAAATAGAAACCCGCCCAGTTGACTTCAGGCAGCGAATGATACAGCAGTGCTGAGGCATTTGCATAGTTAGCTATTTGGTCTGTTTCGTCTTCGGTCATGGCTTCGAGCTGTTTTAGCAGAAGCTGATAGTCTTTTTCTTTATCTCCAGATTGTTTTTCGACATGGAACATGGAAAACCCTCACTTTTTCTATAATATAAAACAAAGTTCCGGCTTTTCTGCCGGCATTTGTCGATAAGTTCTTACAGGAACAGCGGCTTTCTGCTTGAATAGTATCAAGAGGAAGGAGTGAGCCGTATGAAAGTAAGCACCAAAGACAAAATTATTGAATCTGCTGTCATGCTTTTTAACCAAAAAGGATTTTCTGGCACGTCTGTCCGTGAAATCGCAAAGTCAGCTGATGTAAATGTTGCGCACATCTCCTACTATTTTAAAGGCAAAGGAGGCTTGATGGAACACTTAGTTTCAGAGTTTTACGAAGGCTACAGCAAAACGCTTGAAACAGCGGCAAGCAATATCTCTACTCAAAGCACGCAGGAACAGCTTCTTCAATTGGTTTTCGATATTTTATCCTATCAGCATAATCATCGTCAATTAACTCGTTTTGTCTACCGGGAAGTCACAATTGACTCCACATTAATCAGGGAAATTATGTCGACATATCTAATGAAGGAAAAGTATATCTTCCAGCTGATCATTGAGGAAGGAGAAAAACAGCGTGAATATTTAACGCTGCCGCTGCCTCATTTTATTCTCCAATTAAAATCTCTCTTGATGATGCCCTATCTCCAGCCTCAATATATTTCAGAAGTACTCTACATGCAGCCGCACGAGCCGTATTTTTATAAAATGTATTTTGAAGAAATCAAGATTTGGATCAGAAGCGTCTTCCGGACAGGAGACGTGGCGCTCACCAATTAGCACCGTTCCAAAAACGTCTCATACGCATATCCGACATCTCCCGCTTGATGGGCATCAGACCCAAACACAAGCGGGATCTTCTTTTGCTTCGCTTCATTCAGCATCCAATCCTCGATATAAATACCGCCAGCGTAAGTTTTTCTTAAGCCGGAAGTATTGAAGTCGAGCTCCATTCCGTTTTCTTCAATGGCATTTAAGCACAGGGAAACGAGGCCGCGAATATGCTCTGACATGCTGTATGGAAACAGCTTGATGAATTTTTGGACGAGTGTGATGTGACCGACTCTTTTTGGCTTATAAACGCCGAGAGATGCTACAATGGAAGAATAGATACTCCGGTAATATTGTTCATATACCGCTTCAATGCTTCCGCAGGCTGAAATCAGCTCTTTGAAGGTATGCTCGTCATAATCAAGGCATAGATAGGAAGAGTCTGTGCGCAAAAAATGAACGGATAAGATGCTGTCATCTAAATATGGCCCGTATGTGTCCAGGAATAATGTAATTTCGTCTTCAAATTCAGCGATATAATCGACTTCAAGCCCTGTCCGTATGCTAAGCTGTCCGCGATATTCTTTTTTTAATCCGGAAATTTCATGAATATAGCGTTCCAAAGAAGCTTGCGCCATCGCGCTGTCTTTCAGCGGCGTGGGATCGGTAAAAGAGGGCGGCAATGGGGCGTGTTCGGTAAAAGTAATCGATTCGAACCCTTTTTTTAAGGCTTCTTCTGCATATTGTCTGAGTGTGTCATTGGAGCCGTGAGGGCAAAATGGTGTGTGAATATGTCCGTCTCGCTTTTGCATTGATGTCACCCCATGAAAAAATAGTCAAATCCTGCCGATTTTGCACAAAAAGTTTTTGATTTCTGGTCAAAAAATGTTTGTTACATGGTATCATAATAACAATGAAAACGACAGTTTTTCTCAATACATATCCTGAAATCTTTCTGAATAAATAAAACACCCTGACAGATTAAGGTAAACAGCAAGGGGGCTCATTATGGAGTTTGTCATTGGATTATTAATTGTACTGCTTGCGCTGTTTGCGGCAGGCTACTTTTTCAGGAAAAAAATCTACGCCGAAATCGACCGGCTGGAATCGTGGAAGATTGAAATTCTGAATCGGTCGATCGTGGAAGAAATGTCTAAAATAAAACATTTAAAAATGACGGGTCAGACAGAAGAGTTCTTTGAGAAGTGGCGTGAAGAATGGGACGAGATTGTCACAGCCCACATGCCGAAAGTTGAAGAGCTCCTTTATGATGCCGAGGAAAATGCAGACAAATACCGGTTTAAAAAGGCCAATCAAGTGCTCGTTCATATCGATGACCTGCTGACAGCGGCTGAATCAAGCATTGAAAAGATTCTTCGGGAAATCAGCGATCTTGTCACAAGTGAGGAAAAGAGCCGTGAAGAGATTGAACAGGTGAGGGAGCGCTATTCGAAATCTCGAAAAAACCTGCTGGCTTACAGCCACCTTTACGGGGAGCTTTATGACAGCCTTGAAAAGGATCTGGACGAAATTTGGAGCGGCATCAAACAATTTGAAGAAGAAACAGAAGGCGGAAACTATATTACTGCACGAAAAGTACTGCTTGAGCAGGACCGCAATCTTGAACGGCTTCAGTCATACATAGATGACGTGCCGAAGCTGTTAGCTGACTGTAAACAGACGGTGCCCGGACAGATTGCAAAGCTCAAGGATGGCTATGGCGAAATGAAAGAAAAAGGGTACAAGCTTGAGCATATCCAGCTTGATAAGGAATTAGAAAATCTGTCAAACCAGCTGAAACGAGCGGAACATGTCCTGATGACTGAGCTGGATATTGATGAAGCGTCCGCAATCCTGCAGCTCATTGACGAAAATATTCAATCTGTTTATCAGCAGCTGGAGGGCGAAGTTGAAGCCGGTCAATCCGTGCTAAGCAAAATGCCTGAATTGATTATTGCTTACGACAAGCTTAAAGAAGAGAAAGAGCATACGAAAGCAGAAACTGAGCTGGTGAAGGAAAGCTACAGGCTGACAGCCGGTGAGCTCGGCAAACAGCAGGCTTTTGAAAAGCGCCTTGATGAAATTGGGAAGCTGCTATCATCCGTTAAAGATAAGCTTGATGCAGAGCATGTCGCTTACTCACTTTTAGTAGAAGAAGTTGCTTCAATAGAGAAGCAAATTGAAGAAGTGAAAAAAGAGCATGCCGAGTATCGTGAAAATCTGCAAGCGCTGAGAAAAGAAGAGCTTCAGGCGAGGGAGACGCTCAGCAATTTGAAAAAAACAATTTCTGAGACAGCTAGACTGCTGAAGACTAGCAACATTCCAGGGATTCCGAGCCATATTCAAGAGATGTTGGAGAACGCGCATCATCATATTCAAGAAACAGTCAATCAACTAAACGAACTTCCATTAAATATGGAAGAAGCCGGTGCCCATTTGAAACAAGCAGAAGAAATCGTCAACAGGGCAAGCCGGGAATCAGAGGAACTTGTCGAGCAGGTCATCCTCATTGAAAAAATCATTCAGTTCGGAAACCGGTTCAGAAGCCAGAATCATATTTTATCTGAACAGCTGAAAGAAGCGGAAAGACGTTTTTATGCTTTTGATTATGACGACTCTTATGAAATTGCAGCTGCCGCTGTAGAAAAGGCTGCGCCAGGTGCAGTTGAAAAAATCAAAGCAGACATATCCGCTTAGATAATCACGACTATGAAAAAGAGCCCGCAGTGTAATGAGCAGGCTCTTTTTTTCATTACAAAACGCCTGCGCAATAACGCAGGCGTTCTGTGACATTAACTTATTTCATTAAGCTGTTTGGATGGTCCGATGAATAAGGTCAGCACATAGCCGATAACCGCTCCGACGATTCCTGGAAGCACCCAGCCGATGCCGAGGCTGTAAAGAGGAAGATTCGCATTTAGAAACACATCTAAAGATCCAAGTGAAAAACCGGCTGCTTTGATACCGTCTAAAATACTGAAAAGTCCTGTACCGATCAAGCAAGCGATGTACACTTCGCGTCTTTCTTTAAAGATCTTATCGATGAAGGAAAGAACGATAATGACAATGGCAAGTGGATAGATAGCTGATAAAATAGGAACAGAAAACGCGATAATTTGCGCGAGTCCGAAATTCGCAATGATCAAGCTGAATAACGTGACAATCGTAACGACAATTTTATATGATAATGCCGGAATAAGTTTTGAAAAATATTGGCCGCAAGATGTGACAAGGCCGATGCTTGTTGTTAAACATGCGACTGTAATCGCTGCTCCGAGTACGATGTTGCCTAATGAACCGAATAAATAATGGGAAGACGCAGATAAAATTTTAGCTCCTTCACCAACAGGACCGATGGCATTTGTACTTGTTGCACCTAAATAAGCAAGGGATACATAAATGAAAGTCAGCCCTAAAGCGGCAATCACACCTGCTTTAATGCAGGCTGCAGCAAGAGCTTTAGACTGTGTAACGCCTTTGCTTTTTACAGCATTTACAACGACAACGCCAAATACAATTGAAGCAAGTGCGTCCATTGTTTTATAGCCTTCTAAAAATCCTTTAAAAACCGGTGTTCCTTTATATGCTTCTGTCACGGCGCCCAATCCGCCCATCGGTGTGAAGATGGCTTTGAGAACAATGATTAAAATAATTGTGAATTTGATGGGAGTCAGAATTTTTCCGACTCGATCGACAACCTTGGATGGGTTTAACGCTAAATAGTACGTAACGCCGAAAAAGATAAGTGTAAATATTAATAAAGAAAGTCTTTCTGGTACGCCAGTCAAAAACGGAACAGCGCCAATTTCATATGAAACAGTTCCTGTTCTCGGGATGGCGAATAATGGTCCGATTGATAAATAAAGCACGACAGTAAAGATTGTGCCGAAAACAGGGTGCGCTTTGTCAGCAAGGCCTTTAGCGTCCTTACCGGTTAATGCGATGGCGATAATGCCGAGAAGCGGCAGGCCTACCCCTGTCAGTAAAAATCCGCCGATGGCCTTCCAGACGTTGTGTCCGGCTGCTTGTCCAAGTTCCGGCGGATAAATCATATTTCCTGCTCCAAAGAATAACGCAAATAGCATGAAACCAATAATAATGGTATCTTTGACAGGCAGTGAGTGTTTCATGAAAAAAATCCTCCTAATAATTATGTTAAAATATTCTGTCAATTAATTGTCAGATAATATGACGAAACGAACAAATCTTATTATATGGTAAAAAAATTAGAAGTCAATACTAGTTTTTCGTAATTTTCTATTAAATTTTGTTATGGTAACATAAATATCATACCTTGTACCGCTTTCATAAAGGAGTAAAAAAGATGATATATTTAGATAATAGTTCAACGACGAAGCCTTACGATGAAGTCTTGAACGTATATGAACAGACAAGCAGCCGATACTTTGGCAATCCTTCATCTTTGCACCGATATGGAGCCGAAACGGAACAGCTGCTTCAAGCAGCCAAAAATCAAATCAAAAGGTCCTTAGGCCTAAAAAAATATGATATTGTATTTACATCAGGCGCCACAGAAGCCAATAATGCGGCTTTAAAAGGAGCGGCTTTGTCAAAGATAAAAACAGGCAAACATATCATTGCCACTTCTATTGAACATCCATCCGTTACGGAATCGTTAGAACAGCTGAAAGAGTTGTTCGGGTTTGATATCACTTATCTTTCTGTGAATGAAGACGGATTTGTTTCTATTGAAGATCTAAAAGCAGCCATCCGTCCCGATACCGTGCTTGTCAGCATGATGCATGTGAACAATGAAGTCGGTTCCGTGCAGCCGATTGAAGCGGCAGGGGAAGTGCTGAAGAAGCACCCGAACATTTTGTTCCACGTCGATTATGTGCAGGGCATCTATAAAGTGCCCTTGGCAATTGAAAAGGCCGGCATTGATCTATGTTCAATTTCGGGGCATAAATTTCACGGCCTAAAGGGGACAGGCGCACTTATTGTAAAAGAGGGAACACGCCTTATTCCGCTCATAACGGGAGGCTCTCAGCAAAAAGGCATACGGGCCGGAACAGAACATACTGCTGGTGCGGTTTCGCTTGCCAAGGCCATTAATCTTGCCTCTGCTGATTTTGACACACGGCTTGACACGATGACTGCCGCAAAGGAATTGTTTATGAAAAGGCTGAGTGAAATTGAGGGCGTCGTTATCAACACGCCTCAAATGAATAGCGCGCCGCACATTATTAATTTCTCTGTACCGGGGATTAAAGCGGAAGTGCTTTTACACATGCTTGAGGAACAGGATATATTCGTCTCCACAACATCGGCTTGCTCGGCAAAAGAACATAAGCCCAGTAAAGTTCTCTTAGAGATGGGCAAAGGAGAGCAGATTGCCGGAAGCAGCATCAGAATCAGTTTAAATTACAGCCAGACAAGCGATGTGGCAGAACCGTTTATGAACGCGCTTCGTCCTGGTATCAAAAAATTAAGGGAAATGATGAGGTAGAACATGAATTACGATCATATATTAATTCGTTTTGGGGAAATTTCGACCAAAGGCAAAAACAGAAAAAGCTTTATTGAGCGCTTAAAACAAAACATCAGACTCGTTTTGAAAGACTATCCGAATTTAAAATACTTTTCCAACAGGGATCGTATGACGATTACATTAAATGGAGAGGATCCTGAGGCTCTTTTTCCTCATTTAAAGCAAGTGTTTGGGATTCAAAGCTTCAGCCTGGCAATTAAGTGTGACAGCCGCCTTGATGATATTAAGGCAACCGCACTAAAGGCTATCAAAGATCAGTATAAACCAGGTGATACGTTTAAAGTCGCGACAAAGAGAGCGTATAAGCAATTTGAATTAGATACAAACCAAATGAACGCTGAAATCGGCGGCCATATTTTGCGAAATACAGAAGGATTGACGGTCGATGTTCGCAACCCAGACATCCCGCTCAGAATCGAAATCAGGGAAGAAGCAACATTTTTGACAATTCGTGATGAAAAAGGTGCAGGCGGGTTGCCAGTTGGTTCAGCAGGAAAAGCGATGCTGATGCTTTCTGGCGGTTTTGACAGCCCTGTTGCCGGTTTTTATGCGATGAAACGGGGATTGTCGGTAGAAGCTGTTCATTTCTTCAGCCCGCCATACACAAGCGAGCGCGCAAAGCAAAAGGTAATGGATCTGGCGAAATGTCTGTCCCGTTTTGGGGGAAGCATGACACTTCATATTGTTCCATTTACAAAAACGCAAGAGCTCATTCAAAAACAAATTCCTGAAAATTACACAATGACGGCAACCCGCCGCCTCATGCTTCAGATCGCCGACAGAATCAGAGAAAAGAGAAACGGGCTTGCCGTTATTACGGGAGAAAGCCTCGGTCAGGTAGCGAGCCAAACGCTTGAAAGCATGTATGCAATTAATGCGGTGACGTCAACACCGATTTTGCGTCCGCTAATCGCCATGGACAAAACAGAAATCATCGAAAAATCACGGGAAATTGGCACATATGAGACAAGCATTCAGCCGTTTGAAGACTGTTGCACGATCTTTACACCGCCAAGCCCGAAAACACGCCCTAAAAAAGAGAAAATTGAACACTTTGAAAGCTTTGTTGATTTCGAGCCGTATATTCAAGAAGCGGTAGATAACATTGAGTCAATGACCCTGTATAGCGAACAAGAAGCTAACGATAAATTCGCTGAACTCTTTTAAATCAATTTTCAGCTCCTGTATACAATTACCAAAGTTTTTCTGAATGAAGCCATGTGTTTTGACACATTCTATACTCACAAGGAGGTGAGACACATGGCTAACAATAACTCAGGTAACAGCAACAACCTTTTAGTACCAGGAGCTGCTCAAGCGATCGACCAAATGAAATTAGAAATCGCTTCTGAATTCGGTGTAAACCTTGGAGCAGACACAACTTCTCGCGCTAACGGTTCTGTTGGAGGAGAGATCACAAAACGTCTTGTATCTTTTGCTCAACAAAACATGGGCGGAGGACAATTCTAATTTACAATTTCACATAATGGCTTAGGAGTGGGGGTATCCCCACTCTTTTTCATTTTTTACATATAAAAAAGGACCAGCGGCCTATAAAATCTATGTTTACAGAGGTTGCTTTTAGGCATATCCTTACGGAAAGAGCCTGTATTTATGTATAATGGGTGGAGAAAGTGAGGAGTTGTTCGTGTTAAAACGTGAAGATTTAATTGCCCCTGTGCAATATAATTTAGTGAATGAAATGGAAAAGTTCAGTGCTGCTGGACAAAAAACCGCTCTTCTGTGGGAGGACGAGTCGGGCAAGCAAGAATCTTGGTCGTATGAAAAGCTGATGGAAGAAACAAATAAAATCGGAGCGGCCTTAGCTGATCTTGGATTTAAAAAGGGAGACAAGCTGATTGTAATGGTACCGCGGGTGCTTGAAGCCTATGCTGTTTATTTGGCTATCCTGAAATCAGGAATGGTTGTCATTCCGTGCTCCGAAATGCTTCGCGCGAAAGATCTTGAATACCGGATTGAACATGCAGAGGTAAAAGGCGCTATCGTCTACTCAGAATTTATTGGCGCTTTCCGGGATGTCAGTACGACTGACAAACTGATTACACTGTCTATTGGTGAAAATGATGCCGGCTGGAAAAACCTCTTATCAATTGAAGCGGACGGAAGCCAATTTAAAACAGCTGACACAACAAGAGATGATATGGCTTTCTTATCTTATACATCCGGGACAACAGGTCAGCCGAAAGGTGTTGTACATACACATGGATGGGCATTTGCTCATTTAAAAACTTCTGCCGGCGCTTGGCTTGACATTTCTGAAAAGGATATCGTCTGGGCAACTGCTGCCCCTGGCTGGCAAAAGTGGGTATGGAGTCCGTTTTTAGCGGTGCTTGGCAGCGGAGCAACCGGTTTTGTGTACCACGGCAGATTCAAAGCAGAAAAATATCTAGAGCTTTTAAATCGCTACAAAATCAATGTTTTCTGCTGCACGCCGACAGAATACCGCTTAATGGCGAAGGTTGAAGGCTTGGACCGTTTTGATCTTTCTGCCCTGCACAGCGCTGTTTCCGCAGGTGAGCCGCTCAACCGTGAAGTCATTGATGTTTTCCAAAAGCACTTTGGCATTAAGGTACGGGACGGATATGGCCAAACAGAAAGCACGCTTTTGGTTGGTGTTTTGAAAGATACGCCTATTAAACCGGGAAGCATGGGAAAACCGACACCGGGAAATCAGGTGGAGATCATAAATGAAGACGGTGAAATCTGCAAACCTGGTGAGGTTGGCGATATCGCTGTTCACCTCAGTACGCCTGCGCTCTTTAAAGAGTATTTTAAAGATCCGGAAAGAATGAAAACACAAATTCGCGGCGATTATTTCCTAACGGGAGACAGAGCAAGAAAAGATGAGGAAGGTTACTTCTGGTTTGAAAGCCGAAATGACGATATTATTATCAGCTCCGGCTATACGATCGGGCCTTTCGAGGTGGAAGACGCGCTTGTTAAGCACCCAGAAGTAAAAGAATGTGCTGTTGTCGCAAGTCCTGATGAAATCAGAGGCTCCATCGTAAAGGCATATGTTGTCCTGCAAAATCATGAAAAACGCAGTGATGAGCTTGTCAAAATGCTGCAAAACCATGTGAAGACGATTACCGCTCCATACAAATATCCTAGAGAAATTGAATTTGTGGAAAACCTGCCGAAAACGGCTTCTGCAAAAATCAGACGAGTGGAATTAAGAAAACGTGAAGAACAGCTCAAAGCTAATAAAAAGGCGTAAAGAAAGAGAGTGAACGTGAATGAAGGCGATATGGCACGGCGGTTTCATTTATACGATGCTCGAAGAAGGCGATCGGACTGAGGCAGTTTATGTTGAGGATGGTGTTATAAAAGGCACCGGCAGCTATGAACGTTTGAAGGAAAAGTACGGGTCGCCGGAAACAGAAGAAATCAGCCTGAACGGAGCAGTGATGTTCCCCGGTTTTGTTGACAGCCATCTACATTTGATCGGCCACGGTGAGAAACAGCTTCAGCTCGATCTGTCCGCACTGACGTCGAAAGATTCAATTTTACAGGCTGCGAAGGAAAGAGAGCGGCAGCTTCCTAAAAACGATTGGCTCATTGGAGAAGGCTGGAATGAAAATCAGTTTGAGACACCTGACTACTTGACTAAGCATGATCTTGATCGCCTGTTTCCTGACAGGCCCGTCTTGCTCAAGCGTATATGCCGGCATGCAATAGCTGTCAATTCTGCGGCTCTTCAAGCAGCGGGAATTTCAAGAAATACTCCTGATCCTGACGGCGGAGTCATCGTAAAAGATGCAAATGGCGAGCCGACCGGACTCCTGTTTGATAAGGCGCAGGATTTGATTCTGAAGGCTGTCCCGCCAGTCTCCCAGCACTATGTTGATGAGGCATTAACGGCTGCAATAAAGGATTGCTGGACAAAAGGCCTGACGGGCGGTCATTCGGAAGACTTGTCCTATTATGGTGATGTTTCGGTGCCGTTGAAAGCTTATGAGAAAGCTGCCGCTGGCGGAAAGTATCCGTTCCGCTGCCATTTGCTCGTTCATCATGAAGCGGTCGATCGATGGGAGCAGCTGGAGAAACCGTCCGGCCCGTATGTGGAGTTCGGTGCGATGAAAATCTTTGCGGACGGGGCGCTTGGCGGGAGAACGGCTTTATTGAAAGAACCATATCAGGATGATCCATCAACAAATGGTGTTCAGGTTCACGATGACGAAACCCTTGGCCGGCTCATTCGCAAAGCGAGAGAAAAAGGGATGGAGGTTGCTGTTCATGCAATCGGCGATCTTGCTTTTGAAAAAGTGCTGAACGCAATAGAAAAGCATCCGCCCAAAAACGGCCGGCATGATCGGCTTATTCATGCTCAAGTGCTTGATAACGAATTAATCGAGAGAGCAGCACGCATGCCGATCGCACTTGATCTTCAGCCGCATTTCGTTGCAAGCGACTTTCCGTGGGTCATTGACCGTCTCGGAAAAGACCGGATGAAGACTGCATTTGCCTGGAAAACCCTCATATCTAAAGGCATTTTATGCGCGGGCGGTTCAGACGCCCCGATTGAGCCTGTTGACCCGCTTCTAGGGATCCAGTCCGCGGTCCTCCGGAAAAGCAGTCATGAGCAAAACGGGCCAAGCTATAATGAAAGTGAATGTTTACCTGTATATGAAGCGATAAAGCTTTATACAGAAGGTAGCGCCGGTATCATTTATAAAGAGAAGTCACGCGGAAAAATTGCGGAAGGCTATGACGCGGATTTTACAGTTCTCAGTGGTGATCCGTTTGCCATTGACCCCGCACAGCTTCATCTTTTAGAGATTAAAAAAACCGTGATTAACGGCCAGATTGTATATGAGAAATCATAAAAGGACAGGCAGCAGCCTGTCCTTTTATTTTCTATAAAAAAGTACGCTTCACTTTTTCCCAAAATGAATTGTCCTTTAGTTTGACTGTTTTGATTTTCTTATTAGACAGTTTGATTTCGATCGTTTTCACATTTCTCGTGCTGAGTGCTTCATTGTCCAAGCCGATGATTGGGTGTTCGTTGCCGTCCTGCACCACACGAAGGGTCAGCTTTCGGTCAGAGCTGAGGACAAATGGCGAGCCGAGTGTCCGGTAGGTGTTATTGTTAAGGGATGCAAGCTCTGATACCTGCATGCATGGAAGCAATGGATCAACAACAGCTCCTGCAACAGACTTGTTATAGGCGGTGCTCCCTGTAGGCGTTGAGATAATCATTCCGTCACCTCTAAACGTTTCAAAGTGCAGATCGTCAATCAGCACGTCCATCACAAAGGTTTTGATGATGCTTGAGCGGATGGATACCTCGTTTAAGCAGTGAAAAGGACTGGCTTGATCCACTGTCACTTCAATCAGCGGGTATTTTCTCACTTCAATTTGTTCAAACGTCATTGCATCGACCATTTTTTCTCGCTCATCACTATGAAAGTCGCAATATAAATGAGCTTTCCCCTTTTTGGTAATGCCGACGTACAAGCAGTCGTCACGAAAATTCGTCTTTCTGACTGCCTGCAAAAATGTGCCGTCCCCGCCAATGCTAGCGATAATATTGGCGTCTGAGTGCTGGTTCACAACGGTAAATCCATGCTCTTCCGCTAATTGTGTTAACGAGCGGGCTTGTTCGTTCGTTTCCTGATCCTGTTTGTGAAAAAAATAAACATTACGGCGTTGATCGGTCATATCCCATTTCCCCTTTGCTGTCATATTTAAGTTTTTCTGCCATCCAGTATTTGTGATAAAATACCTTTGGCCATAAGTGTACCACGTTTGCCGGCAGCCCGTTAAGCCGGAGCTTTCTCATGAAGTGAAACATTTTTCATATTGAATCGTATAATGAGAGAGTTTAGGAAAAAGGAGGAGAAAAAATGAATGCAAAAAGATGGATTGCATTAGTGATTGCTCTGGGGATTTTCGGCGTGTCTATTATCGTCAGCATCTCTATGAGTTTCTTTGAAAGCGTCAAAGGCGCTCAAACGGATCTCACATCACTGACGGATGAATCGCAGGAAAAGACGCTGGAAAACGGCAGTCTCTCAAGTAAAATTGCCGTATTAGAGGTCAGCGGCACCATTCAGGATAATGGGGACTCAAGCAGTCTGCTTGGTGCAGACGGATATAACCACAGAACGTTCTTAAAAAACCTTGAGCGCGCAAAAGATGACAAGGCGGTCAAAGGTATCGTTCTGAAGGTGAATTCTCCGGGTGGCGGAGTGTATGAAAGTGCTGAAATACATAAGAAGCTGGAAGAAATCAAGAAAGAAACGAAAAAACCGATTTACGTGTCAATGGGTTCGATGGCAGCATCAGGAGGCTATTACATCTCAACAGCGGCTGATAAGATTTTTGCGACACCGGAAACCCTGACCGGGTCACTCGGCGTCATTATGGAAAGCGTCAATTATTCAAAGCTTGCCGATAAGCTTGGCATTTCTTTTGAAACGATTAAGAGCGGGGCCCATAAGGACATTATGTCTCCTTCCCGTGAGATGACGAAAGAAGAAAAAAACATCATGCAATCGATGGTTGATAATTCGTATGAAGGCTTTGTTGATGTCATTTCAAAAGGGCGCGGCATGTCGAAAGCAGAGGTAAAGAAAATTGCGGACGGCCGCGTGTATGACGGACGGCAGGCGAAAAAACTGAACCTCGTTGATGAGCTTGGTTTTTATGACGATACCATTACGGCCATGAAAAAGGATCACAAGGATTTGAAAAACGCCTCTGTCATTTCTTATGAGGAAAGCTTCGGATTAGGCTCACTGTTTTCCATGGGCGCGAACAAAATGTTTAAAAGTGAAATTGATTTTTTGAATATGAGAGAAATTCTATCGCAATCCGGTTCGCCGAGAATGATGTATCTCTATGCGAAGTAGGAGGGAACAATAATGGACGCGACATATGAAGAGTTAGAGCGCAATGACATCAAAGGCCCGCAAGAAGCGGAGCTGCTGACACATGCCTATGCTGGCTTTTGGGTTCGTTTCTGGGCTTTCCTGCTTGATTGGCTCGTGATATGGGGATTAAACCATTTGCTCGTTTCTCCCCTCTTTACCGTATTGGATCTGCCGAAAACATCCGGCATGTTTACCTTCTCGGCTTACAGTGTGACAACGCTTATTGTGTATCTTGCCTACTTCGCACTCATGACTAAATACTTCAGGCAGACGCTTGGTAAAATGGTGTTCGGCCTCAAAGTGGTTTCTGTGAAGCAAGATAGCAAGCTGACATGGAGTAAAGTGATTTTTCGTGAAGTGGTTGGACGGTATATTGATAAGATTTGGATTTTATATATCGTTGTTGCTTTTTCACCTACAAAACAAGGGATTCATGATTACATCGCGGATACCACCGTGGTGCATGAAAAATTATACCGCAAATAACCGATAACCCGGACTTCCGTCCGGGTTTATTTTTTTAGGAATTGGCGATAATGCTCCTAGAGGAAGTGAAGAATATGGTGTATGTACTGACAGCCATTCTTATTCTCATAGGGATCGTACTGCTTCTCAGAATGAAAATCCATGTCGCGCTGGAGTATCTTCATGCCGATGATAATGACAAATTGACCTTGAAGATTACGGCGCTGTTTGGCCTTATAAGGATCAAAAAAACAATCCCGGCGATTAAGGTGAACAAAGAAGACGGAACAGTGGATATCAAACAAAAAACTGAATCCAAAATGAAAAAAAGCAGCGGAAAGAAAAAAATTACACAAAACGATGTGCAGCAAAGCATTAATAAAATCGAAATGCTTTTGCATCAGGTCACCAGACTACGGAAAATCAGCGCGTCTTTTCTCGCGCATTTACATATCACAAAACTAGAATGGGTTACAGTAATCGGAATTCAGGACGCGGCAGTGACAGGTGTGTTAACAGGTGCTGTATGGGGTGTGAAGGGCGGTATCGCAGCAATGCTCTACGACCACCTGGACTTTGTGAATAAACCTGTCTATGAGGTGATCCCGTCGTTTCAAGTCCCTGTTTCCAAGACCCATTTTCAGTGTATATTCTTTTTTCGCTTTGGACATGCTATGCTTGCAGCTTTCAAATTCGTCAAATACGGACGGGAGCTATCCGTATTAAAGAAGAATCCGTCGGCTAGAATGACTTCAAAGAATGATTCATCAGTTTAAGGAGGAAGCGTATATGGCAGACCATCCCATCCAAGGTTTAATGAAAACCGCAATGGAAAACTTGAAGGAAATGATTGATGTTAACACCATCATCGGAGATCCAGTAGAAACGCCTGATGGAAGTGTGATTTTAACTGTTTCTAAAGTTGGATTTGGATTCGCCGCAGGCGGAAGCGAGTTTGGCGGAAAGCCGGCCGAAAAGAAATCGGAAGATGATGAGACAAGAGAACAGAAACTTCCTTTCGGAGGCGGAAGCGGGGGCGGTGTGTCCATTACGCCGATCGCGTTTTTAATTGTCGGATCGACAGGCATCAGAATGCTTCATTTAGATGAAAATACCCATTTAATAGAGAAAATTTTAGACGCAGCCCCTCAAACACTCGAACGCATCCAGCAAATGTTCAAGAAAAATAACAAGAACCAAGGCCAGGGCCAAAATCAAAACCAAATGAACAATATGAATTATTAAAAAAGGTTAACTGCGCTGGCCGCAGTTAACTTTTTTTTGGCATAAACTTTGCAGTTTGCAGGAAACTTTACTATGATAGAGACATACATACAAAAGGGAGGAATTATAATGGCTGAAATTACATTCAAAGGCGGTCCGGTTACACTTGTCGGACAAGAAGTGAAGGTAGGAGATCAAGCTCCTGATTTCACAGTGCTGACTAACAGCCTTGAAGAAAAATCGTTAGCTGACATGAAAGGAAAGGTAACGATTATTTCTGTTATCCCTTCAATTGATACAGGTGTTTGTGATGCACAAACACGCCGTTTTAACGAAGAAGCTGCAAAGCTTGGAGATGTCAACGTCTACACAATCAGTGCAGACCTTCCATTCGCGCAAGCGCGCTGGTGCGGCGCTAACGGAATTGACAAAGTGGAAACACTGTCTGACCACAGAGATATGTCATTTGGCGAAGCGTTCGGTGTGTATATTAAAGAACTTCGTCTGCTTGCGCGTTCCGTATTTGTCCTTGATGAGAATGGAAAAGTCGTTTACGCTGAATATGTAAGCGAAGCAACAAACCACCCGAACTATGAAAAGCCAATTGAGGCTGCTAAGGCATTAGTGAAGTAAGCAGGGAAAAAAGCTCCAGGCTGCCGCCGGAGCTTTTTTCATGGCAAGGAGGAACACAATATGCAAAAAGACCATGTAGGTGCGGTGTATGAGCTGTTAAACGAAGCCGCGATTATGATAAAGAATGAATTGCAGATTTCATATATAGAGGCGCTGGCCGAAGCAGGAGAAATGTATTTTCTTGAAAAAACGGATCAGCTGAAACTGCCTGCTGATCAGAAAACCAAACAACTTCAGGCTCTGCTTGAAAAAGCGGAATTCGGCACGTATGAGCATGAGTGGGTACGCAAGGCTTTTCAGCTTGCCGTCCTTAAAGGAATGAAAGATATCTCCCATCCAAACAGACAAATGACGCCGGATACGATCGGGCTTTTCATCAGCTATTTGGTGAATAAGTTTATGGCGGACAAAAAGGAACTGACCATTCTTGATCCAGCCTTGGGAACTGGGAACCTTCTGTTTACCGTGCTGAACCAGCTGTCTGAAAAAACGGCAAACAGCTTTGGCATTGAAATTGATGATGTGCTCTTGAAGATCGCCTATGCCCAAGCGAACCTTCTGAAAAAAGAGCTTGAGCTTTTCCACCAAGACAGCCTTGAGCCGTTGTTTATCGATCCAGTTGACACGGTCATTTGTGATCTGCCAGTCGGCTATTATCCGAATGACGAAGGAGCAGAAGCGTTTGAGCTTAAAGCTGACGAAGGCCATTCCTTCGCTCATCATCTGTTTATTGAACAGAGCGTCAAGCATACCAAACCGGGCGGCTACTTATTTTTTATGATTCCGAATCATTTGTTTGAGAGCTCCCAAAGCGGCAAGCTGAAACAGTTTTTCAAAGATAAGGTTCATATCAACGCACTGTTGCAGCTGCCAAAATCTATTTTTAAAGACGAAGCTCATGCCAAAAGCATCCTTGTGCTTCAGAAACAAGGAGAGAATACGAAAGCGCCGGGGCAAATTCTGCTTGCGAATCTTCCGTCTTTCTCCAATCAAAAGGCGATGCTTGATATGATGGCTCAATTTGATGAATGGTTTAAAAAAGAAAAGTAAGTGTTTTAAAAGCAGCTTAGGCAGCCGTATGAGGTCGATGCCTAAGCTGCTTTTATTTATGCTTTTGAAGACCGGACTTGACGAATTGAATCCAGCTTTGAAACACAAAATACAGAGGGAAAAACCGCAAATTGTAAGCGTTCATCAATACAAAACCTATAGGGAATGTGTCTGAAAATAACGACTTCTTATTGTAAGCGTTATCAATACGCAAGTTGACTTGAAAAGCCGACATGACAATGTTTAAATGGAAAAGTCAGATATTTTTCGGAGAAGATGTTGATATTCACCGGGAAAAAAGTACGAAAAACGAAGTTGTTGATACAGAGTATAAAGGAGCGTCAATCATGTCCAAAATTATTGCAATTAACGCAGGAAGCTCGTCTTTGAAATTTCAGCTTTTCGAAATGCCTTCAGAAACCGTTTTAACGAAGGGTTTAGTTGAACGAATCGGTATCGCCGACAGTGTATTCACAATTTCTGTGAACGGCGAAAAAAATACAGAAGTAACTGATATTCCGGATCATGCGGTAGCTGTTAAAATGCTGCTGAATAAGTTAACGGAATTCGGCATTATTAAAGACTTGAATGAAATTGACGGAATTGGCCATCGTGTCGTTCACGGCGGAGAAAAATTCAGCGATTCTGTTTTATTAACGGATGAAACCATTAAGGAAATCGAAGATATTTCTGAATTGGCACCGCTTCACAATCCGGCAAATATCGTTGGAATTAAAGCGTTCAAAGAAGTGCTTCCAAATGTTCCTGCGGTAGCTGTATTTGATACGGCATTCCACCAAACAATGCCTGAGCAGTCTTACCTGTACAGCTTGCCGTATGAATACTATGAAAAATTCGGCATCCGTAAATACGGCTTCCACGGCACTTCACATAAATATGTAACTGAGCGTGCGGCAGAGCTTCTCGGCCGTCCGTTAAAAGACTTGCGCCTGATTTCCTGCCACCTTGGAAACGGAGCAAGTATTGCGGCTGTTGAAGGCGGAAAATCAATTGACACATCCATGGGCTTTACGCCGCTTGCCGGTGTAGCAATGGGTACACGTTCTGGAAACATCGACCCTGCCCTGATTCCATACATCATGGAGAAAACAGGCCAAACGGCTGACGAAGTATTGAATACATTAAACAAAAAAAGCGGACTGCTCGGCATTTCCGGTTTCTCAAGCGATCTTCGTGACATCGTTGAAGCAACGAAAGAAGGAAATGAGCGCGCGGAAACGGCTCTTGAAGTATTCGCAAGCAGAATCCACAAATACATCGGTTCTTACGCTGCAAGAATGAGCGGTGTAGATGCGATCATCTTTACTGCCGGTATCGGTGAAAACAGTGTGGAAGTCAGAGAACGCGTTCTTCGCGGTTTAGAATTCATGGGCGTATACTGGGATCCTGCGCTTAATAACGTGCGCGGCGAGGAAGCTTTCATCAGCTATCCGCATTCTCCAGTAAAAGTCATGATCATTCCGACTGATGAAGAAGTCATGATTGCGCGCGACGTTGTTCGTTTAGCAAAATAAATCGCATGAAAGCACATTCTCTTGAATGTGCTTTTTTGTTGATGCATGATAGTGACAGACAGAAAACATAAAAGAGGTGGGCCAATGAGCGTTCAAGAGCATAAACAAGAAGCTCCCGATATCGTTCGGTGCAAAGTGATTACTGTCAGTGACACGAGGACAGAGGAAACCGATAAAAGCGGCAAGCTGATGATCTCATTTTTAGAAGAAGCTGGTCATCATATTGCTGCATATGAAATTGTAAAAGACGAAAAGGATGCTTTGCAGCGGTCAGTGCTTGCGGGCTGCATGGATGAACAGACAGACGCGGTACTCTTAAACGGAGGGACAGGCATAGCAGATCGGGATGTCACAATTGAAGCCATAACGCCGCTGTTTTCGAAAGAACTGCCGGGCTTTGGAGAAATATTCAGGATGCTGAGTTATACAGAGGATATCGGCTCTGCCGCAATCATGTCGAGAGCAACTGCCGGCGTCATTCAGCATACCGCTGTTTTCTCAACGCCAGGCTCAAGCGGCGCAGTAAAGCTGGCAATGAATAAGCTGATTATTCCCGAACTTGCGCATGTGGTCAGAGAAATTAGAAAAGACAAGTAAATGAATAAATACTATGAAACTTCACCTGAAATTTAGGTGAAGTTTTTTTTATAAAAGGCTTGAAAAAACGAAACGTACTTGTTAAAGTGTATACATACAAAATGTATTTTTATTAAATATAATTTATTTTTATACAAAATAGAAACACGGTTGAGAGGGGATTTTTATCATGTCAGAACAGAAAAAAGTCGTATTAGCATACTCAGGAGGTCTTGATACTTCCGTCGCAATAAAATGGCTTCAGGAGCAAGGATATAATGTAATCGCCTGCTGCCTGGATGTCGGTGAGGGCAAAGATTTGGCATTTGTTCAGCAGAAAGCGCTTGAAGTCGGCGCGACAAACTCCTACGTGATCGATGCAAAAGAAGAATTTGCACAGGATTACGCGCTTATCTCTTTGCAGGCCCACACAATGTATGAAGGAAAATACCCGCTTGTTTCGGCATTATCTCGGCCGCTGATCGCGAAAAAACTGGTTGAAATAGCGGAAAAAGAAGATGCACAGGCGATTGCCCACGGATGCACTGGGAAAGGAAATGACCAGGTTCGTTTCGAAGTCTCCATTAAATCATTAAACCCTGACCTAGAAGTCATCGCGCCGGTTCGCGAATGGCAGTGGTCACGTGAAGAAGAAATTGAATATGCGGCTAGCCGCGGCATTCCGATTCCGATCAATCTTGACAGCCCGTATTCTATCGACCAAAACCTCTGGGGACGCGCCAATGAGTGCGGTATTTTAGAAGATCCATGGGCGGCGCCGCCAGAAGGTGCATACGATTTAACAGCTCCGCTGGAAAAAACGCCGGACACGCCGGAAGTGATTGAAATTGCATTTGAACAAGGCGTGCCTGTCTCCATTGACGGTGTTTCCTACTCGCTTTCTGAGCTGATCTTGAAGCTGAATGAAATGGCGGGCGCGCACGGTGTCGGACGTATCGACCACGTGGAAAACCGCCTCGTCGGCATTAAATCCCGGGAAGTATACGAATGCCCTGGTGCGATGACACTGATCAAAGCGCATAAAGAATTAGAAGATTTGACACTGGTGAAAGAGGTAGCCCACTTTAAACCGATCATCGAGCAAAAAATGTCAGAAATCATTTACAACGGCTTATGGTTCTCACCGTTAAAAGACGCGCTGCACGCTTTCTTAAAAGAAACGCAAAAGCATGTCACAGGCATTGTCCGCGTGAAGCTGTTTAAAGGCCATGCAATTGTAGAAGGACGTAAATCAGAATACTCTCTATATGATGAAAAACTTGCAACATATACAAAAGACGATGCATTTGATCACCATGCAGCAATCGGATTTATCGAGCTTTGGGGACTTCCGACAAAAGTGAACAGCATCGTGAAAAAGAAGGAGCAGATTAAAGCATGAAGAAGCTTTGGGGAGGCCGATTTCAAAAAACACCGGAAAAATGGGTCGACGAGTTCGGCGCGTCCATATCATTTGACCAACATTTAGTTGCTGAAGACATTACAGGGTCTCTCGCACATGCTGCCATGCTGAAAAAATGCGGTATTCTGACAGCTGAAGAAGAGCTGAAAATCCGAGAGGGCCTGAATACCCTTTTGCAAAAAGCAGAGGAGGGAGCATTGGAATTCTCAGTCGATTATGAGGATATTCATTTGAACATTGAGAAAATGCTCATTGACGAAATCGGTCCTCTTGGCGGCAAGCTGCATACCGGCAGAAGCCGGAATGACCAGGTGGCGACTGACATGCATTTATATTTGAAGAATCATGTCGGCCACATCATCGAGCTGATTGAGGCATTCCAAAGTGCGCTGATTGAAAAGGCGGAAGCGAACGTTGAAACGATTCTGCCGGGCTACACACATCTGCAGCGCGCCCAGCCGATTTCATTCGCTCACCATCTGCTTGCGTATTTCTGGATGCTTGAGCGCGACAAGGAGCGTTTTCAGGATTCAATGAAGCGGATTAACAAATCTCCGCTCGGCTGCGGGGCGCTCGCGGGAACAACCTTCCCAATTGACCGTGATTATTCAGCGGAACTGCTCGGCTTTGATGCCATTTATGAAAACAGCTTGGACGGCGTCAGCGACAGAGACTTCATTTTGGAGTTTTTAAGCAACAGCAGTATGCTGATGATGCACCTCTCCCGTTTCTCTGAAGAAATCATTTTATGGTGCTCGCAGGAGTTTAAATTCATCGAGCTTGACGATACGTACGCAACAGGAAGCAGCATGATGCCGCAAAAGAAAAATCCTGATATGGCGGAGCTGATCCGCGGCAAAACAGGACGCGTATACGGCGATATGATGGGGCTGTTTACGATCATGAAAGGACTTCCGCTCGCTTACAACAAAGATCTGCAGGAAGACAAAGAGGGCATGTTTGACACGGTGAAAACGGTGGAGGGCAGCCTGCAAATCTTCACAGGCATGATCCAAACAATGACTGTAAACAAAGACGTCATGAAGCAAGCAACAAAACAAGACTTTTCAAATGCGACGGAACTGGCGGATTATTTAGCTAAAAAGGGGATGCCGTTCAGAGAAGCGCATGAAGTGGTCGGGAAACTTGTGTACACATGCATCGAAAGAGGGATCTATTTAAGCGATATGCCGTTTGGCGAGTTTCAGCAGGCGAGCACACTATTCGAAGAAGATATTTACACTGTGTTAGACCCTTACTACGCAGTTGAAAAAAGAATGAGCGCCGGGGGCACCGGATTCAAACAGGTAAAGCAGGCGCTTGAAAAAGCGAAAGCTTGCGTGGCAGCAGGAGTTTGTTAAAATTTCCTTCATAAAATCCCGTCATTATAGCCAACCTACCTCTATAATGATGGGAGGCAGAATGATGAAAAAAGAACCGGAACGCTATATTTATGATGAACAAGAAAGCCAGGAGACAACAAGGCTCATTTCAGAAGCGTATCAAAGCGGTTATGTCGATATGCCTGATCAGGAGTCTTCATCTCCTGCAGAATAAGCTGTCTGTACAGGCAGCTTTTTTTGTATGCCAAAGTGTAAAAAGTGATATTGCAAGCCTTTTATAGTAAAGTAGAAGAAGAAACACTTTATTGAAAGCGGCGACGTTGCTTTGGGAGGTATTCATGTGCGACATGCTTTAATTACTGCCGGTTCGAAGGGTTTAGGCCGCAAAGTGACTGAAACGTTGCTTGCAAAGGGGTATTCAGTAACAGTCAATTACAGACAGGATGAGGAGGCAGTCAGCCGCCTGAAGGAAGCCTGTCCCGATTGTCTTGACCGGCTGCAATTTGTAAAAGGTGATGTCACCAAAAAAGAAGATCTGCTGCGTATTGCAGAGGCTGCCTTAAACCGCTTCGGAAGGATCGACTTTTTGATTAACAACGCGGGACCATACATATTTGAACGTAAAAAGTTAGCCGATTATACTGATGATGAATGGTATGGCATGCTGGAAGGAAATTTAAGCGCCGTCTTTCATTTATTCAAAGCGGTTATTCCTATTATGAGAAAACAGCAATTTGGACGCATCATTACGTACGGATTCCAAGGTGCGGCTCACGCGCCCGGCTGGCTTCACCGATCGGCATTTGGCGCTGCGAAAGTGGGCTTGGCTTCTTTGACGAAGACAATTGCCATTGAAGAAGCCGAATTCGGCATAACCGCCAACATGGTTTGCCCGGGAGACATTGTCGGCGACATGAAAGAAGCATCGATAGAGGAAGCCAGAATGCGAATCGGCAAAGAAAAAACGCCGATAGGAAGATCCGGTACAGGCGAGGATATCGCCCGGATTATCGCTTTCTTGTGTGAGGAGAACTCAGACCTTGTGACAGGGACTGTCATTGAAGCCACTGGAGGCCTCAATGTCATTAACAAGAATCAAACAACATAAGTTTTTCAGCTTTTTAAAAAGGGAAAATAAAAAAATCAAAATCATGTGACGAGGTGAAAGAAATGAAAGTGACATATCACGGACATTCTGTAATCACAGTGGAAACGAAGGACCATCATATTATTTTTGATCCGTTTTTAACAGGGAATTCATTAACGGATATAAAGCCGGAGGATGTAAAAGCGGATGTCATCTTACTAACGCACGGCCACAATGACCATGTCGGTGATACTGAACAAATCGCCAAGCAAAATAACGCGTTGGTTATAGCCCCGAACGAGCTCGCTGTGTACTTAGGCTGGAAAGGCTTGAATGTTCATCCAATGCATATTGGCGGCTCCCGCAAGTTCGATTTTGGAAAAGTGAAGCTCACACAGGCCTTTCATGGATCAGCCATCACAGATGAAGAAAACAAAACGATCACTTACACAGGCATGCCTGCCGGTATTTTGCTGACTGTAGAAGATAAAACGATTTTCCACGCGGGCGATACGGCTCTTTTCTCTGATATGAAACTCATTGGCGAATTGAATCATATCGACCTTGCTTTCCTGCCGATTGGCGATAACTTTACGATGGGGCCTGAAGACGCCAAGCTTGCCGCTGAATGGCTGCGCGCAAAACAGGTCGTGCCGGTGCATTACAATACATTCCCGGTCATCGAACAAGACCCAGAAGCATTCGCTGACAGCCTGCCGGGCGGAGTCGGCAAAGTCATGTCGGTCGGTGAGACGATCGAGCTTTAAACCGTGAAACCATCTCCTGATGAATCAGGAGGTGGTTTTTATTTTTTCAGTTATCCTGTAATGGTCTTATCAGAGGTTCCTTCCAATTCTTTGCTGCGCTGCTGAAAACGTTTGGTTATCCGGGCGATCAAGTCCTTCGTGGCGCGGTCAAAATGAACTTCTTTTTGATTTGTCAACAGCCCTATGGGCGGGGTGATATCCAGGTTCAGAATTGGAATGACTTTAGTGCCGTTGAACGGTTTAGAATGTGCGGTGCTGGTAAAGATTGAAATTCCGATGTTTTCACGTACGTAATATTCATGTGACATGCTGCTTGTGAGCTCCATTTTTTTGTAGCGATTCCCGAGTTCTCTATGTAAATGCTGTTCAATTTGTAAGCGAATGGGGCAATTGGCGGGCGTAAATATGAAGCGCTCTTCTGCTAAATCAGACAAATGGACAGCCTTCTTCTCAGCGAGCGGATGTTGATCAGATACAATCACATTTAATGTGTCATAAAAAAATGGATGGTAGTAATTTTCAAGAATCAGCTCCGGCTCGCCGCAGACTGCAAAATCAATCGTCCCGTCTAAGAGCTTTTGACTGCAGGTATTGGCGTCATCAACCTTGATATTAACTGTTATCTTTGGGTAATCCTTTAAGAAATCCTTTAAAATCTCGGGGAATATCAGACTGGCGGTTGGCTCTGAAACCCCTATGTTGATAATGCCTGCCTCTTCTTCCTTTAAGTCGGAGAGGTTGTGTTTAAGCGCCTCGTATTGCATCAAAAGATCTCCTGTTCGTTCATAAAAAAGCTTCCCTGCTTTTGTCAACTGCAGGCTTTTTCCTCTTTCAAACAGCAGTACGCCTAAATCCTGCTCCAATTGCTTCATACGCATCGATATCGTCGGCTGCGAGTAGTTGAGTATTTCTGCAGCTTTATAGAAGCTTCCAAATTTTACAATCGTATGAAACGTTTTGATTGAGCGTAACTCCAATGTGCTCCCTCCTGTTTTTCATCATTAAAATTACTGAAGTGAAGGTTTACTTTTTTTGATTAGTCAAAGATCAGAGTATGCTTTATAGTATAAACAATAAAAGCTTAGTAAACAAATAGGAATTATATATTTTATGAAGAGGAGTGACAAAAATGAGTGAGGACATTTTTCGACTGGCAACTGTTGAAGATGCATCGGAGCTGTTGAAACTGGTTAACAGCGCATTTCAGCCCATTCGGCAGCTGGATATTGATTGGCCATCCACGAGAGCTGATATCCAAATGGTATCAGAAAATATTGAACATCATTCAGCGATTGTGCTGGAGCGGGATGGGAAGCTGATTTCAACGATTACAATCAGGTTCCCGTGGGAGAGTGAGACGCCTCCTTCAAAATATCCGTTTGTATGGTGGTTTGCGACACTGCCGGAATATAAAGGGCAAGGCGCCGGAAGTAAGCTGCTTACGTATGTTGAAGAAAAAGTGCTTCGAGATATGCTGAAGGCTCCTGCGCTGACACTCGGCACATCGGCGCGCAAGCATCCTTGGCTTGCTGAAATGTACAGAAGGAGAGGGTATGAAGTGTATTTTGAGCAGGAAAAAGACGGGGACATAGGTGTGATGATGCACAAGGTTCTGATTCCGGAACGATTTAACCCAACGCTTTTAGGTGCGCCCAGCTGGGCATGATGTGAGGCAGCCTATGAATAAGCGTAAAGGATTGGTTTTGCTGCTGTCAGTGTTTGCATTACTTGGCGGGGGATGTTCGCAAACAAATAACAAAACAGATCGTCAGGCTCAAACGGTCATTGTCGGCACTGGAACAGATTTTCCGAATATTGCGTTTTTAAATGAAAAAGGCGATTTGACCGGGTATGACATTGAAGTGATGAAAGCCATCGATAAGGAGTTGCCTCAATATACATTTGAATTTAAAACGATGGATTTCTCAAATTTGCTGACGAGTCTCGGAAATAAAAAAATTGATGTGATTGCTCACAATATGGCCAAAAATAAAGAACGAGAAAAGCGTTTTTTGTATCATAAAGTCCCATATAACTACTCGCCGATGTACATCACGGTGAAAGAGGATAATCACAAGATTCATACATTAAAAGACTTGCACGGAAAAACAGTCATAGTTGGCGCCACGTCAAATGCGGCAGATTATATTACAAAGTACAACAAAACGCACGGCAGCCCGATTCATTTGAAATATGCGGGACAGGGAAGCAATGACACCGCCAATCAAATTGAAACCGGGCGCGCAGATGCAACGATAGCTACACCGTTTGCCGTCGATTTTCAGAATAAAACGCACGCCTTCCGCCAAAAGACAGTCGGTGACGTGTTATTAGATACCGAGGTGTACTTTATGTTTAATAAAGGCAGCCAAACCTTGGCGGATGACACGGATCAAGCGATTAAAAAGCTGGAGAAAAACGGAACGCTAAAAAAACTAAGCCGAAAATGGCTCGGGGCAGATTATTCAAAATCAAGTTTTGAAAAATAAATGGGGCGATGAGATGAAAACGAAAGCAGCATTCATGGCAATATTATTTTCGCTTATAACAGTTCTGTCAGCTTGCGGTGCAGGCAGTCAAACGACGGGAGCCGGGCAAAAGAAGGTACAGACGATCACGGTCGGAACTGGAACCCAATTTCCGAATATTTGCTTTATTGATGAAAAAGGCGATTTAACCGGTTATGATGTCGAACTGATCAAAGAGCTTGATAAGCGCCTGCCACATTATAAATTCACATTTAAAACGATGGAATTTTCCAACCTGCTTGTCAGCCTCGGACAGCATAAAGTCGATATCGTGGCACATCAAATGGAGAAAAGCAAAGAGCGTGAGAAAAAATTTCTGTTTAACAAGGTTGCTTACAACCATTTTCCTTTAAAAATTACTGTGCTTCAAAATAACGATACGATCCGTGGAATTGAAGACTTAAAAGGAAAACGGGTGATTACGAGTGCAACCTCCAACGGAGCGCTTGTACTGAAAAAATGGAATGAGGATAATGGACGGCCGTTTGAGATTGCCTATGAGGGCCAAGGCGCAAATGAGACTGCGAATCAGCTGAAATCGGGGCGTGCGGACGCAACGATCTCAACGCCTTTTGCAGTAGACTTTCAAAACAAGACGAGCGCTATTAAAGAAAAAACCGTCGGTCATGTGCTTTCAAATGCCAAAGTGTATTTTATGTTTAACAAAAATGAACAAACGTTAAGTGACGATATTGATAAAGCCTTACAGGAAATCATTGATGACGGAACGCTGAAAAAACTCAGTTTAAAATGGCTTGGTGACGACTATTCCAAAGAGCAGTATTAGGTGAAAAGAGAGGGAGCAGTGATGGAAAAAGCGTTTGATATGAACATGATTGGAGATTTTGTGCCGACGTTAACCGCTTATTTACCGGTTACATTATACATTTTAACACTGTCCTTGCTTTTCGGTTTTGTATTAGGACTCTTTCTGGCACTGCCCCGCATCTACAATATTCCAATTGTAAATCAATTGGCAAAAGTGTATATCTCATTTTTCAGGGGAACGCCTATCATGGTGCAGCTTTTCATCGTGTTTTACGGAATCCCGGCGCTTACGGGGCTTATCGGGATTGATACATCAAAAATGGACCCGTTTTATGCTGCTGTCGCAACCTACGCGTTAAGCAATGCAGCGGCAGCCGCAGAAATCATTCGAGCGGGGGTGGGCAGTGTAGATAAAGGCCAAACGGAAGCGGCGTACAGTATTGGCTTAAGCGGTAGTCAGGCCTTCAGGCGAATCGTTCTGCCCCAGGCACTTGTCCAGGCATTTCCGAATATGGGAAACATGGTGATCAGTTCTTTAAAAGATACATCTCTAGCTTTTTCAATAGGTGTTATGGATATGTCCGGAAGGGGCCAAACACTGATTACCTCAAGCAACCATTCTCTTGAAGTTTACATTGCGCTATCGATTGTTTATTATGCTGTTGCAGTTTTATTCGAATGGTTCTTTCGAGTGGCAGAAAAACGAATCAAGAAGAATCAAACAAGGATTGTTACTGTTTTTGACATGAACATACATTGATATATTTCTTCGGATGAGGGGGGAGAAGATTGCAATTTGACTTTCCATTTATCGTTTCCGCCATGAAAGAAATGGTAAAGACCATTCCTCTGACATTGATGATGGCTGTTTTGCCGATTGTGTTTGGATTTCTCGTGGCTCTTGGAAATATAATTGTTAGAATTTTTAGAATTAAGGGCTTGGTGGCTTGCTCAAGGTTTTATGTGTCTTTCTTTCGAAGTACACCTGCAATTCTTCACATTATGTTGATTTATTTAGGGATACCGCCTGTTGCAGATCAAGTCAGCAGTTTTTTTCATCTCGGCTGGTCCGCTAATGAGATACCGGTCTCCATGTTTGTCATCATGGCCTTGTCTTTAACTGCCGGAGCTTATCTCACAGAAATCATCCGGTCGGGCATTCTGGCGATGGATACCGGACAGGTCGAAGCGGCTTATTCAATCGGCTTGACATACAGCCAAACCTTTCGGCGTGTAATATTGCCGCAGGCGCTGATGGTTTCCATCCCAAACTTCACAAATTTGGGTATCGGCTTTTTGCATACCACCTCTATCGCGGCTATAGTGGCTGTCCCAGAGATTACAGGGACGGCGACTATCGTTGCTTCTGATAATTATGCATTTTTAGAAGCGTTTATCGGAGCAGCGATTATCTATTGGGTGCTGACTCTAATCCTAGAATCCGCAAATGGAGTATTAGAGAGAAAGGCAGCCAGATTTCAAGGAGGCACTTTATGATTGAGATTAAAAATATCCATAAACAGTTTGGCATCCACCATGTATTAAAAGGGATAAATCTCACGGTACGCAAGGGAGAAGTTGTGACGATTATCGGGCCGAGCGGATCAGGGAAAACCACCTTTTTACGGTGCCTGAATTTATTAGAACGTCCAGACGAAGGGATCATTTCTATACATGACAAAGTGATTAATTGCCGCTTTCCGTCCAAAAAAGAGGTTCACTGGCTCAGAAAACAGACGGCAATGGTATTTCAGCAATACCACCTGTTTGCTCACAAAACGGTGATTGAAAATGTCATGGAGGGCTTGACGATTGCCCGGAAAATGAGAAAACAAGACGCGTATGCCGTAGCGGAAAATGAACTGAGAAAGGTCGGGCTTCAAGATAAATTGAACGCTTATCCGAGTCAGTTATCGGGAGGACAAAAGCAGAGGGTAGGGATAGCAAGGGCGCTTGCCATTCATCCTGATGTGCTGCTGTTCGATGAGCCGACGGCAGCGCTTGACCCGGAGCTGGTCGGTGAAGTGCTTGAGGTAATGCTGGAAATCGTGAAAACCGGAGCCACCATGATTGTTGTTACACATGAAATGGAGTTTGCAAGAAGGGTCTCTGATCAAGTTGTTTTTATGGATGAAGGAGTCATTGTTGAACAAGGAACCCCGGAGGAAGTCTTCCGCCATACCAAAAAAGACAGAACGAGGCAGTTTCTCCGCCGTGTTTCGCCGGAATATTTATTTGAACCAAAAGAACACATAAAGGAGCCGGTGATATGATCCGCTTAAGTATTTTAGACCAAAGCTTGATTGGTGAAGGGGAGACAGCAGCTGATACATTACAGCATACAGTGAAATTGGCACAAATGGCTGAAGAATGTGGATATCACCGATTTTGGGTGGCCGAACATCACAACAATGATGAGATTGCAGGGTCTGCACCCGAGGTTCTTTTAGGCTATCTTGCTGCAAGCACAAGAAAAATTCGTTTAGCATCAGGCGGAGTGATGCTGCAGCATTACAGCTCTTATAAAGTAGCGGAGCAATTCCATCTTCTATCAGCGTTAGCTCCCGGCCGTATAGATCTTGGAGTGGGCAAAGCGCCCGGCGGGTTTCAGCTGTCCACAGACGCGCTGCAGGCCGAATATAAAAAACCGGTGCGTCAGTTTGATGAAAAACTGGAGGAGCTTACTCATTTCGTTCGGGATGATTTTCCTGATACCCACCGCTATGCCGCATTGCGTCCTAGGCCGCAGGTTGATCGGAAGCCGGGTATTTTTCTATTGGGAGGAAGCACAGAGAGTGCCATTTCTGCTGCAAAACTGGGAATCTCTTTTGTCTTTGCTTACTTTATTAACGGTGAAGAGGAAGTGCTGAAGGAAGCCCGCCGAGCATTTGACGCGCATCTCCCGCCAGGATCTGAGGCTGAATTTCATCTTGCCCCCGCTGTTTTTGCGGCACATACAAAAGAAGAAGCGGAAAAACATATTGTGTCGCGTGAATCGATAAAAGTGGTTTTGAAAGACGGGCGTAAGGTCAACGTCGGTTCCCGCGAACAGGCTGAGGCCTATCTGGAAAACGTCACAGAGCCCTATGACATCATCGTGCAAAAAACCGGGATTATTGCCGGAACAAAGGAAGAAGTGGCAGAAGAATTAACACGTTTATCAGGCACATACAAAATCAATGATTTTGTTATTTTTACACCTATCAAAAATGCTGTAGAAAAACAGCTGTCTTATCAGCTGCTGAGCGATGCAGTTTTAGCTGCAAAACGTTAAGGAGGGACAGAAGAATGAGTGATGTTGTGAACATTGTGGTTTGGAGTAAAAAAGGCTGTTCGTATTGTGAGGAAGTCAAGAATTATTTGAATGAAAAAGGGTTCCCGTTCCAAAATATCGATGTTTCAGAGAAAGAAAAGCTTCGGGATATTTTACAGGTGAAATATGGGGTGCGCCATGTGCCTGTGGTCGAAATCGGGTGCGGCAATCAGTATCAAGGGATAACTGAAATCGGCATTGAACACCTTGATCTTGCACTTGCTAATGCACAGATAAAGGAGGCAAAAAGATGACACGTTCAGATTTTATTCAGTTTGGAGCCATGATTCACGGTGTCGGGGGAACAACTGACGGCTGGCGTCATCCCGATGTTGATCCCTCGGCCAGCACGAATATTGAATTTTACATGAAAAAGGCGCAAACAGCCGAAAAAGGCTTGTTTAGTTTTATTTTCATTGCAGACGGCTTATTTATTTCTGAAAAATCGATTCCTCATTTTTTAAACCGTTTTGAACCGATCACCATTTTATCTGCGCTGGCATCAGTTACCAAAAATATTGGTTTAGTAGGGACGTTCTCTACATCTTTTACTGAGCCATTCACTATCTCCAGACAATTGATGTCGCTGGACCATATCAGCGGGGGCAGGGCCGGCTGGAATCTGGTTACTTCGCCGCAGGAAGGAGCGGCGCGCAACCATAGTAAGTCTAATTTGCCAGAACACACTGAACGTTACGAGATCGCACAAGAGCATTTGGATGTTGTGCGCGGGCTGTGGAATTCCTGGGAGCATGACGCATTTATACACAATAAGAAAACAGGGCAGTTTTTCGATCAGGCGAAGCTTCATCGCCTGAATCATAAAGGAAAGTATTTTCAAGTAGAGGGGCCCTTGAATATCGGGCGCTCTAAGCAGGGAGAGCCTGTAGTGTTTCAAGCGGGTTCATCAGAAACAGGCCGGCAGTTTGCTGCTAAAAACGCGGATGCGATTTTTACCCATTCCAATTCATTAGAAGAGACAAAAGCGTTTTATGCGGATGTGAAAAGCCGAGCTGCTGATGAAGGGCGTGATCCTTCAAGTGTGCGGATTTTTCCAGGGATCAGCCCGATTGTGGCAGATACGGAAGAAGAGGCGGAAAAGAAGTATCGAGAATTTGCAGAATTGATACCGATTGAAAATGCTGTTACGTATTTGGCCCGCTTTTTTGATGATTATGATCTGAGTGTTTACCCGTTGGATGAGCCATTTCCCGATATTGGCGGTGTGGGAAAGAATGCGTTTCAAAGCACAACAGACCGGATTAAGAGAGAAGCAAAAGCCAGAAATCTGACATTGCGGGAGGTAGCACAGGAAATGGCTTTTCCACGGCCTCTATTCATCGGCACACCAGAGCGTGTCGCATCCTTAATTGAAACTTGGTTCAACGCTGAGGCGGCGGATGGGTTTATCATTGGGTCGGATATACCGGGTACACTTGATGCTTTTGTAGAAAAGGTGATTCCGATTCTTCAAGAAAGAGGGCTTTATCGTCAAGATTATCGCGGCGGGACCTTGCGGGAAAATCTCGGTCTTGGCATTCCGCAGCATCAATCCGTTTTACATTCATCACATCAATAGGTTTCGTCTGATCGAATGCGGAAGCTGAGAGGGGAGGCTGACTTTTTTGACGATCATTGCCGGTACGGTTGTGAAAGGAAAACAATTAGGCAGAAAGCTTGGATTCCCCACGGCAAATGTAGATGCAAAAATGCATGGGCTGCGTAATGGAGTATATGGGGTTCTGGCGACAGTCAATCACCAATTTCATTTAGGGGTTATGAATATCGGTGTGAAACCGACGGTGGGCTCTAACCTTAAAAGGACATTGGAGATTTTTTTGTTTGACTTTCATAGAGACATCTATGGAGAAAAAATCGAATGCAGCATTCTCTTTAAAATTAGAGAAGAAAGAAGGTTTGATTCTTTGGAGTCTTTAACAAAGCAAATTAAAAAGGATATTTCGTGCGTTGCAAAACGCTTTGAGCTGATTGGGATTATGGCACCAAACAAAAAAGAAAGCCTTCTTTCCCATCAGGAGTTAAATCTTCCGGATCTCTGCTTTTACAAGAAATGTAACAACCTATATGGCGTCAACCGAGGCGTATACAATGTCATTGATAACTGGTTTTTTGAGTACGGAATTACACAAGTAGCTTACAGGCGCATTTATATTTTATCTTTTTTAAGCTTTTTGAAAGAGGATAATCCGAAAGTTTCCAGCAAGTATATAAGATTTGGGGCGGGTGGTCTTGCTGATAAATTGAACCGATTTATTTCATCTTATGTTGAAGAGTCTGAAGAAAATATATTGGGATAGGGAAAGGAGCGGAACATATGTCTTTGGATTATTGGAGAAATATAGAAGGCTCCTATCCATATCAGACTACAGGAAATGACATCCTGAAGTTGAAAGGGGAGTATAATCCCGTAAATCTCTCAACGCTAGAAAAGCAGCTCATCGGCATTCGCCGGCACCTGCACCAATATCCTGAACTGTCAAAAGAAGAATTTGAAACAACTGCTTTTATAAAAAAATGCCTTAAAGAAAAGGGGATACAGATTCGCCCTACTGCTCTAAAAACGGGTGTGTTCGCAGACATAGCAGGGGAGTCAGAAGGTCCGGCGATTGCTTTGAGGGCTGATATTGACGCCTTGCCAATTGAAGAAAAAACAGGATTGCCTTATGCGTCTAAACATAAAGGGATCATGCATGCGTGCGGTCATGATTTTCATACGGCAGCGCTTCTTGGTGCGGCCTTTTTATTGAAGGAAAATCAAGACAGTCTGAAAGGAAAGGTTCGTTTATTATTTCAGCCGGCAGAGGAAGCGGGTGCAGGCGCTGCAAAAGTGATAGAGGACGGCCAACTGGATGGCATTGATGCGGTTATTGGACTTCACAATAAACCGGATATCGCGGTTGGGACTGTAGGGTTAAAAACAGGCCCGCTTATGGCTGCTGTTGACCGATTTAAAGTAGAGATAGAAGGGAAAGGAGCTCATGCAGCATTGCCGCATAATGGTTTTGATCCAATTGTCGGCGCCTCTCAGCTTATCGTCGCCCTGCAAACGATTGTAAGCAGAAATGTAAACCCGCTGCAAAGCGCGATTTTAACCGTAGGGAAAATCAACGGCGGCAGCACTTGGAATGTCATTCCGGATACAGTTGTCATTGAGGGCACTGTTCGTACATTTGATTCAGAGGTTCGTAATCAAGTGAAACAGCGTTTTTTGGCAGTCACAGAACAGATTTCTGCCGCTTTCTCGTTAAAGGCAAATGTGAAGTGGCATTCCGGACCGCCGCCGCTTTGTAATGATGAGGCAATAACGGGGCTGGTGCGAGACGCTGCGCATAAAGCGAAACTTCAAGTCATTGATCCCGACCCATCAACCGCGGGGGAAGATTTTGCTTATTATCTTGAGCATATTCCGGGATCCTTTGCGTTTTTTGGAACAGACGGTGATCATGATTGGCACCACCCTGCATTTACAATTGATGAAACTGCCATTATCAAAGCCTCTTATTTTTTATATGAAAGCGCCAAGAGATTGTTAGATTTGAATGAAGAGTCAAAAATATCTGATTGATATAGATGGGGTGTTCTGATGAAGAAATTAATCGTTTTTGCATTTATTGGTTTATTGTCGCAGTTAATAGACGGTTCGTTAGGTATGGCTTATGGGGTTACCTCAACTTCTTTGTTATTGGCGTTTGGCATCACACCTGCTGTGGCTTCGGCTTCTGTCCATTTAGCGGAAGTCGTAACGACTGCCGCATCGGGAGTGTCGCATATTAAATTTGGCAATGTTGACAAACAAACCGTTTATCAGCTTGTCATTCCCGGCTCTATAGGCGCTTTTTTAGGCGCGGCATTCCTTAGCCAATTACCTGGAGATGTGGCGAAACCCTATATTTCTTTGTTTTTGCTCCTTCTGGGCGGATATGTATTGATCAGGTTTTTATTTCAATATAAGCCGGCTCTTGAGAAGAAGCATGTGCCGTTAAACCGAAAACAATCCATCCCATTGGGAGTGATCGCTGGTTTTGCAGATGCCACAGGCGGAGGCGGCTGGGGACCGGTGACCACTCCGATTTTATTATCCCGCAAAGGCTTGAGCCCGAGGAAAGTTGTCGGGACTGTAGACACAAGTGAATTTGCCATCGCCGTATCTGCAACCGCCGGTTTTCTTATTTCATTAGGATGGGAGGACGTCAATTGGTTATGGGTGTTTTCACTAATGGCCGGCGGAATTATCGCTGCCCCTATCGCAGCATGGCTGGTGCAGAAGTTTCATCCGCAATTGATGGGTGTGCTTGTAGGAGGATTTATTATTCTGGTAAATGCCAGAACATTAATAAATGAATGGATCGCAAACAAAGCTGTTTATCCATTGATCTATACGGCCATAGGGGCGATATGGCTATTTGCAGTTTTATTTGTTTTATCTAAAATAGGGAATCGAAATATTGTTAAGACAGCGGTTGATGTCCATTTGAAAGAAAAATAAAGGTTTTTCCGCTTTACGATGTAAAAGGAGCCACGGGGTCCTTGCGCTTGACTGGAACGAAATCAACGCTGTAAGAAGCCGGTCGGGCTTCTTTTTTATTTTCCAGCCTCATTGCGTATAAATCCTTTGAAACCTTATAATAAAAACAAGAAGACTGTCCTTAGAGGTGAAAGGCTTGGCAACGAAGCATGAACAAATTTTAACGTATATCGATTCACTGCCTGTCGGTGAAAAAATTTCTGTCCGAAGAATTGCAAAGGAAATGAAAGTAAGCGAAGGGACCGCGTACAGAGCGATCAAGGAAGCAGAGAATAAAGGGTTTGTCAGCACGATTGAACGTGTGGGCACAATCAGAATTGAACAAAAGAAAAAAGAGAACATTGAAAAGCTTACCTATGCAGAGGTTGTAAATGTTATAGACGGACAAGTGCTCGGAGGCAGGGCAGGGCTCCATAAGACATTGAATAAATTCGTCATCGGCGCGATGGAGCTTGACGCGATGATGCGTTACACCGCAGCGGGGAATCTTTTGATTGTCGGAAACAGAATCAATGCACACAGGCAGGCGCTTGAAGCGGGCGCGGCCGTATTGGTGACCGGAGGCTTTAACACGGATGACAGCATTGTGCAGCTGGCAGATGAGCTTGAACTGCCGATTTTATCCACGAGCTATGACACCTTTACAGTTGCCGCGATGATTAACCGGGCAATTTATGACCAGCTGATCAAAAAAGAAATTGTTTTGGTGGAGGACATCCTAACACCTGCTGACCGCACGGTATATCTTTCGCCTAAGGATAAACTTGAAAAATGGTATGAGAAAAATTTTGAAACGGGGCACGGCCGCTTTCCGGTTGTCGACGATCAAATGAAAATCCATGGCATTCTGACATCAAAAGATATTGCTGGCCATGACCGAAATGCATCTATAGAAAAAGTCATGACCAAAAATCCCGTCACGGTTATTGGGAAAACATCTGTCGCTTCAGCTGCGCAAATGATGGTATGGGAAGGGATCGAAGTGCTTCCCGTCACTGACGGCCACCAAAAACTCATCGGCATGATCAGCCGCCAAGACGTATTAAAAGCTCTTCAAATGATTCAAAAGCAGCCGCAGGTCGGGGAGAAGCTTGATGATATCGTTTCAAGGGGGTTTAAAGATGAGGGTGATGATAAAGAAGATCAAACGGTTTACGAGTATGAAGTCACGCCGCAAATGACAAATCAGCTTGGAACCATTTCTTATGGCGTATTTACGACCATTTTGACGCAAGCGGCAAACCGATTTTTGCGCTCGAAAAAACGCGGCGAACTCGTCATAGAGAGCATCACCATCTTCTTTTTGAAGCCTGTGCAGATGGAATCAGTCATCGAAGTCAAACCTCGCATCTTGGAGGCTGGCAGAAAGTTTGGGAAAATGGAAGTGGAAGTGCACAGCCAAGGTCATATCGTGTCTAAAGCGATGCTGATGGTTCAGCTGATGGAAAGAAGCTAAGGGACGTTCAGGCGCCCCTTACGTGTGATCTCTTTCAGCTTCTTTGGCGTGAAGGGGATTGTAATGCCTGAAGGCTTTATAACCTGCCCAAGCGCTTCCTGCTCCTATGACGATAAAGATACCGCCGATTACTAACGTTAATACTGAATGGAATAATATCATTTGGTTAAGCCCGTAGAACAGGACTAGTGACCCTAAGGCCATGCTTGATTTTGCTGAACATATTTCTTTTGCCAAAGATGGCTTTGCCCGTACGCCTTTTACTTTATAGTACACATAAAAGCAGGCTGAAAGCCCAATCAAAAAAACAAGAACCAGCATAAATGAAATCCTCCATCGTAAAAGTTTACAAACCCATTTTATACAAAAACGGGCTTGGTTTTGACGTTATTTTTCTTTTCCGTCGGCAGAGAATGTGATTTAATGAATAAAAACAATAAAGGAGTATCAAATGAAAACAGAATTGATCAGAACCATATCATTATATGACACGATTATCTTACATAGACATGTGCGTCCTGATCCGGATGCCTACGGATCACAGTGCGGGCTTACGGAAATCTTGCGTGAAACATATCCTGAAAAAAATATTTTTGCGGTCGGCACGCCTGAACCGTCCCTCTCTTTCTTATATTCCCTCGATGAGGTGGACAATGAAACATATGAAGGCGCACTTGTCATTGTCTGCGATACGGCAAATCAGGAAAGAATCGACGATCAGCGTTATCCTTCAGGCGCCAAACTAATGAAAATCGACCACCATCCGAACGAAGATCCATACGGTGACCTTCTCTGGGTCGATACAAGCGCCAGCTCAGTAAGTGAAATGATTTACGAGCTGTATTTAGAAGGAAAAGAGCACGGCTGGAAGCTGAATACGAAAGCGGCAGAGCTGATCTACGCCGGCATTGTTGGAGATACCGGACGCTTTTTATTTCCGAATACCACGGAAAAAACATTAAAATATGCAGGCGAGCTCATTCAGTATCCATTCTCTTCCTCAGAGTTATTTAATCAATTGTATGAAACAAAACTGAATGTGGTGAAGCTTAACGGCTTTATCTTTCAAAATGTGTCTTTGTCCGAAAACGGGGCGGCTTCTGTTTTCATCAAAAAGGATACGCTTGAAAAATTCGGCACAACGGCTTCTGAAGCGTCACAGCTTGTCGGGACGCTTGGCAATATCTCAGGTATTCGCGCCTGGGTGTTTTTCGTAGAAGAAGACGATCAAATCAGAGTCAGATTCCGTTCGAAGGGGCCTGTCATTAACGGACTTGCCCGGAAATATAACGGCGGAGGGCATCCGTTAGCTTCAGGCGCCTCTATTTACAGCTGGGATGAAGCTGATCGGATTTTAGCTGATCTGGAAACATTATGTAAAGAACACGAGTAGAGGGGAGACCCTCTCTCTTAGTGTTCATCTGTGACGGGGATGAACCAGCAGCCGAAATCAGTAAGGTCCTCGTAGACTTGGAGATTGTGTGATTGAAGTTCTTTTTTGATGAGGGAAGCGAGTGAGTTTGTTTCGGCATATGCAGAAAAACCTTGTCTGAGACGGGCTGCTTGATCTTTTGCTAACTGACGGTCACTGTAAACCTCCATTTCCCTTCCTCCTTCCTTTCGCCATTAAGCCTCACATATAGTTTATAAAAAAGAATGGGAAAAAGCGACAGAAGTTTGGAGAATTTAAAAAAAATCCATAATTATGTGGCGAAAGATATTTCAAGTTCCACTGTCAGCCTCGTATAAATAATCAATTCTCTGACGGTTGCCTCGTATTTTTTTTCATTGATCATATAGACTTTATTTTCAATTGTCCGCTTCAAGAGATCCTTTGTTTGATAGACGCTCTCTATGTCTTTTGTAATCACCTCTGAAATATCATCCTTTACATGCTCCTCGAATTTCGTTTTATCCGGCTGTGATATTTTATATTTATCCCCATTCAGCAATTTGACGCTGACGCTTTGAATCAGCAGTTTTCTTTTATTATCTTCATTCAGTTTATGGAGATCTTCCTGATAGATCGAAATTTGATTGTTCAAGTCTTTTACATGCTCTTTTTGCTTTTCGATGAGGCTGACCTGCTCCTCTTGGAATGTTCCGTAAGTAAACAGGAAAAAGAACCAGCTAATTACGGCTCCGCACATCATTCCCGCGAAAAAACGCTGCCATCCCGGTTTTTTGTAATGCTGGGGGACCCTCATGAAGAAAGATGCTCCTGGGTCAGCCATGATATAATAAGCCAGCCGCTTTGCGCGCCTCCCATGGCCGAAATAATTAAAAGAAGCTGTTTAAAGATATCTCTCGTATTGCCTTCGAGTATGCCGCGTTCAAAGCTGTATACCGCATCAAAGGTGCCTCCGATAGCTGCGACAAGCGCCCATATTTTTAACCGGTTGGCAAGCTTTGTAATGGCTGTAAGCGGGGGTTCGCCTGCCAAATATGCTCCGAGCCCTCCAATGAGTGCGCCCCCGATCAGCACCCCTAACGCAATGAAGTAGCTATTGATAAAATTCACCATAAATCCTGCTTCCTGATCCATCTTTATCACCTCACCTTTTATATCATATTGAGCTTTCAGGACAAGTATGATGATGAGTCAAAAAAGAACATTTGTTTCTTTTGGAAACCGGCCTTATAATGAGGGAAGAAATGAATCGTAATGAGAAAGAGGTGATAGCATGTCTTTTGTTCACCTGCAAGTGCATAGCGGGTATAGCCTGCTAAACAGCGCCGCGGCTGTGGAAGAGCTCGTCAGTGAAGCTGACAGGCTCGGATATGCGTCTTTGGCGCTGACAGATGATCATGTCATGTACGGAGCTATTCAATTTTATAAAGCTAGCAAGGCGAGAGGGATCAACCCAATAATCGGTTTGACGGCTTCTGTTTTTACAGATGACAGCGAGCTTGAAGCATACCCGCTCGTCCTGCTGGCAAAATCAAATACAGGCTATCAAAACCTGCTGAAAATCAGCAGCGTTCTGCAATCTAAATCAAAAGGCGGACTGAAGCCGAAATGGCTTCACAGTTATCGAGAAGGGATTATCGCAATAACGCCCGGCGAAAAAGGATATATTGAAACGCTTCTTGAAGGAGGGCTGTTCGAACAGGCTGCTCAAGCCTCGCTGGAATTTCAGTCTATATTCGGAAAGGGAGCTTTTTATTTCTCCTATCAGCCTTTTAAAGGGAATCAAGTCTTGTCTGAGCAGATTCTAAAGCTGTCAGAAGAAACGGGTATCCCTGTTACGGCCACAGGCGATGTGCATTACATAAGGAAGGAAGATAAGGCTGCCTACCGTTGTTTGAAAGCGATTAAAGCGGGGGAAAAACTGACGGATGCACCCGCTGAAGATTTGCCTGATCTCGATTTGAAACCACTCGAAGAAATGCAAAACATTTATCGAGAGCATCCCAGGGCACTGCAAGCTTCTGTAGAGATCGCGGAACAATGCCGGGTTGACGTCAGTCTCGGGCAGACCCGTCTACCGTCTTTTCCGACCCCAGACGGAACGTCCGCTGATGATTATTTAACGGATATCTGTATGGAGGGACTCCGCAGCCGTTTCGGCAAGCCTGATGAACGATACCTTCGCCGTCTTCAATATGAGCTTGATGTCATCAAGCGGATGAAGTTCAGCGATTACTTTCTGATCGTGTGGGATTTTATGAAGCACGCCCATGAAAAAGGGATTGTTACAGGACCGGGAAGGGGTTCTGCGGCGGGTTCTCTTGTGGCATATGTGCTGTATATCACAGATGTTGACCCGATTAAGCATCACCTTCTGTTTGAAAGATTTTTAAATCCCGAACGCGTCAGCATGCCGGATATTGATATTGACTTTCCCGATACTAGAAGGGATGAAGTCATTCAATATGTTCAGCAGAAATACGGTGCGATGCACGTCGCACAGATTATCACCTTTGGAACACTTGCGGCAAAGGCGGCGCTCCGGGACGTCGGCAGAGTATTCGGCGTCAGCCCGAAGGAGGCAGATCAGCTTGCAAAACTCATTCCTTCAAGACCGGGAATGACGCTGGATGAAGCGAGACAGCAGTCACCGCAGCTGGATAAGCGGCTTCGGGAGTCAAGCCTGCTTCAGCAAGTCTATTCAATTGCCCGGAAAATAGAAGGGCTGCCAAGGCATGCATCAACCCACGCAGCGGGCGTTGTCCTGAGTGAAGAACCGTTAACAGATGTTGTTCCGCTTCAAGAAGGGCATGAAGGGATCTATTTAACGCAATACGCGATGGACCATCTTGAAGACTTGGGCCTTTTAAAAATGGATTTCTTAGGTTTGAGGAATCTGACACTTATTGAATCCATCACTTCAATGATTGAAAAAGAAGAAAATATTAAAATAGATCTTTCAAGTATTTCCTACAGCGATGACAAAACGTTCTCCTTGCTGTCAAAAGGGGATACGACAGGCATTTTCCAGCTTGAATCTGCAGGGATGAGAAGCGTCTTGAAACGGCTGAAACCTTCGGGCCTAGAAGATATTGTGGCGGTCAATGCACTGTACCGGCCGGGTCCGATGGAAAATATTCCGTTATTTATCGACCGTAAACACGGCCGGGCGCCTGTTCACTATCCTCATGAAGATTTAAGGAGCATTTTGGAAGATACATATGGCGTCATTGTGTATCAGGAACAAATTATGATGATTGCTTCCCGTATGGCGGGGTTTTCTTTAGGCGAAGCGGACCTATTGAGAAGGGCGGTCAGCAAAAAGAAAAAAGAAATCCTGGACAGAGAGCGAAGCCATTTTGTTGAAGGGTGCTTAAAAAAGGAGTATTCTGTAGACACTGCAAATGAGGTCTACGATTTAATCGTCAAATTCGCAAACTATGGCTTTAACAGAAGCCATGCGGTGGCATACAGCATGATCGGGTGCCAGCTTGCGTATTTGAAAGCTCATTATCCGTTATATTTTATGTGCGGATTGCTGACAAGCGTCATTGGCAATGAGGATAAAATCTCTCAATATCTTTACGAAGCAAAGGGGAGCGGGATTCGTATCCTTCCTCCGTCAGTGAATAAAAGCAGTTTTCCGTTTACCGTTGAAAACGGATCTGTCAGATACAGCCTCCGCGCGATAAAAAGTGTAGGCGTCTCAGCAGTCAAAGATATATATAAAGCAAGAAAAGAGAAACCATTTGAAGATCTTTTCGATTTCTGCTTTCGCGTGCCGTCAAAAAGCGTAAATCGCAAAATGCTTGAAGCACTTATCTTTTCTGGTGCGATGGACGAATTCGGCCAAAACCGGGCCACGCTGCTCGCATCCATTGATGTTGCTTTGGAACATGCTGAGCTATTCGCCGCGGACGATGACCAAATGGGATTGTTTTTAGATGAATCGTTTTCAATTAAGCCGAAGTATGTGGAGACGGAGGAGCTTCCTCTGGTGGATTTACTTGCGTTTGAAAAGGAAACGCTTGGCATTTATTTTTCAAATCATCCCCTCTCCGCCTTCCGAAAACAGCTCACTGCGCAAGGAGCAGTCTCCATTCTGCAGGCTCAGCGGGCAGTCAAAAGGCAGCTTTCACTAGGCGTTCTGCTGTCGAAGATCAAAACGATTCGGACGAAAACAGGTCAAAACATGGCGTTTTTAACGCTCAGTGATGAAACCGGCGAGATGGAAGCCGTAGTCTTCCCTGAACAATTCAGACAGCTTTCTCCCGTTTTAAGAGAAGGCGCTCTTTTGTTCACTGCGGGGAAATGTGAAGTTAGACAAGATAAGATCCAATTCATCATGTCCCGGGCAGAATTATTAGAAAATATGGATGCAGAAAAAGCGCCATCGGTTTATATAAAAATAGAAAGCAGTCAGCACAGCCAGGAGATCCTGGCAAAGATTAAGCGCATTTTGCTGGAGCATAAAGGGGAAACAGGCGTTTATCTCTATTATGAAAGGCAAAAACAGACGATTAAGCTACCTGAGTCGTTCCATATCAATGCAGATCACCAGGTGTTATATCGCTTAAAAGAGCTGTTGGGTCAAAAAAACGTCGTTTTAAAACAGTGGTAACGATTCGCTTTTTGTTATACAATTGGAGCAATTATGTGATCCTGTTTAAATATTCAGATAGATTTACTCCGCAGAATGCAGCAATCAACGCAGCAGTATACGAATCAAAAAATATCCATAAGGAGTGTTTAGTAGAATGTCATTAAGAGAAGAAGCATTACACCTGCATAAAGTCAACCAGGGGAAACTGGAGTCTAAATCAAAAGTAGAGGTCAGAAATGCAAAAGATCTAAGCCTCGCTTATTCTCCGGGTGTTGCAGAACCGTGTAAGGATATTCATGAAGACATTAACAAAGTATATGATTATACAATGAAGGGGAACATGGTAGCAGTTGTAACTGACGGTACAGCTGTGCTTGGCCTTGGAAACATCGGCCCTGAAGCGGCGCTTCCTGTTATGGAAGGGAAAGCAGTTCTTTTCAAAAGCTTTGCGGGCGTAGATGCGTTCCCGATTGCTTTAAACACAAACGATGTTGATAAAATCGTTGAAACTGTAAAATTGCTGGAACCAACATTTGGCGGCGTCAACCTTGAAGATATTGCAGCGCCAAACTGCTTTATCATTGAAGAGCGCCTCAAAAAAGAAACAAACATCCCGGTTTTCCATGATGATCAGCACGGTACTGCCATTGTAACCGTAGCAGGTCTTGTGAACGCGCTGAAACTGTCTGGAAAATCCATGTCATCCATTAAAGTTGTCGCAAATGGCGCGGGTGCGGCTGGCATTGCGATTATCAAGCTTCTTCATCATTATGGCGTTCGCGACATTGTGATGTGCGATTCCAAAGGGGCCATTTATGAAGGGCGCCCGAACGGCATGAACGATGTCAAAAATGAAGTGGCGAAGTTCACGAACCAAGACCGCAAAGACGGTTCTCTGAAAGATGTCATCGTTGATGCTGACGTATTTATCGGTGTCTCTGTAGCAGGCGCGCTAACAAAAGAAATGGTTCAAAGCATGGCAAAAGATCCGATTATCTTTGCAATGGCAAATCCAAATCCGGAAATCATGCCGGAAGATGCGCGTGAAGCCGGAGCAAGCGTTATCGGAACTGGCCGTTCTGACTTCCCAAACCAAGTAAACAATGTTCTTGCATTCCCTGGTATTTTCCGCGGAGCACTTGATGTGCGTGCCACTCATATTAACGAGGAAATGAAAATCGCAGCGGTTGAAGCCATTGCTTCACTGGTTTCAGAAGATGAGCTTAGCGCAGATTATGTCATCCCTGCACCGTTTGATAAACGTGTTGCGCCTGCTGTTGCGAAGGCTGTGGCAAAAGCTGCGATGGAAACAGGTGTTGCAAGAATCACTGTTGACCCTGAGGAAGTCGCAGAAAAAACAAGAAAACTTACGATTATTGGTGAATAATTTTAATTCATTCCAAAAATGGCAGCGCGTTGGCGGAGACCGGCGCGCTGTTCTCAAGTTAAACTGACGGCTGAAATTTTTTTAGGGGGTTAGCCTTAAAAAAATTTCAGCCGGGTTTAACATTATTTTTGAATACGCTGTCAACCTTGTCGTTTCAACACCTTATCTGATTTCATACAAGCCTTTCCGAGCACGTCATCGAATAAAAAGTTGTCGAATTGAGGATGACAGCGTTTGACAAAAAAAGTACAATAGTTTCGGTAAAGTTATTAGCAAGTCTATCTGTTTGATGACATGCGGTGAAGAGAACCCTTCACAAAAGGGAGGTAATCATTTGTTAAAGGATATATTCACGAAAAAGAAAAAGTATGCTTCCGTACCGTCTGATCAAGCGAAGCACGATGTTCCGGAAGGCATTATGACAAAATGTCCTAAGTGTAAAAAAATCATGCTCACTAAAGAGTTGGATAAAAATATGCGGGTATGCATGAACTGCGATTATCATTTCCCAATGAACGCAAAACAGCGTATCGAAAGCTTGATGGATGAACAATCCTTTGAGGAATTTAATCAGGGAATGCTCTCGGAAAATCCGCTTGGTTTCCCGGGATATCTGGAAAAGCTTGAAAAAGATCGCGAGAAAACATCCTTAAACGAGGCTGTTGTGACAGGCAAGGGCACCATCGGCGGACACCCGGCTGTTGTCGCCGTCATGGACTCTTCATTCAGAATGGGCAGCATGGGTTCAGTCGTCGGTGAAAAAATCACGCTTGCGATTGAAAAAGCAAAAGCTGATAAAGTTCCGTTTATTATTTTTACGGCTTCAGGCGGTGCTAGAATGCAGGAAGGCGTATTAAGTTTGATGCAGATGGCAAAGACAAGCTCTGCGTTAAAACTGTTCAGTGAAGAACAGGGTCTTATTATTTCAGTAATGACGCATCCGACTACCGGGGGCGTATCAGCAAGCTTTGCATCCCTTGGCGATTACAATTTCGCTGAGCCTGGCGCGCTGATCGGTTTTGCCGGAAGACGGATTATTGAACAGACAATAGGAGAAAAACTGCCTGAGGACTTCCAAACGGCTGAGTTTTTATTAAAACATGGACAGCTTGATGCGGTTATTCATCGCGACGATATGAAAAAAACGTTAGAAAATCTGCTGGATATGCATCAAACAGGAGGTGACATTGAGTGGCTCCAAGATTAGAATTTGAAAAACCGGTGATTGAACTGCAAACCAAAATCGCCGAACTAAAAAAATTCACCCAAGATTCCGATATGGATCTAAGTGCGGAAATCGAACGGCTCGAAGACCGTCTCGCTAAGCTTCAGGATGATATTTACAAAAATTTGAAGCCGTGGGACCGGGTTCAAATCGCGCGTCTGGCGGACCGTCCGACAACTCTTGATTATATCGAACACCTGTTTACCGACTTTTTTGAATGTCACGGAGACAGAGCGTACGGGGACGATGAAGCCATTGTCGGCGGGATTGCGAAGTTCCACGGCCTCCCTGTAACGGTAATCGGGCATCAGCGCGGCAAAGACACGAAGGAAAACCTAGTCCGCAATTTTGGGATGCCGCATCCAGAAGGCTACAGAAAAGCGCTTCGTCTGATGAAACAGGCTGACAAATTTAACAGACCAATTATCTGTTTTATTGATACGAAGGGGGCATACCCTGGACGAGCAGCTGAAGAAAGAGGACAAAGTGAAGCTATTGCCAAAAACCTGTTTGAGATGGCCGGCCTTCGAGTGCCTGTTATCTGCATCGTCATTGGTGAAGGCGGAAGCGGCGGAGCCCTTGGTCTGGGTGTAGGCAATCACTTGCATATGCTGGAAAACTCTACTTATTCTGTTATTTCTCCGGAAGGTGCCGCGGCACTTTTATGGAAGGACTCCAGTCTTGCTAAAAAAGCAGCAGAAACAATGAAAATCACTGCGCCGGATTTAAAAGAATTAGGTATTATAGATCATATGATTAAAGAAGTAAAAGGCGGAGCGCACCATGATGTGAAGCTGCAGGCAAGCTATATGGACGAAACCCTTAAACAATCGTTAAAAACTTTACTGAAGCTGAGCGAAGAAGAATTAGTTCAGCAGCGTTATGAAAAATATAAAGCAATTGGCAAAGTCTCGGTTGAAGATCAATATATCGGGGTAAACTAAATAAACGTGAAGCCTTTGGCTCACGTTTATTTTTTGTGACATTCCTTAAATTTTATTTAAAAACAATTTATTTAATTGTATAATAGGTAAGGTTTCATAGGGAGGATGGAGATCCCTTTTCATTGTTTTTAGGGCAATGATCATGTTATGTTTAATCATATATGTTGCTGAGGTGAATGGAGAATGAAACGAATAGGGGTATTAACGAGCGGCGGGGATTCCCCGGGAATGAACGCAGCAGTTCGCGCAGTAGTCAGAAAAGCGATCTATCATGACGTTGAAGTTTACGGTATTTACAACGGATACGCGGGATTGATCAGCGGAAAGATTGAAAAGCTTGAACTCGGATCAGTAGGCGATATTATACATCGTGGAGGGACTAAGCTTTATACGGCGAGATGTCCTGAATTCAAAACAGTTGAAGGCCGTGAAAAAGGGATAGCAAACTTGAAGAAGCTTGGTATTGAAGGCCTTGTTGTTATCGGCGGAGACGGTTCCTATATGGGTGCGAAAAAATTAACGGAACACGGGTTTCCATGTGTAGGTGTACCGGGTACAATTGATAATGACATTCCGGGCACTGATTTTACAATCGGTTTCGATACAGCTTTAAATACAGTAATTGACGCAATTGATAAGATTCGCGATACAGCGACTTCTCATGAACGTACATATGTAATCGAAGTAATGGGCCGTCATGCCGGCGATATCGCATTGTGGGCCGGTCTTGCAGGGGGCGCAGAATCGATCTTAATCCCTGAGGCAGACTATGACATGCACGAAATCATTGCCCGCTTAAAACGCGGCCACGAACGCGGCAAGAAGCACAGTATTATTATTGTTGCCGAAGGTGTAGGCAGCGGTGTTGAATTCGGGAAACGCATTGAAGAAGAAACAAATCTTGAAACTAGGGTATCTGTATTGGGCCATATCCAGCGCGGAGGTTCTCCGAGTGCTGCTGACCGTGTGTTGGCAAGCCGTCTCGGCGCATATGCAGTTGAACTGCTGCTTGAAGGAAAAGGCGGACGCTGTGTAGGTATACAAAACAATAAGCTTGTAGACCATGATATTATAGAAATACTTGAGACAAAACACACAGTTGAGCAAAACATGTATCAGCTTTCAAAAGAACTGTCTATCTAATGTACAGCTGAAGGCTGAAGATTTCAGAAGGAAGTGAACCAAATGAGAAAAACTAAAATTGTTTGTACCATCGGTCCGGCAAGTGAAAGTATTGAAATGCTTACGAAATTAATGGAGTCAGGAATGAACGTGGCTCGATTAAACTTTTCTCACGGAGATTTTGAGGAGCACGGTGCAAGAATTAAAAATATCCGCGAAGCAAGTAAAAAACTTGGCAAGAACGTTGGAATTCTGCTTGATACAAAAGGTCCTGAAATCCGCACACATACAATGGAAAACGGCGGTATTGAGCTTGAAACAGGCAAAGAGCTCATTATTTCAATGGACGAGGTTGTAGGAACAACAGATAAAATTTCAGTGACATATGAAGGTTTAGTCCATGACGTTGAACAAGGTTCAACGATTCTGTTAGATGACGGCCTTATCGGTCTTGAGGTACTTGATGTAGATGCCGCTAAACGCGAAATCAAAACAAAAGTATTAAACAACGGAACACTCAAAAATAAAAAAGGTGTTAACGTACCGGGCGTAAGTGTCAATCTTCCGGGGATTACTGAAAAGGATGCGCGAGACATCGTTTTCGGTATTGAGCAAGGAGTAGACTTCATCGCACCATCTTTCATTCGACGTTCTACGGATGTGCTCGAAATCCGTGAGCTTCTTGAAGAGCACAACGCTCAGGATATTCAAATCATCCCTAAAATCGAAAACCAAGAGGGCGTTGACAACATCGATGCGATTCTCGAAGTGTCTGACGGCTTAATGGTTGCACGCGGAGACTTAGGTGTGGAAATTCCAGCTGAAGAAGTGCCGCTTGTGCAAAAAGAACTGATCAAAAAATGCAACGCGCTGGGCAAACCTGTTATTACAGCGACACAAATGCTTGACAGCATGCAGCGCAACCCGCGTCCGACTCGTGCGGAAGCAAGTGACGTTGCAAACGCGATCTTCGACGGAACAGATGCGATCATGCTTTCTGGTGAAACTGCTGCCGGAAGTTACCCGGTTGAAGCAGTTCAAACAATGCATAACATCGCGTCCCGTTCTGAAGAAGCATTAAATTATAAAGAAATTCTCTCAAAACGCAGAGACCAAGTGGGCATGACAATTACAGACGCAATTGGACAATCTGTCGCACATACGGCGATTAACCTGAATGCTGCTGCGATCGTAACGCCGACAGAAAGCGGCCATACAGCACGTATGATTGCAAAATACCGTCCGCAGGCTCCGATTGTTGCGGTTACTGTAAATGACTCTATTTCCAGAAAGCTTGCCCTCGTATCTGGCGTATTCGCGGAAAGCGGCCAAAATGCGAGCTCAACAGATGAGATGCTTGAGGATGCTGTCCAAAAATCATTGAACAGCGGAATTGTAAAACACGGCGATCTTATCGTTATTACAGCTGGCACTGTCGGTGAGTCCGGCACTACGAACTTAATGAAGGTTCATACTGTCGGCGATATCATCGCTAAAGGCCAAGGCATTGGACGCAAATCAGCTTACGGTCCGGTTGTCGTTGCACAAAATGCAAAAGAAGCTGAGCAAAAAATGACTGACGGTGCGGTACTTGTTACCAAAAGCACTGACCGTGATATGATTGCATCCCTTGAAAAAGCGTCTGCTCTTATTACAGAAGAAGGCGGTTTGACTAGCCATGCTGCGGTAGTCGGATTAAGCCTTGGCATCCCGGTTATCGTGGGTCTGGAAAATGCGACATCTATTTTGACAGATGGCCAGGATATTACAGTTGACGCTTCCAGAGGCGCAGTCTATCAAGGCCGTGCGAGCGTTCTTTAATTACAGGTGAAAATGGAAGGGGAATCCCTTCCTTTTCTCTTTATCATGCCTTTTGTTGAACAGAACGTGTTACACGTGTGGGGGGCTTGGATATGAGATTTTTGTTTTTGCTTTTTATTGTGTTTCCGGCAATAGAAATCGGTATATTCCTATTTTTAGGAAAGCTGATTGGCATTTTACCGACAGTTCTATTCATGATTCTGACTGGCATTATCGGCGCAGCAGCTGCAAAAAAACAAGGAACCGAAGTGTATTATAAGGTTCAGCGTGATCTTCAATATGGCAAAATGCCGGGAGAAGCGATTGCTGACGGTCTGTGCATTTTCATTGGCGGTCTATTGCTGATGCTTCCGGGCTTTTTATCAGATTTGGCCGGCGCCTGTCTTCTTACCCCGTTTACCCGCGGCTGGTGTAAGCCGATTCTGTTCAAATGGCTGAGAGGTATGTCGAAGAATAAGCGGATCATCATCAAATAAAAAACGGCAGCCATGAAAAAACGGCTGCCGTTTTATTTTTGCTGAACGGTGATATAGGACCATATTTCTTTTAATGCGCCTGTTGTGATGAAAGCTTGGATGATGACGAGTACAGCCGGTCCCGCAATCAGTCCTAAAAACCCGAATAATTTAAAGCCGGCAAACAGGGCGATGAGTGTTGCCAGCGGATCGATCCCGATAGATTTACTTAGTATCTTGGGCTCTGTCAGCTGCCGCTGAATAAGAACGACGAGGTACAGGATACCAATTCCGATCGCTTGGGGCAGCTGGCCCGTAATCGATAAATACAAAATCCAGGGCACAAATACGGAGCCGGCACCTAAGTAAGGGAGAAGATCTACAAGCCCGATTAAAAAAGCAATTGTTGCGGCGTGTTCAACCTTTAAGAGAGAAAGGCCGATAAATACAATCACCATCGTGATGAAAACGAGGACGGCTTGTGCTTTGATAAAACCAGCCATTGCTTTTTTTAATTCGCTGCTGATCGCTTTGCTGTTAGCTGTCACACGATCCGGCAGAATTAAAACAAGCATGGCTTTAAGCTTATGCCAATCCTTTGTCATAAAAAAGGTTGCCAGAAGAGAAAAAATCAGAACCGCCGCCGTATTGGGAAGAAGAGCGAAAAATCTCGGGATCATCTCTAGAATGTGGGACAGCAGGAGCCCGGCATTTTTAGCGGCAGAATCTCCGAGTGTCTGGATATGAGTGACGATGGAAGCCTGCTGGTTCGTTTCCAATTCTTGAAACAAAAGAGTTAACTCGTTATAGAGCGGCTGAATATGAGTTGTAAACAATTTTTCGCAATATGAAATAAACGTGCTGATATGCGGAGGCAGCGTTTTTGCTAGATAGGCTGTTCCCGTTACGATTTCGGCTACCAGAATGGTAAGGACGCCGAAGGCTGCGAGCAGAAAAAAAGCAAGAACGCCCAGAACATTTATCGTTCGGGGGAATCCTGTCACTTTGTCCAAATAATCGACAACAGGATGAATCACTGAAGATAGAATAAGGGCGATCAGGAACGGATAAGTTAACGGAAACGAATAATAGGCCGCAGCTATCGACCCTGCGGTCATTGATATGACAAAGAGGGTTCTGAAAAAAATAGTGATATAAGATTGATTCACAAAAACGGTCCTCCTCTCGTCAGCATGTCCTATTTTTTATATGTATTCACGCTGCGGCTGAATATGAATACATTCATCTTAAAGGAGGGATGGCATGTGTTTACACAAGCGAATTTATTTTTAATTTTACTCTTGGCTATCGCACTTATCGCAAAAAACCAATCATTGCTCTTTGCTGTATCCGTCCTTTTGATCATCAAAATCGTTGGGCTTGATCAGAAATTATTTCCGACCATCCAGTCAAAAGGCATTAACTGGGGTGTGACCATTATTACCATCGCCGTTCTTGTCCCGATTGCCACGGGAGAAATCGGATTTAAGCAGCTTGGAGAAGCAATGCGGTCTTCCTACGCATGGATCGCCCTTGGAGCGGGGATCGCAGTGGCGCTGATTGCAAAAAACGGCCTGACCCTGCTTGAAAATGATCCGCATATTACAACTGCTCTCGTGATCGGGACCATTCTTGCAGTCGCGCTTTTTGGAGGAGTTGCGGTGGGGCCGCTGATCGGAGCGGGGATTGCTTATTTAGCCATGCAGATCGTAAAACTGTTCACTTCATAAAAAAAAGCGGCCTTAAAGCCGCTTTTTTTTTATGCAAAAACCCGCAAATAAAGGCGTTTTTTCGGGGAAATCACAGAATGAAAAAAAAAAATTATAGGTAAACATTTAACAAATGTCTGATTATTGTTTATAATGAGAATAGGCTTAAACTTAAATAAGCTTATAAGAATTTGTTATGTTCTTTCATAAGCAAAGGGTTTTAGTTCCAGCAGCCAGTAAAATGTAAGCATTTTCTTTTTGGGGGAGAGAAATACTTGCATCGTGCTTTTTAAGTAAGCCTCATGTTTTTACAACACTCTTAAAGGGGAAATTTATTGAAAAGGAGATGTTATATATGACAGCGACACGCGGTCTTGAAGGGGTTGTAGCAACAACATCATCTGTTAGTTCTATTATTGATGATACCCTTACATATGTGGGGTATGATATCGATGATTTGACAGAGAATGCAAGTTTTGAAGAAATCATCTACTTGCTTTGGCATCTAAGGCTGCCAAACAAAAAAGAGCTTGAAGAGTTAAAGCAGCAGCTTGCAAAGGAAGCTGCCGTTCCGCAAGAAATTATTGAGCACTTCAAATCTTATTCCCTCGAAAATGTTCATCCCATGGCTGCTCTTCGGACAGCAATTTCATTACTAGGCCTGCTAGACAGCGAGGCTGATACCATGAACCCGGAAGCCAACTACAGAAAGGCGATCCGCCTTCAGGCAAAGGTGCCTGGCCTGGTTGCAGCGTTTTCCAGAATTCGCAAGGGTCTTGAGCCTGTTGAACCGAGAGAAGATTACGGTATTGCGGAGAATTTTCTTTACACATTAAACGGTGAAGAGCCTTCACCAATTGAAGTTGAAGCCTTCAACAAAGCATTGATTTTACATGCTGACCATGAGCTGAACGCGTCAACGTTCACAGCGAGGGTCTGCGTCGCAACACTTTCTGACATCTATTCAGGCATTACTGCAGCAATCGGCGCGCTGAAAGGGCCTCTTCACGGCGGAGCGAATGAAGGCGTTATGAAAATGCTGACAGAAATCGGTGAAGTGGAAAACGCTGAGCCGTACATCCGCGCTAAACTTGAAAAGAAAGAAAAAATCATGGGATTCGGCCACCGTGTGTATAAGCATGGTGATCCGCGCGCGAAGCATCTGAAAGAAATGAGCAAGCGCCTGACCAACCTGACAGGCGAAAGCAAATGGTATGAGATGTCGATTCGTATAGAAGACATCGTCACATCAGAGAAAAAGCTTCCGCCTAACGTTGATTTCTATTCGGCTTCTGTATATCACAGCCTCGGTATTGACCATGATTTGTTTACACCGATTTTTGCTGTAAGCAGAATGTCCGGCTGGCTCGCTCATATTCTTGAGCAGTATGACAACAACCGTCTGATCCGCCCGCGGGCAGATTACACAGGACCTGACAAACAAAAATTCGTTCCGATTGAAGAAAGAGCCTAAAGAACCATTGGAGGCTGGCTTGCGTCAATGAGGTTAGCCTCTTGTTCAGAACATCAAAATTGGGTTACACTTTAAATTGAATGTTGGGAAAAATCATTTTGTTTTCTATATAAGAAAAATAAAATGTTTTCTAAATATGAATTACATACTGGGAGGTTTTTATTGTGGCACAAGGTGAAAAAATTACAGTCTCTAACGGAGTATTAAACGTACCAAACAACCCGATTATCCCATTTATCGAAGGAGACGGAACCGGTCCTGATATTTGGAACGCGGCTTCGAAGGTTTTGGAAGCAGCAGTAGAAAAAGCATACAAAGGCGAAAAGAAAATTACATGGAAAGAAGTTTACGCCGGAGAAAAGGCTTATAATAAAACAGGTGAGTGGCTCCCTGCTGAAACATTAGATGTGATCCGTGAATATTTCATCGCGATTAAAGGCCCGTTAACGACACCTGTCGGCGGCGGTATCCGTTCTTTGAACGTAGCGCTCAGACAAGAGCTTGACCTATTCGTCTGCTTAAGACCTGTAAGATACTTTACTGGAGTGCCGTCACCGGTAAAACGCCCTGAAGATACTGATATGGTCATCTTCCGTGAAAATACAGAAGATATTTACGCAGGCATCGAGTATGCAAAAGGCTCTGAAGAAGTGCAAAAGCTTATCAGCTTCCTTCAAAATGAGTTAAACGTCAACAAAATCCGTTTCCCTGAGACATCAGGTATCGGCATTAAGCCTGTTTCAGAAGAAGGAACAAGCCGCTTGGTCAGAGCTGCCATTGATTATGCGATCGAGCATGGCCGCAAATCTGTAACGCTTGTTCACAAAGGAAACATCATGAAGTTCACAGAAGGCGCCTTCAAAAACTGGGGCTATGAACTTGCTGAAAAAGAATACGGAGATAAAGTCTTTACATGGGCTCAATATGACCGCATTGCTGAAGAACAAGGAAAAGACGCTGCCAACAAAGCGCAAAGCGAAGCGGAAGCAGCAGGAAAAATCATTATCAAAGACAGCATTGCTGACATTTTCCTTCAGCAGATCTTAACGCGTCCAAACGAGTTTGATGTCGTTGCGACAATGAACTTGAACGGAGATTACATTTCAGATGCTCTTGCTGCGCAAGTCGGCGGAATCGGCATTGCTCCTGGAGCGAACATCAACTACGAAACAGGACATGCGATTTTCGAAGCGACGCACGGAACGGCTCCTAAATATGCAGGCCTTGATAAAGTAAACCCATCTTCGGTTATTCTTTCAGGTGTTCTGCTTCTTGAGCATTTAGGATGGAACGAAGCGGCTGATTTGGTTATCAAATCTATGGAAAAAACAATCGCTTCCAAAGTCGTAACTTACGATTTTGCTAGATTAATGGACGGGGCGACTGAAGTGAAATGCTCAGAGTTCGGAGAAGAACTGATCAAAAACATGGACTAAGCAAGGAAAAAGCCTAAAACTAGCCATAAAGGAGAAGAGAGACATGGGAAATACTCGTAAAAAAGTTTCTGTTATCGGAGCAGGTTTTACCGGAGCTACAACTGCATTTTTAATCGCTCAAAAAGAGCTGGCAGACGTTGTTCTTGTTGACATTCCGCAATTGGAGAACCCGACAAAGGGAAAAGCGCTTGATATGCTTGAAGCAAGCCCAGTTCAAGGCTTTGACGCAAAAATTACGGGAACATCCAATTACGAGGATACAGCTGGCTCTGACATTGTAGTCATTACAGCCGGTATCGCAAGAAAACCTGGTATGAGCAGAGATGATCTGGTCTCTACAAACGAAAAGATTATGAGAAGCGTTACGCGGGAAATCGTGAAATATTCTCCTGACTCTATTATTGTGGTGCTGACAAATCCTGTTGATGCAATGACATACGCGGTGTACAAAGAATCAGGCTTCCCTAAAGAGCGTGTAATCGGCCAGTCCGGTGTGCTTGATACGGCAAGATTCAGAACATTTGTGGCAGAGGAATTAAACCTGTCAGTGAAAGATGTGACTGGTTTCGTACTCGGCGGACACGGTGACGATATGGTTCCGCTTGTGCGTTATTCTTATGCTGGCGGTATCCCGCTTGAAACTCTTATTCCGAAAGAACGGATTGACGCAATTGTGGAGCGCACTAGAAAAGGCGGAGGCGAAATCGTGAATCTTCTTGGAAACGGAAGCGCGTATTATGCGCCTGCGGCTTCTCTGACTGAAATGGTCGAAGCGATCTTGAAAGATCAGCGCCGCGTTCTTCCTACAATTGCTTATCTTGAAGGGGAATACGGCTATGAAGGCATCTACCTTGGTGTTCCTACAATTGTAGGCGGCAACGGTCTTGAGCAAATCATTGAACTTGAACTGACAGACTATGAAAGAGCGCAGCTGAATAAATCAGTTGAATCTGTCAAAAATGTCATGAAAGTATTATCCTAATAAAAAGAGAGAAAGGCTTGCTTAATACAGCCTTTCTCTTTTTACTATATATGAAAGCGCTATCATGCACATCTTTATTTCTTTTAAAAATGATGTAAAAGGCGAATTGTCGGAATGTCCTGCTTTCGCTAAAATAAAATCATGAAACATGTTAAGATGACATAAAATAGAGAAATAGGATGTCGGGGAATTATAATACTGGAGGCACAGCATGAACAAGAAAATTTTAGTTGTGGATGATGAAGAATCTATTGTTACTCTTTTACAGTACAATTTGGAACGGTCAGGCTATGATGTCATTACCGCCTCGGATGGGGAAGAAGCACTCAAAAAAGCGGAAACAGAGAAGCCTGATTTGATTGTGCTTGATGTGATGCTTCCAAAATTGGACGGAATCGAAGTATGCAAGCAGCTGAGACAGCAAAAACTGATGTTTCCCATTTTAATGCTGACAGCGAAGGATGAGGAATTCGACAAAGTATTAGGGCTGGAGCTCGGTGCTGATGATTATATGACCAAGCCGTTCAGTCCAAGGGAAGTAAATGCGAGAGTCAAAGCGATTTTAAGGCGTTCGGAAATAGCTGCGCCCTCTAGTGAGATGAAGAACGATGAAATGGAAGGCCAGATCGTAATCGGCGATCTGAAAATCCTGCCTGATCATTATGAAGCGTACTTTAAAGAAAGTCAGCTTGAACTGACACCGAAAGAATTCGAACTGTTGCTCTATTTAGGCAGACATAAAGGCAGAGTTCTGACAAGAGACCTGCTGCTGAGCGCAGTCTGGAATTATGATTTTGCCGGAGATACGAGAATTGTTGATGTGCACATCAGCCATCTTCGCGACAAAATTGAAAACAATACCAAAAAACCGATCTACATTAAAACGATTAGGGGATTGGGGTATAAACTGGAGGAGCCAAAAATGAATGAATAAATACCGTGTGCGCCTTTTTTCTGTATTCGTTGTCTGTATGATTCTGGTGTTTTGTGTTCTCGGGCTGTTTTTACAGCAGCTTTTTGAAACATCTGATCAAAGGAAAGCAGAGGAACACATTGAAAAAGAAGCAAAATACTTGGCTTCGCTTCTTGATGCCGGCAATCTGAATAATCAAGCAAATGAGAAAATCATTAAAGATGCAGGCGGCGCGCTTGATGTGAGCGCATCCGTTATCGATACAGACGGTAAGGTGCTGTATGGGTCAAACGGGAGATCGGCTGATTCCCAAAAGGTGCAGGCGCTTGTTTCTGGCCATGAGGGTATTCTGTCAACAACAGATAACAAGCTTTATTACGGACTTTCACTTAGAAGCGAAGGTGAAAAAACAGGATATGTGCTGCTTTCCGCCTCTGAAAAAAGCGACGGCTTAAAAGGCGAATTGTGGGGGATGCTGACGGCCAGTCTTTGTACCGCATTTATCGTCATTGTTTATTTTTATTCCAGCATGACCTCACGTTATAAAAGGTCAATTGAGTCAGCGACAAATGTAGCCACAGAACTCTCTAAGGGCAACTACGATGCACGGACGTACGGCGGCTATATTAGGCGTTCTGATAAGCTAGGACATGCGATGAACAGCCTTGCCATTGATCTGATGGAAATGACGCGAACGCAGGAAATGCAGCGGGATCGGCTGCTGACAGTCATTGAAAACATTGGCTCCGGGCTGATTATGATCGACGGAAGAGGCTTTATTAATCTCGTAAACAGGTCTTACGCCAAGCAGTTTCATATCAATCCGAATCATATGCTGCGCCGTCTTTATCACGATGCATTTGAACATGAAGAAGTGATCCAGCTTGTCGAAGACATTTTTATGACGGAGACAAAGAAATGCAAGCTGTTAAGACTGCCGATCAAAATAGAACGGCGTTATTTTGAAGTGGACGGTGTTCCGATTATGGGGCCGGACGATGAATGGAAAGGAATTGTGCTTGTTTTCCATGACATGACGGAAACAAAGAAATTAGAGCAGATGAGGAAGGATTTTGTGGCCAATGTTTCTCATGAGCTGAAAACGCCGATTACGTCCATAAAAGGGTTTACGGAGACGTTATTGGACGGGGCGATGGAGGATAAAGAGGCGCTTTCTGAATTTCTCTCTATTATTCTTAAGGAAAGCGAAAGGCTTCAGTCTTTGGTTCAGGATTTGCTCGATCTCTCAAAAATCGAGCAGCAAAATTTCACGCTCAGTATCGAAACGTTTGAGCCGGCCAAAATGCTTGTTGAGATTGAAACGCTTCTGAAGCATAAGGCGGATGAGAAAGGCATCTCCTTGCACCTGAATGTCCCGAAAGACCCTCAATATGTATCTGGTGACCCGTACAGGCTGAAACAGGTATTTCTTAATCTCGTAAACAATGCGTTAACCTACACGCCTGAGGGGGGCTCCGTGGCTATCAATGTAAAGCCCAGAGAAAAAGACATTCAGATTGAGGTTGCCGATTCTGGAATCGGAATTCAGAAAGAAGAAATTCCGCGCATCTTTGAACGCTTTTACCGCGTAGATAAAGACAGAAGCAGGAATTCGGGCGGAACCGGGCTGGGCCTTGCGATTGTCAAGCATTTAATAGAGGCTCATGAAGGGAAAATTGATGTCACAAGCGAGCCTGGACGGGGAACTGTCTTTACCGTGACGCTGAAACGGGCCGCTGAAAAGTCCGCCTAATGTTTACAAAGGTTTAACAATATCTTCATGCACTGTTAAACCTATGCTGGTAGGATGTAGTAGAACCCCTTCATCCAAGGAGCCAATTTTGACGGCGGGAACCTATTTGTGTTCCCGTCCTTTTTTGTGTCTTCTCTTATAGTTCACGTATTTTCCTTTCAAATTGAACTTTGTTAAAATAAGAGGAGCTAATGACTATGTAAGAGATGAATGGAAGCCTGAGGCTTCTTAGGAGGAAATTGAATGACGGAACGAAAAAAATTAGTGCTTGTAGACGGAAACAGTCTGGCTTACCGGGCGTTTTTTGCATTGCCGCTGTTAAGCAATGATAAAGGTGTTCATACAAATGCTGTATACGGCTTTGCGATGATTTTGATGAAAATGCTTGAGGATGAAAAACCGACGCACATGCTGGTTGCGTTTGATGCCGGGAAAACAACATTTCGTCACGGCACATTTAAAGAATATAAAGGCGGCAGACAGAAAACCCCGCCTGAGCTTTCCGAACAAATGCCGTTTATCCGCGAGCTGCTGGATGCCTACCAGATCAGCCGCTATGAACTGGAACAATATGAAGCGGATGATATTATCGGCACACTGGCCAAATCGGCTGAAAAAGACGGATTTGAAGTAAAGGTTTTCTCAGGGGATAAGGATTTAACCCAGCTGGCAACGGACAAAACGACAGTTGCCATTACGAGAAAGGGAATTACCGATGTTGAATTTTACACACCGGAGCATGTCAAAGAGAAATATGGGCTTACGCCTGAACAAATCATTGACATGAAGGGTCTGATGGGCGATTCCTCAGATAATATTCCGGGTGTGCCCGGCGTCGGAGAAAAGACTGCGATTAAGCTTTTAAAACAATTTGATTCCGTTGAAAAGCTGCTGGAGTCCATTGACGAGGTGAGCGGAAAGAAATTGAAGGAAAAGCTTGAGGAGTTTAAGGATCAGGCATTGATGAGCAAGGAGCTTGCGACAATTATGACGGATGCTCCGATTGAGGTATCTGTTTCCGCCCTGGAATATCAAGGCTTTAATCGTGAACAGGTCATTGCCATCTTTAAAGATCTTGGCTTCAACACGCTTCTTGAACGGCTTGGAGAAGACAGTGCAGAAGCAGAACAGGATCAATCGTTGGAAGACATTAATGTCAAAACAGTCACAGACGTGACAAGCGATATATTGGTTTCTCCATCCGCATTTGTCGTTGAACAGATTGGCGATAATTATCATGAAGAGCCGATTCTCGGATTTTCGATCGTAAATGAAACGGGAGCTTATTTCATTCCGAAAGACACTGCCGTTGAGTCTGAGGTGTTTAAAGAATGGGTGGAAAATGACGATCAGAAGAAATGGGTCTTCGACAGCAAGCGGGCTGTTGTCGCTTTGCGCTGGCAGGGCATTGAGCTGAAAGGAGCCGAGTTTGATACGCTCCTTGCGGCTTATATCATCAACCCGGGCAATTCATATGACGACGTTGCGAGTGTGGCTAAGGATTACGGCCTGCATATCGTTTCAAGTGATGAATCAGTTTATGGAAAAGGAGCAAAACGGGCAGTGCCGTCAGAAGACGTACTGTCTGAGCACCTTGGCCGCAAAGCGTTAGCGATTCAAAGCCTTCGGGAAAAGCTCGTTCAGGAGCTGGAAAACAACGACCAGCTTGAACTGTTTGAAGAGCTGGAAATGCCTCTTGCGCTTATTCTCGGCGAAATGGAATCAACTGGCGTCAAAGTCGATGTTGACCGTTTAAAACGGATGGGTGAAGAACTGGGTGCGAAGCTGAAGGAATATGAAGAAAAAATCCATGAGATTGCGGGAGAGCCGTTTAACATCAATTCTCCGAAACAGCTAGGCGTCATCTTATTTGAAAAGATCGGCCTTCCTGTCGTAAAGAAAACGAAAACAGGCTATTCTACGTCTGCCGATGTGCTTGAAAAGCTGGCTGACAAGCATGATATTGTCGACTATATTTTACAGTACAGACAAATTGGCAAGCTTCAATCAACATATATCGAAGGGCTTTTAAAGGTGACGAGACCGGATTCGCATAAAGTGCACACGCGATTTAACCAGGCCTTAACGCAAACTGGCCGTCTCAGTTCGACTGATCCGAACCTGCAAAACATTCCGATCAGGCTTGAGGAAGGGCGGAAAATTCGCCAAGCTTTTGTGCCGTCTGAAAAAGATTGGCTCATTTTTGCAGCCGATTATTCACAAATCGAGCTGCGGGTGCTTGCCCATATTTCAAAGGATGATAATCTGATCGAAGCTTTTACAAATGATATGGATATTCACACGAAAACGGCAATGGATGTGTTCCATGTCGCTAAGGATGAAGTGACATCTGCGATGAGACGCCAGGCGAAAGCGGTCAACTTTGGCATTGTTTACGGGATCAGCGATTACGGTCTGTCACAGAACCTCGGCATTACCCGGAAGGAAGCGGGAGCATTTATCGACCGCTATCTGGAAAGCTTCCAAGGCGTAAAAGCGTACATGGAAGATTCAGTACAGGAAGCGAAGCAAAAAGGATACGTAACAACGCTTATGCATCGCCGCCGCTACATCCCTGAGCTGACGAGCCGGAACTTTAATATCCGAAGTTTTGCAGAGCGGACGGCCATGAATACGCCGATTCAAGGAAGCGCCGCTGATATTATCAAAAAAGCCATGATTGACATGGCTGCCAAGCTGAAAGAAAAACAGTTGAAAGCAAGGCTTCTGCTTCAAGTACACGATGAATTGATTTTTGAGGCGCCAAAGGAAGAAATTGAAATTCTTGAAAAGCTTGTTCCTGAAGTGATGGAGCATGCGCTTGCATTAGATGTGCCGTTAAAGGTGGACTTTGCATCAGGCCCATCTTGGTACGATGCGAAATAAACAGAGATAGGAAGTGATGGATGTGCCGGAATTACCAGAGGTTGAGACGGTCCGGCGCACTCTGACCGGGCTTGTAAAGGGAAAAACAATCAAATCGGTAGAGATCAGATGGCCGAATATCATCAAACGGCCTGCCGAACCGGAGGAATTTGCGCGAAAACTAGCAGGAGAAACGATACAGTCCATCGGAAGACGGGGAAAGTTTTTACTGTTTCATTTAGATCATTATGTTATGGTTTCTCACCTTCGAATGGAAGGAAAATACGGTCTTCATCAAGCCGAGGAGCCTGACGATAAACACGTGCATGTCATATTCACGATGACGGATGGAACCCAGCTTCGGTACAGGGATGTGCGGAAATTTGGAACCATGCACTTATTTAAACCGGGAGAAGAAGCGGGCGAGCTCCCGCTTTCTCAGTTAGGTCCGGAGCCGGATGCAGAAGAATTTACGAGTGCGTATTTAAAAGAACGGCTTGCGAAAACAAACCGCGCTGTCAAAACTGCCCTACTGGATCAAAAAACGGTAGTTGGACTAGGGAACATTTATGTGGATGAGGCTCTTTTTAGAGCGGGTGTCCATCCCGAGACAAAAGCAAATCAATTATCAGATAAAACAATCAAAACCCTTCACTCTGAAATCAAAAACACTCTGCAGGAGGCGATTGATGCGGGCGGAAGCACAGTCCGTTCATATATCAACTCCCAAGGGGAAATCGGAATGTTCCAGCTGCAGCATTTTGTCTACGGAAAAAAAGACGAGCCATGCAAAAATTGCGGAACGATGATTTCGAAAATTGTCGTTGGAGGAAGAGGCACGCATTTTTGCGCAAAGTGCCAGAAAAAAAAGTAGCATAATGCTTCATCGTCCAAGCTGTCGGTGCATATATCAGTAACTCTGTAATGGAGGATGCCATTTTCGAAACACGGATTTTTCACTTTCCCATATATATGATTGTGATGAATCCCGGGCATTTCACATCTGATACAAGAGCACCAACAGAAAGGAAGAAACGGATATGCAAATGGTTTCTATACTGCTGCTGGCGTTGGCTGTCAGCTTGGACAGTTTTTCAGTCGGATTTACGTACGGATTGAGAAAAATGAAAATACCGTTTAAAGCGATTTTGGTTATCGCCTGCTGTTCCGGTGCTGTCATGTTTATATCCATGCTGATCGGAAGCTTTCTCACGAAGTTTTTTCCTGTATATGTGACGGAGAAGCTTGGCGGTTTGATATTGGTTGGAATCGGTGCGTGGGTTCTGTACCAATTCTTCAAACCGGCAAAAGATAAAGAATACCTATTGCATGAAAAAACGCTGCTTAATTTAGAGGTTCGGTCATTAGGGATTGTGATTCATATTTTGAGAAAACCCATGAGTGCGGATATCGACAAATCGGGTGTGATCAACGGAATTGAGGCGGTCTTATTGGGATTTGCCTTATCGATTGATGCCTTTGGAGCAGGTATAGGCGCAGCCATTCTCGGTTTTTCGCCGATTGTGATGAGCATCGCCGTGGCAATCATGAGCTCGCTGTTTGTATCAATTGGAATCAATGCCGGCCATTTTCTGTCTAAGTGGAAATGGATCGATAAAATGGCGTTTTTGCCGGGGCTTCTATTAATCACGATTGGGCTCTGGAAATTGTAAAAAGGAGTGGATCTCTTGACCTTAGTCATTGGTTTAACGGGAGGAATAGCTAGCGGCAAAAGCACGGTAGCCAATATGCTGATTGAAAAAGGAATAACAGTTATAGATGCAGATATCATTGCAAAACAAGCGGTAGAAAAAGGGATGCCGGCCTACCGGCAAATCATTGACGAATTCGGTGAAGACATACTGCTCTCAAATGGCGATATAGATAGAAAAAAGCTTGGAGCGCTGGTATTTACAAATGAACAAAAACGTCTCGCTTTAAATGCAATTGTTCATCCCGCAGTCAGGCAGGAAATGCTCAATCGCCGTGATGAAGCCGTTGCAAATCGGGAGGCATTTGTTGTATTGGATATCCCGCTATTGTTCGAAAGCAAATTGGAATCATTGGTTGATAAAATTATCGTGGTCAGTGTGACAAAAGAGCTTCAACTGGAACGTCTGATGAAGCGCAATCAGCTGACGGAAGAAGAAGCAGTCAGCCGTATCCGCTCTCAAATGCCCTTAGAGGAAAAAACAGCAAGAGCAGATCAAGTCATCGATAACAGCGGCACGCTTGAAGAGACCAAAAGGCAGCTTGATGAAATCATGAACAGCTGGGCATAATACAAAAAACACCGTTCATATTGAACGGTGTTTTTTTGCCATTAAAAATCAAAGTTGTCCGGATCAGGACCGACTCGCAAGTTTTCATTCAGTGCATCGATTCGGTTCATGTCATCCTGCGTTAATTCAAAGTCAAATACGCTTGCATTTTCTTTAATGCGGTGTTCCTTCGTTGATTTAGGAATCGTAATGATGCCATGCTGCAGATCCCAGCGCAAAATAATTTGTGCGACAGATTTATTGTATGTTTGAGCGATGTCAGCCAATACAGGGTGATCCAGCAGCTGCCCCTGCATTAAAGGTGACCAAGCCTCCATCTGGATGCCCTGATTTTGGCAGTATCTTATCAACTCTTTTTGTGTGAGGCGCGGGTGAAATTCCACTTGGTTAATCATAGGCTTAATTTCAGCTGCCGTCATCAGATCTTCAAGATGGTGAATTTGGAAGTTGCTTACGCCAATCGCTTTGATACGGCCTTCTTTATACAGCGTTTCAAGCGCTCTCCAAGCTTCTTTATACTTTCCTTCTACAGGCCAGTGGATGAGGTATAGATCCAAATAATCCAGACCGAGTTTGGACAGGCTTGTTTCAAACGCGGCGAGTGTTTCTTCGTAGCCTAAATCCGCATTCCATACTTTCGATGTGATAAACAGATCCTCTCTTGAAATGCCTGCTTCTTCAATGCCTTCCCGAATCCCTTCTCCAACGCCAGCTTCATTTCCATAGATAGCTGCAGTATCAATACTGCGGTACCCGTGAACAATGGCAGTTTTAACTGCGTTTACCAGTTCAGATCCTTCTTCCACTTGGAACACGCCGAGGCCGAACCAAGGCATTTCTACCCCATTATGAAGTGTTGCTTTTGCTTGTAAATGTGTTGTCATGTTCATTTCCTCCTTTAAAATTGTCAGGCTTCCTGCCGATCTCGTTTTTCCATTAAGCGGCTCCAGCCTGTTAAAATGACTGCACCGACCACCATTAATCCGCCTATCCAAGCGGTATGAATCAATCCGATTGAATCGGTGATCACACCGCCAAGGTATGACCCAAGCGCGATTCCTGCATTAAAGGCAGCGATATTCATCGCGGATGCGACGTCAACTGCACTCGGGACAAAACGCTCAGCCAGCATGACGACATACACCTGAAGGCCGGGCACGTTCATAAAGGCCAGCAATCCCATACAGAGAATGGTAATGAGCCCTGCTGTTTGATACGGGGCTGTAAATGTCAGTACGAATAGAACAATTGCTTGTACGATAAACATATAGAATAAAGCGGCAATCGGATTTCGGTTTGACAGCTTTCCGCCAATCATATTGCCGATAGCAATAGCTATTCCGTATCCGAGCAGAATCACTGCAACAGTCCCGGCTTTGAAGCCTGTTACTTCCTGAAGCAGGGGAGACAGATACGTGAACACAACGAATGTTCCTCCGTATCCAAGCGCTGTAATGACAAATAAAAGCAATAACCGGCTGTTTGTCACAAGCTTCAATTGATCCCGCATCGTTGTTTTCGTCCCTTTTCGTAATTTGGACGGTACAAGAATGCCATTTGTAATGAAAGCAATGATTCCGACGGCGATAATGACCATAAAGGCGAAACGCCAGCCGAACTGCTGGCCGATAAATGTCCCAAAAGGAACTCCGGTTACAGTTGCCACAGTGAGGCCGGTAAACATAATTGAAATCGCGCTAGCCCTTTTATCTTCCGGGACAATATCCGCTGCGATTGTCGAACCGATCGACATAAACACACCGTGCGAAAATGCCGATATCACACGTGCTGCTAGTAAAATCCCGATGCTTGAAGCGGTTGCTGCCATCGTATTACCGGCAATAAAAATAAACATGATCCAAAGCAATAGTGTCTTACGCGACATGCTTGAGGTCAATGAAGTTAATATAGGTGCCCCAAATGTAACGCCGAGCGCATAAAGGGAAACGGTTAATCCTGCTGTCGTGACTGGAATATGCAGGTCATCAGCAATGAGCGGCAAAAGGCCGACACTGATAAATTCAGTTGTCCCTATTGCGAATGCACTTACGGCCAAAGCCAGTAGTGCAGGAATACTGCTTTTGGCTGAAGTCATGATGTTCCTCCTTTGTAAGATGTGTTGTATGATTGAAATTCTGCCGAGTAAGCTATATAAATAAAAAAGAGCAGATTCAAATCAGCCGGCAAATGTGATTATGAAACATATCGTTAAGAAATAAAAGTACGTACTTTGAAGTGCTATAGTCACTTTTTGGTGCCTGTGAGGAGAATGGATTGTATGGAGAAGAAAAAATATAACATTTCTGTTGAAGCGACTCTTGAAGTGATTGGAGGGAAATGGAAATGCGTCATTTTATGCCATTTGACGCACGGAAAAAAACGCACAAGCGAATTAAAACGCCTAATGCCCAATATCACGCAAAAAATGCTGACTCAGCAGCTGCGCGAGCTGGAAGCGGACGGTGTCATTAACCGAATCGTATATAATCAAGTTCCTCCCAAAGTGGAATACGAGCTCAGCGAATACGGCCGCAGCTTAGAAGGGATTTTAGATATGCTGTGTGCTTGGGGAGCGAATCATATTAACAGAGTGTACGGGGATACATTTTCTGTGCTAGAAGAAAGTGTGCTCAATGATAAGTTAAAACAGGAATCATAAAGCATGAGGGCAGTCAGTGCGGAGCGCTGGCTGCTTTTTGGTTCTTACGCCTGATATTCTGTGCAAGAAAACATAAGATGCATCATAAATTAGCGTTATAATCGTTGATTTTTATCAATATGTACTGGCGAATTTGTTTTAATGTGTTATACTAATTTTAGATAGTAACAAATTAGGATGGCATAATTGATAAGGGGTGTCCAACATGAAGGTAAAAGTAGCGATCAACGGGTTTGGAAGAATCGGAAGAATGGTTTTTAGAAAAGCGATGTTAGACGATCAAATTCAAGTAGTGGCCATTAACGCCAGCTATTCCGCAGAAACGCTGGCTCATTTAATAAAGTATGACACAATTCACGGCAGATACGACAAAGAGGTTGTGGCTGGTGAAGACAGCCTGATCGTAAATGGAAAGAAAGTGCTTTTGTTAAACAGCCGTGATCCAAAACAGCTGCCTTGGCGGGAATATGATATTGACATAGTCGTCGAAGCAACAGGGAAGTTTAATGCTAAAGATAAAGCGATGGGCCATATAGAAGCAGGTGCAAAAAAAGTGATTTTGACCGCTCCGGGAAAAAATGAAGACGTTACCATTGTGATGGGCGTAAATGAGGACCAATTCGACGCTGAGCGCCATGTCATTATTTCAAATGCGTCATGCACGACAAACTGCCTTGCGCCTGTTGTAAAAGTGCTGGATGAAGAGTTTGGCATTGAGAGCGGTCTGATGACTACAGTACATGCGTATACGAATGACCAAAAAAATATTGATAACCCGCACAAAGATTTGCGCCGGGCGCGGGCTTGCGGTGAATCCATCATTCCGACGACAACAGGAGCGGCAAAGGCGCTTTCACTTGTGCTGCCGCATTTGAAAGGAAAACTTCACGGCCTCGCCTTGCGTGTCCCTGTTCCGAACGTCTCATTGGTTGATCTCGTTGTTGATCTGAAAACGGATGTTACGGCTGAAGAAGTAAACGAGGCATTTAAACGCGCTGCCAAAACGTCGATGTACGGTGTACTTGATTACTCAGATGAACCGCTTGTTTCGACTGATTATAATACGAATCCTCATTCAGCGGTCATTGACGGGCTTACAACAATGGTAATGGAAGACAGGAAAGTAAAGGTGCTGGCGTGGTATGACAACGAATGGGGCTACTCCTGCAGAGTTGTTGATCTGATCCGCCATGTAGCGGCACGAATGAAACATCCGTCTGCTGTATAAAATAAGGTCATGGACACATTTTAAAGAAAAAACCCTTAACAGCATATTTCTGAAAAAACGCACCTTGCAAATTAGACTTAAACACAGTATACTATTTTTCGTGAACTTCTTGCTTGAGACTGTTTCGGAATTACTTAAAGGGTTAGGACCTCTCCGGACTAACTTTCCCCCGTGGTAAATGGCCGACCCAGTTGTTGGAATTTCACTTTTTAATTCTTGTTAAGGGGGGTCCATGACTATGGAAACAATGGGGCGTCACGTTATCTCCGAGCTATGGGGATGCGATTTTGATAAGCTGAATGACATGGATTTTATTGAAAAAACGTTTGTAAATGCTGCTCTAAAATCAGGTGCTGAGGTGCGCGAGGTTGCATTTCACAAATTTGCACCGCAAGGCGTAAGCGGAGTTGTGATTATTTCTGAATCACACTTAACGATTCACAGTTTTCCTGAGCACGGATATGCGAGCATTGATGTTTATACTTGTGGAGACTTAGATCCTAATGTCGCTGCTGATTACATTGCAGAGGCATTACATGCTGATACAAGAGAAAACATTGAAATACCAAGAGGAATGGGGCCTGTGCAAATTAAACAGGCGCAAGCGAAAGTACTATAAAGTAAATTGCGAACACAAAGGGAGCTGAAGCTAGAAAGCCATTATGCGCTTTTTAGCTTATGCTCCTTTTATTTTTATAAAGAAACGAGAGTGTCAGCTTTTTCTTTTTTCATTTTTTTTGTAAAATAAGAAGGAGATTTTCACAAACCACCTAATGCTATAGAAACAAATTTAACAACGGCTCTCCCGACAGATGCTGTCACATCTATTTTTAAAAGGCGGAGGCTGCCGAAAATACATTGCAGGGAACGATATAGTTGGGAGCTGATTTTATTGAAATGTCCTTCATGCCAGCATAACGGAACACGAGTCCTTGATTCACGGCCTGTGGATGACGGAAAGTCGATTCGCCGAAGACGCGAGTGCGAATCCTGCCACTACCGGTTTACGACCTTTGAGAAAGTGGAGGAAACCCCGCTCATCGTTGTGAAAAAAGAAGGTGTGCGTGAGGAATTCAGCAGAGAAAAAATGCTGCGCGGCCTCATAAAAGCATGTGAAAAAAGGCCTGTTTCACTCAAAACGCTTGAAGACATGTGCTTTGATATTGAAAAAGAGCTTCGCAATCAAGGCTGCTCCGAGGTGAAGAGTGAGCTCGTCGGAGAAATGGTCATGGACCGGCTGGCTAAGATTGACGAAGTCGCATATGTGCGGTTCGCGTCCGTCTATCGGCAGTTTAAAGATATAAACGTCTTTATCGATGAATTAAAAGACTTAATAAAGAAAGAGCGTTAAAAGAGCTAAGAGGATTCTTCTAGCTCTTTTCTCATGTGCAAAATTGGCATTTGATAGATATAAGAAACGGTGTAAAATGAAAGGTAGAAACAAATTCGGAAGGTTTGAGAATGTATGGCTGACTATTGGAAAGATGTACTGCCTGTAGACCCGTATGTGGTTAAAAGCAGATCGATGCTGCAGGATATTGACAGACAAATTATTACACAACTGTACCAGCCCTTAATCGGCCCTGTTGCATTCTCTCTTTATATGACATTGTGGGGAGAGCTTGAACAAAACCGTCTGTGGGGCGGAGAGTCCACACATAGACAGCTGATGGCGATGACACAGTCCAACTTAAAAACGATCCATCAGGAACAGGGGAAGCTCGAGGGCATCGGATTGCTGAAAGTATATATGAAAGAATCCGAGCGGCAGGAGCGCCTCTTTATATATGAACTCCTTCCGCCGCTCAGACCAAATGAATTTTTTGAAGACGGAATGCTGAATGTTTTTCTGTATAATAGGGTCGGAAAAACGAAATATCAGCAATTAAAACAATTTTTTACGCACCCGGCCATTTCAGAAGATGCGAAGGACATTACGCGTCCGTTTAATCATGCGTTTGAATCGCTGCAGCCGAGTGAATGGAAGCTCACATCCGATATGGAGGAAACGGTAAGGCTTGCCGAGGGGTCCGAGTATACTTCTGTCGGACAGTCTCCGTCCTACACCATAACGGAGGATGTGTTTGATTTTGATTTGTTTTTAGCGGGACTTTCTGAGACGATGATACCGAGAAAAGCGATGACCCAGCAGGTGCGGGACACAATCAAAAAGCTTTCTTATCTGTACGGAATTGACCCTTTGCAAATGCAAAATGTTGTGATGAGCGCAATTGATGAGCGTGACGTCATTACGACGGAGGCATTAAGAAAAGCGGCGAGCGACTGGTATCAAATTGAAAGAAACGGACAGCTGCCCGATTTGGTGGAAAAAACACAGCCGGTGCATCTGCGTGAAGGCGAACAACCGGCAGAAGAGGATTCTCTGGATGGGAAGCTGATTGCATTGCTGGAGGCGATTTCCCCGAAGAAGCTTCTGCAGGACATTGCTGACGGAACAGAGCCGTCAAAAGCTGATCTGAAGATCATAGAAGAAATTATGTTCGAACAGAAGCTCGAGCCAGGCGTCACAAATGTGTTAATTTATTATGTCATGCTGAAAACCGACATGAAGCTGTCGAAAAACTATATCCAAAAAATCGCTTCGCATTGGGCACGCAAAAAGGTGAAAACGGTCAGGGAAGCGATGAAGCTCGCAATAGAAGAAAACCGCCAGTATCTTGAATGGGCTGAGGGAAAAACAAAGTCTTCGAAACGAAACCAAAAAGTGATTCGTGAAGAAAAGCTTCCTGATTGGATGACAGAAAAGGAAACAGCGTCCGATTCAGAATCCGGACAGCAGAAGCTGCATCCGCAGGATTTGGAAGAACAGAAGAAAAAGATGATGGAAGAAATGCAAAAACTGAAAAAATACTCTGCCTATTAAAGACAGAGATGCGGGGTGAAGGAATAGATGGAACCAATCGGCCGTTCCCTGCAGGGCGTAACCGGCAGGCCGGATTTCCAAAAACGTCTTGAACAAATGAAGGAAAAAGTCATGAAAGATCAAGATGTTCAAGCATTTTTGAAGGAAAACGAAGAAGTGATTGACCAAAAAATGATCGAAAAGAGCTTAAATAAGCTTTATGAATATATCGAACAAAGCAAGAATTGCTCCTATTGTTCGGAAGATGAAAACTGCAACAATTTGTTGGAGGGCTACCATCCGAAGCTTGTTGTCAATGGGCGGTCTATTGATATCGAGTATTATGAATGTCCAGTCAAACGGAAGCTCGACCAGCAGAAGAAACAACAGTCTCTTATGAAAAGCATGTATATCCAGCAGGATCTTCTCGGAGCGACGTTCCAGCAAGTTGATATCAGTGACCCGAGCAGGCTCGCGATGTTTCAGCATGTTACAGACTTCCTGAAAAGCTATAATGAGACGGGAAAAGGGAAAGGATTATATTTATACGGGAAATTTGGGGTAGGAAAAACGTTTATGCTCGCTGCAATTGCCAATGAGCTGGCGGAAAAAGAGTATTCTTCCATGATTGTCTATGTGCCTGAATTTGTGAGAGAGCTTAAGAATTCGCTGCAAGACCAGACATTGGAAGAGAAGCTCAATATGGTAAAGACCACACCCGTATTGATGCTTGATGACATCGGAGCAGAATCAATGACAAGCTGGGTAAGGGATGAGGTCATCGGAACGGTGCTTCAGCACAGAATGTCCCAGCAGCTGCCAACGTTCTTTTCTTCTAATTTCTCACCTGACGAGCTGAAGCATCATTTTACGTATTCGCAGAGGGGAGAAAAAGAAGAAGTAAAAGCTGCAAGATTAATGGAGCGGATATTATATTTGGCTGCTCCGATCCGCCTTGACGGAGAAAACCGCCGACATCCATAATTGCTGCGGTTCAAAGGGGAAGGAACTGAGGGTATGAAACGGAAAATGGCTGTAAAATGGCTGGCAGTGCTTGCAGGTGCTGGTTTACTCTATTGGGGAAATAAAACGTATTTGAATGTATCGCCGAAAGAAATCAGGGTATGGGTATTGTCGTTCGGAGTCTTTGCACCTCTGATGTTTATCGGGATATCCATCGTCAGGCCACTTGTTTTATTTCCGGTGTCTGTTATTTCAATAGCTGGCGGACTTGCGTTTGGCCCGCTTCTCGGCACGCTTTATACGTTATTCGGTTCGATGTGCGCTTCAGCTGTTTCGTTTTTTGCGGCCGGTTTGTTTTCGGCGAAAAAGAACGGGCATTACGAAAGGCTTGAAGCCATACAGAAGCAAATGGAGGATAACGGATTTTTCTATATCTTTCTTTTGAGAATCCTGCCGATCAATTTTGATTTCGTCAGCTATGCGGCAGGCCTTTCCAATGTCAAAGCGCTGCCGTATTTTGCCGCAACGGCTGTGGGAATCATCCCTGGGACGATTGCGCTTAATGTGCTGGGTGCGAGCTTTTTGGCTGGCAATCTGCCCGCTTTCTTTATGGTGCTCGCTTTGTATATCGTGTTTATCTCATTGCCGTTCATCTTCAGAAAGAAAATGCAAAACTTGTTCCAAGAATCAAATTAAGATTTGCCAATGACCTTTACGTCTATTTTAAAAACATCCCCCATATACTTGTAACAGATGCCGTAAGGGGGGACAAACATGCTTGAAATAATCTTTGAAGATGACCATGATGCAGCCGCTTTTTTACATCTCATTCAGCATTCGGACGATCGGAACAATATCATTGTCCGTGAAGGCATACGAAAAATCGGGATTGAAAAAGCGAATCCGGCTTTTCCTATTCAGCGTTTTATGGAGCCGATTCTGGTCAAATTTTTTTTGGAATGCAAAGAAGACGAGCATATGCTGTCATTGATTGAGGAAACGTATTGTTTCACGGACCAGGATGAACAGCAGCAAATCCTTCAGCTCGCACACAGTATTATTGAAGGTGAAGCAGACGATCTTCCGTTTGAGCCGCTGAAGCTTTCACGGAAACAATCTATTTTGGATGAACTCCAAACGATCTGTTTAGAGGAAGGAGTATTTTACATTCGCTCCTTTCAGACCTTCCGACTTGGATCATACTATAAGCAGCTGAGAGATATTACAGAAGCAGCGATTGATGAATATAAGATGGAACAGGAATATCAAAACTTTATTCAAACACTCAGAGACTATGTGAACGCCAAACAGCCGCGAATCAAAAAAGTGCATATTGTCCATGATGGTTCCTTTACATTATGGGAGCTGCGCTATGTGCCGGAACGGGAAAAAATGAAATACATAGACAGAAGATTTGTCCGGGATCATCCTATGTATATTGATTCTCATTTGCTCGCGCCGCTGATTTCCATTGCGCCTGATGAAGTCGTGCTTTATACCGACCAGCCCGAGCACATGATGGCAAGGACCATTCAAAACGTATTTCAAGAGAGAGTGGAAATGCTCCCGCTGCACGCTTTTTCAGATGCAGAAATACCGGTGAAGCACTCGGAAGGGTGAGGGCCGGCAGCCTGTCTATATAAGGCTGTCGGTTTAAAAAAGGAAACGCGATCGTGTTGATTTTTTGGATTGAACAATTTATAATACATAGGAGATTAAGAAAGACACACGTATTGATAAGGACACGAAGGAATGATACCGGCTCAAAGAGAGGGAAGCCCTGGCTGCAAGCTTCCCAGCTAAGGACCATTCGCTTTACCGCCTTTGAACTTCAGCTGTGAACCTCTTGAAAAGGAACAGTAATGGCTGACGGGAACTCCCGTTACAGAGCTTAGAGCCGCAGGTGCCGTATTGGCTTTGCGGAAAAAAGGGTGGAACCACGATTCCGTTTATTCAACCTCGTCCCTTTCATAGGGGGCGGGGTTTTTATATGCAAAAAAAGGAGTGACAAAGATGTCAGATATGGTAAAAATCACATTTCCTGATGGAGCAGTCAAGGAGTTTGCGAAAGGAACAACAACAGAAGATATCGCGGCATCCATCAGTCCGGGATTAAAGAAAAAATCATTAGCCGGAAAACTGAACGGAAAAGAAATTGATTTGAGAACGCCGATCAATGAAGACGGTACAGTGGAAATCATTACAGAAGGCTCAGAAGAAGGTCTTCAAATTATGCGCCACAGTACGGCTCACTTGCTGGCTCAAGCGATTAAACGCATCTACAAGGATGTTAAATTCGGCGTCGGTCCGGTTATCGAAAACGGTTTTTACTACGATGTAGAAATGGACGAAGCGATTACACCGGAGGATCTGCCGAAAATCGAGAAAGAAATGAAAAAAATCGTTAATGCGAACCTTCCGATCGTTCGAAAAGAAGTCAGCCGTGAAGAAGCGAAAGCCCGTTTTGCGGAAATCGGCGACGACCTGAAGCTTGAACTATTGGATGCGATTCCTGAAGGAGAAACCGTTTCGATCTATGAGCAAGGCGAATTCTTTGACCTGTGCCGCGGCGTCCATGTTCCTTCAACCGGAAAAATCAAAGAGTTTAAGCTGTTAAGCCTTGCAGGCGCATACTGGCGCGGCGACAGCAAAAACCAAATGCTTCAGCGCGTATATGGTACAGCTTTCTTCAAAAAAGCTGATCTTGAAGAGCATCTTCGTATGCTAGAAGAAGCGAAAGAACGCGATCACAGAAAGCTCGGCAAAGAATTAAAGCTGTTCGCGAACTCTCAAAAAGTCGGACAAGGCCTGCCGCTTTGGCTGCCAAAAGGCGCGACAATCCGCCGCGTCATCGAGCGCTACATTGTTGATAAAGAAATCAGCCTCGGCTATGAGCACGTATACACACCTGTGCTAGGCAGCAAAGAGCTGTATGAAACATCAGGGCATTGGGATCATTATCAGGAAGGCATGTTCCCTCCGATGGAAATGGACAATGAAACACTTGTATTGCGTCCGATGAACTGCCCGCACCATATGATGATTTACAAACAAGACATTCACAGTTACCGCGAGCTTCCGATTCGTATTGCAGAGCTTGGAACGATGCACCGCTATGAAATGTCAGGTGCGCTGTCAGGGCTTCAACGGGTACGCGGAATGACGTTAAATGATGCACACATCTTTGTGCGCCCGGATCAAATTAAGGATGAGTTTATCCGCACAGTCCGTTTAATCCAGGATGTATATGAAGACTTCGGTTTAAGTGATTACACATTCCGTTTGTCTTACCGCGATCCGGAAGATACAGAGAAATATTTTGATGACGATGAAATGTGGAACAAAGCGCAATCCATGCTGAAAGAGGCAATGGACGAAATCGGCCACGACTATTACGAAGCAGAAGGTGAAGCGGCATTCTACGGCCCTAAACTTGATGTTCAGGTGAAAACTGCGATCGGAAAAGAAGAAACACTGTCTACGGTACAGCTTGATTTCTTATTGCCGGAACGTTTCGACCTGACATACATCGGTGAGGACGGCAAGCAGCACCGTCCGGTTGTCATTCACAGAGGTGTCGTTTCAACAATGGAACGCTTTGTTGCCTTCTTAATCGAAGAACACAAAGGCGCGCTGCCGACATGGCTTGCACCGGTTCAGTTCCAAGTCATCCCGGTTTCTCCGGCTGTGCATTTAGACTACGCGAAAAAAGTGCAGGAACGCCTGCAGCGTGAAGGCCTGCGTGTTGAAGTCGACAGCCGCGATGAAAAAATCGGCTACAAAATCCGTGAAGCGCAAATGCAAAAAATCCCGTACATGCTGGTGGTCGGTGACCAAGAAGCAGAAAACGGAGCGGTAAACGTGCGTAAATACGGAGAACAGAACTCTGAAACCATTTCACTTGATGAGTTTGTGAAAAAGGCAGTAGCTGAGGCGAAAAAATAAAATAAAAAAGCATGATCTCATTGAAGAGATCATGCTTTTTTATTTCTCTAATATAGGAAACAAATCATGAAGGCTGCTGATGATGTAATCAGGCGTTACGTCAGTTTCGTTTTTCTTATCCGTCCGGTTGATCCAAACGGTTTTGATTCCGGCTCTTGAAGCGCCTAAAATATCAGTATTCAAATTATCGCCGACCATGATGGCATCGTCTTTTTCAATATTCATCAGCTTAAGGCAGTGTTCAAAAATTGAAACATCCGGCTTGCCCTTGCCGAATGCGCCCGAGATGACGATTTCATTGAAGTAAGGAGCGAGCTCAGGCACGCCGGCAAGCTTCTCCTTTTGCAGACTCGGATCGCCATTTGTCAAAAGCAATAATTCATACTTGCCTTTTAATTGATCGAGTACAGCAAAAGTTTCATCATATACAAACGGGCGCTTTCTGCGCTCTGCCGCAAAAAACTCTCCCAAGTATTCGCCATATGCAGGATCATCGATCCCAAGCGCTTTCAGTCCGTTTGTCCATGCATTTCTTCTGTACTCCGGCACAATCTTGTTCAGCTTTTGAAAGCCTTCACTGATTGGCTCTGAGAAATTGGACCACAGTCCTTCAAACGGGTTAATGCCGATCATCACTGTATATGGATACGTCTCATATGACATGTACAATTCTCTCGCCGCTTCGCGAACAGCTGCTTCGAATTCCTCAGGGGCAAGGCCATATTTTTTCTCCGCCTGTAAGCAAGTTTCTGCAAATGTTGTTCTGACGCTTTTCTCGTCCCAAAGTAGTGTATCATCTAAATCAAAAAATACGGCTTTCATGATCTTCTCCTCTGCTTCAGATTCAAATCTTTCTGCCAAAAGGCTCATGTTTTATTTTACAATAGATAAAAGCCTTGTGAAATATGTTTTCAGACGATTTTAAAAAAACAGTCAGCCGTAAAACGAAAACATGCTAGAATGAAAACGGAAAGAACAGGTGACATGAATGATTCATTTAATGATTATGATGCTGGAGAGAGTGGGGATTATTGTTATATTAGGGTTCATTCTCGCCCATACGAAACTTTTCAGACAAGCTCTTCAGAATCAGGACGGCTATAAAGGAAAAGCGATTTTAATTTCTATTTTTTCTCTTTTCAGCATCATCAGCAATTATACAGGCATCGAAATTCAAAGAAATATGATTGTAAACAATGACTGGGTGTTTACGATAGATCCATCGGGCTCTATCGCGAATACCCGTATTTTGGGCGTGGAAATCGGGGGCCTTCTCGGAGGTCCTTTTGTAGGGGCTGGGATCGGCATACTTGCGGGCCTGCATCGTTTTTCACTCGGTGGCAGCACGGCCTTAAGCTGTGCCGTCTCATCTATTTTAGCGGGTGTTCTTGCAGGCTTGATCGGCAGGTATTTTACGAAGCGATATCGAATGCCGACACCGCGCATCGCCGCTCTTGTGGGAATCGGCATGGAGTCACTGCAAATGATCATTATTTTGCTGATGGCAAAGCCGTTCAGTGACGCTTGGGAGCTTGTCAGCATGATCGGAATTCCGATGATACTCATCAATGGAACAGGCAGTTTTATTTTTCTGTCTATTATTCAAGCGATCATTCGCAAGGAAGAACAGGCAAGGGCTCTCGAAACGCATCGAGTGCTGACGATTGCTGATCAGACACTTCCATTTTTTCGCCAAGGATTAAATGAGAACTCCTGTAAAAGTGTAGCGGCTATTATCCATAAGCTGACAGGAACAGATGCGGTGTCTCTCACTGACAAAGAAAAGATCCTTGCGCATGTCGGTGCGGGAATGGATCACCACATCCCATCGAAAAGCTTGATCACCGGCCTGTCCAAAAAGGTGATTAAAACAGGGCATATTATGAAGGCGATTTCGCAGGAAGAGATTGAATGCACGCATGCTGAATGCCCTTTGCACGCTGCAATTGTCCTGCCGCTGACATCTAACGGCAATACAATCGGCACCTTAAAAATGTACTTTAAAAGCCCGGCAGGCCTGAGTCAGGTAGAGGAGGAACTTGCCGAGGGGCTGGCCATGCTGTTTTCGACACAGCTTGAGCTTGGGGAAGCAGAGCTGCAAAGCAAACTTCTCAAGGATGCTGAAATTAAAGCGCTTCAAGCACAGGTGAATCCGCATTTTTTATTTAATGCGATCAACACGATTTCTGCGCTATGCCGTACAGATGTTGAAAAAACCCGTAAGCTCCTATTGCAGCTCAGTGTTTATTTTCGTTCAAACCTTCAAGGAGCGAGACAGCTGCTGATTCCGCTCTCAAAGGAGCTGAACCATCTTAACGCCTATTTGTCATTAGAACAGGCGCGTTTTCCCGGGAAATATAAAATTGAGCTTAATATCGACAGCAGACTGGAGCAGATTGAAATCCCTCCGTTTGTTTTGCAGGTGCTTGTCGAGAACGCGCTTCGGCACGCGTTTCCGAAAAAACAAGACATATGCAAGGTTACAGTCTGTGTCTTATCTGATAACGCATCCGTCTATATGAAGGTGGCGGATAACGGACGCGGAATTCCGCCGGACGTCTTGCCGGAACTGGGGGAGAAACCGTTTCCGTCTAAGGAGGGAACCGGTACAGCGCTTTATAACCTAAATCAGCGGCTGATCGGTTTATTCGGACAGCAGGCTGCACTGCATATCAGCAGTGAGGTTCATAAAGGGACAGAGGTTTCCTTTCAAGTGCCAATGCAACAGATGAAAGAGGGAGAAGAACATGCTCAGGGTGTTAATAGTTGATGATGAGATGCTGGCAAGGGATGAACTGGCTTACTTGCTTAAGCGGACCAATGAGGAAATGGTAATCAATGAAGCGGAAAATATCGAATCCGCTTTTGACCAAATGATGGACCAAAAACCTGATTTGCTGTTTTTAGACGTTGATTTATCCGGAGAAAACGGTTTTGATATCGCAAAGCGATTGAAGAAAATGAAGCATCCTCCTGCTGTTGTGTTTGCGACAGCGTATGACCAGTATGCGCTCAAAGCGTTTGAGGTGGACGCTCTTGATTATTTAACCAAGCCTTTCGATGAAGAAAGAATTCAGCAAACGCTGAAAAAATATAAAAAAGTCAATCGGGATATTGTAGAAACAGAGCAAAACAGCCATGCCGGCCAGCACAAGCTCGCGCTATCTGTGGGGGAATCGATTGTGATTGTGGATACGAAGGACATTATCTATACCGGAACAGAAGATGGTCATGTCAATGTAAAAACCTTCGATCATTCTTATACGGTCAGCGATACACTCGTTGTGATTGAGAAAAAGCTGCCGGATTCTGATTTTATCCGCGTCCATCGGAGCTTTGTCGTGAATACCGAATATATTAAAGAAATTCAGCCGTGGTTTAATTCAACGTATAATCTGATCATGAAAGACGGATCGAAAATACCGGTCAGCCGGACATATGCGAAGGAATTGAAAAAGCTGCTCCATATTTGATGGGCGGCTTTTTGCATTTCAGCCATTTGATTCTGCAACTCAGACCCGCTATACGGCATGTTATCTTGTAAGCGCTTTATAACAGAGAATTCTTATTTATAATGAGGGTACCAAAGAGAAAGAGGTGAAGAAAATGAGTGCTAAAAAAGTGTACGGGTTTTTAACACAAGCATTTATTTTTGCCGTCATTATGCTGGTTTCAAATATGATTGCCGCTATTGTCCCAATACCTATCCCGGCATCGGTTGTAGGGTTGGTCTTATTATTTCTCCTATTATGTTTGAAAGTCATTAAACTGGAACAAGTGGAGACGCTCGGAACGTCTTTAACCTCTCTGATCGGATTTTTATTTGTTCCATCAGGTATATCTGTTATGAATTCGCTTGGTGTGATGCAGCAATACGGCCTGCAAATTGTTCTTGTCATTCTGCTCGCAACGATTATTTTGCTGGGGGCTACGGGATTGTTTTCTCAGCTGATTCTGTCGCTGAGCGGAAAACGCAAAACCGCAGCGGACATGAAAACAAAAACAGTGCAAAGCCCGCAGAACAATAACGAACTCGTTCACCATTAAGGGAAACAGGAGGTTCTTCACATGGAAAGCACAATGAGTCCTTATTTTGGGATTGTCGTATCACTTGCTGCATTCGGCATCGGCACCTTTTTATTTAAGAAAACGAAAGGCTTCTTCCTTTTCACTCCTTTGTTTGTTGCCATGGTGCTGGGGATCGCATTTTTAAAAATCGGCGGTTTTTCCTACGCGGATTATAATAACGGGGGAGAGATCATTAAGTTTTTCCTTGAACCGGCAACGATCGCATTTGCAATTCCTTTGTACAAACAAAGAGATAAGCTTAAAAAGTACTGGTGGCAAATCATGGCCTCCATTATTGCCGGCTCTATCTGCTCTGTCACGATTGTTTATCTGCTCGCTAAAGGCATTCATCTCGATTCGGCCGTAATGAAAAGCATGCTTCCGCAGGCGGCTACAACGGCAATTGCGCTTCCTTTATCAAAAGGCATCGGGGGCATCAGCGACATCACAGCCTTTGCGGTCATCTTTAACGCTGTCATCGTATATGCGCTCGGAGCATTGTTCTTGAAGGTGTTTAAAGTGAAAAATCCGATTTCTAAAGGATTGGCTCTTGGAACATCCGGACATGCACTTGGTGTAGCGGTCGGGATTGAGATGGGAGAAGTTGAAGCTGCGATGGCAAGTATTGCTGTTGTCGTAGTAGGAGTGGTAACGGTTCTGGTCATCCCTGTGTTCGTGCAGCTGATCGGAGGATAAGCCAAGGCTGAATGCCTTGGCTTTTTTTATTTTATGGTGCGTCTTCGGGATCAATATACCCTTGTTTAATGCCCCATTCTACTTGATCGTCATGCCACTTTTTTCGTTCTTCATAACCATAACCATCGTCATCAGGAAGCTCTGAAGCTGGCTGTTGAATGGTTTTATCTGTCTGACTCGAGGAAGATGGTGGATTTTTACTATTAGATGAGGGTGCCTCGGTCTGCTGCCGTTGTGCCTGTGATTGCCGCTTTTTCTCAGCGTTCGCTTTCTGCTCTTTTTGGATTGCTGCCTGCCGCTGTCTTTCAAGTTCAGCTTGTCTTTTTGCTTCCGCTAATCGCTGATTCTCCGCCGCCTGCTGCTCTGCTAATCGCTGTCTCTCTGCTTTTTCCTCCTGCTGTTTCTTTCGTTTCGCCTCCCGCTCTTTTTCAAGCTTTTTCTCTGCGGCGATTTGTCTTTGCTTTTCAGCTTCTTCTTTTGCCTTCCGCTTTCCTAACTCAGTAGCAAGTGGACTCTCGAACTTCATGTCCAATGAAACGGGTTTTAGTTTTTTTAGCTCTTTCTCCAGCCCCTTTTGAGGAAATGCTGCAGTTGTCTTAACAGTTTCGACTTTTGATTCGGAAGATGTGCTGATATTCGAGCAACCGGTTAATATCAATGTGAAAAATAAAGCAAGCTGTATCAGTTTGTTCATGTGTCAGGCTCCCTTCTGCTTCTTATATCGGTCAAAGATTAACTTTGTTTTACATTTCTTCCTGTCGGTGGTTTTGTTGTAAATTGCGAAATAAGGGGGGAATTGTTGGTTCTTTGCATCTTGGTGAGGCTGAAAGATTTTCTTTTTCTCTCTTGCGCTCATAGAAAACCCATGTTACAATGTAAAAGTTGTTCCGGATAAGTCGTCCTTGACTAAAGATCCGGTATTGTGTAGAATAGTTATTGAATTGAATATAAATCACAAGCAGAAGCACCCGCTTCTCACCTGATTGACACATGCATGTAGTTGGCAGGTTGACCGTACATTTTTATTGATACAGATGTTCGTAGTGTGGGTGTTTTATAATGCCCACACTTTTTGTTTGCCTGCAAAATGCATTCAAAATGAGTTGTGAATCAATTCGAAGAAACTATGGAGGTGGCTCATTATTAGCAAAGATCAATTGGTTAATGAGGGTATCCGTGCACGTGAGGTCCGTTTAATCGGACAAAATGGCGACCAGCTTGGAATCAAGTCCCGTCAGGAAGCACTTGAAATCGCCGGCCGCGCAAATCTTGACCTTGTGTTAGTTGCAGCGAATGCAAAACCGCCTGTCTGCCGAATCATGGACTACGGTAAGTTCCGATTTGAGCAGCAGAAAAAGGAAAAAGAAGCACGCAAGAATCAAAAAATCATTAACTTAAAAGAAGTTCGGTTAAGTCCGACAATCGATGAGCATGACTTTAACACGAAATTGCGCAATGCGATTAAATTCCTTGAAAAAGGCGATAAAGTGAAAGCTTCTATCCGCTTTAAAGGACGCGCAATCACTCATAAAGAAATCGGTCAGCGTGTATTAGACCGTTTCTCCGAAGCATGTGCTGAGGTTGCGACAGTCGAAACAAAACCAAAAATGGACGGCCGCAGCATGTTCTTAATGCTCGCACCGAAAAACGAAAAGCAATAAGGAGGAAATCCCATGCCAAAAATGAAAACTCACCGCGGATCTGCTAAACGTTTTAAAAAGACAGGTTCTGGGAAGTTAAAACGTTCTCACGCGTACACAAGTCACTTATTCGCCAACAAATCTCAAAAGCAAAAGCGTAAGCTTCGCAAGAGTGCTGTTGTAAGCGCAGGAGACTTCAAACGTATCAAACAAATGCTTGCTAACATCAAGTAATCGGATAAGGAACAATTAGGAGGGAAATTCAATGCCAAGAGTAAAAGGCGGAACTGTTACACGTAAGCGTCGTAAAAAGGTTCTTAAATTAGCAAAAGGTTATTTCGGTTCAAAACATACATTATACAAAGTAGCTAACCAGCAGGTCATGAAATCTGGAAACTATGCTTTCCGTGACCGTCGTCAGAAAAAACGTGATTTCCGTAAACTTTGGATCACTCGTATCAACGCAGCTGCTCGCATGAACGGCCTTTCTTACAGCCGTTTAATGCACGGTCTTAAGCTTTCTGGTATCGAAGTAAACCGTAAAATGCTTGCTGATCTTGCTGTAAACGATCTTACTGCATTCAATCAGCTTGCTGATGCTGCTAAAGCTCAATTAAACAAGTAATCATATAGAGCCGCTCTCCAGCAGAGCGGCTTTTTCTATATAAAGGATGAGGCAACATGATTATTGCTGCTTATTTGGTGTTGATTAATCTGTGCGGTTTTTGGGTGATGGGCATTGACAAACGCAAAGCGCAGCAGCACAAGTGGAGAATTTCTGAAGACCGGCTGTGGCTGATAGCCATCGTGTTTGGAGCGCTCGGTGTCTGGCTTGGCATGCAAACCTTCAGACATAAAACGAAACACGCTTCTTTTAAGTACGGAGTACCGCTTCTTCTGGTAATAGAAGCGATTCTCATCGCTATTTACTACAGCCCGTTTGATTTATAAAAAGCAGAAAAGCGTTTAACGCTCTTCTGCTTTTTTTGCGAGTTTAATGGGCTGGTCCCAGTCAATCTTACAATTTGGATATCGTTCCAGCACTTTTTCTTCAATGTTCTCAAAATCTTTTGCAGAGAAATGTTTCAGCTTCTCAGGAGATTCTGTCCAGACAAAGATCGTGTGAATAAACAGCGGATGATCCTTGGAAGGAATATGCTTTTCTCCCTCAAAAAGCACGCCTTTATACGTCAGCTGAAAATTCTTCCGGGTATTGTTTTGTTCATCAATAATATAAAAATGTTCTTTTGATTGGGCCAGCTTAAGCCTTCTCTTAGGATTCGCGACATATTTGACCACGGCATAAATACAATAAGCAAAAAGTGCAAGCAAAATAATCCTTAGAACCATGACAAACATTGTGTGAAGGCACCTCCCTTATGGTGATGATCTGATGTAATACGAAAAGCATAGAAAAAGGTTTCACTTTTTCTAAAAGAAAGCTGTAAAAACATATACCCGATTTTCAAGTGAAATAGTCGTATGGTTAGCGCCATGTTTTGTATAATAAGAATGCAGGACTGATGAAGGAGGGTTTGGAACATGGCAAAATTAGATGAAACATTGACCATGCTGAAAGATTTAACAGATGCAAAAGGCATACCGGGCAATGAAAGAGAAGTAAGGCAAGTGATGAAATCATACATAGAACCATTTGCTGATGAGGTGACAACAGATCGCCTGGGCAGTTTAATTGCCAAAAAAACTGGTGCAGAAAACGGCCCGAAAATTATGATCGCCGGACATTTGGATGAAGTCGGCTTTATGGTGACACAAATCACAGATAAAGGCTTTATCCGTTTTCAAACCGTTGGCGGCTGGTGGGCTCAGGTTATGCTTGCCCAGCGCGTCACCATTGTCACAAAAAAAGGAGAAATCACAGGGGTTATCGGATCTAAGCCGCCTCATATTTTGTCTCCTGAAGCAAGAAAAAAATCAGTGGAAATAAAAGACATGTTTATTGATATTGGAGCTTCAAGCCGGGAAGAAGCCTTGGAGTGGGGTGTACTTCCGGGAGATATGATCGTTCCGCATTTTGAATTTACGGTCATGAACAATGAAAAATTCCTACTCGCAAAGGCCTGGGACAACCGCATCGGCTGTGCGATTGCTATTGATGTGTTAAGAAACTTACAAAACACAGATCATCCAAATATAGTGTATGGCGTCGGAACCGTGCAGGAGGAAGTCGGGCTGAGGGGAGCGAAAACGGCTGCACACACCATTCAGCCTGATATTGCGTTTGGTGTTGATGTAGGGATAGCAGGAGACACGCCTGGCATTTCCGAGAAGGAAGCGCAGAGCAAAATGGGCAAAGGCCCGCAGATTATCGTTTACGATGCATCCATGGTCTCTCACAAAGGTTTGCGCGATGCAGTTGTAGCCACTGCGGAGGAAGCCGGCATTCCGTACCAATTTGATGCCATTGCCGGCGGCGGAACTGATTCGGGTGCCATCCATTTGACGGCAAATGGCGTTCCTGCGCTGTCCATTACCATTGCAACCCGCTACATTCATACGCACGCGGCCATGCTGCATCGTGATGATTATGAAAACGCGGTAAAGTTAATTACAGAAGTCATTAAGAAGTTAGACCGAAAAACGGTTGACGAAATTACGTACCAATAAAGATACGGAAGAATCCGCCTATTGAGGTGGATTCTATTTTTTTGTCTGTACAAATTACAGCATAGTGACTACAATAAAGGGGATACCGAAAATTTCCTGAACATGACGATATACGATACGCAGCTCGATTTGACAGGAAGGGAGGATAAACAATCTAATTTGTAAGCGCTTTCTAATATAAAGGAGGTTAAACAAAATTGAAAAAGAAAAAAACATGGAAACGCTTCTTACACTTTTCGAGTGCAGCTCTGGCTGCAGGTTTGATATTCACTTCTGCTGCTCCCGCAGAGGCAGCGTTTTGGGGTGCATCCAATGAGCTGCTTCATGACCCGACTATGATTAAAGAGGGGAGCTCATGGTATGCGCTTGGAACAGGGCTTACTGAAGAACGGGGACTGCGGGTTTTGAAGTCTTCAGACGCTAAAAATTGGACCGTACAAAAATCCATTTTCACTACACCGCTATCGTGGTGGTCCAATTATGTGCCGAATTATGGCCAAAACCAGTGGGCGCCGGACATCCAATACTATAACGGCAAGTACTGGCTATATTATTCCGTTTCTTCTTTTGGAAGCAATACATCTGCCATTGGCCTGGCATCTTCAACAAGCATCAGTTCGGGGAGCTGGAAGGACGAGGGCTTGGTGATTCGTTCGACAAGCTCAAATAATTATAACGCCATTGACCCGGAGCTGACATTCGACAAGGATGGCAATCCGTGGCTTGCATTCGGCTCGTTTTGGAGCGGCATTAAGCTGACTAAGCTCGATAAGAGTACGATGAAGCCTACAGGCTCGCTCTATTCGATTGCAGCTAGACCGAATAATGGAGGTGCCTTAGAAGCTCCTACTCTTACGTATCAAAATGGATATTACTATTTAATGGTTTCATTTGATAAATGCTGTGACGGGGTAAACAGTACGTACAAAATTGCTTACGGAAGATCCAAAAACATTACAGGCCCTTATCTTGATAAAAGCGGAAAAAGCATGCTTGAAGGCGGAGGCACTATTTTGGATTCGGGCAATGACCAATGGAAAGGACCTGGAGGCCAGGATATTGTGAACGGAAACATTCTTGTTCGCCATGCCTATGATGCCAATGACAACGGCATTCCAAAGCTTCTCATCAATGATTTGAATTGGAGCTCGGGCTGGCCGTCCTATTGAATCAAAAAGCCGGGCTCTGCCTCCGGCTTTTTTTAAAAGAAAAGATTGACAGTATAATAGTCAATTACTATAATAAAATTGTTCGTACAAATATTTATTTATAGGTTTATTTTCTATCATTAGTACGTATCTTTTGTATTTGAAAGCGTTTTATTTTATGAGAAAGGGGCAGTTTACATGCTTCAGACAAAGGATTATGAATTCTGGTTTGTGACAGGAAGCCAGCACCTATACGGGGAAGAGACGCTGGAACTCGTAGATCAGCATGCTAAAAGCATTTGTGAGGGGCTCAGCGGGGTTTCTTCCAGATATAAAATCACTCATAAGCCCGTCGTCACTTCACCGGAAACCATTAGAGAGCTGTTAAGAGAAGCGGAGTACAGTAAGACATGTGCTGGCATCATTACATGGATGCACACATTTTCCCCTGCAAAAATGTGGATAGAAGGCCTTTCCTCTTATCAAAAACCGCTTATGCATTTGCATACCCAATATAATCGCGATATCCCGTGGGGTACGATTGACATGGATTTTATGAACAGCAACCAATCCGCGCATGGCGATCGAGAGTACGGTTACATCAACTCGAGAATGGGGCTTAGCCGAAAAGTCATTGCCGGCTATTGGGATGATGAAGAAGTGAAAAAAGAAATGTCCCAGTGGATGGATACGGCGGCTGCATTAAATGAAAGCAGACATATTAAGGTTGCCAGATTTGGAGATAACATGCGTCATGTCGCGGTAACGGACGGAGACAAGGTGGGGGCGCATATTCAATTTGGCTGGCAGGTTGACGGATATGGCATCGGGGATCTCGTTGAAGTGATGGATCGCATTACGGACGACGAGGTTGACACGCTTTATGCCGAGTATGACAGACTATATGTGATCAGTGAGGAAACAAAACGTGACGAAGCAAAGGTAGCGTCCATTAAAGAACAGGCGAAAATTGAACTTGGCTTAACCGCTTTTCTTGAGCAAGGCGGATACACAGCGTTTACGACATCGTTTGAAGTGCTGCACGGAATGAAACAGCTGCCGGGACTTGCCGTTCAGCGCCTGATGGAGAAAGGCTATGGGTTTGCCGGTGAAGGAGATTGGAAGACAGCGGCCCTTGTACGGATGATGAAAATCATGGCTAAAGGAAAAAGAACTTCCTTCATGGAAGATTACACGTACCATTTTGAACCGGGAAATGAAATGATTCTGGGCTCTCACATGCTTGAAGTGTGTCCGACTGTCGCTTTGGATCAGCCGAAAATCGAGGTTCATCCGCTTTCGATTGGCGGCAAAGAGGACCCTGCGCGTTTTGTATTTAACGGCATCAGCGGTTCTGCCATTCAAGCTAGCATTGTTGATATTGGCGGGCGTTTCCGCCTTGTGCTGAATGAAGTCACCGGCCAGGAAATTGAAAAAGACATGCCGAATTTACCGGTTGCCCGTGTTCTCTGGAAGCCGGAGCCGTCATTGAAAACAGCAGCGGAGGCATGGATTTTAGCCGGCGGTGCACACCATACCTGCCTGTCTTATGAACTGACAGCGGAGCAAATGCTTGATTGGGCGGAAATGGCGGGGATCGAAAGTGTTCTCATTTCCCGTGATACGACAATTCATAAACTGAAACACGAGTTAAAATGGAACGAGGCGCTTTACCGGCTTCAAAAGTAGAGGGGGATGTCACATGGCTTACACAATAGGGGTTGATTTTGGAACTTTATCAGGAAGAGCGGTGCTCGTTCATGTCCAAACAGGGGAGGAACTTGCAGCTGCTGTAAAAGAATACAGGCATGCTGTCATTGATACCGTCCTTCCAAAAACGGGTCAAAAGCTGCCGCGTGACTGGGCGCTGCAGCACCCTGCTGATTACCTCGAAGTCTTGGAAACAACCATTCCGTCTTTACTCGAACAGACGGGCGTTGACCCGAAAGACATTATCGGGATTGGAATTGATTTCACGGCATGTACGATCCTTCCTATTGACAGCAGCGGGCAGCCGTTATGCATGCTGCCTGAATATGAAGAGGAGCCGCACAGCTATGTGAAGCTCTGGAAGCATCATGCGGCCCAAAAACATGCTGATCGGCTCAATCAAATCGCGGAAGAAGAAGGAGAGGCTTTTTTACAGCGGTACGGAGGAAAAATTTCATCAGAATGGATGATTCCAAAGGTCATGCAAATTGCCGAGGAAGCGCCTCACATTTATGAAGCGGCTGACCGGATCATCGAGGCTGCAGACTGGATCGTGTACCAGCTGTGCGGCTCGCTCAAGCGAAGCAATTGTACCGCAGGGTATAAAGCGATGTGGAGTGAAAAAGCGGGGTATCCGTCAGATAATTTCTTTGAGAAATTAAATCCTTCAATGAAAACGATTACAAAGGACAAATTGTCAGGTTCTATTCATTCAGTAGGAGAAAAAGCCGGCAGTCTGACTGAAAAAATGGCAAAGCTGACAGGGCTTCTCCCGGGAACGGCTGTTGCGGTTGCCAATGTGGACGCTCATGTTTCGGTACCGGCGGTCGGCATTACAGAGCCAGGGAAAATGCTGATGATTATGGGAACCTCGACGTGCCATGTTCTACTTGGTGAAGAGGTGCATATCGTTCCAGGAATGTGCGGCGTTGTGGACAACGGAATTCTCCCGGGCTATGCGGGATATGAAGCCGGGCAGTCCTGTGTCGGCGATCATTTTGACTGGTTTGTGAAAACATGTGTCCCGCCAGCTTATCAAGAGGAAGCAAAGGAAAAAAACATTGGCGTTCATGAGCTGCTGAGTGAGAAAGCAAACCATCAAGCGCCTGGTGAAAGCGGCTTGCTTGCTTTAGATTGGTGGAATGGAAACCGTTCAACTCTTGTTGATGCAGATTTAACAGGGATGCTGCTTGGCATGACACTGCTGACGAAGCCTGAAGAGATTTATAGAGCGTTAGTTGAAGCGACAGCTTACGGAACCCGGATGATTATCGAAACATTCAAAGAAAGCGGTGTTCCGATTGAGGAACTGTTCGCAGCCGGCGGAATAGCTGAGAAAAACCCGTTTGTCATGCAGATTTATGCGGATGTGACAAACATGGACATTAAAATCTCTGGTTCACCGCAAGCCCCAGCCTTAGGATCTGCCATTTTCGGCGCGCTTGCAGCAGGCAAAGAAAAAGGCGGCTACGATGATATCAAAAAGGCAGCGGCGAACATGGGAAAACTGAAAGATATAACTTATACGCCAAATGCCGAAAACGCCGCGGTTTATGAAAAATTGTACGCTGAATATAAAGAGCTGGTTCATTATTTCGGAAAAGAAAACCATGTCATGAAGCGTCTGAAAACGATCAAAAATCTTCAATTTTCATCTGCCGCCAAAAAGAATTGATAAAGGGTGATGGAGCATGCTTGAAACATTAAAAAAAGAAGTGCTGGCTGCCAACCTGAAGCTTCAAGAGCATCAGCTGGTAACCTTTACGTGGGGAAATGTCAGCGGCATTGACCGTGAAAAAGAAAGAATTGTCATCAAACCTAGCGGAGTCGAATACAGCGACCTGACAGCCGATGACTTGGTTGTTTTGAACCTTGATGGAGAGGTCGTCGAAGGCTCGCTTAAACCTTCTTCAGATACACCTACCCATGTTTATCTATATAAAGCCTTTCCGAATATCGGGGGAATTGTCCATACCCATTCTCAATGGGCGACAAGCTGGGCGCAATCGGGCAGAGACATCCCTCCGTTAGGCACGACCCATGCTGATTATTTTGACAGTGCGATTCCATGTACTCGAGAAATGTACGATGAAGAAATCATTCATGACTACGAACTGAATACAGGAAAAGTCATAGCGGAAACCTTTCAGCATCATAATTACGAACAGGTGCCGGGTGTGCTCGTGAATAATCACGGACCGTTCTGCTGGGGCACTGACGCCTTAAATGCCATTCATAACGCAGTTGTATTAGAAACGGTTGCCGAAATGGCCTATCACTCCATTATGCTGAACAAGGATGTAACCCCAATCAATACAGTCCTGCATGAAAAGCATTTTTATCGAAAACACGGAGCAAATGCGTATTATGGCCAGTCATGATACGCCTGTGTCACCGGCTGGCATTCTGATTGACTTGGACGGTACTGTATTCAGAGGAAATGAGTTGATCGAAGGAGCAAGAGAAGCGATCAAAACGCTTAGGAGAATGGGAAAGAAAATCGTCTTTTTAAGCAACCGGGGGAATATCTCCCGTGCCATGTGCAGAAAAAAACTTCTTGGCGCAGGGATTGAAACGGACGTAAACGACATTGTTCTGTCATCAAGCGTGACAGCGGCTTTTCTGAAAAAACATTATCGTTTTTCAAAGGTATGGGTGCTTGGGGAGCAAGGCTTGGTTGACGAGCTGAGGCTGGCCGGTGTGCAGAACGCGAGCGAACCGAAGGAAGCGGATTGGCTCGTGATCTCCCTTCATGAAACGCTCACGTACGACGATTTAAATCAAGCCTTTCAAGCGGCTGCCGGCGGCGCTCGTATTATCGCTACAAACAAAGACCGCTCTTTTCCGAACGAAGACGGAAATGCCATTGATGTGGCTGGAATGATTGGGGCGATAGAGGCTTCCGCACAAGCGAAGACTGAACTTGTTGTCGGAAAACCGTCATGGCTGATGGCGGAGGCTGCCTGTACAGCAATGGGGCTGTCCGCACATGAATGCATGATTATAGGAGACAGCATTGAATCTGACATTGCGATGGGGAAGCTTTATGGCATGAAAAGCGCCTTAGTGCTAACTGGTTCTGCGAAACAGGGTGAACAGCGTTTGTACACGCCGGATTATGTGCTGGATTCTATTAAGGATGTAACCAAATTGGCTGAGGAGGGGATTCTGATATGAATCGTATCGCAGCTGACGTTCAGCGTGCTTTTGAAAACGCCGGAGAAAAGACGTTACCTATAAAAGTTGAAGAAATTGTTCTCGGTAAACAAGCAGCTGATTCGCTTTTGGATTATGTAAAACGAAAAAACAATAAACATATTGTCCTTGTCTGCGACGCGAATACACACCGCATTGCAGGAATTGATCTGGAAAATCAGTTGAATCAAGCAGGATTTCAGGCCGAGTGCCTGATCATTCCAGAAAATGAAGCTGGAGATGTGACAGCTGATGAACGATCGCTCATTCATGTGCTGATCCATACGAAACAAACAACGGATGTCATGATCGCAGTCGGTTCGGGCACGATTCATGATATCGTCCGCTTTGCAGCGTTTCAAAGAGATTTGCCGTTTATTTCTTATCCGACTGCTCCATCTGTAGACGGTTTTACATCAGCAGGGGCGCCGATTATTTTATACGGTACGAAAACAACCATTCAAACGAAGGCCCCATCTGCGCTGTTCGCTGATCTGGATCTATTAAAAGCGGCACCGCAGTCAATGGTGGCGGCTGGATTTGGTGACATGCTCGGTAAAATAACGTCTTTAGCAGATTGGGAAATATCCCGGAATCTTGCCGGTGAGCCTTATTCGCCTGCAGGAGCTAAGATTGTTCAGGAGGCGCTTGCTGCCTGCATTGAACACACAGAAGACATTGCGATGAAAACGGAAACAGGCATACGGGTTTTGATGGAGTCTTTACTTGTATCGGGGCTTGTCATGCTGGCATTAGATCATTCCCGCCCGGCATCAGGCGGAGAGCATCATATTTCACATTGGATTGAGATGGAATTAATGGAGAAAAAACGGCCACAGATTCTTCATGGGGCAAAGGTGGGCTGTGCAGCTGTTTTATTAACTGACACATACAGAAAGCTCGCTCAGGATGACGGGCTGAACGAATTTTCACCGAGTCGGCGGCAAGCCATCCAATCGGCTTATCAAACTCTCCCGGAAGGAGAAGTGCTGGCTGATTGGCTGAGATCAGCCGGAGGCCCTGCGTATTTTGACGAAATCGGTGTCGGGCAGGATTCCGTCAAGAATGCCTTCAGACATGCGCACACCTTAAGAGACCGCTGCACCGGATTAAGAATCATTAATGAAAACAAAACGCTGATCAACCATGGTCTATATGAATAGCCCGCACCTCGAATGGAAGGGGTAACGCAGATGAAAAAAATGACTGTCTGTTTTCTTGTGCTCATGATGCTGCTGACATTAGTCATTGCCGGGTGTTCAGCAGAAAGATCATCCGGGAAGTCGGGTGAAACCGAGCTGACCTTTTGGACATTTAACGGGCTTCATGAGCAGTTCTATGTGGAAATGGTGAAGGAATGGAACAAAAAATATCCTGACCGCAAAATTAAGCTGAATACGGTCGTTTATCCATATGGACAAATGCACGATAACTTATCTATCTCCCTAATAGCGGGAGAAGGCGTTCCTGATATTGCAGATGTCGAATTGGCCCGTTTTTCAAACTTTTTGAAGGGCTCTGACATACCGCTTGCCGACTTGACTCCGCTGATTGAAAAGGATCGCGATAAATTCGTTGAGGCGCGGCTGACATTGTACAGCAAAAACGGAAAGCTTTACGGACTCGATACACATGTAGGGACAACGGTCATGTTTTATAACATGGATGTGATGAAAAAAGCCGGCGTCAATCCTGACGATATTAAAACATGGGATGATTACCATAAAGCCGGACAGAAAGTGCGCAAAGTGACCGGGAAGCCGATGGGAACGGTGGAAACAAATGATTCCGCAACGTTCTTATCTATGATTTCACAGCAAAACTCAGGCTATTTTGATAAAAACGGCAAGCTGATCCTCAATAATGACACCAACGTAAAAACACTTCAATATTTAAAAGACATGATCAATGATAAAACGATGATTCCTGCGCCGGGCGGCGGGCATCACAGTGAAGAATACTACGGCTTTATGAACCAAGGAGGAGCTGCTTCAGTTCTCATGCCGATTTGGTATATGGGAAGATTTATCGATTATATGCCTGATCTGAAAGGGAAGATTGCCATCAGACCGCTCCCGGCATGGAAAGAGGGGGGCGACCGCTCGGCAGGTTTGGGCGGTACGGCAACTGTTGTACCGAAGCAATCCAAGCATGTTGAGTTAGCAAAAGAGTTTTTGGCCTTTGCGAAGGGCTCTGAAGAAGGAAATAAAAAACTCTGGAGCGTACTCGGCTTTGACCCGCTTCGCTGGGATGTTTGGAGCTCCAAGGAATTGAAAGAGAAAAACAAATACACGGATTACTTCCAAAACGGAACAGGCATTTTTTCTGTGCTGCTCGATATCAAGGATGAAATCAATCCAATTTATTTACATGAGGATTTTGCCAAGGCTTCAGACCTTGTCAACAGAAGCGTATTGTTCGACGCGCTTAAATCTCAGCAAAAAACGCCTAAACAAGCCTTGGACAGAGCGGCAGGTGAACTGAAACAGAAATAGAATCCCATTCAAAAAGTGAAAGCGGGGAGGTTCTCATGAAACCTGTGAAAACGGGAACGGTTCATCCCGTTCCTTCAGCTGCGAAACAATCAGGCTGGCGAGATCTGTTTTATTCAAAAAAAGCGGCGCCCTATCTGTTTACAGCGCCATTCGTTTTATCCTTTCTCGTATTTTTTCTATACCCCATCATTAGTGTCTTCATCATGAGCTTCCAAAGAATTTTGCCGGGAGAGGTGTCCTTTGTCGGATTGTCTAATTATACAGCGCTAAACAACCCGACGTTCTATACCGCCCTTTGGAATACGCTGGAATACACCTTTTGGACGCTGATCGTGCTGATTCCTGTTCCATTGCTTCTGGCCATATTCCTGAATTCAAAGCTGGTCAAATTTAGAAATATATTTAAATCAGCATTATTTATCCCGGCATTGACCTCCACCATTGTCGCGGGGATCATTTTTCGGCTGATCTTCGGAGAAATGGAAACGTCTCTGGCCAATTCCATCCTACTCAAACTCGGCTTTTCACCTCAGAACTGGATGAACAATGAACATACCGGCATGTTTTTGATGGTGCTGCTTGCTTCATGGAGATGGATGGGAATCAACATCCTTTACTTTTTAGCTGGTTTGCAAAATGTGCCGAAAGAGCTGTACGAAGCCGCTGATATAGACGGCGCGAATACAATGAAAAAATTTCTGCACATCACGCTGCCGTTTCTCAAGCCTGTAACCGTATATGTGCTGACCATCAGCATCATCGGCGGCTTCAGGATGTTTGAGGAAAGCTACGTCCTTTGGCAGAATAATTCCCCGGGTAATATTGGTCTGACGCTTGTCGGATATTTGTATCAGCAGGGGCTTGCCTACAACGAAATGGGGTATGGAGCGGCCATCGGCATCGTGCTTTTGATTGTGATCCTTGTTGTCAGCCTGATTTCATTAAAGCTGTCAGGCTCGTTTAAGGGGGAGGGATAAATGTTGCGGCACAGTCCTCAGTACAGCGTTTATAGAATTGCGCTAACCCTATTTTTTATTATGCTGAGCCTATTGTATCTTTTTCCGATTTTCTGTTTGCTTTTAGGATCCTTAAAGCCCTCATCTGAGCTTTTGCGTGTGGGGCTCAATCTCGACATTGATCCTAAAGTAATGAGTCTTGATAATTATACATTTCTGTTTAATGGCGGCAGCATTTATTTCAAATGGTTTTTTAACAGTCTTGTACTCGGACTTTTTACGACCGTGCTCACTCTGTTTTTTTCTTCGATGATCGGGTACGGGCTTGCGGTTTATGATTTTAAGGGCAGAAATATCATCTTTGTTCTTGTGCTGATTATTATGATGGTTCCGCTGGAAGTGATGATGCTTCCTCTGTTTAAGCTTACGGTCGGACTGCACTTGATCGATTCATATACAGGTGTCATATTGCCGTTTATCGTTTCACCTGTTGCCGTTTTCTTTTTCAGGCAATATGCTCTTGGCCTTCCAAGAGATCTGCTGGACTCTGCAAGGATGGACGGCTGTACGGAATTCGGCATCTTTTTCAGGATTATGGCACCGCTGATGAAACCGGCTTTCGGCGCGATGATTATCCTTCAGTCCTTAAACAGCTGGAACAACTTCTTATGGCCGCTGATTGTGCTTCGGTCGAAAGAAATGTTTACGCTTCCAATAGGGCTGTCCAGCTTGCTGAGCCCTTATGGCAACAACTATGACATGCTTATATCCGGCTCAGTATTTGCGATTTTGCCGGTGATTATCATTTTCTTGTTTTTCCAAAAGTACTTTATCTCCGGCCTGACGGTAGGGGGAGTCAAAGGTTAATGAAGGAGGAAACGTGTGATGAAAAAAGCGCGAATGATTGTAGACAAAGAATATAAAATCGGTGAAGTAGATAAACGGATTTATGGCTCGTTTATCGAACATATGGGTCGTGCGGTATATGAAGGCATATACGAGCCTGATCACCCTGAAGCGGATGAAGATGGATTTAGAAAAGATGTCCAGTCGCTGATCAAAGAATTACAGGTTCCCATCATCCGCTATCCGGGCGGAAACTTTTTATCCGGATACAACTGGGAGGACGGTGTCGGACCAGTCGAAAACCGCCCGAGACGGCTTGACTTGGCATGGCAAACGACAGAAACCAATGAAGTGGGAACAAATGAATTTTTATCTTGGGCAAAAAAGGTGAACACTGAGGTCAATATGGCCGTCAACCTTGGCACAAGAGGCATAGATGCCGCCCGTAATCTCGTTGAATATTGCAACCATCCGAAAGGCTCTTACTGGAGTGATTTAAGAAGATCGCATGGCTATGAACAGCCGTATGGCATCAAAACATGGTGCTTAGGAAACGAAATGGATGGACCATGGCAGATCGGCCACAAAACAGCTGATGAATACGGACGGCTTGCCGCAGAGACAGCAAAGGTCATGAAGTGGGTTGACCCATCAATTGAACTCGTTGCCTGCGGCAGCTCAAACAGCGGTATGCCGACCTTTATCGATTGGGAAGCGAAGGTGCTTGAGCATACGTATGAGCATGTCGACTATATCTCTCTTCACACTTACTACGGAAACCGGGATAACAATCTGCCAAACTACTTGGCACGTTCTATGGATTTGGATCATTTTATCAAATCAGTCGCTGCGACCTGTGACTATGTAAAAGCAAAAACACGCAGCAAGAAAACAATCAATCTTTCTCTGGATGAATGGAACGTCTGGTACCACTCAAATGAGGCTGATAAAAAAGTCGAGCCGTGGATCACTGCGCGTCCGATTTTAGAGGATATTTACAATTTTGAAGATGCCTTATTAGTCGGCTCTCTGCTCATTACGATGCTGCAGCACGCAGACCGTGTGAAAATTGCGTGTCTTGCACAGCTTGTCAATGTCATCGCGCCGATCATGACGGAAAAAGGCGGAGAAGCATGGAGACAGCCGATTTTCTATCCATACATGCATGCTTCTGTTTACGGAAGGGGCGAGTCACTGAAACCGCTTATTTCTTCTCCGAAGTACGACTGTTCTGATTTCACTGATGTGCCATATGTTGATGTTGCTGTTGTGTACTCTGAAGAGGAAGAAACCCTCACTATTTTTGCGGTAAACAAGGCTGAGGATCAGATGGAGACGGAGATTTCGCTCAGAGGCTTTGAATCTTACCAAATCGCAGAGCACATCGTACTTGAGCATCAGGATATCAAAGCGACAAACCAGCATAACAGAAAAAATGTCGTTCCGCATTCCAACGGATCATCGTCTGTCAGCGAAAATGGCTTAACTGCTCATTTCACGCCGCTTTCCTGGAATGTGATCCGCCTGAAAAAACAGTCATAAGAGAAGCAAAGCCGGAGATTTCTCTCCGGCTTGTCTTTCAACTGCCACGAGCCGGCCCGTTCAAGCCGGCTTTTTGTATAGGAAAAAATGACCGCTTTTCACCATGAAATTATGATATATTTATGAAAAACAGCAAAGGGGATGGGGAAAATGAATGCGGTTACAATTGTGATAGCGTCAATGTGTATTTTGGCTATTGCCTATCGTTTATACGGAACATTTATGATGGTGAAGGTTCTCAAAGTAAATGATGACAAGCCGACACCTGCTCACGTGCTTGAGGATGGGAAAGACTATGTGCCTACAAATAAATGGGTCTCGTTCGGCCACCATTTTGCCGCGATCGCAGCGGCCGGACCGCTGGTCGGACCAATTCTGGCGGCGCAGTTTGGCTATTTGCCGGGATTATTGTGGCTGTTAATCGGGGCGGTAATTGGGGGAGCCGTCCATGATATTGTGGTGTTGTTTGCATCGATGCGCAAAAACGGAAAATCGCTGTCGGAAGTGGCAAAGGATGAGCTTGGCCCTGTTGCAGGATTTTGTACAGGACTGTCCATGCTGTTTATCATCACGATCACAATGGCGGGCCTGTCGATGGTTGTCTTGCATGCGCTTGAACGTAATCCATGGGGAACATTTGCGGTAGGGATTACGATTCCGATTGCGATGGGTGTGGGCTTATTTTATAAGAAAACGGGAAATTTAAAGCTCGCTTCAACGGTCGGCTTTCTCTTTTTAATGGCAGGAGTCTTTATTGGTCCATGGGTACAGACTACCGCGCTCGGTGACTTTTTAACGCTAGATACGAAAACGCTTGCAATCGCGCTTCCTGTTTACGCGTTTTTTGCGGCTGCGCTTCCCGTTTGGCTGCTTCTTGCTCCGCGTGATTATTTAAGCAGCTTTATGAAAATCGGTGTTTTTATCGCTTTGATTGTTGGTGTGTTTGTCGTCAATCCGTCCATTCCGTTCCCTGCGTTTACAGAATTCGTAAAAGGCGGCGGGCCGGTGCTGGCAGGACCTGTCTGGCCGTTCATCTCAATAACCATCGCCTGCGGGGCGATCTCTGGGTTCCATGCCTTTGTCGGTTCAGGAACGACACCGAAAATGCTGAATAAATGGAGTGATATGAAGCCGGTTGCGTTTGGCGCAATGCTTGTTGAGTGTCTTGTCGGCATCATGGCGCTGATTGCAGCGACCGCTTTACAGCCTGCTGATTACTTTGCGATTAACAGCACGCCTGAGGTTTTCCGTACGCTTGGCATGAATGTCGTACATTTGCCTGAATTGAGCAGGGAAATCGGTTTGGACTTAGAAGGAAGAACAGGGGGAGCCGTCACGCTTGCGGTGGGGATGACTTATATTTTTACCGGAATGCCGTTTTTCAGCCATTTGGCCTCATACTTTTTCCAATTTGTCATTATGTTTGAAGCGGTCTTTATTTTAACAGCGATTGACGCCGGCACACGTGTCGCCCGTTATTTGATTCAGGACTTCTTCGGGGAGGTGTATAAGCCGCTGAAGAAAACAGACTGGATTCCGGGATCTGTATTTGCCAGCGCGCTTGCCTGTTTGATGTGGGGGTACTTGCTGTATTCAGGAGATATCGGTTCCATTTGGGCGCTGTTCGGCGTTTCTAATCAGCTGATGGCTTCAGTGGGGCTGATTATCGGAGCGACGATCGTGCTGAAAATCGCCGATAAACGCCGGTACATTCTGACCTGTCTTATCCCGCTTGCCTATTTATATGTCACTGTCAATTATGCGGGCTATTGGATGGTGCGCAATGTGTATCTCAATCCTGAAGCAGCAGGATATAGTGTATTGAATGGCGTATTATCTATCATCATGCTGGTGTTAGGCTTCATCATTATTGTGGCGGCTGTGAAAAAATGGGCGCAGATGTGGAAAGATCCGAGCTTAAGGATGGAAGCATCTATACCGGGCTAGAAGGACTATTGAAAATGCTGAGGGGGGGTTGGCAATGAATCTATCAATGAAATATCTTATTCTATATGTATCGGACAGCAAGCGGGCTATTCATTTTTACCGGGATATTTTAGGACTGCCGATTCGTGATGAACACGGCACGTATGTCGAATTTGATACAGGGTCTACGATATTGGCGTTTAATACGCGGGAAAGCGCCAGAGACATCACGGCGCTGGACATTCCGGATACATCTGCTTCAAACACATTTGAAATCGGGTTTGTTACTGAAAATGTAGAAGCGGTCATCAAAAGGATGAGAGAACAAGGCGTATCGATTATCGGGGAGCCGAAAGTGAAACCATGGGGGCAGACGGTCGCCTATATCGCTGATCCGGATGGACATTATATCGAAATTTGCAGTCCGATGGAATAACGCACAAAAGCCCAAAACAATGTCTGTTTTGGGCTTTCTCATGATGTTTTGTGCCCGGCTGCTTCCAATAGCAAATCAGCCAGGTGAACGGCTCTGACTTTACCGCTTAGTCCTTCGCGTTCAATGCCGAGCTTCATCTGCAGCAGGCAGCCGGGATTTGCTGTTACAATGAGGATCGCTTCGGTTGCTTTGACGGCAGTCATTTTGCTGTCCAGTATTTTCATAGACATTTCAGCTTCGACGATGTTGTAAATTCCCGCTGACCCGCAGCAGCTGTCTGCTTTCTCCATTTCTTTGAATTCCGCCCCTTTGATGCTTTTAAGAAGCTGGCGGGGCTCGAGTGACGTATGCATCACATTTCTTAGATGACATGAATCTTGGTAGGTAACGACCTGAGGCGTCTCGAGTGCTAGATCCATTTGATGGAAATCGAGTTCAACCAAAACAGAAGAAAAATCCTTCAGCTTTTGAACAAACGCAGCAGCCCGTTCCGACCATTCCGGGTCATCCTTCAGCAAATGATCATATTCAGTGAGAAAGGCTCCGCATCCTCCTGCGTTTGTAATGACAGCATCAACGTCTAACGCTTCAAAAGCAGCGATATTTTGTTTCGCGAGCTCTTTCCCTGTGTTTTTTTCACCGCTGTGTCCATGAAGCGCCCCGCAGCAAGCCTGTTCAGGAGGAATGACAATGTCGCAGCCTGCCAGCTGTAAAAGCTTCAATGTGGCGTTATTGGTCGGTAAAAACATTGTATCCATTAAGCAGCCCGAAAAAAAGGCGACCCGTTTTTTCATGGGGCCAATGGACGGCAGGAAACGCGGCCGATGTTTCATGTCTTTGCTTTTTGGAACATCAGGAAGAACAGCTTCCATCGTCCGCAAATGCTCAGGCAGGACCCGAAGCATACCGGTTTTACGCACAGCGGTTTGCAGTCCTGACCGCTGATACAAACCGATAAGGCTTACAGCTGAGCGCATGCGGTTTTGATGCGGAAACAGCTCGTGAAAAGCCGTCTTTCGCATGACACGTTCACCAAGCGAGTGTTTTTTATTTTGGTGGATAATATCTCTGGCTTCTTCAAGCAGCTGCCCGTATTTCACGCCAGACGGGCATACAGGCTCACAGGCACGGCAGCCGAGGCAAAGTGACAGCGACCGTTCGACATCTTCATCCGGTTCAATCATACCGTCGGCTACGGCTTTCATTAAGGCGATGCGCCCACGCGGAGAGTGTGTTTCCTGAAATCCCGATTCGATATAGGTCGGACAGGAAGGAAGACAGAAGCCGCAGCGCATACAATTTAATAACTCTCCTTCATCCATACGCTCTTTAAATTCATTTTGGATCTGTTTCATTTCTTTTTCTGTTGTCATCTTTCCGCCACCACACGTTTTCTGGCATCTTTCGCAAACATTTTGCCGGGATTTAATATGTTCCGGGGGTCAAATGCCGCTTTCAACGCTTTCATCGCATCAATGCCTTCTTTTTTCAGCTTCATTTCCAAGTAAGGCGCTTTCATTTCCCCGACTCCGTGCTCTCCGGTTATCGTCCCGCCAAGTTCAATCGCTTTCTCAAAAATCTCGGCAAAAGCCTGTTCGACACGTTCCATTTCATCCTTATTTCTTATGTCTGTCGTGCATGTCGGGTGAAGGTTCCCGTCTCCCGCATGACCAAAGGTGCAGATGGAAATATCATATTTAGCAGCAATATCATTAATCGCTTTAACCATATTGGCTATTTCTGAGCGAGGAACGGTCGCATCCTCTAAAATCGTCGTCGGTTTGAGGCGGGCTAGGGCAGAAAGTGCAGAACGCCGGGCTTCAGTCAGGGCAAACGCTTCCTCCTCTGTTTGTGCGGTCTGAACGGAAACGGCGTCGCCTTTTTTGCAGATCGCCTCAATCTTTTCCATATCCCGTTCAACAGTTTCAAATGGCCCGTCTTGTTCAATTAACAGAACTGCTTTTGCGCTTGTCGGAAGTCCGATTTTGGCATAATCCTCAATCACCAATAGTGTAGGCTGATCGAGAAATTCAAGCGTAGCGGGTATAATTTTTGCGGCAATAATGTCCGATACCGTTTGAGCAGCGGCATCGATGTTTTCATAAAGGGCAAGCAGCGTCTTCTTTGTTTCTGGCTTTGGAACGAGCTTGACGATTGCCTCTGTCACAATGCCGAGTGTTCCTTCTGAGCCGACAAAAAGACGTGTGAGATCGTATCCGGCCACATCCTTTGCGAGTTTTCCGCCGGTGCGGATGATGTCACCATTTGCGAGCACAACCTCCAGTCCAATAACATAGTCGCGGGTGACGCCGTATTTTAATCCGCGGAGCCCGCCGGAATTTTCATTGATGTTTCCGCCCATGGTTGATATTTTCATAGAACTCGGGTCAGGCGGATAAAATAAACCTTTGCTTTCAACCGCGCGGATCATATCCAGCGTAATGACGCCCGGCTGAACTGTGGCAGTTAAATTTTCTTCATCAATTTCAAGAATCTGGTTCATGTGCTTAAAGAGAAGCACAAGTCCGCCTTCAGTCGGGCACGTGCCGCCGCACAGGTTTGTCCCTGATCCTCTTGGAACGATCGGCACTCGATGTTCGCTGCAAATTGTTAAAATGCGTGATATTTCATCAGTATTCCTCGGAGCAATCACGGCATCAGGCATAGACTGATACTGAGGCGTCGCATCATATGAATAGACGAGACGGCCGGCATTCGAGTCATCAAAGTTTTCTGGTCCGGAGACCTGAATCAGCTGCTCCTTTACATCCTTGGTGATCATTTCACCCATCCCCCTGTCAAAAAACGCTTTCAATCTATTGTAAAAGAAAAAAAGCAAAGCCTTCCATGGAGAAACATACAAAAAATGAAACTGAAACTCTCTCTATTTTGTATCTTGATCTAAAAAATAGAGGGCGACGTACATCGTGACGACGTCCTCGGTACGGTCAAAACGTAATCCCGTCAGCTGTTCAGCCTTAGCCAGACGATAACGCAATGTATTGATGTGTATATGCATGTCTTCAGCGGTTTGTTTCAAAGACAAATCGTGATGAAAGAAAGTCCGTATCGTATTCATAAGTTCCTGATGCTCTAGCGCCTTTCCTAATACTCTTTGCGGAAATTCGTTTCGGGTTCCCGGGCTGATCTCCGTCAGACACATATCAAGCTTCAGATCCTCTTCAAATATGGGCGTTTTTCGCTTAAGGCTGACAGCCAGCGCTTTTTCCGCTTGCTCGTATGAATCTGTCAGGCTGGAGCTTGCGACAGCCCTTCCGGCGCCAGCTGCTGTATATTGGCTGCTTGCGGTATTGGCAAACGAACAAATGTGAAGGATTTTCCGTAAAAGCCGATCCCTTTGTTCATGCTGCGGCACTTCATGATTAATCAAAATCCGTTCATTTCCCCACCTGATGAACAAATCCGCAGGGTACGAGGATTTCCAGCTGCGTGCCATTTGTTCAATATCATGAGGTGACCACTCATACCCCTGAATAAGAATCATTTGGCGCCGGGAAGAAAGGTCAACACCAAGAAGCTGAGCTTTCTCAAGAAAACTGGGAGACCACTCCTTTAATTGCAGCCAATCGATCATAAAGGACTCCAGCATTCTCTCACGCCACTGGGATTGCTCTAAGTGCCGCGATTCCTTAATGAACAGTTCTGTCATTTTTCGAAGCAGTTCTCCGAATGGCTGAATCTCTGCAGGCTCACCTGTCAGCCCGAAGACGGCAATCACATCATGGTCAAAAAATACAGGGAGGTTTATGCCTGCTTTCACTCCTTTTAACCTTGTTTCATCTTCTTTTGTAATAATCACGCTGCGTCTTTCTTTTGCGCAGATAAGCGCTCCCTCATGAAATTGTCCGACACGCTCATCGTTTGTGCCTGCCATAATAAGACCGTCCGTGTTTACAATAATGACTTCACGTTCGTACATTTTTTTAACTTCAGCAATAATTTTTTTCGCTAATAACGGCTGTAAAAACATGGCGTTCCCCCTCATCATGTTTTTATTATATAAGAAAAAAACCGGGCGCTGTCACCCGGTTTCATGTCTTATTCGGCGGGTTTTAATCCGCCTTCAAGCGTTTTCAGCATTTCGTTTTTCTCACTTTCGGATGCGTGCTGCCAAATGACTTCGAATAAAACGCCGAGCCCTGGAAGCATTTTTTCTTCACCGCTTTGAATCGCATCTACGATTGTATGCTCAAGCTGCTCCTGATTATTGCCGGTGACATTGGCAATGACGGCATGACGTAAATTAAGATCCATGTAAAACGCTCCTTTTTCTAAAATGTAATACGTATATTCTAACCCTGCACCTGGTTTATTATGTGCTGTTCTTGCGATATAATAACATCATGTTAAAAAAAGGAGCGCCACATAGACAGTGAAACAAATAGAATCGGCAAAAAACCAAAAAGTGAAGGATTGGAAAAAGCTTCACACAAAAAAAGAACGAACAAAAACAAATACATTTCTGATAGAGGGAGAACACCTCGTTGAAGAGGCGTTGAAAAGCCCGGGCATTGTGAAAGAAATCCTTGTAAAGGATGAAACGAGGATTCCTTCAGATCTTGAGACTGGTATCCAGTGCTATATGCTGAGTGAAGATGCGTTTTCAGCTGTGACTGAAACCGAAACGCCGCAGCAGATTGCCGCTGTGTGCCATATGCCTGAAGAAAAGCTGGCAACGGCACGCAAGGTGCTGCTGATTGACGCTGTTCAAGATCCGGGAAACCTTGGCACAATGATTCGAACGGCTGATGCGGCCGGTTTGGATGCGGTTGTACTCGGTGACGGCACGGCGGACGCCTTTAACGGAAAAACACTGCGATCTGCTCAAGGATCTCACTTCCATATTCCTGTTGTGAGAAGAAACCTGCCTTCATATGTGGACGAATTGAAGGCAGAGGGCGTAAAAGTATACGGCACGGCGCTGCAAAACGGAGCGCCTTACCAGGAGATTCCTCAGTCTGAATCCTTTGCGCTCATTGTAGGAAATGAAGGTGCAGGGGTGGATGCTGCATTGCTGGAAAAAACGGATTTGAACCTGTACGTGCCGCTTTACGGACAGGCTGAATCACTAAACGTTGCGGTTGCGGCTGCCATCCTCGTGTATCACTTGCGAGGATAGTGTTGCGCCAAGCGTTGGATTTCTCTATAATAGAACATAATATTTCAAAAACCGTGACAGAGGACCTCAATTTCTGATCAACTGCTTTCCAGGGAGAAAATGCCGCTGACTGAGAGCATTTTTAACGCAGCCGGAAATTGGCTTCACCTCTTGAGTTGTCGCCGGGACCGCGTACACTGCGCGTAAAGGTGAACCGGAATCTGATTCCGTTATGTCAATGAAGCTGACGACAGCATCAGTCTGTCTGAAATAAGGGTGGTACCGCGGCCACAACTCGTCCCTTGTACAAGGGACGGGTTTTTTTTATTTTCCAAAGACATATGACGGTTTGTTTACATAAAAGGAGGATGCAAAATGGAAGAAAAGCTAAAACAGCTGGAACAAGAAGCTTTAGAACAAGTAGAAGCGGCAAGCTCATTGAAGGTTGTCAATGATATTCGGGTGCAATATCTCGGAAAAAAAGGGCCGATTACAGAAGTGCTGCGCGGAATGGGCAAGCTTTCTGCTGAGGAACGTCCAAAAATGGGGGCGCTCGCGAACGAAGTAAGGGAGCGTATTGCCAATGCGATTGCTGACAAAAACGAGAAGCTTGAAGAAGAGGAAATGAAACAGAAGCTTGCAGGACAGACAATTGACGTCACGCTGCCGGGGAACCCTGTTGCAGTCGGCGGCCGCCATCCGCTCACTGTTGTCATTGAAGAAATTGAAGATTTATTTATCGGTATGGGCTACACAGTCGAGGAAGGGCCAGAGGTTGAAACGGATTACTACAACTTCGAATCGCTCAATCTTCCGAAAGAACACCCTGCGCGCGATATGCAGGACAGCTTTTACATCACAGAGGAAACTTTGATGAGAACGCAAACTTCTCCTGTCCAAACACGGACGATGGAAAAGCATAAAGGCAAAGGTCCCGTTAAAATCATTTGCCCGGGTAAAGTATATCGCCGTGATAACGATGATGCGACGCACTCTCACCAATTTATGCAAATTGAAGGGCTTGTCGTTGACAAAAACATCAGCATGAGTGATTTAAAAGGAACGCTTGAACTCGTTGCGAAAAAAATGTTCGGGCAAGACCGTGAAATCAGACTCCGCCCAAGCTTCTTCCCGTTTACTGAGCCTTCAGTAGAAGTGGATGTGACATGCTTTAAATGCGGTGGAAACGGCTGCTCAGTATGTAAAGGAACAGGCTGGATTGAAATCCTCGGTGCCGGAATGGTTCACCCGAACGTGCTTAAAATGGCTGGCTTTGATCCGAAGGAATATCAGGGCTTCGCATTCGGAATGGGTGTTGAGCGCATCGCGATGCTGAAATACGGCATTGATGATATCCGCCACTTCTATACAAACGATGTCAGATTTATTTCGCAGTTTAAACAGGCGTAAGAGGAGGATGCAAGGATGTTTGTTTCTTATAAATGGTTAGAGGATTATGTTGATTTAAAAGGCATGGACCCGGCTGTTCTTGCTGAAAAAATTACAAGAGCCGGTATTGAGGTTGAAGGAATTGAATACAAAGGAGAAGGCATCAAAGGCGTTGTCATCGGCCATGTGCTGGAGCGCGAGCAGCACCCGAATGCTGATAAGCTGAATAAGTGCCTTGTGGATATCGGAGCTGAAGCCCCTGTACAAATCATTTGCGGCGCGCCGAATGTGGATAAGGGACAAAAAGTCGCAGTTGCAACAGTCGGAGCGGTGCTGCCGGGCAATTTCAAAATCAAAAAAGCCAAGCTTCGCGGTGAAGAATCAAATGGCATGATCTGTTCCTTACAGGAGCTTGGTATCGAAAGCAAACTTGTGGCGAAGGAGTATGCAGAAGGCATTTTCGTATTCCCTAATGACGCTGAAACAGGAAGCGATGCCTTAGCGGCTTTACAGCTTGACGATGCGATTCTTGAGCTGGGTTTAACGCCAAACCGCGCGGATGCCATGAACATGCTTGGTGTTGCTTACGAGGTTGCCGCGATTTTAGACACTGAGGTAAAGCTTCCGCAAACGGATTACCCGGCTGCTTCAGAACAAGCGTCTGATTACATTTCAGTCAAAATTGAAGATCAAGAAGCGAACCCGCTGTACACTGCAAAAATCATTAAAAATGTCACGATTGCTCCGTCACCGCTTTGGATGCAGACAAAGCTGATGAATGCAGGCATTCGTCCGCACAACAACGTCGTTGACATCACAAATTTTGTCCTGTTGGAATACGGACAGCCGCTTCATGCGTTTGATTATGACAGATTTGGCTCTAAGGAAGTCGTAGTAAGAAAAGCAGCTGAGAATGAAATGATCGTAACTCTTGATGATCAAGAACGTAAGCTGTCCGCCGATCACCTTGTCATTACAAACGGAACGAAAGCGCAGGCCGTTGCGGGTGTCATGGGAGGAGCAGAGTCAGAGGTTCAGGAAGATACGAAAACGATTTTGCTTGAGGCTGCGTATTTCAATGGGCAGACGGTTCGCAAGGCTTCCAAAGACCTTGGTTTGAGAAGTGAATCAAGCGTAAGATTTGAAAAAGGAATTGATCCGGCGCGCGTACGTCTTGCAGCAGAACGGGCTGCGCAGCTGATCCATCTGTATGCCGGCGGTGAGGTGCTTGCTGGAACAGTTGAGGAAGATCACCTGACAATCGAAGCAAATAACATTCACGTATCTGCTGACAAAGTGAGCAGCGTTCTAGGCCTGACGATCAGTAAAGAAGAACTGATCAGCATTTATAAACGTCTCGGTTTTACGGTCGGTGAAGCGGGTGAACTTCTCGTTGTGACTGTCCCATCACGCCGCGGCGACATTACAATAGAAGAGGATTTAATCGAAGAAGCGGCAAGACTGTACGGCTACGATAACATTCCGTCTACGCTTCCTGAGACAGCGGGGACTACAGGCGGATTAACGGCATATCAGGCAAAACGCCGTAAAGTCAGACGCTTCCTTGAAGGCGCAGGCTTATCACAAGCCATCACTTACTCACTGACAAACGAGAAGAAAGCGGCAGCGTTTGCGATTGAAAAATCACTGAATACTGTGCTTGCGCTTCCAATGAGTGAAGAAAGAAGCATTCTCAGACACAGTCTTGTTCCGAATCTGCTTGATTCTGTTTCTTACAACCTTGCGAGGCAGACTGACTCAGTTGCACTGTACGAAGTTGGCTCCGTTTTCCTGACGAAGGAAGAGGACACAAAACCTGTTGAAACAGAACGCGTAGCAGGAGCTGTTACCGGATTATGGCGCAAACAGCTATGGCAGGGAGAAAAGAAACCAGTTGATTTCTTTGTTGTCAAAGGAATTGTGGAAGGGCTGTTAGACAAACTCAACGTCCTAGAAAGCATTGAATTTGTACAGTCTGAACGCAAACAGCTGCATCCGGGCAGAACAGCGAACATTTTATTGAATGGTTCTCTGATCGGCTTCATCGGCCAAGTCCATCCTTCATTGGAAAAAGAACTGGATATAAAGGAAACATACGTATTTGAGCTCGATCTTCATGCGTTGCTCGCAGCAGAAACAGCACCTCTTGTTTACACGGCGATTCCGAAATATCCGTCTGTGACACGTGATATTGCTCTTGTAACAGATAAAACCGTCACAAGCGGACAGCTCGAGAGCGTCATTAAAGAGGCCGGGGGCAAGCTTCTGAAAGAGGTAACCGTATTTGACGTATACGAAGGAGAGCATATGGAGGAAGGCAAGAAGTCAGTCGCTTTCTCACTCCAGTATGTCAATCCTGAACAAACACTGACTGAAGAAGAAGTGACAAAGGCGCACAGCAAAGTGCTGAAAGCGTTAGAAGACACATATCAAGCTGTTTTAAGAGGCTGATAAAAAAGCTTGCAGAGAAATCTGCAAGCTTTTTTCTATGAGCGTTTTTTATCAGCAAGGCGCTGCGCTTTTTGCGTATTGGCGAAATGGAGTTTTGTAAAGGTTCTGAGTGCAGATGCCCCTTTTTTGAGGATCAGCTTGGCGGCCGCTTCATCAACGTGCGGACCGGCTCCTTTCGGAAGTGTCATTCCTGCCTCGCGTGACAGTTTATCCATTTCCATTAAAAATGAATATCTTGCAATGATTGAAGCAGCGGCGACAGCCAGGTGAATACCTTCAGCTTTTGTGCTAAAATAGGTCCGCTCCTTCACAATGTCTCTGCCCTTTAAATGATTGAAGTAGACGCCTGGCTCAGCGAATTGGTCAATCAAAATGGCCTCAGGCTTTATTCCATCCATTTTCCTTAATAAATGGGTGATCGCCTGATTGTGCAGCAATGCTTTCATTTTCCCTTGGCTCATGCCTTTTTCCTGCATGCTGTTATACTTTTCATTTTTTAAAACCAGCAGGCTATATGGAATAGTTTTGATCAGGTTTCGGGCAATCTCGATGATTTGCGGATCTTTTAAATCTTTAGAATCCTTAACACCGAGTTCCTTCATTAAAGGAAGCATGGTTTTGTCGACGTACGCGCATACAACCGTCATTGGGCCAAAGTAATCTCCGGTTCCGACTTCGTCAGAACCGATAACAGACATTCCGGCGATATCTGCCGGAGGGGCATAGCGGGGATCAGCCGGCTTTTTGGCCATTTTCTTCTTTTCCGGCTCTGCTGTTCCCCAGCGCGCGGATTCTGCCGCTGCGTTTTTGCCTTGAAACAAGACCTTGCCGGATTGATATGCTGTAATGGTACAGCCGGGCGGTTTCGCCTGAAAAACGGCTCCCTGCGGAACAGAGGCTGTAAGCGAACCGCTGTATGTCATTTTCATTTGGTCAATAGCAGACAACGATACTTTTATCACTGAATGGGACACGTAATAATCTCCTTTTTTTACACTTTTCGCTGTATATACCAGTGTATCATAACAGCGGGAGGCTCGTCTTTCCATTCATTTAATAAACGTGTTATGATAAGAACTAGGATTCTCGCGGAATGGAGGAGAAACGTTGTCTGACGGCAAAAAAACAAAAACAACCGTTGACATTTACGGCCAGCACTTCACGATTGTCGGTGAAGAAAGCAGAGCCCATATGAGGTATGTCGCCGGAATTGTTGATGATAAAATGAGAGAAATCAATGAAAAAAATCCATACCTTGATATAAATAAACTTGCAGTGCTGACAGCGGTAAATGTGGTGCACGATTATGTCAAATTACAAGAGAAATGTGAAAAACTGGAGCGTCAGCTTAAAGAAAAGGATTGAACAACTATGCTAGATATCATCATCTTAATCTTGCTCCTGATGGGGACTTTACTGGGGTTAAAACGCGGTTTTATCCTGCAGTTTATCCGCTTGACGAGCTTTATTTTATCAATTGCCTTTGCGGCTTTATTCTATAAAAACGTGGCACCGCATTTACATTGGATTCCCGCACCCGATTTTTCAGCGGGACAGCCGGCTCTTTCTTTTTTTACGGGGAATTTGGAAGCAGCGTACTATAATGCGATTGCGTTTATCGTTTTATTTATCATTGCTAAAATCTTACTGAGAATCATCGGCTCGTTCCTGAGTATTGTAGCCGGCATTCCGGTGATTAAACAAATCAACCAGATGCTGGGAGCCGTTCTCGGTTTTCTAGAAGTCTATTTATTTACATTTGTGCTGCTGTATGTCGCATCCGTTCTGCCGGTAGACGCGTTGCAGCAAATGATGGGGCAATCGTCTCTCGCAAATGTGATCATTAACCATACACCGTACTTGTCAGGGCTTTTACAAGAGCTGTGGACACAGTACGGGGCATAAAAAAACTTCTCTTGTCCGGAGAAGTTTTTTTCAAGTATGATGGAAACATATGTGAACGTCTGGGGGTTATGATATGCATAAAAAAGATATTATCCGGCTGCTTGAAACCATTGCAGTCTATATGGAACTCAAAGGGGACAACCCGTTTAAAGTATCCGCCTTCCGAAAAGCGGCGGCAGCTCTGGAACAGGACGACCGAAGCTTATCAGAAATGGACGATATGATGTCGCTGTCCGGCATTGGAAAAGGAACGTACAGCGTCATTAAAGAGTATATAGATGAAGGAAAGTCAAGCACGCTCGAATCGCTTCAGAAAGAAGTGCCGGAAGGACTCGTGCCTTTATTGAAGCTGCCGGGGCTCGGCGGCAAAAAAATCGCAAAGCTGTATAAAGAGCTCGGCGTACACGATGCAGAATCTCTGAAGGAAGCCTGTGAGCAGCAAAAGGTCCAGGGTCTTGCGGGCTTCGGCAAAAAATCGGAAGAAAAAATATTACAGGCGCTCGGGGAAGCCGGAAAACAGCCTGAACGGTTCCCGATCGGCTACGCCCTCCGGATCGCGCGGGAAATTGAGGAGCATCTTTCTCAATTTACGCATATCATCAAATTTTCTCGTGCCGGAAGTCTCCGCAGAGCGCGGGAAACGGTGAAGGATCTGGATTATATCATTGCTACAGATCATCCGGCTGAAGTAAGAGAGCAGCTTCTTGAGCTGCCAAACATCAAAAGCGTGATCGCAAGCGGAGATACGAAGGTGTCCGTCATCCTTTCCTTTGAATATGAAACAAGCGTCGATTTCCGTCTTGTGACGGAAGAGCAGTTTCCGACAACCCTCCATCATTTTACGGGATCAAAGGATCACAATATTAAGATGCGCCAAATCGCCAAAGAACGCGGCGAGCGGATCAGTGAATACGGCGTTGAGACAGTTGAAACCGGAGAGATCAAAACATTTCCGAGTGAACGTGAATTTTATGCGCACTTCGGCCTGCCGCTGATTCCGCCGGAAATTCGTGAAAGCGGACAGGAAGTGGAAACCTACAGCGACAGCATTGAACTGATAGAGCCCGGGCAAATCAAAGGTGATCTCCACATGCACTCAACGTGGAGCGATGGCGCATTTTCGATCAGAGAGATGGCTGAAGCCTGCATCAAAAAAGGCTATCAATACATGGCGATCACCGATCACTCACAATATTTAAAGGTCGCCAACGGGCTTACTGCAGAAAGACTTAAGCAGCAGGCAAAAGAAATTGACGCGCTGAATGCAGAGTTTGAAAACTTCCGTATTTTGAAAGGCGTTGAGATGGATATCCTGCCTGACGGTACGCTCGATTATGATGACGATGTGCTTGCGGAAATGGATATCGTTATTGCATCGATTCATTCCAGTTTTAATCAGCCGGAACACGTGATTATGAAACGGCTTGAGACGGCACTGACAAACAAGCATGTTGACATTATCGCACACCCGACCGGGCGCCTTATCGGCAGACGGGCCGGTTACGAAATCGATATTGATCAGCTGATTGAGCTTGCGAGGAAAACAAATACGGCGCTTGAACTCAACGCCAACCCTGCGCGCCTTGATCTGCGCACAGAGCATTTAATGAAAGCAAACGAACAAGGGGTTACATTGGTGATTAATACTGATGCCCATAATATTGAGATGTTAGACGATATGAAAACTGGCGTTACTGCCGCGCGCAAAGGATGGACGGAAACGAAAAACGTTCTGAATGCCCGGTCGCTTAAAGACGTAGAGGCATTTCTGAAGCGCAACGATTAAGTAAGGAGGCTCACACAATCGTGCAGCAAAAAGTATTATCAGCTCTTGAATTTCATAAAGTGAAAGAACAGGTTATTGGGCATGCCGCTTCATCGCTCGGAAAAGAAATGCTTCTCGAGCTTAAGCCTTCTGCTTCTATAGACGAAATCAAAAAACAGCTGGATGAAGTAGACGAAGCTTCTGACATTATCCGGCTGAGAGGGCAAGCGCCATTTGGCGGCCTTGTAGATATCAGAGGAGCGTTAAGACGGGCGGAAATCGGCAGCGTTCTCAGTCCTTCTGAATTTACTGAAATCTCAGGCCTGCTTTATGCAGTTAAACAAATGAAACATTTTATCACCCAAATGGCTGAAGACGGTGTCGACATTCCGCTGATCCATCAGCATGCTGAACAGCTTATCACGCTGTCCGATTTAGAGCGGGACATTAATTCCTGCATTGATGATCACGGAGAAGTGCTTGATCATGCATCGGAAACATTAAGAGGAATCCGCACACAGCTCAGAACACTCGAATCAAGAGTCAGAGACCGGTTAGAGTCGATGCTGCGTTCCTCTTCCGCTTCGAAAATGCTGTCTGATACGATTGTTACGATTCGGAATGACCGCTTTGTGATCCCGGTCAAACAGGAGTACAGATCCAGCTATGGAGGAATTGTGCACGACACCTCATCCTCTGGTGCGACACTATTCATTGAACCGCAGGCGATTGTAGATATGAACAATTCCCTTCAGCAGGCGAAAGTGAAAGAAAAGCAAGAAATTGAACGGATTTTGCGTGTGCTGACAGAGAAAACGGCAGAGTATACAGAGGAGCTATTTCTAGATTTGCAAGTGCTGCAGACGCTTGACTTTATTTTTGCAAAAGCTAGATATGCAAAAGCGGTTAAAGCGACAAAACCGATTATGAACGACACCGGCTTTATCCGTTTGAAAAAAGCCCGCCATCCATTGCTTCCGCCTGATCAGGTTGTTGCCAATGACATCGAGCTTGGCCGCGATTTTTCAACCATTGTCATCACAGGGCCAAACACCGGGGGGAAAACAGTCACCCTTAAAACGTTAGGCCTGCTAACCTTAATGGCGCAGTCAGGTCTTCATATCCCGGCAGATGAAGGGTCAGAAGCGGCAGTATTTGAGCACGTATTCGCTGATATCGGTGATGAACAGTCGATTGAGCAAAGTTTAAGTACGTTCTCATCCCATATGGTGAATATTGTCGGCATTTTAGAACAGGTCAATGAAAACAGCCTTGTGCTTTTCGATGAACTTGGTGCAGGGACAGATCCGCAGGAGGGGGCGGCCCTCGCCATGAGCATCTTGGATGACGTGCATCGCACCAATGCACGAGTGTTAGCTACGACGCATTATCCGGAATTGAAGGCGTACGGCTATAACAGAGAAGGCGTCATGAATGCCAGCGTTGAATTTGACATCGAAACGCTGTCACCGACCTATAAACTTTTAATTGGTGTGCCGGGTCGAAGCAATGCTTTCGAAATTTCAAAACGCCTCGGGCTCCCGGACCATATCATCGGGCAGGCGAAGTCAGAAATGACGGCCGAGCATAACGAAGTCGATACGATGATTGCGTCGCTGGAACAAAGCAAAAAACGTGCGGAAGAAGAGCTTTCTGAGACAGAATCAATCAGAAAAGAAGCGGAAAAACTGCATAAAGAGCTGCAGCAGCAAATCATCGAGCTTAACAGCAAAAAAGACAAAATGCTTGAAGAGGCAGAACAGCAGGCTGCTGAAAAAGTAAAAGCGGCAATGAAAGAAGCCGAGGACATTATTCATGAATTGCGCTCCATAAAAGAAGAACACAAATCCTTCAAGGATCACGAGCTGATTAACGCGAAGAAACGGTTAGAAGGCGCTATGCCGGCTTTTGAAAAGTCCAAGAAACCGGAGAAGCCGAAAGCGCAAAAACGCGACTTTAAGCCTGGCGACGAGGTGAAAGTCCTCACTTTCGGGCAAAAAGGAACATTGCTCGAAAAAACAGGCGGCAATGAATGGAATGTCCAAATCGGTATTTTAAAGATGAAAGTAAAAGAAAAAGATCTGGAGTTTATCAAATCAGCTCCGGAGCCAAAAAAAGAAAAAATCATTACAGCGGTCAAGGGAAAGGACTATCACGTATCGCTTGAACTTGATCTCCGCGGCGAACGCTATGAAAATGCCCTAAGCCGGGTTGAAAAATACTTGGATGATGCGGTGTTAGCCGGATATCCAAGAGTGTCAATCATCCACGGAAAAGGAACCGGCGCTTTAAGAAAAGGCGTACAGGATCTTCTGAAAAACCACCGCAGCGTCAAAAGTTCCCGTTTCGGTGAAGCAGGTGAGGGAGGATCAGGCGTTACGGTTGTTGAACTAAAATAAAAGGGAGTATGGCCATGAGTGATTTTTGGGAAAACGAGCTTGTGGAAATCGCGGCATATTACAGTGTCGCGGTTCTCTGCCTCGTCCTCTTTTTGACTGTGTTTGAGCTGGTGACGGCTTATAAAAACTGGGAAGAGATTCAAAAAGGAAATCTTGCGGTGGCAATGGCGACCGGCGGAAAAATTTTGGGGATCGCAAACGTATTTCAGCATTCCATCTCTCAGCATAATTCGCTGCTGCAAATGATCGGCTGGGGCGTTTACGGGTTTGTTATGCTTCTGATCAGCTACTTTATTTTTGAGTTTTTGACTCCGCGGTTTAAAATTGATCAGGAAATCGAAAATGATAACCGGGCTGTCGGCTTTATTTCATTTGTCATTTCTGTCGGGCTTTCATTTGTGGTGGCAGCCGGAATATAAGGGGACGGAGAATAAATGGAAAAGCTTGCAAAAGTACTGCTCGCCGCGGCGGGAATCTTTTTGTTAATTGGTCTTATATATCTGTTCATATTATGAGAAAAAGAAAGATTTACCTTTCTTTTTCTTTTTTTTGCCGTCCATCTGCTATAATGATAAGGTGGAACTCTAAAATCGAAAGGGGGAGGTTTTATGCAGTCTCAAAAGCCGTGGCTTGCCGAGTATCCCAACGATATCCCGCATGAGCTCCCGTTGCCGAATAAAACCCTGCAATCCATCCTGACAGACTCCGCCGCACGATTCCCTGATAAAACCGCAATATCGTTTTATGGAAAAAAACTCACCTTTCATGACATTCTGACGGATGCTCTTAAACTTGCAGCTTTTTTGCAGTGCAATGGCCTGCAAAAAGGAGACAGAGTGGCTGTTATGCTGCCCAATTGCCCGCAAACAGTGATTTCTTATTATGGCGTCTTGTTTGCCGGTGGCATCGTGGTGCAGACGAATCCGCTTTATACCGAGCATGAGCTTGAATACCAGCTTAGAGATGCTCAGGTAAGTGTAATCATCACCTTAGATTTGCTTTTTCCGAAGGCAATAAAAATGAAAACGTTATCAATAGTTGACCAGATTTTGATAACCAGCGTAAAAGACTATTTGCCTTTTCCGAAAAATATTCTTTACCCGCTGACGCAAAAACAAAAAGTGCATATCGACTTTGACAAAACAGCTAACATTCACACGTTCGCTTCCAGTATGAAGCAGGAAAAAACTGAACTCCTGACAATCCCGAAGATCGATCCTGAGCATGATATCGCTGTCCTCCAGTATACCGGAGGAACAACCGGAGCTCCAAAAGGGGTCATGCTCACGCACCAAAATATTTTGGCAAATACTGAAATGTGCGCCGCTTGGATGTATGACGTGAAAGAAGGCGCTGAAAAAGTGCTGGGCATCGTTCCATTTTTTCATGTCTACGGACTGACGGCAGTCATGAACTATTCGATTAAACTAGGCTTCGAAATGATTCTTCTTCCTAAGTTTGATCCGCTCGAAACACTGAAAATCATCGACAAACACAAACCGACGCTCTTTCCTGGCGCACCGACAATTTACATTGGCCTTTTGCATCACCCTGAATTGCAGCATTATGATCTGTCATCCATTAAAAGCTGTCTTAGCGGATCAGCCGCGCTCCCCGTGGAGGTAAAGCAGAAATTTGAAAAGGTGACTGGCGGAAAGCTTGTGGAAGGCTATGGTTTGTCTGAGGCATCCCCAGTGACGCACGCCAACTTTATCTGGGGAAAAAACAAGCCGGGCAGTATCGGCTGTCCTTGGCCGAGTACGGACGCTGCGATCTATTCTGAAGAGACGGGTGAGCTTGCTGCTCCGTATGAGCATGGAGAAATCATTGTAAAAGGTCCGCAAGTCATGAAAGGATACTGGAATAAACCAGAGGAAACCGCCGCAGTGCTGAGAGATGGCTGGCTGTTCACCGGGGACATGGGCTATATGGATGAAGAAGGCTTTTTCTATATTGCTGACAGGAAGAAGGATATCATCATTGCCGGCGGTTACAATATTTACCCGCGTGAGGTAGAAGAAGCGCTTTATGAACATGAAGCCATCCAGGAAATAGTTGTCGCAGGCGTTCCCGATTCCTACAGAGGAGAAACAGTAAAAGCATTTGTCGTATTAAAGAAAGGCGCAAAAGCCGATGCAGAAGAACTGGACGCTTTTGCGAGATCACGTCTAGCTCCCTATAAGGTGCCCAAAGCCTATGAGTTCAGAAAGGAGTTGCCGAAAACGGCGGTGGGAAAAATTTTAAGAAGGCGTTTACTTGAAGAAGAAACCGAAAATCATCATATCAAATAAAAAAAGAGAACGCCTATGAATAAACTTGACAAACCTGAAAATCCTTCTTATCATGAAATTATGAATGAATAGTCATTCATTTCTATAGGAAGGAACGATGAACATTGAAGCAAAAACGGCCAAAGTATATGCAGATTATTGATGCAGCAGTAGAAGTCATTGCAGAAAACGGCTACCACCAGTCACAGGTATCCAAAATTGCCAAACAAGCCGGGGTAGCGGACGGCACCATCTATCTCTATTTTAAAAACAAAGAAGATATTTTAATTTCTCTTTTCAAAGAAAAAATGGGTCAATTTATTGAGCGGATGGAAGAGGACATTAAAGAAAAAGCAACAGCGAAAGAGAAATTGGCGCTTGTGATTTCAAAGCATTTTTCCCTTTTAGCGGGTGACCATAATCTCGCAATTGTCACGCAGCTTGAGCTCCGCCAATCCAACTTGGAGCTGCGCCAAAAAATCAACGAAATATTAAAAGGCTACTTAAATATTTTGGATGGCATTTTGACGGAAGGCATACAATCAGGCGAATTAAAAGAAGGCCTCGACGTCCGCCTCGCCCGGCAGATGATTTTTGGAACGATTGACGAAACCGTGACAACATGGGTGATGAATGACCAAAAGTACGATCTTGCTGCGCTTTCAGACAGCGTTTTAGAATTATTGGTGTCCGGAATTCATAATAAGTAAAGGAGTTCTGTCCTATGAATGCAATATCACTGGCAGTTGATCAATTTGTGGCAGTTTTGACGATTCACAATCCGCCGGCAAATGCGCTTTCCAGCCGGATATTAGAAGAGCTGTCTTCCTGTCTTGATCAATGTGAGACAGATGCAGGCGTACGAAGCATTATCATTCACGGCGAGGGAAGATTTTTCTCAGCCGGCGCTGATATTAAAGAATTTACATCGCTTAAAGGCAATGAGGATTCCTCATTGCTCGCTGAGCGCGGCCAGCAGTTAATGGAGAGAATCGAAAGCTTTCCAAAACCGATTATCGCAGCGATTCACGGCGCTGCTCTCGGAGGCGGGCTGGAGCTTGCGATGGCCTGTCATATCAGAATCGCAGCAGAAGATGCTAAGCTGGGGCTCCCGGAGCTTAATCTCGGTATCATTCCGGGTTTTGCGGGGACACAGCGCCTTCCGAAATATGTCGGTACAGCCAAAGCACTGGAGCTCATCGGATCAGGAGAACCGATATCCGGAAAAGAAGCGCTTGATCTCGGACTTGTCTCAATTGGAGCGAAAGATGAGGCAGAAGTGATTGAAAAAGCAAAAGCACTTGCCGCTAAGTTTGCAGAGAAAAGCCCGCAAACGCTGGCATCTTTGCTTGAACTTCTTTATTCCAACAAGGTGTATTCCTATGAAGGCAGCTTAAAGCTTGAAGCAAAGCGATTTGGGGAAGCATTTGAGTCAGAGGACGCCAAGGAAGGCATCCAGGCATTTCTCGAAAAAAGAAAGCCTCAGTTCAAAGGCGAATAAAAGGGGATATGATCATGAATCTATTTGTACTGATGAAACGAACGTTTGACACAGAAGAAAAAATCGTCATTGAAACAGGAAAGATTCAGGATGACGGAGCGGAATGGATCATTAATCCATATGATGAGTACGCGATAGAAGAAGCCATCCAGCTGAAGGAAAAGCATGGCGGCACGATCACCGCTGTCACGGTCGGCGGTGAAGAAGCGGAGAAAGAATTGCGTACGGCGCTTGCCATGGGTTGTGACCAAGCTGTTTTAATCAACATAGAAGATGATCTTGAAGAACCCGACCAATATTCCATTTCTCAAGTTTTATACCACTATATGAAGGATCAGGAGTTTGATTTGATTCTCGGCGGAAATGTTGCCATTGACGGAGGATCAGGACAAGTGGCGCCTCGGCTTGCCGAGCTACTGGACATTCCGTGTATCACTACGATCACCAAACTCGAAATCAACGGCACTGATGCAGAAGCAGAAAGGGACGTCGAAGGGGATGTTGAAAAAATCAAAACGACGCTCCCATTGCTTGTCACAGCTCAGCAGGGCTTAAACGAGCCGCGCTATCCATCGCTTCCGGGAATTATGAAGGCTAAGAAAAAGCCGCTTGAAGAGCTTGAACTTGATGATCTTGACCTGGACGAAGAGGATGCCGAACCAAAGCTGAAAACCATTGAACGTTTTCTGCCGCCGAAAAAAGAAGCCGGGAAGCTTCTCCAAGGTGAGCCTGCTGAACAGGCAAAAGAGCTTGTTTCATTGCTCCGCAGCGAAGCTAAAGTCATTTAAAGCTTGGACATTCAAAGAAACAGGGGGATGTTAGAATGGGAAAAAAAGTGATCGTGCTTGGAGAAATACGCGATGGGGAATTGCGGAATGTCACCTTTGAAGCAATAGCTGCAGGACGAACCATTTCAGGAGATGGGGAAGTCATCGGTGTTCTCATCGGTGAAAATGTACAAAGCATTGCACAAGAGCTTATTCATTACGGAGCAGATAAAGTTCTTACCGCTGAGGACCCGAAGCTGAAAACATACACGGCAGACGGGTACAGCCAGGTCATGAGAGGTGTTATCGAGCAAGAAAATCCTGATTCAGTCATCTTCGGGCATACGGCAATGGGCAAGGATCTTTCACCGAAGCTTGCTGCCCGGCTGCAAACAGGCTTAATTTCTGATGCTATAGATGTAAGCGTTACCGGAGGGAATGTTGTGTTCACACGGCCGATTTACTCGGGGAAAGCTTTTGAACGCGTCATTTCAACCGATCCGATGATCTTTGCAACAATTCGCCCCAATAACATTCAAGCTTCAGAAAAAGACACCAGCAGATCGGGGAGCATCGAAAGCATTGATGTTTCTCTTACTGACCTCCGCACTGTTATCCAAGAGGTCGTGAAAAAAACAGCTGACGGCGTTGATCTCTCCGAAGCAAAAATTATCGTTGCGGGCGGCCGAGGAGTCAAAAGCAAGGAGGGATTTCAGCCTCTGCAGGAGCTTGCAGAGGTGCTAGGGGCCGCAGTCGGGGCTTCTCGCGGGGCATGTGACGCTGATTATTGCGATTACGCTCTTCAAATCGGGCAGACGGGGAAAGTCGTCACTCCGGATTTGTACATTGCATGCGGCATTTCCGGTGCCATCCAGCATTTGGCCGGCATGTCAAACAGCAAGGTGATCGTCGCCATCAATAAAGATCCCGAAGCCGATATCTTTAACATAGCGGATTACGGCATCGTCGGTGATTTATTTGAAGTTGTCCCGTTATTAACTGAGGAATTCAAACAGTTGAATATACACTCATAAAGGAAATCCCGGACTTTAAAAGTCCGGGTTTTTATATTTGTAAATACATACGTACAAATATAAATGAGATAGAAAATGTCGTTGACATGTACGAACATATATAATATGGTTACTTTAAAAGCGCTTACATTCATGCTGACTCCTCAGGCAAAAGACAGATCACATATTTGACTGTGGTGCTTTTCATATCCGTATGAAAGGAATGATCAGAGGCATGTCTGAACATCAAGCAGTGATTCAAACAGATATCGTAAAAGGAACCATTAACAAAAATATATACGGTCATTTTGCTGAGCATTTAGGAAGAGGGATTTATGAGGGGATCTGGGTCGGAACGGACTCAGACATCCCCAATATCAACGGGATACGAAAGGACGTGCTGGAGGCGCTCAAACAGCTGCACATTCCTGTCCTCAGGTGGCCGGGCGGGTGTTTTGCGGACGAATACCATTGGGCAAACGGTGTCGGTGACCGTAAGACAATGCTGAACACTCACTGGGGCGGTACAATTGAATCAAATGAATTCGGAACGCATGAATTTATGATGCTTTGCGAGCTGCTTGAATGTGAGCCATATATTTGCGGCAATGTCGGAAGCGGAACCGTTCAGGAAATGGCGGAGTGGATTGAGTATATGACATTTGAAGAAGGCACGCCGATGTCAGACTGGAGAAAACAAAATGGAAGAGAAGAGCCTTGGAATCTGAAATATTTCGGCGTGGGTAATGAAAATTGGGGCTGCGGCGGCAACATGCATCCCGAATACTACGCAGATCTGTACCGGCGTTTTCAGACTTATGTCCGCAATTACAGCGGGAATGAAATTTATAAAATTGCAGGCGGAGCAAATGTGGATGATTTTAATTGGACGGACGTGCTTATGAAAAAAGCCGCTGGCCTGATGGACGGGTTGAGTCTTCATTATTACACGATTCCGGGGGATTTCTGGAAGGGCAAAGGATCAGCCACAGAATTCACGGAAGATGAGTGGTTTATTACGATGAAAAAAGCCAAATACATCGATGAATTGATTCAAAAACACGGCACGATCATGGACCGGTACGATCCGGAGCAGCGGGTCGGGCTGATTATTGATGAATGGGGCACTTGGTTTGATCCCGAGCCAGGCACGAATCCCGGTTTCTTATATCAGCAAAACACCATTCGTGATGCACTGGTGGCGGCTTCTCATTTCCACATTTTCCATCAGCATTGCCGCCGGGTGCAAATGGCCAACATCGCCCAAACAGTAAACGTTCTACAAGCGATGATTTTGACTGAGGGCGAGCGGATGCTTTTGACACCGACGTACCATGTATTCAATATGTTTAAGGTGCACCAGGACGCTTCTCTTTTAGCAACAGAGACAATGTCTGCCGACTATGAATGGAAGGGTGAAACGCTTCCGCAAATCAGCATTTCAGCGTCGAAACAAGCTGAAGGTGATATCAATATCACTATTTGCAACATCGATCACCAAAACAAAGCGGAGGCGGAAATCGAGCTGAGAGGCCTACACAAGGCAGCGGACCATTCCGGAGTCATTCTTACGGCAGAAAAAATGAATGCGCATAACACGTTTGACGATCCTCATCATGTCAAACCGGAATCCTTCAGACAATACACGCTCAGCAAAAACAAACTGAAAGTAAAACTCCCGCCAATGTCAGTCGTCTTACTTACGCTGCGTGCTGATTCTTAATCGCGCAAGAGCGCCGGAGCTTCATGCCGGCGCTCTTTTTCAGGTTTTAAAACAGCTCCGGCAGGGCATGGTAAAGTACATGACAGTGAAGAGGAGATGTGATCTTATGCTTCGTACCATTTTAATGATTATTGGGGCAATTGTAGTGATCGGGGCCATTATCAGATTTGTGTTTTAAAAAAAGAGCATATCCCATTCAACCATATAAAAATGAGTAAACCGGCTGTGATCAGGAAAAAATAATTTGTAAGCATTAAAATAGCGTGAACGAATGGGAGATGCTATACTAAAAATCATCATTTCACATTGGAGGAATTCAATAATGGCTATCGTAAAAGCAACTGATCAATCTTTCTCAGCTGAAACAAGCGAAGGCGTCGTACTGGCAGACTTCTGGGCTCCTTGGTGCGGACCTTGTAAAATGATTGCACCTGTTCTTGAAGAATTGGATCAAGAAATGGGAGACAAACTGAAAATCGTAAAAATCGATGTAGACGAAAACCAAGAAACTGCCGGAAAATACGGCGTTATGAGCATCCCGACTCTTCTTGTGTTAAAAGACGGCGAAGTAGTTGAAACTTCAGTCGGCTTCAAACCAAAAGAAGCGCTTCAAGAGCTTGTAAACAAACATCTTTAATTTTCCGCTGCTTACATGCCAGAGCGATTCCGATTGAGGGATCGCTTTTTTTATTCGCCAATTGTGAACCATAGAGAAAAACAAACGTTCGTGTTAAACTGGAAATAAAGGATTAAACATAAGGAAGGGTAACATATGAACAAACAACTGAAAGAAAAACTCGCCCTCCTTCCTGATCAACCGGGTTGTTATCTCATGAAGGACCGGCAGCAGACTGTGATCTACGTAGGGAAAGCAAAAGTGCTGAAAAACAGAGTGCGCTCCTACTTCACCGGTTCTCACGACGCGAAAACCCAAAGGCTTGTGACGGAAATCGAGGATTTTGAATATATCGTGACGTCCTCCAATCTTGAAGCGCTTATTTTAGAAATGAATCTGATCAAAAAGCATGATCCGAAATACAACGTCATGCTCAAAGACGACAAAACCTATCCTTTCATAAAACTCACCCATGAACGCCACCCAAGGCTGATTGTCACACGCAATGTCAAAAAAGACAAAGGGCGCTATTTCGGGCCGTATCCGAATGTACAGGCAGCAAGGGAAACAAAAAAACTGCTCGACCGTCTGTATCCTCTCAGAAAATGCTCCAAGCTCCCGGACAGAGTGTGCCTTTACTATCATCTGGGCCAATGCCTCGCTCCGTGTGTAAAGGATATTTCCGAAGAGACGAACAGAGAGCTGGTTGAAAGCATTACACGTTTCTTAAGGGGCGGCTATAATGAGGTCAAAAAAGAGCTTGAAGAGAAAATGCATGAAGCTGCTGAGAATCTTGAGTTTGAACGAGCAAAAGAGCTTCGTGACCAAATGGCCCATATTGAATCAACGATGGAAAAACAAAAAATGACGATGAACGATCTAGTCGACCGTGATGTGTTCGCGTACGCGTACGATAAGGGCTGGATGTGCGTGCAGGTCTTTTTCATCCGCCAAGGAAAGCTCATTGAACGCGATGTCAGCATGTTCCCGCTTTATCAGGAAGCAGATGAAGAGTTCCTCACGTTCATCGGGCAGTTCTATTCAAAAAACAACCACTTCCTTCCGAAGGAGATTTTAGTTCCGGACAGCGTAGATCAATCCATGATCGAGCAGCTGCTGGAAACAAACGTTCACCAGCCGAAGAAAGGCCCGAAAAAAGAACTGCTCATGCTTGCCCATAAAAATGCGAAAATCGCATTGAAAGAAAAATTCTCTTTAATCGAACGCGACGAGGAGCGTTCAATCGGGGCTGTGCAGAAACTAGGTGAGGCATTAAATATTTATACGCCGCACAGAATTGAAGCGTTTGACAACTCAAACATACAGGGGACAAACCCGGTTTCCGCGATGATTGTGTTTATCGATGGCAAACCATACAAAAAGGAATACCGCAAATATAAAATCAAAACTGTTACAGGGCCGGATGATTACGGTTCTATGAGAGAGGTTGTCAGAAGACGCTATACGAGAGTGCTTCGTGAGAATCTGCCGCTGCCCGATCTGATTATCATTGACGGAGGAAAAGGGCAGATCAACGCAGCAAGGGATGTCATTGAAAATGAACTCGGCTTGGATATCCCGATCGCCGGTCTAGCGAAAGATGAAAAACACAGAACCTCAAATTTACTGATCGGTGATCCGCTGGAGGTGGTGTATCTGGAACGAAACAGCCAGGAATTTTACCTCCTGCAGCGCATTCAGGACGAGGTGCACCGTTTTGCAATCAGTTTTCACAGGCAAATCCGCGGAAAAAGCGCGTTTCAATCCGTTTTGGACGACATCCCGGGTATCGGAGAGAAAAGAAAGAAAATGCTGTTAAAGCATTTCGGTTCCGTTAAAAAAATGAAGGAAGCAAGCCTTGAGGACATCAAAAAAGCCGGTGTTCCCACAGCGGCGGCTCAGCTCCTTTACGACAAATTGCAAAAATAATGTTGTCCTTTTAAATAAGATCTGATAAAATGTGAACTAATTTCATAGTTAGATCGTGTTATATGGTGAAGATAGAGGTGCGAACTTCAAGAGTATGCCTTTGGAGAAAGATGGATTCTGTGAAAAAGGCTGAAAGGGGAGCGTCGCCGAAGCAAATAAAACCCCATCGGTATTATTTGCTGGCCGTGCATTGAATAAATGTAAGGCTGTCAAGAAATCATTTTCTTGGAGGGCTATCTCGTTGTTCATAATCATTTATGATGATTAATTGATAAGCAATGAGAGTATTCCTCTCATTGCTTTTTTTATTGTGGACAAAGCGCTCTTTCTCCTCACCCGCACGAACCAAAATGTAAAGGGTGGTAATACATGGGTCTTATTGTACAAAAATTCGGAGGCACTTCCGTTGGCTCAGTCGAAAACATTCAAAATGCGGCAAACCGCGCAATTGCAGAAAAACAGAAAGGCCATCAAGTCGTTGTCGTCGTTTCAGCAATGGGAAAATCCACTGACGAATTGGTCAGCCTTGCAAAAGCTATTTCTGACCAGCCGAGCAAACGCGAAATGGATATGCTGCTGGCGACAGGCGAGCAGGTCACGATTTCACTCCTTTCAATGGCATTGCAGGAAAAAGGCTATGACGCTGTGTCTTATACTGGCTGGCAGGCGGGAATCCGTACGGAGGCCATTCACGGAAACGCCAGAATTACAGATATCGACACTTCGGTTTTAGCAGACCAGCTTGAAAAAGGAAAAATTGTCATTGTTGCAGGATTCCAAGGCATGACAGAGGATTGTGAAATTACGACATTGGGCCGGGGCGGTTCAGATACAACAGCAGTTGCTTTGGCTGCCGCTTTAAAAGCTGATAAATGTGACATATACACAGACGTGCCAGGCGTGTTTACAACCGATCCGCGCTATGTGAAATCAGCGAGAAAACTTGAGGGCATCTCATACGATGAAATGCTTGAGCTTGCCAATTTAGGCGCCGGTGTTCTTCATCCGAGAGCAGTTGAGTTCGCGAAAAATTACCAAGTGCCGTTAGAAGTGCGTTCAAGTACAGAAACCGAAGCGGGAACATTAATTGAGGAGGAATCATCCATGGAACAGAATTTAATTGTCAGAGGCATTGCATTTGAAGATCAAATCACAAGAGTAACCATTTACGGGCTGACTAGCGGCCTGACAACTTTGTCTACTATTTTTACAACACTTGCCAAAAGAAACATAAACGTGGATATCATTATCCAAACGCAGGCCGAGGACAAGACTGGAATTTCCTTCTCTGTCAAAACAGAAGATGCAGACCAAACCGTTGCGGTGCTTGAAGAGTATAAAGACGCGCTGGAATTTGAGAAAATCGAGACAGAAAGCAAATTGGCTAAAGTATCTATTGTTGGATCCGGCATGGTCTCAAATCCTGGTGTAGCGGCTGAAATGTTTGCTGTACTGGCGCAAAAAAATATTTTAATCAAAATGGTCAGCACATCTGAAATCAAAGTGTCAACAGTCGTAAGCGAAAATGACATGGTGAAAGCAGTCGAGTCGCTTCACGATGCATTTGAGCTTTCAAAACACCCTTCAGCTGTGTAATGACAATCAAAAAGGCGGGACTATGCAGTCACCGCCTTTTTGATTACACTGGGTCTTTCATATCCCATTTCACAGTCAGAACCACTTTATCGGCTCTCTTTTTCACTTGTTCATATGATTCGGCAATCTGATCATTCATCAATTGAATTTGTTCAGCGATAAAACCAGCCTCCAGCTGAAAGCAAGGTTCTTTCTGATGTTTAAGCCGGTTGGAAATAATCGGCCCTTCAAGTTCAAATTCAAGCTCCTGTTTTTTAGCGTTTACGTTGGTGAGGGTTCCCCAGCCCGCTTCTTCAAAGAAGGCCGGAAATTCCTCCCATGATTCAAGAGGAAACTTACGGGCGAGATGTTTTCCTGCCCAATACATCATGGAAGAGTAATCTTGGCCAAGCATATCTGGGAGAACGATCTCTCGTATTAGTTCGTAGGCATAGGCGTTCATTTCAATTTCTTTTAGGTTGTCAATAGATGCTTCAAATTTAGACTTCATATCTGTCTCCCCTCTCTCCTGCGTATATTATAGCTCAAACAGGGGGGAGGATTACAGAATGATCCTGTAATTCTTATGAAAAATTAAGCAAGAAATATATATTGATAAAATAAAATTTTTCAATCAACTAATCAATTCGGAAAATTATAATTTATGTACGCGTTTTCTTGACGCCCTTTTGAGGGAGGAGTAAAATGAAATTGTCAATAAATCTTAATAAAGTGCTTACAATTGAAAGAAGTGGGGGAAGAGATTTAGCACATTTCGCACTTATCAAACAGGGGGTAAAGTAATGTCTGGGAACAGAGAGTTTTATTTTCGAAGATTGCATTCCTTGCTTGGCGTCATACCGGTCGGCATCTTTCTTATTCAGCATTTAGTCGTCAACCAGTTTGCCGCAAGGGGCGCTGAAGCATTCAATAGCGCTGCTCATTTTATGGATAGCCTGCCTTTCAGGTATGCCTTGGAAATTTTTATTATCTTCTTACCATTAATTTATCATGCAGTTTATGGTGTGTACATAGCGTTTACTGCGAAAAATAACGCAGGCCAATACAGCTACATGAGAAACTGGCTATTCGTCCTGCAGCGTGTAACCGGTATCATCACCCTCATTTTTGTCAGCTGGCACGTGTGGGAAACCCGCATTGCCGCACAAATGGGCGCTGAGGTCAATTTCGACATGATGGCGAATATTTTGAGCTCTCCGGCTATGCTTGGTTTTTACATTGTCGGTGTTTTATCAACAATTTTCCACTTCTCGAACGGTTTATGGTCTTTCGCTGTTACTTGGGGCATCACGGTAACGCCTCGTTCTCAAAGAATTTCGACATACGTTACGCTGATTATTTTTGTTGCACTGTCATACGTAGGCTTAAAAGCGATTTTTGCATTTGTTTAAGAGTACTAGATTACTAGAGGGAGAGGGGCTATCATGAGTCAATCAAGCATTATCGTAGTCGGCGGGGGTCTTGCCGGCCTCATGGCGACAATTAAAGCAGCGGAATCAGGAATGGCGGTTAAGTTGTTTTCCATCGTTCCTGTCAAACGTTCTCATTCGGTTTGTGCGCAAGGCGGCATAAACGGAGCGGTCAATACAAAAGGGGAAGGTGACTCTCCGTGGGAACATTTTGATGACACGGTATACGGGGGAGACTTTCTTGCCAACCAGCCGCCGGTCAAGGCGATGTGTGAAGCGGCGCCTTCAATCATCCACTTATTAGACCGGATGGGCGTCATGTTTAACCGGACGCCTGAAGGCCTGCTTGATTTCCGCCGATTCGGGGGTACACAGCACCACAGAACTGCTTATGCTGGTGCGACGACGGGACAGCAGCTGCTTTACGCACTGGACGAGCAAGTGCGCAGATACGAAGTTGCGGGTCTGGTCACAAAATACGAAGGCTGGGAATTCCTTGGCGCTGTTTTAGATGATGACAGAACCTGCCGTGGAATTGTTGCACAAAACCTGACAAACATGCAAATTGAATCCTTCCGTTCAGACGCTGTCATTATGGCGACGGGCGGACCGGGAATCATCTTTGGAAAATCAACGAACTCCATGATTAATACAGGATCTGCTGCGTCAATCGTTTATCAGCAGGGAGCGTATTATGCAAACGGAGAATTCATTCAAATCCACCCGACAGCCATACCGGGCGATGACAAATTAAGACTGATGAGTGAATCAGCGCGTGGTGAAGGCGGGCGCGTGTGGACATATAAAGACGGCAAACCATGGTATTTCCTGGAGGAAAAATATCCGGCATACGGAAACCTGGTGCCGCGTGATATTGCGACACGCGAAATATTTGATGTGTGTGTGAACCAGAAGCTTGGCATTAACGGTGAAAACATGGTATATCTCGATCTGTCTCATAAAGATCCGAAAGAGCTTGATATTAAGCTTGGAGGCATCATTGAGATTTATGAGAAATTCATGGGAGACGACCCGCGTAAGCTCCCAATGAAAATCTTCCCGGCGGTCCATTATTCTATGGGCGGTTTATGGGTGGATTACGATCAAATGACAAATATCCCTGGACTGTTTGCGGCTGGGGAATGTGATTATTCTATGCACGGCGGCAACCGCTTGGGAGCGAACTCCCTGCTGTCTGCGATTTACGGAGGCATGGTGGCCGGTCCGAATGCGGTGAAATATGTAAACGGCTTAGAATCTTCAGCGGAAGACATGTCTTCATCTTTATTCGACGCTCACGTTAAGAAAGAAGAAGAAAAATGGGCTGATATTATGAGTATGGACGGAACCGAAAATGCCTATGTTCTTCACAAAGAGCTCGGTGAGTGGATGACGGCGAACGTAACGGTTGTCCGCCATAATGACAAGCTTTTGAAAACGGATGACAAAATTCAGGAGTTAATGGAGCGCTTCAAAAAGATCAACATCAATGACACGACAAAATGGAGCAACCAGGGAGCGATGTTCACACGCCAGTTCTCGAACATGCTTCAGCTTGCGAGGGTGATTACCCTTGGCGCATACAACCGTAATGAAAGCCGGGGCGCCCATTATAAACCGGATTATCCTGAACGTAATGATGATGAATGGCTCAAAACAACAATGGCTAAACATGTAAGCCCGTATGAAGCGCCGGAATTTGAGTATCAGGATGTCGATGTATCACTGATAACGCCTCGGAAACGGGATTACTCGAAGAAGAAGGTGGCGAAATAATCATGAGTGAACAAAAAACCATACGATTTATTATCACACGTCAAGATACAGCTGACAGCACGCCTTATGATGAAGAATTTGAGATTCCATACCGCCCGAATCTGAACGTCATTTCCGCTCTGATGGAAATCCGCCGGAATCCGGTTAATGTCAAAGGTGAGAAGACAACCCCTGTCACATGGGATATGAACTGTCTTGAGGAAGTATGCGGCGCATGTTCAATGGTTATAAACGGAAAACCCCGCCAGTCTTGTACGGCGCTTATTGACCAGCTTGAACAGCCAATCCGTTTAAAACCAATGAAAACATTCCCAGTCGTTCGTGATTTGCAGGTTGATCGCAGCAGAATGTTTGATTCATTGAAAAAAGTTAAAGCATGGATACCGATTGACGGTACGTACGATTTAGGACCGGGGCCGAGAATGCCAGAAAAACGCCGTCAATGGGCATATGAATTATCAAAATGCATGACATGCGGCGTCTGCCTCGAAGCTTGCCCGAATGTGAACAGCAAATCGAAGTTCATGGGGCCTGCACCGATGTCGCAAGTCCGCCTGTTTAACGCGCATCCGACAGGCGCCATGAATAAATCTGAACGATTAGAAGCATTAATGGATGAAGGCGGCCTTGCAGATTGCGGCAACTCGCAAAACTGTGTTCAATCCTGTCCGAAGGGGATTCCGCTTACCACTTCGATTGCAGCCTTGAATAGAGATACAAACTTACAAGCGTTCCGCAATTTCTTCGGAAGCGACAGAGTATAAGAAGAAAAAACCTCTTCCGCATGGGAGAGGTTTTTTTAAACAATAAGGAGATGAAAAAAGATGAAGCTTCCCGCTTATATTGATATGCCGTTTCAAGAATGGAAAACATCCTTTTCTTTTTTCAATAAGGTATCCGTAAGATTTTCCGAGACAGACATGTTTGGGCATATGAATAATGTAACCCCTTTTATATATTTTGAGGAGGTGCGGATTTCTTATTTTAAAAAGCTGAATATGATGAGTGAAAACAAACAGACCATGACAGTCGTGGCAAGCCAGCAATGCGATTATTTGCGCCAAGTCATGCCTTATGAAGAGTTGCGCATCTATGTGAAAACAAGCGCAGTCGGCAGTTCATCTCTTACCTTGCACTATCTCGGAGAGAACCTCGAAGGCGAACCCTGCTTCACCGGGGCAGTCGTGATGGTTCAAGTCTCAAAGGAAAGCGGCAAGGCTGTCAGCTGGACAGATGAGGAGAAAGAAACGCTCCTTCATACACGATAAACTAATTATCTTGTAAACGTCACCTCCTGCGCCCTTCTTACATATGATATCTCGACTATATCAAAACCCATTCGTTTCTGATTCGCTCTCACCTTAGCAAGGAGGGTTACAATACTTGAAGGAGAAAGAATTTCAATCGAAGCCGCTGCTAACGAAAAGAGAAAGAGAAGTGTTCGAATTGCTCGTTCAAGATAAGACAACAAAGGAGATTGCAAGCGAGCTATTTATCAGTGAGAAAACCGTTCGAAACCATATTTCAAATGCCATGCAGAAATTGGGTGTGAAAGGGCGTTCGCAAGCCGTTGTTGAGCTTCTTAGAATGGGTGAGCTAGAGCTTTAATCCTTGCCGGTATTCCTTCTTTTGGAAGGAGCCGGTTATTGCTGTTTGTTTGGAACATTCGAAACCATATTTGGAATGCTGTGAAAAACGTAGGCAAGCATAAATTAAATTTTATTTCTTGATGTTGTTTGACTAAAGTCCTCTATTTCTCTCCTGCGAGTCTTGCATTTTCTTCAAAAAAGAAGGAAAATAGACACGGAACGCTTTTGTGCGTAAGAGATCCTTGAGTGAGGGATGGACAAATGACATCAAAACCTTTGGAGCATGTTGCGGATATTGAAAAGTCACTCCGCCACATTGCCGCGATCATTAAGCAAAAAGGACGAGAAATCCTTAATCAATATGCGATTACGCCGCCGCAATTTGTCGGCTTGCAATGGCTTTATGAACTAGGAGATATGACAATCGGTGAATTATCGGGCAAAATGTATCTGGCATGCAGCACGACAACGGACTTAATCGACCGCATGCAAAAAAATGAGCTTGTTGAGCGGGTCAAGGACCCGGCGGACAGACGTGTCGTCCGGATACATCTGCTGCCTGAAGGAGAACGGATTATCCAAGAGGTCATTACAAAAAGACAGGAATATCTGCGTGATATGTTCGAATCGTTTACAGATGAAGAAATAGCCATCTTCGAAAAATCTTTGATGAAACTGCAGCATGAAATGAAGAGAAAATGAGGCGATTTTGTTGGAACAACCAATAGGAGTCATTGATTCCGGGGTTGGCGGTTTAACCGTTGCGAAGGAAATCATGAGACAGCTACCTAAAGAAAATATTATCTACGTCGGGGATACGAAACGGTGTCCTTATGGGCCGCGCCCTGAAGAAGAGGTGCTTCAATATACGTGGGAGCTGACGAATTATTTACTTGAAAACCACCACATCAAAATGCTCGTGATCGCCTGTAATACAGCAACAGCGATCGCATTGGATGACATCCAGCGAAGCGTCGGTATACCGGTGGTCGGAGTGATCCAGCCTGGTGCGAGAGCAGCGATAAAAGTGACGGATAATCAGCATATCGGTGTCATCGGCACAGAGAATACGATTAAGAGCAATGCATACGAAGAGGCGCTTTTGGCATTAAATCCTGATCTGAAGGTTGAAAACCTTGCCTGCCCGCTGCTTGTACCTTTTGTGGAAAGCGGGAAGTTTCTCGACAAAACAGCAGACGAGATTGTCAAAACCTCGCTGTATCCGTTAAAAGACACATCAATTGATTCGCTGATTTTAGGCTGCACCCACTATCCCATCTTAAAAGAAGCCATTCAAAGATATATGGGAGAACACGTTAACATTATTTCGTCCGGCGATGAAACAGCCCGGGAAGTCAGCACGATTCTCTCGTATAAAGGGCTGCTGAACCAGTCTGCGAATGCCCCGGATCATCAGTTCTTGACAACAGGAGCGCGTGATCAGTTTGCGAAAATCGCAGACGATTGGTTTGGGCATGAGGTAGGCCATGTGGAATGCATCTCACTGCAAGAACCGATTAGAAGATAGTTTTCCCCGCAACGGTATGTTGCGGGTTTTTTTCTGTTTTGCCGGAATTCTTCGGTCTATTTCCTAAAGAGGCTCGTATACATAATAGTACAAACATCCTTAGGAGGGAAAAGTATGCTGAAAAAAGGACCTGCAGTCATTGGTGCCACTTGTCTCACCTCTGCCTTGCTTTTATCCGGATGCGGTTTGTTTCAATCTGATAAGGCAGCCGAGGAAATTGATCCGCCTCAAGACGTTACATTCGTGAACGATGAAGCGGGTGCCAATTCAAATACAACAGCAGCCAAAAAAACAGAAAGTGAAAAAAGCGATACAGCAAAAGCGGATCAAGCCTCATCTACTGTCATGAGGGAGCTTTATCTCATTGATAAAAACGGGTATGTTGTTGCGCAAACGCTGCCTCTCCCTAAAAGTGAGAGCACGGCTAAGCAGGCGCTTGAATACCTCGTACAGGGCGGGCCTGTGTCTGAAATTCTTCCGAATGGCTTCAGAGCTGTATTGCCGGCTGACACCACCGTTAACGTTGACATCAAAAAAGATGGAACCGCGATAGCTGATTTCTCTAATGAGTTCAAAAATTATAAGAAAGAAGACGAACAGAAAATCGTTCAATCTGTGACGTGGACGCTGACGCAATTTAGTTCGATAGATAAAGTGAAGCTGAGAATAAACGGGCATGAACTGAAGGAGATGCCTGTAGGAGGGACGCCGATCTCAGATGATTTAAGCCGCAAAGACGGCATTAATTTGGAGACAGCCGGTGTAAATGATCTCACTGCTACCCATCCGCTGACAGTCTACTACTTGGCGGAAAACGAAGACAGTGAATACTACGTGCCGGTGACGAAACGAATCGACAATTCGGAAAAAGACGACATCACGGCAGCCATTAATGAATTGGCTAAAGGGCCAAGCAAGGTGAGCGGGCTGTTAACAGACTTCAGTGAAGATGTAAAGCTTGTCAGCAAACCGAAAATCAAAGACGGGCGCGTGACGTTGGATTTCAATCAATCTATATTCGGCAGCGCCGATGAGAAGACGAAAATGATTTCTTCAGAAGTGCTGAACAGCATTGTGCTGACGTTAACGGAGCAGCCGGATGTAAAAAGCGTCTCTGTTAAAGTGAACGGAAAATCAGAGCTTGTAAATGAAAAAGGCGAAAAGCTCACAGAACCGGTCTCCAGACCTTCTCAAGTGAATACGGGTAGTTTTTAAATTGGGATTTTTGATATACTAGAAAGAAAGAGGTTAGCGTTCCGGCTGCCTCTTTCTTTATTCAATTCCGGGACAAAAATGGTTTATGTACATACAATCGGAGGTAAAACATGAGACATGACGGAAGACAACACGATGAGCTGCGTCCAATCACATTCGATTTGGATTTTATCAGCCATCCGGAAGGTTCTGTTCTAATAACAGCGGGAAATACAAAGGTAATCTGCAACGCGTCTGTTGAGGACCGCGTACCGCCGTTTTTGCGGGGCGGAGGGAAAGGCTGGATTACAGCAGAGTACAGCATGCTGCCGCGGGCAACAAACCAAAGAACAATCAGAGAATCTTCTAAGGGGAAAATTTCCGGCAGAACAATGGAGATCCAACGCCTGATCGGCCGCGCGCTTCGAGCTGTTGTAGATCTGGAAAAGCTCGGTGAACGGACGATTTGGATTGACTGTGATGTCATTCAAGCTGATGGAGGAACTAGAACAGCTTCCATTACAGGCGCATTTCTTGCTATGGCGATTGCGATTGGCAAGCTGATCAAAGCAGGAACAATCAAGACAAATCCGATCACTGATTTTCTTGCTGCAATCTCTGTTGGAATTGATAAGGAACAGGGAATTTTGTTAGATTTAAATTATGAAGAAGATTCCTCTGCTGAAGTTGACATGAATGTCATCATGACAGGCAGCGGCCGTTTTGTGGAATTGCAGGGAACCGGGGAAGAGGCAACTTTTTCTAGAGAGGATCTGAACGGTCTTCTGGGTCTTGCGGAAAAAGGAATCCAAGAGCTGATTGACAAGCAAAAAGAAGTGCTGGGTGATTCTCTGCCAGAACTGAAATAAAGACAGAAAGGCTTGATCATCATGAAAGAAGCAATTATTGCAACACATAATCCGGGAAAAGTGAAGGAATTCAAAGAAATTCTTGAGCCAAGAGGCTATGATGTCAAATCTTTAGCTGAAATTGGATTCACAGAGGAAATTGAAGAAACAGGCCATACATTTGAAGAAAATGCCATTCTGAAAGCGGAAGCTGTTGCCAAAGCAGTGAACAAAATGGTGATTGCGGATGACTCCGGACTATCCATCGATAATCTTGGCGGCAGACCCGGGGTTTATTCAGCCCGCTATGCAGGGGAACAGAAAGACGACCAGGCAAATATCGAAAAAGTGCTCAGCGAGCTGAAAGGTATCGAAAAAGAACAGCGCACCGCCCGTTTCCGCTGCGCACTGGCCGTGAGTATTCCCGGAGAGGAAACAAAAACAGTCGAAGGCCATGTTGAAGGGTATATTGCTGAAGAACCGAGAGGAGAATATGGCTTTGGCTATGACCCAATTTTTATCGTGAAAGATAAAGATAAGACGATGGCTGAACTGACAAGTGATGAAAAAAATAAAATCAGCCATAGGGCTGACGCGCTTAAAAAGCTGTCTAAGCTTTTGGAGGCATAAGGAGGAAGCTTGTACATGAACGTGCTGATTATCAGTGACAGCCATGGGCTTGAAGAAGAACTCCAAACCATTGCGAAACGGCATGAGGCAGAAGTTGATCTCATGATTCATTGCGGGGACTCTGAGCTTGAGACGAGGCATCCTGCATTGGAGCCTTATGCGGTTGTAAAAGGCAATTGCGATTTTGCCGGCGATTTTAAGGACGAGCTTCTTCTGACTGCCGGCTCAAGAAAAATACTAGTCACACACGGCCACCTTCACGGTATAAAACAGACCTTGTTAAACGTATACTATCGTGCAGAGGAGCTCGGGGCGGATGTTATCTGCTTCGGGCATTCGCACATCGCGGGAAGCGAAGTGCTGCGCGGAAAACTGATGATTAACCCAGGCAGCATCCGGCTTCCGAGGGTGCGCAGGACAGAAAGCTATGCTATACTGACATTAGAAAATGATGCTGCGACAGTCCGTTTTTACGACCAAGCAGGCAATGAAATTGAGGATCTGCAAAATCGAGTCACACTATGAAAATGTCATGAGGAAGAAAATTTTCTTCCTCATGAAAAAAATTCTAAAAAACCGTTGACTTATTATTGCATCCCATATATAATAAATCTTGTCGCTGATAGTTAAAGCGAAAAACAAAAAAACAAAACGTGTCCCAGTAGCTCAGCTGGATAGAGCAACGGCCTTCTAAGCCGTCGGTCGGGAGTTCGAATCTCTCCTGGGACGTACCAAAAGAAAAACCTCAAATCCATTTAGGATTTGAGGTTTTTTGTTGTCGGTCTATGATTTTCATTTGTTATTTAACGGATCATCATCCAAGCCGTCAACTTTTCCTTCTTTATTCAGACGAGGTTCTTCTTTTTTCACAGTTTCAGAAATATGTTCATTTTCTTCAACAGTGCGTTTGCCGACAACCACTTCATCAGTGACAACCGGTTTTTTAGTCACTTCCAGCTTTTCCTCAACGATTGGAACTCTGATCTCTTCCGAATCGTTGACGGGAGCAGCGTCCGTTTTATTTTCATCCACTGGACGGCGTTCGACATAAATTTCATCATGTCTCACCGGAATGTCCATATCTCTTTTTTCTGTTTTCACTTCTTTTCCTATTTCTACTTCGCCGGTTTGAACGTCTTCCTTATCGACCTTCAGCTGTTCTTCCCGGAGCGGCATCGTTTTTTCTTCTTTCGTTGTATAATCCAATTCATTTGTGCTTGAAAAGCCGCCTGAAAGGGCATTGCCGTTATCAATAGGAGCAATTACATCTGCATCTGTATCGACGGCTACCAGAAGTTTTCCGTCATCCAAATCTTCTTGATACTTGTCTATTTCATCAGTTTTAATATCCAAGTCGGATAATGCTTTGCTGTGTGTAGAAGTATCATCCATTGTGAAATAATCTTTCAGTTTATCGAAAAAAGATTCAGATTCGTCCTGATGTGCATCGATGGCTTGATTGACTTCTGTTCCTGTACGTGACTCCAAATAATCTGTATCTCGCCGGCTTGTCACAACAGAAATGTCATCAGAATCATAGCCTTTTGTGAGTAAGCCTTCAATCGCTGCGATGGTTTCCTGCGGAGTTTCATATACACCAACTATGCTTTTCATATCAATCTCCTCCTTTATGAATTTGCATGATATCGTTCATGTCGTTTGTAATTCCCGCTGTTCTTTGAATTAAACAAAATTGAAAACATTGGCGGGTATCAAAAGGGTGAAATGTTTGTGAATATCAAAAAAGATAGATAAGACAGACTTTCCTCTGTCTTATCTATCTTCATAGTTGCAGCTCCTTTGTCATAAACACACTGTTCGGATCTTCACTGTAGTCTGCAAACGGTTCACAATACTGGAAACCGAAGCTTTCATACAATTTTCTTGCCGGCTCAAATGAAGCCATTGAACCCGTTTCTAAGCTTAACCGCTCATAGCCTCGCTTCTCGGCTTCTTCAATGATGTGCTGGAGAACTTGTTTGGCAACGCCTTTTCTTAAATGTGATGCAGATGTTCGCATTGATTTGATTTCTCCATGCCGGGTGTCCAGTTCTTTTAGCGCTCCGCAGCCAGCTAGTTCATCACCTTCCCATGCGCTCCAAAATGTTATTTCAGGCCCTCTTAGTTTTTCTAAACCTAAGGCATGAATGCTTTCTGGCGGGGACATAAGCGTCATGCTATGTAAATGCTCATTCACCAGTGAAACCACCTGACGTCCAGTTAAATCGTCTATTTTTATATGCAATTTTATTCCTCCTCGAAAACTTACGGATTGTGCAGAATATCGTTCAATTCATCTAAATCATATTCCATCCTGTTTCCAAATATAAAGACAGAAAATGTGACTGTATTTGTGAAGTCGTTTTAAAACAATAAAAGGACCGCAATAGATGTTCGGCCCTTGTGGTATTCTTTAATATCTAAAGCCTCCGTGTACGCCTGGCGCCCCGCTGAATCCGCCGGCATGTATCGCTGGAGCACTTAAGCTGCCGCCATGGCCGCTAAAGCCTGCACCTGAAAATTGCTGTCCGTAAAATCCTGAAGCGTATGGGAATGAGGAGTACATTCCAGAGGGAGTGGTTAACGGGCTGTATGCCTGACTGAACGGCTGTCCGTATCCGTAGCCTCCAAATGGCTGCTGGCTTTGCTGGTAAAAGGGAGGGACAGCAGGATAGTACTGCTGCGGAAAGTTGGGGAAGCTTGGAAAGCCCGCAGGAAATCCTTGCATGTCTGCAAATGATTTATTCATCGTATCACCTTTTCTTTGCAAGATATCATTAATGTATGCCGAGGGAACAAGAGAAGTGCCTATCCGAAATTGAAATGGATTGCAAGATGATCTGTCAGACTCAATCCATATACGAACCATATCGTGTTATAAAATCTTACATGTTTATATAAAATTAAATAATTCTGGTTTATTCTTGATAGATTAATAAAAAAATTATAAAAACTTTTAACATTTGCAATTCCTTTTGTACCAATAATGAAAGCGTATACAATATAGTTTGATTAATCGAAATTGTCTAATAATTTTAAAAAATGCTGTTGACACTGCGTCCAAAGCGGCGTAATATGAGTTCAACAAAAGATAAACGCAAGCTTCACAAGCGAAAATCATCGCAGTATGATTCTAAAAAAATGAAAAACAAACGACCTTCTTGAACAGCTGGAAAGCCGTTCCGAAGGCTGAATATGAAAAGCGCAGATGAGGATAAGTAGCCTTGATAAAGTTTTCCACAGAGAACCGGGTTAGCTGAGAACCGGCGAAGCTTTACAAGGTGAACTCGCCTCAGAGTGCCAGTCTGAAATGACAGTAGGACTTGGCCGGGTGAACTTGATTCACTCGTTACTAAAGCGGATAGAAATATCCATGAGACGGCCGATTAACAGGCCGTAAACAAGGGTGGTACCGCGGAAAGAAAAGCCTTTTCGCCCCTTTTAGCTATCGCAGTTACTGCGCGGCTGATTGTGGGCGGAAGGGCTTTTTTTATTGAATAATCAGCTATCTAGATAATGAAAAGATGATCTTTAAAGGATGAAAATCCAAAAGGAGGAACTAAAATGGGGACTAATGTACAGGTGGATTCAGCATCTGCCGAATGTACACAGACGATGAGCGGAGCATTAATGCTGATTGAATCATTAAAAAAAGAGAAAGTAGAAATGATCTTCGGTTATCCGGGCGGGGCTGTGCTTCCGATTTACGATAAGCTATACAATTCAGGGTTGGTACATATCCTTCCTCGTCACGAACAAGGCGCAATTCATGCAGCGGAGGGATACGCAAGAGTCTCCGGAAAACCGGGTGTCGTCATTGCCACGTCAGGACCGGGAGCGACAAACCTTGTTACAGGCCTTGCTGATGCCATGATTGATTCATTGCCGTTAGTCGTCTTTACAGGGCAGGTAGCAACCTCTGTAATCGGGAGCGATGCATTTCAGGAAGCGGACATTTTAGGGATTACGATGCCAGTGACAAAACACAGCTACCAGGTTCGCCAGCCGGAAGATCTGCCGCGCATCATTAAAGAAGCGTTTCATATTGCAACAACTGGAAGACCCGGACCTGTATTGATTGATATTCCGAAAGATGTGGCAACAATTGAAGGAGAATTCAGCTACGATCATGAGATGAATCTCCCGGGATACCAGCCGACAACAGAGCCGAATTATTTGCAGATCCGCAAGCTTGTGGAAGCCGTGAGCAGTGCGAAAAAACCGGTGATCCTGGCGGGTGCGGGCGTACTGCACGGAAAAGCGTCAGAAGAATTAAAAAATTATGCTGAACAGCAGCAAATCCCTGTGGCACACACCCTTTTGGGGCTCGGAGGCTTCCCGGCTGACCATCCGCTTTTCCTGGGGATGGCGGGAATGCACGGTACTTATACAGCCAATATGGCCCTTCATGAATGTGATCTATTAATCAGTATCGGCGCCCGTTTTGATGACCGTGTCACAGGAAACCTGAAACACTTTGCCAGAAACGCAAAGATTGCTCACATCGATATTGATCCAGCTGAAATCGGAAAAATCATGAAAACACAGATTCCTGTAGTCGGAGACAGCAAAATTGTCCTGCAGGAGCTGATCAAACAAGACGGCAAACAAAGCGATTCAAGCGAATGGAAAAAACAGCTCGCCGAATGGAAAGAAGAGTATCCGCTCTGGTATGTAGATAATGAAGAAGAAGGTTTTAAACCTCAGAAATTGATTGAATATATTCATCAATTTACAAAAGGAGAGGCCATTGTCGCAACGGATGTAGGCCAGCATCAAATGTGGTCAGCGCAATTTTATCCGTTCCAAAAAGCAGATAAATGGGTCACGTCAGGCGGACTTGGAACGATGGGATTCGGTCTTCCGGCGGCGATCGGCGCACAGCTGGCCGAAAAAGATGCTACTGTTGTCGCGGTTGTCGGAGACGGCGGATTCCAAATGACGCTCCAAGAACTCGATGTTATTCGCGAATTAAATCTTCCGGTCAAGGTAGTGATTTTAAATAACGCTTGTCTCGGAATGGTCAGACAGTGGCAGGAAATTTTCTATGAAGAACGTTATTCAGAATCTAAATTCGCTTCTCAGCCTGACTTCGTCAAATTGTCCGAAGCATACGGCATTAAAGGCATCAGAATTTCATCAGAAGCGGAAGCAAAGGAAAAGCTGGAAGAGGCATTGACATCAAGAGAACCTGTTGTCATTGACGTGCGGGTTGCCAGCGAAGAAAAAGTATTCCCGATGGTGGCTCCGGGGAAAGGGCTGCATGAAATGGTGGGGGTGAAACCTTGAAAAGAATTATCACATTGACTGTGGTGAACCGCTCCGGGGTGTTAAACCGGATCACCGGTCTATTCACAAAAAGGCATTACAACATTGAAAGCATTACAGTTGGACACACAGAAACAGCCGGCGTTTCCAGAATCACCTTCGTCGTTCACGTTGAAGGAGAAAATGATGTTGAACAGTTAACGAAACAGCTCAACAAACAGATTGATGTGCTGAAAGTCACGGACATCACAAATCAATCGATTGTCCAGAGGGAGCTGGCCTTAATCAAGGTTGTCTCCGCACCTTCAACGAGAACAGAGATTAATGGAATCATAGAACCGTTTAGAGCCTCTGTCGTTGATGTCAGCAGAGACAGCATCGTTGTTCAGGTGACAGGTGAATCTAACAAAATTGAAGCGCTTATTGAATTATTAAAACCTTATGGCATTAAAGAAATCGCGAGAACAGGTACAACGGCTTTTGCGAGGGGAACCCAGCAAAAGGCGTCATCCAATAAAACAATATCTATTGTATAAAACATAACAAGGGAGAGATTAAAATGGTAAAAGTATATTATAACGGTGATATCAAAGAGAACGTATTGGCTGGAAAAACAGTAGCGGTTATCGGGTACGGTTCGCAAGGCCACGCACATGCCCTGAACCTTAAAGAAAGCGGAGTAGACGTGATCGTCGGTGTTAGACAAGGAAAATCTTTCACTCAAGCCCAAGAAGACGGACATAAAGTATTTTCAGTAAAAGAAGCGGCAGCCCAAGCTGAAATCATCATGGTTCTGCTTCCGGATGAGCAGCAGCAAAAAGTATACGAAGCTGAAATCAAAGATGAATTGACAGCAGGAAAATCATTAGTATTCGCTCATGGATTTAACGTGCATTTCCATCAAATTGTTCCTCCGGCGGATGTAGATGTATTCTTAGTGGCCCCTAAAGGCCCGGGACACTTGGTAAGAAGAACATATGAGCAAGGAGCTGGCGTACCGGCATTGTTCGCAATCTATCAAGATGTGACTGGAGAAGCAAGAGACAAAGCCCTCGCTTATGCTAAAGGAATCGGCGGCGCAAGAGCGGGCGTATTAGAAACGACATTTAAAGAAGAAACAGAAACAGATTTGTTCGGTGAGCAAGCAGTTCTTTGCGGCGGATTAAGCGCGCTTGTCAAAGCCGGATTTGAAACATTAACTGAAGCAGGTTATCAGCCTGAACTTGCATACTTCGAGTGTCTTCATGAGCTGAAATTAATCGTAGACCTTATGTACGAAGAAGGACTTGCAGGAATGAGATATTCAATCTCTGACACAGCACAGTGGGGAGATTTCGTATCAGGTCCTCGCGTTGTGGACGCTAAAGTAAAAGAATCTATGAAAGAAGTATTAAAAGATATCCAAAACGGTACATTCGCAAAAGAGTGGATCGTCGAAAACCAAGTAAACCGTCCTCGTTTCAACGCTATCAATGCAAGCGAGAACGAACATCAAATCGAAGTAGTGGGAAGAAAGCTTCGTGAAATGATGCCGTTTGTGAAACAAGGCAAGAAGAAGGAAGCGGTGGTCTCCGTTGCGCAAAATTAATTTTTTCGATACGACGCTTCGTGATGGTGAACAGTCCCCTGGAGTGAACTTGAATACACAGGAGAAACTTGCCATAGCTAAGCAGCTCGAAAGACTCGGGGCAGATATCATTGAAGCGGGATTTCCCGCTTCGTCCCGAGGTGACTTTTTAGCTGTTCAGGAAATCGCAAGAACCATTAAAAATTGTTCAGTAACTGGTCTGGCCCGTTGTGTAAAAGGTGATATTGATGCTGCTTGGGAAGCGTTAAAAGAAGGTGCTCATCCGAGAATACATGTTTTTATCGCCACATCGGACATTCATTTGAAGCACAAGCTGAAAATGACACGTGAGCAAGTCATTGAAAGAGCGGTTGAAATGGTGAAATACGCAAAAGAACGTTTTCCGATTGTGCAATGGTCAGCTGAAGATGCCTGCCGCACTGAACTGCCGTTTCTAGCAGAAATCGTCGAGAAAGTGATTGACGCAGGCGCCAGTGTTATCAATCTTCCGGACACTGTCGGCTACCTGGCCCCGGCGGAATACGGAAATATCTTTAAATACATGAAAGAAAACGTTCCGAACATTCACAAAGCAAAGCTTTCAGCCCACTGTCATGATGATTTGGGAATGGCAGTCGCAAACTCTCTTGCTGCGATTGAAAATGGCGCTGATCAAATCGAATGCGCTGTGAACGGGATCGGTGAAAGAGCCGGAAACGCGGCATTAGAGGAAATTGCCGTAGCCCTCCATACCAGAAAAGATTTCTACCAAGTCGAAACAGGTATTACGCTGAACGAGATTAAGAGAACAAGTGATTTAGTAAGCAAACTGACAGGCATGGCTGTCCCGCGCAACAAAGCGGTTGTTGGAGATAATGCATTTGCTCATGAATCAGGCATCCATCAGGACGGCTTTTTAAAGGAAAAATCGACTTATGAAATTATTTCACCGGAGCTTGTCGGCGTAACCGCAGATGCGCTTGTCCTAGGTAAACATTCCGGACGTCACGCATTTAAAGAACGGCTGACTGCTTTAGGATTCCAATTTGACAGTGAAGAGATTAATAAATTCTTTACGTTGTTCAAAGAGTTGACTGAGAAGAAAAAAGAAATCACTGATGAGGATCTTGTTTCTCTTATTTTAGAAGAAAAAGTAACAGATCGCAAGATTGGTTATGAATTTCTTTCTCTGCAAGTACATTACGGAACAAGTCAGGTCCCTACGGCTACTCTTTCTTTGAAAAATCAAGAAAACGCACAGCTTATTCAGGAAGCTGCAACTGGAGCTGGAAGCGTGGAAGCAATCTACAATACGCTTGAGCGCTGCATCGATAAGGACGTGGAGCTCTTAGACTACCGCATTCAGTCTAATAGAAAAGGCGAAGATGCATTTGCCCAGGTGTATGTAAGAGTTTTGGTGAACGGAAAAGAATCAGCAGGGCGGGGCATAGCGCAAGACGTATTAGAAGCATCAGCGAAAGCCTATTTGAACGCAGTAAATCGTCAATTGGTTTTCCAGTCGAATATGAGCGGATTGAAAAACCATACAGCTGTCGGATCATAAAAGAAAGGAGAACGGTTAACTTGAAGAAACGTATTGCTCTATTGCCCGGAGACGGGATCGGCCCTGAAGTATTAGAATCAGCGACAGACGTACTGAAAAGTGTTGCCGAACGCTTTAACCATGAATTTGAATTTGAATATGGCCTGATTGGAGGGGCGGCTATTGATGAACATCATAACCCCCTCCCGGAGGAAACCGTTGTTGCTTGTAAAAATGCAGACGCGATATTGCTTGGCGCTGTCGGCGGACCGAAATGGGATCAAAATCCTTCGGAACTGAGACCGGAAAAAGGGCTGCTCAGCATCAGAAAACAGCTTGATTTGTTTGCGAATTTGCGGCCTGTGAAGGTATTTGAAAGCCTTTCTGACGCTTCGCCTTTGAAAAAAGAATATATAGATAATGTTGATTTCGTTATCGTTCGTGAGCTCACAGGCGGCTTGTATTTCGGCCAGCCGAGCAAACGTTATGTAAACACTGAAGGTGAGCAGGAAGCAGTAGATACACTGTTTTATAAGAGAACGGAAATTGAACGAGTGATCAGAGAGGGCTTCAAAATGGCGGCAGCCAGAAAAGGCAAAGTGACCTCTGTAGATAAAGCGAATGTTCTTGAATCAAGCCGGCTGTGGCGTGAAGTGGCTGAGGACGTTGCACAAGAGTTTCCTGATGTGAAGCTTGAGCACATGCTTGTGGATAACGCGGCTATGCAGCTAATTTATGCACCGAATCAATTTGATGTCGTGGTGACTGAAAATATGTTCGGTGATATTTTAAGCGATGAAGCGTCCATGCTTACAGGCTCGCTCGGAATGCTCCCGTCAGCCAGCCTATCAAGCTCTGGCCTTCATCTGTTTGAACCTGTTCATGGCTCCGCGCCTGATATTGCCGGTAAAGGGATGGCAAATCCGTTCGCAGCCATATTGTCAGCGGCAATGCTTTTGAGAACATCTTTCGGGCTTGAAGAGGAAGCGAAAGCTGTAGAAGATGCGGTAAACAAAGTCTTGGCTTCTGGAAAAAGAACAAGAGACTTGGCACGGAGTGAAGAGTTCAGCAGCACTCAGGCCATTACAGAGGAAGTTAAGGCAGCAATCATGAGTGAAAATAAAATTTCTAATGTGTGACAGCTTACGTTAAGCGGTCTTAGCTCTAGGTAGAGGGAGGAAATAAAAGATGATGCCTCGAACAATCATCGAAAAGATTTGGGATCAGCATATTGTAAAACATGGTGAGGGAAAGCCGGATCTTCTCTATATTGATTTGCACCTCATTCATGAGGTGACGTCTCCTCAGGCATTTGAAGGCTTGAGACAAAAGGGAAGAAAGGTCAGAAGACCCCAAAACACATTTGCGACAATGGACCACAACATCCCGACTGTCAATCGTTTTGAGATAAAGGATGAAGTTGCGAAACGCCAGGTAACGGCGCTTGAAAGAAACTGTGAGGAATTTGGCGTGCGCCTTGCCGATCTTCACAGCGTGGATCAAGGGATTGTCCATGTCGTCGGCCCTGAACTGGGCTTAACGCTTCCAGGGAAAACGATTGTGTGCGGTGACAGTCATACATCAACACATGGCGCTTTCGGCGCTCTTGCATTTGGAATCGGGACGAGTGAAGTCGAACATGTCCTTTCCACACAGACACTTTGGCAGCAGCGTCCAAAAACACTTGAAGTGCGCGTAGATGGAACGCTTCAAAAAGGGGTAACGGCAAAGGATGTCATCCTTGCTGTCATCGGCAAATACGGTGTGAAATTCGGCACAGGCTACGTCATTGAATACACTGGGGAAGTATTCAGAAATATGACGATGGATGAACGAATGACCGTTTGTAACATGTCAATTGAAGCAGGAGCAAGAGCAGGTTTGATTGCACCTGACGAGGTGACGTTTGAATATTGCAAAAATCGCAAGTACACGCCAAAAGGCGAAGAATTTGACAAGGCCGTAGAGGAATGGAAGGCGCTGCGCACAGACCCGGGCGCTGTTTACGATAAATCTATCGTCCTTGACGGCAACAAAATTTCCCCTATGGTGACATGGGGCATTAACCCGGGAATGGTTCTTCCTGTCGATTCTGAAGTTCCTGCGCCGGAAAGCTTTTCTGCAGAAGATGATAAAAAAGAAGCGATTCGCGCTTATGAATATATGGGACTGACTCCTCATCAGAAAATTGAAGACATTAAAGTGGAGCACGTATTTATCGGTTCCTGCACAAATTCCCGCATGACTGACCTTCGACAGGCTGCTGACATGATCAAAGGGAAGAAGGTAGCTGACAGCGTAAGGGCCATCGTCGTGCCCGGATCCCAAAGCGTGAAGCTTCAGGCTGAAAAAGAAGGGCTTGACCAGATTTTCTTGGAAGCTGGATTTGAATGGAGAGAGTCAGGCTGCAGCATGTGTTTGAGTATGAATAATGATGTTGTTCCTGAGGGAGAGCGCTGTGCATCAACCTCTAACCGCAACTTCGAGGGCAGACAAGGAAAAGGTGCAAGAACACATCTCGTCAGCCCGGCAATGGCTGCGATGGCTGCCATTCACGGACACTTCGTTGATGTCAGAAAGTTTTATCAGGAAAAAACAGTTGTGTAAGGAGTGCGCGAGATGGAACCTTTGAAATCACATACGGGGAAAGCAGCCGTATTAAATCGGATCAATGTGGATACAGACCAGATTATTCCTAAGCAATTTTTGAAGAGGATTGAAAGAACAGGCTACGGGCGTTTTGCATTCTTTGACTGGAGATATGATGCGAATGGTGAACCGAACCCTGAATTTGAATTAAACCAGCCTGTTTATCAAGGAGCTTCCATTTTAATAGCAGGAGAAAACTTCGGCTGCGGGTCATCGCGTGAACACGCTCCGTGGGCACTTGATGATTATGGGTTTAAAATTATCATTGCGCCGTCATTTGCTGATATTTTCCATCAGAACTGCTTTAAAAACGGCATGCTTCCGATCCGCATGCCATATGACAATTGGAAACAGCTTGTCGGCCAGTATGAAAACAAGTCATTGGAAATGACTGTTGACCTTGAAAAGCAGCTGATTCATGACAGTGAAGGCAATCAAATTTCATTTGAAGTTGATCCGCATTGGAAAGAGATGCTGATTAACGGATATGATGAAATTTCCTTAACGCTGCTGCTGGAGGATGACATTAAGCAATTTGAATCACAAAGAAGCTCTTGGCTTCAAGCCTGAAAAAGCGGCCGGTATTTGTCCGGCGGCTTTTTTTGCCTGATGAAACCTTTCATTTCTTGTGTTTGTTCACAGGTGTTGATACACTTGAACAAAATAAATGCCTGAAAGGAATATAGGTATGACGCATGACAAGAAGAACGCAAAAATTATTCCTTTTCCTCATCTGAAAGACCGCCTTGTGGAAAAAGGGATGTCATCACTAAAGGAAAAAAAGTATCAAGAAGCGCTTGAACTGTTTTCAGAAGCGATGAAATATGATGATACTGAATCCGATCTTCACTTAGGGATGGCCATCTGCTTTTTAGAGCTGGGCGAGCTGGAAGAGGCAAAAAGCGTGTGCGAGAAGATGCTCAAAGAAGGTTATGGCCATTATTTTACGGTTTTGCAGGTGTACATGACCATCTTAATTCAGCTCAAAAAATACGAGGAAGTCAAAAGCACCATTGAAGCCGTTTTGGAAGAAAATCAGCTGCCGGCAGAAAGCGCCGAGCAATTTTATAAGCTGCTGGATTTCAGCCGGAAAATGACCGATCCGGATCGTGAGGACGAGGCTTGGGCCGAAGAATATGAGGATACAATTGACACCGAGAAAGTGCTGGCAAGCCCCGAGGAGCAAATGAATCTCATTCATTCCTTAAAAGACCGTAACGTAGCAAAGTATACAGGATTGCTCAAAACAATCCTCCAAGACCCCTCAGCCCACCCGATTATCAAAACGATGATTGTCATGCTGTTGGCTGAGCATGAGTACAGTAAACCTGTGCACATTAGCAAATTTGGCGAGTCGTTGACAATTGAACCATCTGAGATTGTTCCGCCTGATGCCGCCCCGATTCTGCACCGTGTTCTCAGGGTGCTGGATGAGACACTTGGAAATGAAAATCCAACCTTATATGCGGCAGTAGAAGAATTGTGGAGAAGACATTTATACGTTTTATATCCGTTCCAGCCGAAATTGCTGTCGGCTGACCTTTGGGCGGCTGCCCTGCATAAAGTCGGTTACGAGATGCACGGAATTGAAATTGAAAGCGAAGAACTTCATATGATGTATGAATTTACCGACAGAGAACTCGATGAAGCTTGCACAATGTTAAAAGATATTGAAGAAATTTCTTATTTGTAAATCGCGCCATATAGTTGAAAGCGCTATGTGTTATGTTATAATATAGTGGTTGTATTTGTGTATAACGGGTTATAAGAAATACGGTTGGACAGGCTTTGCAGTTCATTATTAACATCTATACATAATGATTCTGATCTTTGGCAGCTTTGTTTTTGTTGGACGAAGCCGTATGATTGCTTTAGAATGGAAGACCGACACAACCTGAATAGATTTTTGGAGGGAAACACATGTCTGTAAAATGGGAAAAACAAGAAGGTAACGAAGGCGTTTTAACGGTTGAAGTTGATGCTGAAACGTTTAAAACAGCACTTGATGATGCATTTAAAAAAGTAGTAAAACAAGTTTCAATTCCTGGATTCCGTAAAGGTAAAATTCCTCGCGGATTATTCGAACAGCGCTTTGGCGTAGAAGCTCTTTACCAAGATGCTTTGGATATTCTTCTTCCTGTAGAATACCCTAAAGCGGTTGAAGAAGCTGGAATCGAGCCTGTAGACCGTCCTGAAATCGATGTTGAAAAAATCGAAAAAGGCGAAAGCTTAATCTTCACTGCGAAAGTAACAGTAAAACCTGAAGTGAAGCTTGGCGACTACAAAGGCTTAGGCATTGAAAAAGACGACACAACTGTAACTGACGAAGATGTTCAAAACGAACTAAAAGCGCTTCAAGAGCGTCAAGCTGAGCTTGTTGTAAAAGAAGAAGGCGCTGTTGAAGAAGGAAACACAGTTGTTCTTGATTTCGAAGGATTCGTTGACGGCGAAGCATTCGAAGGCGGAAAAGCTGAAAACTACTCTCTAGAAGTAGGTTCTGGTTCATTCATCCCTGGCTTCGAAGATCAATTAGTTGGCCTTGAAGCAGGTGCTGAGAAGGATGTTGAAGTGACATTCCCTGAGGAGTACCACGCTGAAGATCTTGCAGGCAAACCAGCTGTGTTCAAAGTGAAAATTCACGAAATCAAAGCGAAAGAGCTTCCTGAGCTTGACGATGAATTCGCAAAAGATATCGATGAAGAAGTGGAAACACTCGCTGAATTAACTGAAAAAACTAAGAAACGTTTAGAAGAAGCAAAAGAAAACGAAGCTGACGCTAAATTGCGTGAAGAGCTTGTTCTGAAAGCTTCTGAAAATGCTGAAATCGATGTGCCTCAAGCAATGGTCGATACTGAGCTTGACCGCATGCTGAAAGAATTCGAACAGCGTCTGCAAATGCAAGGCATGAACCTTGAGCTTTACACTCAATTCTCAGGCCAAGATGAAGCTGCGTTAAAAGAGCAAATGAAAGAAGATGCTGAAAAACGCGTAAAATCTAACCTGACTCTTGAGGCGATTGCGAAAGCGGAAAACCTTGAAGTATCAGATGAGGAAGTTGATGCTGAGCTTACTAAAATGGCTGAAGCATACAACATGCCTGTTGAAAATATTAAACAAGCCATCGGTTCTACTGACGCGATGAAAGAAGATTTAAAAGTTCGCAAAGCAATTGATTTTCTTGTAGAAAACCGTTAATATGGTGCATAATAATAGTACTAATAAAACAGGGCGCGAATCATTCGTGCCTTGTTTTGTACAATTATGAGTTATCTCTTTTTCTTGGGGCAATATAGTTAATGCAGGGCTGTTTTTTGTCATACATATAGAATGTGCAAGTCAGAAACACATTGTTACCGTCTTTTTGGAAAGTATGGTAAAATGCAATACATACTCGTTCGTTTCAAGAATCATTTTCTTTTGCTCTGCCGGTAAAAGAAAAAGTGAGACAAGATTAAGGGGTGAAAGAATGTTTAAATTTAACGAGGAAAAAGGACAATTAAAATGCTCGTTCTGTGGAAAAACACAAGATCAGGTTCGTAAGCTTGTAGCTGGACCTGGTGTATATATATGTGACGAATGTATCGAACTCTGCACTGAAATTGTAGAGGAAGAACTCGGAACAGAAGAAGAAGTAGAATTTAAAGACGTACCAAAGCCTCAGGAAATTCGCGAAATTTTGAATGAATATGTCATCGGCCAAGATCAAGCGAAGAAATCACTTGCTGTTGCTGTGTATAACCACTATAAGCGCATTAACTCTAACAGCAAAGTTGATGATGTTGAGCTCTCAAAAAGTAATATTTCATTAATCGGCCCTACGGGAAGCGGTAAAACCCTTCTGGCGCAAACATTGGCTCGCATTTTAAATGTGCCGTTTGCGATTGCGGACGCTACATCTTTGACTGAAGCTGGATACGTGGGTGAAGATGTAGAGAATATTCTCTTGAAGCTCATCCAAGCTGCTGATTATGATGTGGAAAAAGCCGAAAAAGGCATTATCTATATTGATGAAATCGATAAAGTGGCTAGAAAATCTGAAAACCCGTCTATCACACGTGATGTGTCAGGTGAGGGTGTACAGCAGGCATTGCTTAAAATTCTTGAGGGTACAGTGGCAAGCGTACCGCCTCAAGGTGGACGTAAGCATCCTCATCAAGAATTCATTCAAATTGACACAACAAATATTTTGTTCATTTGCGGCGGAGCTTTCGATGGTATCGAACAAATAATCAAACGCCGTTTAGGCCAAAAAGTGATTGGATTCGGTGCCGACAATAAAGCTGCTGATCTTGAGAAAGAAGATCTTCTTTCAAAAGTGCTTCCTGAAGATTTGCTCCGTTTCGGGTTAATTCCTGAATTTATCGGACGTCTTCCGGTTATTGCAAGCCTTGAAAAGCTTGACGAAGAAGCATTGGTTGCGATCTTAACAAAACCGAAAAACGCTCTAGTTAAGCAATTCAAGAAAATGCTTGAGCTTGACAACGTTGAGCTTGAGTTTGAAGAAGAAGCGCTTTCTGAAATTGCTAAAAAAGCAATTGAACGCAAGACTGGAGCACGCGGACTCCGTTCCATCATTGAAGGCATCATGCTTGATGTGATGTTTGAGCTGCCTTCTCGTGATGACATTGAAAAATGTGTAATCACCGGGGCAACTGTGACACACGGAGAGCCTCCTCGCCTCTTATTAAAAGACGGCACTGAGGTAAGCCAAGATAAAACATCTGCATAAAGATAAGCACAAACCTCCTGAGTGGTAACACTCAGGAGGTTTTTTTGCATGCAACTCTTCCGGAAAAACGTTTATTCCCGTCTTCTATGGGAGATACTAGCAATCAGAGGAATGAATTGGATACATAAATTGTTTTTCAGGAGGGACCACCATGAGTTGGACAGGGATCGCGTTATTTATTCAGCTGTTTTTTGGGATCATCATCGGTTTGTATTTTTGGAATTTGCTTAAAAATCAAAGGACACAAAAGGTCACGATAGATAAAGAATCAAAGAAGGAAATGGAGCAGCTTCGGAAAATGCGCGCTATCAGCTTGTCCGAGCCATTATCTGAGAAGGTCCGCCCCAAAAGCTTTAAAGATATCGTCGGACAGGAAGACGGCATTAAAGCATTAAAGGCGGCTTTATGCGGGCCAAATCCTCAGCATGTGATTGTCTATGGGCCACCGGGAGTTGGGAAAACGGCTGCTGCGCGGCTTGTGTTGGAAGAAGCAAAAAAACATAAACAATCACCGTTTAAAGAGCAGGCTGTCTTTGTGGAACTCGATGCGACAACAGCCCGTTTTGATGAAAGAGGAATTGCCGATCCGCTCATCGGCTCTGTCCATGACCCGATATACCAAGGGGCCGGAGCGATGGGACAGGCTGGGATTCCGCAGCCGAAGCAGGGAGCTGTCACCCATGCCCATGGCGGTGTGCTGTTTATTGATGAAATAGGGGAGCTGCATCCTATTCAAATGAATAAAATGCTGAAGGTGCTTGAGGACAGAAAAGTCTTTTTAGATAGTGCGTATTACAGTGAGGAAAATACACAAATTCCGAATCATATTCATGATATTTTTCAAAATGGGCTGCCGGCTGATTTTCGCTTGATTGGCGCGACCACGAGAATGCCAAACGAAATTCCGCCAGCTATCCGGTCCCGCTGTTTGGAGGTTTTTTTCCGCGAGCTTGAAAAGGACGAGTTGAAAACGGTTGCCAAAACAGCAGCGGATAAAATTGAAAAAAATATCTCCGAAGAAGGACTGGATCTTTTGACCAGCTACACGCGGAACGGGCGGGAAGCCGTCAATATGATTCAAATCGCAGCGGGGATGGCTGTAACGGAGAATCGAAAGGACATTACGATTGAGGATATTGAATGGGTCATTCACTCCAGTCAGCTTACTCCAAAGCACGAGCAAAAAATCGGTGTTGAACCACAGGTTGGCATTGTAAATGGGCTTGCAGTCTATGGGCCTAACAGCGGATCGCTTCTGGAAATCGAAGTAAGTGTAACCGCGGCTCAAGATAAAGGATCAATTAACATCACAGGAATAGCTGAAGAAGAAAGCATCGGCAGCCAATCAAAATCGATCAGGCGAAAAAGCATGGCGAAGGGTTCGGTTGAAAATGTATTAACCGTGCTCCGGACAATGGGAATGAAGCCTTCTGATTATGATATTCACATCAATTTCCCAGGAGGGATTCCGATTGATGGGCCGTCAGCAGGCATTGCGATGGCGGCGGGGATTTTCTCGGCGATACACAAAATTCCTATTGACAATACCGTTGCGATGACGGGCGAAATCAGCCTGAACGGTCTTGTGAAACCCATCGGAGGCGTCATTCCGAAAATAAAAGCGGCCAAGCAGTCCGGTGCGAAAAAGGTGATTATCCCATATGAAAATCAGCAGGCCATCTTAAAGCAGATTGACGGGATCGAGATTATTGCAGTGAAGACGTTCCAAGAAGTGCTTGATGAAATTTTGGTGAATCCGCCAACGGAACAAAAACCGTTTCATATCGAAATCAATAAAGAATCCGTTTAAACCCTATTTTGATAATAGGGTTTTTTTCATGAAGGACATCTTTTCCTTTTTCATATCAGAAAGAAAGGGTATACTACGAGGAGACTGTTTTATAGAAAATGGAACCATGCCGTTTATTGTACAAGGATGAAAAAGTTGTATTATAATGGTTCATACTAAAGTCACGGAGGTGTCAGTCACATGGCAGAAGAATTAAAACGCAGCATCCCGCTCCTCCCTTTAAGAGGTTTATTAGTGTACCCGACGATGGTTTTGCATTTAGATGTAGGACGTGACAAGTCGGTTCAGGCTCTTGAACAGGCAATGATGCATGATCATATGATATTTTTAGCCACTCAGCAGGATATTTCGATAGACGAACCTGGTGAAGACGAGATTTTCACTGTCGGCACCTATACAAAAATTAAGCAAATGCTGAAGCTTCCGAACGGTACGATTCGTGTGTTGGTGGAGGGCCTCAAGCGCGCCCATATCGTCAAATACAATGAACATGAGGATTACACGTCGGTTGACATTCAACTTATTCATGAAGATGATTCAAAAGATACAGAAGACGAAGCATTGATGCGGACTTTGCTAGACCACTTTGATCAGTACATAAAAATTTCTAAAAAAATCTCGGCCGAAACGTACGCTGCGGTTACTGATATCGAAGAGCCGGGGAGAATGGCAGACATCGTTGCTTCTCATCTGCCCCTTAAACTAAAGGATAAGCAGGATATTTTAGAAACGGCTGATGTCAAAGACAGGCTGAACAAGGTCATTGATTTTATTAATAATGAAAAAGAAGTGCTGGAGATTGAGAAAAAAATCGGCCAGCGCGTCAAACGTTCGATGGAGCGTACGCAGAAGGAATACTACTTGCGTGAACAAATGAAGGCGATCCAAAAAGAGCTTGGCGATAAAGAAGGCAAAACTGGCGAAGTTCAGACGCTGACGGAAAAAATCGAAGAAGCAGGCATGCCTGATCATGTGAAGGAAACAGCGCTTAAAGAATTGAACAGATATGAAAAAATTCCGTCAAGTTCTGCGGAAAGCTCTGTGATCCGCAACTATATCGACTGGCTGGTTGCTCTTCCGTGGACGGATGAAACAGATGATAAGCTTGATTTGAAAGAAGCAGGACGTCTCTTGGACGAAGAGCACCACGGGCTTGAAAAAGTAAAAGAACGTATTTTAGAATATTTGGCTGTCCAGAAGCTGACCAAATCCCTGAAAGGCCCGATTCTCTGTTTGGCAGGACCTCCAGGTGTCGGAAAAACGTCTTTAGCCAAATCAATTGCAAAAAGCTTGGGACGCAAATTCGTCAGAATCTCACTCGGAGGAGTTCGGGACGAATCAGAGATACGCGGACACAGACGGACCTATGTCGGAGCAATGCCTGGACGTATTATTCAAGGGATGAAAAAAGCGGGCAAGCTGAATCCGGTCTTCTTATTAGACGAAATTGACAAAATGTCATCTGATTTTAGAGGAGACCCATCATCCGCTATGCTTGAAGTGCTTGATCCAGAGCAAAACAGCAGCTTCAGTGATCACTATATTGAAGAAACCTTTGATTTATCCAAAGTGCTGTTTATCGCAACGGCGAACAATTTGGCCACAATTCCGGGTCCGCTCAGAGACAGAATGGAAATTATTAATATCGCAGGCTACACAGAAATAGAAAAACTTGAAATCGTAAAGGATCACTTGCTTCCAAAGCAAATCAAAGAACACGGGCTGAAGAAAAGCAACCTGCAGCTGCGTGATCAGGCGATTCTTGATATTATCCGCTACTATACGAGAGAAGCTGGTGTGAGAAGCCTTGAACGCCAGCTTGCCGCGATTTGCCGTAAAGCTGCAAAAGCCATTGTTGCTGAAGAGCGAAAACGGATTACGGTTACTGAGAAGAACCTTCAAGACTTTATCGGAAAACGCATTTTCAGATATGGACAAGCTGAAACAGAGGATCAGGTTGGTGTAGTGACAGGGCTTGCTTATACAACCGTTGGCGGAGATACGCTGTCGATTGAAGTATCGCTTTCTCCGGGGAAAGGGAAATTAATCCTGACAGGAAAGCTCGGAGATGTTATGAGAGAGTCAGCTCAAGCTGCATTCAGCTATGTGCGATCCAAAACAGAAGAACTTGGCATTGAACCTGACTTTCATGAGAAGTATGATATTCATATACATGTACCAGAGGGTGCGGTGCCAAAAGATGGTCCGTCAGCCGGTATTACGATGGCAACAGCGCTTGTTTCTGCTTTAACGGGACGGGCGGTTTCGCGTGAAGTCGGCATGACTGGGGAAATCACGCTTCGCGGGCGCGTGCTGCCGATCGGCGGCTTAAAGGAAAAAGCGCTTGGCGCACATAGAGCGGGATTAACGACCATTATTGCGCCTAAAGATAATGAAAAAGATATAGAGGATATTCCGGAAAGCGTCAGGGAGGGGCTGACATTTATATTGGCGTCCCACTTAGACGAGGTTTTGGAACATGCCTTAGTAGGAGAGAAGAAATGAAAGTCACAAAGTCAGAAATCGTGATCAGTGCAGTAAAACCGGAACAGTACCCTGAAGGGGGGCTTCCAGAAATCGCATTGGCCGGAAGATCGAACGTGGGAAAATCGTCTTTTATCAATTCATTAATCAATCGCAAAAATCTTGCGAGAACGTCATCAAAGCCGGGAAAAACACAAACGCTTAATTTCTACATTATCAATGATGAGTTGCATTTTGTGGATGTGCCGGGCTACGGTTTTGCCAAAGTGTCAAAGTCTGAGCGTGAAGCATGGGGGAGAATGATTGAAACCTATATCACGACACGCGAGGAATTAAAAGCTGTGGTGCAGATCGTTGATTTGCGGCATGCGCCATCTAATGATGATGTACAGATGTATGAATTCTTAAAGTATTACGGCATTCCTGTTATTGTTATCGCTACAAAGGCGGATAAGATCCCGAAAGGCAAATGGGACAAACACGCAAAGGTTGTCCGACAAACATTAAATATTGATCCGGAAGACGAGCTTATTCTCTTTTCCTCAGAAACGAAAAAGGGAAAAGACGAAGCTTGGGGAGCGATCAAAAAAATGATAAACCGGTAGAGGATCCTCTACCGGTTTTATTTATCGTATAGATTTTTTTCGTTTTATCAATAATAACAATAAACTGATTCCAATAAAGACAAACGGCCAATACTCCTTCAGAAGCGCTGTTGGAATATGCGCAGACTCAAGCCATGCCATAATTTGTTTGAAAAAGTACAAAAACAGGGAAAAACAAATCATCGACACAGCCTCATATACATATTCTTTTTTTTGAACGGTTGAAACGAGAAGTGAGAAGCCGATCATAAAGAGGAGCATTTCAAAATCATCCGGCCACCATACCCATTTCGGCTTGGCAAAAAAGTGTAAGCCGATCCCGAAGAGAAGCAAACCAATAAAAAAATGGGGTGTAACGGCTTCTTTTTTTCCTTGATATACAAAGGCTGCGCCTAACAGCATGAGGAGAACAGGCCATTGATCCTGCCCTGAAAACAGTTCGGCTTGACCGCTTTCTAGCCATGCATATACAGAAGCGGCAAGCAGCAGACAAGGGAATAAAATTGATTTTTGTTTCATGCATATCACCTTCTTGTTTTTTAGAGCTGATGTGTAGTAAATTTCTGCTGTTTTTGGTATTGTCAATAGGAATGCTTCTTTTCCCTGAAGCTTTTTCTAATATAGCATAAGAATTTTAAAATCTGTTCACATTTTGTGAAAGAAACTATGTTATAATTATTATAAATAATGAGTTCTATGTTAGAATGATTATAAATTAAGATTGGGTGTTGGGGGTGTAATTAGAGCGATGCATATACTTGTTGTGGGAGTAGATTATAAATCCGCCCCTATTGAGATACGTGAAAAAGTAAGTTTTCAGCCGAATGAGCTGGCAGAAGCAATGATGCAGCTGAAAGAAGAGAAAAGCATTCTTGAAAACATCATTGTCTCAACCTGCAACCGCACTGAAATTTATGCGGTAGTCGACCAGCTCCATACCGGCCGTTATTATATAAAAAAGTTTTTAGCTGATTGGTTTCAATTAAGCAAAGAAGAGCTGTCACCGTTCTTAACGTTTTATGAGAGCGATGCCGCTGTTGAGCATTTATTCCGTGTAGCCTGCGGACTTGATTCTATGGTGATTGGCGAAACGCAGATTCTCGGACAGGTACGCGACAGCTTTAAAACAGCTCAGCAAGAAAAAACGATCGGGACTATTTTTAATGAGCTGTTTAAGCAGGCAGTTACAGTGGGCAAACGGACTCACGCCGAAACAGACATTGGCTCAAATGCGGTGTCAGTAAGCTATGCTGCAGTTGAACTTGCCAAAAAAATCTTCGGAAATCTTTCAAGCAAGCACATATTGATTCTCGGTGCGGGAAAAATGGGCGAGCTTGCTGCGGAAAACCTGCACGGACAGGGAATCGGCAAGGTCACTGTCATTAACCGAACATACTTGAAAGCGAAGGAGCTTGCAGACCGTTTTTCAGGTGAAGCGAGAAGCTTGAATCAGCTTGAAAGCGCGCTTGCGGAGGCTGATATTTTAATCAGTTCAACCGGTGCAAGTGAATTTGTCGTGTCCAAAGAGATGATGGAAAACGCGAATAAGCTTCGCAAGGGACGTCCGCTGTTTATGGTCGACATTGCCGTGCCTAGAGATCTTGATCCGGCGCTGAATGATCTTGAAGGTGTTTTTCTTTATGATATCGACGATCTGGAAGGCATTGTAGAAGCGAACATGAAAGAGCGGAGAGAAACAGCTGAAAAAGTTGAACTGTTAATTGAAGAAACCATTGTGGAATTTAAACAATGGATGAATACACTTGGTGTTGTGCCTGTTATTTCTGCATTGCGCGAAAAGGCGCTTGCCATCCAGTCAGAAACGATGGACAGCATTGAGCGTAAGCTGCCTCACTTAAGCACAAGAGAGAAAAAACTGTTGAACAAACACACCAAAAGTATTATTAACCAAATGCTTCGTGATCCGATTTTAAAGGTGAAAGAGCTTGCGGCAGATGCTGATTCTGAAGAAAAGCTCGCGTTGTTTATGCAGATTTTTGATATTGAAGAAGCTGCGGGCCGTCAAATGATGAAAACCGTTGAAAGCAGCCAGAAGGTCCACTCTTTTAAGAAGGCTGAATCAAAAGCGGGCTTTAGCCCACTTGTAAGTGAGTGAAAGCTGAATGATTGATACTGCAATGGCAAGACTTAATGAGGGGACAATCGTCATTTACGCGTTAAGTGTACTCTTTTATTTTATAGATTTTCTTCAACACAACCGGAAGGCTGGAAAAATGGCCTTCTGGTTGCTTTCTATTGTCTGGACTCTGCAAACCGTGTATTTGGCCTATTTTATGTGGGTGACGGGGCGGTTTCCGGTATTAAATGTGACAGAGGCACTTTATTTTTATGCCTGGGTGCTTGTCACGCTGTCACTTGTACTGACAAAGCTTTTACGTGTTGACTTTATCGTGTTTTTTACAAATGTTATAGGATTTTCTATGATCGCCATTCACACATTTTCACCGACAGAGCAGCAGTCAGCTGCTTTTTCCGGGCAGCTTGTATCCGAGCTTTTGGTGATTCATATTACAATGGCGATTCTTTCATACGGCGCTTTTTCCCTTTCTTTCGTTTTTTCTGTGCTATATATGTTTCAATATCATCTGCTGAAAAAGAAAAAGTGGGGAAAATGGCTGTTGAGAATAGAAGATTTATCTAAGCTTGATTATATGGCGTATGTTTTAAATGTCATTGGGGTTCCGATGCTGCTGCTGAGTTTGATTCTCGGCGTCATTTGGGCGTATGTCTCACTAGAAACGCTGTATTGGTTTGACGCCAAAGTGCTTGGTTCGTTTGTCGTCCTGCTGCTGTACAGCTATTATCTTTATATCAGGCTGATTAAGGAGCTGCAAGGAAAGGTCGCTGCACTGTGGAATACGGCTTGTTTTCTGGTGCTGATGATCAATTATTTCCTGCTTGGAAGCCTGTCGCAATTCCATTGGTTCAGTTAAACGATGTCCCAAGCAGATTCGGGAGGAAAGAAATGATGAGAACGATTAAAGTAGGTTCCAGACGGAGCAAACTCGCTATGACTCAAACAAAATGGGTTATTCAAAAACTGAAGGAAATCAATCCTTCGTTTGCTTTTGAAATTAAAGAGATCGTGACAAAGGGCGACCGGATTGTCGATGTTACACTCTCAAAAGTGGGTGGAAAAGGGCTTTTTGTCAAAGAAATTGAACAGGCGCTTTTAAACGAAGAGATTGATATGGCAGTGCACAGCATGAAGGACATGCCTGCTGTTTTGCCTGAAGGCCTTGTGATCGGCTGTATTCCTGAACGGGAGGACCCGCGTGATGCCCTTATTTCAAAGAATCGCGTAAAGCTTTCAGAAATGAAGGAAGGTGCTGTCGTTGGCACAAGCAGTTTAAGAAGAAGCGCGCAGCTTTTGATTGAGCGCCCTGACCTTACAATTAAATGGATTAGAGGTAATATAGATACAAGACTTCAAAAGCTGGAAACAGAGGATTATGACGCAATTATTTTAGCGGCTGCCGGCCTTTCCAGAATGGGTTGGAAGCAAGATGTCGTAACCGAATTCCTTGAGCCTGAGCGCTGTTTGCCTGCTGTGGGGCAGGGAGCACTGGCGATTGAGTGCCGAGAATCGGATGAAGAGCTGTTGGCGTTGTTTTCTCAGTTTACAGATGAATATACAAAACGGACTGTCTTAGCAGAACGTGCTTTTTTAAACGCGATGGAGGGCGGCTGCCAGGTTCCGATCGCGGGCTACTCCGTGTTAAATGGACAGGATGAAATTGAAATGACAGGTCTTGTCGCTTCACCTGACGGCAAAATCATTTTTAAAGAAACCGTCACCGGAAACGATCCGGAGGAAGTAGGAAAGCGCTGTGCCGCTCTTATGGCTGACAAAGGAGCAAAAGATTTAATTGATCGTGTAAAACGGGAGCTTGATGAGGATGGAAAATGATTTTCCGTTGAAAGGAAAAACAGTGCTTGTCACCCGGAATAAGGCACAAGCAACATCATTTCAGCAAAAAGTGGAGGCGCTTGGCGGTAAAGCGGTTTTAACCTCTTTGATTACGTTTCGCCGCGCTTTGCCGAATGATGTTGCGGAACAGGTAAGGGAGGATCTAACCGCGCCAGGCTGGCTTGTTTTTACAAGTGTGAACGGGGCAGACTTCTTTTTTTCTTATCTGAAGGAAAATCAGCTTATTCTCCCTGCGCATAAAAAAATTGCAGCCGTCGGTGAAAAAACCGCCCGCCGTTTAAAAACGCATAACGTATCGGTTGATGTGATGCCACAGGAGTATATTGCTGAACAATTGGCTGACGCTCTTAAGCAGCATGCTGAACCGGGGGAGCCCATTACCGTGATGAAAGGGAATTTGTCACGTGATGTGATAAAACAAGAGCTTGTCCCGCTCGGTTTTGAAGTAAAGGAATGGGTTCTCTACGAAACGATTCCGGATGAAGAAGGCATTGAGGCACTGAAAGACGCTGCGGGTCAATATTCCTTTGACTATGTAACATTTACGAGTTCATCAACCGTACATACGTTTATGCATGTCTTGGGAGAAGAATTAAAAAAGTGGAAGGCGAATGGGACGGCCTGTATCAGCATTGGGCCTTTAACAAATGATGCCCTTCTGACATACGGCATCACATCGCATATGCCTGATACATTTACAATAGATGGCATGCTTGAGCTAATGTGCAGCATGTCAAGAGAGGAAGAGAGAATATGAGTCAATCATTTAATAGACACCGCCGCCTGCGGACATCAAAAGCAATGAGAGAAATGGTAAAGGAAACACGTTTGCACCCATCAGATTTTATTTATCCGATTTTTGTCGTTGAAGGTCTGGAAGGCAAAAAAGCTGTTCCGTCAATGCCTGATGTTCACCATGTATCATTAGATTTATTGAAGGATGAAGTAGCGGAGCTGGTCAAACTGGGCATTCAATCTGTTATCGTGTTCGGCATCCCGGAAGAAAAAGATGATTGCGGAACACAAGCGTACCATGATCACGGAATTGTCCAAAAAGCCATCACAGAAATTAAAGAACACTTCCCTGAAATGGTTGTTGTCGCTGACACGTGCCTGTGCGAATATACAGACCACGGCCATTGCGGACTTGTCAAAGACGGGGTCATCCTCAATGATGAATCGCTGGAGCTTTTGGCGCAGACAGCTGTCAGCCAAGCGAAAGCAGGTGCGGATATCATTGCGCCATCAAACATGATGGACGGATTTGTTACAGTGATCAGAGAAGCACTTGATAAAGAAGGATTCGTCAATATTCCCATCATGTCTTACGCTGTTAAATATTCAAGTGAGTTTTACGGTCCGTTCCGTGATGCAGCAAACAGCACACCGCAATTCGGAGACCGCAAAACATATCAGATGGACCCTGCCAACCGTATGGAGGCACTCCGCGAAGCACAATCAGATGTCGAAGAAGGCGCAGACTTTTTGATTGTCAAACCTTCGCTTTCTTATATGGATATCATGCGTGACGTAAAAAATGAGTTTACTTTGCCGCTCGTCGCTTATAATGTAAGCGGAGAGTATTCAATGGTGAAGGCTGCAGCGCAGAACGGCTGGATCAAAGAAAAAGAAATTGTGTTGGAAATTTTGACAAGCATGAAGCGCGCGGGTGCCGACCTGATTATTACGTATCATGCGAAAGACGCAGCGAAATGGCTTGCGGAGTAATTTTATTCAGTTGACAGGAGTTGAGGCAGATGAGAAGCTATGAAAAATCAAAAACGGCTTTTAAAGAAGCGCAAAAACTCATGCCAGGCGGTGTGAACAGTCCCGTTCGCGCATTTAAATCGGTAGACATGGACCCGATTTTTATGGAGCGCGGAAAAGGCTCGAAAATCTTTGATATTGACGGGAATGAATATATTGACTACGTCTTGTCATGGGGGCCTTTAATTTTAGGGCATACAAATGACCGCGTCGTAGAAAGCCTCAAAAAAGTGGCTGAATACGGGACAAGCTTCGGTGCTCCGACTGAAGTAGAAAATGAACTGGCTAAGCTCGTCATTGATCGTGTGCCATCTGTAGAAATTGTACGAATGGTAAGCTCCGGAACAGAGGCTACAATGAGTTCCCTCCGTTTGGCAAGGGGCTATACAGGCCGCAACAAGATTTTGAAATTTGAGGGCTGCTACCACGGACACGGCGATTCTCTCTTGATTAAAGCTGGTTCAGGTGTTGCCACTCTCGGTCTGCCTGACAGCCCGGGGGTGCCTGAAGGCATTGCGAAAAACACCATCACCGTTCCGTACAATGATTTAGAAAGTGTAAAGCTTGCTTTCCAGCAATTCGGTGAAGACATTGCGGGAGTCATTGTAGAGCCAGTTGCCGGAAATATGGGTGTTGTTCCGCCGCAAGAAGGCTTCCTGCAGGGTCTGCGTGATATCACTGAGCAGTACGGCTCCCTGCTGATTTTTGATGAAGTGATGACAGGCTTCCGGGTTGATTATAACTGCGCTCAAGGTTACTTCGGCGTAACGCCTGATCTGACTTGTTTAGGAAAAGTAATCGGGGGCGGACTTCCTGTCGGCGCTTATGGCGGAAAGGCAGAAATCATGGAGCAGATCGCTCCAAGCGGTCCGATCTATCAAGCTGGTACATTGTCAGGCAACCCGCTTGCGATGACGGCTGGGTTAGAGACATTGAAACAGCTGACACCTGATTCCTACAAGAATTTCATCAAAAAAGGCGACAGACTGGAAGAAGGAATTTCAAAAGCCGCCGAGGTTCATGGCATTCCGCATACCTTTAACCGTGCAGGTTCGATGATCGGTTTCTTCTTTACAAACGAACCAGTCATTAATTATGAAACAGCGAAATCATCTGATTTGAAGCTGTTCGCAAGCTATTATAAAGGGATGGCAAATGAAGGGGTATTCCTTCCGCCATCACAATTCGAAGGTCTTTTCCTCTCAACGGCCCATACTGATGAAGATATTGAAAACACAATCCAGGCAGCTGAGAAAGTATTTGCTGAGATCAGCCGCAGATAAGAGTGAAAACCGGTATCAAGGACTCCTTGTGCCGGTTTTTTCGTGCTCTCCCACTCATATTTTCTCCAGTTCATACATACACCTTTAGTGACATCTAATTTTAAGGATTAGATGAAAGGAGGATATGAACTTGCCGCAAAATCATCGATTGCAATTTTCTGTAGAAGAATCGATCTGTTTCCAAAAAGGACAGGAAGTTTCTGAACTGCTTTCTATTTCATTAGATCCTGATATTAGGGTTCAGGAAGTAAATGATTATGTATCAATCATAGGATCGCTTGAACTTACAGGTGAGTACAACATAGATCAAAACAAACATACCGAAGAGATTTATACAGATAAGCGGTTTGTTGAACAAGTCAGAAAGAGAGAGGATGGAAGTGCGGAACTGACTCACTGTTTTCCTGTGGATATTACCATTCCGAAAAATAAAGTGAGCCATTTACAGGATGTCTTCGTCTTTATTGACGCATTTGACTATCAATTGACGGATTCGCGCATTTTAACAATTCAAGCTGATTTAGCGATTGAAGGGCTTTTGGATGATACGCAAGACAAAGAGCCGGAGATACCTTTATATGAAGCTCCTGCGGCATTCAGGGAGGAAGAGCTTTCAGAGCCGCCGGCACATAGTGTAGTAGAAGAACCGGGTGCATCATCGGCAGAGGAAGCAGTTCTTCAGCATGAACCGCCAGCCGAACCGCCAGAACTTTTTATCTCGAAAGCGGGGCTCCGTGAAGAACTGGAGACAGAAAAAGCAGAATCTGAGCCGCCTGAATCGGTTGCTTCAGAACCAGAGGCCAGAGAAGATGTGAAAGAGGAAGAAGAGTCAGAAGAGCTTGCTGTGCCGGAAAAGGAGGTTCGTGCTGAATCGGAAACAGAAGAATCTGAGCCAGAACCTGATCCTTCAGAAATAGAGATTCAAGAGATCGTTAAAGCAAAAAAAGAAACGGCAGAGCCGGCAGCTGCAATAGCGGATGTTCGTGAAGAAGCAGACTCTCCAGCGGAGACTGAGCTTCGTGAACACGTTGGAGCAGAAGAATCGCCTGCTTTGGAAGCTGAGCTTCATTCAGAGACTGTGATTGCAGAGGAAAAAGCGGAAACAACAGTGTCTCCTAATCATGAATATGCGCTGCGCCAAGAGGCTCAAAATGAAGAAGCAGCTCAATCGGATCAGGCTGATCCTGCGCTTTGCCAAGAAGAGGCGGAACCGGATGAAGCTTTGGAGAGTGTATCAGAGGCCGCTCTCTCCATAGAAGATAGCAGAGAAACAGCTTCAGCTGTATATATGGAGAATGACAATGCCGATTTACATTTCCATTTCAATCAAAAAACAAGCTCGGAGGAGGCATCTCAAGAAGAATTGCCTGAACCGGCATACCGTACCTTCCTGCCTGAACAAGAAGAGGAGGATTCTTTTTATTCAGCGCCTAAGCTGCTGGAGGAGGAAGAACAAGAGGAAGAGAGCTTCGAAATTGAAGTGAGAAAAACACCATCAGCTGAAGAGCCTAAGGAAGAAACACCTTTTCAATCCTTCCAGCTGCCTGAATCTTCTGAGACTGAAAGGAAGGAAACGGATGCTGTTCCTAGGGTTGCTCCTGCTGCTGAAACGAAGGAACCTCAAACAAAGGAAAGTGATAATTCTCTTTATTTAACAAAACTCTTTACAAAAGAAGCGGATGAGTTTTCGAGAATGAAAATTTGTATTGTGCAGCAGGAAGATACGATCGAGCGTTTATGCGAACGGTATGAAATTACATCCCAGCAGCTGATCAGGATGAATTCTTTAGCCTTGGATGATGAATTAAAAGCAGGACAGATTCTCTATATTCCTCAATATAAAAATAGCCATGCGTAAACCGTAAGTGATCGGAAAATGTGGTGAATGAAATGGAAGATACCCAATCGGTTCTTCAGGAATACGGACTGACTGCTCGATTTATTGAGCCTGTCAGTCCTCTTGTTTGGAAAGTGTATACAGACTACGGCATATTTGCCCTGAAAAAATTGAAAGAAGGTCGCGGCAAGCATTTTACAGATCATATGGTGGCGATTGAGGAAAAAGGCTTTCGTTCATTCGTTCCCGTTTACAGAACAAATAGCGGTGAGTTTTTCTCAGCAGGCATACAATACGGAGATACCTACTATTTAATGCCTTGGCTCCAATTTGACCAAGAGGAAGAACGGGATCAGAAACATGCTTATTTATTTAGAGAAACAGCCCGTCTTCACGAGAGAACCGCGCAGGAACTAAAGGTTAGACGTGATGAGATTGAACGTTATTACGGGCAAACGAAAAAAAAGTGGGAACAAGATAAAATTTTCTATGAGCAGTTTGTGGATAGAGCGGAGAAGGAGTGGTACCTTTCTCCTTTTGAACTCCAGGCCATAACCTATTTTTCAGAAACCATTTCCGCGGTGAATTTTGCGCTGGAACGGTTGGAGGACTGGTATGAGTCTGCAAAGGAAAAGGACGTTTCAAGGGTTGTAATGAACCACGGCAGCCTGTCTATACACCATTTTCTGTATAATGATGCCGGGACCGGATATTTTACAAACTTCGAAAGAGCATCTGTCGGTCCGCCGCAAAACGACCTGCTCGGCTTTTATACAAAAATGTTCAGAGGCTTTCCGAAAGCTTGTCCGGAATGCGTCGAATGGTTTTATGGATATACGAAATCATTCCCTTTGCGTGAAGCGGAAGTCAGCCTTTTTCTCAGCTATATGGCATATCCGGCAGCCATGTACAAGGTGCTGAACGGTTATCAAACTGGGAAAAGACAGCATGAAAAAGAGGAATGTACACAATTATTAAAGGCTTATTGGCAAATGAAAAATATAGAGCCGTTTGTGATGAAAATCCATCAGATTGAACAAGAGAAAAAATTTCAGGCTGAAAACGAGTCCACGTCTTAATGGCGCGGACTTGTTTGTTTATATCCATTCTAAATGAAGGGCGCAAGCTAAAAAGATTAGGATTGCGAGCAGCAAAACATCAAAGGTTGTCGGAAAGAAAATGGTTCTGATTCCTTGAAAAATCGTAATGGGAATAATCACTTGTGCGGATACAAGCCGAATTTGCCTTACCCATGGCGGCAGCGAATAAGAGCTGAAACGTTTCTTCACGGTGCATCCTCCTCTACGCATTTACAAGCATCATATGTAAACTTGGGCAATAGGTGCCTGCCCATCTGTATAGAAAGCGGTGTTTTTGGAAAAGATGATTGACGAATCAAAAACACTTTTACTATAATAAAGAACATAAATAATGTATACAATGAGCTGATAAATACACCTGCTTAGAACGGGAAGAGTACAAAAAAGGCGCATGCAGAGAGAGAAGCCGTTTGCTGAAAGGCTTCTTATGTTGTCTGATTGGAAGGTCGCCCGGGAGCATAATTTCTTGAAAGAAGAGTAGAGAAATTCGGGAAACACCCGTTATCCGTTATAAGTGCATGAACTGATAGAGTTCATGAAAAAAGGTGGTACCGCGAAAGAGCTTTTCGTCCTTTTACAGGGATGAAGAGCTCTTTTTTCGTTCTCAGCCATTTTTAAACATGCTGGAGGGTTATGATGGAAACGAATGAACAAACAATGCCGACGAAATATGATCCGGCAGCGGTTGAAAAAGACCGATATGATTTTTGGCTAAAAGGCAAATTTTTTGAAGCGGGCAGTGACCAGACAAAAGAGCCATACTCTGTTGTCATCCCGCCGCCAAACGTAACAGGAAGACTTCACCTTGGCCACGCATGGGACACAACGCTGCAAGACATTGTAACAAGAATGAAACGCATGCAGGGCTATGATGTGCTGTGGCTTCCTGGCATGGACCACGCCGGCATCGCGACACAGGCTAAAGTAGAGGCGAAACTTCGTGAAGAAGGCAAATCCCGCTACGATTTAGGCCGTGAAAAATTCCTCGAAGAAACGTGGAAGTGGAAGGAAGAATATGCTGACTTTATTCGCAGCCAGTGGGCGAAATTAGGTCTTGGCCTAGATTATTCCCGTGAACGTTTTACGCTGGATGAAGGCTTGAGCAAAGCGGTAAGGGAAGTATTCGTTAAGCTTTATGAAAAAGGCCTGATCTACAGAGGCGAATATATTATTAACTGGGACCCAGCGACAAAAACAGCCCTATCCGACATTGAGGTGATTTACAAGGATGTTCAAGGCGCATTCTATCATATGAGCTATCCGCTTGCTGACGGTTCAGGTTCAATTGAAATTGCGACGACACGTCCTGAAACAATGCTCGGTGATACAGCTGTTGCCGTTCACCCTGAAGACGAGCGCTATAAACACCTTATCGGAAAAACGGTGATTCTGCCGATTGTAAATCGTGAAATTCCGATTGTCGGTGATGACTATGTTGATATGGAATTTGGTTCAGGTGCCGTGAAAATTACACCTGCTCATGATCCGAACGACTTCGAGCTTGGCAACCGCCACAATTTAGAACGCATCCTTGTCATGAATGAAGATGGCACGATGAATGAAAATGCGCTCCAATATCAAGGTATGGATCGTTTTGAATGCCGCAAAAAGCTCGTGAAAGATTTACAGGAGGCGGGAGTTCTCTTCAAGATCGAGGATCATATGCACTCTGTCGGCCATAGTGAACGAAGCGGAGCTGTTGTGGAGCCTTATCTTTCTACACAATGGTTTGTGCGCATGCAGCCGCTTGCTGATGCAGCGATTGAGCTGCAAAAGAAAGAAGAAAAGGTCAACTTTGTGCCTGACCGTTTCGAAAAAACGTATTTACACTGGATGGAAAATATCCGCGACTGGTGTATCTCCCGTCAATTGTGGTGGGGCCATCGTATTCCTGCCTGGTATCATAAAGAAACAGGCGAGCTATATGTCGGGCTTGAAGCGCCGGAAGACAGCGAAAATTGGGAACAGGATACAGACGTACTGGATACATGGTTCAGTTCTGCGCTATGGCCTTTCTCCACAATGGGCTGGCCTGATGTAACGGCTGAAGACTTTAAACGCTACTATCCGACAGATGTTCTCGTGACAGGGTACGATATCATTTTCTTCTGGGTATCACGCATGATTTTCCAAGGCATTGAATTTACAGGCGAGCGCCCGTTCAAAGATGTTTTAATCCACGGCTTAATCCGTGACGAGCAAGGCCGGAAAATGAGTAAATCTCTTGGCAACGGTGTCGACCCGATGGATGTGATTGACAAGTACGGAGCCGATTCTCTGCGTTATTTCCTTGCGACTGGAAGCTCTCCTGGCCAGGATCTGCGCTTCAGCTATGAAAAAGTGGAATCGACCTGGAATTTTGCCAATAAAATTTGGAACGCCTCCCGTTTTGCATTAATGAATATGGATGGCATGACGTACGATGAGCTTGATCTGTCAGGCGAAAAGTCAGTCGCTGACAAGTGGATTTTAACGCGATTAAATGAAACGATCGAGCACGTGACCCAGCTTGCTGACCGATATGAATTTGGTGAAGTAGGACGCCATTTATATAACTTTATTTGGGATGATTTCTGTGATTGGTATATTGAAATGGCGAAGCTTCCGCTTTATGGAGAAGACGAAGCGGCTAAGAAAACTACCCGTTCCATCCTTGCTTACGTACTTGATCAAACGATGCGTCTGCTCCATCCGTTTATGCCATTCTTAACGGAGGAAATTTGGCAGCACCTTCCTCACCAAGGGGAATCGATTACAGTAAGTCAATGGCCTGTAGTAGTGCCGGAGCATACCGATACTGAAGCGGCAGCTGACATGAAGCTTCTTGTTGAGCTGATCCGTTCTGTGCGCAATATCCGCAGTGAAGTCAATACGCCAATGAGCAAGCAGGTTGAACTGTACATTAAAACAAGCACAGACGAAATAGCAGCCCGCCTCGAAGCGAACCGTTCATATGTTGAACGCTTTACGAATCCGAGTGTGCTTAAAATCGGCACCGATATTGAGACTGTTGATAAGGCGATGACGGCCGTTGTCTCAGGAGCAGAGGTTATTCTTCCGCTTGAAGGCTTAATCAATATTGATGAAGAAATTGCCCGTCTGCAAAAAGAATTTGATAAACTGACAAAAGAAGTTGAGCGTGTCCAAAAGAAACTTGGAAATGAAGGATTTATGAAAAAAGCGCCTGCACACGTAATTGATGAAGAACGTGAAAAAGAAAAAGATTATGTGGCGAAGCGTGACGCTGTTCAAAAACGAATGGCTGAGCTGAAGGGTTAATGAAAAGCCGGGGCGGTTTCTAGAGAAACCGCCTTGTCTTATAAAAGAGGGGATTATCATTGTTTACTGCATATCAAGATGCGCGCAGCTGGATTCACGGGAGGCTAAAATTCGGGGTGAAGCCCGGACTTGGCCGAATGAAACAGCTGATGGCGCGGTTAGGACATCCTGAAAAAAAAATCCGAGCGTTCCACGTCGCAGGAACAAACGGTAAAGGATCAACTGTCGCTTTTATCCGTTCTATGCTGCAGGAAGCCGGATATACGGTTGGAACATTTACATCGCCTTATATTATTACGTTTAATGAACGGATCAGCGTAAACGGGATACCGATTTCAGATGAGGAATGGACAGCACTCGTCAATCAAATGAAACCGCACGTTGAAGCCCTTGATCAAACGGAATACGGACAGCCGACAGAATTTGAAATTATGACGGCTTGTGCGTTTTTATATTTTGCAGAGTTTCATAAGGTCGATTTTGTTATTTTTGAAACAGGTCTGGGCGGTAGATTCGATTCTACTAATGTGGTTGAACCGCTCTTAACTGTGATTACAAGCATCGGACACGATCATATGAACATTTTGGGAAACACCATTGAAGAAATTGCAGGAGAAAAGGCCGGTATTATTAAAGAAGGTATTCCAATCGTTACAGCAGTTACCCAGCCGGAAGCTTTACAGGTCATCCGCCATGAAGCCGAACGGCATGCTGCGCCGTTCCAGTCATTGCATGATGCATGTGTTATTTTCAATGAAGAGGCTCTGCCTGCAGGAGAACAGTTTTCATTCAAAACGGAAGAGAAATGCTATGAAGATATTCGGACATCTCTGATTGGCACCCATCAAAGACAAAATGCTGCTTTGTCCATTTTGGCTGCGGAGTGGCTCAATAAGGAGAATATCGCCCATATCAGTGACGAAGCGTTAAGGAGCGGGCTTGTGAAGGCTGCTTGGCCGGGACGGTTAGAGCTTGTTCAGGAGCATCCTCCGGTATATTTAGACGGTGCGCATAACGAAGAAGGTGTTGAAAAGCTGGCAGAAACGATGAAGCAGCGTTTCGCCAATTCACGCATTTCTGTGGTGTTTAGCGCGTTAAAGGACAAACCGTATCAGAACATGATTAAAAGACTGGAAACCATTGCTCATGCGATGCATTTTGCTTCTTTTGATTTCCCGCGTGCTTCTCTTGCAAAAGATCTCTATGATGCAAGTGAAATCAGCAATAAAAGCTGGAGTGAAGATCCAGACGATGTGATCAAATTCATAGAAAGCAAAAAGGGCTCAAATGAAATTGTGCTGATTACCGGATCTCTTTACTTTATTTCTGACATTCGAAAAAGGTTGAAATAAAAGCATCCGGCTCCGGCAGAATCAAAAAAAAGATTCTGCCGTTTTTTTATGTGTAAAATTGAATATTCCCAATTGGAGCTCAGGATGTCCATTTTGCTACAATCCATACCAGAACTCAATGAGTAAAGGTGTGTTGTCTATGTTATCCATTCTTTTTATCTTCGGACTTATCCTTGGTTCTTTTTACTATACGGCCGGGTGCCGTATCCCCTTACATCTATCTATAATTGCGCCCCGTTCATCATGCCCGTTTTGCCGGCGGACATTAACTCCTGCAGAATTAATTCCCATCCTGTCATTCCTATTTCAAAAAGGTAAATGTAAAAGCTGCGGGCATAGGATTTCTTTTATGTATCCCGCAGCAGAGCTTGTGACAGCGTGTTTATTTGCCGCCGCAGGAATACGCTTTGGCACGTCGCTGGAACTGTTTCCCGCTCTGGTGTTTATCTCTCTTCTCATTATTGTTGCAGTGACAGATATTCATTTTATGCTGATTCCAAATCGTATATTGATTTTCTTTCTTCCCTTTTTGGCGGCCGCGAGATTGATTTCTCCGCTTGATTCCTGGTATGCAGGCCTGTTAGGTGCGGCAGCCGGATTTCTATTTCTGGCTGTAATTGCCGCAATCACCCATGGGGGAGTAGGGGGAGGAGATATTAAATTATTTGCGGTGATTGGCTTTGTGCTTGGTGTGAAAATGCTGGCAGCTGCCTTTTTCTTTTCTGTTTTGATAGGTGCATTATATGGAGCGGCAGCCGTTCTGACTGGTAGACTCGCTAAAAGGCAGCCGCTTCCCTTTGCCCCCGCTATAGCCGCAGGGAGCATTTTAGCCTATTTATACGGTGACTCTATCATTTCTTTTTATATCAAAATGGCATTGGGCTGACTGCTGAAAAATTTGACGAACGTTTTTTGGACAAGGCGACAAAAGTCTTGTTCTTTTTTTCTTTGCCTGTGCTAAAGTGTGTAGCATGAAAAGCCGACAAGAACGGTCAAGCAAATGAAGGGAGGAAGCGGAATTGAAAAAAAGAAAGAATAAAAAAAACAGTAAAGCCGCAGAAAAAGCCCTCAAGGTGACGATTAATGGAAAAGAAGAGACGGTTTACGAACAAGAGACGCCTGAGACAGAGGCGGATAAAAGCATGACATTTTCAAATTGGGAGGAAAAAAGACAGGCAGAACAAGAGGTTGCGGCATCCCAGGAACATCCTGATGAAGATGAATTCAATTGGGATTCAGAGGAAGACAAGGTGTTTAAAGAGGACCCAAAAGTTGTTCCTCCTTTTCAAAAGAAAAAAACAAAGTCTTATGCAAAAGGAAAGACCGGGACTGCCAAACCAGTAAAAAGAGTGGCTGCGACGATTGCCTTCGCGGCTGTCATTGGCACTGGATTAGGGCTATTCGCGTTAAACATATCGGGGAATAAAGAAGCGTCAGCACCGGCCTCTTTAGAGGATTCTCTAGGCAGCCAAACGGCAAAAGCAGGGGATACTTCAACTGATAAACAAACTTCAGGCACAGAAAAACAAGCGGCGCAAACTGAAGGTACATATAAAACATACGCTGTACAAGCCGGAAAATTTTCAAATGAAAAGGGTGCCGAAACGTTAACAGAACAATTGACCGAAAAAGGATATTCCGCCGTGTCACTGTCAAAGGATGACGGGTATACGTATGTCATCGCGGGCTTAGCCAGTGATAAGGATGTCTCACAGCAGTTAGGACAGGTTTTAATCGACAGTGATTTTGAAGCCTGGGGAGGCAAGGAGCTTTCCTTATCAATAGAGTCAGATATGACAGATTCTTTTAAGGAAACAGCGGAGCTTGCAGCAAAGGCGATTCTCGGCGAAGACATTACAAAAGCGAGTGTAGAGAAAATAGAAAAGTCTCTTGGTGAAACAAAAGCGTCAGAAACAGGAGAGAAAAAAGCGATTTTGCAGGCTTTAAAGGAATTAGAGGATCCAAGTGCTGAAGCCGGGTGGAAGGCTCAGCAGGAGCTGTTAGCCGTCGTTAAATAAGAGAAAGTGCGTGAGCCTTCGTCCTTTAGTGACAGGCTTTTTTTATTTTGTCATGAAAAAGTTATTTTTCTGAAATTGTGACAAGCCTCGTGATTTGGTAGGATAAACGAGTATCTTTTTTTCTTAAGCAAACCCTGAAAGGATGACGAACATGACAAAACCGCTAATACTTGCATCACAATCTCCGCGCAGGAAAGAACTCCTCGATCTTCTCCAGCTGCCCTACTCCATTATTGTCAGTGAAGTAGAAGAAAAATTAAATCGAAACTTTTCACCAGAAGAAAACGTCCAATGGTTGGCAAAACAAAAAGCTAAGGCTGTAGCTGATCTCCACCCGCATGCAATCGTTATCGGTGCTGATACAATGGTATGCCTTGACGGCGAATGCCTTGGCAAACCGCAGGATCAAGAAGAAGCTGCTTCTATGCTGCGGAGGCTTTCAGGCCGAAGTCACTCAGTAATAACCGCGGTCAGCATTCAAGCTGAAAATCACAGCGAGACTTTTTATGATAAGACAGAAGTTGCGTTTTGGTCCCTCAGTGAAGAAGAGATTTGGACGTATATTGAAACAAAAGAGCCGATGGATAAAGCAGGTGCATACGGCATCCAAGGAAGAGGCGCGCTTTTTGTAAAGAAAATAGACGGAGATTATTATTCAGTCATGGGTCTTCCTATATCAAAAACAATGAGAGCTCTTCGCCATTTTGATATAAGGGCATGACGGTTCTATAAACGGGAAGGGAAAGAAAAGGAGTGCTTGGTCATACAAGATCTGCCATTAAAACTCAAAGATTTCCCAATGAAAGAAAAGCCAAGAGAACGGCTCCTGAAAGTCGGAGCCGAGAACTTAGCGAATCATGAACTTTTGGCTATATTATTGCGGACAGGGACTAAACACGAATCTGTTTTGGACCTGTCAAACCGGCTGCTGCGCTCATTTGACGGGCTGCGTCTGCTCAAGGAAGCATCGGTTGAAGAGCTGTCAAGCATCCCGGGAATCGGTATGGTAAAAGCGATTCAAATACTGGCAGCAGTTGAGCTTGGAAGCCGGATTCATAAATTAGCCAACGAAGAACATTTCGTTATTCGCTCCCCGGAAGACGGCGCTAATCTTGTCATGGAGGATATGCGCTTTTTAACCCAGGAGCATTTTGTCTGTTTATACTTAAATACAAAAAATCAAGTCATCCATAAACGCACCGTATTTATCGGAAGCCTGAATTCATCTATTGTCCACCCGCGAGAGGTGTTTAAAGAAGCGTTTAAACGATCTGCCGCTTCCTTTATTTGTGTTCATAATCATCCTTCTGGAGATCCGACGCCGAGCAGGGAAGATATTGAAGTGACAAGACGGCTGTTTGAATGCGGAAACCTGATTGGCATCGAGCTGCTTGACCATTTGGTGATCGGGGATAAAAAATTTGTGAGTTTAAAGGAAAAAGGATATTTGTAACACTTTTTTTTTCGTCGAATTAAGCTATAATAGAGTTTATGAGTTTTTCCCTTTAGGGTATTTTTGCTTTAAGAAAGGAAGATACATACATATGTTTGGAATTGGTGCTAGAGACCTTGGTATAGATCTTGGAACTGCGAATACGCTTGTTTTTGTAAAAGGAAAAGGAATTGTTGTGAGAGAGCCGTCAGTTGTCGCTTTGCAGACGGATACGAAATCGATTGTCGCTGTCGGAAATGATGCGAAAAATATGATTGGACGGACACCGGGCAACGTGGTGGCTCTTCGCCCGATGAAAGACGGCGTTATCGCTGATTATGAAACAACGGCGACGATGATGAAATATTACATCAATCAAGCCATAAAAAATAAAGGCATGTTTGCCAGAAAACCATATGTAATGGTATGTGTCCCATCAGGCATTACAGCTGTTGAAGAACGCGCTGTTATCGATGCGACAAGACAGGCAGGAGCGCGTGATGCGTATCCGATTGAAGAGCCTTTTGCCGCAGCAATTGGGGCCAATCTGCCAGTTTGGGAACCGACTGGAAGCATGGTTGTTGATATCGGGGGCGGTACGACAGAAGTTGCGATTATTTCCCTCGGAGGCATCGTAACGTCTCAGTCAATCCGTGTAGCCGGTGATGAGATGGATGACGCGATTATCAACTACATCAGAAAAACGTACAATCTGATGATCGGTGACCGTACGGCTGAAGCGATTAAAATGGAAATCGGATCTGCAGAAGCTCCTGAAGAATCCGACAACATGGAAATCCGCGGACGCGATTTGCTGACAGGTCTGCCGAAAACAATTGAAATTACAGGAAAAGAGATTTCTAATGCTCTACGCGACACTGTATCTACAATTGTCGAAGCAGTGAAGAGCACACTCGAAAAAACACCGCCTGAGCTTGCAGCAGATATCATGGACAGAGGTATAGTGTTAACCGGCGGCGGAGCGCTTTTGCGCAATTTGGACAAAGTCATCAGCGAAGAAACAAAAATGCCGGTCCTTATCGCCGAAGATCCGCTTGATTGTGTAGCGATCGGAACAGGGAAAGCACTGGAGCACATCCATCTTTTCAAAGGGAAAACTAGATAATCGGGAGTTCAATAGAAGAGGTGTAACACGATGCCGAATAAGCGGTTAATGCTATTACTTCTGTGTATTATCATATTGGTGGCTATGATTGGATTTTCGCTGAAGGGCGGCCGCAATACCACCTGGCCTGAGAAAGTGATCGGCGATACGACGGGAGTATTTCAAAATATTTTTCATACGCCTGCCGAATTTTTTGCAGGAATATTTGAGAACATCAATGATTTAAAAAACACATACAAAGAAAACGAGCGTCTAAGAGAAAAACTTGACGGACAGACACAATATGAAGCCAAGCTTCAAGAGCTTGAAGAAGAAAACAAATCCTTGCGTGACGAGCTTGGCCATGTCAAATCGATTAAAGATTACAAGCCGATTTTAGCAACGGTCATCGCCAGAAGCCCTGATAATTGGGCCAAACAGGTCACCATTAACAAGGGGACTCAGCAAAACGTAGCGAAAGATATGGCCGTTACAAACGAAAAAGGCGCATTAATCGGCAAGATCAAAAGCTCCGGACTTAACAATTTTACGTCTACTGTTCAGCTTTTAAGCGATACTGACCGCAATAACAGAGTCGCGACAAAAATTTCCGGAAAAAAAGGCAGCAAAGGCTACGGCTTGATCGAAGGATATGACAAAGAGAAAAAACGTCTTAAGATGACAATTATTGAGCGTAAGGATAAACAAGACGTGAAAAAAGGCGATCTTATTGAAACATCAGGGACAGGCGGTGTTTTCCCAGAAGGGCTGACAATCGGTGAAGTGACTGATATCGAGTCAGATTCCTATGGACTGACGAAGGTTGCTTATGTAAAACCTGCGGCTGACCTTACAGATTTAAATAATGTGATCGTTGTAAACCGTGACGTGCCGACTGTCGATACAGAGGAGGAAGGATCGTGAAACGTTTCCTTCTCCCTTTCGTTATGATGCTTGTTTTTTCTGCGGAAAGCATTTTTACAGATTTGGTGCATTTTCCTTTCGTTACAGATGACCAAGTGCTCGCCCCGCGTTTTTTGATGCTTGTATTGATATTCATGTCGGCTTTTATCAACCAAAAACACGCGATGATTTACGGATTTATTTTTGGTTTTCTATATGACATGAACTATACAAGTCTATTAGGCGTTTACATGTTTGGTTTTGCAGGGCTATGCTATTTGGCTTCAAAAGCGTTTAAAGTGTTGCATACAAACGCATTTGTAGTGATATTGATAGCAGTTCTGGCTGTCTGTCTGCTCGAATTTTACGTATTCGGCATTCAGTCTTTGATTCATAAAGACATTATGACGTTTAACGGATTTGTGCTTGACCGATTTATACCGACAATTTTATTAAATATTGCAGCAGCTCTTATTCTTGTTCTGCCATTTAGATTGTTTTTTATGAGTCTAAAGAAAGAATTGAGAGATGAGTAAAAAGGATTTTATCTTTTTTTGACGAAATGAGTATGTTGTTGAGGTGAATATTGTGAAGACCAAAAAGCAGCAATATGTAACAATAAAAGGAACAAAGAATGGACTAACATTGCATCTGGATGATGCGTGTTCTTTTGATGAGCTTCTCGATGGTCTTCAGAATATGCTGTCAATTGAACAATATACCGATGGAAAAGGCCAGAAAATCAGCGTTCATGTTAAGCTGGGAAATCGCTTTTTATATAAGGAGCAAGAGGAACAGCTAACCGAATTGATTGCGTCAAAGAAAGATTTGTTTGTTCATTCTATTGACAGTGAAGTCATTACTAAAAAAGAAGCACAGCAGATAAGAGAGGAAGCCGAAATTATTTCTGTTTCAAAAATTGTCCGTTCAGGCCAAGTGCTGCAGGTAAAAGGCGACTTGCTCCTGATCGGTGACGTGAATCCCGGCGGAACAGTCAAGGCCGGAGGGAACATTTTTGTTCTGGGCTCACTGAAGGGAATCGCGCATGCCGGATTTAATGGAAATAATCAAGCGGTCATCGCCGCCTCTGAAATGCTTCCGACACAATTAAGAATCAATCATGTGTTAAATCGCTCCCCAGACCACATTCAAAAAGGGAACGAAATGGAATGTGCTTATTTAGATACAGACGGAAATATGGTCATTGAACGCCTTCAACATTTGGCTCATTTAAGACCTGATCTAACAAGGCTTGAGGGAGGAATGTGAATTGGGTGAGGCTATCGTAATAACTTCGGGAAAAGGCGGAGTAGGTAAGACAACAACATCTGCGAACCTCGGTACCGCCTTAGCCATTTTAGGGAAGCGCGTATGCTTAGTAGATACTGATATAGGACTGCGCAACCTTGATGTTGTAATGGGTCTTGAAAATAGAATTATTTACGATCTGGTAGACGTTGTAGAGGGCAGATGCAAAATGCATCAGGCGCTCGTAAAAGACAAACGTTTCGATGATCTGCTCTATTTAATGCCCGCTGCTCAAACGAGCGATAAGACAGCTGTTGCTCCTGAACAAATTAAAAACATGGTCCAAGAGCTCAAACAGGAATTTGACTATGTCATCATAGACTGTCCTGCCGGAATCGAGCAAGGGTACAAAAATGCCGTTTCCGGAGCTGATAAAGCGATTGTGGTCACTACGCCTGAAATCTCAGCTGTTCGTGATGCTGACCGTATTATAGGGCTGCTGGAGCAAGAGGAAAATGTTGAATCGCCGCGGCTCGTTGTAAACAGAATCAGAAATCACCTGATGAAAAACGGTGACACGATGGATATCGACGAAATCGTACAGCATCTGTCGATCGATTTGCTCGGAATCGTGGCTGATGATGATGAAGTCATTAAAGCTTCCAACCATGGTGAACCGATTGCGATGGACCCTAAAAACCGCGCTTCCATTGCATATCGCAATATTGCCCGCCGCATCTTAGGTGAATCTGTTCCTTTACAGGTGCTTGAAGAGCAAAACAAAGGAATGATGGCTAAGATTAAGTCATTTTTCGGAGTAAGATCTTAATGTGATAGAATCAAAGAGAAGAATCTGACAAAGCATATGCTGTGTCAGGTTTTTTTGTTTTTGCCTGCTTTGTTCTTGACTAAACCGAATATTTGCCATGGACAAGACATATGATGTACAAACCCAACGAATGCAAAGGATGATGGCAATGAGTCACAGAGCAGATGAAATCAGAAAACGATTAGAGAAAAGAAGAAAGCAGCTTTCCGGCTCAAAACGTTTCTCTACTCAGACAGTTTCTGAAAAGCAGAAACCCCCGTCCTGGGTGATGGTAACGGATCAGGAAAAGCATGGAACACTTCCGGTCTACGAAGATAACATGCCAACATTCAACGGAAAACACCCATTGGTGAAAACAGATTCAATTATCCTGAAATGTCTTCTGTCGGCCTGCCTTGTTCTCGTTTCAGCTATAGCCTATAAAACAAACATTGGACCCGTCAGTCAGATTAAACCCGCCGTAGCCAAAACCTTTGAAACTGAATTTCAATTTGCTTCAGCAAGCCATTGGTTCGAAACCAAATTCGGAAATCCGCTTGCTTTCCTGGCTCCTGAACACAAAAATAAGGAACAGCAGATTGAAGTAGGCAAAGATCTGATCGCGCCTGCATCCGGGAAAGTACAGCAGGATTTTCAGGACAATGGGGAAGGAATTAAAGTCGAAACAAGCAGTGATAAGATTGATAGCGTAAAAGAAGGCTATGTGGTTGAAGTCAGCAAAGACAGCCAAACGGGACTGACGGTTAAGGTGCAGCATGCTGACAACACCTATAGTATCTATGGCGAGCTCAAAGATGTGGATGTTGCTTTATATGATTTTGTGGATAAAGGCAAAAAGCTCGGTTCGATTAAGCTTGATGATCATAATAAAGGGGTCTATTATTTTGCCATGAAAGACGGCGATAAATTTATTGATCCGATTCAGGTGATTTCATTTGAATAAATGGCTCGACCTTATCTTAAAGATCCATGTGCATCCTTTTCTTTGGATTATTGCGGCGCTGGGCTTGCTCACAGGCCATATGAAAGCATTATTATGTCTGCTCCTGATTGTATTGATTCATGAGCTGGGGCATGCTGCTCTGGCTGTGTTTTTTTCTTGGAGAATCAAGCGTGTTTTTTTGCTGCCGTTTGGCGGAACGGTCGAAGTGGAAGAGCACGGGAATCGGCCGTTAAAGGAAGAGTTTGCGGTCATTATTGCCGGACCTCTTCAGCACATCTGGCTTCAGTTTGCCGCCTGGATGCTTGCAGAAGTCTCAGTGATTCATCAGCATACCTTTGAACTCTTCACCTTTTATAATCTTTCTATCTTATTTGTCAATTTACTGCCGATCTGGCCGCTGGATGGAGGAAAACTGTTATTTTTGTTGTTTTCCAAACAGCTGCCTTTTCAAAAGGCTCACCGGCTTAATCTAAAAACGTCGCTCTGCTTCTGCCTGCTGCTCGGGTGCTGGGTTTTATTCGTGATTCCTCTGCAAATCAGCGCATGGGTTTTGTTTGTCTTTCTGGCTGTTTCCTTGTTTGAGGAATATCGGCAAAGGCACTATATCCATGTGAGATTTCTCCTCGAAAGGTATTACGGAAAAAACAGGGAGCTTGAGAAACTTCTGCCGCTGACAGTAAAGGCGGAGGATAAAGTCTATCATGTGATGGCCGAGTTCAAACGTGGCTGTAAGCATCCGATTATTATAGAAAAATCAGGCCAAAAGCTTAGCCAGCTTGACGAGAATGAAGTGCTGCACGCTTACTTTGCCGATAAGCGGACGAATTCTTCCATGGAGGAACTGCTTCTGCCCTACTAAAACTGATTGACAAACGCCTTGTATTTTGGTATATTTTTTAATGTTATGGATGTAGCACCATTGCTACAACCGCTCAGTACAGGTGTTAAGAGCTTTTACAGCCCCCTGGTATCTGGCGAGTCTTAGTCTAATAGGAGGTGCAGAGAATGTACGCAATCATTAAAACAGGCGGTAAACAAATCAAAGTTGAAGAAGGCCAAACTGTTTACATCGAAAAACTTGCTGCTGAAGCAGGTGAAACAGTTACTTTTGAAGACGTTTTGTTTGTTGGCGGAGACAACGTGAAAGTCGGCAACCCTACAGTTGAAGGCGCAACAGTAACGGCTAAAGTTGAAAAACAAGGCCGCGCGAAAAAAATCACTGTTTTCAGATACAAACCAAAGAAAAACGTTCATAAAAAACAAGGTCATCGTCAGCCTTACACTAAAGTGACGATCGAAAAAATCAACGCGTAAGCATGATTCAGGCAACAATCAGAAGGTCTCATGATAAAGGCATATTGTCTTTTGAAATGACGGGCCATGCGAATTTTGCTGAACATGGACAAGATCTTGTTTGTGCCGGAGTGACAGCCGTTGTGTTTGGAGCCGTTAACGCGGTCATTGTGCTCGCGGGCTTCGAGCCGCTTCTTGATATAGGGGAGGACGGGGGTTATTTTTATTTTGAATTCCCTGAATCTCTTGATCCAGAGGCACGCCAAAAAGCTCAGCTGCTGATTGAAGGCATGATTGTTTCGCTGGAGACAATCGAACGGGATTACAAAGACAACTTGCGTGTGACCACAAACATAATATAGGAGGTGAGCTACATGCTTAGATTAGATCTTCAGTTTTTCGCTTCTAAAAAAGGAGTAGGTTCTACAAAGAACGGACGTGACTCTGAGGCTAAACGTTTAGGTGCTAAACGTGCTGACGGTCAATTCGTAACAGGCGGTTCTATCCTTTACCGTCAACGCGGAACAAAAATTTACCCAGGTGAAAACGTGGGCCGCGGCGGAGATGACACTCTATTTGCGAAAATCGACGGAACTGTTAAATTCGAACGTTTCGGCCGTGACCGCAAAAAAGTGAGCGTATATCCTGTAGCTCAATAATGATTCAAAAAACTCCGGTCGATGATGACTGGAGTTTTTTTTGCAATATGCGGAGTAAACACCTAGAATGAAATGCAGAGTATGTGCGAGCAGACCCCGCCAAGAATGAGAATAAACATCTCAAACCCACTGGATATGTTCCCCAAGCAGTAATACATAAAATGTTCTGCCTGGCTGCAAATCAACCAAAGCCAGAAAAAAGGAACATGATATTTCTGGGAAAAACAATTGTTTTTCTAACAAAGCCTTCTCTGTTATAATTCATAATACACACTTATACAGACTCCTAAATAAGAAATTAAATGATTGGGAGTGCGAAAATGAAGGATGTTTCAAAAAATCAAGAAGAAAATATAAGCGACACGGCATTAACAAACGAACTGATTCATCTGCTTGGCCATTCCCGGCATGATTGGATGAATAAGCTGCAGCTGATTAAAGGAAACTTAAGCTTGCAGAAGTATGACCGCGTCTTTGAAATGATTGAAGAAATGGTTATAGACGCAAAGCACGAATCAAAGCTCTCAAACCTGAAAACACCGCATTTGGCGTTTGATTTTCTTACGTTTAATTGGAAAACCCATTATATGACGCTTGAATATGAAGTTCTCGGAGAAATTAAGGATTTGTCGGCTTATGATCAAAAGCTGGCGAAACTGATGAGAAAGCTGTTTCATCTGTTTGATCAAGCAGTCAGCAGAGAGAGTGAAAATCATTTAACGGTTTCGCTTCAAACGGATCATCCTGACAGACAGCTGATTCTGTACCTTGATTTTCACGGCGCCTTTGCCGATCCATCTGCTTTTGATGATATTCGGCAGAATGGATATGAGGACGTTGATATCATGCGTTTTGAAATCACGAGTCACGAATGTCTGATTGAGATTGGGTTGGACTAGCGGAGTTTTTAACGGTTTAGAACGGAGGACATTATGTTTGTAGATCAGGTCAAAGTATATGTAAAAGGCGGCGACGGCGGCAACGGTATGGTTGCGTTTCGCCGTGAAAAATATGTGCCGAAAGGCGGCCCTGCCGGCGGTGACGGAGGAAAGGGAGGAGACGTCGTTTTTGAAGTAGATGAAGGTCTCCGCACCCTGATGGATTTTAGATACAAAAAACACTTTAAAGCGATTCGCGGCGAGCATGGCATGTCCAAAAACCAGCACGGGCGAAATGCTGATGATATGGTCATTAAAGTTCCGCCGGGCACCGTTGTGACAGACGATGATACAAAACAGGTCATCGCTGATTTAACAGAGCACGGACAGCGGGCTGTCATTGCAAGAGGCGGAAGAGGAGGAAGAGGGAATAGCCGCTTTGCTACACCGGCTAATCCCGCGCCTCAGCTTTCAGAAAACGGCGAGCCGGGAAAAGAACGCTACATTGTTCTTGAATTAAAAGTGCTTGCAGATGTCGGACTTGTCGGGTTCCCAAGTGTGGGAAAATCTACTTTGCTGTCTGTTGTCTCATCTGCAAAACCGAAAATTGCGGACTATCACTTTACAACGCTTGTCCCGAATCTCGGCATGGTTGAAACGGATGACGGACGCAGCTTTGTCATGGCTGATTTGCCGGGGCTGATTGAAGGCGCACACCAAGGCGTCGGACTGGGCCACCAGTTTTTGCGCCATATTGAACGGACGAGGGTTATTGTTCATGTCATTGACATGTCAGGCTTAGAAGGCCGTGATCCATATGATGATTATCTTACGATTAACCAGGAGCTGAGCGAGTACAATCTGCGTCTCACTGAGCGTCCGCAAATTATCGTTGCAAATAAAATGGACATGCCGGAGGCTGCGGAAAATCTCGAAGCCTTTAAAGAAAAGCTGACGGATGATTATCCGGTATTCCCGATCAGTGCGGTGACAAGAGAAGGTCTGCGTGAGCTTCTGTTTGAGGTTGCCAATCAGCTTGAGAACACACCGGAATTCCCGCTGTATGACGAGGAAGAGCTTACACAAAACCGTGTCATGTACACGATGGAAAATGAAGAAGTGCCATTTAACATTACACGCGATCCAGACGGTGTATTTGTGCTTTCAGGAGACAGCCTTGAGCGGTTATTCAAGATGACTGATTTCTCACGTGATGAATCGGTTAAACGGTTTGCAAGACAGATGCGCGGAATGGGTGTTGATGAAGCACTCAGAGAACGCGGAGCCAAGGATGGAGATATAATCAGGCTTCTGGAATTTGAATTTGAATTTATTGATTAATGAATGTTGGCTGAAAAGAGAGCCTGGTGCCAGGCTCTCTATTTTAAAGGGGGGATGCAAATGAAAGAGGAGACATTTTATCTTGTCCGTGAAGATGTATTGCCCGATGCAATGAGAAAAACATTAGAAGTCAAAAAGCTGCTTGATCGAAAAAAAGCAGATTCAGTAGCAGATGCCGTTCAAAAGGTCGATTTAAGCAGAAGTGCGTTTTATAAATACAGGGATGCTGTTTTTCCATTCTACACCATGGTAAAAGAACAAATTATCACACTTTTCTTTCATTTGGAGGATAGGTCAGGTGCGTTATCTCAGCTTCTTCAGGCGGTAGCTGATTCTGGAAGCAACGTTCTTTCCATTCACCAGACCATTCCGCTTCAAGGCAGAGCAAATGTGACACTGTCTATCAGTACGTCGGCAATGGAAGAAGACATTCATACATTAATGAATAAGCTCAGGAAGTTTGATTTTGTAGAAAAGGTTGAAATATTAGGTTCAGGTGCATAAGGGAGAGAAAATCGTCATGAAAGTCGGTTATTTAGGTCCAGCAGCTACATTTACACATCTAGCAGTCAGTTCTTGTTTTCAAAACGGCGCCGAACATGTTGCTTACCGCACCATTCCGGAGTGTATAGATGCAGCCGTTGCAGGCGAAGTTGATTTTGCTTTTGTTCCTTTGGAAAATGCATTAGAAGGATCTGTTAATCTAACAATAGACTATTTAATACATGAACAGCCCTTGCCAATCGTGGGTGAAATGACGTTGCCGATTCATCAGCACTTGCTCGTCCATCCCTCTAGAGAGAATGCATGGAAAGAGCTCGACAAAATTTACTCACATTCACACGCGATTGCGCAATGCCATAAATTTCTTCATCGACATTTTCCTTCCGTTCCATATGAATACGCCAATTCTACCGGGGCGGCAGCAAAGTTTGTCAGTGACCATCCCGAGCTGAATATCGGGGTCATTGCCAATGATATGGCAGCTTCTACATACGAATTAAAAATCGTGAAACGGGATATACAGGATTATAGGGACAATCATACAAGATTTGTTATCCTGTCTCCTGATGAAAACATATCTTTTGAAGTGAATTCAAAATTGAGTTCTAGGCCCAAAACGACCTTAATGGTCATGCTGCCGCAGGATGATCAGTCCGGGGCGCTGCATAGAGTGCTGTCTGCATTTTCTTGGAGAAATTTAAACTTGTCAAAAATTGAGTCACGTCCGACTAAAACCGGATTAGGCCATTATTTCTTTATTATTGATATTGAAAAAGCGTTTGATGATGTATTGATTCCAGGGGCCATGCAGGAGCTTGAAGCGCTCGGCTGCAAAGTGAAGCTCCTGGGTGCATACCAGTCTTACCAATTATAAAAAAGCCCTCTAGAGGGCTTTTTTTAGTCTTTAATTAAAATGCCGGCTTCTTCGAGGGCTTGGCAAGCTTGATCGATGCGATGTTCATCAGGTGCTGTCAGTGTATGCAGGTGCACGCCGTCGGTCAGCTGTGATAAGTAGGCAGCATTCGTAGAATTGATTTTTTTAATGAAATGGCTAACTTCCTTCCGGGTGCCTACTTGGATGGCTGCAGTTAAATCTCCATACACGGGATGCTCGATTTTTACGTCTTTTACTGTAACGCCTTCGTCGACGATGAGCTGCAGTTCCTCTTCTGTCCGTTCAGGACCGTGCAGACATGCTATGATTCTTTCTGCCTGCTGGTGCTGCTGAGCGGCTGCATCCATGTATACATATCCTTGGCTTGTGGCGATAATCGGTACATTTTTCGCTTTCAAGAGCGATATATCCTGTACAATAACCTGTCTTGAAACGTTCGCTTTTTTTGCGAGTTCTCCTCCTGTCAGCGGTGATTTAGATTCCTTCAGCCACAGAAGAAGCTGGTCACGCCTGTTGGCGCCCATTAGCTTTAATTCTTCGGTCAATATCAAATTCTCCTTTCTTTTGTTCCCAAAGCACTGTAAACGTATGTAATAACTGTTCCAGCTGTTCAGCTGTTGTATGCCTGCCAAAAGAGATGCGGATAAATTGCAGAGCTTCTTGTTCGGTTTTTCTTAATGCTTTCATTGTTTCAGACGGACCGTGGTAACCTGCAGAACAAGCGCTGCCGGTTGAAATGCAAATATTACTCCGATTACATTCTAACATAACATATTGTCCTTCAAATGAGTGAAAAAAACACCCTATAATATGCGGAAGACATTCTGCTTGCGAAGTGTCTGCCGCAAGGGTTACAGGGAGAGACCGAATACGGATTTGGTCTAGAAAGTATGTTCTTAATGCCTCATTGCGGGATATCTGTTTTTCCATTTCGCTTACGATCAATTCTGCAGCGGCAGTGAAGGCACCGATCCCGGGAACATTTACGGTGCCGGCTCTGAATCCGTATTCGTGAGTAGTCAGAGGATAAACGGGTTTCCAAGGGACATCCGGACGGATATAGACCGCCCCTACTCCTTTTGGACCGTGGATTTTATGGCTGGACATTGAGAGTGCATCTACTCCCAGATTTTTTGTATTGATCGGGATCTTTCCAAACGTTTGAACAGCGTCGCAATGAAGAAGAATGCCCTTATTGTGCAGGTATGAAGACAGGCGGTGAATGGGCTGAATGATCCCGGTTTCAGAATTTGCATGCTGAATAGATACAAGGCCTGTTTCCGGCCGGATATGGGCTAGTAATATTTCCTCGGTAATAAGCCCGTATTCATTCGGTTCAATGACTGTTACATCATATCCCTGCTGTTCCAAAAAAGCAGCGCAATTGTGAATGGACTGATGCTCCATGGCAGTCGTAATAAAATGTCTTTTCGTTTTTGGCAGGCCGTTTAGCAATGATTGAATGGCCAGAAAATTGGATTCAGTGCCGCCGCTTGTAAAATAGATGCCGCTTGCTTCTCCGCCAATGATGTTGGCGATTTTTTCACGGCAGTACTCCAGTATGTGCTTTGCTTTTCCTCCTGCATCATGCAGGCTGCTGGCATTTCCGTACATATCCATACTAAGCTTCTGATATACAGTAAGGGCTTCCTCACAAATAGGCGTTGTCGCTGCATAATCTAAATAAATCATCCGGTCTTCCCCCATCCGTTCTCCATAAAAAACTCTTGAGTTTATTTTATCCTTGTGTAAATATAGGTGTCAAGACAGGTGTAAACAACAGGAGGATGACATATGTCTAAAAAGACGATTGCAGTCATCGGTTCAGGGGCGGCGGCACTTTCCTTAGCTGCAGCTTTCCCGCCCTCATACGAAGTGACTGTTATCACAAAAAAAAGCGTCAAAAACAGCAATTCTGTCTATGCACAAGGCGGGATTGCTGCGGCCTATGCAAAAGATGACTCGATTGAAGCCCATCTGGAGGATACGTTATACGCAGGGTGCGGCCATAATAATCTAGCTATTGTAGCAGACGTATTACATGATGGAAAAATGATGGTTCAAAGCCTATTGGAGCGTGGATTTCCATTCGACCGCAATGAGCGAGGCGGTGTTTGTCTTGGAAGAGAAGGGGCCCACTCATACAACCGCATATTTCATGCAGGCGGAGACGCAACAGGCAGGCTGCTTATCGATTATTTGCTCAAACGGATCAACAGCAAAATCAAGTTAATCGAGAATGAAACGGCAGCAGATTTGCTTATAGAGGACGGACGATGTATCGGCGTCATGACAAAAGACAGCAAAGGGCGGCTCAAGGTAAGGCACGCAGACGAAGTTGTGCTGGCTGCCGGCGGCTGTGGAAACCTGTTTCTTCACCATACGAATGATCTCACTGTCACAGGTGACGGTCTTTCTCTGGCTTACCGGGCCGGGGCGGAATTAACGGATTTGGAGTTTACTCAGTTTCACCCGACACTGCTTGTGAAAAATGGTGTTTCCTACGGGCTTGTTTCAGAAGCTGTCAGAGGGGAAGGCGGATGTTTAGTAGACGAAAACGGCCGCAGGATTATGGCTGAACGGCATCCTTTAGGTGACCTGGCTCCAAGAGATATTGTCTCACGGGTTATTCACGAAGAAATGGCAAAAGGAAATCGCGTTTATATAGACTTCAGTGCGATTTCTGATTTTGAAACGCGTTTCCCTACCATCACCGCTATTTGTGAAAAAGCAGGGATTGATATCCACAGCGGAAAAATTCCTGTTGCTCCGGGAATGCATTTCTTAATGGGAGGTGTTTCAGTTAATCGCTGGGGAGAAACGACAGTGCCGGGGCTTTATGCGATTGGCGAGACAGCATGCTCCGGTTTACATGGAGCAAACCGGCTTGCAAGCAATTCTTTATTGGAAGCGCTGGTATTTGGAAAAAGGGCAGCAGAGCATATTATCCAAAAACCGGTTTATAACAGGCAATATCAATCAGGGCTAGAAACCAGTGTCTTCTACGAGGTGCCGGATATAGAGGGGCATGAACTGCAAAGCAAAATGACAAGCCACATGTCTATTCTGCGGGAACAAAGCAGTTTGATTGAGCTTAGCATCTGGCTTCATACGCTGCCTTTTCAGGAAGTAAATGTGAAGGATATCACAATTCGGCAGATGGAACTTTCTCATCTATGGCAAACTGCAAAGCTGATGACGTTTTCTGCGCTTTTGCGGGAGGAAAGCAGAGGGGCTCACTTCCGCACCGATTTTCCTCATGCTGAGGTGAGCTGGCAAGGAAGACAAATTGTCCATACAAAAAAAGGAACGAAGATCAGAAAAAACGAGGGGATTTGGAACAATGAATCATTTACAGCTGAAAAAATTACTGAATCACTTTTTTCTTGAGGATATTGGGACAGGGGATCTTACATCGCAGTCTATTTTTGGAGAACAGAGCTGTGAAGCGGAGATTGTTGCAAAGTCAGAGGGTATTTTTGCAGGAGCAGCGATCATAAAAGAAGGCTTTTCGTTATTGGACGAAAATGTTCAAATCATTTTACACAAAAAAGATGGGGACATGTTGCATAAAGGTGAAGTGATTGCCGAGTTACACGGTCCCGCAGCTGCGCTCCTTTCAGGAGAGCGGGTCGTATTAAATCTTATTCAGAGGCTGTCAGGAATTGCGACAATGACAAGAGAGGCTGTTCGGTGTCTGGATGATGAACAGATTAAAATTTGTGACACGAGAAAAACAACACCGGGGCTCAGAATGCTGGAGAAATATGCTGTCAGAGCCGGCGGCGGGTATAATCATCGATTCGGTTTGTATGACGGCATCATGATTAAAGATAATCATATCGCAGCATGCGGCTCTATTTTAGAGGCGTGCAAAAAAGCCCGTCAGGCCGCAGGGCACATGGTAAATATCGAGGTGGAAATTGAAACGGAGGAACAGCTGCGGGAAGCAATTGCAGCTGGAGCGGATGTTATTATGTTTGACAACTGTCCGCCTGATACGGTCCGTCATTTTGCAAAGCTCACACCGGCTAATATAAAAACTGAAGCCTCTGGCGGGATTACGTTAGAATCTTTGCCTGCTTTTAAAGGGACGGGTGTGAATTATATTTCATTAGGATTTCTGACTCATTCCGTCAAAAGTTTAGATATCAGCATGGATGTTACGTTATCAAATGAATCTGTGGAGGAATGCTGTTATGTCAATTCTTGATGTGATCAAACAATCGAATGATATGATGCCCGAAAGTTATAAAGAACTATCGAGAAAGGATATGGAAACGCGCGTTGCCGCCATTAAGAAAAAGTTCGGCAGCAGGCTCTTTATACCAGGCCATCATTATCAAAAGGATGAAGTGATACAATTTGCTGACCAAACAGGCGACTCCCTGCAATTGGCCCAAGTAGCGGAAAAAAACAAAGAAGCGGATTATATCGTATTTTGCGGCGTTCACTTTATGGCAGAAACCGCCGATATGCTGACAAGCGAGCAGCAAACGGTCGTCCTGCCAGATATGAGAGCTGGATGTTCTATGGCTGACATGGCTGACATGCAGCAGACCAATAGGGCATGGAAGAAGCTTCAGCATATATTTGGAGATACGATCATACCTTTAACTTATGTGAACTCCACTGCGGAGATCAAGGCATTCGTCGGAAAGCATGGCGGAGCAACTGTAACTTCTTCGAATGCGAAAAAAGTGCTTGAATGGGCGTTTACACAGAAAAAAAGAATTTTATTTTTGCCTGATCAGCATTTAGGGAGAAATACGGCTTATGATCTGGGCATTGCGCTTGAAGATATGGCTGTGTGGGATCCGATGAAAGATGAATTAGTAGCTGAATCCGGGCATACGAATGTGAAAGTGATTTTGTGGAAAGGGCATTGCTCTGTTCACGAGAAATTCACCACTAAAAATATCCATGATATGAGAGAGCGAGACCCCGACATTCAGATCATTGTGCACCCGGAATGTTCACACGAAGTCGTGACACTAAGCGATGATAACGGATCAACGAAATATATTATCGACACAATCAACCAGGCTCCGGCGGGAAGCAAGTGGGCAATCGGGACAGAAATGAATCTTGTTCAGCGGATCATTCACGAGCATCCAGATAAACAAATCGAATCACTCAACCCTGACATGTGCCCTTGCCTGACAATGAACCGAATTGATTTGCCGCATTTGTTGTGGTCGCTGGAACAAATTGAAAAAGGAGAACCTTCAGGCGTCATCAAGGTGCCAAAAGCCATTCAGGAAGATGCACTCCTTGCCCTGAATCGAATGCTTTCGATCACGTAGATCAGAAATATTTTCCCTTCCTTTACTCATAACTTCTTTTGTTCAGGCATATGTTGTGAAGAAACATATTGTAATCACAGCTGAACTGTTCACGTTTTGCATAGGAGGGGAAAACGTTGAAAATCCATATCGTTCAAAAAGGCGATTCGCTCTGGAAAATAGCTGAAAAGTACGGAGTCGATGTTGAGGAAGTGAAAAAACTCAATACACAGCTTAGCAATCCAGACTTAATCATGCCTGGAATGAAAATAAAAGTGCCGTCAGAAGGAGTCCCGGTCAGAAAAGAGCCAAAAGCGGGCAAAAGTCCTGCGGCCGGGAGTGTGAAGCAAGAACATCCATATGCGAAAGAGAAGCCTAAATCCGTTGTCGATGTAGAAGACACAAAGCCGAAAGAAAAGAAGTCCATGCCGTATGTCCCGCCGATGCCTAATTTGCAGGAAAATGTGTACCCTGAAGCTGATGTGAACGATTATTATGATATGAAACAGCTTTTCCAGCCTTGGTCGCCTCCTAAACCGGAGGAGCCAAAAAAACATCATGACGGAAATATGGATCATATGTATCATATGCAAGACCAATTTCCACAACAGGAGGCTATGAGTAATATGGAAAATGCTAATTATCCGAATATGCCTAATATGCCAAAGGCGCCAGAGGTAGGCGGTGTAGAAGAGGAAAACGTTCATCACACAGTTCCGAATATGCCGATGCCGGCTGTTCAGCCTTATTATCATTATCCGGCTCATTTCGTACCGTGTCCGGTGCCTGTTTCGCCAATTCTTCCAGGATCAGGATTATGCTATCCGTACTATCCGGCACAGGCTTTTCCAATGCATCCGATGCATGGATACCAGCCAGGCTTTGTATCGCCTCAGTATGACCCGGGTTATGAAAACCAGCATCATGAAAACACCCATCACGGACATTACGGTTCATACGGTGCGCCGCAATACGCATCTCCGGCTTATGGATCTCCGTATGGACATATGCCGTATGGCCCTTATTACGGCACTCCCCAAGTAATGGGAGCATACCAGCCTGCTGCGGCTCATGGTTACATGCCATACAAAGATCATGACGACTGCGGCTGTGACGGTGATCATCAGCCATATTTCTCTGCGCCTGGCCATTCGGGAATGGGGGCTTATGGAAGCCCTAATATGCCATATGGCACAGCTAACCCAAATCCAAACCCATATTCGGCAGGAGTTTCTATGCCAATGACGAATCAGCCTTCTGTAAACCAAATGTTTGGCCGGCCGGAAGAAGAAAATGAGTGATCGTTCGGAACGATGTAAATCGTTCCTTTTTTTGTTTTCAAGCAGATCACTGCCAAATGGAGAGAACTGACACGCTTAACATGCCCCCCATACGCACATGATAAAAGCGAGCAAACATGCTCAATTCGTCCACGGGGGGTTTTTCCATTGGGTAAAAAAATGACGATCGCTAGCTTGATTCTAATGACAGCCGGCTTAACAGCATGCGGAGCAAACGATAATGCTATGAATGATACGCGCAATAACGGCAATACCCGTCCAATCGGATATTATACAAATGAAAATGACGCCGATAGACAGGGAGACGGAATCGACCACGATGGTCCTGTTTCTGAATTAATGGAGGATCAGAACGACGGTAACCGAAACACCACGAATGTAAATAACCGTGACCGTGTTACTGCTGACGATCGTGTTCCTTTAGCAACTGACGGAACATATAACAACACGAATAACCGAAACATGAATCGGAATGCAGCGAACAACGGGTATGACAACCAAGAAAACAGAAGACTGGCTGCAAAAATTGCCAACCGTGTGAAACAAGTGAAAAACATCAATGACACACAAGTTATGGTATCGGATGACCGAGTAGTTATCGCAGTCAAAAGCCACAGAGAGTTCACAAAGTCTGACAGAGATAATGTCGTAAAAGCAGCGCGCAACTATGCAAATGGCCGTGACGTTCAAGTATCAACAGATAAAGGGCTCTTCAGAAAACTTCATAAAATGAACAACCGCTAGGAAGGAAGGGCTGCCGGAAGTGATATTCGGCAGCCTTTTTCTTTGCATCAGCGAACAATTCCCATTAAAGTGTACATAGAAAATGTAAAAGAAGGTGAAAACATGGCAGGCCATTCCAAGTGGAAAAACATTCAAAAAAGAAAAAATGCACAGGATGCAAAACGCGGGAAAATATTTATGAAGCTGGCAAAAGAAATCTATGTGGCAGCGAAAGAAGGCGGAGCGGATCCAGAAGCTAATTCAGCATTGCGTCTTGTCATCGAAAAAGCAAAAGGCGCCAATATGCCGAATGAAAATATAGATCGGGCCATTAAAAAAGCTGCGGGAGGCCAAGATGGAAGCAGTTATGAAGAAATCACCTATGAAGGCTACGGCCCTTCAGGGATTGCCGTCATGGTTGAATGCGTAACAGATAATAAAAACCGAACGGCGTCAAATGTGCGGACAGCCTTTAATAAAAATGGCGGAAGTCTGGGAGAAAGCGGATGTGTAGCCTTTTTATTTGAACGGAAGGGTTTCATTACGATAGACCGCACTGAACGGCAAATAGAAGAAGATGAGCTCATGCTTGATGTGCTTGAAGCAGGAGGAGAAGAGCTGCGAATTGAAGAAGACCTATATGAGGTTTTCACAGAGCCTGAGCATTTTGAAGAGGTGAAAACAGCCCTCGAATCGAAATATCCAATTTCTTCGGCGGAGGTGACCATGCTTCCCAATACCTATGCAGATGCCGATGATCAGGCTGTTGAGAAGCTGGAAACATTAATAGACGTCCTTGAAGATGACGATGATGTTCAAGAAGTGTATATAAACTATCGTTCATAAAAAACCGGCACGAGGTCATATCGGGCCGGTTTTAGTATGTTCAGGAGACACGTTCACTTTCATGAGTGTATTCTTTCTCCCAGAAATCAGCGTTTTTGATACCCAGCGCTTTTGGATCAAAGACCGGGTCTAAGCCCTGCTTTTTTTGGCGCTCATAATCCTTTAAAGCAAGAAGCGCCGGTTTGGCCAGCAGCACAATGGCAATGACGTTCAGCCATACCATAATGCCAAGCCCTGCATCCCCTAATGCCCAAGCAAGCGAAGCTGTTTTCACAGTACCATAGAATGTGGCGGCTAAAATAATCAGTTTTAAGCCAAGCATCGCCCATTTGCTTTCTCTGCCTCGTGCTAAATAGGCGATATTTGTTTCTGCGATGTAGTAATACGCCATAATTGTTGTAAAAGCGAAGAAGAATAAAGCGATGGCAACAAAGCCTGCACCGAATCCGGGAAGAACACTGTCAATTGCCGCTTGTGTGAAACCAGGTCCTGCTTCTACGCCTTTAAGCTGGTGAACGATAAAGGAACCATCTGCAGCCTGGGTATTGTACATGCCGGTAAACAAGATCATGAAAGCTGTAGCGGAACATACAAACAAGGTGTCAATATAAACAGAAAATGCCTGAACCAGTCCCTGCTTGACCGGATGAGAAACTTCTGCAGCAGCTGCTGGATGCGGGCCTGTTCCCTGGCCGGCTTCGTTTGAGTAAATGCCACGTTTAACGCCCCAGGAAATCGCCATGCCGATCAAGCCGCCAAAAGCGGAATCCAATGCAAAGGCGCTTTTGAATATTAATGAGAGCACAGCAGGTAATTCAGACACATTCATGACAATAATAATCAAAGACAGCAGGATATATCCAATGGCCATAAATGGAACAATCATTTGCGCCGCACTGGCAATTCGTTTGACGCCGCCAAAAATAATAAACCCTAATAATAAAACCAGACCGCACCCTGTGACGAAAGGAGAGATGCCGAATGCATTTTGGATCCCAGCCGCAATGGAGTTGGACTGTACGCCTGGCATTAGAAAGGCCATCGCAATAAGGGCAGCAGCGGCAAATAAGACGGCAAACCACTTAATGCCTAAGCCTTTTTCTATATAATAAGCAGGGCCGCCCCGATATTGACCGTCTTGTTTCACTTTGTAAATTTGAGCAAGTGTTGATTCTACAAAGGCACTCGCCGCCCCGATAAAGGCAATCGCCCACATCCAGAACACCGCACCGGGTCCGCCGAATGCAATTGCTGTCGCCACTCCCGCGATGTTTCCTGTGCCCACACGGCCGGACAGCGCAATCGATAACGCTTGGAAAGATGAAACGCCGGCTTCAGAGCTCTTGCCTTTGAACATCTGAACAATCATTTCTTTTAAATGTCGGACTTGTAAAAAACGGGTCATAATTGAAAAGACGAATCCAATTCCCAATAAAATATAAATGACGGGCGTACTCCATAAGACCGCATTCAAACTAGCAACAAAATCTGCCATCAAGCTTCCCCCTCACTTCAAATTCGAATACATGTATAAAAAGGATTTTGGTCTAATCGAACTATTTCTACAATCGATTTGTCACATTATATGACCTGTAATTATCAATAAGAAGAGGAAGGGAAAAAGAAAAAACGCGGCGTATCGACTACGCTGCGTTTTTCTACAGAGGTAAACTTATGGCAATTGTTATAAAATCCTTCAGCAACAAATAGCCTAGTTCAGTCAAACCGTATATAAAGGATAAAGCAATCACAAAATGATTGAAATGCTTTTCATCATTTGTTCCGTTCATCTTATTCATGTTTCATCACCTCACTGACGCCTGCGGCGGTTCTTCACGGATCCAATGATCATCTTTTCGCCAATCATATGTTTCATCAGTATCAAGATGTAAAGTCTGATTGCCGATTTTCACTGTATTGTGATTGACCCACGTCACTGCTGGGCGGCTGTCCGGGTAATTCCAGTAGATTGTTCTCTTGACAAGTGTTTTTTCATTTACAAGTTCACCTCTGGCTGCATCTAAGCTCAAGGTGTTTTCGGATACATAAGTGTTTAACGTATAGCTGCCGTCCGGCGATTCAACCGATTGGACGAGATTGCCTTTCGGAACGTTTTTTAGTGAAAATAACATCCAATAGATGGCGCCGCCGAAGAAGACCAGCAGGGCAAACATAATAAGCGGGATGTTGCTGCGTGTCTTAATGTGACTCTCTCCCTTTTTTTCTCTCATTTTACTATATATCGGATTCATATGATCTTTACATTTCTTTAAAATTACCTTAATAAAGCAATGATAAGATGAAATAAAGCCAATAAAGGGTGAGGGGAGACAGAAATGGAAAAAACGTATTGTCATTCCGGCGAGAAGGACCCAGAAGCGGTCTACTTAACTGTGAGAGGCTATCGAATTAAGCTGTCGCCTGAACAAATGAAACTGATTTCTGCCGTCAGAAAGTAAAAAATACATGATAAAGGCAGCCGCTTGTGCGGCTGCCTTTTTGATTTAAGAATATTTTCTTTTCCGCTGTGCGAAATGCTTTTGAAACCAATCTTTCTTATATAAAAATGCGATGATCTCCAGCCAAAAACCCGGAATCTTTTTGGGGAATATCGGTTTTTTGTAGAGTGCATGATACGCTGATTTTAAATCATTCCACTGCGTGCACGTTTTTGTCTGTTCAAATCTCGCAACATCAATCACCCGCACTGCTCCGGTTTCTGTCAGAATCAGATTCCGTAAATGGATATCTGACGGGTTCAGGCCGGCAGCCCGGGCGTCAGAAAGTGCTTCTTCAACCTGCTGAATCATGTCATCACTGATTGCAATGCCTTTCTTCAGACAGTTATAAAAGGTTTCACCTTTAATATATTCCATGAGAATAAATGAATCGCCAGTTTCGTAAATGTCAGGATAGAATGCGGACCCGGCTAATTTTTCATAGATCGCTGCTTCTTTGACTGCTGTCGCTTGATATTCCGGAAAAAATACTTTCAGCGCCATTTTTCGACGGCCTTCTGTTAAGGCAAACACATAGGCGCTTCTTCCCTTGCCGATTAGTGTTAATTCCTCGGATTTCTCTTTGACTTTATCAAATCTGCTGTTCTTGCGGTATATGACGGAATGGGCCAGTGCCTCTGCTTTTGTCAGCATTTCATTCACCTTCTTTGCTCTATTTTATGCAGCTGTTTATAGGAAAATCATAAACTGTTCAGGAAAAAGAGCCTAATTCTAGTGTATCTGGTCTTGAAGAAGAAGGCTACTTATAAGCATGAATTGTGATAAAAGAGACATAGAACGTTTAATTTCCATTCTTGAAAAGCGCTTACAAATGGGATAGTATTAATTTTAAATAAAGCGCTTTCGTGAATGATCAAGGGGGAAGAAGCCATGACAAAACAGATTGTGACAGGGATTATCGGTGCAGGCCGCATCGGCAAACTTCATGTTCAAAATATAAGCCGGATTCCTCACATGAAAATAAAAGCAGTCTCTGACATTCAGGCAAGCCGTATAAAAAGCTGGGCCGACAGTCATCAGATTGAATACATAACCTCTGATTATCGTGATTTATTACATGATCCTGATATTGATGCTATTTTTATTTGCTCTCCTACAGCCGTACATGCACAGATGATCAAAGAAGCAGCCGAGGCGAAAAAGCATATATTTTGTGAGAAGCCCGTTAGTTTCTCTCTGGACGAAACGAGTGAAGCGCTTGCGGCTGTCCGGAAACACGGTGTAACACTTCAAGTCGGATTTAACCGCCGCTTTGATCCTCATTTTAAGAAAATCAAAACGATTGTTGAAAATGGTGAAATCGGTACACCTCATTTATTAAAAATCACGTCCCGGGACCCAGAACCCCCGAATATAGATTATGTCCGTACGTCAGGCGGATTGTTTATGGATATGTCGATCCATGATTTTGATATGGCCAGATATATTATGGGAAGCGAAGTGACGGAAGTGTATGCCAAAGGGGCAGCTTTGGTGAATCCTTCTTTTGCGGAGCTGGGTGATATTGATACAGCTGTTATTACACTGACTTTTGAAAACGGTGCCATGGCTGTGATTGATAACAGCCGCCAAGCTGTGTACGGATATGACCAGCGGGTTGAGGTTTTCGGGACGAAAGGCTCTGCAGCGGCTGACAATAGCAGGCCGACAACGGTTGAGGTGTCAACAGCTGATTTTGTGATGAAGGATAAACCGCATTTCTTTTTCCTTGAACGCTATAAGGATTCATATGAGGAGGAGATTCTCCGTTTTGCAGAAGCGATCGGCACAAACCAGGAGACTCCCTGCACCGGCAATGACGGTTTACAGGCCGGAAGGATCGCCAGAGCAGCACAGCAATCGCTTGCTTTTGGCATGCCTGTCAGCATTGAGCACACTGAAAAAATCGCTTTTTAATCTAACAGGATTACAATTCAGCAAGCTTGGGTATATACTCCATTGATACTTTAAGTAGGCGGTGGAGAAAATGAATACAGTACATGCTAAAGGAAATGTTTTGAACAAAATCGGAATTCCTTCTCACATGGTTTGGGGTTATATTGGCGTTGTCATCTTTATGGTTGGAGACGGCCTCGAACAAGGCTGGCTGTCTCCTTTTCTCGTTGATCATGGTCTCAGTATGCAGCAATCCGCATCGTTATTTACCATGTACGGCATTGCTGTCACCATCTCAGCTTGGCTTTCAGGAACGTTTGTCCAAACTTGGGGGCCGAGAAAAACGATGACTGTCGGATTGCTTGCATTTATCCTCGGTTCGGCCGCTTTTATCGGCTGGGCGATTCCTCATATGTATTATCCGGCTCTCTTGGGCAGCTATGCTCTTAGAGGCTTGGGATATCCGCTGTTTGCATACTCTTTTCTCGTATGGGTGTCATACAGCACCTCTCAAAATATTCTCGGCAAAGCCGTCGGCTGGTTTTGGTTTATGTTTACGTGCGGCCTTAACGTGCTGGGCCCGTTCTATTCCAGCTATGCAGTTCCGGCCTTTGGAGAAATCAATACGCTTTGGAGCGCTTTACTGTTTGTGGCGGCAGGCGGAATTCTTGCCTTATTTTTTAACAAAGATAAATTTACTCCGATACAAAAACAAGATCAGCCGAAATGGAAAGAACTGTCGAAGGCATTTACGATTATGTTTGAAAACCCTAAGGTAGGCATCGGCGGAGTGGTCAAGACGATTAATGCGATAGGACAATTTGGATTTGCCATCTTTCTTCCTACTTATTTAGCACGATACGGGTATTCGGTTTCGGAATGGCTGCAAATATGGGGGACGCTGTTTTTTGTGAATATTGTGTTTAATATCATTTTCGGTGCAGTCGGAGATAAACTTGGCTGGCGCAATACGGTCATGTGGTTTGGCGGTGTCGGATGCGGTATTTTTACGCTGGCGCTGTATTACACGCCTCAGCTGATCGGGCATCAGTATTGGGTGCTCATGATTATCGCCTGCTGCTACGGCGCGGCTTTAGCAGGGTACGTTCCATTAAGCGCGCTTTTGCCGACGCTTGCACCTGATAATAAAGGTGCTGCCATGTCAGTGTTGAATTTGGGATCTGGTTTATGTGCGTTTATCGCGCCGGGCATCGTGAGTCTTTTCATTGGGCCGCTCGGTGCAGGCGGCGTGATTTGGATCTTTGCGGCATTGTATTTTTTCAGTGCCTTTCTGACGCGATTCTTGACAATTTCTGAGCAAAGCACAGATGTGTATACGGAGGAACGGTTTGTCAGGGAAAATGTGCAGACAAATTTTGATAAAACGGTTAAGCAGTAGCCTCTTTGGTCAAACTAATCATAAACGTGTGCAAAGAGGTGTAGAGGGTGAAACGATTCAGCACGGCGTATCTTTTGCTGGGCATTCTTTGCTCAGCGGCAGTATTTTTAATAGGAGCTCCTTCCCGCGCACTTGGCGCGGAAGTGGAGCACTATGAGCCGCTGCAGGTGCATGTGCAGCTTGAAAAGGTGTATTTGGACGGCGATGTCAGCATTGAGCATAGGCATGAAAAAGTGTTTTCTATGGATGATTTTTGGGCAGCTTATGCCGGATGGACGCTTGTGGAACAAAAAAAGGGATATGTGCTCTTCCGGAAGCAAATGGACGATATATCTCCGCTCAGCAAGGTCAACGGGTATATCGGTGTATCGGATAATGGAGTGATTTCCACTTTTCATGGGCGGCCTGAGCCAGCTTCCGAACCAATTCAGTCTTTTTTTCAAATTGATTTAGAAAGGCTGGAAAGCCATATGCAAAAAAATCTGCTGAAAGGCATTCCATTTCGGACAAAAGCGGAGTTTGAGGATGTCATCGAACATATGAAGACATACAGCGGGTAACGTCCGCTGATTGAAGACATGTATTCATGTCTTTTTTTTCGTGAAAGAATGAGAGAGAAGCGAACATATGTTAACTTTTCTATAAGACTTTGGCTGTTTTTATGGTACAATGAAGAACAGTCAAAGAGGTGAATTTGCGTGATTGAATTTGTTAAAGGGACGATTGATTATGTATCTCCCCAATATATTGTCATAGAGAACGGCGGCATCGGCTATCAGATTTTCACGCCGAATCCGTTTATATATAAGGAGAGAAGCCAGGAAACGATTTTTACATACCATCATATCAGAGAGGATGCTTTTTCGCTTTACGGTTTTTCAACAAGAGAGGAGAAGGCGCTCTTTACAAAGCTGTTAAACGTGACCGGAATTGGCCCGAAAGGAGCACTTGCCATCTTGGGCTCGGGTGATCCCGGAGCGGTCATCCAAGCAATTGAAAATGAAGATGAAGCTTTTTTGGTCAAGTTTCCTGGAGTAGGAAAGAAAACCGCACGCCAGATTATTTTAGATTTAAAAGGAAAGCTGGCAGATGTTGTGCCTGAAATGATTGAAAATCTGTTTAATCATGAAGAAAGGCTTGAAAAGCAAACAGCGGAAACGGCTCTTGAAGAAGCACTTGAAGCCCTCAGGGTTCTCGGATATGCTGAAAAAGAAATCAAAAAGGTGCTTCCTCACCTTAAAGAAGAAATTGGGCTGACAACAGACCAATATGTGAAAAAAGCATTACAAAAACTATTAAAGTAAGGTGATGTTCATGGATGAACGGCTCGTCTCAAGTGAAGCAGACAACCATGAATCAGTGATAGAGCAAAGCCTGAGGCCGCAAAATCTGGCACAGTATATCGGGCAGCATAAGGTAAAAGAAAATTTGCGCGTGTTTATAGATGCGGCGAAAATGAGACAGGAGACGCTGGATCATGTTCTTCTGTACGGGCCGCCCGGACTCGGAAAAACAACGCTTGCTTCGATTGTTGCTAATGAAATGGGAGTGGAATTGCGGACGACATCAGGGCCTGCGATTGAAAGGCCTGGTGATTTGGCTGCTATATTAACGGCGCTGGAACCGGGAGATGTATTATTTATTGATGAAATACATAGGCTGCACAGATCGATCGAAGAGGTGCTTTATCCTGCAATGGAAGACTTTTGCCTGGACATTGTGATTGGCAAAGGCCCATCTGCCCGCTCGGTTCGGCTCGACCTTCCGCCTTTTACGCTGGTAGGAGCCACGACGAGGGTGGGGCTTTTGACGGCTCCTTTAAGAGACAGATTCGGCGTCATGTCTCGCCTTGAGTACTATACACAAGAAGAACTGGCGGATATTGTCACAAGAACCGCTGATGTATTCGAGGTTGAGATTGATAAACCGTCGGCTCTTGAAATTGCAAGAAGATCGAGAGGGACGCCCCGCGTGGCGAACCGCCTGCTGAGAAGGGTGCGCGATTTCGCCCAAGTGCTGGGTGACAGCAGGATTACGGAAGACATTTCTCAGAATGCGCTGGAGCGGCTTCAGGTTGACCGCCTCGGTTTGGATCATATTGATCATAAGCTGCTGATGGGCATGATCGAAAAATTCAACGGCGGCCCAGTAGGCCTTGATACGATTTCAGCTACCATCGGCGAGGAATCGCATACGATTGAAGACGTATATGAACCATATCTGCTGCAAATTGGATTTATACAAAGAACGCCGCGTGGAAGGATCGTGACACCGGCCGTTTATCATCATTTCCAAATGGAGGCTCCCCGATATGACTGAATTTCCTAAGATCATTATGATTCTTGGTGCTGTTTTGCTTATTATCGGAGCAGTTTTGTATTTTGTCGGCAAGATGCCGGGAGATATTTTTGTAAAAAAAGGAAATGTCACGTTTTTCTTCCCGGTTGTCACTTGTATTATTATAAGTGTGGTATTATCAATTTTGCTTAATCTTTTTGGCAGAATGAAATAACAAAAGACTAGAATAAAGGTGAAATCATCATGAAAGTCGATTTATTTGATTTTGAACTACCAGAACGTTTAATTGCACAAGTACCGTTGGAGCAGCGTGATGCTTCAAGGCTGATGGTGCTCGATAAACATACAGGAGAGCTTACTGACAGCTCGTTTAAACACATTATCAGTTTCTTTAACGAAGGCGATTGTCTAGTCCTGAACAATACCCGGGTACTGCCTGCGCGGTTATTCGGCACAAAAGAGGATACCGGCGCGAAAGTGGAACTTCTTTTGTTGAAACAGGAAACCGGTGATAAATGGGAAACACTTGCCAAACCGGCGAAACGGGTGAAAAAAGGAACTGTTGTCACATTTGGAGACGGAAGATTGAAGGCAATCTGCACGGAAGAGCTTGAGCACGGCGGCAGAAAGATGGAATTTCAATATGACGGTATTTTCTACGAGGTGCTTGAATCCCTTGGAGAGATGCCGCTCCCTCCATATATCAAAGAACAGCTCGATGACAAAGAGCGCTACCAGACAGTATATTCAAAAGAAATCGGTTCTGCTGCTGCGCCTACAGCTGGCCTTCACTTCACGGAAGAAATCTTACAGCAGCTGAAAGACAAAGGCGTGCAAATTGAGTTCATCACACTGCACGTAGGCCTTGGAACGTTTCGCCCTGTGAGTGCCGATGAAGTGGAAGAGCATAATATGCATGCAGAGTTTTATCAAATGTCAGAAGAAACGGCTGCAGCCTTAAACAAAGTAAGAGAAAATGGCGGTCGGATCATTTCTGTCGGCACGACCTCGACACGCACGCTTGAGACGATTGCCGGGGAACATGACGGGCAATTTAAAGCATCAAGCGGCTGGACATCTATTTTTATTTATCCGGGCTATGAATTTAAAGCCATTGACGGAATGATTACAAACTTCCATTTGCCGAAATCGTCATTGATTATGCTGGTCAGCGCGCTTGCTGGAAGAGAAAACATTCTGCGTGCCTATAACCATGCAGTGGAAGAGGAATACCGTTTCTTTAGCTTCGGAGACGCGATGCTGATTATATAATTTGAGAACAGGAGGCCTCATCAAAAGTGGCTGAACAACCAATACGCTATGAATTTATAAAAGAATGCAAACAAACAGGAGCGCGGCTGGGCAAAGTGCATACGCCTCACGGCTCCTTCGAAACGCCGGTTTTTATGCCGGTCGGCACACTGGCGACAGTCAAAACAATGTCGCCTGAAGAGCTGAAAGCAATGGATGCAGGCATCATTTTGAGCAACACTTATCATCTATGGCTTCGTCCGGGCCAAGACATTGTCAAAGAAGCGGGCGGGCTCCATAAATTTATGAACTGGGACCGCGCAATTTTAACAGATTCAGGCGGCTTTCAGGTCTTTTCTTTAAGCAAGTTTCGTAATATAGAGGAAGAGGGTGTCCATTTCCGCAATCATCTAAATGGAGACAAGCTGTTTTTATCTCCGGAAAAAGCGATGGAGATCCAAAACGCACTCGGCTCTGATATTATGATGGCGTTTGATGAATGCCCGCCATACCCGGCGGAGTACGACTACATGAAGAGGTCAGTTGAACGGACAAGCCGCTGGGCGGAACGCTGCCTGAATGCCCACAATCGTCAGGATGAACAAGGGCTGTTTGGTATTGTACAAGGCGGAGAATATGAAGATCTGCGGACACAAAGTGCGAAGGACTTGATTTCGCTTGATTTTCCGGGATATGCTATAGGCGGATTGTCTGTAGGTGAACCGAAGGATGTCATGAACCGTGTACTCGAATTCACAACACCGCTCTTGCCGAAGGATAAACCGAGATATCTGATGGGAGTAGGTTCTCCGGACGCACTGATCGACGGAGCGATCCGCGGGGTCGATATGTTTGACTGTGTGCTGCCTACACGGATTGCAAGAAACGGCACAGTGTTTACTGCTGAAGGACGACTCAATATGAAAAATGCGAAATTTGAAAGAGACTTCCGTCCGATTGATGAAGAGTGTGATTGCTATACATGTAAAAACTACACTCGCGCGTACATTAGGCACTTGATTCGCTGCAATGAAACATTCGGCCTTCGATTAACAACTTACCATAACCTTCATTTTCTGTTACACTTAATGGAGCAGGTAAGACAGGCTATTCGCGAGGATCGTCTGGGTGATTTCAGAGAAGAGTTCTTTGAGCGTTACGGCTATAACAAGCCAAATGCGAAAAGCTTCTAAATAAACATAACAGGCTTACAGAAAGGGGTGAAAATGATGACTGGCACTTTAGGTACATTGGTTCCTATTATTTTAATGTTTGCGGTCCTTTACTTCTTGCTGATTCGTCCTCAGCAAAAGCAGCAAAAGGCTGTACGCCAAATGCAAGAGGAACTGAAAAAAGGCGATTCAGTAGTGACAATCGGGGGATTGCACGGTACTGTTGACTCTATCGACGAAAGCAAAGTCGTAATTAAGACTGGTGATAACACACGTCTTACGTTCGACCGCCGCGCGATCAGAGAAGTTTCTGCTGCTGAATAACAGCAGGAGCTATACATAGCAAACAAAAAAGAGCGGGCAAGTGAGCCCGCTCTTTTTTATGTGGAAGACCTGTTTCCCCTCATGTTCACGCCGAAAATCCCGCCCAGCATGCACACCCCTAAAAATCCCAGATGGAAGATCAGCTGTTCTGCTGTAAATGTCTTTCCGAATCCTAAATACTGAAACAATAAGATAATCAGAGAAAAACTTAAGGCAGTCAATGCTCCAATCATCCAGCCTCTTTCCTTGCCTTTCCCGCCTGAAATGAACCCGCCGATAAATAAAGAGAGAAATGAGATAGCTGTGATCAGCCAGTTAAATGATGATTCTTCCAGCGAGGTTGCGGTCAATAAAAGTGAAACCGCCAAACTTGTCAGGAGCATGGCTGCAAATATGGCGATTAAGCCGTAAAGAATGCCTTTTCCAACTTGTTTCGTCTCCTCCATGATTGTCTCCTTTCTGCCTGTATTAAAAGGCTTCTGTTCTTTTTGCACAAAGCCGTCAGACATGCTGATGGCTCGTCTTTGTAAAAATGTATTCCCTTATCCCTTGAAATAGACATAAAAGCTTTGTGAAATGCAATCGGTTTTTCTTACATAAATTGATCATTTTGTTGCAACCTATAATGAGTTGGAGGTGCATGATGGAAGAGCTTCTCACTATTGCGTTTCGCACAGTCGTATTGTATTTTGTGATATTGATCATTTTTCGTCTCATGGGCAAACGGGAGATCGGAGAGCTTAGTATTTTAGATCTCGTTGTCTTTATCATGATAGCTGAAATTGCCGTTTTAGCCATAGAAAACGTAGACGATCATCTATTTCATACCATTTTGCCAATGCTTGTATTAATGATCATTCAAGTGACTTTGGCATACTTTTCTTTAAAAAACCGAAAAGTCCGCCAGCTTCTTGACGGTAAGCCGACCATAATTATCAAATATGGAAAAATTGACGAAGACGCCATGAAATCACAGCGTTATAATTTTGATGATTTAATGGTTCAGCTCAGAGAAAATAGCATCGACAGAGTAGCTGACGTATCATTTGCTATTTTAGAGCCGTCGGGCAAACTGACTATTGTTAAGAAAGAAAACAGCGGAGAGCATCGACAGCTCGAAATGCCGCTCATTATAGACGGCTTCATTCAAACAGAAAACCTGTCCAGAATCAGTAAAGATAAAAAATGGCTGCTTGAAAGTTTGCAAAAACACGGATACACAAACCCTTCAGATATTTCTTTTTGCTCGTTTACAGACGGAGAATTATTTATTGATGAAAAAGATGGGCACCGCCCGTAACCGTTATCGGACGATTAGACGTCCGATAATGGGAATGCGGCGAAGCTCATCTTTTTTAATTAAACGGAAAACGAGTAGGAGGATTATATAAATGGCGGCGCTCACCGCAATCCATCCGGCTAGATTGACAGCCTCAGATGCTCCAAAGCTTATATAATGTTTGATGGCGGAGCTGATGAATCCGCAAATTACAATAACAGCGAAGCTGAGCGCGTACTCCTTGATTTTGATGCTGATCGGCAGCACTTTGCTTACGGTTGCTGCGTGCAATAGCGTGACGAGCACCATGCCTGTCACAATGGCTAATGCCGCGCCCATAATGCCAAGAGAAGGCCTTGTGGCAAGGACAAAAATAAGGCCTGTTTTGACAAGCGCTCCGATTAAGCTGTTCATCATCGCAGCTCCAGCCAAATTAAGCGCCTGCAGCACAGCTTGAAGCGGGCCTTGGAAATAATAAAGCAGAAAAAATGGGGCCATTACTTTTATAAATACAGCTGCGCCTGAGGAACCGTACATCACTCTCATCAGCTCATCTGCAAATACAAATAAAATAACAACTGAAATGCCTCCGCTGAGCAGACAGAGACGCATCGCCTGTTCCAAGCGGTATTCCACCACCTGCAATTTTTTCTGCTCCATTCCTTCACTGATCGCAGGAACAAGCGCGGTCGACAAAGAATATGTAATAAAGCTGGGCAGAGTCAGCAGCGTCATGGCAAAGCCGGTCAGTTCCCCGTATTGCTTTGTTGCGGCAACTGTTGCCACACCGGCGATGGCAAGGCTTTGAGCGACGACGATTGGCTCGAAAAACCAAGAGAGGTTTCCGATAAAGCGGCTCCCGGTTGTTGGAAGGGACACGCTCATTAATTGGGTAAAGGTTTGTTTTCCGTTTTTAATTGACTGGAAAAAATGTTTTCTGATGTTAATTGTCTTTTTATACTTAAAGCAAACGAATAAATAAAGAAGTGATGCCAGTTCCCCTGCCACTGAGGATAGCATTGCCCCCGCTGCTGCATATTCAATTCCGTAAGGGAGAAAAATCGTCGTGCAGACAGCCACGAGTGAAATGCGGACAACCTGTTCAAGGACTTGTGACATAGCAAGCGGGTTCATATTCTGTTTTCCTTGAAAGTATCCCCTCAGCACACTCGATATAGCAATAATCGGCACAACCGGCGTAATGGCCAAGAGCGGATACAGTGTTCGCTTATCTGTCAGCATCGTTTCAGCCATAACCGGGGCGAAAAACAGAAACAGCGGTGTAAAGATGAGGCTGAGCACTCCCGTAATGGTCAGAGACATGACTAAAATATTTTTCGTTTTTTGATGATCTCCCCGCGCACTGGCTTCAGCGACTAGCTTGCTGATCGCGACCGGCAGACCGAATTGAGTTAATGTAGTGGCCAAGAAGAAGGTAGGCGCTGCCATCATGTAAAGCCCGACTCCTTCTTCACCGATAAAACGGGCGATAACCACCCGGTTGACAAACCCGAGCATTCTTGTAACCATTCCTGCTGCGATAAGGATAAGAGTGCCCTTTAAAAACGTCTGTTTCGCCATTTTTACCCCCTGCCTTCTCAAACTACCTGGAATCATATACAATAAAGATATGCGTATATGTCGTCCAAGCATGACAAGTCTTCTTGAAAAACAATAAAAAAGGAGCGTGGAATTCGTGGAGAAGCATCCAGCCGATCTATATAAAGACCACGTCAGGCCGTTTCTTTACAGCAAACTGGAAGAGTTTAAGATTCTCGGGTATGATGATGTTGAACTCGAAAGTTTGTGGTCATACTTAACAGATAAGAAGTGGAAAAAGAAAACGGAACTGAGCATTTATGAACTGGCGAGTGATATTTTATCAGTGAAAATTGGCGAATTTATGAACTATGCAACCGTTGAGTCATTTAAAACGTCTAATTGGCTGGGCAGTGAAGAGGGCCAGGAAGCATTGGAAGAACTGCTGAGATAGCAGGTTGATTCGCACAGGTTTAAGGGAGGATATACATAATGAAAAAAGGACGCTTGATTGCGTTTTTCCTTTTCGTTCTATTGATCGGCACGGGCTTGGGCTACTTTACGAAGCCTGCCGCTAACAATATTACGTTAGGATTGGATTTGCAAGGCGGATTTGAGGTGCTGTATGATGTACAGCCTGTAAAAAAAGGTGACAAAATCACAAAAGACGTTCTGGTCAGCACAGTAGAGGCACTGAACCGCCGGGCCAATGTTCTCGGTGTCAGCGAACCGAACATCCAAATTGAAGGGAATAATCGGATTCGCGTTCAGCTCGCTGGTGTGACAAACCAAAACAGAGCGCGTGAAATTTTGGCGACTGAAGCGCAGCTTTCTTTCAGAGATGCAAATGATAAGGAACTGTTAAACGGTGCTGATTTAGTCGAAAACGGCGCTAAACAAACTTATGATAGCACAACAAATGAGCCAATTGTCACGATTAAGCTGAAAGACGCTGATAAATTTGGTGAAGTGACCAAGAAGGTCATGAAAATGGCGCCAAACAACCAGCTTGTCATTTGGCTGGATTATGATAAAGGTGATTCCTTTAAGAAAGAAGTTCAAAAAGAGCATCCTAAATTTGTATCCGCTCCAAATGTAAGTCAGGAGCTAAATACAACTGATGTAAAAATTGAAGGTCATTTCACAGCTCAAGAAGCAAAAGATTTAGCCAGCATTTTAAACGCAGGTGCACTTCCTGTGAAACTGACTGAAAAGTATTCGACATCAGTAGGCGCACAATTCGGCCAGCAGGCTCTCCATGATACGGTGTTTGCCGGTATTGTCGGTATTGCAATTATTTTCTTATTTATGCTTTTCTATTACCGTCTGCCGGGATTAATCGCGGTGATTACGCTATCTGTTTATATCTACATTACACTCCAGATCTTTGACTGGATGAATGCCGTACTCACGCTTCCGGGAATTGCCGCTCTCATTTTAGGTGTCGGGATGGCTGTTGACGCCAACATTATTACCTATGAGCGGATTAAAGAAGAGCTCAAGCTAGGAAAGTCAGTCCGCTCTGCCTTCCGTTCAGGAAACAGACGGTCATTTGCGACGATTTTTGACGCGAATATTACAACCATTATTGCAGCGGTTGTGCTCTTTATCTTTGGGACAAGCTCTGTTAAAGGGTTTGCGACAATGCTGATCCTATCGATTTTGACAAGCTTTATCACTGCCGTTTTCTTATCGAGATTTCTCCTCGCTCTCCTTGTGGAAAGCAGATGGCTTGATCGGAAAAAAGGCTGGTTTGGTGTCAATAAGAAACATATCATGGATATTCAGGATACGGATGAAAATACAGAGCCGCATACGCCATTCCAAAAATGGGATTTCACGAGCAAACGCAAATACTTCTTTATTTTCTCCAGTGCGGTCACGGTTGCCGGGATTATTATCCTGCTTGTGTTCAGGCTGAATCTTGGCATTGACTTTGCAAGCGGTGCACGGATTGAAGTACAAAGCGACCATAAGCTGACGACAAAGCAAGTTGAAAAGGACTTTGAATCTCTTGGTATGGACCCTGATACTGTAGTTCTGTCAGGCGAAAAGAGCAATATCGGTGTTGCTCGTTTTGTCGGGGTGCCAGATAAAGAAACCATAGCAAAAGTAAAAACGTATTTTAAAGACAAATACGGGTCTGATCCAAATGTCAGCACAGTTTCACCGACAGTGGGTAAGGAGCTGGCAAGAAATGCGCTGTACGCAGTTGCTATAGCTTCTATTGGCATCATTATTTACGTTTCAATCCGATTCGAATACAAAATGGCGATTGCTGCCATCGCCTCATTGCTATATGACGCATTCTTTATCGTCACGTTCTTCAGTATTACAAGGCTTGAGGTAGATGTTACGTTCATCGCGGCCATCTTGACGATAATCGGGTATTCCATTAACGATACAATCGTTACATTTGACAGGGTCCGTGAGCATATGAAAAAGCGTAAGCCGAAAACATTTGCCGATCTGAACCATATTGTAAACCTGAGCCTGCAGCAAACCTTTACACGTTCAATTAACACTGTATTAACTGTTGTGATTGTTGTTGTGACATTGCTGATCTTTGGAGCATCTTCTATTACTAACTTCTCAATTGCTTTATTGGTCGGGCTGTTAACAGGCGTTTATTCTTCTCTATACATTGCCGCACAAATTTGGCTTGCATGGAAAGGAAGAGAACTGAAAAAAGATTCGGCGCAATAAAAAATATCAGGCTGTCCTCTGCAGGGCAGCCTGTTTTTTGAAGTTGCATTGAACTTAAAATAGACATTTGCTATAATGACATACGCTTACATTTAAACATATATATGGTGTTAAAAGTGTTTATGACTGGTTTTCAGATATGTAGGAGGGTTTATATATGAGGGTTCGCGAATCAGAGCTGCCGGGCATAGGACAAAAAGTTGAAATGATTACTAGAAACCGTGATAAAATTTCAATTATCATTCATCATGACGGACGGAGAGAGCTTTACTATTTTGACGAAAACGACCATGAGGAATGTGTTGCCTCCGTGCAGTTTGATGACGCTGAAGCAAGGCAAATGTCTGCAATTCTTGGCGGAATGGCCTATAAACCGAAAGCATTAGAACAGGTCGAGTCAGCCCTTGATGATTTGATTATAGAGTGGTGTAAAGCAGAGGCGGGAGCGCCTGCCATTCATCAGACGATTGGTGATTTGGATGTGGGTCAGGAATATCATGTGACGGTCATTGCAATTATTAAGAAGAATCAGGATAAAAAATTGAATCTGAGCTCTGAAACAGTCATTGACGAAGGCGATACACTTGTGATTTCCGGTGAGGGAACCGGACTGAAGAGGCTGATCCGGGAAAAATTAACAGCTAAGGGGTCTTAACCCAGTGTTAAGCCATGTTTAAAACCAGTCTTGATGGGGAAAGTTACCTCAATAAGAAGTTTGGGGGAAAAGAGAATGAATAAACAATGGACCATTATTTTCGCACTTATTTTCACTTTAATTGTCGCTATTTTCGCAGTCATTAATGTTCGATCCGTAGAAGTTGATTACCTGTTTGGAAGATCAGAATGGCCGCTCATTCTTGTTATTTTGGGCTCAGTTTTAATGGGAGCGCTGATCGTATTTTCTGTCGGCATTTTTCAGGTAATGAAATTGAAGCGGGAAATAAAAACCTTGCGGAAAGAAAATAGAACAGCAATACATAAACAAGAGGATACTCATCTTGCTGATCAGACTGACACACAGGATGCATCAGCCATGATTGAGAAAAAAGACTAGTTTTCGAATATTATTTGAAACCCCTCAGCCTGCTCTAGTATAATAGGGTGGTTGAGGGGTGAATTTATGTTAGCGTCAAAAATGCGATGGGAAATCCAGCGACCAGATCAGGATAAGGTCAAATCACTCACAGAACAATTGCATATAACACCTCTTGTTGCGTCCCTGCTTGTAAAAAGAGGCTTTGATACGGCAGAAAGCGCTAGGCTGTTTTTACATACAAAGGATGCCGATTTTTATGATCCTTTTGAAATGAAAGGCATGAAAGAAGCGGCAGATCGAATAAAACAGGCGATTTCACAACAAGAAAAGATTATGATATATGGCGATTATGACGCCGATGGGGTTACAAGTACGTCAGTAATGCTTCACACGCTGCAAAAACTGTCGGCTCAAGTTGATTTTTATATACCTGACCGTTTTAAAGAAGGATATGGACCTAATGAACAGGCGTTTCGTTCGATTAAAGAACGGGGCTTCTCTTTGATCATTACGGTTGATACAGGAATTGCCGCTGTGCATGAAGCGAAGGTGGCAAAGGAACTCGGACTGGATGTCATCATTACCGATCATCATGAACCGGGACCGGAGCTTCCGGATGTCCATGCGATCGTCCACCCGAAGCAGCCTGGCTGCACTTACCCGTTTAAAGAGCTTGCCGGGGTTGGAGTCGCGTTTAAGCTTGCCCACGCTTTATTGGGTGAACTTCCTGATGAACTGCTTGACCTGGCGGCTATCGGCACCATTGCCGATCTAGTCCCGCTGCATGACGAAAACAGATTAATTGCAACACTAGGACTTGAAAGGCTTCGACGGACAAATCGGCTCGGCTTAAAAGAGCTGATTAAGCTGTCAGGCGGAGACATCGGAGAAGCGAACGAAGAAACTGTCGGATTTCAGCTCGCACCAAGGCTGAATGCCGTCGGAAGAATCGAACAGGCAGATCCCGCTGTTCATTTGCTTATGTCAGAGGATTCGTTTGAAGCGGAAGAGCTTGCCGCAGAAATTGACCAGCTGAACAAAGAGCGCCAAAAAATGGTCAGCAAAATGACGGATGAAGCGATTGAAATGGTTGAACAGCAAGGGCTCGATCAAACTGCAATTGTCGTGGCCAAAGCCGGATGGAACCCGGGAGTCGTCGGGATTGTGGCTTCAAAGCTTGTGGACCGTTTCTACCGACCGGCCATTGTTCTTGGCATTGATGAAGAAAAGGGAATCGCTAAAGGTTCGGCCCGAAGCATCAGAGGATTTAATTTATTTGAGAGCCTTTCTGAATGCAGAGATATTCTTCCTCATTTCGGCGGCCATCCAATGGCTGCGGGGATGACGCTGAAAGCCGAAGATGTGCCGGATTTGCGAAGCAGGCTGAATGAAATAGCGGACAATACGCTTACGGAAGAGGATTTTATTCCCGTACAGGAAGTCGACCTTGTCTGCGGCGTCGAAGACATTACAGTTGAAAGCATCGCAGAAATGAACATGCTGTCTCCTTTTGGCATGCTGAACCCGAAACCGCACGTTCTCGTAGAAAACGCAGTACTGGAAGATGTCCGCAAGATAGGGGCAAATAAAACTCATGTCAAAATGACGATCAGAAACGAGTCGTCCCAGCTTGATTGCGTCGGTTTTAATAAAGGCGAGCTTGAAGAAGGCATCGTACCGGGTTCAAGAATTTCTATTGTCGGTGAGATGTCAATCAACGAATGGAACAATCGAAAAAAGCCGCAGCTTATGATAAAGGATGCCGCTGTTTCTGAATGGCAGCTGTTTGATTTAAGGGGAAAACGGACGTGGGAAGACACAGTTTCCGTCCTTCCATCTGCTAAACGGGCCATTGTCTCTTTCAAAGAAGACTCAACAACATTACTTCAAACTGAAGACCTTCGCCGAGAAGTGCACGTCATCAGTTCTAAAGATCAAGCAAAGGCGTTTGACCTCGATGGTGCATATATTGTATTACTGGATCCGCCGCCTTCGCTGGACATGCTCGCACGTTTGCTGGAAGGCAAGGCGCCCGAGCGGATATATTTTATTTTTCTCAATCATGAGGACCACTTTTTATCAACTTTTCCCGCAAGAGACCACTTTAAATGGTATTATGCGTTCTTGCTGAAAAGAGGCGCTTTTGACGTGAAAAAACACGGTTCAGAGCTTGCAAAACATAAAGGCTGGTCCGTTGAAACAATCAATTTCATGACAAAGGTGTTTTTTGATCTCGGTTTTGTTAAAATAGAGAATGGTGTGCTGTCTGTTGTGAGCGGAGCAAAGAAACGCGACTTAACAGACTCACAAACATATCAGGCGAAACAGCAGCTGATGGAACTGGATCAAAAGCTGAATTATTCTTCTGCTGAAGAGCTGAAGGAATGGCTGAATAAGCTGATGAAACAAGATTCAGAGGCTTATGAAAGTACGAGGAGGACATAAAACAGATGGATTTAAAACAATACGTAACAATTGTACCGGATTACCCGAAAGAGGGCGTGCAATTTAAAGATATTACGACACTGATGGATAAAGGCGATGTATACCGCTATGCCACAGATCAAATTGTTGAATATGCGAAAGAAAAGCAAATTGATTTGGTCGTTGGCCCTGAAGCGCGCGGCTTTATTATCGGCTGTCCCGTTGCTTACGCGCTTGGCGTAGGTTTTGCGCCGGTCCGCAAAGAAGGCAAGTTGCCTCGTGAAGTAATCAAAGTGGATTATGGCTTGGAATACGGAAAAGACGTATTAACGATCCACAAAGATGCGATTAAGCCTGGTCAGCGTGTGCTTATTACAGATGACCTGCTTGCGACAGGCGGCACAATTGAAGCGACAATCAAACTTGTTGAAGAACTTGGCGGCGTTGTTGCTGGTATCGCTTTCTTAATCGAGCTTTCTTACCTTGACGGCAGAAATAAGCTCGAAGATTACGACATCTTAACATTGATGAAATACTAAGGATAACCGCATAACGAAAAAGCACTCCATGTCAGGGTGCTTTTTTCCTATTGTTTTGCATTTATTTTATATAATATTTGGCTATTTGAACTTCTGCTCTTTACATCTTTCGTTTTTTTCTTGATAATAAACTACAATACAGTTTACATTTTAAAAAAGGTGATTCCATGGCGAACGAACAAGTATTGACTGCCGAGCAAGTTATAGATAAAGCGCGCAGCTATCTATCTGATGAGCATATCGCATTTGTCGAAAAAGCATATCTGTACGCTGAAGATGCTCATCGCGAGCAATACCGCAAATCGGGCGAGCCATATATTATTCATCCGATTCAGGTTGCGGGGATTCTCGTTGATCTTGAAATGGACCCTTCCACAATCGCGGGCGGATTTTTGCACGATGTCGTGGAAGATACAGATGTGACGCTCGATGACCTGAAAGAAGCATTTTCCGAAGAAGTGGCAATGCTTGTAGACGGCGTAACGAAACTCGGCAAAATTAAATATAAATCTCAAGAGGAACAGCAGGCGGAAAATCATCGCAAAATGTTTGTCGCTATGGCTCAAGATATCAGGGTCATATTGATCAAGCTGGCGGATCGTCTTCACAATATGCGGACACTGAAACATCTGCCTCAGGAAAAACAGCGGAGAATCTCCAATGAAACGCTGGAAATTTTTGCTCCTTTGGCGCATCGTCTCGGGATTTCAAAAATTAAGTGGGAATTGGAAGATACGGCGCTCCGTTATTTGAACCCTCAGCAATATTACAGAATTGTCAACCTCATGAAGAAGAAACGTGCAGAACGTGAGCTTTATGTCGATGAGGTTGTCAATGAAGTGAAGAAACGTGTCGAAGAAGTAAATATCAAGGCTGACTTCTCGGGACGTCCGAAACATATTTACAGCATTTATCGAAAAATGGTGCTGCAAAATAAGCAATTCAATGAAATTTACGATTTGCTGGCTGTCCGTATTCTTGTGAATAGCATAAAGGACTGCTACGCGGTGCTTGGCATCATTCACACATGCTGGAAACCGATGCCCGGCAGATTCAAAGATTATATCGCAATGCCGAAGCCGAATATGTATCAATCACTTCATACAACGGTTATTGGGCCTAAAGGTGATCCGCTTGAAGTGCAGATCCGCACCTTTGAAATGCATGAAATAGCGGAATACGGGGTTGCGGCTCACTGGGCTTATAAAGAAGGGAAAGCAGCCAATGAAGGTGCAACCTTTGAGAAAAAGCTTTCTTGGTTCCGTGAAATTTTAGAATTTCAAAATGAATCGACAGATGCAGAAGAATTTATGGAATCGCTCAAAATTGATTTGTTCTCTGACATGGTGTATGTCTTTACGCCAAAAGGAGATGTAATCGAGCTTCCGTCCGGTTCTGTTCCGATTGACTTTTCTTACCGGATTCACTCTGAAATCGGCAATAAAACAATCGGTGCCAAAGTAAACGGAAAAATGGTTACGCTTGACCATAAGCTTCGGACAGGTGATATCGTTGAAATTCTCACTTCTAAGCATTCCTACGGCCCGAGCCAGGATTGGGTGAAGCTTGCCCAAACATCCCAAGCGAAGCATAAAATCCGTCAATTCTTTAAGAAACAGCGGCGTGAAGAAAATGTCGAAAAAGGCCGTGAGTTGGTCGAAAAAGAAATTAAAAACTTGGATTTTGAATTGAAGGATGTTTTAACGCCGGAGAATATTCAAAAGGTTGCTGACAAATTTAATTTCTCAAATGAAGAGGATATGTACGCGGCGGTCGGTTACAACGGCATCACAGCTCTGCAGGTGGCGAACCGCCTAACAGAAAAAGAGAGAAAGCAGCGCGATCAGGAAGAACAGGAAAAGATCGTTCAGGAAGTCACTGGGGAACCTAAGCCATACCCGCAAGGAAGAAAACGGGAAGCTGGCGTTCGTGTCAAGGGCATTGACAACCTCCTTGTCCGTTTATCAAAATGCTGCAATCCTGTGCCAGGTGATGATATTGTCGGCTTTATCACAAAAGGCAGAGGGGTTTCGGTCCATCGCGAAGACTGTCCGAATGTCAAAACGAATGAAGCCCAAGAGCGGCTGATCCCGGTAGAGTGGGAGCATGAGTCACAGGTTCAAAAGCGCAAGGAATACAATGTTGAGATAGAGATTCTTGGGTATGACCGCCGCGGATTGCTGAACGAGGTGCTGCAGGCAGTGAATGAAACGAAAACAAATATTTCATCTGTCTCTGGCAAATCGGATCGCAATAAAGTGGCAACCATCCATATGGCGATTTTTATTCAGAATATCAATCACTTGCACAAAGTCGTCGAGCGTATTAAACAGATTAGAGATATCTACTCTGTGCGCCGCGTCATGAACTAAAGGGGTTAGAAAATGAGATTAGTTGTTCAGCGAGTAACAGAAGCAAGCGTTACAGTGGACGAAGAGGTCGTCGGCCAAATTGGACAAGGCCTTATGGTGCTGGTCGGCATCACTCACGATGATACAGAAGATGATGCAGCTTATTTAGCCGATAAAGTTGTCAATCTCCGTATTTTCGATGACAGTGAAGGGAAAATGAATCTGTCTCTTGTAGATATAGGAGGAGAGATTTTATCCGTCTCACAGTTTACGCTTTATGGAGATACGAAAAAAGGGCGCCGGCCGAACTACATGAACGCGGCCAAACCTGATAAAGCATTAGGTCTTTATGAAAAATGGAATGACCTGCTTCGTGAAAAAGGAATCAAAGTGGAGACCGGAACGTTTGGAGCAATGATGGATGTTCAGCTTACAAACTCCGGACCGGTCACGCTCATTATGGATTCAAAATAAAAAAAGCTGCCAAAAGGCAGCTTTTTTTATTGGAAGTATTTCTCTAATCCGCTTTCGATCCCATCTGTTACTTTTTCTTGGTATGAATTGCTATGTACAATGGCTTCTTCCTGCGGATGGCTTACATATCCCAGCTCGTACAGCATAGCGGGCTGTCTGTTTTCCCGGAGCACATAATAATCTCCGAATAATACGCCGCGGTCTGGAATGGAAGAACGCTTCACCACTTCTGAGTGGACATCTGATGCGAGTTCCTGATCTTTGGCAGGACTGTAGTAATATGCTGTACTGCCTCTTGTAGAGGTATCCGCATAGCTGTCATAATGAATGCTGATAAAGGCGTCAGCGTTACGGTAGTGAGAGGTAGAGACCCGTGACTGCAGGCTGACAAAGGTATCATCCTGGCGTGTCACATATACATCCGCTCCAGCCGATCTAAGTTTGCTGGCGAGCAGTTTTGCCGTTTTGATCGTCAGGTTTTTCTCGAATTTCCCTGAATACCCGATCGTTCCGCTGTCTTTTCCTCCATGTCCCGGGTCAACAATAATCGTTTTATTGTTTAGAGAGCCGTTTCCAGACGGGGAATCAGAGACTGGCGGTTCACCTGCTTCTTCTGCGCTTTTAGACGTTTGGACCACCCAATTGGCTACATAAGCAGTTTGCCCGTTATCAAGCTTTATTTCATACCAGCTTCCCTTTGAACCGGTAATGGTGTATGAATCTCCTTTGGCAGCGCGCTCAACGATCGAAGCTGATGTTGACGCATCACTTCTTAGATTCGTTCCTCCGTACATGATATAGGCTTTTTTAGCGGAGGATGAACTGCCGGCATTTGCTGAATCATCAGCTGGAACAGAACTAGTCAAAAGGTAATGGCTTGCAACCCAGCCTTTTAGCCCGTTCACCTCAATGTGAGCCCAGCCATTTTTCTCGTTGAGAACCGTCAGTTTCGTTCCGCGATCAAGTTTTGTTATAATTGCCGCGTCATGTGAGGCGGAGGCTCTTACATTTAGCGAAGAAACACCGACTGTGCCCGTCGTTGACGCACCGGAATCCTCGGTTTGGTCACTCTCATCAGACGCTGAACTGCTGCCTCCTGATGTGACATATTCAGATGATACCCATCCGGTGGCACTGTGATAGGATATCTTGATCCAGCCCGAATCTTTATCAATGACAGATGCTTGGCTGCCTTGCGGGAATTTGCCGATGACTTCGTAGGAAGTGCCCGGGCCGCTTCTCATCCGCAGATCGGGGTCTGTTGATGTCACAGTGTCACTGCTTCCTGAGGAGCTTGTGCTGGCCTGGTCTTCCTTTGTAATAAGCCAGGAGACTACCCAGCCCTTTTCTCCGGAACCAAGCTGTATCTGCACCCAGTCTCCATCTTCCTTTAAAATCGGATAACGTTCTCCCTTTTTTACTTCCGCTGTAATGCCGTAGCTAAGCCCAGGGCCGCTTCTGACGTTCATTTCATCTGTTGCGATGACCGCTTCTCCTTGAGCAGCTGTAACGGATGAAAAGGTCGGGAATAGCGCTGAGGTGAAAATAATACATACAATAAGGACAAAGTATTTCTTGTTCATTGTGTCCTCCTTTCTGATGATCATTAAAAAAGCATTCTTGTTTAATATCGTAAAGTCCTTTCTGATTTTTAAATAAAAATAAAATGATTTGTTTATACTAAGCGTAAATACAATCAAAAAGGTGTGCAAATCATGAAATATCATCCAAAAATGGGACGTGCATTTCACGACGGTGAAGCGAATCTGCATTACAGCGATCACGCAGATCCCGATACGACTGGTTATCTTACGGAAACAGCATCTGAATTTGGTCTTATGTCCAAAGAAGCAGCGCTGAGGAAAAACAACCGGAATAAAGCTTGACAGAGAACCCCAATCCCATTATTATAATAGAAATTGAGTACATAGCAAATGATGAAAGATTTGAACCAATAATGGAGAAGAGTAGGTCAGATTGCATGATTAGAGAGGAACCCGCCCCAGGCTGAAAGCGGATCCCATTGCGTCTTTCTCGAAACAACACTCCGGAGGTTTCCTGCTGAACGCGTGAATAACGCCATTAGGCAGTGAACGTGAACCTGCGTTAAAGGATCGAGCGGGAATATGAACGTATTCCAACTAGGGTGGCACCACGGGTATAACTCTCGTCCCTACTATCATGTATAGTAGGGGCGGGAGTTTTTTTCATTTTCATCATTAACGATCATTGGATATTTTATAAGGAATACATAAGGAGGTCTACCTATGGGATATAACATTCCGAGAGGAACACAGGATATTCTGCCTGGAGAATCAGATCGCTGGCAGTATGTTGAACAAATTATGAGAGACACTTGCCGCACTTATCAATATAAAGAAATCCGCACACCGATTTTTGAGCATACAGAACTGTTTGCCAGAGGCGTCGGAGAATCAACGGATATCGTACAAAAAGAAATGTATACCTTCGAGGACCGCAAAGGCAGAAGCCTGACGCTTCGTCCGGAGGGAACAGCTGCTGCGGTTCGCGCCTTTAATGAAAACAAGCTGTTCGCAAATCCTGTACAGCCGACAAAGCTTTATTATGTCGGGCCGATGTTCCGTTATGAACGTCCTCAGACGGGCCGTTACCGCCAGTTTTATCAGTTTGGAATTGAAGCGATTGGTTCGAAAGACCCTGCAATCGACGCTGAAGTAATGGCGCTTGCGATGAGTATTTATGAAAAAGCAGGTTTAGAAAACGTTAAGCTTGTCATAAACAGTCTCGGCGATCAAGATAGCCGCAAAAGCTACAGAGAAGCGCTCGTGAAACACTTCGAGCCTCGCATCGAAGAATTTTGTTCAGACTGCCAGTCCCGGCTGCACACGAACCCGCTTAGAATTTTGGACTGCAAAAAAGACCGTGATCATGAGCTGATGAAATCGGCACCTTCGATTTTGACATATTTAAATGAAGAATCAGCCGCTTATTTTGAAAAAGTGAAACAATACTTAAATGATCTTGGCATTTCGTATGAAATCGATCCGAACCTTGTGAGAGGGCTGGATTATTACAACCACACCGCATTTGAAATTATGAGCAATGCGGAGGGCTTTGGCGCGATTACGACACTTGCCGGCGGCGGACGCTACGACGGGCTTGTCGAACAGATCGGCGGACCTGAAGCACCGGGCATCGGATTTGCGATGAGCATCGAACGCTTGCTTGCCGCAATTGATGCTGAAAAAAGAGAGCTGCCTGTTGATAAGGGAATCGACTGCTATATCGTCACACTCGGCGAAAAAGCAAAGGATTATTCTGTTTCATTGGTGTACAAACTGAGAGAAGCAGGCATTTCCAGTGAAATCGATTATGAAAATAAGAAAATGAAAGGCCAGTTTAAAACAGCTGATCGCTTAAAGGCCAGATTTATTGCGATTTTGGGTGAAGATGAGCTTGCCCAAAACAAAATCAATGTAAAGGATGCACAGACGGGCGAACAGATTGAAGTGGCACTTGATGAATTTATACATGTGATGAAGGCAAACCAAAAGGGATAAGGAGTGAAACGCATTGTTTGGAAGAACATATTATTGCGGTGATATAACTGAAAAAGCAATTGGCGAATCTGTAACGCTGAAAGGCTGGGTCCAAAAAAGACGAGACCTCGGCGGATTGATTTTTATTGACTTGCGTGACCGTACGGGCATTGTTCAAGTCGTTTTTAACCCTGATGTGTCAAAAGAAGCGCTTGCTATTGCGGAAGGCATCAGAAATGAATACGTGCTTGATATTCAAGGAAAAGTGGTGGCGCGTGAAGAGGGAACAGTTAATCCGAATTTGAAAACAGGCGCGATCGAAATACATGCTGATGGAGTGAACGTATTAAATGCTGCAAAGACACCTCCATTTGCGATTTCTGATCAAGCTGAAGAAGTGTCAGAGGACGTTCGTTTAAAACACCGTTACTTAGATTTGCGCAGACCGGCTATGTTCCAGACGATGCAGCTGCGCCATAACGTGACGAAAGCTGTTCGCAACTTTTTAGATGAAAATGGGTTTCTTGATATTGAAACGCCGATTTTAACAGGAAGCACGCCTGAAGGCGCACGTGACTACTTGGTGCCGAGCCGTGTGCACGAAGGTGAGTTCTACGCGCTGCCGCAGTCTCCGCAGCTATTTAAACAGCTTCTGATGGTATCAGGCATTGAACGATATTATCAAATTGCCCGCTGTTTCCGCGATGAAGACTTGCGTGCGGACCGTCAGCCTGAGTTTACGCAAATTGATATTGAAATGTCCTTTATGAGCCAGGAAGACATTATGTCATTGGCTGAGGAGATGATGGCAAAGGTTATGCGTGAAACAAAAGGTGAGGAACTTCAGCTTCCTCTTCCTCGAATGACGTATGACGAAGCAATGAACAAGTACGGGTCTGATAAACCGGATACGCGTTTTGACATGCTTTTGACGGATGTGTCTGACATTGTAAAGGATACGGAATTTAAAGTGTTCTCATCAGCTGTAGCAAACGGCGGCGTGGTCAAAGCCATCAATGTAAAAGGCGGTGCCGGCGATTACTCCAGAAAAGACATCGACGCTCTTGGCGCTTTTGCTGCAAACTACGGGGCAAAAGGGCTTGCCTGGGTGAAGGTTGAGGCAGACGGAGTGAAAGGCCCGATCGCTAAATTCTTTGATGAAGAAAAGCAGTCTAAGCTGATTGAAGCACTTGATGCTGCTGAAGGTGATTTGCTGCTGTTCGGAGCGGATCAATTCGAAGTTGTGGCCGCATCACTCGGCGCCCTGCGCTTAAAGCTTGGGAAAGAACGCGGACTGATTGACGAAAAATTGTTCAATTTCTTATGGGTCATCGACTGGCCGCTATTAGAGCATGATCCGGAAGAAGGCCGTTTTTACGCAGCGCACCATCCGTTCACAATGCCTGTCCGAGAAGACCTTGAGCTGATTGAAACAGCGCCTGAAGACATGAAAGCGCAAGCTTATGACCTCGTCTTAAACGGCTATGAGCTTGGCGGCGGTTCAATCCGTATTTTCGAAAAGGATATTCAGGAAAAAATGTTTGCGCTTCTCGGCTTCTCACCAGAAGAAGCGGCTGAACAGTTCGGATTCCTGCTGGAAGCATTTGAATACGGCGCTCCTCCGCACGGCGGAATCGCACTCGGCTTAGACCGTCTCGTTATGCTTCTCGCTGGACGTACGAACCTGAGAGATACGATTGCATTCCCGAAAACGGCAAGTGCAAGCTGCCTGATGACAGAAGCGCCAGGCGAAGTAAGCGACGCCCAGCTTGACGAGCTTCATCTTTCTATCAAGAAAAAAGTTAAGAACTGAATTTGCAGTTCGATTCTTGAAAATCAAAATCGTCTGTGATATGATTTTGACAAGTTAAATAAAGTCCTGATGTGTTAGTTGTACACCTAGTTTTGACCGAACATTTTTTTGATTTGGGAGCCCGCATTTTTAAATGGCGTACATGCCTCTTTTCATTCGGTAAAGAGGACTTACAAGATTTAAAAGAGGGCACCCACCTGCTGAGAGCGGGTTCAAAACAAAGGAAAGCTGCAACGGCACTATTGGGACTTTATTTTTTGTGCGCAGAAAAAACGGCTGCTCATGGATCAGCCATTTTATAGATGAAACCAGAATACGAATGTGGAGTGAGGTTCTTGTTACACCAGTTTTCACGCAATGAATTAGCTATCGGAAAAGAAGGCCTTGAAACGCTGAAAAACAGCACAGTTGCTGTGCTTGGAGTCGGGGGAGTTGGGTCGTTCGCGGCGGAAGCTCTCGCGCGGTCAGGCGTCGGCCGCATTCTGCTTGTCGACAAAGATGATGTCGACATTACAAATGTAAACCGTCAGCTTCACGCGCTGCTTTCAACTGTCGGACAGCCGAAAGTTGATTTAATGAAGGCGCGGATCGCAGACATTAACCCGGAGTGTGAAGTGATCGCGTTAAAAATGTTCTATACGGAGGAAACGTATGAGCAGTTTTTTGACTATGATCTTGACTATGTCATTGATGCGTCAGACACCATTTGTTATAAAATTCATTTAATGAAAGAATGTCTGAAACGGGATATTCCGCTCATCTCCAGCATGGGTGCAGCAAATAAAACGGATCCGACACGCTTCCAAATCGCTGATATCTCAAAAACGCACACTGATCCAATTGCGAAGGTCGTCCGTACGAAATTACGCAAAGAGGGGATCAAAAAAGGCGTTCAAGTGATTTTCTCTGATGAAAGCCCGATTGTCATTCGGGAAGATGTCAGAAAAGAAGTGGGGAATGACGAAGCGAAAATCCGTAAAGCAAAAATGCCGCCTTCCTCTAATGCTTTTGTGCCGTCAGTTGCAGGTTTGATTATGGGCGGACATGTTGTCATGGATCTTTTGAAAGACATTGAAATCAAACGTGTGAAGGATAAATAATGCATAAAAACAGCCTTGATGATCAAGGCTGTTTTTATGCATTATTTTCTTTTCATTAATTTATCGTACACCTGCTTTAAGGCAGATTCGAATTTTCCTGTCTGTTTCGGCTTATAGTATTGCTTATTTTTCAGAGGATCAGGGAGGTATTGTTGTTCGACCCAACCGTTGTCGTAATTGTGCGGGTATTTATAGTCGATTCCTCTTCCTAATTCCTGAGCTCCTTTATAATGCGCGTCTTTTAAATGCTTCGGGACATCCCCAATTTTTCCGGCTCTGATATCTGCCAGGGCCTCATCGATTGCCAGAATGGCAGAGTTTGATTTCGGTGAGAGGCAAAGCTCAATAACTGCGTTGGCCAGCGGGATTCGCGCTTCAGGAAACCCGACTCGCTCAGCGGTCTGAATAGCGTTCAGCACTCTAGGGCCGGCTTGCGGGCTTGCTAAACCGATATCCTCATAGGCGATAACAAGCAATCGTCTTGCGATGCTCTCCAGATCACCGGCTTCAATTAATCTAGCCAAATAGTGAAGAGCAGCGTTGGCATCAGAGCCGCGGATTGATTTTTGAAAAGCGGACAGTACATCATAATGCGCGTCACCATCTTTATCGTGAGAAAAGCTTTTTTTCTGCAAGCATTCTTCCGCGGTTTCTAATGTAATGTGAATTTCACCGTCTGCTGACTCCTTCGTTGACAACACGGCAAGCTCAAGCGCATTTAAAGCGGAGCGGACATCTCCTCCGCATCCGTGGGCAAAATGCTCCATCGCCTGATCATCAATGGATACAGAATAGGTGCCAAGGCCCCGATGCTCATCATGGAGCGCACGTTCCAGTGCCTGTTTAATCAGTTCAGGTGTTAACGGTTCAAGCTCAAAAATCTGGGTCCGGCTTCTGATCGCCGGATTAATGGCATGATACGGGTTAGCCGTCGTTGCTCCGATCAAAATGATCATTCCGTTTTCTAAATAGGGTAATAGAAAATCCTGTTTTCCTTTATCCAGCCTGTGGACTTCATCCAGAATCAAAATCACTTGGCCGGACATCTTGGCTTCCTGAGCTACGATTTCCATATCTTTTTTATTGTTAATGACAGCATTCAGCTTTCGAAAAGCAATACTTGTTGAACCGGCGATTGCTGTTGCGATTGATGTTTTTCCAATTCCGGGCGGCCCGTACAAAATCATGGATGACAAATGTTTTGCCTGGACCATTCTGCCAATAATTTTATCTTCAGCCACCAGATGCTGCTGGCCGATAATATCCTCTATTTTTGTCGGACGCATCCGATATGCCAATGGCTTCATCTATCATCTCTCCTTACTTAATTACAGGGTAACGGAAAACCGTACATTAGAAAAGGGTAAAGGCCCCTTTCCTTCTGCCTCAATGAAAATTCGCTGAAGGTATGTTATAATAACAGTTGGTCTATAAGATAATAAACGGACGAAACATATAGAAATTACCATTATAAATGTGGAAAATCATGAAATAACAGAGGTGTTCATGTTGAAAATATCAACTAAGGGAAGATACGGGCTCACCATTATGATCGAGCTTGCAAAAAAGCACGGTGAAGGCCCGACTTCATTAAAAAGCATCGCACAGACGAATAATTTGTCCGAGCATTATTTGGAGCAGCTGGTATCGCCGCTCAGAAATGCCGGTTTAGTGAAAAGCATCAGAGGCGCATATGGCGGATATGTATTAGGCAGTGAGCCGGATGCCATTACCGCGGGAGATATTATCCGTGTGCTTGAGGGGCCGATCAGCCCTGTTGAAGTGCTGGAAGATGAGGAGCCTGCCAAGCGTGAGCTCTGGATTCGCATCCGGGATGCTGTAAAAGAGGTTTTGGACAGTACAACATTAGAGGATCTTGCCAGCTATACAGACGGAGAGCAAGAAGCTTATATGTTCTATATTTAGATCAGAGGTGTAAACATAATGGAACGGATTTATTTAGATCATGCCGCAACGTCTCCGATGGATGAGCGCGTGCTGGAAAAAATGATACCGCACTTCTCCGGCAGTTTCGGTAATCCCTCCAGTATTCATTCATTTGGCAGAGAATCTCGAAAATGGGTGGATGAAGCAAGAGCGCAGATCGCAGCAGAAATCGGAGCGGCAGAGCAGGAGATCATTTTTACAAGCGGGGGAACGGAAGCTGATAACTTGGCGATCATGGGAACCGCACTTGCAAGAAAAGATCTTGGCAGACATATCATCACAACAAAAATTGAGCATCACGCCGTGCTTCACACATGTGAAAAACTTGAGGAAGACGGATTTGACATAACGTATCTGGACGTTGACCAAAATGGAAGAGTCAGTGCAAAACAGGTGAAAGAAGCACTGCGTGATGATACAATCCTTGTGACAGTGATGTATGGAAATAATGAAGTTGGAACAGTGCAGCCGATCGAAGAAATCGGTGAGCTGTTAAAGGAACACAAAGCTTATTTTCATACCGATGCTGTTCAGGCATTCGGGTTGCTGCCAATTGACGTGAAAAACAGCCATATTGACCTTCTGTCTGTTTCCGGGCACAAGCTCAACGGGCCAAAAGGGACAGGCTTTTTATATGCTAGTAAAGATGTGAAGCTTTCACCCCTTTTATTCGGAGGAGAGCAAGAAAGAAAACGCCGTGCCGGAACGGAAAATGTTCCAGGCATTGTCGGGCTGAAAGAAGCGATCAAGCTGTCAAGTGAAGAACGTGACGAAAAAAACGAGAAGTATCAATCGTTTAAAGCAATCTTTGCCGACACGCTTAGAGATGCAGGTGTGGCATTCGAGGTCAACGGGGACAAAGAGCATAGTCTGCCGCATGTTCTGAATCTTTATTTCCCCGGTGTGTCAGTGGAAGCGCTGCTGGTTAATCTTGATATGGCTGGTGTCGCTGTCTCCAGCGGTTCAGCGTGCACGGCCGGTTCAGTCCTGCCGTCACATGTTCTGACTGCTATGTTCGGCGAAGAGAGTGACCGGCTGACGTCCTCTATTCGAATCAGCTTCGGCCTCGGCAATACGGCTGAGCAAGTGAAAACTGCTGCCAAACATGTGGCCGACGTTGTCAAACGGCTGACATAATAAGGCGGCGTAGTAATTGGAGTGAATGAAATGGAAAAACGGCCGGAGGATACAAGAGTCGTCGTCGGCATGTCCGGCGGAGTAGACTCATCTGTGGCGGCCCTGCTGTTAAAAGAACAGGGCTATGATGTAATCGGAATCTTTATGAAAAACTGGGATGATACGGACGAAAACGGTTTTTGCACGGCGACAGAGGATTATGAAGATGTGATCCGCGTCTGCAACCAAATCGGAATTCCGTATTATGCCGTAAACTTTGAAAAGCAATATTATGAGAAGGTATTTCAATACTTCCTTGATGAATATAAAGCAGGCAGAACACCAAACCCGGATGTATTGTGCAACAAAGAAATTAAATTCAAGGCCTTTTTGGAGCATGCATTGTCACTTGGCGCCGACTATTTAGCGACTGGCCACTATGCAAGAGTAGACAGAAGCGGCGGAAAAGTCAGAATGCTGCGCGGCATTGATGAAAACAAGGATCAAACGTACTTCCTGAATCAGCTGACAGAAGATACGCTGAGCAAAGTCATGTTCCCGATCGGCGAACTTCAAAAAAGCCGTGTGCGTGAAATTGCCAAAGAAGCAGAACTTGCAACAGCGACGAAAAAAGACAGTACAGGCATCTGCTTTATCGGCGAACGCAACTTCAAAACGTTTCTCAGCCAATATCTCCCTGCACAGCCGGGCGATATGATGACGATGGACGGTGAAGTAAAAGGCCGTCACGACGGGTTGATGTATTACACGATCGGACAGCGTCACGGCCTTGGCATCGGCGGAAGCGGCGAGCCGTGGTTTGCGGTAGGCAAAGATCTTGAAAAGAACATCCTCTACGTGGATCAAGGGTTCCATAACCCGCTTTTATATTCTGACAAAATCACAGCAACAAATATCAGCTGGGTACGTTCGGATATCATGAAGGGCGAAGAGATTTCCTGCACGGCTAAATTCCGTTACCGCCAAGAGGATCATAAAGTAACGGTGCGCATGACTGGCGAGGGTGAAGCGGAAGTCATCTTTGATGAACAAGTCCGCGCTGTAACGCCAGGACAAGCCGTTGTCTTCTATGACGGCGAAGAATGCCTTGGCGGCGGGACGATTGATGATGTGTACAAAGATGGAACAAAATTGTGGTACGTATAAAAGATGAAAAACCTCAACACTGAGTTGGGGTTTTTTAATGAAAGGAAGATGATCGGTGGATTATAATCAACTCGGTATAGAGGCGATGCAGGAAGGCGATTACGAGAAAGCGGCAGAGGCATTTACAAAAGCGATTGAAGAAAATAAAGAAGACGCGATTCCGTATATCAATTTTGCCAACCTACTTTCATCCGTAAACGAGCTGGAACGTGCGCTTGCGTTTTATGATAAAGCGCTTGAATTAGACAGTAGCGCAGCCACTGCTTATTATGGAGCAGGAAATGTCTATGTTGTAAAAGAAATGTACAAAGAAGCGAAAGACATGTTTGAAAAAGCGCTACGTGCGGGGATGGAAAACGGTGACCTGTTTTACATGCTCGGAACGGTACTTGTCAAGCTCGAACAGCCTAAGCTTGCACTGCCATATTTACAAAGAGCTGTCGAACTGAATGAAAACGATACGGAAGCGCGCTTTCAATTCGGGATGTGCTTAGCCAACGAGGGCATGCTGGACGAAGCGCTCAGCCAATTCTCAGCTGTGACAGAGCAAGACCCGGGGCATGCAGATGCATTTTATAATGCCGGTGTCGCTTATGCTTATAAAGAAAACCGAGAAAAAGCGCTGGAAATGCTGGACAAGGCAATCGATATCCAGCCAGATCATATGCTTGCGCTTCATGCTAAAAAACTGATTGATCCATCATAACAGGCACAGGAGGAGGGACAGCTCGTGCAGCAGCATCCGGATCAGCTTAAACTGGAGGAAAAGCCCTATTTAAAAGGGACAGTCAACACAGTCATCTATCATAATGACACCAATTTATATACGGTTCTGAAAGTGAAAGTCACAGAGACCTCCGAAGCCATTGAAGATAAAGCCGTATCCGTGACGGGCTACTTCCCTGCGCTTCAAGAAGAAGAGACCTACACGTTTTACGGAAAGATCGTAACCCATCCAAAATTCGGGCTCCAATTTCAGGCGGAGCATTTCAAAAAGGAGATTCCAACGACTAAGGAAGGCATCATTCAATATTTATCGAGTGATTTATTCGAGGGAATCGGCAAAAAAACTGCTGAAGAAATTGTGAAAAAGCTGGGCGACAGCGCGATTAATAAAATATTGGCTGACGCTTCAGTGCTTTATGATGTTCCCAGACTCTCAAAAAAGAAAGCCGACACGCTGGCTGGCGCTTTGCAGCGGCATCAGGGACTGGAGCAAATCATGATTTCCTTGAATCAGTTTGGCTTTGGCCCGCAGCTGTCTATGAAAATCTATCAAGCCTATGAATCCGAGACGCTTGAAAAGATTCAGGAAAATCCTTATCAGCTTGTGAAGGATGTAGAAGGCATCGGGTTTGGGAAAGCGGATGAGCTGGGCAGCAGAATGGGTCTTTCGGGTAACCATCCTGAGCGGGTAAAAGCTGCTATTTTGTACACGCTTGAAACGACTTGTCTGTCAGAGGGGCACACGTACATAGAAACGGAACAGCTGATCATTGACACCCAATCTCTGTTAAACCAGTCAGCAAGGGAAGGGCAGCGCATCACAGAAATGGATGCCGCTAACGCAATTATTGCCCTTGGAGAAAATAAAGACATTGTCATAGAAGATGGCCGCTGTTATTTTCCTTCGCTGTTTTACGCAGAACAAAACGTTGCAAAGCGTGTGAAACATATCGCTAGCCAAACCGAATATGAGAACCAGTTTCCCGAATCAGAGTTTTTGCTCGCGTTGGGAGAACTGGAAGAACGGATGGACGTTCAGTATGCCCCCAGCCAGAAGGAAGCGATTCAAAAAGCCCTTTCCTCGCCGATGCTTCTTTTAACAGGCGGCCCGGGAACAGGGAAAACGACGGTAATCAGAGGGATTGTCGAGCTCTACGGAGAGCTTCACGGTGTGTCACTAGACCCGTCAGCTTATAAAAAGGATGAAGCTTTTCCGATTGTTTTGGCCGCTCCGACAGGGAGAGCAGCAAAACGGATGAGTGAATCAACGGGACTTCCTGCAGTCACGATACACAGGCTGCTTGGCTGGAACGGTGCTGAAGGCTTTACTCATACAGAGGATCAGCCGATCGAAGGGAAGCTGTTAATTATCGATGAAGCCAGTATGCTTGATATATGGCTGGCGAATCATTTGTTCAAGGCGATCCCTGATCATATACAAATCATCATTGTCGGAGACGAAGACCAGCTGCCTTCCGTCGGTCCGGGACAAGTGCTCAGAGACCTGCTGGCATCCCAGGTGATTCCGACTGTGAGACTGACAGACATCTATCGCCAGGCAGAAGGGTCATCAATCGTCGAGCTTGCCCACCAGATGAAAAATGGATTGCTGCCGAACAATTTGACTGCCCCGACAAAGGACCGTTCCTTTATTCGCTGCGGCGGGTCGCAAATCAAAGAAGTAGTTGAGAAGGTTGTCGCCAATGCATTGAAAAAAGGCTATACAGCAAAGGACATTCAGGTCCTCGCTCCGATGTACAGAGGAAAAGCCGGCATTAATGAATTGAATGTGATGCTGCAGGACATTTTAAATCCTCCTAAAGAAAAACGGAGAGAATTGAAGTTCGGGGATGTTGTCTACAGAACCGGAGATAAAATTTTGCAGCTTGTCAATCAGCCGGAAAACAATGTATTCAACGGAGATATTGGCGAAATCACGTCGATATTTTATGCAAAGGAAAATACAGAAAAAGAAGACATGGCCGTCGTTTCTTTTGACGGCAATGAAATGACATTTACGAAAAAAGATTTTAATCAATTTACCCATGCGTATTGCTGTTCTATTCATAAATCGCAGGGAAGTGAATTTCCGATTGTGGTTTTGCCTGTTGTGAAAGGCTATTATAGAATGCTCAGAAGAAACCTTCTTTATACCGCGATTACAAGAGCGAAGAAATTTCTCATTTTATGCGGTGAGGAGGAGGCGCTGGAGTGGGGCGTGAAAAATAATGATGCAACTGTCAGACAGACCTCCTTGAAAAACAGGCTGTCCGTACAGGTTGAGGAAATGGATGCCGAGCTTGAGGCTCTCCAAAAAGAGCTCCCGTTCAGCGTACACGACGCCAACATTGGCATGGAAGGCATTACACCATTCGATTTTATGAAAGAAGAACAGCAATAAAATGCTCCCGTGCAAGCGGGAGTTTTTTTCATTTGCAGTGGAATTGATTTCATCGTATGAGTCTAAGGCGCAAAGCAAAACCTAAGCCTGTTCAACAAAAGGTGGTTGATCACACTTTGAGAACATGCCATGAAGTAGAAGGATTCCCAGTATACTCAGAACGAACTTCTTGTTATCTCGGGGCAATTTCTGATATTTGTTTTTCTATGAAGGGAGATTGTCTCGGGTTTATTCTTGCACAAAAACGCTTTTTGCATCATCATCATGCGCTATTACGGGCGTGTGATATCTCTTCCATTCTTGATGACCGCATATTGGCTTCGGTCAGTTCAGAACAGCTTTTGCCTCTTCCGAAATCATGCTTCACATACGAGCAGATGAAGATGAAGCTTGTGAAATCGCAAGAGGGTGATATATTGGGGATGCTGGAAGATGTATACTTTTGTTTGGACAGGGGCATAATCGTAGCATATGAACTCTCGGACGGTTTCTTTTCTGACCTGGCGGGAAGCAAGCGCCAGATCCAAAGAGCGGATTCGCTTGTCGAGGTGCGGAAAGACGAGATCGTTCTGAACGGATAGAGGTGTGAGGTATGCTTATATGCCCGAATTGCAAAAGTAAGGATATCGGCAAAATCGGCGTGAACCAATATTATTGCTGGGGCTGTTTTATTGAACTGACAGTGGCGAAAGGGAAGATTGCAACTCATCAGGTGGAAGAAGACGGAACGTTAAGCAGCTTGGATGATTTGTTTTCTGAGGATGAACGCAGCATCAATTTTTAATCATGAAAGGAGATGCGCAGGATGAATCGGACGATGACTTCTCTTTTGGCAATGGGAGCCGGAGCTCTCGTGTACCGAATGGCGACTCAATCTGACATGCTGAATAATCGAAGCATGAAGCGGATGAGAAGAAGAATTACGAAAATGTTTTAATGCAAAAAGGATACTCTCCAAAGAGTATCCTTTTCTATGTTTGCCGGACCTCGAGGCGTCTTGCTGCGAGTGAAAGGCTGTAGTTGACTGCGAAATACATAAGGGCCGCAAGTAAAAAGATCGGGAAAAAATAACTGCCGTCTGCGCTTTGGCCGTTAATAATTTGCGCGTTGTGAATCAGTTCAGGCAGGGCGATCACAACAGCGAGCGATGTATCTTTTAATAAAGAAATAAACTGGCTTACGATGGGCGGAACCATGCGGCGAAGCGCTTGCGGCATAACGATAAAGAACAGGGTCTGTGTATAGCTCAGCCCGGAGGAGCGCGCCGCTTCAATTTGTCCTTTGTCAATTGATTTCAGTCCGCTTCGGATAATTTCAGATAGCATAGCGGATTCAAAAATCGTTAGTGCTGTAATTGCAGCAGCTGTAATTTCAAGCTTAATCCCAATTTCCGGAAGGGCAAAAAACGTAAAGAAAATAATTAACAGCAAGGGGAGGTTTCTGATCGTTTCAACGAGAACTGCAATCAATTGAGAAAGAACGGGAACTTTCGCATAACGCAGGGTGCCTGCGATTAAACCGAAGAAAAAGCTCAGAATGATGGAGATGAAAGCAACGTACAAGGTGACGAGAAAGCCATCCCATAAAAACGCTAAATGCTCCTGTGAATAAGCACCGATGAAATCCAATGTAACTCACTCCTTATCAATAGCTTTTTTCCAGCCGTTTTTCCAGATAGTTAACACCGATGCTAAGCGGAATCGTCAGCACTAAGTAAAAAAGCGCCACGAAAATATAAACATCAAATACAACGAGTGTGCTCGACGAGACTAAATCAGCCTGGTACATAAGATCCAATCCGGCCACAACCCCAAGAATCGAAGAGTTTTTGACTAAGTTTAAAAATTGATTGCCTAAAGGCGGAATGACGATTTTGATTGCCTGCGGCAAAATGATATGGAGCATGGCTTGGCTGTAGGTAAAGCCTGACGAGCGTGCCGCTTCCATCTGCCCTTTTGAAACAGACTGGATGCCTGCTCTGATGGCTTCAGCGATAAACGCAGAGGTATAAATGGTGAGAGCAACCGTTCCCGCTTGAAAACCGTCAAGCCTCAGGCCTGCGTTTGGAAGTCCGAAATAGAAAACAAAGGTAATTAAAAGAAGAGGGATGTTGCGGATGAATTCTACATATGCGGTCCCGAACCATTGCAGCGGCTTAAAGACTGTTATTCTCATAACCGCTACAGCAACGCCGAGGACAAAACTGCCGGCCAGCGCGATAACACTTGCGAGCAAGGTATGGTAAAAACCGTCCATATACATGCCGAAGTTATCGAAAAGAATTGACACATTCATCTGCCTATTCACTCCTTATCAAATTGGGATGAGCATCGCCTGCTCATCCCGGGATGGTTGTTATTCAGCTGGGTCTTCTTTGATCCATTTTTTATAAATTTCATCGTATCTGCCATCCGACTTCATCTTTTTAAGTGAAGCGTTGATTTCTTTCGCGAGAGCAGATTGCCCTTTTTTCACGGCGATCCCGTAAGGCTCATCTGTAAAAGGCTTTCCTGTTAATTGATAATTTTTATTTTCATCAGCCATTCCATATAAAATCGCATTATCTGTGGTGAGGGCATCGCCTTGCCCCGATTTAAGGGCTGTAAAGGCTTCTGCGTAGTTTTCAAATTCTAAAACAGATGCTTCAGGCGCCTTTTCACGAATGTTTTGAGAGGAGGTGGAGCCTTTTACTGCAAGAACTTTTGAGCCTTTGCCAAGATTCTCGACACTCTTGATTTTGCTGCCTTTTTTCACGAGAAGCGATTGCCCGGCCTCGAAATAGACATCAGAAAAGTCAACTTCCTTTTTTCGTTCTTCAGTGATCGTCATTGTGGCGACAATGGCGTCGATATCCCCGTTTTGCAGCATAGGAATCCTTGTTTTTGAGGTGACCTCTTTAAATTCAGCTTTTTTCTCATCACCTAAAATGTCTTTAGCGATTTGTTTGGCAATATCAATATCAAAACCCTCAATCTCACCTGAGCTTGGATTTTTAAGACCGAACAGTCGAGTGTCCGTTTTTACGCCGAAGACAATTTTGTCATTGTCTTTAATGGCGGCTAGCGTATCTTTTTTGCTCTCCTTTGAGGCTTCTCCGTTTGATCCCTTGCTGCCGCAAGCGGCAAGCAAGATGACAGCGAATAAAGAAATCAATGCTAAAGAAAAAATCTTTTTCATACAAGCTCCCCCATTTCTGTTTTAATGATTTAAAATACGGCTTAAGAATAAGCGGGCCCGTTCTTCCTTCGGGTTCGCGTAAAATTCAGCCGGCACTGCTTCTTCTAAAATTTTTCCTTCGTCAATGAAGACAATCCGATCGGCAACTTCTTTGGCAAACCCCATTTCGTGTGTCACGACAACCATTGTCATGCCTTCTTTGGCGAGTGTTTTCATGACATCTAGCACCTCACCGATCATTTCAGGATCAAGTGCTGATGTCGGCTCGTCAAACAGCATGACCTCCGGCTTCATCGCCAGTCCTCTTGCGATGGCAACACGCTGCTGCTGCCCGCCGGAAAGCTGGGAAGGATAGGCGTCAGCCTTGTCTGGGATGCCGACTTTTTCAAGATAGTACCGCGCCGTTTCCTTTGCTTGTTCAGGTGATTGTCTAAGCACTTTTACCGGAGCCAGCATGATGTTCTGCAGCACTGTTTTATGCGGATATAAATGAAAGTGCTGAAACACCATCCCGATATTTTGCCGCACTTGATTGATATCAGTTTTTCTGTCGTTAATGGCGGTGCCGTTTACTGTAAGCACTCCCTCATTGATCGACTCAAGTCTGTTGATGCATCTGAGCAATGTGCTTTTACCGGAACCGGATGGGCCGATGATAACAACGACTTCACCTTTTTCGATTTGAAGATTAATTTGTTTTAACACGTGAAAATCTCCGTAATGCTTGTTTACATTTTGAAATGTGATCATCGCAATCCTCCTATCAGAAAATTTGACCAAAAAGTAAATGATCAAACTTTTCTGAAAATTAAAAGTGAAAAAATGTCCATGACTTCTGACTGACTAAAGAAACATAAAGAATAATTCCTTGTAAACCTCAAAAGATATAGGTGAGGTGAAAGCAGATGCTCCAAAAACCGGTGCAGCTTTTGTTGTGGGTGGCTATTTGTTTGCTGGTTCTGTTAACAGTCTATGTCTTTTTTATGCTTGATATGTTATGGTCACCCTTTTGGCTCGTCATAAAAACGATCTTTATTCCCTTGATCATTTCTATTTTTATATCTTATTTATTGCTTCCGGTCACAGAATGGCTGCATGGCAAAGGATTGCCTAGGACTTTGAGCATCTTGGTCATTTATGTTCTTTTTTTTGGCGGGATTGGCTGGGCGTTGTATAAAGGGGTGCCTGTTTTAATCGTGCAGCTGACGGATTTGTCAGAAAATATACCCATGTTTGCCGAAACGTATAACGGGCTTCTTCTTCATGTGCATAACCATACGGATGACTGGCCTGATGGTATGCATCACCGTATAGATAAAATGATCCGCCAGACGGAGGCGTTTTTTGCGGGAACGATCGAGGGTGCGATCAGCGGGATCCGCAATGTGCTTGATTACTTCTTAATTGCTGCAACAATCCCTTTTCTCGTGTTTTATATGGTGAAGGACATTGAGTTAATGAAAAAGACAGTATGGTACTTGACTCCGAAGTCGTGGAGAAAGCGGGGCAGCGCCTTTTTGCGGGATGTGGATGATTCGCTTGGCGATTATATCCGCGGCCAGCTTTTGGTCTGCTTGATTCTTGGCGTGATTGCAGGCATTTCGTTCTGGGTATTTGGGCTTCCATATCCGCTGATACTTGGCCTTATCTCTGGAGTAACGAATGTCATCCCGTATTTTGGCCCTTTCATCGGAGCTGTTCCTGCGTTGTTAATTGCGATGACGATCTCAGTGAAGGCGGTTCTTGTTGTGGTGATTACGGTGTTTATTCTGCAGTTTATGGAAGGAAATATCCTCAGTCCGTTCATTGTCGGCAGAAGCCTTAAAATGCATCCGGTCGTTATCATGCTTGCACTCCTTGCCGGAGGGGAGCTTGCGGGAATCGTCGGGATGATTCTGGCTGTTCCTGCGACGGCTGTTTTAAAAGTAATGATGATCCATTTTTTGCGGATGAGGACGGAGCATTGACATCGGCGTGCCGCTTGTCTATAATTTCTCGTAGAATACATACGAATCTCGAGTGACGGATCTGAGTACGCCGAAGCCCTGTTAAAGAGAGAAGCTCCATAAGCTGAAAGGAGCTTTATCAGAAGATCGGAGGAAGCTAATCCTGAGTGCAGTTAATCACTGCCGCTTATCCTGCGTTACAGGGTTAAAGGTGACGGGCGAATGAATGCCCGTAATCAGGGTGGTACCGCGAGACAGCTCTCGTCCCTGTGTAAACGTTGGTTTGCATAGGGGGAGGGCTTTTTTGCTGTCACTGAAGAGAATTTCGATTTTTATAGAGGAGGAAATACAATGAAACACTTAACTTCTGCGGAAGTGCGTCAAATGTTTTTGGATTTCTTTAAAGAAAAAGGACATGCGGTAGAGCCAAGCGCGTCATTAGTGCCTCATGAGGATCCTTCACTGCTTTGGATCAACAGCGGTGTTGCGACGCTGAAAAAATATTTTGACGGCCGTGTCGTGCCGGAAAATCCAAGAATCGTAAACGCTCAAAAAGCGATCAGAACAAACGATATAGAAAATGTAGGTAAAACTGCGCGCCATCACACTTTCTTTGAAATGCTCGGAAACTTTTCCATCGGCGATTATTTCAAAGAAGAAGCCATTACATGGGCTTGGGAGTTTTTAACGAGCGACAAGTGGATTGGCTTCGACAAAGAGCTTCTCTCTGTTACGGTTCATCCTGAAGATGAAGAGGCATATGAGTTTTGGGCGAAAAAAATCGGTATTCCTGAAGAAAGAATTATCCGTCTGGAAGGGAACTTCTGGGATATCGGTGAAGGGCCGAGCGGACCGAATACGGAAATCTTTTACGACCGCGGTGAAGCATACGGTAATGATCCAGAAGATCCGGAGCTTTACCCAGGCGGGGAAAACGACCGTTACCTGGAAGTATGGAACCTTGTGTTCTCAGAGTTCAACCATAACCCTGACGGCACGTACACACCGCTTCCAAAGAAAAACATTGATACAGGCATGGGTCTTGAAAGAATGGTATCTGTCATCCAGAATGTTCCGACAAACTTTGACACCGATTTGTTTGTTCCGATCATTAAAGCAACAGAATCGATTTCTGGTGAAACATATGGCAAAGACAATGTGAAAGACACTGCGTTTAAAGTGATTGCCGACCATATCAGAACGGTTGCCTTTGCTGTCAGTGACGGTGCGCTGCCGTCAAATGAAGGCCGCGGCTATGTATTAAGACGCTTATTACGCCGTGCCGTGCGTTATGCCAAAACGATCAACATCCATCGTCCGTTCATGTTTGATTTAGTGCCGGTTGTCGCAGAAATCATGGCTGATTTCTATCCTGAAGTGAAAGAGAAAGCGGATTTCATCGCAAAAGTCATTAAAACCGAGGAAGAACGCTTCCATGAGACCCTTAATGAAGGGCTTGCGATCCTGTCAGAAATGATCAAAAAAGAAAAAGACAAGGGCAGCAGCGTTATCTCAGGTGCTGATGTGTTTAAACTGTATGATACGTATGGATTCCCGGTTGAATTGACTGAAGAATACGCAGAAGACGAGAACATGACGGTTGACCATGAGGGCTTTGAGGAGGAAATGAACCAGCAGCGTGAACGGGCAAGAAACGCCCGCCAGGATGTCGGCAGCATGCAGGTGCAGGGCGGCGCACTGCGCGACGTGACAGATGAAAGCACATTTGTCGGCTACTCTCAAACCAAAGCTGATGCCAATATCATTTTGCTTCTTCATGACGGCCAATTAATCGAAGAGGCTCATGAAGGAGAAAGCGTTCAAATCATTCTTGATGAAACACCGTTCTATGCAGAAAGCGGCGGCCAAATTGGCGATAAAGGCTATCTCCGAAGCGAGCAGGCAGTTGTAAGAATTAAAGATGTTCAAAAAGCGCCGAATGGCCAGCATGTGCATGAAGGTGTTGTGGAGAGCGGTACTGTTCAAAAAGGCCTGCATGTTACGGCTGAAGTTGAAGACCATATGAGAAGCGGCGTCATTAAAAACCACACGGCAACGCATTTATTGCATCAGGCTCTAAAAGATGTTCTTGGAACTCATGTCAATCAGGCGGGCTCTCTTGTAACGGAAAACCGTCTTCGTTTTGACTTCTCGCACTTTGGCCAAGTGACAAAAGAAGAGCTCGAACAAATTGAAAGAATCGTAAACGAAAAGATCTGGGCGAGCATCCCGGTCAGCATTGATTTGAAACCGATCGCTGAAGCAAAAGAAATGGGTGCGATGGCACTGTTCGGCGAAAAATATGGCGATATTGTCCGTGTCGTTCAAGTTGGAGATTACAGCTTAGAGCTGTGCGGCGGCTGCCACGTCAGAAATACAGCAGAAATCGGCTTGTTTAAAATCGTTTCTGAATCCGGAATCGGAGCAGGCACAAGACGGATTGAAGCTGTAACGGGACAAGGCGCTTACGTCGAAATGAACAGCCAGATTTCTGTATTGAAGCAGACCGCTGACGAGCTGAAAACAAATATCAAAGAAGTGCCGAAACGGGTCGCGGCTCTGCAGGCTGAACTGAAGGATGCACAAAGAGAAAATGAATCTCTTCTTGCAAAACTAGGCAACGTGGAAGCAGGAGCAATCCTGTCGAAAGTAAAAGAAGTTGACGGCGTAAACGTGCTTGCGGCAAAAGTAAATGCAAAAGACATGAATCATCTCCGCACTATGGTCGATGAACTCAAAGCAAAGCTTGGCTCTGCGGTGATCGTGCTTGGTGCGGTACAAAACGATAAAGTTAATATCTCTGCCGGAGTCACAAAGGACCTCATTGAGAAAGGCCTTCACGCCGGCAAGCTGGTTAAACAAGCTGCGGAAGTTTGCGGCGGAGGCGGCGGAGGCCGTCCGGACATGGCGCAGGCAGGCGGTAAACAGCCGGAAAAATTAGAACAAGCTTTGGCTTCTGTAGAAGATTGGGTGAAATCCGTTTTATAATTCGCCCATGTAGTGTAGAATGATGGTAAGATTAGGACCCCAGGCTGAACTTTGCCTGCGAATTTGGGAAAGAGGTGCAAAACGGTGAGCTCGTTTGATAAAACGATGAAATTTAATTTCTCCGATGATTCTGCTGAGACTAACGTAAATGAGGTGCTGATTACAGTGTATGACGCGCTTCAGGAAAAGGGCTACAATCCAATCAACCAGATTGTCGGATACTTGCTGTCAGGTGATCCCGCTTATATTCCTAGGCATCGTGACGCTCGCAATTTAATTCGCAAACTTGAAAGAGACGAATTAATCGAGGAATTGGTAAAGTCTTATTTAGAACAGCATAAAGAGGCGTAAATAAAGAATGAGAATATTAGGACTCGATTTAGGAACCAAAACACTCGGTGTAGCTCTGAGCGATGAAATGGGCTGGACTGCTCAAGGCATTGAGACCATAAAGATAAATGAAGCAGAAGGCGATTATGGTTTATCCCGTTTATCTGAACTGATAAAGGACTATACTATAGATAAAATCGTGCTCGGCTTTCCTAAGAACATGAACGGAACAGTCGGCCCGAGAGGCGAAGCCAGCCAAACATTTGCGAAAGTGCTTGAAACAACGTACAATGTTCCTGTTGTGCTGTGGGACGAGCGTCTTACCACAATGGCGGCTGAAAAAATGCTGATTGCAGCTGACGTCAGCAGGCAAAAACGAAAAAAAGTCATTGATAAAATGGCGGCTGTTATGATTTTACAAGGATATCTTGACAGCTTAAATTAAAGCCAGAGGTGAAGAAAATGGAACACGGCGAAAAAAATATTACAATTGTTGACGATCAAGGAAATGAACAGCTTTGTGAAGTGCTGTTTACATTTGAAAACGAAGAGTTTGGCAAGTCTTATGTCTTGTACTATCCAATCGAATCAAAAGATGACGAAGAAGTAGAAATTCTTGCTTCCAGCTTCACGCCAAACGAAGACGGTGAAAACGGTGAGCTATTCCCGATTGAAACTGACGAAGAATGGGATATGATCGAAGAAACACTAAACACATTCTTAGCGGACGAAGACGAAGAGTAAAACATCGCGCCAAACCAAAGCCGGAGCTATACTGCTCCGGCTTTTTTCTGCTTTATGCAGGCCTCTTTTTGTAATAAATTGCCGAAATACAATGAATCATGTAGTATAAGAGCTGATGGGAGGAGACCTAATGTATATCAATCAGCAAAAAAAATCGTTTTTTAATAAAAAAAGAATCATACTGTCTTCCATTGTTGTGCTGTTTCTCATCATTGGCGGGGCATTTTTATATGGGAAATCATTGCTTGAACCTGTTGAAAAAGACAGTAAAACGACAGTTAATATTAACATTCCGAGCGGTTCGTCTGTTTCAGCCATCGCATCGATATTAAAGAAAAATGATGTCATAAAAAGCGAGAAGGCGTTTCAGTACTATGTGAAATATAAAGGTGCTTCCGGGTTTCAGGCCGGATTCTACCATTTGAATAAAGGTATGGATTTAGATGCCATTATTCAGAAGCTGACAAGCGGGGCTACAGGTTACGCTTTTCAAATCACAGTGACTGAGGGAGCACAGCTGACCCAAATCGCGGCTGCTATTGCGGATGAAACAAAATACTCTAAAAAACAAGTCATAGCGAAGCTGGACGATGAAACATTTATCAATCAGCTGAAGAAAGAATTCCCGGACACTGTGACAAATGATGTTTTCAATAAAAACATTAAGCACCCGCTTGAAGGGTACCTATTCCCGGCTACATACCCTTTTAACGATCCGGACACATCACTTGAAGACATTATCAAGGCAATGATTAAGCAGACAAATTCTTATGTGGAAACATATAAATCAGAAATGAAGAAAAACAAACTTTCTGTGCATAAGCTGCTGACAATGGCTTCTTTGATAGAAGAAGAAGCGACTGAAAAAGCCGACCGCCATAAAATTGCGAGCGTCTTTTATAACCGCCTGAAAAAGAAAATGCCGCTCCAAACAGATCCGACCGTCCTGTACGCGGCAGGCAAGCATAAAGATCGGGTTCTTTATAAGGATCTGGAAATCGATTCACCATACAATACGTATAAAAACACAGGGCTGACGCCAGGGCCGATTGCCAATGCCGGCATGTCATCATGGGAAGCGGCGCTGCATCCGGATAAAACGGACTATCTGTATTTCTTGGCCAAATCAAATGGTGAGGTCGTATTTACAAAAACGCTAAAAGAGCATAATAAAGCAAAAGAAAAATACATTTCCTCAAAAAATGAGAAATAAAAGGAGAGCAAAAAGCTCTCCGTTTGTTCGCTTTCCGCAAGGTTTTATGATAAAATATATCGGGTTGTTTACCGATGTATCATGATGTATTCAGAGAGTGTCCTGCGCATAAGACTGGGGCACTCCTTTTTAGAACGGGAGGCTGTTTGTAGTGACTGACCGGTATGAACAAATAAATGACTATATAGAAGCATTATTAAAGCCTCGGCCGGATAACGTGAAGAAGCTTGAAGCATATGCAGAAGAACATCATGTCCCGATTATGGAAAAAGCGGGCATGGAGGTGCTGCTTCAAATTTTGTCTGTGAAACAGCCGAAAAAAATACTAGAAATCGGAACGGCCATTGGTTATTCAGCCATTCGAATGGCGCTGGAGCTGCCGTCTGCTGAAATATATACAATTGAACGCAATGAGAAACGGCATGAAGAAGCGGTAAACAATATCAAGGAATTTCAGCTTGATGACCGGATTCATGTTTTTTACGGAGATGCGCTTGAATTAGCCGACGCCGTTCATGTAACCGCGCCTTACGATGTTATTTTTATTGACGCTGCAAAAGGTCAGTATCAAAACTTTTTTCATTTATATGAACCGATGCTTTCACCGGACGGGGTGATTTTAACGGACAACGTGCTGTTTAAGGGTCTGGTGGCAGAGGATTACAGCAAAATAGAACCGAAGAGAAGGCGCAGGCTTGTAGCAAAAATTGATGAATATAATCATTGGCTGATGAATCATCCGGATTATCAAACTGCGATTATTCCTGTCGGGGACGGACTTGCGATTAGTAAAAAGAAGAGGTGAACGTCATGAAAAAACCAGAGCTCTTAGTGACGCCGACGAGCACAGCGGACATTTTGCCGCTCATACAGGCGGGGGCAACTGCGTTTTTAGTTGGGGAACAGAGATACGGCTTGAGATTAGCCGGAGAATTTTCTCGTGAAGATGTAACAAAAGCCGTAGAGATTGCTCACAAAGAAGGAGCAAAAGTATACGTTGCTGTAAATGCAATTTTCCATAACGATAAAGTGGGTGAGCTTGGCGAATATCTGGCTTTCTTAGCAGAAGCCGGTGTCGATGCAGCGGTATTCGGCGATCCTGCCGTGCTGATGGCTGCCCGTGAATCTGCGCCTGATCTGAAGCTTCATTGGAGCACAGAAACGACAGGCACCAACTATTATACATGCAACTACTGGGGACGCAAGGGTGCGGCGCGCTCTGTGCTTGCCAGAGAATTAAACATGGACAGTATTGTTGAGATTAAAGAAAATGCGGAAGTCGAAATTGAAATCCAGGTGCATGGAATGACGTGCATGTTCCAATCGAAGCGTTCTTTGATTGGAAACTATTTTGAATATCAGGGCAAAGTCATGGACATTGAAAGAAAGAAAAAAGAATCAGGCATGTTTTTACACGATAAAGAACGTGATAATAAATATCCGATTTTCGAAGATGAAAACGGCACTCACATCATGAGCCCGAACGATGTGTGCATCATTGATGAGCTCGAGGAATTGATAGATGCCGGAATTGATTCTTTCAAAATCGATGGTGTTTTGAAAACGCCTGAATACCTAATAGAAGTCACCAAAATGTACAGAGAAGCAATTGATTTGTGCGTGGAAAACCGTGACGAATACGAAGCGAAAAAAGAAGACTGGATCGAACGCATTGAAAGCATCCAGCCAGTAAACAGAAAAATTGATACCGGATTCTTCTTCAAGGAAACGGTTTATTAATCAAAAGGAGGTTAAGCTATGACTGCCGTAAATGATAAAATATCCACAATCGTTAATGGAAAGCGTGTGATTACGAAAAAGCCGGAGCTTCTCGCACCTGCTGGTAATCTTGAAAAGCTGAAAATCGCTGTTCATTACGGAGCGGACGCGGTCTTTATCGGGGGACAGGAATACGGGCTTCGCTCGAATGCCGATAACTTTACGATCGAAGAAATTGCAGAAGGCGTTGAATTCGCAAAGAAATATGGCGCGAAGATCTACGTAACAACGAATATTTTCGCTCATAATGAAAACATGGACGGGCTTGAAGACTATTTAAAAGCGCTTGGAGACGCCAACGTTGCCGGTATTATTGTGGCAGATCCGCTTATTATTGAAACATGCCGCAGAGTGGCGCCGAATGTTGAGGTTCACTTGAGCACACAGCAGTCTCTTTCAAACTGGAAGGCTGTCCAGTTCTGGAAGGAAGAAGGTCTCGACCGCGTCGTGCTGGCACGTGAAACTAGCGCTCTTGAAATCAGAGAAATGAAAGAAAAGGTAGATATCGAAATCGAATCCTTCATTCACGGCGCAATGTGTATTGCATATTCCGGCCGCTGCGTGCTGAGCAATCACATGACAGCGCGGGATTCCAATCGCGGAGGCTGCTGCCAGTCATGCCGCTGGGATTATGATCTCTACCAAACAGACGGTGCCAACGCCGTTGCTTTGTATGGTGAAGAAGATGCACCATTTGCGATGAGCCCGAAAGATTTGAAGCTGATTGAATCCATTCCAAAAATGATTGAAATGGGGATCGACAGCTTAAAGATTGAAGGCCGCATGAAATCCATTCACTATGTAGCAACTGTTGTCAGCGTATACCGCAAAGTAATCGATGCTTATTGCGCTGATCCAGAAAACTTTGTGATTCAAAAAGAATGGCTTGAAGAGCTTGATAAGTGCGCCAACAGGGACACTGCGACAGCTTTCTTTGAAGGAACGCCAGGCTATGAAGAGCAAATGTTCGGCGAACACGCCAAGAAAACGACATATGATTTTGTCGGCTTAGTGCTGAATTATGATGAAGATACACAAATGGTCACGCTTCAGCAGCGCAATTTCTTCAAAAAAGGCGACGAAGTGGAATTTTTCGGGCCAGAAATCGAAAACTTTACACATACGATTGAAACCATTTGGGACGAAGACGGAAATGAGCTAGATGCTGCCCGCCATCCCCTGCAAATTGTCAAATTCAAACTAGACAAAAAGATTTATCCGAGCAACATGATGAGAAAGGGGAAGTAACAGCCCATGGGTAAGAATCCAGTAGTCATTGGAATCGCAGGAGGTTCCGGTTCAGGAAAAACGAGTGTCACACGGTCCATTTATGAACAGTTTAAAGGACACTCAATTTTAATGATCCAGCAGGACCTTTATTATAAAGACCAAAGCCATCTTCCGTTTGAAGAAAGGCTGAACACAAACTATGATCATCCGCTTGCGTTTGATAATGACTATTTAATCGAGCATATTCAAGATCTATTGAATTATCGCCCGATTGAAAAGCCGATTTATGACTATAAGCTTCACACACGTTCAGAAGAAACGGTTCACGTAGAGCCAAAGGATGTTATTATCCTTGAAGGCATTCTTGTTCTTGAAGACAAAAGGCTTCGTGATCTGATGGATATCAAGCTTTATGTTGATACGGACGCTGACTTGCGTATCATCAGACGGATTATGAGAGATATTAATGAGCGCGGACGCTCTATTGATTCTGTCATTGAACAATATGTGTCAGTGGTCCGTCCGATGCATAACCAATTCGTCGAGCCGACGAAACGATACGCTGATATTATTATCCCGGAAGGCGGTCAGAATCACGTCGCAATTGATCTGATGGTCACAAAAATTCAAACCATTCTTGAACAAAACGCGATTTTGTAATACCATAGCATAGACATAAATAACTCTGACCATATTATGTATAGGCAGGAAGGGAATGTGCGAATTCCCTTCTTTCCCTGTTTATAAACGCGAAATATTTGCAGAACGACACGATTCAGTTTAAGATAAACAGTACCTATATGGGAGAGAAGAACGAGGACTGCCCTGTGTTCTCATTCTTGTATTTTTTAGTTTATGCTCTCATACATAATCGAAGATGTTGAGGGACAACCAGAAGGAGTGAAGGGACATGGCACAAGAGAAAGTTTTTCCTATGACTGCAGAAGGAAAACAAAAACTTGAACAAGAATTAGAATATTTGAAAACGGTTAAACGAAAAGAAGTAGTAGAGCGAATCAAAATTGCGAGAAGCTTCGGAGACCTTTCCGAGAACTCTGAATACGATTCAGCGAAAGAAGAGCAGGCATTTGTAGAGGGCCGCGTGACGACTCTTGAAAATATGATTCGCAATGCGAAAATCATTGAAGATGACGGCGGCTCTAACGTTGTCGGTTTGGGTAAAACCGTCACTTTCGTCGAACTGCCTGACGGTGATGAAGAATCATATACGATCGTCGGAAGCGCGGAAGCTGACCCGTTTGAAGGGAAAATCTCAAACGATTCACCGATCGCAAAAAGCCTCTTGGGCAAAAAAGTAGATGAAGAAGTCACAGTACAAACACCGGGCGGAGAAATGCTCGTGAAAATTGTGAAAATTTCATAATATCTGTTTAGCAGCGAAACACCTCGTCCACAATGTGGGTGAGGTGTTTTTTTATGAAGATATCGAAACGAATGAAGCTGGCAGTCATCGCTTTTTTGGTTGTATTTTTTCTGCTTCTGCTGAGGCTTGCAGAAATCCAGCTGTTTTTCACAGAATCATTTTCTAAAAAGAAAATTAATTTGATTCAAGAAAGCGTGAAACAGCGGACGGAGGAAGTGCTCATTTCAGATGGAAGAGGCTCTTTTTTAGATCGAAACGGGCGGGCGCTGACAGGACAAAGCGAGCCTGCGGTTGTTTTGTTCCCTTTTCTGCTGACGCAGGATTGGCCGATCAAAAAAGTTGCGGACATCCTCGGCATGTCTGAAGATGATTTGCGCCAGACACTAGGTCAGGCAAAAAAACCGGTCATTTTGCAGCAAAAGAAAATCAAAACACTTTCAAAACAATCTATCACAAAAATCAATTCTTTGAAATATCCCGGCATTTACGGCGTATATATGGAGAATGAAGACAAGCCCAGCCTTGCTTCACATACGATAGGGAGCACGAACCAAGATCCGGCGCTGCTTCGCAAGAAATATCCTGACAAGGAGAGCCTTCCGATTACAACAGAAATCGGAACAACCGGTTTAGAACGGACATTTGACGAGTTTTTGCTTCCGGAACAAGACACAAAGCTTTTATATCATGTGGACGGAAAAGGAAACCCTTTGTTTGGCATGGACGTCAAATATACAGCTGAAGCCAATACATTTTATCCGCTCCAGATCAAAACAACGATCGATCAAAGCATTCAAAAAGCGATGGAGGAGGTATTGGATGAACAGGGGCTGAAAAAGGGAGGAGCTGTGCTGCTGGACATCGAAAATAGCAGTGTTCTGGGAATTGTAAGCAAACCAGATGCAGACGTGTCCCGGCAAAACACACTTCAAAATTATATGCTGACGCCAATCTATCCCGGATCAGTTTTTAAAACAGTCATTGCCGCAGCTGCAATCGAAAATAATATGGTGAAGCCTAGTCAAACCTTTAATTGCAATTTAAACCTGTACGGGGAACCGGGGGACGACAAAGGCACCTTGTCTTTTGATGAAAGTTTTGCCCAAAGCTGTAATTACACATTTACGAGTCTTGCACAACAATTAATGAAAAAAGACAGCTCGGTTATTGAAGATATGTCCGAGAAGCTGGCTCTCACTGATCGGGCAGGCTGGGAGGGAAAACTGTACCACGAAACCGATTTCCGCCAGCTGTATAACGAAAAAAGCGGCGTGATTTGGGGGGATGAAAAAGACAAATCAGTCAAAAAAGCCATTGCGCAAACAGCAATCGGGCAGAAAAATGTAAAGGTAACGCCGCTGGAGGTAGCCAATATGATGGCGACAATCGCCCGCGGCGGAGAAAAACGGCAGGTGAAAATTGCCGAACAAATTGAGTATAAGAACGGCACAACGCTCGTTACGTTTAAAGATCAGAAGCTCAAAGGGGAAACGATAGACAAATATACGTCACAGCAGCTTCAAAAAATACTGCGGCGGGTAGTAGAATCTCCTTCCGGAACGGGCAGAAGGTTTCAAGATCTTCCGTATACTGTAGCAGGGAAGTCGGGCACAGCCCAGACAGGCAAGCTTTCAAAAGAGAAGGAAACGCTCTACGAAAAATGGTTTGCCGGATATTTTCCCGCGGATAAGCCGAAATACGCTCTAGTTGTTTTACACATGGATACACCGGGAGATAAGGCTCTGACAAATTCGGTGTTTTATGATATTGTTAAAAAAGTACACGAAATTGAAATCAATCAGAAATAGAACAACTTCTCAGCACATGTTAAAATATATGCTGAGCCAAGAGGGATAAAGGAGTGCAGAATTATTGAGCAATAATCAATCTCGTTATGAAAATCGTGATAAACGCAGAAAAGCCAATTTAGTGCTTAACATTTTAATCGCAATCGTATCCATACTTATTGTCGTAGTAGCAGCGAATCTCTTCATTAACAGTCCTTCTAGCAAAGATGTCAGCAAGGATTCTGAAACGGCGCAAAAACAGGAATCTCCGGCTTCAGGAAAGACGGAAAAGAAATCGGATGAGGATATAAAAGACAGCAAGAAAGATACATCTGACAGCGAAAAGGATTCTGAGAAGTCTTCTGACTCTGATTCCAAAAAAGATGATTCTTCTTCTAAAAAAGATGACTCTGATTCAGATTCAAGCTCAGATTCAGCCGGTGACGGGCTTAAAGATGCAAAAGTAACAGAAGGCGGCTCATCGAGCGATGTGGAAAAAACGTATGAAAATCCTGACTGGAAAGCAGTCGGAACTGAGCAGACTGGCGAGCATGCCGCTACTTATGATTCAAGCTCACAAGACTGGGCTGAGATGCTGAAAGCCATTTCGTACGCAACTGGTGTCTCAACAGATAACATGACGGTGCTCTGGCTTGGAAATAACGGCAGCCCTCAGGATGCCAAAGGCAAGATTTTGGACAAGGCGACTGGGAATAAATATCAAGTCACGATTACATGGGTCGATGAAAAAGGCTGGAAGCCGACAAAAGTAGAAAAGCTAAAATAAACAAAAGCAGCCGGGTTAAAACCGGCTGCTTTTGTTTTAGGCTTCAGCTGAGAAATGAACCACCGCGCTGTACAATATTCTTCCTTCTGCCACAGCAGTTTGGTGTGAAACAGATTTCACCCGGAGCATGATGGCTTTATTGTTTTCAATTTGTGTATTGATTTTCTTTTCAAGCTCCTGCAATGAAGCCGCTTCAAAAAATTCCACTTTGTCTTTAATCAGATCTAATTGAAAATTCATGTCTTGACCCTCCAGCTTTCACAAGTCATATGAAGTATAAGCTTTTTTGCGGTCAATGCGCAATATGAGATGGCATAAAATACACAAAGTGTTTTAGTACCTGCTTTTCAGAAGATGTGGTATTATAGGAACTGTTCCATCATTAATCCATAGTATACTTATAGGAATTATTAAATATGGAGTGTGACAAATATGGGCCGTGAATTTATCCCTCTCTTTGAAGATTGGGCAGCAACTTATGATCAAACAGTACAAGGTTTAGATATTCAGTATAAAGAAGCGTTCAGAGGCTACGATCATATCCTTGATGCCATCGTCAGAAAATCTGGAACGCATGTGTTAGAATTTGGCCCGGGGACCGGGAATTTGACAGCTAAGCTGCTCGATGCAGGCAAAACTGTATTTGGAATCGAACCTTCTCCAGCAATGCGTAAACTGGCTTCTGACAAGCTCTCAGGCAGGACGGAAATCGTTGATGGAGACTTCCTGACATTCCCTGAGCCGCCATTTCAGGCTGATACGATTGTCAGTTCATATGCTTTTCATCATTTGACTGACGAAGAAAAGCGGGCTGCCATAAAGCAATATGGCAAATACCTTCACTTGCATGATAAAATAGTGTTTGCCGATACCGTCTTTGAAAATGCGCAAGCGTATCAACAGGCTATCGATAAAGCCCGTTCTCAGGGCTTTTATCAGCTTGCAAATGATTTAGAGACAGAGCATTATCCTACATTGGATGCGTTGAAAGAAATGTTTACAGCTGAAGGTTTTGCAGTCCGATTCACTCAGCAAAACGACTTCGTGTGGATAATGGAGGCGATCAAACGGTAAAGTGAAGGGAATGTGAATAGATGAGACTAGCAGTCATCGGAGCAATGGAAGAGGAAGTTACCATCTTAAGAAACAAACTTGAAAATGCAAAAACAGAAACGATCGCACACTGTGAATTTACAACAGGCGAATATGAAGGAACTGAAGTGATTCTTTTAAAATCAGGAATTGGAAAAGTAAATGCTGCTATCAGCACGACGCTTCTGCTTGACCGTTACAAGCCTGATTATGTCATTAACACAGGCTCAGCCGGCGGATTTCATCATACATTGAATGTAGGGGATGTCGTCATTTCCACTGACGTTCGCCACCATGATGTAGACGTAACGGCTTTTGACTATGAATACGGCCAAGTGCCGGGTCTTCCGGCTGCTTATGCGGCGGATGAAAAGCTGATCAGCATCACTGAAGAAGCGGTATCTGAACTCGACGGCATTCAGGTTGCAAAAGGAACGATTGCAACAGGCGATTCTTTCATGAACGATCCGAAGCGGGTTGAAGAGGTGCGTGCGAGATTTTCTGATCTGTACGCGGTTGAAATGGAGGCTGCGGCAGTGGCTCAAGTATGCCATCAATTTAAAACGCCGTTTGTTGTCATCAGAGCGTTATCAGATATCGCAGGCAAAGAATCACATGTTTCATTTGACCAATTTTTAGAGCAGGCGGCTGTTCATTCAACAGAGCTTGTGTTAAAGGTGATCAAACGAATTCATTAAAACGGGGAGAACGTTTTCTCCTCCGTTTTTTCTAAAAACAACCTCTAATAAGGAGGAGGACATATATGACCGTGATTACGGACATTACCGAGCTGATTGGGAATACACCGCTTCTCCGCTTGAAGAACTTTGATGTTCCAGAAGGAGTCGCGGTGTATGCCAAGCTTGAAATGATGAATCCCGGGGGTAGCATCAAAGACAGACTGGGAAATATGCTGATTCGTGACGCGCTCGATTCAGGCAAGGTAAAACCCGGCGGAGTGATTATAGAAGCTACGGCAGGCAATACAGGGATCGGCCTTGCGCTAAGTGCCAGAAAATATGGGTTGAAAGCGATTTTCTGTGTCCCTGAACATTTCAGCAGAGAGAAACAGCAAATTATGCAAGCGCTTGGCGCATCAATCATTCATACACCGCGTCAAGACGGAATGCAGGGCGCCATTCAAAAAGCCATTCAACTGGAGACTGAAATTGAAAATTCTTATTGCGTTTTGCAATTTAAAAACCGAGTAAATCCATCGACTTACTATAAGACGCTTGGACCTGAAATGTGGGAAGCGCTTGATGGGAATATTCATACATTTGTCGCAGGGGCAGGATCAGGGGGCACGTTCGCAGGAACAGCTTCCTTCTTAAAAGAAAAAAATCCAGCAGTCAAAACGGTGATTGTTGAACCGGAGGGCTCGATTTTAAACGGAGGGGAGCCCCACGCTCATAAAACAGAAGGCATCGGCATGGAGTTTATCCCCGATTATATGGATAAGAGCCATTTTGACGAGATCTACACCGTAACAGATGAGAATGCGTTTAGACTTGTAAAAGAAGCGGCAGAAAAAGAAGGCCTGCTGATCGGAAGCTCTTCAGGTGCAGCGCTTTATGCGGCATTGGAGGAAGCGAAAAAAGCATCCGCTGGAACTAACATTGTCACAGTATTTCCTGACAGCAGCGATCGATATATCAGCAAACAAATATACGAAGGAGGCATCTGATATGAAGAAAAAAACATTGATGATACATGGCGGAATCACAGGTGATGAGAAAACAGGCGCAGTTTCCGTGCCGATTTATCAAGTAAGCACGTACAAGCAGCCGAAAGCAGGGCAGCATACAGGCTACGAGTATTCAAGAACGGCCAATCCGACTCGAACCGCTCTCGAAGCACTTGTGACAGAACTGGAAGGCGGGGAAGCAGGTTATGCGTTCAGTTCAGGAATGGCTGCCATTACAGCGGTTATGATGCTGTTTAACAGCGGAGATCATGTCGTGTTGACTGATGATGTGTACGGCGGAACATACCGCGTGATGACAAAGGTGCTTAACCGTCTTGGCATTGAATCAACATTTGTTGATACGAGCAGCAGGGAAGAAGTTGAAAAAGCGATTCGCCCTAACACAAAAGCCATTTATATTGAAACGCCGACTAACCCGTTGCTCAAAATCACCGACTTGACGCTCATGGCTGATATCGCAAAAGAAGCGGGTGTTCTGCTTATCGTAGACAACACCTTTAACACTCCTTATTTTCAACAGCCGCTTACTTTAGGCGCTGATATCGTACTTCACAGTGCGACAAAATATCTTGGCGGACACAGTGATGTCGTCGGAGGTTTAGTTGTGACAGCTTCGAAAGAGCTTGGAGAAGAGCTGCATTTTGTGCAAAACTCCACAGGCGGCGTGCTCGGCCCCCAAGATTCCTGGCTGTTAATGAGAGGAATCAAAACGTTGGGACTCAGAATGGAAGCGGTCGATCAAAATGCGCGGAAAATCGCAAGCTTTCTTGAGAATCACCCTGCTGTCCAAACGTTATATTACCCTGGTTCTTCAAATCATCCCGGACATGAGCTTGCAAAAACGCAAGGATCTGGCTTCGGCGGCATGATCTCCTTTGATATTGGCAGTGAAGAACGGGTTGATGCGTTTTTAGGAAATCTGAAACTGTTTACCATTGCTGAAAGCCTGGGGGCGGTTGAAAGCTTAATTTCTGTTCCTGCAAGAATGACACATGCCTCTATTCCGAGAGAACGCCGGCTTGAGCTCGGCATTACGGACGGCTTGATCAGAATTTCTGTAGGAATTGAAGATGCGGAAGACTTGTTGGAAGATATCGGCCAAGCGCTTGAAAATATATAACAAATGGATAGAATTACTTTCTCTGTAAGCCGCCGGATTATATTATAATAGTCGTATACTATGAATCTGGCAGGTGATTCTTTTGAACAAAAATAGAATGAAATCTTTAAAAGAAGACTACAAGCATTTTGCTTTTACATTGCTTGCAGTCAGCACTTTTTTATATATAGGCGCAGTTCTCCCTGATCAAGGCTTAACATTAGGCCAGAAATCGACGATGTTTTTAGCGGATTGCGTATTTTTAGCCGGTGCCTTCTTTTGCGCTGACCGTTCACTTATTTACAAGAAGCGTCTGGAAGAAGCCGACGAATAAAAAAACAGCCATCATCAGAGATGGCTGTTTTTCTGTTATTGTTCTCGAAGTTCTTTTCCCATGCCTTTTAAAAACTGAAGGCCGAACCCGACGGCTCTGTTGATGTCAGGATCGTTCATTGCTTTTAACAGGTCGAGAATCCCGACTTTCTTGTCTTCTTTTAAAAAGCTTTGTGCCTGTTCAGTCCCAGCCATTACGCTTTCTAAAAGCTTTGCTGTAAACTCAGGATCGGCTTTTGTCAATGCGCCTCCGGCGGCCATCATCGTGTTGATGAGGTTGGTGACAGGCTCGCGGGAAACTTGGCCAAGCGCAATCTTGGCAATGTCTTCCTTCGCTCTGAGCATGCTTGTTGCCGCATCAAAAATTCCAAGATCATTGAGTTCATTCATTAACGTCATCGTTTTAGAGACGGCGTCCTCATTTTCCGCCAGCAGCTCTTTCAGTTCTTCTATTTTTTCAAGCTTAATTTGCTCAGCTGTTTTTGTTTCTTTTTTGATCGTCGTAATCGGAGTGGCCATTCGTTTTCCTCCTATCGTTTAATCAGTCAGATGTACATAGCCAGGGCGGTTCCATTTTCTTTCTGCTTCGACTCCGTTTTGCGGATGCCGTTTTTTGTTGCGCGGATTTGTTTTTGGAAGCGGCGCTGTTTCACAGCCGCCAAGCACTTCCATGCGGACCTTTGTCTGTTTATAAGCAGGCGTGTTCGTCCGTTTATCAGCTGCAGGGCCCGTCAAGAAGTTAATCGCTGACTCCTTGTCTGTCGAGTTCATTGGCAAATAGAGTTCATTTTTCCGTACCCGGTCTGTGATCAGCGCGTTCAATTTGACTGCTCCGAACGGAGAAACGAGCCGTACAAGCGAACCGTCACAAACACCTCGCTCTTGTGCAAGCTCAGGTGAGATCTCAACGAATACATTCGGCACTTTCGCTTGGATGCCTTTCGATTTATTTGTCATGTTTCCTTCGTGGAAATGCTCCAGCATCCGGCCGTTATTGATATGAAGGTCATATTCCTCCGGAAATGCCGCTGGCTCGGTCCAATCAGAAAGGGCAAAGCGGGCTTTTTTGTCAGGGAAATTAAATCCGTCTTCATACAGAAGCGGTGTGCTTTCACCTGTGAAGCTGCCCCATAGGAAGCTGTTCCAGCCTTCAAGCACCTCATAGCTTGCTTTGGCAAACAGAGGAGAAAGACTTGCCATTTCAGAGAAAATGTCACTTGGATGGCTGTAATTCCAATTCGCTCCTAAACGGTTTGCCACCTCTTGAATAATCCACCAGTCCGGTTTTGCGTCACCAAGCGTCGGAAGCGCCTGATACAATCGCTGGACACGGCGTTCTGTGTTGGTAAATGTTCCGTCTTTTTCAAGTGAAGGAGTGGCCGGCAAGACGACATCAGCATATTGAGCTGTTCTTGACAGGAAGATGTCCTGTACCACGAAGAAATCAAGGCTTGATAAAATATCATGCACATGGTTCGCGTTTGAATCGACCAGTGCCATATCCTCACCGACAAGATACATAGCTTTCATTTTTCCTTCTTCAATGGCATGAAGCATTTGAATATTATCTAAACCAGGCTTTCCATCAATCTCGACACCATATGCCTCTTCAAATTTAGCGCGTGCTTTGTCATCTGTAATATGCTGATATCCCGGCAGCCAGCCAGGCAATGTTCCCATATCACATGCGCCTTGCACGTTATTGTGTCCGCGCAGAGGATAAGCGCCGGCACCTGGACGGCGATAGTTGCCCGTAGCGAGAAGCAGGTTTGAAATGGCTGCTGATGTATCAGAACCGCCTGTATTTTGTGTGACACCCATTCCCCAAAGGACACAAGTGCCGTCAGCATCACGAATCATTTCAGCAATTTGAATGATGTTTTCTTTTGAAAGGCCTGTGATGCGTTCTGCATAATCAAGCGTATACGTTTTAAGGGTTTCTTTATAATCTTCAAAGTAATTGACGTTCTCATCAATAAACGCCTGATCGTGCCAGCCTTGGTCGATCATATATTTCGTAACAGCCATCAGCCAAACTTGGTCTGTGCCTTGTTTAGGGCTGATGAACAGATCAGATCGCTCAGCCATCTCATTTTTACGCAGGTCAGCAACAATCAGTTTTTGACCGTGGAGCTTGTGTGCCCGTTTGACGCGTGTTGCGAGCACTGGGTGTCCTTCCGCCGGATTGGCACCGACAATGATGACCAGGCCTGCTTTGGCAATATCTTTAATCGTGCCGGCGTCACCGCCCATGCCGACAGTGCGGAACAATCCGTCTGTAGCAGGAGACTGGCAGTAGCGTGAGCAGTTATCGACGTTGTTTGTTTCAAATACCTGACGCGCTAGTTTTTGAATGACGTAGTTTTCTTCATTCGTAATTTTAGAAGAAGAAATAAACCCTACAGAGCCTTTACCGTACTGCTCTTTAATTGATCCTAATCTGCTTGCGACAAGATCGAGGGCTTCTTCCCAAGAAGATTCCACAAAGGCTCCGTTTTTACGGATTAAAGGCTTTGTGATCCGCTCTTTTGAATTGACAAAATCCCAGCCGAATTTCCCTTTGACACATGTGGAAATTGCGTTAACCGGAGCATCAGAAACAGGCTGGATCTTTAAAATATCCCGTCCTTTTGTCCATACTTCAAATGAACATCCGACACCGCAGAACGTACATACAGTTTTCGTTTTTTTCGTTCTCGTTTCACGCATTGCCGCTTCGACTTCAGAAATGGCAAAAATGCTGCCATACCCCGGTTCAACATTTTTCACGAGATCAATCATCGGTTCCATGACGTCCTCTTTAATGCCTGTCATAAAACCAGCCTGCCCGAGCATTGATTTTTCCATCAGTGCATTACATGGACATACTGTTACACACTGACCGCAGCTGACACAGGAAGATTCATTGATCGGAACTCCCTCATCCCAAATGACGCGAGGGCGTTCGCGTTCCCAGTCGATTGAGAGTGTTTCATTTACCTGAAGGTTTTGACAGACCTCAACACACTGGCCGCAGGCAATACATTGGTTTGGATCATAGCGGTAAAAAGGATGAGACATATCAACCGCGCAAGAAGGATCTTCTTTTGGCGTGTATGGGTATTTTTGATGCTCGATCCCCATCATTTCCGCTGTATTATGCAGCGTACAGTTTCCATTGTTGTTATCGCAAACTGTACAATACAGCAAATGATTTTCAAGAAGGCGGTCCATCGCTTCGGTTTGCGCTTCTTTCACTCGATTTCCTGAAAGATCAATAGACATCCCGTTTTCTGCAACCGTCGCGCATGAACGAACCAGCTTGCCGTTTGCCTCTACTATGCAAGTATCACAAGTTTGAATCGGGTCAACCTCTGGTACGTGGCAAATCTGCGGGTACTCAATTCCGTTTTCATTTAAAATATCTAAAATTGTGGCCCCTGCTCGTGCTTGAATTTCTGTTCCGTCTACACGGACACTGATCGACTTAACGTCCATCATATTCATATTCCCCTCCATCTTTCTTTCAAGAAGTCAAAAAAAGCCATGTATAGATACACCTGCCCTTAATTCTAAGAAGGTGTAAACACACATGGCGGAATAGTTCACTAGCAAGTCTTACTAACAGACCAATCCTTGATTTTTATAAAACGATAGACTCATAACAAGATCCTATTACAAATCCATCAACACTGCTTTTATTATAATGTGATATTTATTATAATACAATATGGCAGGAAAATTTTAACCAAGTGAAATGTCCTGAGGGGAACCGGGAAAAGCCTTTATAAGGCAATATCGGAAGGGGTAATCAGCATGTCTAAAAAAATTCATGAATTCAATGATATTATTCGAAAACTTCGCAAAGAATTGTTCGGAAAAGGGCCTGAGAGAATTCATACTGTATTTGTAGAAAACATGGCAGTTTCAACACTATACGGAAATCTGAGTGCAAGCGAGCAGTTTATTGCCCGCACGCCTGAAGGAAGAGAGATGGTACATGCCGCCCGGACAAGCCTAATTCAAGACCTTTATTCCAAACAAACACCGGAAGGAATGGAGGAACTTATGGGAGCTAAGCTAGTCCATTTGTTTTCTGATATTAAAATTGAGGAAAACATCGCTGTATCTGTATTTGTTTTTGACCGAAAAATAGATGAGCAAAAAGAAGCTCTGCAAAGCTAGTATATTTGTCATTGACACAAATTTGTCACATTTGATATGATGTTGCTACAGTTATAGAAGGCTAAAGCAATGGAATGTATGCACGAACTGTATATATTCTCTTTCAATATCTTATATACTGCTTGATATTGTTGTATGGGTATGCATACAAGTTAGGCAGCATTCAAACGCCTGGTTTGACACAGGTTATTTGAGTGCTGCCTTTTTTATTGCCTTTCTTGCATAACTGTGAGAAAAGAAGAAGTAATGGAGGCGTTTTATTATGGCTTTTCGAAAACCGGATGAAATAGCGGAAGCAGCAATTGAAGCAGGGATGAAAAAAATAAAGCTCCCGCTGCCGTCACTGCTTGTGCTGGGGTTTTTAGGCGGTGCATTTATCGCGCTTGGGTATTTGCTTGATATCAGGGTAATTGGCGATCTTCCGAAAGAATGGGGGAGCCTGTCCAGTTTGATTGGTGCAGCAGTATTTCCAGTCGGCCTGATCCTTGTCGTTCTCGCTGGCGCTGAACTGATCACAGGCAATATGATGTCAGTTGCGATGGCGTTATTTTCGAGAAAAATATCAGTAAAAGAGTTAGCGATTAACTGGGGAATCGTCACAATTATGAACTTAATCGGCGCATTGTTTGTTGCTTACTTTTTCGGGCATTTGGTTGGATTGACTGAAACAGGTCCTTATTTAGAAAAAACGATTGCCGTTGCCCAAGGAAAGCTTGATATGAGCTTTGGCAAGGTTCTCATTTCCGCCATCGGCTGTAACTGGCTTGTATGTCTTGCAGTGTGGCTTTCTTTCGGCGCCCAAGACGCAGCAGGAAAAATCCTTGGCATCTGGTTCCCAATCATGGCTTTTGTGGCTATCGGATTTCAGCACGTTGTCGCCAACATGTTTGTGATTCCTGCTGCCATTTTTGCAGGCTCATTCACGTGGGGGCAGTTCATCGGAAACATCATTCCGGCTTTTATCGGTAATGTCATCGGCGGAGCTGTATTTGTCGGTCTCATTTATTTTATTGCATATCATAAGAAAGACCGCTCCAGAAAAGAAATGAAGCAGGTGTCATGACCAACGGGCAAATCCATTCGATGATTTGCACAATTTCCGTCCATTTTTAGAAAAAGATGTTTACAAAATGGAATTTGGTGGATATACTTACAAAGTAAGAAAAAAGCAAAGGAGGCTGAACCAAAATGACAATGAGACAACGACGTCAACCTGTACGTGATACACATGTAAAAGTTCATGGTTTATTCAGCCTGTGGAAGAGTTCGTGTCCTTCCTTAACCGATGCTTATCGCACGCATTAAATTCGGAATAGTCGGACATACGCAACTCCCCGCAGGCAGTAGAGGCATTGGTGTCTTCTTTTGTCTGCGGTTTTTATTTGCCCGCGGCAGAAGGGTTGTGCCGCGGGTTATTTCGCTTGATGCGGACTTTGAAAGGGGGTGAGCGATATGACGATTAACCTATTCTTTTTAACGTTAACGATTAAAAAACGGTTTAAAAGCCTGGAAGAATTCGAACGAGAACAGCAGATTGAACAAATTTATGATGAAATGAAAGAGTCTCAGTTAAAGCATCTTTATTTAACAAACTGGCGCTAAAAGCAACGAAAAAAACTGAAGGGGGAATGGCATATGCTTAGAATGGAACTATTGATGCATTATACAATGGAGAAGGACCAAGTTTAGCGAAATAGCTGTCAAGAAAATGCGCGCCTGCATATAGTAAATCAACGTTATTGTGAGGCAGGTGATGGCATGATGAACGATTATCAAAAAAGACTGCCGTCGATTGGCCATGGTTATGCGTCCATGCCGCATTCCTTCAAACATGGTTATGGAAATCCATTCCGACAGCAGAGGCTGATGGCAATGCAGCAGCAAAGGCTGTATGTATTCCCTTATCATTGGCATTAGAAAGAGGGCAGAAAACATTATGTTTTCTGCTTTTTTTTCGGAAAAAAATGAAAAAGTTTAGTTCTATTGAAACATTTTTCAATACATTGCCGTCTAGTTGGTACCTTCCTTCACTTTTAGAAATGAAGATGATGTTTATTTTTTTAAGATAATAAATAAACATAGGAAACCAAAAGCAGGTGTTTAAAATGCTAGAAAATAGACTCTATAAACGATCGGATTTTTGGAAATTATTTTCTCGGAAATATAAGCTAACCAAAACAATTGAGCATATGATGATTGACTCTATAGATATACAAGAAAATGACAGAATTTTAGAAATTGGAATCGGAAACGGCACTGTCTTTAAAAGCATAACCAAGAAACTAAAAAAGGGTAGCCTAAAAAGCATTGATCCTTCAAAACGAAAGGTAAGACAGATATCACGTGCGAATCGAAAGAACATGGGGAACGGGGAGGTTTTTCATGGCTATCCAGAGGACATTCCCTTTGATGACCGTACCTTTAATAAAGTCTTTTCTTTACATACGGTTCAAAGCTGCACCAATATTAGGCTTGCATTAAGAGAAATTTACAGGGTGCTTCAAATTGACGGCCGGTTTTATATCAGTATTGACACAAATACCGGTGAAAAAGAGAAAACGTATATTCAACTGCTGAAAGACCAGCATTTCAGGGATCTTTCTGTTATCAGGCGTGATTCCTGTCTATGTATTGTGGCTGTTAAATAAAAAATTTCTCGGGAAATATATCCAAGATCCTCGCATTAGGATTTGGGTATATTTTCTTAATTTTTTATTTTTTGCATATACTTTATATTAAAAAAAGTTTTTTTCATTTAAACTTATAACAGAAGAAAGAACAAAGAGGTGATATCAGACAGGGCAGACATTCTTTGTGAACAAAAGGAATGAATATTCATTCCGTAAACGAATCGGAGGTTGTCAGATTACATGATATCCGCATCCAGCAGTAAATACGACATGATTATGAAAGCGTCAGTCTCACTTTTTACGGAAAGGGGTTTTGACGCTACCACTATTCCTATGATAGCTGAACGTGCTCATGTAGGGACAGGAACGATCTATCGTTATTTTGACAGCAAAGAAACACTCGTAAACGTGCTGTTTCAAGAAAGCATCCAGCGATTTACGGAAAAACTGAAGCAAGACGTTTCAGAATTGCCTGTCAGAGAAGGCTTTCACCACGTATTTTGCTGTCTCGTTCAGTTTACGAAAGAGAGCGACTATGCGCTTTTTTTTCTTGAAACCAAAAAAGACGCTCATTACTTAAATCATACAAGCAAAGAAATGATAGAAAATCTGACTCAAATGCTTGATGACTATTTTAATAAGGGAAAAGCGGAAGGCGTGATTCGCAGCCTGCCCTCTAATGTGTTAATTGCGATTGTATTAGGGGCGTTTCTCAAGATATATCAGCTCGTTCAAACAGGTGATATAGAGATGGACACTGATTTAATTACTGAATTGGAACAATGCTGCTGGGACGCCATTAAGCTTCATTCATCACAAAAATAGGAAAGGGAGATGTTAATGAAACAGGCAAGCGCAATACCTCAGCCCAAAACATACGGACCTTTAAAAAATCTTCCGCATCTGGAAAAAGAACAGCTTTCTCAATCCTTATGGCGGATAGCTGATGAATTGGGACCGATTTTCCGTTTTGATTTTCCGGGAGTATCCAGTGTTTTTGTCTCGGGCCACAATTTTGTGGCTGAAGTATGTGATGAAAGCCGCTTTGACAAGAACCTTGGCAAAGGCTTGCAAAAGGTGCGTGAGTTCGGAGGAGATGGCTTATTTACAAGCTGGACGCACGAACCGAACTGGCAAAAAGCCCACCGCATTTTGCTGCCGAGTTTTAGTCAAAAAGCGATGAAAGGCTATCATTCTATGATGCTGGATATCGCAACCCAGCTGATTCAAAAATGGAGCCGGTTAAACCCTAATGAAGAAATTGATGTAGCGGACGACATGACACGTCTGACGCTTGATACGATTGGGTTATGCGGGTTTAACTATCGATTCAACAGCTTTTACCGTGATTCACAGCATCCGTTTATCACCAGTATGCTCCGTGCCTTAAAAGAGGCGATGAATCAATCGAAAAGACTGGGCCTGCAAGATAAAATGATGGTGAAAACGAAGCTGCAGTTCCAAAAGGATATAGAAGTCATGAACTCCCTGGTCGATAGAATGATAGCGGAGCGAAAGGCGAATCCGGATGAAAACATCAAGGATCTCTTGTCTCTCATGCTTTATGCCAAAGATCCAGTAACCGGTGAAACGCTGGATGATGAAAACATAAGGTATCAAATCATCACATTTTTAATTGCTGGACATGAGACAACAAGCGGGTTGCTTTCCTTTGCGATTTATTGTCTGCTTACACATCCGGAAAAACTGAAAAAAGCTCAGGAGGAAGCGGATTGCGTGTTAACGGATGACACGCCTGAATATAAACAAATCCAGCAGCTCAAATACATTCGGATGGTTTTAAATGAAACCCTCAGACTGTATCCAACAGCTCCGGCTTTTTCTCTATATGCGAAGGAGGATACTGTTCTAGGCGGGGAATATCCGATCAGCAAAGGGCAGCCAGTCACTGTTTTAATTCCAAAACTGCACCGGGATCAAAACGCTTGGGGACCGGATGCGGAAGATTTCCGTCCGGAACGGTTTGAGGATCCTTCAAGTATCCCTCACCATGCGTATAAGCCGTTTGGAAATGGGCAGCGCGCTTGTATTGGCATGCAGTTTGCTCTTCAAGAAGCGACAATGGTTCTCGGTCTTGTATTAAAGCATTTTGAATTGATAAACCATACTGGCTACGAACTAAAAATCAAAGAAGCATTAACGATCAAGCCGGATGATTTTAAAATTACTGTGAAACCGCGGAAAACAGCGGCAATCAATGTACAGAGAAAAGAACAGGCAGACATCAAAGCAGAAACAAAGCCAAAAGAAACCAAACCTAAACACGGCACACCTTTACTCGTTCTTTACGGTTCAAACCTTGGGACAGCTGAGGGAATAGCCGGTGAACTGGTTGCTCAAGGCTGCCAGATGGGCTTTACAGCTGAAACGGCTCCGCTTGATGATTATATCGGCAAGCTCCCTGAAGAAGGGGCAGTCGTCATTGTAACGGCTTCTTATAATGGGGCGCCGCCTGATAATGCTGCCGGCTTTGTAGAGTGGCTGAAAGAGCTTGAGGAAGGCCAATTGAAAGGTGTTTCCTATGCGGTATTCGGCTGCGGGAACCGGAGCTGGGCCAGCACGTATCAGCGGATTCCCCGCCTGATTGATGACATGATGAAAGCAAAGGGGGCATCGCGTTTAACAGCGATTGGGGAAGGTGACGCCGCCGATGATTTTGAAAGCCATCGCGAGTCTTGGGAAAACCGCTTCTGGAAGGAAACGATGGACGCATTTGATATTAACGAATTAGCCCAGAAAGAAGACAGGCCTTCATTATCGATTACTTTTCTCAGTGAAGCGACGGAAACGCCGGTTGCTAAAGCATATGGCGCGTTTGAAGGGATTGTATTAGAGAATCGAGAACTCCAGACAGCTGCCAGCACGCGTTCAACCCGCCATATTGAATTGGAAATTCCGGCTGGTAAAACATATAAAGAAGGCGATCATATCGGAATCCTGCCGAAGAACAGCAGGGAGCTTGTTCAGCGGGTTCTCAGCCGATTCGGTTTGCAGTCCAATCATGTGATAAAAGTAAGCGGAAGCGCTCATATGGCTCATCTGCCGATGGATCGGCCAATCAAAGTAGTGGATTTATTGTCGTCCTATGTAGAGCTGCAGGAACCGGCATCAAGGCTTCAGCTTCGGGAGCTGGCCTCTTATACAGTTTGTCCGCCGCATCAAAAAGAGCTGGAACAGCTCGTTTCAGATGATGGCATTTACAAAGAGCAGGTACTTGCAAAACGTCTTACCATGCTTGATTTTTTAGAGGATTATCCTGCCTGCGAAATGCCGTTTGAACGGTTTTTAGCACTTTTGCCATCACTAAAACCGAGATACTATTCCATTTCAAGCTCACCGAAAGTTCATGCAAATATCGTGAGCATGACGGTAGGAGTTGTGAAAGCCTCAGCATGGAGCGGCCGAGGTGAATACCGGGGTGTTGCCTCTAATTACTTAGCAGAATTGAATACAGGTGATGCAGCAGCCTGCTTCATTCGTACACCGCAGTCCGGATTCCAGATGCCGGATGAGCCTGAAACGCCTATGATTATGATCGGGCCGGGCACAGGAATTGCACCATTCAGGGGCTTTATTCAGGCAAGATCGGTTTTGAAGAAGGAAGGAAGCACCCTTGGTGAAGCACTTTTATACTTCGGCTGCCGCCGCCCGGACCATGACGACCTTTACAGAGAAGAGCTGGATCAAGCGGAACAGGACGGTTTGGTCACAATCCGCCGATGCTACTCGCGCGTCGAAAACGAACCAAAAGGATATGTCCAGCACTTGCTCAAGCAAGATACGCAGAAATTGATGACACTCATTGAAAAAGGGGCTCATATTTACGTATGCGGTGATGGATCGCAAATGGCTCCTGATGTAGAGAAAACTTTGCGATTGGCGTATGAAGCTGAAAAAGGAGCAAGTCAGGAAGAATCAGCTGAATGGCTGCAAAAGCTGCAAGATCAAAGACGTTATGTGAAAGACGTTTGGACAGGAATGTAAAATATAAAATCCCGCCAATCTGATTGGCGGGATTGCTTTGCATATGAGAAAACCGGCACGATAATGAAATCTACTGAAAAGGATGTTATAGGGAGTATCGCGCCGGCCTTATTATTCATATCGTCATGCAGAGGCAAAAGTTTAGTTCTTTTTACCTTATTTTTAAAAATAAATAGTCTAAAAGTCTTGTTTTCGATTTTCAACTCAGGCTTTTGGCATTTTGTTCTTTCTTATTCCTTAAGATCAGTCATCTGTTGAAGATTGATGCTTGAATTGCCGTTCCACATGTTTACGGTAATGAAGGTCATGAATCAGCCGAATGGTCGGCCTGATTAACAGCAGCAAACTTCCGACCGCAAACAGCCATATCCCTGCCGACTTTAAACGGTCATAGAAAAAGAAAAAGCTTCCAACGAGGAACAAAGCACCGATGATAAAATCGTTTACTGTATAAAGAACCTTATATCGTTTTTTGAAAAAAAGCTCATATCGTTTCAGCTCTTTTTGGATGTCATGTTCTTCATTTCCTTTCATTATCATCCCTCCATTCAATTTTGGCTTACCCTTACGTAAACGGCATGTAAACATAAGGGCTGCCTTGCTGAAAGAAGACATAATCAACGATCAGAAACTAAAGTAAAAAAGTGATCCGTATAGGATCTCTTTTTTACGATTTCATCGCCTGAACAATAAGAGCAGTCAAAGCTTTTGCCCCTTTAGGAACCAAGTGAACACCATCAGGGGTAAAATATTCCGGATGCCGAAGGGCTTCTGTATGCCAGTCAACTAACGTAACATTTTGATGTGCGCTTGCCTGGTGCTGTAAAGATTCATTAACCTTGCTTTCCCATTGGCGGGGAACCCGTGTATTGACGAGATAAATATGGGCTTTTGAGAAAGATTGAAGCAGTTGTTCGATTTGGCTGTTTGTAAAGTAGCCATTGGTTCCAAGCTCAATGATGACAGCCTTGTTGGGCTGATTAAAAGACTTGTATTCCTTTGCGAGTTCCAAAGCTTGAGACATTTGTCTTCCCACCTTTCCATCAATCGTCACATTTGAAAGTGACTGATGCAGGTGTGAAGAAATATCAAGCATGACGGAATCGCCTATAGCTAACACTTCTTTCGCAGTGTCTGCGGGTTCTTTCGACTGTTGAGATTGCGTGTCTTTCTTTTTATGAGTCTCTTGCCCATTATTTTTATTTTCCTTTTGTCCTTGCTTGGAGCCTGGTGTTTTTTGTTCAGGATTGTGTTTTTTATCTGCTGCAGCATCCTTTTCATCCCCAGAAGCTTGGCTGGTGTCAGCATTTGTTTCTTGTGAGCTATAGGTCCATTTGGTAGGGTGCTTTTGCTCGCCGGCTAGCCCTGACAGCCCGCCTGCAAAAATAAGTATAGCGAAAATGATGAAACCAATTGACATTTTGCTGATGACAGATGTCGTTTTCCATTCCTTGATTCTATGTATAAAAACACGGCGGAAAAATGACCTAAATCCCTGTGTCCGTATCGGCTTCTCAATAAAATGGTAGGAAAGCTCGGCAAGTATACATGTCACAATGACCTTTAGCACGATATGCCAAAAAACAGGGTTTCCGATTTCTTGAACTGGCGTGCTTAACACAATAACAGGGTAGTGCCAAAGATAAATTCCGTAAGACCTCGTTCCAAGCCACCGAAGCGGCCTCCATGAAAGCAGATTGCCTAAAAAGCTGCTCGGATGGCAAACACATGCAATAAGGATTGCGGCAGTCACGCTAATGAATAGCATTCCGCCTCTGTAAAGAAAAGGCTCGTATTCATCTGTGAAATAGACACACAACACTAAAATACAAAATGCCAAAAATTCAGTGGCGTGCAAAGTGTGCTTCAGTTTGCTTGGCAGCCTGTTGGAAGACAGCCTTTTCATCGGCCATACCAAAGCCAAGGCACATCCGATGAGAAGTTCAAACGAACGAGTGTCTGTGCCATAGTAAACGCGGCTCGGATCTCCGCCAGGTTCATACAGTACGCTCATCATCACGGCTGAACAAAGCACAAGCAATGATATCACCGCAGCCAATCTGGCGCGGCTTTTCAGTATGTACATTCCAACAACTAAAAACATCGGCCATATGATATAAAATTGTTCTTCAATCGCCAGCGACCAAAGGTTTTTTAGAGGTGATGGGGAACCGAAACTATCAAAATATGATAGCTTGTGAAAAATAAACCACCAATTGCTCATATAAAAGAGAGAAGAGATCGCATCTCCACGTACAGTGTGTAATAGTTCTCGATCAAACAATACGACCCACACAACAGTGGAAAAGATCATAAGGTAAGCCGCTGGCATAAGCCGCCGAATGCGGCGCACCCAAAAATCCCGAAAATCAAGATTGATATCATTTCCATATGCCGGTAATAGAATAGATGTAATCAAATATCCGGATAAAACAAAAAAGATATCAACTCCGATAAAACCACCGTTAGCCCAATTGAAATTTAGGTGATAAGCGATAACTGACAGGACGGCGAAAGCCCGAAGGCCATCAAGTCCAGGAATGTATCGATGATGCTGTGTCTTGTGATACATGGGTATTCCTCCAATAGTATGCAAATATTCTCGTTGTTTTTGGTAGCGAGGTTACGACCTCGAATAGAGAAGAGAGAAAACATCCATAATCTTAGATGGATGTTTTTATTTTATCGAATATAACGTTCTCCCACGAGCAAGTTTGAAATGACGCCGGTTGGAATTGTAAACTCTGTAACGCCCATATAGCCGGGGGCGACTTCATATTCGTCAAATGAGATCACAAGTTTATGGTCTTCAGTAATGTAAAACGTCTGATCAGGAAGAATCGTTTTGAACGGTTCTGCATCTTCGTCAGTGAGCCAATATATTTTATTTGGATCTTCCTTCATTTGCTGTTTCATTTGTTCTTTGATGTTTTGACTGATGACTTTGATATAGCGCTCATCTTTGAATAAGCTTTTTAATGTAAGTAAAATATCATTCTTTTTGTCAATTGTAATATAACGGCTTTGTGTGTAGGAAGATGCTTGTGTTGTTTCAATATTGCGCCGGATAGAGAGTAAATCTGGCGTGTCTGTGACCGTCTCGTAATCACTGTAGATGCTGAGATGCCCTTTTTTGTTTTTGGATGTGGACTGTATAAACTCTTTATACAGCTGCTGGCTTTCTTTCAAGTATTTCTGGTTAATGCTGTTTTCAAGCTCTTTATTAGAAAGCCCGGACAAAGCAGGTGTTTTGACATCAATGCTTGATTGGTCTTTTTCCTCTTTGATTTCAATAAAGGTGATCGCTTTGACGATTTTGCCGATGACAGGGATCTTGGACATAGCCTGAGCGGCGTCCGGGTTGATATTAACAAGCGCAGTGAATAAAATAGCTGCAGCGATTGCTGCTGATGTCGGCCACATGACGATTCTTTTCTTTTTTGGTTCTTGCTGAAGGGCTTTTTCAACAATGATATCCAATTCTTTAGGAATCTGAACATTTTTATATTCTTCTCTTAATTGCTGTAATCTCTTATCCATTAAGAAAGATCCTCCTTCGTCAATTGAATGCGCATCAGCTTCAATGCTCTGTATAGGCGCGTTTTGACGGTATTCGTGTTTTCTCCTGTAATTTCCGCAATTTCTTCTAATTTGAGGTCTTCAAAAAAACGTAAAATAATAATGGTTTTATAGCGGTACGGCAATTCGTCAAGCGCTTCATGGAGATCAGTATCCTTGTAATGGTCTTCCTTTCCTTTGCTTGAAAATTCTATCGTTTCGTCGTCCATCACTCTTATCTTTTTTTGTTTGCGCAAAAAATCAATGGCTGTCCGTACTAAAATTTTATAAAACCAGCTTTTTATCGTCCCAGGGTTCCTGACCGTTTCAACTGAGCTCAGCGCTTTTTTTATAGATTCCTGAACAATATCTAATGCGTCATCTTGATTTTTCACATAACTGAAAGCCAACCTGTAGAAATCTTGCTTATGGTCAGTTATGCATGTGACAAGCAACGCTTTTGTTGTTTGTTTTTTCTTCATTGCAATAAAGGGCTCCTTTTTGAATATACGTATATCGTAGGCTGTTACCTAGGATAGACGCGGCAGGCTGAAAAATAGTTTGCGCAGAATCACATTTTTTTAAAAGAGAGAAGTAAATCAGCATGGGGGGTTTATGCATAAAAAAACAAGGCTTGTTTTGTACAAGCCTTGTTTTTGGGGTAAGAGATGCCAAACATTATTCCAAATAATGTTTCTTGAAATCTGAGTGAATAGAAAATTTACGGCGCAACTGGATGAGATTTTTCCCGAAGCTCTCTTCTAATAGCTCTCTATGCTTTTTCAGAATTTCCATGAGGTACAGATCATGAATGATCACTTCAGTAATAGGCATGACTAAACCTACATGCATCGTCCATGCAGCACGGCTGTCATTGCCAAGTGAGACAATGCCCGCTACTACTTCTGAATCATCTCCGCTATAGACAAGCCACCGTCCGTCATACTCTTCTGTAATTTCACTGCTCATATCATGAAGGTAAACATTGGCAAAATCAGATACGATGTCTCCGTACGCAATAATGGTGACAATAACGCCTTGATCTGCCGCCTGTTTGAGCTCTGATTCTATCTCCTCAAAATCCTCTTTCCATATTTCTAAGAGGATTCTTTTTTTGGCGGATAAGATACAAGCCTTCACCTTTTCAAGAATTTCACTGCGGCCGGTGATATTCCAGATGTTTTCCCGGTCATTAGCAGTCTGCTCGAACTTTTCAAAATATTTCTCAGCCTGATCAAAATGCTCTTCCGCTTTGAGCCGGCGGTTTTTAATCAGTTCTTTTGCGGGGACTGGAACATACTGAGGCGTATTTCCATGACTGACAAAAACATCTCCCCTTATGACAAGGCTTTCCAATACTTCATAAATTTTAGAACGGGGCACTCCGGATTTTTTGGCAACGGCATAGCCTGTTAAAGGTGATTCTTGCAATAATGCCAAATACGCTTTCGATTCATATTCTGTAAAATTGAGGTTTTTTAAAATGTCTAACATATTTTCTTTCATATATCCTCCAATATAAAGAGCAATCGCTGCCTTAGTAATCGCTATTTTAACAAACCATATTGATTTATTCCAAATGCATTGATACACTTTTATAAGTAGTTACTTTTGTAGTCACTATATGATTGAGGGGATTTTTAAAGGGGGAGAGAACAATGCACAGCTTACTCGCATACATACCGATCGCTGCCATGATGGTTATCATACCGGGGGCAGATACGATGCTTGTGATGAAAAATACGCTTAGGTATGGCCCGAAAGCCGGCCGTTATAACATTCTCGGATTGGCAACAGGACTTTCCTTTTGGACGGTGATTGCCATTTTAGGATTATCAGTGGTGATCGCAAAGTCAGTGATTCTTTTCACAACGATCAAATATTTGGGAGCGGCATACTTAATTTATTTAGGTGTAAAAAGTTTTTTTGCTAAAAGTATGTTTTCGTTAGATGACATGCAATCCCAAGCAAAAAATATGGCAAGTTCTCCGAAACGTTATTATAAAACTTCCTTTATGCAGGGATCACTCAGTAACATTCTCAATCCTAAAACTGTTTTGGTGTATGTTACAATCATGCCCCAATTTATCAATTTGAACGGAAATATAAACCAGCAGCTCATTATTTTAGCTTCAATCCTAACCTTATTAGCGGTGTTGTGGTTTCTGTTTCTTGTTTATATTATTGATTACGCAAAAAAATGGATGAAAAACTCAAAGTTCCAGAAAGTGTTTCAAAAAATTACCGGAATAATATTAGTAGGTTTCGGCATCAAAACTGGTTTGAGTTAACACTTAAATGAAATTTGAAACCAAAGTTTAATTTAGTGTTTGCCCTATAAAAAAGACAAGGGAGTGAGTATCCCTTGTCTTTTTTTTATTTCATCTTATGTCCTCTGCGGGTTTGCACCTTATACAAAATAATCAATAAAACAAACCAGACCGGGGTGACAAACAAAGCAATACGTGTATCATTCGCCAGTGCCAATATGACAAGAATGAACGCGAGAAATGCAAGTGTTAAATAGTTGGATAATGGGTAAAAAGGCATTTTAAATTTGTTTGCTTTCGCTTCATGCTGCCTTGTTTTTCGATATTTCAAATGGCAAATCACCGTGATGCCCCAAATAAAAATGAAGCATATTGTAGAAACACTTGTAATCAGTGTGAAGACTTGCTCGGGCATTAAATAATTCAGACTAACGCCAATCAGAATGGCGATGGATGAAAAGAACAGCGCATTGCTTGGCACGTTAGAAGAAGTTAATTTCTTTAATAGTCCAGGTGCGTGATGATCCTTTGCAAGTGAATAGACCATTCGGCTTGTGCTGAATAAAGCGCTATTTGCAGCTGATGCGGCTGATGTTAATACAACAAAATTGATCAAACTGGCAGCCACAACGATGCCTACTGCAGAGAAGACCTGAACAAATGGGCTTTCATTTGGATTCAACACATTCCAAGGATAGATACACATAATCACGAAAAGTGCGCCAACATAAAAAAGTAAAATCCGGACAGGAATTTGATTGATGGCTTTAGGGATCACTTTTTGGGGATTTTCTGTTTCACCTGCTGTCAGTCCAACAAGTTCAATACCCACGAAAGCGAAGACGACCATTTGGAAAGATAGGATAAACCCATGCCATCCATTTGGGAACATGCCGCCGTGGCTCCAAAGGTTGTTGAGGCTGGCAGGGCCGGAAGCTGCGGAAAAACCTTTCGCAATCAGGAGAATACCAGTTACGATCAGAGCCAGTATGGCAATGACTTTGATCAATGCAAACCAAAATTCTAATTCTCCGAAAAGTTTAACGGTGGCAAGGTTCATGATCAGCAGGATAATAAGCGCAAGAAGACCCGGCAGCCATTGAGGCACATCGGGAAGCCAATATTGCGTATAAATGCCGACCGCCGTTAAATCAGCCATCGCGAGGGAAATCCAACAGAACCAGTAGGTCCACCCAGTGATAAATGCTGCCATGTTTCCTAAATAGTCCCTTACAAAATCAACAAAAGAGTGGTATCCCGCATTTGATAAGAGCAGTTCTCCGAGCGAACGCATAATGAAAAAGCAAAATACGCCGGTGATCAAGTAAGCAAATAAAATGGATGGCCCTGCAAAATGGATGGATTTACCTGAACCTAAAAATAAACCTGTACCGATTGCACCTCCAATCGCCATTAATTGTATATGCCTGTTTTTAAGGCCTCTAGACAATTTCTGTTGCTGGCCAAAATTGTCTTTGCTAGAATTGCCTATCAATTTTATTTTCCTCCAGTAATAAAAAGATGAGTAAAGTTTTATCGGATATTATAACATTTAAAAGAATAGATACTTTTATTTTTAAATTTTAAAACTATTTTAAGTGCTGTTACATGTCTTGTGGCTCTATTTTTACTCGTGATTCTACCTGAATAGCAGAGTAAAACAGGAAAGTCATTTGGACAATCTGACAGGCTAGTTTTAATCGGTAACGATTTGTATAATTGCATACCCACTATGTTTGAGGCCTGCAGGGGGGATCAAATCGAGAGAATCGGAGATAAAGTTTTTAAGCTTACAGATTCCTTAACCTCCAATGTGGATTGCAAAATGACGAAGTTTTGCAAATTGTAATACTGTGGCGGTCACATAGAGTGTTCGTCTTTTTAGTTGTGAACGAACTTAAGGGGTTATATTTGGGTAATTTGTCATGATCTATAAGATTCATTTTTTGTCATTGATGATTTTGACATCATTACATTCCCCGAGAATGATAAACTGTTTACTGATTATTACTTTTGAAGGGGACTGGCCCTCTAGAACTGAGCATCTATCATACTAATATGAGATGCAAATGATTCAACATGTAAACATATACGCATAAAAGCCAGCTTTGTCAATCTGCTATAGAGACCTTTTTAAACGTGTATCAGCAGATAATCTCAACGCGGACTATAAAGTTTCGAAATATTCTTGTTAATGGCTTATCTAATAAGGACAAAGGATGATAGACGTGAGAAGAATAGATAAAATATACCATCAGCTCAAGCATAATTTTCATGATTCAACCTTAGATCATCTTTTAAAAATACAGGGGAATTCAGCAAAGGAGATTGCCGAGCAGCTGAAAATGGAGCGGTCCAATGTCAGCTTTGAATTGAACAATCTCGTCCGGTCCAAAAAGGTCATCAAAATTAAAACGTTTCCTGTAAGATACATCCCAGTCGAGATAGCAGAAAAATTATTCAACAAGAAATGGGATACAGAGATGATGGAAGTGAAAGACCTTCAGGCGTTTTCCGGAAATTCAAAGCAAAATCATCAACACATTTCCACGAATCCCCTAGAGCTTATGATAGGGGCAAAAGGGAGTTTGAAGAAAGCGATCTCCCAGGCAAAAGCAGCTGTCTTTTATCCGCCGAACGGTCTGCATATGCTCCTCCTAGGGCCGACTGGTTCCGGTAAATCCCTTTTTGCGAACCGAATTTACCAGTTTGCCATTTACTCTGACATATTGAAGGCCGGCGCACCATTTATTACATTTAACTGTGCAGACTACTACAACAACCCTCAATTATTGCTTTCTCAATTATTCGGACACAAAAAAGGTTCATTTACAGGTGCTGCCGAGGATAAGGCGGGTTTAGTCGAACAGGCCAATGGGGGCATTCTTTTTATGGATGAAATCCACCGTCTCCCTCCCGAGGGACAAGAAATGCTGTTTTATTTTATTGACAGCGGTTCTTATAACAGGCTTGGAGAATCTGAACATAAACGAACATCGAACGTATTGTTTATTTGTGCGACTACAGAAAATCCGAGTTCTGCACTATTGAAAACGTTTTTGCGAAGAATCCCAATGACCATTCATATTCCTTCGCTTGAAGAACGATCGCTTAAAGAAAGAGTGGATCTGACGACGTTTTTATTAGGGAAAGAAGCAGAGCGAATTAAGAAGAATCTGAGTGTGCATATCGATGTCTATAATGCGCTTATTCACTCTGCGAAATTTGGAAATGTCGGACAGCTGAAATCAAATGTCCAGTTAGTTTGCGCACACGGATTTTTGCATAACCTTGACAGAAATGAAGTTATTGAACTGACTGTTCGCGATCTGCCTGATGAAATCAAGCAAGAATGGATGTCCAGCAGCAAAAACATGCAAAGAAGCAAAGCCATTTCTGAATATGTCAATATTACAACGATTATCTCTCCGATTGTAGAAGATGAAACAACAAAAATTGACGAAGACCTCTCATTTAACTTATATCATTTGATTGAGGAAAAAGTGAAAACGCTTATGAAAGAAGGTTTATCCAAAAAGGATATTAACCAATACATCTTGACTGATGTCCATTTGCATGTCAGAAGTTTTTTTCATCATCAAGCTTTTCAAAAAGACAACCTGCTGACATTCGTTGAAGATGACGTGATTCAAATGACAAAACAGTTAAAAGAAATAGCTGAACATGAGCTGGATTGCACATTTGACCGTAAGTTTATTTATTTCTTGAGTATGCATATTGACGCATTTTTAAAGCGAGGAAAGCAAATTGATGTTTTGAATACACAGGAGACAGATGAAATTCGTGATACTCATGTGAAAGAATATCGGGTGGCGATGATTTTTAAAGATAAAATTCAGGAATATTTTAAAGTGGCTATTCCTGAAATAGAAGTCATCTACTTAACGATGTTAATTCATTCCATCAAATCGTTAAAGGAGAACAAAAGAGTCGGTATTATCGTGGCTGCTCATGGAAACAGCACGGCGAGTTCGATGGTTGAAGTCGCGACAGAACTGCTGGGGAGCACGCCGATTGCAGCAGTCGATATGCCGCTTTCTGTTTCACCTTCGGACATTCTTGAATGCGTAGCAGAAAAAATGAAACAGGTTGATGAAGGTGAAGGTGTTTTAATGCTGGTAGATATGGGGTCGCTTGCAATGCTGGAAAGCAGGCTGGAGGAAAAGACAGGAATTTCCATTAAAACGATCAGCAATGTTACGACTTCAATGGTGCTGGATGCTGTCAGAAAGGTCAACTATTTGAATTTAAATTTGCATGCGATCTATCAATCGGTCACGAAGGATTTTATCGAGTTGTGGGAGCGTCAGCCAGCGGCACCCGGCAAAAAGAAGGCATTGGTATCCATCTGCACCACGGGCAGCGGGACGGCCAAAAAGCTGGAAGACATTCTAACCACGATCGTAAACAAGGCCTCCGATACACCGATTCACATATTGACCGTATCATCGATTAAGCTGGCCAACAGCATAAAAGAAATCGAAAAAGAGTATGAAATCCTTGCGACAGTCGGAACGAAAGACCCTAAAATCAATGCTCCGCATGTATCTTTAGAAGTGTTAATTGAAGGGGAGGGAGAGAAGCTGATTCAACAGGCGATTACAAAAGGAAGCATCCCCTTGAGCAATGGATTGAACGAAGCAAATATTATTGTCAGGGAGCTTTGCGAGGATAGCCTGAAAAAATACCTTGTCTTCTTGAATCCCCACCATGTGATCGAAATGTTATTGGAGTGGCTGCAAACCGTTCAAGATGAGCTGGGGGTCATTTTCAATAATGCGGTTTTGATCAAAGTCATTATGCACACGGCTTTCGCCTTTGAAAGGGTAATTAAGCAGAATCCGATCGCTTTCTCAGAGGAAGAAGAGATCAATGATCAGCTGAAGGAAATGGTGTACGTGACAGAGCGAACATTAGCCCCTTATGAAGAAAAGCTCGGACTTCGCATAAGTGATGATGAAAAATTATTTATAGCCGCCATATTTGCTGAAGAAGTGCATGGCCAGCTGTTTTAAAAACAGTTTTTTCATATGAACCTGTATTAAATGGAACACCATTTTAATACAGGTTTATTTTTTTCGTTTTAAGTGTTTCAACAACAAATTGCTATTGGCTGAAATAACAATGAAAACGCTTAACACAACTGTGTTGGCACGATCCTTGCATTATATATGGATGTACAAAACAGGAAAGGAGCAATAGATATGATTTCAGTTATTATCAGCGGTCATGGAGATTTTCCCATAGCATTAAAAGAGTCTTCAGGGATGATATTCGGTGAAGAAAATAACCTGATTGCAGTGCCGTTTTTTAAAGGGGAAGGAATACAAACGCTGCAAGAAAAATATCATCAGGCGCTCAAGGATATCCCGGAAGAACATGAAGTGCTTTTTTTAGTCGATATTTTTGGAGGGACGCCATATAACGCGGCAGCTTCCTTTATTGCTGAGGATCAAAGAATGGATATGGCAGCCGGCGTAAACCTGCCGATTCTGCTGGAGGTATTAAGCCTGAGAGAACATCTGGCTCTCAAAGATTTGCTGAACAACTTAAAAGCAATGAGTCAGCAAAGCTTTCAAGTGTGCAGTGAACATTTAGAAAAAGTAAAAACAGCCAATCAAGATACAAGAGAGGATGAATTATGATGAACATTGTGTTAGCAAGAATTGATGACCGCTTTATTCACGGCCAAATCCTGACAAGGTGGATAAAAGTCCATGCAGCCGACCGAATCATCGTTGTCTCCGACGATATTGCTCAGGACGAAATGAGAAAAACGCTGATCCTTTCTGTTGCGCCTTCAAATGTAAAGGCGAGTGCCGTCTCGGTTTCTAAAATGGCAAAAGCATTTCATAGTCCGCGCTACGAAGGGGTAACGGCAATGCTCTTGTTTGAAAATCCGTCCGATATTGTATCTCTTATAGAAGCAGGTGTACCGATCAAAACCGTAAACGTCGGGGGAATGCGTTTTGAAAATCATCGCAGGCAAATCACAAAATCAGTCAGTGTCACAGAACAAGATATAAAGGCATTTGAAACATTAAGTGACAAGGGCGTGAAACTGGAATTGAGGCAGCTGCCTTCAGATGCCAGTGAGGATTTTGTACAGATTTTACGGAACGTAACAAAATAATCAAGGGGATGAGAGCATGTCTTCATTACAAATTATTTTGTTGTTAATCATTGCAGCAATCACCGGAATCGCAAGTGTATTGGATGAAGGGCAGACACACCGGCCGCTAGTGGCCTGTACGTTAGTTGGCTTGGTGCTCGGGGACTTAAAAACGGGAATTATTCTTGGAGGCACACTGGAGCTGATGGCGCTCGGCTGGATGAACGTCGGGCTTGCCATGGCACCTGATACAGCGATCGCCTCTGTCATCTCAACCATTTTAGTTATTACCGCTGATCAAGGAATTGGCGAAGGGATTGCTGTCGCTGTTGCTTTAGCAGCTGCGGGTCAGGCGCTGACGATTTTTGTTCGGACGATCACTGTCTTTTTCATCCACCGCGCTGATCAATATGCAAAAGCGGGAAATATAAAAGGAATTGAAATTATGCATATTACCGCGATGGTGTTTCAAGCTTTGCGCGTCATGATTCCTACATTGATTGTTGCTTTAATTAGTGTCAGCGCTGTTCAGGCGTTCCTGGGAAATATTCCTGATGTCATTACAAAAGGACTGCAAATAGGCGGAGGCATTATTGTGGTAGTCGGGTATGCCATGGTGATCAATATGATGAATATTCCTTATTTAAAGCCATTTTTCTATATTGGTTTCTTATTAGCGGCGTTTACCGATTTTAACTTAGTGGGATTTGGAGCCCTTGGTCTCTGTCTGGCGCTTTTATACCAGCAGGTGATGCAAAAACAAAGCGCTCACGGAGCAGTCGCGGCCGCATCAGACAGTGGCAGTGTTGCTGTTTATGATGACGATGATGATGATGATCTTGATGCCTAAACGATGAGGGGGGAAGAAAAAATGGAGAAAGAAAAACGATTAACGAAGAAAGAAATTTTCAGCATGTTTATTCGTTCAAATTTTTTACTCGGTTCCTTTAACTTCGAACGTGTGCAGGCAATGGGATATTGTTATGTCATGATACCGGCGATCAAAAAATTGTACGGTCCCGGAGCGAAAAGAAACGAAGCCTTGCAGCGGCATTTGGAATGGTTTAATACACATCCGTGGCTGACAGCGCCTATATTTGGCGTGACGGCAGCCATGGAAGAAGAAATGGCGAACAATAAAGGAATTGACGGAAAAGCGATAAGCGGAATGAAAATTGGTTTGATGGGACCAATAGCGGGCGTAGGCGACCCAATTTTCTGGGGAACGATTCGTCCTGTCTTAGCTGCGCTAGGAGCCTCCCTTGCTTTAGGAGGAAACATTGCCGGCCCTTTGCTATTCTTTTTCTTGCTGAATGCCATAAGATTAAGCACAAAATATTACGGATTAAAGTATGGCTATGTGAAAGGAATGGAGATTCTTCAGGATTTAGCGGGGAATCGCATTCAAAAGCTTACAGAGGGCGCTTCGATTCTCGGGTTATTTGTTATGGGGGCTCTTGTGTCCAAATGGACCACCATCAACATTCCAATCGTTGTATCCAGGATTAAGGATGAAAGCGGAAAAGTAGATGTTCAAACGGTACAAAACGTGTTAGACAGCATTATGCCGGGTGCGCTGCCTCTCGGATTAACGTTATTGGTGGCATGGATGCTTCGCAAAGGGGTGAATCCACTTCTCATTATTTGCGGCATCTTTGTCATCGGGATTCTCGGGTATTGGGCTGGATTCTTAGCATAAGGTGTGTGAAGGAAAGAGAGAGAAACTGCAGCAGTCTTTTCATATATAAATCATTCGGATAACAGTGTAACAGAGGAGAATTGCCAGAAACGGACCAGCTTGCGCAGCAGTCTCTCTTGAAAGTGTTCAAACATGAAGAGAGGAGCGAAGGAACAAATGAAAAAGAGACTGATTCAAGTCATGATCATGTTCACCCTGCTGTTGACTATGGCATTTTCGGCAGATGCAGCCGATTCAAGCTACTATGATGAGGATTACCGTCCTCAATACCACTTCACACCGGAGGCAAACTGGATGAATGACCCAAACGGAATGGTATATTATGCTGGGGAATATCACTTGTTCTATCAATACCATCCATACGGGCTTCAGTGGGGGCCCATGCATTGGGGGCATGCCGTCAGCAAAGATTTGGTTACATGGGAACACCTTCCTGTTGCGCTGTATCCGGATGAAAAAGGCACGATCTTTTCTGGAAGCGCAGTTGTAGATAAAAATAACACAAGCGGTTTTCAAACAGGCAAAGAGAAGCCGCTTGTGGCCATTTATACACAGGATCGGGAAGGCCATCAAGTGCAAAGTATTGCCTATAGCAACGACAAAGGAAGAACATGGACGAAGTACGCTGGCAACCCTGTCATTCCAAACCCGGGTAAAAAAGATTTTCGCGATCCAAAAGTCTTTTGGTATGAGAAAGAAAAAAAGTGGGTGATGGTGCTTGCGGCCGGTGACCGAATCCTCATTTATACATCAAAAAATCTGAAGCAGTGGACGTATGCAAGTGAATTTGGACAGGATCAAGGAAGCCACGGGGGAGTATGGGAATGCCCGGATTTATTTGAGCTTCCGGTAGACGGCAATCCGAATCGAAAAAAATGGGTCATGCAGGTCAGTGTCGGAAACGGAGCGGTCTCGGGAGGATCAGGCATGCAATATTTTGTAGGGGACTTTGATGGAACTCATTTTAAAAATGAAAACCCGCCAAACAAAGTTCTCTGGACGGATTACGGCAGAGACTTTTATGCGGCTGTATCCTGGTCTGATATTCCATCCACAGACAGCCGCCGGCTATGGTTAGGGTGGATGAGCAATTGGCAATATGCGAATGATGTTCCGACATCCCCATGGAGAAGTGCAACGTCCATTCCAAGAGAGTTAAAATTGAAAGCGTTTACCGAAGGGGTTAGAGTGGTCCAAACACCGGTGAAAGAGCTGGAAACCATTCGCGGAACCTCTAAGAAGTGGAAGAATCTGACCATATCGCCTGCAAGTCATAATGTGTTAGCGGGGCAATCTGGAGATGCCTATGAAATAAATGCAGAATTTAAAGTAAGCCCTGGTTCAGCTGCTGAATTTGGTTTTAAGGTCCGAACAGGTGAAAATCAATTTACGAAGGTCGGCTATGACCGAAGGAACGCCAAATTGTTCGTTGACCGGAGCGAGTCAGGCAACGACACCTTTAATCCGGCCTTTAACACCGGAAAAGAAACAGCCCTGTTGAAGCCGGTAAATGGGAAGGTTAAGTTGCGCATTTTTGTTGACCGCTCCTCGGTTGAAGTATTTGGGAATGACGGAAAGCAGGTCATAACAGATATTATTCTCCCAGACCGATCAAGCAAAGGGCTTGAATTATATGCTGCAAATGGCGGTGTAAAGGTAAAATCTTTAACCATACACCCTTTAAAAAAGGTATGGGGAACGTCACCTTTTATGTCCAATTTGACTGGCTGGACGACTGTAAATGGCACGTGGGCAGACACAATTGAGGGGAAACAAGGGAGGTCGGACGGAGATTCCTTTATCTTGTCTTCAGCATCCGGGTCAGACTTCACTTATGAATCTGATATCACCATTAAGGATGGAAACGGAAGAGGGGCAGGAGCACTAATGTTTCGCTCTGACAAAGATGCCAAAAACGGTTACCTTGCCAATGTGGATGCGAAGCATGATCTAGTGAAATTCTTTAAATTTGAGAACGGTGCTGCTTCTGTCATTGCTGAATACAAAACACCGATAGACGTTAATAAAAAGTATCATCTGAAAACAGAGGCCGAGGGCGATCGCTTTAAAATCTATTTAGATGATCGTCTTGTGATTGATGCAAATGATTCCGCATTTTCAGAAGGCCAATTTGGCTTGAATGTGTGGGACGCGACTGCTGTCTTTCAGAATGTAAAGAAGGAGTCTTAATTTTAAAAAAGGCACAGACCTGAACAGTCTGTGCCTTCTCGTTTTATTTTAACAAATTTAATGATTCGCGGTTAAATACTTCCAAATCATCAGGTGTTCTGCTTGTGACAATGTTGTGGCTGACGACTACTTCTGCATCTTTGTAGTTTGCACCGGCATTGATTAAATCTTTGCGGATGCTGCGGTAGCCTGTGATATCTTTGCCTTTTAGAAGATCCGTATCAATCAGTACTTGCGGGCCGTGGCAAATTGCGAAAACAGGTTTTTTGTTTTCGACAAATGCTTTTGCGAATTCACCCGGACGGTCATCTGCACGAAGCAAATCCGGAGAGAATCCCCCAGGAATTAAAAGTGCATCAAAGTCACTTGCATCCACATCAGAGATGGCTTTGTCAATCTTTACTTTCTCGCCATGCTTACCGGTAACTTCTTTGCCGGCTTCCAAATCGATAGCCACAACACTGTAGCCAGCTTCTTCGTATGCTTTTACCGGACTTGTATATTCGATGTCTTCGAATTGGTCTGTAACAAGAACTGCAATTTTTTTGCTCATAAAAAACCCTCCTAATAACTCTCTATTCATAGAATAACAGGAAGATTGACCGGCCTTCAAAATATTTGCTTAAAGAGATCATTTTTCGTGAGTTTCAATAAAAGCGGCAGCCCATATAAGGACTAACCTATTACAATGTGGAAATATCAATCACAAATCGATAACGGACATCGCTTCGGAGGATACGTTCGTATGCTTCGTCCACTTGGTCAGCTCCGATGACTTCGATTTTAGGTTCGATGCCATGCTCAGCTGCGAAATCCAGCATCTCTTGAGTTTCTTGAATTCCGCCGACTAGAGAACCTGCAATGCTGCGGCGCCCCATGATTAGGGAAAACACACTGTATGTGTCCGGCTTGGCAGGAGCTCCAACGTTTACAAGTGTCCCGTCTATACGAAGCATTGATAAATAGGCATCTACATCGAGATTTGCCGATACCGTATTTAAGATCACGTCAAAACGCCCGGCCAATGCAGTGAATGTAGCTGGGTCACTTGTTGCAAAGTAATGATTTGCACCGAGTTCCAGAGCTTCCTCTTTCTTATTCATGGAACGGCTCAGAACGGTTACCTCTGCACCCATCGCATGTGCAAATTGAATCGCCAAATGTCCAAGGCCACCCACGCCTACAATCGCAACTTTTTTACCAGGGCCAACATTCCAGTGTTTCAGCGGGGAATACGTGGTGATACCTGCACACAACAGCGGACTGGCAACATCCATTTCCAAACGATCTGGTATGCGAACAACAAATCTGTCAGTGACAACGATTTTTTGGCTGTACCCGCCATAAGTGGGGTTTCCGTCGTAGTCTACTGAGTTATACGTTTGAACAACACCCTTCGTGCAGAATTGTTCCTCTCCGTTGAGACAGTATTCGCATTCTCCGCAAGAGTCAACAAAACAGCCGACACCAACGCGGTCTCCGACAGCAAACTTGGTGACTTCTGCTCCAACGGCTGTTACGACACCGGCTATTTCATGTCCAGGCACCATTGGGAAGATGCCACCGCCCCATTCATCAAAAGCGCTATGAATGTCTGAATGGCAAATACCGCTGAATTTAATATCGATTAAGACATCGTGCGGCCGTAATCCTCTTCGCTCAATCGTCGTTTGTTCAAATTTGGCTTTTGCATGTGACACGCTTAATACACGGGTTTGATGTTGATTACACATATGAACCTATCCTTTCTTCATCATAAGTGTTGTAAATAAAAACATGCACTTATTTATGTTTTATGGTGTCTTCAACATAACGATAAACCTTAAAGTCTGCTTTAAGGCAAGGGTTTTTTAAAAAAACCATTTAAAATGAACCTGATTTATAAGCTGAGAAACAGTCAGTAATTAATCCAGAAACTGTAATCATGCTGCGATCCCGGGATGAAAGTTCTTCTTCTCTTGCCCAAATGTCACCGAATAGAACATCATCATGAAGTTCAGCAAACTTTGGCGCAAATTCTCCTAATTGTTCTCTTCCGGCAGTTTGTTTATTTGCCATTCAGCAATCCCTCCATCTACACTGTTTTTAGTGCATGGAGAAGTATAGAGTTTAAATTGTGCTTTAAGGCAAGTACCGAATATATAAACCCAGATTCAGCAGCTAACCACTTGTTTTGAGCTTGACTTAAAGTTAACTTTAAGTGTTACCTTCACAACATACAGGATAGAGAGGTGAAGATCATGAATATTGCTCAGGTGGCAAAGCAGTTTGGCCTGACAGCCGCAACACTCCGATATTACGAACGTGTAGGATTAATCCCGCCTGTAAAACGAAAAGACAGCGGCATTCGCGACTATGATGAAGAAGATATCAAATGGATTGAATTCATTAAATGCATGCGAAATGCGGGACTATCGATAGAAGCGCTAATTGAATATACAACATTATTTACCGAAGGTGACCGTACAGTAGAAGCTCGAAAAAATATCCTGGCTGACGAACGACAGCGGCTGATAGAGAAGCGGAAAGAAATTGATGAAACAATTAAAAGATTAGACACAAAAATTAAAGATTATGATGGGAAATTGCGCGAAAACGAGGCAAAGCTCAAAAGCAGGCCTAAAACGGAAAGTCTTCACGGATCAGTGGAGCAAAGAAGGTAGCATTCTTTGCGTGTGAAGAGGGCAGGGCAAAAACGAAGGATTTTGTTTCTGGCCTGTTTTCTCCATCAAGAGATCGCATAAAAAGAGGTGGTTACGATTCCTTATTTGGATTGGAGAATTTGCAAACATTATCGGAGATCAGATGGGGAAAAGCGGGTTAAGCCCGAAAAAACAGTGCTCATGGCGATTCAACTTGAAGCTGAGGAACAGTTGTGGCCAATCAATACTGTTCCTCAGCAAATCAGTCATTGTATGTTAAAGGGTTGGCAATTGAATGGCTGTATCAATATTTTTTAAATTCAGCTTGACTTGTTCGTCAGGGTTCCAAGGATGGTACCAGCCTTTTTCCATCATATAGTTTGAGAGTTGTTCGTGCATATCGAGTGCTTCTTCCAAATGGCGGATAAGTACCTCTTTTACTTCAGGTGTTCCGGCTTCAGTGGCTGCCATCGCATAATTTCTGACTCCGTTCTTTGCTGAAATTAATAAGTCCATAGCAATGATTTGGTCTGTTAGAACATTCATGCCAGTCAGATATTCTATGATAGGATTCATGATTTATTCATCTCCTCATTCGTGCTTTGCATAAGATAAAATAGAGGCAAATTCCTGCAACTGGCGTGTGGTGATATCAACATCTTGCTGCATGATTTCTTTCAGCTTCGGATCAGATACCAGTGCTTTCATTGTTTTAGATTTCGTCAAACAAAGTGTCTTAAATGCAGTCATTTCCTGAACCTCAAGCACTTCGTGTAAGGCGTATTCCATTTCTGTAACCTCCGTTTTTTAAGGCTTTAACACAACTTTGATACAATCATCCATTTTTGAATCAAAAATGTCATAGCCATGCTTGGCTTCACTAAGCGGCAGGACATGGCTGACAACATCTCCCGGATCAATTTTGCCTGTCGATACTAGTTCAAACATGTACGGCATATAGTGGATCACTGGAGCCTGTCCAGAGCGTATATTGACGTTTCGCTGCATAATATCTCCTAACGGAAAACCGTTATATCTGCCTCCATACACACCTGTAATTTGTATGGTTCCTCCTTTGCGAACAGCTTGGGAAGCAATGACCAATGCACTCATCGTTCCGCCATGAAGCTTTAAGCCGCTGGCAAGGAACTCGAGATCGCTCATTTTACCATCCATCCCAACAGCGTCAATGACTACATCCGCTCCGCCTTTCGTGATTTCCTTTAAATAATTCCCTGTATTCTCATGGTCTTCAAAATTAACGATTTCTACTTTGTTTGTACGTTTCGCATGCTGTAAGCGATAGTTTACATAGTCTACTGCTATGACGCGTTTTGCACCTTTTAGCCAACAAAACTTTTGAGCAAACAGGCCGACTGGTCCGCAGCCGAGAACGATAACTGTATCGCCTTTTTTTACGCCGGCATTATCCACACTCCAAAAGCCGGTGGTCATGGCATCGGCAATCACGCTTAATTTCTCATCGGGTTCCTCACAAGATTCAGGGATTTTAAAATGGGTAAAATTCGCAAACGGCACTCTTAAATATTCAGCTTGCCCGCCTGGATAACCGCCAGTTTGCCCTGAATAGCCGAAATAAGCACCCATTTCCCCATTGTCATTAGACTGATCACATTGGCTTTCCAGCTGGTTTTTACAAAAAAAGCATTCCCCGCATGCTATATTAAAGGGAATAATTACCCGATCTCCCTTTTTTAGTTTAGTCACCCCAGAACCAACTTCTTCGACGATTCCCATCGGTTCATGGCCGATGACATAGTCTTCTTGCATATTTGGAATGAATCCATGGATTAAATGTAAATCTGATCCGCAAATGGCTGTACTGGTGACTTTGATAATCATGTCATCGGATTTTTCAATCTTTGGATCGGGGACATCTTTGACAACAACATTTTTAATGCCTTGATACGTTACTGCCTTCATGCTGTAAAACCTCCAGTGTTAGTGTTCATCAGGTGTCCGGTCAAACATCCCTTTACGATTTGTTTCATCAGGAAAGAGGTTCATATTGCCGACCATGATCGTGTTTTTTGCAGAGAGCTGATCCAGCTTATACTGTTCGCTCAGCTCATATGGATGGAACCATTTTTTGCTGATCATCAGTTCCGTAATCTCTTGGTGCATTGCAATTCCTTGCATCAGCTGTTTCCGCAGCAAGGCTCTTACATCTGGTGAAGCGGTTTCTGTCAAAGCTACAGCAGTATTCCTTACGCCTTCCTTAGCTCGTATAAGAAAATCCATTGCGAATGTAGTGTCTGCTAGTTCAGGCACATTCAGCGAATTAATGGGGTCTAAATGATCATTATTCAAAGAGGCTTACCTTCCTTTCAATTGATGATTGGCGTTGGGCGGCTTTGAGGGACAGGGGCCTGAAATGAGGCACGCTCATAAACCGCTTGTAATTCAGTAAGGTCTTGAATGGATTGCTGTACATCTTTTTGCATCAAGTCCTTCAGTTCTTGGTCAAACACAAGTCCTTGCATTAACTTTGATTTCGCTATACAAAGTGTTTTAAAGTTCACGATTTCATGTAAGTCAACAGCCTCGTGAGCTGCCAATGTTTGATGATCCATATTGATGTAACCTCCTTTATCAACGTTACATTTCCCGAAATGAAGTTGAAGCATACAGAAAATACACTCGGTATCATTTTTTGTTTTAAGAATCGCTGTTTTTGCTCGTTAGCGTAGATTTCTTATGACATGGAATAAACTGCACTTAAATCTGAAATAAAGGTGAAGTAGGAAATTTATTTATGGAAACTTGACATAGTGCTGTCAGGTTTCCTTTTGTATCATTAAATTGGATGACCAGTAAAAAGTATGGTTTTATAGGAGGCACTCGATATGAAGCTGTTACAAATTAGACTGTTGGTGAATGATTTTAAGAAAAGCGTCGAGTTTTACAAAGATTCATTAGGACTTCCAATAAGTTGGTTAGAGAATGAAATGGAATATGCACTCTTTGATAATGGGGAAACGAAAATAGAGCTTTTATCTCGAGAAACGATGGCTGAAATCGTTGGAGAGGAAAAAAAATCGTTGGAAGGAGAAGCTCAATCAAAATTTTTGCTTCAGTTTAAGGTAGAAGATGTTGATAAAACATATGACGATTTACACGAAAAAGGAGTTAAATGTGTAAATAAACCGCATGATCGCAAGGAATGGAGTGCCCGAGTTGCTCACTTCAGAGATCCAGATCATAATCTGATTGAAATATATAAAATGTTATGATTTTTCGACTCGCAAAATCATAGAATATAACGTTTGATAACGTACCTAATCATTTTTATACGCCCTGGTAAAAGAAAGCAAAGTCATAATAGGTTGCGGACACTGAACTTGCAGCATTTACGCTGATTTGTTTGGTGTCCGTTTTTGATTGGTGAAAAAGGTGGAGTATCTATGAATCGAGAAGAAGCGTGGATACAAGGCAGAAGTACACTGATTGAGTTAATTGGTGGACACGAAACCGCTTGATCCATGTCCTTTTTCCTGATTGTCAATCGTGATTACCGACTGGACAAATGCCAAATGTAACACACCATCAATATCAAGACTGACTACCATTTATTTTGTATCCTTAATTGTCGAAAACATAGGAATAATTCCACTTTTGAAAGATCTAGTTTATGGTACATTGATAAATATATGGGAGGGGAGGGGGCATGGTATCTGAAAGTAAATCCTTAACTGGATGTAAGAAAGTCAAACGTACGGCATTTATAAGGGGAGGGTATAAGGTGAATAAGCTAAAGAGGCTAAGTATGCTAACGGTGATGATTGCATCTGTGTTCATTTTTTCTAGCCATGCACTTGCGGCTCAGTATTATACGGTTTCAACAAGCAGCGGTGCTCCTGTCAACATGCGCAGCGGCCCAGGTACAAGTTGGGGAATTGTAACGACCATTCCGAGCGGAACCCGCATCCCGATCTATTGCTACAAAACCGGTACAACTGTAACTGGAAAGTATGGAACGAGCAATATTTGGAATTACACAGAGCGGACGCTTGCCAGCGGGGAGATCGTTCCTGGATTTGTCTCTGATACATATATGTATACAGGCTCAGACGGTCCGGTTGTTCCTAAATGCAGCTGGTAGCCTATGTTCTATCGTTTCTTAAAATGAAGAAATTGAAGAAAGAGGGATGACATTGACTAAACTGAAAATGCTGAGTATGTTAACCGTTATGATTGCATCATTATTTATTTTTTCCAGTCAGGCACTTGCCGTTCAGTACTTTACTGTCTCAACAAGCAGCGGTGCTCCTGTCAATATGCGCAGCGGTCCTGGTACAAATTATCCTATTATGCTTTCCATTCCGAGCGGCTCCCGTGTTCCTTATTATTGTTATGCTTATGGAACGACTGTTACAGGGAAGTATGGAACGAGTAATATCTGGGACCAAATCCAGTGGAAAGATTCCCGGGGTGTCGTGAATATTGGATATGTGTCTGACACATATGTGTACACAGGTTCAGACGGCCCTGTCGGTTACAAATGCAATTAGCTAAATACTCCGTACAATAGAATCTCTTCTTAAGGGCCTATCTAGGACGAACCATACCAACAACAATAGTTGGTATGGTTTTTGCTGCGATGAAGTCTTCCATACCTGCATTTGTGGTGATTTTCAAAAGAGATTCATGATGTTAGACACTGGTTGTTGTTGAGGACAAAATAACGAGCCGCTTTAGAGTTGTATCTAATGGTATAAATACGGAATTAAGATAGGAAATAATCAATAGGAGAACGTAATGTACAAACCTATTTTTCGATGAAATCCCTAATATCACTTTGGTTAGAGATCTCACATTGCGTTCTTGTTAGTGAAAAGTTCTTTTTACGCTTCGTGAAATCTTCTCCAATTCCATAGTTAGTTTTATCTTTCCTATTATGAAAATTTTAATCAATCCTTAACACGTATGTTTCTTTTCTTTTTCTAACATGTCGTGTAACCTCTCAGAAAATTCTTTATGGTATATTGTGTACCCCGTATGATTTCCGGGGAATTCAACCAATTCTGTTTTCAATTGTTCCGCTAGGGCGTTCGCGCAACGATAAGGAAAAAGCTCCCGAGAAGCACTTCCGCCAGCTGGGAGTATCTTCATCGGTGAAGATGTAAACACAGTTTTTAATGCTTCGAAATCTAATGTATAGCTGAGAATTCCTTGAATTTCATACTCAGTGAAATACGTTGAATTGCCGAGAAGCCGCTTTGTCAGCACTGCCTTTGATTGTTCGTCTGTCTCTAATCTTGACATTAACTTAATGACTTCACTTCGGTGATTTTTCTTAAGGTCTTCCATGAATTGCTCGGCTTGTTTCAGCTCATTTCCATGCAGAAGCTGCAATAAGATTGGTTCGTGTGAGATCATGACATGTACTTGTTCGGGATGGCGTATGCACAGATCAAGCCCGATAACAGCCCCGGAGCTGCTTCCAAATATGTATGCCGGTTTATTGGTGATTTTGGCTAGAAGACGGTGAGCATCGTCACTGTGTGTTTCCACACGGTAATCCTCAATCTGATTGGCGAGATTGCTGCGGGAATGGCCGCGGCGATCGTAAGTAACAACCGTGTACCAGTTAGCCAGATGATTGGCAACATGATGGAACTTGTCGGCATCACCGCCTCCGCCGTGGACCAAAAGAATGATTGGACCTGAGCCACGCACCTGATAGTGGATGTTCGCGCCGGGTACTTGCAACGTTCCATTGTTTATCGTCATTTGTAGGACCTTCCTTTCTTCTCATCTCCCTTAACTTTACACAATTGGCCAATGGTATTATATGCAGGAAATAACTAAGAAACAAACTCGCCATATAAAAAGCACTGATGATTTTTCATCAGTGCTTCCGTTTTGTTTATTTAGAGTAGACAATTTTTTTTATTGTTTCAATAGAGAGGTGATATTCATCAGATAATTGATGAATGGTTTTGCCGTTTTTAAATGCTTTTTTAATAGAAGCGTTTCTGTCATCGATCAGCTTTCTTGTTCCTGAACACGCACCCCATTTTTGATGAGAGGATTCAGGTTTAGGGATATATATTGTTTTTCCTTGAACATACTTTTGAATTTCCGATATCAGCTTTTCAGGTAAAATAGCGGTTGCTTTTACATATGCCATTTCTGCCAGCTCCTTATTTTTTTATGTTAAATAAGGTGCAAAGCCACTATATCAGAAAAGCTTACTTGGGCGATCTTTTAGAAAGTCTACCCCATGCAAAGTATCGCCTTCCCAATAGTAGGCTTTGCATGGGACGTTGCGGAATCTGGCATTCTCATCTTGCTTGCCATTTACATCACCTCCCTAACGATTTTCGATGATCATCTCCATTATAAAATAGAGGAAAGCCTTATGGCATCTTGTTAATGAAAGTTGAAGCAGTATGAAAATCAAGAGACCTTCCCAGTGAGAGGGGCTAAGGCTGATTGGCAATGAAAAGAGTAAGATTCAAGCTATATTACTTTAGATTCAAAATATTGACAAATTGATGTATTTTCAACAATAGGGCAGTTTCTTCATGTATACTGAGTCTGTATTTACAATATTTAGAAAGGGGAAGTGAAATGAAAATCAGTATGCAAAAAGCAGATTTTTGGAAAAAGGCAGCGATCTCATTACTTGTTTTCACCATGTTTTTTACCCTGATGATGAGCGAAACGGTTTTTGCGGCGGGACTGAATAAAGATCAAAAGCGCCGGGCGGAACAGCTGACAAGTATCTTTGAAAACGGCACAACGGAGATCCAATATGGATATGTAGAGCGATTGGATGACGGGCGAGGCTATACATGCGGACGGGCAGGCTTTACAACGGCTACCGGGGATGCATTGGAAGTAGTGGAAGTATACACAAAGGCGGTTCCGAATAACAAACTGAAAAAGTATCTGCCTGAATTGCGCCGTCTGGCCAAGGAAGAAAGCGATGATACAAGCAATCTCAAGGGATTCGCTTCTGCCTGGAAGTCGCTTGCAAATGATAAGGAATTTCGCGCCGCTCAAGACAAAGTAAATGACCATTTGTATTATCAGCCTGCCATGAAACGATCGGATAATGCCGGACTAAAAACAGCATTGGCTAGAGCTGTGATGTACGATACGGTTATTCAGCATGGCGATGGTGATGACCCTGACTCTTTTTATGCCTTGATTAAACGTACGAACAAAAAAGCGGGCGGATCACCTAAAGACGGAATAGACGAGAAGAAGTGGTTAAATAAATTCTTGGACGTACGCTATGACGATCTGATGAATCCGGCCAATCATGACACCCGTGACGAATGGAGAGAATCAGTTGCCCGTGTGGACGTGCTTCGCTCTATCGCCAAGGAGAACAACTATAATCTAAACGGACCGATTCATGTTCGTTCAAACGAGTACGGTAATTTTGTAATCAAATAAGCAGTGAGGAAAAGAAACCGCTGCAGATGAACTCAATCTAAAAGATACCAATGATATTGGTATCTTTTTATTTGCAGTAAAAAGTATTCAATTTTCTCTATAATGATTATGTCATGCTTGAGGCAGATACATTAAAGGACCTTGGCGATTTCATAAAAAACAATATAGAGGCTTTCCTAAAGCCATGCAAGATTACAATGGATCTGTGCAAGAAGGCGCATTCAATCCATCTATTAACGATGGAAAGGGGGAGGCTTTTTGCACAGTCCATCTACATCATTTGATAGTCTCCATGCGTATAAACTGTTCCGTCCATAATACGTCGTGCGGTACGGACGATCTTTATACCAGTGGGCTCCACCATTGTTTCAATAATACCAGAAGAATGAGCTAGCCGAACCTTTGTAGAGTGGTTTTTTGCTATTCTTGCAGGGATTGCACCTTCCACTGAAAGGGCTCTTGTTGTACATATCGCTCCAGTGACAGCCAGTGCTTGATGTGGCTTTTGCATGGACATCATCCTGATGTGTAAGTCCATCTCAACGCTTGAATGCCAAGCACCTGTACTATCTTTATATTTCTCTGGTTTTGCTACTATAGCCAGTTTGGGGACAGCCGGCGATAACTTTGTAGCTGAAAATCGACTGGCAAAGCCGCATTTCTCTGCCGCAATGGATCTTAATTCTTCAAATTGAGCCAACTGTAAATCAGTAAATTCTTCTGCAAGTTCCGTTCCCTCCAGGCCGATACTGCTCGCTTCCACAAAAACTAATGGATTTGCATAGTCGATAATAGACACCTCTATTTGGCCTTGACTTGTATCTAAAAACTCCGAACTATTTCCAGTAGGCAATAAATGACCGGTAACTGAACCAGCGGCATCATGAAAGTTTAAATAGATTGGAGATCCAGATCCAGGCACTCCAGATATCGTAACATCTCCGTCATATTTGACCTGACCGTCTTCCACTTCTACTTCCGCAATGATCATTTTATTCGTATTGGTATTCAGGATCCTTACCGCAGTCATTGGTTCTGTCGCTTTTACAAGTCCTTCTTCGATAGCAAATGGACCAACAGCAGCGGAGATATTTCCGCAGTTCCCCTTAAAGTCCACCTTTTCTTCCGAAATGCTGACTTGACCGAAAGTATAGTGAACATCAATATCCGAAGTATATGCTTTCTTTATTATTGCAACTTTACTAGTAAGGGAATTACCGCCACCCAAACCATCTATTTGTCTTTTATCAGGACTTCCCATGACATCAAGCAAAAAGGGCTCCCATTCGTTTTTATTGTTAGGCATGGCTGATTCGTGGAAAAAAACGCCTTTGCTTGTTCCGCCTCTCATGATTGTTACATTCGTCTTGACCATCGTCATCATCCTCATCTGAAAGGTAGTATTTTTTATGTTTTTTAGTGTAGAAGGTAAAAAAATAAAAATAAAATATAAGTTTTCTTAATATTCGATAAAAAAACTTTTATAATTGTGAAAGAAGGACTAGAAAGGAAGATGAAAATGGATGAGAAAGATTGGATTTTATTGAAAATTCTTCACGAAGAACAAAGTGTAACAAAAACAGCAGAACGATTATTTACATCACAGCCTTCCATCACTTATCGGTTGAATAAGATTGAGGAGATTTTCGGAATTGAATTATTCACCAAAAGGCATAAAGGAATTACCTTTACTGCGGAAGGAGAACACTTGGTTGCTTATGCAAGAAGAATGCTACAGGAACTTCAAGATACCAAAGATCATATCTCTAATCTAAGCAAAGAGGTGCAAGGACATCTAAGGCTGGGGGTATCAAGCAATTTCGCTCAATATAAGCTCCCTAAGTTATTAAGGGAATTTTCCACTATGTATCCTAATGTCCAATATAGTGTACAAACAGGCTGGAGCACAGATGTCATGAAATTATTAGATGCTGGTATTGTACAAGTCGGTATACTGAGAGGAAGCCATCGCTGGAAAGGGGTGGAGGAACGGCTGACACGGGAAAAATTACATATCATCTCAAAAAAACCAATAACGATAGAGCAACTTCCTTTTTTACCTTTTATCAAATATAAAACGGATGCTTCTTTAAAAACGATTATAGAAGATTGGATGCATACGAATCTAAAACAAGCCCCCATTATTGCAATGGAAGTGGATCGACAAGAGACTTGCAAAGAGATGGTAAAGCATGGTCTTGGTTACTCCATAGCACCAGAAATTTGCCTGCAGGAATCTGATCATTTGTACACAATGGAACTGTATAATGCTAAGGGTAAGCCTCTAATGAGAGATACTTGGCTAATGTACGATCAAAAATCATTAGGAATCAAACTCGTTAAAGCATTCATTGATTTTTTAAAGGGTGAACAAATGGTAACCATTTAAAGTTATGATAGAATTTTTTTTGAAACACAGTAAAAAAATATTTATTTAACTTATTACACCGTATAAGATATGTTAATCAAAAGTCATTTGAAAGCGCATTCTTGGAGGTGTAATATGCTTACTATTTTAGGTTTTTCGATGGTAACTGTTTTTACAATATTAATAATGACAAAGAAAGTCTCGCCTATTGTTGCCTTGACCATCACTCCCATTGTTTTTGCTCTTATTGGAGGTTTTGGTAAGGGTATTGGCGACATGATTTTAGAAGGAATTCAAACAGTTGCAAGTTCAGCGGCATTGCTATTGTTTGCTATTCTTTTTTTCGGAATTTTAATTGATGCAGGTTTATTTGATCCGCTAATAGAAAAAATTTTATCTATAGTAAAGGGAGACCCTGTGAAAATAGCGATAGGATCTGCCGTCTTGGCAATGCTTATCGCTTTAGATGGGGACGGTACAACAACCTATATGATAACAGTCTCAGCAATGTTACCTTTGTATAAAAGAATTGGTATGAATCCCATGGTTATGGCGACATTAGCAATGCTGTCGTTGAGTATCGTTAGCGGAATGACTCCATGGGGCGGACCAGCTACAAGAGCGATTTCAGTGCTGGGTTTGGATCCTTCAGATTTTTTTGTGCCATTACTTCCGACCATGCTTGGAGGTATTGCTTGTGTGATATTTCTGGCTTTTCTAATGGGAAGGAAAGAGAGGAATCGAATAGGCATCGTTCAATTAGAGCCTAGACATATAACAAAGGACAGCTCTCAATCTTATATGGCTGCTAGTTTGGAGAGCGAGCAATTGAAAAGGCCACGCTTAATATATCTTAATTTATTCCTCGTTATAAGTATCATGGTGTTTATTGTGCTTGGAACTAAGCATCCGTCAGTTTTATTTTTAATTGGTTTTGTTCTTGCCCTTACTATAAATTATCCGAATGTAAAAATGCAGAAGGAGCGAATCGCCGAGCATTCTGGTAATGCCATAACTGTAGTATTATTGGTATTTTCAGCAGGAGTATTTGCTGGTATATTATCCGGGACAAAGATGGTGGATGCCATAGCAGGATCATTAATATCCATCATCCCCTCATCAATGGGAGGGTTTTTCCCCGTTATTGTAGCACTCACTAGTATTCCGTTTACTTTTGTTTTATCAAATGATGCATATTACTTTGGTATGGTACCTATCTTTGCAGAAGCTGCCTCAGCATATGGTATAGAACCAGTAGAAATTGCAAGGGCTTCTATAATGGGGCAGCCGGTTCATCTGATGAGTCCATTGGTTGCGTCAACAGTATTGCTAGTAAGCATGCTTAAAATGGACTTGGGGTCATTTCAAAGGTTTGCCGTTAAGTGGGCTGTAATTACATCATTAGTTATTACGTTGTTAGCAATCATTACAGGGGCTATTACTATTTTGTAAAGAAACAATAATAATATTTAGACTGCCAATGAATCATTAGTTTGATTGATTTAAATACAGCTGAAAGGGGTCCCAAGCTGATCAAGCCAGTTGTCTCTCCAGTTACTCTATTGTTTAGGGTTCTTTTTTAGAAGTGGCAGCATTTTTGTCGATGTTTAGCCAGCATTTTCAGCATGATGTGGAAAAGACAAGAGACAAACATGCTCTTGTCTTTCTTAATATGATAGTTCAGTATAAATATTTAAGAAAAATGTCAGTATTGAGTAATGAATGTATCACCAGGCGTATGCCTCAGGTGTCTCTCCTCCAGGTCCGGGAAAGATATCATTTAACATGCGGAGAATCTCCTTATCCAGACTGATTTCAACGGCTTTTATCGTATCACGCAGCTGCTCAACCGTTCGTGGTCCGATGATCGGCGCAGTTAAAACTGGATTTGCCAGCACCCATGCCAAAGCCACATTTGCTTCTTTTTCTCCTAGTTCTTTGCATAAATCTGAAAATTTCTCGAGTTGCAAACGATGTTTTTCAATTAAATCTGCTCTTTTTGCTGTACGAGTTCCGGCATTGCTTTTCAATGCCTTCCCGCCAAGAAGCCCTCCTGCAAGGGGACTCCACGCCACTACTCCTAAACCAAGATCCCGTGCAGCCGGCAGCACTTCCATTTCAGCTGTTCGTTCTAATAAACTATACTTATGCTGTTCAGTGACGAGTCCCATGAATCGCCGTTTTTCAGCTTCAGCTTGCGCTTTAACTAAATGCCAGCCTGCAAAATTACTGGATCCAATATAGTCTACTTTGCCGGAGCGAACCTGAGTCTCAAAAGCTTCCCATATCTCATCCCACGGTGTCCGCCTATCGATATGATGCATTTGGTACAATTCGATATGATCTGTCTGAAGCCGCTTCAGTGATCCTTCCAGATGACGTCTGATTTTGTATAGAGACAAGCCCCTCATATCATTTGGTCCGTCATTCGGATCAGAAATCGGTTCATATACTTTTGTCGCCAGAACAACTTTCTCGCGGCGCTGTCCTCCTTGTGCAAACCATTTTCCAATGATGCTCTCTGTCAATCCTGCGTTTTTGCCCCAGCCGTAAATATTGGCAGTATCAAAAAATTGAATGCCGTTATCAAGCGCTTCATCCATGATACGGAACGCAGTCTTTTCGTCTGTATCAACTCCAAAATTCATCGTGCCTAAACATAAACGGCTCACCCGCAATCCTGTTCTCCCTAAATAGGTATACTCCACAACAAACCTCTCCTTTATCATTATTTTTGGCAACAGCTGCAATACAATTGATTCAACAATTGTTTGCTCTTTGTTACGATTAAAAAGACGAAGCAAATGTAAAGCAGACGCAAAATTATAGGAGGTTTTTTCAAATGAATATAGAGGATCTATGGGATCAATTTCATCAGCCGTTAAAAACATATATTTCACATAGGGTTAACGATCAATCTATCGTTGATGACCTCTTGCAAATCGTATTTATGAAAATACAAGTACATCTTCCAAATCTGATCGATGAACAAAAGATCGACAGCTGGATTTATCGGATCACTAGAAATACAATTATTGATTTTTACCGTACAAAAAAAACAAGCGAAATATTGCCTGATGTTCTACATTTTAATGACAGTGCAGAGGAAGAAAATTTCACCAAGGAAGCAACTGTGTGTATTCGATCGACCATCAAACGGTTGCCTGAAAAGTATCGAGAGGCGCTCGAGTTAACTGAATTCCAGGGGTTATCACAAAAAGAGTTGAGTGAAAAGCTCGGCATTTCTTACTCCGGAGCAAAATCAAGGGTACAACGCGGACGTGGAAAATTAAAACAGCTGCTTGAGGGGTGCTGTCATATTGAAGCGGATCGATATGGAAATATCGTAGACTTTCGTATTTTAAAGGAATAACTGATGAACAAAGTCAGTTATTCCTTTAAAATAGGCCATCCGCATGAAGAGCATTTTCCCTTTGATGTTTGTAAGAGATGTATGTATAATATAAATCGTAACGTTTTCGATTTAATAAAAAAGGAGTGTTGGAATGAACATTTTATTTTCAAAGCCGCTAGGCATATTAACGATTGGTTCATTACTAGTTTTGACAGGATGTCAGACTTCCGGTTCTTCTGCAGGTGAGTCTAATAAAACAACATCATCCTCAGCAGTTGAAGAAGACTCTTCCAAAACGCAAGAGCAAACATCTGACAGTCATACACACGAACATTCTCACGATCATAGTCATGCGCATGATGAAGAAACAGAAAAAATATATGAAGGCTATTTTAAAAACAGCCAAGTAAAGGATCGCTTACTTTCTGATTGGGAAGGAGATTGGCAATCTGTATATCCATACCTGCAAGATGGTACTCTTGACGAAGTGTTTTCATATAAATCAGAACACGAAGGCGGCAAGACAGCTGAAGAATATAAAGAGTATTATAAAAAGGGCTATCAAACAGATGTTGACCGTATTGTAATCCAGAAAGATACTGTAACGTTCTTCAAAAATGGAAAAGAATATTCTGGTAAGTATACGTATGACGGATACGAAATTCTAACCTATGATGCGGGCAATAGAGGGGTAAGATACATATTCAAACTAGCTAAAAAAGCAGAAGGGCTGCCTCAGTATATTCAGTTTAGTGATCATAGTATTTACCCGACTAAAGCTAGTCATTACCATCTCTATTGGGGGGACGACCGTGAAGCTTTACTTGATGAAGTCAAAAACTGGCCTACCTACTACCCGTCAAAAATGGGTGGACATGATATTGCCCATGAGATGATGGCTCATTAAATGATGATTACTCTATGAAAGTTGTTCTGCCATAGCCATTTTTTCTGTGGAGAATTGATAGAATGGGGAAAAACTGATTGAGACCATTCAGTATCCGCCATATTATTGTGACGTGGCATACCTTGAGTCATCTCACATGAAGAGTAGAAGAAACCTATTTCAAAATAAAAAATCATTGGATGTATGGCAGTGGATTACGCTTGAAATCTATTGGCTTATATGAAGCAAAGAAGAGACCCAAAGACCGCAAAGCTTTCAAGAAAGCTTTGCGGTTTTTTATATGTCTAAGCCTCGATTCATCTCACCATAAAAAGGTATTTCAACTTTCTCTTTTGATCGACAATAGTCCATAAAGGGAAGAATATTTCCCTCACAAAGAAGTCGTGGCAGTAATCTCCATAGGTGTGTTTGCATGGCCCCACTTTAATGGTTTTGTTTAAATCTAATAAAAAACAGACGCCATAAAGATTTCTTATGGCGTCTGATGGATATGAGGTAAGGTGTGTTCTTAATAGCCACCAAAGAAAGATGTCCCAACGATGATTAATAGGATGAATAGAACTACGATTAATGGAAATGACCTCATAACATCACCTTCCTTAAAAGAGGATAGTACATGATATGCAGATCGAGCTTATTCGATAGTGATGCTAGTTTAATTGATGTAAAAATATTTTTTAGCCTAAGGCTGGACTGCTAACTCATCTTTATTAGTTATTAGATCATACTTATGATTTTGGAATGAATCCGTTTCAAAGTGATGTGTTGTTCTCGGCCAATCGCTGGCTAATCTTCCTGATGCAATCGAGCTATATGAAGCCATCCCTCTTTTATGAAAGTACACCCAAAACTTCTCTCTCTTGCAGACCCTTAATCATTTGACTTGCATATCGAGCGTAAGCATGCCTCATCTAAAAATAAAGTGCACCATCTGCTATTTGTTTTAACTTTTTTAAGACAGTGATGCACACCTTTTGCGTTGAGCAAATGGAACAGGCTCAGAAGGGGCGAGCTGCTCCTTACTTCACCCAGATAAAAGACGGGGATAGACGGCATGCACCGAAGCTAACTGAAAGTTAAATTGAAATGAAAAAAGGGGCATGTTAAGCCCCCTTTAAGACTATCGAGAACTTCTCAATAGCCTAATGCATTGTATGTTTAACATGTTTTAATTTTTCACAACGGATAAACTGACACTGTTGCCTGAGACTGTTACTTTAGCGAAGTCTTGTGTATCAATTACAGGTGTTATTGCTTTGTTGTCGATGGTGATGTTTGTAAAAGATGTTGAAAAATTTGATTTGATAGATTGGCGTGAACCTGTTGTTGCAACTGTAGCGAGCGCTTTCCATTTGGAGATGGAGCCGACATTTGTTTTGCTGATTTCTGAAATGAGACGGCCGTTGTATCCTGCATTGTTTGTGCCCCAGTATGTAGCGCGTGTATTGCCGTTAAGGTTTTTGTAGATGGTAAGTTGTACGGTGCTGCCGGGACGGAAGCCTTTCGTATTCGTAAATTGGCTTCCTCCTTCGAGGTACTGAACCTGATCCTGTCCTTTTGAACCGACTTTCATATATGGTTTCCATACGTTATATTTATCACTGTACTGAAACCCGATATCGGATTCTGTGCCCCCGCTAAAGCCAGAGTAGATATAGGCTGTCCCATTTGAAACCTGAATGGAGCTAGGAAGCTGGATTTTTGTAACAAAAATGGCACCAGTGCTGTTCAAGTAAGCCCTCCCGCCGATTCCATCAGTTAGCTGTGATGCAGCTTCTGCGGTTTTTGGGCTAATAATACCCGGCACATCTACTGCACATGTGCCAAAAAGCACAGTTGCCGTAAGCGCACCCGCAAGCAGTCCTTTTTTCATCATCATTATTTCCCCCTATCATTATAATTAGAAAGCGTTATCATCTTGTATTATAAAACATTATGAAAATAATTCCATAATAAACATGAAAATAGACACAGAATTTACACATTATTACTTTGTATATCTGGCAAACGGTCGATTCGCAATCTCGAAAAATGTCCCGTGAAGTGTACATGTTACGATAACTTTTCAATCGATACTTGTGCTTTATTGTAATAGAAAAGCTATAGAGATGGGGTAGAAATAAGAGGGGAAAGAGCGAAAACACTGTAATCAGATTTGTGTGCATAACTCAATTGTTTGTTAGAAAAGAAGTGGGCTTTTTCAACCCGCTTCTTAGTTCATGTTTCCCTTCAGGAGACTGTCTTTTTCATTTACATTGGATAACAAACCCGAATTCATACTTCTCTCTTTTGTAAATTTACTGAAAAAATGTTTATAACCAGAGCCCCTTACATTCAATGTCCAACACGACTCCTTTGATTTTCATCTAATATTTCAAACAATTTTTTGTACTTTGATATGATTTCTTGGTCCACAATTTTCTGCCCTGAATTGAAAAAGGTGATTGAGCCCGATCCTTTACCAAGCTGGTTACGATCTGCAAGAACTTTTTTCAACTGTTTTGCAGTACCGACACTGCCTGAAATCATATCAACTTTTATCCCAAACAGTTTTTCAAAACTGTTTTTGAAAAACGGAAAATGAGTGCATCCTAACACAATCGTTCCGTATTGTTTCAAATCAAAAGAAGATAGTTCGTTCTCTAGATATTTAATGATCTTGTCTTCACTAAAATCAAAGTTCTCAGCAAATTCAACTAGTCCTGGAAGCGCTAAGCAATCAACAAGGTCATGGTGATCAATTTCTTTTACTAGATTATGAAATTTCTCTTCTTTAAGGGTCAAATTAGTAGCAACTACCAGAACTCTTTTTCTTTCCTTTGTACATTTATTTATAGCAGGCTTTACAGCGGGTTCGATTCCGATTATCGGAAAGTCGAAGTTTCTCCGAAGATCCTCTATCGCAATGCTAGTAGCTGTATTACACGCAATAACAAGAGCTTTGATATTTTGACTGGCCAGAAATTCAGCTGCATTGAAAATATATTCTTTAACTTTACCCTTTGATTTTTCACCGTATGGAACGTTTAACGTATCTGCATAAAAAATGTAATCTTCATAAGGAAGAACTTTTATGGCCTCATACAATACAGTCATGCCACCAATTCCTGAATCAAAAAATCCTATTTTCATCACTTCTCACGCTTACTGTCTCATTCTTTTTTTATCATATGACTTTATATCATCTGAATCAAACGAAAAAGAACCATTTTACTATTCAAATTTAATATGGGAGCTATCGATTATTCGAATAGGGAGCAAAACTTGAGAAGGGGAGATAAGATCGAAATGTTGGTAATGTATTGTGGTTGTGGTGAAATTATCAAGATCGCATCGTATCAATGTGATGATTGATAACCCGATTCAAATTAGCTTTGAAAATGTAGGAGTATTTAGATTTCCAGAGTCAGTGGATGAAATTACGAAAAAAAAAGCAAACTGCCTGTCAAAGTTTGCTTTTTGCTCTATCAATGAGGTGCGCCTATATTTTTATATCCTCTTGGCAAAGCTGATTTAAAAGCTGCTTAACCGAAATTTCCTCAGTCAATGACCGTATCCCTTGACCTGCCCATAAAGACATCTGATCATGGTTATTTTGAAGTGAAGCCTGCTGTCTCATTGCCTTCGTTAGTGTATTTTGATAAGGGTACGGAAGGGTTTGTGTCTCAAACTGTTCTTTTTCTTCCATCCAGTTATTTACGATTCCTCTGGCCTCTTTACCTGAAAATAATGTCGTAAGCTTTGTATCTGCTTCGTTTGCTTCTAGTATTTTCTGTTTATGTACTGGATGTGCGTTACTCTCGTGACAAATTAAAAAGGCAGAACCGATTTGAACTCCTTGGGCTCCAAGGGTTAAAGCTGCTTTTACTCCTCTGTGGTCTATCATTCCCCCAGCAGCTATGACAGGTACGCTCAGTGCATCTGCTGCTTGTGGAATCAGAGCCATTAAACCTACGGCAGATTCACCTTTGGAAGGTAAGAATGCTCCGCGATGTCCACCGGCTTCACTTCCTTGAAGGACTACTATATCCATTCCCCGTTCTTCCATTAACAATGCTTCTTCTACTGTTGAAGCGGTTCCTATTAAACAGCATCCAGCGGTTTTTAGCTCCTTTACTGCGTCTTCAGGCGGCAGATCAAAAGTGAATGAGCAAGCCTTAACCTTATATTTTAAAATTAGATCAATTTTTTGATAGAAGTCATCCCACTCTTCTTGTACAGATGTGAATTGATTTACTTGATTAGCTAACGGTATGTTTTCTTTCCACTTTTTAACCTGATCTTCTGGTGGCATTTCTAGACCAAGCGGAACAAACACATTAATTTGAAAAGGAGCGTCTGTCAGCTCAAACATTTCTTTTATCTGTTGTTCTAGCAGGTCTGGCGTAAGATACCCCGATGCTAAGCTGCCAAGAGCACCTTGATTCGAAACTGCAGATGCAAGTCGGGGTTTTGTAATACCGCCGGCCATTGGAGCTTGAATAATCGGTTTTGTTAAGGAAAACTTCTTCATAAATTCATTCATACCGAATCCCCCCGTTAAGACATGATTTTTGAAAAAGTGTCATTTTTAAGTTTACTCAAAAACTCGTATTCGCTTAAATATATCGTTTTCCTTCTTTTTGTCAATCTCTCATACCAGTTAACATGTCGATAAAGCAGGGGAGATTAAAGTGTGTCAAAGAGTGTCGTCCCATGGCGGCTCTACAAAAAACTGAATATTCATATAGTCCTTCATAGTTGATATCTGATTTTGAGATGTCTTGCATCTTAATTTTGAATGATATATAGAAGGACTTCATGTAAAATAAAGCTTAGAAGAATACATCACATTCAAGAGTAAAAAAATCTATAAGACGTACAGAATATTCGGTTTTACAGTTAGATATTAAGGCTGAAACGGAGGAACATGCGATGCGAAGTGAGCAGGAAATGATGGACATTTTTTTGGACTTTGCTTTGAACGATGAGAGAATCCGATTGGTCACTTTGGAAGGGTCGCGTACAAACAGAAATATCCCTCCTGACAACTTCCAAGATTATGACATCTCGTATTTTGTAACTGATGTAGATTCTTTTAAAGAAAATGATCAGTGGCTCGAAATCTTTGGGAAGCGCATTATGATGCAAAAACCAGAAGATATGGAGCTTTTTCCTCCCGAATTAGGTAATTGGTTTTCATACATTATTCTTTTTGAGGATGGCAACAAATTAGATCTAACCCTTATTCCAATTCGTGAAGCAGAAGACTATTTTGCTAATAACGATGGTTTGGTTAAGGTATTGCTTGATAGGGATTCGTTCATCAACTATAAAGTGACCCCAAATGATCGCCAATACTGGATGAAAAAGCCGACTGCAAGGGAATTTGATGATTGCTGTAATGAGTTCTGGATGGTTTCGACTTACGTAGTAAAAGGATTAGCAAGAAATGAAATCCTTTTTGCCATTGACCATTTAAATGAAATTGTACGTCCTAATTTATTGAGAATGATGGCCTGGCATATCGCATCTCAGAAAGGGTATTCATTTAGTATGGGGAAGAACTATAAATTTATGAAACGGTACCTTTCAAATAAAGAATGGGAGGAACTCATGTCTACATATTCTGTGAATGGGTATCAGGAAATGTGGAAGTCTTTATTTACTTGCTATGCATTATTTAGAAAGTATTCAAAAGCTGTATCAGAAAGTCTTGCATATCAGTATCCTGATTACGATGAAGGCATCACTAAGTATACGGAAGGTATTTATTGCTCAGTAAAGTAATAAGAATATAGGATTGTTTTCATATGATATTTGATTCTCGCTGACAATGGAGACCAAGGAGTCACCATGTTTGTAAAAAGATGCGTAAATCGTTATGTTTAAGAATGTCTACGCATTTTACTATGATTATTCTTGTCCAAAATTTTTGTTCTTTTTAACGAAACGAGGCATTATAATTAACCTATAGGCACATTAAAAAAATAATAGAATGTAAAGGAGGATTTTTGTGTTCCAAACCTTAGACCATTTTTTGAAATCTTGGGAGTTCGAAGCAGATGCTACACAGAAACTATTAAATAGTCTGACTGATGAATCACTTAAACAAGAAATAACTTCACAAAATTGGACTCTAGGCCGTATTGCTTGGCATACTGTTGCTGCCATTCGCATCATTACCTCAAACACAGACTTAACGTTCCATGCCCCAGCTGAAGATTATCCTGTTCCAACTTCGGCTCAGTTTATAGCTGACAGCTATCATCAAGCCAGTAATGCATTTGTACAGGCATTAAAAACCCAATGGACTGACCATACACTTCAAGAACGTATCAACTTTATCGGACAACAATTGCCTAACGGTTCACTTTTGATGTTTTTAATTCAACATCAAAATCACCATCGGGGACAAATGACTGTTCTTATGAGACAAGCAGGGTTAACTGTTCCAGGTATTTATGGTCCAGCAAAAGAAGAATGGGCAAAATTTGGTTTGGAAGCCCCGAAAATGTAATCAACCTTTTTATAAAAAAGTTACGCTATGACAACATATAAGAAGATATTTTGATCTATCTTTTTTCAAAACATGTTCTTTTTTTGTTCGTTTACCAATGATAAGAACATATTCGAATCATTTTTATTCCAAACCACTTCAAATGACAACGTTCTTCCGCTTTATTGTTGGCCTATTCCCAACGATGTAAGTATAATTTTTAATGCTGTCAAATCTTCGATACACATATCTATAGATTCCTCTCTAACAAAACCCCCGCTTTTTCTGCCATCACTCGAGGTGGGGAAGGCATTTCATTTTTCAACCACCATTCGACTACTCCTACGTATGCATTTGCAACAAATTCAGCAGCGATCGATGGTTCAGAAATTCCAATGAAACATTCAGGTGTTGCTCAATTTTTGAATAAAAGCAGCTGCGCCAAAAGGAAGCCTATTGGAAGAGTCTAGCTGAGTTGGAACGTCTTCTCAAAAGGGAAGGCAATTTATTTACTGTAATTCATACAATGAGTAAAGCCTCCCGGTATAATCTTTACTTCGTTCGACAAATTCTGCAAATTGTAGACAACTTCCTGATTATTTGGATAATTAACTGAATAGGAGGGGAAAAGTTGTCATATTTCATTATACTTATCATCGTTCTATTATCGGAGCATTGGTAACAGCAGCAGTCGGTATCATCTCTTCAAAAGTAGAGGTAATCTCGCCGAAAACTACAATAGAATCTAAAGAGGAAGAACAGAAAAGTTTTTATACGCTGAAATAAAGAAGAGAAAGAGCATCTCCTGCGGGGGTGTTTTTTATAGAGGAGTTGGAAAAACTGAATCAGACTAATTTACTTTTAAGATTCACCCTTGAAATTGCTGCACTAATCTCCTTAGGGGGGTATGCTTGGATAAGCTTTAATGGTTATTTTAAATATGTTTTAACTTTGGTTTTACCTATTGCAGTTATGATTGTCTGGTCTGTATTTGCAGTACCTCATGATCCTAGTCGAAGCGGACAAACTGTAATAGCTGTAAACGGAGTAACAAGGTTAGTTATTGAATTATTGATCTTTGCAATGGCTGTTGCAGCGCTTTATTTTAGTCATTTAAAACCAGTTGGCATTGTCTTTTTATGTCTAATAATACTCCACTACATCTTTTCAGCTGAGCGTATCAAATGGCTTCTAAATCAATAGTTTTTCATATCGGTTCTCGTTATTAGAGTGCTTTTTATCATTCTCTGTAGAGCCAGTGATTCTCAGATTAGATTATTGAAGGTTAACGGCTTGGGCACAGTTGCAGTTTAGAACGCATTTTCCAATAAAGAAGGCGGTCAGTTGAAATTCATCATTAAACAATTGTACAAAAGTAAAATTTGTATTTAGAATGTAGTAATAAATAGAAATTCTACGTAGGAGGGTATCTTGTGGAAGAAAAGAAAGCTTTAATCATTGTGGATGTACAAAAAGCCTTCGATGATAAAAAATGGGGGGAACGGAATAACGTAAAGGCGGAAGAAAACATTAGTAAAATACTAAAATTATGGAGAGAAAAAGGATGGACAGTCATATACATACAACACACTTCTGATAAACCTCATTCTTTATTCCATCCAAAGAATGAAGGGTTTGCGATAAAGGAAATAGTTAAGCCTATGGATGAAGAAGTCATTATAACCAAGACAGTAAATAGCAGCTTTATTGGTACGAATTTAGAAGAATTCTTAAAATTAAATGAAATAACCACTGTAGTCATAACTGGTTTAACCACGCCTCACTGTGTATCAACCACCACAAGAATGAGTGGTAATTTAGGGTTTGATACATACCTGATTTCAGATGCAACAGCAGCCTTCGGAATGAGAGACCAAAATGATACATATTATGATGCGGCGACTATTCATAATATATCTCTAGCTACATTGCATGATGAATTTGCCACAATATTGACAACTGATCAATTAATAAATGATTTTATAAAAACTCACTTATGAAAAACATTTTGGCACAGTAAAACGGCAGGCGCCTTTCCAATAGGAAGGGCGCTTTAATTCGATTTCCTGCTTTACTGCTCAGAGGAGGTGCATCAATGTTTCTTTATCGACAAGCAAGGGCAGATGAATGAAGCAAAGTGGCAAGGCTATTCCATGAATCTTTCAATCAATATCCTTTTATGGATTTACTCGTAAAACGCGAAAAAAAAGATCGTTCATTTATTTTTGAAATGCATAAAGTACTGACAAGAGCATATTTTAAAAAGCATTTCTTTTTTGTTGGCATTCAGAATGGTGAAATGGTTGTTGCCGCTCTATTAAAACATCGTGATAAACCCGACATTAAACTTGATCGATTATATAGCAGCAGGGGGGATAACATTAATCAAAATGGGGCTAAAAAATTTTCCAAATCCTTAAAAGAGCCGGCATAGAAGTATTAGGAGTTTCGCCATTTTATCAGGGAAAGAGTTTAGGCAGCAAAATGATTAATGACTGTCTCATATCTTTTATTTCAAAATGCGGGGACGGCATTTTGGCCCTTATCATGAATACTGATCTCAATGGATCATTTTACAAATCGTCCTGATTTTATATTTAAAGATTATCATAACTTTTCAAAGATGGAGGTCGAATGAATGTCTTCAAAAGAAAAAAAGAGTGTAACCATTTTGACGGAAAGTCAATTGTCTTTGAGAGCATTTAAAGATGAAGCGTATGAATTTTATAAAGAATTGCGAAAATCACAGCCTCTCTACCCATTATCTTTAGGAGCTCTGGGGAAAGGCTGGCTCATATCGAGATATGATGATGCAATACATTTATTAAAGAATGAAAAATTAAAGAAAAACTATGAAAATGTATTTACCGCAAAAGAAAAACGTCCTGCTCTATTGAAGAATGAAGAGACTTTAACAAAACATATGCTTAATTCAGATCCCCCTGATCACAACCGCTTGCGAACTCTTGTTCAAAAAGCATTTACGCATCGGATGATTTTGCAGTTGGAAGACAAAATCCAGCATATCGCAGATTCTTTATTGGATAAAGTGCAGCCCAACAAATTCATGAACCTAGTAGACGATTATGCGTTTCCATTGCCGATTATCGTGATAAGTGAAATGCTCGGCATTCCCTTGGAAGATCGTCAAAAATTCAGAGTATGGTCGCAAGCAATTATTGATTTTTCAGATGCCCCTGAAAGACTTCAGGAGAATGACCACTTGTTAGGGGAGTTTGTTGAATATCTGGAATCCTTAGTTCGCAAAAAAAGGAGAGAACCTGCAGGAGATTTAATCAGTGCATTAATTCAAGCGGAAAGTGAAGGCACACAATTAAGTACAGAAGAATTGTACTCGATGATTATGCTGCTTATCGTTGCAGGTCATGAAACAACCGTAAACTTAATCACCAATATGACATATGCTCTGATGTGTCACCATGATCAACTAGAAAAGCTCCGCCAGCAGCCGGACTTGATGAATTCAGCCATAGAAGAAGCATTGCGGTTTCACAGCCCTGTTGAGCTAACGACAATTCGCTGGACGGCTGAACCGTTTATACTGCATGGGCAGGAGATTAAACGGAAAGATGTGATCATCATTTCTTTAGCATCAGCAAACCGTGATGAAAAGATATTTCCAAATGCCGACATATTTGATATTGAAAGAAAGAACAACCGCCATATTGCTTTTGGCCATGGCAATCATTTTTGTCTTGGTGCACAGCTAGCCCGCTTAGAAGCAAAGATTGCGATTTCCACCTTATTACGCCGCTGTCCAAATATACAGTTAAAAGGCGAAAAGAAACAAATGAAATGGAAAGGGAATTTTCTGATGAGAGCACTCGAAGAACTGCCGATTAGTTTTTAATTTTTTGGGGATATGTGATTTTCAAACATATCTTGTTTTACTCCTCAATTAGATTAAACGATAGTAAAAGCTGTAACATAAAAATTTGATATGATAGCTTTTTAAAAACAAAGTTTAGCATTATTTATGCCTACCGGGTATGAAGATGTCTTGCAAACACCAATAGTTTCATCCTATCGGTGTTTTTTATTTGTTTTCAGCCTCATTTGGACAAACAGCTGTTACATAGTAAACGTTTGTTAAGATAAAATAATGGAGGGCATAGTTTCTAATGAGAAAAATAATGATAGATGGAAAAGACTTTGAAAATATAGAAGTTTTACATGATGTTTTAAAAGATAAATCTTTATGGGATTGCCTGACAGGGTGGGTGGATTTGCCGCTCACTTTAGTCTTGAAAAATTTTGAGTTCAGCAATACATTTTTAGGTTCATACGCAGATGATGTATTAGAAGTTTTACAAGAGGCTCAAGAGGAACTAGAGGACGAATTTAAAATAATAATAGAGTAGACTTTCTGTTTTGTGAATTTTAACAATTTTTGTTCGCAGAAAAAGGCAATAGGGCACCGCAAATTCAATTTTCGGTGAGACCGCAATAACTTTTTGGCTTCTGATAAGTTTCTTATGATGTTGGTATCAAGTCACACAAGTACATAACTCTCCCATGACTTCTTTCTGATGTAAGTTAATTTCATTATGAGGTAATCATGGGGATAATTTTATTCTGTGAATAATATTTTAAAAGGATTTAAATTTAAATAATATTTGATTAACGAATAAAAATTCGTTATTATTTAAATTGAGTGAAATATAATTCTGTTAAGTTGTATTGGGGGTTGTGAAATGGGTATTATGCTTGACGAAACTGATAAGGCCATCTTAAGAGAATTGCAGGAAGATGCTTCAATATCAAATTTAAATTTATCTAAGAAAATTGGGCTTTCACCATCAGCTTGCCTTGCAAGAACAAAGAACCTAGTAGAAGCAGGTATAATTAAAAAGTTTACGACTATTGTTGATGAGAAAAAACTTGGAATCGAAGTCACAGCACTAGCTCTCATCAACTTATCACCCTTAAATAGGGAGACAATTCATTCATTTTTAGAGGATATAAACAAATTCCCACAGGTTCAAGAATGCTACACACTTACAGGAAGCCATGACTATATGCTTAAGATTGTGGCGAAGGACATGGAGAGTTATCGGAATTTTATCATTGATTCATTAATGCAGAACCCTGCTATTAGTGGAGTTGACACAAGCATAGTCATGAGTACAGAAAAAAGAACTGTCAGTGTGCCAATTGATGAAATGTAGGAGGTTGTTGATTTGAATAAAAATAAAGAATCGTTACATTTAAGCTCTCCAGCTATAAACACTCATATGAATAAGAGAAGTCAAATATGGGCTGCATTTCGTTCTGCATTCCCATATACAATTCCGATTTTTGCGGGGTTTTTGTTTTTGGGGATAGCTTATGGAATCTTTATGCATTCTTTGGGATTTAGCGCAATCTATCCAATCATCATGAGTTTTATGATATTTGCGGGCTCAATGGAGTTTGTTGCAGCGAATTTTTTACTTGGTGCGTTCAACCCTATGAATGCTCTTTTTTTGACGTTAATGGTCAATGCCAGGCATTTGTTTTATGGAATTTCCATGTTGGATAAGTACAGGGGGACTGGAAAGAAAAAGCTTTATCTGATTTTCGGAATGTGCGATGAATCATTTTCTATCAATTATACCGCTAATGTTCCGGCGAATGTTGACAAGGGCTGGTTTATGTTTTTTGTGACACTGCTTAATCATTTATATTGGGTCGCGGGGGCAGCGATAGGAGGTATTTTTGGATCGTACGTGAAGTTTAATACCGAAGGGCTTGATTTTGTGATGACTGCTCTGTTTATTGTGATATTCATAGAACAATGGATGAAAGAGAAAAAGCATTACAGTGCTCTCTCAGGACTTGGACTTTCAGTAGCCTGTCTTATCCTTTTTGGCGGAAACCAATTTATTATTCCTGCTATGCTCGCCATTTTAGGGGTACTGACTGTTCTGAGAAAACCATTGGAGAAAGCTGAGGTTTCCGTATGACGATGACTATGACGCAGCAAATGATCACCATTGCAATGGTCGTGCTAGGAACAATGCTGACACGGTTCCTTCCATTCATGATTTTCCCGTCTGGCAAACCGACACCGAAATATGTACAGTATCTTGGTAAAGTGCTGCCATCAGCGGTAATCGGGCTTTTGGTCATTTATTGTTTAAAAGATGTGAGTCTGCTTTCTGGAAGTCATGGCATTCCTGAATTAGTTGGAGCAGCTGCAGTTGTACTGCTTCACTTGTGGAAGAAAAATATGCTTCTTTCCATAGCGGGGGGAACCGTTGTTTATATGGTTTTGGTGCAATTGGTTTTTTAACCGATATCGGAAACTATCAAATCATGCTTTTATTAAACTTGATAAAAATATATAAAACTGACACAAGCTTATTTTGGAATCAACACTGTGCCAGTGCAAATAGCATCTGTAATGTTTCCTGGCTATTCAAGAAGTGTCTACTTTAATCGGAGGATATATAATGTCAAAAAAAGTGTCTGCTTCCTATATCATCATTATAGGATTAATGCTATTTGCATTGTTTTTTGGAGCAGGAAATCTCATTTTTCCACCTATGCTTGGTCAATTGGCCGGGAAAAATGTATGGGTCGCTAATGCAGGTTTCTTAGTGACCGGAGTTGGATTGCCATTACTGGCTATAACAGCATTTGTTTTTTCGGGTAAACAAAACTTACAGTCGTTAGCCAGCCGTGTTCACCCGGTGTTTGGCATTGTATTTACGACGATTCTCTATTTGGCAATCGGGCCTTTTTTCGCTATCTCGAGATCAGGGAACGTATCGTTTGAAATTGGGGTAAAACCTTTTTTATCAAATGATGCAGGTCCTGTCTCATTGATCATATTTACAATATTATTTTTCGGATTGGCATGCGTGTTATCACTTAATCCTTCAAAAATCATTGATATAGTTGGGAAATTTTTGACGCCAATTAAGCTGACATTTATCGGATTGCTTGTAGTGGTAGCTCTTCTTCGCCCAATTGGAACCATTCAAGCACCATCAAAAGGGTACACATCACAAGCGTTTTTTAAAGGATTTCAGGAAGGATATCTCACTCTGGATGCCCTTGTAGCATTTGTTTTTGGAATTATCATCGTGAATGCATTGAAAGAACAAGGAGCTTCTACCAAAAAACAGCTGATGGGTGTTTGTGCAAAAGCAGCCGCGATTGCAGCTGTACTCTTAGCAGTTATGTATACAGCCCTTTCCTATATGGGGGCTTCCAGCGTTGAAGAACTGGGGATTTTAGAAAATGGAGCAGAGGTCTTGGCTAAGATTTCATCCTATTATTTTGGATCTTATGGTTCAATCTTATTGGGCTTAATGATTACAGTAGCGTGTCTGACGACAAGTGTCGGACTGATCACAGCGTGTTCTTCATTTTTTCATGAATTATTTCCGAACATTTCTTATAAAAAAATTGCTGTCGTTTTATCAGTGTTTAGTACACTTGTCGCAAATATAGGATTAACCCAACTCATTAAGGTGTCAATGCCTGTCTTACTGACGATGTATCCTATCGCGATTTCCTTAATATTTTTAACGTTTTTGCATTCTGTATTTAAAGGGAAGACAGAAGTGTATCAAGGCAGTTTATTATTCGCATTCATCATCAGCTTATTTGACGGTTTGAAGGAGGCGGGAATAAAAATTGAAGTTGTGAATCATATTTTCACTCAGATTCTTCCTATGTATAACATAGGGCTGGGGTGGCTCATTCCAGCTATTACAGGGGGAATATGCGGCTATATACTGAGTATATTCCGAACAAAAACAAGTTGATCAATCAACAGCAATATCACTCAGATCTGCAGGATCTCCTCCATCAGTGGATACTTCAACTGTTACAATTGGATGTTCTGCCCCTGTCCAACCGAAAATATCAATCTTCCCGTTGTCACCCGAAATCTGTAGGTGAATATTTAATAGTTGTGAGAGCGATTGACTCTTTAGGAAATAGTCAGCCTTTAACTTCAAGACGCAACCAAGTGTCTAGGGCAATGATCTTCGTTCAAAATTCTTTGAATGAGGAAAATCTACATTCTAATATCGACTAGGTTTCACAATTCAGAGTGCAAAATCACGAAGAAAAAGCAAACTACATACCGAAGTTTGCTTTTTTGCTCTATACAAACAATGAGATGCGCCTATATTTTTATATCAGACAACTGATCAGAGGTATTTTGAAGCGAAGCCTGCCTTCCATCCATTTATTTACGATTGATCTGGCCTCTTTACCTGAAAATGATCCCTCATATGCGTTAAAAAAGCAGATAAAGCAGGGGTAATTAAAGTGTCTTTCCGCCTTATAAACATGGTTGATACGAAAGAATATTTGTCAGAGATAGTGTGGCTGCAGATGCGGCCTTCTTTTTCATGCGAAGCAATGATTGAACGAGGCAGCAGTGAAATCCCCAAGCCCGCGCTTACACAGCCAATGATCGCTTCAAGTATGCCAAATTCCATTAAATTTATAGGTAATAAACCTTCTTCTTGCAGGATATGATTGAGCTTTGCTCTGTATGAGCATCCTTTACGGAATACAAGCATTGTTTGTGTTTGAACATCCTGAATGGAAGAAATCACAGGGTGTGAAGCACTTGTAACAAGAACCATCTCTTCATCCAATACCTTTTCTTGAACTAAATCAGGGTGTTCAATAGGCCCTGAAATAAAAGCGCCGTTTAACTCATAATGTAAAACTGCTTGTATTTGTTGTTCCGTAGGGCCGGTTACTAGGTTCAAATCAACATTTGGATAGAGGTTATTATAATGTGCAAGGAGTTGAGGAAGCCAAACTGCAGCTGTTGTTTCCATTGATCCTATACGCAGTGGCCCAGAAGGCGCGGATGATTCGCCCATGGCTGCTCTAGCTTCTTCAATAGTATGTAGAATTTTCTCTGAGTAAGAAACAAGAATTTGCCCTGGGGGAGTAAGTGTGATTCCTCGACTATGACGATAGAATAATTTTGTCTGTAAATCGTTTTCTAGTTGTTATATCTTATTCGTTACATTCGATTGTGCATAATTTAAAGTCTGAGCAGCCTTGGAAATACTGCCTTCACGAGCAGTAGTGAGAAAAACCTGTAACAACTGAATATTCATGCAGTCCTCCATAATTGATATCTGATTTTGAGATGTCTTCCATCTTAATTTTGAATTATATATGATAGCAGAGCTTCATGTAAACTAAAGCTTAGAAGAATAAATGATTTCTAGAGTAAGTGATAAGGCTATTTCAAAAAATGGTTAATTACTCGAAGTTGATTCAGTATATTGCCTATGGAAATACACATCATAACATAGGCTTGACTAACAACAGAATGAAGGGGTTATTGGGAAATTATTTTATTCTAATGTAGTAAGAATAAAAATGAGCACATTATGTAGCAGATGATTAGAAATATCTGACAGTAGAAGGAGGGGATTTTATGCCATTACTTCGTTTTGACTTAATAGAAGGGCGAGATCAATCAAGTTTGAAAAAACTTTTAGATGTCGCTCACAATGTTGTAGTAGAGGCTTTTGATGTGCCTCAACAAGACCGTTATCAAATTGTTCATGAACATCCAGAAAATCATATGATTATTGAGGATACTGGGTTAGGATTTAACCGAACTAAAAATCTTGTTGTTCTTTCAGTTACAAGTAAATCCCGACCGGAAGAGAAGAAACAAAAATTTTACAGGCTGTTAGCTGAAAGACTGGAATCTGAGTGTGGTATCGCATCAACTGATTTAATTGTATCTATTGTTGAAAATGATAATGCTGACTGGAGTTTTGGGCTTGGTGAGGCCCAATTTTTAACAGGTAAATTGTAGTTGAATACTACCCTCAAATGCTTGATTGAAGAAAAGGATAGAGAAACTAGGGTAGCGGAGCAAACCATGTGTTTGCTCCGCTTTTTTATGTTTATAAAAGAATAATTAAGGAGGTATTGTGGATTTCTATAAAAAATATTTTGACATTTCAGTAAAGAGCAGATATATTTATATATGAACACATGCTCATATATAAATATTGTTTGCATCATGTTAGAATGCTTCATAACAGATTTGAAATAATAAATACATATGTATCAATAAACTTTAGGTAAGGAGGAGTTTTTTATGGGTCACAATCATAATGAAGGAGCAAATAAAAAGGTTATATTGATCTCTTTTATCATGATTACAGGTTATATGATAATAGAAGCTATAGGTGGATTTTTAACAAATAGCCTGGCGCTTTTATCTGATGCAGGCCATATGCTGAGTGATTCAATTTCATTAATGGTTGCCCTGATTGCTTTTACATTAGCTGAAAAAAAGGCAAATCACAATAAGACATTCGGCTATAAACGATTTGAGATTCTTGCAGCTGTGATAAACGGTGCTGCCTTAATTCTTATTTCTCTTTATATCATTTATGAAGCAATCGAACGCTTCTCTCATCCACCAGAAGTAGCAACAACCGGCATGCTTACAATTAGTATCATCGGGTTAGTTGTGAATCTATTGGTCGCTTGGATTATGATGAGTGGCGGAGATACAAAGAATAATCTGAATATAAGAGGAGCTTATTTACATGTAATAAGCGATATGCTCGGCTCTGTAGGTGCCATTTTAGCTGCCATACTTATCATCTTCTTTGGATGGGGCTGGGCAGACCCATTGGCTAGTATCATTGTGGCTATTCTTGTTCTAAGAAGCGGTTACAATGTGACTAAAGATTCCATTCACATATTAATGGAAGGAACTCCAGAAAATATCGATGTCTATGATATCATTCGTACAATTGAAGGGACAGAGGGAATTCAAAACATTCATGATTTACACATATGGTCTATCACAAGCGGATTGAATGCTCTTTCTTGCCACGCAGTTGTTGACGGTCAACTGACCATTTCAGAAAGTGAAAATATTTTACGCAAAATTGAACATGAACTTGAGCATAAAGGCATTACGCACGTAACCATTCAAATGGAAACCGAAGCGCATAATCACGACAATGCGATCCTTTGTCAGGCCAAAATTGAGAAGCCGCGTGACCACCATCACCATTAAATTTTTTATCTAACTTTATAGTGAGGAGATCAACTAGCATTTTGCAGATTCTGTCTACTGACAATTTGAAATTGGCGGGGTGATAATGTGTACGACACTATAGTAATCGGGGCTGGTCAAGCAGGGATCTCGATAGGATATTATCTAAAGCAGTCCGATCAAAAGTTTATTATTTTGGATAAAAGTCATGAGGTGGGGGAGAGCTGGAAAGATCGGTATGACTCATTAGTTTTATTTACTTCTCGAATGTATAGCTCTTTGCCTGGAATGCATCTTGAAGGAGAAAAACATGGATTTCCTTCAAAAAATGAAATTGTTGCTTATCTAAAGAAATATGTTAAAAAATTTGAAATTCCAATCCAATTACGGACAGAAGTAATAAGTGTCCTAAAAATAAAGAATCATTTCTTAATAAAAACAAATCGGGAAGAATATCAAACGAAGAATCTTGTCATTGCTACAGGTCCTTTTCATACCCCTAATATTCCATCAATATCAAAGGATTTAGCCGATAATATTAATCAACTACACTCATCACAATATAAGAATTCAAAACAATTGGTACATGGAAATGTACTAGTAGTTGGTGGTGGGAATAGTGGTGCTCAGATAGCTGTTGAATTATCCAAAGAAAGAGTTACATATTTAGCTTGTAGTAATAAACTTGTTTATTTCCCTTTAATGATCGGAAAAAGAAGCATCTTTTGGTGGTTTGATAAACTAGGAGTTTTACATGCAAGTCATACATCAATAGTAGGCAAATTCATTCAAAAGAAAGGTGATCCAGTATTTGGGCATGAATTAAAACATGCAATAAAACAGAAAAAGATCATCTTAAAAAAAAGAGTCATTGCCGCAAAGCAAAATGAAATCATTTTTAAAGATTCATCTACATTAGAAGTAAACAATATTATTTGGGCTACTGGTTTCAGGAATCCCTTATGTTGGATAAATATAAAAGGTGTTTTGGATCAAGAAGGTCGAATCATACATCATAGAGGTGTTTCACCTGTAGAAGGATTGTACTTTATAGGTTTGCCTTGGCAGCATAAGCGAGGTTCAGCGTTGCTTCAAGGTGTAGGAAATGATGCTGAATACATTGTAAAACAAATGAACGGTGAATAAACGAAGCAGAGCAGTAACTCACATGTTTACTGCTCTATTTTTTGCGTGAATAAGGGTAGCGAAGTGGAGATGAGCCTTCTCTTTTATTTAAGAAGTTAGAATATAGAAAGAGAAAAATCACTTTAAGCCATACTCATATTTTTATGTTCAACAATGGTCTTAAGGAGGCTGCGCATTGAATTTGTCAGGTACGCATCTTTATGGCGTATAAAGATTGTTGAGATACAGCTGTCTTTCTCAGGTAATGGGTGACAATAAACCTTACCTTGTGCAGCAAGATGCATAACAGCAGATTCCGGTACCACTGTTATACCGAGTCCAAGTGCAACACTATTTAAGATTGTCTCCAGGATGTTAAATTCCATCATTCTGTTTGGGAGCACACCTTCATCTTTGAGCCATTGTTCAAGCCTAGACCGATACCCGCACCCCTGATTAAAAACAAGAATCGGAGTCGTTGAAAAATCCTCTATATTAAACGTTTTGTTACTGGTTACAAGAGTAAGTTTTTCAGTATAAACATCATACTGTTCCAGAATAGAATGTTTCAAAGGGCCTGAAATAAAAGCTCCGTCTAATTCGTGATTCATGACCTTTTTAATAAGTTCCTCTGTTAGACCAGCCTGCAATGATAAATCCACATTAGGATACTTTTTATAATAGGAAGCTATGATGGTCGGCAGTATCCTCACTGTTTCCACTGTACCGATTTTTAATATTCCAGACGGTATATCAGTATCTAGAAAGACTTGCTCCAGTTCTTCAACATCTTTCAAAATTTTGTTAACGTATTCAATCATTTTTCGGCCCTCTGGGCTTAGTGAAACCCCTTTTTTATGGCGATTGAAAAGAGGTGTTTTGAGTTCATTCTCTAATTGCTTAATCCGCGCAGTTACATTAGATTGTACATAATTTAACTCTTTTGCAGCACCGGTAATACTCTTGTGATGGGCTACGCATTTGAAAATTTGTAAGTCTCGCAGTTCCATGAAGATCCCCCCTTCATTAAAGTATCATTATCAATGATGTTTTTCATCACTTTTGTTCATTTTACTTGATGCTTACTTCTTTTTATAATTCTCATTGTAATTTTAAAGAAAAGGGGGGGAATTCAATGAAAAAAGGTCAATTATTCATTGGTGCCCTTACATGTTTAGTAGCAAGTATGTCTTGGGGCGCGATGTTTCCAGTTGCAGATCATGCATTAGAATTTGTTGATCCGTTTTATTTTTCATTTATTCGCTACGGTGTGGTAACGATTATGTTAGTGATTTTATTATTGGTGAGAGAAGGAAAAAAATCATTTTATTTAGAGGGTAAAGCAAAATGGATCATTTTATTTGGGGTGATGGCGTTTACTGTATACAATGTTCTTATTTTTTTAGGTCAAAGGTTGATGGGGAAGTCTGGAATTATGACAGCATCCATTGCCGAGGCACTCATGCCGATGCTTTCAATTGTTATTCTATGGGGATATAAACATGTGAAACCTAAAAAATACACAATGATCAGTATATTGATTGCCTTTTTGGGGGCTTCGATGGTCATAACCAAAGGTAATATAAGTTTCTTTTTTTCATTAGGGGATCATCTATTCTCGATACTCTTTATATTCATTGGTGTTTTAGGGTGGGTTGTCTACACAATGGGGGGACAGATATTCCGAGAGTGGTCCACACTTCGTTATTCAACTTTGACATGTTTATTCGGCACAGCTATAACAGGAATCATGACAGCTATACTTACCGCGCAAGGTTACGTGTCGGTACCGAGTATTAAAGTGATTGCAGCAATTAAGTATGATTTTTTATTTATGATTACTTTACCAGGTATCATAGCCCTCCTTAGTTGGAACTATGGCATTAAAATCCTATCATCCATTAATGGGATTTTATTTATTAACTTTGTCCCCATTACTACATTGTTAATCATGGTGATCAAAGGATATAACATAACTGCATTTGATATAGTAGGAACACTGTTTGTCATTATTGGACTCATTTTAAATAACATATATCAGCGTAAGGAAGATTATAAACAGGTATTACAAAAAGAAAAAACAAATTTGACTATCACTTAGACGGTGGGGGATTTAAAATGTTTGAAGGTTTATTGTTTTTCATTTCAGCTGGAATTGTCTGTGAACTTGCTGCAATTAATAGAAATGGCCGCAAAAATATAAAGCAACAGGCGGAATTGATTCAAATTTTAAAAGAAAACCTTAATAAAGACATTAAATAAATCAAGACGGTTGGATATTATTGAAACACACCAGAAAATTCAGGTGTGTTTTTATTTTGCTTTCTATTTTAAGCCTTAAAACGTCACCAATCGCTAGTTGAATACTACGGGAACCACTCTCCATACGGAAAAAGATGATTATTTACATCATTCAGAGTTGATTTTAGGTTCTTTTGAACTTATAATGTTATATATACTGTTTTTTGTTTATTCAGAAAAAACGGGTTATAAAAATAAATATTTATATCGGAGGTGTACGCCTTACTAGGTAAGGCAAATCATTGACAACCATTAACCTTATAATCTTTACTATTTTAATTGTCTTAACAGCATTTTTTGTTGCGACTGAATTTGCGATAGTAAAGATCAGGTCATCAAAAATTGACCAACTCATATTAGAGGGAAAAAAAGGTGCCGTATCAGCCAAAAAGGTCATTACTCATTTGGACGAATATTTGTCAGCTTGTCAATTAGGGATCACGGTTACAGCGTTGGGAATTGGCTGGGTTGGAGAATCGACTTTTGAAGTGATTTTGCACCCCTTATTTGCTCATTTTCATGTAAGTGAAACAGTCTCACATGTATTGATCTTAGTGATTGCTTTTGTGATGGCGACTTTTTTGCACGTTGTAGTTGGAGAACTTGCTCCTAAAACACTCGCTATCCAAAAAGCGGAAACCATCACTCTTTTGACTGCAAAGCCAATTATTTGGTTTTACCGCATCCTGTTCCCTTTTATATGGTTTTTAAATGGTTCAGCCCGGTTTATAGTAGGACTCTTCGGTTTGAAACCTGCATCAGAACATGAACTTGCTCATTCTGAAGAAGAACTGCGCATCTTACTGTCTGAAAGCTATAAGAGCGGTGAAATCAATCAAAATGAGTTGAAATATGTAAATAATATTTTTGAATTTGATGAAAGAATCGCCAAAGAAATTATGATTCCGAGAAGAGAGATCGTAGCGATTTCTAGTGAGGATTCTTATGAAACTATTGTTAAGACCATTAAGACAGAGAGCTATACAAGGTACCCAGTCCTAAATGGAGATAAAGATTCAATCATTGGTTTTATCAATGCTAAAGAATTTTTGTCAGCTTATATTGACACAGACCAGAAGATAAAAGAGGATTTCAAGTTAGAAAATCATATCAACCCTGTTATCCATGTTATTGAATCCGTTCCAATTCATGATTTATTGGTAAAAATGCAAAAAGAGCGAACACATATCGCTATTCTTGTGGATGAATATGGCGGCACTTCAGGTTTAGTCACTGCTGAAGATATTCTTGAAGAAATTGTCGGGGAAATCAGAGATGAATTTGATAAAGATGAAGTGCCTAATATTAGAAAAGTAAATGATAATCACTATATCTTAGATTCGAAAGTGCTCATTGAAGATGTAAATGATTTATTGGGAACGACGTTAGCAAGTGACGAAGTGGATACAATAGGCGGCTGGTTTATGACTCAACAAATAGACGCTGCAGTTGGGACCGTTATAGAAGCCGATGGGTATATTTTTAAAGTGCACAAAACAGTTGGCCGGCATATTAATTATTTAGAAATTGTCCGGAAAAAAGAATAACATCTGGATAAAACACATGAGATTTTGACTAATAAGATGCTTAAAGCCTGAGATGAAATTTTCATCCAGGCTTTTTTAAACAATGATCTTGCAGTTTAAGTAGGTAATCATTATCGAAGTTCAAACGTTTCTCAGCAAAAAAGGAGGCCTGGATATCTATAGCTCTTTTACCATTACCTTCTCACCATTAAAGTCGAGTTCACCATTAAATTGAAAACCAAACCTTTGATAAAGGCGTATAGCATGAATATTATTTTCAAATATACTTAAATAAATTCTTTTGCATTTATATAGCTCAGCAAGGTGCTGAATGAGGGCTTTAAGCATTTTCTTCCCTAATCCTTTTCCCTGATAGCGTTCGTCAATAAAAAATCGGTCAAGCCAGACTCGTCCGTTTTTATTATCTTCATCATACTCGGGAAACAATCCATACATTGCAAAACCGACTAGATCTCCTTCATAGTAAAGCCCGACAGGTTTATAATAGTGACATTCGTTTGCATCCTCTAAACATATTTTTGTAGATTCAATATATGATAATTGATTCTGGCTGACATGTAGATCAAGAATTGCAGCACGATTATCATCAGTTACTCCTTTTATTTTTATACTCATACTACATTCTCCTTTTTTCTTATCCCGGTATCCTGATATTGCTAAAACTCAGCTTAAACTATATTCACGTCAAGCAACATGTAGCCTATCAAATTAAGTACCTTTTCTTATTGTGCCTAACCAGGGGCATTCCCTGCATCCAAATGACTTGACTTTATAGAAAATGAATTAATTCAAAGCTGCAGCATCATTCTTTTTTTCTTTCCAAACCATTGTAAGACCAAGGCCGACAAACATAACGAAACCTGCAAAAAGGAAAGGATAATGAATGTTAAGATCAAATAGTATACCGCCTAGAGCAGGTCCAAATATATTTCCCAGGCTGGTGTATGTGGAGTTCATGCCTGCTACGAAACCCTGCTGGTTACCGGCCATATTGGATAAATGAGCGGTTAAGGCCGGACGTAGCAAATCGAACGCCAGAAAAATAAAACAAGTTACAAGCAAAACAGTTAAAAATCCTGACATAACAGTAGACACGAAAGCCAAGATCGCACCGGTTATTAAGCACAGCTGAATCATTCTTTTCTCTCCAAGTTTGTTGACCAATTTCCCGAAAAGTAAAACTTGAATAACTACCGCAACAATGGAGCTAATCGTAATAATGGCTGCAATATCTTTTGGTGTGAAGCCAAATTTATGATCAGAAAACAAGCTGAATACCGTTTCATAAGCTGATAAACCAAAAGCCATTACAAAGACGATAATAAATGCAATGAAATAGACAGGATGAATGGATCTCTTCAAGTCTTTAATGAAATTTGATTCCTTTGTATGAGATGAGAGTTGATGGCGTTCTTCTATCGACAATGACTCTTTTAGTATAAAAACAGAAGTGACAGCTGCTATTAACGCGATGGCGGAGGCGAAGAAAAACGGCATGCGGATGCCAAAGCCGGCAATAAATCCTCCCGCACCAGGCCCAATAATAAAGCCTGTGCTAATTGCAGCAGAAACATACCCCATAGCCTTTGACCTTTCCTTTAGGGTTGTAATATCAGCTACATATGCTGTTACCGCGGGCATGATAAAAGCCGCACTTACACCACCCAATATCCTCGAGAAATAAAATATTGAAACATGGGTCCCTAATCCGAAAATCAACTCAGATAAACTGAATATAAGCAACCCGAGAATAATCATTTTTTTTCTCCCGAAACGGTCAACCCACCTACCTGCAAAAGGTGAAGTAATTAACTGAGAAATGGCAAAAGCCGCAACAAGATAACCCATTGTGCTGCCGGATAAATGCATGATTTTCATAAAAGAAGGCATTACTGGAATGATTAAACCGATACCAAGAAATGCTACGAAGATGTTGCTTAATAGTATAATGAATATCGTTTTTTGCTCATTTATTGATTTTTTCATCTGAATTCCCCTTTTACTCAATTGAACCCTTTTTACCTATCCTTTTCGCTTGAAGCTTTTTTCAAGTACAATCAAATCATAAGGTATATGGTTACCGTATAGTCAAGGAGGTTTTTATGAGCGAAGATGTTAAGAAGTATTTCACAACAGGGGAGTTTTCGAAGCTCTGCCGTGTAAAAAAACAAACCTTATTTCATTATGATGAGATTGGTCTTTTCTCGCCGGAAATAAAAAAAGAAAATGGGTATAGATATTATTCCTATCATCAATTTGAGATTTTTCAAGTCATCAGTCTATTTAAAGAGCTTGGGGTTCCATTAAAAGAAATAAAGTGTCTAATAAAAGGAAAAACACCAGACAAGATCCTGCATGTTCTAAAAGAAAAGTCTATTGAGATTGATAAAAAAATAAATGAGCTTAAGCAGTTGCAAATGATCTTACAAACAAAAGTGACGCTTACAGAACAAGCACTTGAGATTGATTTTTCCTCAATTTCTTTTGAATATTTAAATGAAGAAACATTCATGTTAAGCCGAAAAACATTAAACTTACCGGAACGAAAATATGTGGCAGCCATTTCAGAACTCATTCATGAAGTTCAGCAATATGAATTAGATGAAGGATATCCGATAGGCGGAATCTTTGCACGGGAACAAATCTTAGAAAAAGACTTCTACAATTACAGTTACTTTTATATAAAAGTAAAAGATGGGGCAGAGAACATAAATTATCATGTACGACCAAAAGGCCTGTATGCAGTTGGATATGAAATAGGCGGAAATACTGAAGAGGCGTACCGGAGAATCATTGAGTTCATTGAAAAGAATGGAATGCAAATAGGGGAAAATGCATATGAGGAATATATGCTGGATGAGATGGTAGTTGACGGGTATGAAAATACATATGCAAAAATCCTCCTTCAAGTTAAAGAGGTGTAAGATTACGAAATTTTCATATGAAAAATTGCTTCTATTGTGTGCCCAAAAAGAATATAAACTGGTTTACTAAAAGCGAGCCCACATACAGGTGACGGTACAAACGGCACTGGGAACCGCAAGTCTATCGGCGTTGAAATATGCTATAACGATTCAGGAGGCGCTAAATACTACGCTGCTGAAAAGCTGGCCATCAAGGCGCATCCAAAGAGATAAATCTAAAAGAGCTGGGATAGGGGGGACAAACAACAGAATTCCGTATACTCTGTTGTTGTGCTATGTAAATGTTCAAAAGCCATTTAGGATCGTCGACCTTTGATAATCCATCATATAAAGGTGTCATTCGATGTCTTGTTAACAAAGGCTAGTGAAATTCAACATCCAGAAAACGATTACAAGGTCGGTGATAAATTATTCATCCATGAATCAAACGGTGATCGAACATTCATTTTTGTGTTTAATATGAGTTTTCTTGATTTAGCACACTCCCTTAATAAATGCATAGGATACTATCACAAAAATTTATAATTGCGGGGATCAAAAAATGTACTATAACCCTTTTTCGCCTCAATGTTATTATTATGTGACTGTGCCGATGTATAATGACGGAAGATCTGTTTATTGGACTATTCCAAATGAGATGGAGAACGTACACAGAGGTGCCGATTTGCGCTCTTCATATGAAGATAGAAACCTTCTTTTGAAGGATTATGGACCAAAACCATTTGTTGTAAATATCAATAGAGCCACAAAACAAAACAATACGTTCCGTACTGCTTTATGGACAGGAAAGCATTTTCAAGTGACTTTGATGAGTCTTGGTATTGGAGAAGACATTGGTTTGGAAATCCATCCTAACGTTGACCAGTTCTTACGGATTGAGCAGGGGCGTGGGATCGTCAAAATGGGAAAGAGTAAAGATCATTTGAACTTTCAAAGAAATGTATATGATGATTCTGCCATTGTTGTCCCTGCCGGCACTTGGCACAACGTAATTAATACAGGAAATACGCCATTAAAACTTTACTCCATTTATGCTCCTCCTAACCATCCATTTGGTACAGTTCATGAAACCAAAGCAGATGCAGTGGCTGCGGAAGATTAGCACAGATATTCTGCAGAATTCTAGAATAATTAAAGTCACATTCAGCATGAAACATGGGGAACCAGTACCATGCTAATGAAACCCCATTTAATATCCAAGCAGCGTGTCTTGTGCTAATTTTAAGTAATTGATAAATAAAGCCGATTTAAAATTAAATCGGCTTATTGCTTTATTCGAGTTCCTTTTAGCAGAATTGGCATTATCGAATGTAAGTATTTTTTCAATCCGCGGATATCGAAATGAATCTATCAGCTCAAAGAAAGTAACTTTCACACTTGACTATATACCTATGGGGGTATATTATTGTTTTGTGAATAACAAAGAGTTAATAAGGTGGTGTAAGTAGTATCAATTATTTAGTTATTGCATTCCTACTTATTTTTGTGATTATCATTGCAACGTATAGACGTTATTATCCTATAACCGGAATCTCTTGTATCCATAAAGATAAATTAAAGGCTATGGACATCACAATATTAGATATTCGCCATTATAACGATGTACCCAATTTTTCGGATAATATTATTTTAAACATCCCATATGCGTATCTAAAACGTTTTTATTTAGAGATTCCACGTGATAAAATACACATAATAGCTTGGAATTAAATTTAGGAGTGCGTTTTCTAAAGCGCAAAGGTATCCATGTAAACAGTTATGAACTGGCAGCATTGTAAAAATAAATGAAAGAAAGGATTTCATTGATATATGGAGTATGATCAAAAGATTAAAAACCGCTTACGACGGATTGAAGGACAAATTAAAGGTGTATTGACTATGATGGAACAAGGAAAAGATTGTAGAGAGGTTGTGACCCAATTAGCAGCTTCCCGTAATGCGATCGATCGAGCGATGGGTTTAATTGTGAGCACAAACCTTGAACATTGTGTTCGTGAAAGTTTAGAAAAAGGCGAAGACACACAAAATTTAGTAAAAGAAGCAGTCGACTTATTGGTAAAGAGCCGATAAAAATTCATCAACCTAAGGTTGACGAATTTTTATATGCGTTATATTATACCCCCTATGGTATTTAAAGAGTTGAATAAAAGCAGATCTTTCGAAAAAAATTTTTTGACTTCAATATACCCATGGGGGTAATTAGTTAGGAGAATCAACATGACAGAACAAACAAAACGCACAACAATTGTTTTATTTAGCGGGGATTATGATAAAGCAATGGCAGCCTATATTATTGCAAATGGTGCAGCTGCCTACGATCATGAAGTGACGATCTTCCATACTTTTTGGGGATTAAACGCTTTACGTAAAGAAGAGCTGATTCCAGTGAAAAAAGGATTTCTTGAAAAAATGTTTGGAAAGATGATGCCTCGTGGTGCTGATAAGATGGGTTTATCTAAAATGAACTTTGCAGGTATGGGCCCTAAAATGATTAAAAATGTGATGAAAAAGCATAATGCACTTACATTACCTCAGTTGATTGAGATGGCTCAAGAACAGGGGGTAAAGCTCGTAGCTTGTACGATGACAATGGATCTTCTTGGTTTACAGGAAAAAGAACTATTAGATGATATTGACTATGCTGGTGTAGCAGCTTATTTGGCAGATGCTGAGGAAGGCAGTGTCAACTTATTTATCTAATGTTACTCATTTACTCATTGCTAAGCGGAAGGAGAAGTTTAAAGGGAAGTAAAAATATTGAAGAAACAAGGATTTAAAAAGATCACAAATATAAAAGGGGCATGAATACATGGTATTAACTTCTAGTGAGAAACTTTTTGTATATTTATATACCCCCACCCCTATATGAGAAAAGGAGGAAAAAAATGATGAAAGCAACTATTGTACTAGACGCTAAAGGTTTGGCGTGTCCAATGCCTATCGTAAAAACGAAGAAGAGAATGAAGGATTTAAAAGCTGGTGAAGTATTGGAAATTCATGCGACAGATAAAGGTTCTACAGCAGATCTGGAAGCATGGGCAAAAAGTACAGGCCATGAATATCTAGGTACTGAAGCAGAGGGAGAAATACTTCGTCATTTTCTTCGAAAAGGAGGAGAGCATTCATCAGAAAATGCATCTTCAATTCCTGAGATTTCATTAGAAGCTTTCAAACAGAAAGTAGATAGTGACGAGTCTCTTAACATTTTAGATGTTCGAGAGATAGAGGAATATGAAAAAGCTCATATCCCTGGAGTTGTGCATATCCCTCTTGGTGAAGTGGAAAAGCGCTCTGACGAATTAAACAAAAATGATGAAATTTATATTATCTGCCATTCGGGAAGAAGGAGTGAAATGGCGGCCCGCACCATGAAGAAACAAGGTTTTAAAAAAGTTATTAATGTTGTCCCCGGTATGCGGGATTGGACAGGTAAAACCGAATAAATAAAAAGCATGATGAACAGATGAGTAGCGATTATTGCGGAAAATGATGGTCTGTTTGATGCTTATAAAGTATGTGCCTTCTATTCTTAGCTGATTGAAATGGGAGTTGCATGATTTGGTTGTCAAATAACGATGGACGTTATGGGTTTAACAAAAGATGATTTTATGGAAGGAATCGAAGTAGGCGGGGCTGTTACCTTTTTTGGTTTTGCGAAAGATGCTGATGTATCCTTAACGTTTTAGTCCCGCTAAAAGATTTGATATAGGAGGTATTGAAACATGACCGTAAAGGCAATGACCCCAAAAGAAGCGACAAAAAAAATCTTTAACAAAGAACCTTTATTTATTTTGGATGTGCGTAATGAAAATGATTTTAACGATTGGAAGATAGAAGGGCATGACTTTGACCATTTGAATGTTCCTTATTTTGATCTTTTAGATGGCGTAGAAGATATCTTGGAGAAAATTCCTTCTGATAAAGAAGTGCTGGTCGTTTGCGCAAAAGAAGGTTCATCCGTCATGGTATCCGAAATGCTTTCTGAAGCAGGTCATTCTGTATCCTACCTTAAGGGTGGAATGAAAGCATGGAGCGAACATTTAGAGCCGGTAAAAGTCGGGGATTTAAAAGATGGCGGTGAGATGTATCAGTTTGTTCGAATCGGTAAAGGCTGCTTGTCATACATGGTCATTTCCAATGGTGAAGCAGCAATTATTGATGCGACACGTATGGTAGATTTCTTTATGGATTTTGCGAAGGAGAAGGGTGCAACGATTACTCACGTATTTGATACACATCTTCACGCGGACCATATTTCAGGCGGCAGAGTCATTGCTGAAAAAACAAAAGCAACCTACTGGTTACCGCCTAAAGATGCTGAAGAAGTGGTATTCGATTATCAGCCGTTGGAAGAAGGAAATGACATTATTATTGGAAATACAACGATTAAAATTCAACCGATTTATTCTCCGGGGCACACGATTGGGTCCACTTCTTTCATTGTCGATGATCTGTATCTTCTTTCAGGTGATATTTTGTTTATTGATTCAATTGGCAGACCAGACTTAGCCGGTATGGCAGAAGATTGGGTAGGAGATTTAAGAAAAACGCTTTATAGCCGTTACAAAGCGTTATCAAAGGATTTAATTGTATTACCAGCACACTTTATGATCATTGACGAGCTAAATGAGGATGGAAGTGTTGGTAAAAAACTAAGTACATTATTTAGCGAGAACCATGGTTTGAACATTGCGGATGAAACAGAATTTAGACACCTAGTAACAGATCATTTGCCTCCGCAACCAAATGCATACCAAGAGATTCGAGAAACAAACATGGGGAAAATCAGCCCAGATGAAGAAAAACAGCGTGAAATGGAGATTGGTCCAAACCGCTGTGCAATACGGTAACACAAGTTTCTATTAAAAAGAGGAGAGATGAACATGAACTCAGATAAAGTATTAGACGCAAAAGGCCTGGCATGCCCAATGCCAATCGTCAGGACAAAAAAAGCGATGAATGAACTGGAATCAGGTCAAATATTAGAAGTGCATGCAACAGATAAGGGAGCTAAAAATGATCTTGCAGCCTGGTCTAAATCAGGCGGACATGACCTTTTAGAGCAAACGGACGAGGGCGATGTATTGAAATTTTGGATTCAAAAAGGCTAATGAATGTGAAAGGGTATCGAATAGAAAGATACCCTTTTCCTATGAAAGGAGGCAAATAAAATGGATATTGCCTTTATCACAACTCTTTTCATTATAGGGTTTATTGGTGCCTTTATTTCCGGGATGATTGGTATTGGCGGAGCAGTTATTAATTATCCAATGCTATTGTACATTCCTTCTTTAGTGGGAGTGATGTCATTAACTGCCCATGAAGTTTCAGGGATAGGGGCTATTCAAGTTTTTTTTGCGACACTCGGCGGTGTTTGGGCTTATCGTAAGAGTGGTCTTCTAAATAAAGCATTAATTATTTACATGGGAAGCAGCATCCTTTTAGGGAGTGTATTGGGGAGTTACTTTTCTCATTATATATCTGAAAAAGGAATTAACTTTATATACGGAATTCTGGCTATTATAGCAGTTATTTTAATATTTATACCTAAAAAAGGACAAAAAGGACAAGAACATAGCGAAGATAAGGAAGTGATATTTAATAAATGGTTGGCTTCTTCCTTAGCGTTTATCATTGGTGGCGTATCAGGTATTTTAGGAGCTGGCGGCGCCTTTATTCTGGTCCCCATTATGTTATCGATTTTAAATATTCCTGTTAGAATCACAGTCGCTTCATCTCTTGCGATTACATTTCTTTCATCTATTGGCGCAACAGTTGGAAAAGTAATCACGGGCCAGGTTCTTTTTGTACCAGCTCTGGTTCTTATGATTGCTAGTTTCATTGCTTCTCCTATTGGTGCATCAGTTGGGCAAAAAGTAAATACAAAATTCCTGCAATGGATTTTAGCGCTATTAATAAGTGCGACAGCCATTAAAATTTGGTTAGAGCTCCTTTGATATAAGTCAGCGGGTAAATGAAAGATTAACAGGTTGATACGGCTGAAGTTTTTGAAAATCAAATGAATATGAAACATCAATTGAGGGTTTTTTATTGAATGGTTTAAAACTATGAGTCAGAGAGAGAAAAAGGCAATAGGGCACTGCAAATTAAAATTCTCAGTAGATCAAAATAACTTTTGGATTGGTATTAGAATCTTGATTATATGCTACGGAGAAAGTGACGGGTTGGAACTGCTGTTAAGGAAAACATCAGATTATGAAAAATCAAGAAGAAAGAAACTAAGTTAGAGGAGTAAACCATACGTTTGCTCCTCTTTTTCTGTTTATAAAGGACTTTGTACCAAAAGTAACGTTGGCTGCTATGAATAGGGATCAAAATGATTTGTTTTTTGATTATTTTTTAAAATAATTTAATAGGATAAAAAAGAGAGTGAAAATCATCCACCACTTAATATCGAAAATAATTCGACTTAATGAAATAGGTAATAAGGTTTAAATTCAAAAGGAAAAGTTTGCTTTATAGTCTGTTAGGCATACAGTAAAAAATAGGTGAAACGTCTGATGAAAGAAGATATTTTTCGGTTTAATATAATTAATGCCCAAAAAATGGAGATTTACAATGGGTAAATGCAAATATCTCTAAGGAAGGTCTCTCTTATTTTAAATATGAAAGGGGATGAAAAAGCGTAAATGACTTAATAGATTCTGTGCTTTATAAATCTTTAACAGAATAAATGATTAAAATAATAAAAAGTAGAAGACGGAGAATATATATGTATAAAAAAATTGGTGTTTTTATATTACTATCTTTCATAATCGTTTCATCTTTTTCACAGTCGGCTCTTGCTCATACAGTTTACCCTGTGAATCCTAATGCACAGGCAACAACGAAAGAGTTGATGAATTGGCTGGCTCATCTGCCAAACCGATCTGAAAATCGCATATTGTCAGGTGCATTCGGCGGATTCACAAATGCTTCGTTTTCCATGAAAGAAGCCAACCAAATTAAGAATGCTACTGGCCAGCTACCCGCAATTTATGGTTGTGACTATTCCAGTGGATGGTTGGAGAAGCCCTATATTTCTGATATTACTGAGACGATCGACTATAGTTGCAACAGTGACTTAATCTCATATTGGAAAAGCGGTGGAATACCACAGATTAGCTTACATCTAGCTAATCCTGCATCCAGTACTTTTGGGAAAAATGCTTCCCATATTTCAAACAGTGAGTATGAAAAGATCTTAGACTCATCAACTACAGAGGGCAAGCGGTTAGAGGCTGTTCTGAGCAAAGTTGCAGATGGCCTTGATCAGTTAAAAAATGAAGGTGTTCCTGTTCTATTCAGGCCTCTTCATGAAATGAATGGAGAATGGTTTTGGTGGGGACTAACCGAATATAACAAAAAAGACAGCCAGCGCTTCTCACTTTATAAACAACTTTATCAAAAAATCTATCATTATATGACTGATACAAGAGGTTTGGACAACCTGATATGGGTTTACTCACCGGACGCCAATCGAGACTTTAAGACTGACTTTTATCCTGGATCTTCATATGTTGATATTGTTGGATTAGATGCGTATTTCTCAGACAATTTTTCAATTCAAGGATATGATGAGTTAACAGCTCTTAATAAGCCATTTGCGTTCACAGAAATCGGCACACAAAAACAAGATGGTAATTTGGATTATTCTGCGTTTCTTAATACAGTCAAACAAAAATATCCGAAAACCGTTTATTTTCTAACTTGGGATGAGGTTCACAGCCCTTCGGTTAATAAAGGTGGTTCTAGTTTTTATAATGATAGCTGGACCCTTAATAAGGGAGAGGTTTGGGCTGGTAGTTCACTTACACCAATAGTTGAATAACTGAAATGACAAAGGACATAAACAATTTCTTCATGTCGTTGAGTAACACTTGCTGAATTTCTTACAGAAAAATTGATCCAAAGAAGATACTAGACGTTGAGCAAAGAAAAACTTAAGACGCAGACATAGGTTTGCTCCTCTTTTTCTGTCCATGAAAAGAGGAGTGGTGACTTTTGCGTAAATCGCAATTTGTGTAAATATCATTATTGTTTTTGATGATTCTAATCGTGTATTTAAAAGGAAGAGAGTAAAAAAGCCCGACGTTTACTGTTTTGAACTCACCATTTTTTAATATATAAGCTTCATAATCAATGATAGTGAGCGGAATAACTCGTGCGGGTTCAATTCTTCTAAACCACATTAATAATAAAGTGGGAGGATTTGAGAAGGGGATAGTTTAGCCGATTATGAGGGCTAAACTATCTTTTTTTACATATTTGATTAGTTTACAATACGGATTTAAATGTCATATGTTTACTAGCACTTAACTATTCAATTCAGGCTGCAATTTGTTCCTCAAAGCATAAAGCATGATGGCACCTACAAGGAATGCGACTGTATCTGCAATGACAAGTGACCAAACCACCCCATGAAAGCCGTTCACCTGATTGGCGATGAACAATACAGGAATCAGAGTAATTCCTTGTATAAATGACATAACAAAAGCGGCCGTTCCTTGCGCGGTAGCTTGGAAGATACCAGTAAATAATGAGGACATCCCTGTAATAAATATTGAAGAAGAAATAAAATGAGTAGTTCTTTAAAACGAACTGCTGCTAACCAATGTTTTTTAACTGATTCTTCATATTCATTAAAAGTCCTCTCATTGTGATAGTCATATATGTAAGGGTATCGACAGCATAGATGAGGCGTCTATAAAGAAAGCAGTGACTAGGAATGTACTGAAGTATACCGATCTAAGGATTTTCTCAGGAGAGCTTTTAGAACGTCCGGCTTAGAATCGCTTGATGGAGGGAAGTAACGCCTCATAAGAGAGAAGCCATCTGCTATGATCCAGACGCTTTTCTCGAAGAGTTTATCAGTGATGACAAAACTGATTTTCATCACTCTTTTATATATTTTTTCTCTATTTTCTTTTTAAAAAAACTTTAATGAAATAGAGAAAGCCGGAGTATGAGATCCGGCTTCTTCTGCATTATTTCCCCTTCGCCTTCTTCCGCTTTTCCTTCTCTGCCCGATAAAACTCATGAAACATCTTCATCAGCGCCCGTTTTTCAATCCGCGATACATAGCTGCGTGAGATACCGAGTTCTTTGGCAATCTCTCGCTGCGTTTTTTCCTTCTTCAAATCAAGTCCAAACCGCCCGACAATCACTTCCTTCTCACGGTCATCTAAAATGTCAATGTATTGTTTCACTTTTTCAAGCTCCATATTGAGCTGGATCGTATCTATCACGTCTTCGTTTTCTGATTTCAAAACGTCAATCAGGCTTATTTCATTCCCTTCCTTATCCTGCCCGATCGGATCGTGAAGGGAGACGTCTTTTTTTGTTTTTTTCAATGCGCGCAAATGCATGAGGATTTCATTATTCATTACAAAAGGGGGGTGCATAAATTTCCCATAACAGTTTGACTAAATAAATGTTGAGTCAGTTTCCTGTAATAAATGCTTAAACGTTTCTTAGCGAATGAAGGGGATACCTTAAATAGCCAAGCCACATTTTCAATTGCATGTGATTGTATGTACGAAAGATTAATATTACGCAACATGAAAGTTGGAATGCAAAAGTGATATGTAAAATAATTGGACTGCCACTCTAAATAATCTGTCCAAGTTGCAGGCATTGTTTTTTTATCGCCTTCATGTCTATATATATGGCAAAATTCATGAGCGAAATCATACCATTGTTCAGTTCGGCTTTTTCGGCTGTCCAAGCATATATTATAAATTCCGCTGTGTTTAAGTGCGAAGCTTGTAACAGGTTTAAACGACAGCCTAATATCTAAAGCTTCGGCAATCCGTTCAAAATTAATTTGTTCAGGCTCTGTAATATCAATCTTCCTGTATAAGTTTTCAATCCAATCCTCTAAGTGACTGTTTGTATACCTCAAGATGAAAAACCTCCTTAAAGACGACAATCTAAAAATTGGATTCGTTAAATATTATAGGGAAAACTAAGACTTTTTTCATAGGAAAAAGCATCTAAGGAGATGGAATATGAATCCGTTTAAATAATGGCTGTTTTCGTAAGTATGATGATTTTAACACGCATCTGGATTTCTCTAGAAAAGTAAAGGTCTTTAGGGATTTATGTCAAAATAATAGTAAGTACCTTATGCAACAGGGAGTTTGGTTGCTTAATAAGGAGGGGGAAGTATGAAAAAAAATATTCACATATTGGGAGCCTCTGGGGTCGGAACGTCAACATTGGGTGCTGCATTATCAAAGCATTTGCCTCATACGCATCTTGATACCGATGATTACTATTGGTTAAATAAATTCACTAAAAAAAGAGAAATTCCTGAAAGACGAAAGTTGCTTGAAAAAGACTTAACAATAAATGAGAAATGGATTCTTTCTGGTGCAGTGTGTGGCTGGGGCGATAATCTAAAAAGTTATTTTGACCTTGTCGTCTTCTTATGGATTCCACAAGATATACGGCTTGAGAGATTAAGGCATAGGGAATTTCAGCGTTATGGAAATGAAGTGTTAGCCGGTGGCAGTAAATATGAACAATCAAAAGCATTTTTAGAGTGGGCTTCTTTATATGATACTGCTGGAATGGAAGTTAGAAGTAGAGCTTTGCATGAACATTGGATGGCAGATTTATCTTGTCCAGTATTAAAAATTGAAGGCGATTGCTCAGTCAACGAAAGAGTTCACCGCGTCTTGGATTATTTGAATTCTAATTAAACTAACGGCTAGCGATTGAAAAAGAAGAACACGGAGCTGATTCACTTGCTCTTGTTGGGGGCAAGTGCTGACAACCCTATTACTGGTTTAATTAAAGAAGGAGTATAAAACCTGTATAAAAGATGTTACTAAATATCTACGACACAGGTTTTATATGTAGGTAACTAATATTCTTATTTTTAACTTTGCATTTTTTTATTCTGCAATAGTCGATTCTATTTCTGCTTTCAATTTTTCGAACCACTCTAAGTTAACCAAGTGATGTGAACGGGAATTTTCGTTCATACGGCGAAAGTAATCGATTGTGCCGGGAATTTCTTGAGTGATGGACAGGTATTCATCAAGGAGCTCGATTCGAGCTTTAGTCTGATCGATTTGTGATTGGATCAGCTCCAGTAATTTATTTTTGTCGAATTCATCTGCAAAGAGTAACGCCCCATAAAATTGCAGGTTCACATATTCCGATTTGGCGCCGTATTTGATCATTAATTTTTCGAATTCTGCCCTTCCCGAATCTGTGACTTTGTAGTTACGGATTTCACGCCCGCTGGTTGAGGGTTTCTGCTCAATCTGTTCAATAAAACACTTTTCTTCAAGCTGCTGCAGATTGTAATAAAATGAACCTTTCGTGAAGTTAACAATGTATTTGTAATGACGCTTTTCCATTAAGGCCAGAAGTTCATAGCCGTGAGCTCCGGGGTTTTGGATTAGCAAGCCAAGGATAAGTAAGGGAATCATGGTTTCATCACCTTCGCCATCCGCTCCTCAAATTCCGCGTACGTGATTTTACCCGAAGCCAAATCCATACTATGAAGGTAAATCTGTTCTGTTTTAGAATAGTCACCATTCACTTTCAGCGATTGCTCCTCTCCCGAAATGGGTTTCAGGGTATGGTGCTTTTTCGAAAAAGCCTCGAAATAGCGGTAACCGAATTTGCGTTGTGAAGCTGCGTCTAAATGAATGCCATCAGGATTCGCAGTCAAACCTGCTGCAGTAACAAAATAACAATTCTGTTTTTCATTAGCAAAACGCAGCAATTGTTCATTAACCTGTCGAAATTCAGTCGCGTGCTGTCCAAAACCGGTCTTTCCAAGAAAGTCACCAAGCCCTCCAATAATCAACGGTACCTCATCAAGTTCCAACTCGTTTCTTAGCGTCTCAATGATAAGAGTTAATTTCTCGTAATAAGTTTCATGTAGCGAACGATAACTGTCACTCTCACCTTGGTGCCAAAGGATTCCACAAATTTGACTTGACCGGAGGGCGAAGCGGGCTTCGGACAAAGCATGCTGAAAAAGGATGCCTTCCGGATGCCAGTCATTCAATGAACTGCCACCTTCGGCACAAGGGATCAAGCCAATTTCTTCATCAGGATGAGCTTTCGACCAAGCATCTGCAAAAGATGCCGCCAGGCCAACGCCGGAAACCGGACGGTCGTAATTAATCGGCTCTGTCATCATCTGCCACTGTCCATTGCGCAGCATTTTTATTTTTTCATTATAGATCGGGTCTACTTCATTCAAAAATCCACGGCCCGCCATATTCGACTGCCCCAACATTAAAAAAGACTTTATCATCTAATTTTTCACTTCTTTACATCAATATTTTAGTCTAATTAGACTATAGTCGATTCAGTTTGTCTTGTAAAGTTTTAATAAGGTTTTACTTTTATTATTAGTATGTATGAAAAACAAACTAACATTGAACATTTGGTGGATGTATTTGAGAAATAGCAAGTTCTTTTGCTATTTCTTATCCCACTATCGGGGGCGATTATTGAACAAAAACTAAAGGAGTGATACATATTAGTCATGTATAATATGTATCACTCCTTATTTTTTATAGCTTTTTTTGATTTAGATCTTGATAGACAATGAAAAAACAACAAAAACCCTGTCATGTAAGGGTTCCTATGAGCTTCAAAATCATTTTTCATGGGAAATACCTTCAATAATGGGGGTGTATCCCAAATGAAATGGATTGTTAAAAAGGGAGGACTATGTTGAAGAGGTTAAATATCAATAAAAAAGTATTAAAAAGGTTAACGATTGTACCAATTCTATTCATTTGTTATGTTTTATTTTTAAATCCTGAAGTTATACTTGAAGAGCAATGTCCTAATAAGCCTTATAGTTTAACAATCGTAAAGCACGGGACAGGTATATTTGATAAAAAAATTGTTCTAATATATTACAAAATCAACGGAAAAACAGTAGCTGTTGGAAATTTGGTGTTTTTTGAGAATTTGGGAAGAGATATAGATGTTACTTGGGATACTAATACTGATGATGGAACTTGGTGGATAGATAAAAGCGTACATTTAACCATGACCTATGCTAAAAATTTTAAGGGGGAATTAGACAAGAAAGATATTGATTTTGATTATGGTACTGTCCAATAATAATGAAGCAGTTTATTTAAAATAGGAATATACACTAAAAGAACCGCCAGTCGCGGTTCTTTTGTGTTTAGATTTAAACGGGTTTAGGAGCAGTTTTCTTTTCTTGCAAGTACCATGATTCCAGAAGATTATCATAAGTATTGCTGGTAATAAGTAGAACAAATCAATACATAACTTGACTACTTAGTAGTAAAACTCGATGCCATGAGAAAGGTTGAAGTCCTACTCATTTATGACTTATTTAAACCAATAAACGGTCAACCGAGAGTAACCGATTGGCAGGTTGAAATCCAGTCAGTTTTAAATTATCGATATTTAAATCACAAACCTTTGCTGATTTCTTCGGAGTTAACAGTCGATGAGATTTTGGATATAGACGAGGCTCTTGGTTCACGGATTCACCAGATGTGTCGTGATTACATAGTGATTATTAAAGGCGATCGAATGCAATTAAATCATAGGTAAGGTGATTGGGAATGAAGGAGGAAACGAATGTGAAAGTAATTGGTGGACTTTATATATTTGGACCTTCAAATCCAACTGAAGGTAAAGATCTTACACCAACAATCCGTTTACTTGAGGAAAAAATAAAGCAAATGGAGCGGATGCTGAGTGCTTAAAGCAGTCGTGTCTCTGTTGGCAATTTTACTCTCCGCACCGAGAATAGAAAAAGAAATTGAGCTATGGGAACAGCTTGACGGGAGGTAAAGAACAGTTGTATTGCATTAAGTTCACTGTTTATGGTGAGCCAGTCGCACAAGGACAGCCGCGTGGATCAATACGAGAAATGGGAAGGTGCATATGCGAAATCCAGCGAAATCAAAGTATTTTAAGCAGTATGTAGCTTTGGTTGCGTCTCAGCATCGACCAGAAACAATTATTACTGGTCCTGTTTCAAAGTGTACAGACCAATGCCTAAGTCAGTTTCAAACTCAAAAAAAAGAAAGAGAAAGCTGAAAATGGTCTTTTGCGGCCTACTACAAAGCCTGATGTTGATAACTATGTAAAGGGTGTGAAAGTGCTTTGAATCAGTTGATATACAAAGATGATAATCAGGTGGTGGATTTGAAAGTCAGTAAGTTTTATAGCGAAGAGCCGAGGGTGGAAATCATGATAAAAGAGGTTTCTGCCTAAAAATAAAACACAACGAAGCGCTTAGCCTCAGTGTTCTCGATAGGGAACTGGTACTTCTATTAAAACACAGGGGGGACCTTTGAGTGTACAATCCAAGAGAAATAAACATCAAAAAAGACTTAACTATTCAGCAGAAGATTGACCCAGGGAGAGTTCAAATCATTGTTTTATATGGAAATCAAGGTACAGCCCATGTCTAAGATGCTCCGGAGCACGGGAAAACAGTGATTCAAACTGTAAAGGGCAGTTTTGCGCGAGTTGATCATGAGATAGGTTACAAAATCAAATAGCAGTGGCTTTCCACTGCGGGGGGAGGAACGGTATGGATAAATTATAGGAAATTTAGTGACATCCACGAAAGATGACAGTTGAGCAGGAGGCGGAATATTTGAAAGTGCATCCGGATTACATAGCGATACTCGTGCCGAAGGTAGAGAAAAAAGATCGGTGATGAAACAATTATTGCAAAGTGTGATAGGACAAACGATTGGCTCCTTGGTGCTATCGCTGCGGTTTTATTATTTGCGATTGCAGTCCTGCCGGGATGGGGGATAAAGGCATTGCAAGAATTCGAGAAGTGGCATAATTTAAAAGAAGGCTGGAATAAAAAAAGGGGGAGCTATCTCCCCCTATATATTAGTAACATATATTAGTAACAACGTTCATAATTTCCATACCATATCCCACTCCAAGAGGTAACACCTTTCAGATACCACTTATAAACGCCGTCATCATAGACGTTAGGTATTTCATTTCTTGAATTATAAGGACCGAATTGTTCTACTATACAAGTTTTTAGTGCGTTTGCCTCGGTAGTTGTGTTTGTGGTCGAAGAAGTGGTTGCAAATGCAGGAGCTGCTGAAACAAGTAAAGCAAGTGATAAAGCTGAACCAGTTAACACTTTTTTCAATTTCATTTTAAACACTCCCTTTGTTTTTTTAATACAACTGTATTATCTCATGATATCCAGAAATATCCAAGTTATTTTTTGTTAATGTTTTGTGAACTTAGTTGAAATAAAGAAATCTGCCCGAATGCCTGTACCCCGAAAAGGGGGCACAGCATGGGCGATGAGGAGGTAATATTGTCCAAGACGGAAAACCTGCGGACACTGAACTTACAGCATTTACGCTGTTTGTTTGGTGTTCGTTTTTTATTTGAAAAAGGGGGATACAATCATGAATCAAAAAGAAATTGAAACTCTAATCACTGGATGGTGAAAGAGGTTCGTCGTTTGCAAAAGGTACTCTATGGTCAGTAATTCCCATGAAGAATTGGAGTGTTGCACAATATGGATTAGAATCAGCTATGCCAAAAGGAAGTCCCGGGAAGAGTCAGGCAGAATTGCGGCAAATGGAATGAGAGAGGAACGTCTTTTCAAACGTCTTAAGTATTATGAAGAACGAGTCTATGCGGTTGAGTTGGGGGCAGAAAAGATCAAAGGGGAGCAGCACAAAGTTATTTATAATTGCATGATGGAGGGGATGAGTTATCGTGCAATAGGTCTTCATCTTGGCATTTCAAGGGAAACTGTACGCAAAATGAAAGATGAGTTCATCAGCCATTTATGCCAAGATTGCCACTTTGAGCGCTTGTTGAATCTGAAAAAATCTGTAGTGTAAAATGGGAGGCAGGATCGGCGCGGCGGATTATTCCTGCGTCACCACTACATTCATGGAATGAGAAAACCCCCCAGCGATAAGCGAGGATCAACTCAACTGGGAGGTTTTATACAGTTAATTCGGGTGATAAAACACCAGCAGTATTGCGTAAAAATTAATATTCCCGACAAAAACAAAATAAAGCCTCATGTTTGATGATGATAAGGGTTGAATGTGCTCTATCAAACGAGGCTTTTAGAGCGAATTCACTAATAACGGGTGCATTCGTTCGTAGGAGGATTATTTCCAAGAAAAATGGGTTCTATTCATATTGAAGAGCGCTTTTCATAATAAAACCCCACGTTGATCATAAAGAGTTGGAGAAACGTGGGGCAGAGCGATGGGATATTTATGTGGAGAGTTGCTCTAATAAGTAATCTATACAGCTTTTGTTGTGATGTGCATGATTTTGTTTGATAAATCCTCATGGAGCAGTAAATAAGGTGGTTGTAATAGTACTATTAGATGCTTCTGAACATAGTTTATAACAGATAAAAAATAATGAAGGGAGAAGAAAATATGCATCATTGCAAAATTTTACCTCCAATTGTGCATCCGACTAAGTGTTGTGAACATCATACGTTCTCAAATACAATTGTTCCTCACATTCATCCGCAGCATACAACTAGCGTGAATCATCAACATTATGAGCATGTTCATTACTTTCCGCATAGTTACTCAAGTTACGATCCTGTCACTGAGCATCATAAGTATTGCGGAAAACCTTGTTGTTAGGGATTTCCGAAAACAATTAATTAAAAGAGAGGTTTTAAAGTGGCCTCTCTTTTTATTGTCTCTCCTATTTTGGCAATTTAAAAGCGTTGTTAATAACATAGCAAAACGCCATAAAAACTTCTTATGGCGTCTTCGTACAGGGAGGTGAAATTCAAAAGGCCGCTTTGGATTAAAGTGCCTAAAGACTAATAAAGGAATGCAGCACCAACAATGATTAATAGAATGAATAGCACTACGATTAATGCGAAGGTGCTACCATAACCATTTGTGTTTCCCATATAGTTACCTCCTTAATAGTAGATTAAAATATTTCAAGACTAATAAAGGAATGAAGCACCCACAATGATTAACAGGATGAACAACACCACAACTAACACGAAGGAGCTATTGTAACCATTTGACATGTTATCACCTCTTTTAGTGGAGTTAGTATAAGATATGTCAAACAATAATTTTCGACATAGATTTAAGTCTAAATAAGAGAAAATGAATATTTTGTCTAAAGGTGTAATAGCAGATACATCAGCAAAAACTATTAAAACAAACACAAACTCAAACATGAGGTCCGGAGGTGGGTAAGATGTAATGCCAAGACCACAAGATCCACGCAGAGACAAAGCTTTTCGTTTGTGGGAAGAGAGCGGCGGGAGTAAGAAGTTAAAAGACATTGCTGAGCAATTAAACGTAACAAGTAGCACTGTCCGAAAATGGAAAGCAAACGATAAATGGGAAGAAAAAATAAAAGGGAGCGCTCCTAAATCGAAAGGGAGCGCTCTTTTGCGTCGAGGCGCACCTAAAGGGAACAAAAATGCAAAAGGAAATAAGGGAGGAAGAGCACCGCTTGGAAATAAAAATGCATTAGGAAATAAAGGTGGTGCAGCTCCACTGAGAAATCACAACGCTGTGACTCATGGATTCTTCTCTAAGTTCCTGCCAGAAGAAACGCTATCGATCATGGAAGGAATACAGGAGCGATCCCCTGTTGATATGATATGGGACCAAATTCAGATTCAATATGCCGCAATTATAAGAGCGCAAAAAATCATGTTCGTTTCTGATAAGCAGGAAATGATTAAAGAATTGAAAAAAAAACTGTGCTATCTGAGACAAACGAAGTCGAAGAGGAAGAGTATGAATTCAAATTTTCTTGGGGTCGTCATGCAACGTTCTTGAACGTGAAATAAGAATGGCATTAAAAGCGCAAAACACTATTTCTGTTAAAGAGGGCAGGTTGTTTCTTGATGGAGAAGAAATGGCCCTTATAAAACGTTGAAGCCAACGTGGAGAAAAATAAATCCGAGGTCAATATCATGGGGGCGTCGGATGACAGGGCATAAAACGACTAGAGTAAACGGAGCAGGGATAGCCACTTTTTATAAAGTGACTCCTCAATTTGTTCTTATTATGATGGACTATGTGAAAAGGGAAATGGTCTTTACTTCACTTTACAAGCTGTTCTGGATGACGCATCTTCAGGGCGTGGCACTGAACGAGTCATCTTTTATGATGTGGGCTTTGATTCTGCTAAAATCACAGGAAGGGAAATGGTACCATTTCCCTTTGAGGACTTTGATGTTCCTGAGCAGTTAAAATCTACATTCTAATCACTTTTACAAAATCACGAAACAGATTACGAAAAGCTTGCGTAAAAAATGCCGAAACTCTCACGAGATATTCAAGAAAAAATGTGGTAAGATTACGTTAGAAGTAATCCAACTAGGGTGAAATAGAAATATGTATTTCTTTCAAAAGAAATGCATAAAATAAAAAATACCGGAGTGCGGCAACACTCCGGCTGGTACAAATGCTGGCTCCTTCTTGGAGCGCTGGTTATAGGTGTATTTAGATATGGACCTACCCTAGAAGTTTCCTAGGCCTCAAAGGGTGGTCTATTTCTTTTTGTCTAAATACGTCAACAAAGCGAGAATAAACATCCCAAACGCAAGCATTAAACTAAGAGCTTGAAATGTTGACACAAGGCATCACCCCCTTTCAGGGGATTTAGCCAGCAGTCCACCTTTGAGTTAGCCGTGCAAATGTACAGGAATAATTATACACTAGACAACCATTTTTGTGGTTGTCTTTTTTGTTGGTCTAAATCATTTAATCCTAAATTCAAAGGAGCTAATGAACATGAGCGAAAACAAAACGAAAGAAAATTCAAAAAGCACAGGCTGTACTATACTTCTACCAAGATAAAGGAGCAAAGAATAACGGCATATACGGCATTTATGGTCCGAAAACAGCAGATGCATGAGCTTTCTGTTGATGGAAACTATGGACCGATACGAGAGCAAAACTTGAAGCATTATTGAAATAAAGGAAGGCCCTCTGTTAAAGGGCCTTTTTTTACCTAAAGAATGTGTATTTGTTATTTGCGTGCCCATTCATTCCACAAAGGTTCTAAGCTGTTTTTTAGATCTATGAACATCTATGGGTAGAGTTAGGAAAAAAGTAATAATAGTAGTATTCCATATACTGAATGTGTATTTAAATAAGTCTATAAGCCAAATTTTAAAAGAGGTGCCTCCTTCAAAATGATCAGCAACTATTTGTAATTCCTGTGATACTGAAAAAAACAGCAGACTTAGAAGAATGCAACATAAAATTATTTGCTGAATAAAATTGATGAAGAATTTACTTTTGTCATATGAGTTTGGTGTAAGCTTTATGGCAATTGAAAAAAGAATGTACTTAATTAATATACCGGGTTATAAAGACAGCCAAAAGAATTGCAACAAACCAATAATATGGAAGCATATGGACTTGTACTCCTATGATTTAAAAAAGAATAAAGATTCAGGGTGATCAAAATGCATAAAATTATTAATTACATCCTAGTGGGGTTATTAGTACTCTACATCATTGTATCTTTTACATTAAATATAAATAATGATACTCCTTATATAACAGTTGCTCTGGTTCTCATCATTGTATCTTTTGTAATAGAAAGAAAAAAGGTACACAAAAATTAGAAAAAACAACCCTCTTCTTATATTGAAGAGGGTCTTTATTTTTAACAACTGTAATACACAAATTATTGATTAAAGTATGTATGAATTATTGTACACAGCGGATATGTTTAATTTCATTTAAATCTATTTTACATGTTTTGTTCTTTGACTTCTCATGCTGACGGCTTTATGGCCCTCAAAGAGATAGCGAAACCGAAGCATCTTTGAATTAAAAAGGCCCTCTCATAAAATGGGGGCCTTTCAGTGTTTCTTTTAAATAGCTTCTTTTAGTTGGTCTATTACACTTTTCAACCATTCTATTGGTGGTAATCCAATTGCCGGGAAATATATTTCTGTATTACACTTTATAATGTCTTCCTTTTCTTCTTCAGTTAGATTGCTATTTAGAAACTCTTCGCAATACTCTACTGTAAATAGCAAACCTGCTCTACTAATTTCCTCAATAAATTCGTCTAATGCGTGTTCAGGCGATTGGATATCTTGATGAAATGTTCCACCTAAAAAATTTTCTAATTCGTCTAAGAAATCATAACTTTCATCCATGGTACTTCCTCTCTTTTTTATATGGTTGGTTGGAATAAGCCCCCATTAAGAGGGACTTGTATAGTACTCTTCTTTATTAAATAAAACATCAATTTTGAATTAATGTTATTTAAGCAACAGATTCTCTCTTTATATCAAAGATATCAATCTGCTTTGATTCCAAAAGATCTTGTAAATGGTCTGGACTGTATTGTTCAGCTATTTGCAATTCTCCTTCTGATATAGGTATAGCCATTAGCCAAGTAACACTTTTGTTGCTAAATTCAAGTAGTTTTAAATCTTCCTCCCAGAGAAATGGGGGAACGAACATCACATGTTTCATATCGGTTTCCTGATCATACATACTAATCACATCTTTAAAAATAACACCTGGTGCACAAGAGAAATTTGAGTTGATTATATTAAAGACGCAAGTTGATAAAACATTAGCATACATGTCTGAAACTGACTCCATTGCAGCTACGATTTCTATCCGTAACGGGGTGCCATTCACCTCATAATTAATAGAATGATCCGACAAGCCTAGAGTTGAGTACGACGTGATATCTTCCTGAGGCTGGTCACTAACCGATAAAATATCTATGCTGCTATTCTTGTTATTGTCCCAATATTTCGTAGTTTTCGGCTTTCCTCCAAAAGCTCCTAAAACTGTTCTAGCAATTACTTTATTTTCTTGTGTAACGCCCATTAGACAATCACTCCTAATCACCAAAGTATACTCCTTTAGGACAAAGGTAATTCAGGTTGATAAAGCTCTGGATTTTTGCTGTTAGTTTAGAATTCGTAAACTTGAAAACCTGACCTGGAGTTAAGCTTTTGTTGAATTGTGCTAACACCAAAAGGAACCAACATTTTGTGCTACCGAGGCTCTGTTCTTGCCTTTCTTTGAAGACTTTATATTGCTGGAATAATTTTATTTTCCCAATCTGTATATTTCACATTATCATACTTTTTGGTAGCAACAATTTTGCATGAATTTAAATAATCGCCGGGAAGCCGTTGGATAGTTATATTTTGATTAGACTCTTGGTTTGAAGAACAAGTTGTAATATCATTTTGAGAAAAAGTTGTTGGAACTATTGGTGCTGTAATATCTTTGCTCTGTTCATTGTTATTTTGTTGAGCAGCAAGTATACTGTTCGTAGGAATCAACAAAACAAAAGACATTACTAAAGCTAATACAATTTTTATACTACCTTTCATTCAAAAAACATCCCTTCTTTGGTTATATGGGCCCGTATATAATATACCTCTTATTGGGATTTTTTGTTTAAATTTTGAATTGAATTAAGTGGAAATTAAGAAAGGTATGGATTTTACAGTGAAATTACTAATGAGTTTTGTATTTGGAACTTTAGGGGCATTATTAATGGTAAGTGTGAGAGAAAATTTTTCTTTCACTGTGACATTAATTGTTTTAGTTGTTGTTATTATCGTTGCTTTTATTCTTGATGAGGTATGGAAAAGGCATAAAAAAAGAGAGAAGAAGATTAATTTTCTTCTCCCTCTTTTTTAGTCAATTTGGTTTATTTTGATCTTTGGGTTTAGTGAATTTTGTAGAATATCCAGCGGCTAATAAAAAGATAATGGCAAGAACATACGCTAAAATACCTTGATGAAATACGAATATAGAAATTAAATTAGATGCTATAGCAAGAATAATGAAAATAATTGTATATATGTTTAATCGCAATAGGGAGACCTCCCTTGGTTTCTTTTGAAGAATTTTATCAGTTGTAAATAGAAAAATAAAGAAAGCCAAAGTACCCAAAGGATATTTGGCTTTCTTTATTTCGTTTAGTTATTTATTGGGCCCACAATCTTCTAAGCAGTTCATAATCTGTACGCTATATACCAATAAAGGTCCTTCATACAAGCAGCGCAAAGGATGATCGTGCCACAGGTAGCCCCACATAATGCTGCGAAGACTCCAATAGCCCAGTTACTTAGCCCTTGGTTTGCTAAGCAAGTGTTCATACAGCTTAACCATCCTTGTGCAGAAATCTCACCTTCTGAAATTGGTGTAGTCCCCGTAGCAGTCTCTTCATTATCAATATAATATCTGTAGGTAACTGAAGAAGAATCTTGATTTTCAACAATGAGTTCTTGATATCTTAAAAAATCTTTTTCTTTATCAAATACTAAGGTAATTGCACTTGTTTCTTTAATAGATTTTTTAATTTTATATGGGATTGCGACAATATAGTTGGAATCCTCTGTGTTTTTATTGACTACTGCATTATCCCCGAATAAATTATGTCCAGTTATAACCCTTACCATTTGCTGAAGCAGAACCTTCTTGAAATAGAACAAAGCCCCTTAGAAATTTCATGGGGCTTCAAAATAACATAACAATGTACAACATAGAAATATTCAGCTTTTCCTTATAGCTTAATATTATATTTCTCTTTAATGGTTTCCATATATTTTTCTACTTCTAATTTATTGTCTGGGTGTCGTTCTACATATTGACCAACAATTTCATTTAAATATTTATAGAAATTTTCGTAATCTAATATGACTTCTTCATCTTCTTCGACTGCTGGGTAATCGAAATAAAAAGCTATACCCTCATCTCCAAAGTAATCTTCTTCCCACTCTTCGTAGTCATCAGCAAATACACACCAGACATTCTCTATACCATAACCTTCTCCGTTAGAGAAATTCTCTAAAATTCGTATAAATCGTTCATCACCAATAACCTTAAAGAAATAATTAATTAATTCTTTATTTTTATTATCCATTTCATTTTTCCACCGAATTAAAGCCTCTCATAACGAGAAGGGCTTTCCACCTTTTAATACTCTCTTCTCAAAAAGAAGGGGAAAGGCTTTATCCGTTTATCCCTCGTATAGTTTATTAATCAACTCTGTAAATGAATCACAAACATAGCTAATGGAACTTTCCTTATCTTCATAAGCTATCTCATGATCCCAAAAAACAATTACGGGTTCTTGAGCAGACATTCTGTAATCAAAACAAAAGAGGTTTCCCCCTGCATCTGTAGCAAAAGGTATGATCTTATCAACTAACCGGTCTTTAACATTATCAATGGTACTAAGGAGATCAATTGGCCGAGTAGGATCTCCTATGCTCAGTAAATTGTTGATTGATTCTCGAGAATCTTGGAATAAAACAACCTTTTTATCTATAGGGGAACATCCATTATGGTCTTTAATGAATTCTTTGTAATCTGTCGGGAACTTGATTTTTAATTTCTCTTCTACCTCTTCGATCTGACTGTTTGTCGCCTCTTGAAAAGTGCGTCGTTTTCTCCATTTAATACTTTGCATTGGTTACCTCCCACTAGTCATATACCGGGCAAAGTTATCCCTTGTATTAAATAAAAAGAGCCTTTCTCTTCAAATAGAAGGGGAAAGGCTTTATCTGTTTATTCCTCGTATAGTTTATTAACCAACTCTGTAAAAGAATCACATACAGGACTTAAAGCTCTTTCAGGATCTTCAAATGCCATTTCATGATCCCAAAATACAATAGAAGGACTACTGAGTCCTTTTCTAAAATCGAAGCAGATTTCATTGCCAAACACGTCATCGGCAATCGGTATTACTTTATCTGGCATTCTGCCGTCTCGATAACGATTAGAAACGTTAACTATATATGATTCACTTTCTTTATGGAAGCTATGTAAGTATCCGAATGCAATTCCTTCCCTATCTTCAAGATCAAAAGTTTCAGGAGAGGGGGTCGCGCCAGAATAGATTTTGACATATTCTAAATAATCTTTTGGGAACTTTACTTGTAACAGGTTTTCTACTTCAATAATTTCCTCGTTACTAACAGGATGCTCTCCGAAATCCCATTCAACCATATGGTATCTCCGCCTCGATATGTAAAACCCTTCTTTATGTAAGAAGGGTTTTAATTTTATTCAACCTTTAAATATATCTGGAATCTTATCTCGCCATATTAATAGCAATTCTCTAAATTGATCGGTTTCAATTGAGTTTTCATAGGGTTCTTCTACCCTAAAAGAGTTTTCAACAATTGTCACATCTTTCTTGATGAGCACACTTGTAGCATTTAACTCAATCTCAAAATCTTCATATATCCCTTCTGAAACCTTCTCAATGTAATCTATATACTCGTTGGCTTGTTCTTCTGTAGCGATGTTTTCAATAAAATCAGAGAAAATACTGACTTCTTCTGGCAATACTATTCCTAAATCACCAAATGGATCTTCTTTAAATTTGTATGAATATTTCATATGTTATTTTTTTTATAACGGAAAGCAGTTAATGCTTTCTCCTCAAAAAGAAAGGGGAAAGGTCTTATCCGTTTATTCCTCGTATAGTTTATTAACCAACTCTGTAAATGAATCACATATATGACTCAAAGCTTTATCTGGATCTTCATATGCAATCTCGTGGTCCCAGAAAACTACGGATGGATTCTCTTTATTCAGACGATAATCGAAGCAGATTTCGTTACCGAAAGGATCACAAGCAAAAGGAACTATCCCAGGAAGCATCCTTCCATCCTGGTAATCTTCAAAGACCTCTAAAATAAAACTTGAACTATCCTCAGTTAAACCATGTAATCGATTAAAAACCGCGCCTTTTGTATTTTCAAAGTCAAATATCTTTTTACTTGGGCGCGCCCCATTGTTGTTTAATATAGTTGTAATGTAGTCTTTTGGAAACTTAATATCTAATGCCCTTTCGATTTTTTTAACAGTTGTTTCCCCAATTGGCTCTTCGGCAAATCTCCACTCTGTCATATTGTCCAACTCCTATCTGTTCTTACTTCCTCCACCCCAAAGGTGTCGGCCTCCTGTATGGCCTGTTTTCCGATGCACCTTTTGGTCAACTAATTGCATCCTTCCTGGATCTTGGTGATGATGCCAAGTATAACCGTCCGGTGTTTCACCTGCTTTTATCATCTCGATTTGAAGATCATTGAATTGATTTCTAAGTAAAGGATCCGTTTCGATTTCTTCCTTTAATTTTAAGGTTGCATCTTTAAATTGTAAATAATCGCTTTCCTTATAAAGATTAGAATCAATCTTCGTATCAAATTTTGGTTTGAAAATTGGGAAACCGTCTTTATCATATGGAACTCCAGTTTTAGGATGTTTGTCGTTTTTAAGATGACCCATTTTCAAGTTGACTGTTTTGAGGTTTCCGTATTCATCTCTGTAAGTATAAGGTGCGGCTTTAGTAAACAAATCATCCTTTGATTGAACTAATCTCTTTAATAGCGGCGTATTTTTAACATTAATAGTATTCCCGGCGTCTTGTAGAATCCCTTCTAATGCAGGAGTGTATCCATTAACATAAGATTTGACAGATGGATTGCCATTCTTAATCTTTTCACTAGTTGCTTTCCCAACTTTAGCAAGATCCTTCGAGCCTGTTGAGACAGATGACTTTCCGCCTTTCAATAACAGAAGACTTCCGCCCAAGTAAGTAACATAGTGTAGCCGCGTGTATGCATCTCCGTGAATCATTTTTTTATCCCAATTATCCTTCAATGTGTCAACCATGCTTTGGAAGGCAGCTTGATAGTCGTATTCCAGAACTGTATCCAGCACTTTTTGAGGATCTTTGTTAAGATTGTCAATTGTCCAACCGATATTCCATCCGAATTGAATAGCTCCTTCACCGGTATCCTTGGCAAGATCGTATACACCAACAATCGCCCCTTTAGCGCCATCACCTATGATTCGCAACACTTCTTTTCCGTTATCCATGAAAGCTTTACGTTGTTCAAGAAATGAAACAAATTCAAGCTGTTCAGGGGTAAGATTCTTATAGCCGATTTTCTTGGCAATTTCTAAGTATTCATCCGGGTCAGTCACTCCGTCAGCTAGCTTTTTCTTTAAATCTTTAAATTCCCGTTCTTTTTCTTCTTTCTTCTTAATCGTCAAATAAGCTTCTGTACGTTTCTCAATATCGCCTTTTTTCTTATGTATGTCGCTTTCACGGTATGCCTTGGCGTTGTAGTGGATGGGCGTAGCGTTTTTGCCTTTGCCCGAAGCTTCTTGGAGCTTTTGGAAATCTGACTTGATGAATTGTTCATTTGGTTCCGACATAGTATATTCTGTCAGTAAATCTTCGTCAAGATCACCTAGTTTTTCAATTGTTTTTTTGCGTTTATCATTGGCATCTGCAAGCTCATCCTTGAAGGTTTCTGTTGAAAACAAGTCGAGCGGGAGGATGTCGTCAATGTCATTTAGGATATCTTTCATGGCTTTTTTCTGTTCAGACATGATGGACTTTGATTTTTTATGGGCGTTAGCCAGTTCATGTTCTAGAAAAGACTCTTCAATATAAGCATCAGAGAGGCCTTTGTCCTCGACAGCTCCAGAAATGCTGTTAAAAAATGCGATTTTCATATCAATGTAGTCGATCCATTGATCAGTGACACCAACATGATCGTGATAGAATGCTTTAATGTTGTTAGCGCCTTTACCTGAGAATTCACTGTCATCCAGTTCAGCGACGCTTTGTAAAGCTTTTCTCAAGTTGACCATTTGCGTCCTTAGTTCTTTATATTCTTTGGCGCGGTCTGTAGCTTCAGACATAAGTGTTTTAGCTTCAAAGACTTTCATATTCATACCCTCTCATTTAATCATATAACAAAATATTACCATGGAAGAATGATGAAACTAACTGTTATGTGGATCAAAGGGTGGAAATGAATCGTTAGATCTGTGTCATTTTACCTATTCGCTAATCGTTTCCAAGAAAGGGCACTTTCCAATTGTACATCGCCATCATGGAAAAATTCGATAACGTAGCCGGATTCACTAAACATAAAAGTATCTGAACCAACGGCAGTTACATCATCAATTACGTTTAATGCATGTTCAAGACTAGTTTTTAATGCTGGCTGTTTCTCCGTAACCCCATAGAATGATAATGTTTCTATCTTTAAAATGGTGTTTAGCTATCCAATCGTAAATCTCGTCCTCGTAAACTATAGATTGATGACAACAAACTTCTTCCCACTTGATTCGCCCCCAAGATGTAAAGGGGAAACTGTTTGAAAGTAGTTCATAATATTTTGCCGTTAATTCTTCTGATAAGATTTCTTTGTTTTTTCCTAGAGCTTCTAAGCATTCATCAAATAAGTCCAAAATTTTCACCTCAAAAGCTTTATGTATGATAGATTTTTTCAGTATTAGAAATAAGAAAAAGCCGTTTTGAAACGGCTAAAGGGAATCAGAACTAATGATGTTTATCGAATCAAACAAGGAATTCATGAGTAGGTGCGAGAGTTACATTCCGGGATGCTTCCTTCATTTCGCTATTAGACAAAGAGCCGAAAAAGGCAAGTCCAATTAAAACGGCGGATAAACTGATAAACAATTTAGATTTCATACATGCATTCCCCTTTCGATATTTGCTTTTTAGTATATACACTATTTTAGGGGAATGATAGTCTATTACTATTCGTCCTGCGCATATCATGCTACACCTTTTATGGTGAAAACAATTTCAGAATGTTTGTGAAAAGTATTATACTATAAATAATTCTTTAATGAGGATTATCATAGTAAGGTGCAACGGATAAAATACGTAAAAAGCCCATATCATAAAAATACTTGAATAACTTTTCTTACCGTTATACAGGAGAAAGAACGGATAGAGTCCTTACAAAAAAGCAGGCATAATGCCTGCTTTTTTATTATGAACAAACCGAATAAAAAAGTTTGCGGTTTTTTTGCGGTTCAAACACTTTTTGGAAATGTTAGAATATTACATAAAAAGACATAAAAGGAGGGGTCCTGTGAATCCGGTTTTATCATCGTCAGAAGTTGGCGTAAAGATCAATGAATGGTATAAAATGATACGTCAATTTAGTGTTCCGGATGCAGAGATTTTAAAGGCAGAGGTGGAGCAAGAAATCCAACGGATGGAGGAAGATGAGTATTTACTCATTTACTTCTCCCTAATGAAATTCCGTCATCAGCTCATGTTAGATTATTTGGAACCAGTTACAACAAGAATCAGACCAACTATTGATGAACTGCTTGAAAAAATAGAAGCATCCAATAAGGGGATAACTGGTCTGTTGTCTTACTACTCTCTGTTTTTTCGTGGAATGTATGAGTTTGATAAGAGGGAATATGTCAAAGCAATTGGTTTTTATCGAGAAGCAGAAAAACACCTTACTCATGTTAATGATGATATTGAGAAGGCGGAATTTCATTTTAAGTTGGCTGAAGCTTACTATATTATGAAGCAAAATCATATCTCGATGCACCATGTTAAACAAGCGATGGACATTTATAATCAATATGAACTTTATAAAGTGCGAAAAATACAATGTCATTTCGTGATATCTGGAAATTACGTTGATTTTAAACATTTCGAGAAAAGCTTGCCGCACCTTGAAAAAGCCTTAGAGTTGTCCAAACAATTAGAGCGCAATGAAAGGCTACTTAGCTCGGCTTACTACAATCTCGGAAAGAATTACGCAGATTTAGGAATAAATGATAAAGCAGATCATTTCTTAAATAAGGCTGCCAAGGTATCAGAAGATGCTAAGTTGAGCAATTTACCACATTCCCTGTTTACATACGCTAAATTTCTTTTTAAGCAAGGGAAAACAAGTGAAGCAATAAAAATGAGTAAAAAGGGTTTATCCGCTGCAATATCCCAAGGTGATAAACTTTTTGTGTCCCTGCAAAAGTATTTGGAAGCACTTTATATTAATGCAGTAGATCAAGCGGGAATCAAAAAAACGATTGATTACTTAGAAAGAAATAAGAATTATGCGTATGTGGAAGATATCGCAATTGATACGGCTGAAGTTTTTGCAAAATCAAAGGAATTTGAAACATCATATGTTTATCATCAAAAAATGCTTGAAACGCAAAAACAAATTCAGAGGGGAGAATGCCTGTATGAATTTTAAAAAGGGCGTAATCATTATTCTTACTGCAGTAACTTTAAGTTTAGGTCTCGTTACTACTTTTACTGTTGAGCAAGGTATTGCGTATCATCAACTTTCTGACCGAAATCAAACATGAAAACTGATTAAACCCTCTTAATTGAGGGTTTTTTATTAAGGTAGTAGGGCACCGTAAATTATATTTTCGGTGAGACCGCAATAACTTTTTGGTTCTGATGGAAAATCTCTCAATGGTGAATTAAGCAGTATTAAAAGATTAGTTTATTAAAATTCACTTTGTTGATGCAGACAGTGCTTCAACTGGTGGTTTCAAAATTGCAGGAGGTCAAGTTAGAGACTAAAGGAAGAGAGGAATCTTCCTTTTTTTATTTGGACGGATTGAAAATAGTGCGCATTTTCGGCCAAAATGAATATAAAATAGCGTCAATGAATGGAAGTTGTCAGTAAGTAATAGTTGTAACAGAAACAACTATATCCTAAAGGAACTGTACAATCTCTTGTCTCTGTTTATACATCCAAGTATGAGTAAGAAATGCAGACTTATTAAAATCACAATTTGCCCTGAGAATTTTTAGCGGATTTTTTTAATTGACGTACCCAAATAAAGTGTCGAATCAGATAGAAGGTAGTTATCAGGGCAATCATTAATAAAGTCCATAAGGATGAGAAAGATAGGATAATCAAAAAACAGATAATAAGTATTATTGATAAACTCTTTGAAAACTTTCCAGGCAATAATTTATATGCAGACAAAACACCACAAATCGCATTACTAATAAAGAAAGCGTTAGCGATTCCAACTATTTGTTCAACATTAATGAGATGTAAAAATAAAAGAATAAAAACAATGGCATGAACTATTGTTAATAAACCAATAGATCCAATCGGTATATTGGTTTTGGAGCGGTAAGAAATCAAGGTTATTTTTTTAGTCTCCGAAGCTATTAGACGTGATACTCCACCAGTAACTAATAGATATGTGCTCATACATAATATTGTTGTGATAAAAGCCATTGTCGGGGAAGCAAACGTTCCGAGCATTGGAATCAAAATAATCGTTAATTTTAAGTGAGTATGTGTGTGGTGTAAGTCAATCCATTGATAACCAGCAGCTACAACAATACAAACCGTTGTAATGACAGCTGAGCTTATTACTATTGCTTGGGGAATCGTTCTATTTCTGTTTTTGACATCTAAACTATAATTACCTATAATTTCCCAACCTACTAGAGCCCAAAAAAGCAAAAGAATACTGTAACCAAAGTCATCAAGATGAAATGGAGTTTTAATAAAAGTCTTATCTTTCATATGGAGAATTGAACTAATCCCTCCACTTAACAATACTACTGTGGCGGCTGTGGAAAATATAAATGACACTTTTCCCACAGAAGAGATATTCGATAATAGAATGAATAAACAAATCATCATAAGAATGATTCCAAATATCTCTAAGGGCCAATCATTATTTATGAATAAAGCCTTGAGGTATTGACTGGCTGTCATGAGAACAGCAACTGGTCCCATACTTCCCGCAATAATAAAAAATATAGAAGTTAATTGTTTTATATGCTGTCCAAATGCAAGCTCAACTGTATGTGCAACACCAGATTCATTTGGGAATTCAACACTTAACTTTCCAAACAATGAAGCAAATAGAAAACTAATGATCATCATAATAAACCATGCGAAAACAGCATAATCCCCAGTCTTTCCAAAAATGATTGGTGGTAGCAAAATGATCCCAGATCCCAAAATAGGTCCGACAATTAATCCGCTTAAAAGTACGGGACCAAGTTTTCTTTCTTTCACTTTTCATTCCATCCCTTCTTAAACGTGTTTTACGTTCATATTTCAATTGTAATTTGTTTCCTTTCATCAGTAAAATAGATATATATGATCTTTTCCATCGGAATTAGTAATGTTTAAAGGGGGAGAAATGATGGAAATACGGCATTTAAAAACATTTATAACAATAGTGGAAAAGGGAGGATTTACAAAAGCAGCTGAATATTTGGGTTATGCCCAATCAACCATAACTTCACATATTAAAGATATAGAGCAAGAAATAGGAAAACCGTTATTTAATCGTTTTGGGAAGAAAATGCTGTTAACTGAAGTGGGAGAACGTTTGTTTCCTTACGCTAACGAAATGATCAAGATTTCTGAAAAAGTAAAACAAATACAATTAAGCGATGAACCTATGGGGAATCTCGTTATTGGTGCCCCGGAATCTTTAACGGTTTACCGTTTACCTCAAATTATTCACGAATTCAAAAAGCTTTTTCCTAAAGTGAAAGTAACTTTAAAATCATCGACGTGCTGGGAATTAAAAGATGATCTCCGAAATGGGAAGGTGGATTTAGCGTTTCTGTTGGAGTATGAACAAGAGGAATCTGATTTATATATAGAAAAACTGATAACTGAGCCAATGATATTGATATTCCCTGAACAGCATCAGTTAAAAAATATTTCATTTGATGATTTTTATTTTTCATCTGATGAAGTGATTTTATATACAGAACATGGGTGCAGCTACCGTACTTATTTTGAAGAGTATATGAAACACCAAGGACTGGTTTCGGAGAATACCTTTGAATTCTGGAGTGTTGAGGCTATAAAGCAGTGCGTTTTGTGCGGTTTAGGAATTTCACTATTACCGTTGATCACTGTACAAAAAGAGTTACAAGAAAACAAATTAAGTGGATTAATTATGGATGAAACACGTATTATAACGCAGATGGCATATCATAAAAAAAGATGGCTTTCCACAGCGATGGTTGAATTTATGAATATAGTAAAAAAACATGCGGAATTATGGGGGAAAACCAGACTTTATTGTCAATGATCTTTAAAATCTTACTTCATTCTTACGCCAGAATAAATAATTGTAAGCACCTATAATCTAAATCAACAAACGTTGATATATAAAGGTTTTGTAACAGAAAGTGCGGTTCTGCTTTATTGAGGGTCTAGTGGTGTTGAAATCGATGATCCACCATCGGTTTTTTATTTGTTTTCACACTCATTGAAAATGATCTCATTAGGACAAACCACCTTTACATAGCATTACCCAAGGGGTGATGCATTTTATGAAGGTAATAATCATCGAGGGACCGCAAGCTGACAAATGCATTAACGATTGCTATCATTATTTAATAAAACTTTATAGGAAGGAGATCCAGGGTGATAGCAATATATGTAAGGGTATCGACCGAGGAACAAGCGATCAAGGGATCGAGCATCGACAGCCAGATCGAGGCCTGTATAAAGAAAGCAGGGACTAAGGATGTACTGAAGTATGCCGATGAAGGATTTTCTGGAGAGCTTTTAGAACGTCCGGCGTTGAATCGCTTGAGAGAGGATGCAAGCAAAGGACTTATAAGTCAAGTCATTTGTTACGATCCTGACCGTCTTTCTCGGAAGTTAATGAATCAGCTTATCATAGATGATGAACTCCGAAAGCGAAACATACCCTTGATTTTTGTAAATGGAGAATACGCCAATTCTCCAGAGGGTCAATTGTTTTTCGCAATGCGCGGGGCAATCTCAGAATTTGAAAAAGCCAAAATCAAAGAACGGACATCAAGCGGCCGACTTCAAAAAATGAAAAAAGGCATGATCATTAAAGATTCCAAGCTATATGGCTATAAATTTGTTAAAGAGAAAAGAACTCTTGAGATATTTGAAGAGGAAGCAAAAATTATTCGAATGATTTTCAATTACTTCACCGATCATAAAAGCCCTTTTTTCGGCAGAGTAAATGGTATTGCTCTACATTTAACTCAGATGGGGGTTAAAACAAAAAAAGGCGCCAAAGTATGGCACAGGCAGGTTGTTAGACAGATATTAATGAACTCTTCTTATAAGGGTGAACATAAGCAGTATAAATATGATACAGAGGGTTCCTATGTTTCAAAACAGGCAGGAAACAAATCTATAATTAAAATAAGACCTGAAGCAGAGCAAATCACTGTTTCAATTCCAGCAATAATCCCAGCCGAACAATGGGATTATGCTCAAGAACTCTTAGGTCAAAGTAAAAGAAAACACTTGAGTATCAGCCCTCACAATTACTTGTTATCGGGTTTGGTTAGATGCGGAAAATGCGGAAATACCATGACAGGGAAGAAAAGAAAATCACATGGTAAAGACTACTATGTATATACTTGCCGGAAAAATTATTCTGGCGCAAAGGATCGCGGCTGCGGAAAAGAAATGTCTGAGAATAAATTGAACCGGCATGTATGTGATGAAATTTTTAAATTCATCACAAATCCCCAAAAGTATGCTTCTTTTAAAGAGATTGAACAATCAAATCACCTGTCTGATGAATTAGAACTCATTCAAAAAGAGATAGAGAAAACAAAAAAAGGCCGCAAGCGTCTTTTAACGCTAATCAGCCTAAGCGATGACGATGATTTAGATATTGATGAAATCAAAGCACAAATTATTGAGCTGCAAAAAAAACAAAACCAGCTTACTGAAAAGTGTAACGAAATTCAATCAAAAATGAAAGTCCTGGATGATACAAGCTCAAGTGAAAATGCTCTAAAAAGAGCTATAGACTATTTTCAATCAATCGGTGCAGATAATTTAACCCTTGATGATAAAAAAACAATTGTTAACTTTATCGTGAAAGAAGTTACCGTTGTGGATTCTGACACTATATATATTGAAACGTATTAAAGAGGGTTATTGCCCTCTTTTTGTAATTGAAACCTCTGAAGTAGATCCAGACATCGAAGAAAACAGATAGCCAATCAAATTAGTAAGCGCCTTTCTAAATGGGCTTATGAAACTGGTGCACATTACATGTATCAACATTTATCCAAACAAACCATTCGGCAGTCGAGTATTCAAGTGCAGATTTCTTTATTGTGGATGCTTTTTATGTGTGAGAAATAGACTTGGGATGAAGATTATCGCAAGGACAATGGCGGATACTAAGAATCCGGCATGGTAACCTTTTAAGTCATTCGCAATCGTTGGTTGCAATCCTTGTATAGTAGTTGCGACAACAGTTGCGATAACAGCTGAACCAAAACTTGAACCAAGGTTTTCAATAATATTAATACCGACACCTGCTTCTGGAAGTTGTTTGCTGTCAAGTCCTGTATAAGCATCACTTGTTAACGGAAGCATAATTCCTCCAAAACTGGTCCCGCGGATGAATAATATGATAGAAATCCACATCATACTTGTTTTATCGGTGATAAAGATAAGCGGAATAGATCCGATAAGCGAAAGAACAAGACTGACCATAACCACGTATTTTGCACCGATCTTATCAATCATTTTTCCAATCATTGGCCGAGTAACGAGCATCCCAACTCCTTGAGGGATTAATGCAAGCGCAGCTTCGATTGCCGTGAAATGACGGAAGTTTTGAAAGAACAATGGAAGTATTAACATGGGTCCCATGACGGCAATATTCGCTAATAATAACCCGACGCTGGATGTTAAGAAGTTTTTGTGTGCAAACAAATTTATAGGGAGTACGGTTTGATTTTTTCTGATTCGATTATATACGATGTAAATTAAAGCTAAAGCGAGGCCGAAGCCCACCCATAGGATTGTTTCGCTATTGTTAAATGATGCATGGTCTGCTGCTTTTGTAATTCCGTATATCATTGCTGCACTCATTAAGGATAGATTGATAATTCCAAAAATATCAAGTTTACTATTTTTGTTGAATGGCTCAAAGTCTGGAAGAGTTTTCATCATCAGTGGTGCAGCAATCAAAACGATGAACACGTTGATGAAGAAAATCCAATGCCATGATGTAGCTTGAACGATGAAGCCCCCGATTACAGGTCCTAAGATTGGGCCCAAAATCATAGGTGTGCTGACGATAGCCATAACTTTTCCTATATTCTCTGGACCTGCTGTTTTAACCAAGAGTGTTGACATAAGTGGAGTAATAATCCCAGCGCTAAATCCTTGAAGCATACGGAATAAGATAAAGCTAGAAACATCCCAACTAATTCCAGCAAAAACAGAAGTTACACCAAAGGCAATGACTGCGCCGATTAAGATTTTCTTTCCATTAAATTTGTTCATAAGCCATCCGGATACTGGAACTGCAATAGCAAGAGCTAAAACATAACCTGTAATGGACCATTGAATGGTATCCAACGTCGTACTGAAATCCTTATTTAATTTGTCGATGGCAATGTTCACCATAGTTGAGTCAAGCATTGGGGCAATTGCTCCAAGTGCAATAGCCCAGGCAGCCATGAGGATTTCTTTTGGTAATCCTGGTTCCTTTACTTTGCCTTTCAACATATTATTCTCCTCTCAAAAGTTGTATTTTTGTTTCCTGGTCAACAAAAAATAACATAATTTTGTTTCCGTGTCAACAAAATAACGGTAATAAAAAGGCAGCCGAAACTCAATAGAGTTGGCTGCCTGTGGTTACATTTTCATTATTTAAATTTATTCCGACTTAATATCAACACCATGTTTTTTTATTTCTGCATCCAAATGTCTATTATACTTTTCCGCAAAGTTAATCATAAAATCAAATTGTTCCTCGGTTACCTGTTCAAATACTGCCTTATCACGCTCTAGAAACTCTTTATGCAGTTTATCATGGATTTTATAAATTTCTTTCCCTTGCTCGGTAAGCCTAAAATGAATTTCTTTCTTGTTATCTGGCTTCTGGTAGCTCTCGATTAAGCCTTTTTCTATGAGCTTTTTAGTCATTTTACTAATGGCGCCCCTCGTCATATAAAGGGACTCAGCAAGTTTTGTCACATTAGTATTTCCATGTTCAATGGATTCTATACAATGTACTTCAGAAGGCTTATACCCTTTAAGACAGACTTCCATCTTTGGCTTATTAAGCCAAGCCATCTTGTTAAACAAGTCCCTGAAATTCATTAGGAGCAGTTCTTTTTTGTTCATGGCGAGTCCTCCCACCCGTTGGTGCATCAGCAATAGTGTAATGGATTTTTGTTTCCGTTTCAATAATAAACCAAGAGAGGAGAAGAGATCACCGAATATATTTAAACGTATGAAAGAGGAGTATGCACCCCCCTTTTGTAATTACAATCTCATTTTCAATACACCTCGCAGCATACGTCGCCAGCTTTGTCCCTTTACCAGCGGAATAGCTTTCAATTCCTTTTATCAGCCCGATCGTTCCGATGGAGATTAAGTCCTCTGCATCCTCACCTGTATTTTCAAATTTTTTCACAATATGGGCGACCAAGCGAAGATTATGCTCAATCAGCATGTTTCTGGCATGTTCATCCCCTTTAGCCATGAGCTCTAAGTATTTTTTTTCTTCGCTGCTTGAGAGCGGTTGTGGAAAGGCATTGTTTTTCACGTAAGATACTAAAAAGACAAGCTCTTTAACAACAAAGCCGAGCGCTGCGAAAACACCTGTCACCATCGTCACCTCCACAAAAGTATGTAGGCAAAAGCCTATATGTAAATGTATGTGACCGGGAGGCTGTCTGTGTCTGTACCGGGAAATTTCTCGCGGGGGAGTCCGGCTTTGGTAAGCAGCATACTAACTTCAAATGTTAAAAATATTCTTCATCAAGCGCCCATACATTGAAATGAACAAAGGTATGGGGGATGGGAATGAAAAAATGGATGGCAGGCCTGTTTCTTGCTGCAGCAGTTCTTCTTTGTTTAATGGTTCCGCAACAGATCCAAGGCGCATCTTCGTATGACAAAGTGTTATATTTTCCGCTGTCTCGTTATCCGGAAACCGGCAGTCATATTAGGGATGCGATTGCAGAGGGACATCCAGATATTTGTACCATTGACAGAGATGGAGCAGACAAAAGGCGGGAGGAATCTTTAAAGGGAATCCCGACCAAGCCGGGCTATGACCGGGATGAGTGGCCGATGGCGGTCTGCGAGGAAGGCGGTGCAGGGGCTGATGTCCGATATGTGACGCCTTCTGATAATCGCGGCGCCGGCTCGTGGGTAGGGAATCAAATGAGCAGCTACCCTGACGGCACCAGAGTGCTGTTTATTGTGCAGTAATAAAGAAGAGGCTCTTTCTTGAGCCTCTGTTGTTACAATCCTTCGCCGAGCTGAATTTTCGGGGGATAGGTTTCTGCTTTTCGCCAATATTGGCGTGTGCCTTCGTCCCGTACAACGATGCCCAGCTGTGCCAGTTCGAGACGGAATTCTTCAATATCGTCTTTTTCTTCGTCCTGCAGTGCTTTGTGACGAGCTTTTAATAAGGCATGGGCGCCTTGCGATAGGTCTGGTGCATCAGGAATCCATCGGCGAAATTGATCTTTAAACGGATCACCATCTGTTGCCCATTCGTAATGATGCTGTCTAAAGGCCTTCTCAACGTTTACTGGTTTTTCATCAATTTCTTCCCGTACCAATTCATATCCGGCTGTTCCCAGGAGGACAAGCCGTTTGTGATCCATAAATACAAGAGCGATGTCATCGGAATGAATTGTTTGCACTTTTTTTCCTTTGATGAATTCCACTGTGTGATCTGTAATTTTGACAGACAGCAGCATTGCAATAACAGAATGAGCGAACCAAATCCCCGCACACATACCGAGAAGAGCAGTGATAAATGAAGCTGTAGATCCCTGAAAAGAGGTAATGAGCCGAAGTGGTCCTTCAAGAGGGATCCAGGGGAGGGATAATGCCCATTTCGCAATCTGCGGAATAAAATACCCGATTGCAAAACCGATGATTGCAAGTGCAGCGTATAAAAAGAATACAGCGGTTTTCGTAACTCCGATAAGAGTATGAGATTGATTCTGCAACATGTCACCTTCTTTTTACTAAAAAAATCGAATACCTTCCCATATTTTAACTTAAACTGATGGTAAATCAAGGATAAAGTGATAATTATGGATATAAAGAGATTCAGTAATAGAACTGGCAGGCACAGTCAGTCATGAAAAATAAAATTTACATGCGCAGACGATGTAAGCCCCATTTGTTTTCTGCGTATCACAATACAATCCAAAGGGAACATAAAGAGTAAAGGCTTTTTAGACAATCAGGAGGAACAGATATGAAAATTGGATTAATCGGCTTAGGGAAAATGGGCATAAACATAGGAAAGCAATTCATTGACCGCAATCATCAAGCGGTTGGATATGATGTAAATCAAGCGGCTGTTGATGAACTGAAAGCATACGGGGCTGAGGGGACAACGAATCTTAAAGAGTTCATTTCTTTATTAGACCCGCCGCGTATCCTATGGGTTATGGTACCGCATGGCATTGTCGATGCTGTTTTGCGTGATGTATCACCTTTATTAAGTAAAGGCGATATGATTATCGAAGCTGGAAACTCTCATTATAAAGAATCAATTCGCCGCTAAAATCAAATGAAAGAAGCGGGTATCCATTATCTCGATGCCGGAACGTCGGGCGGAATGGAAGGCGCACGGCATGGAGCCTGTTTTATGGTGGGGGGCGACCATGAAGCATGGGAGATTGTGGAACCGCTTTTTCGTGATACTGCCGTCGAAAATGGTTATCTATACGCTGGTGAAGCGGGAAGCGGACATTTTTTAAAAATGATCCATAATGGAATTGAGTATGGAATGATGGCCGCGATTGGTGAAGGATTCGAAGTGCTTGAAAACAGCCAATTTGATTTTGACTATGAGAAGGTTGCCAGAGTGTGGAATCATGGTTCTGTCATTCGTTCTTGGCTTATGGGACTGACTGAGCGAGCTTTCGCTAAGGATGCGAAACTGGATCAGATCAAGGGCATTATGCATTCCTCAGGTGAAGGAAAATGGACGGTGGAAACCGCGCTTGATCTGCAGACGGCAACGCCGGTCATCGCCATGTCACTAATGATGAGATACCGTTCTTTAACAGACGATACGTTTACAGGAAAGGTGGTCGCTGCGCTTCGAAATGAATTTGGAGGCCATGCGACAGAAAAAAAGTAAGGGGGCTAACAAGCCTCCTTATTTTTTTGGCACCTTCAGAAGATGAGGGAACTTTTTATAAATGACCAGCATGATGATCAGAATATATGTACCGTAAATGCTGATAGACAATAATTTATTGCTGGTGAAATTGGCACCTGCAATAGTGACAACAACAATATTGGGGATTTTCCCTATTAAAGACGCAAAGAAAAAAACATGCCAGCGAACCTGGCTCAGCCCGCAGATCACGTTCATTACAAGTGAAGGTATGACAGGTATCAGCCTTCCTAATAAAACAGCGGTAAAAGCGTTTTTGTTGAAGGAAGCCTCGTAGCTTTGTATGGCAGGATAGGCCTGAACTTTTTTTCTGGCCCAATCTCTAAAACTGTACCTGGCGAGAAAAAACAGCAATATAGTACCAAGCATTGAGCCGGTCAGTGTAATCCAAATTCCATTTGCAGTCCCGAACACTGCGCCATTTAAAGCAGCAACCAAAGCAAACGGCACTATTGGGAAAAAAACATCGGCAGCAATCAGCAGCATACTAAATAAAACGGAAAACATCCCTCCTGCTTTGATTGAATCAAGCCAAGCTTCTTTCTGAAAAAAACCAACTGAAATGATAGCGATAATCACAAGTATACCTATTACTTTTTTTAACATGTCTATGGTCACTCCCAACTTAGGTGATGTCAGGAGCCAAAACCTCCGTCATCTAAATTAGTATAACTGGTGCCATTTCAGCGGTTCAACTGAAAACCAGGTTGAGAACACAATTCTTTTTAACCTTATAAAAAAGGCTGTCCATCTCTCTGTTTTCTGCATTCTTATTAATAGGGAGGGATAGAAATGGTAACCATAAAAAAGGATTTTATACCGGTATCAAATGATAATCGTCCTGGCTATGCGATGACGCCTGCTTATATTACGGTGCATAATACAGCGAATACAGCAAAAGGCGCTAATGCGAAAATGCACGCCAATTTTGTGAAAAACCCGAGCACATCCGAAAGCTGGCATTTTACAGTTGACGATTCAGTCATTTATCAGCATCTCCCGATAGATGAAAACGGCTGGCATGCGGGAGACGGTACAAACGGGACAGGAAACCGCAAATCGATCGGGATTGAAATCTGCGAAAATGCTGACGGCGATTTTGGAAAAGCAACATCAAATGCCCAGTGGCTGATCAGAAAGCTGATGAAGGAAAACAATATTCCGTTACATCGTGTTGTTCCCCACAAAAAATGGTCCGGGAAAGAATGTCCGCGGAAACTCTTGGACCACTGGAACTCTTTTATAAACGGAATTTCTTCCTCGGATACACCTCCAAAAGAAACTTCACCATCATATCCTCTGCCGTCTGGGGTTATAAAGCTCACTTCGCCTTATCGAAAGGGCACAAACATTCTCCAGCTGCAAAAGGCTTTAGCTGCACTTCACTTTTACCCTGATAAGGGAGCCAAAAACAATGGCATAGATGGAGTTTACGGACCGAAAACAGCGAATGCCGTCAAGCGTTTTCAGCTCATGAACGGATTAACTGCAGACGGGATTTATGGGCCAAAAACAAAGGCCAAGCTTAAATCGAAGTTAAAGTAAATGCAGGATTTAACGGATAACCTGTTTCCAGTGCGGATTCAGGTTATTTTCTTTTCTTTGGTTTGTGTGTTTTTCAGATTGGAAAGAAGGGAATTTTAAAAAATCATCAGCTGCGCCGCAATGAAAGCAGAATGATATCCACTGAGGGGGACACGTTAACTATAGGAAAAAACAGTGATAGCGAAAAACTCTTCGTTGAACGAAGAGAAACAGAGGTATAACATTAAGGTGAGGCTTTTGGGGGTGTAAAGATGAAACATTTTATCATCCTTTTCCTTCTGCTGTTCGTTACAGCAGGATGCGAGGGAAGGGGATACGAAGACGTTGTAGCATTTGGTGACAGCAATACGCGTGGCTCTAATTGGGATTATCGCGATTATCCAAAAGCACAGCAGTGGGTCAATATATTAAAAACAGCTGAGCGCGGTAACCTTGATATACTCAATGCGGGAATCGGCGGACAGACGACAGAGGATGCCCGTCTCCGATTTCAGACAGATGTGCTGGATCAAAAACCGAAGTATTTGTTTATTATGTTCGGCACCAATGACGCTGCCATACTGACTGAGGGGAAACCGAGAGTGTCGAAGCAGCGTTTTAGAGAAAATCTGGTTTATTTTATTGAAGAAAGCAGAAAACACGGGATCAAGCCAATCTTAATGACGTGTATCCCAATTATAGAAGGTAATGGGAAGCATCATCTGTTTTACTATTCCAGATATCAAGCAGCTGCTTTTGAACCAAAAGGCGGAGCAAGGAAATGGCACAACTCATATAACGATATTACAAGAGATGTGTCGAAGCGCCTGGATGTCCCTCTTGTAGATAACTGGAAGCATTTTATAGAAGCAGACGGCGGAAAAGCAACTGATGAAGCGCTTATCCAATCTGGTTTAATAGATCCTTCTGGAAATCATATGACACCTAAAGGGGCAAGGATCGTATATGAAGGAATACAAGATGGGCAGATCCTGCAGCGTTGAGCCGGACAACCGCCTAGTCCGATTTATTTCTCCTACATAGGCTGTTATAAAACCTTATTAAGGAGGCGCTTCACATGTATTGGGCAGGCAGAGCATACGGATACGCTTTTATTGTTGTTTTAGTTGTTGTTCTCCTGGTTGTGGGCGGCATATACTGGTTAGCATAATAACCGGCCCTTTAAAACACCTCTTTTTAGGGGTGTTTTTTGCTGAAAATAGTAGTAAAGCGCGCAGCCAAAGTGATATAATATCAGTCATCTGAGTAAAAAAAGGAAATACGCCCGGAAAAAATAGACAAATTCTTATTAAGAAGATACGGAAATAATATGTCCGAGCGATCTTCTTTTTATTTCGTTTTCAATTAACTCGATAAAGTCACGGTTTAAATTCATTTCGGTGGCTTTGAAATAAGATTCTATTAGTAATTCATCAGACAGTTTTCTCATGCTAGGAACCCAATTAATGGGAGAGGCACCTCCTTAAAAGTTGGAATCATTCATGATTTTAACGCATACAATGATAAGTTGCGTTCATCTGAGGTTGAAGTTATCTTTAATCTACCATGAAATGCATATAAGAACAATCGTTCTGTTATCCACACCAAAAAGTGGATAACTTGTGAGTATCGTGTTTATAATTTGTCTAAAGAGTGATGTAATAAGAGTGGATAGTGTGTGTAAATTTATCCACACCTGGTGAAGAAACCCAATTTTTGTCGAAATTTTTTTGCTCAGTTTTTCTTTAGGCGCAAGTTCGATTTTTTTCGACAATCATTTTGAAAGTAAGAAAAAGGGAAGGGTGCGGGTTTTGTTAAAAAAGTTTTTTTTACCTGACGAGTTTGTAAAAAATATTTTTCATATTACACCTGAGAAATTAAAGGAACGAAATGTAAAAGGGATTATTACTGACCTGGATAATACGCTTGTTGAATGGGACAGGCCGAACGCGACGCCGCGATTGATCGAGTGGTTTGAAGAAATGAAGGAACACGGCATTAAAGTGACAATTGTCTCTAATAATAACGAAAGAAGAGTGAAACTTTTCTCAGAACCGCTTGGAATCCCATTCATCTATAAAGCAAGAAAACCGATGGGTAAAGCCTTTAATAGAGCGGTGCGTAATATGGAGCTAAAAAAAGAGGACTGCGTTGTCATTGGAGACCAGCTGCTGACCGATGTACTCGGGGGAAACCGAAACGGCTACCATACGATTTTGGTCGTGCCAGTCGCTTCCTCTGACGGATTCATTACGCGCTTTAACCGCCAGGTCGAACGCAGAATACTGAGTGCTCTCAAACGAAAAGGGCACATTCAGTGGGAGGAGTAAGAAATGGAAAAGGTTGTTTGTATCGGGTGCGGAGTTACGATCCAAACCGAGGACAAAACAGGTTTGGGGTACGCGCCGCCTGCATCGCTTACAAAAGAAAATGTGATTTGCCAGCGTTGCTTCAGACTGAAAAACTATAATGAAATACAAGATGTCTCCTTAACTGATGATGATTTTTTGAACATTCTTCACGGTATTGGCGAAACGGACTCTCTTGTCGTAAAAATTGTTGATATTTTTGATTTTAACGGCAGCTGGATTAATGGGCTGCAGCGCTTGGTGGGGGGAAACCCTATCTTATTAGTTGGCAATAAAGCGGATATTTTGCCTAAGTCACTGAAAAGAGAGCGTCTGATCCAATGGATGAAGCGTGAAGCGAAAGAGCTTGGCTTAAAACCGGTTGACGTATTTTTGGTCAGTGCGGGACGCGGCCAGGGAATAAGAGAAGTAATTGACGCGATTGAGCATTACCGCAACGGAAAAGACGTCTATGTTGTCGGATGTACAAATGTAGGAAAGTCAACCTTTATTAACCGGATTATTAAAGAAGTGTCAGGTGAAGAAGATATTATTACAACATCCCAATTTCCTGGCACAACCCTTGATGCGATTGAAATCCCGCTGGATGACGGTTCATCGCTTTATGATACACCGGGAATTATCAACAACCATCAAATGGCGCATTATGTCAATAAAAAGGATCTGAAAATATTATCTCCTAAAAAGGAGCTGAAGCCTCGCACATTCCAGCTTAATGATCAGCAAACACTGTATTTTGGCGGACTTGCAAGGTTTGATTATGTGTCTGGGGAAAGATCTCCTTTTATTTGCTATATGCCGAATGAGCTGATGATTCATAGAACAAAACTTGAAAATGCAGACGCGCTTTATGAAAAGCATGCAGGGGAATTGCTCACACCTCCGGGTAAAGATGAAATGGATGAGTTTCCGGAATTGGTCGCCCATACGTTTACGATAAAAGACAAAAAGACAGATATCGTTTTCTCTGGGTTAGGCTGGGTTACTGTCCATGACGCCGATAAAAAGGTAACTGCATACGCGCCAAAAGGCGTTCATGTATTTGTTCGGCGTTCATTAATTTAAGAAAAGGGGAGAGGAGTATGAAAAAGCTGTACGGGGTTATCGGAAATCCGATTGGCCATTCTATGTCACCTGATATTCATAACGCATCATTGAAAGACCTCGGGCTTGACGGACATTATCATGCCTTCAAGGTAGAAGAGAATGATCTGGAGGATGCGGTAAAAGGAATAAGAGCTCTAGGCGTACAAGGAATCAATGTGACTGTTCCGCACAAGGTTTCCATTATGGATTATCTGGATCATATTGATGAGAGTGCAAAAGTGATCGGTGCCGTAAACACGGTCAGAAGAGAGGGAGATAAGCTTGTCGGATACAATACCGATGGGGAAGGCTTCGTGAAGTCATTAATGAAGGTATTAGACAAGCCTATCTCTGAACTGTCATTCTTAATGATCGGCGCTGGCGGAGCGGCGAGAGCCATTTTTACAACAATTGTCCGAAATACCCCGAAAAAATTTGACATTTGCAACCGGACGTTAGAAAAAGCAAAGCGGCTTACAGAAGCTACTCCCTCGTTTCACAATAAAGAAGTATTAAGCATAAAAGAAGCAGAAGAATGTCTTGAGCAGTATGATGTTATCATCCATACAACGTCTGTGGGCATGTATCCGAACGTGGACGATGTGCCGCTTTCATTACAGCGTGCCGCGAGCAGTGCCGTCGTATGTGATATCGTGTATAATCCAATACAGACGGCCCTTTTAAAAGAAGCAAGCCAAAAAGGCTTGAAAACACTCGATGGTGTGGGCATGTTTGTTGAACAGGCAGCATTGTCTTTCCAATTGTGGACTGGACAAGAGCCTGATATTGAAAAAATGAGATCTATTGTAATAGGAAAATTAGGAGGAACAGAATGTTAACAGGTAAACAAAAACGTTTTTTGCGTTCAAAAGCGCATCATTTAACGCCGATTTTTCAAGTAGGTAAAGGCGGAGTAAACGACAACATGATTAAACAAATTGCTGAGGCGCTTGAAGCGAGAGAGCTTATTAAAGTCAGCGTGCTTCAGAATTGCGAAGAGGATAAAAACGATGTAGCGGAAGCTCTTGTAAAAGGAAGCCGCTCTCAATTGGTGCAGACAATCGGCAATACGATTGTGTTATATAAGGAATCAAAGGAAAATAAACAAATCGAGCTTCCTTAAAGGTGGTTGAAATGAAGAAAATCGGAATTTTCGGAGGCACGTTTGACCCTCCGCATAATGGTCACCTCTTAATGGCGAATGAGGTGCTGTACCAGGCGGGGCTTGATGAAATTTGGTTTATGCCTAATCAAATTCCGCCGCATAAACAGAACGAAGACTATACCGACAGCTTTCATCGCGTGGAAATGCTAAAGCTTGCAATTCAATCTAATCCGTCCTTTAAGCTGGAGCTTGTTGAAATGGAAAGAGAAGGGCCATCATATACCTTTGATACCGTTTCTTTACTGAAGCAGCGTTATCCAAATGATCAGCTGTTCTTTATTATCGGCGCTGATATGGTTGAATATTTGCCGAAATGGTATAAGCTGGACGAGCTGCTGAACCTCATTCAATTTATTGGAGTAAAGCGCCCCGGTTTTCATGTTGAAACCCCTTATCCGCTTCTCTTTGCAGACGTTCCGGAATTTGAGGTATCATCAACTATGATAAGGGAACGGTTTAAAAGCAAGAAGCCCACTGACTACTTAATCCCTGATAAAGTGAAGAAGTATGTAGAGGAGAATGGTTTATATGAATCGTGAGGAGGCACTTGCATGCGTGAAGCAGCAATTGACCGAACACCGATATATCCATACGGTTGGCGTGATGAACACGGCGATCGAACTTGCGGAGCGTTTTGGAGCCGATTCTAAAAAAGCGGAAACAGCGGCAATCTTTCATGATTACGCCAAATTCCGCCCGAAAGAAGAAATGAAACAAATTATTGCACGTGAAAAAATGCCTGCGCATTTATTGGATCATAATCCGGAGCTCTGGCACGCTCCGGTCGGCGCTTATTTGGTCCAAAGAGAGGCAGGGGTTCAAGATGAAGACATTCTTGACGCCATTAGGTATCATACCTCAGGCCGCCCCGGCATGACACTTTTAGAAAAAGTCATTTACGTTGCCGATTACATTGAGCCAAACCGGGCATTTCCCGGTGTCGATGAGGTGCGTAAGCTTGCTGAGACAGATTTGAATCAAGCGCTGATTCAGTCCATTAAAAATACAATGGTTTTTCTTATGAAAAAAAATCAACCGGTTTTTCCAGACACATTTTTAACGTATAACTGGCTTGTGTCTGGCAGCTGAACAGGAGGAATTTGTGAATGAACCATAAGTCCATTTTAAAGATCGCAGCTGCGGCTTGCGACGATAAACGGGCAGAGGATATTTTAGCACTGGATATGGAAGGTATTTCTCTGGTTGCTGATTATTTTCTGATCTGCCACGGAAATTCAGATAAACAGGTACAGGCGATTGCCCGTGAAATCAAAGATCAAGCTGATGAAAACGGCATTCAAGTCAAAAAGATGGAAGGCTTTGATGAAGCAAGATGGGTTCTCGTTGATCTAGGCGATGTGATTGTCCATGTCTTCCACAAGGACGAAAGAAGCTACTACAACCTTGAAAAGCTGTGGGGAGACGCTCCGCTCGCAGATCTTGACCTTGGAATGAATCAATGATTTATCAAGGCTTTGCAAGCGTGTATGACGAGTTAATGTCACACGCGCCTTACGATCAATGGACAAAATGGATTGAAGCATCTCTCCCGGAAAAAGTCCGTATTCTCGATCTGGCATGCGGCACGGGGGAAATCTCCATCCGGCTTGCCGAAAAAGGCTTCGAGGTTACAGGCATCGATCTCAGCGAAGAGATGCTTTCTTTCGCCCAGCAAAAGGTATCGAGTAGCCAGCCTATTTTATTTCTTCAGCAGGATATGAGAGAGATTACCGGCTTTGACGGTCAGTTTGACGCTGTTGTGATATGCTGTGACTCATTAAATTATTTAAAAACAAAAAATGATGTGATCGAAACCTTTAAAAGTGTATTTCGGGTATTAAAGCCTGAAGGCATTTTGTTGTTTGATGTTCATTCATCTTATAAAATTGCGGAAGTCTTTCCAGATAGCACATTTGCTGACCAGGACGAAGATATCAGCTATATTTGGCAGAGCTTTGCCGGAAGTGGCGAGCTTTCTGTCATTCATGATATGTCGTTTTTTGTGTGGAACGGAGAAGCGTATGATCGTTTTGATGAGACACACGAGCAAAGAACGTTCCCGGTGGAAGAGTACGAAGAAATGCTTAAGAACTGCGGCTTTCAGCTCCATCGCGTGACAGCTGATTTTACGGATACCGAGCCATCAGCACAATCAGAACGCCTATTTTTCAAGGCGCAGAAATCAAAAACCATCGTTTCCTAAAACGATGGTTTTTTAAAATGCTTTTTTATGCCTTTGCAGTACAGACGAACGTATGACATACTCGTCTACACATGAAACTGCTTTTTCACTGCGGAAATATCCTCCTCGTACTTCATATGAGTATTTTGAAATACCCGGTGAAACATATCCTGCACACCGCTTTCCAGCGCTTTAATGCCTTCTCCCGTTACACCGCCTTTAACGCAAACCTTTTCCTGTAATGCAGGCAGGGTATACAATTCGGTTTCTAACAGTTTTCCCATTCCGACAAGCATTTCCTTACACATCAAAATCGCGTCCTGTTTAGACACTGATGTTTCCGAAACAGCTGCATCTATAAACCGCTGAATCAGATAGCTCATAAAAGCGGGGCCGCAGCTTACGATGTCTGATGCAACCCTGGTGATGTCACTTTCAATTTGCAGCGGATGAGAGATATGCTGCATCAGCTCATTGATTTTCGTTTTTGCAGATTCGCCGCAGCTTGTGCCGAAAGTGACGAGAGAAACACCTGCCAGCGCTCTGTTCGTAATACTTGGGATCACTCGAGCCACTTGACACGGCACATATTGTTCGAGCTGTTCGGTTTGAACGGGGCTTGTAATTGAGATGAGAATATGATCTTTTCTTAAATAAGGTAACGCTCTTGCCAGTAAAGGATATATATCAAGCGGCTTAACACAAATAAAAATCATCTCGTTTTCAGAAACGAGCTTTTCGAGACTTTCGGTAACGTTTATGCTGTTGTAGCGGTTTTTTATGTGCAACGCTTTTTCAATTGTGCGGTTTGTGATTGTCATGTTTGAGGGATCGGCTGCTTTTGATTCAATAAATGATTCGATAAGGATCGTGCCCATATTTCCTGTGCCGATAAAGCCTATCTTCAATGGTTTCCCCTCCTTTGAGCTATTATCCTCTAAACCATATGTGTTATGAAAATAAAATATGACGAAAGCGGGGAACATGCACGATGAATTGGTTGAATCAGCATAAGAAAGCAATTATTTTAGCGGCTTCTGCGGCTGTTTTCACAGCGATTATGATCTTTCTGGCCACAGGGAAAAATAAAGAGCCGGTGAAGCAAGCTGTACCAACAGAGGCAGAAAATACAGTGGTAAAGCAGGAAGCAAACAACGACGAGTCAAATGAAACAATTGTGATAGACATCAAAGGTGCTGTTCAGCATCCTGGCGTTTATGAAATGCGAACAGGGGACAGAGTATCTCAGGCAATTGAGAAAGCGGGCGGGACCAGTGAACAAGCAGACGAAGCGCAAGTAAATTTGGCGGAGATTCTGCAGGACGGGACAGTGGTGTACATCCCGAAAAAGGGGGAGGAAACAGCAGTGCAGCAAGGTGGCGGAGGGTCTGTCCAAAGCGATGGAGGGAAGGGAGCGCTGGTGAATATCAATACAGCAACCTTAGAGGAGTTACAAGGCATCTCAGGGGTGGGGCCATCCAAAGCTGAAGCTATTATTGCATACCGGGAAGAAAACGGGCGTTTCCAAACAATTGAAGATATCACTAAGGTTTCAGGAATAGGTGAAAAGTCATTTGAGAAAATAAAGTCTTCCATTACAGTAAAGTGATTTGACGGTCATGCATTATGATAGGTAAACTAAAGGTCAGGCAACACAACATTTGGAGGGAACAACGTGGAACGAATTTCATGGAATCAATACTTTATGGCTCAAAGCCATTTATTGGCGCTGCGCAGCACATGTCCGAGATTATCTGTCGGCGCTACTATAGTCAGAGACAAACGCATGATAGCAGGAGGCTACAATGGGTCAATCGCGGGCGGCGTACATTGTGCAGATGAAGGATGCTTAATGATAGATGATCATTGCGCAAGAACCATTCACGCTGAAATGAATGCGATTCTTCAATGCTCTAAGTTTGGGGTGCCGACTGATGGAGCCGAGATTTATGTGACGCATTATCCGTGCATTCAATGCTGCAAATCTATTATTCAAGCGGGTATCAAAACGGTTTATTATGCTGAGGATTACAAAACACATCCGTATGCGCAGGAATTATTTGAACAGGCGGGTGTAACAGTTGAACAGGTTGAACTCGATGAAATGATCGTTGATCTGAAAAACAGGGAAAAGCTTTCATTTGTAGCGGGTCTTATAGGGAAATTGGCTGATGCCGGTTTAGCGGAGGAAGAATTGAAAAAGATACATGAACAGGCGAATACACTTTTCACGAGCTACGTGTGATGAATGCGTAATTCGCGCTTATTATTGCCTATGGCGGCAGCTTCGGCAACGGCTGGAATTACTGCCGCCGCTTATTTCCCCGCTATTTTTCTTTTCATCCTCTTTCTCCTCATCATTTTAATCAAAACGAGGCACGCTTTTCTAATTATTGTTTGTTTCTTCTCTTTTATATTGTTTTTTGTACTGTATGCAGTCACAGATTCTCAGAATGTCTCTTCCTATCGGCAGGGAACTTATCAATTCAAGGCAGTGATTGACACTATTCCCAAAATTGACGGCGACCGTATGTCTATGATGGTTGAGACACCTGATAAGGAAAAATGGGCTGCTGCGTATCGCATTCAGTCTGCTGGTGAAAAAGAACAGCTGTTATACATAGAACCAGGAGTGTCATGTGAGTTAACTGGTACATTGGAAGAACCGAATCACGCAACTGTGCCGGGTGCATTTGATTATAACGAGTATCTTTATCGGCAGCATATTCATTGGAACTACTCTGTCACGTCTATTCAAAACTGCAGCGAACCTGAAAATTTTAAGTACAAGGTGCTCAGCTTGAGAAAACATATCATATCATTCACAAACAGCCTTTTGCCTCCTGATTCGGCAGGGATTGTACAGGCACTTACAGTTGGTGACAGATTTTATGTGGAGGATGAAGTGCTTACCGCGTATCAAAAGCTTGGTGTTGTCCATCTCTTGGCAATATCAGGACTCCACGTGGGGATTTTGACAGCAGGTTTGTTTTATATCATGATTCGCCTTGGTATAACTAGAGAAAAGGCGTCAATTCTGTTGCTGTTATTTCTGCCGCTCTATGTGATGTTGACCGGCGCTGCTCCTTCAGTGCTACGCGCCGCTCTCATGTCGGGTGTTTACTTAGCTGGAAGCCTTGTCAAATGGCGTGTCCACTCTGCAACTGCAATTTGTCTTTCATACATCGTCCTTCTGCTCTTCAATCCTTATCATCTCTTTGAAGCCGGTTTTCAGCTATCGTTCGCCGTCAGTTTTTCTTTAATTCTATCCTCTTCTATTTTTCATCAGGTTAAAACCTCCTTGGGGCAGCTGACAATTGTATCACTCATCGCTCAGCTGGGCTCGCTTCCGATTCTCCTGTATCATTTTCATCAGTTTTCTATCATCAGCGTACCGATGAATATGTTGATGGTACCATTTTATACCTTCTGTATTTTGCCGGGAGCTGTAGCAGGTGTTCTTCTATTAAGTCTTTCCGCTTCGTTTGGGAGATTGTTTTTCCGCTGGTTTGATTTATTGATAAGCTGGACCAATAGGCTAATCACAAACATTGCAGATGTTGATGTGTTCACGATTATGATCGCACATCCTGCACCTGTTTTGCTTTTTTTATTCACGGTTGCGATCATCCTATTGCTTATGGCGATTGAAAAACGCTCCTTGTCGCAGTTGATGGTAACCGGAGGCATTTGCTGCACGGTGCTGTTTCTGCTCTTTATATATCCGTGTCTTAGTTCCGAAGGAGAAGTGGATATGATAGATATTGGACAGGGTGACAGCATGTTTGTAGGTGCTCCGCATCAGCGGGGTCGTGTCTTAATTGATACCGGCGGCACTTTGTCTTACTCGTCAGAGCCTTGGCGCGAAAAACAGCATTCGTTTTCACTGGGGGAAAAGGTGCTGATTCCGTTTTTAACTGCTAAGGGAATCAAACAGCTTGACGCTTTAATTCTGACGCACGCTGACCAAGATCATATCGGAGAGGCGGAGACTCTGCTGAAGCATCATAAAGTAAAGCGCCTCGTGATTCCGAAAGGGTTCGTTTCTGAACCTAAAGATGAGAAAGTGCTGCAGACAGCCAGAAAAGAGGGAGTGACAATTGAAGAGGTGAAGCGAGGCGATGTATTGCAAATAAAGGATTTGCAGTTCCATGTACTGTCACCTGAAACACCTGATCCGGCAAGCAAAAATAATTCCTCTCTCGTTCTGTGGATGGAGACGGGCGTTCTGAGCTGGATTTTGACGGGTGATCTGGAGAAAGAAGGGGAACAGGAGGTGATGGACGTGTTTCCAAATATTAAAGCAGATGTCTTAAAGGTGGGGCACCATGGGAGCAAAGGCTCTACCGGTGAAGAATTCATCCAACAGCTTCAGCCGAAAACGGCCATTATCTCAGCCGGGAAAAACAATCGGTACCATCATCCTCATCAAAAAGTTCTGCAACTATTACAGAGACATTCTATCCGCGTGCTGCGAACAGATCAAAACGGAACGATCCAATATAGATACAAAAACAGAGTTGGAACCTTTTCTGTCTATCCTCCATATGATACATCAGATATAACAGAGACGAACTAAAAAAGACTGCCGAGAAATCAGCAGCCCGGGCAGTCGCTGTTATGAACCAACCAGGTGAATAACCGTTGCCATGACAAACAAGAAGGCGAAAAATCCGAAGGACACAACAAAACCAACAGCTGAGTCTACAGCATCATTTCGTTTGCTTTGAACGTTTTTTTCAAAATCATTCAACTTTATCCCTCCTGACTGATTTAAGTATAATCGAATCGTTTTGAAAAATCTAGAAGCTTAGGTAACGTTTTCTGTTCTGGTGATTATCGCCTTTTTACAAGCTGTCCCGGGGGCTTGCGAACAGGCGTTTAATATAAATGGGGAAGCAGCAGTCAGGCTTCCTCTTTACTATTTTGCAAACTCAATTTAGGATAGAGGGGGATGATGAAAGAGAGGAAGTCGTACAACAATGGTATTTGATGTGTGGAAAAGCCTGAAAAAAGGAGAGGTCCATCCGGTTTATTGTTTATACGGAAAAGAGACATATCTGCTGCAAGAAACCGTCAGCAGGATCAGACAGACGGTCGTTGATCAGGAGACAAAGGATTTCAATCTATCCGTTTTTGATCTGGAAGAGGACCCGCTGGATCAAGCAATTGCAGATGCTGAAACGTTTCCGTTTATGGGGGAGCGGCGTCTTGTCATTGTGAAAAATCCATATTTTTTAACAGGTGAAAAGAAAAAAGAAAAAATTGAGCACAACGTCAGTGCGCTTGAATCATATATACAATCACCTACTCCTTACACAGTCTTTGTCCTGCTTGCTCCGTATGAAAAGCTTGATGAGCGGAAAAAGCTGACGAAAGCGTTAAAGAAGCACGCGTTTATGATGGAGGCGAAGGAATTAAACGCAAAGGAAACGACAGACTTTACTGTCAACCTTGCAAAAACAGAGCAGAAAACAATCGGCACGGAAGCGGCGGAGCATTTGGTTCTGCTTGTGAACGGGCATCTGTCATCGATTTTTCAGGAGATTCAAAAGCTCTGCACGTTTATTGGAGATCGTGAAGAAATTACGCTGGATGATGTGAAAATGCTTGTTGCTAGAAGCCTTGAACAAAATATTTTTGAGCTGATCAATAAAATCGTCAACCGAAAACGAACTGAGAGTCTGCAAATTTTTTATGATTTGCTTAAACAAAATGAAGAACCGATCAAAATTATGGCGCTTATTTCGAACCAGTTCCGGCTGATTCTTCAGACAAAATACTTCGCGGAACAGGGATACGGACAAAAACAAATAGCTTCTAATCTAAAAGTTCACCCATTTCGGGTAAAGCTGGCGATGGATCAAGCAAGGCTTTTTTCAGAGGAGGAGCTCCGTTCAATTATTGAACAGCTTGCTGTCATGGACTATGAGATGAAAACCGGGAAAAAGGACAAGCAGCTCCTGCTCGAACTGTTCCTTTTACAGCTGTTAAAAAGAAATGAAAAAAACGATCCCCATTATTGAGGATCGTTTTTATATTATGCAGAAAGTCCGTTCACTTTTTTCGCTAGTCTTGATTTGTATCGAGCTGCGGTATTTTTGTGTACAAGACCTGTTTTCACTGCTTTATCAATACGTTTAGCTGCTTCAGTAAGAGCAGTTTTCGCTTTGTCAGCTTCGTTGTTGGCAACAGAAGCTTCAACTTGTTTGATTGCAGTACGCATAGCAGATTTGATTGTCGCGTTATGAACGCGGCGTTCGTTGTTTGTTTTTGTACGTTTAATCGCTGATTTAATGTTTGGCATGTGTTTCACCTCCTAAGATACAACCTGTAGCACAGTGTCTTAAGGTTAAATCTTCTTCACAATAGAACAAATTGTATTCTATCAAACACACCTTTAGATTGCAATATAAATGTAAAGTATTTTTCATTGAAGGTTCTCTTTTTAGCATGATTCATTCAGCAAATGGCAACAATATAGGTACTTAATGTGAAGGAGGCCCCTGTATGAAAAAGAGTGAGCTGGATGTGAATCAGTATTTGATACGTACCGATTTGGCAGTGGAAACGAAGGAAGCAATGGCCAATCAGCAGGCTGTGCCGACAAAAGAAATTAAAGGCTTTATTGAAAAAGAGCGTGATCACGGCGGCATTAAAATCCGCACAGTTGATGTTACAAAGGAAGGCGCAGAGCTTTCGGGAAAAAAAGAAGGGCGCTATTTAACGCTTGAAGCACAGGGAATCAGGGAGAATGATTCGGAAATGCAGGAGAAGGTCTCTGCTGTCTTTGCGGAGGAATTCTCAGCTTTTCTTGAAAACCTTAATATCTCAAAAGATGCGAGCTGTTTGATCGTTGGGCTCGGCAACTGGAACGTGACACCTGATGCGCTTGGGCCGATGGCAGTAGAAAATCTGTTGGTAACAAGGCACTTGTTTAAGCTTCAGCCGGAAAACGTACAGGAGGGGTACAGGCCTGTCAGTGCTTTTGCACCGGGTGTAATGGGGATAACAGGAATCGAAACAAGTGACATTATTAAAGGTGTGATTGAGCAATCGAAGCCTGATTTTGTCATCGCCATTGATGCGTTGGCGGCGCGGGCGGTGGAAAGGGTCAACACAACCATTCAAATATCGGATACAGGCATTCACCCGGGATCTGGAGTGGGGAATAAACGAAAAGATTTAAGCAAAGACACGCTTGGTGTTCCGGTGATTGCTATCGGTGTTCCGACAGTAGTTGATGCCGTGACAATTGCCAGCGACACGGTGGACTACATATTAAAACATTTTGGCAGAGAAATGAAGGATAACAGGCCATCAAGATCGCTTGTTCCGGCAGGCATGACGTTTGGGAAAAAGAAAGTGCTCACTGAAGAAGATCTTCCCGATCAAAAGCAGCGCCAATCGTTCCTAGGTATTGTCGGAACCCTTCAAGAAGATGAAAAACGGCAGCTCATTCACGAGGTGCTTTCGCCTTTAGGGCACAACTTAATGGTTACACCGAAGGAAGTCGATTCATTTATCGACGATATGGCAAATGTTTTAGCGAACGGATTAAACACAGCGCTTCATGAAAAAGTGTCACAAGAAAACAAAGGCTCCTACAATCACTAAACAGTTCTACTTCCTCTAGCTTGTTCATAGAGTAATTACTAGACAAGCGCTGGAGGGATTCAATGAGAAATAAACGCAGAAACAGACAGATTGTTGTTGCGGTAAATGGAGGGAAAGCGGTAAAAGCCATCTTTCTATTTATGGTAAGCCTTATCGTGATTTTTGTTCTATCCGGTGTGCTGACGTCTCTCCGGCCGGAACTTAGGCCGTCGTCTGACTCTTTTTATGGGATTGCTGAAGAATTGCCGGGTGACGTATTTGCACATTTGCTGCGGATGGAAAACCATTATTTCGCTTCTGACCTCTCTCAAACAGACAGCTCATTTCATCTTTCTCGTCTTTCTTTAAAGCTGGCGACGAGCATTAACCTCGAAGATCCGCGGAGCTTTCTCGGTCGGGAGCTTCCAGGATTTGCACAATTTGATACCGAGATTTTGTTAGCTGGACAAGGAACGGATTATACGAATATGCCTGCGGAATCGCCGCCGCCGTCTAAGGTGATGGAGGAAGAAAGAGAAGCGAATTTGGCAGAGATTGAAAAACAGCAAACGCAATCAGATAATGCGCAAAAAGATCCGCCGAAACAAACAACAGGTGATAAAAAGGTCGTGTTTATCTATCACACGCACAATACGGAATCATATCTCCCTCTATTAAAAGGCGAGTCCGATCCTGACATGGCGCGCCATTCTAAAGCCAACGTCACGCTTGTAGGAGATATGTTCGGACAAGCGCTTGAATCCCAGGGAATCGGAGCCACAGTGAATAAAACCGATATACAGTCAAAATTAAATAAAAAAGGCTTAAACTATGCCAGGTCCTATGATGAATCAAGGCCGGTCGTGAAAGACGCCCTCGCTTCAAACAAAAATCTGCAATATATCATTGACATCCACAGAGACTCTCGGCGCAAAAAAGACACAACCGCAACGATTAAAGGGAAAAGCTATGCCAGGGTAGCCTTTGTCGTCGGGAAAAAAAGCAAAAACTTCGAAGAAAACTATAAAATTGCGAGTGAGCTTCATAAACTGATGGAGAAAAAATACCCCGGACTTAGCACAGGTGTCTTTTCCAAAGGCTCGCCAGGCGATAATGGTGTTTACAATCAGGATTTAACCGATAGAGCGCTTTTGCTCGAGTTTGGCGGAGTGGATAATAATCTCGAAGAGCTGCAGCGTGCGGCTAACGCGGCCGCGGACGTATTCAGCGAAATGTACTGGGATGCTGAAAAGGTCAACGCAGCGAGCGGGGAGACGAAAAAACAATAAGAAATAGGTGGTTGATTTGATTGCATACTTTGGAAAGTGCTTACTGCTTGTCACGATCATGTTTTTAGGCGTTCTGTTCGGCATGCAGCAGGCAAACAACGGGATGCTGAGTATGAAAGGCTATCATGACTCTTCACTGAAGGGGGCGTTTACGCTCACCGACGGAAAAGATAATGAAAAAGAAGCCTCAATCCTAGGAGAAACAGTCACGGCAAAAGATTTAGAAGAAAAACAAAAAGAGCTGGAAAAGGTGGAGACATTCAATATGTTTTCAAAAGCCGGAAAAGCGCTTTCGGACACCGTAACCAATACTGCCCAGTCAATGTATGAATGGATACGGGATATGAATCAATAAGTACGTGAAAGAGAAAAGCAGCCCAGATATGATAGGGAACTTTTCTCTTTCTTGTTTTACATTGAATCTTTACAATCCTATTGATATAATCTAAGCTAGTGTATTTTGCGTTTAATAGTAGGAGTGATAGATTGTGACAGATAAAGAAAAGCGTTTAGAGAGGCAATCGAGAATACGGAATTTCTCTATCATTGCCCATATTGACCACGGAAAATCGACCTTAGCGGATCGTATTTTAGAAAAAACGTCGGCAATCACTCAACGAGAAATGAAAGAACAATTGCTCGATTCTATGGATCTTGAACGTGAGCGGGGCATAACCATTAAATTAAACTCTGTTCAGCTTAAATATAAAGCAAAAGACGGAGAAGAATATATCTTTCATCTAATCGATACGCCGGGACACGTCGACTTCACGTATGAAGTATCCCGAAGCCTTGCTGCCTGCGAGGGAGCGATTCTTGTCGTGGATGCAGCCCAGGGGATTGAAGCGCAGACGCTCGCCAATGTCTACTTAGCGCTTGACAACGATCTTGAAATCCTTCCGGTCATCAATAAAATCGACCTTCCGAGCGCCGAGCCCGAACGTGTGCGCCAAGAGGTAGAAGACGTTATCGGCCTTGACGCATCAGAAGCCGTGCTTGCTTCAGCAAAAGCCGGTATCGGGATTGAGGAGATTTTAGAACAAATCGTAGAAAAGGTGCCAGCTCCGACCGGAGATCCGGAGGCGCCGCTCAAAGCGCTGATCTTCGACTCGCTTTATGACGCCTACCGCGGTGTCGTGGCTTATATCAGAGTCGTTGAAGGAACGGTAAAGCCGGGACAAAAAATCAAAATGATGGCAACCGGGAAAGAATTCGAAGTAACAGAGGTGGGCGTGTTCACGCCGAAAGCAACTCCGACAAATGAACTGACGGTCGGTGATGTAGGCTTCCTGACTGCCTCAATCAAAAATGTCGGTGACACACGTGTCGGTGATACAATAACGAGCGCTGCCAATCCTGCAGAAGAAGCGCTGCCGGGATACCGCAAGCTAAACCCGATGGTGTACTGTGGTTTGTATCCGATTGATACAGCGAAGTATAATGATTTAAGGGAAGCTCTTGAAAAGCTTGAGCTGAATGATTCCTCCCTTCAATATGAAGCGGAAACTTCGCAAGCGCTTGGATTCGGGTTCCGCTGCGGATTTTTAGGCATGCTTCACATGGAGATCATTCAGGAGCGAATTGAGCGTGAGTTCAACATCGACCTGATTACGACAGCGCCAAGCGTTATCTATGACGTGTATATGACAGACGGCGAAAAGGTCGTTGTCGATAACCCGTCCAACATGCCGGATCCTCAAAAGATCGAAAGGGTTGAGGAGCCATACGTAAAAGCGACGATGATGGTGCCGAATGACTATGTCGGCGCTGTAATGGAGCTTTGCCAAGGAAAACGCGGCAATTTCATTGACATGCAGTATTTAGACGCAAACCGTGTCAGCATCATTTATGATATGCCATTAGCGGAAATCGTATATGAGTTTTTTGACCAGCTGAAATCAAGCACTAAAGGCTATGCGTCCTTTGATTATGAACTGATCGGCTACAAACCGTCCAAGCTTGTGAAAATGGACATTATGCTGAATGGTGAAAAAATCGATGCCCTTTCCTTTATCGTGCATCGTGATTACGCATATGAACGCGGAAAAGTGATCGTTGAAAAACTGAAAGAACTCATTCCGCGCCAGCAGTTTGAAGTTCCGGTACAAGCCGCAATCGGCCAGAAAATCGTGGCCCGCTCCACCATAAAAGCAATGCGTAAAAACGTATTGGCTAAATGTTACGGAGGGGACATCTCGCGTAAACGGAAACTTCTTGAAAAACAAAAAGAAGGAAAACGCCGGATGAAGCAGGTCGGCTCAGTTGAAGTGCCGCAAGAAGCATTTATGGCAGTTCTGAAAATGGACGACAGTCCGAAAAAACAATAGAAGCCGCCGCAGTCTTGTACTGCGGCTTCTTTCTGTAAAGAAGGTGAATCCGTTGAAATCAGCTTATATCCATATCCCATTTTGTGAGCATATTTGCCACTACTGCGATTTCAATAAATATTTTATTCAAAGTCAGCCAGTCGACGAGTATTTAAACGCACTCGAACAGGAAATGATAAATACAATAGCAAAAACCGGGCAGCCTGATCTCAAAACAATCTTTATCGGAGGAGGCACGCCGACCTCCCTGTCTGAGGAACAGCTTAAAAAGCTGATGGACATGATCAACCGCGTGCTGAAGCCCTCAAGCGAATTATCGGAATTTGCGGTTGAAGCGAATCCGGACGACTTGTCCGCAGAGAAATTAAAAATATTAAAAGAAGCAGGCGTAAATCGCCTTAGCTTTGGTGTGCAAACGTTCGAAGACGATCTGTTAGAAAAAATCGGCCGAGTGCACAAGCAAAAAGATGTATTCACCTCTTTTGAAAGAGCGCGGGAAATCGGTTTTGAGAATATCAGTCTTGATCTCATGTTCGGGCTTCCGGGGCAAACCCTCAAGCATCTGGAACATTCCATAAACACTGCTTTATCATTGGACGCCGAGCATTATTCCGTTTACTCCCTTATTGTAGAACCGAAAACGGTATTTTATAATTTGATGCAAAAAGGGCGGCTTCATCTTCCGCCGCAGGAGCAGGAAGCTGAAATGTATGAAATGGTGATGAGCCAGATGGAAGCTCACGGCATTCATCAATATGAAATCAGCAACTTTGCTAAGGCAGGCATGGAATCTAAGCACAATCTAACGTATTGGAGCAACGAACAATATTTCGGTTTCGGAGCTGGCGCTCACGGATATATTGGCGGCACACGAACAGTGAACGTTGGACCTGTTAAGCATTACATTGACCTGATAGCTGAAAAGGGTTTTCCGTACAGAGATACACATGAAGTGACAACAGAAGAACAGATTGAGGAAGAAATGTTTTTAGGTTTGAGAAAAACAGCCGGTGTCAGCAAAAAACGATTCGCAGAAAAATACGGCCGCTCCCTGGATGGACTTTTCCCAAGCGTGTTAAAAGACCTCGCTGAAAAAGGGCTGATTCACAATTCGGAGTCTGCCGTTTATTTGACTCATCAAGGGAAATTATTAGGCAATGAAGTTTTTGGCGCTTTTTTGGGTGAGTTATAATTGACATTTTTCTTGTGGTTTGATACTTTTGTTATAGAATTAGCACTCGCTTATTGAGAGTGCTAACAGAGGTGATGATGATGTTAACAAATCGTCAGCTGCTGATCCTACAGGTTATAATCAACGATTTTATTAAATCGGCACAGCCGGTGGGATCAAGAACTCTTTCGAAAAAAGATGAAATCACATTTAGCTCTGCAACAATAAGAAACGAGATGGCTGACTTGGAGGAATTGGGCTTTATTGAAAAAACCCATTCATCCTCAGGACGTGTTCCGTCAGAAAAAGGGTATCGGTACTATGTTGACCATTTGCTGTCACCCGTCAAACTGACGAAAAGCGACCTGGACCAAATCCACTCGATCTTCAAAGAGAAAATTTTCGAGCTGGAGAAGACAGTTCAAAAATCAGCGCAAATTTTGTCCGATCTGACGAATTACACATCCATCGTACTCGGGCCGAAGCTGAGTGAGAATTACCTTAAACAGATTCAAATCATTCCGATTCAGCCTGATATGGCGGTAGCGATTCTCGTTACCAATACGGGGCATGTGGAAAACAAAACGATTAACTTTCCGACCAAAATGGATCTGTCTGATATTGAAAAACTGGTCAATATACTGAACGACCGATTAAGCGGCGTTCCAATGGATGAACTGAATGAGCGCATATTTAAGGAAGTTGTCATGTACCTAAGACAGCACATTAAGAACTATGACAATATACTCGACGCGCTTCGTTCAACCTTTCATTCCACAAATCACGTTGAAAAGTTGTTTTTTGGCGGGAAAATCAATATGCTGAACCAGCCTGAGTTCCATGATATCACCCGAGTTCGGTCGCTGCTTTCATTAATTGAGAAAGAACAGGATGTTTTAAAGCTGGTTCAATCCCCGCACACGGGAATTTCGATTAAAATCGGAAAAGAAAACGACTATGAAGAGATGGAAAATTGCAGTCTGATTACGGCTTCTTATTCCGTAGACCAGAAGCAGATCGGCTCAATTGCGATTATCGGCCCGACCCGCATGAATTATTCCAGGGTTGTCAGCCTGCTTCAGCATGTGACTTCGGACTTGTCAAAAGCATTAACAAGTCTGTATGATGAATAAGGGAATTTTGGCAAATTTTATCGAAGGGCAGCACCTGTCCTTCTCCTTACACTTTGAGGGAGGTGAACACAATGTCAGAAGAAAAACAAACCGTTGAACAAAACGAAACAGAAGAGCAAGAAATCATTGAAGAACAAGCTGCCGCTGATGAACAGCAGGAAGAAACAAATGAAAGCGAACTTCTTCAAAACCAAATTAACGAATTGCAAGGTTTGCTTGAGGAAAAAGAAAACAAACTTTTGCGTGTTCAAGCAGACTTTGAAAACTATAAACGACGCAGCCGTTTAGAGATGGAAGCGTCCCAAAAATACCGTTCTCAAAATATCGTGACTGATTTACTGCCGGCTCTTGACAGCTTTGAACGAGCGCTTCAGGTTGAAGCCGACAATGAACAGACGAAAAGTTTGCTCCAGGGAATGGAAATGGTCCACCGTCAGCTCGTAGAAGCCTTGAAAAAAGAAGGCGTCGAAGCCATCGAAGCTGTAGGGCAGGAATTTGATCCTAATCTGCACCAAGCTGTTATGCAGGCTGAAGACGAAAACTACGGCTCCAACATTGTTGTTGAGGAAATGCAAAAAGGCTATAAGCTGAAGGATCGCGTCATTCGCCCTTCCATGGTCAAAGTGAATCAATAATTACATAGCAGGAGGTTATTCAAGTGAGTAAAGTTATCGGAATCGACTTAGGAACAACAAACTCATGTGTGGCAGTGCTTGAAGGCGGCGAGCCTAAAGTTATTGCTAACGCTGAAGGAAACCGCACAACGCCATCAGTTGTTGCATTTAAAAACGGCGAACGTCAAGTAGGGGAAGTGGCTAAACGCCAATCTATTACAAACCCTAACACAATTATGTCTATCAAACGTCATATGGGTACTGATTATAAAGTTGAAATTGAAGGAAAGGATTACACTCCACAAGAAGTGTCTGCTATCATCCTTCAACACCTTAAATCATACGCTGAAAGCTATCTTGGCGAAACAGTATCAAAAGCAGTTATCACAGTTCCTGCATACTTTAACGATGCTGAGCGTCAAGCAACAAAAGACGCTGGTAAAATTGCAGGTCTTGAAGTAGAACGTATCATCAACGAGCCGACTGCAGCAGCGCTTGCATACGGACTTGATAAAACAGATGAAGATCAAACGATCCTAGTATACGACCTTGGCGGCGGTACATTCGACGTTTCCATCCTTGAGCTTGGCGACGGTGTATTCGAAGTTCGTTCAACTGCCGGCGACAACCGTCTGGGTGGGGACGATTTTGACCAAGTTATCATCGATCATCTTGTGTCTGAATTCAAAAAAGAAAACGGCATTGATTTGTCAAAAGACAAAATGGCGCTTCAGCGTTTGAAAGACGCAGCTGAAAAAGCGAAAAAAGATCTTTCCGGCGTATCTTCTACGCAAATTTCTTTACCGTTTATCACAGCTGGAGAAGCAGGACCGCTTCACCTTGAACTTACATTAACTCGCGCTAAATTCGAAGAGCTTTCTTCTCATTTAGTAGAGCGCACAATGGGTCCTGTCCGTCAAGCGCTTCAAGATGCAGGACTTTCTGCAAGCGAAATCGACAAAGTCATCCTTGTCGGCGGATCAACTCGTATCCCTGCCGTACAAGAAGCAATCAAAAAAGAAACTGGAAAAGAAGCGCATAAAGGCGTAAACCCGGATGAAGTTGTAGCGCTTGGTGCTGCGATTCAGGGCGGCGTTATCACAGGTGACGTAAAAGATGTTGTTCTTCTTGACGTTACACCGCTTTCTCTCGGTATCGAAACAATGGGCGGCGTGTTTACAAAACTGATCGACCGCAACACGACGATCCCAACAAGCAAATCTCAAGTGTTCTCAACTGCTGCTGATAACCAAACAGCTGTTGATATCCATGTTCTTCAAGGTGAGCGCCCAATGTCTGCCGACAACAAAACACTCGGCCGCTTCCAGCTTACTGATATCCCGCCAGCACCGCGCGGCGTGCCTCAAATCGAAGTTTCTTTCGATATTGACAAAAACGGTATCGTAAACGTAAGAGCAAAAGACTTAGGCACAGGAAAAGAACAAAACATTACAATTAAATCTTCTTCAGGTCTTTCTGATGAAGAGATCGAACGCATGGTAAAAGAAGCGGAAGAAAATGCTGACGCTGATGCGAAGAAAAAAGAAGAAATCGAAGTCCGCAACGAAGCAGATCAGCTTGTTTTCCAAACTGAGAAAACATTAAAAGATCTTGAAGGCAAAGTAGACGAAGAACAAGTGAAAAAAGCCAACGATGCCAAAGATGCTTTAAAAGCAGCGATTGAGAAAAACGAATTTGAAGAGATCAAAGCGAAAAAAGATGAGCTTCAAACAATCGTTCAAGAGCTTTCTATGAAGCTTTATGAAGAAGCTGCTAAAGCACAGCAAGCTCAAGGCGGAGCAAACGCTGAAGGCAAAGCGGATGACAACGTTGTCGACGCTGAATACGAAGAAGTAAACGACGACCAAAACAAAAAATAAGTTCTTTTTAGTGTCAGCCCCGCTTCCGGAGCTGACCGAAAAGAACACATTTCATAATCTGATTCAATGATTAGAAAGTCAAAGTCAGGCATCTCTTGGCTTTGACTTTTTTTCTTGCCCGGGATAAAAGGAATTGAAAAATCATAATTCAAAATGATACAATCTAATTTATGTGAGAAATTCGGGAGAGTGAAGCGAGATGAGTAAGCGTGATTACTATGAAGTGCTGGGAGTAAGTAAGAGCGCTTCAAAGGATGAAATTAAAAAAGCTTATCGGAAGCTGTCAAAAAAATATCATCCTGATATTAACAAAGAAGCCGGATCAGATGAAAAATTTAAAGAGGTAAAAGAAGCGTACGAAACGCTGTCAGATGACCAAAAACGTGCGCATTACGATCAATTTGGTCACACTGACCCTAACCAAGGCTTCGGCGGCGGAGGTTTTGGCGGCGGCGATTTCGGCGGTTTTGGTTTCGATGATATTTTCTCAAGTATTTTCGGCGGAGGCACAAGACGGAGAGATCCAAACGCTCCGCGCCAGGGTGCTGATTTACAGTATACGATGACCCTGTCGTTTGAGGATGCGGCTTTCGGTAAAGAAACAACTATCGAAATTCCCCGCGAGGAAACGTGCGAGACATGTAAAGGCTCAGGTGCGAAACCTGGCACAAATCCAGAAACATGCTCCCACTGCGGAGGCTCCGGCCAGTTAAACGTGGAGCAAAATACACCGTTTGGAAAAGTCGTTAACAGACGGGTCTGCCACCACTGTGAAGGAACAGGCAAAATCATTAAAAACAAATGTGCGGACTGCGGCGGCAAAGGAAAAATCAAAAAACGCAAGAAAATCAACGTGACAATTCCAGCCGGTGTAGATGACGGGCAGCAGCTTCGTCTCTCGGGACAGGGTGAACCAGGAATAAACGGCGGCCCTGCCGGGGATTTATTTGTCGTGTTCCATGTACGCGCACACGAGTTCTTCGAGCGTGACGGCGATGATATTTACTGTGAAATGCCGTTAACGTTTGCTCAGGCTGCTCTTGGAGATGAGGTAGAAGTGCCGACGCTGCATGGAAAAGTGAAATTGAAAATTCCGGCCGGTACACAAACAGGAACGAAATTCAGATTAAGAGGCAAAGGCGTTCAAAATGTCAGAGGCTATGGACAGGGTGACCAGCATATCGTCGTCCGCGTCGTTACGCCGACAAATCTGACAGATAAACAAAAAGACATTATCCGCGAATTTGCCGAAGTCAGCGGAAACCTGCCTGATGAACAGGAAATGAGTTTCTTTGACAAGGTAAAACGCGCGTTTAAAGGCGATTAATTATTGGATGAGGAGTTGGTAGTTTTGAAATGGTCCGAATTAAGCATTCACACAACACATGAAGCGGTCGAACCTATCTCAAATATATTGCATGAAGCTGGTGCAAGTGGGGTTGTGATAGAGGACCCGCTTGATTTAATTAAAGAACGTGAGAATGTGTACGGGGAAATCTACCAGCTCGACCCCAATGATTACCCAGATGAGGGTGTCATTGTCAAAGCATATCTGCCGGTTAACAGTTTTCTGGGCGAAACTGTAGACGGCATCAAAGAAACGATTAATAATCTCCTTCTTTACAATATTGATTTGGGCAGAAACCACATCACTATTTCTGAAGTAAATGAAGAAGAGTGGGCGACTGCCTGGAAAAAGTATTATCATCCTGTGAAAATTTCTGAAAAGTTTACAATTGTGCCGACGTGGGAGGAATATACGCCGGTCCATACTGATGAACTGATTATTGAAATGGACCCGGGAATGGCTTTCGGCACAGGGACACATCCGACAACCGTACTCTGCATTCAGGCGCTTGAACGCTTTGTGCAAAAGGGTGATAAGGTGATTGATGTCGGCACTGGTTCGGGAATTTTAAGTATTGCGGCTGCAATGCTTGAGGCTGAATCGGTTCATGCCTACGATCTTGATCCCGTGGCTGTAGAAAGTGCACGCCTCAATCTCAAGCTGAACAAAGTCAGCGATATTGCTCAAGTGAAGCAAAACAATTTGTTAGACGGGATTGAAGGGGAACATGATGTAATTGTGGCCAACATTTTGGCTGAAGTCATTCTTCGCTTTACTTCACAAGCGTACAGCCTGTTAAAAGAAGGCGGACACTTTATTACGTCAGGAATCATCGGTCATAAAAAACAAGAAGTAAAAGAAGCACTGGAACAAGCTGGCTTTACCATTGTAGAAATCCTTTCAATGGAAGATTGGGTCAGCATTATTGCGAAAAAATAACAGTTAGTAGGTGTCACAGCGTATGCAACGATATTTTATCGAGCTCACGAAGCAGCAAATAGAGGAAGCGCCGGCTTTTTCGATTACCGGCGAAGAAGTTCATCATATTGTGAACGTGATGAGAATGAATGAGGGAGATCAGATTATCTGCTGCTCTCAAGACGGCTTCGAGGCAAAATGTGAACTTCAATCTGTTTCCAAAGATAAAGTGTCCTGCCTTGTGATAGAATGGACGAATGAAAACAGAGAGCTTCCGATAAAGGTCTATATTGCGAGCGGCCTTCCGAAAGGAGATAAGCTTGAATGGGTTATCCAAAAGGGGACTGAGCTCGGAGCTCATGCCTTTATTCCTTTCCAAGCCGCGCGTTCTGTTGTCAAGCTGGATGACAAAAAGGCAAAGAAAAAGCGGGAAAGATGGACGAAAATTGCAAAGGAAGCGGCTGAGCAATCATACCGTAACGAAGTGCCGCGAGTGATGGATGTCCATTCTTTTCAGCAGCTTCTTCAAAGGATGCAGGATTTCGATAAATGTGTCGTTGCATACGAGGAGTCATCGAAGCAAGGGGAAATAAGCGCATTCAGCGCGATTGTAAGCAGCCTTCCGAAAGGATCATCTCTATTGATCGTATTTGGTCCCGAAGGCGGTTTAACAGAAGCGGAGGTTGAACGGCTCACAGAGCAAGACGGTGTGCCGTGCGGCCTTGGACCGAGAATTTTAAGGACAGAAACCGCTCCGCTATACGCGTTGAGCGCGATTTCTTATCAAACAGAGTTATTAAGAGGTGATCAGTAATGGCAACTGTTGCTTTCCATACGCTTGGCTGTAAAGTCAACCATTATGAAACAGAAGCAATCTGGCAGCTTTTCAAAGAAGCGGGCTATGAAAGAAGAGACTTTGAACAAACAGCTGATGTATATGTCATTAATACATGTACGGTTACAAATACGGGAGATAAAAAAAGCCGCCAAGTGATCAGACGCGCCATTCGTCAAAATCCTGACGGTGTCATCTGTGTCACAGGCTGCTACGCGCAAACCTCACCTGCTGAGATTATGGCGATCCCCGGTGTCGACATTGTAGTTGGAACACAGGACCGTGAAAAAATGCTTGGCTACATTGACCAATACCGAGAAGAACGCCAGCCGATTAATGGCGTCAGCAACATCATGAAAGCAAGAGTATATGAAGAGCTTGATGTGCCTGCTTTCACGGACCGCACAAGAGCGTCATTGAAAATACAGGAGGGTTGCAATAATTTCTGCACATTCTGTATCATTCCGTGGGCGCGCGGCCTGCTCCGCTCCCGCGACCCTGAAGAAGTCATTAAACAAGCGCAGCAGCTTGTTGATGCCGGATATAAGGAAATTGTTCTTACGGGTATTCATACAGGCGGCTACGGCGAAGATATGAAAGATTACAACTTCGCGAAGCTTTTGAGCGAATTAGACACCCGTGTGGAAGGCGTGAAACGGATCAGAATTTCTTCAATCGAAGCCAGCCAAATCACTGACGAAGTGATCGAGGTCTTAGACCGCTCAGATAAGATAGTGAATCATTTGCATATTCCGATCCAATCCGGATCAAACACAGTGCTTAAACGGATGAGACGCAAATATACAATGGAATTCTTTGCAGACCGTTTAAATAAATTGAAAAAAGCACTGCCAGGCTTAGCTGTTACTTCTGATGTCATCGTCGGATTCCCTGGAGAAACAGAAGAAGAATTTATGGAAACCTATAACTTTATTAAAGAACATAAATTCTCTGAACTGCATGTTTTCCCTTACAGTAAACGTACAGGAACACCAGCTGCGCGAATGGAAGACCAAGTGGATGAAAACGTGAAAAACGAACGTGTGCACCGCCTGATTGCTCTTTCTGACCAGCTTGCAAAAGAATACGCTTCTCAGTATGAAAATGAAGTGCTTGAGATTATTCCTGAGGAAGCCTATAAAGAAACAGAAGAAGAGAACATGTTTGTCGGTTACACAGACAACTATATGAAGGTTGTTTTCAAAGGCACGGAAGATATGATCGGCAAAATCGTAAAAGTCAAAATCCTAAAAGCAGGTTATCCTTACAACGAAGGACAGTTTGTCCGTGTGGTTGAGGATGAAATAACTGAACACATGCGTTTGTCTTCTTAACCTAAAAAATCGGTGCATTAAAATGTACCGGTTTTTTATTTAGCCGGGATAAGAAGGTGAATCAATCGGTAAAACAAGTTTGTAAGCGGAAGAAACAAAAGAGCTGTAACCACATTAAATAAAAGGCTGAAATGAGCAATCCTTTGGGCAGGATCAGGTGATAACTGTTCTACAAAGCCGGTCGCTGCGGTCAGAAAAGGCAATACTAGAGCGACCCCTAGCACGTTAAATACCACATGGGCATACGCTGTCTGTTTCGCCGCATATCCGCCGGATACAGCAGCCATGACAGCTGTAATGCATGTCCCGATATTTGATCCGAGTACGACGCTCATCGCCTGTGTCAGTCCGATAATCCCTTCATTCATAAAACTCATCAAAATGCCGATACAGACAGAACTGGAGTGAATGATGGCAGTTAACACCATCCCGATGAGCAAAGCGGACCAGTTTGAATCGTTAACATGGTATAGAACGTCGGCGCCCGTTTTCAGCTTTGTCAGCGGCCCGGCAAGATGGCTGAATCCGCTGATGCAATAGAAGATGATGCCCAGTCCAAGGAAGCTTGTTCCCAGCTGTTTCAAAGGATACCTGCCAGTCAGAAAAAACAATAAACCTCCTATTAAAAGAACCCAAATCAAAATATCCATTTTGATAGCAATAAATTCAGTTGTAAAGGTAGACCCAACGTTTGTTCCGAGAATCATCGGTATCGTCCGCTTAAAAGAAAGAACGCCCGCACTTACAAAGCCGATGACAATGACCATAAAGGCTGAGCTGCTCTGAAGTATCCCTGTAAATACAATGCTGATAAGAAACGCTTTTAACGGATGGTCTGTAAATAAAAGCAAACGTTCTTCAATTTTTGAGTACGCCATTGAAATTAAGCCCTTTCGAAGCATGTTCATGCCTGCGAGAAAGAATAATATAAGAGCAGTAAAGCTAATCAGAATTAACATCCTATTCACCAACCCCTTTCTTTCATTATATAGACAGGCAGTCGCACTCATGACGGAAAAGTGAACTCACTTAGTTGACCTGACTGATGGCTTATATTATAATGTCAAAGTACATGTTTATATGTGTAACTTAAAGGTAGTCGATTGGTGTATTCGGAGGGAGGGAAAGAGAATGTCAAAAACGGTCGTTAGAAAAAACGAATCGCTTGAAGATGCTCTTCGTCGCTTCAAACGCAGTGTATCAAAGACAGGTACTTTGCAAGAAGCAAGAAAGCGTGAATTTTATGAAAAACCTAGCGTAAAGCGCAAGAAAAAGTCTGAAGCTGCTAGAAAACGCAAATTCTAAAAGAGGGTGGATTTATGAGTCTTCTTGAGCGTCTCAACCAGGATATGAAGCTGTATATGAAAAACCGTGAGAAAGACAAACTGACTGTCGTTCGAATGGTTAAGGCTTCACTTCAAAATGAAGCAATTAAGCTTAAGAAAGACAGTTTGACCGAGGATGAGGAACTCACTGTCCTTTCTCGTGAACTTAAGCAACGTAAAGACTCCCTCCAGGAATTTTCAAACGCTAATCGTTTAGATTTAGTAGATAAAGTTCAAAAAGAGCTGGACATTTTAGAAGTTTATTTACCTGAGCAGCTGTCAGAAGAAGAGCTGCGTACAATCGTAAATGAAACCATCGCGGAGGTCGGTGCGAGCTCAAAAGCGGACATGGGCAAAGTGATGGGGGCAATTATGCCTAAAGTAAAAGGTAAAGCTGACGGAAGTTTAATTAATAAACTTGTGAGCAGTCAACTGTCTTAAATGGCAAAGAAAAGGACATCTTTCTAAGAGAGATGTCTTTTTTTATACATAAAAAAATGAAACCTTTGATACATTTGTTACGTATGAAGAGAAGGCACTTATTATAAAAGGAAGGAGGGATACACCGCCCTTGCTTCAAATCAAAGGATTCCGTGCTGCTCTTTTGGGTATATTTTTGCTTTCTTTATTAGGCGTACAGCTGAACGCAAAAGCAGAAAAACAAACTGTTTATGTGATCCCAGTTGAAAAAAATGTCGAACAGGGTCTCGCCTCGTATTTGTCCCGTTCGTTACAAGACGCAAAGGATGCACATGCAGACCATATTATTCTTGATATCAATACCCCGGGGGGATTGGTCAAATCTGCTATTGATATGGCCGATTTGATAACCGAAAGAGAGATCCCCGTAACTGCATATGTCAACAAACGCGCGTTGTCTGCTGGTGCATATATTGCACTTCAAGCAGATCACATTTATATGGCGCCTGGCGGAAAAATGGGAGCCGCCGCGATTGTTGATGGCCAAGGCAATGCCGCTGACCAAAAAGCTCAATCACTTTGGCTGGCAGAGATGGAAGATGCCGCAGTGAAAAATAACCGCGATCCAAAATATGCGCTCGCAATGGCTGACCCAGATATAGATGCCAAGGAAGTCGGCGCGCCTAAGGGAGATCTGCTGACACTTAACGCAGACAAGGCAATTGAGGTAGGCTATTCAGAAGGCACTGCTGACAATTTGTCCACGCTCGTAAAGAAGCTTGGGTTCGAAAAGGCGCAGATCAGCTATGCAAAGGAGAGCTTTGCGGAAAAGACGGCAAGATGGCTGACGAATCCGGTCATTGTCCCTATTCTGCTGACAATCGCTTTTTTAGGTCTGACGGTGGAGCTTTTTTCCCCGGGTGTCGGCCTCCCTGGAACGGCTGGACTCATTGCGTTATTGCTGTTCTTTTACGGGCATCTTGCAGCCGGCCTTGCCGGGTATGAGACGGTTCTCCTCTTTATAGCAGGGGTGATTCTCATTCTGCTTGAGATTTTTCTTCCCGGAGGAATCATTGGATTACTGGGCTTGGGAGCGATTATTGCGAGCCTGTTTTTAGCCGCGGGGAGCTTCACTGTCATGGCGGTTTCTCTCTTGATCGCCTCAGCTGTTTCGATTACAGCTTTTATTTTACTGACAAGGGTGTTGGGAAAGCGTATGAAATTCTTTAAGAAATTGATATTAAATGATTCTACAAACACGGAGAGCGGCTACGTTTCAAATCAAACGCGCACGGACTTAATGGGAAAAGTGGGTATAACCTTTACACCGCTGCGTCCTTCCGGTACCGTGATTATTGATGATGAACGCCTTGACGTTGTTTCGGAGGGATCGTTTACAGAAAAAGATAAAAAAGTAAAAGTGATTAAAGTAGAAGGCTCACGCATTGTCGTGAGAGAAATTTAAATAGAAACGAGGAGAAGTTATATGGATCCGTCAACACTTATGATTCTGGCAATTGTCGCAGTAGCGATCATTGTTTTGGCAGTATTTTTTACATTTGTGCCTGTAATGCTTTGGATTTCAGCTTTGGCAGCCGGAGTGAAAATCAGCATTTTCACTCTAGTTGGGATGAGGCTTCGCCGTGTCATTCCGAATCGGGTTGTTAACCCGCTGATTAAAGCCCATAAAGCGGGACTTAATGTTGGAACAAACCAGCTTGAAAGCCACTACCTGGCTGGAGGTAATGTTGACAGAGTCGTCAACGCGCTTATCGCCGCTCAGCGAGCTAACATTGAACTCACATTCGAGCGCTGTGCTGCCATTGATCTTGCAGGCCGGGACGTGTTGGAAGCTGTTCAAATGAGCGTTAATCCTAAGGTGATTGAAACACCGTTCATTGCCGGTGTCGCAATGGACGGGATTGAAGTGAAAGCGAAAGCGAGAATCACAGTAAGAGCGAATATCGAGCGCCTCGTCGGGGGAGCAGGAGAAGAAACCATTGTAGCTCGTGTAGGTGAGGGGATCGTTTCTACAATCGGTTCATCTGGCAATCATAAAAAAGTGCTTGAAAACCCTGACATGATTTCTCAGACAGTCCTTGGAAAAGGATTGGACTCAGGAACTGCGTTTGAAATTCTCTCAATTGATATTGCAGATGTAGATATCGGCAAAAACATCGGTGCAATTTTACAAACCGATCAGGCCGAGGCTGATAAAAACATCGCGCAGGCAAAAGCGGAAGAACGACGTGCGATGGCTGTCGCTCAAGAACAGGAAATGCGTGCCCGCGTAGAAGAAATGCGCGCGAAAGTGGTAGAAGCCGAGGCGGAAGTGCCGCTTGCGATGGCAGAAGCTTTGCGTGAAGGGAATATTGGCGTCATGGATTACATGAATATCAAGAACATCGATGCTGACACAGAAATGCGTGATTCATTCGGCAAGCTGACGAAAGACCCTTCGGATGAAGACCGCAAATCATAATCTCTCTAAGAAGGGAGAACGCTGATGGAAGATTTACTGACCAATCCGCTTATTATTGCAGCGATCATCGGAATCATTTCTGCGATTTTCGGCAAAAAGAGCAAAGAAGAAAAGCAAAACAGCCAAAAAAGTAAAAAACCTCAACACATGCAATCTGCTTCTCCTCAAAAAAAGCAGTCAAAAGAAGATGCCCCTGCACCTATCCCTAACCGTATGGAACAGGCAAGACGGGAAGCGGAAGAAAGACGCAGGGAAACAGCAAGAAACCTGAAAGGGCTGGAACGAGATCTTGCTGCTGCCAAACAAAAAACAGTATACACAAAACAAAAAATGCTTCAGGTGAATAAAGACACCGTCGTACAGGGGATCGTTCTAGGAGAGGTGTTCGGACCTCCACGGGCGAAAAAACCTCACCGTACGATGCGCCCGGCCCGTAAAAATTAAAGTGTTAGAACCTCCTTTCAAATCATACATATGAGATGAAAGGGGGTTCTTTTTGTATGGGGCAAAGAAAGAATCGTATGAAAGCTTGGCTGACAAGAGCATTGGAAATTCCCCCGGACGTTATGATGGATCTGCCGAGGATTACAATGGTTGGCAGACTTCATATCTACATAGAAAACCACAGAGGCCTTTTGCTTTTCAGTGAGAATGAAGTGCGGCTGATGCTGAAGCAGGGCCAGTGCATCATATCTGGTAAAAATTTTGTCATCAAGGCGATTCTTCCGGAAGAGATACTTTTGGAGGGTACGATTGATGTCGTTCGATATGTTGAGTCATAAAGCCGAGGGGGAAATGTTGTGAAAAATAAATGGCTGTCTTTTTTTTCGGGTAAGGTCCAGCTTGAATTGACGGGAAGAGGGATTGAGCGGCTCCTTAATGAATGCACAAGACAGGGGATTCCGGTCTTTCATGTCAAAAAAAAGAAAGAAGCCGTATCGTTATATATACAGCTTCAGGATGTACATGCCTTTCGGCGGGTGAGAAGTAAATTTAAATGTAAAGCCCGATTTATCAATCGGAAGGGTTTTCCCTTCCTGTTGCTGAAATCAAAGCTGAATATAGGGTTTACGATCGGTTTTGCGATTTTTTTCATCCTTTTGTTTTTGCTGTCCAATATGGTGTGGAAAATTGATGTGACAGGCGCTAAGCCTGAAACAGAACATCAAATGAGGCAGCATCTTAATGAAATCGGCGTCAAAAAGGGCCGTCTGCAGTTTTTAATGATGTCGCCCGAAAAAATACAGAAATCATTAACCAATGGAATAGACAATATCACTTGGGTCGGAGTTGATCTGAAGGGGACGACCATTCACATGAAAGTTGTGGAGAAAAATGAGCCCGAAAAAGAAAAGTATGTTAGCCCGCGCAATATTGTCGCCAAAAAGAAAGCAACCATTACGAGAATGTTTGTGCAAAAAGGACAGCCCATGGCCGCCATACACGATCATGTTGAAAAGGGGCAGCTGCTTGTTTCGGGACTGATCGGCAGCGAAGACCATCAGCAGGAAGTTGCCTCAAAAGCAGAAATTTACGGAGAAACCTGGTATAGATCAGAAGTGACAGTCCCGCTTGAAACATTATTTAACGTCTATACGGGCAAAGTAAGGACAAAGCACAAGCTTTCTTTTGGTTCTTTGGCAATCCCGATCTGGGGGATGACGTTTAAAAAAGAGGAATTGAAGCATCCAAAAACAGAACAAGAAAAACATTCGCTTCATTTTCTCGGATTTAAGCTCCCTGTATCCTATGTCAAAGAGCAAACGAGAGAAAGTGAAGAGGCTTTGCGAAAATATACAAAAAAAGAAGCAGTTCAAGAAGGCATTAAATTGGGTAAACAGGATGTAGAGGATAAAATAGGCGAAAACGGCGAGGTGAAAAGTGAAAAAGTTTTGCACCAGACTGTTGAGAATGGTAAAGTAAAGTTGATTATTCTCTACCAAGTTATAGAAGATATCGTTCAAACCACACCTATTGTCAGGGAGACTGAAGAATGACAGAACATTTACTTGCGATGAATCAAAAACTGAAAAACCCGGACGAGGCGCTTTCACTCTTCGGGAACCAAGATTCTTTTTTGAAATTGATGGAGAAAGATCTGAATGTAAATATCATTACGCGCGGCGAGACGATTTATGTTTCAGGCGATGATGAATCGTTTCAGATTGCAGACAGGCTGCTGGGATCGCTCCTCGCTTTAATTCGCAAGGGGATAGAGATCTCTGAACGTGATGTGATTTACGCCATCAAAATGGCAAAGAAGAATGAACTTGAATACTTTGAAAGCATGTATGAAGAAGAAATTACAAAAAACGCAAAAGGCAAATCAATCCGTGTAAAAACAATGGGACAGCGGGAATACGTGGCCGCTATGAAGCGGAATGACCTTGTATTCGGCATTGGTCCGGCGGGAACCGGGAAAACGTACCTGGCTGTCGTAAAAGCAGTCCATGCTTTAAAAAACGGACATATCAAAAAAATCATTTTAACAAGACCTGCCGTGGAAGCCGGTGAAAGCCTTGGTTTTCTCCCAGGTGACCTAAAAGAAAAAGTAGATCCTTATTTGCGCCCGCTGTATGACGCTCTCCATGATGTGCTTGGGGCAGATCATACAGAACGTCTGATGGAAAGAGGCATCATTGAAATTGCTCCGCTCGCATATATGAGGGGGCGGACGCTCGATGATGCTTATGTTATACTTGATGAAGCACAGAATACCACGCCTGCTCAAATGAAAATGTTTTTGACGAGACTGGGTTTTGGCTCTAAAATGATCATTACAGGTGACGTCAGCCAAATTGATCTGCCGAAAGGCGTCAAATCGGGACTTGCAGTAGCGAAGGAGATGCTGAAAGGAATAGACGGCATTTCTATGATTGAGCTAGACCAGACAGACGTGGTCAGACATCCGCTTGTTGCGAAAATTATTGAAGCATACGATAAGCAAAATTAATGCTGAATGACCCGATCGCGCGTTATCGGGTCATTTTTATGATTGCTTATGGGCTTGATGTTTCAAGAGGAGGTTCTTGTGTTGAAAAAGAAGGCTAAGACCAAAAGCAGCTCAAAAAAATGGAGCAGTTTTAAAAATGCCCGCTCCATGCATGTACTGCTGTATCTTCTGCTGGCTGCCATTATGTTTGCTTTGCTTTTTGTACATGTTAAGCCGGAAACACTTGATTTAGACCTGTTTTCAGTCAGCGACAAGACCATTTACGCTCCGGCAACCGTAGAAGATCAAAAAGCCACAGAGGAAAAAAAGCAAGCCGCTGAGGACGCGGTTGAAGATCAATATACATTAAAAAAAGAATATACAGACAATCGGATTGACCTTGTGTCATCAATATTCGACAGTATTAGTGAAGTGAAAAAATCATCGGAAGAAGGCAGTAAATCACCATCGGAAAAATCAATGGTCAAATCTGTAAAGGACAAATTGACATCAGATGTGAATGATTCTATATCGGAGGATTCCATCAAGACATTGCTGAAAGCAGACAGTGAAGACTTTTCTTTTGTCAGAGATACGGTCATTACCGCAGTAAATACGGTCATGAGCAGTGAAATCCCCTCGGATAAACTATCTGATGCAAAGGATAAGGTAGAAAAAGAGCTAAAAAGCAATTCTATTCCTTCTAAATACTTGGGAGCTGCGACAGAAATCGGGCGTTTTGCTATTATTCCGAATTACGTCTTCGATCCGAAAGCAACAGAGGCAAAACGGCAGGAAGCCTCAGATAATGTCCAGCAGGTTCAAATCAAACAGGGGCAAGTGCTCGTGGAAGAAAATGACCTCATTGATCGGGAAGTGTACAGAAAACTTGAGCTGACCGGGTTATTAAATAACTCAAATCTCTTTAAACCGATCAGCGGGCTATTGATTATGATCGGACTTTTCATTGCAACACTTGTATATTATTTTGAAAAACAGAAACAAAATCTGAAGTTTAAAAACCAATCCATTCTGTTATTCTCCATAATCACAACACTTTTGCTTGTGATCATGGAGGTTGTCAGTTTGTTTCAGAAGATGGAGTATAATAATATCGGCTATCTGGTCCCCATTGCGGCCGGCGCCATCTTAATCAAACTGCTGATGAATGAACGCATTGCCATTTTGGGAAGTATCATTCTTGCGATTTGCGGAAGTATGATGTTTAATCAGGGTGTGACAGGAACATTCAATTATGTCATAGGGATTTATTATTTGATCAGCGGCATTTCAGGTGTATTATTTTTAGGAAAACACAATGCAAGATCAAAGATTTTGCAGACCGGACTTTTCGTGGCGTTTATTAATATGGTTGTCGTTCTATCCTTATTATTGATCCAGAACACTGCGCTGTCGGGTCTTGAAATCGGCACGTTAATGCTCATGGGGGTTGTGTCGGGGTTTGCTTCATCTGTATTGATCATCGGCCTGATGCCGTTTTTTGAGACGGGCTTTGGCATTTTATCCACCATGAGGCTGCTCGAGCTGTCTAATCCTAACCATCCGCTATTGCGCAAAATACTGACAGAAACACCAGGTACATATCATCACAGTGTAATGGTTGCCAATTTATCAGAGGCAGCCTGTGAAGCGGTTGGGGCTAATGGTTTGCTTGCAAGAGTCGGCGCATATTATCACGATCTCGGAAAAACAAAGCGCCCGCAATATTTTATTGAAAACCAAATGAATATTGACAATCCGCATGACAAGCTGTCACCTCAGTTAAGTAAAAATATTATTATCTCGCATACGACAGACGGTGCGAATATGCTGAGAAGCTATAAATTTCCGAAAGAGCTTGTCGATATTGCTGAGCAGCATCATGGAACCTCGCTTTTAAAGTTTTTTTACTATAAAGCGAAGGAAAAAGGCGACCAGATTACAGAGGAAGAGTTCCGTTATCCGGGGCCGAAGCCGCAGTCAAAGGAAGCCGCAATTATATCAGTGGCCGACAGTGTTGAAGCGGCCGTCAGATCCATGCATAATCCAAATCCTGAACGAATTGAAAAGCTTGTCCGGGGTATTATATCCGATAAGCTTCAGGACGGACAGTTCAGTGAATGCGATTTGACATTTAAAGAGCTGGATACAATCGCAAAAACGCTCTGTGCAACATTAAAAGGAATTTTCCACTCCCGGATTGAATATCCGGAGGCTACTAAGAAGGTGAAATAGATGAGTTTACTGATTGATATCGTTGATGAAACGGGAAGCGTCTCAGAAGAGATGCTCAAAGAAGTAGAAAATCTGCTTCAATTTGCCGCTGAGCGTGAAGGCGTTCAGGATCAGGCTGAAGTTTCTGTCACGATTGTTTCCAATGATGACATACATCAGATTAACAAAGAATACCGGGGAAAGGATGCTCCGACAGATGTCATCTCATTTGCTCTTGAAGAAGAGGGGGAAGGCGAGATCGAAATCGTGGGCGCCGAAATGCCTCCGGTTTTAGGTGATATTATCATCAGTGCCGATCGCACAAGAGAGCAGGCAGAGGAGTATAATCATTCTTTTAAAAGAGAGCTCGGATTTCTAGCTGTACACGGATTTCTGCACCTTTTAGGATATGACCATATGACGAAAGAGGAAGAAGAGGAGATGTTTACTAAGCAAAAGGAATTGCTGGACGCTTATGGACTCAAAAGATCATAGAAATGAGCTGAAGCGATTCTTCAAAAGCTTCGTGCATGCAGGCCGGGGCATCTGGGAAACAGCGCGGACGGAGCGGAATTTCCAATTTCATGCCGCAGCCGCCTGTGCTGTTCTCATTTGCGGCTTCCTTGTAGAGCTCAGCATGATTGAGTGGATGATTATATTCCTTTTGATAGGCGGTATGTTTTCGCTTGAGCTTTTAAATACAGCCATTGAACATACGGTTGATTTAATAACTGACAAACATCACCCTCTTGCTAAAGCGGCCAAGGACGCTGCCGCCGGGGCTGTTTGCGTTTTTGCCGTGATTTCGTGTATCATTGGTTTACTTATTTTTTTGCCAAAGCTGTAATGGCTGAAAATTCTTACATTTATTTTACATTTTTAGAAATGGGCGTGAAAAAAAGCGCGCGATTATGTAAAATATAAAGTGATAGCGGTACCATTATAGGTAAGAGAGGAATGTACACATGAACAGACAAGAATTAATAACAGAAGCTTTAAAAGCGCGTGATATGGCATATGCGCCGTATTCCAAATTCCAAGTAGGAGCCGCTCTTCTTACCAAGGATGGAAAAGTGTACAGAGGCTGCAACATTGAGAACGCGGCATACAGCATGTGCAATTGCGCCGAGCGTACCGCTTTATTTAAAGCTGTTTCTGAAGGGGATACAGAGTTTCAGATGCTGGCCGTTGCGGCTGACACCCCTGGACCGGTATCTCCGTGCGGAGCCTGCCGCCAGGTGATTTCTGAGCTTTGCACAAAAGACGTTATTGTCGTACTGACTAATTTACAAGGACAAATAAAAGAAATGACTGTGGAAGAATTATTGCCAGGCGCATTTTCATCGGAGGATTTACATGACGAACGAAAGCTTTAAATCAGGATTTGTATCCATTATTGGAAGACCAAACGTAGGAAAATCTACATTTTTGAACAGAGTCATTGGACAAAAAATCGCGATCATGAGCGATAAGCCCCAAACGACGAGAAACAAGGTGCAAGGAGTACTGACGACAGGCACATCACAAACCATTTTTATTGACACACCAGGGATTCATAAACCTAAGCATAAGCTTGGGGACTTTATGATGAAAGTGGCGCAAAATACATTAAAAGAAGTCGATTTGATCTTGTTTATGATCAATGCTGAGGAAGGCTACGGGAAGGGCGACGAATTCATCATTGAGAAATTGCAGACGATGTCTACGCCTGTATTCTTAATCGTAAACAAAATCGATAAAATTCATCCCGACCAATTGCTTCTGCTAATTGACGAATACCGCAAACGTTATCCTTTTAAGGAAATTGTTCCGATTTCTGCTTTAGAAGGAAATAACATCGAAACCTTGCTCGCTCAGATTGAAGCGTATTTGCCGGAAGGGCCGCAATTCTATCCGAGTGACCAGGTAACTGACCACCCTGAGCGATTTATCATTTCTGAATTAATCAGGGAAAAGGTGCTGCATTTGACGAGAGAAGAAATCCCGCACAGCATTGCGGTGGCCATCGAATCCATCAAAGGGCAGGACAACGGTTCTGTGCACGTAGCGGCAACGATTGTGGTCGAGCGGGATTCCCAGAAAGGCATCGTGATCGGTAAAAAAGGAAGCCTTCTAAAAGAGGTTGGAAAAAGAGCGAGAGCGGATATTGAAGCACTGTTGGGCTCCCGTGTCTACCTTGAATTGTGGGTGAAAGTGCAGAAAGACTGGCGTAATAAAATGTCCCAGCTTCGCGATTTTGGCTTTAAAGAGGACGAATATTAATCTCTAGCTGTGTGTGTCATTATCTCACAGGAACAGGGATACATTAGCAAATTTTGTTTAACATGAAATGGAGGACATCTGGTCAAGATAAAGGTAAGAATTTGGAGTTTAGGTAAGCTAGTTTAACTACAGAAAGGTGGGTTTCTTGTGTTGAATTTTACCTGGAACGTATTTTCTCAAACAGGAAATGTTGATACGTATCTTCTTTTTAAAGAACTGGAAAAAGAGAACATGGAAAGACCCGAAGAACTAGAAGATGAGCTAGCCCGATTTGATTATCCAATTTTATAAACCTCTTGGCCGCTCCTGCTTGAGGAAGGTGCGGAAATGCTGACAAAATGTGAAGGAATCGTTCTTCGCACAAATGATTACGGAGAGACGAATAAAATCGTAACTTTACTGACAAGAGAACACGGAAAAATAGGTGTTATGGCACGAGGCGCCAAAAAACCGAACAGCCGTTTATCAGCAGTCAGCCAGCCCTTTTTGTATGGTTCTTTCTTAATGCAAAAAACATCGGGCCTCGGAACGCTTCAGCAGGGGGAAATGATCCTCAGCATGAGAGGCATCAGGGAAGACTTGTTTTTAACAGCATATGCTGCCTATATTGCTGAGTTAGTCGACAGAGGCACAGAAGAAAAAAAGCCAAATCCTTATTTATTTGAATTCATATTAGAGTCATTAAAACAGCTGAATGAAGGAACAGATCCGGATGTTATCACCTTCATTGTTCAAATGAAGATGCTCGGTGTCATGGGCCTGTATCCTGAGCTAAATCATTGTGTACATTGTAAAAGCCAAGACGGAACCTTTCATTTCTCTGTTCGTGATAATGGTTTTATATGCCACCGCTGTTTTGAAAAAGATCCTTACAGGATACCGATCAAACCGCAAACGGCAAGGCTGTTAAGACTCTTTTACTATTTTGATCTGTCGAGGCTCGGCAATGTGTCCTTAAAAGAGGAAACAAAAGCTGAATTAAAGCAAGTGATTGATTTATATTACGAAGAATATTCGGGATTGTATTTAAAATCAAAGCGCTTTTTAGATCAAATGGAAAGCATGAAACATCTTATGGGTGAAAACAAAAGTTGACTTTTGGTCCATCTTTTTATATGATCATTTATTATAAAATATGTTGCAGTGAGAGAAAGAAGTACTTGCGTTTACCTCATGAAAGCGACCTTAGGGCGGTGTAAGCTAAGGATGAGCACGCAACGAAAGGCATTCTTGAGCAATTTTAAAAAAGAGGCTGGGATTTTGTTCTCAGCAACTAGGGTGGAACCGCGGGAGAACTCTCGTCCCTATGTTTGCGGCTGGCAAGCATAGAGACGGGAGTTTTTTGGTTGCTGCCGCAGTCAACTGATGAAAGAAAAGTGGAGGTGCTTGAAATGAATATTCAAGACATGATTCTAACCTTGCAAAAGCATTGGTCCAGTCAGGGCTGTGTGCTTATGCAGGCTTACGATGTAGAAAAAGGAGCCGGCACGATGAGCCCGTATACATTTTTGCGCAGTATCGGTCCTGAGCCGTGGAAAGTGGCTTATGTAGAGCCTTCCAGACGTCCGGCAGACGGCCGCTACGGGGAGAACCCGAACAGACTGTATCAGCATCATCAGTTCCAGGTCATTATTAAACCGTCACCTGATAACATTCAAGAGCTGTATTTGGATTCCTTGCGTGCTCTTGGAATTGATCCGCTTGAGCACGATATTCGCTTTGTTGAAGACAACTGGGAGAATCCGTCTTTAGGCTGTGCGGGTCTAGGCTGGGAAGTTTGGCTTGACGGAATGGAAATAACTCAATTTACGTATTTCCAGCAGGTCGGGGGATTAGAGTGTAAACCCGTTTCTGTAGAGATTACGTATGGAATTGAGCGTCTCGCGTCTTATATCCAGGATAAAGAAAACGTGTTTGACTTGGAATGGACGTCAGGGTTTACAGTAAAAGATTTATTCATGATGGCTGAATATGAGCATTCTGTTTATACGTTTGAAACATCAGACGTCGATATGCTGTTCCAATTGTTCAGCACATATGAAAAAGAAGCGATCAAGCAAATGGACAACGGACTTGTTCATCCAGCATATGACTATGTGCTGAAATGCTCGCACACTTTCAACCTGCTTGATGCCAAAGGTGCGATCTCTGTTACCGAGCGGACGGGCTATATCGCAAGAGTGCGGAATTTAGCTAGAAAAGTAGCAAAAACCTACTATGAGGAACGAGAAAAACTAGGGTTCCCAATGCTTAAAGGGGAGGGTTCTTCTCATGAGTAAACAGGATTTACTTTTAGAGATCGGATTAGAGGAAATGCCGGCGCGCTTTTTGAATGAAAGCATGGTTCAGCTTGGCGACAAGCTGACAGGCTGGCTTAAAGAAAAAAATATTACTCACGGTGAAGTGAAACTCTTCAATACACCGAGACGTCTTGCTGTGTTCGTTAAGGATGTCGCAGAAAAGCAGGATGATATAAAAGAAGAAGCAAAAGGGCCTGCGAAAAAAATTGCCCTTGATGCGGACGGGAACTGGACAAAAGCGGCAATCGGCTTTTCAAAAGGCCAAGGCGCGAATGTGGAAGACCTGTACATCAAAGAAGTAAAAGGCATAGAGTATGTATTCGTGCAAAAATTCCAAGCCGGCCAAGAAACGAAGTCGCTTCTGCCAGAATTGAGCGGTTTAATTACAAGCTTGCATTTCCCGAAAAACATGCGCTGGGGAAATGAAGATTTGCGTTATATCCGACCGATCAAATGGATTGTCGCATTATTTGGACAGGATGTCATTCCATTTTCGATCACAAACGTTGAGTCTGGACGGACAACACAGGGACATCGTTTCCTCGGACATGAAGTGTCAATTGAATCACCTTCAGCTTATGAAGAGCAGCTCAAAGGACAGCATGTTATTGCTGATCCTAGCGTCCGAAAGCAAATGATTCAATCTCAGCTGGAAGCAATGGCTGCTGAAAACAATTGGAGCATTCCAGTTGACGAAGACCTTCTTGATGAAGTGAATCATTTAGTAGAATACCCGACAGCTCTTTACGGTTCATTTGAATCCGAGTTTCTGTCAATTCCTGAAGAAGTGCTTGTCACAACAATGAAAGAGCATCAGCGCTACTTCCCTGTCAAAGACAAAAACGGTGACCTGCTGCCTCACTTTATCACAGTCCGAAACGGCAACAGCCACGCGATTGAAAATGTGGCCCGAGGCAATGAAAAAGTGCTGCGCGCACGTTTATCTGATGCGTCATTCTTCTACAAGGAAGATCAGAAACTAAACATTGATGCAAATGTGAAGAAGCTTGAAAATATCGTTTTCCATGAAGAGCTTGGTTCTCTTGCTGATAAGGTTAGAAGAGTCACATCAATCGCAGAGAAACTTGCCGTTCGTCTTCAGGCTGATGAAGATACATTAAAACATGTGAAGCGGGCTGCTGAAATTTCTAAATTCGACCTTGTGACGCATATGATATATGAATTCCCTGAACTTCAAGGAATTATGGGCGAAAAGTATGCGAGAATGCTTGGCGAAGATGAAGCTGTGGCGGCGGCAGTTAATGAACATTATATGCCTAGATCAGCGGGCGGAGAAACGCCTTCTACTTTCACCGGAGCTGTTGTGGCAATGGCGGATAAGCTTGACACAATCGCTTCATTCTTCTCTATCGGCGTAATTCCGACCGGTTCCCAGGACCCTTACGGACTGCGCCGCCAAGCTAGCGGTATTGTTGCGATTCTTCTTGACCGCAACTGGGGAATTTCATTTGAAGAGCTGCTAACTTTCGTACAAACCGATAAAGAAATTGAACTGCTGGATTTCTTCACTCAGCGCTTGAAATATGTCTTGAATGCTGAACAAATCAGACATGATGTCATTGACGCCGTGCTGGAAAGCTCTGAGCTTGAGCCGTACTCTGCGCTGCATAAAGCACAAGTACTGGAGCAAAAGCTTGGTGCACCTGGCTTTAAGGAAACAGCCGAAGCGTTAGGCCGAGTGATCTCTATCAGCAAAAAAGGAGTCCGCGGAGACATTCAGCCTGATCTGTTTGAAAATGAATACGAAGCAAAACTGTTTGATGCCTACCAAACAGCGAAGCAAAATCTGCAGGAAAACTTCAGCAAAAAAGATTATGAGGCGGCGCTTGCTTCACTTGCAGCCTTAAAAGAACCGATCGATGCTTACTTCGATCATACAATGGTTATAGCGGATAATGAGTCATTAAAGGCAAATCGTTTAGCGCAAATGGTAAGCTTGGCGGATGAGATCAAGTCCTTTGCGAATATGAATGCCCTTATTGTAAAATAAAGAGAGAAAAGGCGGTTGCTGTGTGATCGGTAATCGTCTTTTCCCCATTTATAAGTTTTTTGTTTGATTACAAGATATTTACGTTATAATATGGATTATTATTTCTTTACATAGCTATGAAGTGAAAAGGTGGTGAGTACAATCGAACTAAATAAACGGCAAGAACATATTTTGCAGATTGTAAAAGAAAACGGGCCGATTACAGGGGAGCATATTGCAGAAAAGCTGAACCTAACCAGGGCGACATTGCGCCCGGATTTAGCCATACTCACCATGTCAGGATTCCTCGAGGCGCGCCCGAGAGTCGGTTATTTCTATACGGGAAAAACCGGCACACAGCTTTTGGCGGATAAACTCAAAAAGCTTCAGGTGAAAGACTTTCAATCTATCCCCGTAGTGATTCACGAAAACGTTTCTGTGTACGATGCGATTTGCACCATGTTTTTAGAAGATGTAGGTACTCTGTTTGTGGTGGACCGCGATGCTGTTTTAGTCGGGGTGCTTTCACGAAAAGACTTGCTCAGAGCGAGCATTGGCCAGCAGGAGCTTACATCGGTCCCTGTTCACATCATCATGACAAGGATGCCGAACATTACGGTGTGCAGACGCGAGGATTATGTGATGGACATTGCAAAGCACTTAATAGAAAAACAAATTGATGCACTGCCTGTCATCAAAGACACCGATAAAGGCTTTGAAGTGATCGGCAGAGTGACAAAAACAAATATGACCAAAATACTTGTCAGTTTATCTGAAAATGAAATCCTATAAGATTGCAAACTAACGGGGGGATAATATGAATAACCGCATCATCTATGTTGTATCGGATTCCGTCGGTGAAACGGCTGAATTGGTAGTAAAAGCAGCACTCAGCCAATTTAACGGATCGGCGGATGATACTCATGTAAGAAGAATTCCTTATGTTGAAGATATAGGCACTATCAATGAAGTGATTTCACTTGCAAAGGCAGACGGCGGCATTATCTGTTTTACACTCGTGGTGCCGGAAATCAGAGAATATTTGATAGCCGAAGCGGAAAAAGCAAATGTTTTATATTATGATATTATCGGCCCGTTGATTGATAAAATGGAAACAGCCTACGGTTTAACAGCGAAATACGAACCGGGGCGGGTGCGCCAGCTTGATGAAGATTATTTCAAAAAAGTGGAGGCCATCGAGTTTGCAGTTAAATACGATGATGGACGTGATCCAAGAGGGATTTTAAAAGCTGATATCGTTTTGATCGGCGTGTCAAGAACGTCTAAAACACCGCTGTCTCAATATCTCGCACACAAACGCCTGAAGGTTGCCAATGTTCCGATTGTACCGGAGGTTGATCCGCCGGAAGAACTCTTTAACGTTGATCCGAAAAAATGCATCGGTTTAAAGATTAGCCCTGATAAACTGAATCATATCAGAAAAGAACGTTTAAAATCACTCGGGCTTAATGATAAAGCGATTTATGCAAATATCAACAGAATCAAAGAGGAACTCGAGTATTTCGAAAAGATTGTGGATCGGATCGGCTGCCAGGTTGTTGATGTTTCAAATAAAGCGGTTGAGGAAACAGCAAATATTATCCATCATCTCAAAACAAAAAACATATAACTCAGGACGCTCTATCCTGGGTTTTTGGCTGTGCCAAAAGGGAATAATGAAAAACAATAGCATCTTTGTGAAGTTTGTATTATAATAAAAAATTGTGATAAAATGATTAATTTTAGGTTTAAGGATCGTGTGATACGAATAAACTATTATGGGTAAGATGTCAAGAATTTCTCCCGGAAATTTTTCGACAAATTCATATACATCCACAATAATAAAGGATGTGCGATTTTGCTTGCTTTTATGCAGGAGTTTAATGGAGGGATGGAGAATTACTCTTCTTAATGAACAAGAAAAGACGATTTTTGTCGATGCTGATGCTTGTCCGGTAAAAGATGAAATTTTACAAACAGCATCCGAGTATGAAGTTCAAGTTCTTTTTGTCGCTTCATTTGAACATTATCAGCTTTCCAGAAGCAATGAAGAAAAATGGAAGTATGTTGATCCTCATAAAGAAGCTGCTGATTTATATATCGCAAATCACGTGAAACCGGGAGATATTGTTGTGACGCAGGACATCGGATTAGCATCTCTGCTGTTGAACAGAAATGTCTCAGTTATGTCGGAAAGAGGTCGTCTTTACAAGGAAGACATGATTGATTTTGCCCTAGAGGGCCGTCATTTTTCCGGCAAACAAAGAAGAAAAGGCGTATATGCCAAAGGGCCTAAAAAATTGAATAAAGAAGATCGAGAACGATTTATTACACTGCTGCAAAAAATCCTGTCGAACGATGAAGGGATTTTGCACTAAAGCATCGAATAATGTACGACGGAGTGTTATAAGATGGGAAATCGGATACCAGATGAAATTGTGGATCAGGTGCAAAAGTCGGCAGATATCGTTGAAGTCATAGGTGATTATGTTCAATTAAAGAAGCAAGGCCGAAACTACTTTGGACTATGTCCTTTTCATGGAGAAAGCACACCTTCGTTTTCCGTATCGCCCGACAAACAGATTTTTCATTGCTTTGGCTGCGGAGCGGGCGGCAATGTTTTCTCTTTTTTAAGGCAGATGGAAGGCTATTCTTTTGCCGAGTCGGTTTCTCACCTTGCTGACAAATACCAAATTGATTTTCCAGATGATATAACAGTCCATTCCGGAGCCCGGCCAGAGTCTTCTGGAGAACAAAAAATGGCTGAGGCACATGAGCTCCTGAAGAAATTTTACCATCATTTGTTAATAAATACAAAAGAAGGTCAAGAGGCACTGGATTATCTGCTTTCTAGGGGCTTTACGAAAGAGCTGATTAATGAATTTCAGATTGGCTATGCTCTTGATTCTTGGGACTTTATCACGAAATTCCTTGTAAAGAGGGGATTTAGTGAGGCGCAAATGGAAAAAGCGGGTCTCCTGATCAGACGCGAAGACGGAAGCGGATATTTCGACCGCTTCAGAAACCGTGTCATGTTTCCGATCCATGATCATCACGGGGCTGTTGTTGCTTTCTCAGGCAGGGCTCTTGGCAGCCAGCAGCCTAAGTATATGAACAGTCCTGAAACCCCGCTCTTTCATAAAAGCAAACTGCTTTACAATTTTTATAAGGCCCGCCTTCATATCAGAAAGCAGGAAAGAGCAGTCTTATTTGAAGGGTTTGCTGATGTCATATCGGCCGTAAGCTCGGGTGTAAAGGAAAGCATAGCCACGATGGGAACGTCTCTTACAGATGATCATGTCAAGATCCTGAGAAGAAACGTCGAAGAAATCATTCTTTGCTATGACTCTGATAAAGCCGGTTATGAAGCCACCTTAAAAGCTTCGGAGCTTCTGCAAAAAAAAGGCTGCAAAGTCAGAGTTGCAATGATTCCTGACGGATTGGACCCTGATGATTACATCAAAAAATTCGGCGGGGAAAAATTTAAAAACGACATTATTGACGCAAGTGTCACCGTAATGGCGTTCAAAATGCAATATTTCCGAAAAGGAAAGAACCTGTCCGATGAAGGCGACCGCCTAGCTTACATTAAAGACGTACTGAAAGAAATCAGCACGCTTTCAGGGTCTCTAGAGCAGGAAGTCTATGTAAAGCAGCTTGCTTCAGAGTTTTCGCTTTCACAGGAGTCTTTAACTGAGCAGCTGTCTGTTTTCAGCAAGCAAAACAAACCTGCTGACAATAGCGGTGAAACTAAAACGCGGCGAGCGCATCTGACGACAAAAGCAAGGCAAAAACGTTTGCGTCCGGCGTATGAAAATGCAGAAAGGCTGTTACTCGCTCACATGCTTCGAGATCGGAGCGTCATCAAAAAAGTGATTGACCGGGTAGGGTTTCAATTTAATATTGATGAGCACCGGGCATTAGCCGCTTATCTTTATGCTTTTTATGAAGAGGGAGCCGAGCTGACGCCTCAGCATCTGATGGCCAGGGTGACGGATGATCATATAAGCCAGCTCTTGTCCGATATATTAATGCTTCAGGTTAATCAAGAGCTTAGCGAAGCCGAGTTATCAGATTATGTAAAAAAAGTGTTGAATCAAAGAAATTGGTCAATGATAAAAGAAAAAGAGGCGGAAAGAGCCGAAGCAGAAAGGCAAAAAGATTTTTTAAGAGCTGCTTCTTTGGCTCAAGAAATCGTTACATTGAACCGATCTTTAAAATAACTGGAGAACTGATGAGGAGCATTTATTGGCAATGATTCCTTGCGGAGGAGCAAATAGATCGCTTAACCTCATCATGAATTGTCATTTCATTATTCGCACATTGTTAAAGGCAGTTCACATAGAAAACGCCTGAATGGACCGAATAAGAATCATACCGCTTATAGAATTCGTTGCAAGCTTTGGAAGGAGGGATCCATAATGGCTGATAAACAAACCCACGAGACAGAATTAACATTCGACCAAGTAAAAGAGCAATTAACAGAGTCTGGTAAAAAACGTGGCGTTTTGACATATGAAGAAATTGCTGAGCGTATGTCCAGCTTTGAAATTGAATCAGACCAAATGGATGAGTATTATGAATTTTTAGGTGAACAAGGTGTTGAATTAATTAGTGAGAATGAAGAAACAGAAGATCCTAATATTCAGCAGCTTGCCAAAGCCGAAGAAGAATTTGACCTTAATGACCTAAGTGTACCGCCTGGCGTTAAAATCAATGACCCAGTTCGTATGTATTTAAAGGAAATCGGTCGGGTTAACCTTCTTTCTGCAAAAGAAGAAATCGCCTACGCTCAAAAGATTGAAGAAGGTGACGAAGAATCTAAACGCAGATTGGCTGAAGCGAACCTGCGGCTTGTTGTCAGTATCGCAAAACGGTATGTCGGACGCGGTATGCTGTTCCTTGATCTGATCCAGGAAGGAAACATGGGTCTGATGAAAGCCGTTGAAAAATTTGATTATCGCAAAGGTTATAAATTCAGTACGTATGCTACGTGGTGGATCAGACAGGCGATTACACGCGCCATTGCCGATCAGGCGAGAACGATCCGGATTCCCGTTCATATGGTTGAAACCATTAATAAATTAATCCGTGTGCAGCGTCAATTACTGCAAGACTTAGGCAGAGAACCAACACCTGAAGAAATTGCGGAAGATATGGATTTAACGCCTGAAAAAGTACGCGAAATCTTAAAGATTGCTCAAGAGCCGGTATCTCTGGAAACACCGATCGGTGAAGAGGATGACTCGCACCTTGGTGATTTCATTGAAGACCAAGAAGCAACTTCACCTTCTGACCACGCCGCATACGAGCTATTGAAAGAGCAGCTGGAAGATGTGCTTGATACGTTAACTGATCGTGAAGAAAATGTATTGCGTCTTCGATTCGGTCTTGATGACGGCCGTACAAGAACATTAGAAGAGGTCGGCAAAGTATTTGGAGTAACGAGAGAGCGTATTCGACAAATCGAAGCCAAAGCGTTGCGGAAACTAAGACATCCTAGCAGAAGTAAACGTTTGAAAGATTTCCTTGAATAAGATGGAACGGGTCTTGAAGATCCGTTCTTCTTTTTTTTAAAAAGATATATGGATAATATGCCTTTATTTTACTGAAAAATGATGTCATTTGCAAATGAACATTGTGGTGAAAAATTTCAAAATCTAATTCCATATTTTCTATTGTAAGCGTATACAATACATTATACAATAGAATAAAAAGGATATTAGAGATTTAGGCATGTTTCAATTCAATTTTGTATAAAGTGTGAATAAAAAACTTTTGTATAGCAATCCATTTACTTTTTGTAAAAATAAGTTAGAATTAGAAGTGTTTACATAGGGGGAAGGATCAAAAAGGGGGAAGGGAAATGAAATGGAACCCGCTTATTCCATTTTTGCTGATCGCTGTTTTAGGAATTGGTCTAACTTTCTTTTTATCAGTAAAAGGACTTGATGACTCTCGGGAGATTGCAAGCGGAGGAGAAAGCAAATCTGCTGAAAAGAAAGATGCAAACGCTTCACCAGAAGAAATTTACAAGGCAAACTGCATCGCATGCCACGGTGAAAATTATGAAGGTGTTTCGGGTCCGAGCTTAAAAGGTGTAGGGGATAAGAAAGATGTCGCTGAAATTAAAACAAAGATCGAAAAAGGCGGTAATGGAATGCCTTCCGGTCTTGTTCCTGCCGATAAGCTGGATGATATGGCAGAGTGGGTGTCAAAAATTAAATAAAAGAACTATTTTTCTCTTTATACATTCACAGGCCGCCGAGATGTTCTCGACAGCCTTTTATTTTTGACTGCCGCGTGCAGACCCGCATCAAAAGAAATAATTTCAAAATCATTTGCTTCAGCTTGGATTCCGGGCTGATTTTTTATATGATAGTAAAGGAAAAAATGATTGAGAAAAGTTGTGATGACAAGTGAACGAATTAAAATTATCTAAACGATTGCAAACAGTAGCGGAGTACATACCGAATGGAGCGGTGATGGCCGATATCGGCTCTGACCACGCCTACCTTCCTTGTTATGCGGTGCTGAATCATAAAGCCAGCGGGGCGATTGCCGGAGAAATAACAGACGGCCCATTTTTGTCTGCAAAGCGGCAGGTTGAAAAATCAGGCTTAAACTCGCACATTTCTGTAAGGCAGGGAGACGGACTGGAAGTGATTAAAAAAGGTGAAGCTGATGCCATTACGATTGCCGGAATGGGCGGGGCTTTGATCGCTCACATTTTAGAAGCGGGCAAAGACAAATTAACGGGGAAGGAACGGCTCATTTTACAGCCGAATATTCATGCTGTTCATATCAGGGAGTGGCTTTATAAAGAAAGATATGCGCTGATAGATGAGGTAATCCTTGAAGAGGACGGAAAGTGCTATGAGGTGCTGGTAGCAGAAGCGGGAGACAGGGATGCGGCTTATGACGGTATTTCTTTATCAGCCGGGATGCTCGTCGGCCCTTTCTTGGCAAAAGAAAAAAATGCTGTCTTTTTGAAAAAGTGGACACAAGAGCTTCAGCACACTCAAAGCATTTATGAACAGATCAGCCAAGCGGCGGATACAGAGCAAAACAAACAAAAATTAAAGGAGCTCGCCGATCGAATGGAGCTGTTAAAGGAGGTAATCGATCATGGCTAAAAGTGTAAATGGGCAGCAGATCATCCAGCTGTTTGAACAATTTTCCCCGAAAGCCTATGCGGTTGAAGGAGATAAAATCGGCCTGCAAATCGGCACCTTAAACAAACCAATTAAAAATGTGATGGTTACACTTGATGTGTTAGAGAGCGTTATCGATGAAGCGATTGAAAAAGAGGTTGACTTGATTATTGCACACCATCCTCCTATTTTCCGGCCGCTAAAGCATATTTCAACAGATCAGCCTGCCGGAAGGTTAATTGAAAAGTGTTTGAAGCATGATATTGCTGTTTATGCAGCTCATACAAATTTAGACGTTGCGGACGGCGGCGTGAATGATTTGCTTGCTGAAGCATTAGAGCTGAGTGAGACGGAAGTGCTGGCACCTACTTATACGGATCCTCTGAAAAAGCTGGCAGTTTACGTGCCGAAGGAATATGAAGAGCAGGTCAGAGCCGCGCTCGGAAATGCGGGGGCCGGCCATATCGGTGAATACAGCCATTGCGCGTTTTCATCTGAAGGAATCGGCAGCTTTAAGCCATTAGAGGGAGCTAAGCCTTTTATCGGTGAAGTGGGAGAGCTTGAGCTTGTTCATGAAGTAAGGCTTGAGACTGTATTTCCTAAAAGCGTCGAAAAGGCTGTTATCAATGCAATGATAAAAAGCCATCCATATGAAGAAGTCGCTTACGATATCTATCCTGTCGAACAGACTCCCGCCGAAAAAGGGCTCGGCCGTGTCGGAACCCTTAAAAATGAGATGACGCTCAAGGAATTCGCTTTATTTGTGAAAGACAAGCTTGACGCCAATGGTGTCAGAATGGTGGGGGATGCTGACAGCATGGTGAAAAAAGTAGCTGTTCTTGGCGGAGATGGAAACAAGTATATTCATCATGCAAAACGAAAGGGAGCCGATGTTTACGTCACAGGAGATTTATACTTCCATGTGGCCCATGATGCGATGATGCTTGGCCTAAATGTGGTTGATCCGGGCCATTACGCGGAAAAAATCATGAAAGAAGGCGTCACGAGAAAACTGACATCAATGTGTAACGATAAAAAGTTTGACGTGAATATCTTTGTTTCTGAAACAGATACAAATCCATTTACATTTCTATAAAAAAACTGAGGCTTTTACAGCCTCAGTTTTTTGCTTTTACTTTTGGAAGTATTTTTTTGAGCGGTATATTATGTTCAGTTGTCCAAGTTGATGGATCTTCGTGATCAAACTGCTCTAAAAAGCGAATGACTTCTTTTGTGATCGGCGTCGGTGTTGAAGCTCCCGCTGTAACTGCAACGGTATTAACGCCTTTCAGCCATTCGAGCTTCAATTCGCTTAAGTCGCCGATCCGGTATGCTTTTGTCCCGGCTATTTCCTCTGACACTTGAGCAAGCCTATTTGAATTGTTGCTTTTCGGGTCTCCGACAACGATTGTTAAGTCCGCTTTTTTTGCCTGCTCTGATACAGCTTCCTGCCGCACTTGAGTAGCGAGGCAAATCTCTTGGTGATATTCGACATGAGGATATTTTTCTTTGACAAGCTCCATAATGTCGTGAACATCCCATTGAGACATTGTTGTTTGATTCGTCACGATTAACTTCTCGGCTTGGATATCAAGGTTCTTTACATCTTCTTCTGTTTCAACTAAGTGAACGATCTCCGGCGCTACGCCAACGGCTCCCTCAGGCTCTGGATGCCCTTTTTTGCCGATATAGATCACGTGATATCCTTTTTCTTTCATCTCTAAGATTAGATTATGAGTTTTCGTCACATCCGGACATGTAGCATCAATTGCGACTAACCCTTTTTCTTCTGCGATTCTTCTGACTTCGGGAGAAACACCGTGCGCAGTGAAAATGACAGTTCCTTTGTCAACCTGCTTTAAGATGTCCAGACGGTTAGAGCCGTCCAATGTAAAAATCCCTTCCTCTTCAAACGCATCAGTGACGTGTTTATTATGAACAATCATCCCGAGTATATAGATGGGTCTTGGCAAGCTTTTATCTAGTGACGCATTTTTGGCAATGACCATAGCATCAACAACACCATAGCAATAGCCGCGCGGTGAAATTTTAATTACGTCCATTTTCGGTTGTCCTCCAATACTGAAGTGAGTAAAGGCAATATAAAAAGCCGTAATCAAACGGCTCTATTCTTGCATTCTTCTGATCTCATTATAGCCAATCTCACTTCAGATATCAAAGAATGTTAAATATATAATCTCGGTTTTGAACTGCCTGATGTTCTTTTCGGAGCAGGAGAGGCAGCTTCCTTTTTCTTCGGGGCAGATGTTTTTGATTCTTGTTCTTTATTGTCAATTGTTTTAGATTTCTTTGGGAGAGAAGAACTTTTTGGTTTTGATTTTTTGTTCCCATCTGAGGTTTTTGTTTCAGTCTCTTTCTCTTTTTCTGATGATTCTTCTGAAACGGATTGTTTTTCACTTTCCTCATTGGCCTCTGTTTCAGTATCATCACTTTTACTTAATTGGCTGTACAGCTTCATCATTGCTGGCAGATTGCGGACTAATGGGCCGTACTGCTGGATCATAGGGGTGACTTGCTGTGCCATGCCGAGTACTTTTTGCACATTTCCAAGCATACTGGATAATGATGCAGGATTGGCGATATTTTGAATGCCTTGCAGGCCAGCACCTCCGCTCGCTGCTGCACCTGCTCCTGGAATTCCAGGAACTCCGGCGCTGCCAGCGCCTCCTCCGCCGGGTAGGAACCTTGACAGCATTCCTTTTAAGCCTCCGCCTGCACCTGCACCATTTCTCGCTCCGGCATTTGCCTGAGGAAGAAATTGTCCGGCTTGCTGAAAACCTTGCTGCTGTGCTCCAAATGAAGGTCCTCGCATATTAGGCGGTCTTCTGCCCATCATTCGCTGATTTGGCATGGGGCGGGGCGGTCCGGGCTGTGGGTAATTTCTCATTGGCTGCTGCGGTGAAAACATACTTGTACCTCCTTTCAGCTCTCTCTGCTATTAGAATATGCATGGGCTGCGGTATTTGCTTTACATAACTGAATAAAACAAACGCCTTGCAAACGTGGTGTTTTTAAGCAAAATCGGGTATAATGTGATGATGGACACATAATGTGCCGCTTTAAGGAGCTGGGAAAAATGAAAGAAACGAAATTTGAACTTTATGAATTGAAACCATTTATTATAGATGCAGTACATCGCCTTGGTTTTTACGAACCGACTGATATCCAGAAAAGGCTGATTCCTGCAGTGTTAAAAAAAGAAAGCGTCATCGGCCAGTCTCAGACGGGTACTGGAAAGACTCACGCCTATTTACTGCCTTTATTAAACAAAATCGATCCTGCTAAGGATGTCGTTCAGGTAGTCATTACGGCTCCGACAAGAGAGCTTGCCAACCAGATTTATCAGGAAGCGCTTAAAATCACACAAGGTGAGGAAGGCAGTCAGATTCGCTCGAAATGTTTTATCGGAGGCACTGATAAACAAAAATCAATTGATAAATTGAAAATACAGCCGCATCTTGTTGTCGGTACACCCGGACGGATTGCTGACTTAATCAAAGAACAGGCGTTAAGTGTTCATAAAGCGGAATCTCTTGTTATTGATGAAGCGGATTTAATGCTGGACATGGGATTCCTTGCAGATGTAGATTACATCGGTTCCCGCATGCCTGAGGATCTGCAAATGCTTGTGTTCTCAGCGACCATACCGGAAAAGCTGAAACCATTCTTGAAGAAATACATGGAAAATCCGAAATACGCCCATGTGGAGCCAAAACAGGTGACTGCTGCGAAAATCGAGCATATCCTCATTCCTTCGAAACATCGTGACAAGGACAAGCTCCTTTTTGACATCATGTCGCATCTGAATCCATACCTGGGGATTGTGTTTGCCAACACGAAAAATACGGCTGACCATATTGCCCAGTATCTGACTGGCAAAGGCATGAAAATCGGCTTGCTGCACGGCGGATTAACACCACGTGAGCGGAAAAAAGTCATGAAGCAGATCAATGATTTGGAATTCACATATATCATTGCAACTGACCTTGCCGCAAGAGGTATTGATATTAAAGGTGTCAGCCATGTTATCAACTATGAGCTGCCGGATGATCTCGATTTCTATGTTCACCGTGTGGGCAGAACGGCTCGTGCCGGCTCATCAGGACAAGCGATGACCATTTATGAGCTTACTGATGAGGATGCATTAGTAAGACTTGAAAAAATGGGCATCGAATTTGAGTACTTAGAGCTTGAAAAGGGCGAATGGAAAAAAGGCGATGACCGTCAGCGCCGCAAAAAACGTAAAAAAACGCCGAATGAAGCGGATGAAATTGCTCATCGTCTCGTGAAAAAGCCGAAGAAGGTTAAGCCTGGGTATAAAAAGAAAATGAGCTATGAGATGGAGAAAATCAAGAAAAAACAGAGAAGAAACCAATCTAACAAAAGAAAGTAGGGGAACCTGTTGCTGAGAATAGGCTCACACGTCTCTATGAGCGGAAAACATATGCTTCTGGCTGCAAGCCAGGAAGCAGTCTCTTATGGGGCGAATACGTTTATGATCTATACAGGCGCACCGCAAAATACGCGCCGAAAGAAAATTGAAGACTTAAATATAGAAGCAGGCCGGGCACATATGCAAGAAAACGGCATTGACGAGATTATCGTACACGCGCCTTATATTATTAATATTGGCAACACGACAAATCCGTCCACTTTTGAGCTGGGTGTTGATTTTCTTCGTTCAGAAATTGAACGGACAGCGGCCATCGGAGCGAAGCAAATTGTCCTTCATCCTGGCGCTCACGTAGGAGCAGGAGCTGAAGCGGGCATCAAAAAAATTATTGAAGGCTTAAATGAAGTGATTGATCCGAATCAAAATGTCCAGATTGCATTAGAAACAATGGCTGGAAAAGGATCAGAATGCGGCAGAAGCTTTGAGGAGCTTGCGCAGATTATCGAAGGCGTTAAACACAATGAGCAGCTGTCAGTGTGCTTTGACACGTGCCATACACATGATGCCGGGTATAACATTGTCGAAGACTTTGACGGAGTGCTAAATGAGTTCGATAAAATCATTGGCATTGACCGTATTAAAGTGCTTCATATCAATGACAGCAAAAATGTCAAAGGTGCGAGAAAAGACCGCCATGAAAATATTGGCTTTGGTGAAATAGGTTTTGACGCATTGCAATATGTTGTTCACCATGAGCAGTTAAAAGACATTCCAAAAATTCTTGAAACACCATATGTCGGTGAAGATAAAAAGAACAAAAAACCGCCATACCGTTTTGAGATTGAAATGCTGAAAGAAAAACAATTTGATGATACATTGCTCGAAAAGATTTTACAGCAATAAAAAATGGGGGATAACACCCCCATTTTTTAGCTTGTAAATTGTTTGAATAGTTCATTAACTGTTTGAGCTGTTTCTTTCGATGTAATCGTCTCTACTTGTTTCAGCAGCCGCATTCGTTCACTCTCATTAAAGATGTTTACATTTTTCCCGTATAACAGGTTCGCTACTTCAACTGCCTGCGATCTTGTTAAGCTGATTCCGTATTGTTTTGAGTACTTCAGCAAATCATCAGCAGTAGCCTGATTAAGCCGCTGTAAAATAATTCTTTGAAATAAAATCATCGGTCATTCCACCTCCAGACTTAATGTATGGGCAAATCAGTAAAATGTGTCAGTGTTTAATGGTAAAATAGATTTATAATGTATTTAAAATAGTTATTGCAGGAAAGGAGATTTTATGACCCCAACAAAACAACATAAGAAAGAAACATTTACCCATTTTATTTTCAGGGTCTTTATGATTCTGGTAGGAGCTGCATCTGCGGCTGTAAGTATTGAATTATTTTTAATCCCCAATGATTTTATTGATGGCGGGATTATCGGTGTATCACTTATTTTAGACCACCTCTTTATGTCAAACCCCTTTCTGAATTTCGCTTTTTTCGTTGTCATATTAAATATTCCTTTTATGATCTTCGGATATAAATATATCGGTAAGACCTTTCTAGTCTCTACGTTTATAGGGATTGTCGGGCTTGCCGTTATTGAATCCTCACTTCACCATGTAGAAGCCATTACAACCCAGCCTATTTTGGCTACTGTGTTCGGAGGTCTTTTACTCGGCTTTGGCGTCGGGCTTGTTATTCGAAACGGAGGTTCAATGGATGGTACAGAAATTCTCGGTATTTTGCTGACCAAAAAACTCCCGTTTTCAGTAGGTGAGTTCGTTATGTTCATCAATGTGTTCATTTTCATTTGGGCAGTTTTTGTGTTCGGTCCTGAGCAAGCGATGTACTCATTCATGACTTATTATATTGCGATGAAAACGATTGATGCCGTGATCCAAGGGCTTGATGAAACAAAAGCTGTCATTATTGTGTCTGAGCAGTATGATGAGATTTCCGACGCGATTTTGCACCGTCTTGGTCGGGGCACAACGAAGCTGAAGGGGAAAGGCGGATATACGGACGAAGAAAAAGACGTAATTTACGCGGTTGTCACAAGGCTGGAAGTGACAAAGCTCAAATCGATCGTGTTTGAAGTTGATCAAAATGCATTCATAACAATTATGAATACTCATGAAACGAGAGGCGGAAAATTCAAAAACGCAATCCACTAGGCTTTCATTTACTTTTATTCATTTTATGGGTATAATTTTATCTGCAGTAAAGAAAATGGCTTGCTGGACAGACAGCTGCCATTTTCTTTTTCATACATGTAATACGTTCTTAAGCAAAGCGAAAAGGGGGACCCTTCATGAACGTACAAGAAGCGCTGAACCTACTAAAAGAAAACGGATATAAATATACAAACAAACGGGAGGATATGCTGCAGCTTTTTGCTGATTCAGACAGATATCTTACCGCTAAAAACGTACTGTCTGCACTGAATGATGATTATCCAGGCTTAAGCTTTGATACAATCTACAGAAATCTTTCTTTATATGAAGAACTTGGGATTTTGGAAACAACTGAGCTGTCCGGTGAAAAGCTCTTCCGATTTAAGTGTTCATTCACCCATCACCACCATCATTTTATTTGTCTTGCCTGCGGCAAAACAAAGGAAATTGAATCATGTCCGATGGACAAGCTTTGTGATGATTTGGATGGCTATCAGGTCAGCGGGCATAAATTTGAGATTTATGGCACATGCCCTGATTGTACAGCGGAAAACCAAGAAAACACTACTGCGTAAAATGCGTATATATGAAAAAGGGGCCCGGTTTGGGCTCCTTTTTCAGTTATTGACACGTATTAAGTGATGCTTATTGTTGTTCATCCATTGAACGGCTTCTAGCCAGTTGTTTACTCTGATGATGTTTGAATCAATCGGAAGCTGATTATAAGGGGAATTGAACAAAATCACCGGTATCCCGGCTTCTTTCGCAATCATCATGGCGTTCCCGTGATGATCCTCAAAAAACAGGTCGATGTTATGATTCTTGACCGCTTCAACTTTGTGATGACCGCCAACGAGTTCGATGTGGTCATAATGAATGTTTTGTCTGTCAAACCATTCATAGGTAATATCAGTTAAATGAGTCCGTCTCGCTGTAATATAAATAAGCTTGTGCTCCTCTTTGAGAAGATCAAGTGACTGTTTCGCATGCTGTGCAAGCAATGCTTCCTTATATATGATCGCTTCATTTTGATTCATCCAATCCCAAAATTCTTCCTGGGTAATGTTTAACAGCTTTGTTAAATCATAATCCGTCATATCGTTTAATGAAATGGAAAGATTAAACGAACGGTTCAAATAAGGGACGAATGTATCCTGAGCCGTGATTGTGCCGTCAATATCTATTCCTAAGCGTAACATGCCCACACTCCTTCAGTTTCATCCCTTCAAGTGTAACATAAACAATTGACATTAACAGAAAAGTTTAGCAAACATGAATCAGGCAAAATGGATCAAACTATAAAAGCTCCTTTAATAAAACAGAAGGGGGAATTGAAGGTGGCAAACGATTACGAAAAGCGTGATAACAACAGTTACTATGTTGATCATGGATCTGAAGGGACAAATATTAACCGCGACAATGACGGTTTTTTTGAGGAAACAGCTGCTGAAATCGCAGAGCCTTATCGTGCTGCTGACCGCAGCAATGACCAAGACAATGATCGCAGCGGCGGCAATGTCAATGAAGGACGGGGAATAGGATATATCGCTTTAGCCTTGTCCATCATTTCATTGTTTGTACTGCCTGTTTTATTGGGAGCTGCTGGTATTATTGTCGGCTATATCGCAAGAAGAAGAGGTGCTCAAGGCCTTGGCGCCTGGGCAATGGGTATCGGTGTCGTTTCATTAGTGCTTGGAATATTTATTATTCCATTTTTCTAACACAAAAAAGCTTGACGGGTTCCCGTCAAGCTTTTTGTGTTTCTTCTTTTAATTTTGCTTTTTCAGCTTCAAGTTTTGCGTAGTGTTCCTCAGCAAGAATGTCAATTTCTTTTTTGAGTTCTTCTACCATCGTTTCCTCTGGAACCTTACGGACAATTTTCCCTTTCCGGAACAGCAGTCCTTCACCGCGTGCGCCGGCGATTCCGATATCAGCTTCTCTCGCTTCACCAGGTCCGTTTACAGCGCAGCCGAGAACAGCAACTTTAATCGGTGCTTTTATCTTAGAAATATACTCTTCCACTTCATTGGCAATGCTGATTAGATCAATCTCAATACGGCCGCAAGTCGGGCAAGAGATGAGCGTGGCAGCATTGGAGGCTAAGCCGAAAGATTTCAGAAGCTCCCTTGCTACTTTTACCTCTTCTACAGGGTCTGCGCTTAGTGAAATGCGCATGGTGTTCCCGATGCCTTTGCTTAAAATGGCGCCGAGTCCTGCTGCGCTCTTTACTGTGCCGGCAAACAGTGTTCCTGACTCGGTGATCCCGAGGTGAAGCGGGTAGTCAAACGCTTTCGCCGCTTTTTCATAAGCCTCGATTGCAAGGTTCACGTCAGAGGCCTTCATGCTGACAATAATATCGTGAAAATCAAGATCCTCAAGAATTTTAATGTGATGAAGTGCGCTTTCTACCATTCCATCGGCAGTCGGATAACCGTATTTTTCTAAAATGCGTTTTTCCAATGAACCGGCGTTTACTCCGATTCTGATCGGAATGCCTTTGTCTTTGGCTGCTTTAACAACCGCTTCAACTTTTTCGCGCCGGCCGATGTTGCCGGGGTTGATTCGGATTTTATCTGCGCCGCCTTCAATGGCTTTCAACGCAAGTTTATAATCGAAATGTATGTCAACAACGAGAGGAATGGAAATGCGCTTTTTAATATCCGCAATGGCGTTTGCTGCCCGTTCATCAGGACATGCTACCCGAACGATTTGGCATCCGGCTTCAGCCAAACGGTTAATTTCCGCAACCGTTGCTTCTACATCATGTGTTTTTGTTGTTGTCATGCTTTGGATGACAACTTCATTGTTGCCGCCTATTGTTAAAGGTCCCACTTTGACGGGACGCGTTTTTGTACGATGTGTGATTTCACTCACTTGCAATCGCTCCTTAATTGTAGTTGCCGCTTCTAGATATAACAATTCTAGTATGGTTTATGTGAATTTATTTTACAAATTACATTGTAACAGTGTCTTCGCCGAACTGACAAGAAATTAACGTTAAATTAAGGGTAGACCGGGAATTTATACGCTGTTCCCGCTTGAATGGCATTGGCTTTCACATTTGGATTCAGTGCTTCAAAATCCTTTACAATGTCATCCGGAGAACCTGCTGATCCGACTATCGACATAACCGTATCACCCGGCTTTACCTTCACCGTTTTATAAGCCGGTTCTTGTACAGCCGTTTTTGCTGATGCTTCATAGACAGGGAGGTCCTGAATGGGTATGGTTCCAATTTTAAGGTCATAAAAAAGAATAAAAAGTATAAAAACAATGCTGCATACTAAGGTGAGACGCTTCATCGCTTTTCCTCCCGCATACGAAATTTTATACCATAGTATGCTTGTCCATTTCGATTCATGACAAAAGAAAAGAGACTGCGAATGCAGTCTCGGTTTATACAGCAGCTTTTTTGGACGGAATCTCTTTTAAAACGAGAAACAGGATGACAAAATTGACAAACCAGTTCAGCAAAAATTCACTTGGTACGGTTGCTTCTAATGCCCGCATGATTGTAAAGAATACAGTTGAAAGGGTGATGGAATAAGCAGAAAGCTTCCAGAGCTGATGATAGGATAAATGTTTTTTCTGCGAATTCTTAATGATTAACCCGATAAGCGCTAAAAACGATACTTCAATAAATTTTCCCGCTGCTGTTACGAGAAAAATAAGAGCTGAGAGAACAGTTACAATCATCGCTTTATTTTGGTTTAACCCTGCAATGACATCTTTTTTCTGTAACTCTGATGGCATCATTGAGTAAGACATTTCTTGGGCTTGTCCGTCAATGGCCAAAACAAATTTGTTCTGAAGGATGCCGATCGCGTTTTGCTTTGCTTCAATTTGTTCAGTGCCATAGGAGTCTGTCGGATCGAACACGATAACGAAACCATTTGCTTGAGATTCCGTGGCTTTTTTCTCATCCGTTTGAAGTTTGCCGTTTGAAATTGTGAAATCAGGGAAATCTTTGTTTAAAACAGTTTTAAAGCCGTTCATTGATTTTACGGTCCCTGTACTTACATAATAAGCGGTAGGGATTGCAAACAGGACAGAGAGCAAAAATACATAAAGAATCGCTTTTCCGATTCCTTGAAATCTTGTTTTTGCAATATCACGGGGAGAGTATGTACTTTTAATGAAAAGCTGAAACACATTCACTATCTTCACTTCCTAGCTAAACTAATATATGTTGCTTATTGTATCGTTGCATGCGTGTGAATACAAGGAAGACATGAAGAAGACAGAGTAAAATGGGAGGATGGAAGCTATGGATATGTTGTATTGGCTGTTGATTGCAGCGGTTTTTATCATTGCCTTTATCGGGCTGGTGTATCCTGTTATTCCGAGCGTAGTATTTATTGTTGCCGGATTTGTATTGTACGGATTTTTATTTTCATTCAGTCCGTATTCTTATATGTTCTGGCTTGTTGAGGCAGTTTTTGCCGCAGTATTATTCGCAGCAGATTACGTGTCGAATCTGCTTGGAGTAAAAAGGTTCGGAGGAAGCAAAGCTGCCATATGGGGAAGCACGATCGGTTTATTAATCGGGCCTTTTGTCATTCCGGTTGCAGGGATCATATTGGGGCCGTTTATCGGGGCTGTTTGCGCAGAACTTATCGTTCATCAGAAGGACTTAAAGTCAGCGTTTAAAATTGGCCTCGGCTCACTCATTGGTTTTTTAACAGGGGTTATTGCAAAGGGCATCACACAGCTTTTGATGATCGGATACTTTTTATGGACGGTCCTATAAGAAATGCTGGCGGCAGGTTTAATGGGGCAGATTATCGGTTAAAGTGAAATATGTCCGCTGAAATGAGCCAAATCGTGAGCTTTTTCATTGATTACAAAGCATTCTTTTGTTACATTGAATGAAGAAAGGCTCGCTGTGAAGCGGCATTTCAGTACATATATACTAAGGAGGAATTATCATGGCTTACGAACTTCCAGAATTACCTTATGCGTACGATGCTTTAGAACCGCATATCGACAAGGAAACTATGACTATTCACCATACGAAACACCACAACACATACGTGACAAATTTAAACAAAGCGGTTGAAGGAAACACTGCTCTTGCCAACAAATCAGTTGAAGAGCTTGTTGCAGATCTTGATTCTGTTCCTGAAAACATCCGCACTGCAGTCCGCAACAACGGCGGCGGACACGCGAACCACAAATTATTCTGGACACTTTTATCTCCAAACGGCGGAGGCGAACCGACTGGCGCGCTTGCTGAAGAGATTAACAGTGTATTTGGAAGCTTTGACAAATTCAAAGAGCAATTCGCAGCAGCAGCAGCTGGACGCTTCGGTTCTGGCTGGGCATGGCTTGTTGTGAACAACGGTAAACTTGAAATCACAAGCACGCCAAACCAAGATTCTCCGCTTTCAGAAGGCAAAACGCCTATCTTAGGTCTTGACGTTTGGGAGCATGCTTACTACCTTAACTATCAAAACCGCCGTCCTGATTACATTTCAGCTTTCTGGAATGTTGTAAACTGGGACGAAGTGGCTCGTCTATACAGCGAAGCAAAATAATGGCACAAACAAGGTCCTCATTATGGGACCTTGTTTTTTTATGTCTTCTTTTTACATATCTCGGTTTGAGTGAGACAGACTAAGGGATAGTAAAGGGGAGTCAGTAATGAGCAAACTAAAAAAAGTGATAGGCGATGTAGACGTAAACAAAGGGTTACTCTTTCTGCTGACCATTGGCGGGCTTTACTCGCTGGGAATTGCACTGTCCAATACATTTGTTAATGTGTATCTTTGGAAGCAGTCAGGGAAATTTATTGATTTGGCGATATATAATTTATCCATTGTGACAATGCAGCCGATAACCTTTTATTTGGCTGGACGGTTAGCCAAAAAAATAGACAGGGTATTCATTTTAAGGTTCGGCGTCATTTTTTTAGCTGCCTTTTATTTAAGTGTGCTTTTAGCCGGAGAAACGGCGGCCAGCCGCCTCGTGCTAATCGGCGCGGTGCTCGGAGTTGGCTATGGCTTTTATTGGCTAGCGTTTAACGTACTGACCTTTGAAATAACAGAGCCGGATACACGAGACTTTTTCAACGGGTTTATGGGCATTCTGTCTTCCTCTGCAGGAATGATCGGCCCGATTGTAGCCGGATTCGTGATCTCAAGGCTTGAAAATAATACGGGTTATACAGTGATTTTCAGTCTCTCCCTCAGTTTATTTGCCCTGGCTGTCGTGATGAGCTTTTTCTTAAAACGGAGAGAATCAAAGGGCCGTTTTATGCTGAGCAAAGTATTTGGAGAGCGCCATAGCAATATGAATTGGCGGAGAATCACGAATGCGCATTTTTTTCAGGGTTTGAGAGAAGGGATTTTTGTCTTTTTAATCAGTGTGTTTGTATTTATTGAGACAAACAGCGAACTTGCTCTCGGTACATTCGGTCTTGTCAATTCAGCTGTTTCCTTCTTTGCCTACTACTTTGCATCCAGGCTGATTAAGAAAAAGGCGAGAAAAAAATCGATTTTGCTGGGCGGACTTATTTTGTATGGCGCGCTGTTTTTGATTCTGTTCCATATGAGCTTTTCGACATTATTAACGTATGGCGTTTTTATTGCCATCGGCTATCCTCTGTTGCTTGTGCCATATGTATCACTTACATATGATGTGATAGGGCGCGCGAGGCATGCCAGAAAAGCAAGAATTGAATATATCGTGCTTAGAGAAATGTTCTTGAACGCCGGCCGAATTGTTTCCATTTTGTGCTTTCTCCTGATTGTGGCCCTTCTGAAAGAGGATGTGGGAATTCCTTTGTCACTTGCGATATTGGGTATAGGACATCCTTTGATTTATTACTTTGTCAAGGATATTCGTTTTAAGGAGAAAGAAGGGGAAAATGAAACCATGGAAGAAGACGGCCAAAAACGGGTAACAGAACCGACCCTGTTAAAAGGCGAGAGATAATTTTTTTGCCAAAAAGGGGTTATCTGTAGAAAAAAGTCGAAAAAACCTTTAAAATGAAAACTGGCACTCTTACTTGAGTGTCTTTTCTTTCTGTAAATAGAAAAGGTGATGTTATGAGGAGAAATAAACCAAAAAAGCAAAATCATAAAGAGAAAAAGAAGTCGCTTCCGATCCGGCTGAATATTTTATTTTTAGCTGCCTTTGTTATATTTACCTGGATTATTGTGGAACTGGGCATCAAGCAGATCGTGCAAGGCGATGATTACAAAAACCAAGCGAATAAGCAGGAACAAAGTGAAGTCAGCTCAGCGGTACCACGCGGGAAAATTTATGATCGAAACTTTAATGCCATTGTGACAAATAAGGCTTTAAATGCAATCACATACACGAGATCTAAATCGACCACGCAAGAACAGCGCTTAAAGATCGCAAAAAAGCTGTCTGACATGATCAAAGTCGATACAAAAAAAGTAACAGAACGGGATAAAAAAGATTATTGGATTTTGACTAGACCGAAAGAAGCGAAAAAGCTCATTAGCTCTAAAGAAAGACAGCAGGTTGAAGACAAAAAAATATCCGATGACGATTTATACCAGCTTCAGCTAAAACGGATTACTGATAAGCAGCTGAATGAATTGACGGATAAAGATATGGAGATCCTTGCTATCAAAAGACAGATGGATTCGGGCTATGCATTAACCCCTCAATATATCAAAAACGAAGATGTATCAGCGAAGGAAATGGCAGTGGTAAGTGAACATTTAGACGAACTGCCAGGTGTTGATGTCACGTCCGATTGGAAACGTGAATATCCTTATAAAAACCTTCTTCGCTCAGTGCTCGGAAGTGTTTCCAGCTCTAATGAAGGATTGCCGTCCAACTTGCTCGACCATTATCTGTCGCTTGGCTACAGCCGTAATGACAGGGTAGGAAAAAGCTATTTGGAATACCAATACGAAAGCCTTCTGCAGGGCCAAAAAGCCAAAGTCGAAAATATCACAGATTCAAACGGCAATGTCACGGGAACGAAAACCGTTTCTGAAGGTAAAGCCGGTAAAGATCTCGTGCTTACGATTGACATTGATTTGCAAAAAGAAGTGGAAAAAATCATTGAGAAGAACCTCAAATCTGCTAAAGCAAGACCAAGCACGCAATTGTTAGACCGGGCATTCGTTGTCATGATGGACCCAAGAAACGGTGAAGTGCTTTCAATGGCGGGCAAGCAGATTAAACAAGAAAATGGGAAATATAAAATTGATGATTACGCTTTAGGTACAATGACGTCATCTTACGCCATGGGTTCAGCAGTCAAAGGCGCAACAGTCTTGACAGGCCTTCAAACCGGAGCTATCAATCTGAATACTGTTTTTCAAGATGAACCTTTATATATTGGTCAGGATAAACGCGGTAAAAAGTCATGGACTAACTTAGGACCGGTCAATATTCAAAGAGCCTTAGAGCAGTCTTCTAACGTATTTATGTTTAAAACAGCGATCGCGCTCGGAAAAGGTGAATATAAACCGCACCAAGCTTTACCGATTGATACGACGGCCTTTGATACGTTCCGTAATTATTTCAGCCAATTTGGATTAGGTGTCAAAACTGGAATTGATCTTCCGAATGAAATGACAGGCTATAAAGGAACAGACAGATTGACGGGATTCTTGCTTGACTATGCAATCGGCCAATACGACACATATACACCGCTGGAACTGGCGCAATACGTATCAACGATTGCAAACGGCGGGTATCGCTTAAAACCTCAGCTTGTGAAAGAAGTCAGGGATCCTAATCCTGAAAAAGGAATCGGTGCTGTCGTACAATCCGTTCAGCCGGAAGTGCTGAATAAAATCGACATGAAGAGTGAATATATTAAAGAGGTTCAGGCCGGATTCAGACGGGTGATGACAAAAGGGACAGCTGCCAGCCAATTTGCTTCAGCGTCATATCAGCCTGCCGGTAAAACAGGAACAGCACAATCGTTCTATGATGGACCTGATAAATCAAAAACAGGAACATCGACTTATAATACGACACTTGTTGCCTATGCACCGGCTGATAATCCTGAGATTGCGATCTCTGTAGTAGTCCCTTGGGCTTATATTGATTACAGCGCTAAATATACCATTACAAACGAAATCGGCAGGGAAGTAATGGATAAATATTTTGAGCTGAAATCGAAGCAGGACAAAGAAGATACTCAGCAAAAGAATAAAGACAAAATTGAAGAAAATGCAGAAAACACAACGTCTTCTGATAACTAAAAAGAAACGCTCACATGATGTGGGCGTTTTTTTTATACAAAAAAACGCACTGATTTACAAAACCTTAACATTCGGTTCAAACCCTTTTTACATAGAACCTTTACTCTATACGTGTAGGACAAATTACACATTATACGCAGGGGGAATTCAGGAAATGAAAAAAAACAAATTGGTGCTTATGCTTCTGATGGCTGCTTTTATGATGATTGCAGCTGCATGCGGAAATGCAGGAGAAAGTAAAAAATCGAATAGCGATTCTGCAAAAGGAGAAGAAAAGGCATCAGGTTCTTTAACCATTTCTGGTTCATCGGCCATGCAGCCACTAGTACTTGCAGCCGCGGAAAAATTTATGGAAGAAAACCCTGATGCTGATATACAGGTACAAGCTGGCGGTTCTGGAACAGGGCTTTCTCAAGTCTCTGAAGGAGCTGTTCAGATCGGGAATTCAGACGTTTTTGCTGAAGAAAAAGAAGGTATCGATGCAAAAGCGCTTGTCGATCATCAAGTCGCTGTAGTTGGTATGGCAGCAGCTGTAAACCCTGATGCTGGTGTGAAGGATATTTCAAAAGATGAATTGAAAAAAATCTTCACTGGCAAAATCAAAAACTGGAAAGAGCTCGGCGGCAAAGACCAAAAGATTACACTTGTAAACCGTCCTGATTCTTCTGGCACACGTGCTACATTTGTGAAATATGCGCTTGACGGAGAAGAACCTGCAGAAGGCATTACTGAAGATTCCTCCAACACGGTGAAAAAAATCATTGCTGATACTCCGGGAGCGATTGGATATCTTGCATTCTCATATTTAACAGATGATAAAGTAACTGCTCTATCTATTGACGGTGTTAAACCTGAAGCGAAAAATGTAGCAACTGGCGAGTATCCGATCTGGGCTTATCAGCATTCTTATACAAAAGGTGAAGCGACAGGTTTAGCTAAAGAATTTCTTGATTATCTAAAGAGTGAAGACATTCAAAAAAGCATTGTTACTGACCAAGGCTACATTCCGGTTACTGATATGAAAGTGACACGCGATGCCAACGGGAAGCAAAGCTGATCTTAATAAAAAGAGGAGTGCGGGGACAACCGTTTCTCCTCTTAACACATTCATAGGAGTGTAAAACAATGATAAACAATAGAGAAAATATGTCTGTGAGCGAGCGTTTAATCAGCTCAAGGCAAAATCGGCAATTGGATGAAGTTCGGGGAAGAATGATTGTGACAGCATGTGCGCTGATTATGATTGCGGCATCTGTTGCGATCACCATTTTCCTCGGCGTGAAGGGGCTGCAATCTTTTCTTGTAAATGGTGTAAGCCCAATTGAATTCTTAACGAGCTTAAATTGGAATCCTACAGATACTGATCCGAAATACGGAGTGCTGCCATTTATTTTTGGCTCATTTGCAGTAACGATTCTTTCTGCTCTAATCGCTGCGCCGCTTGGCATTGCAGGTGCGATTTTTATGACAGAGATTGCCCCGAATTGGGGAAAGAAAGTGCTGCAGCCGGTGATTGAGCTTTTAGTCGGTATTCCATCTGTTGTTTATGGATTCATAGGTCTTACAGTATTGGTGCCGTTTATCGCCCAGTTCAAATCGAGCGGAACAGGGCACAGTTTATTGGCGGGAACGATTGTCCTTTCCGTCATGATTCTGCCGACGATCACATCGATTTCTGCTGATGCAATGGCTTCTCTTCCGAAGAGTTTACGAGAGGGTTCTTACGCGCTTGGTGCGACAAGATGGCAGACGATCAGAAAAGTACTTGTGCCTGCAGCTTTTCCAACATTGATGACAGCTGTTGTGTTAGGCATGGCTCGGGCGTTCGGTGAAGCTTTGGCTGTTCAGATGGTCATTGGAAATACAAGAGTATTGCCGGAAAGCCTGTTTGATACTGCGGGAACGCTGACAACGATCATCACGCTGAATATGGGCCACACCACATACGGAAGTGTTGAAAACAATACGCTGTGGTCAATGGGGCTTGTGCTTCTGGTGATGTCATTCCTGTTCATCCTGCTTATTCGCTACTTGTCATCTAGGAGGAAAGTGTAATGAACCGCAAAATAACAGATAAACTAGCGACCGGAATGTTTGGTTTGTGTGCAGCCATTATCGCTGCCATTTTAGTAGGTTTGTTTTCCTATATTATTATAAACGGTGTTTCTCAGCTCAGTTTTCAATTTATTACAACAAAATCGAGCGCCATTGCAGCTGGAGGAGGCATACGGGATCAGCTGTTTAACTCCTTTTATATTTTGTTTATTACAATGCTGATTACAATCCCGCTCGGTGTGGGCGGCGGGGTCTTCATGGCTGAATACGCGCCTAATAACAAAGTAACTGACTTCATCAGAACATGTATAGAGGTGCTTTCATCTCTTCCGTCTATTGTCATTGGAATGTTTGGATTATTGATGTTTGTCAACTTAACAGGCTGGGGATATACGATCATAGGCGGAGCGCTTGCGTTAACTGTTTTTAACCTTCCTGTCATGGTGCGTGTGACAGAAGACGCGATCCGTTCAGTCCCTAAAGATCTGAAGGAAGCCTCTCTCGCTTTAGGTGTATCACGCTGGCATACCGTAAAAACGGTTTTAATTCCAAGTGCGATTCCTTCTATTATCACAGGAGCAATTTTAGCGTCAGGAAGGGTGTTCGGGGAAGCGGCCGCATTATTATTTACGGCAGGCCTGACAACACCGCGTCTTAATTTTACGGAGTGGAACCCGTTTTCGGAAACATCACCGCTTAATATTTTCAGGCCCGCTGAAACACTTGCGGTCCACATTTGGAACGTCAATACACAAGGAATGATTCCGGATGCTGAAGCGATTGCCAACGGTGGTTCTGCCGTGCTGGTGATTTCTGTTCTTGTGTTTAATCTCGCGGCGAGATGGCTTGGCACGATGATCTACAAAAAGCTTACGGCAAATTAGAACGGAAAGAGGCGAAAAACATGTCTGAACAAATGGTAAAAGAAAAACCTGAGCGAGCTGTTATTGTTCCGAAGCAGAACCACGTGCTTGAGGTCAAAGATCTGTCTATTTTTTACGGAAATAAACAAGCCGTTCATCATGTAAACATGGATATTGAAAAAAATGCGGTGACTGCTTTAATTGGGCCGTCGGGATGCGGAAAATCTACTTTTTTGAGAAATATTAACCGAATGAACGATTTAATTCCATCTGCAAGAGCGGAAGGTGAAATCCTTTATGAAGGATTAAATATATTGGGCGGCAATATTAACGTTGTCAGCTTGAGAAGAGAAATCGGCATGGTTTTCCAAAAACCAAATCCATTTCCGAAATCGATCTATGCGAATATCACACATGCATTGAAATATGCCGGAGAGCGGAATAAAGCTGTTTTAGATGAAATTGTGGAAGAAAGTTTAACAAAAGCAGCGCTCTGGGATGAGGTGAAGGATCGTTTACATTCATCCGCACTCTCGTTATCCGGCGGCCAGCAGCAGCGTTTATGCATCGCGAGAACGCTTGCGATGAAGCCGGCTGTTCTTCTGCTTGATGAACCAGCTTCAGCACTTGATCCGATTTCAAATGCAAAAATAGAGGAATTAATTACAGGATTGAAAAGAGAATACTCAATTATTATTGTCACGCACAATATGCAGCAGGCTCTGCGGGTTTCTGACCGGACGGCATTCTTTTTAAACGGCGAGCTTGTAGAATACGGACAGACCGAACAGATTTTCACGAGTCCGAAAAAGCAAAAGACAGAGGATTATATTAACGGAAAATTCGGATAGGAGGGCGGCAATGAGTATTGCTACCGAAGCTGTAATGAAACAGGAAGTCTATCAAGTCAATGGAATGAACTTATGGTATGGGCAGCATCATGCTTTAAAAAATATCAATTTGAGCATTTATGAAAATGAGGTTACGGCGATTATCGGACCATCCGGATGCGGGAAATCGACCTTTATCAAGACATTGAATTTAATGATTCAAATGACGCCGAATGTAAAGCTTGCAGGTGAGCTGAACTATAATGGCAGCAACATTTTAAAGGATAAAGTGGACATCGTGGATTTGCGAAAAAATATCGGCATGGTATTCCAAAAAGGGAATCCGTTTCCGCAATCTATTTTTGATAATGTGGCTTACGGACCGAGAGTCCACGGCACCAAAAATAAGAAGAAGCTTCAGGAAATTGTGGAAAAGTCATTAAAAGACGTGGCGTTATGGGATGAGGTGAAGGATCGATTGCATACGTCCGCTCTTTCGCTGTCAGGGGGCCAGCAGCAGCGTCTTTGCATCGCCAGAGCACTTGCGACCAATCCTGATATTTTGCTGATGGATGAACCGACATCTGCACTAGATCCAATCTCAACGAGAAAAATTGAAGAACTCATTCTAGTGCTGAAAAATAAATACACAATTGTCATTGTCACGCATAACATGCAGCAGGCAGCAAGGGTTTCTGATCAAACCGCCTTTTTCTACATGGGCGAGCTTGTTGAATGCGACAATACGAATAAAATGTTCTCTAACCCGAAGGACCAAAGAACGCTCGATTACATTTCAGGAAAGTTTGGATGAAAAAACAGGCTGAGTCAGCCTGTTTTTTATCGTGTTAACGTTTTTACGATCTTTTTGAAACTCATGTCTGATTTTACTTTAAACTCGCCGGCACGAATTTCTTTGTGATAGCCGGCATCAATGACATAGTCATTAAAGTCTTGAGCCGAAGAGATAATGCCCTCTTTTTCAAGAATAGCAGATACATCCGCAGTGCTCATGCCATCTTTAATTTTGAGCTTGTACGTTTTGACTTTGTCTGTTTTCGTGTCTGAGCTGCTGTCATCGGTCAACGATTTCTCTTTTGAATCAAGAAGTTTTTGATATTCATCACGGTTCACAGAAACCATTTTTTTAGAATCAAGGTAATTGTTCACGTCTTGTTCAGTTACTGTTTTATTATCTTTTACAGCAGCGGCCTGGTCTTCGTCAGTCAGATAAAAAACAGCTGCAAGAACGGCTGTCGCTAAAATGATGCCGCCAGCAAATGCCTGAATGCCCCGTTTTGTCATACGAGCACCTTCTCATTATCTTTGATAATCGTATTCACGTCTTCCACTGATACATGCTCAGCTTTAGCAATCGCTTCAGCTGACATACCGTTATTATATTTAGAAAGTATTTGTTTAGCGATTTTTTGATTGATGTCGTTCTGCTTTGATTTGCGAATGACAAGGTTTGTTTCCAGTAATTCTTCCTCAAGCACTGTCATTTTCTTTTTGAGCTTGTAAATTTCCTGCATCGCAGAAAGCTGCAGTGTTTCGAGCTCCTGTTCTACATCTTTCATCGGGTCTCTTTGAGAATATGAGAATGCAATTAGCGCTATACTGACGATAAACAACGCAATAATAGCAATTTCCACGTTTCATCACCTTCTATTCTTTTTTTATCCTTCTTTTTTATACCATAAAACCAATAGTTTCTAAAGGAATTCGCGAAAAAAACGAGATTTTGTCGAGAAATCTTTCTTTGCTTCTTCTTTATGTAATGGTTTAATAGGAACACGAAGTGAACGATTGGAAAGGAGAATGTTAGGAGTCCATGGATAAACACCCATTTCCCTATAATATACGACATAAGCTTTCCTTTTTTAGGGACACATTCGACATAATCATTCAAAACGCTCACACCTTGACCGTAAGCTGGGAAATCTCGGAAGAAACAATGCGGCTGGCTGAAGCGGTCCTTTTCGAAAAAACGCAGGATATGATAAAAGAATTGCGCATTGTCATCAAAAGAAAAGACATTGAAGCTGTCAGGACAAAACGCACAACGTATGATAAAGGCGAATGGACGATTAGACAGGCGGCTGGTGATGCTGTATATCGGGCTGAATACAGAATTGTGAATTCAATGAATGTCTCTCTCAAGCTTGCCGATACAGACGACATCTATCTTGATGAAAATGGGATTCGTCATATAAACAGCTTTCAGATTGAGGAAGCGCATACCAGGTGGGAGGCGCAATTTTCTGCATACACCTGTTATGGGAGAGGGGAGAGAGAACGGTGAACATTCTCATGCTTTCACCCGAACATCCCGATGAGCCGAAAAGCGGGCTCGGTGTCTATTTAAACCGCCTCATTTCCTATTTAAATCCTCATATCAACATTACGGTTTGTACTCCGAGCGGGCAGCTGTTTTCGTATGCGAAGTTTGAAGATTACATAGCTGATGCTAACTTTACAATGGTTCGCCATGTGTTATCACACAATGAACGCTTTGATCTGATTCATGCCCATGATGACACAACAGCTCCTGCCGCCCAGTATTTGAAACAACGGCTTGGCCTTCCGCTTGCTGCGACAATCCACGGCCTGGAAAGCGAAAGGAAGAAGGTGTGCCGAGAAGCCCCACACCCATACAGGCTCATGACCGAACGGCTCCTTATAGAATCGGCTGATGCTTTGGTCGTATTAAGCACATTTATGAAGCGGTCTCTTAATAAGGCAGCACATAAAAAAATAACCGTTATCCCAAGCCATGCATCTATGGAGGAAGAGAAGGGGAAAATCCAAAGAAGCATAAATAGAAGATTCCTCTTTTCATATGGAAGGTTCGTTCCGGAAAAAGGATTTTCGCAGCTGTTAAAGGTATTTGCCATCTTGAAGCAGCGTCAACCTGACCTCTATCTAGTGCTGGCTGGGGAGGGGCCGTCTCTGTCCTCCTATGAGAAATTGGCTGCGGCATATAACCTGAAGGATCGTGTCATGTTTCTGCCGTTTCTAAATAGGAAAGACATCAGAACGTTACTGTCTCACTGTGAAATGGCTGTTTTCCCTAGTTCTTATGAACCGTTTGGGCTTGCCGCGCAAGAAAGCATGGAACAAGGTGTGCTGACTGTCGTTTCTCAGTCGGGTGGTTTTTGTGATTATGCCGTTCATGACAAAACGGCAGTCATCGCTAATTTTACGCTCGTACAGGAAGCGGCTGATCTGCTGGACAGCTTTTTAAAAGACCGGGAAAAAGCCCGCCGGATAAAAGAAGCTGGCAGACAACAAGTGTTCAAGCTCCACCACCCCCGACTCATTACGTCATCATATTTGCAGCTTTATGAGCGTATCTTCAATAATTCAGCAATTCATTGAAAAACAGCCTAGCATTCCGTCCATTATAGTGGTATTATATATAAGTCTGAATAAGTAAATGATTTTAGTTTGGAGGGAAAATAATGCGCGTTAATATTACTTTGGCTTGCACTGAATGTGGTGAGCGTAACTATATTTCTAAAAAGAACAAACGCAACAATCCAGACCGCGTTGAATTTAAAAAATATTGCCCACGTGATAAAAAATCTACGTTACACCGTGAAACAAAATAACAGCCTTGCTGTTTGAGGTGTAAGAAAAAAGCCAGAGCTTTGAAAAAGGTTCTGGCTTTTTTTCTATTCCGAGGGGGATGAGAGATGAAATCACAATTAAGAAAAAAGACGCTGGAGGCACTGTCTGCTTTATCAAATGAAGATATTCTTCAAAAAACGGAACGTATGTATAAGTACTTGTTTTCTCTGCCGGAGTGGCAAAATGCCGGCACCATTGCCGTCACTATTTCCAGAGGATTAGAGATACCGACGCGTCCTGTCATTGAGCAGGCTTGGGAAGAAGGAAAACAAGTTTGCATCCCAAAATGCCATCCGGACACGAAGAAAATGCAATTTCGGACATATCAGACCGATGATCAGCTCGAAACCGTGTACGCCGGACTGCTCGAGCCGGTAATTGAAAAAACAAAAGTAGTAAACCCATCACAAATTGACTTGATGATCGTTCCAGGTGTTTGTTTTGATGTTAACGGGTTTAGGGTCGGCTTTGGAGGCGGCTATTATGATCGCTATTTAAGTGAATATGAAGGGAAGACAGTCTCTTTGCTTTTGGAGTGCCAGTTGTTTGCGCACGTACCCCGCCTGCCGCATGACATCCCTGTACATAAGCTGATAACAGAGGATCGGATTATTTCTTGTTTTTCATAACTTTCCTGTCCCTTATTCGAGAATAAATAAGGTAGAATAACAAACCCTATTGGCAGGAGGGATATCATGAAAAAACTTTTGATATATGCCATTTTCGCGGTTTCTGCCGTCATGTTTTATCAAAATCGCTACCGTCTTATGAATACTGTACTCAGCCAGCCAGGAATCAGGCGGTCTTTTATCCATTTGTTTTTAAGAATTCCATTTATCCGCAATAAGTTTATACAGCAAGCTTTCTAAAATCCCGTGAAAAACGGGATTTTTTGCTTTCAGTAGGCGTTTCGGAGCGCCAGCTGTTATAATGAAAAAAAACTATTGGAGCGGTAAACATGTTTTTGCTGGAGTATACATATTGGAAAATTGCGGCGCACCTGGTGAATAGCGGGTATGGCGTCATACAAGCCGGTGAGTCAGATGAAATATGGCTGGAAGCGCCGGACAAGTCCTCTCATGATCTAGTTCGTCTTTATAAGCACGATCTTGATTTCCGTCAAGAAATGGTTAGAGACATCGAAGAGCAGGCCGAACGAGTAGAACGAGTCAGACATCAATTGGGCAGACGAAGGATGAAGCTGCTGAATGTGTTTTTTTCAACGGAAGCCCCTGTTGATGACTGGGAAGAGATTGCAAAAAAAACTTTTGAGAAGGGAACTGTGTCAGTTGAGCCGGCGATCGTTAGAGGAACGATGCTTCGAGATGATCTTCAAGCGGTTTTTCCATCATTTCGTACAGAAGATTGTTCAGAGGAACACGCTTCGTTTGAAAACGTGCAAATGGCGCGAGAACGCTTCCTTTCGCTAGTGCTGAAACAAGAAGAACAGAGAAAAACTGAAGCGGCGGTTTTTCAAAATGGAAAACCGATTTTTACATATTTATTTATTGCGCTTCAGATCCTGATGTTTTTCTTGCTCGAAATAAACGGGGGCAGCACAAATACGGAGACGCTGGTCGCTTTTGGAGCAAAAGAAAACAGCCTGATTGCACAAGGAGAATGGTGGCGGCTTCTGACACCGATCGTGCTTCACATCGGCATAGCGCATTTAGCTTTTAATACGCTGGCTTTATGGTCGGTTGGTACAGCGGTTGAGCGGATGTATGGATCGGGGAGATTTTTGCTGATTTATCTGGCTGCTGGCATTACGGGTTCGATTGCGAGTTTTGTGTTCAGCCCGTATCCTTCGGCAGGCGCATCAGGAGCCATATTCGGATGCTTAGGCGCATTACTGTATGTTGCTTTGTCTAATCGAAAAATGTTTTTAAGAACCATAGGAACCAATATTATTGTCATTATTATCATCAATCTGGGCTTTGGTTTTGCAGTTTCGAATATTGATAATTCAGGACATATCGGCGGCTTGATTGGCGGCTTTTTCGCTGCAGCGGCATTGGGGTTGCCCAAAGCCAGAGCCTTTGGAAAAAGATTGTTGTCAGCGGTTTTGCTGATTGCTTTGGCTGGCGGATTTTTATATTACGGATTGCATTCGCCTTCACACCAGGAGTCAGCGCTGATTCAGCAGGCAAGCGAGCTGTATCAGGAAGGAAAGTATGAAGAAGTAACAGAATTGCTGAACGGAGAAGCAGCGCAAAAAGATGCCTCTGCCGATCTTTTGAAAATTCTTGCTGTATCTGATATTAAAATCGGCGAATATGATCAGGCGGTTTTCCATTTGGAACGAGCAGTGAAAAAAGAACCTAAAGACCATGCCTCATATTACTATTTAGCCTTATTGTATGCGGAAAAAAATGAGCTTGCACAAGCAGAAAAGGCCATCAGGCTGGCTTTAAAATTGGAGCCGAAGGAGCAGCGCTACAAGGAGCTGCAGCAACAAATTGAAAACAATAAAGAATCATAAAGGTGGAATACGGAAAGGAGGCTGGCTTTTTTGTCAGCGTTTTCTTCTTGACTGACCGCTTCCTTATGAATACGCTTATGATAGTTAAGTTCAAGAAATGGTGAGGAAAATGAATACATTTTATGATGTGCAGCAGCTGTTAAAAACGTTTGGCCACATTGTTTATTTTGGAGACAGAGAGCTTGAAATTGAGTTTATGCTGGATGAATTAAAGGAATTATACATGAACCACATGATTGAAAAGGAGCAGTGGGCCAGAGCGGCAGCTGTCCTTCGAAAAGAATTGGAACAAACAAAAAACGGAAGAGATTTTTATAAAGGCTAAGGTGATAAAAATGGACGAGATATGGTTTGCGGGCATTGACCTGGGAGGAACGACGATTAAACTCGCTTTTATTAATCAATATGGCGAAATTCAGCATAAGTGGGAAGTTCCGACTGATAAAACCGGCGACACGATTACTGTCACAATTGCAAAAACAATCGACAGCAAGCTGGATGAGCTGCAAAAACCGAAGCACATCATCAAATACATCGGAATGGGTGCACCAGGCCCTGTAGATATGGCGGCAGGAGTGGTTTATGAAACAGTAAATCTAGGGTGGAAAAATTATGCTTTGAAAAACCATCTGGAGACAGAAACCGGCATCCCAGCTGTTATAGAAAATGACGCGAATATTGCTGCGCTCGGGGAAATGTGGAAGGGAGCGGGTGATGGCGCAAAAGACGTCATTCTCGTGACGCTTGGCACAGGAGTTGGCGGCGGCATCATTGCAAATGGTGAAATTGTACATGGTATAAATGGCGCCGGCGGAGAAATCGGCCATATTTGCAGCATCCCTGAAGGCGGAGCGCCCTGCAACTGCGGCAAAACGGGCTGTATCGAAACAATTGCGTCAGCAACCGGAATTGTAAGAATTGCAAAAGAAAAAATAGCAAATGCTAAAAAGACGACACGTTTAAAAGCAACCGAACAATTGTCAGCGCGGGATGTGTTTGAAGCGGCGGGTGAAAATGATGAAATTGCCCTTGAGGTGGTTGATTATGTAGCCAAGCATCTTGGTTTGGTGCTCGGAAATTTGGCAAGCTCGCTTAATCCATCCAAAATCGTTCTTGGCGGCGGCGTATCGAGAGCCGGAGAACTGCTGAGATCAAAAGTCGAGAAAACATTCCGCAAATGCGCGTTTCCGCGGGCAGCCCAAGCTGCTGATATTTCAATCGCAGCACTTGGAAATGATGCCGGCGTTATCGGAGGCGCTTGGATCGCTAAAAATGAATGGCTGAAACATCAAAATTGTTAAAATTGTGTAAATGAAATTGATTTTTTGTTGTGCTCAGGTTAAGATTTAATTTGATGTGTTAATGAGAATGTTGGGAATAGACTGATTTTTTTGAGCGTGCTGCATAGGAGGTTGAAATGCGAAAAACGTTTTTTTCGAAGATTTCATTTATGCTGATTGCCATTTTATTGATGTGGCTGAAAACGTATGCTGTTTACAAAACCAGTTTTCATATTAAAATCGACAATCTAACACAGGAATTTATTCTGTTTATCAACCCATTGAGTTTTTTGTTGCTTATTTTTGGCCTCAGCCTGTTTTTAAAAGGCAAAAACAGAAATCGCTACATTATCGCGATGAGCTGTCTTGTCACGTTTGTATTGCTGGCAAATATGGTTTTTTACCGTTTTTACAATGATTTCTTAACAATCCCTGTTCTTTTTCAAACGAGCAATATGGGTGATCTCGGAAGCAGCATCGGAACACTTCTTGAGCCGACAGACCTCCTATTAGCTGTAGATATTGCGGTTTTAATATGGCTTCACATCCGGCAAAAAGCTTTTCAATCGGACATTCCCTCAACGAAAAATGAACGGGCGGCTTATTTTTTGTTCGTTGCTTCTGTTTATTTCTTCAACCTGGGCTTGTCTGAGGCGGAAAGACCTCAGCTATTGACACGCTCATTTGACAGAGAAATGCTTGTTAAAAACATTAGCCTGTTTAATTTTCATATTTACGATGGCGTTCTTCAGTCAAAGCAATCCGCACAGAGAGCGTTGGCAGACAGCAACAGCCTGACGGAGATTGAAAACTACGTAACCGCTAATGCGAAGGATGCCAACAAACGCTTATTCGGCGCTGCAAAAGGAAGGAACGTCATTCTCGTATCCTTAGAGTCGACGCAAAGCTTCGTGATTAATGAAAAATTGAATGGAGAAGAAATCACGCCTTTTCTGAATGAGTTTATAAAACAGAGCTACAACTTTAATAATGTTTACCACCAAACAGGCCAGGGGAAAACCTCGGATTCTGAATTTATCGTGGACAATTCACTGTATCCGCTTGGACGAGGTGCCGTATTTTTTACGAATGCGGGCAATCAATATATGGCCGCTCCTGAAATTTTGAAAAACAGCGGATACTATTCAGCGGTGCTCCACGCTAATAATAAGAGCTTTTGGAATCGTGATTTAATGTACGACTCATTTGGATATGATTCGTTTTTTGATATTAACTCGTATGATGTAACTGACGAAAATTCAGTCGGCTGGGGACTTAAGGATAAAGAATTTTTTGAGCAGTCTTCAGAGCTGATGAAAAATCTGCCTCAGCCGTTTTACTCGAGGCTGATTACACTGACGAACCACTTCCCGTTTGATCTTGATGAAGAGGACCAATTGATTGATGAATATGATTCAAGCAGCCAGACGCTAAATAAATATTTTCCGACAGTGCGTTATCAGGATGAGGCGCTGAAACGGTTTATCGAAAAGCTGAAGGAAGACGGGTTATACGACAACTCTGTTATTGTATTATATGGTGACCATTATGGTATATCAGAAAACCATAATGAAGCGATGGGGCAGTTTTTAGGAAAAGAAATAACCCCATTTGAAGAGGTACAGCTCCAAAAAGTGCCGCTGGTCATTCATATTCCGGGTATTACTGATAAAAAGCCGCAAACCATTGAAACAGTAGGCGGGCAGATTGATATCAGGCCGACGCTGATGAATCTTTTAGGGATTGATACGAAAGATCAAATTCAATTCGGCAACGATCTGCTTTCAGACGAAAAACTGGACTTCACGGTGCTCCGGGACGGGAGCTTTATCACAGATCAGGTTGTTTATACAGACGGTGCGTGTTATGACAAAGAGACGGGAAAACCGTTAGAAGAGACAAAACAATGTGAAGCATTTGCTGATAAAGCAAAACAGGAGCTATCACTTTCTGATGAAATCATTTATGGGGATTTGTTGCGATTTTATGACCAGAAAAGGCTGGACAATTCGTCAAAGCGGAAAGAAAAACAAATGCTTGATCAGGCATCATAATCACAATGTCTCCCGCATCGAAGTGAGCGGGAGGCTTTCTTTTTTTTAATACGCTGTCATATAGTAACAAAAAAGGGGGATGATGATGGCGTTTATTACTGTGAAACCTGAGATCAAGAACAATTTGGCCAATGTGGCGAAAGAACTGAAGATAGACGAGGAATTGCTTAAAAGTGCAAATCGCTCCGCACAAAAACATCAATTGTATTGCCCTGGTTATGTGATAGAGGAGCATAGCGGCAAAGAGCTTCAAACCATTCAGGACATAAAGCGCTTTTTACAGCCTCGGCAGCTGAAACTTTCAGATAGCTGGATTGAGCAAGAGAAAATCTATGATGATTCAGCTGTTGAAAAGGAAATAAAGAAGATTATTGATGTTTTTCCGTTTGTCTCATGCCGGGAAATTGGCCGTTCTGTACTCGGCAGGCCTATCTGGGAGCTGAAGGCTGGTGGGGAGCATGCCGTAAAAAAGGTCCATATGAACGCGTCATTTCATGCGAATGAGTGGATTACAACGTCTGTCCTGCTAAAATGGTTTAAGGAATACTGTATGTCATTATGCTGCAATTCGCCTTTCTTTGGCTTTTCTCCCATAAAGCTGTTTAACAGCACATCCTTATCCCTCGTTCCTCTTGTCAATCCGGATGGCGTTGATCTTGTTTTAAACGGATCAGAAGTCATGGGAGCCAGAAGAGATGAACTCGAAAGGCTAAATGAACATCGTCCAAATTTTAATGAATGGAAGGCGAATATAAACGGGGTTGATTTAAATAAACAATTTCCATCATTATGGGAAATTGAAAAATACCGAAAACCGACAGCACCCAGCTACCGCGATTTTCCGGGAATCTCTCCGCTTACGGAGCCGGAATCTATTGCGATGTACCGGCTGATCACGGAGAATCCGCCTGACAGACTGCTGGCTCTTCATACTCAAGGAGAAGAAATTTATTGGGGCTATAAAGGCCTTGAGCCTGAGGAATCTGCTGCCGTCATAAAGGATTTTGAGGAGTTAAGCGGGAACATTTATAAGGGAGTAAGGGATATAGACAGCTATGCTGGATTTCGTGATTGGTTTATTCACCATTATTTTAAGGAAGGGTATACGGTGGAACTTGGAAAAGGCCAAAATCCTTTGCCGTTTCAGCAGTTTTCACACATATATAACGCCACAAGCGGTATCTTGTGGAGGGCGTTATTTTTTCATGAGTAACTGAAACTTTTTCTTTTTTCTGCCGAAGCAAATATGAGAAAATAAAGATGATCGGAGGGGAATGCTGATGAGATCAGTTTGTTTTATTCTGCTGGCGGTATTGCTGTTTAGTTTATCGGCATGCGAACCATCTCATCAGCAGCAAAAACAGGCATCGGCGGCAAAAGATGAGAAAAAAGACATCATACCGCTTTCCGCGGAAAAAGCGGATGGGGCGGAAGGCTGGCTGAATAACAGCACAATATTATATACTGCGTCTAATCCGACGAAAACAGAGCTTTTTGCGTACCGCATCTTTACAGGCAAAGCGAAAAAGCTCTATCAAACGGATGGTCAAATCGTTGATGTTCAAATCAATGCGAGGGAGCAGATGATTCTGCTGCAAATCACACATAGCCAAAAGACGGCAGTGGTTTTGCTTAATGCAGAAGGAGAGACGCTTTACGAAAAAGATTACGAAACGTATGAGCTTGAAGCTGCTTGGAATCAGTATGATCCTTATCAAATGATGGTGACGGAATTCAATGAAAACTGGGATTTCCATACATATCAGGTGAATGCTAAAAAAGACGAATCTTTCTTAAGCCCAGTACAGGTTCCGTTCATTCATTGGACATCCAAAAATACATTTGATTATGTAAAAGAGGGAAGAGACGATAAAACAGGGCCTTTATATACGTTCGATACAGCTTCTAAGACGGAACAGAAGCTTGAGGATAACGTTCTATTCTTCGATTCTTTCCATCAAATGAGTTTTACTGTCAAATCAGCTTCCGGAGGAAAAGGGACGTATCAGTTTAAAACGCCGCAATCAACATCACCTGTTACAGCGAAATGGCCGCTCCAAGCGAAATATACAAGTTTGGCTCCAATGGAGTATGACTATGATGAAGCAGGAGGCCTGTTTTATACATTCAAACAAAGCGGCGATGCATATAAGCTCGCAGCAGTCAATGTAGCATCGGGAGAGACAAAAGATCTTGTGTCTCTGCGGGAAATGGAGCCGATTCAAATATCTCCGAACGGGAAATATGCGTTATACGGCTTTCATTTTGAGCAAATTATTTTATTGAAATCACATGAAACGAAGCAACTCATCATTGATCAAAAGGAGATGGAATAACGATGGCTATCGCAGATGTAACCATTATCCCAATCGGTACGGAAACACCCAGTGTCAGTGCTTACGTAGCCGATGTGCAAAAGATATTAGAAGGATATCAAGCAGAAGGGAAAATCAAATATCAGCTGACACCGATGAATACGCTGATCGAGGGAGAACTCAGTGACCTTTTTGCAGTCATTCAGGCAATTCACGAAGCGCCATTTCAAAAAGGATTGCACAGAGTGGCAACGAATATCCGCATCGATGACAGGCGTGACAAAAAAACGACGCTTGAGAGCAAAATAGAAAGTGTCAATAAACATTTACAGCCATAAAAATAAACCTGTATCCGATCGGATACAGGTTTTAATGTGCGGTTGGATACCCGCTGTTTATTACGGTCATCACGGTAAACCATCCAAAGACAAATAAGGTGGCACCGGCTAATAAAAACCCGAGTATATTTTTATTTCTAACAGAACGCAAGACTCCCCATAAAGCGAAAAGAGCGACAAGGCCGAAAATCACGACAAGTAACATAACACAGCCCCCTTTACATTGAAAAACCTGCAATTCTTTCCAGTTTTATTCTACCTGTTTTTTATAGGTTTGTCGATAGCGTTTTCATTGCGATTGTTTGAATCTTTTTTAAAAAACCCTCATAATAAGAGCATAAAAAAGAAAGAGGTGATAATAGTGAAATGGAGACGAATGCCAGTAGGGCCGATTCAAGCGAACGCATATTTTCTCATCAGTGATGATCAATGCCTGATTTTTGATCCGGGCGGCGAGGGACATAAAATCAATCAATACATAAAAGAAAAAGGGCTGACGCCTTTAGCCATTTTGCTTACACATGCCCATTTTGACCATATTGGGGCGCTTGATGAAGTGAGAGAAAAATGGGATATCCCTGTTTACCTGCATCAAAATGAAAAAAATTGGCTTGCGGACGCTTCTTTAAACGGCTCCGGCATGCTGCGAGGGATAGAAGTCACAGCTAAGCCTGCAGATCATCTAATTGAAGGCGACGGTGAGTTGAATATCGGGCCGTTTCATTTGGAAACATTATTTACGCCGGGACATTCACCAGGCAGTGTGTCTTACTACGTGAAAGATGCAGACTTGGTCATCTCCGGAGATGTCTTGTTCCAAGGCGGTATAGGACGTACGGATTTAATAGGCGGCGATCAAGAGACGCTGCTGACGTCCATTCATGAAAAACTGCTTACGCTTCCGGAACACACGCTGGTGTTAAGCGGCCATGGACCTGAAACAGACGTACTGACTGAGCAGGACCAAAATCCGTTTTTAAATGGGTTTTCATTGTAAAAAAAGAGACAAACCGATAAGGTTTGTCTCTTTCTGCATTTAATGGCCTCCGCCGCCGGGCACCATAATAAAAATTGAGTAATATGTAAAGCCGGCGAAGAAAATTGTTAAATAAGCGCCAAAAATATAAATATACATGCGTTCGGTTAAGTTCAAATACGATAGAAACACAAATAAGATCGTCTGTCCAAAAAATAAAAGGGAAGCATCTTTCATATCACCTAAATAAAACATGACTGCAAAAATTCCCGTCCAAAATCCTAACACCCGGAACATGCGATTCATTTTTATCCCCTCCCGAGAGTCCCTCTGACTGTTATTATAATAGATCACACCTAGAAATGTAAACATTTTCATTATTAATATACAAATGGAATTTGTCCTTTTGATTGTGTTTTCTATTGTATGAATGTTTTTTAAAAAATAATCCGAAAAAAGTTCTGTAAATGGTTTAAATGAAAAATGATCCGGGTAGTTATTCTACAAAGAGATGGTTAACTGAGGAGGAAAAAACGAATGGAACAACAATTAACTTTTTACTCATATCCAAGCTGCACGTCATGCCGAAAAACAAAACATTGGCTTAAAGCACATCAAATTGAATTTAACGAACGGCACTTATTCAGAGAAACCCCGACAAGAGAAGAATTAAAGTACATTTTATCGTTAACGACAGAAGGAATTGATGAAATTTTGGCGACAAGAAGCCAGACTTTCAAAAATTTAAATTTAAACATTGAAGAAATGACGGTAAATGAGGTGCTGGAACTTTTAATCGAGAAGCCGAAGCTTTTGCGACGCCCGATTCTAGTAGACAACAAAAAGCTGGTGATTGGTTATAACCCGGGAGAACTGTTGAAGTTATCGAAGAAGAAAACGGTTCATCAATCTGCATGATGAAAAACCGAAGATCCGCTGATTTATAGGAATCAGCTTATCTTCGGTTTTTCACCTGTTCAGAAACTGGGCTAGCTGGATTCGAACCAACGATCACGGAGTCAAAGTCCATTGCCTTACCGCTTGGCTATAGCCCATTGAATGTAAACATAGTATGTGTAAAGGCAGACGCGTTATACATATATAGCGTACATTTTTCAAAAACAGGAGGTAACTCATTAAGATGATAGCTCTTGATCAGCACTTAACAGAGCACAAAGAAGATATCACGCAACAATGGCTGGAAGTTTGTACATCAAAAGGCAGCTGGCTGTATTCAGCGAAAGATCAGCAAAAACTAGAACAAAAGTTAAAAGACCAGCATGAATTATTGGTGACCATCGTAGCAAAATCCCTTAGAAAAGAAGACGTAGAGGATGAGCTCAACAGGTGGTCTCTTCAATGCGCCAGAGACCGTGCCGTTCATGAAGTGACGGTAACAGAAAGTGTCGGCCAGTTTAACACCTTCAGGCACATCATGTTTGAATGGATTCAGAAATTCAGCGAAGCTTCTTCTCAAGACATCAGCATTCAGGATTTTTATGAGTGGAGCCGGATCTTGAATCAAAACATTGATGAGATCATCGAAGTGTTTACGGAAGAATATCACCAGGTGACCATGATACAATTAAACGCGCAAAAAGAAATGATTAATGAATTGAGTGCGCCGATTATGCCGATTACTGATGGAATTGGGATTCTTCCGCTTGTCGGTGAAATTGATACGTACAGAGCGAGGACGATTTTGGAGTCTGTGCTGGAGCAGTGCTCAGCGTTAAAGCTCTCGTATTTATTTTTAGATATTTCGGGCGTTCCTATCGTTGATACCATGGTAGCCTATCAAATTTTTAAAGTGATTGACAGCACCAAATTGCTCGGCATTGAGACGATTATTTCAGGAATCAGGCCGGAAATTGCCCAAACTGTCGTGAAGCTGGGTCTGGATTTTTCGAATGTGAAAACCGAGCAAAGTCTTGCTAAAGCCCTGGCCAATAAAGGGTTTAAAATAAAAGAGTGTTGATGCCTTTGCCATGTTAATCTTGAAAGATAGCAGCTGAACAGCCTTTCACGGGCTATTCAGCTTTTTTAACTTCTATAAATAAAATGTGATGGCTGTTGATGTCTTTTACCTTAAAAGAGTAGCCATCATATTCTATGGTACTTTCAGGCTCAGCGTCTATGTTTTGTGTCAAAAACCAGCCGCCCAAGGTGTCTACTTCTGCGTCTGACAAATCGGTTCCAAGCAGGCTGTTAACATCGCTGATTAATAATTTTGCATTTAACAAGTAATGATCCTTTCCAAGTTCGCGGATATGAGGCACTTCATCCGCATCAAATTCATCACGGATTTCTCCTACAATTTCCTCGATAATATCTTCGACAGTGACCAAACCGGACGTCCCGCCATATTCATCTATGAGGATCGCCATATGAGTGCGTTCCTTTTGCATTTTCAGCAGTAGTTTATAAATAGGAATCGTCTCAATGACATGCATAACGGGCTGTACGAAAGGTTCAATTTGATGCTTCTTGATTGAAAAATCTTTCGTCAGCATGGAAAACAGCACTTCTTTCATATTAATCACGCCAATGACGTTATCTTTATCCTCTCTTATAACCGGGTACCGTGTATATTTTGTTTGCTTGACTGTTTCCTGAAGATTTGAAATGGAGTCTTCATCTAGTGACAAACTAACCATTTCATTTCGCGGCACCATAATTTCCTTTGCCATTCGTTTATCAAAGGTGAAGATATTATTCATGTACTTTAATTCACTTTTTCTAATCTCGCCGCTTTTATAGCTTTCAGCCAATAGGACACGAAGTTCTTCCTCTGTATATGCCAGCTCGTGCTCTGATGCCGGCTTCAGTCCAAACACTCCTGTAATCAATCGGGCAGAGTGGTTCAACAGCCAAATGAATGGAAACATGATCTTATAAAACCAAATAAGCGGTTTAGCGAACAACAAGGTAATGCTTTCTGCTTTTTGAATGGCGAAACTCTTTGGAGCCAGCTCCCCGATAACGACATTTAAATACGTAACCGCTAAAAATGCGATGACGAGTGAAAGCAGGTGGGTAAGCGATTCATTTAAGCCTGCTTTATGAAAAAGCGGTCGAAGCAGAGTTTGCACAGTCGGTTCCCCAAGCCATCCCAGTCCTAATGCTGCGACTGTGATGCCCAGCTGACAGGCTGATAAATATTCATCAAGGTGAGTGATGACATGCTTTGCCGCTTTAGCACCTTTCTTTCCTTTTGCGACAAGCTGATCAATTTTGGACCGCCGCACTTTCACGATTGAAAATTCTACGGCAACAAAAAATCCTGTTAACAAAATGAGAATAGCGACTGCTAGTAAATTGACAAATTCCAAAACAACTGCCTTCTCCAAGGAAGGCATGCACCTCCCTTTTCCGATGTCTTTCTACATTCCATACCACCTGAAAATGCTCATAAAACATGTGTTGAAGCGGCAGACTGGTTTAGTGACGCGGTTATTGGGCAATTAAAGAATAAAGAACAAAAGTTTGGAGGATCTTGACATGAAGGCACATACAGGAAAGGATTGGTTTTGGTACCAAATGGGGCCTCAAGAAAGAAGTAAGGCAAGAGATCTAATCCATTTTTCTCACTGGCCTCAGTGTGAAAAGTGGTTTGAAAATAACCATCACGTTAATTTTTTGCGAGTAGATACAACTGAAACGGAAAATGAAGCGGTATTTGGGTCGATTGTTTATGATCAGGGGCTTGGTGAAGAAAAAGATCATACTGTTTTTCACTTTTATATCACCAGACAATATTTTTTTACAATCAATTTTGATTTTTCGATTTTGAGAGAGATTAAAGGAAAAGAAGTTGTCCGGCAAATGGAAAGAGCGGACAATGCGATAGAGGGGTTTTTAATTCTTCTCGGCGAACTAATGAATGCGTATTTAATCGGTGTTGATGAATTTGAAGTAAAGCTGAGAAAGCTTAGATGGCAGATTAAAGACGACAATAGCAAAAGCATTTTAAACCGTGTCCATCTCCTGCGCCATGAACTGATGATTTGGAAAAATTTGATACTAAGCGCTAAAAAAATTGAAATGGCGTTGAAAGAAACCTTTTTACCTCAAAATGAAGAGAAAAAGGATTATCAGCGGACACAACTGAAGATTGACAGGGGATTTACATACATCAGCGAATTTGAAGGGGAGCTTAACAATCTGCTGCATTCAGAGGAAGTCATTACCTCACATAGGGGGAATGAAATTGTAAAAGCGCTGACCATTTTCACGACGCTTTTTACGCCGATTACAGCTCTGGGGGCCTTATGGGGGATGAACTTTTCAGTGATGCCGGAACTGAATTGGAAATACGGATATCTCTTTTCTCTCTTATTGATTGTCACATCTACAGTTCTGATCTATCTCTATTTGAGGAAAAAAGGCTGGACGGGAGATATGCTGCAGGAGCGGAAGAAGAAAAAGAAACCTCGAAAAAGGCGGACTCTATAGGATGTTTCATATTTTGTGCAGCGTGCCCCGCTTTTTCACCAGACATATCAGGGTGACCGGATACGATGTCAAGGCGCTTATGGCAGAGCATCAAATCCGCAGTTTATCGATTCTTGAAAATGACCAAATGACCGGTATTGTTGCATTAGGCGACCTTTCCGTTGAAAAAGATACTGGTCAAAAAGCGAAAACAGCATAATGAAAATGGAATCAAGCAGGCATGGTGACCATGTCTGCTTTTTTATTATTGGGAAAATTATAATGAAAGGGGCACATTCAGTTGAAAGTTTTTTTTTCTTGCCAGAAAGAATTGGTTTTTCAGCATATAACATCTCACAAAATCACGTTTTCCCTGTTTGATTACCTTTTCTTCTTTTTCTACAATATGCGTTGAAAGGAGAGGGAATCAAATTGGATTCAATAGAAAAGGTAAGCAAAAACTTGATTGAAGAGGCATATCTAACAAAGGCTTCTGATATTCACATCGTGCCGAGGGAGCGGGACGCTATCATTCATTTTCGGGTCGATCATGCCTTGCTGAAAAAAAGGGACATGAAAAAAGAAGAGTGCGTAAGGCTGATTTCACATTTTAAATTTCTTTCAGCAATGGATATAGGTGAAAGGCGAAAGCCGCAAAACGGTTCGCTTACGTTAAAGCTGAAAGAGGGAAATGTTCATTTAAGAATGTCAACGCTGCCCACAATTAATGAAGAAAGCCTCGTGATCAGAGTGATGCCCCAATACAATATCCCTTCGATTGATAAATTGTCGCTATTTCCGAAGACAGGAGCCACATTACTCTCGTTTTTAAAACATTCCCATGGCATGCTCATTTTTACCGGGCCAACTGGTTCAGGGAAGACTACCACACTATACTCTCTCGTTCAATATGCAAAAAAACACTTTAATCGAAATATTGTCACATTAGAGGACCCTGTTGAAACAAGGGACGAAGATGTTCTTCAGGTTCAGGTGAATGAAAAAGCCGGTGTAACTTATTCCACAGGTCTGAAAGCAATTTTGCGCCATGATCCCGATATGATTATTTTAGGTGAGATCAGAGACGCGGAAACAGCTGAAATTGCGGTGCGGGCAGCGATGACGGGACATTTGGTACTAACGAGCCTTCATACGAGAGACGCAAAGGGCGCCATTTACAGACTGCTTGAATTCGGTATCAATATGAATGAAATCGAACAGACTGTCATTGCAATAGCGGCTCAGCGCTTGGTTGATTTGGCTTGCCCGTTTTGTGAAAACGGATGTTCATCAGTGTATTGCCGACAGTCACGAAATACCAGGAGAGCTAGCGTTTATGAGCTTCTATACGGGAAAAATCTTCAGCAATGTATCCAGGAGGCAAAAGGAAATCATGCAAATTACCAATATCAAACGCTTCGTCAAATTATCAGAAAAGGAATTGCGCTCGGCTATTTAACGACAAACAACTATGACCGGTGGGTTTATCATGAAAAAGATTAGAAAAGTCTGGTCATTAAAGGATCAAGCCAGGTTATTAAAGCGGCTCGGTGAAATGACTGCGGGGGGATATACGCTTCTGGATGGATTACGCCTGATGGAACTTCAGATGAATAAGAGGCAGGCGGCTGACTTGACTGATACGGTCACTTGTTTGAGGGAAGGGGTTCCGTTTTATCAAGTACTAAAGAGTTTGTCATTTCATAAGGAAGCCGTAGGTATTTGTTATTTTGCTGAAACACATGGTGAACTGCCTGCTTCCATGATCCAGAGCGGAGAGCTGCTGGAACGAAAAATTGCACAGGCAGACCAGCTGAAAAGAGTGCTGCGCTATCCGCTTTTCCTCATCTTTACGGTCGCTGTCATGTTTTATATGTTACAGTCCATCATCATTCCTCAGTTTTCCGGTATCTATCAATCGATGAATATGGAAACCTCACGTTCAACCGATATGCTTTTTGCTTTTTTTCAGCATATTGATCTTGTGATCATTTTGCTTGTTCTTTTTACAGCAGGTATCGGGATTTATTATTGGCTTGTGTTTAAGAAAAAATCACCTGCCCGGCAAATGCTGATTTGTATCAGGATTCCTTTGGTTGGAAAGCTTGTCAAGCTGTTTAACAGCTACTTTTTTTCTTTGCAGCTAAGCAGCCTTTTAAAATCAGGCCTCTCAATTTATGACAGCCTTAATGCATTTAAACATCAAACGTTTCTCCCTTTCTACCGCTGCGAGGCTGAACAATTGATTGAACGGCTAAAAGCCGGTGAGTCAATTGAATCCGCTATTTGTGGAAGCCCTTTTTATGAAACTGATTTATCAAAAGTCATATCTCACGGCCAGCTGAGCGGCCGATTGGATCGGGAGCTTTTCACATACAGCCAATTCATATTACAGCGGCTGGAACACAAGGCGCAAAAATGGACAGGCATCCTTCAGCCAATGATTTATGGATTTGTTGCAGCGATGATCTTACTTGTGTATTTATCTATGCTTGTGCCTATGTATCAGATGATGAATCAAATGTGAAAGGAAGAGGCTGATGAATGAGAAAGGATTTACACTTGTTGAAATGTTAATCGTGCTCTTTATTATTTCGATTTTGCTTTTAATTACGATACCGAACGTCACGAAACATAATCAAACCATTCAAAAAAAGGGCTGTGAAGGCTTACAAAACATGGTTAAGGCACAAATGACTGCATTTGAGCTTGATCATGAAGGACAAACTCCGAGCCTTGCCGATTTACAGTCAGAGGGCTATGTGAAAAAGGATGCTGTCTGTCCAAATGGTAAGCGCATTATCATCACCGGCGGAGAAGTTAAGGTTGAACATTAAATTAAACGAGGAGGAGGGGTTTACCCTTTTAGAAAGTTTGCTTGTGTTAAGCCTTGCCTCTATCCTCCTGGTGGCCGTCTTCACTACACTTCCTCCTGCTTATGACAATACAGCTGTCCGACAGGCAGCAAGGCAGCTGAAAAATGATATTATGCTCACACAGCAGGTTGCTATTTCCCGTCAACAAAGAACAAAAATTTTCTTTCATAAAAAAGAATATCAATTAGTCATTGGTGATACGGTCATTGAACGTCCGTATGCAAGGGGACTTTCTATAGAACTGCTGACATTAAAAGACCGTTTGGAATTTAATGAGAAAGGGCACCCGAATGCAGGCGGAAAAATACGAGTAAATGGCCATGCCGTATATGATATAACAGTTTATCTAGGGAGCGGGAGAGTCAATGTGGAGAGAAAATAAAGGTTTTTCTACAATAGAAACAATGTCTGCGCTAAGCCTGTGGCTGTTTGTGCTGCTGACAGTCGTCCCCTTGTGGGACAAGCTGATAGCTGATGAAAAAATGGCGGAATCACGAGAAATTGGCTATCAGATGATGAATGAGAGCATTAGCAAATATGTCATGAGTGGTGAAGGAGACGCGTCAAAAACGATTACAAAGAACAATCATATCTATGCAATGAAGTGGGAGGAGGAGGGCGAATATCAAAACGTATGTATCAAAGCCGCAGCTTATAAAGAGAAATCATTTTGCCTCAGCATCCTGCAGACAGAATGGCTACACGCTTCTTAACGTATTATTTTCGCTCTCAGTCTTTTTGCTCATATCAGGATCGTTAGCTGCGATTTTCCATCTGTTTTTATCTCGACAGCAGGAACATGACGGTTTCACACAGCAAGAATGGATGATTTCGATAGAACAGATGATGAATGAATGCAAGGAATCACAGGCAGTTAAGACAGCCGAGCATGGGAGCGTGTTAATCTGCACCAATCTTTCCGGACAAGACATCCGTTTTGACATTTATCATTCAATGATAAGAAAAAGAGTGGATGGCAAAGGGCATGTTCCGATTTTAGATCATATTACTGCCATGAAAGCTGATATTGAAAATGGTGTTGTTTTGCTGAAAATTGAGAGTGAGGACCAAAAAGTGTATCAAACTGCTTTTCCAGTCTATTCGTATTTAGGAGGGGGGTGAATGTATCGTACAAGAGGGTTTATTTATCCAGCTGTTCTTTTTGTGTCAGCGCTTGTGCTGTTAATCGTGAACTTTGTTGCTGCTCAATATATTTCACGCTGCATGTTTGAAAAGGAAACAAAAGAGTTATACATAGGAGAGAATTTGCTTCAAAATGGTACGCTTCTTTCGATTCGGCACGTTCTAGAGAAACGGAAAGGCCAGGAGGGTACGCAGCAATTTCCATATGGACAGGTTTCTTATTACATTCATGATACATCGATAAAAGAGCAAAAAGAAATCAACTTAAGAGTGTCAACGGAGTCGGGAACAGAAAGAACTGCACAGATCGTGTTTGATCAAAAACAGAAAAAGCTGCTGAGATGGACAGAATAAAACAGTGTAAAGGGTATAAAAAAAGTCATGTGAGACAACACTCATAATAATTGAATGATGAGGTGATCACGTGAAAACGAATGATTATGTTAAATATATGACGCAGCAATTTGTCAAATATATAGATACTCCGAGAGATGAGCGAAAAGAACGAAAAGAGGTGCGGAAAGAAACAAAAACGCCTGTTTCCCAGCAGTGGTTCGGTATTTTACCCTATGGCTTCCGACTTTGGCTGAAACGGAAAAAATAACCGCAAATAAACGAATAAGGTCCTTCAAAAAATGGAGGACCTTATTGATATTCTTCTAATATGGCAATTTTATTGACCTTTTGGCTATAAGGATCAAATGAAATCGTCACAAAAACGCCGAATTCTTTTGACCCTTCCCTCAGAGTTAAATGGTATTGCTTCACTGCTTCATCTTTTCTTTTACGGTCCCATACTTTTTGTTTGAACAGTACCTGTGCAAGCGGGTACCTTTTTTTTGCTTCTTTTACAGCAATCTCTTCCCATTTGGACATGTGGCGGGCGGTTACAAGCGGTGTTTCTTCTGCGTGAGCGGCTGTGGTGCCAAAGACGAGAAGAGATAGACAAATCACACATTGTTTGATCATCATGCTGTCACCCTTTCTTTGTTTATTATTACCAAATAATAATGGGATATGCATTTAAATTCTCACATAACAATCCCAAAAATTTCAAAAAAATTGAAAAAATGAGCAATACTGAGCAAGACTTTGTAATATGATGAAAACATTCTTTTAAACGAACGAAATGAGCGATTTCGGTGTTTTTAAATCTATAAATCGTTGATTATACTCTATTTGTGAAGTTCTTTAAAGAGAACGATTGTCATATCAAGTTACAGTGTTTTACAGGAGGTAAGATATGTTTCGATTGTTTCACAATCAGCAAAAGGCGAAGACGAAACTGAAAGTTCTGCTTATCTTTCAGCTTTCAGTCATTTTCAGTCTGACTGCCGCACTATGCTTACAATTTTCCGATGATACAAGCGCTGCTTTTCATGATATTGAAACATTTGATGTCTCACTTCAAACGTGTAAAGACTTTCAGCATACAGATAAAAACTGCCATTATGATAAACGCTGGGATCAAAGTGATTTGCACATATCAGATCAAACGGATACGAAAGGCACTGTATGCTCACCTTTCGCCTTATTTGCTGTGCTCGAAAATACAGGTGAGAAACTTAAGAAATCAAAGTGGAAGTGGGAGCTTCATAAGCTTGAAAATGCCCGCAAACCGTTAAAGGATGGGAACGTGATCGAAAAAGGATTTGTCTCCAATCAAATCGGCGATTCACTTTATAAAATTGAGACCAAGAAAAAAATGAAACCCGGCATTTATGCATTTAAAGTATATAAACCGGCAGGCTACCCGGCAAACGGCAGTACATTTGAGTGGTCGGAGCCTATGACGCTTGCAAAATGCGATGAAAAACCGACTGTCCCTAAAAAAGAAACAAAGTCGGACGTCAAAAAGGAGAATGAAACAACACAAAAGGATATACAGGAAAAAACAATGAAAGAAGAAACATCTCAAGAAGCTGTAACCAAAGAAAATGAAACTCAATCAGACCAGAAGGAAAGCGGGGAAGAGGATGAAAAAAGCAATGAAGCTGATCAGTAATATTTTATACGTGATCATCTTTACTCTTATTATTGTGCTGACACTTGTCGTGATTTCAACACGTTCATCCGGGGGAGAGCCGGCTGTGTTTGGGTATACATTGAAATCAGTTCTGTCAGGTTCGATGGAGCCGGAGTTCAATACAGGTTCCTTAATATTGGTCAAAGAAATCGCTGATGTGAAAGAGCTTCAAAAAGGTGACGTTATTACATTTATGCAGGATGCAAATACGGCGGTCACCCACAGAATTGTTGACATAACAAAGCAAGGAGACCATTTGTTATTTAAAACAAAAGGTGATAATAATGCAGCAGCTGATTCAGCGCCTGTATCGGACGAAAATGTTCGCGCACAATACACAGGTTTTCAGCTTCCATATGCAGGCTATATGCTTCATTTTGCCAGCCAGCCGATTGGAACGGCTGTATTATTGATTGTTCCCGGCGTGATGCTGTTAGTGTACGCTTTTGTGACGATCAGCAGCGCCATTAGAGAAATTGAAAGAAAGACAAAAGCCTTGGAAACAGATACAAAGGACAGCACCATGTCTACTTAACTTCAGTTGTAAACCTGGCAACAGGTTTCGATATAAAATCATTCAATAAAAGGGGAGTTTACCATGGGTATGAAAAAGAAATTGAGTTTAGGAGTTGCTTCTGCAGCACTAGGATTAGCTTTAGTTGGAGGAGGAACATGGGCAGCATTTAACGACATTAAATCAAAGGATGCTACTTTTGCATCAGGTACGCTTGATTTATCTGCTAAAGAGAATTCAGCGAGTGTGAACTTATCAAATCTAAAGCCGGGAGATAAGTTGACAAAGGATTTCCAATTTGAAAATAACGGATCACTTGCGATCAAAGAAGTTTTAATGGCGCTTAATTATGGAGATTTTAAAGCAAACGGCGGCAGCAATACATCTCCAGAAGATTTCCTCAGCCAGTTTGAAGTGACATTGTTGACAGTTGGAAAAGAGGGCGGCAATGGTTACCCGAAAAACATTATTTTAGATGATGCGAACCTTAAAGACTTGTATTTGATGTCTGCTAAAAATGATGCAGCGGCTGCTGAAAAAATCAAAAAACAAATAGACCCTAAATTCTTACATGCAAGCGGTAAAGTCAATGTAGCAACAATTGACGGTAAAACCGCTCCTGAATATGATGGTGTTCCAAAAACACCAACTGACTTCGATCAGGTTCAAATGGAAATCCAATTCAAAGATGATAAAACAAAAGATGAAAACGGGCTTATGGTTCAAAATAAATATCAAGGCAACTCCATTAAGCTTCAATTCTCGTTCGAAGCTACACAGTGGAACGGCTTGACAATCAAAAAGGACCATACTGATAAAGACGGTTATGTGAAAGAAAATGAAAAAGCGCACAGCGAGGATAAAAATTAATAACAGCCATAAAAAGAGACGGCCCAGTATTCATATACTGGGCCGTCTCAATGGTTATTGACAAAAGAGGAGTTAGTGCCTCTGCTCAGGCACTACTCCTCTTTTTGGGATTTTCTCCATTTTTGATAATCTAAAAATTCACGAAATTGTTTTTTCGATACCCCGGATGTCATCGCATCGCGAACCAATTTCTCCCATTCACTATCTAATTGACCATCGTATTCGGTTTCATGTTTCTCATCGAGCAAAGTATGAACCGAGACGTCCAGAACAGCGGAGACTTTTTCGAGAAATTGAATGGAGGGGTTCGTTTGTAGATTTCGTTCTATTGAGCTTAAATAAGACTTCGCTACCCCAGCTTTTTCAGCTAGTTCCGATAGTGAGTAGCCTTTTTCTTTACGGTATTGTTTAATACGCTGGCCAATCAATGTCATCACCTTCCTTGTGATATTATAGCACATTCAGAAAGGATTTACGGTATGACTTCTGGCTGCCGGACCAGGATGAGCAGACTTTTTGTTTAAAAGTAAATATTTTCGTATTTCTTCCGGGCTGATATTTGCCTCTTTGGCTTCCACCATTAATTCAACCCATTCTTGATCCAATTCAAAGTGCTCTTGTTTTGCATTCTTCATGCAGTTTCTCCTCCTAAAATACTTGTTTATGTATTTCAGCCAGTCCGGCCATGACTTATTGTATGCTTCATTAGTCTCTGGAAGTCATTTGCCATTAAATCACCGGAATTTTTTTCCAATATACCTTTATTATAATCGTATTTTCTCAAAAAAAACGAGAATGATGTCGAATGGTAAAAAAGTTAGCTTGAAATATTATTTTGCAGATAAAACAATCCGCCATTTTCAATTTCAACTGATATCTTTGGTTGATACAAGGTTTTCAGCGCCTGTTTTTCTAGATGGTATTCTTCTGGTTTTTCTTCTATATGCTCGTAAAACTTATCAAGCAATGTCATATCATTCTTCCACCTGTTAACCGCCTGTTCCGCCCAGTCGGACGGCTCCTGCATAGCGGATTTGGAAATATAGTTTTCCATACGCTTAAGTCCGCTTTCTGGTTTGATCATAGGTGAAATGGTGAAGCAATAGTCACATATTTGAGACGTCAGTGAAAACTGGGTCAGCTTGCTTTGAAAATCTTCAATTATCGTTCCAGAGACTAGGTGAAGACCTAGTGACAATAACTTATCCTTTTTCATGTCGGACTGGTATGAAATCGTGACATTTATACCAAGCCAAGGCTGAAGTGGGACTTTGGCTCCGGCTGATTCAATTTTCTCATACATTCTGGTAAATCTCCCATTTTGTTTAACAGCTTTAAATATTTGAAAAAGACGCGGGGCCCCAAAATATATAAATTCACCATCTAGGTCTTTTGGTGCATTTTCTTTATCTGTAATAAAAGTGATTTTCATTGGATTCGGATCACCGCCTGTCTTCTCGCGCCAATGCCAGTAGAAAGGGCGGTTCATGATTTGTTTGTCCATTTCAACTGTAAGCTGCACTGTCATATAGCCTAAGCCTTGATCGACGATTTGGCAGCTGTTTGCTTGAAAAAAACGCAGCAGAAAATCGTGAACCTCTTGCTGTCTCACTAGTAAAACCTCCTTACAGGCTAAGATCCTCTTTTTTCAGCAGGCTGCTGTTTTTTATAAGACAAAAATGAGGTTAAGTTATCCATTTTTATTTTCATTTCTTCTTCTGTTGCTGAGTGATACAAAATGTCATGAAGGTGCTCTTCAAAATTGTTCACTTGAATTTTCGTTAAAATATCATCAAGTTCACCGACCACTTTTTCAAACAAATGAATTTTTTCATATAAAAGCTTTAGAATATGCTCTTCCACCGTATGTTTTGTCGCCATGTTATAAATATGCACGTCACGCTCCTGCCCGAGTCTGTGAATTCTTCCGATTCTTTGCTCAAGTCGCATCGGATTCCATGGCAGGTCATAGTTGATCATGTGATTGCAAAATTGCAGGTTAATCCCCTCACCGCCTGCTTCAGTTGCAATAAGGACTTGGATTTTTCCGCGGAAAAGATCCTTCATCCAGTCTTTTTTTCCACGTTTAAATCCGCCTCTAAACGGCACAGAACTGATGCCGTTTTGCTGAAGAAACCACTGCAAATAAATCTGGGTTGCACGGTATTCTGTAAAAATGATGACCTTATCGTCGATCTTTTTGATCAAGTCAACAACTTGAAGCGCTTTAGAGTTTTGTGTCACTTGATTGATGCGATCTATCAAAACTGAAATCGTATCCTCATCAATGGCAGGTGCTTGTTTCTCTTTTTGATCAAGCATCTTTTTCAGCGTCATATATACCGCTTCTCTGCTCGAACAGCATTCTCTTTGCAAGGTCATAATCGAGAACATGCTGGCTGGTTTATTGATACTGTCCTTCAAACGAGAAATTTCATCATAAAGCGCCTGCTCTGATGGAGAAAATTGAATCGGCACTGTTTCAACATGGCGCTGTTTCCAATTCAGCCCTGTATCATGCCGCCTGTTACGGATCATGACTTTATTCACAAGATCTTTTAAATGTTCATGCGCTTCTAAACTGGATTTCTTCTTGGCGAACTCCTCCTGAAAGTGATTCTGACTGCCTAAATGGCCGGGTTTTAATAAGGACACCAAATTGAAAATCTCTTCGATACGGTTCTGGATTGGCGTCGCGGTAAGAAGCAGGCAATATTTTTTTACGAGATTCCGGACAAATTCATAGTTCTTCGTTTTGCTATTTTTCAGTTTGTGTGCCTCATCAATAATGACAAGATCATATGGGATAGACAGAACGATTTCTCGATGGGGCGAGCGCTTCGCGGTGTCTATTGATGAGACGACAATATCGCATTGCTCCCACACATAGCTTTTCTTTTGTTCAACAGCCGGAATCAAAAATTTTTCCTGAAGCTCTTTGACCCACTGTGACACAAGGGAAGCGGGCACAAGGATCAAAATTTTTTTTGCTAACCCGCGAATCATATATTCTTTTAGAATCAGTCCAGCTTCAACCGTTTTTCCGAGACCAACCTCATCTGCTAAAATCGCTTTCCCGTTCATTTTTTCAACCACTTTTTGCGCCACTTCAAGCTGGTGGGGGAGCGGCGTAAAGGAAGGCAGATATAAAGGAGCCCGTAAGCCTTCAAACTCTGGAATTGCTAATGTTTTCTGGATTTCTGCAGAGAGCTTGTACAGTTCCCAGTTTGCCCAAGGGCCATCGTTTTTCAGTCTTTCAGCAAATTCTTCAGGCCATTTTGCATCGTAGATCATTTCTGTATTCATTGCTTTGAAACCGCCTTTCTTATTCTTCGATTCTTAAGATGAATAATATAAGAAAAATCTGCCCAAATTGCTGTTGCCCAGCATATAGTGATGATGGTAGGATATGAGTATGTATTTGATGTAAGATATTGCTATAGTATGTCCATAACAGCATGAAAATATGAGCGAATGACAGCAAGGGGAGAGACCTGACCGAAAACCTCGGGATACAGGCGCCGAAGGAGCAAACTGCGGAGTGAATCTCTCAGGCAAAAGAACTCTTGCTCGACGCAACTCTGGAGAGTGTTTGTGCGGATGCGCAAACCACCAAAGGGGACGTCTTTGCGTATGCAAAGTAAACTTTCAGGTGCCAGGACAGAGAACCTTCATTTTACATGAGGTGTTTCTCTGTCCTTTTTTGTATGTTTTTAGCTGCGCCGTTGATAAAGGGGAGGAATTAGATGCTGAACAGAACGCCGTTATTTGACCTGTATAAGGAATATGGAGGAAAAACGATTGATTTCGGAGGCTGGGAGCTTCCTGTTCAATTTTCTTCTATAAAAAAAGAACACGAGGCTGTCCGAACTGCAGCCGGTTTGTTTGATGTATCTCATATGGGAGAAGTCGAAGTGTCAGGGAACGACAGTCTGTCTTTTTTGCAAAAATTGATGACAAATGATGTTTCCGCGTTAACGCCAGGCCGTGCTCAATATACAGCGATGTGTTACCCGGATGGCGGAACCGTCGATGATTTGCTTATCTATCAAAAAGGAGAGAACCGCTATCTGCTTGTCATTAATGCTTCTAATATAGATAAAGACTTGGCTTGGATGAAAGAACATGCAGCAGGTGATGTGCAGATTGACAATCAGTCAGATCAAATCGCGCTCTTGGCTGTACAGGGACCGAAAGCAGAAGCGGTCGTAAAAAATCTGACAGATGCAGATGTGTCTGCATTAAAGCCGTTTGCGTTTATTGATGAAGCCGATATCAGCGGCCGCAAAGCACTTATTTCACGCACTGGCTATACGGGAGAAGACGGGTATGAAATTTACTGCCGCAGTGATGATGCTATGCATATTTGGAAAAAAATCATCGATGCAGGGGATGCATATGGACTGATTCCATGCGGTCTCGGTGCACGTGATACACTCCGGTTTGAAGCGAAGCTCCCGCTCTACGGTCAGGAGCTGACCCGGGATATTACACCGATTGAAGCAGGTATAGGCTTTGCTGTAAAGCACAAAAAGAAGTCTGACTTTTTTGGTAAGTCAGTATTGAGTGAACAAAAAGAAAACGGAGCGAAGCGCAAACTTGTCGGTCTCGAAATGATTGAAAAAGGGATACCGCGGCACGGATATGAGGTTTTTCAAAATGGCAGGTCTGTCGGAAAGGTGACAACCGGCACGCAGTCACCGACATTAGGGAAAAACGTCGGCCTTGCCTTAATTGATTCGGAAACGAGTGAGATCGGGACTGTTGTAGATGTAGAGATTCGCAAAAAATTAGTGAAAGCAAAGGTTGTCAAAACACCATTTTATAAACGCTAATATTTTTTCTTGGAGAGAGGAGACAACACATGAAGCACCGTTATTTGCCCGCAACAGAAAAGGATAAACAGGAGATGCTTGCTACTATCGGCGTAAGCAGCATCGATGATTTATTTGCTGATATACCGGAAAACGTCAAATATAAAAAAGAGTATCAAATCAAAAAAGCGAAATCAGAGACAGAATTAACAAGAGAACTGACAAAGCTGGCCTCTAAAAATCGTGATACCGTACAATACGCTTCTTTCTTAGGAGCGGGTGTATATGACCACTATCAGCCTGTCATTGTGGATCATGTCATTTCGCGCTCTGAGTTTTATACCGCATATACGCCTTATCAGCCAGAGATTTCACAAGGAGAGCTCCAGGCTATTTTTGAATTCCAAACGATGATCTGTGAACTGACAGGCATGGATATCGCCAACTCCTCGATGTATGACGGCGGAACAGCCTTGGCAGAAGCAGCAATGCTTGCTTCAGGCCACACGAAAAAGAAAAAAATTGTTGTGTCAAAAACCGTGCATCCTGAATCGCGAGAGGTGCTGAAAACTTACGCAAAAGGTCAGTATATTGATGTTGTTGAAGTACCCGCTGCGGATGGCGTTACGGATCTTGATGCATTGCGCCAAACCGTTTGCGAGAACACAGCCGCAGTGATCGTTCAGTACCCGAATTTTTTCGGCCGGATCGAGCCGCTAAAGGATATTGAACCTATCGCTCATCAAGGGAAATCCATGTTTATTGTTTCAGCCAACCCGCTGGCGCTAGGTCTTCTCACTCCGCCGGGCAAGTTTCAGTCTGATATCGTCGTCGGTGATGCGCAGCCTTTCGGCATTCCTTCAGCATACGGCGGCCCGCATTGCGGCTTTTTTGCCGTTACTAAAAAATTAATGAGAAAGGTGCCGGGCCGTCTGGTCGGACAAACGGAAGACGAAAACGGAAAAAGAGGCTTTGTGCTTACCCTGCAAGCCAGGGAGCAGCATATCCGCCGGGATAAAGCAACATCAAATATATGCTCCAACCAAGCTTTAAATGCGCTGGCAGCATCAGTAGCCATGACTGCTCTCGGAAAAAACGGCGTAAAAGATATAGCCCGCCAAAATCTCTTAAAAGCCAACTATGCAAAGCAAGAAGCAAAAAAAGCAGGCCTTACCGTTATGTTTGACGGGCCGATGTTTAATGAATTTGTCATCAAACTTGATGAGCCGGTGAGAGCTGTGAACAAGCGTTTGCTGGCAAAAGGCATGATTGGCGGATATGATCTTGGGTTGACGTATCCGGAGCTGGACTGCCATATGCTGATTGCTGTAACGGAGCTGAGAACAAAAGAAGAAATTGACGCACTCATTCAGGAATTGGGGGATCGCCATGAGTAATCAGGACCAGGCACTTATTTTTGAACTTTCAAGAGAAGGCCGAATCGGCTATAGTCTGCCGGAGCTCGATGTACCGGAAATCGAATTGGGGGACCTCTTGTCAGACACCTATATTCGTGACGAAGACGCAGCGCTGCCGGAGGTTTCAGAGCTGGACATCATGCGCCATTATACAGCGCTGTCCAAACGCAATCACGGGGTGGATTCCGGTTTTTATCCTCTCGGTTCTTGCACGATGAAATATAATCCGAAAATCAATGAAAAAATCGCGCGTATTCCTGGTTTTGCTGCGATTCATCCTCTTCAGGATGAAGACACGGTGCAAGGCGCATTAGAGCTTTTATATGATTTAAGCAAGCACCTTGAAGAAATAACGGGAATGGATGAGGTTACGCTTCAGCCTGCTGCCGGAGCGCACGGCGAATGGACAGGGCTGATGATGATCCGTGCCTATCATGAAGCTCGCGGGAATTTCAAGCGGACGAAGGTCATTGTCCCTGATTCCGCGCATGGGACGAATCCTGCATCAGCAACAGTAGCAGGCTTTGAAACCGTTACGGTGAAATCGAATGAAAAAGGGCTTGTTGATTTAGAAGATTTAAAAAGAGCAGTGAATGAAGAAACTGCAGCTCTTATGCTGACGAATCCGAACACGCTCGGCTTGTTTGAGGAGCAGATTACAGAGATGGCGGAAATTGTACACCAAGCGGGGGGGAAACTGTATTATGACGGCGCTAATTTAAATGCCGTTTTAAGCAAGGCGAGACCTGGAGATATGGGATTTGACGTGGTGCATCTCAACCTGCATAAAACATTCACAGGCCCTCATGGCGGCGGAGGCCCGGGCTCAGGCCCTGTCGGCGTAAAACAAGATCTGATTCCTTATTTGCCAAAGCCAGTTTTAGTCAAAAAAGAAGGGCGCTTTACGTTTGATTATGACCGCCCTCATGCGATCGGCCGTGTGAAGCCGTATTACGGCAACTTTGGCATTAATGTGAGAGCGTATACGTATATTCGCTCCATGGGGCCTGACGGATTAAAGGCTGTTACTGAGAACGCAGTGTTAAACGCCAATTATATGATGAGAAAACTCGCGCCTTATTACGATCTTCCGTTTGACCGCCATTGCAAGCATGAATTTGTATTATCAGGGAAGCGGCAGAAAAAGCTGGGAGTGCGTACGCTTGATATTGCAAAACGGCTGCTTGATTTCGGCTATCATCCGCCGACGATTTATTTCCCGCTTAATGTTGAAGAATGCATCATGATCGAGCCGACAGAGACCGAATCAAAGGAAACACTGGACGCGTTTATTGATGCTATGATTCAAATCGCAAAAGAAGCGGAGGAGAATCCGGAGCTTGTTCAGGAGGCCCCGCATACAACGATTGTAAAAAGAATGGATGAAACAAAAGCGGCGAGACACCCGGTGCTCAGATACGAGGCGGTAGAAAGATAAATAAAAACAGCTGTCTACCAGACAGCTGTTTGCTTTATTTCTTCGCTTTAATCTTTCCGCCCCATTTTTTAAAGCCGCCTTTTAGGTTGTAAATCTCAGTGCAGCCGTTTTTGCGCAGGGTTTGTGCCGCGCGTCCGCTGCGGACACTGTTTTGGCAGTACAGGTAAACAGGCTTGTCCGTACGGATCTCATTTTTTCTCTGTTTCAGCTGGGAAAGCGGGATGTTGCGGGCGCCTAAAATATGTCCGCCCTCAAACTCATTTGGCTCACGAACATCAATAAGCTGCGCTTTGCGGTAACCCGCGCGGAATTCTTCTTCGGTAAGTGTTTTCATAATTCGCTGCTGATAGACATATGAAGCAATCATATAGATGATAAACGCAGCAAAAATAATCAAAACGATCATATTAGACAATGTGATTCTACTCCTTTAGCATATAAAATCAAAACCCTGCTTCATAAAACAAGGTCATAGAGCCGTTTTCGACAAATACTATTATAGTAAAGCACAGCGTGATTGTCATCTATAATGGAACTAAAATATTTTTCATTTTCCCGACAGTTTGATAAACTGATTCTATTAAAACGGTAAGGAAGGTCTTAAAATGCAAAAAGAAACTTGGCGGTTTATAGACTCAGGCAATGCAAGTCCTGCATTCAATATGGCGCTTGATGAAGCGCTTTTATATTGGAACAGCGAAAAGAAAATCCCCCCGGTTATCCGTTTTTACGGCTGGAATCCGGCGACACTTTCTGTAGGGTATTTTCAAAATATTAAAAAGGAAATCAATTTTGAAGCAGTACATAAATATAATCTCGGATTCGTCAGACGCCCGACCGGCGGGAGAGGTGTGCTGCACGATCAGGAACTGACATACAGCGTAATTGTTTCGGAAGAGCACCCCGAGATGCCGGCGACTGTTACTGAGGCTTACCGGGTTATTTCAGAAGGCATACTTCAAGGCTTTAGAAATCTCGGTCTGGACGCTTACTTTGCCATCCCGAGAACTGAAAAAGAAAAAGAAAGCTTAAAAAATCCGCGGTCATCTGTTTGTTTTGACGCGCCTTCGTGGTATGAACTAGTGGTTGAGGGGCGCAAGGTGGCGGGAAGCGCGCAAACGAGACAAAAAGGCGTGATTCTTCAGCATGGCTCCATTCTTCTTGATTTAGATGAGGACAAGCTGTTCGATCTGTTCTTATATCCAAGTGAAAGAGTAAGAGAGCGGATGCAGCGCAATTTCAAAAATAAAGCGGTTGCCATTAATGAACTCACCGAAAAGCGGGTGACGATGGATGAGACTCGTAAAGCCTTTAAAGAAGGATTTGAAACAGGTCTTAACATTCATTTGGAGCCATATGAACTTTCTCAGGAAGAGCTTGATTTTGTTCATCACTTGGCTGAAACAAAGTACGCTTCAGATGAATGGAATTATAAGCGGTAAACAGGGCTTTTGACCCGCGGAGCATCCTTGTTTTTTCAAGTTCATTAGTGTAAACTTGTAATGGTTTATAAAGTTAAGGTGCTTTTTGGGAGGGTTTCGATGACAACACCAAGTATGGAAGATTATATTGAACAGATTTATATGCTGATTGAAGAAAAAGGATATGCACGAGTTTCCGATATCGCGGAAGCATTGGCAGTCCATCCCTCCTCTGTAACAAAAATGGTTCAAAAACTAGATAAAGACGAATATTTAATTTATGAAAAATATCGCGGTCTCGTGTTAACGTCTAAAGGGAAAAAAATAGGCAAACGGCTGGTATACAGACATGAATTGCTTGAGCAGTTTTTAAGAATCATTGGTGTTGATGAAGAGAAAATATATAACGATGTCGAAGGAATCGAACATCATTTAAGCTGGAACAGTATTGATCGCATCGGGGATCTTGTTCAATATTTTGAAGAAGATGATGCCCGTAAAAAAGATCTGAAATCAATCCAAAAGAAAACAGAACATCATAATCAGTAAAAAGGCGGTCTCGAAGGAGGCCGTCTTTTTTGATACGCTGACGCCACCCGTCATTAGTTGGTCTATTTCTGCGCGTGTTTTCTTAAAATGGTAATAAACGATCGGATGGAGGGGGAGGGAATGAGATGTATATTGACGGTGTGTTTTCCGGCGGAGGAGTAAAAGGCATTGCGCTTGCAGGCGCTTATGAAGCGCTTGAGGAAAAAGGCTTCCGCTTTAAAAGGGTTGCGGGTACAAGCGCGGGCGCCATTATTGCCGCTTTCATTGCGTCAGGTTACACCAGTAAGGAAATCCACGCTTTAATTGAAGAAGTGGACGGAGAGAAATTGCTGGATCAAAGGTACTCTTTTCTCCCCTTAAAAATGCTCCAGTGGGTGTCCATCTACTGGCGTCTTGGCTTATACAAAGGCGATACGATAGAAGAATGGATTGCTGATCTGTTAAGAGCGAAAGGAATAAGGGTTTTCGGCGATTTGCAGAAAGGGTCTCTGCGCCTTATTGCTTCTGATCTGACAAACGGCACCATGATTGTTTTGCCGGACGATTTGGCCCGTTACGGGTTAAATCCCGATATGTTCCCGGTTGCCAGAGCGGTCAGAATGAGCTGCAGCATTCCGTATTTTTTTGAACCGATAAAATTAAAAACGGACACAGGCACCGCCACGGTTGTCGACGGAGGTGTGTTAAGCAATTTCCCCATCTGGCTGTTTTCAAAGGAAAGAAAGCGCCCTGTGATCGGTGTGACGCTTGCGCCGCGTGAAAGAGAGCGTCCGAAAAAAAATATCCGCAACGCTTTTGAACTGTTCGGCGCCCTGTTTGAAACGATGAAGGATGCCCATGACGCAAGGCACATTGCATCACGCTATGAACAAAATATCATTTTTCTCCCGGTTGATGGCGTAATGGCAACTGATTTTCATTTAACACAACAAAAAAAACTAGCCCTGATTGAGCTAGGTAAAAGACGGACAGAGCTGTTTTTAAAGCAGTGGACCTATTAAAAAAGCGCTCTGTTTTTCTTTTTATTTTTTTTCCCTTCTATAACAGTCAGCTGAGTCTGGCTTTTTTTCTTGAGAATCATCGGCTTAGGCTTGCTGGCGCTCGGAACGCTTCGCAGGTGGCTGACACGTCCCTTATGTCCGGCGCGGTGTTTTGCTTTTTGTTCTTTCATCCGGCGCCGCGATTGTTTCGCCGCTTTTTTGAAGGCTGCTCCTTCACTGCCCGCATTTCGATTCATTACATATTTCACAATAAAATAAATAATGATACCTGCCACGATGACGGTTACCGCCATTTTTGCCATTTCTCCGGGATTGGTTACCAGCACATAGAGGAAACCGAACGCTCCCAGCGCAATTAATACAGCAATAATAGGTTGTACACGATGATTCATAACTGACCACCTCCGAAAGTAATAGCAGGGCAACGGATTTTAGATGACGTTGTGAGAAGGCTTCTGATTTTGCTCAGACAATGCTTCGAGTCTGAGAAGTTCGTTAAAGCTTTCGATGGCAACTTCAACCTGTTCATCCTTAGGTTCCTTTGTGGTTAACAGCTGAAGCCACAGTCCCGGGTACCCAAGTAATTTCAGACCGGGAATGTCACGCACTTTGTTGGTCAGCTGCAGAACTTCAAAGGATATACCAAGCACGACCGGTATCAGTGCGACACGATCTATAACACGCAGCCAAAGCGGATCTGTCGGAACGAGTAAATAAACAAACATGCCGACAATAATCGTAAATAAAATAAAGCTTGATCCGCAGCGGTAATGAAGCCGAGATTGGTTTTGGACGTTCTCCACAGTAATTGGCAAATTCTGTTCATAACAGTTTATGACTTTATGTTCGGCTCCATGATATTGAAACACTCTTTTAATAAGCGGTGTCATGGACAAAAAATAGATGTAACCGAGCAGCAAAATCAACTTAAACAGGCTTTCAACCGCGATTTGCGCCGTGTCCGAGGAAAAAATCGGCCTTGTCAGTTCAGCTAAGAAAACTGGAACCAATGTAAATACGAATTTACTGAACAAAAATGATAGGACGCCTATAACTGCGAGGCTGAGATACATAGACAGCCCGGAGGATTTTTTTTCTTCCTGCTCAAGTGTCTCGTCTTCAGATGGATCGAGCCCGTAACGTTCGCTTGAAAAATTCAAATGCTTTGTGCCGTTTGCACTCGCTTCGATAATGGCCGCGATCCCCCGTAAAAACGGGATCTTTTTCACGATGTTCAGTTTCGGGTTGTGTTTGCGTGGAAGCTTAAAAAAGTCAATGCTTCCATCCGTTCTTCTGATGGCTGTAACGTAATGATGCTTTCCGCCAAACATAACGCCTTCCACAACAGCCTGCCCGCCGTAAGCGGGCGGAACTTTATGTTTTGACATATTATCAACCTGCCTATTTCTTTAGGATTGCTAACCATTTCCTTTCACTCTATTGTACAGGAAACAGCGCTAAACCTCTAGATTGACAGGCTGAAAAAATTGCCATAGCCTTGCTTTTTCTACATGCATTATACCCGTTATTTTCAAATTTTACTCGCAGCTGTCAAAAAGTGTGAGCTTTTTTATTGACATTTCTTTTTTTGGGCACACTTTAACTGGAGGTGCCATGATGACAAGCGAAAAAGATACAGAACAAAATGAAGAATTGAATGAGAAGCAAAAGCCGCCTGTTTCAATGGCCGGCAGGGTGGCGGCAACAGGTTTTTGCGGAGGCGTACTTTGGAGTTTCGTTGCTTATATCGCATATTTGTTTCATTTTTCCGAAATTAGCCCGAATATGATATTGCAGCCGTTTGTGCTCGGAGAGTGGAAAAAACATGGGCTGGGAACGGTAATCAGCATCATTTTGATTGGAGTAATTTCAATTGGCGCAGCATTTCTTTATTTTCTTCTATTGAAACGTTTAAAAACAATGTGGCCGGGTATTTTATACGGCTTGGTGCTTTGGCTGCTCGTGTTTTTTGTTTTTAATCCGATTTTTCCAGATGTGCGCACGGTGACCGAACTGACATCAGATACAATTATTACGACCATTTGCATTTATTTGCTTTACGGGCTGTTTGTCGGGTATTCTATTTCATTTGAATACAATGAGCTGAATTCGGAAAAGCTTGCACGTGCGCTGGGAATGCATAGAGAATAGTGTATAATCCTTTTCCAGTATGATAAAATGTTCACGAGAAGTGAACATTTTTTACATGAGAAACCCTCGCGAAAAGGAGAGATTATGTGCCTCATTTTTTGATTTTGAACGGACCGAATGTTAACCGGCTTGGGAGTCGTGAGCCTGAAGTATTCGGCCGCCAGACACTGACCGATATTGAAACAGATCTTTTTCAGTTTGCTGAAGCCTTACATATCCAGCTCACTTTCTTCCAGTCTAATCACGAAGGTGATTTGATAGATGCGATACATGAGGCTGAGGAGCAATACAGCGGGATTGTTCTGAACCCCGGCGCCCTGAGTCATTACAGCTATGCGATCAGGGATGCTGTTTCAAGCATCAGTCTTCCTGTGGTAGAGGTGCATTTATCAAACTTATACGCCAGGGAAGAATTCAGGCATCAGTCGGTTATCGCTCCTGTTGCGAAAGGGCAGATTGTCGGTCTTGGAGCTGAAGGCTACAAGCTTGCTGTTCGCTACTTATTAAGCCAGCAAGGGGGAGAATCAAGATGAAGCTAGAGAAATTAAGAAACCTGTTTGGACAGCTGGGAATTGACGGCATGCTGATTACAAGCAACACGAATGTACGCTATATGACAGGGTTTACAGGTTCGGCGGGTTTGGCTGTTATATCGGGTGACAAAGCAGCGTTTATTACGGATTTTCGATATACTGAGCAGGCGAAGGTTCAGGTAAAGGGTTTTGAGATCATTGAACATGGCGGCAGCTTGATTCAGACCACTGCCGACACTGTTGAATCGTTTGGCATCAAGCGTCTCGGCTTTGAACAGAACAGCATGACATATGGCACTTACGCTTCATACAGCGCCGTTATCAGTGATGCCGAATTAGTGCCTGTGGCTGAATCCGTGGAAAAGTTGCGCTTGATTAAGTCTAGTGAAGAGATTAAGATATTAGAGGAAGCTGCGAAGATTGCAGATGATGCCTTCAGACATATCTTGACGTTTATGAAACCCGGCATTTCTGAAATCGCTGTTGCCAATGAGCTGGAGTTTTATATGAGAAGCCAGGGAGCAGACAGCTCTTCTTTTGATATGATTGTCGCCTCAGGCCTTCGTTCAAGCCTTCCGCACGGTGTGGCCAGTGACAAACTGATTGAAAGCGGAGACCTTGTTACGCTTGATTTTGGCGCTTATTATAAAGGATATTGTTCTGATATTACCCGGACGGTCGCTGTAGGTCAGCCCAGTGATCAATTGAAGGAGATCTATCAGGTTGTATTTGATGCTCAGGCGCTTGGCGTCGCACATATTAAGCCGGGAATGACAGGAAAAGAGGCTGACGCCCTCACAAGGGATCATATTGCTGCAAAAGGCTACGGTGACTATTTCGGCCATTCAACCGGGCACGGGCTCGGCATGGAAGTTCATGAATCGCCGGGATTATCCGTCAGATCTTCAGCTATCCTTGAACCGGGTATGGTGGTCACAGTGGAGCCGGGCATTTACATACCAGAAACAGGCGGTGTCCGCATTGAAGATGACATCGTGATTACAGAAAACGGCAACCGGACAATCACCCATTCCCCAAAAGAACTTATTATTTTGTGATTGGAATATAGGAGGACATTAAACATGATTTCAGTTAACGATTTCCGTACAGGATTAACAATTGAAGTAGATGGCGGCATTTGGCGCGTCGTTGACTTCCAGCACGTAAAACCTGGAAAAGGTGCGGCATTTGTCCGCTCTAAACTCCGCAACCTTCGCACTGGCGCGATTCAGGAAAAAACATTCCGCGCTGGTGAAAAAGTAGCGAAAGCGCAAATCGAAACCAAAACAATGCAATATCTATATGCAAACGGAGATCAGCACGTATTTATGGATACTTCTTCTTATGAGCAGCTTGAACTGAGCGCAACTCAAATCGAAGAAGAATTAAAATACCTGCTAGAAAACATGTCTGTGCATATCATGATGTACCAGGATGAAACACTTGGTATCGAACTTCCAAACACAGTTGAGCTGAAAGTTGTTGAAACTGAACCTGGTATTAAAGGTGATACAGCGTCAGGCGGTACAAAACCTGCGAAAACTGAAACCGGGCTTGTTGTAAACGTGCCGTTCTTTGTGAATGAAGGCGACACACTTGTTGTCAATACATCAGACGGTTCTTACGTTTCAAGAGCATAGAAAGAAAAAAAGAAGTCTGTTCCAAAATGGGGACAGGCTTTTTTTTGTGCCCAAAAACAGAATCTTTCTTTTATACGAAAATGACAAGACTACTTCAGCAAGCTAGAGCATATCATATAAAAAAATGGGAGGTTGGGAGAGTGCTATGAAATTTTTACTTGGAAATATCAATTCTACTGTTTTAACAATGGCGGGATTACGAGTTTTATCCTCTATGATTGAGCTGACGGCAGCAATTGTCATGCTTGTGACCAACGATGTCCGGAAGGCGGTTGTGGTTAACAGCATTCTCGCTATTGTCGGTCCGTTGATTTTTATCATTACGATGACTGTCGGAATCTACCAAATTGCCGGGCAGCTTTCGTATGCAAAGCTGATTCTGATTTTTACGGGTGTTGTTTTGATTTTGGCGGGTGTTCATAAATAAAGAGAGGCTTGTCATAAAGTCTGCCTCACATCATACATTTTAAAGAAGCCAATCGGTAGAAAGGAGGAGGCTCTGTTGAATGAAATCGCTGAGGTTCTCCCTGAATCCATGAAAAACGCCCTTTCTGAAATACCGGAACAACAATGGCTGGAAATCGAAGAAGTCAGAATTCGGATCAACCGCCCTGTTGAATTGATTCGAAGAGGACAACCTGTTTATTTGTCCTATGCGGGCACGGCCGAGGATGCCCATCTGATCCTGAGCCGGCTTAGCAACTATAGTATGTATACACTAGAAGAAGAGCTGAAGAAAGGGTATGTCACGATCAGAGGCGGCCACAGAGTCGGACTGGCGGGCAGAGTCATTACGGAAAACGGAGGTGTGAAAGGCCTCCGTGACATCGCATCTTTTAATATACGAATTGCCCGGCAAAAGCTGGGGATTGCGGAGCCGCTGCTTCCATACTTATATCAAAACAGCTGGCTGAATACGCTGATTATCGGACCGCCCCAAACCGGCAAAACAACACTTCTCCGGGACCTTGCGAGGCTCTCAAGCACCGGCAAAAAACCCATGCTGCCCGTAAAGACAGGAATCGTCGATGAACGGTCAGAAATTGCCGGATGTCTTCGCGGCATTCCGCAGCATCAATTTGGTCAGAGAATTGACGTGTTAGACGCCTGTCCAAAAGCTGAAGGGCTGATGATGATGATTCGATCCATGAGCCCTGAGGTGATGATTGTCGATGAAATCGGGCGTATGGAAGATACAGATGCACTTCTGGAGGCGCTGCATGCCGGTGTTTCAGTAATTGTATCGGCGCATGGCTGGAGCATATCCGATCTGATGAAGCGGCCTTCATTGAAGCGTTTGTGGGAAGAAAAAGCCTTTGACCGCTATTTGGAATTATCAAGAGCAAAAGGGCCGGGCACAGTGAGCCAAATTTATGACAAAGACGGAAATGTGCTGTCTAGGACGACGGGCGTGAAAACATGCTGAAGCTGCTGGGCGCTGTATTCATTGTGGTAGCGACAACATGGACAGGTTTTGAGATGGCGAAGATTTATACAGAACGGCCGCGGCAAATCCGCCAGCTGCGTGCGGCGCTTCAATCCCTCGAGGCTGAAATCATGTACGGCCATACACCGCTTCATACTGCTTCACAGCAGATTGCCAAACAGCTCGCACAGCCTGTTTCAGCTCTTTTTTCCGCATTCAGTAATCAGCTGGACAAGGGAAGTGATTCCGCGAAAACGGCGTGGGAGCAAAGCTTAAAGAAGGTATGGGACACCCTGTCTTTGAAAAAAAGCGAATACGAAGTGCTGAAGCAGTTTGGCGAGACGCTCGGGATTCATGATCGAATCTCTCAGCAAAAGCACATCAAGCTGGCGCTGACACATTTGGAAGCCTCTGAAGCGGATGCTGAGCAGGCGCAAGCGAAAAACGAAAAGATGATAAAAAGTTTGGGCTTTTTAGCGGGTTTGTTACTCATTCTTCTATTGATGTAAACGTGAGGGGAGCAAAAATAAAATGGGAGTAGACGTGAATGTCATATTTCAAATCGCCGGAGTGGGAATCGTGGTCGCATTTTTACACACGATATTGGATCAGATGGGCAAGAAAGAATACGCTCAGTGGGTGACGCTGTTAGGTTTTATCTATATTTTATTTATGGTCGCCACGATTGTAGATGACCTATTTAAAAAGATAAAAGCTGTGTTTTTATTCCAAGGATAGGGGGGCTTGCAGATTGACATTGTTCAAATTGTAGGTTTAGGGCTGATCGCCACCTTCCTTTCTTTAATTGTAAAAGAACAAAAGCCGACTTTTGCGTTTTTAATCGTCGTTTTTGCCGGATGTGCCATTTTTCTTTATTTAGTAGACCAAATCTACGACATTATTCGAATGATAGAAAAAATTGCGATTAATGCAAATGTCAACATGGTCTATGTTGAAACCATTTTAAAGATTATCGGAATCGCCTATATTGCTGAATTCGGGGCGCAGCTCACAAAAGATGCCGGCCAAGGGGCCATCGCCTCGAAAATAGAATTGGCGGGAAAAATTTTAATTCTCGTTATGGCTGTGCCTATTTTAACCGTCATTATCGAAACGATTCTCGGACTTATACCTTCTATGTCATAACCGAAAGGAGGCGGTAGATTGAAGCGCTTTCAATGGGTTTTGCTTTTGGCCGTGCTGATCATAGCAGGCCGTGCAGAAATTGTACAAGCAGCTGGTAATGCAGAAAAAACGGAAGACCATGCTGAAACAGCTGAGCAATTAGCGGAAAGGACAGCAGCCTCGCTTGAAACAGATAAGATCGGGGAATTTTGGAATGACATTATGACAGAATACGGCGGACTGCTGCCGGAAAGCCAAAAAGGCAGCTTAATGGAGTTTATCAATGGCGATAAATCATTCTCACCGCAAGAATGGCTGAAAGCTCTCTTTTCTTATTTGTTTCATGAAGTGCTTGCCAACGGAAAGCTGCTGGGCACATTGATTTTGCTCACGATTTTTTGCGTCATTCTGCAGCTTCTGCAAAATGCTTTTCAGCAAAGCACCGTCAGTAAGGTCGCTTACTCAATTGTGTACATGGTGCTGATTATCCTTGCACTTAATAGCTTTCATGTGGCAATTAACTATGCAACTGAGGCGATTCAGACGATGACCAGCTTTATCCTGGCGCTCATTCCGCTCCTCTTGGCGCTTTTGGCTTCCTCAGGCGGAGCTGTATCTGCTGCCTTCTTTCATCCTGTTATCCTCTTTCTGATGAACACAAGCGGTCTCTTGATTCAGAATATCGTCATGCCGCTGATTTTCTTATCAGCAATTCTGAGCATTGTCAGCACGATGACTGAACAATACAAAGTAACTCAGCTGGCCAACCTGCTCAGAAATATCGCCATCGGAGCACTGGCTGTTTTTCTTACCATCTTTCTCGGCGTCATCTCTGTTCAGGGAGCCTCCGCTGCAGTGACAGACGGCATTACGCTCAGGACGGCTAAATTTATAACCGGAAATTTTATTCCTGTGCTTGGCCGAATGTTTACAGACGCAACAGATACAGTAATCAGCGCCTCTTTACTGCTGAAAAATACGGTAGGGATTCTCGGTGTCGCTATTTTGATCTGTATCGCGGCATTTCCGGCAATCAAAGTGCTTTCCCTCGCTTTTATTTATAAGCTGGCAGCCGCGATTCTTCAGCCGCTTGGAGGCGGGCCCGTCATCACCTGCCTCGACGTCATCAGCAAAAGCGTCATTTATATTTTTGCAGCTCTCGCTATTGTGTCTCTCATGTTTTTTTTAAGCCTTACTGTCATAATCACAGCCGGAAACCTCACGATGATGATGAAATGAAGGAGGCAGGCGAATGAGTTTTTTAACGGAATGGCTTACCACTATCGTGTTGTTTATCCTATTTGCAATTGTGATTGATATGCTGCTGCCGAGCTCCAGCATGCAAAAGTACGCAAAAATGGTAGTCAGCCTGCTCTTGATTGTCGTCATGCTTACGCCGATTTTTAAACTTTTCAAGACAGACCCCGAAATCATCTTTGAATACCTCACAAAAAACGGGCAGTCAGAGTCTGCCGACATAAAAAATCAAATCAATTCAAAAAAAATAGAAATACAAGCTTCCCAGCGCGCATATATTCTAGAAGAAATGGCTGTCCAACTAAAAAAGAAAGCGGAGGAGAGATTCAGTCATGATGAATATAAAGTAGGCCGCATCAAACTCACGGCAGGAGAAAAGGTAGATTCAGAAGAGGATATTAAAACAATCAGCGTGTATATGGCCCCGTCTTCTGAAAAAACGGTCCAAACGGTCGCGCCGGTCCACATTGATACAGATCATGCATACGTAACGAAAGAAGCAGCCGAACAAAAAGAAGCCAAACAGATAAAAACGCAGCTCGCGGACATTTGGGAAATCGGAAGTGAGAAAATTACGGTTCATATGGAAGGCGGGGAGAGTGTCGGCAATGAATAAAAACGGATTATGGAATGTATTGAAAAAGCAGTTTCTTCCGGGACAAATGAAGGACGGCGAAAAGCCGAAGCTGACCAAATATCATTACTTTCTATTCGTTTTTGTTCTCGGAGTTTCCTTTATGCTTGTCAGCCAGCTGTTTTCTTCACCTGAGAAAACAGAAAACGCCAAAACGATAACGGCCGTATCATCGCAACATTCCGCGGGCAGCAAAGAGAAAACAGCTGAAGTGTTTAAAGCCTCAAAATCTGATAAACCTAAAGACTCGATCGATGACTATGAAAAAGAATACGAAAATCAGCTGAAAGAAATTCTTGAAACAATCATTGGTGTGGACGATGTCTCGGTTGTCGTGAATGTAGATGCAACGTCGCTGAAAGTATACGAAAAAAACAAATCAAACAAAAATACAACCACTGAAGAAACTGATAAAGAAGGCGGAACAAGAAGCGTTACAGACCAAACATCGGAGGAAGAAATCGTCATGATCAAAAACGGCGATAAAGAAACACCTGTCGTCGTCCAAACGAAAAAACCTGATATACGCGGTGTACTCGTTGTTGCTCAAGGAGTGGACAACGTTCAAATAAAACAAACCATTATCGAAGCGGTGACACGGGTCCTGGATGTTCCAAGCCACCGGGTTGCGGTTGCCCCTAAAAAAATAAAGGAGGATTCATAAATGCTTAAAAAACAAACCGTTTGGCTATTAACAATGCTCAGTCTTGTCGTGGTGTTAAGCGTCTACTATATCATGTCGCCGGAAAGCAAAAACGCCGTGCAGATGCAAAGTGAAAAAAGCGCGTCTGACAGCGGAGAGGTCGCAACTGAAAAAGCGCCTGCCAAGCAAGACACGAAAGAAAAAAGCGGTACAGAAACTGAAAAAGGAAAAGAAGATGGAACAAAGGGAACGAAAGATTCATCAGCAGACAAGGAAACATCCGCTGAAGCCAGTGAAAAAGGAACTGTTGTTACGGAAACAGCCGATGATGATCTGTTTACAACGTACCGTCTTGATTTAGAAGATGCCAGAAGCAAAGAAAGAGAAGAGCTGAATGCCATTGTATCAAGCGATGATGCAACAGCCAAGGAGAAAAGCGAAGCATACGATAAAATGACGGCTCTCAGTGAAGTGGAAGGAACAGAAAAACAGCTGGAAACGCTGATTAAAACACAAGGTTACGAGGATGCGCTTGTTAATGCTGAAGGAGATAAAATCAATATTACAGTCAAATCAGACAAACACTCCAAATCGAAGGCGACAGCCATTATAGACCTTGTCGCAAAAGAAATCAAAACAATGAAAGATGTCGCTGTCACGTTTGAACCATCCAAGTAAGAAAGAGGAAAAAGAAGCCCGCTAAACAAGCGGGCTTTTTGCGTTGCTGTCATATTAGAGTTGAATTCAAAAGTCCGCTCCTGTAAGATGAACATAGTATGTACTTTTAGTAGTAACCTATAAAAAAAGAAATTTCATACATAGGAGTGCGATTGAATGTTAAATATCAAAGAAATCCACGAGCTGATTAAAGCAATTGACGAGTCTACAATTGACGAATTCGTATATGAAAATGAAGGTGTATCCTTAAAACTGAAAAAACACGAAGCAGGCACGGTTCAAGTCATGCAGCAGGCACCTGCAGCACCTGTACAAGCACAGGCTCCGCAGGCAGTTCAGCCGCAAGCGCAGCAAGCAGCGGCACCTGCCCAAGAAGCACCAAAGCAAGATGAGAATCTGCATAAAATCACTTCACCAATGGTAGGAACATTTTATGCTTCTTCATCACCGGAAGCTGGCCCGTATGTAACAGCCGGTTCAAAAGTAAATGAAAACACAGTTGTCTGCATTGTAGAAGCGATGAAGCTTTTCAACGAAATCGAAGCAGAAGTGAAAGGCGAAATCGTTGAAGTATTAGTAGAAAACGGCCAGCTGGTCGAATACGGACAACCTCTATTTCTTGTAAAAGCGGAGTAAGGAGACTGAACATGATTAAAAAGCTATTGATCGCCAACAGAGGAGAAATTGCTGTCAGAATCATCAGAGCCTGCAGAGAGCTCGGAATTGAGACTGTCGCTGTTTATTCAGAAGCTGATAAAGATGCCCTTCATGTTCAAATGGCCGATGAAGCTTTTTGTATCGGACCGAAAGCATCAAAAGACAGCTATTTAAATGTTACAAATATTGTGAGTGTTGCAAAGCTGACTGGCACGGACGCCATTCATCCGGGATACGGATTTTTAGCTGAAAATGCTGATTTCGCTGAATTATGTGAAGAAGTTAATGTCACGTTTGTCGGCCCGAGCGCTGACGCCATTTCAAAAATGGGAACAAAAGACGTTGCGCGGGAAACGATGAAACAGGCCGGCGTGCCAATCGTACCGGGTTCACAGGGAATTATAGAAAATGTGGAAGAAGCGGTTTCGCTTGCTAATGAAATTGGGTATCCTGTAATTATAAAAGCCACCGCAGGCGGAGGCGGAAAAGGAATTAGGGTTGCCCGCACTGAAGAGGAATTGATTAATGGCATTAAGATTACACAGCAGGAAGCGGCAACTGCATTTGGAAATCCAGGTGTATACATCGAAAAATACATAGAAGATTTTCGCCACGTTGAGATCCAAGTGCTTGCTGATAACTACGGAAATACGATCCATTTGGGCGAACGCGACTGCTCGATCCAAAGACGCCTGCAAAAGCTTTTGGAAGAATCACCATCTCCTGCCCTTGATTCAGAAATCAGGGAGCAAATGGGAGATGCAGCGGTAAAGGCTGCAAAAGCGGTTGGCTATACAGGTGCTGGAACAGTTGAATTTATCTATGACTACAATGAACAGCGCTATTACTTCATGGAAATGAACACCAGAATTCAGGTGGAGCACCCAGTCACAGAAATGGTGACGGGAACTGACCTGATCAAGGAACAAATCAAAGTGGCATCAGGAATGGAACTGAGCCTCAAGCAAGAAGATGTTGAATTTGAAGGCTGGGCCATCGAATGCCGAATCAACGCAGAAAACCCAAGTAAAAATTTCATGCCGTCACCTGGTGAAATTAAAATGTACCTGCCTCCTGGCGGTCTTGGTGTCCGTGTCGATTCAGCTGCGTACCCTGGCTATTCCATCCCACCGTACTATGACAGCATGATTGCAAAGGTAATCACATACGGAAAAACGAGGGATGAAGCGATTGCCCGCATGAAGCGCGCATTGAGCGAATTCGTCATCGAAGGCATTGAGACAACAATCCCTTTCCATTTAAAACTGCTTGAACACGAAACATTTGTGAGCGGAGAGTTTAATACGAAATTTTTAGAAACATATGATGTAATGGGCTCATAATTTTTACGGAGGTGAATTGAATGAAAGACAACAGCTTGCTTAAAATGGATCACGAAGATACGCATTTGGGTAAGGTTGAGATTGCACCGGAGGTCATTGAGGTCATTGCCGGCATTGCAGCATCAGAAGTTGATGGGGTTGCCGAAATGCGCGGAAACTTTGCGACAGGCGTCGTCGAGCGCTTTGGCAAAGTGAATCATGGCAAAGGTGTCAAAGTCGACCTGGCGGATGACGGAATTACGATCGATGTATACTGTGTCGTTACATTTGGCGTTTCGATTCCGAAAGTTGCAGCATCCGTTCAGGAAAACATTCGTCAAACCTTATTAAATATGACGTCTCTTTCGATTAACGAGATCAATATTCACATCGTCGGCATTCAATTTGACACAAAAGCCCAAGAAGTCCAAATCGACGAAGAAATGTAAATGGCTTAACACGAAACCAAGGGGAGGGCGGCCCTTTGGTTTTTTTACACGTTACCCTTTATTTCAAAGCATGAAGAAAGCCGGCTTACATAGCCGAGTTTCTTCATGAACGTGAAATCCGAATAATCATATTAAGGTGTGTGAAAATATTCGGTAATAGGGTAAAAAACCTTGATTTCAATATGCGGATACGAAAAAAATATGTTATGATCTCTTTGTGGCTTAACGACAAGCGGATAAAGAGGATCAAAGGAGAAAGAAAATGAAAAGAAGAACAGCAAGAGAAAAAGCTTTGCAGGCACTATTTCAAATTGATGTCAGCGATATTGCAGTGAATGAAGCCATAGAACACGCACTGGATGAAGAAAAAACAGATCCTTTCTTTGAACAGCTTGTACACGGGGTATTGGAACACCAAGACCAGCTGGATGAAATGATCTCCAAGCATCTGGTGAATTGGAAGCTCGATCGGATTGCCAATGTTGACCGTGCGATTTTGCGCCTGGCAGCATATGAAATGGCATATGCCGAAGACATTCCGGTGAATGTCTCCATGAACGAAGCGATTGAGCTGGCAAAACGGTTTGGTGATGACAAAGCGACAAAGTTTGTAAACGGGGTTCTTTCTAACATTAAATCTGATATTGAACAATCATAGGAGGAAAGAAAATGACTGCAACAATCATCGACGGAAAAGAAACGGCTAGAGAAAAACGCGAACAATTGGCAAAAGAGGTAGAAGAGCTTAAAAAGCAAGGCGTCACTCCCGGACTGGCGGTTATTTTGATTGGAGATGATCCTGCTTCTCACTCTTACGTGCGAGGAAAGAAAAAAGCGGCAGAAACAATGGGAATGAATTTCAAGCTCGATCAATTTGACAGCAGCCTCACAGAAGCTGAACTGCTTTCCATTATTGATCAATATAACCAAGACCCTGAGTTTCATGGCATTCTCGTTCAGCTTCCGCTCCCAGACCATATTTCTGAAAAAGCGGTGATCGAACGTATCTCCCCTGATAAAGATGTAGACGGTTTTCATCCGTTAAACGTAGGGAAAATGCTGCTTGGCGAAGATACGTTTCTTCCTTGCACGCCTCATGGAATTGTTGAGCTTTTGAAGAAAACCAATATTGACCTTTCCGGTAAAGAGGTTGTTGTAGTCGGCCGAAGCAACATTGTCGGCAAACCTGTCGGCCAGCTTTTATTAAATGAAAACGCGACGGTTACTTACTGTCATTCAAGAACAGAAAATATTACTGAACATACGAAAAAAGCGGACATCCTGGTGGTGGCAGTCGGCAGAGCCAACTTCATCAGTGCAGACCAGATCAAAGAGGGCGCTGTTGTCATTGACGTCGGCGTTAACCGTCTGGAAAACGGAAAGCTTTGCGGAGACGTTGAATTTGAAGGGGCAAAGGAAAAAGCGTCCTTCATCACGCCGGTTCCGGGCGGAGTAGGCCCGATGACCATCACGATGCTTGCGCATAATACTGTTAAATCTGCGAAACGTACGTTATCATAGATAATTGGAGATATTCACAGGCGAAATGTTTACCCGCCTTGAATATGAGCACGATACCCGCTTCTTCAGGCTCCTAAAGCCAGGGCGGGTTTTCTTTAGTTATGGTGCAGGAATGCTTAGGAGAGGAGTTTTTAGACATGGGTGAAGCAGCGTATGTGACCGTCTCAGCGCTGACAAAGTATATAAAACGAAAATTCGATGTAGATCCTCACCTTGAAAATATTTGGATTAAAGGCGAATTGTCGAATGTAAAGATACACACACGAGGGCATATTTATTTCACTTTAAAAGACGAAAACGCAAGAATGCAGTCGGTGATGTTCGCGAGACAAAGCGAGCGTCTGCCTTTTAAACCTGAAAACGGAATGAAAGTGCTGGTCAGAGGCGGAATTTCCGTATATGAACCGAGCGGAAACTATCAATTATATGCCAAAGAAATGCAGCCTGACGGGGTTGGAGCGCTTTATTTAGCGTACGAAGAATTAAAAAAGAAGCTTGCCGGAGAAGGTTTATTTGACGACCGCTACAAAAAACAAATCCCCGCATTTCCAGCCACAATCGGGGTTGTGACATCTCCAACGGGTGCCGCTGTCAGAGACGTTATTACAACTCTAAAAAGAAGATATCCCCTTGTAAAAGTCATTGTTCTTCCAGCGCTCGTACAAGGTGAAAATGCGAGCAGATCCATCGTTACGCGCATTGAAGAGGCAAATGAAAAAGAGATTTGCGACGTATTAATTGTCGGGAGAGGCGGCGGTTCGATAGAAGAACTGTGGGCATTCAATGAAGAAATTGTAGCACGCGCCATCTTTACTTCCAATATTCCGATTATATCGGCAGTCGGACATGAGACGGATTTTACGATCAGTGATTTTGTCGCCGATATCAGAGCCGCGACGCCGACAGGAGCAGCTGAGATTGCTGTGCCTCATACCACTGATTTAATCGAACGCACAAAAACAGCGGAAGTCAGAATGACAAGAGCAATGCAGCAGCACCTCGGCCAGAAAAAAGAACGGATTCAAACGCTGCAATCGTCCTATGCCTTTCGTTTTCCAAAGCGTTTGTATGCGCAAAAAGAGCAGCAGTTTGACCTCGCGTACCAGCAGTTTCAAGCACAGCTGACCGCTCTTTTAGATCGGAAAAGCAGACAGCTGGAGCGTGAAACGTACAGATTAGAGGCACTGCATCCTCATGAACAGCTGAAACAAGCGAGAACACGATACCAGGAACAAACAAATCAGCTGAGAAAAAATATGAATATCCAAATGAAGCAGCTGCATTCCCAATTTCAAACCGTTCTTGGCAAGCTGAATGCACTAAGTCCTCTTCAAGTGATGGAAAGAGGATACAGCTTGGCTTATAAAGAAGATAAACTCATTAAAAGTGTCAGTCAAATAGAAGAGCAGGACCGGCTTGAAGTCAAGCTGAAGGATGGCGTGCTGACCTGTGAAGTATTAGAAAAGAGAGGGGAAGAAAAATGACAGACGTGAAAAAAAATGAAAACATGACATTTGAAGAAGCGATGAAAGGGCTTGAGAGCATTGTATCAAAGCTTGAAGAGGGAGATGTGCCTCTAGAGCAAGCCATTAACTATTTCCAAGAAGGCATGGCTCTGTCAAAAATGTGCCATGAAAAGCTGCAAAAAGTCGAAAAGCAAATGGACTTCATTTTAAAAGAAGACGGCGAACTGGCACCTTTCAGTGTTCAGGAGGAAGACGAAGGTGACAAATAAATTAACGAGCTTTCTGGCGGACCGGAAAAAAACAATTGAAAATCAGCTTTCTGTCTATACAGAAAAGCTTGATATGCCGGACTCATTAAAGAAATCTATGCTATATTCTTTACAGGCCGGCGGAAAGCGGCTGCGGCCTCTGATTGTACTGGCTGTTTTAAATGCATATGGAAAAAGCGAAAAAGACGGCATTCCGGTGGGCTGTGCTGTCGAAATGATTCACACGTATTCGTTAATTCATGATGATCTTCCATGCATGGATGATGACGATTTGCGCCGCGGGAAGCCGACAAACCATAAAGTGTTTGGTGAAGCGACGGCAGTATTAGCGGGTGACGGGCTGCTCACAGAAAGCTTTAAGCTGATTACCTCCCACGTGTCAGACGAGGTGTCAGCAGAAAAGCGCCTGCGGCTTGTGAATGAACTGATTTCAGCGGCAGGCACCGAAGGCATGGTCGGTGGGCAAGTAGCTGATATGGAAGCGGAAAACCGACAAGTCACGCTTGAAGAGCTCGAATCCATTCATGAACGGAAAACTGCCAAGCTCCTTGGCTTTTGTGTAATCGCCGGTGCTATTTTGGCTGATGCGCCTGAGGAAGACATTGAAACACTGCGTACCTTCAGCAGCCACATTGGAATCGGATTTCAAATCAGAGACGATATTTTAGATTTAGAAGGCAGTGAAGAGAAAATCGGCAAACGTGTCGGCTCGGATACCACAAATGACAAATCGACATACCCGTCGCTTCTTTCATTGGAAGGGGCCAAACATAAATTGGATGTTCATATAAAAGAGGCGAAGCGATTGATCGGCGGACTCTCTCTTCAAAAAGACCTTTTATATGAGCTATGTGATTTAATTGCGGCAAGAGATCACTAAAACGATCCTAATTTGAAGCGGCTGCACGAGATATGGTAAAATGTAAGCAGTTTATATGAAAAATGAAAAGGAAAAGCGCGTTTGTCTTTTTTTATGTCTGAGATTATTGTCAGCTCGGCATGCAAAAGACATGTATCATTGCAGAAATTCATGCTGAAAGTGAGTTGATCCGCTTTGGATCTTTTATCAATACAGGACCCGTCGTTTTTAAAAAACATGTCCATTGATGAATTAGAGAAATTAAGTGATGAAATCCGTCAGTTTTTAATTACAAGTTTATCCGCTTCCGGCGGCCACATCGGCCCAAACTTAGGTGTCGTAGAGCTTACTGTCGCCCTGCATAAGGAATTTAACAGCCCGAAAGACAAATTTTTATGGGATGTAGGCCATCAGTCGTATGTCCATAAGCTGCTGACAGGACGCGGAAAAGAATTTGCGACGCTTCGCCAGTACAAAGGGCTTTGCGGATTTCCAAAGCGGAGTGAAAGCGAGCACGATGTTTGGGAAACCGGGCACAGCTCGACTTCTCTGTCAGGCGCGATGGGAATGGCAGCTGCCCGTGATATTAAAGGAACGGATGAATATATTATTCCGATCATTGGTGACGGCGCGCTGACCGGCGGTATGGCGCTCGAAGCCCTTAACCACATCGGCGACGAGAAAAAAGACATGATTGTCATCCTTAATGATAATGAAATGAGTATTGCGCCAAATGTTGGTGCCATTCACTCTATGCTCGGACGGCTCCGTACTGCGGGGAAATACCAGTGGGTCAAAGATGAGCTTGAATACTTATTTAAAAAGATTCCGGCAGTTGGGGGCAAGCTTGCCGCCACGGCGGAACGAGTCAAAGACAGCCTGAAATACATGCTCGTCTCCGGAATGTTTTTCGAGGAGCTCGGTTTTACGTATTTGGGCCCAGTGGACGGACATTCTTATCATGAGCTGATTGAGAATCTTCAATACGCCAAAAAAACAAAAGGCCCTGTTCTTCTGCATGTCATCACGAAAAAAGGGAAGGGGTACAAACCGGCTGAGACCGATACGATTGGGACATGGCATGGTACCGGACCATATAAAATTAATACCGGTGACTTTGTAAAGCCGAAAGCCGCAGCTCCTTCGTGGAGCGGTCTTGTCAGCGGAACTGTGCAGCGAATGGCGCGCGAGGACGGACGCATTGTAGCCATTACGCCGGCTATGCCTGTCGGTTCAAAGCTTGAAGGTTTCGCAAAGGAATTCCCTGACCGGATGTTCGACGTAGGAATCGCAGAACAGCATGCCGCAACGATGGCGGCAGCTATGGCAATGCAGGGTATGAAGCCGTTTTTGGCGATTTACTCAACCTTCCTGCAAAGGGCATATGACCAAGTTGTCCATGACATCTGCCGCCAAAACGCCAATGTGTTTATTGGAATTGACCGTGCAGGACTCGTTGGCGCTGATGGAGAGACACATCAAGGCGTGTTTGATATTGCGTTTATGCGCCACATTCCAAACATGGTCTTAATGATGCCGAAAGACGAAAATGAAGGCCAGCACATGGTTCATACAGCACTTAGCTATGACGAAGGCCCGATAGCGATGCGTTTTCCGCGCGGAAACGGACTCGGCGTAAAAATGGATGAACAGTTGAAAACGATTCCGATCGGTACGTGGGAGGTGCTGCGTCCAGGGAACGATGCTGTCATCTTAACATTCGGCACAACAATCGAAATGGCGATTGAAGCAGCCGAAGAGCTGCAGAAAGAAGGCCTTTCCGTGCGCGTTGTGAATGCGCGTTTTATTAAGCCGATTGATGAAAAGATGATGAAGAGTATCCTAAAAGAAGGCTTGCCAATTTTAACAATTGAAGAAGCGGTCTTAGAAGGCGGTTTCGGAAGCTCGATTTTAGAATTCGCTCATGATCAAGGTGAATATCATACTCCGATTGACAGAATGGGTATACCTGATCGGTTTATTGAACACGGAAGTGTAACAGCGCTTCTTGAGGAAATTGGACTGACAAAACAGCAGGTGGCAAATCGTATTAGATTACTGATGCCGCCAAAGACACACAAAGGAATTGGATCATGACGTCAAAGAAAGAACGATTAGATGTATTATTAGTGGAAAGAGGGCTGGCGGAAACGCGTGAAAAAGCCAAAAGAGCCATTATGGCGGGGATCGTCTATTCAAACGAAAACCGCTTGGACAAGCCTGGAGAAAAAATTGACCGCGACCTTCCGTTAACTGTCAAAGGAAACCCGCTGAGGTATGTGAGCAGGGGCGGCTTAAAGCTCGAAAAAGCGTTGAAGGAATTTCCCGTCTCTGTCAAAGATAAAATTATGATTGATATTGGCTCCTCCACCGGCGGTTTTACGGACTGCGCTTTGCAAAATGGAGCTAAACAGTCATACGCTGTGGATGTAGGCTATAATCAGCTTGCATGGAAGCTTAGACAGGATGAACGGGTCGTCGTGATGGAACGGACGAACTTTCGTTATGCAACACCGGCAGACTTTACAAAGGGCATGCCGGAGTTTGCCACAATTGATGTGTCCTTTATTTCACTGCGGCTCATCCTGCCTGTCCTAAGGACTTTGCTCGTACCGGGCAGCGACTGCATGGCTTTAGTTAAGCCTCAGTTTGAAGCGGGACGGGAATCCGTCGGCAAAAAAGGGATTGTTAGAGATCCTAAAGTGCATGCTGATGTGCTCAAGCGAATGATCAGTTTTTCTGCCGCTGAAGGCTATATCTGTAAAGGCTTGTCATTTTCTCCAATCACGGGAGGAGACGGAAATATTGAGTTTCTCCTTCATTTGCATTGGCCGGGAGAGGGACATGAAGGCCAGGAGCTGCCGGAAGAAGAGATCATGCGCGTTGTAGAAGAAGCACATAAGACGTTAAAAGAAAAAAAAGCAGATGTACCGGAATAATAGGGCGCTATTATTCCTTTTTTCTGCATTCATGTACAATGTGCAGAGAATCATATAACATAAAAGAACAGATAAGCTTGGAAATAGAGGTGCTTACATGAACAAAGGCCAGAGGCATATTAAAATCAGAGAGATCATTACAAGCAATGAAATCGAAACGCAGGATGAATTGGTCGACATGCTAAAGCAGGATGGATACAAAGTAACGCAGGCCACGGTATCACGGGATATTAAAGAACTTCACCTTGTAAAAGTGCCTACAAATAATGGTTCTTACAAATACAGTCTTCCGGCGGACCAGCGTTTCAATCCGCTGTCAAAGCTAAAGCGGGCATTGATGGACGCATTTGTGAAAATAGACTCAGCAAGCCATATGATTGTGCTGAAAACGATGCCGGGCAATGCCCAGGCAATCGGGGCGCTGATGGACAATTTGGACTGGGATGAAATGATGGGGACCATTTGCGGGGATGATACGATTTTAATTATTTGCCGGACTCCTGAAGATACAGAAGGCGTAAAAAACAAGCTCCTTGAACTGCTGTAACAGAAAATCTAACAAAGATAAGAGGTGTAATGCTGTTTGTTAGCTGAACTATCGATTAAAAACTTTGCCATTATTGAGGAACTGACGGTTTCTTTTGAACGCGGGCTTACGGTTTTAACAGGAGAAACCGGAGCCGGCAAATCCATCATCATAGATGCCATTTCTCTTTTAGTCGGAGGCCGCGGATCATCTGAATTTGTTAGATATGGGGAAGCAAAAGCCGAACTTGAAGGGCTGTTTCTGTTGGAGAGCGGCCATCCTGTTTTAGGCGTATGCGCTGAGCAGGGAATCGACGTTTCAGACGAAATGATCGTCATGAGAAGGGATATCAGCACGAGCGGGAAAAGCGTTTGCCGTGTCAATGGCAAGCTTGTCACGATTGCTTCGCTAAGAGAGATCGGCAGGCTTTTATTAGATATTCACGGGCAGCACGATAACCAGCTGTTAATGGAAGACGAAAATCATCTCCAGCTTTTGGACAAGTTTGCCGGGGCCGAAGTGGAAAGCGCGCTCAAAACGTATCAGGAAGGGTACCAGCGGTATGTGAAGCTGCTCAAAAAGCTTAAGCAGCTTTCTGAAAGCGAACAGGAAATGGCCCATCGTCTTGATCTTATTCAATTTCAGCTCGAAGAAATCGAATCGGCAAAGCTTGAGCTTAACGAAGATGAACAGCTCCAAGAAGAGCGCCAGCAAATTTCAAACTTTGAGAAGATATATGAGTCGCTGCAAAATGCATATAACGCGCTTCGCAGTGAGCAGGGCGGATTGGACTGGGTTGGAATGGCATCAGCGCAGCTTGAAGATATATCTGATATAAACGAACCGCTGAAAAAAATGTCTGAAAGTGTTTCGAACTCCTACTATTTGCTTGAGGATGCCACATTTCAGATGAGAAATATGCTGGATGAGCTTGAATTTGATCCGGAACGCCTGAACTATATTGAGACGCGACTTAATGAAATCAAACAGCTGAAACGAAAATACGGTGCCACTGTTGAAGACATTTTGGAATATGCTTCTAAAATTGAAGAAGAGATTGACCAAATTGAAAACAGGGACAGCCACCTTCAAAGCTTGAAAAAGGAGCTTGACTCCGTCGGCAAAGATGTCGCAGTGGAAGCGGCAAATGTGTCACAAATCCGAAAAACATGGGCGAAAAAGCTGGCTGATGAGATTCATCGGGAATTAAAAAGCCTGTACATGGAAAAATCAACTTTTGATACGGAATTTAAGGTCAGAACAGCGTCACGCAATGAAGAGGCGCCGCTTGTAAACGGCCAGCCCGTTCAGCTGACTGAACAAGGGATTGACCTGGTGAAGTTTTTAATTTCAACCAATACAGGCGAGCCGCTGAAATCCCTTTCGAAAGTCGCTTCAGGTGGAGAGCTGTCACGGGTGATGCTTGCCATAAAAAGCATTTTTTCCTCACAACAGGATGTGACATCGATCATTTTTGACGAGGTTGATACCGGTGTAAGCGGCAGGGTCGCACAGGCAATTGCTGAGAAGATCCATAAGGTGTCAATAGGATCACAAGTGCTGTGCATTACACACCTGCCTCAGGTGGCTGCCATGGCCGATACGCATCTTTATATTGCGAAGGAGTTAAAAGACGGCAGAACGACGACACGTGTCAAGCCGCTCTCTAAGCAGGAAAAGGTAGCGGAAATCGGGCGCATGATTGCAGGTGTCGAAGTAACCGACTTAACGAAACGCCATGCGAAAGAACTTTTAAAACAAGCGGATCAAGTCAAAACAACTGGGTAAGCTGCGCGAGAAGCGCAGCTTATTTTTTTCGTGCACATCCATTCGTTCATCAGTATATCCAATGTTTTTCTTCATATGACAGTTATAAATAAGCCGTCAGAAGGCAAAATTAAATGATGTAGCAGCAAGTCATAAAGAAGGTGTGGGATAGGAGCGAGGAGAGTGAAGTAGTGAATGCCCGATAACATCAGAAAAGCAGTAGGTTTAATTCTCCTTGTTTCGTTATTAAGTGTAGGTTTATGCAAACCGCTAAAAGAATATTTACTGATTCCAACGCAAATGAGAGTATTTGAAACCCAAACACAAGCGATTGAAACGAGTTTATCGGTAAACGCTCAGACATCAGAATCCTCAGAAGCGTTTACAGTAAAGAAAGATCCGCATGAAATCAAGGTGACGGGCAAAAAATCAGGTGAGTCAGAATTGGTATATGATCTTGCCGGATTTCCAATTAAAAAAACAAAAGTGCATGTTCTTCCTGATTTAAAAGTTATACCTGGCGGACAATCAATCGGTGTAAAACTTCATTCCGTCGGTGTTCTTGTCGTCGGATTTCATCAAATCAATACAAGTGAAGGCAAAAAATCTCCGGGAGAAACGGCAGGAATTGAAGCGGGCGACATCATTATTGAGATGAATGGACAGAAAATTGAAAAAATGAATGATGTAGCCCCATTTATTCAAAAGGCTGGGAAAACTGGTGAATCTTTAGACTTACTGATCAAACGTGATAAACAGAAAATCAAAACGAAGCTGATCCCAGAAAAGGATGAAGGAGAAGGCAAATACAGAATCGGGTTATATATCAGAGATTCTGCTGCTGGCATCGGCACTATGACCTTTTATGAACCGAAAACAAAAAAATACGGAGCACTTGGCCACGTGATTTCCGATATGGACACAAAGAAACCAATTGTAGTGGAGAATGGAGAAATCGTTAAATCCACTGTAACATCAATTGAAAAAGGGACAGGCGGTAATCCGGGAGAAAAACTGGCGCGATTTTCCTCAGAACGCAAAACGATCGGGGATATTAACAGAAACAGCCCGTTTGGGATTTTCGGCACACTGCATCAGCCGATTCAAAACAACATATCAGATCAAGCATTGCCGGTTGCGTTTTCTACCGAAGTCAAAAAAGGGCCGGCTGAAATTTTAACGGTTATTGATGATGACAAAGTAGAAAAATTCGATATTGAAATCGTCAGCACAACGCCGCAAAAATTCCCTGCGACAAAAGGAATGGTGTTGAAAATTACCGATCCAAGACTGTTGAAAGAAACAGGAGGCATCGTACAGGGGATGAGCGGAAGCCCGATCATTCAAAATGGAAAAGTGATCGGTGCTGTCACCCATGTATTTGTAAATGACCCGACAAGCGGCTACGGTGTTCATATTGAATGGATGCTGTCAGAAGCAGGAATCGATATTTATGGAAAAGAAAAAGCAAGCTGACTGCCGGAGTTTCCGGCAGTTTTTTTATTTTGATCCCTCTTCACTTCTCAGAATACATACGGTAAAATATACAAAAGAAGATTTTTCGACAAATTCACGTTTCCTTGTTTGTCAAATTTCATTTTTAGTCGAAAAACAGAGAAAAACATAGAATAACAAAGATATGCCACTAATATTGGTGATTATGATTTTTTTAGAGGGTATATAGCGGTTTTGTCGAATGTAAACATGTAGCAAGGGTGAATCCTGTTAACTACATTTGGGGAGGAAGAAACGTGGAGAAAATTAAAGTTTGTGTTGCTGATGATAATCGAGAGCTGGTAAGCCTGTTAAGTGAATATATAGAAGGACAGGAAGACATGGAAGTGATCGGCGTTGCTTATAACGGACAGGAATGCCTGTCGCTGTTTAAAGAAAAAGATCCCGATGTGCTCGTATTAGATATTATTATGCCGCATCTAGACGGACTTGCGGTTTTAGAGAGGCTGAGGGAATCAGATCTGAAAAAACAGCCGAATGTCATTATGCTGACAGCCTTTGGGCAGGAAGATGTCACGAAAAAGGCCGTCGATTTAGGCGCGTCCTACTTTATTCTCAAACCGTTTGATATGGAAAACCTTGTCGGCCATATCCGCCAGGTCAGCGGAAATGCCAGCAGTGTGACGCATCGTGCGCCATCATCGCAAAGCAGTATTATACGCAGCAGCCAGCCTGAACCAAAGAAGAAAAATCTCGACGCGAGCATCACAAGCATTATCCATGAAATCGGCGTCCCAGCCCATATTAAAGGCTATCTCTATCTGCGCGAAGCAATCTCAATGGTATACAATGACATCGAATTGCTCGGCAGCATTACAAAAGTCCTCTATCCAGACATCGCCAAAAAATTTAACACAACCGCAAGCCGTGTAGAAAGAGCGATCCGCCATGCAATTGAAGTGGCATGGAGCAGAGGAAACATTGATTCCATTTCCTCGTTGTTTGGTTATACTGTCAGCATGACAAAAGCTAAACCTACCAACAGTGAATTCATTGCAATGGTTGCGGATAAGCTGAGGTTAGAGCATAAGGCTTCTTAAACATGAGCTTATTAAGTGGTCATTAAATCAAACGTCTTTTATTTATTAGTTTGCGCTGATAAATAGGAGGCGTTTTGTTTTGGGGACATTTGTAGTATGGGAGAAGAATATTAAGTATCCGCATATAGTAAAGGATAGGTTTGAAAAGTAAGGAAAGCAAATGGCGGTATTACCTGCACTCTTGGTCCATTCATACATCTTATAGGATCACGAAGCATGATCGACCCTAGATGTGTCCGTTATAAAATGAAACCTTTCTCCTGCAAAATCGTAAGTAAGGCGTATTCATGTAAAAAGGAGACGTACGAATGAAAAAGAAAAAAGCAAGAAAGCGTGAGGGGTTTTTCCTGGATTTTCTTTTCGAAGTTGGTGGGGAGCTCTTTCTTTTGCTGTTTAGATGTGTACATAAACTATTTATATAAAGGGAAAAAAGACTGCCGAATCGTTTCGGCAGTCTTTGCACATTAATCTTTATAAGGCACCCAGCCTGGCGTGTTCACAATTGCTTGCCATAGCGGTTCAGGCAAATGATATTTTTCTTTATCTGTGCCTTTGATCACTGTTTCGATTTGCTTTTCACGGCCTTCTTTTACTTTTACCGTCCAGTTAGGGTCAACTAGAATTTCGCGTCCCATAGCGACTAGCGGAATACCGTTTTCGATGACGGCAAGCGCGTCATCAGCGGAATGGATGGAACCGACGGCGATCAGCGGCACTTTGTTTCCGACACGTTCATTCAATAAGTCCATGCGTGTGCGAGTCGGATCTGCACCGCGGCGCGCTTTTGAGTTCACGTCCATCAGTGAGATATGAAGATAATCCAATTCTTTATCCCCTAAAGCATCAACAAGCGTATAAGTTTCAGTCATTGTCAATCCCGGTGTCTCAGGTTCTTCCGGAGACAGGCGGTATCCGACTAAGAACGCACCCTTCGCATGTTCTGAAGCGGCTTTTTTCACTTCATCGACAATAGCGAGCGGGAAGGCTAATCGTTTTTCATCGCTTCCTCCCCAGCGATCCGTGCGCTGGTTGGTTTTCGGAGAATAAAACTGCTGAATTAAGTAGCCGTTTGCACCGTGAATTTCGACACCGTCAAAGCCGGCTTCAATGGCGCGTCTTGTCGCTTCTCCAAACGCCTTCACAATGTTTTCCACTTCTTCTTCTGTTAATGCGCGAGCAATTTGTTTGCCGTTATCAAACACGTCACTTGGCCCCACAACATCCTGTTGAGGAACGAGCTCAGACGGGCACTCAATACCGCCGTGATGAATTTGTACAACAGCTTTAGCGCCTTGTGCCTGAATGGCTTGTGCTAACTTTTTTAAACCTGGAATGTTGGAATCGTCATGGATGGCCGGCTGCCCGGGGAATGCTTTTCCGTCCGGTGTAACATTTGCGCAGGCTGTAATCACCATTCCCATCTCTTTTGAACGGGGGATGATGTAGTCGAGCTCCGCTTCAGATATTGTACCGTCTTCATTAGAAGCGTAATGAGTCATCGGTGCTACTGCGATCCGGTTGTTGATTGTAACGCCGCTTTTAAACGTAAATGGTTCAAAAAGTGGCTTATACTTAGGATTCATTTGATCATCTTCTTTCGTTTGGATTCGCACATATTCTAGCCTATATGTAAAAATTAATGCAATTGATCTGCTTTACCGACTGAATATCTTGAGTGCAGAGTGATGTTTTCGCCGCTCTTTTTCGGGGCCTTTGTAGCCGCCACTGATTTGGTGGCCGATGGAGCATGTGATGACAGCTGCCGCCAGCAGCAGAACGAATTTTTTCATGGCTTTAACTTCTTTCAATAAAGTAAATATCCTTTAAAAGGTTACGCTTGGCTGACCCACCCGTCAAACGATTTGCTCACCCTATTCTCAAATTTTTTAAAATGAATAAAAAGTTGCTTCTTTCCGCTAATTTTTTCTAATTGGCGCCTCAATTAGAGCCATCCTCATAGACAAATCTGCTCGTTATCTTTCTAACAACAGGAAATGATCGGGTCGTATAGCCCTTTTGAAAATCATGGAACTTGCTCGCCTGCATTCGCGTTGTCTTTACAAATTCGCCATTCTGGTCAAAGATAAAAGCCAAACATCAGGAAGAGGTGGTCATGTGAAACAAACGGTTCTTTTGCTGTTTACTGCGCTCTTTCTTTCGGGGTGCAGTGTTGCAAGTGCGGATGACTCAGTGCCAAGGTTTACCGAAGAGGGAAAATACATTGGCTCGGCTGATCCTCATACGATTGCGGTTTCTCTTAATGGAGAAGAAACCATGATACAAGTTCCGAAGGATAAACGTGATGAATGTGAATTACTGCCAGATCAGACACATGTCCTGGTGAAATATACAAAGAAGGATAATGGAACTTTACAGCTGGAAGATATTCAGCTGCGAAAGAACTCGTCATAAAAAGACCGGAGGGAGTAAGTTGAGAATGTTATGGAGGAGCTTGGCGCTGTGCGGATTGGCTTTGACGCTCGCGCCTTGTGCACAGGCAGCAGAGCCGATAGAAGGGAAAACAGTGTATATTGATGCCGGACACGGCGGTGAAGATAGTGGAGCGGTCGGAAACGGGCTCTTTGAAAAGGATATTAATTTGTCTGTCTCAGAGCATGTGACAGACAAACTAAAAGAGGAGGGAGCCAATCCTGTTGCATCCCGGTCTGACGATCATTTTCTGACCTTGGAGGAAAGAGTGGCTAAGGCAAGTGCCAATCAGGCTGACCTTTTTGTCAGCATCCATGTGAATTCAGGGGTTGCTTCAGCTTCAGGAACAGAAACGTATTTTCAATCTGATTATGAAGGGGAGAACAGCCGGCGTCTGGCATCCGATATTCAGTCACAGCTCGTTTCATCCTTACAAACGAGAGACAGAGGCGTGAAAGAATCAGACTTTTACGTCATTACATATTCACAAATGCCAAGTGTGTTGGCGGAGCTTGGGTTTATCACGAACAGCTCTGATGCGGACAAGCTGGGAAGTGAAGAATACCAGCAAAAGGCCGCAGATGCGATTGTCAACGGCATTGATTCTTATTATGATCAGTAGATTGATACAGCCTTAATCCTAGAGTGGAGCCGACAAAATAAGTATAATGGAGAAAACTTTAGGGTTTGAGGTGAAACGATGACAAAGATTTTTGCCCACCGGGGGGCCTCAGGTCAATTTCCCGAAAATACAATGCTTGCATTTGAAAAAGGAATTGAAGCCGGAGCGGATGGGATAGAGCTTGATGTACAGCTGACGAAAGACGGACGCATTGTTGTAATTCATGATGAAAGACTTAACCGTACGACATCACTTAAAGGATTCGTGAAGGATACAGCCTATGATGAGGTAAAGACTGCGAATGCGGCCGCTGGTCACGATCAAGCGTACAGCGATATAAAAGTGCCGCTGCTAGAAGATGTGCTCTCGTGGGCGGTAAAAAAGGATTTTCTCATCAACATTGAATTAAAAAACAGCGTGATCCGCTATGAGGGAATGGAAGAAAAAGTGCTGGAGGCAGTGAAGCGATTTAATGTAGAGGACAGAGTCATCCTATCCACCTTTAATCATGACAGCTTGGCGCTATGCGCCCGGCTTGCGCCGCATATCGAACGGGCAGTATTAACTTCAGATGTGCTTTATCAGGCAGATCGATATATCGCGTCTATTCCGGCTTCCGGCTATCACCCGAAGCTAAACAGCCCAGGGGTCACAGATGAAGTGCTGAAGAAAATGAGGAACGGTTTGATTAAGGTAAGGCCGTATACAGTCAATCGTCCGGAAGATATGAAGTGTCTCATTGAAGCGGGAGCAGACGGCATGTTTACCGACTTTCCAGAAAAGGCTTCGGCATTGCTGAAAAATGAATAGTTGTTAGAAGGAGGCTGTTTGACGCAGCCTTCTTTTTTCATTCATTCATGCCCGTTTCAAAGCATACATTCATAGAAGACAACTAGAAATTGTAAGCGCTGTCTATCTTCTGAATGAGGTGAAACCATGAGGAAAACAGTCATTGTAAGTGCTGCAAGAACTCCATTTGGCAAATTCGGCGGAGTTTTGAAAGAGGTGAAAGCTGCTGAGCTTGGGGGCATTGTGATGAAGGAGGCGCTGCAACAGGCTGGAGTCTCTGGAGATGATGTAGAAGGAAACGTCATGGGCATGGTTGTCCAGGCCGGCTCAGGGCAGATACCTTCCCGTCAAGCTGCCCGTCTGGCGGGAATGCCTTGGAGTGTGCCGTCAGAAACACTGAATAAAGTCTGTGCTTCCGGCCTTCGCGCTGTCACTTTATGTGATCAAATGATTCGGGCGCAGGATGCGGACATACTTGTTGCGGGGGGGATGGAAAGCATGAGCAATATTCCGTATGCCGTTCCCGCCGGGCGCTGGGGAGCACGGATGGGGGACGGCGAGCTTAGGGACTTAATGGTGTATGACGGATTAACGTGCGCATTTGACGAGGTGCACATGGCTGTTCACGGAAATACAGCTGCCAAGGAATATGCAATCTCACGAAGAGAGCAGGACGAATGGGCGTTGAGAAGTCATGCAAGGGCAGCTAAGGCCGCCGATGAAGGGAAGTTTCAGGATGAAATTGTTCCCGTCAACTGGATCGGTCGAAAAGGAAAACCAAACGTTGTTGATAAAGATGAAGCGATTCGCCGTGACACAAGTCTGGATCAGCTCGCGAAACTTGCTCCGATTTATGCAAGTGACGGTTCTATCACAGCCGGCAATGCTCCTGGAGTCAATGACGGAGCCGGCGCGTTCGTGCTGATGTCTGAGGAAAAAGCTGCTGAGCTTGGCAAACGGCCTCTGGCTACAATTCTTGGTTTTTCAACTACGGGAATGCCAGCGCACGAGCTGGCGGCAGCGCCGGGGTTTGCCATTAACAAGCTCCTGAAAAAGAACGGTTTAACTGTCCAAGATATTGACTTGTTTGAAGTAAATGAAGCTTTTGCTTCAGTTGTTTTGACATGTGAAAAAATCGTAGGTTTCGATCTTGAAAAAGTAAATGTGAATGGCGGTGCGATCGCGCTCGGCCACCCGATCGGCGCGAGCGGTGCGAGAATTCTCATGACGCTTGTTTATGAATTAAAGCGACGGGGAGGGGGTCTGGGCGTTGCCGCTATTTGCAGCGGGGCAGCACAGGGAGACGCCGTCTTAGTGCAGGTTCATTAAAACATGATGAAAAAGGGGATTTGAATGGAAATCAAACAAATCATGGTAGCTGGCGCAGGTCAGATGGGGAGCGGAATTGCTCAAACAGCCGCCGACGCGGGCTTTTATGTGCGGATGTATGATGTGAATCCAGAGGCCGCGGAGGCAGGATTGAAACGGCTGAAGAAACAGCTGGCCCGTGATGCTGAGAAAGGAAAAAGGACCGAGACGGAAGTGAAGAGCGTAATCAACCGCATTTCGATTTCTCAAACGCTTGAGGAGGCAGAGCATGCGGACATTGTGATTGAGGCTATCGCAGAAAACATGGCGGCAAAAACTGAGATGTTTAAAACACTTGATCGCATTTGCCCGCCTCATACGATTTTGGCCAGCAATACATCTTCCTTGCCTATTACAGAAATCGCTGCTGTAACAAACCGGCCTCAACGGGTTATTGGCATGCATTTTATGAATCCCGTCCCTGTAATGAAGCTGGTAGAAGTGATTCGAGGCTTGGCTACATCAGAAGAAACGGCCTTAGATGTTATGGCATTAGCGGAAAAGATGGGGAAAACAGCGGTAGAAGTCAATGATTTTCCTGGGTTTGTTTCCAACCGTGTGCTTCTTCCAATGATTAATGAAGCCATCTATTGCGTGTATGAGGGAGTGGCGAAGCCGGAGGCAATAGATGAAGTGATGAAGCTGGGCATGAATCATCCGATGGGTCCGCTTGCATTAGCGGATTTTATCGGACTGGATACGTGTTTATCAATTATGGAAGTCCTTCACTCAGGCCTTGGCGATTCCAAATACCGTCCATGCCCGCTGCTCCGCAAGTATGTCAAAGCAGGCTGGCTTGGCAAAAAGAGCGGACGCGGTTTTTATGACTATGAGGAGAGGACTTCCTGAAGTCTATTCCATCCGGGGGTGGCCGAGTTGCATGTAACCCAAGAGCAAGTCATGATGCGAAAAATGGTGCGTGATTTTGCACGAAAAGAAATTGCTCCCGCTGCGGAAATCATGGAGAAAACGGACGAATTTCCCTTTCAGCTGATCAAAAAAATGGGTGAACACGGACTGATGGGAATACCGGTGCCGGAACAATACGGCGGTGCCGGGGCGGACGTTGTTTCTTATATTTTGGCGATTCATGAGATTTCTAGAATCAGTGCGGCTGTCGGCGTGATTCTCTCCGTTCATACCTCGGTCGGCACAAATCCGATTCTGTATTTCGGCAACGAAGAACAAAAGATGAAATATATACCAAAGCTCGCGTCAGGAGACCATTTGGGCGCATTTGCACTAACGGAGCCTCACTCGGGGTCGGATGCTGGGAGCCTCCGCACAACAGCAATCAAAAAGAACGGCAAATATCTATTAAACGGATCGAAAATATTCATAACGAATGGCGGAGCAGCTGATATCTATATCACATTTGCTTTAACAGCTCCAGATCAAGGCAGGCACGGGATTTCGGCTTTTATTGTTGAAAAAAACACACCCGGTTTTACCGTTGGAAAAAAAGAAAGAAAGCTGGGGCTTTATGGCTCCAATACTACGGAACTGATTTTTGATAATGCAGAAGTGCCTGAAGTCAATTTGCTTGGCAAAGAGGGGGATGGCTTTCACATTGCGATGGCGAATTTAAATGTCGGCCGGATCGGCATTGCGGCACAGGCCCTCGGAATTGCAGAGGCGGCTCTTGAGCATGCCGTTAATTATGCGAAGCAGCGAGTGCAATTTGGAAGGCCGATTGCAGCCAATCAAGGCATATCATTTAAGCTGGCTGACATGGCGACTAGGGCAGAGGCGGCAAGGCATCTTGTCTACCACGCTGCAGACCTTCATAACCGCGGCCTAAACTGTGGAAAAGAAGCGTCTATGGCTAAACAATTTGCTTCCGATGCAGCCGTAAAGGCGGCGTTAGACGCCGTTCAAATTTATGGGGGATATGGCTATATGAAGGATTATCCAGTTGAGCGCCTGCTTCGCGATGCAAAGGTGACGCAAATTTATGAAGGGACGAACGAGATTCAAAGACTGATTATTTCCAAGTATTTGCTTGGCGGAACCTGATAGACAAAAAACGCAAAAACGGAGGTTGAGGATATGGAGGAGAAACAGCATTATTCTCCAGGGTTGGACGGTGTGATTGCGGCAGAAACTCATATTTCTTATCTTGACACGCAGTCCAGCCAGATTTTGATAAGAGGCTATGATTTAATAGAACTTTCTGAAACAAAAAGCTATCTGGAGCTTGTCCATTTATTGCTGGAGGGCAGGATGCCAGAAGAAAGTGAAATGGAGACGCTGGAACGTAAAATAATCAGTGCCTCAAGCCTGCCTGCTGATCATCTCCGTCTGCTTGAGCTGCTCCCTGAGGACACTCATCCAATGGATGGTCTGCGTACCGGCCTGTCGGCACTTGCTGGCTATGATCGGCAAATTGATGATCGGTCTCCTTCCGCAAACAAAGAACGCGCCTATCAGCTTCTTGGGAAAATGCCTGCCCTCACTGCTGCCAGCTACAGGATCATTAATAAGAAAGAACCGATTCTTCCGCTTCAAACCCTATCCTACAGTGCGAATTTTCTCTACATGATGACAGGGAAATTGCCGTCTTCATTGGAAGAACAGATTTTTGACCGGTCGCTCGTCCTGTACAGTGAGCATGAGATGCCGAATTCAACCTTTGCGGCCAGGGTCATTGCATCTACACATTCAGATCTTTATGGGGCTTTGACTGGGGCTGTCGCTTCCCTGAAAGGGAATCTTCACGGAGGAGCAAACGAAGCTGTGATGTATTTGCTTTTGGAGGCAAAAACGACATCTGATTTTGAGCAGCTTTTGCAAACAAAACTGAAAAGAAAAGAAAAAATCATGGGCTTCGGCCACCGGGTGTATATGAAAAAAATGGACCCGAGAGCACTCATGATGAAAGAGGCGCTGCAGCAATTATGCGATAAAGCCGGTGACCATCGTTTATATGAGATGTGCGAAGCGGGTGAGCGGCTGATGGAGAAGGAAAAAGGGCTTTACCCGAATTTGGATTACTATGCTGCCCCAGTGTATTGGATGCTCGGCATACCGATTCCTTTATATACGCCGATCTTTTTCAGCGCAAGAACGTCCGGTTTATGCGCCCATGTGATCGAACAGCATGCCAATAATCGGCTCTTCCGTCCCCGTGTCAGTTACATGGGCCCGCGATATCAAACAAAATCATGAAAGGAGCTGGTAGAATGCCGAAAACGGATCGTGTTATCGAAGAAATCACAGACTATGTGCTTGAAAAAGAGATTACAAGTGCCGAAGCGTATACAACAGCGGGGCATGTATTGCTGGATACCCTGGGCTGCGGGATCTTGGCGCTACGGTATCCGGAATGCACAAAGCTGCTTGGCCCGATTGTTCCAGGAACGACTGTGCCGAATGGAAGCAAAGTGCCGGGAACGTCATATGTTCTCGATCCTGTGAGGACAGCGTTTAATATCGGCTGCATGATTCGCTGGCTCGATTACAACGATACGTGGCTGGCGGCGGAGTGGGGGCATCCGTCCGATAACTTGGGAGGAATCCTTGCCGCAGCTGATTATGTATCAAGAGTGAGGCTGTCTGAAGGAAAAGAGCCGTTAACGGTACGCGACGTACTGGAGATGATGATCAAAGCACACGAGATTCAAGGTGTGCTGGCGTTAGAAAACAGCTTAAATCGAGTTGGCCTTGACCATGTGCTGTTTGTCAAAGTTGCGACAACTGCTGTTGCAGCAAAGCTTTTGGGCGGCGGAAGAGAAGAAATCAAAAATGCACTTTCGAATGCATGGATTGACAATGCAGCATTGAGGACTTACCGCCATTCACCGAATACAGGCTCGCGTAAATCATGGGCGGCAGGAGATGCAACGAGCAGAGGTGTTCATTTGGCGCTGGTGTCGTTAAAAGGGGAAATGGGTTATCCGACAGCCCTGAGTGCACCGGGGTGGGGGTTCCAAGACGTTTTATTCAATAAGAAAGAGATTAAGCTTGCCCGTCCGCTCGACGCTTATGTCATGGAAAATGTGTTATTTAAAGTGTCTTATCCTGCGGAATTTCACGCCCAGACAGCGGCGGAGTGCGCTGTCATTCTTCACCCGCAGGTAAAGAACCGGATTGACGAGATTGACCGTGTTGTCATCAGAACGCATGAATCCGCTATCCGAATCATTGATAAAAAAGGCCCGCTCCACAATCCGGCAGACCGCGATCACTGTCTCCAATACATTACAGCAATTGGTTTGCTTTTTGGTGATATCACGGCACAGCATTATGAAGCTGAAACAGCGAGTGATCCGAGAATAGATAAACTTCGTGATAAAATGGAAGTGACTGAAAATAAAACATATACCGAGGATTATTTGAAACCTGATAAACGTTCCATCTCAAATGCAGTTCAGGTTCATTTTAAAGACGGAACGAGCACGGAAATGGTGGAATGTGAGTTTCCCCTCGGCCATCGTTTTCGAAGAGAGGAAGCAGTGCCGAAACTGCTGGAAAAGTTTTCTGACAATCTCAAAACCCATTTTCCTGATAAACAGCACAAACACATTTATGAGCGCTGTACCAGCTATGAGACATTACAAACGATGCGCGTAAATGAATTCGTAGACATGTTCTGCATGTAAAAGGGGGATTTGTTTCATGTCGTGGATCGTCAATAAGCAATCGTCACAAGAGGAGCTTGCCGGGCGTTTCCGCAAGCTGATGTCAGCACCGGACATTCTTCAAATTCCCGGCGCCCATGACGGGATGGCCGCTTTGCTTGCGAAAGAAGCCGGTTTTTCTGCTATTTATTTGTCCGGTGCTGCCTATACAGCCAGCAGGGGGCTGCCTGATTTAGGGATCATCACATCGGCAGAGATAGCTGAACGGGCCAAAGATCTTGTACGTGCAGCTGATCTGCCTCTGCTTGTGGATATCGATACGGGATTTGGCGGTGTCTTAAATGCCGCCCGAACAGCCCGGGAGATGCTTGAAGCAAGGGTAGCAGCCGTTCAAATAGAAGACCAGCAGCTCCCAAAAAAATGCGGACATTTAAATGGCAAACAGCTAGTTCCGATAAAGGAAATGGCGCAAAAAATAAAAGCCATTAAACAAGCGGCACCCTCCCTTATTGTTGTTGCCCGTACTGATGCCAGGGCGCAGGAAGGGCTTGCTGCCGCAATAAAACGTTCAGAGGCTTACATTGAGGCGGGAGCGGACGCAATTTTCCCGGAAGCGCTACAGGCGGAGAATGAATTCCGCCAGTTTGCTGAGCGTATCCCCGTTCCGCTCCTTGCGAATATGACTGAATTTGGGAAAACGCCATATTATCGTGCCGATGAATTCGAAGATATGGGGTTTCACATGGTGATATATCCTGTCACCTCGCTTCGAGCGGCGGCAAAAGCTTGTGAGCGGATGTTTGGTTTGATGAAGGAGCACGGCTCACAAAAAGAAGGACTTCATGATATGCAGACACGAAAAGAACTGTACGATACGATTTCTTATTATGACTATGAAGCGTTAGATAAAACGATTGCCAAGACCGTTTTGCCTGACGAATAATGCAACAAAAAAAGCCGGAGCATTCTCCGGCTTTTTTTCAGCTATCGTTTTCTGAATCGCGGGCTGACTTGATTGCGTTTTCTGTCTCTGTATAAAATGAACCCGGCCAGCACATAGAGGCCGATCGCAAAAAAGATGAATCCTGACAACCCTTGGAGCCAAAGAGCTGAAAATGGCTTGATTGTATGACCGAAAAGTGTATCTCTCATCAGTTTAATGCCTAAAGCAGAAATAGCCCCGGGGATGACTAATATTAAAAGCGCAAGAAGTCGGCTCATCTTCAGAAAACCCCTTTATCTTTTCATTTCCTTTATTGTCCAGCGGAAAAAATATTTTGTCAAGAGAAGAAAACGTGGTAACATAGGGTTGTGCAAATTATTGCAACGGAATAAATAGGTATGCAAATTTTTTCATACAAAGGGGTATCGGGATGCAAAAGGTACTGATAGTAGGTGCCGGCAAAAGGGGAACGGCGTTATTACATATTCTGATTAAAACAGCCATCATAGATATCATTGCCGTAGTTGACAAAGACCCCGAGGCGCCGGGATTGAAAGAAGCAGAACAGTATGGGATTGCCGTTTCATCTGATTGGAAACCTTACATACAACAAAAACCGGATATCGTCATTCATACTACCGGCGATCAAGCCGTGTTTGACGAGCTCCTTCAAAGAAAGCATGAAGATACCATTGTCATGCCGGGAAAAATGGCATACATCGTTTTTCAGCTGATGGAAGAAAAGCAGCACCTGATTCAAATGCTAAAAGAGCAAACCTATAAATATGACAGAATTTTTAATTCCACCCATGATGGAATGATTTTTATTGATATCAATGAAGAAATCATTCTCTTTAACCATATGGCCGAAAAAATGGTCGGGAAAAAACGTGAGGAAGTCATTGGGCGCCCAATAAAAGAAGTGATTCCGAGCACTAAGATGCCGCGGATTTTAAAAACAAGAGTGCCTGAATACAACCAGAAGCAGCTGTTAGGCGATCATTTGCAAATTGTGACCACAAGGCTGCCGATTATTGATGAAGGCGGACGTCTGCTCGGGGCTCTTTGTGTGTTTAAAGATATCACTGATGCGGTCGAGCTGGCAGAGGAAGTGACCAACTTAAAGCAGGTCCGTACGATGCTGGAGGCAATTATTCAATCCTCCGATGAGGCGATTTCTGTCGTTGATGAAAACGGCATCGGCCTGCTAATCAATAAAGCGTATACGAAAATGACGGGGCTTTCTGAAAAAGAAGTCATCGGCAAGCCTGCAAACACTGATATTTCCGAAGGCGAAAGCATGCATTTAAAGGTGCTTGAAACAAGACGTCCTGTCCGCGGTGTCAGAATGAAGGTCGGCCCGAATGAAAAAGAGGTCATCGTTAATGTAGCACCGGTGATTGTGGACGGGATTTTGAAAGGCAGCGTCGGCGTGATTCACGATGTTTCCGAAATTAAAATGCTGACAGCGGAGCTTAATCGCGCCAGACAAATTATTCGCACGCTTGAAGCGAAATACACGTTTGACGACATTATCGGCAAAAGCGAGCAAATGCTGGTTGCGCTTGAGCAGGCGAAGCTCGGTGCGAAAACACCGGCAACCATCTTGCTGCGCGGGGAATCAGGAACAGGAAAAGAACTGTTCGCCCATGCCATCCATAACGAAAGTGACCGGAAATACAATAAATTTATTCGCGTGAATTGTGCAGCCCTTTCTGAAAACCTGCTCGAATCAGAATTGTTCGGCTATGAGGATGGCGCGTTTTCAGGAGCGAAGCGCGGCGGTAAAAAGGGTTTATTTGAGGAAGCAAATAACGGCAGTATTTTCTTAGATGAAATCGGTGAGCTGACACAAAATATGCAGGCCAAATTGCTACGCGTCCTTCAAGAAAAGGAAATCGTCAGAGTGGGCGGCACGAAAGCGATCCCTGTCAATGTCAGAGTGATCGCGGCGACAAATGTAAATATTGAAAAGGCGATGGCGGACGGAACATTCCGGGAAGACCTGTATTACCGGATCAACCGCTATCCGATCTCCATCCCGCCTTTGCGGCAGCGGTTGGAGGACATTGAAGCATTGAGCGTCAGACTTATCCAAAAGATCAACCGGGATTACGGCAGGAATGTAAAAGGGCTCTCACAGCAAGCCTTGCGCGCCTTATCTGCCTACCATTGGCCTGGGAATGTCCGGGAGCTTGAAAATGTCCTTGGACGAGCCATGATTTTTCTGAATCCGCATATGGAATGGATTGAAAAAGATCACTTGCCTGTATTCGAACTTGAGCAAAAAGAAAATGACACAGACCAGGGAACAGGTTTTGACTTTCCGGATATTGAAGGCGAAAAGCTGTCTGTCGCAGTAGAAAAATTTGAAGCGCATTTGATCCAGCAAACGCTTGAAAAGCATCATTTTAACCGGACAAAAACAGCAAAAGCTCTCGGTGTCAGCATTCGGAACTTATATTACAAAATGGATAAATATGGCCTTGCAAATGAAGGCATGCAATAATTTGCAGAATAAACGCAAACATCTGCACGAATATTTCGATATATCTGGTATGACAGCACCCTTAAGAGCTGGCATGGAACTTGCATAATAAAAGGCGGAGTCGAAACAAGAAAGGTGGTAACAGATGAAGCTGAAAGATTTAATCGGCAAAGCGTCGATACACAAAAATAAGACCATTGCGGTTGCTCATGCTGAGGATGAGGAAGTGATCCGGGCTGTAAAGCTGGCAGCCGAGCACCTATCCGCCCGTTTCTTGTTAACGGGCGACAGCAAAAAACTGAACGATCTGACATCATCCATGCAAGGGCATCAAGTGGAAATCGTCCATGCTGATACTCCTGAGGAATCGGCGAAATTAGCGGTTCGTGCTGTACACCATAAAACAGCGGACGTTTTAATGAAAGGCAATGTGCCGACTTCTGTTTTGCTTAAAGCGGTATTGAACAGACAGGAGGGGCTTCGGTCAGCAAGTGTCCTTTCTCACGTGGCTGTCTTCGATATACCGGATTTTGACCGGCTGATGTTTGTAACAGATTCGGCAATGAATATTGCTCCTTCGCTGGAAGAGCTCCGGCAGATTTTGCAAAATGCCGTTCATGTGGCCCATGCAGTGGGGAACAATATGCCAAAAGCAGCTGCCCTTGCAGCGGTCGAAACGGTGAACCCTAAAATGGAAGCGACCGTGAATGCAGCTGCTCTAGCTCAAATGTACAAAAGGGGCCAGATCAAAGGCTGCATTGTTGATGGACCGCTTGCTTTGGATAACGCAGTTTCACAAATTGCCGCGGCCCAGAAAAAAATTTCGGGAGACGTAGCGGGCAACGCAGATATCCTTCTCGTCCCAACAATTGAGGCCGGCAATATTTTATATAAATCACTGATTTATTTTGCCAAAGCCAGCGTGGCGGCTGTCATTACAGGAGCCAAAGCACCGATTGCCTTAACAAGCAGAGCGGACTCTGCTGAAAATAAACTGTATTCCATTGCGCTGGCAATATGCGCATCTGAAGAATACACACATTAGGAGGAACGAACATGGAACTTTTTAAATATATGGAGAAATACGATTACGAACAATTGGTATTCTGCCAGGATGAACAATCTGGATTAAAAGCGATTATCGCGATTCATGATACAACGCTTGGTCCGGCGCTTGGCGGAACGAGAATGTGGACATATGAAAATGAAGAAGCGGCAATTGAAGATGCGCTCAGATTGGCTAGAGGCATGACCTATAAGAACGCGGCGGCAGGCTTAAACCTTGGCGGCGGAAAAACAGTCATTATCGGCGATCCGCGCAAAGACAAAAATGAAGAAATGTTCCGCGCGTTTGGCCGCTATATTCAAGGGCTGAATGGCAGATACATCACGGCTGAAGATGTGGGTACAACGGTCGAGGATATGGATATCATTCATGATGAGACAGACTATGTCACAGGGATTTCTCCTGCTTTCGGCTCTTCTGGAAATCCGTCCCCAGTCACAGCGTACGGGGTGTACAGAGGAATGAAGGCAGCAGCTAAAGCTGCTTTCGGAACCGACTCTCTTGAAGGAAAAACCATTGCTGTACAGGGTGTTGGGAACGTAGCCTATAACCTTTGCCGCCACCTGCATGAAGAAGGAGCAAACTTAATCGTTACGGATATCAACAAACAATCTGTACAGCGTGCAGTTGAAGATTTTGGCGCCCGGGCGGTAGATCCTGATGATATTTATTCACAAGACTGCGATATTTATGCGCCGTGTGCCCTTGGTGCGACTATTAACGACGACACCATTAAACAGCTGAAGGCGAAAGTGATCGCAGGTGCGGCTAACAACCAATTAAAAGAGACACGCCATGGTGATCAAATTCACGAAATGGGCATCGTTTATGCACCGGATTACGTGATTAACGCGGGCGGTGTCATCAACGTGGCAGATGAGCTTTACGGCTATAATGCAGAACGTGCATTGAAAAAAGTTGAAGGCATTTACGGCAATATCGAGCGTGTACTTGAGATTTCTCAGCGTGACGGCATTCCTGCATATTTAGCGGCTGACCGCTTGGCAGAGGAACGGATTGAACGCATGCGCCGCTCAAGAAGCCAGTTTTTGCAAAACGGCCACAGTGTATTAAGCAGACGTTAAGAAATTGATCTGGAGGTTATGAAAGTGCTACATGACGAAAAACGCATTCTCACAATTAATCCAGGCTCAACTTCAACGAAAATCGGTGTTTTTCATAATGAAAGAAGCATTTTTGAAAAAACATTGAGACACAACATAGAAGAGCTGCAGCGATTTGACCGAATTATTGATCAGTATGAATTTCGTAAAAACCATATTCTCGAAACGCTTCATGAACAGGGAATCAATATCTCGAAGTTTGATGCAGTCTGCGCAAGAGGCGGCCTTCTCCGGCCAATTGAAGGCGGGACCTACGTAGTGAATGATGACATGATTGAGGACTTGAAAAGCGGTTACGCCGGTCAGCATGCTTCTAATCTCGGCGGCATTATCGCGCGGGAAATCGCTGACGGCCTGAATATCCCTTCGTATATCGTCGACCCTGTTGTCGTAGACGAAATGTCAGTGCTTGCGAAAGTTTCAGGCATGCCTGAAATTGAACGGAAAAGCATTTTCCATGCGTTAAACCAAAAAGCTGTCGCTCGTAAAGCGGCAGCCTCCCTTGGCAAACGATATGAGAACATGAAAATGATTATTACCCATATGGGCGGAGGTATTACAATTGGCGTCCATGACCGCGGGCGAGTGGTGGATGTCAATAACGGCCTGCACGGCGAGGGACCATTCAGTCCTGAACGAGCAGGAACAGTGCCTGCGGGAGATCTTGTTGATCTATGTTTTTCAGGGGAATATACAAAAGAAGAAATCATGAAAAAGCTTGTTGGCATCGGCGGACTTTTAGGCTATCTCGGTACAAATGATGCAGTAAAAGTGGAACAGATGATTCAAGGGGGCGATGAAAAAGCCCGCTTCATTTATGATGCCATGGCATATCAGGTAGCAAAGGAAATCGGGGCAGCCAGCGCGGCGTTAAAAGGCGAAGTTGAAGCGATTGTGCTGACGGGAGGCCTTGCGTACGGAAAAAGCTTTGTTTCTGCTATCAGATCATACATAGATTGGATTTCAGACGTTTTAGTTTATCCGGGTGAAAATGAACTGCAGTCTCTTGCCCAAGGGGCGCTAAGAGTATTGCAGGGCGAAGAGCAATCCAAACAATATCGTATTGAATAGACAGACAGGAGTGAGTCACCATGGCAACTGAGTATGACGTAGTCATTCTGGGCGGCGGTACCGGCGGTTATGTTGCGGCCATCAGAGCCGCTCAGCTCGGCTTAAAAACAGCCGTTGTGGAAAAGGAAAAACTCGGGGGAACATGTCTGCATAAAGGCTGTATCCCGAGTAAAGCGCTGCTTAGAAGCGCAGAGGTATACCGGACAGCTCGTGAAGCCGATCAATTCGGAGTGGAAACGGCTGGCGTGTCCCTCAACTTTGAAAAAGTGCAGCAGCGTAAGCAAGCCGTTGTTGATAAGCTTGCAGCGGGTGTAAATCATTTAATGAAAAAAGGAAAAATTGACGTGTACACCGGATATGGACGTATCCTTGGACCGTCAATCTTCTCTCCGCTGCCGGGAACAATTTCTGTTGAGCGGGGAAATGGCGAAGAAAATGACATGCTGATCCCGAAACAAGTGATCATTGCAACAGGATCAAGACCGAGAATGCTTCCGGGTCTTGAAGCGGACGGTAAGTCTGTACTGACTTCAGATGAGGCGCTCCAAATGGAGGAGCTGCCACAGTCAATCATCATTGTCGGCGGAGGGGTTATCGGTATCGAATGGGCGTCTATGCTTCATGATTTTGGCGTTAAGGTAACGGTTATTGAATACGCGGATCGCATATTGCCGACTGAAGATCTAGAGATTTCAAAAGAAATGGAAAGTCTTCTTAAGAAAAAAGGCATCCAGTTCATAACAGGGGCAAAAGTGCTGCCTGACACAATGACAAAAACATCAGACGATATCAGCATACAAGCGGAAAAAGACGGAGAAACCGTTACCTATTCTGCTGAGAAAATGCTTGTTTCCATCGGCAGACAGGCAAATATCGAAGGCATCGGCCTAGAGAACACCGATATTGTTACTGAAAATGGCATGATTTCAGTCAATGAAAGCTGCCAAACGAAGGAATCTCATATTTATGCAATCGGAGACGTAATCGGTGGCCTGCAGTTAGCTCACGTTGCTTCACATGAGGGAATTATTGCTGTTGAGCATTTTGCAGGTCTCAATCCGCATCCGCTTGATCCGACGCTTGTGCCGAAGTGCATTTACTCAAGCCCTGAAGCTGCCAGTGTCGGCTTAACCGAAGACGAAGCAAAGGCGAACGGGCATAATGTCAAAATCGGCAAGTTCCCATTTATGGCGATTGGAAAAGCGCTTGTATACGGTGAAAGCGACGGTTTTGTCAAAATCGTGGCTGACCGAGATACAGATGATATTCTCGGCGTTCATATGATCGGCCCGCATGTCACCGACATGATTTCTGAAGCGGGTCTTGCCAAAGTGCTGGACGCAACACCGTGGGAGGTCGGGCAAACGATTCACCCGCATCCAACGCTTTCTGAAGCAATTGGAGAAGCAGCGCTTGCCGCAGATGGCAAAGCCATTCATTTTTAAAAGCATAAAGGAGGGGCTTGAATGAGTACAAACCGACATCAAGCACTAGGGCTGACTGATCAGGAAGCCGTTGATATGTATAGAACCATGCTGTTAGCAAGAAAAATCGATGAAAGAATGTGGCTGTTAAACCGTTCTGGCAAAATTCCATTTGTAATCTCTTGTCAAGGACAGGAAGCAGCACAGGTAGGAGCGGCTTTCGCACTTGACCGTGAAATGGATTATGTATTGCCGTACTACAGAGACATGGGTGTCGTGCTCGCGTTTGGCATGACAGCAAAGGACTTAATGATGTCCGGGTTTGCAAAAGCAGCAGATCCGAACTCAGGAGGCCGCCAGATGCCGGGACATTTCGGACAAAAGAAAAACCGCATTGTGACGGGATCATCTCCGGTTACAACGCAAGTGCCGCACGCAGTCGGTATTGCGCTTGCGGGACGTATGGAGAAAAAGGATATCGCAGCCTTTGTTACATTCGGGGAAGGGTCTTCAAACCAAGGCGATTTCCATGAAGGGGCAAACTTTGCCGCTGTCCATAAGCTGCCGGTTATTTTCATGTGTGAAAACAACAAATACGCAATCTCAGTGCCTTACGATAAGCAAGTCGCATGTGAGAACATTTCCGACCGTGCCATAGGCTATGGGATGCCTGGCGTAACTGTGAATGGAAATGATCCGCTGGAAGTTTATCAAGCGGTTAAAGAAGCACGCGAAAGGGCACGCAGAGGAGAAGGCCCGACATTAATTGAAACGATTTCTTACCGCCTTACACCACATTCCAGTGATGACGATGACAGCAGCTACAGAGGCCGTGAAGAAGTAGAGGAAGCGAAAAAAAGTGATCCCCTGCTTACTTATCAAGCTTACTTAAAGGAAACAGGCCTGCTGTCCGATGAGATAGAACAAACCATGCTGGATGAAATTATGGCAATCGTAAATGAAGCGACGGATGAAGCGGAGAACGCCCCATATGCAGCTCCTGAGTCAGCGCTTGATTATGTGTATGCGAAGTAGGGAGGAAGAACAAATGTCAGTAATGTCATATATTGATGCAATCAATTTGGCGATGAAAGAAGAAATGGAACGAGATTCTCGCGTTTTCGTCCTTGGGGAAGATGTAGGAAGAAAAGGCGGTGTGTTTAAAGCGACAGCGGGACTCTATGAACAATTTGGGGAAGAGCGCGTTATGGATACGCCGCTTGCTGAATCTGCGATCGCAGGAGTCGGTATCGGAGCGGCAATGTACGGAATGAGACCGATTGCTGAAATGCAGTTTGCTGATTTCATTATGCCGGCAGTCAACCAAATTATTTCCGAAGCAGCTAAAATCCGCTACCGCAGCAACAATGACTGGAGCTGTCCGATTGTCGTCAGAGCGCCATACGGCGGAGGCGTGCACGGAGCCTTGTATCATTCTCAATCAGTCGAAGCAATTTTCGCCAACCAGCCCGGACTGAAAATTGTCATGCCATCAACACCATATGACGCCAAGGGTCTATTAAAAGCCGCAGTTCGTGACGAAGACCCGGTGCTGTTTTTTGAGCACAAGCGGGCATACCGTCTGATAAAGGGAGAGGTTCCGGCTGATGATTATGTCCTGCCAATCGGCAAGGCTGACGTAAAACGGGAAGGCGACGACATCACAGTGATCACATACGGTCTGTGTGTCCACTTCGCCTTACAAGCTGCAGAACGTCTCGAAAAAGATGGCATTTCAGCGCATGTGGTGGATTTAAGAACAGTTTACCCGCTTGATAAAGAAGCCATCATCGAAGCTGCGTCCAAAACTGGAAAGGTTCTTTTGGTCACAGAAGATACAAAAGAAGGCAGCATCATGAGCGAAGTAGCCGCAATTATATCCGAGCATTGTCTGTTCGACTTAGACGCGCCGATCAAACGGCTTGCAGGTCCTGATATTCCGGCTATGCCTTATGCGCCGACAATGGAAAAATACTTTATGGTCAACCCTGATAAAGTGGAAGCGGCGATGAGAGAATTAGCGGAGTTTTAAAGACGTAAGGGAGGATACAATCATGGCAATTGAACAAATGACGATGCCGCAGCTTGGAGAAAGCGTAACAGAGGGGACGATCAGCAAATGGCTTGTCGCCCCCGGTGATAAAGTGAACAAATACGATCCGATCGCGGAAGTCATGACAGATAAGGTAAATGCAGAGGTTCCGTCTTCTTTTACTGGTACGATAACAGAGCTTGTGGGAGAAGAAGGCCAAACCCTGCAAGTCGGAGAAGTGATTTGCAAAATTGAAACAGAAGGCGCGAATCCGGCTGAACAAAAACAAGAACAGCCAGCTGCTTCAAAAGTTGCTGAGACTCCTGCTGCAAAAAGTGCCGAAGCAGCTGATCAGCCCAATAAAAAGCGCTACTCGCCAGCTGTTCTCCGTTTGGCCGGAGAGCACAGCATTGATCTTGAACAAGTAACAGGAACAGGTGCCGGCGGCCGCATTACGCGAAAAGATATTCAGCGCTTAATTGAAACAGGCGGCGTGCAAGAACAGAATCCTGAGGAGCCGAAAACAGCAGCTCCTGCACCGAAGTCTGCATCAAAACCTGAGCCAAAAGAAGAGACGTCATATCCTGCGTCTGCAGCCGGTGATAAAGAAATCCCTGTCACAGGTGTAAGAAAAGCAATTGCTTCCAATATGAAGCGAAGCAAAACCGAAATTCCGCATGCTTGGACGATGATGGAAGTCGACGTCACAAATATGGTTGCATATCGCAACAGTATAAAAGATTCCTTTAAGAAGACAGAAGGCTTTAATTTAACGTTCTTCGCCTTTTTTGTAAAAGCGGTCGCTCAGGCGTTAAAAGAATTCCCGCAAATGAATAGCATGTGGGCGGGGGACAAAATTATTCAGAAAAAGGATATCAATATTTCAATTGCAGTTGCCACAGAGGATTCTTTATTTGTTCCGGTGATTAAAAACGCTGATGAAAAAACAATTAAAGGCATTGCGAAAGACATTACCGGCCTAGCTAAAAAAGTAAGAGACGGAAAACTCACTGCAGATGACATGCAGGGAGGCACGTTTACCGTCAACAACACAGGTTCGTTCGGGTCTGTTCAGTCGATGGGCATTATCAACTACCCTCAGGCTGCGATTCTTCAAGTAGAATCCATCGTCAAACGCCCGGTTGTCATGGACAATGGCATGATTGCTGTCAGAGACATGGTTAATCTGTGTCTGTCCTTAGATCACAGAGTGCTTGACGGTCTCGTGTGCGGACGATTCCTCGGACGAGTGAAACAAATTTTAGAATCGATTGACGAGAAGACATCTGTTTACTAAATAAGAAAAAAGAGCATTTTTTGAAGTTTTGTTTCAAAAAATGCTCTTTTTCTATTATTCAGCGATTCGTATTTTCATTTCGACACGATATTCTTCTTGTTTTTTCGGGGAGTAATGAATCGGTATGATTAACTCGTATACATCACTGACTACTGTTAATTGGCGGTCCGCGATATATTTGATAAGCTTCTGTAAGTTGAGAAAATAATGTTCAGGCGAAAAATTATACGCGATACACGCATACCTCCCTTTAGGGATCGTTGTGATTTTCATATCCGGCGTAATTGATGAAATCTGTTTATTCGTCAATACAGGCGTGAAAATATGACGGTAAGTCATTTCATCAATGCTGGTGTAGGGCTGAAAAGAGAAAGTAGCGCCGTAGCTATTGTTCGTAAATCCATCTGCTGACTCGATAAATTTTTTTAATTTGCTGTAGGAGGCGTTGAGCACGTTTTCAGGCCCGATTCCTTCTGCCTCTGTCTGAATGATCCGTATTTCTTCTTCATCTAAAACAAACACCTCACCGAGCGCGGGATATTCCATCTGCCGTTTCATCCGCTTTTTCACCAATGAAATGGTTTGCTCCAGTGCTGATAAAAAGTCTAATTTCTCCCTGATTTGCCTCTCCTGCTCGGTATAAAAAGCAAACAGTTCTTCCATCTCTAAGTCCTGTGCTTTTTTCATCTCTTCTAAAGGTGTGCCGATATATTTCAATGATTTGATCAAATCCAGATGAATGAGCTGAGAATCTGTATAATAGCGGTAGCTGGTATCCGGGTCGACGTAGGCGGGTTTAAATAAATCAATTTTATCGTAATAACGGAGCGCTTTTATCGACACGTTTGCCAGTTTTGATACTTCCCCAATTGAGTAATACGATTCCTTCATGCCATCACTCCTTCTATCATCAGTATAAAGAAGAAGCGCATTCTTTGCAGTACACAAAGAATGCGCTTCTTATCACGTGCTGGCTTTAAGATGTGCAGGCGATTTCCAAGCAATGGTCAGTGCAATCCCTATGGCTAAGGTGACCGTTGCAAAGTAGAAAGGATAGTTTACATCAATATCGAACAGCATTCCGCCGATAATAGGCCCGAATACATTGCCGATACTTGTAAACATTGAATTCATACCGCCGGCAAACCCCTGTTCATTTCCCGCAATCTTTGACAGGTAAGTCGTTACCGCAGGCCGCATGAGATCAAATCCGACAAACACGGTGACTGTCACCAACAGAATCGCAACATATGAATGTACCGTTATCAGCAAGAATACCAGACTCGTAGAGAGAATTAAGCTGTACCGAATTAAATGGATTTCGCCAAACCATCTTGTGAAGCGGTCGAATAAGACGACTTGCGTAATGGCGCCAACAATCGCTCCTCCTGTAATCATAATGGCAATGTCGCTGGCCGTAAATCCGAATTTATGATCTACGAATAATGCAAATAAAGATTCAAATGATGCTAAACCAAAAGACGAAATTAAGATAATGAGAAAAGCTATGAAATACATGGGGGCAAAAATTCGTTTAAAGCCTGTCTTCTGTCCTTTTATTTCCTGATTTTCAGGGTTTCGTTCCGGCTCGCGCAGCGTGAGGATTGATAAAATGGCTGCTAACAGTGCAAAAGTTGCCGCAAAGAAAAAAGGCAGCCGGGAATGGACTTCTGCTAAAAATCCCCCGATGCCGGGGCCGATAATAAATCCTGTTGAAATAGCGGCTGACATATAACCGAGCGCTTTCGGCCGTGTTTTAATGGTCGTGATATCTGCGATAAAAGCCGTGACCCCAGGCATAATGAAGGCTGCGCTGATACCGCCCAGCATACGGGAGATAAATAACATCTCAACTGTTTTTCCAATGCCGAATAAAAACTCCGACACACTAAAGAACAACAGGCCGATCACGATCATGATCTTGCGCCCGAAGCGATCAACCCATCGTCCGGCTATTGGTGAGACAATGAGCTGTGTAATAGCGAAGCAGGCAACCATATAGCCGACCGCAGTCCCTGATAAATGCAATTCATTCATAATGGTCGGCGTTACTGGAATCACAAGCCCGATCCCCAAAAAAGCAATAAATAAATTGGTTAATAATATAGTTAAGGTAATATTTTTCTTCTCCATATGACTTCCCCTTTTTCAAGTGTGTATCCCTTATACTGTAAGACCTCCTCCTAGGGGAGAGTCAACGGATTTGCAAAATCTTTCTAAAGCCTTATGACAGTTATTCATTTGCGGGAACAAGCATGTCGATATGCTGCGGCAGGACCTGAATGACTGCGGGTGTATGTGTATAAACTTCTCCATCCATATCCGCCTTTTTGGCAGTGTCTGTTTCAATCTCGATACGGGAGGCCTGGACATAGGACAGCTCTCCGGTAAAACGATCAATTGAGCCCTGTTCCATGCTCATCAGCTCCCGCAGCGCGGTGAGGTTGGTGTTGCGGCATATGAGAACATCAAGTAAGCCGTCTTCAATACTGGCATCGGGCAGAGGAATTCGATTCGTTCCAATGTATTGGCCATTCATCACAAGCAGCATAACGGCTTCTTCTTTAATTTCTTCTCCATCAATTTTTAATGTCATCGGAAACGATGCAGCGGATGAGACGGTTCGCAAGGCACTTGTAAAATAGCTGATTTTTCCCAATAATGCTTTTTCCGTTTCGTTGATTTGATTCGACGTTTCTGCAATTAAGCCGATCCCCCAGAAATTCAAAAAATAACGGTCATTCATCTGACATACGTCTACGCTGGTTTTTTTTCCTGCCATAAGTGCTTCCGCGGCCTTTGCAAGATTTTGAGGGATGCCAAGCACTCTTGAAAAGTCATTGCACGTGCCGCCGGGCAAAATTCCGACAGCGGGTTTTCTTGCTAGAGCGCTGATAGCATTTATGCATTGATGGATCGTGCCGTCGCCGCCGAGAATGAAGACGGTGTCGACAGAATCATCAATGGATTGGCAAAAATGATACGCATCATCCTTTTTCTTTGTCTGCTTAATAATCACCTCATCTAAATGGTGAGATAAAACCGGCACCACAGCACCAAGTGCTTTTTCTATATTTTTGTTACCGGCATTTCCGTTATGAATCAGTAACGCTTTCCTGTGGCTCATATACAACTGCTCCTTTATTTTACTTCTAGTTATATAATCCCCTTTTTCTGTAAGCAGTAAACGAAGAGCAAAAAAAGTGCACGGCGAAGCAAAGTCATTTGCCGATATGGACGTTTCCTTGCTATCATAAGAACAGATGATGAAAAAGGAGAGGTCTTCATTGAACATGGACTTTAATTTATTTATGAATGATATTGTCCGCCAAGCGAGACAAGAAATAACAGCTGCCGGATACACCGAGCTTAAAACAGCCGAAGAGGTGGATGAGGCACTTACGAAAAAAGGAACGACGCTCGTCATGGTAAACTCTGTTTGCGGATGCGCCGGAGGAATTGCAAGACCGGCAGCCTACCATTCCGTTCACTATGATAAAAGACCTGATCAGCTCGTCACCGTTTTTGCCGGACAGGATAAAGAAGCGACAGCGCGTGCGCGTGACTATTTTGAAGGTTATCCGCCATCTTCTCCGTCCTTTGCGATTTTGAAAGACGGAAAGATCATGAAAATGGTAGAGCGCCATGAAATTGAAGGCCATGAGCCGATGGCCGTAGTGGCAAAGCTGCAGGAAGCCTTTGAAGAATATTGTGAAGAAGTATAAGACGAACAACCCGGATGCTAAAAGCAGCCCGGGTTTTTTTGTGCATAAATTTCCAAGGATATATGAATAAATATTAAGGGATTATTCAATCGGATTGTACAGCGATTTAATTTTTATCTAGTAATATCAGAAGAGATCACTGGAAAGATAAGCTTAAAGATAATTTTTAAAAATAGTATTGCATAAAAATGAGAAACTGTTTAAAATACAAATTAACGAATAAATATTCAAATACACCAAAAGTAATGAATACGGGGGAAATGGATCATGAAAAAATGGCTCTTATTACTTGTAGCTGCTTGCATCACCTTTGCATTAACTGCGTGCGGCTCAAGCAATTCAGGTTCAGAAAGCGGAAAGAAAAAATTAATTATGGGTACTTCGGCGGATTACAAACCGTTTGAATATAAAGAAGGAGATAATATTGTCGGCTTTGATGTAGAGCTGGCAAAAGCTCTGGCAAAGAAGGCAGGCTATGAAATTGAAGTGCAGGATATGGACTTCAACAGCTTAATTACAGCGCTTAAATCAAAACAGGTGGATCTCGTTCTGTCAGGAATGACACCAACGCCTGAGCGTAAAAAACAAGTTGATTTTTCCGATGTGTATTACACAGCGAACCATATGATTGTCAGCAAAAAAGACAGCGGCATTCAATCTTTGAAAGACCTGAAAGGAAAAACAGTTGGCGTTCAGCTTGGCTCTATTCAGGAAGAGAAGGGGAAAGAGCTTTCTCCGGAATATGGTTTTAAAACAGAAGACCGCAACAGAATTTCTGATTTGGTGCAGGAAATCAAATCTGACCGTTTCGATGCCGCGATTATTGAAGACATTGTTGCAGAAGGGTATTTCAAATCAAATGATGACCTGCAAGGCTTTGTGATTCCTGATGCGAAAGCGGAAGAAGCCGGTTCAGCAATTGCTTTCAGAAAGGACAGTGAACTGACAGACAAATTCAATAAAGCGCTCAAGGAAATGGAAGATAACGGAGAGCTTGAGAAATTGAAGAAAAAATGGTTCACTGGCGAGAAGTAAAAAAAAAGCGGCTCAACTTTTTCGTTGAGCCTTTTTATTGAATAGGAAACTTTTTTCCTGTAAGAAAAGGAGACAAAGGCTATGAATTTGGATTTTTCAGCAACGATCCCCCAAATTCCTTTTATATTAGAAGGCTTGGCAATTACATTAAAAATTGTTGTTGTATCTGCTATTATCGGACTTATACTCGGTATTGTGCTAAGCTTATGCAAGATCAGCACATTCCGCCCGTTTATCTGGATCGCTGATTTTTATACATCAGTGTTCCGAGGCACGCCTTTAGTGCTGCAGCTTATGATTGTCTATTTTGGCCTTCCTCAGCTGCTCGGATTTCAAATTGACCAGTTTTGGGCTGCGGTTGTCGCATTGTCTTTGAATTCCGCCGCTTATGTATCGGAAATTATCAGAGCCGGAATCAATGCCATTGATAAAGGGCAAAAAGAAGCTGCTGTTGCACTCGGTGTCCCGTATGGAAAAATGATGAAAGATCTGCTGCTGCCGCAGGCCTTCAAAAATATATCACCTGCAATTGTGAATGAATTAATTACGTTAACAAAAGAATCGGCGATCGTTACCGTCATCGGGCTTGGTGATGTCATGAGACGCGCATATCAAGCTGGCGCCGCCACTTACAATTACCTTGAGCCGCTCATTATCGCGGGATTGATTTATTATGTGCTTGTCCTGATTTTAACGTTTATCGGCAAGGCTGTAGAAAGGAAGCTGAAATCCAATGATTAAGGTTGAAAAGCTGTCAAAATCATTTGGGAAACACGAAGTATTAAAAAACATTTCAACAACAATCGCTGAGGGTGAGGTTGTTGCCGTGATCGGTCCTTCAGGCTCAGGCAAATCAACGTTCTTACGCTGTTTAAACCTGTTGGAAAAGCCTAACGGCGGAACCATTACAATAAAAGACACAGAGATTACGAAGCCGAAAAACAACACATTAAAGGTCCGGGAAAACATCGGGATGGTTTTTCAGCATTTTCATCTCTTTCCGCACAAAACGGTTCTCGAAAACATCATGTACGCGCCTGTCAATGTAAAAAAAGAATCAAAACAGGCTGCACAGGAGAAAGCTGAGGACCTGCTCCGCAAAGTCGGTTTGTTTGAAAAGCGAAATGACTATCCAAACCGTTTGTCTGGCGGACAAAAACAGCGTGTCGCGATTGCCAGGGCTCTTGCGATGAATCCGGACATCATGCTGTTTGACGAGCCGACCTCCGCCCTTGATCCAGAGATGGTCAAAGAAGTGCTACAGGTGATGAAAGAGCTGGTCGAAACCGGCATGACCATGGTGATTGTCACACATGAAATGGGCTTCGCAAAAGAAGTGGCAGACCGTGTGCTGTTTATGGACCAAGGAATGATTGTCGAAGACGGCAATCCGAAGGAATTTTTTATGTCGCCAAAATCCAAAAGAGCGCAGGACTTTTTAAAGAAAATATTATAGAATATAAAAAAGAAGAAGGCTGGCCGCCTCTTCTTTTTTATTGAAGAAACAAATAGAAATGGAGTCCGACATGTTTAAAATTGGTTACCGCACAACAAAGACCGCGCTTGGAACAGCTTTGGCTATTTATATAAGCCAGTTATTGCATTTGCAAAACTTCGCATCAGCAGGAATCATCACCATTTTGTGCATACAAATCACACAAAAACGGTCGCTTCAGGCCTCGTGGGCCCGCTTTGCGGCATGCTGTCTGGCAATTGCTTTTTCTTATCTCTTTTTCGAGCTTATTGGCTACCACCCGTTTGTGATCGGAGCGCTTCTTTTGATATTCATTCCGATAACGGTTCTGTTAAAAATTAACGAGGGTATCGTCACCAGTTCTGTTATTATCCTTCATTTATACATGTCCGGCGGCATTACGCCTACTTTCATCTGGAATGAAGTTCAGCTGATTACGGTCGGCATCGGCGTCGCTCTATTGATGAACTTGTATATGCCGAGTCTTGATCGGAAGCTGATTGTTTACCGTAAAAAGATAGAGGATAACTTTGCTGTCATTTTTGCAGAAATCGAACGGTATTTGTTAACTGGTGAGCAAGATTGGTCAGGAAAAGAAATTCCGGAAACGCACCAGCTCATTACGGAGGCTAAAAACCTGGCATATCGAGATGTGCAAAACCACATTTTGCGTTACGAAAATCTGCATTATCATTATTTTAAAATGAGAGAAAAGCAATTTGAAATTATCGAACGCCTTCTCCCTAAAGTGACATCGATCTCCATCACGGTAGATCAGGGAAAAATGATCGCTGAATTTATTCATGATTTGCGGGAGGCGATACACCCTGGGAATACAGCGTACAAATTTCTGAAAAGACTTGCTGACATGAGAAAAGAATTTGAGGAGATGCCGCTTCCGGCGACTAGAGAGGAATTTGAAGCGAGGGCCGCTCTCTTCCATCTTCTCGGCGAAATGGAACAATATTTAGTGATTAAAAGTTATTTTAAAGGAATAAAAGCGCAAAAATCACTCGGATGATTCGCATGAGCTCTTCCTTCATTGGTCAACCTAATGAAAAAGGAGGAGTTTATGCGTTTTTTCTTATGTTCGATTTTCATGATGATTTCACCGATTTGGCCGCTCGGCGAAAATCCGCTGCCGGGTGATCCGTATGTTATTGTCAACAAGCGAACAAATGAACTTGCTGTTATCCTCGACAACAAAGTAGAAGGCGTGTATAGTGTGGCGACTGGAAAAACAGATGATTTGACGCCTGAAGGAGAGTTTTCGGTAACGGTAAAAGCGGAAAATCCTTACTACAGAAAGAAAAATATTGAAGGGGGATCTCCTGATAACCCGCTTGGGGCAAGATGGATCGGATTTGACGCGAAAGGAACGGACGGGCGGATTTATGGAATTCATGGGACAAACCGAGAGGAATCAGTAGGAAAATTTGTGTCTAACGGCTGTATACGTATGCATAACGATGAGGTCGTTCATTTGTTTCAAACGATACCAATAGGAACGAGAGTACTGATCACGGACGACAACCGCTCTTTTGAGGAGATTGCCATCGAGCATAAAGCTCTGATAAAAAAGCAGGATATTCCCATTGAATAAGGCGCCTGCTTTTTTATCGTTATAGAAACATGACGATTCCTGAGAGTACAGTTGAAAGAATAAAAACTCCCAAAATCACGATCAAAACGCTTTTCATCAGTTTTTGAGACATGATTTTCACTCCTTAAACAATCTGTCTATATTTTAGCGTGTTTTGAATGGGCGGACAAGCGATATCTATTAGCGAAAGCAGGGATGAAAATGAACAGGCTTGACCATATCGGGATAGCCGTTTTTTCGATAAAAGATGCAAGAAGCTTTTATGAAAATGTATTGGGGCTTGCATTTCTTCATCAAGAAACGGTTGAAGAGCAAAAGGTGAATGTTGCTTTTTTTCAAGCTGGTAGCGTCAAACTTGAGCTGATAGAGCCGTTGACAGCTGACAGCCCCGTCCATTTATTTTTGGAGAAGAAAGGGCAGGGACTGCATCATATTGCGTTTTTGTGCAACTGCCTATCTGAACAGCTTCAAGCATTGTCTGATCAGCATGTTCAATTGATTGACAGGTTTCCAAGACAGGGAGCGAACGGGAAAAAGATCGCGTTTATTTCCCCTCGGGAAACAAACGGTGTTCTTGTAGAGCTTTGTGAACCGAAAGGAGACCAACACAATGAGCATGAATGAGCACATGGATCATTTATACACGAAACGCAAGCAGGCAGAAGAAGGCGGAGGACGGGAAAAGCTGGCTCAGCAGCGGCAAAAGGGCAAGCTCACTGCTCGGGAAAGGATCATATTTCTTCTAGATCAGGACAGCTTTATCGAATTACACCCCTTCATGGAAAGTCAAGTGTTAACAAGAGAACAGCGCATGTTAGGGGATGGGGTCGTGACAGGGTACGGCACAATTGACGGTCGCTCAGTTTATGTATTTGCGCAAGACTTCACAGTGTACGGAGGGGCGCTTGGCGAAACCCATGCCAGGAAAATCTGCGCTTTGATGGATCTGGCAGCAAAAAATAAGGCGCCGATTATCGGGCTGAATGACTCAGGTGGTGCGAGAATTCAAGAGGGTGTGTTATCATTAGATGGATACGGTCACATATTTTACCGAAACGTCTTATATTCCGGAGTCATTCCGCAAATATCGGTTATTTTAGGGCCGTGCGCTGGAGGCGCTGTATATTCTCCGGCACTCACAGATTTTATATTTATGGCTGAACAGACCGGCCGGATGTTTATTACCGGCCCGAAGGTGATTGAAAAAGTGACAGGGGAACAGGTTGATGCGGAGAGCTTAGGCGGAGCGGGGATACATAATGCCGTCAGCGGAAACGCCCACTTTTCCGGGCATACGGAGAAGGAGGTTCTGACAGGGGTGAGAAAACTGCTGTCTTATTTGCCGCTGAATGGCCGGACAACAGAGCCGAAGCCAGAGAAAGAGGCGTCCAGACCGTTATTAAACCGTCTTGTCCCTGCTGATACGACAAAGCCTTATGATGTTCGGAAGGTGATTAGGGAGCTGGCTGACCCGCAATCTTTTTTTGAGATTCAGCCATTTTTTGCGAAGAACATCGTCATTGGGTTTGCAAGGCTGGGTGAAAAAGCAATCGGCATCGTGGCGAGCCAGCCGAAGCATCTGGCGGGAAGCCTGACGATTGACGCTGCTGATAAAGCAGCAAGGTTCATCCGTTTTTGTGACGCATTTGATATCCCGCTATTGACTGTCGAAGATGTCCCGGGGTTTCTGCCGGGTATTCAGCAAGAGCACAATGGAATCATCAGGCATGGAGCAAAATTATTGTTTGCTTATGCTGAAGCGACTGTCCCAAAAGTCACACTCATCATTAGAAAAGCGTACGGCGGCGCCTATGTGGCCATGAACAGCAAAGCGATCGGAGCGGACCTTGTGTTTGCATGGCCGAATGCTGAAATCGCAGTGATGGGTCCAGAAGGTGCGGCATCGATTTTGTATGAAAAGGAAATCAAAGCTTCAACTGACCCGCAAAAGACGAAACGCGAAAAAACAGCTGAATACAAAAAGCAAAACGCCGGCCCATACAAAGCGGCCGCTTGTGGAATGGTCGATGACATCATTTTGCCGGAAGAATCAAGGGGAAAACTGATTCAAGCTTTTCATATGCTTGCACATAAGACAGAAGAGAGACCGAAAAAAAAGCACGGTAACATACCGCTTTAATATGGAGGGACTTACAAATGGTGAATGAAAAACGCCTGCTGGAAGAATTTTTAGAGCTTGTCCAAATTGACTCAGAAACAAAGCACGAAGCTGAAATCTGCAAAGTGCTGAAACGAAAATTTTCTGATTTAGGTGTGGACGTTAAAGAAGACGATACAATGGATATCACGGGCCACGGAGCCGGTAACCTGATTTGCACGCTAAAAGGGACAAAACAAACAGATACGATCTATTTTACATCTCATATGGACACAGTTGTACCCGGAAACGGCGTAAAACCAGTTGTAGAGAACGGTTACGTCAAAACTGACGGCACGACGATTTTAGGCGCTGATGATAAAGCGGGATTGGCTGCAATGTTTGAGGCGATTAAGGTGCTGAAAGAAGAAAACATTGAACACGGCACGATTGAATTCATCATCACAGTAGGGGAAGAATCGGGTCTGATCGGAGCGAAGGCTCTTGACCGTTCTATGATCACTGCATCCTACGGCTATGCCCTTGATTCAGACGGAAAAGTTGGAAATATCATTGTGGCCGCGCCGACACAGGCGAAGGTAAGAGCGGCAATTTTCGGGAAAACCGCTCACGCCGGGGTTGAACCTGAAAAAGGCATTTCAGCGATTACAATTGCTAGCAAAGCCATTTCAAAAATGCCATTGGGCCGTATCGATGAAGAAACAACAGCTAATATCGGCCGGTTTGAAGGCGGCACACAAACAAACATTGTGTGCGACGAAGTTCATATTCTTGCTGAAGCGCGCTCTTTAGTTCCTGAGAAAATGGAAGCTCAGGTTCAAAAAATGAAAGCTGCTTTTGAAGAGGCAGCTGCTGATATGGGCGGACGCGCAGAAGTCGAAATTGAGGTTATGTATCCGGGCTTTAAATATCAAGACGGCGACCAAGTTGTTGAAATCGCGAAAAAAGCGGCTGCTAAAATCGGACGTCCAAGCGAGCTGCAAACGAGCGGCGGCGGAAGCGACGCGAACGTAATCGCTGGTCATGGCATCCCGACGGTCAATCTTGCTGTCGGTTATGAGCAAATCCATACAAAAAATGAAAAAATGCCGATCGAAGAGCTCGTTAAAACGGCAGAAATGGTTGTTGCCATTATTGAAGAGGCGGCAAAATAAAAAAAGAAAACCCGAGTGCGATTTCCCGCATCGGGTTTTTTTAGCTCCATTTCCTAAGCGGCCAAAATAACACATCCTGTTTTTTAGCATAATGAAGCAAGGGGTCTGACTCCGGCAATGTAATACCGTGAGCATCAGTCACCGTATTGACTGAAATTTCTGCTTCGGCGTTTTGCAGCAGCCACGGATGATGATGGATGTCTTCGTAATAGAGCTTATTGCGATAAGTGGTGTAGAGCCTGTATCGTTCTGTCAGCCAGTAATCGAGCGAATCCTTTTCTGCTGTAAAAGGCGCTGAAATGGGCCGGTATGCGGCGTGGAATGCTGCTTCTTTGTCATTTTTCCGCTTGCTGACATAGTCAATGGCATCACCGTTTTTTTCGGACTTCATATCCGCGTAAAAATAAGGCAGATGAAAGAATGTGCGAGCGCCAAGGGCGGCCAGCCGATGATCGGCATCTAAGCTAAAAAAATAAATGCCGGGCTTGCCTTTATACGTGACATAGGTGCGGAGGTTAAGCTCAGGAAATGCACGCGCACCGGGAATGGCAGGAAGATAACGCGCCCTCAGGTTCGTGAGCATAAAGGGAAGCATGCTGATCCAAGCTTGCCCGTTATATGTATCTAATTCTAAAACGGACGGTACCAAAGCGCGAAGGATAGAAACATCAACAGGCCAGTGGGCAAATAAGACATCATTCCAGGTTTGTCTCATAATCCAGATTCCTTCAGGTACAGAAACATTTTTTTGCTGAAAGCGTTCCGTCAACGTACATGCTCCTTTCATATGGAGGTGAGTAAAGGTATTCCCGATCTCCTTCTTTTTAAACGGTACGGCTGTTTTTTTAGGATAGCCATTTCTGCTTCAGCCATGATAAACAAGACTGTTTGGTGCGGTATGCTTTGCAAGTAACAAAAAAACAACCCCGGCTTTTCGCGCGGGGTTGCTTTTTTATTTCACCGACTCAGTAAGAGCGGCTGTTTTTTTACTTTTATGATGCGTCATCTGAAGGACGATGTTTTGCACTGTCAAAAACAGTCCGCTTGTAAACCAGTACAGCGGAAGGGCTGCCGGAACATTAAGCGAGAAAATCGTCATCATCACAGGGAAGATGAACACCATCAATTTTGCGGATTGCTGCGCCGCAGGGTTTTGCGGGACAGCGGAATATTTCGCGCTCAGTTTTTGAGCGATATAGGCTTGGACAAAATACATAATCCCTGCACTAAGGGACATGAGAATATCAGATTGCCCTAAACTGAACCATAGAAACGAGTGTGACGCAATTTCAGGTGTTGAGCGAATCGCGTAATAAAGCCCAATCATAATCGGAGACTGAATCAGCATTGGAAGACAGCCCATCGCAAGCGGGTTGATATTATGCTCCTGATACAGCTTCATCATTTCCATTTGCAGCTCTTTTTGCTTTTCCGGGTCCTTCGTCTTTTTCAACTTAACCTGGATACTGTCAACCTGAGGTTTAATAACGGCCATTTTCTCTTGGAAGATGCGCTGTTTTTTGAACTGATTGACAAACAAAGGCAATACAACTATACGCACAATAATGGTTACGAGGATAATAGAGAGTCCGTATTCTCCGTGAAACAGCCCGGCAACACCCTTAAGCAGAGCGGAAAACGGTTCGATTAAATAATCGTGGAAAAAACCTACGTTGCTGAGGCCTCCCACCTGATTAGTCGCTGCAAATGCAGCATTGCCCGAGCATAATACGATCAAAAAGATACCCATAGCCAAAAGTTTTTGATATGTTTTTAACAATTTTGTTCTCCTCCTTTTTATAAATGCGGTTTATAAAAGAAGAGAACCGGCGTCTTCCTCATCGTTCACAGGCGAATTCATGCGGAAGACTTTACGTATCCAAGTTGTAATGCGATGATATATAATAATAAGAAAGTCTGTTCGGTTAATGTGAAAGACCGTCTGATGTTCATCTGTTCGTTTTGATTTCCATTGCTCGCCCGCACGGCACTCCCGTAAGAGAAATGCAATCCCGATTGCCGTTAGAGCAGGAAGAATAATTGTGAAAAAATCGACTAAGAATAAAACGTCATTTATCGATTCCACAAACATTGTCATCACATCCATTCAATAGCTTCATTTTACTATATGTACAAGCTGTTGTCTAATGACCGAAAAGGAGATTTGTTTATGCCGGGAAAGAGCCGAATTATTTTCCATATTGATATGAATAGCTTTTATGCGTCGGTTGAAATGGCATATGATCCGGCTCTCCGGGGAAAGCCGGTCGCAGTTGCCGGAAACGTAAAAGAGCGAAAGGGCATTGTGGTAACATGCAGCTATGAAGCAAGAGCGCGCGGCGTCAAAACAACGATGCCGGTTTGGCAAGCGAAGCGCCATTGTCCTGAGCTCATCGTTCTTCCGCCGAACTTTGACCGCTATAGAAACTCTTCACGAGCGATGTTTACCATTCTTCGTGAATATACTGACCTGGTGGAGCCTGTCTCCATCGACGAAGGCTATATGGACATGACCGATACACCATACAGCAGCCGCGCTCTAGAGACGGCAAAAGAAATCCAAAGCAGGCTGCAAAAAGAGCTGCTGCTCCCGTCAAGCATAGGGATTGCGCCGAATAAATTTCTCGCTAAGATGGCGTCTGATATGAAAAAACCGCTTGGAATTACGATCTTAAGAAAGAGGCAAGTGCCTGATATCCTGTGGCCGCTTCCTGTTGGAGAGATGCACGGAGTCGGCAAAAAGACAGCGGAAAAACTGAAGGGACTCGGCATCCATACAATCGGAGAGCTAGCTGCAGCTGATGAACACTCGCTGAAGCGCCTGCTTGGCATCAACGGTCCGCGCCTTAAAAATAAAGCAAATGGCATTCACCATGCGCCGGTTGACCCGGAGCGCATTTACGAATTTAAAAGCGTCGGCAACTCATCGACACTTTCCCATGATTCCAGTGATGAAGAAGAGCTGTTAGGCGTCTTTAGAAAGCTTGCCGCTTCTGTGAGTGACCGTTTACAGCGCAAGGAAGTCATGGCTTCGAAGCTTTTTATTATGATTAGATATGCGGATTGGAAAACCATCACAAGAAGCACTACGCTGAGAAACCCGATTGATCAAAAAAATGACATTTTGAAAGAAGCGGAGCACCTCTTTTTTAAACATTGGAATAAAAATCCTGTCAGGCTGCTTGGCATTACCGGAACGGATTTAGTAGAAAAAGAGCAGGCCTATAAACAGCTCGATTTGTTCAGCTTTAATGAGGATGCGAAGGATGAGCCCATTCAGCAGATGATGGAAAAGTTGAATAAAAAGTACGGTACCAAACTGATCAGAAAAGGGGCAACGTTAAAAAAAGAGGAGAGCAAAACAAAGGGAACAAGCTTTAATAAAGATTTTTTTCAAGATGAAAAGAAAAGCTGAATCGCTTGAAAAAAAGGGTGAATGTATGGTAATTTCTTTATTATAAATATCATTTTATTTTAATTTAAATTTTAAAATGATTAAACGTTTGCAGAAGGGACGTTAGAATATGTCAAAACAACAAATCGGCGTTATCGGACTTGCGGTCATGGGTAAAAATCTGGCTTTAAATATCGAAAGCCGGGGATTTTCTGTTTCTGTTTACAACAGATCAAGCAGTAAAACTGAGGAGTTTTTACAGGAGGCAAAAGGAAAAAATGTTGTTGGCACTTACAGCATTGAAGAATTTGTCCAATCCTTGGAAACACCGCGCAAAATCTTATTAATGGTTAAAGCGGGAACTGCAACAGATGCGACAATTCAATCTCTTCTTCCTCATCTAGAGAAGGATGATATTTTAATTGACGGCGGTAATACATACTATAAGGATACACAGCGCCGTAACAAAGAACTCGCTGAAAGCGGCATTCATTTTATCGGAACAGGCGTTTCCGGCGGAGAAGAAGGGGCGCTTAAAGGACCTTCTATCATGCCTGGCGGACAAAAAGAAGCACATGAGCTTGTAAAACCGATTCTTGAAGCCATTTCTGCAAAAGTTGACGGAGAACCTTGTACGACATATATCGGTCCGGACGGCGCCGGCCATTACGTAAAAATGGTGCACAACGGAATTGAATACGGAGATATGCAGCTGATCTCTGAATCATATTTCATTCTGAAACAGGTGCTGGGCCTTTCTGCTGATGAGCTTCATGAAGTTTTCGCTGAATGGAATAAAGGTGAGCTTGATAGCTACCTGATTGAGATTACGGCTGACATCTTCACAAAAAAAGACGAAGAGACAGGCAAACCGCTTGTTGATGTGATTCTTGATAAAGCAGGCCAAAAAGGAACAGGAAAATGGACAAGCCAAAGCGCACTTGACTTAGGCGTTCCGCTTCCGATTATTACTGAATCTGTATTCGCACGCTTTATCTCAGCTATGAAGGAAGAGCGTGTAAAAGCGAGCGGACTTCTTTCAGGACCAGAAGTGAAGCCTGTTACAGAAAATAAAGAAGAGCTGATTGAAGCGGTCAGAAAAGCGTTGTTCATGAGTAAAATCTGTTCATACGCGCAAGGATTTGCCCAAATGAAAGCTGCTTCTGAAGAATACAACTGGGATCTGAAATATGGTGAAATCGCTATGATCTTCCGCGGTGGTTGCATCATTCGCGCGGCATTCCTTCAGAAGATCAAAGAAGCTTACGATCGCGAGCCTGAGCTTGACAACCTGCTTCTTGACAGCTATTTCAAGAATATTGTAGAAAGCTATCAAGGAGCGCTTCGCCAAGTGATTTCACTTGCAGTTGCCCAAGGTGTGCCGGTGCCATCATTCTCAAGCGCATTAGCCTACTATGACAGCTACCGCACAGCCGTACTGCCTGCAAACTTAATCCAAGCACAGCGCGACTACTTTGGCGCTCATACTTATGAGCGTACTGACAAAGAAGGCATCTTCCATACTGAATGGATGAAGTAATCAATAGAAACCCCCAAAGCTATAGAGCTTCGGGGGTTTTGTTATTAATGAGAGTGCTATACCTCTGTGACAGCTGCAAAAAAGCCGAAAATGCTTGTAAACATTTTCGGCTTTTTTCTTCTTATTATATATTCCACCAGTGTAAGCCGTCTTTCGCCAAAAGATCATCAGATACTTTCGGTCCCATTGAGCCTGATTCGTAGTTAGGAGATAAGGTTTTGTTTGCTGCCCATGTTTCAGAAATAGAGTCGACAAAGCTCCAAGAAAGGGCAACTTCATCCCAGTGTGCAAAGTTTGTTGCATCGCCAAGGAGACAGTCGTGAATTAGTTTTTCATATGCTTCAGGGGTGTTCAACTCGTCATTGCAATTGCTGCAATAATCGAGTTTGATTGGCTGTGCGTGTGCTGCTCCGCCAAGCTTTTTAGCATTTAAGTAAAGCGTAATGCCTTCGTCAGGCTGAATATGAATGACAAGTAAGTTCGGATTCATGTTGTTTTCATTACCGTAGTACAGGTTCATCGGAATGTCCTTAAATTGAACGACAATTTTTGTGGACTTTTCTTTCATTCGTTTTCCGGTTCTGATGTAGAATGGAACACCAGCCCATCTGAAGTTGTCGATCAGGAGCTTGCCGGCAACAAAGGTTTCTGTATTGGAGTCAGGAGCGACATTATCTTCATCTGTATAAGCAGGAACCGATACACCGTCAATTTCACCAGCTTGATATTGTCCGCGCACAAAGTATTCATCCACTTCGTCTTTTGCAATAGGACGCAGTGCTCTCAGCACCTTCACTTTTTCGCTGCGGATTTCTTCTGTGTTCAATTTGATAGGCGGCTCCATTGCAAGAAGGGCAACCATCTGCATAATATGGTTTTGCACCATGTCGCGAAGGGCGCCTGATTTTTCGTAATATCTTGCGCGGTCTTCAACGCCTAGTGATTCGCTAGATGTGATTTGAATGTTTGAAATGTAGCGGTTTGTCCAAAGCGGTTCGAAAATCGCATTGGCAAATCGAATCACTTCAATATTCTGAACCATTTGTTTGCCTAGATAATGGTCGATTCTGTAAATTTGATCTTCCGTAAATGCTTCGCGGATTTCTTTATTCAATGCCTGTGCGCTTGGCAGATCATGGCCGAACGGTTTTTCGATGACAAGGCGGGACCAGCCGGTTGTAGCTGTTACACCCTCTGATTTTAATGTTTTTGCAATCGTTCCAAAGAATTCAGGAGCCATTGCCAAGTAGAACATTCTGTTGTTAGGAATTTGATATGTATCTTCCAGCTGGTTAAGCAATACGTTTAGCTCTTGATAAGAACCAGGGTTTGTCACGTCAAACGGGTGATAGTAAAAATGAGACGTGAAATCATCTATATGCTTATCTGCAGATGAGGAAATGGATGTTTTAACAGTTTGGCGAAGATCCTCATTAGACCAAGGTCTTCTTCCAACTCCTACCACTGCAAACTCTTCTCCGATTTGTCCGTTTTGATATAAACGGTGAATAGACGGATACAATTTTCGTTTTGCTAAATCTCCAGTTGCACCGAATATGACAATTACTGCTTTTGGTTGTTGGTTTGTTTTCACTAAAAGTACCTCACTTTATTCGAAGCTTTATTTTAGTACACCCCGTATATTTCCTTCATTTTAAATCTAAAATTCAACGAAAGCAAACATTTAAGCCCTTTTTTAAGCAGAATGCTGAAAAAATGTTTCTAGCACGAAAGGATTGTTCTTTTCAGAGGCAAGATTCACATTTTGAGCTTGATCCTGTATTCTTGTAGGTATCTGGTTCTAGTAGGAGGAAGGAAACGTGGAATTACTTTTTTTAGGGACGGGAGCCGGCATTCCCGCCAAGGCGAGAAATGTAACGTCGGTGGCATTAAAATTGCTTGAAGAAAGGCGTTCGGTATGGCTTTTTGACTGCGGGGAAGCCACACAGCATCAAATTTTACATACAACGATTAAACCTCGTAAAATAGAGAAAATCTTTATTACACACATGCACGGCGATCATGTATACGGACTTCCGGGGCTTCTGGGGAGCCGTTCCTTTCAAGGCGGAGAGGACGAGCTGACAGTGTACGGACCTAAAGGGATCAAGGCGTTTATTGAAACTAGCCTTGCCGTCACGAAGACCCATTTGACATATCCGCTTGCGATCCAGGAAATTGAAGAAGGAATCGTGTTTGAGGACGATAAGTTTATTGTCACAGCGGCATCTGTTATTCATGGAGTGGAAGCCTTCGGGTACCGTGTGCAGGAGAAAGACGTACCGGGTTCCTTGAAGGCTGATGTATTAAAAGAAATGAACATCCCGCCCGGACCTGTATATCAGAAAATCAAAAAAGGCGAAACGGTAACGCTTGAAGACGGACGAATTATCAATGGGAATGATTTTCTGGAGCCTCCCAAAAAGGGAAGATCTGTTGTGTTCTCCGGTGATACGAGAGTAAGTGACAAACTAAAAGAGCTTGCGAGGGATTGTGATGTGCTTGTTCATGAAGCAACCTTTGCTAAGGAAGACCGTAAACTTGCTTATGATTATTATCACAGTACAACGGAACAAGCGGCTGTAACAGCGAAAGAAGCAAGAGCGAAGCAGCTCATTTTAACCCATATCAGCGCAAGATATCAGGGAGATGCTTCTTTGGAGCTTCAAAAAGAAGCGGTTGACGTTTTCCCCAATAGCGTGGCGGCATATGATTTCTTAGAGGTAAACGTCCCGCGAGGCTGAAGGCGGAGCTCTTATTTGACAATTTGTGATGACGTTGTATAATAAAACGTAATCATTACGCTTTATAAGGAGATGTTAATTATGAGAGTAAATGTTACTTTAGCCTGCACTGAAACGGGAGACCGAAATTACATCACAACAAAAAATAAACGCACCAATCCAGACCGTTTGGAGCTGAAAAAATATTCACCGCGTTTAAAGAAATATACCCTTCACCGTGAAACAAAATAATATTAAAGACCGGGAATCCCTTACGGCCCGGTCTTTTTTTACGTTAATTGACTGCCTGGTAAAGAGGAGCGGCCTGCTGGCACGCTGCGCACCATACGTCATAAATAGCCAAGTGAACGATATGAGGTTCATCATGATGGATGTTGTGGGAGCTGTTTTTAGCTTGAATCCAGCCGCTTTGGTTAGATAGAGACAATATGCTGCTGTGCAAGTTTTGCCACTCCTGTTCAGCAGCGAATTTCTCAGTCCGTTCTCCTGATGACAACACAAGAAGAGGCATGTTTCCTAAGTGGACTTGCCGCTTTTTGAGCTCCTGCAGACTTTTTGAAAACTCTGCATGTGTGCCCTCAAGCATCATCTTTCTCGTATGTGATTTGTGCATTTCTTCGGGTATAAAGGTAAAGCTGGCGCAATCGCCTAAAGCTGGGTCAAGAAGGACCATGCCGATAATATCATGCTTGTTTTTGCAGGCCCATAAACCGGTGATGACAGCTCCGTATGAGTGTGAAACAGCCAAATAAGGAGGTTTTACATCAGCTGCTTTAAGCAAACTCTCCAATTCTTTCACTTGTTGATCAGCTGTTCGTTTAGCTCTGCTTTGCCCGCTTTTTCCTATGCCTGCCCGATCATATGTGAAAATGCCAAATTCATCATCAATGTCCGCCATTAATGGTTTCCACGTCTCAGAAGAAGTACCATAGCCGGCCTCAAAGACAATCGTTACACCGCTTGATCCTTTCCGGTGCTGTGTATGAAACGCACATCCGTCAATTGTATATGTCTTTTCCATCCAAGCTGATTTCATTGGAGTCATCTCCTCTAATTGGTTCTACTAGGGAGACGGAGAACCTTAGCCGATCGTTTCTCTAAAAATAAAAAAAGAGATATCCTCTACAGGATATCTCTTATGGGCATTACCAGCCTCTTTCGTATTGAACAGGGGCCGGAATCTCTGTATTGAGCTGTTTCGCAGCAGTTCTTGCAAAGAATGGATCCCGCAAAAGCTCTCTGCCGATAAAGATAAGGTCGGCACGTCCGTTTTGCAGAATTTCTTCAGCCATTGAACCGTCTGTAATCATGCCGACGGCACCAGTAGCCATGTCCGCCTGTTCACGGATTTTCTCAGCGAAGCTGACCTGATAGCCAGGGAATACGTTAATGTCTGCGTGAACAAGGGCGCCTGAGCTGCAGTCAATTAAGTCAACACCCTGCTCCTTCATCCATTTTGCAAAACCGATGTGATCGGCAATGTCTAAGCCTTTATCAGTGTAGTCAGAAGCAGATACACGGACAAATAAAGGACCGTCCCATACTTGTTTGACTTCATCAATGATCTCTCTCAAGAAACGATAGCGGTTTTCAGGTGAGCCGCCATATTCATCTGTGCGATGGTTGGAAAGCGGAGACAAAAATTCATGAATTAAATATCCGTGCGCCGCATGAATTTCAATCACATCAAAGCCGGCTTCTTTTGCGCGGGCAGCCGCTTGCTTGAACTCCTGGACCGTTTCTTTTACTTTTTCTGCTGACATTTCTACAGGTGTTGCTGATTGTTCGTCAAACGCAATCGCCGATGGAGCGAAGATATCTCCTTCAAGCTCAGCTTTACGTCCGGCATGGGCAAGCTGAATGCCGATTTTTGAACCTTGTTCTTTGACCTGCTCAGTCAGTTTTGCAAAGCCTTCAATATGCTCGTCGCTCCAAATGCCTAAGTCTTGGTCAGTGATTCGTCCTTGAGGGTTAACCGCTGACGCCTCTACAATAATCAGTCCGACCTGGCCGATTGCGCGCGATATGTAATGTGCCATGTGGAACGGTGTTAATTTTCCGTCCTTTTCATGAGAAGAATACATGCACATTGGCGACATGACAATGCGGTTTTTTAACGTCATATCTTTAATTGTAATAGGTGTAAATAATTTTCTGGCCATTTCTTTCGCCTCCCGTAAGGTTTTTAGAGATTGATTATATCAAGTCATTTCTTTCCCGTCATATAAACTGCTCAAATGAACCGCTTTTGTCAAACATTTCTGTATAATAGACGAGAAATCAGTTTATTTTTCAGTATAGAAGCATTTTTATTCATAGGAGGGGCGGAATCAATGAATTGGCAGACGAAGGACGAATTGCTGGCACTTTTAACTTCTCTTGTGCAATACGAAAGCATCACCGGTTCAAAGGGCGAGGCAGCGCTTGCAGAGTATCTTTATTTTATTTTGAAGGACAAGCCCCATTTTCAAAAGCACCCTGATGATGTAACACTTCATCCGATGGACGATGGCAGATCTTTTCTTACGGCTCTAGTCAAAAAGAAGAATGTCAAAAAGACAGTGCTTCTGCTGAGTCATTTTGATGTCGTTGACATAGAAGATTACGGCGAATTTAAACATATGGCTTGCAAGCCTGCTGAGCTTTTGAGCTCCTTTTTAGAGAAAAAAGAGCTGCTCCCGGAACGTGTGAGAAGAGATGCCGAAAGCGGAGACTGGCTGTTCGGAAGAGGGACGATGGATATGAAAGCGGGGCTTTGTGTTCAACTGTCGATGCTGGAGAGGGCAATGAACGGGCATTTTGAGGGCAATCTGCTGTTGATAACGGTTCCGGATGAGGAAGTGAATTCAAGAGGCATGATTGAAGCGGTTCCTGCATTGAAGGAAATGGAGAAAAAGCATGATATCACATTAACCGCTTGCCTGAATGCCGAACCGATGTTTGAAAAATTTCCCGGCGATCAGCAGCAATATTTTTATACAGGAAGCATTGGCAAGGTGCTTGCGGGTTTTTTCTGCAAGGGGATTGAGACACATGTTGGAGAGCCGTTTTCAGGCCTAAACGCAAATTTAATGGTATCTGAGATTAACCGTTTGCTTGAACTGAATGCTGATTATTGTGAAAAGGTTGATGGCGAGGTCACTCCGCCACCGGTAAACTTAATGCAAAAGGACTTGAAAGAGGCATATTCAGTCCAGACACCGCATACAGCCGTCACATTATTTAATGTGCTGTCAATGAAACGCTCAGCTAGTGAGCTGCATCAGATGCTGCTTAAAACAGCAGAACAGGCGGCGGAGGAAATCATGTCGAACGTTCGGAAGAAAACACAGGATTTTCAACAATTTGAGCCATTTCAGCCGATTGAGCGGGACGTCACTGTTTTGACATTTGATGAGCTGGTCTCGCGTGCAAAAAAGCGTGCGGGGATCTCAGAAACAGAGCGGGCTCTAAATTATGCCTTTGCTAACAGGGGGGAGCTTGGAGACAGGGATTTTTCGACGAAAATTGTTTCTGAGCTTGCTTCGCTTTGTAAGGAGGATGCGCCGCTCATCGTTCTGTTTTATAGTCCGCCGCTTTATCCAGCTGTTTCTTCAAAGGATGATCAATTGATCAGAAATACAGCAGATCAGATAAAGCATTATGCGGCTGAGCGATACGGCATTGCATTACGGGAGGTTCAGTACTTCCCCGGACTTTCGGACTTGAGTTATCTTCAGCTGGAAAAACAGGAGGTTGATGCATACACAAGCAATATGCCGCTCTTTAACAGAGGATATTCATTGCCAAGCGGTAAAAATCAGGCTTTATATGTTCCGGTTTTAAATGTCGGTCCGGCTGGTAAAGACCCGCATAAATGGACGGAAAGATTGTATATGCCTTATTCCTTTGAAGTGCTTCCCGATTTGCTTTCATTTACGATCTCCGCGCTATTAAAGCAATCAGAATCTGCCGGCCAGCTGCTGCGGGAAAAATAAAAAACAGAAGGCACAGTGCCTTCTGTTTTTGTCTTACATCTAAGAATGTCTCTCTAAGGCGGCAACGGCAAACTGTTCTTTGATTTCTGCGCTCCGTTTAGTTGTTTCTTCAATACAGTGAATAATTGCTTCTTCAAAGCGGGAGTCCTGTAAAGCGCGAAGACCTGCCTCTGTAGTGCCCCCAGGACTGGTGATTTCTTTACGCAGCTTTTCCGGCTGTTTGCCGCTTTGAAGGAGCATATCTGTTGCCCCTGCCATTGTCTGCAAAATGAGTGCTTTTGCCGTTTCTTTATCTAATCCTACTTTTTGTGCCGCTTTTTCCATCGCCTCAATATAACGATACACATAGGCCGGGCCGCTGCCTGCGATTGCAGTGACAGCGTCAAGATCTCGCTCCTCAACCAGTGTTGCATCACCGATTGTTTTCAATAGAGCTTTTGCGGCACTAATATCATTCTGGCTTGCTTCAGCGCTTACGGAAAATCCGGTTGCTGATTTTCTGATTGCCGCTGATGTATTCGGCATGACGCGAATGACCGGGAGCTTTCTGCCAAAATAATGCTGAATGGTTTCGATGGTAAGGCCTGCAAGTACTGAAATGACAAGCTGGTCCTTGATATACGGCCGTATGCTGTCGATGCTTTCCGCCGCGTCTTTCGGTTTGAAAGCGAGGATAATGATATCGGTGTGAGTGAAAAACTCATTTTTATCTCTGCATGGACGCACGCCGTACGTTTCCTTTAATTCAATCAGACGCTCGTCATTTGAGCGATTTGTAATATAGATATGTTCTGGTTTTGTGATGCCGCTTTGCAAAATGCCGTTGATCATTGCTTCTGCCATTGACCCGGCGCCGACAAATCCTATCTTTTTCATTGATATCCTCCTTCTATCAGAACAACAAAAAACCTTTTCATCACGTAAAGGACGAAAAGGTTCGCGGTACCACCCTCATTAGCACAAATTGTGCTCAGCTCAAATCCCCGTAACGCGGGAAACGTTTAGGTTTTCCTAACCGCGACTTGAGGGCAGGTTCTACAAACAAGCGGGCCGCAACACCTTTCAGCCGGGGGTATCGCTCTCTTAGGCCATTGCCTTGTATACTATTCCTCGTCATAGCGTTCCAATGGTTCTCGTTTTAGTTTGTTGTTCATTATGCAATGGCGGACAAGCTAATGTCAATAGCTTTTTCAAAAAGGTTTGTTCTCATTCTGCAATAATGACACAAGACCGAGAAAAAGCTAAAATATGAATAATGAATGAAGACAAGGAGCGAAAGGATGACAACTGAAGATGTAATTGCGATCCGCGTCCCGACGCCGTTTGCTGTCGGCGATGTTATCGTTTACCTCGTAAAAGGTGATGCACTGACACTTATCGATGCCGGGCCGAATACAAAAGAGGCTGCCAGAGCCCTACAAGAGCAGCTTGCCGCTGTAAATGTGAAAATGTCAGATATCGAGCAGGTTGTACTGACTCACCATCATGCTGATCATGCAGGCTTGCTTATGTCTTTTCAGATGAAATCGAAGTGATTGGGCATGCGTTCAACGAACCTTATATCAGCCGAAATCAAGCCTTTATGGATTGGCAAAAACGTTTTTTTCAAAAGCTGCTGCCTGAATTAGGCGTTCCATTTGATACGGGGAAGGCGGAAAAGCTGATTCGATCAGCGTACGCATTTTCCTGTACGAGATCTCTGACAAAATCAATCAGAGAAGGTATGGGCATAGATGGGCTTGAGGGCTGGTCTGTGTTGGAGATGCCTGGACATGCTGAATCGCATATCGTTCTGTTCCATGAAAAAAGCGGAAGGATGCTTGGCGGCGATCTACTGCTGGCAAACAGCTCGTCTAATCCGATTTTGGAAGCGCCGAAAGCGGGAGACGTTAGGTCAAAGCCTTTAGTGGATTATCAGCGGTCATTGCGAAGGCTGTCTCAACTTGATCCAACAATCGTATTTCCTGGTCACGGCGAGCCTATCACCAGTGTACAAGCGCTGATTGAGAAGCGTTTTGACAAGCAGAGGAACAGGACGGAGGATGTGCGTCGCATGCTGGATGAAAAGCCGATGACCGCTTTTCAGGTCTGTCAGCAGCTTTTTCCTGCTGTATATGAAAAGGAATTGTTTTTAACGATGTCAGAAACGGCAGGTCACCTTGATGTGTTGGAGGCTGAAGAAGCCATCACGTCATATTGGGAAGGAAATACCGCATACTTTAAAACAATGAAGAGGTGAAATGGGTGAAACATATAGCGGGAAAAAGGATTTGGATAACCGGCGCTTCAGGAGGGCTTGGAGAAAGAATCGCATACTTATGCGCGGCTGAAGGAGCCCATGTCCTGCTGTCTGCTAGACGCGAGGATCGTTTGATAGAAATCAAAAGGAAAATAACCGAGGAATGGAGCGGACAGTGTGAGATTTTTCCTCTGGATGTCGGCCGCCTAGAGGATATCGCCCGGGTCCGCGATCAGATCGGCTCGATTGATGTACTGATTAACAATGCAGGCTTCGGTATATTTGAAACGGTTTTAGACTCTACATTGGATGACATGAAAGCGATGTTTGATGTGAATGTCTTCGGCCTGATCGCCTGTACAAAAGCGGTGCTTCCGCAAATGCTTGAGCAAAAAAAGGGCCATATCATCAATATCGCCTCTCAAGCGGGGAAAATCGCAACACCGAAGTCGAGCCTGTATTCCGCGACCAAGCATGCCGTGTTAGGTTACTCAAACGCTTTGCGGATGGAGCTTTCGGGAACCGGCATTTATGTGACAACAGTCAACCCGGGACCGATTCAGACGGACTTTTTTTCCATTGCTGATAAAGGCGGGGACTACGCCAAAAATGTCGGCCGCTGGATGCTTGATCCTGATGACGTAGCAGCTCAAATTACAGCTGCAATTTTTACGAACAAGCGGGAGATCAATCTTCCGCGTTTAATGAATGCCGGCACTAAGCTGTATCAGCTGTTTCCAGCTCTTGTAGAAAAGCTGGCAGGACGCGCGCTCATGAAAAAATAATGATGGAACTGCCTGTAGTGGAGTGGCTTGTTTCTCACGGGGCAGTTTTTGATAGTGGAAGGGAGAGATTGTTGAATGTCAGTTCATTCAGAAGTCCTTCATGCTCTGCTTAAAGATCCGTTTATTCAGAAACTGATTGATGCAGAGCCTGTATTCTGGGCAAATTCAGGCAAGAAAGAGGGGCCATTACCCCGTGCAGATGAGTGGACAACCGAGATAGCGGAAGCGGAAAAAAGAATGCGGCGGTTTGCACCTTACATTGCCGAGGTGTTTCCTGAGACGAAAGGCGCTAAAGGAATCATCGAGTCTCCGCTTTTTGAGGTTCAGCATATGAAGGAAAAGCTGGAAGCGGCATATCAGCAGCCATTTCCGGGAAGATGGCTTTTAAAGTGCGACCATGAGCTTCCGATTTCAGGATCGATTAAAGCGAGGGGCGGGATTTATGAAGTGTTAAAGCATGCTGAAAATCTCGCGCTTCAAGAAGGAATGCTTCGGGAAACCGATGATTACCGCATCTTACAGGAAGAGCGGTTTACCGGGTTTTTCTCCCGCTATTCGATTGCTGTCGGTTCGACAGGAAATCTGGGTTTAAGCATCGGCATCATCGGCGCGGCACTCGGGTTTCGCGTGACAGTGCATATGTCCGCCGATGCTAAGCAGTGGAAAAAGGATCTCCTCCGCCAAAAGGGAGTCACTGTTATGGAGTACGAAACAGATTACAGCGAAGCGGTCAACGAAGGGAGACGGCAGGCGGAACAAGATCCATTCTGTTATTTTATTGATGATGAACATTCTCGTCAGCTGTTCTTAGGATATGCTGTTGCTGCAAGCCGATTAAAAACACAACTTGACTGTATGAATATACAGCCGAGTCTTGAGACGCCTTTGTTTGTGTATCTGCCGTGCGGAGTCGGCGGAGGACCGGGCGGTGTAGCATTTGGGCTGAAGCTTTTATACGGAGATGATGTTCATGTGTTTTTCGCAGAACCAACTCATTCACCTTGTATGCTGTTAGGGCTTTATTCAGGACTTCACCAGAAGATCTCCGTCCAGGATATCGGCCTGGATAATCAGACTGCTGCTGACGGACTTGCCGTAGGGAGGCCGTCAGGATTTGTCGGCAAGCTGATTGAACCGCTTCTGAGCGGCTGTTATACGGTAGAGGACAATACGCTTTATACTTTGCTTCATATGCTGGCTGTATCTGAAGATAAATATTTAGAGCCCTCTGCTCTTGCGGGCATGTTCGGGCCGGTTCAGCTTTTTTCGACAGAAGAGGGAAGGCGCTATGGTCAGAAATATAAGATGGAACATGCCGTACATGTCGTCTGGGGAACGGGAGGAAGCATGGTTCCAAAAGATGAAATGGCTGCGTATAACCGAATTGGTGCTGATTTGCTAAAAAAACGAAATGAAAAATAAGCAGACAGTGAAAAGGTTTTCCGTTACAATCTTTGTAAGGGTTTTAACCTACAGAGAGTCAGGTGTAAACAGTGAAAAATAAAGAACTTAACCTACATACTTTATATACACAGCACAATCGGGCGTCTTGGTCTGGTTTTGGGGGGCATTTGTCGATTGCTGTATCTGAAGAAGAGGCAAAAGCTGTGGAAGGATTGAATGATTATTTATCTGTTGAAGAAGTGGAAACAATCTATATTCCGCTTGTTCGCTTGCTTCATTTGCATGTCAAGTCTGCGGCTGAACGCAATAAGCATGTCAATGTTTTTTTGAAGCACCCACATTCAGCCAAAATTCCGTTTATTATCGGCATTGCCGGCAGTGTCGCAGTCGGAAAAAGCACGACGGCGCGGATCTTGCAGAAGCTGCTTTCGCGTTTGCCTGACCGTCCAAAAGTGAGCCTTATCACGACAGATGGTTTTTTATTTCCTACTGCCGAGCTGAAAAAGAAAAATATGATGTCTAGAAAAGGGTTTCCTGAAAGCTATGATGTAAAGGCGCTGCTCGAATTTTTGAATGACTTAAAATCAGGAAAGGACAGCGTAAAGGCCCCGGTGTATTCCCATCTAACCTATGACCGCGAGGAAGGTGTGTTCGAGGTTGTAGAACAGGCGGATATTGTGATTATTGAAGGCATTAATGTTCTTCAGTCGCCCACCTTGGAGGATGACCGGGAAAACCCGCGTATTTTTGTTTCCGATTTCTTTGATTTTTCGATTTATGTGGATGCGGAGGAAAGCCGGATTTTCACTTGGTATTTAGAGCGTTTTCGCCTGCTTCGGGAAACAGCTTTTCAAAATCCTGATTCATATTTTCATAAATTTAAAGACTTGTCCGATCAGGAGGCTGACGAGATGGCAGCCTCGATTTGGGAGAGTGTCAACCGGCCGAATTTATATGAAAATATTTTGCCGACTAAATTCAGGTCAGATCTCATTTTGCGTAAGGGAGACGGGCATAAGGTCGAGGAAGTGCTGGTAAGGAGGGTATGAAATTGTGCATCATATTGAACTGTATGTCTCTGATTTGGAGGCGTCTAGGCGGTTTTGGGGCTGGTTCTTAAAAGAACTTGGTTATAAAGAGTATCAAAAATGGAGCTCAGGCATCAGCTGGAAGAAAGATCGTTTTTACCTAGTGATTGTGCAGGCGAAAGAGCCATTTCTAGAGCCGGAATACCATAGATGCCGAGTCGGTCTGAACCATCTCGCATTTCATGCTGAATCCAAGCTTCAAGTCGATCAGATGACTGAAAAACTGACGGCAAAAGGTTATCGTGTGTTGTACCGAGACAGGCATCCTTTTGCCGGAGGAGACGGGCATTATGCAGTCTATTGTGAGGATCCGGACCGGATTAAGGTAGAGCTCGTTGCCCCAAGCTGTTAATCGTGATCTTCGGACAGGCTGTTCAGCTTTTTCTCAATGCGATCCAGCTGCGCTTTTCGGTTTTTCGCATACTTGAAGCCTGTAACAGACGCAAAGATGACAGCGGCAAATATAATAAATACAAACAGCTGAAACATCACATCACCTATATTCATGTTCTTCACCTCATGTTTGCGGGAGAGATTCATTCTCTTCCGTTTTTTATGTAAAGCGGCTTTTCCAGACGGGAACGGTGTTTTGTGGTCTCCATTTTCATTTGCCGATAGGCGAACGCTAAAAATGGCAGGCCGAGCAGGGTAATGCCGCTCAGGACAGAAAAAATATAAATCGGCCGGCCAGCGCCAAACAGGTCTATACATATCCCCCCGACCCAAGGGCCGATGACGTTTCCGAGCTGTGAAAAACCGATTGCCCCGAAATAAGTGCCTTTTAATCCTGGTTTTGCAATCTGGTCTACATACAAATCCATCATAGAGAATAAAAGCACTTCGCCGATTGTAAATGTGATGACAATCATCACAATTGATGGAACACCGTGTGATACGGTGAAAATGGCCATGCTGATGCTAACCATCACATTACCGAGCATCAGAGAACAAAGCGGCGAAAACCGTTTTGCAAAATGGACAATGGGAAATTGCGTCGCCAACACAACGATTGCGTTTAATGTCAGCATCAGCCCATACAGCTTCGTTCCATTGCCGATCAAGGGGTTCTGCGCCATATACTGAGGGAATGTGGAACTGAATTGTGAGTAGCCGAAGGTGCATAGCGTAATGCCGACCAAAGCAATTGTAAAAAGATAATCCTTTTGCGTGACCATAAACGCTTCCCGCACGCTCATATTTCGGGACTGGGCTGGTGCTGATAAGGATGGATGTTTTTTAAATTGGAGGGCAAGCACAATTCCGTATAGTCCGTAAATGACTGCAGGCACCAAAAAGGGCGTAGTCGATTGCGATGAGCCGAAATATAGGCCAAGCACAGGTCCGAAGACAACGCCGATATTAATAGCCGCATAGCGTAAATTAAAAACTAGCAGTCTCGTTTTTTCTTCTGTCATATCAGACAACAAGGCCTTTGAAGCGGGCTCAAACAGTGATTTGCAAAGACCGTTTAATGCGTTTACTACAAAAAACACCCAGAGATTAGATGCTGCCGCAAAGCCTGCAAATACCAGCATCCATCCGAAAATCGATACAAGCATCATGTTTTTTCTGCCGAATTTATCTGAGATATATCCGCCGTAAAAGCTTGCGAGGATGCCGACTGATGAGCTCGCGGCGATGACCAGCCCTGCATAGGAAGCTGATGCGCCTTGGACGGCTGTCAAATAAATCGCTAAAAAAGGAATGCTCATCGATGTTGCCATTCTGCCGAAAATGGTTCCGATTATAATTGTCCAGCTGATCGGGTGGATATCTTTCCATTTCTTCATGAATTATATTCTCTCCTGTATGTATGATCTTTCTCTATCATATATGAAAAAATTTCCTTCTCCAATAGATCGTTCAAAATATTTCGTTATTGACATGTAGTATGCCTGATTGTATGGATGGCAATATACTATGCGTTGAGGATGCGTGTGGCTGACGGAGTTTACATCTTGAAAGAAGGAAAATGACGGGATGTCCGATGAAAAGCAAAGCGATTGGTCAGTGAGGGTGTGTTTGAAACATTAAAAGAGTTTAAGCCGCCAGGACGTAGATCATATCGGCAGTGAAACCGGCTATGAGATCAAGATGTAAGCTGAAAACCGATGGACCGCATGACAGAACAAGAGAGCACATCTCTTCGAAAAAGTGTATACGCGTGATCATGGACAGCTTATTCCGTTTTGCGCGAGCACTGAGGGGAATTTTACGGCAGGCCATATGAATCTATGGAGCGTGAGAAAATCCTGCTTTTTTCTGTAAGCCTGAGACTGTTTATTTGTTTCAGGCGGTGTTTTCAAAGGGAAGCCGCATCAGCGGCTGAAAGAACTGACAGTCATGCGTTTAAGAGAACAGGCCTTGGTTTGTGACATAGTCATAAATGATATCTTCTATATGCGCATGCAAATCCTCATCCGGTTCTTCATTCCGTCTCTCTTGTAGAGCCGCTTTCAGGCTTTGTTTTTCATACGGGCTTAACGGATCTATAGCAACGTTTCTGCCGTATTGCCGCAATGCCTGTTCCATCATTTTTTCGACAAATTTCTCCATCATGACTCTCCTATCCTTATGCTTCACTTTTATTCTACTAAATGTTTTTCTTCTCTCAAACCCTTGGATCATATTTTCTGTCAGACAAGAATCATTTACCAGTATAAAACGAACATACTTTCGCATATAATGAGAACGAACATAAGTTCTTTTTAGAGGTGTGTATGATGAAAGAAAAAGTGATTTTTCTCGTTGACATGCAATCGTTTTATGCATCTGTAGAGAAAGCGGAAAATCCACATTTGAAAAATAGGCCCGTCATTGTTTCGGGTGACCCTGAAAAAAGGGGCGGAGTCGTATTGGCTGCCTGCCCGCTGGCGAAACAAAAAGGTGTGGTGAATGCTTCACGGCTGTGGGAGGCGCAGGAAAAGTGTCCTGAGGCTGTTGTGCTCCGGCCGCGTATGCAACGGTATATTGATGTATCACTGCAAATTACGGCCATTCTCGAGGAGTATACAGACCTTGTGGAGCCTTATTCTATCGATGAACAGTTCATGGACATTACAGGCAGCCAGAAGCTGTTTGGGACGCCGATGGAGATCGCGAAAAGCATTCAGGGCAGAATCATGCGGGAGATCGGCGTTTATGCGCGGGTCGGAATCGGCCCTAACAAAGCGCTGGCCAAAATTGCGTGTGACAATTTTGCCAAAAAGAATACGAACGGTATTTTTACCTTAACGAAAGAAAATATGAAAACCGAAATGTGGACGCTCCCGGTGGGCAGCATGTTTGGCGTCGGGAGCCGCATGAAGCATCATTTAAATCGAATGGGCATCAGCACGATCGGCGGGCTCGCGGCTTTTCCGCTCGATCTTTTAAAAAAGAAATGGGGCATTAACGGCCACGTGCTGTGGATGACGGCAAACGGAATCGACTATTCCCCTGTGTCAACTTCGTCTCTGGACGGGCAAAAGGCGATAGGCCATGGAATGACTCTCCCGAGAGACTACGAACACTTTGACAAAGAAATCAAGGTCGTATTGCTTGAGCTGAGTGAAGAAGTGTGCAGGCGAAGCCGAAACGCCGGGGTCATGGGGCAGACGGTGTCAGTGAGCTGCCGGGGTGCTGATTTTGATTGGCCGACGGGCTTCAACCGGCAAGTGAAGCTGGCAGAGCCGACTAATTCTACGCAGGATGTATATGAGGCTGTACGCCGGCTGTTTCTTACATTTTGGGACGGGAAACCTGTCCGCCGTCTCGGTGTCAATCTGTCTCAGCTCTCATCTGATGACATATGGCAGCTCAATTTATTTCAGGATTATGCAAAGAAAATGAGCCTAGGCTATGTGATGGACGGCATTAAAAATCGATTCGGCGACACAGCAATCATCAGGGCGGCGTCACTGACAGCGGCAGGCCAGGCATTTGAACGTGCGGCTAAAATAGGGGGGCATTATAAATGAACGATCATTTAAAAAGGGGCAACCTGCTGTGGGAAGGGAGCAGGATGTTTCTGCCGGAACATAAGCAAAGCCTGCTGGAGAGAAAGCGGCTTAAACAGAAGCTGCAAAAGCCGATCCTTGACCCCGATAAGCTGGAAGAGATGAATCAAACGCTTTGCGCCGCGATGGAGTTCGCTCAGGATATCACTGTCAGCTGCTTTCAGGACGGTGAGATTGTCCGCTGCACCGGGAAGATCTGCCGGTATGAAGAGTTTGAAAAAGCAGTATGGATAAAAGGAGATGAGGATCAGCTTTATAAGCTGAGACTTGATCAAGTGCTTGATATTGTACTGTAAAGTCTCTCCTCCTGCTTGGGGGAGAAATAGGCTAAAATGATGAAACATTGTTCCCTCGGCAGTCTGGAAACGTATGATACAGGAAAGAAGGCATTTACAATTCCAGCCAGGCAAAATATAATTTTTATATTGTGAGAAAAAGAGCTGACATTCGTTTTGCCAGACGGAGGGAGATCAAATCGTAATGGATATTCGAACAATCACGTCTTCAGATTATGAAATGGTAACGTCTGTACTGAATGAATGGTGGGGCGGCAGACAGCTGAAAGAAAAATTGCCGAGACTATTTTTTGAGCATTTTCAGGACACAAGCTTTATTACATCCGAACATAACAGCATGACGGGATTTTTAATCGGATTTCAATCGCAATCCGATCCTGAAACGGCGTACATTCATTTTTCCGGTGTGCATCCGGATTTCAGAAAAATGCAAATTGGGAAACAATTGTATGATGTATTTATCGAAACAGTAAAACAAAGGGGCTGCACCCGGGTGAAGTGTGTCACTTCACCTGTGAATAAGGTATCAATCGCATATCACACAAAATTGGGGTTTGATATTGAAAAGGGCACCAAAACGGTAAATGGCATCTCAGTGTTTGCAAACTATGATGGCCCGGGCCAAGACAGGGTACTGTTTGTCAAAAACATATGAGGGGGAAATATGATGGATTTTTTATCAAAAACACCTGAGCCTCCTTACTATGCAGTCATTTTTTCTTCTGTCAAAAGCGAAAATGACACAGGATATGGAGAAACAGCGGAGTGGATGGTATCACTTGCGGCGGATCAGCCTGGATTTTTAGGCGTGGAAAGCGTACGTGAAGCGGATGGAAGGGGCATCACAGTTTCCTATTGGGACAGTATGGACGCAATTAACCATTGGAAGCATCACACTGAACATCAAGCGGCAAAAGAAAAAGGAAAAAGCCTTTGGTACGAGTCGTATGCAGTCCGCGTCGCAAAAGTCGACAGACAGCGGCTGTTTCAGGAGAACACGAATGATTGAATTTCTCCAGCATAAGGAAGCCGCTATAGCGCGTGAGATTTTAGCCATACAGATCCCCGCCTACATAAAGGAAACAGAGATTATCGGTTTTGACGGTATTCCCGCTTTACAAGAGAAGGTGAAGGATATTCAAGCATCCCATGAACGGTTTGCGGGATATCGGAAAAACGGCAAGCTGATCGGTGTCATTTCATATGAGAAAAACATGCATTATCTCACCATTTGCAGGCTTGTTGTGCATCCTGACGGTTTCAGAAAAGGAATTGGACGAGCGCTTCTGCAATTTGTCATTGATCATAATGAAGACGCTGAGAAAATCGAAGTAGTCACAGCCGAGAACAATACCCCGGCTGTGTCACTCTATACACAGGCCGGATTCCAAAAGGCAGAAACCGTCAAAGCAGCGCAGGGTCTATTGCTGACGGTCTTTCATTTGTATCCGAAAAGAAAAGTTGAGGTCATTCTCTACAACGAAAAATGGGCAGAATGTTTCGATGAAGAAAAAGAACGGCTGAAACTTGTGTTCGGGCCGGAGATTATCGCTGTTCATCACATCGGAAGCACATCAATACCGAACATGGCAGCGAAGCCAATCATTGATATGTTAATTGAAGTCAGAAGCATTGAAGCCGTGAGCCAATTTGATGAACAAATGAAGGCTAACGGCTATACACCAAAAGGTGAAAACGGCATAGCGGGCAGGCGTTATTTCCAAAAGGGCGGAAATAAACGCACTCATCATGTCCATATGTACGAACAGGGAAACCCTGCTATTGAAAGGCATCTGTTATTCAGAGATTATCTCAGAGCTCATCCAAACATAGCGAAAGAATACGCCGTTCTCAAAAAACGGCTGGCGGCCCAGCATCCTGACAGCATCAATCAGTACATACAAGGGAAAGATGAGTGGATCAAGACTGCAGAAGAAAATGCGAAGCGGTGGAAAAAAGGCAGAAACAATGCGAATGGCAGTGTTGTATGCTACAATAGCGAAAATGATGAAAACGGGGGTTTCACCTTATGAACATACATGTGACAGATGCAGCAAAACAGGCACTGCAGCAGGCGTTTGACGCCAACCCGGGAAAAAAAGCCCAGCTTCGTTACGATGCAGAAGGATGCGGCTGCGCTGTAAGCGGTGTCCCGACAATCTGGCTGGCAGAAGAATTAACGGGACAGTGCGAGCAGCTGGAAACGAACGGCATTCCGCTGTATATCCAATCGTCGCAAAAAGTGTTTTTTGACGATCAAATGACGATCGATTACAATGAAAAAGCCAAAACATTGGCGCTGAAAAGCCCGGCTGAAATGCTCAGCCCCAGAATGAGCATATTAGTAAAGTAGGAGACGCGAAACGTGGAACAAAAGCTGAAGGCAATGAAGAACACAGCACAAAATAAAACGTGGGTATCCTTCCTGAATCAAAACCATCCCTATACCTTGCTTCACTGGTCAATCGGAGGAGCAGAGTCCATCAAGAAAGATGTCTGGCTATTGCAGGATGAAATGACCTTCGAGACGCAGGAGTTTACAACGATAGATCTTGCGATTGAATGGATCAGAGAAAATATGGATGGCATTACCGACGTTCTGTAACATAAAAAAGCGAAAGAGCCGAAGAGGCCTTTCGCTTTTTTATTCTGTTGAATCATTCATGTTGTCTAAAAACTCCTGCACTGTTTTTCGGTACGTATCCCGATTTTTGGTATATGACATGGCGTGTTCACCGTTCTCGGCAATGTACAGCGCTTTCGGCCCGCGTTTCTTTTTATAAAGCCGCTCGGTTGAAGAAACAGGAATGTAGTCATCATCCTTACTGTGAATAAAGAGGACCGGCTTTTCGATTTTATCAATGACAGCAAGCGGAGATACTTCGCGTGCGCGATAGCCGCCCCTCAGCTTCAAAAAGAAGTCGGCGATAGGGAGCAGGGGCCAAGACGGGAGCCTGTATTCCGCTCTCAGCCGGTAGGCAAGCTGTTCATCAAAACATGCGAACGGACAATCGGCAATATAAAAATCAGCGCCATCGCTGCAGTGTGCACCAGCATAAAGCAGGGCGGTCACAGCTCCCATAGACTCACCGTGAATTCCGATCAATCCGCGATGATTTGTTTTGTTTTTGAGCCAGCTGACAACCTTATTGAGATCATCCTTTTCGTAAAACCCGTAGCTGGTCGTCTTTCCGCCGCTTTGGCCATGCCGGCGATGGTCATAAATGAGCACATTCCAGCCGAGATCTAGAAATAAATGCATATACTTAAGAGAATTCAGTACATTCATCGTCACCCCGTGGCAGATGATGATGGTATTTGGTGTGTCATGCGGTGCGACATGGTATCCTTTTATGTCGTACCCGTAAGCGGAGGGTATCACAAAAGCGGTTTTCTCCATTTGTTCAAATGATTCAAACACATCATGTCCGTTGTCTGTCTCTCTTTTGATAATGTCTTCATCCGTTTTTTTCTTGATGAATAGAATCATATTTGAAAAAACAATTCCGATTGCGATGACAGCTGTTACGAGAGCGCCAATGGCCAAAAGGATTTTCTTCAAAAGTCACAGCACCTTTCAACTAAATATAGGTAATTCGTGTTTAAAATCATTATACCTAAACACTGCTCCGCTGAGAAAGTGATCAGAAGAGAGTCTGCTTGTTCAGTGTATATGCTCCGTGATAAACTGTCTTCAAAACAAAACATGGGGGAAGTCTGAATGAAAAAACAAAAATCCGCTGACAAACACCAGCTAAAAGACGGCCTTCAATCCGATATCAAAGCAAAGCTTATGGAGATGAAGAGCCAATTGAAGGAAGAGGATGAAAAGAGGCAGGAAAGAGAAAAAGCAGAACAGATTAGAAAGAAAAAAGAGATCGAAAAAAATAAGAGCTTTGAAGAACTCCTAAATGAAAGCCAAATGGATTGGCATCAATATAAATAAACCAGCACCCGTACAGGTGCTGGTTTTTCTGCTATGAGCGATGAGCTTTGTAAATGTCTTGTTTCGTATGAGATTGGAGCGCTTTGATTTCCTCTTCGGTTAAACGCCGTGCATTTGCTGCCTGAATATTTTCCCGTAACTGCTCAATCTTACTGGCGCCTGTAATCACTGAAGCGACAGCCGGCTGTGCTAGCAGATACTGCAGCGACTTTTCTGTCATGGAAAGATCGGGAGCCACTTCCTCCATTGCCTTGCGGGCATTTGTCAGTTCCTCGAATGAATAGGACAAGTACCCGTTTTGTTTCATACTGTCTGAAGCTTGATCAAGCGGTTTTTCAGTTAAGAGCCCTTTGGCAACAGGACCTCTGGCGACTACGCTGATTTGATGTTCCTCTAAAAGCGGGAGCCATTCCTCAGGGCGTCTGTCAAACAGGCTGAATTGCATCATAATGCTGACGATGTTTGATTTTTTTACATATTCTTTAATCACATTCGGGCGGATGGAAGAAATGCCGTAGTAGCGGATGACACCTTCTTGTTTTAATTCCTCAAACGCTTCGATCGTTTCATCAATGTTGTCCTCTATCGTGCCGCCGTGAAGCTGATAAAGGTCGATATAATCTGTTTTCAGCCGTGTAAGGCTCTTTTTTACAGCCTCTTTTATGTAAGCTTTTGAAGGGTCCCAATACCAGCCCTCGCTTCCGTCATCCCAACGGTTTCCCGCTTTTGTTGCCAGTATAATATCCTGGCGACTGTTTTGGATCGCATCACCGACAATTTCTTCGTTGCGTCCCCGGTCATACAAATCCGCTGTATCCAAATAGTTGATGCCAAGCTCGATCGCTTCATCCAGAATGGACAATGCTTTGTTTTTTTCAGTTCCAAGAGACATACAGCCGAGTCCGACTTCACTAATGTCTAAATCAGATGTACCCAATTTGCGCTTTTTCATGTGCACACTCCTTTTTTAGGCTTTGTATTGACCGTAATATAAAGGAGCTAAAGTTTCAACTTTTATGGCTTTGAGATCCAATCTTTCACATATTGAAATGTGCGTCCATACTCTTTTAACTTCGCCCGAATTTCCCATGCTTTTCCGACTAAGACAACACCTTTTGGCATGCGGTGCACTTTCACGAAGAAGCCCCCTTTTGCTCTAGTATGATAAAATGTATGGGGCATCATATAGAGACAGAACGGGAGATGAAGAAATGAAATCATTAGAAGAAAAAACAATTGCCAAAGAACAGATCTTTTCGGGTAAAGTCATTGATCTTTATGTCGAGGATGTAGAGCTGCCAAACGGCAAAGCCAGTAAACGTGAAATTGTGAAACACCCTGGAGCTGTAGCGGTACTAGCCGTCACAGATGAAGGGAAAATCATCATGGTCAAACAATTCCGTAAGCCGCTTGAGCGGACGATCGTTGAAATTCCGGCCGGTAAGCTTGAAAAAGGTGAGGAGCCGGAGTATACGGCACTTCGGGAACTTGAAGAGGAAACCGGTTATACAGCAAAAAAACTGACAAAAATAACTGCGTTTTATACATCACCCGGATTTGCAGATGAAATCGTTCACGTTTTTCTTGCTGAGGAGCTTTCTGTGCTTGAAGAAAAACGGGAGCTTGATGAGGACGAGTTTGTTGAAGTGATGGAGGTGACGCTTGAAGATGCGCTAAAGCTGGTTGAATCGCGTGAAGTATACGATGCTAAAACAGCCTACGCCATTCAGTATCTTCAGCTGAAAGAAGCGCTCCAAGCACAAAAATGAAAAAGATTTACGCGGATTTACATATTCATATCGGCCGGACCTTTACAGGAAGGGCTGTCAAAATAACAGGTGCCAAAACATTAACGCTGGACAGAATATTGGTTGAAGCCAGTGAACATAAAGGAATTGAACTCCTCGGCATTATCGACTGTCATTCTCCGGAAGTCATTCTAGAGCTTGAGGAAGGCATTTCATCTGGAAAATATCGCGAGCTTGACGGGGGAGGAATTCGTTATCGCAGCACGACTCTTTTATTGGGGAGCGAGCTGGAGATTTATGATGAAGCTTGTAGCGGACCGATCCATGTGCTCGTATTTATGCCGACGTTGGCTGATATGAAACAGTTTTCAAACTGGCTGTCAGCCCGGCTGAAAAATATTCATTTAAGCTCGCAGCGGATTTATGAAACGGGCTTAAACCTGCAAAAAAAAGTGCAGGATATGGGCGGCTTGTTTATCCCCGCCCATATCTTTACGCCGCATAAAAGCTTATATGGAAAAGGGGTTAAATCAAGCTTAACTGAGGTTTTTGATCCATCTATGATAGACGCGGTGGAGCTTGGATTAAGCTGTGATACAGACATGGCATCACACGTATCGCAATTGAATCCGTATCCTTTTTTAACAAATTCTGATGCGCATTCGTTGGGGAAAATCGGCAGAGAATATAATGAACTATATGTGCAGTCAGCTGATTTTACTGAATTTGCTCTTGCATTAAAGGGACAAGATGACAGGAAAATTATCGCAAATTATGGCTTGGACCCGTTATTGGGGAAATATTATCAGACGGCTTGCGAAGCGTGCGGAGAGCCTGCTGTAAGCGGGGAAACAGCGTGCGCGAATTGCGGAAATGCCAGATTTACCAAGGGAGTCAGCGAAAGATTGCGTGAATTGAGTGATCAGCTTGAAGTTCGCGTCCCGCGTCCGCGATATGTACATCAGATCCCGCTGCAATTTGTTCCGGGTGTAGGCCCGAAAACGCTGGACAAACTAAAAAAAGCCTTCGGAACAGAAATGGCTGTTCTTCATGAGGCTGCAGAAGAAGATTTGGCTCGCGTTGTCCCGCCGAAAACCGCGGCGCTTATCGTAAAAGCGAGATCCGGAAAACTGGAATTGAAAGCCGGAGGAGGAGGAACCTACGGTAAAATTAAACCGTGAGCTAAAGATTAACTCAGTTCCTCCTGTACTTTTCTTTTTGTGCGTATAAAGGTAATCAGCTGGATGATTTCATCTTCACTCAGCGGCTGGCCATCAACAGAAATGGTAAAGTCAAGGCTGCTCCACGTGGCCAATTCTATGGCCTGAGGAGCAGTCTGCTTTTGTTTCTCGCGGCCTAAAAGTTCATCGCAGGTTGTGTCAAAGAGGTCAGCCAGCATGGCAAGCGCTTCAAGTGAAGGCCGTCGGTAGCCTGACTCGTAGCCGGCATATGTGCTTTTTGCGATACCGAGAAGGTCAGCTGTATATTGAAGCGACCAATTTTTCTTTTTTCTCAATTCAGTTAAACGATCTAGATTCATGAACTTCCGCTCCTTTTTCACCTTGAGCTGATTATATCATATAGGTATTAGGAAGTGTACGCGAATTGAATAATAATGTCTTGCGTATTTTATTTTCCGTGTCTATAATTGCATTAAAAGTATGCGAAAAGCGAATACCTTCTCGCAACCCATCTTTAGATACAGTGAAGAGGTGCATGGTATGAAAAAATTATTGATGTTGACAACTGGGGGAACGATTGCTTCAGTTGAAGGGGAAAATGGGCTGGCTCCCGGAGTCAAGGCTGATGAATTATTAAGTTACGTATCAAAACTTGATAACGATTACACAATGGAAACTCAGTCGCTTATGAATATAGACAGCACCAATATGCAGCCTGAATACTGGGTGGAAATAGCGGAAGCCGTTAAGGAAAATTATGATGCCTATGACGGGTTTGTTATTACTCACGGTACAGATACAATGGCCTATACATCTGCAGCACTATCGTATATGCTGCAGCATGCCAAAAAGCCGATTGTCATCACCGGCTCGCAGATTCCGATCACGTTCCAAAAAACCGATGCCAAAAAAAATATTACTGATGCCATTCGATTTGCCTGTGAAGGCGTGGGCGGCGTTTATGTTGTATTTGACGGCAGAGTCATTCAGGGAACGCGTGCGATCAAATTAAGAACGAAAAGCTACGACGCATTTGAAAGCATCAATTACCCATATATCGCTTTTATCAATGAAGACGGGATTGAATACAACAAACAAGTAACGGAACCTGAGAACGACACCTTCACAGTTGACACTTCACTATGCACAGATGTATGTCTGCTGAAGCTGCATCCAGGCTTAAAGCCCGAAATGTTTGATGCCCTGAAAAGCATGTACAAAGGAATTGTCATTGAGAGTTATGGCAGCGGAGGGGTGCCGTTTGAAGGCAGGGACATTTTGTCAAAAGTGAATGAGCTGATCGAAAGCGGCATTGTCGTCGTCATTACGACTCAATGTCTTGAAGAAGGCGAAGACATGAGCATTTACGAGGTTGGCCGCAGAGTCAACCAAGACTTAATTATCCGATCAAGAAATATGAACACAGAAGCAATTGTGCCAAAATTGATGTGGGCGCTAGGTCAGTCTTCGGATCTTCCTGTCGTCAAGAGAATTATGGAAACGCCGATAGCTGATGACGTTGTCCTGTAAAATGTAAAAACGATAACCAGCAAAGAGAAAGAAGGTTAAAGATTATGTTAAACGGCCAAAAAGAATATCGCGTGGAAAAAGACTTCCTTGGGGAAAAACAAATTGAGGCAGATGTTTATTACGGAATTCAGACGCTCCGTGCTTCTGAAAATTTCCCGATCACAGGATACAAAATCCATGAGGAAATGATTAACGCACTGGCGATTGTGAAAAAAGCTGCGGCTCTTGCCAACATGGACGTGAAACGGCTGTATGAAGGAATTGGCCAAGCTATCGTACAAGCCGCTGACGAGATTCTGGAAGGCAAGTGGCACGATCAGTTTATCGTCGATCCGATTCAGGGCGGTGCCGGAACTTCTATGAACATGAACGCGAATGAGGTTATCGGAAACCGGGCGCTTGAAATCATGGGACATAAAAAGGGAGATTATATCCATTTAAGTCCAAACACACATGTGAACATGTCACAGTCTACGAACGATGTGTTCCCGACTGCTATTCATATTTCCACATTGAAGCTCTTAGAAAAACTGCTGAAAACAATGGAAGATATGCATAGTGTGTTCAAGCAAAAAGCACAGGAGTTTGACTCTGTTATTAAAATGGGCCGGACACACCTTCAAGATGCGGTTCCGATCCGTCTTGGCCAGGAATTCGAAGCTTACAGCCGTGTTCTCGAGCGTGATATCAAACGAATCAAGCAATCGCGCCAGCACCTATATGAAGTCAACATGGGCGCAACTGCTGTTGGTACAGGGCTGAACGCTGATCCTGAATATATCAAACAGGTAGTAAAGCACCTTGCTGATATTAGCGGGCTTCCTCTTGTCGGCGCTGACCATCTTGTTGATGCGACACAAAATACAGATGCCTATACAGAGGTATCAGCTTCATTAAAAGTCTGCATGATGAACATGTCGAAGATCGCAAACGACCTGCGCTTAATGGCGTCGGGACCGCGCGCCGGACTTGCGGAAATTTCTCTGCCTGCACGTCAGCCGGGTTCATCTATTATGCCGGGGAAAGTCAATCCGGTTATGGCGGAGCTGATCAACCAAATTGCGTTCCAGGTTATCGGAAACGACAATACAATCTGCCTTGCTTCAGAAGCCGGCCAGCTTGAGTTGAACGTCATGGAGCCCGTGCTTGTCTTTAATTTGCTTCAATCCATCAGCATCATGAACAACGGCTTCCGTTCGTTCACTGAAAACTGCTTAAAGGGCATTGAAGCCAACGAAAAGCGGTTGAAGCAATACGTAGAAAAAAGCGCAGGCGTGATCACAGCTGTCAATCCGCATCTTGGATATGAAGCGGCTGCCAGAATTGCCCGGGAAGCGATTATGACAGGCCAATCAGTCCGTGACCTTTGCCTGCAGCATGATGTGCTGACTGAAGAAGAATTGGATATTATTTTAAACCCATATGAGATGACCAAACCAGGTATCGCAGGGAAAGAACTATTAGAAAAATAAAATTTGTATAAAATACAGCTTATTCATCTCCGAATAGTCGGATGAATAAGCTGTTTACAACATAGGGATGAGGAAGTATAGTATACGTGTTGCATTATATATTGAAAGCGTTTTAGCTTTTACATGAAGGGGGACTTCTTTTGAAGGATGTAAGATTGCCAACACTATTTGAAATTATTATTGTACTAGGAGTATTTTTAGCACTTGTTCTATCGTTTACAGTCTTTCTCGACTTGCCGATACAGCTGGCGCTTTTTGTTTCATGGTTTATTGCAATGCTTTTAGGTATAAGACTCGGTTATTCTTATAAAGATTTACAAAATGCGATTGTACATGGGATATCAAATGGCCTTGAAGCCGTACTGATTCTCGTTTCAGTTGGGGCGCTCATCGGAACATGGATTGCCGGAGGCGTTGTGCCGACTTTGATTTATTACGGACTGGAATTTATTCACCCAAGTATCTTTTTACTGGCAACGTTAATTATTTGTTCCATTATGTCTGTGGCAACAGGAACGTCATGGGGAACAGTCGGAACTGCCGGCATTGCCATGATCGCAATTGGAGAGGGTTTAGGCATTCCGCTTCCTCTAGTAGCGGGAGCTATTCTTTCAGGTGCTTATTTTGGGGACAAGCTGTCTCCGCTGTCTGACAGTACAGTTCTAGCTTCTTCACTATCAAAAGTCGATGTATTGGCTCACGTGAGAGCAATGCTTTATTTATCAATACCTGCTTATGTCATTACAGCTATACTCTTTACAGTTGTTGGATTTATGTACGGCGGGAAAAATATTGATCTTGATAAAGTTGAATTCTTAAAATCATCTTTGCAAAACACGTTTGACATTCATATTTGGATGCTGATCCCGGCAGTTCTCGTCATAGTCTTATTGGCGATGAAAAAGCCATCTATGCCGGTTATCGTAATTGGCGCTTTACTCGGTGCAATCTGGGCTGTTGTTTTCCAAGGAATGGATATTGCCCATGCGATTGCAACTGCGTACAACGGCTTCTCTATTAAAACTGATGTTGAATTTTTGAACGGCTTGTTAAACCGCGGTGGAATTGTCGGTATGCTTGATTCTCTCGTCGTCATCATCTTTGGCCTTGGTTTTGGCGGTCTGCTTGAGAAACTCGGCGTGTTAAAAGTCATTGTTTCAACGTTTGAAAAGAAATTAACTTCAGCCGGCAATGTCACATTGTCTACACTGATCGTAGCGTTTTTAGCAAACATCTTCGGCTGTGCGATGTATGTATCTCTTATTTTGACTCCGAAAATTATGGAAGACAGCTATGATCGCTTACATCTGGACAGAAGAGTGTTATCACGTAACTCAGAGGTCGGGGGAACATTGACTTCGGGGATGGTTCCTTGGTCTGATAATGGGATTTACATGGCTGGTATTTTAGGTGTTTCTACCTTCTCTTATCTGCCGTTTATGTGGCTCAGTTTTGTAGCAATAGGTCTTGCAATTATCTATGGTTATACAGGAAAATTTATATGGTATACGAAAAACAATACAGTTAAAGCCGAAAAACTAGGCTAATAGGGGAGGATCACTGAATGATAGCGAAACACATGATTCGGACACTGATGATCGAAACGCCTTCGGTTCCCGGAAATCTTGGAAGGGTGGCTACGGCCATCGGCCTTCTGGGCGGGGATATTGGTGAAGTGGAGACGGTAAAAGTCGGACCCAATTACACAATGCGGAATATTACCGTTCAAGTGGAGAATGAAGAACAGCTTCAGGAAGTGATCGCGGCTGTACAGGCCCTCGGAGAAGGGATCAGGCTTCACACCGTATCTGATGAAGTCCTGTCCGCACATGAAGGCGGAAAAATCCAAATGAAAAGCAAAATGCCGATCCGTTCACTGGCAGAGCTGGGACGTGTCTACACACCAGGTGTTGCGGACGTGTGCCGACTGATCGAAAAAGAACCTGAAAAAGCTTCTATTTATACAACGATCAGCAATTCTGTTGCAATTGTAACGGATGGAACCGCAATTTTAGGCCTTGGGAATATCGGCTCTGTGGCTGGCATGCCTGTCATGGAAGGAAAGGCTGCTTTGTTTGATCAGCTGGCGGGTATTAGCGGCATTCCGATACTGCTTGATACGAGTGATCCTGAAGAAATCATCAAAACAGTAAAACATATTTCTCCGGGCTTTAGCGGCATCCTTCTTGAGGATATCGGTTCGCCGCATTGTTTTGAAATCGAGGATCGCCTAAAAGAGGAGCTGAACATCCCTGTTATGCACGATGACCAGCATGGTACAGCTGTAGTGACGCTGGCAGCTGCCATCTCGGCATGCAGGAGTGCGGGGGTTGACCTGAAGGAAGCGAAAGTGGGGCAAATCGGCCTTGGCGCAGCAGGCGTGGCCATCTGCCGGATGTTCATGGCTTATGGTGTGAATGCTGTATACGGAACAGACAAATCAGAGTCAGCAATGAACCGTCTCGAACAATACGGCGGACAGGCAGTTTCCAGTATTGAGGAGCTTATGGAAACATGTGATATTGTCATTGCTACAACGGGCGTTCCGGGTTTAATAAAACCGGCATTTGTACGTTCTGGTCAAGTGATTTTGGCTTTATCGAATCCGAAGCCGGAAATTGAGCCGGAGGCCGCGCTGCAGGCTGGCGCCGCATATGCAGCTGACGGGCGTTCTGTTAATAATGTACTCGGTTTTCCTGGGATTTTTAGAGGAGCGCTTAACGCAAAAAGCACGGAGATTAATCATGATATGCTTGTCGCAGCAGCAGAGGCCATCGCAGCCTGCACTAAACAAGGTGATGTGGTCCCTCAGCCGCTTGATTCAAAAGTCCATCATGCGGTAGCAACAGCTGTCGAGCATGCAGCTCTTACAGCAGTGAAATAAATGTAGCTAAACAGCACCTGTCGTAGCAGGTGCTGTTTTTTTCTTATCATTGTTCAATTTTGTTATCATTACTATGAAAATAAAAAAGGGAGTGATCACATGGCAAAAAGCCAAGCGAAAAAGAAGCGGGGGCATCGATTGAGAAACGGCGGACGTGACGTCTTATTATCAAGAGGCAGCACACCATCTTTCAGCACACATGGAAGAATGACAAAAAGCAAAAAAGAGATTTTGAATAAACGGAAGCATAAGAATCCTTATGATCATACAGCAGTTGATGATAAGGATTTTTTTGTGCCCCAAAAAGCCGCCTAGCATTCGTCTCTATCGTTTCTTTTTGAAAAAGGGCATGTTTTTCTGTTTCTTTCATACAATCTATTAAATCAAATCACTAGAACGGGCGGGAGGAAACGGTATGCGAAAAATCTCTTATAAGGACATGTTTCTCAGGCATGTCAAAGATCATCTCTCTCTTTATATATTTGTGTCAGTGCTGTTTTTCATGGGTGTCATCTTTGGCGCGATTATTGTCAACAGTATGACCATCAGCCAGAAAGAAGATTTATACTACTACTTAAGTCAATTTTTTGGACAGCTTTCGGATGGAAAACAGGCAAGTTCAGCTGATATGTTTGGGCAAAGTATCTTTCATAATGCAAAGTATTTAGGCCTGATGTGGATACTCGGAATTTCCGTCATTGGGATGCCGATTATTTTCATTATGATCTTTCTGAAAGGGATCGTCGTCGGCTTTACTGTCGGGTTCCTAGTCAATCAGATGGGAGTAAGCGGGTTTTTCCTATCATTTGTCTCCGTTTTGCCGCAAAATGTGCTGCTGATTCCGGCTTATCTCATTATGGGCACATGTGCAATTGCGTTTTCTTTAAAGTTAATCAGACAGCTGTTCGTGAAACGAAGCCTGCATGACGCGCCGATTCAATGGTTCGGGCGGTATGCCTTTGTGCTGCTGGTCATTCTGTTTTTAGCGCTGATCTCATCTCTGTTTGAAGCATACTTATCTCCTGTTTTAATGGAAAAGCTTACATCTAGACTTTTTTAAAATCATTATTAAAAGAAAACCATTTTATTTATCAGTTTATAATAATTATAGTTGGAACTCTGCGCGTATTTTGTTATAATGAGTCATGGAATGCGGCGTAGGAGGGAAAGACATGGAAAACCGTATTGATCGAATTAAGAAACAACTGCACTCATCCAGCTATAAACTTACGCCACAGCGTGAAGCGACAGTAAGAGTGCTGCTTGAAAACGAAGAAGACCATTTAAGCGCAGAAGATGTATACCTCCTCGTAAAAGAGAAATCTCCTGAGATCGGTCTCGCTACAGTATACCGTACGCTTGAATTATTAACTGAATTAAAAGTCGTAGATAAAATTAACTTTGGAGACGGTGTGTCCCGTTACGACCTTCGGAAAGAGGGCGCAGCTCACTTTCATCACCACTTGGTGTGCATGGAGTGCGGAGCCGTTGATGAAATTGAAGAAGATTTGCTTGAAGACGTGGAAGAAATCATTGAACGTGATTGGAAATTTAAGATTAAAGATCATAGATTGACGTTTCACGGCATTTGCCACCGCTGTAACGGAAAAGAAACTGAATAGACGGTGCCGAGCGCGAACCTTTTCTCATGGGGAAAGGGTTTTTTGCTGTTTCTATGTATAAAACCTTTCTGATTTGGCATATGGTTTATATAACTGGAACCATAGGGAAAGGATCGATTAGGACATGGGAAGATTCCTGAAAACAGCTGTCGATGCATTGAAAGTTTTCATCCTGTTTACCGGTTTTACCGCTTTGTTCTATTATGCTATGATATGGGTGAATCAAGAGTATGAAAACTATCATCGGTATGATAAACCGGAAGGCTCCGCTGTAAAAGTTGTTGAAATGGATCAGGATGAAAAAGGCGGATGGTTCGACCGGTTGATCTTTTTTTACCAAAACGGGGAGTAGATCAAGAGTGAAAGATCAAATAAGGGATTTCATCCACTACGTCATGGTAGAGAGAGGGCTCTCTCAAAATACGATCGTATCCTATGAACGTGACTTGAAAAGCTATTCTCTCTACTTAACAGAAACCCTTCATGTGACGGATTGGAATCACGTTACCCGCATACATATTATCCAATACTTAAAGCATTTGAAGGACTCGGGGAAATCCGGCAAGACATCGGCGCGGCATTTGGCATCCATTCGCTCTTTTCATCAATTTCTGCTCAGGGAAAAAGTAACGGATAAGGACCCTTCCGTTCATATCGAAACACAAAAGACGGAACGGGCGCTTCCGAAGGTGCTCGCACTCAATGAAGTCGAGCGATTATTGGACACGCCTAAGCTGACGAGCCCTTTCGGATATCGGGATAAAGCAATGCTGGAGCTGCTTTATGCGACAGGCATACGAGTCAGTGAAATGACTGAGTTGAAAACGACAGATGTTCATTTATCTATGGGGTTTGTCCGATGCTTCGGCAAAGGAAGAAAAGAACGGATTGTGCCAATTGGTGAAGCCGCCGCTTCCGCCATTGAGGAATATATGACAAAAGCCAGGGGAAAACTGTTAAAAAATAATGTATCTGACGCCCTCTTTTTAAATCATCACGGCAAACAGATCAGCCGCCAGGGATTTTGGAAGAACCTGAAAAAAATCGCGTTGGAAGCCGGCATTAAGAAAGAGCTGACTCCACATACGCTAAGGCATTCCTTTGCGACGCATCTGCTTGAGAACGGGGCAGATTTAAGAGCGGTGCAGGAAATGCTCGGTCATGCGGATATATCCACGACGCAAATTTATACGCATGTGACGAAAACAAGGCTGAAGGATGTGTACAAGCAGTTTCATCCGCGAGCATAGCCGCAGGTGGCTGCGGCTTTTTTGTTTAGAGCGACAGAAAATATTGAAGTTTCTCATTATTTCCAAATGCATTGTCAACTGGAATGAAAACGGTTTATACTTGAGTTGTCAGACCTCTTAGCGATACAATAGACGTATAGAAAAAAAGGAGGCTTTCAAGATGCCTGCATACAAATATAATCGTGTGTTTTTAATTGTGATGGACTCAGTCGGAATCGGCGAAGCGCCGGATGCCGCTGACTTTAATGACGAAGGCGCTCATACGCTCGGTCATATTGCCGAGCATATGAACGGATTACATATGCCGAATATGGCAAAGCTCGGCCTTGGTCTTATCGAAGATATCAAAGGTGTAGAAAAAACAGAACATCCGCTTGCCTACTATGGAAAAATGCAAGAAGCGTCAAACGGAAAAGATACGATGACCGGCCATTGGGAGATTATGGGTTTATACATTGATAAACCATTTAAAGTGTTCCCGGAAGGCTTTCCTGATGAATTGCTTCAAGAGCTGGAAAAGAGATCTGGCCGCAAAATTATTGGAAACAAGCCGGCTTCCGGCACAGCGATTTTGGATGAGCTTGGTCAGGAGCACATGGAGACAGGGGCTTTAATTGTTTACACGTCTGCTGACTCTGTTCTGCAAATTGCCGCTCACGAAGAGGTTGTGCCGCTTGAGGAGCTGTATCGCATTTGCGAAACGGCGAGAGAGCTGACGCTTGATCCGAAATATATGGTTGGCCGCATTATTGCACGGCCGTTCGTCGGAGAGCCGGGTCAATTCAAACGGACGCCAAACCGCCATGACTATGCCCTTAAACCGTTTGATCGTACTGTCATGAATGAATTGAAAGACAGCGGCTTAGATGTGATTTCAATCGGTAAAATCTCTGATATTTACGACGGAGAAGGCATTACTTCTTCACGCAGAACGGTTTCTAATATGGACGGAATGGACAAGGTGATCGATACGCTGGGAGAAGACTTTACGGGTCTGAGCTTTGCGAACCTTGTTGATTTTGACGCGTTATTCGGACACCGCCGTGACCCTGAAGGCTACGGACGCGCGCTTGAAGAATTTGATGCGCGGCTTCCGGAAGTGTTTGAAAAAATGAGAGAAGACGATCTGTTAATTATTACAGCCGACCACGGCAATGATCCGATTCATCATGGGACTGACCATACACGCGAGTATGTGCCGATTCTCGCTTACAGCAAAAAACATAAGAAAGCGCAAATGCTGCCGCTTGCAGATACATTTGCCGATATTGGCGCAACGATCGCTGATAATTTCCAAACGAATAAACCGAAATACGGGAAAAGCTTTTTATCTTTATTACAATAGGGGGACTGTTTCTTGAAGGACAGAATTGAACGCGCAGCAGCTTTTATTAAACAAAACCTGCCGGAATCTCCGAAGATCGGCCTTATTTTAGGCTCAGGTCTTGGCATTTTGGCTGACGAAATCGAAAATCCGGTCAAGCTGAAATATGAAGACATACCTGAATTCCCGGTATCTACTGTTGAAGGGCATGCTGGACAGCTTGTGCTTGGCACTCTTGAAGGAGTTTCCGTCATTGCAATGCAGGGCCGCTTTCATTTTTATGAAGGCTACTCAATGGAGAAAGTCACATTCCCTGTACGCGTGATGAAAGCGCTCGGTGTGGAAGCGTTGATCGTGACAAATGCCGCAGGCGGTGTCAACACTGAATTCCGTGCGGGAGACTTAATGATTATTACCGATCATATCAACTTTATGGGAACAAACCCGTTAATCGGGCCAAACGAAGCAGATTTCGGCGCCAGATTTCCAGATATGTCTTCAGCCTATGACAAAGATCTGTCCAGCCTGGCTGAAAAGATTGCGAAAGACCTTAATATCCCAATTCAAAAAGGCGTGTACACTGCTGTGACAGGACCTTCTTACGAAACACCGGCAGAAGTCCGTTTCTTAAGAACGATGGGCTCTGATGCAGTCGGCATGTCTACTGTTCCGGAAGTCATTGTAGCGAATCATGCGGGAATGCGGGTTCTTGGCATTTCCTGCATCTCTAACGCGGCAGCCGGAATTCTGGATCAGCCTTTAAGTCACGATGAAGTGATGGAAGTGACCGAAAAAGTAAAAGCTGGATTCTTAAAGCTTGTTAAAGCGATCGTCGCTCAGTACGAATAAAAATGAATCAATGCAGGACCAAAAGACAGCTGTGTCTGATATCACACAGCTGTCTTTTTTATGCCCAAAATTCGAAACATTTTCCATCAGTGGCGTATAAAACCATCCCGCTTGGAAAAAATAAAAAGGATTATGAAATGGAGGGCTTTTGAGATGAAACGTCTTTTATCCACTTTGTTGATTGGTATAATGCTGCTTACATTTGCACCGTCTGCATTTGCAAAACAAGACGGAAAACGTACATCGGAGCTTGCTCATGAAGCGAAGTCTGCGGTGCTGATAGAACGTGACACGGGAAAAGTGCTTTACAACAAGAACAGCAATGAGAGACTGGCGCCTGCAAGCATGACGAAAATTATGACGATGCTTTTGATTATGGAAGCTTTAGATAAAGGCAAAATCAAAATGAGTGATAAAGTCCGTACAAGCGAGCATGCGGCGTCAATGGGCGGCTCACAGATCTTCCTTGAGCCCGGCGAAGAAATGACTGTCAAAGAAATGCTGAAAGGCATCGCAATCGCTTCGGGAAATGACGCTTCCGTCGCCATGGCTGAATTTATTTCCGGCTCTGAAGAAGAATTTGTGAAGAAAATGAATAAAAAAGCAAAAGAGCTGGGATTGAAAAATACATCCTTTAAAAACCCAACAGGACTGACCGAGGAAGGACACTACAGCTCTGCTTATGACATGGCAATCATGGCTAAGGAATTATTGAAATACGAATCAATTACGAAGTTTACCGGCACGTATGAAGATTATCTGCGTGAAAATACAGATAAAAAGTTTTGGCTTGTAAATACAAATCGCCTTATCAAATTTTATCCTGGTGTAGACGGCGTAAAAACAGGCTATACAGGCGAAGCGAAATATTGTCTGACTGCTTCGGCTAAAAAAGGAAACATGCGGGCCATAGCGGTTGTATTCGGAGCGAGCACGCCTAAAGAAAGAAACGCGCAAGTGACAAAAATGCTTGACTTCGCCTTTAGCCAATATGAAACGCATCCTTTATATAAACGAAATCAAACAGTAGCAAAAGTAAAGGTCAAAAAAGGGAAACAAAAATTGATCGAACTCACTACATCTGAGCCGATTTCAATATTGACGAAAAAAGGCGAGGATATGAACGATGTGAAAAAAGAAATCAAGATGAAGGACAATATTAGTGCTCCGATTCAAAAAGGCCAAGAGCTTGGCACTCTTGTTCTGAAAAAGGATGGAGAAGTACTCGCTGAAAGTCCTGTTGCTGCAAAAGAAGATATGAAGAAAGCCGGGTTTATCACATTCTTAAAGCGGACGATGGGAGACTGGACAAAATTTAAGTAATTATGCCGAATGACCACTAGTTTTGTCACGGTGAAGGAATTCATTCCGTCGAAATCGAAACACTCATTATCCGATCATATCAAGGAGGAATGAGCATGAGCCTTGGAATTGACATGAATGTCAAAGAATCTGTGCTTTGTATTCGATTAACAGGCGAACTCGATCACCATACGGCTGAAACCCTGAAGCAAAAAGTGACTCAATCATTGGAGAAGGATGATATTCGCCATATCGTGCTGAACTTGGAGGACCTTTCCTTTATGGACAGCTCGGGGCTTGGCGTTATTTTAGGAAGATACAAGCAAATTAAGCAAATTGGCGGAGAAATGGTTGTTTGCGCTATCTCTCCTGCGGTGAAGCGATTGTTTGATATGTCGGGTCTATTTAAAATTATCCGATTTGAACAATCTGAACAGCAGGCACTCCTGACACTGGGGGTGGCATCATGAAAAATGAAATGCACCTTGAGTTTTCTGCCCTCAGTCAGAATGAATCGTTCGCCCGTGTGACAGTTGCTTCATTTATAGCTCAGCTGGACCCGACAATGGATGAACTGACTGAAATCAAAACAGTCGTGTCAGAGGCTGTCACGAATGCGATTATCCATGGATATGAAGAGAACTGTGAAGGGAAAGTTTACATTTCAGTGACGCTGGAAGATCATGTCGTATATATGACTATTCGTGATGAAGGCTTAGGCATTACAGATCTTGAAGAAGCCCGTCAGCCTCTATTTACGACTAAGCCTGAGCTTGAGCGCTCTGGAATGGGCTTTACCATTATGGAAAATTTCATGGATGATGTCAGTATCGATTCATCGCCTGAAATGGGAACAACGATTCGCTTAACAAAGCACTTATCAAAAAGCAAAGCGCTTTGTAATTAAGGAGATTTGTTATGGATGTGGAGGTTAAGAAAAACGGCAAAAACGCTCAGCTGAAGGATCATGAAGTAAAGGAATTAATCAAACAAAGCCAAAATGGCGACCAGCAGGCAAGAGACCTCCTCATAGAAAAAAACATGCGTCTTGTTTGGTCTGTCGTACAGCGGTTTTTAAACAGAGGATATGAGCCTGACGATCTCTTCCAGATCGGCTGCATCGGGCTGTTAAAATCTGTTGACAAATTTGATTTAACCTATGATGTGCGTTTTTCAACGTATGCAGTGCCGATGATTATCGGAGAAATCCAACGATTTATCCGTGATGACGGAACCGTAAAGGTATCAAGGTCATTAAAAGAGCTTGGAAACAAAATCCGGCGCGCGAAGGATGAGCTTTCGAAAACACTGGGCAGAGTGCCGACGGTGCAGGAGATCGCTGACCATTTGGAGATTGAAGCTGAGGATGTTGTACTGGCCCAAGAGGCGGTAAGGGCTCCATCTTCGATTCACGAAACCGTTTATGAAAATGACGGAGATCCGATTACCCTGCTTGATCAAATCGCTGACAACTCAGAAGAAAAATGGTTTGACAAAATTGCGCTGAAAGAAGCGATCAGCGATTTGGAGGAAAGGGAAAAACTAATCGTCTATCTCAGATATTATAAAGACCAGACACAGTCCGAGGTGGCTGAGCGGCTCGGGATCTCTCAGGTGCAGGTTTCCAGGCTTGAAAAGAAAATATTAAAACAGATCAAGGTTCAAATGGATCATACGGATGGCTAGTCTGCAGTGCAGGCTAGCTTTTTTGTGTGCAAAAGCGTGGTAATTTATGGTCTTTTCGAGCGGATGAATGAGAACAAAATCGAACCACATACTACATATATAACCACCGAAAGATGGTGATCAATGATGGAACGACGAATATTTATCCGGCTTCGCCACCGGGTGCTGGCACATCCAGGGGATATTATTACCGTTGGAGATGCCGCGCAAATAGAAGGGCAGCTTCAGCTGAAAAAGAAACTTTCGGCTATGCCGCTTTATCAGGTGAGCGAAAAAGATAAAAATATCGTAATTCTGGATATCATACAAGTCCTCAGAGCCATTCATTTACAAGACCCGACACTTGATGTTCAAACCGTAGGCGGAGCAGAAACCATTGTTGAAATTCAGTATCGAAAGCGAAATTTATCAACGGTTCTATTTATCGGTGTCTGGCTGCTTCTGTTTATTGGATCGTGTCTTGCCATCATGAACTTTCATGAGGATGTAAGCATGAGAGATGTTCATATCGCACTATATGAAATCATAACCGGAGAGAGGAATGACTATCCATATTTGCTTCAAATCCCATACAGCATCGGTTTGGGACTGGGGATGATCGTGTTTTTTAACCACATATTTAAAAAGCGCCTAAATGAAGAGCCCAGCCCGCTGGAGGTTGAGATGTTTAACTATCAGCTTGATCTCGATCAATATGTGGCCATGCATGAGAATCAAGAAACCATAAAGGATCTGCATGATCGTTAGTGTATTGTTCATTATTTTTGTCGGGCTCGGCGGAGGCATAACGGTGGGGGCGGGTTTCGTTGCTTTTTTAACCGTAATGGGAATCATTCCGCGGCTGATGCAGCTCACCAAAACAATGAGATTTGTTCAGGCTTATGAAGCGGCTGTTATTCTTGGCGCGGTTTGCGGGGGATGGGAGACGCTTCATATGAATCATCTTTATCTAACAAAATGGATAGCTGTGCCGGTCGGGCTTCTGGCAGGTTTGTTCGTCGGGATGCTAGCGGCTGCTCTTACAGAGGTTTTAAATGTCCTGCCGATTTTGGCAAAACGAATCGGGCTCAGAAGTAAAATCATTATTCTGTTAATGGCCATCGTGATTGGGAAAATCGCGGGATCCTTATTTCATTGGCTGTACTTTATTGACCATTCATAAGGAGGTTTCAAGATGACAAACATAAAAGAAAATTACAAATCAAAAGTGAAAACATATCAGCCTAAGCCGCCTTACGTCTGGAACTGTGTAAAAGCCTTTTTAGTGGGCGGACTGATTTGTGCAATCGGGCAAGGTCTGCAAAATTTTTATATCCATTTTTTTGATTTCAATGAAAAAACTGCGGGGAATCCAACAGCTGCAACGCTGATATTAATTTCCGCCCTGCTTACAGGGTTCGGCATCTATGACAGAATCGGACAATTCGCAGGCGCAGGTTCAGCCGTACCTGTCACAGGTTTTGCCAACAGTATGGCAAGCGCGGCTCTTGAATATAAAAGTGAAGGATTAGTGCTTGGAGTAGCGACAAATATGTTTAAACTGGCAGGAAATGTTATTGTTTTCGGAGTTGTAGCTGCATACATCGTTGGAATGATTCGGTTTGCTTTTGAGAAACTGATGTCATAGGAGGAGAAGAAAATGAAATTAACAGGAAAGCAAACCTGGGTATTTGAACATCCCATATTTGTCAACTCAGCGGGAACGGCAGCAGGACCAAAGGAAAAAGACGGACCGCTCGGCTCTTTATTTGATAAAACCTATGACGAAATGCATTGTAATCAAAAAAGCTGGGAAATGGCGGAACGGCAGCTCATGGAAGACGCTGTTAATGTTGCGCTTCAAAAAAACAATCTGACAAAAGATGATATTGACCTATTGCTGGCAGGCGACTTGCTGAACCAAAACGTGACGGCTAACTATGTCGCAAGACACTTGAAAATCCCATTTCTTTGTATGTTTGGCGCCTGTTCAACATCAATGGAAACAGTGGCTGTCGCATCAGCCTTAGTTGATGGCGGGTTTGCCAAAAGGGCACTCGCTGCCACTAGCAGTCACAATGCAACTGCGGAAAGACAGTTTCGCTATCCGACAGAATACGGAGGCCAAAAACCGGACACTGCTACCTCCACTGTAACCGGAAGCGGTGCAGTTGTCATCAGTCAGACAGCGGGTGATATCCAAATCACAAGTGCGACTGTCGGGAAGGTTTCTGATTTAGGAATTACAGATCCTTTTGATATGGGATCGGCTATGGCTCCGGCTGCAGCTGATACGATTAAGCAGCACTTTAAAGATCTCAACCGGACAGCGGATGACTATGATCTAATCCTGACAGGTGACCTGTCAGGCGTCGGTTCTCCAATCGTAAAAGACATTTTAAAAGAAGATGGATATCCAGTCGGCACAAAGCATGATGATTGCGGGCTTCTGATTTACACTCCGGATCAGCAGGTCTTTGCCGGGGGGAGCGGCTGTGCTTGTTCAGCGGTTGTCACCTACTCTCATATTTTTAAGCAGCTGAGAGAAGGAAAACTAAACCGTGTATTTGTCGTGGCGACCGGGGCGCTATTAAGCCCGACGATGATCCAGCAAAAAGAAACCATCCCGACTATCGCCCACGGGGTTGTATTTGAGCGTGCAGGAGGTGCATCTTAATATGGACTACCTTTTGGCTTTTGTCTGCGGCGGGGCCATTTGTATCGTCGGCCAGCTGCTCTTGGATATTTTTAAATTGACGCCAGCTCATGTCATGACATCATTTGTTGTAATCGGTGCAATATTAGATGGTTTCGGCATTTACGATAAATTTATTGAATTTGCCGGAGGAGGCGCCACCGTTCCGATCGTCAGCTTCGGTCACAGTCTTCTGCACGGCGCCATGCATCAGGCGCATATACACGGATTTATCGGAATCGGCATGGGGATTTTTGAGCTGACCTCGGCCGGTATCTCAGCCGCTATTCTTTTCGCCTTTATCGTAGCTGTTATTTTCAAACCGAAAGGATAATGCCGACATGACGACAAAACGCAAGGTCATACTGGTAACAGACGGGGATGTTTATGCCGCTAAAACAATTGAATACGCCGCAAGCAAAGTGGGAGGCCGATGTATTTCACAATCAAAAGGGAATCCTTCCACCCGCAGCGGCGCCGAGCTTGTCAAGCTGATCGCCTCAGCACCGTATGATCCTGTATTTGTCATGTTTGACGACTCCGGCCTTCAAGGAGAGGGCCCGGGAGAAGCCGCTCTAACCTATGTCGCAACCCATCCGTCTATTGAAGTGCTCGGTGTGATTGCGGTCGCGTCAAAAACACATCAGGCTGAATGGACCAGGGTCGATGTAAGCATTGACCGCAATGGAGAAATAACTGAATACGGCGTCGATAAAGTCGGGGAAAGGGAATTTGATGACCACAGAATGAGTGGAGATACAGTCTATTGCCTTGATAAACTTGATCTCCCGCTTATTGTCGGTATCGGGGATATCGGCAAAATGGGCAGAAAAGACGATATCTCAAAAGGGTCGCCAATCACCATGAAAGCGGTCGAGTTTATTTTAGAAAGGAGCGGGTATCATGCCGGACCACAAGGAAGAGAAAATTCGGGTTTATCGGAATCCAGCTAAAAATGAAGAGTATTTCAAAAACCGTGTCGGGATGGGGACGAGCTATGATGTAGGTGTTCGCAAGCTCACGATTTTAGATAAAGAGATCCAGCTTTACTATCTAAATGGATTATGCGATACAGCCTATATTATTCATTTAATGAGAGAGCTTGTTGCCATTAACAATCGGAAAGAAGACCCTGATGAGCTGGTCGACATCGTCGAAAACAGGCTGCTTAACGCCCAGGTCGAAAAAGTAAAAACCTTGGATGAAACCACCGACCAAGTGCTGTCCGGGCTCGTCGCTGTCATTGTTGAAGGTGCAGGCTTCGCATTTATAATTGACGTCAGAAGCTATCCGGGCAGAAACCCGGAAGAACCTGATACGGAAAAGGTAGTCAGGGGAGCCAGAGACGGATTTGTTGAAAATATCGTCGTCAATACGGCCCTTCTCAGAAGGCGGATCAGAGACGAACGCCTTCGAGTCAAGATGACTAAAGTTGGTGAGCGGTCAAAGACGGATTTAAGCATTTGTTATATAGAAGATATAGCTGATCCGGATCTGGTTGAGATCGTAGAAAAAGAAATTGCATCCATTGATGTCGATGGATTAACAATGGCAGACAAAACTGTCGAGGAATTCATTGTTAATCAAAGCTATAATCCTTTTCCGCTCGTGCGCTATACAGAAAGACCGGATGTGGCCGCAAATCATGTTCTAGAAGGCCATGTTATCATTATAGTGGACACATCGCCGAGTGTGATCATTACCCCGACGACTTTATTTCACCATGTGCAGCATGCTGAAGAATATAGGCAGGCGCCTTCAGTCGGGACCTTTTTAAGATGGGTAAGATTTTTCGGTATTCTTGCTTCTACTTTATTTCTTCCGATCTGGTTTCTCTTTGTGCTTCAGCCTGATCTGCTCCCGGACAATATGAAATTTATCGGTTTAAATAAAGATACGCATATCCCTATCATCCTGCAGATATTTTTAGCTGACTTAGGAATCGAGTTTCTCAGAATGGCTGCCATTCACACCCCGACGGCTTTATCGACAGCAATGGGTTTAATTGCCGCTGTTCTGATCGGGCAGATTGCGATTGAAGTCGGCCTTTTTTCGCCTGAGGTGATTCTGTACGTCTCACTTGCGGCGATTGGAACCTTTACGACGCCTAGTTATGAATTAAGCTTGGCAAACAAAATGAGCCGTCTTGTCCTCATGATACTCGTTGCCTTATTTCATATAAAAGGGCTCGTCATCGGATTTACAGTGCTAATTATTGCCATGGCAAGCATCAAATCCCTTCAGACACCGTACTTATGGCCGCTGATTCCCTTTAACGGAAAGGCGCTGTGGCAGGTTCTTGTCCGCACAGCGAAACCTGGCGCAAAAGTAAGACCCAGTATCGTTCACCCCAAAAATCGCTTAAGACAGCCTACCAATTCATAATCGCATTGAAACTGACTGAAGAGTATGATAATGTATGTCTTAATTATGAAGGGACAGTCCATAAAACTGTCCTTTCATCCATAAGCGGAGAAAGAGGGAATGACATTGTTCTTACACGGCACAAGCAGACAAAATCAACATGGTCATTTAGAAATCGGAGGTGTGGATGCTCTCTATTTAGCTGAGAAATATGGTACACCTCTTTACGTATATGATGTGGCTTTAATACGTGAGCGTGCTAAAAGTTTTAAGCAGGCGTTTATTTCTGCAGGGCTGAAAGCACAGGTGGCATATGCGAGCAAAGCATTCTCATCAGTCGCAATGATTCAGCTCGCTGAGGAAGAGGGACTTTCTTTAGATGTCGTATCCGGAGGAGAGCTATATACGGCTGTTGCGGCAGGATTTCCGGCAGAACGCATCCACTTTCATGGAAACAATAAGAGCAGGGAAGAACTGCGCATGGCGCTTGAGCACCGCATCGGCTGCATTGTGGTGGATAATTTCTATGAAATCGCGCTTCTTGAAGACCTATGTAAAGAAACGGGTCACTCCATCGACGTTCTTCTTCGGATCACGCCCGGAGTAGAAGCGCATACGCATGACTACATTACAACGGGCCAGGAAGATTCAAAGTTTGGTTTCGATCTTCATAACGGACAAACTGAACGGGCCATTGAACAAGTATTACAATCGGAACACATTCAGCTGCTGGGTGTCCATTGCCATATCGGCTCGCAAATCTTTGATACGGCCGGTTTTGTGTTAGCAGCGGAAAAAATCTTCAAAAAACTAGACGAGTGGAGAGATTCATATTCATTTGTATCCAAGGTGCTGAATCTTGGAGGAGGTTTCGGCATTCGTTATACGGAAGATGATGAACCGCTTCATGCCACTGAATACGTTGAAAAAATTATCGAAGCTGTGAAAGAAAATGCTTCCCGTTACGGTTTTGACATCCCGGAAATTTGGATCGAACCGGGCCGTTCTCTCGTGGGAGACGCAGGCACAACTCTTTATACGGTTGGCTCTCAAAAAGAAGTGCCGGGTGTCCGCCAATATGTGGCTGTAGACGGAGGCATGAACGACAATATTCGTCCTGCGCTTTACCAAGCTAAATATGAAGCTGCGGCAGCCAACAGGATCGGAGAAGCGCATGACAAAACGGTATCAATTGCTGGAAAGTGCTGTGAAAGCGGAGATATGCTGATTTGGGATATTGACCTGCCGGAAGTAAAAGAAGGCGATCTTCTTGCCGTTTTTTGTACAGGCGCTTATGGATACAGCATGGCCAACAATTATAACCGTATTCCGAGACCCGCCGTTGTATTTGTCGAAAACGGTGAGGCTCATTTAGTCGTGAAGCGAGAAACATACGAAGATATTGTAAAACTTGATCTGCCATTTAAAACAGGTGTAAAGCAATAAAAAAAGAAAGCGCCGATTTTTCGGCGCTTTTCCTATTTGAATATAGATACAATCGCATTCCAGATAGATACGAAGAAATCAATGACTTTCTGAATGAAGTTTTTGCCTTCATCTGATTCTATGAATTTCGTAATCTTATCTTTCGCTTTATCAAGCTGGTCACTGACCTGTCCCCAGTCAATGTCAGCGTTTTTCATCTTATTGAATAGGGAGACAAGCTGGTTCTTTTGGCTGTCAGTAAGTGTGACGTTTAAATCAGAAGCTGCGTCATCCACTTGTTTTTCGATGTCAGCTTTATTATCAGGCACCCCGTTTTTAGCAAACTCTTCTTTGATTTTTGCAATCAGGGCTGCCGCATTTTCGTTACCGATTTTGTCTCCAAGCTCTGATGTCGTGACAAGCTCTTGGTTGGCGACCTGCTTAACATCCTCCGAGATCGCTTCGTCTGAAGAAACTTCATACGCCTTAATCAATCCAGTTAAAGCCGCAGTCCCGGATACTTCAAACGGCGCTGTAACGTACACCTTCGCATCTTTAACACCGGCTGTCATTAGTGCATTCAGGTACATTTCATCCGTGATGCCGCTGATATTATGGGTCTCAACATTCAATCCGGAGCCTTTTTTGGCAATGGTGATTGACGATGAAGAAATCGCTCTCGATCCGATTTGCGCGTTCGATATATATTTTCCTAAATATTCATGTTCTTCCTTATTGGTCACGGTTACCGTTGTGGCATTATCAGGGACATTCATTTCATCAAGCACTTTTTGTTTGTCGGATTCTGACAAATCAGCACCCAGTGTTACAATGACATCTCCAACTGCGGCATCCGCGAGACTGACCTTCGGAACCGTCAGCAGCAAAACGGCCGCTGCCAGCATTCCAATCCAAATTTTCTTCAAAGCAGTTTGACCTCCTTCAATTTCACAAGCAGCTGGATAGTGCTGCTTTGTGAGGACCTGAATCATGAAAAATACAGTTCCGTTAGGTTAGACGGAGATAAAGAGATTCAGGTTTCATTTTTATTTTTTAGTAAAGCCCGGGAGATTCGTTTTCCCCCGAAAGGTGTGGTATAATAGCCGCGACAAGGAGAGACAGGCTATAACCTATCATACATAATCTCCTTTGAAAATTAAAATAAAGAAAGTAGGCATACAATTGAAAACAGGTTACTTTTTATTAGAAGACGGGAACAAAATTGAATTTGAACTTTATCCTGAAGCTGCACCTGGAACTGTTGCAAACTTTGAAAAGCTTGCGAACGAAGGCTTTTATGACGGGCTTACATTCCACCGAGTGATTCCTGGCTTCGTCAGCCAAGGCGGATGCCCGCACGGAACTGGTACAGGCGGTCCGGGATACACAATCAAATGTGAAACAGAAGGCAACCCGCATACACATGAGGCGGGCGCACTTTCTATGGCACATGCCGGAAAAGACACTGGCGGCAGCCAATTTTTCATCGTTCATGAGCCGCAGCCTCATTTGAACGGTGTTCACACTGTATTCGGTAAAGTAACAAGCGGATTAGAATTCGCGAAAAACATGTCTAATGGCGACGTCATGAAAGAAGTTCGTGTAGAAGGCTAATCGGCAGGCAAAAGGCTTCCTCATATAGAGGGAGCTTTTTTATTTGTAACTAATTGAATAGTTTACTAAATAGTATTGTTGATATGTGTTTTTGATTTTAGGGTGAGTATTTTAAGCTAGAGGAGGAAGTAAAGTGAATAATGAAATATACGAAATTGTAGAGAAGATCAATTATCTGAATAATAAAGAGCAATTGGAATTGCTCGATTTAATGATGGGATTCTTTCAACAAACAGTACTGGATAAAGAAAGTTTGGATTCGGCTAGGGTAATTCAGATGTTTAATACGTTGCTAAAGGAAATTAATCGTGAGTATACTCCTGAAGAAGTTGAAAAAATGTATTTGCTAAGAGATATGTTGGGTTTGAAACAAGCATTGATAAATAGTATTAAAACTGTGTAAAGGGGGCGTACAATGGTTTTTATTGCTCAGTAATATAAAAGAACTCAATAGAGCATACAGCGCTCAGATTGCAATAAAATTATGTATTTTATTTAAATTAAATGAATTAGAAATAGGGGAGGAATTTGACTGAATAATATTGAGCCAAGATCGAGCTTATCACACGAGAACTCATCCTATTTATTATAACAGAATTGGAAAAGATTAAATCTCTCTATTAATTCCGTATTAATATTCTTTAAGTTTAGGGAAAGAGAATACTGCACTGAAAAAACAGCTGAGAAATTTTCCATTTTTTAAAATATAATGAAATAATTGTTGTTAATGAAAGCGTTTTCGTGTTATTTTATATGTGAAACAAATAATAAGATAGGGAGTGATTCTTTGAAAAAGATCAAGTCATTGTTTCTTATGTTCTTGGTCATTGCTATGTTTATTGGCATATTGCCAGACATTAAAGCCAAAGCCGATAGTGAGGATGTATTGGATACTTCTTCACCAGTATTAAGTGATATTGAGGGGAAGGAAGAGCTTGAAATTAACGGAGAAAAGTACACGTATACTTACGACTTCACTGATCCTGCAGTGAATAGAGTTAATGTTACTGATGAAAGTGGTGTTGAGATAAAATTTGAATATGACACTAAGACGAATACACTATATAAAAACAATGAGCTTGATTTTAATCTTGTCAAGGAAGAAGACGGAATTATATCACCTTCAGATGCATCCACTATGAAAATTCCACCGGGCGGGAAATACATGGGTAAATACAACTATAAGTACAACTTGAAAGGCGTTTCAGTTGGTGTAGCTACAGCAGCCATAGCTGCAGTCTCAAAAGCACCTTATAACGTCATACTGAGTATTGTATCATTTTTAGCAGGTACGCAAACAACTGCATATTATACGGTATTCCAGTATCGTTATGCTTTTAAGTGCAATGCTTATCCTTATGCTAATAGAACAAAGTTCTATGAAGATTCTTCAAGGAAAAAAGTTCTAAGAACAGCTGACAGTGCTAAGTTCTTTGGAAGTAGACCAACTCCGGCAAGTTGTCAACCATAAAAACGAGGTGAGAAAATATGCAACAAGAAAAAACAACAGCTATTAATAGGGTTATAAAAAGATATATCCTTTTGTTCCTTGTTTTATGTGCATGTTATTTTGTTTACATGGGGGTACTCGGTAATAAATTTACTTTGATCCCATTGATTATTTTCATTGTCGGTTCTGTAATTGGCGAGCTCATAAGAATAGCGAGGATAAAAAGATAAAAGGGGGAAACGCCCCCTTTTTTATATGATACTGTTTAAATAAAAGAAGAATTTTATTTAGAGAGAAAATTGAAACAAAAAAGACTCCCGTTTAGCGAATCAGTTTTAATCAAGCTTTTTAATATAACGGGTATAAACCCATCCGCTTTGATCCTCACCAGCTTCATTGCGAAAGAGAACCTTACTCCAATTCTTTTTCTTTTCTTCAACAAAGACAATTGATGACTTGTCTAATACGTACGCTACATTTGAATTTGTTTTAGGACGTGTTCTAACTACTAATGTATCTTTTATAACCATTCTGTAATTGGTTTTAAGTTCTTTATTCATTGGAATGTCTTTTAAAACGTTTTTAGCTTCCGATACTGTTTCTGGTTTTTTTTCAATGAATTCATCTATTATATATTTTGAAGTTAATGCCTGGTTAATAGGAGAGATTAAATCAGTGTAAATGAGGTTCGCCAGTAATAATAAAGCCGTTGAGTGTTTAGAAATAAAGTAAAGAACAGTGTTCCATAAACGATTCAATCCCTCGAAGTAATTTTGTCTAGTTATCCCATCATTATTGGTTAAAGCTATAACTGTTTCTTCAACGTAATCAGAAATTTCGTCGATCTCACTTATGATTTTAGAAGAGATTTCCTCATTTGTAACATATAAGCTTGAATTTAGAATAGCTTGGTCTTTGAATACTGTTCTAAGTTGCTGCATGTATGTTGCTATCTGAACTCTATTAGAACCTAAGTCATGCATTAAACTATTTCTTAACTGTTGAGTATATTTTTCTTTAAAGTTCGTGGGTCTTAAAGCCGTCCTCATCTGATTCAAGGCAGATTCAACCCCTGATGATTTTAAGATATCTGAAGTGTGCATTTTAGGTAGGAGGTTTATTCTGTTTAAAGCAAATTGTTTCTTATAAGATTTAATTAGCTCTAATTGTGATTCGGAAACTGCTTTCATGGCATCTTGCATAGGACGAGTGTTGATATTAATTTGAGATTGTAAAGATGATGTAGTCAATAAAGATTGCCCCTTTGTTTTTTATTATAATTTTACCACAAAGTGGACTTTAATAGACGAAAAGACATATCCAATAAGGATACGCCTGTTTAGTTTACATGCCTATATGCTTCCCAGATATACTTGACGTTTAATTTATTCCCTCTTTGATCGCTGTCTGATCCTGTTATAAACCCAAGTTCGTTTATACTTCCGTATGTAGTAGAGTTTCCCCCAACCAGGGATAATCCCATTTCATTTACACATTACGTATGGCCTCCATTGTCATTATCAATTAATAACATGGAATCGCCTATAGATAATGGGTAAACCTTTACAAGAGTTGGAGTGAAAGGCAGCAATATTTGTTTACTAATTGTTCCATCGCCTACATACGTTCCTTTAGCCATCTGAGGAACATCAGAGGATAACGCATATTCCGAGTGTAGTTTACCACCAAGAAACTCAGCGTTTCCATCTATAGAACCTGTAATGATTCCCTTGTCATTACGTACTGGTACTGGCGGTCCGGGATACACAATCAAATGTGAAACAGAAGGCAACCCGCATACACATGAGGCGGGCGCACTTTCTATGGCACATGCCGGAAAAGACACTGGCGGCAGCCAATTTTTCATCGTTCATGAGCCACAGCCTCATTTGAACGGTGTTCACACTGTATTCGGTAAAGTAACAAGCGGATTAGAATTCGCGAAAAACATGTCTAATGGCGACGTCATGAAAGAAGTTCGCGTAGAAGGCTAATTGGCAGGTAAAAGGCTTCCTCATATAGAGGGAGCTTTTTTATTGGGTAAAAATGTTCAATAAAAAACCGCCGAGTGCTGATGGCGGTTGGTAAACCGGGTTTTTAAGGAAGGAGATTTCTCAATCCCCAAATAAATACATTAAAAAGTTTTGGTGACGTTTTGATCAGTAAATTGATGATTAATCATTTTAGCTTTGCTTACAAAGTTATTTTCAAAGACAATTCCTGTGTTTAAACCTCCGGAGCCAAACACAGATTTGGACAAAGTTAAAGGCCTGATCATAAAAGCGCCGCCTACGTTAATTACACTGTTCCCGGAAACGTTGTTTATATTAATAGGATAATCAATCATACTATCAAGTCTCCTTTCATATCATTCTATTTTTTATATGTATTAGTGCTAGAGTTGATTAGCGTAAACTTATCGGCAAAAATATTTAGGAGATGCCTGTTTTCATTGATTTAAAAAAACTCGCCCAGCTATCTGTCTATTCTTTTAACTACTCTGAATGCGGCAGCTGCTTTTCTGGCGAATGTAATAGGATCATCCTGTGCTGACTCAAAGTGCATATACATTGCTCACGGCTCACTAAATAACCAGTGGTTATGCAATGCAGTAATCGTCATGCGCAGCTATGATAGTTCGGTGAGCAAAGAATTTACCTCTTCATGTACGAAACTAAGTGAAATACTTTATCATTGCGAACCTCAAACGGGGAAAATGGGGAATGGCCAAGGAATGAGGTAGGCAAACAAACACCTGACTCGGTGGCAGAACGAACTGCCCAAAATTTTGGCAAACTCCCTGTGTATCTTTTGTTTCCTCCCATTTCATGCTGTTGCTCCTCCTATGTCAAAAAAGAATATATGAGTGACGAGTATAGGAGAGAAGATCCCGCCATAGACAATGTTGTTGGACGACTGAAGGTGAAATTGTGCTGATTATACAAAAAGTGGATTGGGAATGATAAAAGAACAAAAAAGTTTAAGGAGAATCACATGCAAGTTTTGACGGGGTTGCTCGAACAGTACGGATATGCCGTCTTGTTTATTGTCTTGATGTTAGAGCTTCTAGCTTTACTTGGACCGGGAGAGTTTGCCGGTGTTCTCGTGTTTCAAGAAAAGTTAAACTGGGTGCTAAGCATGTTAGCGGCCGGATTGGGGAGCTGTGTGGGAGTGAGCATGTCGTATTGGATCGGGTATAGACTGGGCCCAGCTGCAATTCAGAAAGCTTTTGCGTCGAGAGGTGTTCTATTAGCCGTTATTGTTCTAACTTTTCTTTGGACAGTATACAAAGGGCAAGACCGGAAAATCGAACTCTCTTTCTTATTTTTCCTAGTCATTGGCGGAGAGCTTTATGAAGAGGGAATCAGGCGGCTCTTTCATTCTCTTCATCCTGTCCATGCTCCTTTGGAAAGTCATGTATTATACCCATTTCCAAGCGAACAGACGTTAACGGCATTTGTCATTTTTGGTTTTTGCGCTTATCTTTTTGTTCGTCATTCTCACAAGGCGCGTCTGCAAACTGTTGCGTTTTTTTGTTTGGGATCGTTTTATTCCTCATCGGGCTGAGCCGTGTGTACTTTAATGAGCAGTATCCGAGCGATGTTGCTGCGGGTTGCGCCTTCGGCGGTGTTTGGCTGGGTTTAAATGTTTTGGTCATGGAGCTTTTCCGTTTCTCCAGAAGATTTACCAAGCTGAGAAACCGAACCTAATTAGTATGTAAAGAACGGGGGATCAAAATTAAGCAAACTTTAAAGTAGTACCGTTCATTGGGATTGGTATTTTGTAGTAAAATAAATCAAACAAACGTGATGTAATGAAAAGGAGATCGCGATATGGACAACAAAGGCTGTATAAAATGCGGCAGTACTGAAGCCGGACAAAAAGAAATAGCTACAACCGGCACGGGATTATCAAAGCTGTTTGACGTGCAGCATAACCGATTTCTAGTGGTTTACTGTAAGAACTGCGGATATTCAGAGTTTTATAATAAAGAGTCTTCAACTGCCGGGAATATATTGGATTTATTTTTTGGAGGCTGATCCATGTTTTCGAGCTTGAATGATTTTAAACATATTAAGAAAGCAAAAAACGTGGTGCGGTTATCACCTGTGAAATAGGCTGCCGCAAACATTCCAGTAACCTTCATGACGTGAATTGTTTTGTCAAGTGCCATGGGTATCATGGACTGGGAGATCAATGGAATGCAGTAAATGAACAAACTGTTCGTAACCTCATGCCTTATATACGATCTAAAGATTTAGCATATGAGAACTCTCTTTCTTCTGAGTCCATCGCTTCTGAATTATGCGATTCATTTCTTTCAATATTTGCAGGCTTAGTTATGATCGACAAGAAAAATAGGCATGATGTGGGTAGAAGATGTGTTTGTAAAATCACTTCAATGGTCCTAATGGGATTTTTTTTCGATTCGTGATAACATAAATTGAAGACCGTTGTTTATTGGAGGAAATCAGTTGAAATCAGAAAATGTTTCGAAGAAAAAATCAATATTAGAATGGGCAAAAGCAATTGTGATTGCTGTCGTTCTTGCTTTGCTCATCCGCAACTTTATTTTTGCGCCGTATGTCGTTGACGGTGACTCTATGTATCCTACACTTCACGATCGTGAAAGGGTCTTTGTTAATATGACAGTCAAATACATCGGCGAGTTTGATAGAGGGGACATTGTCGTGTTAAACGGAGATGATGTTCACTATGTCAAACGTATTATCGGCCTTCCCGGCGATACGGTTGAGATGAAAAATGACCAGCTCTATATCAACGGGAAAAAGGTGGACGAGCCTTATTTGGCGGCTAATAAAAAGAGAGCGAAACAGAATGGTAAACATTTGACCGATGATTTCGGCCCGGTTAAAGTGCCTGATAACAAGTATTTTGTGATGGGTGACAATCGTCGCAATTCAATGGACAGCCGTAACGGCCTTGGCCTCTTCACGAAAAAACAAATTGCGGGTACATCAAAGTTTGTTTTCTACCCGTTTAACGAAATGCGCAAAACAAATTAGGATCAAGCAGCTTCCCGAGAGGCTGCTTTTTTATATCTTTTTTGCGGTCATCCCCTTAAAACAGAACATAAATTCGTATATCTATAGAAAAGAAATTTTTGCAGAAATGTGAAACATATTCCCGTTATGCATCGTTATATTAATAATTTACGAGAATTTACGGTTTTTTATTCATGAAAAAAAGGAATAACTCATATGAATGAATAGATTCATATTGGCTGGAGGTTTAGAAATGGGAAGAATAAAAACCAAGATTACCATTCTGTTAGTGCTTTTGCTTTTACTTGCAGGCGGTTATATGTACATAAATGACGTTGAGCTGAAGGATGTTCCGACAGCAATTGGACAAACCTTGTCCTCGGAAGAAGAGGAATACACCATCCAGGAATATAAAGTGACGAAAATTGACGGCTCAGAGTATCATGGAGTAGCAGAAAACGGAACGAAAATCATCTTCAACGGAAAAAAATTAAATCAGGATTTATCTGATATAAAAGAAGGTGACAAGATTAAGGCATACTTCAGCAAATCAAAGCGGATCGACGGATTAATCAAGGTTGCAAAAGTGAATGATTAAAAAACATCACCTTTCGGATCGAAGGGTGATGTTTTGTTTTTCTCAAATTGTAAGTTTATTTCATTGCGTACTTTAAAAAGGATCGCTATAATAGCCAATAAGGACAAATGAATAAAGATTGTATCCTTCGGGGCAGGGTGGAAATCCCGACCGGCGGTAGTAAAGCACATTTGCTTTAGAGCCCGTGACCCGTGTGCATAAGCACGCGGTGGATTCAGTTTAAGCTGAAGCCGACAGTGAAAGTCTGGATGGGAGAAGGATGATGAGCCGCTATGCAAAATGTTTAAAAATGCATAGTGTTATTTCCTATTGCGTAAAATACCTAAAGCCCCGAATTTTTTATAAATTCGGGGCTTTTTTGACGGTAAATAACAAAAGAGGGGAGGGAAACAAATGGAAGAGTATTATATGAAGCTGGCCTTAGATCTTGCGAAGCAGGGCGAAGGACAGACCGAATCCAATCCGCTCGTCGGCGCTGTTGTCGTAAAGGACGGACAAATTGTCGGAATGGGCGCCCATTTAAAATATGGTGAAGCTCATGCAGAAGTTCATGCCATCCATATGGCTGGAGCACATGCAGAGGGTGCCGACATTTACGTTACACTCGAACCGTGCAGCCATTACGGAAAAACACCGCCATGTGCAGAATTGATTATCAACTCTGGTATCAAAAGAGTGTTCGTGGCGATGAGAGATCCTAATCCGCTTGTGGCTGGAAGAGGGATCAGCATGATGAAAGAAGCTGGCATTGAGGTAAGGGAAGGCATCCTGGCAGACCAGGCGGAGAGGCTGAATGAAAAATTTCTGCACTTTATGAGGACAGGCCTTCCGTACGTCACGCTAAAAGCGGCTGCCAGCCTTGACGGCAAGATAGCTACCAGCACGGGTGACAGCAAATGGATCACGTCAGAGGCTGCAAGACAGGATGCTCAGCAATACAGGAAAACACACCAAAGCATTTTAGTCGGAGTTGGCACAGTGAAAGCCGACAATCCGAGCTTAACCTGCAGACTGCCGAATGTAACAAAACAGCCGGTTCGGGTCATACTTGATACCGTACTCTCGATTCCTGAGGACGCTAAAGTGATTTGCGATCAAATAGCGCCGACATGGATTTTTACGACGGCACGCGCAGACGAGGAAAAGAAAAAACGGCTTTCAGCTTTCGGAGTGAACATATTTACACTTGAAACCGAGCGCATTCAAATTCCTGATGTTTTGAAGATCCTAGCGGAAGAAGGCATCATGTCGGTGTATGTGGAAGGCGGTTCAGCTGTTCACGGAAGCTTTGTCAAAGAAGGCTGTTTTCAAGAAATCATCTTCTATTTTGCCCCTAAACTAATCGGAGGAACGCATGCTCCCAGCTTAATCTCCGGTGAAGGTTTTCAATCAATGAAAGATGTCCCCTTATTACAATTCACTGATATAACCCAAATCGGCCGTGATATCAAACTGACGGCAAAACCGACAAAGGAATAGGATGGTGACCATGTTTACAGGAATTATCGAAGAAACAGGCACAATCGAATCCATGAAAAAAGCAGGGCATTCAATGGCCTTAACAATTAAATGCTCAAAGATTTTAGAGGATGTTCATCTTGGCGACAGCATTGCAGTGAACGGCATTTGTCTGACTGTCACTGATTTTACAAAAAATCAATTCACAGTGGATGTTATGCCTGAAACAGTCAAAGCTACGTCACTGAATGATTTAACAAAAGGAAGCAAAGTAAATCTGGAAAGAGCAATGGCGGCAAACGGCCGTTTCGGAGGCCATTTCGTCTCAGGCCATGTCGACGGAACTGCGGAAATCACACGAATTGAAGAGAAAAGCAACGCAGTTTACTATGATTTAAAAATGGACCCGTCATTAACAAAAACATTGGTTTTAAAGGGATCAATTACTGTGGATGGCGTGAGCTTAACCATATTCGGCCTGACAGAAGACACAGTGACGATCTCCTTAATACCGCATACGATCAGCGAAACGATCTTTTCAGAAAAAACGATCGGCTCTAAAGTGAATATCGAATGCGATATGATCGGAAAATATATGTATCGATTTTTGCATAAAGCCAATGAAAATAAGACCCAACAAACCATTACAAAAGCCTTCTTAAGCGAAAACGGCTTTTAGAGAGGAAGATTTGCATGTTTCATCCGATAGAAGAAGCACTGGACGCTTTAAAAAAAGGCGAAGTCATCATCGTTGTAGATGATGAAGACAGAGAAAATGAAGGAGACTTTGTGGCTCTTGCCGAGCATGCAACGCCGGAAGTCATTAACTTTATGGCGACACATGGGAGAGGACTGATCTGCACGCCGCTCAGTGAGGAAATCGCAGACAGGCTTGATCTTCACCCTATGGTTGAGCATAATACAGACTCTCACCACACTGCATTTACCGTAAGCATAGACCATCGTGAAACGAAGACAGGTATCAGCGCTCAAGAAAGATCTTTTACCGTTCAAGCATTGCTGGACAGCAAATCCGTGCCATCTGATTTTCAGCGTCCGGGGCACATTTTTCCGCTGATTGCGAAAAAAGGAGGTGTCCTGAAAAGAGCGGGCCATACAGAAGCTGCTGTTGATCTTGCTGAAGCCTGCGGATCTCCAGGAGCCGGCGTCATTTGTGAAATTATGAATGAAGACGGAACGATGGCGAGAGTGCCTGAGCTCATTGAAATTGCGAAAAAGCATCAATTAAAAATGATCACCATTAAGGATTTGATTCAATACCGTTACAATCTGACAACACTTGTCGAGCGTGAAGTTGACATTACGCTGCCTACTGATTTTGGGACATTTAAGGTTTATGGATACACAAATGAGGTAGATGGAAAAGAGCATGTCGCATTTGTGATGGGAGAGGTGCCGTTCGGAGAAGAACCGGTATTGGTCCGGGTACATTCAGAATGTCTCACAGGTGACGTGTTTGGCTCTCATCGCTGTGATTGTGGACCGCAGCTGCACGCTGCGCTGAACCAAATTGCCGCAGAAGGCCGTGGAGTGCTTCTGTACTTGCGCCAAGAAGGACGAGGCATCGGTTTAATCAATAAATTAAAAGCTTATAAGCTTCAGGAACAAGGCTATGACACCGTAGAAGCCAATGAGGCGCTTGGATTCTTGCCGGATCTTCGCAACTATGGCATCGGAGCACAAATTTTACGCGACCTCGGTGTCCGGAATATGAAGCTTTTGACGAATAATCCGCGAAAAATCGCAGGCCTTGAAGGCTACGGACTCAGTATTTCAGAAAGAGTGCCGCTTCAAATGGAGGCGAAAGAACACAATAAAAAATATTTGCAAACCAAAATGAACAAGCTAGGTCATTTACTTCATTTCTAATCACAAATATCACAAAAAAGGATGGGAATCATATGAATATCATACAAGGAAATTTAGTTGGTACAGGTCTTAAAATCGGAATCGTAGTAGGAAGATTTAATGATTTTATTACGAGCAAGCTGCTGAGCGGAGCAGAAGATGCGCTGCTCAGACATGGCGTAGACACAAATGACATTGATGTGGCTTGGGTTCCAGGCGCATTTGAAATACCGTTTGCTGCGAAAAAAATGGCGGAAACAAAAAAATATGATGCTATTATCACATTGGGCACTGTCATCAGAGGCGCGACGACACATTACGATTATGTCTGCAATGAAGCTGCAAAAGGCATCGCGCAAGCAGCAAACACTACTGGTGTACCTGTCATCTTTGGAATTGTAACAACTGAAAACATCGAACAGGCTATCGAGCGTGCCGGCACAAAAGCGGGCAACAAAGGTGTAGATTGTGCTGTTTCTGCCATTGAAATGGCAAATTTAAACCGCTCATTTGAATAATTTGCTGAAAACAGTTTAAAAATATGGCGAAAATGATATAATGTGAGAAAACGGATCACCTATTCGTATCCGTTAATAGCAGACTGGACATTTTGGATATAGAGGGGTTTTTATGTTAATTCGTTATAAAAAATCGTTTGAAAAGATTGCGATGGGGCTTCTTTCGTTTATGCCGAATGAAAAAGACCTTAAGCAGCTTCAGCAGACAATTAAGGACTACGAAACGGATACAGACCGCCAGCTCTTTCTTTGGAAAGAGGACGAGGATATCGTTGGAGCAATCGGAGTCGAAAAAAAGGATTCTGAGGTTGAGATCCGGCATATCAGTGTGAATCCTTCTCATCGCCATCAAGGAATCGGAAAACAGATGATGGATGCTTTAAAGCATTTATTCAAAACGCAAGTACTGGTTCCAAATGAATTAACGCAGAGCTTTTTCGAACGTTGTCAAGGTCAGCAGGATCAAGACATTTCATACAATAATTAAGCAGAGGCTGTGATCAGTCTCTGCTTTTTTTTCTGCGTTCTATTTCTTTTTCACGTTCACGGATGACGTCAGTCCGATCCCGCAAACGGTGTTTGTCGATCAGAAATATGTTGCTGAGTGCACTGGGCTGCCCCCATGTATACTTTTTTTTCCTGCATTCGATCCTGCATGCTTCCTCCAGTTTCTTATCTTTGATTGGCAGCATAATGCTTTTATAGGCAGAGCCCGTTTCAATTTGTTCGTAAACCGATTGCATAAGTTCGAGCAAACGGCCATGATCAAGCCCTAAGTCTTCGACTGCCCGGTGTTCTGCTTGAAGAATCCGGATGCTGTTCGCCATCAGTCTTTTTGCCCCGGCTGTATTCTGCCTTCTGTGATGATATAAAGCCACTGCAAGCTGAATAAAGCCCACCCAATAGCGTTTTCGTTTCTTTGGCGGGTCTTCCTTCCAGAATTCTTCTAATATTTCATGGCATTCAAAATAATCCCGTGTCGCGTGAAACTCAACGAGATACTCTATATAAGCTTTCGGATACAAGGTGTTTCCTCCTTTAATGTGCTTTTAGTGTACCATAGAAGGGATAAAAGGAAAAAAGAACGCTCGGCCTCTATTGCTTCTTAGAAAGGAAAACCAGAAGCTAAGGCTTTTTCTCCCGCTTCTGCGCTCCGAGCAAACACCTCTCGTGTTTTGAATATTCTGCACAAACTTGTTCAAAACAGGAAATGAAATAGTATTGGACGAGAGCTTTTTGGTGGCTTATACTATAGGGTAGCCAGTTTTTCCGGCAATGAGAGTGATACTTGAAAATGGTGAGATGATGGAAGAATATCAAGTGAAAATTGATACGTTTGAGGGCCCATTGGACCTGCTGCTTCATTTAATCAATCGTCTTGAAATTGACATATATGATATACCTGTGGCGAAGATCACTGAACAATATTTATTATATGTACATACGATGCGTGTGCTTGAGCTCGATATGGCCAGCGAGTATTTGGTTATGGCTGCCACGCTGCTCAGCATTAAAAGCAGAATGCTGCTCCCAAAGCAAGAGGAGGAGCTTTTTGAAGATGAATTGCTTGAAGAAGAAGATCCGCGGGAGGAACTGATTGAAAAGCTGATTGAGTATCGAAAATATAAAGATGCGGCGAAGGAATTAAAAGAACGGGAAGAAGAAAGACAAAAATCGTTCACGAAACCGCCGAGTGATTTGAGTGAATATGCAAAAGAAGTAAAACAGTCTGAGCAAAAGCTCTCTGTCACGGTCTATGATATGATCGGAGCTTTTCAAAAAGTGCTGAAACGCAAAAAAATAAACAGGCCGATGGAAACAACAATTACAAGACAGGACATACCAATCGAAGCCAGAATGAACGAAATCGTGCACAGCTTGAAATCTAGAGGAACGAGAATCAACTTTATGGATCTGTTTCCATATGAGCAAAAAGAACATTTAGTAGTGACCTTTCTAGCTGTTCTCGAGCTGATGAAAAATCAGCTGGTCCTCATTGAACAGGAGCACAATTTTTCAGATATTTACATTACGGGGAGTGAATCCATTCATGGGGCTTGATATCGTGAATTGGAAAGCTATTGTGGAAGCCCTTCTTTATGCGGCAGGCGATGAAGGGCTTACAAAAAAGCAGCTGTTAACAGTGCTTGAAATCGAAGAGCCTGAACTGAACACGATCATGGCGGATGTGGCGGACGAATACCGCGGAGATACACGAGGGATTGAACTTATTGAGTATGCAGATACGTACATGCTCTCTACCAAAAAAGACTTTGCGCCTTACTTGAAAAAACTGATTGAAGTGCCGTCAAAGGGCCTTTCTCAAGCATCTTTAGAAGTACTGGCCATTGTTTCATACAAACAGCCAATTACGAGAGCAGAAATTGAAGAAATCAGAGGAGTAAAATCAGAGCGGATTTTACACAGTCTTGTCGCGAAGGCGCTATTGTGTGAAGTAGGGCGTGCCGATGGTCCGGGGCGGGCCATTTTATACGGTACTACGCCGACTTTTCTTGAACAATTCGGTCTGAAAACGCTGGACGAGCTTCCGCCGCTGCCTGAAAATGCGGAAGAAGACGTTCTTCAAGAAGAAGCAGATTTATTTTTTGAAAACTTTAACCAAACTTTCGAAGATATAAAATAGAAGTTTAATGAATCGCGCTTTTTCATCATCATAAGATATAAGGAAGAAGCTATCATGAAAGAAGCAAAATGTGAGAGACAAATACATGAGGGGAAGATACCAAACGAAATGGGACATTCGATTGTGCGAGCGCAGACTCAAAAAACAGGCGAATTCTTATCAATGGTTGTCAATACCGTGAACGATTACCTAAATCAAACGACACTTGAGTCCTTACAGGCTGAATTACCTATTGAAAAAGGATACTGCTGTGATGTGCTGAGCACTCTGAGAAGAATGGCAGTATTTTGTGAAGGAGGCGCAGAAGCGTGCCGCCGTCTCCTGATGCAGGAGCCTTTTCAGGAAGCCAGAGCGGAAAAAACACTTTATAATGTGTATCACCAATGCATTGAAGAGTTCTTTATGCCGAAAAAAGACACGTGGTGTGAAAATAGCCGGGCGTCTTATACTGGGGTCAGCGCAATTGAGTTTTATCATGCTGTTCCTGCGTCGCTTGAGCAATTATTATTGCCGTTGAGCGCGACCTTTCTGAAGATGAGGGAAGAGCTGGCTCATTACGAAGCGTCCGGATCAAGCATGGCGCCAATCAGATAACGTTTACTCTCCCTTTTTCAGGGAGAGTTTTTTTATGTTTGCTTCCAGAAATATAATTGTTATTCATAACTGATGGACATGCGCATAAACTTGTACAAACCACCACAAGGACGTGAGCAAACATGCGCATTTTCAAAAAAGCAGTATTCGTGATCATGATTTCTTTTCTAATTGCAACCGTAAATGTGAATACAGCACATGCTGCTATAGATGTCAGTGCAAAAAGCGCAATCATTATTGACGGTGCGTCAGGCAGAGTGTTATATGCCAAGGATGAGCATCAAAAAAGGCGGATCGCGAGCATCACAAAAATTATGACCGCCGTCCTCGCCATCGAATCCGGCAAAATGGATCAAACGGTGACGGTTTCGGCAAATGCTGTCAGAACAGAAGGCTCCGCCATTTATTTAACAGAAGGTCAAAAAGTGAAGCTAAAAGATCTTGTGTATGGCCTGATGCTAAGATCAGGAAACGACGCCGCTGTCGCGATTGCTGAGCATGTCGGTGGGAGCCTCGATGGGTTTGTTTATATGATGAATCAAAAAGCCGAGCAGCTTGGTATGAAAAACACCCGTTTTCAAAACCCGCACGGATTGGACGACCATGAAAATCATTATTCAACAGCCTATGACATGGCCATTTTAACTAAGTATGCTATGAAGCTGAAAGACTATCAAAAGATTTCAGGCACAAAAATATACAAAGCGGAAACGATGGAAAGCGTATGGAAAAACAAAAATAAACTTCTGACCATGCTATATCCGTACAGCACAGGAGGAAAAACAGGCTATACAAAACTTGCAAAACGGACACTGGTCTCTACGGCTTCAAAGGACGGCATTGACCTGATAGCCGTCACCATTAATGACCCTAATGATTGGGATGACCATATGAAGATGTTTAACTATGTGTTTGAGCATTATCAAACCTATTTAATTGCAAAAAAAGGGGATATTCCAAAGCTGAAAGGCACATTTTATGAATCGAAGGCTTTTATCAAACGTGATATCACCTATTTGCTGACTGAAGAGGAAAAAGAAGATGTGAAAATTAATACCACACTGCTCAAGCCGAAAAAAGCATGGGAAAAAGATGCCTCGAAAATCCCTGACATCGTAGGGCACATGGAGATCATGTTCAACGATGCAACCATCGCAAAAGTGCCGATCTATTATGAAAATGAGCGGCATCAAAAACCGAAGAAACAATTTTTTGAAACGTTTAAATCAATCTTTCTGAATGCGGCAGGCGGAGCAAAATGGTCAATATAATTTGGGTCAGTTTAACCGTGATCGGACTCGTTTTTGCGATGTGCAACGGAACTCTGCAAGATGTAAATGAAGCTGTGTTTAAGGGTGCGAAAGAAGCGATTACGATTTCATTTGGATTGATGAGCGTGCTTGTTTTCTGGCTTGGCTTAATGAAAATCGCCGAGCAGTCAGGTCTTTTGGATATTTTCAGCCGGATGTGCAGGCCTTTTATATCTAAACTGTTCCCTGATATACCGCCGGATCACCCGGCGATGGGCTATATTTTATCTAATCTTATGGCGAATTTCTTCGGCCTCGGAAATGCAGCAACTCCGCTTGGCATTAAAGCAATGGAACAAATGAAAAAGCTGAATGGAAACCGATCGGAAGCAAGCCGGTCAATGATTACTTTTTTAGCTGTTAATACGTCCTGCATCACACTCATCCCGACAACGGTGATCGCTGTCCGAATGGCTTATTCCTCCAAAACGCCGACAGATATCGTCGGGCCAAGCATTTTGGCAACGCTTATTTCCGGAATCGGTGCCATTATCATTGATCGGTATTTTTATTACCGCCGCAAAAAGAAGGGAAGGTGAGCGGATGGAAATCATCAACTGGCTGTCTTTAGCCATGATTCCAATCATTATTGCCGGAATTCTTCTTTATGGAACGATCAAAAAGGTTCCGACATATGAATCGTTTGTCGAAGGCGGGAAAGAGGGGATAGAAATTGCCTTTTCCATTATCCCCTATTTAGTCGGAATGCTTGTCGCTATAACTGTTTTCAGATCATCAGGCGCGCTTGATTTTATAATGGATCTTTTAAAACCGGCTTTCTCCGCTATCGGCATTCCTGCTGAAGTAGTGCCGCTTGCTCTGATCCGCCCGATCTCCGGTACGGCCGCTCTCGGAATGACGACCGATTTAATTGCAGTATACGGGCCCGATTCCTTTATCGGCAGGCTGGCTTCCGTCATGCAGGGATCTACAGATACAACGCTTTACGTACTGACTGTGTATTTCGGAGCAGTCGGCATTAAAAAAATGGGTGATGCATTAAAGGTGGGACTTCTTGCAGATTTAATCGGCGTAGTTGCATCTATCATCATCGTTACGTTATTATTTGGGAGCGCCTGAAAACGGCGTTTTTTTTAGATTTGGCATAGGAATTTGAAAAAGCTTGTTTGTTAAGGTTGAAAAAAGTAAGATAATACTTGAGGTGAAAGACATGGAAAGACTGCAAAAAGTGATTGCTCATGCCGGAGTTGCGTCGCGCAGAAAGGCAGAAGAGCTGATTAAAGAAGGAAAAGTAAAGGTGAATGGCAAAGTAGTAACAGAGCTAGGTGTTAAGGTCACCGGTTCTGATCAGATTGAGGTAAACGGGTTAAAGGTTGAACGCGAAGAGCCGGTTTACTTTCTCTTATATAAACCAAGAGGCGTTATTTCCGCAGCGCAAGATGATAAAGGACGCAAAGTGGTGACGGACTTTTTTAAAAATATTCCGCAGCGCATTTATCCGATTGGGCGTCTGGACTATGATACGAGCGGTCTTTTGCTTTTAACCAATGACGGTGAATTCGCCAATAAGCTGATGCACCCTAAGTATGAAATAGACAAAACATACGTGGCGAAGGTGAAAGGAATCCCGCCTAAAGAGCTGCTCAGAAAGCTGGAGCGCGGAATTAGGCTGGAAGAAGGCAAAACAGCGCCTGCTAAAGCGAAGCTGCTGTCTTTGGATAAGAAAAAGCAGACAAGCATTATTCAGCTGACGATCCATGAGGGACGCAACAGACAGGTGCGCCGCATGTTTGAAGCGATCGGACATGAGGTAATCAAGCTGAAGCGTGAGGAATACGCGTTTTTAAACCTGCGAGGCCTGCACACGGGCGATGCCAGAGAGCTTACGCCCCACGAAGTAAAAAGGCTCAGAGCACTGGCGGATCACGGTAAAAACGCTTTCTAAATTTCACATAACCTTCAAAAAGTAAGAAATGTGAAATGAACGTGCAATGATATAATTGAATGGATCTGCAATAGGGGGAAGGGGGCAGTGGACAATGAAGAAAAAAAGGCGTTTATTCATTCGGACCGGCATCCTTCTCGTTTTAATCTGCGCACTCGGCTATACCATTTACAATGCTGTATTTGCCGGCAAAGAGAGTATATCCGAAGGGTCCGACGCACCGAATTTTGTCCTTGAGGATACGAATGGGAAACGTATCGAGCTCAGTGACTTAAAAGGGAAAGGTGTTTTTTTGAATTTCTGGGGTACATGGTGTGAACCGTGCAAAAAAGAGTTTCCTTATATGGCAAACCAATATAAGCATTTTAAAAGCCAAGGTGTTGAAATTGTCGCTGTAAATGTTGGGGAGTCAAAGATAGCAGTACATAATTTTATGAAATCCTACGGAGTCAATTTCCCGGTTGTTCTGGATACAGATCGCCAAGTGCTTGATGCCTATGACGTATCTCCGCTTCCGACAACCTTTTTGATCAATCCGGAAGGAAAAGTTGTCAAGGTGGTGGCCGGCACTATGACAGAAAGCATGATACACGATTATATGAATCTCATAAAACCCGGAGAGACTTCGGGATGAAGCAAGTCAAATGTGAATGCGGACATATAAACCCGGTCGGAACCGTTTTATGCGAATCGTGCGGAAGAGCTCTTCAGGAAACTCAACCTCCGCTCGCTGATATGAGATATGACGGAAGCGCAAGACGTTCGCAAACCTATAACAAAACGATCATCGATAAAATTTGGAATTTCTTTTCCTCGGTTAAGGTGGGAATATGGCTTATCGTCATAACCCTTGCCGCATCAGCGTTCGGCACCATTTTTCCCCAGGAAGCCTATCTGCCTCCGGGCGCACAGGCTGATACTTATTACAAGGAGCAGTACGGCACGTTCGGCCAGCTCTATTATTTGCTCGGGTTTCATCATTTATATGGTTCTTGGTGGTATTTGCTGCTCATTGCCTCGATCGGCATTTCACTTGTGATTTGCAGCCTTGATCGGGTCATTCCGTTGTACAGAGCGTTAAAAAACCAAGGCGTCAGAAGGAGCCCGGCTTTTTTAAGAAGGCAGCGCTTGTTCAGTGAAACAGTTACAGTACTGAACGGGGAATCGAAAGAAAAGATAGTTGCTCTATTAAAGAAAAAACATTATAGAATCAGAGAAAAAGAGGGCAGCATTCTTGCTGAAAAAGGACGCTTTTCCCGCTGGGGCCCGTATGTCAACCATATTGGATTGATCATCTTTCTGATTGGTGCGATGCTGAGATTTGTGCCTGGCATGTACGTCGATGAGACGCTTTGGGTCAGAGAAGGCGAAACCGCAGCAATTCCGGGTACAGACGGAAAATATTATTTAAAAAACAATCAATTCAGCGTAGAGACCTATAACAGCAAAACAGAAAAAAAGGTATTTGCAGATGCCATTGACAGAGTCGGGGACGGTAGAGTGGCAAAGAACTTTCAAACCGATGCCGTACTCTACAAGAGAGAAGGAAAAATTGTTTATGGCGAGAAGCCGAAGCTGAAAAAAGTAACAGAAGAAGACATCCGTGTCAATCAGCCGCTGCGTTTTGATTCTTTTTCCGTTTACCAGGTGGATTACAAAGAGAATCAGCTTGACAAAATGGTGTTCCAGCTGATTGATAAAAAAACAAAAAAATCCTTTGGGAGCCTGAAGATCAACCTTCTGGATCCAGATTCGGTCTATGATCTTGGCAACGGTTACAAGGTGGAAATCGCCAGCTACCTGCCTGACTTCTATTTTAATCAGGACGGAGAGCCGAGCACAAAAACAAAGATCCCTAACAATCCGGCTTTTGTCTTTAATATTATAACGCCGGACAAACCGAAAGGCGAAAAGAGCTTTGTCGCCATCCAAGAAACCATCGAAGGATCAGGCAATAATAAATACAAGCTGAAATTTGACCATGTCGAAACGAAAAACATTACTGGACTTACAGTCAGAAAGGATCTGACACTCTGGGTGCTTGCTGTCGGCGGAGCCATTTTTATGATCGGTGTCATTCAAGGTATGTACTGGCAGCATCGAAGAATTTGGCTGCACTCACAGGACGGCGCAGTTATGGTAGCGGGGCATACCAATAAAAACTGGTTTGGCCTGAAGAAGGATTTAGCATTTATATTGGCTGATTCCGGACTGACTGAACCGGCGGACCAAAAAGAATTAATCAAAACACAGAAATAGGCGAAAAGGGAGTGATGTCATGGCAGAGCTGAGCGGAAATTTTCTTTATGCGGCCTTTCTTGTGTATTTAATCGCTGTACCAATTTTCGGCGGGGCCATACGCGGGAATAAAGATAAAAAGGGCAGGCCAAACCGATGGGCCAACATTGGAATCACCCTTTCTATTGTCGGTTTTTTCTGCCACCTTGGATATTTCATCACAAGGTGGGCTGCCAGCGGCCATGCGCCGGTCAGCAATATGTTTGAATTCACCACCGCTTTTGGCATGATGCTTGTTTTGGCGTTTATCATTCTTTATTTTCTCTATAGATTGCCTTCATTAGGCCTGTTTACGCTGTCAATTGCTTTATTGCTGATTGCCTACGCCAGCATGTTTCCGACAGATATCTCGCCTTTAATTCCTTCGCTCCAAAGCAACTGGCTGTATATTCACGTAACAACGGCCGCGCTTGGGCAAGCTATACTTGCCATCAGCTTTGTCGCTGGTGTCATCTTTCTTTTGAAGCATGTAGATCAGACAAAGCCAAGCAAAAAGACCTTCTGGCTTGAAGCGATTATGTTTATCCTGGTCACAACCGTCGCCTTTATTGCAATCACATCAGCATTTCGTCTTGCAGGCTATGAAGCGGAGTTTAACTGGGTGGACAAAAGTAAAGAAAAAAGCGTGATGGTGTACGAAATGCCCGCGCTTGTCGGTCCGCATCAGGGAGAGCTTTTGACCGAAGGAAGAATGGAACCGCTTGTTGATCTTCCCGCGCTTTTCTCAGGCAGAAAAGTGAACACTGTCATTTGGTCATTTGGAGCAGGTCTTGTGTTGTATGGGGCTCTCCGTCTGATCATCAGAAAAAGAATCAGCGCTCTATTACATCCGCTGGTGAAAAACGTCAATCTTGATCTGGTGGATGAGGTTGGGTACAGGGCCGTATCAATCGGATTTCCGATCTTTACACTCGGCGCGCTGATCTTTGCAATGATTTGGGCTCAGCTCGCGTGGACCAGATTTTGGGGCTGGGACCCTAAGGAAGTATGGGCGCTGATCACATTTTTGTTCTATGCCGCCTACTTGCATTTAAGACTGTCAAGAGGCTGGCACGGTGAGAAGTCAGCATGGCTGGCCGTAATCGGTTTTGCTATTATTATGTTTAATTTAATATTCGTAAATCTTGTGCTTGCCGGACTTCATTCTTATGCATAGTCCTTTGAAAGCGACACAGTTCTCAAACTTTCTCGCGATTTGATAAAATGAAAGTAACAGAAGGAAAGCAGGGGGAAAACATGGACCAAACGAACGAAACAAAAATATTAGTAGTTGATGACGAAGCCAGAATTCGCCGCCTTTTAAGAATGTATCTTGAACGTGAAAATTATGCTATAGATGAAGCTGAAAATGGTGATGAAGCCATTGCCAAAGGGCTTGAAGCCAATTATGACTTAATTTTGCTTGATCTGATGATGCCGGGGACTGATGGAATTGAAGTGTGCCGGCAAATTCGCGAAAAAAAAGCGACACCCATTATCATGCTGACCGCAAAAGGAGAAGAAGCAAACCGGGTGCAGGGGTTTGAAGCGGGAACAGATGATTATATTGTTAAGCCGTTCAGCCCGAGAGAAGTCGTGCTGCGTGTAAAAGCCCTTTTGAGAAGAGCATCCCAAACTTCTTATTTCAATGCCAATACACCGACGAAAAATGTGCTCGTGTTTTCACATCTGTCCATAGACCATGATGCTCACCGCGTAACAGCTGATGGTACAGAAGTGAGCCTGACGCCAAAAGAGTATGAGCTTCTATATTTCTTAGCGAAAACGCCTGACAAGGTGTATGATCGGGAAAAGCTTCTGAAAGAAGTGTGGCAATATGAGTTTTTTGGTGATTTACGGACAGTGGACACTCACGTCAAACGCTTGAGAGAGAAGCTGAACAAGGTATCTCCGGAAGCTGCGAAAAAAATTGTCACCGTATGGGGTGTAGGTTATAAATTTGAGGTCGGCGCTGAATGAAATTTTGGAAAAGCGTAGTAGGCAAGCTGTGGTTTACGATCCTTTCACTCGTCTTGATCGTATTGTTCATTTTAACGGTTCTTTTGCTGGAGTTTATTGAAAACTACCATGTGGAAGAAGCCGAGAATGATTTAACACAGCTTGCGAATAAAGTTGCTGTCATCCTAGAAAATCACGAGGACCAGGCACTGGCAAGGTCAATCACTTGGGAGCTCGCTGATAACTTAACAAGCATTGCCATCATCCAGGATGAGAAGAACCACTGGTATTCTCCGAATGATAAAAATCGCCTGTCGTCTATTACGGTTGAGCAAATACAGCATGACAAAGATTTAAATAAAGCTCTCAAAGACCATAAAAAAGTAAGCAAACGGACGGGACTGAGCGATACCGACACGGATAATGAACGCCTGATTGTAGGTGTCCCGTATGAAAAAGACGGAAAGAAAGGCATGGTCTTTTTATCCCAGTCTTTGCTTGCCGTTAAAGATACAACAAAACATACGACCCGCTATATTTTTCTTGCCGCTGGAATTGCGATTGTGCTGACCACATTTTTCGCATTCTTTTTATCAAGCAGGGTCACGTACCCTCTCCGAAAAATGAGAGAAGGCGCGCAGGATTTGGCGAAGGGCAAGTTCGATACAAAAATCCCGATTTTAACTCAGGATGAAATCGGTGAACTGGCGACCGCTTTTAATCAAATGGGCCGGCAGCTTAACTTTCATATCAATGCGCTCAATCAAGAAAAAGAGCAGCTTTCTAACATTTTGAGCAGTATGGCTGACGGGGTTATTACCATTAATATTGACGGTGCGATTCTTGTGACCAACCCGCCGGCTGAACGTTTTCTTCAGGCTTGGTATTATGAACAGAACATGAATATCAAAGAAGGCGACAACCTTCCGCCTGAAGCAAAAGAGCTGTTTCAAAACGCTGTCAGCACTGAAAAAGAACAAATGATTGAGATGACGCTGCAAGGCAGATCATGGGTGCTTTTGATGTCGCCGCTTTATGCGGAATCGCACGTAAGAGGAGCGGTTGCCGTACTGCGTGACATGACAGAAGAACGCCGCCTTGATAAGCTGCGGGAGGACTTTATCGCAAATGTCAGTCATGAGCTGAGAACACCGATCTCCATGCTTCAGGGATACAGTGAAGCAATTGTTGATGACATTGCAAGCTCTGAAGAAGACCGGAAAGAAATTGCCCAAATCATTTATGACGAATCGCTCCGAATGGGCCGTTTAGTTAATGATTTGCTTGATTTAGCCCGAATGGAATCAGGCCATACAGGCTTACATTATGAAAAAATCAATGTGAATGAGTTTTTAGAAAAGATCATTCGGAAGTTTTCCGGTGTTGCGAAAGAAAAAAATATTGCTTTAGATCATGACATTTCTCTCACAGAAGAGGAATTTATGTTTGATGAAGACAAGATGGAGCAGGTATTTACCAATTTGATTGATAACGCGCTGCGGCATACTTCAGCCGGCGGCAGTGTCTCCATTTCAGTCCATTCTGTGAAGGATGGATTGAAAATTGATATCAAAGACTCCGGGTCTGGCATACCGGAAGAAGATCTGCCATTTATCTTTGAGCGGTTTTATAAGGCAGATAAAGCGCGGACAAGGGGCAGAGCAGGAACCGGGTTAGGGCTGGCTATCGTTAAAAATATCGTGGAAGCCCACAACGGATCAATCACTGTGCACAGCCGAATAGATAAAGGAACAACATTTACTTTTTATATTCCGACAAAACGGTAAAATCGAGTCTGAATTTGCCGAAGAATCTTGTTCCATAAGAAACACCCGCTGACTGAGCGGGTGTTTTTTTAATAGCCAACATTAATAAAATTTAAGGATATGTTAATATAAATTCCCTTCCAAATTCCAGTTACTCGTAATATAGTTGTAATGTAACTTTTCAAGCTATTCATACGACAAAAAAGTGAACGGAGGGGTTTCAAATGGAAGAAACCTTTCAATTATTATATGATACATATCATCAAGATTTGTACCAATTTTTATTTTATATGGTAAAGGATAAAAACCAGACAGAAGACCTTCTTCAAGAGGTTTATATCCGGGTATTAAATTCTTATCATACGTTTGAAGGAAGAAGCAGTGAAAAAACATGGCTTTTGTCTATCGCACGCCATGTTGCGATAGACTGGTTCCGTAAACAGCAAACAATCAGACAGCGTATACTCGGTACATTTGACTGGGATACACAGGATGTCAGGGATCAGCAATTGCTGCCGGACGAACTTGCGGTTCAACATGAAAATGTCCGGGAAATTTATGCTGCGCTTGATCAATGTACAATCGATCAAAGAGCTGTGATTATCTTGCGGTTTATTCAGGGATATTCAATACAGGAAACAGCCAAGGCTCTGCGCTTCTCGGAAAGCAAAGTAAAAACGACCCAACACAGAGGGCTCAAAGTACTTCGGAAACATATGGAGCTTTTGAGGGAGGAGCTAATGGATGATGAAGTCAGAATGGAACGAAGAACAGATAAAGGAGTTGTTAAGTCAACTTCCGGCAGTTAAAGACCATCGTTCGCCTCAGGATATTTACAAGCGGCTGACGATGGCAAAGCGTAAAAATAAGCCCGCTGTCAAGTGGATTGGCCCCGCGTGTGCCGCTGCAATTGCGGTTTATATCGCCTTCATTATTACTCCTCATTTCTTTGATCAGGCACAGCCTCAACAAAAAGAAGCGTCCCAAGAGAACGCAGTAACGAAAACTGAGACAGAAGACAGCCCAAAAGCTGCATCATCCCTGGATCATACATCGTTTGTTGTACCTGAAAAGGAACAAGACAATTACATCACTGTAGCAGTTGCTGATGCCGATACATCTGCAATTATACCCGTCAGCATTCAAAAAACAAATGCATACCAAACGATCCAGGACATGCTGACTGTAAGTAGTGAATTGGATATCTTGGATCATGCCATTACAATTCCATCCTTCATAGATGAAGTAGAAATAAAAGAAAAACCAAAGCAGAAGGAATTAAGTATACGAGTCCATCAGCCAGCTACGGCATTTTCTGTAAAAGATGATACCCTGTTAAAAAAATTGCTTAAAGAATCCTTAAAATGGAGTCCTTATGAAAAAGTCAAATTTTTATCGGATCAAAATGAGACTGGGGTTCGGATTGGCTCATATGGCACTTTTACGGAAATTTCGATTCCCAAACAGTCAAAAAGAGCTTACTACTTGTACAAAAATAAACAAGGGAACTTTCTCATTCCGTCAGAAAAAACATTTGATACAGTAAAAGAAGCGATTAAGGAAATGGAATCGAGCAGCCAAGAAGATACGACACCTCTTATTCAAGCGGGTGCTGTCCAATCTGTAACGAAGAAACAGAAACACTTATATATCCGCTTTTCAAAGGACTCAGAAGTTGAGGATTCTATTGCCGGTATTTTAATGATTGAGGGACTTCTTTTAACCGCAAAAGAGTTTGGCTTCACAGAAGTGACCTTTACCGAAACCAGAACAAACAAAATCGGCAAATATGACGTATCAGATGCAATTCCGGTACCGGCTGCTCCAAATCCGATTTTCTTAAACTAAAATGGGCCCTTTGAGGCTCTTTTTTAGTTGCTATTCATATAATAGAAATTTTCAAAAAAAAGTTGTACGTGTATAATAAAACAAGGTAACGATTGAAAGGATTTGAGATGAGTGAACGTGTTAACAATTAAAGGAGTTTCCATCGGGGAAGGAATGCCGAAAATCATCGTTCCGCTGATGGGAAAGACGGAAAAACAAATTCTGAATGAAGCAGAGGCAGTAAAATTACTGAATCCGGACATTGTTGAATGGAGAGTCGACGTATTTGAAAAAGCGAATGACAGAGAAGCGGTCACAAAGCTCATTTCTAAGCTTCGTAAATCTTTAGAAGACAAGCTATTTCTATTTACATTCAGAACCCACAAAGAGGGCGGGAGCATGGAGATGGACGGAAGCTCCTATCTTGCTTTGCTGGAATCGGCAATCCAAACAAAAGACATCGATCTGATAGATATCGAATTATTTTCAGGAGATGCAAATGTAAAGGCGTTAGTATCGCTGGCGGAAGAAAACAACGTCTATGTGGTGATGTCAAATCACGACTTTGAAAAAACACCTGTAAAAGATGAAATTCTTTCCAGACTTCGAAAAATGCAGGAATTAGGCGCGCATATTCCAAAAATGGCTGTCATGCCGAATGATACTGGAGATCTCCTAACGCTGCTTGATGCGACGTATACAATGAAAACAAAATATGCAGACCGTCCCATTATTACAATGTCAATGGCTGCAACAGGGCTTATCAGCAGGCTGAGCGGTGAGGTTTTTGGATCGGCTTGTACTTTTGGAGCTGGAGAAGAGGCGTCCGCACCAGGCCAAATTCCTGTTTCTGAGCTAAGGAGTGTCTTAGATATTTTGCATAAAAACACACGGGGATAGAACAATAAAAAAACTCAAGCTATATAGCTTGAGTTTTTTTGATTATGGCAGATCAATGAGTTTCACAGACACAATATCAGGGACATTTGTTAGTTCTTTCACAATTTTATCTTCCAGATGTCTGTCAAAGGAAAGCATCATGATGGCTTCTCCGCCTTTTTCCTTACGGCCAACCTGCATAGTTGCAATGTTAATATCATTATCTCCGAGAATACGTCCTACTCGGCCGATGACACCTGTTGTATCTTGATGCTGGATATACACCAAGTGACCTGTCGGATAAAAATCAATATTAAATCCATTGATCTCGACAATTCGTTCTCCGAAATGAGGAATATACGTAGCCGTTACAGTAAAGGTGCTGCGGTCTCCTGTCACTTTTACGCTGATGCAGTTATCGTATCCAGATTCAGAAGAGGAAATTTTTTCACTGAAGCTGATGCCGCGTTCTTTTGCGACACCCCCGGCATTGACCTCATTAACAGTAGAGTCTACGCGCGGTTTTAAAAAGCCTGACAGAAGGGCTTTTGTAATGAACGATGTTTCAAGTTTAGCAATTGTGCCTTCATATTGAATGGCAACATCCTGTACTGGTTCTTTCATGCACTGTGATACAAGGCTGCCAATTTTTCCTGCAATTTGATGGTAAGGCTTAATTTTAGCAAATTCATCTTTTGTCATGGCAGGCAGGTTGATAGCTGACATGACAGGCAGGCCTTTTGCGAACTGCAGAACTTCTTCTGACACTTGGGCGGCGACATTGAGCTGTGCTTCTTTCGTTGATGCTCCCAAGTGAGGAGTGGCAATGACTAATGGATGATCAACAAGTTTGTTGTCAACTGGCGGTTCAACTTCGAAAACGTCAAGAGCCGCTCCCGCAACATGCCCGTTTTCCAAAGCTTCGAGAAGTGCTGCTTCATCGATAATTCCGCCTCGCGCACAGTTAATTAAGCGAACGCCTTTTTTCGTTTTTGCAATCGTTTCTTTATTCAATAAGCCTTTTGTTTCTTTTGTTAAAGGCGTGTGAACGGTAATGATATCCGCACTTTCAAGCACTTCTTCAAATGTACGGCTGTTTACGCCGATTTTTTTCGCTCTTTCTTCCGTTAAGAAAGGATCAAAAACGTGCACAGTCATACCGAACGCTCTCGCACGCTGTGCAATTTCACTTCCGATTCGGCCTAATCCTACAATACCAAGCGTTTTTCCATAAAGCTCTGAACCGACATAAGCTGTGCGGTTCCACTCTCTGGATTTCACTGAGATATTAGCCTGCGGAATGTGTCTCATTAAAGAAGAGATCATTGCAAATGTATGCTCAGCTGTCGAAATGGTGTTGCCGTTCGGAGCATTGATCACAATTACCCCGTGTTTCGTAGCCTCATCAATATCGATATTATCGACACCGACACCGGCTCTTCCGACAATTTTTAAAGAAGTCATTTTGTTGAAAAGGTCTTCTGTTACTTTTGTCGCGCTTCGCACCAAAAGAGCATCAAAAGTATGTAATTCATCTTCTGCATCTGCTACGTTTTTTTGAACGATTTCAATAAAGTCTGATTCAATAAGTGGCTGTAAACCGTCGTTGCTCATTTTGTCTGAGACCAATACTCGAAACATCGTTAGATTTCCTCCTAAATTGACAAACTAAATATCTGATAATTTAACATATTCTCAAAAGAGTGTCAACGTGTATTGACGCAGTAAAGGATAAAAGTAAAGCCTAATAAATCAATGATCTGACAGCTTGCAGGTAATATATATAATTTGAAGCAATTCTCTATACAGCCAACCAGTTATCGTTTATAATGTAATTAAATTTCATATGATCAATCTTCGGGGCAGGGTGAAATTCCCTACCGGCGGTGATGAGCCAATGGCTCTAAGCCCGCGAGCTGTCTTTACAGCAGGATTCGGTGAGATTCCGGAGCCGACAGTACAGTCTGGATGGGAGAAGATGGAGGTTCATAAGCGTTTTGAAATTGAATTTTTCAAACGTTTCTTTGCCTAGCCTAATTTTCGAAACCCCGCTTTTATATATGAAGCGGTTTTTTTATTGGCTGGAAAAGAACCTTTCCGTTTTCGAGTAAGATGTGATCGAAAAGGAGAGAATGAAGTGAAAGTAAAAAAATTAGTTGTGGTCAGCATGCTGAGCAGCATTGCATTTGTTTTGATGCTGTTAAATTTCCCGTTTCCGGGTCTTCCGGATTATTTAAAAATCGATTTTAGCGACGTTCCCGCTATTATTGCCATTCTGATTTACGGACCTTTGGCGGGTATTGCCGTAGAAGCGATAAAAAATGTTCTTCAGTATATCATTCAGGGAAGCATGGCCGGAGTTCCTGTAGGGCAAGTTGCGAATTTTATTGCAGGAACACTCTTTATATTACCGACTGCTTTCTTATTTAAAAAACTCAACTCAGCAAAGGGCTTGGCTGTCAGCCTGCTTTTGGGAACTGCAGCGATGACCATTTTAATGAGTATTTTAAATTATGTTCTGATTCTTCCGGCATACACGTGGTTTTTACATTCACCGGCATTATCCGACAGCGCGCTAAAAACAGCAGTCGTCGCAGGTATCCTGCCGTTTAACATGATAAAAGGTATTGTAATTACGGTTGTATTCTCACTAATTTTTATCAAGCTTAAGCCATGGATTGAGCAGCAGCGAAGTGCACATATCCATTAAATAAAAAAGCTCCCGTTCGGGAGCTTTTTTTAGTTACTTCTATTCAAATTTAAGCGGGTCGCCTTCAAATGGCTCATCCGCCACTTTGATGGAATCAGTAGGGCATCCTTCAAATGCGTCAATCATATCTTCTTCCAGTACCTCAGGAACTTCGACAACACCTTTGTTTTCATCAAGCGTTACGAACGCGATGCCTTCATCATCGTAATCGTAAATGTCTGGTGCAGCAGCTCCGCAAGCGCCGCATGCAATACATGTATCTTTGTCTACGATTGTGTACTTTGCCATGAATAAAACCTCCCAGATTGTTCTTGGTGGAACAAATGGATCAATCTTTATATTTAATCAATTTAACACCTATTCCTCTTACTTATTGTAATGATGTTGCTGCCACATTTCAACAGAAAAATGATTGAGAATGCTTATCACATAAGGGGTTATCTACATAACATCCCCCTTAATGATGACTTTAAACGTCGATTTCTGTTTGAAATCTGTTAAAATAAAAAGAGCAAATCAACGATTTTTGTCAGGAAGAATGTAGGTGGATAGGTTGTCATTAAATTACTTCGATATTATGGTTCTCGATTGTCTTTGCAAAATAAACGGGGAACGGTCGGGAAGCGCTGTTTTTCACCTATTCAAAGGCAAGAGATCGTCACAGACCATTCAAGATGCCGGCTTATTTCAGACTGCAAAATACTTTGGAATGGCGGCAAAATGTTCGAGAAGCGATATTTCTGCGTCGCTTGACAAGCTTGAAAAGCATTCATATCTCGCGCCAATGTCTGAATCAGATACATACAAAGTGACAGCCAGCGGCGCAGCAGTTTTAAGGCATGCCCTTAGCGAGCGGCCTTGGCCCGTTCATTGTCACGGCGCTCATTATCAGCAGGCTGCCGGTGTGCTTTGGAAAAGACTTTCGCTGCTTGTGCAGGTCCTATCCCATAAACAGCAAGGGAGCAGGCAGTATATCCCTGTAACTAAGGATCATAAGACACTTCACTGGGTAAAGAAATACCTGTCCCGGCATACGGATCATATAGAGATGGCAAAAAGCCTTTTTGCCATGCTTGAGGCGCATTTAAAAAAGATTGAAAACAAAGCAGCGCAAATTTTTGTCTACTCCTTAACCGCGCACCATCGGATCGGTTATACGAGCAGGCAGCTTGCTGATACGCTGAAAGAAGACGAATGGTATGTCTATATCATGTTTTGGGCTTCGGTACATTATTTTATTCATTCTCTTCCGGAGTGTGAAGATGCTTTGTTAAAGGATCTCCTTTCTGATGTGCACTTAGATAATGCCCTGACAGAGTCGACGAGGAAAACATGGCAGATGGTCAAACAAGGGTTTCCGATACAGCGAATTGCTGAAATCAGAAAGCTGAAAACAGCGACGATTGAAGACCACATTGTCGAGATTTCTCTCCATGAGCCTGCGTTTATGATTAATGACTATGTATCAGCAGAAGACCAGCTTCAAATCGCAGAGTTTGCCAAACGGATGCGGACGAATAAAATCAAACAAATTCGCGACGGGCTGGAACAGCGGTTCAGCTACTTTCAAATCAGACTGGCATTGACAAAGCAGGTGCAGCAATATGACTAAATTACAGCAAACGTTATATCAGTTTTTTGGTTTTACTTCCTTTAAAAAAGGGCAGCAGGACATTATTGAAAGCATACTCAGCGGGAAGGATACCATTGCAATGCTCCCGACTGGGGGAGGGAAATCGCTTTGCTATCAGCTGCCTGGTTATATGCTTGACGGCATGGTATTAATCGTTTCTCCACTGCTTTCTTTAATGGAGGATCAGGTGCAGCAGCTGAAAGCCCGGGGGGAAAAGCGTGCTGCAGCTTTGAACAGCATGCTTAACAGGCAGGAAAGACAATTTGTTTTAGAACATATTCATCGATATAAATTTTTGTACTTGTCTCCTGAAGCTTTACAGTCTCCATATGTATTGGAAAAATTGAAAAGCGTCCCGATCAGCCTATTTGTTATTGACGAAGCGCATTGTATTTCTGAATGGGGACACGACTTCAGGCCTGATTATTCAAAGCTCGGACAGCTGAGAAAAAAACTCGGACACCCGCCCGTTCTGGCATTGACCGCCACGGCTACAAAGGAAACGCTGCAAGATGTCATGAACCTGCTGGAGCTGCAGCATGCTGTACGCCATCTCAACTCAGTCAACCGCCCAAACATCGCACTGAGGGTTGAAAATGCGGCGGATACTGCCGAAAAAATAGATAGGGTCATTCAGCTGGTTGAAAACCTGCAAGGTCCGGGAATTGTTTATTGTCCAACACGGAAATGGGCCGAGGAATTAGCGGGTGAAATTAAAAGCAAAACGAGCAGCAGAGCCGACTTTTACCATGGCGGTTTGGAGTCAGGGGACAGGATTTTAATTCAGCAGCAGTTTATTCATAACCAGCTTGATGTGATATGTTGTACGAATGCGTTTGGAATGGGTGTCGATAAACCTGATATCAGATATGTAATTCATTTTCACCTCCCGCAGACGGCAGAAGCTTTTATGCAGGAAATCGGCAGAGCGGGACGCGACGGAAAGCCGAGTGTCAGCATTTTGCTGCGGGCGCCAGGGGATTTTGAATTGCAGGAACAGATTATCCAGATGGAGAGTGTCACAGCTGAAGAAATCGCCGACGTAATCCGTGTGCTAGAGAAGACGGAGGAGCGGGATGAGAGAAGGCTTCGTGACGTATTACTTCAGTATGGCGTCGGAGAGACACAGGCCCGTACGATGATTCATCTCTTTATGCAGGGAAAAACATCAGTTGAACTGATGAAGAAAGAAATTTCATATCGCATGGAGCTGAAACTGGAAAAAATGCACCGTGTATCATTTTTGCTTCAGCGTGACGGCTGTTTAAGGCAGGCACTGTTAACCTACTTTGATGAATCATACGAGCCTGATGACGGAAACCTCCCGTGCTGTTCACATTGCGGTTTTGATTTATCCTTGTATGAACAAAAAGGGGCACGGAGTAAAATGGCGCCATTAGACAGCTGGAGTTCGGAATTGCACCGGATATTCAGCTTGCAGACTGTAGGTGAGCTGAACTGAAACAGCAAAAAGATTATATTCAGCATATGTCTGACCGTGATATGCTGAAGCAGTTATATTTGACGCAGCTACTCATCATCTTTGCCGCTGCTGCAGCAGGACTGTTCTTTTTTGAGGATGTACGGGACGTATTAAAGCTCTGGGACATTCGCGATATGCGAATCATCTGGTATGGTGTTTCTATAGCTGTTATTGTTATTTTAGCCGATATGGCAGTAATGAAATGGTTTCCGTCTCATTTATATGATGACGGCGGAATCAATAAAAAAATATTCAGTAAGAGGTCAATCCCTCATATTATATTTTTAACGCTTCTGATTGCTTTCGCGGAAGAAATGTTATTCAGGGGAGTGCTGCAGACTCATATCGGTTTATGGGCGGCCAGCCTTATATTTGCCGCTCTGCACTTTCGGTATTTGTCAAAATGGCTGTTATTTATTATGGTGACAGCAATCAGCTTTTTGCTCGGTCTGATGTATGAATGGACCGGCAACTTATTTGTTCCGATGACGGCGCATTTTATCATTGATGCCGTGTTTGCCTGTCAGATTCGTTTTGAACATGTGAGGAGGGATAAACATGACGAACATGTCGAGAGTAGAGAGAAGAAAAGCCCAGAATCTTTATGAAGATCAAAACGCCGCATTGGCGGACGATTATGCCGATGATGGAGAAAGCCTTCCGACAAGACAATCTGTAAAAAATCAAAGAGAACAGAAAAAAAAGCAAGGCAAAACAAAAACGCCATTATTCACAGTACTCGCAGTAATATTTGTATTTGTGCCGGTTATCGTTTTAGTCACCTTATTTTATCTAAAGAGCCACCCGGATAATCATGACGATTATGAAGATGTTTTTATTGACAGCAGCCAAAGCAAATATGAGGTTGTCCCGAAATCAGAGGATAAAAACGATACCGCAGACACTAAAGAAACCGCACTGCAGAAGGAGTCAAAAAAAGAGCCTGAAGATTCCAAGCCAAAAGAGCAAACAGCTGCTGATAAGAAACAGACTGCTGTAGCGGAAAAAGAAGACTCGGCAAATAAGGAGGAAGCAACCGCCGCGGCTGCTTCCTCTTCCCAATCAACAGTACAACAGCAAGAACAGCAACAGCAGCCGGCTGAGCCAGTTCAAAATGTGCCGAATCGCGTTGTCAAGCACACCGTCCAAAAGAAAGAAACGCTATACCGCATTTCCATGAAGTATTATAAAAGCCGGACAGGAGAAGAAAAAATTCGAGCGTATAATCATCTGAATGGAAATGATGTTTACACCGGACAAGTTTTGGACATCCCCTTAATGGATGAATAGGGTATTATTTTTATTTTACGTTCATATATTGTAGCAATGAAAATGGACAAGGTGTGAAGCGTATGGAATCCTTATGGAATCAGCTGGATCAGTTTACAGACGCGCCGACCAAACAGATGCTCCAAGCGCTTGTAAAACGAAAACAAAAATTCGAAAATTATGCAGCGCAATGCCGCAGATGGCGATGGGCTTCACTTATCTGCCTAGGCTTATTATGTGTTATGATCATGATCAAAAGCCCGGAGCCTCAGCTTATACTTCAAGAAATACTTAGCCATACCTTTTATTTATTTTGGATGCTGGCAACCGCTTTTGCCTACTGCACTTCATATTATTTCAAGAAAAAGGAAGAAAAATCCGAGACTGATTTCCATAAACTGAGATGTGAAATTATTCAGAAAAGCACTGATCTCTGGCCGCAGCCCGATAAATGGAAGGCGAGAGAGTCTGTTTTTCACATGATGAAGCACAAATATGACATTAATCTATATTTTGAAAGTAAATAAAATGGGGCGTTTTCTCAAACGATAGAAACGTCTTTTTTTTATTGTCCGTCTTATTGATAAGTTCTAAAAAGAATGGAGAGTTTTTTATGAAGCTATCAGTGAAAATTGCCGGTGTACTAACTGTTGCGGCAGCGGCAATGACGGCAAAAATGTATGCAACAGCAAAAGGCAATCATTTGAAGACACATACGTTTCCTTTATCAAAGATGAAGGGCAAGCCGCCTCTGACAATCTTTTTTATTTCAGACATTCACAAACGTCTCATCGATCAAGACCTTTTAGAAAAAGCGCGAAGCCATGCCCCCCACTTGGTTATAATCGGCGGTGATTTAGCTGAGGGCGGGGTGCCCAGTGCGAGAATCGAGGAAAACATCAAAAGGCTCGTACAATTCGGGGTCCCTATCGTGTTTGTGTGGGGGAATAATGATTATGAAGTCAGGCAGCATAAGCTGTATTCCATATTTAAAGCGCACGGCGTCATCACTCTGAGAAATGAGTCAGTCCCGTTTTCATACAATGGGCATACGATTGCGATTGCGGGGGTTGATGATATCAGGATGGAGATGGATCATTATGAGGAAGCCATCAAAGAACTTGATGAAAGCCAGCTGAATATTCTGGTTTGCCATAATCCGGAGATTCATGAACAAATCAATGAAGATGACGGTATTGATGTGATACTCAGCGGACATACCCATGGAGGCCAGATCAGGTTTGGAAAATTCGGTCCTTATGAACTGGGGAAAACAGGTATTGTTAAAAACGCGGCATATCTGATCAGCAACGGCTACGGCACGACAAAAGTGCCTCTTCGTTTAGGTGCTGAGCCTGAAACACACATTGTGACTCTTTGCGGGCCAGAATAACTTCTAAAAAGCAAAAATCCATATGGCAATAAAAACTGCATTGTGCTTGTCTTACTAGTGAACTCAGTGTAAACTGATAACAATTAAGAACCTATGACTCATCATCTCATATAATGTGTTATATGATTTGTGTGCAAGTAGAGGCAGGAGGGAACGTTATGCGGCTTGAGCGTCTGAATTATAATAAGATCAAAATCTTTTTAACCCTCGATGATTTGACAGACCGGGGATTGACAAAAGAAGACCTCTGGAAGGACTCATTTAAAGTCCACCAGTTATTTAAAGATATGATGAATGAAGCAAATACAGAGCTCGGCTTTGAAGCGAATGGACCGATTGCAGTGGAAGTGTATTCTCTCCAAGCACAAGGGATGGTCGTGATTGTAACAAAGAACCAAGACGCCGATTCAGAAGACGATGAGTATGATGATGATTACATCGAAATGCAAGTCAAGCTTGATGAAAGCGCGGACATCATATATCAATTCCATTCCTTTGAAGATATCATTCAGCTTTCAGAAAGCTTACAGCGAATCGGTATCACAGGGGGAACTGTCTACCACTATGACGGGCAGTACTTTTTAAGCCTTGAAGATCTAGGGTCACATACGGCTGAAGGGGTTGTGGCGGTTCTGGCTGAATACGGCAATCCGACAACTTTAACGATTTATCGCCTGCAAGAGTATGGTAAGCTCATTATGGACGGTAATGCCGTAGAGACGATACAAACTCATTTTTCATAAGAATGCAACGGAAAACTGCTGATTTCAGCAGTTTTTTTTCGTTAAAAAACATGGAAAAACATAACGTTTATTCTATGCACAGATCATATGAAGGTGTATACTATTCTCTGAAAGGGAGCATGTGAGAAACAGAAGATTCTAGGAGGTTAACTCAAATGGCAGCCGATCGAAACACCGGTCATACAGAAGAGGACAAACTTGATGTATTAAAATCAACCCAAACCGTAATACATAAGGCTCTGGAAAAATTGGGATATCCCGAAGAGGTATACGAATTGTTAAAAGAGCCGATGAGATTATTAACGGTAAAAATACCTGTTCGTATGGACGACGGTTCAGTAAAGATTTTTACAGGATATCGTGCGCAGCACAATGACTCTGTCGGTCCAACGAAAGGCGGGATACGTTTTCACCCGAACGTAACAGAAAAAGAGGTGAAGGCGCTTTCAATTTGGATGAGTTTAAAATGCGGCATAATTGATCTTCCATATGGCGGTGGTAAAGGCGGAATTGTTTGTGATCCAAGGGATATGTCGTTTAGAGAGCTTGAGCGTCTGAGCAGAGGGTATGTCAGAGCGATCAGCCAAATTGTCGGCCCGACAAAAGACGTGCCGGCACCGGATGTATTTACAAACTCACAAATCATGGCTTGGATGATGGATGAGTATTCAAGAATTGATGAATTTAATTCGCCTGGATTTATTACAGGCAAACCGCTTGTGCTTGGCGGATCTCACGGGAGAGAATCTGCGACAGCAAAAGGTGTTACCATCTGTATTAAAGAAGCGGCTAAGAAGAGAGGTATCGATATTAAAGGTGCGCGTGTCGTTGTCCAAGGCTTCGGAAACGCGGGAAGCTATTTGGCAAAATTTATGCATGATGCGGGGGCAAAAGTTGTCGGCATCTCAGATGCGTATGGCGGACTTTATGATCCGGAAGGCCTTGATATCGATTATTTACTCGACCGACGCGACAGCTTCGGTACCGTAACAAAGCTTTTCAACGATACCATTACCAACCAAGAGCTGCTGGAGCTGGATTGTGATATTCTCGTTCCTGCTGCGATTGAAAATCAAATTACAGAAGAAAATGCCCATAATATCCGGGCTAAAATTGTCGTTGAAGCAGCGAATGGGCCAACAACGCTTGAAGGAACAAAAATTCTTTCAGACCGGGACATTCTGCTTGTACCAGACGTGCTGGCAAGTGCCGGTGGCGTAACAGTTTCTTATTTTGAATGGGTTCAGAATAACCAAGGCTTCTACTGGAGTGAAGAAGAGGTAGAAGAAAAATTAGAAAAAATGATGGTCAAATCATTTAACAATATTTATGAAATGGCTAACAACCGAAGAATTGACATGAGGCTCGCTGCATATATGGTCGGCGTTCGCAAAATGGCTGAAGCTTCGCGTTTTAGAGGCTGGATATAAGTTGATGATTTGCATAAAAATAAAAAATCTCCTATGATAAAATAGGAGATTTTTTTATTCGGAAATAGAAAATATGAAGTGAAATGCCAATCGCAGGAGTTGACAGAAATGATTCAAGAAAAAGCAATTATTATAGGCGGAGGACCTTGTGGACTATCTGCTGCCATTCACCTAAAACAAATTGGCATTGATGCCCTCGTCATTGAAAAAGGCAATGTCGTTAACAGTATTTACAATTATCCGACGCATCAAACCTTTTTCAGCTCAAGTGAAAAGCTCGAAATCGGAGATGTCGCATTTATTACAGAGAACAGGAAGCCTGTCAGAATCCAGGCTTTATCGTATTACCGTGAAGTCGTTAAACGGAAAAACATCCGTGTTAATGCGTTTGAAATGGTGCATAAAGTGACGAAAACGCAAAAAAACACATTCGTTATTGAGACGTCAAAAGAGACCTACACGACGCCATATTGTATCATCGCCACAGGCTATTATGATCATCCAAACTATATGAATATACCCGGTGAGGATTTGCCGAAAGTATTTCATTATTTTAAAGAAGGCCACCCGTATTTTGATAAAGATGTTGTTGTTATCGGCGGGAAAAATTCAAGCGTGGACGCCGCCCTTGAACTCGTGAAATCTGGGGCGCGTGTCACAGTTTTATATAGGGGCAATGAGTATTCTCCAAGCATTAAGCCGTGGATTCTGCCGGAATTTGAAGCTCTCGTCAGAAACGGTACAATCCGTATGGAATTTGGCGCTTGTGTCGAAAAAATCACCGAGGATGAAGTTGTGTTTCGCTCCGGAGAGAAAGAACTCATTACCATTAAAAATGATTTTGTATTTGCCATGACAGGCTATCATCCTGATCATCAATTTCTTGAAAAAATTGGTGTTGAAATTGATAAAGAAACAGGGCGTCCATATTTCAACGAAGAAACGATGGAAACGAACGTTGAAGGTGTCTTTATTGCCGGTGTTATTGCTGCGGGAAACAATGCAAATGAAATATTTATTGAAAACGGCAGGTTTCACGGGGGGCATATCGCAGCGGAAATCGCCAAAAGAGAAAACCATTAAAGATGAGGAGCATATGATGCATTCGTATGCTCTTTTTGTTTTTTTAAGTGCAGACAGATGTAAAATTTTAAACAACATGGTAGGATAGACGTAGGAATATAAAGGAAAGAGGTTGCCTGATGTTTGCAATCATCTCTGCAGGAATTGCCCCCGGCATCGCGTTATTAAGTTATTTTTATTTAAAAGATCAGTATGATAATGAACCTGTACATATGGTGCTACGGTCGTTTTTTCTCGGGGTTGTTCTTGTATTTCCCATCATGTTTATCCAGTATGTACTTGAAAAAGAGAATGTAGGAGGCGGAAGCTTTTTCGTTTCTTTTTTATCTTCGGGGTTTTTGGAGGAATCATTAAAATGGTTTATACTGATGATCAGTGTCTACCCGCACGCCCACTTTGATGAGCATTATGACGGGATTGTGTACGGTACAAGTGTATCACTCGGTTTTGCAACCCTCGAAAATATTCTTTATTTAATTGGCCACGGCGTGGAGCATGCGTTTGTCAGGGCGCTGCTGCCTGTTTCATGCCATGCCTTGATTGGCGTTATAATGGGATTTTACCTTGGAAAAGCCCGTTTTTCCGCTGATAAGGCGCGTGTAAAGTGGCTTACTCTTTCTTTAGTTGTCCCATCCCTTTTGCATGGATCATATGATTTTATCCTAACAGCGCTTAGCAATTGGATTTATTATATGCTTCCATTTATGGTATTTTTATGGTGGTTTGGTTTGCGTAAAGCGAAAAAAGCCCGTTCCGTTAATATGATGCAAGTATAGAAGCCGCACAGCAACCGTGCGGCTTTTTTGTGTGCAGTTTTTACAAAAGAGTTTTTATGTTCTGAGGGATAACAAGGAAAGAGTGTATAAAAATAACCTCGTTACAGAAAATACGATTACACTTAAAAATTTGCAGTAGGAGGCTTGAAAAGATGAAGTCCAAAGGATCGATTATGGCATGTCTCATCCTTTTTTCCTTTACAATAACGACGTTTATTAATACTGAAACGATCTCTGCCTTTTCGAATCAGGTCATTCAAAGAGGGGCAACAGGGGATGATGTGGTCGAACTTCAGGCGCGTCTTCAATACAACGGATATTATAACGGAAAAATTGACGGGGTTTATGGATGGGGGACGTACTGGGCAGTTCGAAATTTTCAGGATCAATTCGGGTTAAAAGAGGTTGACGGCCTTGTAGGAGCTAAAACAAAGCAAACCTTAATATGTAAATCAAAATACTATCGTGAATATGTCATGGAACAGCTCAATAAAGGGAATACATTCACGCATTACGGAAAAATTCCGCTAAAGTATCAGACGAAACCATCAAAAGCAGCAACACAAAAGGCAAGACAACAAGCAGAAGCACGGCAGAAACAGCCTGCGGAAAAAACAACGCAGCAGCCTAAAGCGAATGCGAATAAACAGCAAAACAATACACCAGCAAAAGCAAGAAAACAGGATGCGGTAGCAGCGAATATGCCTGGTGGATTTTCCAACAACGATATCAGGCTGCTTGCTCAAGCGGTTTATGGCGAAGCCCGGGGCGAGCCGTACGAGGGGCAGGTTGCTATTGCAGCAGTCATTTTAAACCGTTTGAACAGCCCGTTATTTCCAAATTCAGTAGCGGGGGTTATTTTTGAGCCGCTTGCCTTCACAGCAGTAGCCGACGGACAAATTTACATGCAGCCGAATGAAACGGCACGAGAAGCAGTGCTGGATGCCATCAATGGCTGGGACCCATCAGAGGAAGCACTTTACTACTTTAATCCGGATACGGCTACAAGTCCGTGGATTTGGGGGCGTCCGCAGATTAAAAGAATCGGTAAACACATTTTCTGTGAGTAGCAGATATGAAAAAGCATAAAAAGAGGTGTGATAAATGATCAGAGGAATTTTAATCGCCGTGCTTGGTATTGCAATAGTCGGTACAGGCTACTGGGGATACAAAGAACACCAGGAAAAAGACGCAGTTCTTCTTCATGCTGAAAATAACTATCAGCGGGCGTTTCATGAGCTTACCTATCAGGTGGATCAGCTTCATGATAAAATCGGAACAACACTTGCCATGAACAGCCAAAAATCACTGTCGCCTGCATTGATCGATGTGTGGAGGATTACATCAGAAGCTCATAACAGCGTCAGTCAGCTGCCGCTTACATTAATGCCGTTTAATAAAACTGAAGAGCTATTATCAAAGATCGGCGATTTCAGCTATAAAACTTCAGTCAGAGATTTGGACCAAAAGCCGCTTGATAAAAACGAGTATACATCACTAAATAAGCTATATCAGCAGTCCGAAGATATACAAAATGAATTGCGTCATGTTCAGCACCTTGTCATGAGCAAAAACCTTCGCTGGATGGACGTAGAAATGGCTCTGGCTTCTGACGAAAAACAAAGTGATAATACGATTATCAACAGCTTTAAAACAGTCGAAAAAAATGTTGGTGCATTCTCCACTGGCACTGATCTTGGCCCGAGTTTCACCAGTACGAAAAAAGAAGAGAAAGGCTTCAGCCATCTGAAGGGAAAACAAATTTCCGAACAGGAAGCAAAACAAATTGCTGAGCGCTTTGCCCCAGATGACAATTATTCAATTAAAGTGGTAAAGAGCGGAAAAAAAACAAATCGCGATGTATATAGCATCAGCATGAAAGACCCAGACCATAAAGCAGTGATTTATATGGATATTACGAAGAAGGGCGGGCATCCGGTATACTTGATCCAAAACAGAGAAGTGAAAGATCAGAAAATCAGTTTAAATGACGGATCGAACCGAGCGCTTGCATTTTTAAAGAAAAACGGATTTGAAACAGATGATTTGGAAATTGATGAAAGTGCCCAATATGATAAAATCGGTGTATTTTCATATGTTCCTGTTGAAAATAAAGTCCGGATGTACCCCGAGGCAATTCGTATGAAAGTGGCCTTGGATGACGGTGAGGTTGTCGGCTTTTCAGCAAGAGACTTCCTCACATCTCACAGAAAAAGAACCATACCTAAGCCTGCAATTACTGAAGCAGAGGCAAAGTCTAAATTAAATAAAAATGTACAAGTGAGAGAAACAAGGCTCGCTTTGATTACAAATGAACTAGGTCAAGAAGTGTTATGCTACGAAATGCTTGGGACAATTGAAAATGACACATTCAGAATGTATATCAATGCCAAAGACGGATCGGAAGAAAAGGTTGAAAAACTAAAAAATGCAGAACCTATATATAAAGACCTATAAAAAACAGGAGGAAAGGACTAAATGTCTTTTCCTTTTTTTCATTACGTGCTTTAATAAAAACGTGAGTATATTGAATGCGAAAGAGTGAAGTCAATGATAGAGATTGGAGAAAATGTACTTTTAGAATATATAGAAGAAAATGAATTGAAAAAGGCAAAAAGCAAGGCGGTCAGCATCGAAAACAATGAACTTTTGATCGCGTATCCTGTTGATGTAGTTACAGGGCGAACTGTGATTTTACATAACGATATGGAAGTAACGGTAGAGTTTGTGGGAAAAGACGAAGTTCCTTATCGCTTTATAAGCCGTATAAAAGGTAAAGTGAAGGACAAACTTCAAATGATCTGTCTTGAAATGCCTCCCCGTGAAAAAATGAAAAGAATCCAGCGCCGCCAATATGTAAGAACTGATGCGGTATTAGATGTGCAAATTCAGCCGGGAAATGAAGAAGAGACCCGCACACTATCCTATAACATCAGTGCAGGCGGCATCGCCGTGGTTTTAGCTGATGGCCTTTCTTTTCAATCGGGGGAATCATTGCGCCTGATCATCCGTCTTCCTGAAGAGGAGCACACACGTCAAATAGAAACAGAAGCAGTTGTCAGACGAATCTTTAATGACCCCAAGTCAGAAAAACGAAAAATGACTTTAGAGTATTCAGAAATTGCAGCAGGTGACCAGCAGGCTTTGCTTCAATACTGCATCAGGCGCCAGTTAAATAAGAGAAGAAAGGCCCGAATGGAATAAACATCGGCAAACACTTCCATACTATTTGTAATGGAGGTGCTCCAATGAAAACATTTGAACGGCTGCTGATCAAATTATTGTTCATTCAGGCCATCATTTTACTTGGTGTCCAATTTCTTTTTCACTATCAGCATATTGAACCATACGTATCAAAAGTGATTCAATATGAAGGGGTGGATAAAATGGAGGAAAACAATAGGATTGAAACCTTCAAACATTAATTATTCATCAATTTTTCACCCTTTTTCATAAAGTTCGTGATACAATCCTTAGAGGAGAAAAGAGCAAGGAGAGGAATTATGGAAAAGAAATTATCGATTGCAATCGACGGCCCGGCAGCTGCGGGGAAAAGCACCGTTGCCAAAATTGTGGCTGAGAAAAAATCGTACATATATATTGATACAGGAGCGATGTATCGGGCGATTACGTACGCGGCTTTACAGGAAAACGTTGATCTGACAGATGAAGAAAAACTGGCTGAGCTGCTAAAGCGGACAGACATTGAGCTGATTACAACAAAAGATGGACAAAAAGTGTTTGTAAACGGCACCGATGTAACTGAGGCGATCAGAACAGATGAAATCAGCAACCAAGTTTCAATTGCGGCCAAGCACAGAAGTGTCAGAGAAGAAATGGTGAAACGCCAGCAGCAGCTTGGGGAAAAAGGCGGCGTCGTCATGGATGGTCGTGACATCGGGACGCATGTGCTGCCAAATGCAGAAGTAAAAATCTTTCTTTTGGCATCTGTGGAAGAGAGAGCGAAACGCCGTTATGAAGAAAATGTGAAAAAAGGCTTTGATGTCAACTACGAAACATTAATTGAGGAAATTGCAAGAAGAGACAAGCTTGATTCAGAGCGCGAAGTATCTCCGCTGCGTAAAGCAGAAGACGCTCTTGAAATCGACACGACATCGCTTTCCATTCAAGAGGTAGCTGATAAAATCCTCGAGGCTGTGGAGCAAAAGTCCCGCTGAGGATGGCAAATGCCACTTTTTTTGAATTTTTCAACGAAGATAGAATGTTATTGCTTGACAAACCTGTCCTTTTATTAGAAGTTAATACTAATAAAACTTTTTATTGATCATTCAAAAAACTTTTTTGGATGATTCTTTAATACATATTCGGCTAAAAGCGGGCATGTTATATGTTCAGCTTTCAAACCGTTTTAATTAAGCTGTGTAGGTTTGGACCAAGGAGGTTATTCAAATGACAGAGGAAATGAATCAAATTGATGTTCAAGTGCCAGAGGTTGGAGATGTAGTTAAAGGGATTGTGACAAAGGTAGAAGACAAACATGTAGATGTAGAAATTATCAATGTCAAACAATCCGGTATTATTCCAATCAGTGAATTATCAAGTCTTCATGTAGAGAAAGCATCGGATGTTGTTAAAGTAGACGACGAGCTTGACCTGAAAGTAACAAAAGTGGAAGACGATGCTTTGATTTTATCTAAACGTGCTGTTGATGCAGACCGCGCTTGGGAAGACCTTGAGAAAAAATTTGAAACAAAAGAAGTGTTTGAAGCTGAAGTGAAAGATGTCGTGAAAGGCGGCCTTGTCGTTGATATCGGCGTTCGCGGTTTTATTCCGGCATCACTTGTTGAAGCACATTTCGTTGAAGACTTCACTGACTATAAAGGAAAAACACTGTCACTGCTCGTTGTAGAGCTTGACCGTGATAAAAACCGCGTGATCCTTTCACACCGTGCTGTTGTTGAAAGTGAACAAGCGAATAAAAAACAAGAACTTCTTCAGTCTCTTGAAGTTGGAAGTGTACTTGATGGCAAAGTACAGCGCCTGACTGACTTTGGCGCGTTTGTTGATATTGGCGGCATCGACGGACTTGTACACATTTCACAGCTTTCCCACTCTCATGTAGAGAAGCCGTCTGACGTTGTTGAAGAGGGACAAGAAGTAAAAGTGAAAGTGTTATCGGTTGACCGTGATAATGAACGTATTTCTTTATCAATCAAAGATACACTGCCTGGACCTTGGAGCCAAATCGGCGAAAAAGTGAAGCCTGGCGATGTGCTTGAAGGAACTGTACAGCGTCTTGTAAGCTTCGGTGCCTTTGTTGAAATCCTTCCAGGTGTTGAAGGTCTCGTTCATATTTCTCAAATTTCCAATAAACACATCGGCACGCCGCATGAAGTCCTTGAAGAAGGACAGACTGTAAAAGTGAAGGTTCTTGATGTGAATGAAAATGAGGAGCGCATTTCATTAAGCATGCGTGAACTTGAAGAAACGCCTAAAGCTGATCAGGAAGATTACCGTCAATATCAAGCGAAGGAAGAAACAAGCACTGGCTTCCAGCTTGGAGATCTGATCGGAGATAAGCTGAATAAACTAAAATAATTGGTGATAAACGTGACTCGAGCAGAACGAAAAAGACAACACATCAATCATGCCTTGTCCACCGGCCAGAAGCGGGAAACAGGTCTTGATGATATTACGTTTGTTCACGTCAGTCTGCCCGATCTTGCATTAGAACAAGTAGATATTTCCACAAAAATCGGCGAACTTTCAAGCAGTTCGCCGATTTTTATCAATGCAATGACTGGCGGCGGCGGACAACTTACATATGAGATTAATAAATCGCTTGCGCGAGCGGCTTCTCAGGCTGGAATTCCCCTTGCTGTGGGATCGCAAATGTCAGCATTAAAAGATCCATCAGAGCGTCTTTCCTATGAAATTGTTCGAAAGGAAAACCCAAACGGGCTGATTTTTGCCAACCTGGGAAGCGAGGCAACGGCTGCTCAGGCAAAGGAAGCCGTTGAGATGATTGGAGCAAACGCACTGCAGATCCACCTCAATGTGATTCAGGAAATTGTGATGCCTGAAGGGGACAGAAGCTTTAGCGGCGCATTGAAACGCATTGAACAAATTTGCAGCCGGGTCAGTGTACCGGTCATTGTGAAAGAAGTCGGCTTCGGTATGAGCAAAGCATCAGCAGGAAAGCTGTATGAAGCTGGTGCTGCAGCTGTTGACATTGGCGGTTACGGGGGAACAAATTTCTCGAAAATCGAAAATCTCCGAAGACAGCGGCAAATCTCCTTTTTTAATTCGTGGGGCATTTCGACAGCTGCAAGTTTGGCGGAAATCCGCTCTGAGTTTCCTGCAAGCACCATGATCGCCTCTGGCGGTCTGCAAGATGCGCTTGACGTGGCAAAGGCAATTGCGCTGGGGGCCTCTTGCACCGGAATGGCAGGGCATTTTTTAAAAGCGCTGACTGACAGCGGTGAGGAAGGACTGCTTGAGGAGATTCAGCTGATCCTTGAGGAATTAAAGTTGATTATGACCGTGCTGGGTGCCAGAACAATTGCCGATTTACAAAAGGCGCCCCTTGTGATCAAAGGTGAAACCCATCATTGGCTCACAGAGAGAGGGGTCAATACATCAAGCTATAGTGTGCGATAAATGATAAAAGCCCAAAACCATATGTGGTTTGGGCTTTTTGTATTATGATTTTCGCTTTTTGAATCTTCCGTTTTGTTCAAGGCTTGTCGCTCCGTCATAGTGAATGGACTGGTCGCGATCTGATTCGACTCTGCCTGAAGCTTTGAGTTTTTTCTCTTGTCTGTCTTTTCCCATGATCATACTCCTTAATGTGAGATCGATTGTTTAAAAAATGTGCTTGAACTCCATACTGGGAATATGGAGGAAGTAAAATGGAACAATTTTATTACTATTGGTCAATGTGGTTTCTGTGGGTTCTGACAACATTTATTTTTGAAAAGACGAAAAGACGAATTGCCGTCTCTGTCTTTATTTTAACTAATATTATTCTAAGCATACATGACATCGCTTTATATTTTTCCCTGAATGCTGCATATTTGATGTTTTTCGTTTGCGGATGTGTCTATGCCGGGTATTTGGGAATGTATCGTTTTCGTTACATCATGGTCTATCTGACGCTTGTTGCCGCGTATGCGTTTGTTTATCTTTTTGCATTATATGACCCGGTTTGGTTCATCATAAAACCTGAGTGGGCTGCTGTTATATTAATAGTGCTTTTAACAGCTTCTGTTGAAAGGAATTTTGAGAAGCAGCTTGTCTTATTTGTCCTAGGGATGTGCCAAGGCGAACTGGTGTATTCATTTGTGATCCAGAAGTTGGCCGGGGCTATGGCTGTCGGCGGCTTTCAATGGCTGAATGCGTGTTCTGCGGGGATGATATTGCTGTTTGGCATATCTAAATACGAACACCTCGCAAGCCAGATTGGTCAGAAAAGCAAAAGATCAAACAAAGGAGCTACCAAAATGTCATGAGTGATTACATCTATCCGATTATTGCTGGGGTCATTGCCGGAATTGCGACAAGGCTTTATATGCTGAAAACGGATTACCGCCAGTATCCGACCTATGTTCATGGGAAAGTGATTCACATCGCACTGGGGTTGATAGCGGCTGGTTTAGGTGCAATTATTATGCCGGCGCTTTTGCAGGAGGAATTTACGGCCATCACATTTTTAACATTGGCAGCGACGCAATTTAGAGATGTCCGAAACATGGAGCGGAACACATTGACGCAAATGGATTCGTATGAACTTGTCTCAAGGGGAAGCACATATATTGAGGGGATTGCCATTGCGTTTGAAAGCAGAAATTATATTGTGATCTTTACAGCGCTTTTGACAACCTCTGCGTATGTGTTTTTATCCATCTGGGCTGCAGTCATAGCGGCTGTCGTTTGTTTTTTACTGGCCATGAAGTTTATGTCGGGCAGTGTGTTGAAGGATATTGTAGATATCGAGTACATAAAGCCGCGCTTTGACGGTCCGGGACTGTTTGTTGATAATATTTATATGATGAATATCGGGCTTCCAGAGAAACAGGAACTGATTTTAAAGCATGGCATGGGCTTTATTTTGACGCCGAAAAACTTTAATTCAGCAGCGACGATAGCAAATTTAGGGCAGCGTCAGGCCATTTTATTTGATGTTTCCAATGTGCTCGGGGTTTATCGGGATTCAGGAGAGCCATCTTTGACACCAATTGCAAAACGGGATTTAAATGATGGGAGAGTGGCAGTATTTGTTCTCCCGCAAATTCACCATCCCGAAACGGCTGTTCAAATTATTAGCAATGTTCCAACCCTGGAAAATGCGATTAGAATGCCGACTGAATTTATCAAGAATCAGGATAAGGTGATAGGATGAGTGAATCTCTTACGAAAGTGATTTTGTCTGTAATCACGACAAATCGAAATCGGGTTGCAGGGGGAGCACCTGTCTTTTTTTGCAATGACCAAAAGGAGATGGAGCTTTTCGCTAAAAATCTTGAGGCGATCCTTGATGGAATAGCTCACAGAATCGGAGATGACGTGTATTTGATCGTGAAACATTTTTAAGAATAGTTGTGATCCCAGTAAAAACTGATATAATAAATGAGTTAAGCCCTTCCTCTGAAGGGTTTCTTTTCATAAAAGTGAATGAAATGATTTTAATAACCGGTTGAAAATTTATGTAAAAATGAAAGCGGCTGGATTGAAAGGAAGGGTACTATGGGTAAACCTGTCGTAGCCATTGTCGGGAGACCAAATGTAGGAAAATCCACAATCTTTAACCGGATTGCGGGAGAAAGAATTTCAATAGTAGAAGATATCCCTGGCGTGACAAGGGATCGGATATACAGCTCGGCTGAATGGCTGAATTATGATTTTAATTTGATTGATACGGGCGGTATTGATATCGGTGATGAGCCGTTTTTAGCGCAGATTCGCCAGCAAGCTGAAATCGCCATGGATGAAGCGGACGTGATTATTTTTATGGTGAACGGCCGTGAAGGCGTGACAGCTGCTGATGAAGAAGTGGCGAAAATTTTGTACCGCACAAAAAAGCCTGTTGTTTTAGCGGTTAATAAACTGGATAACACAGAAATGAGAGCGAATATTTATGATTTTTATTCGCTAGGCTTTGGCGAGCCGTATCCAATTTCGGGAACACACGGACTCGGACTGGGTGATTTACTGGATGCCGTTGCAGAGCATTTTAAAAACATTCCTGAAACGAAATACAATGAAGAAGTTATTCAATTCTGTCTGATCGGACGTCCAAATGTCGGAAAGTCCTCACTTGTGAATGCGATGCTCGGCGAAGAACGCGTTATTGTCAGCAACGTGGCTGGAACGACAAGAGATGCTGTTGATACGTCATTTACTTACAACCAGCAGGAGTTTGTCATTGTCGATACTGCAGGTATGCGAAAAAAAGGGAAAGTCTATGAAACGACTGAGAAGTATAGTGTACTGCGGGCGCTGAAAGCGATTGACCGCTCAGAAGTCGTGGCGGTTGTGCTGGATGGCGAAGAAGGCATTATTGAACAGGATAAGCGCATCGCCGGCTATGCACACGAAGCGGGCAAGGCCGTCGTCATCGTCGTAAACAAATGGGATGCTGTTGACAAAGATGAGAGCACGATGAAAGAATTTGAAGAAAATATTCGCGATCATTTTCAATTTCTGGATTATGCGCCAATCCTATTTATGTCTGCCTTAACGAAAAAACGGATCCATACTCTGATGCCTGCGATTATCAAAGCTAGTGAAAATCATTCACTTCGAGTTCAAACAAACGTCTTAAATGATGTCATCATGGACGCTGTGGCAATGAATCCGACACCGACTCATAACGGTTCTCGTTTGAAAATTTACTATGCGACTCAAGTGTCGGTAAAGCCGCCAAGCTTCGTTGTGTTTGTAAACGATCCGGAATTGATGCATTTTTCATACGAACGGTTTTTAGAAAACCGAATCAGAGACGCGTTCGGTTTTGAGGGGACACCAATCAAAATATTTGCAAGAGCTAGAAAATAAAAAGGTGTGAATCAAACATGAAAAAAGTCACAATGCTTGGAGCAGGGAGTTGGGGAACAGCACTGGCTTTAGTTCTAACTGATAATGGAAATGAAGTGTGTGTGTGGGCTCACCGTGCAGATTTAATTCATCAAATTAATGAGTTGCATGAAAACAAAGATTATTTGCCGAATGTTAAGCTGTCTACATCCATTAAAGGAACAACAGATATGAAAGAGGCTGTTTCAGACGCGGATGTCATTATCGTTGCGGTCCCGACAAAAGCAATTCGGGAAGTGCTGAGACAGGCTGTCCCTTTTATTACGAAAAAGGCAGTCTTTGTTCATGTCAGCAAGGGTATTGAGCCAGATTCACTTCTGCGCATTTCTGAAATTATGGAAATTGAGATCCCGAGTGATGTCAGAAAAGATATCGTTGTCCTTTCCGGCCCGAGTCATGCGGAAGAAGTAGGGCTGCGGCACCCCACAACTGTTACTGCATCTTCAAAGAGCATGAGGGCAGCAGAAGAGGTGCAGGATCTATTTATTAATCACAATTTTCGGGTGTACACAAATCCTGATATTATCGGAGTTGAAATCGGAGGGGCTTTAAAGAATATTATTGCCCTTGCTGCAGGAATTACAGATGGTTTAGGGTACGGCGACAATGCCAAAGCTGCTTTGATTACACGCGGACTTGCCGAAATCGCGAGACTCGGAACGAAAATGGGCGGAAATCCCTTGACGTTCTCTGGATTGACAGGAGTAGGCGATCTGATTGTGACGTGCACAAGTGTTCATTCCAGAAACTGGCGTGCGGGCAATTTGCTCGGAAAAGGGTACAAGCTTGAAGATGTTCTTGAAGAGATGGGAATGGTAGTCGAAGGTGTCCGCACGACGAAAGCGGCTTATCAGCTTTCGAAGAAATATGATGTTAAAATGCCGATTACAGAAGCTCTCCATCAGGTCCTGTTCAACGGACAAAAAGTGGAAACCGCTGTTGAATCTTTAATGGCGAGAGGGAAAACCCACGAGATGGAGGATTTGGTAAATACGTTTGAAAATCAAGTGAAGTAAAAGTATCAATCGTATGGTGAAACGCATATCTTAATTGAACGAAAGCCCGAAAAACAGAAGAACACCCAAGTCTTGGGATCTCCTGAAACATTTTGCCGATTTAGGCAATAGAGGATGCATCTGTATGCCAAGTCGCATACTATAGCATCGAAGTCCAAGAGAGTGTTTCTTAAACGTGCAGGTGAATATAGTCAAGTTGACTGAAGCGAAGGTCCCCCTCTTTGCTTCAGTTTTTTTTTGTTCTATCAAAGGATGGAAAATCTGGTTGATCTTTTCCGGCGCTGTATATTAAAATATAATATAACGCTTACATCATACATATCGGGGAGGCGCACGTCATTGAATCTGGCATTGATGAAAATGTGGTTTGCTCTAGGGTCCATGGGTCTGATGTTTTTGGCTGTAGCTTCCATCTATTTAAGCCGCTTTAAGTGCCAAAACCGTTTTTTGAAGATTGCGATTTCATCATTCGCATACATGTGTATGCTCATATCTGGAATTATTGTGTTTGTCGTGGTTTTTAGCGGCCCTGTCAATGAATAAAGCTGTAAAAGGAAGTGCTGTATGGGTAAACTGAAGTGCGCAATCATTTTTGCGGCAGTTGTGTTTTTATCCGGATGTTTATATCCAAATGAACGGAAAAGCAGTGTGCATGCCATTCCTTATCAAGACCAGCTAAAGCAGGTTCAATCTGCTGTTGATGAATTTCAAAAGGCAAATGGAGGGCTGCTTCCTATTCAAACCAAAGATATGTCGACACCGCTATATCAAAAATATCCGATAGACTTTAACCGGTTAGCGCCAAGATACATAGCTGAACCTCCAAGTACGGCATTTGAAAGCGGGGGAGACTATCAATACGTGCTTGTTGACGTAGAGAACGATCCGACTGTTAAATTAATTGATCTAAAGATGGCAGAAAAAATTCGCGATGTGAAATTGCGCATCCAAATGTATCGTCAGGAGCATCAATATCCGCCTTACAAGGATGTGCTATCTCGTGATTTATTTACACTCGATGAGAAGAAGCTTGGGGATGGCAGCTCTCTTACAGTGACAAGCCCAATCTCAGGGAATTCCTTGCCGCTTATGATTGACGGAGACGGAGAAATATATGCCGATTACCGGACTGAGCTGGCTTCTTGCCTCAAAAAAAGCAAAAAAACGTTTAAACCCGGGACTGAAATCCAGGATATGATTTGGCATGAAACCCCCTTTGTCCCCGCGTTTTCTGTAAAATATACGGTAAATGACAAACAGGAACCTGTTTTTTTAGAAAATGATATGAAAAAGGAATGAACCTTTCTCCCTTGCATACAAATAGGGAGAAAGGTTTTTTTATATTAATAGATTGAGGATGAGAAATTTTCTAAAGATGTCATATTCAAATAGGACAACGTCATACACATATAGTGTCCTGTGTTTGATTGAAAGAGCTTAATAAAATTGAAAAGGATAGGAAGTCCGGGAGGGGATCACTTGGAAAAGGTCGATATTTTCAAGGATATCGCTGAACGAACAGGAGGCGATATATACTTAGGAGTCGTAGGTGCTGTCCGTACAGGAAAATCCACGTTCATTAAAAAATTTATGGAGCTTGTGGTGCTCCCGAATATCAGTAACGAAGCAGACCGGGCCCGAGCGCAGGATGAACTGCCGCAGAGCGCAGCCGGCAAAACCATTATGACTACAGAGCCTAAATTTGTTCCGAATCAGGCGATGTCTGTTCATGTGTCAGACGGACTCGATGTGAATATAAGATTAGTAGATTGTGTAGGTTACACAGTGCCCGGCGCTAAAGGATATGAAGATGAAAACGGGCCGCGGATGATCAATACGCCTTGGTACGAAGAACCGATCCCATTTCATGAGGCTGCTGAAATCGGCACACGAAAAGTCATTCAAGAACACTCGACCATCGGAGTTGTCATTACGACAGACGGCACCATTGGAGATATCGCCAGAAGTGACTATATAGAGGCTGAAGAAAGAGTCATTGAAGAGCTGAAAGAGGTTGGCAAACCTTTTATTATGGTCATCAACTCAGTCAGGCCGTATCACCCGGAAACGGAAGCAATGCGCCAGGATTTAAGCGAAAAATATGATATCCCGGTATTGGCAATGAGTGTAGAGAGCATGCGGGAATCAGATGTGCTGAGTGTGCTCAGAGAGGCCCTCTACGAGTTTCCGGTGCTAGAAGTGAATGTCAATCTCCCAAGCTGGGTAATGGTGCTGAAAGAAAACCATTGGCTGCGTGAAAGCTATCAGGAGTCCGTGAAGGAAACGGTTAAGGATATTAAACGGCTCCGGGACGTAGACAGGGTTGTCGGCCAATTCAGCGAGTTTGAATTCATTGAAAGTGCCGGATTAGCCGGAATTGAGCTGGGCCAAGGGGTGGCAGAAATTGATTTGTACGCGCCTGATCATCTATATGATCAAATCCTAAAAGAAGTTGTGGGCGTCGAAATCAGAGGAAGAGACCATCTGCTTGAGCTCATGCAAGACTTCGCCCATGCGAAAACAGAATATGATCAAGTGTCTGATGCCTTAAAAATGGTCAAACAGACGGGATACGGCATTGCAGCGCCTGCTTTAGCTGATATGAGTCTCGATGAGCCGGAAATTATAAGGCAGGGCTCGCGATTCGGTGTGAGGCTGAAAGCTGTCGCTCCGTCGATCCATATGATCAAAGTCGATGTCGAAAGCGAATTCGCCCCGATTATCGGAACGGAAAAACAAAGTGAAGAGCTTGTACGCTATTTAATGCAGGACTTTGAGGATGATCCGCTCTCCATCTGGAATTCCGATATCTTCGGAAGGTCGCTGAGCTCAATTGTGAGAGAAGGGATTCAAGCAAAGCTGTCATTAATGCCTGAAAACGCACGGTATAAATTAAAAGAAACATTAGAAAGAATCATAAACGAAGGCTCTGGCGGCTTAATCGCCATCATCCTGTAATACCGGTAGACCTCTTTATAGAATGGGAGGTCTTTTTTCTTTGCTCTTAATAATGGAAAAGGATCAAGGAATAGGATGAAAAAAGGAAAAAAAGGAATATTCGTTCGGTAAATCACCTTAAATCCTTGACGAGCAAGGGATTGACGCTTTAAAATGCTTGATATGGCTTTTTATATGTGTTACTCTACATACAGAAATTCTTCACTTTGTTGGACAAACATTCCTCAGAGTGCAGTTTTTCTTAAAAAGCCGTTTAATTGTCTTTCTCTTACTTGCTCTCATTTTTTTCTGAGACAGGTTTAGAATCAGACTGAACTGTGAAGAAATGATAATAAACGAACTGAATGTATCCTTTTGGGAGGAGGTGAAAGGCATGAACAAAACAGAACTTATCAATGCGGTTGCAGAAGCAAGCGAATTGTCTAAAAAAGACGCTACAAAAGCAGTTGACTCTGTTTTTGATACGATCTTAGATGCACTTAAAAACGGTGATAAAATCCAACTGATCGGTTTTGGTAACTTCGAGGTGCGTGAACGTTCTGCACGTAAAGGGCGCAACCCTCAAACAGGTGAAGAAATCGAAATTCCAGCAAGCAAAGTACCTGCTTTCAAACCAGGTAAAGCGCTTAAAGACGCAGTTGCCGGAAAATAATTGTGAATATAGATCGTGTATGCATCTAGCTTACATACACTTTATTTCTTCACAGAAAAGCCCCTTTCTAAGGGGCTTTTCATATTTCAAGAGCATGGGCTTCCTGACAGGGCATTCACTTTGCTTTTAGCGGGGCATATGTGCTAGAATCGAAATTAAATGTATTCATTGGTGGAGGACATAGAACATGAAAGAAGTTAATAAAGAGCAAATCGAACAAGCTGTTCGTCAAATTTTAGAAGCGATCGGAGAAGACCCGAATAGAGAAGGGCTTCTTGATACTCCGAAAAGAGTCGCAAAGATGTATGCCGAAGTATTCTCCGGCTTGAATGAAGATCCAAAAGAACATTTCCAGACTATCTTCGGTGAAAACCATGAGGAGCTTGTTCTTGTAAAAGATATCGCGTTTCATTCTATGTGTGAGCATCACCTTGTTCCCTTTTATGGAAAAGCACATGTTGCATATATCCCGCGAGGCGGAAAGGTCACAGGACTCAGCAAACTGGCACGTGCCGTTGAAGCCGTTGCAAAGCGCCCGCAGCTTCAGGAACGCATCACTTCTACAATTGCAGAAAGCATCGTAGATACGCTTGATCCGCATGGCGTAATGGTAGTGGTTGAAGCGGAACACATGTGCATGACGATGCGCGGTGTAAGAAAACCGGGTGCGAAAACTGTGACTTCAGCAGTCAGAGGCGTTTTTAAAGATGATGCCGCTGCCCGTGCAGAAGTATTGGAACATATTAAACGCCAGGACTAATAAAGATAGAGGGTGCTATAAATGAATCAAAAGCATTCAAGTGATTTTGTCGTCATTAAAGCCGTTGAGGACGGAGTGAATGTGATCGGCCTGACAAGAGGAACAGACACAAAGTTTCACCATTCCGAAAAACTCGACAAGGGAGAAGTGATCATCGCTCAGTTTACAGAGCATACTTCTGCCATTAAAGTCAGAGGAGAGGCACTGATTCAAACCGCGTACGGAGAAATGAAAAGCGAAAAAAAATAAGCTGGCTGTCCCCGCTGTTAAAAGCAAATGCTCGCAAACAGCGGGAGGATACAGCCAATTTCTTTTTTTTATGCTATAATGATACCTGCGTAAGCGAATGAAAAGATAAAACTCATACATAGATTAAGAAATAAATGTGAATTTGGGGACAAGGGTGATATTTTTGCAAGACATCTACGGAACTTTAGCCAATCTGAACACGAAATTAAAACAAAAGCTGTCTCATCCTTATTTAGCGAAGCATATTTCTGCGCCGAAAATTGATGAGGATAAGCTTCTTCTTTTTCATGCTTTATTTGAAGAAGCTGACATAAAAAACAACGACAGAGAAAATTATATTGTAACAGCGATGCTTGTACAAAGCGCCCTTGATACCCATGATGAAGTGACGACAGCTAGAGTCATAAAACGAGACGAAAACAAAAACCGCCAATTGACTGTTCTCGCGGGCGATTATTTCAGCGGGCTGTACTACTCTTTACTATCTGAAATGAAGGATATCTACATGATTCGGACGCTTGCTACAGCCATTAAAGAAATCAACGAACATAAAATTCGTCTGTATGACCGTTCTTTCAAGGACGAAAACGATTTTTTCGAAAGTGTCGGCATCGTTGAATCAGCTTTATTCCATCGTGTGGCGGAACACTTCAACCTCCCGCGCTGGAAAAAGCTGTCGAGTGATTTTTTTGTATTTAAGCGGCTTATGAACGGAAATGATGCATTTCTGGATGTGATCGGCAGTTTTATACAGCTGGGAAAAACAAAAGAAGAGATATTAGAAGATTGTTTTAAAAAAGCGAAAAACAGCATTGAGTCACTTCTGCCTCTAAATTCACCTATTCAGAACATTTTAATAAACCGTCTGAAGACAATCAGCCAAGATCAAACCTATCATCAGAAAGTGGAAGAAGGGTAAACCATTATGCAGGACTCAAAAGAACAGCGCGTACACGGAGTATTTGAAAAAATATATAAAAATTATGACCAAATGAACTCTGTCATCAGTTTTCAGCAGCATAAAAAATGGCGCGACAAAACGATGCGCATCATGAATGTAAAAGAAGGCGCAAAAGCACTTGATGTCTGCTGCGGAACGGCTGACTGGACGATCGCTCTTGCAAAAGCGGCAGGCAAAAGCGGCGAGATCAAGGGCTTGGATTTCAGTGAAAATATGCTGAGTGTCGGCGAGCAGAAAGTAAAAGACGGCGGATTCAGCCAAATTGAACTGCTGCACGGAAATGCGATGGAGCTTCCTTTTGATGATGATACATTTGATTATGTCACCATTGGCTTCGGACTCCGCAATGTCCCTGATTACTTGACTGTACTGAAAGAGATGAGACGTGTAGTGAAGCCGGGTGGGCAGGTGGTATGTCTGGAAACGTCCCAGCCGGAAATGTTCGGATTCAGACAGGCTTACTTTATGTACTTTAAGTATATTATGCCGTTTTTCGGGAAACTGTTTGCGAAGAGCTATAAAGAATATTCTTGGCTTCAAGAATCAGCCAGAGATTTCCCTGGAATGAAGGAACTGGCAGGCCTGTTTGAAGAGGCGGGCCTGAAAAATGTTAAATATCATTCGTTTACTGGCGGAGTCGCTGCCACGCATATCGGATGGAAATGAAAACACAGATGTTTGGGTGAATGATATGAAATTTAAAATGGCCTACTCTTTTTTAAATGACGATATTGATGTAATCGAAAGAGAACTTGAACAAACCGTACGTTCCGATTACCCGCTTTTAAGCGAGGCAGGTCTTCACCTGCTGCAGGCCGGAGGGAAACGTATTCGGCCTGTTTTCGTGCTGCTTTCTGGCATGTTTGGCGATTACGATATTAATAAGATTAAATATGTCGCCGTCACTCTGGAAATGATTCACATGGCATCTTTGGTTCATGATGATGTCATTGATGATGCAGAGCTTCGCCGAGGAAAACCGACAATCAAAGCAAAGTGGGACAATCGTATTGCGATGTACACAGGCGATTATATGCTTGCGGGATCTCTTGAAATGATGACGAGAATTAACGAACCGAAAGCCCATAGGATTTTGTCACAGACGATCGTTGAAGTTTGTCTAGGAGAAATTGAGCAGATCAAAGACAAATACAACATGGAACAAAATCTCAGAACGTATCTCCGGCGTATCAAAAGAAAAACGGCTCTCTTGATCGCGGTCAGCTGCCAGCTTGGTGCTATTGCGTCGGGAGCTGATGAGAAGATTCATAAGGCATTGTACTGGTTTGGGTATTACGTCGGCATGTCTTATCAGATTATTGATGATATTCTTGATTTTACTTCAACTGAAGAAGAGCTGGGTAAACCCGTTGGAGGAGATTTGCTTCAAGGAAACGTCACATTGCCAGTGCTGTATGCCCTGAAAAATCCTGCATTAAAAAACCAGCTTAAATTGATTAACAGTGAGACAACGCAGGAACAGCTTGAACCAATCATTGAAGAAATCAAAAAAACAGATGCAATTGAAGCATCTATGGCAGTAAGCGAAATGTATCTGCAGAAAGCTTTTCAGAAATTAAACACGCTTCCTCGAGGGCGCGCACGCTCGTCTCTTGCAGCCATCGCAAAATATATCGGTAAAAGAAAATTTTAATTTTTGTAGATATTAAGAAATTTCTCCGCCCCGGATTGATTAATTATCAGAAAGATGTTACGATTTCGGTGTGCAGTGTGAAAGCCTATACATACATAATGATGGGGTGGAGAATATGATGGAAAAGACTTTTATCATGGTGAAACCAGACGGTGTCCAACGTCAGCTCATTGGGGACATTTTATCTAGATTCGAACGTAAGGGCTTACAATTAGCTGGCGCCAAGTTAATGAGAGTGACTGAACAAATGGCTGAGAAACACTACGCCGAACATCAAGGTAAGCCTTTCTTCGGAGAGCTCGTTGAGTTTATTACTTCAGGACCTGTATTCGCAATGGTGTGGGAAGGCGAAAATGTCATTGAAGTGACGAGACAGCTGATCGGGAAGACAAACCCTAAAGAAGCTTTACCTGGTACGATTCGTGGGGATTATGGCATGTTTGTCGGAAAAAACATCATCCACGGCTCTGATTCTCTCGAAAGTGCAGAACGCGAGATTAACATTTTCTTTAAGAATGAAGAATTAGTATCATATCAGCAGCTTATGGCAGGCTGGATCTATTAATCATTGTGAAAATAAGCAACAGAGCCGGCAACATATAACGCCGCCGGTTTTTGTTCTGTTTTGTAAAGGTTTACATTAAAGTGAATAAAGGGTTGAATGGCAGTGTGCATCAGACCTCTGCCTTTCCCAACGATCTAAAATCAGCTGAAAAGCTGATTTTTTTATTGAAACAATACAATTTCCTGATAAAACAAGCTATACTAGGACAAAAAGACAGCGAGACTGGGAGAGTAGAGATGGATACATACAGCGTATTTACAACGAAATGGAAACAATTAACCGGAGTCGATTTAACACTATATAAAGAAGCACAAATGAAGAGAAGGCTAACGTCACTTTATGAGAAAAAGGGGTTCCAAAGCTTTAAGGACTTTGCTGCGGCATTGGAAAAGGATCAAGCTCTCTTAAATGAAACATTGGACAGAATGACGATCAATGTTTCAGAATTTTATCGTAATTATAAAAGATGGGAAGTTCTTGAGACTGCAATTCTGCCGTTAATCAAGACCTCTAGGCCTTTAAAAATTTGGAGTGCCGCCTGCTCAACGGGGGAGGAGCCATACACGCTTGCCATGCTTTTGGACCAGCAAAAAGGTCTTCCGGGCTATCAGATTTTAGCGACGGATATTGATGAAAAAGCATTGGAAAAAGCGAAAAAAGGCGTTTATCAGGAGCGGTCTTTACAGGAAGTGCCGCTATCTGTGAAAGATCGTTATTTTACGCAAAACGCAAATAGAAGTTATGAAGTGAAAACGGAAATCAAAAAGAATATTACATTCAAAAAGCACAATTTGCTGGCGGATCGTTATGAACAAGACTTTGACTTAATCGTGTGCCGCAATGTATTTATTTATTTTACAGAAAGCGCGAAGGAAGAGCTGTATTTAAAAATGGCACATAGCTTGAAGAAGAATGGAGTTCTTTTTGTCGGCAGCACCGAGCAAATCTTCAATCCCGAGAAATTTGGCCTAGTCCCAGCCGATACATTCTTTTATCAAAAAAGATAGACTGACTTTTTGCTGAAAAATATGTTATAGTAGTCTTACTTAAAAGCGTTAATGCGATGAAGGGAGAAGAAGTCATGAGATATTTAACAGCCGGAGAATCACACGGCCCCCAACTGACAACCATTATTGAGGGTGTACCTGCCGGGCTTTACATAACGGAGGAAGATATCAATTTTGAGCTTGCCAGACGCCAAAAAGGACACGGCCGCGGCCGCCGCATGCAGATCGAAAAAGACCAGGCCAAAATTATGAGCGGGGTGCGCCATGCACGTACACTCGGTTCACCAATTGCTCTCGTAGTTGAAAATAACGATTGGAAGCATTGGACAAAAATCATGGGCGCCGCTCCAATTACAGAAGATGAAGAAAAGGAAATGAAGCGCCAGATTTCCAGACCTAGACCTGGGCACGCTGACTTAAACGGTGCAATTAAATATAATCATCGTGATATGAGAAATGTGCTTGAGCGTTCTTCAGCAAGGGAAACAACTGTCAGAGTGGCGGCAGGGGCTGTAGCTAAAAAGATTCTTTCTGAGCTTGGCATTAAGGTGGCGGGCCACGTGTTGCAAATTGGCGCTGTTAAAGCTGAAAAAACAGAATATACGTCAATTGAAGACCTGCAGCGCGTAACGGAAGAGTCTCCTGTCAGATGCTACGATGAAGAGGCAGGCAAAAAAATGATGGCTGCCATTGATGAAGCAAAGGCAAACGGAGATTCCATCGGCGGAATAGTAGAAGTCATTGTCGAGGGAATGCCGGTAGGCGTGGGCAGCTATGTCCATTATGACCGCAAACTGGATAGCAAGCTTGCTGCCGCTGTACTGTCAATTAATGCATTTAAAGGTGTGGAATTCGGGATCGGATTTGAGGCGGCAGGCCGAAATGGAAGCGAAGTCCATGACGAGATCATTTGGGACGAGGAAAAAGGATACACCCGTGCTACTAACAGACTTGGCGGACTGGAAGGCGGCATGACGACAGGGATGCCAATCGTTGTCCGCGGAGTCATGAAGCCGATTCCGACTTTGTATAAACCGCTGAAAAGTGTAGATATTGAAACGAAAGAACCGTTTTCCGCCAGCATTGAACGTTCAGACAGCTGTGCTGTTCCTGCAGCAAGTGTAGTCGCTGAAGCGGCTGTCGCTTGGGAAATTGCGAACGCAGTCGTTGAACAATTCGGATTAGATCAAATTGACCGCATTAGAGAAAATGTGGAGAAAATGAGAAAACTGTCGAGGGAATTTTAATGAAGACACTGCATGTTCAAACTGCTTCCTCGTCATATCCTGTTTTTATCGGACAAGGTATCAGAAAAAAGGCTTGCGAACTATTAACCTCTTTAAACAGGCCTTTAACAAGGATTATGCTTGTCACGGATGAAGAGGTGGACCGCCTGTATGGTGATGAAATGCTCCATTTGCTGCAAGATAAATGGCCTGTGAAAAAAGTGACGGTACCGAGTGGAGAGCAGGCAAAATCCATGGACATGTACACAAAATTGCAGAGTGAAGCGATTCGTTTTCATTTGGATCGCTCCTCATGCATCATCGCATTCGGTGGCGGTGTTGTAGGGGATCTTGCCGGTTTTGTGGCTGCCACTTTTATGCGCGGCATTGATTTCATCCAAATGCCTACGACGCTCTTGGCGCATGACAGCGCAGTCGGAGGAAAAGTAGCCGTGAACCATCCGCTTGGAAAAAATCTAATCGGTGCGTTTTATCAGCCGAAAGCCGTGCTCTATGATACAGATTTCCTGCGTTCTCTGCCTGAAAAAGAGCTTAGGTCCGGAATGGCAGAAGTGATTAAACACGCTTTTATCTATGACAGAGCGTTTCTGGAGGAGCTGCTGAATATCCACTCACTGCGTGATATCACTAATGATCAGCTGAATGACATGATTTTTAAAGGCATTTCAATTAAAGCGTCTGTCGTTCAGCAGGATGAAAAAGAAGAGGGGATAAGAGCTTACTTAAACTTCGGGCATACGCTCGGTCATGCCGTTGAGGCGGAATATGGATACGGGCAGATCACTCACGGTGATGCCGTAGCCCTCGGAATGCAGTTTGCTTTATATATAAGCGAAAAGACTGTAGGCTGTGAAATGGACAGAAAACGTTTGGTCAGCTGGCTAAAAAGCCTGGGTTATCCAAGTCAAATCAGAAAAGAGACGGAAACTTCGGTTCTCTTGGACCGTATGATGAATGATAAGAAAACCCGCGGCGGGAAGATTCAGTTTATTGTGCTCAACGAATTAGGGAAAGTTGCTGATCATACATTTTCCAGAAATGAACTTGAGAGCTGGCTGAACAAATGGCGATTGGAGGAGACATCATGATGATTCGCGGAATTCGCGGAGCAACTACAGTTGAACGGGATACTGAAGAAGAAATTTTACAAAAAACTAAACAGCTGTTAGAGAAAATCATAGAAGAAAATCATACAAAACCGGAAGATGTTGTTCAAATGCTTCTGTCGGCTACACCTGATTTGCACGCTGTTTTCCCGGCAAAAGCTGTTCGCGAGCTTTCAGGATGGCAGTATGTACCGGTAACATGTATGCAGGAAATGGACGTAACAGGCGGTCTGAAAAAGTGCATAAGAGTCATGATGACGGTCCAGACAGATGTCCCTCAGGATCAGATCAGACATGTATATTTAGAAAAAGCTGTCGTATTGAGGCCCGATTTATCATTGACAAAAAATACTGAATTGTAATACGATAAGAACAGCTTAGAAATACACAAGAGTGTGTATAAAGCAATTAGAATGAGTTGAGTTAGAGAATAGGGTAGCAGAGAATGAGTTTAGTTGAGCTGAGACATTATGTTTATTCTACCCAAAAGAAGTCTTTCTTTTGGGTTTATTTGTTATATAGTATTTTATCCTCTCATGCCATCTTCTCATTCTCCTTGCCATAAGGAGTGAGAGTAATGAATTTCCAATCAAACATTTCCGCATTTTTAGAGGACAGCTTGTCCCACCACACGATACCGATTGTGGAGACCTTCACAGTCGATACACTGACACCCATTCAAATGATAGAGAAGCTTGACAGGGAGATTACGTATCTTCTTGAAAGCAAGGACGATACATCCACTTGGTCCAGATATTCGTTTATCGGCCTGAATCCATTTCTCACAATTAAAGAAGAGCAGGGCCGTTTTTCGGCCGCTGATCAGGACAGCAAATCTCTTTACACAGGAAATGAACTAAAAGAAGTGCTGAACTGGATGAATACCACATACAAAATCAAAACACCTCAGCTTGGCATTCCTTTTGTCGGCGGAGCTGTCGGGTACTTAAGCTATGATATGATCCCGCTGATTGAGCCTTCTGTTCCTTCGCATACAAAAGAAACAAACATGGAAAAGTGCATGCTGTTTGTTTGCCGGACATTAATTGCGTATGATCATGAAACCAAAAACGTCCACTTTATCCAATATGCAAGGCTTAATGGAGAGGAAACAAAAAACGAAAAAATGGATGTATTCCATCAAAATCATCTGGAGCTTCAAAATCTCATTGAAAAAATGATGGACCAAAAAAACATAAAAGAGCTGTTTCTCTCTGCTGATTCATACAAGACGCCCAGCTTTGAGACGGTATCTTCTAATTATGAAAAATCGGCTTTTATGGCTGATGTAGAAAAAATCAAAAGCTATATAAAAGCAGGCGATATCTTCCAGGGTGTTTTATCACAAAAATTTGAGGTGCCGATAAAAGCAGATGCTTTTGAGTTATACCGAGTGCTTAGGATCGTCAATCCTTCGCCGTATATGTATTATATGAAACTACAAGACAGAGAAATAGTCGGCAGCTCTCCGGAACGGTTAATACACGTTCAAGACGGGCACTTAGAAATCCATCCGATTGCCGGTACGAGAAAACGCGGTGCAGACAAAGCTGAAGATGAGAGACTGAAGGTTGAGCTCATGAAGGATGAAAAAGAAAAAGCGGAGCATTACATGCTCGTTGATCTTGCCCGAAACGATATCGGCAGAGTAGCAGAGTATGGTTCTGTTTCTGTGCCGGAGTTCACAAAAATTGTTTCCTTTTCACATGTCATGCACATTATCTCGGTGGTTACAGGCCGATTGAAAAAAGGGGTTCATCCTGTCGATGCACTGATGTCTGCTTTCCCGGCGGGGACTTTAACAGGCGCACCCAAAATCCGTGCCATGCAGCTTTTGCAAGAGCTCGAGCCAACACCGAGAGAGACATACGGAGGATGTATTGCCTACATTGGGTTTGACGGGAATATCGACTCTTGTATTACGATTCGCACGATGAGTGTAAAGAACGGCGTTGCATCGATACAGGCAGGTGCTGGCATTGTTGCTGATTCTGTTCCGGAAGCCGAATACGAAGAAAGCTGTAATAAAGCCGGTGCGCTGCTGAAAACGATTCATATTGCAGAAGACATGTTTCATAGCAAGGAGGATAAAGCTGATGAACAGATTTCTACAATTGTGCGTTGACGGAAAAACCCTTACTGCCGGTGAGGCTGAAACGCTGATGAATATGATGATGGCAGCGGAAATGACTCCTTCTGAAATGGGTGGTATATTGTCAATTCTTGCTCATCGGGGGGAGACGCCAGAAGAGCTTGCGGGTTTTGTGAAGGCAATGCGGGCACACGCTCTTACAGTCGATGGACTTCCTGATATTGTTGATACATGCGGAACAGGGGGAGACGGTATTTCCACTTTTAATATCTCAACGGCCTCGGCAATTGTTGCCTCGGCAGCTGGCGCAAAAATCGCTAAGCATGGCAATCGCTCTGTCTCTTCTAAAAGCGGAAGTGCTGATGTTTTAGAGGAGCTAGAGGTTTCTATTCAAACCACTCCCGAAAAGGTCAAAAGCAGCATTGAAACAAACAACATGGGATTTCTTTTTGCGCCGCTTTACTATTCGTCTATGAAACATGTAGCAGGTACTAGAAAAGAGCTAGGTTTCAGAACGGTATTTAATCTGCTTGGGCCGCTCAGCAATCCTTTACAGGCGAAGCGTCAGGTGATTGGGGTCTATTCTGTTGAAAAAGCTGGACTGATGGCAAGCGCACTGGAGACGTTTCAGCCGAAGCACGTTATGTTTGTATCAAGCCGTGACGGTTTAGATGAGCTTTCAATTACAGCACCGACCGACGTGATTGAATTAAAGGACGGAGAGCGCCGGGAATATACCGTTTCACCCGAAGCTTTCGGTTTCACAAATGGCAGACTTGAAGATTTACAGGTGCAGTCACCGAAAGAGAGCGCCTATCTCATTCAGAATATTTTTGAAAATAAAAGCAGCAGTTCCGCTTTATCTATTACGGCTTTTAATGCGGGTGCTGCGATTTACACGGCGGGAATTACCGCCTCACTGAAGGAAGGAACGGAGCTGGCGTTAGAGACGATTACAAGCGGAGGCGCTGCTGCGCAGCTTGAACGACTAAAGCAGAAAGAGGAAGAGATCTATGCTTGAAAATATCATCAAACAAAAGAAAGAAGAAGTGAAAACACTGGTTCTGCCGGTAGAGCAGCCTTTCGAGAAACGTTCATTTAAGGAGGCGCTGGCAAGCCCGAATCGGTTTATCGGGTTGATTGCCGAAGTGAAGAAAGCATCGCCGTCAAAAGGTCTTATTAAAGAGGATTTTGTGCCTGTGCAGATTGCAAAAGACTATGAGGCTGCGAAGGCAGATGCGATTTCCGTTTTAACAGACACCCCGTTTTTTCAAGGGGAAAACAGCTATTTATCAGACGTAAAGCGTGCTGTTTCGATTCCTGTACTTAGAAAAGATTTTATTATTGATTCTCTTCAAGTAGAGGAATCAAGAAGAATCGGAGCGGATGCCATATTGTTAATCGGCGAGGTGCTTGATCCCTTACACCTTCATGAATTATATCTTGAAGCAGGTGAAAAGGGGATGGACGTGCTAGTGGAGGTTCATGATGCATCAACGCTAGAACAAATATTGAAAGTGTTCACACCCGACATTCTCGGTGTAAATAATCGAAACCTAAAAACGTTTAAAACATCTGTAAAGCAGACAGAACAAATCGCATCTCTCGTTCCGAAAGAATCCTTGCTTGTCAGCGAAAGCGGAATCGGTTCTTTAGAACATTTAACATTTGTCAATGAACATGGGGCGCGAGCTGTACTTATCGGTGAATCATTGATGAGACAAACTTCTCAGCGTAAAGCAATCCATGCTTTGTTTGGGGAGTGAGGTTGTGAAGAAACCGGCATTAAAATATTGCGGTATTCGGTCACTAAAGGATTTGCAGCTTGCGGCGGAATCACAGGCTGATTACCTAGGATTTATTTTTGCTGAAAGCAAACGAAAAGTATCTCCGCAAGATGTGAAAAAATGGCTGAACCAAGCTCGTGTCGAAAAACAGGTTGCAGGTGTTTTTGTTAATGAATCAATAGAGACGATGTCACGTATTGCCAAGAGCTTGAAGCTCGACGTCATTCAGCTTCACGGTGATGAAAAACCGGCGGATGCTGCTGCTCTTCGCAAGCTGACAGGCTGTGAAATATGGAAGGCGCTTCACCATCAAGGTAACACAACTCAAGAAATAGCCCGCTTTAAAGATAATGTTGACGGCTTTGTGATTGATTCATCTGTAAAAGGGTCTAGAGGCGGAACTGGTGTTGCATTTTCTTGGGAATGTGTGCCGGAATATCAGCAGGCGGCTATTGGTAAACGCTGCTTTATCGCTGGCGGCGTGAATCCGGATAGCATCACCAGCCTATTGAAATGGCAGCCAGAAGGAATTGACCTTGCCAGCGGAATTGAAAAAAACGGACAAAAAGATCAGAATCTGATGAGTCTTTTAGAAGAAAGGATGAACCGATATGTATCCATATCCGAATGAAATAGGCAGATACGGTGATTTTGGCGGAAAGTTTGTTCCGGAAACACTCATGCAGCCGTTAGATGAAATAGAAACAGCATTTAAACAAATCAAGGATGATCCCGCTTTTCGTGAAGAGTATTATAAGCTGTTAAAGGACTATTCCGGACGGCCGACTGCATTAACATACGCTGATCGAGTCACTGAATACTTAGGCGGCGCGAAAATCTATTTGAAACGAGAAGATTTAAACCATACAGGTTCTCATAAAATCAATAATGCGCTAGGTCAAGCGCTGCTTGCTAAAAAAATGGGCAAAACGAAAATCATTGCTGAAACCGGTGCCGGCCAGCATGGCGTTGCCGCTGCAACAGTTGCAGCCAAATTCGGCTTTTCCTGTACTGTGTTTATGGGTGAAGAGGATGTTGCCCGCCAGTCTCTGAACGTTTTCCGCATGAAGCTTCTTGGAGCGGAGGTAGTGCCTGTAACAAGCGGAAACGGAACATTGAAGGATGCCACAAATGAGGCGATCCGGTACTGGGTTCAGCATTGTGAGGATCACTTTTATATGATTGGATCAGTTGTCGGCCCGCATCCTTATCCGCAAGTGGTCCGTGAATTTCAAAAAATGATCGGAGAGGAAGCGAAGGATCAGTTGAAACATATTGAAGGCACTCTGCCTGATAAAGTAGTGGCATGTGTAGGCGGAGGAAGCAATGCGATGGGTATGTTTCAGGCATTTTTAAATGAAGATGTTGAACTGATCGGCGCTGAAGCAGCAGGAAAAGGAATTGATACGCCTCTTCATGCCGCCACTATTTCGAAAGGAACCGTAGGGGTTATTCACGGTTCATTGACTTATCTCATTCAGGATGAGTTCGGGCAAATTATTGAGCCCTACTCTATTTCAGCCGGTCTCGACTATCCTGGAATCGGTCCGGAGCATGCATACTTGCATAAGAGCGGCCGTGTCACTTATGACAGTATCACTGATGAAGAAGCGGTGGATGCATTAAAGCTTTTGTCAGAAAAAGAGGGGATTTTGCCGGCAATCGAATCTGCCCATGCGTTAGCGAAAGCATTCAAACTCGCCAAAGGAATGGATCGCGGTCAACTCATTCTCGTCTGTTTATCAGGACGGGGAGACAAGGATGTCAACACATTAATGAATGTATTGGAAGAAGAGGTGAAAGCCCATGTTTAAATTGGATCTTCAACCAACAGAAAAATTGTTTATCCCGTTTATTACGGCGGGCGATCCAGTTCCTGAGGTTTCGATTGAACTGGCGAAGTCACTCCAAAAAGCAGGCGCCACTGCATTGGAGCTTGGTGTTGCATACTCTGACCCGCTTGCAGACGGTCCGGTGATCCAGAGGGCTTCAAAGCGGGCACTTGATCAAGGAATGAATATCGTAAAGGCAATCGAATTAGGCGGAGAAATGAAAAAAAACGGAGTGAATATTCCGATTATCCTCTTTACGTATTATAATCCTGTGTTACAATTGAACAAAGAATACTTTTTCGCTTTACTGCGGGAAAATCATATTGACGGTCTGCTTGTTCCGGATCTGCCATTAGAAGAAAGCAACAGCCTTCAAGAGGAATGTAAAAGCCATGAGGTGACGTATATTTCTTTGGTTGCGCCGACAAGCGAAAGCCGTTTGAAAACCATTATTGAACAAGCCGAGGGGTTCGTCTACTGTGTATCTTCTCTGGGTGTGACCGGTGTCCGCAATGAGTTCAATTCATCCGTGTACCCGTTCATTCGTACTGTGAAGAATCTCAGCGCTGTTCCGGTTGCTGTAGGGTTCGGTATATCAAACCGTGAACAGGTCATAAAGATGAATGAAATTAGTGACGGTGTCGTAGTGGGAAGTGCGCTCGTCAGAAAAATAGAAGAATTAAAGGACCGGCTCATCAGCGCTGAAACGAGAAATCAGGCGCTGCAGGAGTTTGAGGATTATGCAATGGCGTTTAGCGGCTTGTACAGTTTAAAATGAGGTGACTGATTTGCGTATCAAAGAACATTTAAAACAGCTGAAGCCTTATCAGCCTGGAAAGCCGATTGAAGCAGTGAAATCAGAATATGGCTTGGATAAAGTGGTGAAGCTTGCTTCAAACGAGAATCCTTACGGCTGTTCAGAGGCTGCAAAAGAGGCGCTTCATCATGAGATTCAACAGCTTGCCCTTTACCCGGACGGGTATAGCGCCGCTTTGCGGACAAGGCTCAGTAAGCACCTCAATGTCAGCGAAACATCACTTATTTTCGGCAACGGTTCTGATGAAATCATACAGATCATCTGCCGGGCATTTTTAAACGATAAAACAAACACGGTTACTGCTGCCCCCACTTTTCCGCAATATAAACATAATGCGGTCATTGAAGGTGCTGAAGTACGTGAAATTGCACTTCGTCCCGACGGCTCACATGATTTAGACGCCATGTTAGAAGCCATCGACGAACAGACACAAGTCGTTTGGATATGCAGCCCGAATAATCCGACTGGCACTTATACATCTGAAGGAGAATTACTCGCATTTCTGGAGCGCGTTCCTTCACGTGTCCTTGTTGTTCTTGACGAAGCATATTATGAATATGTAACAGCAGAGGATTACCCGGAAACCGTGCCGCTCTTAAGCAAGTATTCCAATTTGATGATTTTGCGCACATTTTCAAAGGCATACGGTCTGGCAGCGCTCAGAGTCGGATACGGAATTGCTGACGAGAGCCTGATTCGCCAGATTGAGCCGGCGAGAGAGCCGTTTAATACGAGCCGTCTGGGCCAGGCTGCGGCGATTGCAGCACTTGATGATCAAGCGTTTATTGCTTCCTGTGTCGAGCAAAATAATGCAGGCCTTCAGCAGTATTATGATTTTGCGAAAACTCATGGTTTAAAGTGCTACCCTTCACAGACAAATTTTGTGTTAATTGACTTTAAACGTCCTGCTGATGAACTGTTTCAGGCTCTGCTGGAAAAAGGCTATATCGTCCGGTCAGGAAACGCATTAGGTTTCCCGACATCACTCCGGATTACGATCGGAACAAAAGAGCAAAATGAAGAAATACTTGCCATTTTAGCTGAAATTTTATAAGAGGTGATCAAATATCACCTCTTTAGTCTATAAACCAGGTGATGACGTATGAATCAAATGAAAGATACAATATTGCTCGCCGGTCTCGGATTGATAGGCGGTTCGATTGCCCTAGCCATCAAAAAAAATCATCCCGGCAAACGGATTATCGGAATCGACATCTCTGATGAACAGGCGGTAGCGGCATTAAAATTAGGTGTGATAGACGATCGTGCTGATTCGTTTATTAGCGGTGCGAAAGAGGCAGCTACAGTAATCATTGCGACACCTGTTGAACAAACACTGGTTATGCTTGAAGAGCTGGCTCATTCAGGAATTGAACATGAGCTTTTGATTACGGATGTAGGAAGCACAAAGCAAAAAGTGGTTGATTACGCTGATCAAGTGCTGCCTAGCCGCTATCAATTTGTCGGAGGGCATCCGATGGCGGGTTCACATAAATCAGGAGTGGCCGCTGCGAAGGAGTTCCTGTTTGAAAATGCATTTTATATTTTAACGCCAGGCCAGAAAACGGACAAACAAGCTGTGGAACAGTTAAAAAACCTGCTGAAGGGGACGAATGCCCATTTTGTGGAAATGTCGCCAGAGGAGCATGATGGTGTTACAAGTGTAATCAGTCATTTTCCGCATATTGTAGCAGCTAGTCTTGTTCACCAAACCCATCATTCGGAAAACCTGTATCCGCTTGTTAAACGTTTTGCTGCCGGCGGGTTCAGAGATATTACAAGGATTGCATCAAGCAGCCCGGCAATGTGGCGGGATATTTTATTACATAATAAAGATAAAATCTTAGACCGTTTTGATGAGTGGATTCGTGAAATTGACAAGATCCGTACATATGTAGAACAAGAAGATGCGGAAAATCTATTTCGTTATTTTAAAACCGCCAAGGATTATCGCGACGGGCTGCCGCTTCGGCAGAAGGGAGCGATACCTGCATTTTATGATTTATATGTGGATGTACCCGATCATCCGGGTGTGATATCCGAGATAACAGCGATTTTAGCTGCGGAACGCATCAGTATCACGAATATCCGCATTATTGAAACACGAGAAGATATTAACGGAATTTTAAGGATCAGTTTTCAGTCTGATGACGACCGCAAAAGGGCAGAACAATGCATTGAAGCCCGGGCGGAATATGAAACTTTTTATGCTGATTGAGGTGGAAAAAATGAAACGAGAAAAGGTGCAGACCTTACATGGAGAAATACATATTCCCGGTGATAAATCCATTTCTCACCGCTCTGTTATGTTTGGCGCGCTAGCGGCAGGCACAACAACAGTTAAAAACTTTCTGCCGGGAGCAGATTGTCTGAGCACGATCGATTGCTTTAGAAAAATGGGTGTTCACATTGAGCAAAGCGGCAGCGATGTCGTGATTCACGGAAAAGGAATCGATGCCCTGAAAGAGCCAGAAAGCCTTTTAGATGTCGGAAATTCAGGTACAACCATTCGCCTGATGCTCGGAATATTGGCGGGCCGACCTTTTTACAGCGCGGTAGCCGGAGATGAGAGCATTGCGAAGCGCCCAATGAAGCGTGTGACTGAGCCTTTGAAAAAAATGGGGGCTAAAATCGACGGCAGAGCCGGCGGAGAATTTACACCGCTGTCGGTGAGCGGCGCTTCATTAAAAGGCATTGAATATGTATCACCTGTTGCAAGCGCGCAAATTAAATCTGCTGTTTTGCTGGCCGGATTACAGGCTGAGGGCACAACAACTGTCACAGAGCCCCATAAATCTCGGGACCACACTGAGCGGATGCTTTCTGCTTTTGGCGTTAAGCTTTCTGAAGATCAAACGAGTGTTTCCATTGCTGGTGGCCAGAAACTGACAGCTGCTGATATTTTTGTTCCTGGAGACATTTCTTCAGCCGCGTTTTTCCTTGCTGCTGGCGCGATGGTTCCAAACAGCAGAATTGTATTGAAAAACGTAGGTTTAAATCCGACTCGGACAGGTATTATTGACGTCCTTCAAAACATGGGGGCAAAACTTGAAATCAAACCATCTGCTGATAGTGGTGCAGAGCCTTATGGAGATTTGATTATAGAAACGTCATCTCTAAAATCAGTTGAAATCGGAGGAGATATTATTCCGCGTTTAATTGATGAGATCCCTATCATCGCGCTTCTTGCGACTCAGGCGGAAGGAACCACCGTTATCAAGGACGCGGCAGAGCTAAAAGTGAAAGAAACAAACCGCATTGATACTGTTGTTTCTGAGCTTCGCAAGCTGGGTGCTGAAATTGAACCGACAGCAGATGGAATGAAGGTTTATGGCAAACAAACGTTGAAAGGCGGCGCTGCAGTGTCCAGCCACGGAGATCATCGAATCGGAATGATGCTTGGTATTGCTTCCTGTATAACGGAGGAGCCGATTGAAATCGAGCACACGGACGCCATTCACGTTTCTTATCCAACCTTCTTCGAGCATTTAAATAAGCTTTCGAAAAAATCCTGAAGTTTTACTTCAGGATTTTTTATGCAGATCATAATTCGAGGCGAAAAAACATAGCTTGTCTTATAGAACGGATAGAAAAACGAAAAGGGGGGATGTGCTTTACTTACAAGCCGGCAGGTTAAAGAGCTGCTTTACTGTACAGAGGGCGATCTTCCTTTTTTCATTTTCTATCTCAAGATCTTTTGGTAAACTAATAAGACTCAATAATTCCCTTCCGTACAGAAGCATCTTATTTGCCGGGGGCATTCGTCTGAATTATGATAAGATTAACCCGAACAAATAAAGCTTTTTTGTATGGTTGATGTTGTATAGGAAAAGAAAGGACCGGTCCGATTTGAATACATTGATTCAAGAAGCCATAAAATTAGTTGAAGCAGGTGAAACAGAAAAAGGCCTCAACACGCTCTCGAAGGCTGAAAAACAGCTGCATGATGAAGATAAAGCCATTGCAGCCCAGCTTTATTACGAGTGGGGCGATGTAGAAAAAGCCATTTCACTGATTAGTGATCTACATGATTTATATCCAAATGAAACAGAACTGACGAATTTCTACGCTGAACTTTTAATAGATATTGACGAAGAAGAAAAAGCCCTCGCTGTGCTGGAGACTATTCCGGAAACAGATCCATCATATCCGGAAAGTTTGCTGCTTATGGCGGATCTTTATCAGATGCAGGGGTTATTCGAAGTCAGTGAACAAAAGCTTTTCCAGGCAAAGTCCATTCTGGACAATGAACCTGTTATTGATTTTGCACTGGGAGAACTTTACTTTGCTCAGGGAGCCTATGCAAAAGCGGTTCAATATTTTAAAACAACGGCTGAGGAGCAGAGTGAGATCGGGGGCGTTAATGTCCATCAAAGACTGGCAGAATCGTTAAGTGCCTCAGGTGAATTTGAGGATGCCATTCCATGGTATGAGAAAGCTGTCGATGAGAATCCTGATCCTAATACGATTTTCGGCTATGGTTTTACAGCCTTACAGGCGGGGCTTGTGAAAACAGCTATTAAGCAGCTGTCTGATTTAAAGGAGCTTGATCCATCTTATACTTCACTTTATATGCCGCTCTCGAAAAGCTATGAAGCTGAAGGAATGTATGAAGAGGCATTAAAAACGGCAAAAGAGGGTATCAGATATGATGAATATAACAAAGAACTTTTCCTTTATGCCGCCAAAATGGCCTTAAAAATCGGGAAGTCAGAAGAGGGAAAAAAGCTGCTTCAGGAGGCGCTTGCGCTTGATCCGGGCTTTGTCGAGGCGCTTCATACACTTCTTGCCGTGTATCACAAAGAAGAGGATTATGATCAGATCATTGATCTTATTCAAGAGGTTCGAAGCTACGGTGAAGAAGATCCGAAATACAATTGGTATCTTGCAAGCGCATATACTGAATTAGAGCAATACGAGGAAGCAAAACAATCCTTTGAGGCTGCCTATCTTCATTACCGGGAGGATAGAGATTTCTTATATGAATACGCAAGCTTCCTATTAGAAGAAGGCCTTCAAAAAGAAGCGCTGCCGCTTTTGAAAAAGGTTCTTGAAATGGACGGAGCCAATGAAGAGCTGGAAGAAACGATTTTGCGAATCGAGGATGAATTTTCTAGATAAGCAGGAATATTAACCATTCATGTGGAACATATAAGTATATAGATTATACGAACGATAGAGGAGGGAATTACATGCAGACCCCTGTTTCTGTCAATGAGAAAAAAGATTTTATCCGTTGGTTTTTAAACCATTATCAGTTAAAGCGCCGAGAGTGCGTTTGGATCTTGAACTACTTAATGAGCCATGATTCTCTCATGGAGAAGGTTCATTTTGTGGAGCAGGCTGAATTTTGCCCGAGAGGCATTATAATGTCAACACATTGTGTTGAAGAAGTTCCGTTCCGGTTCTATAAAGAGAATGTCATGACTACCGACGCGGAAAAATCTTTTCATGATATTAGATTAAATAAACAGCAGGATTTGTTTATCCAGCTTAATTTTCGTTCGGCTTACAGCTCACCTGAATATGCGGCGGTGCTGGAGTCCAACCCGCATATTCCGAAAGATCTTTTTGAGAATAAAAAAGATCAGGGATTGGCGGAACAGATTTTAGAGCACGCTATTTCCACATTCCAAAGAGAAAAATTATTAAAAGACATTGACGAGGCGTTAGATCGTCATGATAAAGAGGCATTTGAACAATTATCGCGCCAATTAAATCAGCTCACATAATATGACCAGCCTTGCAGTGAATTGCAAGGCTTGTTGCCGTAAAGGGGGAGAACGATGAGGTGGAGAATCACTGATGCCAAGGACTATTTACAAGCTAAGGATTACATTGATACCGCTGTCATACCATTAATTAACATAAGAGTTAATAACCATTTTAAAATGACGGCGGAGAAAGGCGAGTTTACGCAGCTTCTCTCAGAAGAACTTGAAAGACAGTTAAAGGGACGGGTATATTTACTTCCTCCTTATACATATGTTGATAGAAATGAAATAACCGTTCAAGGGCTTAAGGATTTGCGGGAAGAGCTGATAACGGAATTTCCGCATGTTGTCCTGCTCACATCTGACGAAAGTTGGAGAGCTGAGGATGCGTTAGGCAAAATGATTGTTACACCGTCTGTTCCATTAGAGCATTTAAATGACTCTTTAAAAAGAAAAATATTGGATGAACGCACTGCTGAAATTTTGAACGTTTTGTTACAGTTATGGAGCACTTCATAAAAACACTTACATTTCCTTATAAACAATATTTTGGCTATATTGACCTTGCTGAGAGATTCATATATTATGAGGGTGTCTAGAGTTATTGCAATATTTTCTATTTTAGTCAGTTTGCAGGGGTGACCTAGAGGGGGGAGAAGAGATGGGCGGAAAACATGATATATCCAGACGTCAATTTTTGAATTATACGCTCACAGGCGTAGGAGGTTTTATGGCGGCTAGTATGCTCATGCCTATGGTTCGCTTCGCACTCGACCCGGTATTAAAATCGACAGGGAAGCAGGATATGGTTCAGGTTGTCAGCGTTGATGAGTTGACAAAAGAGCCGCAGCGCTTTGATTTTAAAATTAATCAAGTCGATGCCTGGTATGAGTCAGAAGAGTCAAGATCAGCCTGGGTCTTCAAAAACGGGGATGAAATTGTAGCACTTTCGCCAATTTGTAAGCATTTAGGGTGTACGGTGAACTGGAATAGTGATCCTAAAAACCCGAATAAATTCTTTTGTCCATGCCATTATGGACTCTATGAAAAGGACGGCACCAATGTCCCTGGCACGCCGCCGCTTGCGCCTCTTGATCATTATGAGCAAGAAGTAAAAGACGGCTTCCTGTATCTTGGAAAAGCAAAGCCTAAGGGGGAAGGGTGACATGCTGAACAAAATTTATGACTGGGTAGACGAGCGGCTTGATATTACACCGATGTGGAGGGATATTGCCGATCACGAAGTACCGGAACATGTGAATCCCGCCCATCATTTCTCTGCGTTTGTGTATTGCTTTGGGGGACTGACGTTTTTTGTAACCGTTATCCAAGTATTATCTGGAATGTTTTTAACGATGTATTATGTGCCTGATATCAAAAATGCCTGGGAATCGGTATATTATTTGCAAAATGAAGTGGCATTCGGCCAGATTGTCAGGGGGATGCACCACTGGGGTGCGAGCCTGGTCATTGTGATGATGTTTTTACATACGCTGAGGGTCTTTTTCCAAGGCGCGTATAAAAAACCGCGCGAGCTGAACTGGATTGTCGGTGTGCTGATCTTTTTTGTTATGCTCGGTCTTGGCTTTACAGGCTACTTGCTTCCTTGGGATATGAAGGCTCTGTTTGCAACAAAAGTCGGGCTGCAGATCGCCGAAGCCACGCCTTTGATCGGAACGCAAGTTAAAACGCTCCTTGCAGGGCATCCGGATATTGTAGGCGCCCAAACGCTGACTAGGTTTTTTGCGATCCATGTATTTTTTCTTCCTGCCGCATTGTTCGGGCTGATGGCTGCACATTTTATTATGATCCGGAAGCAGGGGATTTCAGGACCGCTTTAAACTCTTGATCTGCGAATAAAAGGGAGGGGATGACATGCACCGGGGCAAAGGGATGAAATTTGTAGGCGACTCAAGGATACCGGCTGAAAAAAAGCCGAATATACCGAAGGATTATTCGGAGTATCCCGGTAAAACAGAGGCTTTCTGGCCAAATTTCTTGTTAAAGGAATGGATGGTTGGAGCTGTCTTTCTTATCGGTTTTCTCGTTTTGACGATTGTGCATCAGCCGCCTTTGGAGCGGATGGCGGACCCGACTGATACTGGTTATATTCCGCTGCCGGATTGGTATTTTCTTTTCTTATACCAGCTGTTGAAGTATGAATACGCCGCTGGAAGCTTTACAGTGGTCGGCGCCATGATTATGCCAGGTCTCGCTTTTGGGGCCCTGCTTTTGGCTCCATTCCTAGACAGAGGGACAGAAAGAAGGCCGTGGAAGCGTCCGGTCGCTGTCGGTATGATGCTTCTGGCCATTTCCGCTGCTGTATTTTTGACGTGGCAGTCAGTTGCTACTCATGACTGGGCCAAGGCAGAAGAACAGGGGAAAATTACAAAAGAAGCCGACATTGACACCAATGCAGAAGGATATAAGGTTTTTAAGGAACAGGGCTGTATTTCTTGCCATGGGGATAACCTTCAAGGAGGAGCGGCCGGGCCTTCATTGGTTGACAGCGGGCTGAAACCGGATGAAATCAAAAAAATCGCTGTAGAAGGGAAAGGCAAAATGCCGGCGGGTGTGTTCAAAGGAAATGATAAGCAGCTCGAAGAACTTGCAAAATTTATTTCTGAAACAACCGCAAAATAACGTATTGTGAATTGTCAAATGGAAGGATATACTTTTATTATCAAAAGCTGACCCGGCGTCAGCTTTTTTATTTGGACATATTATTTTTACAGACTGAGAGTTGATTCGATGTGAAATGGTTTCAATATGTATTAGGGCAGCGGCCGATGCTTATTCTTGTCTTAGCCATTAATTTTCTGGGAACGGTTTACGGCTACTATTGGTACTTGCCGCAGCTTTTGGAGACACCGGCACGTTTCCTGATTTTTGTTCCGGACAGTCCGACAGCAACGTTTTTCTTTCTGTTTGTGCTGCTTGCCTTTCTCATGAAACGGAATGCTCCGTTCTTTGAGGCGCTTGCGCTAGTTACCCTCGTAAAGTATGGCCTATGGGCGGTGGCTATGAATTTTCTTGTGCTTGCAGTAACTGGTGACTTGCCGTGGGAGGGCTACATGCTAATTGCTTCGCATTTTGCAATGGCAGTTCAAGGCGTATTATACAGTCCGTATTTTCGTTTTTCATTTTGGCATCTTGCAATTGCTGCAGTCTGGACACTGCATAACGATGTCATTGACTACTTGTTTGATATGATGCCGCAATACTCTATGCTTTCTGATTATATGACTGAAATAGGATACGGAACATTTTGGCTAAGTATCTTTTCAATCGCGCTTGCTTACTTTCTTGTGGTCTCAAAAAAGCAAACGAAGCTTGAGCTGATGTAAAGACAATGTTGGTCTATCCTTGTCCCTTTCTTCATATTCTGTAAGGAGAGAGAGTGGGAGGGACCTGCATGAAACGAAAGCTGACGATCTGTTTGTTGATTGCACTTATTTTTTATAATGGAAATGCCAAGGCTGCAGAGCGGGGAAGCCTCGAGGAATTGAATGATTTATCCGATACAGTCTTTCAAATGACCCGACAGGCGAAATATGAAGAGGCGCTTCAAGTCTTGGAGTATTTTGAAAAAACATTAAAATCCGCTGAGAAAAAACAGCAAGACCCCATGCTAACGGGAGCCCAAATTCGTCAAATCACATTGGGCTATAATGATATGGTTCGGAGTTTAAAGCAAGCTGATACATCAGACACACAAAAACTCAGAGCAGCCGCGCAGTTCAGAATGCTGATGGATGCGGTTGACAATCGGTCTGACCCGCTTTGGGGCTCACTGGAAAAACCGATTATGGAAGCTTTTACTGAGCTGAAGCGAGATGTCCAGAAGAATGGAAGCACAAGCTTTCATGAAAAATGGAATGAATTTATCAGTTTATATGACTTGATTTACCCCAGTCTTACAATCGATGTATCAGAGGATCAGCTTGAAACAGTCGGAAAACATATAGATGTTATTGAGCAAGAGGAATTTCAGCAAATGACAGAGAGCACGAAGCTTGAACGGCTTTCCCTTCTTCAGCATGACCTGAAAAATGTGTTTGACAGGGTGGAGGAGGATGATGCCGATCCGTCTTTACTCTGGGTGATGATTACAACCGGCAGTATCATCATTACTGCTCTTACCTATGTCGGTTACAGAAAGTACAAGGCGGAAAAAAACAAGCTGAAAAAAAGGGACTACCCTAAATAAGGATGAGGGGCGGCGGTCAGCCGCCTTTTTTCTATTACATGTCAGCGCGGAAGCGGATTTTTATTTTCATCAAGCGTAAATCCTTCTCCGAGCACATCGTGAACATCGCTTACCGCTACAAAGGCATGGGGATCAATGGAGTTAATCACGCTTTTCAGCATCACCAATTCATTTTTCGGCACCACACAATAAAGTACATCTATATCCTCTTTTGTGTAGGAACCTTGTCCTTTCAAAATGGTGACGCCCCGTTCCATTTCTTCAAGAATCTTTTTCTGAATCAGGTCGTTTTTCGAAGAGATGATCGTAGCGCCTTTAGCAGCGTATCCGCCTTCCTGAATAAAATCGATTAATCTTGCCGCTACAAATACAGCTACCAGCGTATACATCGCTTCTTTATAGGAGAGATAAGTAAGCAAAGACAAAATGATGACGCAGGCATCGAAAGCAAACATCGTTCTGCCCATCGGAATCCCAAAATACTTATTCACTAAACGTGCGATGATATCAACACCGCCTGTCGTACCGCCGAACTTGAAAATAATACCCAGTCCGGCTCCGATGAATACGCCGGCAAATAAAGCGGCGAGCGCTAAGTCGTGCTGAAGGGGCATATGGATTTCATATCGCTGAAAGATGCTGAGGAACAAAGACAAGGCTACAGTGCCGACAAGGGTATAAACAAACATTGTCCTGCCGAGCAAACGCCAGCCAATAAAAAAAATCGGAATGTTCAACACCAGGTTCGAGATAGAGGGGCTGATGTGGAAAAGGGCATAAAGCAAAAGTGTAATACCTGTAAAACCGCCCTCAGCCAGATTGTTCTGCATATTGAAATGAACCAAGCCAAATGAAAAAATTGCCGCTCCGATTAAAATAAAAAATATGTTTTTTAATCTAATTTCTCCAAGCATCACATAAAACCCCTTTTCCTTCCATTAGATAGCGTTTATATTATAGTGGATGAAAAAGAAAACAGCAAACGTGCTTAAACATTTGTCAAACGTATCTGAATTAGCTAACATGTAAGAGGATGATAGGAGGTTTCGTTCAGTGAGTGATAAAACAATGAAAGACATACAGGCTGAAGTAGACCGTTACATCGGCCAATTTAAAGAAGGATATTTCAGCCCGCTGGCCATGATGGCGAGGCTGACTGAAGAACTGGGCGAGCTTGCCAGAGAAGTGAATCACCGTTATGGAGAAAAACCAAAAAAAGCGACTGAAGATGATAAAAGCATGGAAGAGGAAATGGGCGATGTGCTATTTGTATTGGTTTGTTTAGCTAACTCCCTTGATATCTCTTTAGAGGAAGCCCACGACCGAGTCATGCATAAATTTAATACAAGAGATAAAGATCGCTGGACCAGAAAAGAAGAAGGAAAGTAGAGGAGATCAAGATGTCAAACGAAACAATTAAAGTAGTCATTGCGGGACCGCGTGGAAGAATGGGGCAGGAAGCTGTTAAATTGGCAGAACGAACACCTCATTTTGACCTTGTCGGGGCCATAGACCATACATACGATCAGCAAAAATTATCTGATGTGATGCCTGTTGAGTCAGATGCTTTCATTTACACAGATATCCATGCCTGCTTTACAGAAACACAACCGGATGTCTTGATTGATTTAACAATGCCCGAAATCGGAAAAGTACATACAAAAATTGCATTAGAGCACGGAGTCCGTCCAGTTGTCGGAACAACCGGTTTCTCAGAAGCTGATTTAAAAGAGCTCACGTCTTTAACAGAAGAAAAAGGGATCGGAGCCATCATCGCGCCAAATTTTGCGCTCGGTGCGATACTGATGATGAAATTTTCAAAAATGGCTGCCAACTATTTTGAGGATGTTGAGATTATTGAGCTTCATCATGACCAGAAGCTTGACGCACCAAGCGGAACTGCGCTTAAAACAGCGGAAATGATTTCAGAAGTCCGTAAAGAAAAGCAGCAAGGACATCCGGATGAAAAAGAAATTCTCCCAGGAGCAAGAGGAGCGGAGCAAAACGGCATTCGCTTGCACAGCGTCCGTCTTCCGGGACTGGTCGCGCATCAGGAGGTCATGTTCGGCATGGATGGCCAAACGCTTCAGATACGCCATGATTCTTATAACCGTGCTTCTTTCATGTCAGGCGTTAAACTGTCAGTCGAACAAGTCATGAAGATTGATCAGCTTGTGTATGGTTTAGAAAATATCATTGATTAGACGGGGGGATAAACAATGAAAATTGCTTTGATCGCGCATGACAAGAAAAAACAGGATATGGTTCAATTTACGACTGCCTATCGGGATATTTTAAAGAATCATGATCTATACGCAACCGGAACCACAGGGTTGAAAATTCAAGAGGCGACAGGTCTTCAAATTGAACGTTTTCAATCCGGCCCTTTAGGGGGAGACCAGCAAATCGGTGCACTGATCGCTGCCAATGCACTCGATCTTGTCATTTTTTTGCGCGACCCGCTGACCGCGCAGCCGCATGAACCGGATGTCTCGGCATTAATCCGGTTATGTGATGTGTATTCCATTCCGCTCGCCACAAATATGGGTACTGCGGAAATTCTTGTGCGCACACTTGATGAAGGTGTTTTCGAATTCCGTGACCTTCTTCGGGGAGAAGAGCCGAATGTATAATGCTGACGTTCTTGCTTTTGGCGCCCACAGTGATGATGTCGAGATCGGAATGGGCGGCACAATAGCGAAGTTTGTCAAACAGGAAAAAAAAGTAATGATATGCGATTTGACAGAAGCGGAACTCTCTTCTAACGGTACGGTCAGTTTGCGTAAAGAAGAAGCAGCTGAAGCAGCCCGCATATTAGGCGCAGATAAAAGAATTCAGCTAACGCTTCCAGACCGCGGCCTAATAATGAGTGATCAGGCAATTCGGTCGATTGTCACTGTCATCAGAACCTGCCGCCCAAAAGCGGTTTTTATGCCGTATAAAAAGGATCGCCATCCGGATCACGGCAATGCGGCTGCACTGGTGGAAGAAGCGATCTTTTCCGCCGGAATCCATAAATATAAAGATGAAAAAAGCCTTCCGGCGCATAAAGTCAGCAAGGTTTACTATTATATGATAAATGGTTTTCATCAGCCGGATTTTGTCATTGATATCTCGGATACAATAGAGGCAAAGAAACAAAGCCTCAACGCCTACAAAAGCCAGTTTATCCCGTCAAAGGATTCAGTTTCTACTCCTCTGACGAATGGTTATATCGAGATCGTTGAAGCGAGAGAAAAGCTTTACGGTAAAGAAGCGGGCGTGGAGTATGCCGAAGGTTTCTTTTCCAAACGGATGCTGATGCTTGATCATGATGTGCTTGGGGGCGAACAATGAGAAAACTAAAAATAGGAATCACATGCTATCCGAGCGTTGGAGGCTCAGGTATCATTGCGACAGAACTGGGGAAGCAGCTTGCTGAAAAGGGACATGAAATCCATTTCATCACATCAAGCATTCCGTTTAGACTGAATACATATCATCCCAATATTCATTTTCATGAAGTTGAGGTTAATCAATATGCTGTTTTTAAGTATCCTCCGTATGATTTGACATTGGCAAGCAAAATCGCTGAGGTGGCGGAACGGGAGAATTTAGACATTATCCATGCTCACTATGCTCTCCCGCATGCCGTTTGCGCCTATCTTGCAAAACAAATGCTGAAACGCAATATCGGCATTGTTACCACTTTGCATGGCACGGATATCACGGTGTTAGGTTATGATCCGTCTCTAAAAGATCTGATCCGTTTTGCTATTGAGTCATCAGACAGGGTGACGGCCGTCTCCTCAGCGCTTGCGGCTGAAACATACGATTTAATTAAACCGGAGAAAAAAATTGAAACGATTTATAACTTTATAGACGAGCGCGTGTATCTGAAGAAAAACACAGCGGCAATTAAAGAGAAACATGGAATTTTACCAGATGAAAAAGTCGTCATCCATGTGTCCAACTTCAGAAAAGTTAAACGCGTGCAGGATGTCATCCGTGTGTTCCGCAATATCGCTGGCAAAACGAAAGCGAAGCTGCTTTTAGTCGGAGACGGTCCGGAGAAATCGACAGCCTGCGAGCTTATCAGAAAATATGGCTTGGAAGACCAAGTCTTAATGCTTGGAAATCAAGACCGTGTTGAAGAGCTTTATTCTATTAGCGATTTGAAGCTGCTGCTATCTGAAAAAGAAAGCTTTGGCCTTGTCCTGCTTGAAGCGATGGCTTGCGGAGTGCCTTGTATTGGAACAAACATTGGCGGTATCCCTGAGGTTATAAAAAACAATGTGAGCGGATTTTTGGTGGATGTCGGTGATGTTACGGCCGCAACAGCCCGCGCGATGAGCATTTTAGAAGATGAACAGCTAAGCAATCGTTTTACAAAGGCGGCAATAGAGATGCTTGAAAATGAATTTTCTTCTAAAAAAATTGTCAGCCAGTATGAACAGATTTATGCCGATTTAGCAGAACCGGAGTGATCACATGGAAAAAGTTTTTATCAAAGCACTTCCCGTGCTCCGCATCTTAATCGAAGCAGGCCATCAGGCTTATTTTGTCGGAGGCGCAGTTCGTGACAGCTATATGAAACGAACGATCGGAGATGTCGATATCGCGACAGATGCGGCACCTGATCAAGTAGAACGGCTGTTTCAGCGGACTGTTGATGTAGGCAAAGAGCACGGGACCATTATTGTGCTCTGGGAGGATGAAACCTATGAAGTCACGACATTCCGGACTGAATCTGATTATGTTGATTTCAGAAGACCGTCAGAAGTGCAATTTATCTCATCATTAGAAGAGGATCTAAAACGCAGAGATTTAACGATCAATGCGATGGCCATGACAGCGGACGGGAAGGTGCTTGATTATTTTGGCGGCAAGAAAGATATTGATCAGAAAGTGATTCGAACCGTTGGAAAGCCTGAGGATAGATTTCAAGAGGATGCGCTTCGTATGCTGAGAGCCGTACGCTTTATGAGCCAGCTTGGCTTTACGCTTTCACCGGAAACAGAAGAAGCCATTGCGAAAGAAAAATCACTCCTCTCCCATGTTTCAGTCGAACGAAAAACTATAGAGTTCGAGAAATTGCTGCAGGGAAGAGCTTCTCGCCAGGCGCTTCAAACACTCATTCAAACGAGATTGTATGAAGAGCTTCCTGGTTTTTATCATAAACGAGAAAACCTGATTTCAACGAGTGAGTTTCCATTCTTCTCTTTAACATCCCGTGAGGAGCTTTGGGCTGCTCTTTTAATTAACCTTGGCATAGTTTTGAAAGACGCGCCCCTTTTCCTGAAAGCCTGGAAGCTCCCGGGAAAAGTGATCAAGGAAGCCATTCACATTGCCGATACGTTTGGCCAGAGCCTTGACGCAATGACAATGTACAGAGCTGGGGAAAAAGCACTGCTCTCAGCGGCCAAAATATCGCAGCTTCGGCAAAACGAAAAATTGGATGAAAAGAAACTGAAGGACATTCAGTACACTTATCAAAACCTGCCGATCAAAAGCCTTAAGGATCTTGATATCACGGGTAAGGACTTGCTTGCGCTTCGAAACCGACCGGCTGGAAAATGGGTGTCGGAAGAATTACAGCGGATCGAGCAGGCTGTTGTGACAGGGAAGCTCTCCAATCAAAAGAAACACATAGAGGAGTGGCTGAAGACATGCGGTCAACATTAAGAAAAGACCTTATTGAATTATTTTCTCAGGCCGGCAATGAATTTATTTCCGGCCAAAAAATCAGTGATGCTCTCGGCTGTTCAAGAACTGCTGTGTGGAAGCATATTGAAGAGCTTCGGAAAGAGGGTTATGAAGTAGAAGCCGTTAGAAGAAAAGGATATCGGCTCATCAAAAAACCCGGAAAACTCAGTGAAAGCGAAATTCGTTTTGGATTAAAAACGGAAGTGATGGGCCAGCATCTTATTTACCATGACGTTCTTTCAAGCACGCAAAAAACGGCTCATGAGCTCGCGAATAATAACGCACCGGAAGGCACCCTCGTGGTGGCTGACAAACAAACAGCCGGAAGGGGCCGAATGTCTAGGGTATGGCATTCTCAAGAAGGAAACGGTGTTTGGATGAGCCTGATTTTGCGGCCTGACATTCCGCTCCAAAAAACACCGCAGCTGACTCTGCTTGCTGCAGTAGCTGTTGTGCAGGGAATAGAAGAGGCAGCAGGCATCCAAACGGATATTAAATGGCCAAATGATATTTTGATTAACGGAAAAAAAACAGTCGGTATCCTAACGGAAATGCAGGCTGAAGAAGACCGCGTACGTTCAGTGATCATTGGGATCGGCATTAACGTTAACCAGCAGCCTAATGATTTTCCAGATGAATTGAAGGACATCGCGACAAGCCTCAGCCAAGCTGCTGGGGAAAAAATTGATCGGGCCGGCGTCATCCAGCATATTTTACTATGCTTTGAGAAACGGTACCGGGATTATATGACGCACGGATTTACGCCGATTAAGCTTTTATGGGAAAGCTATGCGCTCGGTATGGGCACTAATATGAGAGCCAGAACGTTAAACGGAACCTTTTACGGTAAGGCGTTAGGTATAGATGATGAAGGCGTTCTGCTTTTAGAAACGAACGAAGGCATTAAAAAAATCTATTCTGCCGATATCGAATTGGGCTAATGTGTTGGTACAAGCCCGTTGATTTTGGTATACTTCCATTGGGCAGTATCGCCTGCGAACTGCACCTATTATTAAAATAGATAGACATTGCAGCAGTCTGCCTTGATCCAAAAAAGGACTGGGACAGAGGGATGAAACTCGCCGAACTTTAGAAAGTGAAGAATCCTTCTCGTTGTAACGGAAGGTTTTTTGGCTTGCAGAAGAAAACGGCAGATCATCTCCTCTAAACATGAGGAGGAGAAAACATGAAAACAAAACTGGATTTTCTAAAAATGAAGGAGTCTGAAGAACCGATTGTCATGCTGACCGCTTATGATTATCCGGCAGCTAAACTTGCTGAACAAGCGGGAGTTGACATGATTTTAGTCGGTGATTCACTCGGAATGGTCGTCCTCGGCCTTGATTCAACTGTCGGTGTGACAGTTGCGGACATGATTCATCATACAAAAGCCGTTAAAAGGGGTGCGCCGAATACCTTTATTGTGACAGATATGCCGTTTATGTCTTATCACCTGTCCAAGGAAGATACGCTGAAAAATGCAACGGCTATCGTTCAGGAAAGCGGAGCTGACGCACTGAAGCTTGAGGGCGGAGAAGGCGTGTTTGAATCCATTCGCGCATTGACGCTTGGAGGCATTCCAGTAGTCAGTCACTTAGGTTTGACACCGCAGTCAGTCGGCGTACTGGGCGGCTATAAAGTACAGGGCAAAGACGAACAAAGCGCCAAAAAATTAATAGAAGACAGTATAAAATGCGAAGAAGCAGGAGCTATGATGCTTGTGCTGGAATGTGTGCCGGCAGAACTCACAGCCAAAATTGCCGAGACGCTAAGCATACCGGTCATTGGAATCGGGGCTGGTGTGAAAGCAGACGGACAAGTTCTCGTTTATCATGATATTATCGGCCACGGTGTTGAGAGAACACCTAAATTTGTAAAGCAATATACGCGCATTGATGAAACCATCGAAACAGCAATCAGCGGATATGTTCAGGATGTAAGACATCGTGCTTTCCCTGAACAAAAGCATTCCTTTCAAATGAACCAGACAGTGCTTGACGGCTTGTACGGGGGAAAATAAGATGAGACAGATTACTGATATTACACAGCTGAAAGAAGCCATAAAACAATACCATTCAGAGGGCAAGTCAATCGGATTTGTTCCGACGATGGGGTTTCTGCATGAGGGGCATTTAACCTTAGCAGACAAAGCAAGACAAGAAAACGACGCCGTTATTATGAGTATTTTTGTGAATCCTGCACAATTCGGCCCTAATGAAGATTTTGAAGCATATCCGCGCGATATTGAGCGGGATGCAGCTCTTGCAGAAAACGCCGGAGTTGATATTCTTTTTACGCCAGATGCTAAGGATATGTATCCCGGTGAAAAGAATGTCACGATTCATGTAGAAAGACGCACAGACGTGTTATGCGGGCGCTCAAGAGAAGGACATTTTGACGGGGTCGCGATCGTACTGACGAAGCTTTTCAATCTAGTCAAGCCGACTCGTGCCTATTTCGGTTTAAAAGATGCGCAGCAGGTAGCTGTTGTTGATGGGTTAATCAGTGACTTCTTCATGGATATTGAATTGGTTCCTGTCGATACGGTCAGAGAGGAAGACGGCTTAGCCAAAAGCTCTCGCAATGTATACTTAACAGCTGAGGAAAGAAAAGAAGCGCCTAAGCTGTATCGAGCCCTTCAAACAAGTGCGGAGCTGATCCAAGCCGGTGAAAGAGATCCTGAAGCGGTGATAAAAGCTGCAAAAGAAATCATTGAAACGACTAGCGGAACCATAGACTATGTAGAGCTTTATTCCTATCCGGAACTCGAGCCTGTGAATGAAATTGCTGGAAAGATGATTCTCGCTGTTGCAGTTGCTTTTTCAAAAGCGCGTTTAATAGATAATATCATTATTGATATTCGAGAAATGGAGAGAATATAATATGTATCGAACAATGATGAGCGGCAAACTTCACAGGGCAACTGTTACGGAAGCAAATCTGAACTATGTGGGAAGCATTACAATTGATGAAGATCTCATTGATGCTGTGGGAATGCTTCCTAATGAAAAAGTACAAATTGTGAATAATAATAATGGAGCACGTCTTGAAACGTATATTATTCCTGGTAAACGGGGAAGCGGCGTCATATGCTTAAACGGTGCAGCCGCACGCCTTGTGCAGGAAGGAGATAAGGTCATTATTATTTCCTACAAAATGATGTCTGATCAAGAAGCGGCAAGCCATGAGCCGAAAGTGGCTGTTCTGAATGATCAAAACAAAATTGAACAAATGCTGGGGAACGAACCAGCCCGTACAATTTTGTAGAAGAAAAGCCCCCTTTATCGGGGGTTTTCTTTTAAGATTTTGAGAGTAAAACGGTTTTGCCGCTCCATTTCCGTACAAAACGTGTTACACTTTTGTCGTATGCAAGAATTGAGGTGTCCATTTTAATGAATAAGCAACGGTTCGTTGTTATAGATGTAGAGACAACAGGGAATTCGCCGAAGAAAGGCGATAAAATCATACAAATCGCAGCGGTTGTAATCGAAAATGGACAAATTACTGAGCGGTTTTCAAAATACATTAATCCAAATAAATCAATCCCTGCTTTTATTGAGCAGCTTACTGGAATCTCTAATCAAATGGTCGAGAATGAACAGCCATTTGAAGCAGTTGCTGAAGAAGTATTCCAATTGCTTGACGGCGCTTATTTTGTCGCCCACAATATCCATTTTGACCTTGGATTTGTCAAGTATGAGCTACATAAGGCTGGCTTTCAGCTCCCAGATTGTGAAGTGCTTGATACTGTCGAGCTCTCACGTATTGTTTTTCCGGGATTTGAAGGGTATAAACTGACGGAATTAAGCGAGGAGCTTCAGCTGCGGCATGATCAGCCGCACCGGGCTGACAGCGATGCTGAAGTGACAGGGCTTATTTTTTTGGAAATCCTTGAAAAGCTGCGGCAGCTTCCTTATCCGACATTAAAGCAGTTAAGAAGGCTTTCGCAGCATTTCATCAGTGATCTGACGCATTTGTTGGATATGTTCATTAATGAAAACAGACATACCGAGATACCGGGCTATACGCGCTTTTCTTCGTTTTCTGTCAGAGAACCTGAAGCTATCGATGTTCGTATAAATGAGGACGAGAACTTCTCATTTGAGATCGAAAGCTGGGAAGCGGGAAATGAAAAAGCGCTGTCAGAGTTAATGCCTGGGTATGAAAAAAGAGACGGCCAAATGATGATGATGAGAGAGGTGGCTGATGCGTTTGCCAATCGTGAGCATGCGCTGATTGAAGCTCCTCCAGGCATCGGAAAAACGATTGGCTATCTTATTCCGGCTGCGCTTTTTGCCAAGAAATCAAAAAAGCCGGTCATAATCAGCACGTATTCGACGCTTTTACAGCAGCAGATTCTCACAAAGGATTTGCCGATTGTCCAAGATCTGTTTCCATTTCCGGTAACAGCGGCGATTTTAAAAGGGCAATCGCATTATTTATGCCTGTATAAATTTGAGCAGGTGCTTCATGAAGAAGATGATAATTATGATGCCGTACTGACAAAGGCACAGCTTCTCGTTTGGCTGACAGAGACAAATACAGGAGATGTAGCGGAACTGAATTTGCCTTCAGGCGGAAAATTGCTGTGGGACAGATTGGCTTATGACGATGACTCCTATAAAAGAAGTCGCAGTGAGCATGTGATCGGTTTTTACGAGCGGGCCAAACAGATTGCTATGCGTTCCGATTTGGTGATCACCAATCATTCTCTTTTGCTGACCGATGAAGGCAGCCAGAAAAAAAGGCTTCCCGAAAGCGGCACATTTATTATTGATGAAGCACACCATTTTGAACGTGCGGCAAGCGAACATTTAGGGAAAAGAGCCACGTACATAGAATTGCATACGAAATTGAGCAGAATCGGCACTCTGAAGGAGCAGGGACTTCTAAAAAAGATGAGACAGCTATTCCAGCGAAACAGCCTGCCGGTTGATTCATTTTTCGAATTGGAAGAGTGGCTTCAGCACGTTCAAGCAGAAAGTGATGCTTTCTTCAGCTCTGTACATTCTTTTGTCAAACGAAGAAAACCTAAAGAAGACTTAAACCGTCTAGTGTTTAAGGTGAACAAAGAAAGCCAGGATAAAAGCTGGTCGATCTTAACAGATGGTGCGGAGAGGCTTTGTTCCATGCTGACACATTTGCAGCAGCTTTTTGAGGCGCAGTCATCCCTTATGGAAAAACATTTGAAGGGGATGAAGAGCAAAACCGTCTTTTTAGCCGATGAATACCAAAGAAGCATGAAAGGCTTGCAGCATTACTGTCAGACGTTGCAGAAGCTCTTCTTTGGGTCTGATGACGATGAAGCGGTTTGGATTGAAATAGATGCAAAGGGTGCGAAAAATGCAGTGGCCATTTACGCACAGCCTCTTGAACCTGGTGAACTTCTGGCTGATCAGTTTTTCGCGCGCAAAAATAGTGTGGTGCTGACATCTGCAACTCTTACAGTCGAAGGTTCTTTTCAATTTATGATTGAACGACTGGGACTGAGTGACTTTTTCCCGCGGACAATGAGAATTGAATCACCTTTTTCTTACGATGAGCGTATGCAGGTGATGATTCCAAAGGAAATGAAATCAATTCAGGATACAGGACAACCTGAATTTATACAGGATACAGCCCGTTATATCGAACTGATGGCAAAGGAAAAACAGCCTAAAATTCTTGTGCTGTTTACATCCCATGATATGTTGAAAAAGGTTCACCAGGAGCTTAAGCATAACATGAGTGCTTCCGGCATTCAGCTCTTGGCACAAGGGATTACAGGCGGAAGTCCCGGCAAGCTGATGAAGACTTTTAAAACATCCAATCAGGCGATCCTGCTCGGAACAAATCATTTTTGGGAAGGCGTTGATTTCCCTGGTGATGAGCTGACGACAGTAATGATCGTGAGGCTCCCATTCCGGTCCCCTGATCACCCGCTTCATGCTGCAAAATGTGAGCTTGCCCGCAAAAAAGGAAAGAATCCGTTTCAAACAGTGTCATTACCGGAAGCTGTGCTGACCTTCAGGCAAGGAATCGGACGCTTGCTGCGTTCTGCGGGAGACAAGGGAACGATTATTATATTGGACAGACGGATTAAAACCGCTGGTTACGGCCGGCTGTTTCTTGATGCCTTGCCGACAACCTCAGTATCCGAAATGACTGACAGCGAGCTTGAAGCTTATGTTGCAGGGGAAAAAGAATAAAAGCCGCATAAAGCGGCTTTTGCGGTGTGGGAGTAGGATGGTGTTTTATTTAAAAGCGGATTTCCCGCTCTGTGATACTAGTATGGCGTGTCCTGAAATGGAGTATGACTAACAATATTTGTTCAAACTGGAGGATGAAAAAATGGAAAGTAAAATCGAAATTCTTTCAACAATTAATGTAGAGCATTCTGATGATCTGTATAAAATTGTGGACACATTGAATCGTACACTGAAAAGAGAAAATCTGATGTTCGGCCTTGCGCTGGATGAAGAAAACAAAAACCAAGCCGTTTTTACCATTTATCGTACGTAGGTGAGAAGATGAGAAAAAAAGCATTAATATTTACCGTCATTTTTGGTATTATTTTTTTAGCAGTACTTCTTGTCTCGGCAAGCATTTATAAATCAGCCATGGCACAAAAGGAAGAGGGGCACGAAGCAGCAGCTGCTGAAGCTAAAAAAGAAACCGATCTCGCCCATGTTGATCAAGTCGAAACATTTGTCGGAAAAGAAAAATATTATGTTGTAAAGGGAACGGATAAAAAAGGCACTGCATTATATGTCTGGGTTCCTGCTGATAAAAAAGCAAAAATTCTCTCAAAAGAAGCGAAAGAGGGAATCTCTGAAGACAAAGCGGCGAAAATCATAAAGGATGAAGGGCTGGTTTCAAAGCAAAAAGAGGTTCATCTGGCAAGAGAAGGAAACGTCCTGCTTTGGGAAGTGACGTACTTAGACAAAGAAGGGCAATACAGTTTAAGTTATGTGGACTTTACAACTGGAAAGATTCTCAAAAATATCACGCCTTAAGACGAATTAGGGGGAGTTCAAGTTGAAACTGGCAAAAAGAGTATCCGCATTAACACCATCAACCACACTGGCAATCACAGCGAAAGCGAAAGAACTGAAAGCCGCAGGCCATGATGTCATCGGCTTAGGAGCAGGCGAACCTGACTTCAATACACCGCAGCATATTATTGATGCCGCTGTGCGTTCGATGAACGAGGGCCATACGAAATACACGCCTTCCGGTGGTTTGGCTGAACTGAAAAACAGCATTGCAGAGAAATTTAAACGCGACCAGAATATTGAATACAAATCGTCTCAAATTATTGTCTGCACTGGTGCCAAACATGCTCTGTACACCCTTTTCCAAGTGATTTTGGATGAAGAAGATGAAGTTATTATTCCAACGCCTTACTGGGTAAGCTATCCGGAGCAGGTGAAACTCGCTGGCGGAAAGCCTGTTTATGTAGAAGGGCTTGAGGAAAATCACTTCAAAATTTCGCCTGAGCAGCTGAAAAATGCAATTACGGAAAAAACAAAAGCAATCGTTATTAATTCTCCAAGCAACCCGACTGGTGTCATGTATACGGAAGAAGAACTATCTGCGCTCGGTGAAGTGTGCCTTGAACATGATATCTTGATTGTGTCAGATGAAATTTATGAAAAACTTACATACGGCGGAAAGAAACATGTTTCCATTGCACAGCTGTCAGACAGACTGAAAGAACAAACGGTCATTATAAACGGCGTATCGAAGTCCCACAGCATGACAGGCTGGAGAATCGGTTATGCGGCAGGCTCTGAAGACATTATTAAAGCGATGACGAACCTTGCAAGCCACAGTACGTCAAACCCGACATCAATCGCACAATACGGAGCGATTGCTGCTTATAACGGGCCTTCTGAGCCATTGGAAGAAATGAGAGAAGCATTTGAACATAGATTAAATACGATCTATGCAAAGCTCATAGAAATTCCAGGGTTCAGCTGTGTGAAGCCGGAAGGTGCTTTTTACTTGTTCCCAAATGCAAAAGAGGCAGCTCAATCTTGCGGTTTCAAAGATGTAGATGAATTTGTTAAAGCGCTTCTCGAGGAGGAAAAAGTTGCGATTGTTCCAGGATCCGGATTTGGCTCTCCTGAGAATGTCCGTCTTTCTTATGCAACATCGTTAGATCTTCTTGAAAAAGCCATTGAAAGAATCAAGCGTTTTGTAGAAAAACATAGCTAACAGATCAAAAAGCGGCTGACAGAAAAGCCGCTTTTTATCTGCATTGACCCGGTTAGTTAAGAGCGGGTATAATAAAGTGATGATAAAAGAGTTCGCGGGGCAATGAGCTTCCGAATGTCTTTCTTGTTTTGGAGGGAAATATGTTGAAAACAACAATCAACCAAGTGTACAAGCACGTAGGTGAGGAAGTAACGATCGGAGCTTGGGTCGCTAATAAGCGTTCAAGCGGGAAAATTGCGTTTTTACAGCTTCGGGACGGTACCGGTTTTATTCAGGGTGTCGTAGTAAAAGCGGAAGTGGAAGAAAGCATTTTCCAAACAGCTAAATCAGTGACGCAGGAAACGTCGCTCTATATAAAAGGAATTGTCAAAGAGGACGAGCGTTCTCCGCTTGGATATGAACTTGCTGTGACAGATATTGAAGTCATTCACGAAGCGACCGATTATCCAATTACACCAAAAGAACACGGAACGGAATTTTTGATGGATCACAGACATTTATGGCTGCGTTCAAAGCGCCAGCATGCGATCATGAAAATCCGTAATGAAATCATTCGCGCGACTTACGAATTCTTTAATAACGAAGGCTTCGTAAAAGTGGATCCGCCGATTCTGACTGGAAGCGCACCTGAAGGAACAACAGAACTCTTTGCGACAAAGTACTTTGATGAAGATGCATATCTGTCTCAAAGCGGCCAGCTCTACATGGAAGCTGCGGCAATGGCTTTAGGAAAAGTATTCTCTTTCGGACCGACATTCAGAGCGGAAAAGTCTAAAACAAAGCGTCACTTAATCGAATTCTGGATGATCGAACCGGAAATGGCGTTTGTAGAATTTGAAGAAAACCTTCAAGTACAGGAAAATTACGTTTCTTTCATCGTGCAATCAGTTCTTAAGAATTGTAAAATTGAATTAAACACATTGGGAAGAGACACGTCAAAACTTGAGCAAATCAAAGCCCCGTTCCCAAGAATCACGTATGATGAAGCGATTGAATTTCTGAAAGAAAAAGGCTTTGACGATATCGAGTGGGGAGATGATTTCGGAGCGCCTCATGAAACAGCGATTGCTGAACATTATGACAAACCGGTATTCATCACTCGCTATCCGACATCCTTAAAACCGTTCTATATGCAGCCGGCTTCTGACCGTGAGGACGTTGTGCTTTGCGCTGACTTGATTGCGCCGGAAGGCTATGGAGAAATCATCGGCGGGTCTGAACGGATTCACGATATGGAACTTTTGGAATCGCGTCTTAAAGAACATGGACTGGATTCTGACGCATATAAATGGTATGCTGAACTTAGAAAATATGGATCAGTTCCTCATTCCGGCTTCGGCCTTGGATTAGAGCGGACAGTAGCTTGGATCAGCGGAGCGCCTCACGTTCGTGAAACGATTCCGTTCCCAAGACTGTTAAACCGTCTGTATCCGTAATACATTCAAATGAAACAAAAAAGAGTCTCCTGCAAGGGAGACTTTTTACAGTAAAGGGGCAATCACAATCCTTTACAGTAAGAGGTGTGACGATGAAAAAACAGCAATTTATTGATATGCAGGAGCAGGGAACATCAACCATCCCCAATCTTCTGCTCACGCATTATAAACAGCTTGGGCTTAATGAAACAGAACTTATTCTGCTGTTAAAAATTAAAATGCATTTAGAAAAAGGATCATATTTTCCTACACCGAATCAGCTGCAGGAAGGTATGTCAATTTCTGTTGAAGAATGTACAAACAGATTGCGGATGTTTATTCAAAAAGGCTTTCTGTTTATTGAAGAATGCGAGGATCAAAACGGCATCAAATTTGAGAAATATTCTCTTCAGCCTTTATGGGGCAAGCTGTACGAGTATATTCAGCTTGCACAGAATCAAACACAGGAAAGAAAAGCAGAAGGGGAACAAAAAAGCCTTTATACTATTTTTGAGGAAGAGTTCGCAAGGCCATTATCGCCTTTGGAGTGTGAAACGCTGGCGATCTGGCAGGACCAGGATCAGCATGACGCACAACTGATCAAACACGCGTTAAAAGAGGCTGTACTATCAGGAAAACTCAGTTTCCGCTACATTGACCGGATTTTGTTTGAATGGAAGAAAAACGGGCTTAAAACTGTGGAGCAGGCAAAAATACACAGCCGAAAATTCCGGCGTGTACAAGCAAAGCAGAATGAACCGCAAAAAGAGTATAAAAGGCAGGTTCCTTTTTACAATTGGCTTGAACAATAAAGTGAAAAGGTGACAATCGTGTTAAATCTAAAACAAATTGAATTCTGTTTAGACAAGATAGGTGACATGTTTCCTCATGCGGAGTGTGAACTGGTTCATTCCAATCCTTTTGAATTAGTGGTGGCTGTTGCTTTATCTGCGCAATGTACAGATGCACTTGTAAACAGAGTGACCAAAACATTATTCCAAAAATACAAACGGCCGGAAGACTATTTGGCTGTTCCGCTGGAAGAGCTTCAGCAAGATATTAAATCAATCGGTTTATATCGTAATAAAGCGAAAAATATTCAAAAGCTGAGTAAAATGATTATTGAAGATTATGGCGGAGAAGTGCCGAGAGACCGCGATGAGCTTGTCAAACTGCCAGGGGTCGGGAGAAAGACCGCAAACGTAGTGGTATCCGTTGCGTTTGGCGTGCCGGCCATAGCCGTAGATACTCATGTGGAGAGAGTCAGCAAACGATTGGGCATTTGCAGGTGGAAGGACTCGGTTCTGGAAGTTGAAAAGACGCTGATGCGCAAGGTTCCCAAAGAAGACTGGTCCGTTACGCATCACCGGCTTATTTTCTTCGGCAGATATCACTGTAAAGCCCAATCTCCGCGCTGTGCGGAGTGTCCGCTGCTTTCTTTGTGCAGAGAAGGGCAGAAGAGGGATAAAAAAGGACTGGTGAAACGATGACGCAAGCAAAAGAAGTGTTGGCTTCCTATGAGCAATACTTGCGCAGTCTTGGCCAGAAGAGTTCCTCGGATATGAAGAAAACCTTGCAGACCAATCCCGTGTATTTTGATTTCTGCACGGAATTACAAGGCGATTTGCCATGGGAGGACAGCGGGAAATACGTTCCGCTTTTATTTGAAGTGTGGGATGACATCAAAGCATCACTTCTCCCAGTCTTTCAAACACGAAAATCGAGATGTGACCAAAACGAAATGTTAAAGGGCATTGTGTGTTTGCTGGCTTCGTTACATTGGACAGCAGGTGAGCCGGTGAAATCGCTCAATTGGCAAGAACTGCGGGAGAAATCGTATCCCGCAAAGCCGATTAATTGGGCTGAACGAGTGGAATTTATTCTTCTTAAGCCGACCCAATACCATTGCTTTATTCAGCTTGACGAGCTGATTACCGAAATGAAAAAGCATTTTTATAAATATCATGCGATGAATCGATAAAACCTCCTGTTAAAACGGGAGGTTTTTTATTTGTACCAAAAAAGCCATCACCCCAAAGGTGACGGCTTTTTTGGTTAATTTGTTTTTTCAATGGATGATGAGTTTGTTTGTGTTTTATTAGATGTGTCTGTTTTATTTTTATTCGTGTCAGTACCTGTTGAGTCATTCGTATCTGAGTTCGAATCACCATCCGACGTATCCTGGTTGTTGCTGTTATTACTGTTATTGTTATTACTATTGTTAGATTGGTCTTGGTTACTGTTGTCAGACGGATTGGTGTTCGTGTTGTCTTGTTTTTTGTCTTGATCATTTGTTGAATCATCTGTCTGATCTTGATCCGTCTGACCGTCATCTTTTTGAGAATCATCAGTTTGTGTATCATCCTGATTCTTCTCATCATCTTGTTTTTCATCATCCGTTTGTTGCTGGTCTTTTTTATCTTCATCGTCTTCAGCTTTTGGCACCTCATAGGATGTGGAAGCTGTACTTTTGCCATCATCACTGACGGCTGTTACTTCGAATTTGTACACAGATCCTGGCTGCACACCCGATATGACTGCCTCTTTTGCAGAGCTGTTTTGAATTTCCGAGTAGCTGCCGCCGTCAACAGATTGCTTTACAGCAAAGGTCGCATCTCCGTCGTAATTCCAGCTTAACGTTAAAGATTGATTGTCTTTATCGTATTTCACGTTTAAACCAGACAGTTTAGCTGTTTCCTCTTTTTCTTCTTTCTCATATGTTTTAGAAACAGTAGAAGGAGCTGTGCCTTTAACAAAGTACTCTGTGAGCTTCTTATCGCTTGGCGTATTTGGCCCTGCCAGTTTTGCAGGGTTTGAGCCTTTTTCTACAGAGGCTTCCACTACGCTGTCAGGCTTCTCAAATGATCCGCTTCCGTCATCAACATCGGCGATGAGCTGGGCGAAGATGCGCTTTGCAACTTTTTGTTCTTCAGTTGAAAGAGATTTCTTTCCAGCCTCGTTTTCTCCCATACCCGTCCAGACGGCAGCTGTATATTGTGGTGTGTAGCCAACGAACCAAGAATCTCGGGCGCCACCGCTAGCGATATTGTACCTTTTGACTTCATTATCATCAAAGTTAGTCGTTCCTGTTTTTCCTGCAATTTCTACACCAGGTACTTGTGCAAGCTGTCCAGTACCTGTCTTAACAGCTGTTTTCAGCATATCTGTAATCATAAACGCAGTATAATCACTCATGGCTGATTTTGATTTTGGTGTTAAGTCAAGCTTCGTGCCATCGTTAAATTCGATAGATTTTACAAAATGCGGTTCATTATACGTTCCGTTATTTCCAAACGCGCTGTATGCACCTGCCATTGTCAGAGGAGAAACACCATCGTTCCCACCGAAACCGCCAATAGAATAGGCCTCTGTTACATTTTCTTTTGTTAAACCAAGGCCAAGTCCATTTGCAAAGTCTACAGCAGTATCTTTACCGACTGCCTGGAATGCTTTTAAAGCAGGTATATTTCTTGATTGGGCCAGAGCGTAACGCATTGAGATAGGCCCTAGATATTTGCGGTCCCAATCACGAATCGGTTTTCCGTTAGAATACGTATAAGCTGAGTCATCAATTTGTTCGTATGTGGACCATTTCTTATTTTCAATAACTGGTCCGTAGTCCAAAATCGGTTTTATGGTCGAACCAGGCTGTGCCTTAGTTTGAGTAGCATAGTTAAAGCCTCCGACAGGCTGATTGCGTCCCGCACCAATCGCTCGGACTTCTCCGTTTTTGGTATCGAGAAGCGTCACACCGCCCTGCATGCCTTCAGTAAATCCGACGGTGTCTCCGTCCATTAATTCATCTAGTTTATCTTGTGCTTTTGTATCTAATGTCGTATAGATCTTTAATCCGTCAGCAGATGGATCGACATCAGATTTTTCATCAATTTCTTTCATGACTTCTTCAACAAACGCGCTGTATTTATTTGAATTTGTTTTTTCATATTCCTTCTGTGACACAATGCCTTCGTCTTTCACTGCCACTTTTTTCGCTTTGTTATATTGAGAATCAGAAATAAATCCTTGCTTTTTCATCAGACTGAGTACAATGTTCCGTCGTTTTTCCGCTTTATCCGGGTTTTTAACGGGATTGTACGCTGTCGGGCTCTGCGGCATTCCTGCCAGTGTGGCAGCCTGTTCGACAGTCAATTTGCTTAAATCTGTAACGCCGAAAAATTCTTCCGCCGCTTTTCCGATTCCGTATGCTCTAGGAGAAAAATAAATCCGGTTTAAATACATTTCTAAAATTTCATCTTTAGAGTAATTGCGCTCCAGCTGAATTGAAAGCCATACTTCCTGGACCTTCCGTTTCAACGTCTTCTGATGTGAAAGAAGGGAGTTTTTGACGACCTGCTGGGTGATCGTACTTCCGCCTTCAGCCCCGAAGCCGTCTTTAAAGTTGGCAACTAAAGCACCGCCGATACGGACAGGGTCAATCCCGTGGTGCTCATAAAAACGGGCGTCTTCTGTCGCGATAAAGGCTTCTTTTACAACATCGGGAATTTCATCTATCGAGACGTAGGTCCGTTTTTCGGCGCCGACTTCGGCGATCTCTTTTCCATTTTTATCATAAATCGTTGATGAATAAGGCGTCTTCAATTTGCTTTCATCAAGGGACGGCGCATCAGAAACCATGACGGCAAATGTAACAGCGCCGCCGACTACGCCTAAAACAAACAGAATGAGTAAAGTGAAAAGGGTCTTTTTAAACAATCCGCCCTTTTTTCGTTTCTTGCCTTTTTTCGGTGAAGGGCTCGACTTGCTGTTCGCTTTTCGTCGAGCTTCACGGCTGTTAAATTGATCTGACATAACATCTCAACCTTTCGTTAATCAACCTTTCGCACCAGATGATGGCGAAAAATAAAGCTGTTCAATAATACTAATATAATCAATTCTGGGTGCGTATCCAAGAAAAATCGGATAAGCTGTTTCTTCCAACTCATCTTTTCGAATTGATTTTCTGCCGTTTTTTTCTTTTCTGTCCCAGAAATAAAACAGCTTATCGGCTTCCAAAAAATATACCTGGTCGAAAGCGGATATAATAACAAAACAAATACCGTCTTGAGCCTTTACCTGCTTCATATGCTCGATTTGATGGTCATGAAAATTCTGCAGGGGGAAAGAGGTCTTGTTTTTCGTTTCTTTCGCCTCAAAATCAATATACCGCCCTTTGTAAATCCCATTGTAGTCTGTTGTCGATGATTGTTTAAAGTAAGCTTCTTTAATCACTGCGGCACTTCTTTTTGGATAATGGACATTTACAATTTGAACAGGTGTCGGCTTTTTGTGTATAACGGCAATTTGGTTTGTCAGATAATACTTATTCGTTTCGTTTAAGTCATCTTCGAGGGTCATTCCGCGATTACTGTAAGACGGGGCCCTTTTCTGACTGTTTTGGGATGAAACCGAATGTTTCGGCTGAAATGTTTTTCCGTTAGGATACCGAATCACTTTATCATCCTCCTTATTAAACTAATCATGACGGAAGTGAATGAACGTGCAAGAACAACAGACCATTAGAAAGCTTCTGAGCCGGATTGAGCGGCAGACAAAAATAAAAAACGCGGATAACATTTCAAGAACAAATGCTTATAAAGCATTTTACGACCGTCACCCGGAAATCAAATGGTCGCTTTTGGCTTCTTTCGTTTCTCGTAATGCCGGCTGGTCAATGACTGACTTAAAAGGCAGTCTGTTTCAGCTTGGACTCCGTGAGAGACAGCAAGAATGGTTCTTTTTAGCCTATGAAAGAGCGAACTGGCTTATTTTTTCGGATGCCTATCCGCAGCTTCTACTATACCACTGGTCAAAAAGAGTCGGGAAACCGCTGTTTCATCTGCTGCATGTGTTTGGCGTCTCACAATTTATGTCGGAAGAATGGACCCGTTTTTGGCATGAGCGAAATACGGAGCGGCTAATGTATGCCCTCATTATAAATGAACAAAACACTATCCAAACACCTATTATACAAAATCCTTCGTTTAAAAAGAATGTTTTTGACACGATTCCTTTTTATTTAAGTGACTGGTTTCATTTTAACACCGTTATTTTTCCTTCCTCAAATGGGTTTCTTTACGGCATTTCAGTGAAACACTTTTCAAAGGCGGAGGAAAGGATAAGGCTGGGAAAGCAGCTGTCTCAATTGCTGTTCAAGCCAGAATTGTTCTCCTCTTTTTATCACTTTTTGCATACAGTGCCGCACACAGGTTCCCGTTTTGATATGGAAAAGATGATCGGGATTACAAAAAGAACATCTCCTATGCTAAGGACATGCTACCCTGAGTTAATCCACTCATTAGACGGAACGAAAACAGATTGGTTTCATGGAAAGATAAAGAAAACGTTCTTTAGGCGCGAGGAATTGCCGAAGCAGATTGAATTGACAGACTGGTATTTACATAAAAAGCGCCAGCTTCATGCGCTTTTTGCGGTGGAGCAGTGGCTAAAAAATAAAGAAGCAAGGAAATTCCTTGCTTCTTACGTAGAAGGGCGGTTCGGGCCGCCTAATTTTTTATCTAAAGAATCGATTGCCTTTGATTCAGTCTTTTTTTGCTGGCCGGCTTTTTTCGGTCTTGTTTTCATACGGCACCTCCTCACAAGTATCGTTTGCATTAACGAGGAGGATCATACAATTTTTGCGGGTGTTTTTGTCGAAAACTTCAGCTTTTCGTGGAATACCTGTTTGTTTGGCGATTTGCTTCTAGTTTTGTCATGAGGAAGGAAAGAGCCTTGAGAGCAAAGAATTTTAACCGGGAGAGACGAGGAAAGGGAGGTACACGAATGTCCGGTTATGTTAGCAAGACAGATATTCTCCGTATGCTTTCTGATATAGAAGATGAATTAACGCGAGCTGAGCAAAGCCTGAATCATTCTGTAAATGCATTAGAGGCTGAAATGCGGGAAACGGAAAACGATCGCCTGAGTGTGCTGGAAGAAGAAATCATAGATCTTCATATTTGTATAAATGAGCTGTATCAATCGCCTGAACACAGGTATGCGTTTGAGAAGGTATACCGCATCGGCTGAATTTGCGAGTGAAATTTGGTACGATAGGCATTGAGGTGAAAGATATTGCTATCACAAACTTTGCTGGAAATGACTGAGCAAATGATTGAAGTTGCTGAAAAAGGCGCTGATCGGTATCAGGAAGGGAAAAACAGTAATCATTCTTATAATTTTTTTGAGACGATAAAGCCTGCAGTTGAAGAGAATGATGAACTGGCCGCTCGCTGGGCAGAGGGTGCTCTTGAATTGATAAAAGTCCGCCGGCCTAAATATGTGCATAAAGAGCAAATTGAGACCGTAAAGGATAATTTCCTGGAATTGGTCCTTCAATCATACGTTCATCATATTCATAAAAAACGATTCAAGGACATCACTGAGTCAGTCCTTTATACATTGCACGCAGTAAAGGATGAAATTGCAAGAGAAGACAGCCGGTAAAAGGCTGTCTTCTTTTCGTTTTTATAGGGGGCCGGACGTTAATTCATCTCATATGCCGGGCTTTCTGCTCCATTTGCTTCGAGAACCTTCATACTGTTACGAAACTCAGTTATGCTGAGATGTCCTTGAATATAGAGGAACTTGGCAAAGTCCATCAGTTTATTCATACAGTCTGTTTCATATTTCTTCATTTCTGCAAAACGTTTGCTTAAGTATGATACGTTCATTATGGTGCATCCCCTCTCATCTGTATTGAAAATATGGTACCATAATGATTCGACTTTTTTCTGTTTTTAAAAAATTTAAACTTTCGACACAATTTGACAAATGCTAATCATCACTTGTGACACAAACAATAGAAGTCATTCATACATATATAGAAGAGAAATATGTTGTGTTTAGGGGGGAATCGCAATGAACGGGAGCTCTCGAAGCTATCCTCGGCAAATGGGCTATTATTATCCTCAGCAAATGCAAGGATATTATCAGCAGGCTGCACCCGGTTATTTAGAGCAACAACTGCCTCAGCAGCATTATGGACAGCAGGATTATTATCAGCCTTATGCTCCGATTCAGCCTATGCCTATGCAGCCACCTGTATTTTCTAATCCTTATCCTATCCCAAGGCCTAATCAACAGCAGCCTTCGCAATTTCAAAGCATTATGTCGCAGTTTAAAAAAGCCAATGGGCAATTTGATTTTAATAAAATGATGGATACGACAGGTCAAGTAATGAGTGCAATGAATCAGGTCGGATCTTTAATAAAGGGATTTACCAGCTTTTTTAAATGATAGAAGCATGAATGAATCGTTCATTCATGCTTATTTTTTGGAAAGAAAAGTGTCATTGTCTGCTCGTTCCAAGACGTTTCCATATCTTCTTGGCGAACTTCATAAGGCAGCTGAACCGTTCTTGTCATGCTTGTAAAGGTAGCCTCATTTTGGTGTTTCTGTTTTTCTTGGAGTGTTACATGGAGATACCTCGATTTAACTTCAACGACGATCTCGCCATCTCGAAACGTCGCCGGAATGGTAATATCGATATACAGCCCAGTATCTCTTTCTCTGACATGTATGGTCGTCTGCACATCCTTTAAACTCGAGTTGATCAGGTTCTGAAATCCGTTTATAAGGTTGCCGAACGCTGAGGATTGAAAAAGAGTGTCGATTGCCTCCGTTATGATTTCTTCTTTCTTTTGCAGTTCGTTCTTTTTGTCATCATGGAATTCCAATTTCGCCACCGCCTTTTTTAACCAGATTATGCGTCTATGCCAGATGTTGTTATAAATTGAAGCAAAATTGAAAGTGTGGTTAAATAGTGGTGAATGAAGGGATAACGGTTGAAGTGAATGAGAAGGGAGAAAATACATTGCTGAAAAAATTATTCGGAATGGGCAAAACTCAGGAAAAGGTGACAGAAGAGGTTATTTATTCTCCGGCAGACGGTACAGTAATGGACCTGTCAGATGTACCGGACCCTGTTTTTTCACAGAAAATGATGGGAGAAGGAATAGCGGTGGAACCTTCTAGCGGTGAAATCGTTTCTCCCGCTGAAGGTGAAGTCATTCAGATTTTCCACACCAAACACGCCGTTGGCATTCGGACTCGCTCGGGAATTGAGCTGTTAATTCATGTCGGGCTGGAGACAGTCAATATGAACGGAGAAGGATTTACTGCCCACATTAAAGAAGGGGATAAAGTGAAGGTCGGTGACCCGCTGATTACATGTGATTTGGAATTAATAAAAGAAAAAGCGAGCAGCACAGTCATCCCAATCGTTATAATGAATGGTGAGGCTCTAGGATCAATTGTGCCGGCAGGCGAAAAGGCTGCTCGTAAAGGCGAATCAAAGCTCCTTACAATAAAAGCGAAATAAGCAGGGCGTATGCCTTGCTTTTTTTATTCAACTGTATAAAATTTGCACCTAGCCATGCAAACAAATATTCGGTAAACTGTACTTGACAAAGAGGTGTAAAGAATGAAAAAGAAATCACTGACTGAACTCATTTCTGATTTAAAAGGAAATGAAAACGTTGTGAATTGGCATGAAATTGAGCCTCGGGAAGCAAAAACAAGGCCTATGCCCGAAAGTATAGACGAGAGAATCAAAGCGGCCCTTTCGAAAAGGGGCATTGATGAATTATATACTCACCAATATTCCGCTTTTCAATATGTGCAAAAAGGAGAGAGCATCGTTACCGTAACGCCAACAGCATCAGGAAAAACGTTATGCTACAACCTCCCAGTCCTGCAGTCCATCGCCCAAGATGAAACAAACCGGGCGTTATATTTATTTCCGACTAAAGCGCTGGCACAAGACCAAAAGAGCGAGCTAAATGAAATTATTGATGAAATGGGCATTGATATTAAAAGCTTTACATATGACGGGGATACGTCTCCGGCAATCAGACAAAAGGTGAGAAAAGCAGGTCATATTGTCATTACAAACCCCGATATGCTGCATTCTGCCATTCTACCGCATCATACGAAATGGGTCAGTTTGTTTGAAAACCTTAAGTATATCGTCATCGATGAGCTTCATACGTATCGAGGTGTGTTCGGCAGCCATGTAGCAAATGTGATCCGGCGGCTAAAGCGGATCTGCCGGTTTTATGGAAGTGATCCGGTTTTTATTTGTACTTCCGCAACAATTGCCAACCCAAAGGAATTGGGAGAGCAGCTGACAGGCAAACCGATGCGGCTGGTCGATGACAACGGCGCACCGAGCGGACGCAAGCATTTTGTGTTTTACAATCCGCCAATTGTGAACAAACCGCTGAATATTAGAAGGAGCGCAACCGCAGAAGTGAATGAACTGGCGAAAGAGTTCCTTAAAAACAAAGTGCAGACCATTGTTTTTGCCAGAAGCAGAGTTCGGGTGGAAATTATTTTAAGCCATATTCAGGAGCTTGTGAAAAAAGAGATTGGAACAAAATCAATCAGAGGCTATCGGGGAGGCTATCTGCCGAAAGAGCGAAGAGAAATCGAAAAAGGCCTGAGAGAAGGCGACATTTTAGGAGTGGTCAGTACGAATGCCTTAGAGCTTGGTGTTGATATCGGCCAGCTGCAAGTGTGTGTAATGACGGGGTATCCCGGAAGTGTTGCAAGTGCTTGGCAGCAGGCGGGACGAGCCGGCAGAAGACACGGTGAATCTTTGATTATCATGGTAGCCAATTCAACACCGATTGACCAATATATTGTGCGGCATCCTGAATATTTCTTTAATCGTTCGCCGGAATCTGCAAGAATCAATCCGGAGAATTTGATTATTTTAGTAGACCACTTAAAGTGTGCGGCTTATGAGCTTCCTTTTAGAGCTGATGAAGAATTTGGAGCCATGGAAGTCAGTGATATTCTTGAGTATCTTCAGGAAGAGGCTGTTCTTCACCGCAACGGCGAACGGTACCATTGGGCAAGTGAGTCGTTCCCTGCGTCAAACATCAGTTTGCGTTCCGCCTCCCAGGAAAATGTCGTTATAGTTGATCAGTCGGATATTGCAAATGTAAGGATTATCGGTGAAATGGACCGTTTTAGTGCGATGACGCTTTTGCATGATGAAGCGATTTATTTGCATGAAGGCGTTCAGTATCAAGTTGAGAAGCTCGATTGGGACCATAAAAAGGCGTATGTCAGAAAAGTCGATGTCGAATATTATACGGATGCAAACCTGGCAGTTCAGCTGAAGGTATTAGAAATCGATAAAACGAAAGAAAAAAGCCGTACGTCATTGCACTACGGAGACGTCACTGTCAATGCCCTGCCGACCATTTTTAAAAAAATAAAAATGACCACTTTTGAAAATATTGGGTCTGGACCTATTCATTTGCCGGAAGAAGAACTGCATACAAGTGCAGCTTGGCTCGAAATCAAAACAGCGGATGAAGACATCGGGGAAAAGACACTGGAACAGCTGCTTCTTGGCATCTCGAATGTGCTGCAGCATATTGTCCCTGTGTATATCATGTGTGATCGAAATGATGTTCATGTTGTTTCTCAAATTAAAGCAGCCCATACCGGATTGCCAACCATATTTTTATATGATCATTATCCGGGCGGTATCGGTTTGGCGGAGGAAGTCTTTAAACGTTTTTCAGACATTAATGAAGCGGCGAAACAACTGATTACACATTGTCCTTGTCATGACGGCTGTCCGTCTTGTATAGGTACGGAAATAGAAGGGATAAAAGCAAAGGAAAGAATTTTGCAGCTGTTGGATCAAATGTCGTAAGGAGGGAGGCCGGATATGTCATTAAAAGGGAAACTCCAACGGATGAAAAAGCACATGGCGCTCGACGAAGGAGAACAAAAAATAGAAGCAGGCAAACAAGAAAACCACTTTGATGACATCCCGTTTTTAGAAGAGTGGGAGGCTTTTGGCATGAAGCCTTTCATCTTCGAAGATGAATATTGCCTCATCAGAGAAGTAGAATATCCGCTTTCTCACCGCCATGGGTTATACAGCTTTTCTGAGCTTGAGGAAGTGATCACACTGTGGAATCAAAGCGGCCTGTCGCATACATTGTCAGCAAAAGGGTATAACAAAAACAACCTCTTTTTCTTTGATACAGAAACAACCGGTCTTGGGGGTGGAGCTGGGAATACCATTTTTTTGCTTGGGCATGCGAGAGTATATGAAGACCGAGTGACAGTCAAACAGCATCTTTTGCCCAAACCGGGGAACGAAGTCGCCTTGTACCAAAGCTTTTTAAGCGAGGTTGACATTACATCACTTGTGACCTACAACGGCAAAGCCTTTGATTGGCCGCAGGTGAAAACAAGGCACACCTTGATCCGTGACAGACTTCCGAAGCTTCCGGAGTTTGGCCACTTTGATCTTTTGCATGGAGCTAGACGCCTGTGGAAACACAAAATGGACCGTGTATCTCTTGGCACGGTTGAAAAAGAGGAGCTCGGCATCCGCAGGCTAGAAGACACACCGGGCTACTTAGCGCCAATTCTTTACTTTCATTTTATCAAGGCGCAAGAGCCGGATCTTTTAAAAGGTGTCCTGCATCATAATGAAATGGATGTGTTATCACTCATTTCATTGTACATCCATATGTCTAAAAAAATCCTTTCAGAATCACATGCGCCAAAAGAACACAGTGAAGCCTATGCTATGGCGAAATGGTTTATGGCTCATAAAGAAACGGACCAAGCGATCAAGCAGTTGGAAAGGCTTATAGAAAAATCGTTTGAGGACCAGGACAGTGCACGGCTGGATTTATCGCTCCTGTACAAAAAACAAAATCGCTTGGAAGAAGCAGTGCCGCTTTGGGAAAAGCTGTCCCGCTCGCAAAACCAGAAGTGCAGATACGCTGCTGTAATAGAGCTCGCGAAATATTTTGAGCATAAGAAAAAAGAATTCGGAAAAGCATTGCAAATAGCAGAGCAATTGCTTAGCGATGCGGCATGCTTATCAGAGAAAGAAACTGAAAAACTGCATGTGAGAATTGCCCGGCTGAAGAGGAAATATTCCTCTTAAATATTCCCCGGGAAAGCGCAAAAGACGACTTGTTTCGCCATGAATTTTTTTTGCTGAATTCACATTGATTTTGTTGTAGAATAGCGGCGAATCCTGTAAAATGACGTTAGTTATTTTTAAAGGGAGAGTTGGTATGTATAAGGGTGTTTTTTACTTGTTCTTTGTTGTGGTATTTTTGATTGCTTTTGTGTTTTCAAACTTTAAAGACAGCTTAATTGCACACTTTTAAAATAGGTCTTTGCATCAGAACATGTACCCCTTATTTTTCATAGCTTAGTATTGTAATAAAGTTTATGGAAAGGGGATTTTATCATGCATCACTGCAGACCGCATATGATGGCGCCAATTGTCCATCCTACTCATTGCTGTGAACACCATACGTTTTCGAAGACTATCGTGCCGCACATTCACCCACAGCATACAACAAACGTAAACCACCAGCATTTTCAGCACGTTCACTACTTTCCACACACTTTCTCAAATGTTGACCCGGCTACGCATCAGCATTTTCAAGCAGGAAAACCTTGCTGCGACTACTAGTATGGAAAACGTGCAGCTTGATGGTGTAAACAATGCAGCACAACAAATGGGGCCCACGGGAGCCCCATTTTTTAAAGCAGGTGAAATGATGAAAGTATTGGCAATAACGGGCTATAAACCGTTTGAACTGGGGATATTTAAGCAGGATGACAAGGCGCTGTATTACATAAAAAAAGCCATTAAGAACCGGCTGATTGCTTTTTTGGATGAAGGATTAGAATGGATTTTAATTTCGGGCCAGCTTGGAGTTGAGCTGTGGGCGGCAGAAGTTGCATATGATTTGCAGGAGGAATACCCTGACTTAAAGGTAGCTGTCATCACACCATTTTACGAGCAGGAAAAGAACTGGAAAGAACCGAATAAGGAACAGTATGAAGCAGTTCTGGCTCAGGCAGACTATGAAGCAAGCCTGACTCACCGTCCTTATGAAAGCCCGCTTCAATTCAAACAAAAAAATCAGTTCTTCATTGATAAGTCCGACGGGCTTCTGCTTTTATATGACCCGGAAAAGGAAGGCTCCCCTAAGTATATGCTTGGGACAGCGGAAAAAAGGCGCGAACAGGATGGCTATCCCATCTACTTTATTACAATGGATGACTTGAGAGTGACAGTGGAGGAAGACAGCTACTAACAATGAGAGAGAAATTTGACAACCGTACAGATTTCTGAAAAAATATATGTGATGATTCACGATACGAGGTGAAAAAGATGCTTGCTGATAAAGTAAAGCTTTCTGCGAAAGAAATTTTGGAAAAAGAATTTAAAACAGGCGTTAGAGGCTACAAGCAAGAAGACGTTGACAAATTTTTAGATATGATTATTAAGGATTATGAAACCTTCCATCAAGAAATTGAAGAACTGCAGCAGGAAAATCTGCAGCTGAAAAAACAGCTTGAAGAAGCCAGCAAAAAACAGCCTGTGCAATCTAACACAACAAACTTTGATATTTTAAAACGGCTGTCTAACTTAGAAAAACACGTTTTTGGCAGCAAGCTTTATGATTGATCACGCTTGAAAAAAATGGCGCTTGTAAATTGTAATCAGTTGTTATATAATAATTCATGTTCTTAACGTTCGGGTAATCGCTGCAGATCTTGAATCTGTAGAGGAAAGTCCATGCTCGCACGGTGCTGAGATGCCCGTAGTGTTCGTGCCTAGCGAAGTCATAAGCTAGGGCAGTCTTTAGAGGCTGACGGCAGGAAAAAAGCCTACGTCTTCGGATATGGCTGAGTATCCTTGAAAGTGCCACAGTGACGAAGTCTCACTAGAAATGGTGAGAGTGGAACGCGGTAAACCCCTCGAGCGAGAAACCCAAATTTTGGTAGGGGAACCTTCTTAACGGAATTCAACGGAGAGAAGGACAGAATGCTTTCTGTAGATAGATGATTGCCGCCTGAGTACGAGGTGATGAGCCGTTTGCAGTACGACGGAACAAAACATGGCTTACAGAACGTTAGACCACTTACATTTAAAATGATGAAAACAAGCTCTCCCGTATAAGGAGAGCTTTTATCTTGAAAAGAGAAAAGTTTTAAAAGACAGGGTGATACGATGAAGAAGTATACACTAATTGCAACGGCGCCGATGGGCATTGAAGCTGTTGTCGCAAAGGAAGTACGAGATTTAGGATACGAATGCAAGGTTGATAACGGGAAAGTTATTTTTGAAGGTGATGCACTTGCCATCTGCCGTGCGAACCTTTGGCTTAGAACAGCCGACCGTATAAAGGTTCAGGTTGCTTCTTTTAAAGCGAAAACATTTGATGAACTGTTTGAAAAAACGAAAGCGATTAACTGGCGCTCATTTATACCTGAAAACGGGAAATTCCCTGTCATCGGAAAATCGGTAAAATCAACACTTGCAAGCGTTCCTGACTGTCAGCGGATCGTCAAAAAAGCAATTGTCGAAAAGCTCAAGCTGCAGTCCGGCAAAGCCAATGATTGGATTGAAGAAACAGGTGCTGAGTATAAAGTGGAAATATCTTTATTGAAAGATCAGGCTTTGATTACACTGGACTCATCAGGGACGGGCCTTCACAAACGAGGATACCGTGTCGATCAGGGCGGTGCGCCGATTAAAGAAACACTTGCTGCCGCTTTGGTGCAATTAACCAATTGGACGCCGGACCGCCCGTTTGTTGATCCTTTCTGTGGCTCCGGAACAATCGCGATAGAAGCGGCGCTAATTGGCCAAAACATCGCCCCGGGATTCAATCGCGATTTTGTTTCAGAGGATTGGGAATGGATCGGTAAAGATCTGTGGAACAAAGCGCGGCTTGAAGTCGAAGAAAAGGCAAATTATGATCAGCCGCTTACAATTTTCGCTAGCGACATAGACCACCGCATGGTTCAAATTGCAAAAGAAAATGCAGAGGAAGCAGGATTGGGAGATCTAATCCAGTTCAAACAGATGCAGGTCAAAGACTTTACCACAAATCTGGAATTTGGCGTAATTGTCGGCAACCCGCCATATGGAGAGCGTCTCGGCGAGAAAAAAGCCGTTGAGCAGATGTACAAAGAAATGGGGCAGGCGTTCGAGCCGCTTGATACTTGGTCTGTGTATATGCTGACATCAAATGAAAACTTTGAGGAAGCATATGGCAGAAAAGCAACGAAGAAACGAAAACTCTTTAACGGGTTTATTAAAACGGATTATTATCAATACTGGTCAAAAGTAAGACCGCAGCGCAAGAAAACAGAAAACGCATAAAAAGAAGACGCTCTGCATGCGTCTTCTTTCATCTTTCAGCCCTATTCTATCGTTACCAACGGTGAGCTTTCGCGTTGCTTCTCAATATAATGTTGGTTTGGGACATTTCAGTGTGACCGTTTACTTGAGACTTAGAACGTTTAGGCCGCGTCCAATTGTGATGAAACAGTTCAGAATGCTGATCTAATCGGTTTCTATAACTCATGTCAACATCACTCCCTGATAGAATATTGTTGATAAGACGGATAATCCGGAGACGGAATATCAAGTGTAGTTTGTGCATGTTCCGGTGATAACATGCGGTAAAGCATGTATATAAAATGAAAAGTTCGCATACAATGATGATTATTTCCATCAGAGGTGATCTCATGCTGAACAGCGAACATTTTAATCTTATTCAAAGGGCGCTTGACGCAACAGCAAACGAGCTGAAGGAGCTCGGAACTGATTCGTCTCCGTCTGTGATTTCGCATGCGCAAACTGATTTAGAAAAAGCGGTAGAACATATTTATTCAACAGACCATCCTTTTTTATCGTCGCATGTGATCAATCGTAAGTAAACTGCAAAAAACTTGGCATTGCCAAGTTTTTTTATTGTATTCATCAGCGGAAAATGATATTATTGGTGGTCTGAATGTCGAATAGTTGGGGGTTGGAACTAGGTGACAACATCACGTTTGCCTTTTTCTTTAACGAAAACAAAGAATTTTTATGAAGAATTGAACAATTGGATTGGTGACGTGTTTTACGATATCCTTCCCGAAAAAGGGTTTGATCTTCGGGACGAGCAAGTATTTATGGCTTTTCAGCTGGAGCGGGCGTTTAAAGAGAAAAAAGTCATGTTCGCCGAAGCTGGAGTGGGAACGGGGAAAACGCTGGTATATCTTCTTTTTGCAATCAGCTATGCAAGGTATGTCGGCAAACCTGCCATCATCGCTTGTGCGGATGAAACATTAATTGAACAGCTGGTGAAAAAAGAGGGCGATATTTCTAAGCTGGCTGAGCATCTTGATCTGAAAATTGATACAAGGCTGTCAAAATCACATGAGCAATATTTATGCTTGAAGAAGCTTGAAAAAACAATGCAGCGTTCTGATGATGATAAATGGCTGGATCTTTATGAGTCGTTACCGTCATTTGTCCACGAGTCCCAGGCGATGCAGCGCTTTTATCCGTATGGCGACCGTAAGCAGTACGCAAATCTATCGAATGAAGAGTGGTCTGACGTAAGCTACGACTCGTTTCAGGACTGTCTGACTTGTGATATGAGACACAGATGCGGTCTGACACTTTCCAGAGATTACTACCGCAAGTCAACGGACTTAATCATTTGTTCCCATGATTTTTATATGGAGCATGTGTGGACGGAAGAATCACGCAAACGAGAGGGCCAGCTGCCGCTCTTGCCTGATCATAGTGCAGTTGTATTTGATGAGGGGCACTTGTTAGAGTTTGCTGCGCAAAAAGCGCTAACCTATAGAGTGAAGCAGTCTACTCTTGAATTGTTTTTAGAACGATTGCTGCAAAATGACATCAGAGAAGAGTTTGCAGAATTGATTGAAGATGCGCTTCTCGCAAACGACGAATTTTTCTATGTTCTTTCTGAAGAATCAAAGGAAGTAGCCGGTTCACACCGTTTAGAAATAAAAAATGACCAGCGTGTCAAAAAGGCGGCGGACGAGCTTTGCCGTTTACTTGATAAAATCGGTGAGGCACTTGTATTTGAGTCTGAAATGTATACGATTGATCAATACGAGTTGTCAGTAGTGGAAGAATATGTTGAACAAATGGCGTATTCATTATCTCTATATCAAAAGGATGCAATCAGCTGGCTGGAGAAAAAGGAAGCAGAATCAACTTTTGTCGTGATGCCGAGAACGGTAGCAGAAGTACTTGGCGAAAAAGTGTTTTCTAAGAAAATTCCTTATATCTTCTCTTCTGCTACGCTGTCAGAAGGCGGTTCGTTTGATTATATTGCCGACAGTCTTGGGATTCATGATTATTTGTCATTAACTGTTGATTCCCCTTATGATTATGACGAGCAAATGAGTATTAATTTATACGCAAAAACAGATATGGCCGCTGAACAAAAAACGGCTGAAACGATTGAAACAATCAAACGATACAAAGGAAGAACGCTGGTGCTTTTCCCTTCTTTTGAAGAATTAAACGAGTTTAAAGAGCTGTCGGCGGCATGGGAGCTGCCGTATCCAATTTTCTTCGAAGGTGATGAGGAAATCAGCAGCTTAGTAGAGAAATTCCAAGAGGAAGAAGAAACAGTACTTTGTTCAGTTCACTTATGGGAAGGACTCGACATTCCCGGTGACGCATTGAAGAATGTTACCATTTGGTCATTACCGTTCCCGCCACACGATCCTGTATTTACAGCGAAGCGCAACGGAGCGAAAAAAGATCCGTTCGAAGAAGTTGATCTGCCATATATGTTGTTACGTGTACGGCAGGGCATCGGGCGCCTGATTCGCTCGAATCAAGACAGCGGCTCGATTCACATTTACGCTGGCGGAGAAAATGAACGCATCATTGATGAGGTCAAAAAGGTCTTGCCTGTTGAACCGCACATGATGTAATGGAAAAAAGCTGACGATCGTTCGTCAGCTTTTTTATTTGTCAGCGGGATAGCCAGCCGCCATCAACTGCTAAAATATGTCCATTTACATAATCTGAAGCACGTGATGCCAAAAAGACTGCAGTCCCCCCGATATCATCCGCTTGGCCCCAGCGGCCGGCAGGAATTCTCTTTAAAATGTCCTCATTTCGCTTTTCGTCATCCCGAATAGGCTTTGTATTCGCAGTAGAAATATAGCCTGGGGCGATTGCGTTGACCTGAATACCTGACGCTGCCCACTCATTTGCAAATGATTTTGTCAAACCGGCAACAGCGTGTTTGCTCGCGGTGTAAGCCGGAACGAGGATGCCGCCTTGAAAAGACAGGAGAGAGGCAATATTAATAATCTTTCCATGACCTCTTTTCAGCATGTGCCTGCCAGCAAGCTGTGTCAGAATAAACAGGCTGTTTAGATTGACATTCAGTACGTGCTGCCAGTTCTCTTCTGGAAAATCTTCCGCTTTTTCCCGATGAATAATGCCGGCATTATTGACAAGGATGTCGATCTGCCTGTTTTCAAACAGCTCAGCTGCAGAATCCTTTATCGCTTCCGGCTTGCTCATGTCCAATGTAAAAGATGTAAATATCCGGCCTTCCTGTTCCACAAGCTGCTGTGTTTCAGACAGACTGCTTGTATGTGATGTGCCGATAATATCAGCGCCAGCCCCGGCTAGGGCTTTGGCTATTCCTTGACCGATCCCTGTTCCCGGGCCTGTCACCAGCGCTGTTTTTCCTTTTAATGAAAAGGCGTCATGTAGATAACCCATCTTATTTCAGCCCATCCATTGGAATGAGATCCATGTCCGTAAATGTGTAATTTTCTCCAGCCATCGCCCACACAAAGCTATAGTTTGATGTTCCTGCGCCAGAATGAATAGACCAAGCGGGAGAAAGGACAGCCTGCTCATTTCCAACAACAAGATGGCGTGTTTCGTCCGGCTGGCCCATGAAATGAAATACCTTTGAGTCCTTTTCAAGATCCAGATAAAGATAAGCCTCCATCCGACGGTCATGAACGTGTGCTGGCATGGTATTCCAGTTGTTGTTTTGATCTAACATCGTTATTCCCATCATCAGCTGACAGCTTTTAATGCCATCCTGATGAATGACTTTGTACAGACTTCTGACATTAGACGCTGCATCATCACCAAGGCGGTCCGGTGTCAGTTCAGATAGGGCGGCTTTTTGTGTCGGATAGCTTTTGTGGGCGCAAGCGGAGACGAAGTAAAACTTCGCTTTTTCCCCGTTCAGGCTTGAAAACGATACATCCTGATTGCCCATTCCAATATAGAGAAAATCCTTTGTTTGAAGCACATATTCATCATCGCCGACTCTAACGGCACCAGGCTGGCCGACATTAATAATCCCGATTTCACGCCGTTCCAAAAAGAAGTCTGTTTTTAGAAAATCACCTGCATCAAGCTTCAGTTCACTTTGCCCTGGAGCCGCTCCGCCGATGACAACCCGGTCTTCATGTGAGTAATACATCGTAAGTTTGTTTTCTGTAAATAAAGAATCCATTAAGAAATGACTGCGAAGCTCCTCTGTTGTAAAGCGTTTTACTTGTTCAGGATGTACAGAATAACGATTTTCCATTATATTTCCCCCTTGGTTAGGATTTCAGCATCACTTGAATGAAAATATTTTGGTAACGGTTTCAAAGAAAATTTTAGGATAAATAGTGAAAAGAGTCAACGAAAAAATAATGAATTGACATATTATTAAAAAAACTCTTCCCAAATTTTAAAATTATGGTATTCTTTTGTTGTAACGGTTTTGAAATCGGTTTCAAATATATGAGATACAGGAGCACTTGAATGAAAAAGAAAACAACAGGCCATACAACCATCAAAGACGTAGCTGAATGTGCAGGAGTTTCGAAATCGACAGTTTCCCGCTATATTAACGGAAAAATTGACGCGATTTCTCCTGAAAAAGTGAAAAACATTAAAAAGGCAATCGCAGAATTGAATTATCGGCCGAGTAAAATGGCACAAGGTTTGAAAATAAAAAAAAGCAAGTTAATCGGATTTGTTGTGGCTGACATTACAAATCCTTTTTCGGTCGCTGCTTTCAGGGGAGTCGAAGAGGTTTGTGATCAATATGGATACAGCATTATGGTGTGCAACACAGATAACAGTCCTGAAAAAGAGCGGGAAATGCTCTTAAAGCTAGAAGCCCATTCGGTTGAGGGCTTGATTTTAAACGCAACAGGGGAAAACAAGGATGTACTCCGCGCTTTTGCTGAACAGCAAATTCCAACAATCTTAATTGACCGGAAACTGCCGGATCTGAAACTGGATACCGTAACGACTGACAACAGATGGATCACAAAAGAGATTCTTCAGAAGGTGTACAGCAAAGGGTATACTGATGTCGCGCTGTTTACCGAACCGATTTCCTCTATCAGCCCTCGTGCAGAAAGAGCAGCTGTGTATCAGGAAATGGCTTCGGTTCAAAATGTGAACGGGCTTGTCAGATTGCATGAAATTGACGTAAAGGACAAGGAGCAGCTTAAGGCGGAGCTTCGTTCTTTTCACAAGGAAATGCCGGAGCAAAAAAAAGCGATTCTGGCTTTGAATGGCTTGATTATGCTGAAAATCATCAGCTGTATGGAAGAGCTTGGCCTGCGCATCCCTCAAGATATAGGGATTGCAGGATTCGATGATACGGAGTGGTACAAACTGATCGGTCCAGGCATTACAACGATCGCCCAGCCGTCACATGATATGGGCAGGACGGCGATGGAACGTGTATTAAAAAGGATTGAAGGTGACAAAGGAGCGCCTCAAACCATTGAATTAGAGGCAAAAGTCATCATGAGAAAGTCACTTTAATCCTAGGTGCCCTCAACTAAGAGGAGGTTGGGAAGAGATGAAGCTTGATGCGGTGACATTCGGGGAATCAATGGCCATGTTTTATGCAAATGAGTATGGAGGCCTTCATGAAGTATCCACTTTTTCTAAAGGGCTTGCCGGAGCAGAAAGCAATGTCGCCTGCGGCCTTGCCAGACTCGGATTTCGAATGGGATGGATGAGCAAGGTCGGCAATGATCAGCTCGGAACGTTTATTTTACAAGAGCTTAAAAAAGAGGGAGTGGATGTGTCCCGCGTGATCCGCTCGCAGGACGAAAATCCCACCGGGCTGCTGCTGAAGTCAAAAGTGAAAGAAGGCGACCCGCAAGTTACCTACTATAGGAAAAACTCAGCTGCAAGCACATTAACTACAGCTGAATATCCGAGAGATTATTTTCAATGCGCAGGCCATTTGCATGTGACAGGTATTCCGCCTGCTTTATCAGCCGAGATGAAAGACTTCACGTATCATGTCATGAACGACATGAGAAACGCAGGGAAGACCATTTCATTCGACCCTAATGTAAGACCTTCGCTTTGGCCTGATCAAGCAACAATGGTACACACAATCAATGATCTGGCTGGGCTTGCAGACTGGTTTTTCCCGGGTATCGCAGAGGGAGAGCTATTGACCGGAGAAAAAACACCTGAAGGCATTGCCGACTATTATTTGAAAAAAGGTGCCAGCTTTGTTGCTATTAAACTTGGAAAAGAAGGCGCTTACTTTAAAACGGGGACAAGTGAAGGATTTCTAGAAGGCTGCCGGGTCGACCGGGTGGTTGATACGGTCGGCGCCGGAGACGGATTTGCAGTCGGTGTAATCAGCGGTATCCTAGACGGTTTGTCGTACAAGGATGCGGTGCAAAGGGGAAATGCGATTGGCGCTTTGCAAGTGCAGGCACCGGGGGATATGGACGGTTTGCCGACCAGGGAGAAATTAGCTTCTTTTTTATCTGCTCAAAGAACGGTTCACCAAAAGAAAGGGGATTATTAATATGGAGTCCAAAGTCGTTGAAAACCGTCTGAAAGAAGCAAAGCTGATTGCAGTCATTCGTTCAAAGGATAAGCAGGAGGCCTGTCAGCAGATTGAGAGTTTATTAGATAAAGGGATTCGTGCAGTTGAAGTGACGTATACGACCCCCGGGGCATCAGATATTATCGAATCCTTCCGTAATAGGGAAGATATTTTAATTGGCGCGGGTACGGTCATCAGCGCGCAGCAAGCTGGGGAAGCTGCTAAGGCTGGCGCGCAGTTTATTGTCAGTCCGGGTTTTTCAGCTGATCTTGCTGAACATCTATCTTTTGTAAAGACACATTATATCCCCGGCGTCTTGACTCCGAGCGAAATTATGGAAGCGCTGACATTCGGTTTTACGACATTAAAGCTGTTCCCAAGCGGTGTGTTTGGCATTCCGTTTATGAAAAATTTAGCGGGTCCTTTCCCGCAGGTGACCTTTATTCCGACAGGCGGGATACATCCGTCTGAAGTGCCTGATTGGCTTAGAGCCGGAGCTGGCGCCGTCGGAGTCGGCAGCCAGTTGGGCAGCTGTTCAAAAGAGGATTTGCAGGCTGTTTTCCAAGTGTAAGTGGAATTGTTTTTTCATAACCGGAGGATGGGAGAATCCACAATATGAAAATCAAGGCGACAATTGAACGGGTACCTGGCGGAATGATGATTATTCCGCTATTTCTTGGAGCGGCGCTCAACACGTTTGCGCCTGGAACAGCGGAGTTCTTTGGAGGGTTTACGGGTGCTTTGATTACCGGAACGCTGCCGATACTGGGTGTTTTTATCTTTTGCGTAGGAGCAACGATTGATTTTCGTTCTTCAGGCTATATCGCAAGAAAAGGAATCACGTTATTATTGGGGAAGATCGGATTTGCGGCGCTGCTCGGCGTGATCGCAGCGCAATTTATACCTGACGATGGCATACAATCCGGCTTTTTTGCAGGCCTTTCTGTTTTAGCAATTGTCGCGGTAATGAATGAAACGAACGGCGGACTGTATTTGGCGCTCATGAATCACATGGGAAGAAAAGAGGATGCGGGCGCTTTCGCCTTTATCAGTACAGAATCTGGTCCTTTTATGACCATGGTGACGTTTGGTGTGACGGGACTTGCCGCATTCCCATGGGAAACGCTGGCAGCGACAGTCATCCCGTTTTTACTTGGATGTATACTTGGAAATCTGGATCATGATCTCAGAGACTTATTCAGCAAGGTTGTGCCGGCGATCATTCCATTTTTCGCCTTTTCGCTCGGCAATACCTTGAATTTTGGAATGCTGATCCAATCAGGGCTGCTCGGCATTTTTATCGGAGTTTCTGTCGTCATTTTATCGGGCAGTTCTTTGTTTTTGCTTGATCGTTTTATTGCGCGGGGAGATGGTGTCGCGGGAGTGGCCGCTTCTTCTACGGCAGGGGCGGCTGTAGCCGTGCCATATGCATTAGCGGAAGCGAATGCCTCATTTGCGCCAGTTGCTGAGTCGGCAACTGCAATTATCGCGACAAGCGTTATTGTCACCTCGCTCTTAACCCCGCTGGCAACAGTGTGGGTAGATAAAAAAATCAAGCAGAAAAAGCGGAGAACACCTCCGCCAAAAAATCAAATGACGATCAACTGAATAAAAAGGCTGCCACAAAACATACCGGCAGCCTTTTATACAAACAATTTGACTTTCATACCCCCTTCCATTAGCCTGTAATGGAACGGCTAGAATAGGGAGGGAATGGATATGGAGATACATACATATGAAAAAGAATTTTTTGATCTTTTAAAAAGAATCTCACATTACAGCGAAGCAGTTGCGTTAATGCACTGGGACTCCAGAACAGGCGCGCCGAAAAATGGCTCAGAGGATCGTGCCGAAAGTATCGGCCAGCTTTCAACAGATATATTCAATATCCAAACATCAGATCGAATGAAGGAGCTTATCGATGTCCTGTATGAACGATTTGATGACTTGTCGGAAGATACGAAAAAAGCAGTGGAACTGGCGAAAAAAGAGTATGAAGAGAATAAGAAAATCCCTGAGGCTGAATACAAAGAATACGTGATTCTGTGTTCAAAGGCAGAAACAGCGTGGGAGGAAGCGAAAGGAAAATCTGATTTCAGCTTGTTTTCTCCTTATTTAGAACAGCTGATTGAATTCAATAAACGTTTTATTACGTATTGGGGATATCAAGAGCATCCTTATGATGCATTGCTTGATTTGTTTGAGCCCGGCGTCACGGTAAAGGTGCTTGATCAGTTGTTTGCTGAGCTGAAGGAAGCGATTATCCCTCTTGTTAAACAGGTGACAGCTTCCGGAAATAAACCAGATACAAGCTTTATTACAAAAGCGTTCCCGAAAGAAAAGCAAAAAGAGCTCAGTCTGTATTTTTTACAGGAGCTTGGCTACGATTTTGATGGCGGAAGACTTGATGAAACCGTTCATCCGTTTGCAACTACGCTGAATCGGGGAGACGTTCGGGTCACGACGAGATATGATGAAAAAGATTTCCGGACGGCGATCTTTGGGACCATTCATGAGTGCGGGCACGCGATTTACGAGCAAAATATTGATGAAGCACTCAGTGGCACGAACTTGTCAGACGGCGCATCGATGGGAATTCATGAATCGCAATCATTATTTTACGAGAATTTTATCGGCCGCAACAAGCATTTTTGGACTCCGTACTATAAGAAGATTCAAGAGGCATCACCTGTACAGTTCAAGGACATCTCCCTGGATGATTTTGTCCGGGCAATCAATGAATCAAAACCTTCATTTATCAGGGTCGAAGCGGATGAATTGACGTATCCTCTTCATATCATCATCCGTTATGAAATTGAAAAAGCGATTTTCAGCAATGAAGTGTCTGTGGAAGATCTGCCGTCGCTTTGGAATCAAAAATACCAGGATTATTTAGGGATTACACCGCAGACCGACGCAGAGGGGATTTTACAGGACGTCCATTGGGCAGGTGGAGATTTCGGCTACTTCCCATCCTATGCGCTCGGCTACATGTATGCGGCTCAGCTGAAACAAAAAATGCTTGAGGATCTCCCTGAATTTGACGCTCTCTTGGAAAGAGGAGAGTTCCATCCGATAAAGCAATGGCTGACGGAAAAGGTGCACATTCACGGAAAACGGAAAAAGCCGTTAGACATTATTAAAGATGCAACAGGAGAAGAGCTGAATGTTCGCTATTTAATTGATTATTTATCAAACAAATATTCAAATCTCTATCTGTCATAATCAAAAGCCTGGCGGCGCGGTCGTCAGGCTCTTTTATATCGAATCCCCTTGAAATACGAATGATATCTAAAAAAACAAAATTAAAGTTCGGGAATTTTTATTTTCAGCCTATGCAAGAGATTAGAATCTTGATATAATTTATTACAATATAATAGGAACACTCATATAATCGCGTGGATATGGCACGCAAGTTTCTACCGGGCACCGTAAATGTCCGACTATGGGTGAGCAATGGAACCGCACGTGTACGGTTTTTTGTGATATCAGCATTGCTTGCTCTTTATTTGAGCGGGCAATGCTTTTTTTATTCTCATAACGGAGGTAGACAGGATGGAAGCACTGAAACGGAAAATAGAGGAAGAAGGCGTCGTATTATCTGATCAGGTATTGAAAGTGGATTCTTTTTTGAATCACCAAATTGATCCGCTGCTTATGCAGAGAATTGGTGATGAATTTGCGTCTAGGTTTGCAAAAGACGGTATTACCAAAATTGTGACAATCGAATCATCAGGTATCGCTCCCGCTGTAATGACGGGCTTGAAGCTGGGTGTGCCAGTTGTCTTCGCGAGAAAGCATAAATCGTTAACACTCACCGACAACTTGCTGACAGCGTCTGTTTATTCCTTTACGAAGCAAACAGAAAGCCAAATCGCAGTGTCTGGGACCCACCTGTCGGATCAGGATCATGTGCTGATTATCGATGATTTTTTGGCAAATGGACAGGCAGCGCACGGGCTTGTGTCGATTGTGAAGCAAGCGGGAGCTTCTATTGCGGGAATCGGCATTGTTATTGAAAAGTCATTTCAGCCGGGAAGAGATGAACTTGTAAAACTGGGCTACCGAGTGGAATCTTTGGCAAGAATTCAGTCTTTAGAAGAAGGAAAAGTGTCCTTCGTACAGGAGGTTCATTCATGAGAAATGGATTCGGCAAAACGCTGTCTTTAGGGATTCAGCATGTTCTTGCCATGTATGCCGGCGCCATTGTCGTTCCTCTGATTGTCGGAAAAGCAATGGGACTGACTGTCGAGCAGCTGACTTACTTAGTATCGATTGATATTTTTATGTGCGGTGTGGCTACACTTCTGCAAGTGTGGAGCAACCGATTTTTTGGGATCGGGCTTCCGGTAGTGCTTGGCTGTACCTTTACAGCTGTATCGCCGATGATAGCGATTGGATCTGAATATGGGGTTTCAACAGTTTACGGCAGCATTATCGCTTCAGGCATTCTTGTCATTCTTATTTCATTTTTCTTTGGAAAGCTCGTATCGTTTTTTCCGCCGGTCGTGACAGGCTCTGTTGTTACGATTATCGGTATTACACTGATGCCGGTTGCCATGAATAACATGGCCGGCGGAGAAGGAAGTGCAGATTTCGGAGATCTCTCCAATCTTGCACTTGCTTTTACCGTGTTGAGTATCATTGTGCTTCTATACCGTTTTACAAAAGGCTTTATCAAGTCCGTCTCGATTTTGATCGGTATTTTGATTGGCACCTTCATCGCATATTTTATGGGAAAAGTTCAATTTGATAATGTTTCGGACGCGGCAGTTGTTCAAATGATTCAGCCATTTTACTTCGGAGCGCCGTCTTTTCACGCAGCGCCTATCATTACGATGTCCATCGTTGCAATTGTCAGCCTTGTGGAGTCAACTGGTGTTTACTTTGCTTTAGGTGACCTGACAAACCGCCGTTTGACAGAGATAGATTTGTCTAAAGGCTATCGAGCTGAAGGACTGGCTGTGCTTCTGGGCGGTATTTTTAACGCTTTTCCTTACACGGCATTCTCTCAAAATGTCGGGCTTGTTCAGCTCACAGGGATCAAAAAAAATGCCGTCATTGTGGTCACAGGTGTGATCCTAATGGCATTTGGGCTGTTTCCAAAGATCGCTGCTTTCACGACTATTATTCCATCCGCTGTTTTGGGCGGTGCAATGGTGGCGATGTTTGGAATGGTGATTGCTTACGGAATTAAAATGCTCAGCCGCATTGATTTTGCGAAACAGGAAAATCTGCTGATTGTTGCTTGCTCAGTGGGATTGGGGCTCGGTGTGACCGTTGTGCCGGATATTTTCAAACAGCTTCCGAGTGCCTTAACGCTGCTTACAACGAATGGCATTGTGGCGGGCAGCTTTACTGCAGTCGTCTTAAATATTGTATATAACGTTTTTTCTAAAGCTAAAAAAATAGAACAAGAAGCTGACCTCGCTGAACAAAAAACAGCAGTCTAACTCCGCCGCGGCGGAGTTTTTTTTGCATATAAAAAAGATTGTTGCGGCACAATGTATGCAAAGAGGTGATCGCATGGCGTTTATTTTATCCATTGGAACAAGTCTTCCTGCGTATAATGTAAACCAAGAGAAAGCGGCCGAGTTCGCCCGCTATATGTTTCAGCATTCTTTTAAGGATATTGACAGGCTGTTATCCTCCTTTAAAAACGGGCAAATCCATTCGAGACAGTTTGTTAAGCCGATTGAATGGTATAAAGAGGGGCACAGCTTTGAAGAAAAAAATCAAATATACATAGAAGAAACACTTAAACACAGCAGAGCGGCTGTTCGTGAGTGCCTCTCTCATCCGGAATTTTTTCAAGAAGCCATTCCTTATGAGAAAGTGGAAGCTGTTTTTTTCGTCTCCAGTACAGGTCTTTCCACACCGAGTATCGAGGCGCGGCTTATGAATGAACTTCCGTTTTCTCCATATACGAAGCGGATTCCGATTTGGGGGCTTGGCTGTGCAGGAGGAGCCAGCGGACTTGCGCGTGCAGCCGAATACTGCAAAGCGTATCCTGAGGCTTTTGTGCTTGTCATTTCTGCCGAGCTGTGCAGCCTGACATTCCAGCCGGAAGATAAAACAAAAAGCAATCTGATCGGCACCTCGCTTTTTGGTGACGGCATTGCCGCAGCTTTATTATGCGGAGAGAAGGCGGACCGCAGGGTGTCAAAGCTGAAGCTTGCGCCGAAGATAATGGACGCCCAATCTGTTTTGATGAAACAATCAGAAGATGTCATGGGCTGGGACTTTACCGATCAAGGATTCAAAGTCATTTTCTCACGAGACATTCCGACCTTGGTGGAAAAATGGCTCAAAACAAATGTACAGATTTTTTTGGACAAACATAAGCTGTCATTCCATGATATCAGTGTTTTTTTGGCGCATCCAGGCGGAAAAAAAGTGATCGATGCATACATCAAAAGTCTCGGGCTGTCGTCAGAAAAGCTTTCATCTGCGCAAAGCATTTTGCAAAAGCACGGAAATATGTCTTCAGCCACAATCTTGTATGTGATCAAAGACCATCTGCAGAACGGACATAAAAAGGAAGCTGAACGAGGACTGATTGGCGCATTAGGGCCGGGTTTCTCATCAGAGTTGCTATTATTCAGCTGGGAAAAGGGGGCCTGACTCATGTTTTGGTTGTTGATCGCCATTCTCATTGTTCAAAGAGCAGCAGAAATGGCAGTGGCCAGGCAAAACGAACAAAAGGTAAAGAAGCAAGGAGCAATTGAATTTGGCGAGAGCCACTATCCGTATATCATTACGATGCATATCCTTTTTTTCCTGTCCTTAATTGCCGAGGTGCTGCTGATGAATAAACAGCCGTCCAGCTGGTGGCTCGGTATCGCTGCAGTGATTTTAAGCGTACAGATCGTACGGTATTGGGCGCTTTGTTCCTTAGGAGCATATTGGAATACGAAAATCCTTGTTGTTCCAGGTGTAGAGCTTGTAAAAAAAGGTCCATATAAATGGATGAAACATCCAAACTATGCCGTTGTTATCCTCGAAATTTTGCTGATTCCGCTGCTTTATCAAGCATACGTCACCATGTGTCTGTTTTCCATTTTCAATGCCGTGTTGTTAAGCGTCAGAATTCGCGCAGAAGACAAAGCATTACAGGAATACAGCGTAAAATAGCGATTGAAAATCATTCTCAACCATGTTAAAATGGATTTGAAAAAGATTCTCAATCAGGATGGTGAAGCAAATGACAATGCTGTTTTTGCTTGGAGCGGTTTGTACATATAGTGTATTAATTGGTTTTGTATTAAAAGGAATCTCTAATAAATCTGTTTGATGAATCTGGAACTTGTAAAAGTTGCAGATTTTCTTTTATAGAAGCTGCCGTAATGGCGGCTTTTTTCTATTCTCCTAAAGAAATTTGGTTTATTCTTGTGTAAAATGAAAAGGGAATGAATTCAGATCTTTCGAAAAAGGTTCACAATTGAAACGGCACAAAGGGGTTCAGACTTATGACAGATCAAAACAGAAAAGAGCTTTTGCATAAAACCGGGGAACTTTATAAGCAATTTATTGAGAATCAAGATGAACAAAGGGCTGCTAAACTGGCTGCGGTCATGAAAAAAGCGGCTGATGAAGAGGTTTATATCGCGTTTACCGGGCATTATTCAGCGGGGAAATCGTCACTGCTGAACTGCCTGTTAATGGAGAATATTTTGCCGACAAGCCCGATTCCGACAAGCGCTAACCTTGTTGTGATCAGAAACGGGGAAAAGCGAGTTCGGCTTCATACAACAGACGGAGCGTGTGCTGAGCTGGAAGGGACTTACCAGAAAGACAAGGTGCAGCAATATTGTAAAGACGGGGAACAGATTGAAAGCGTCGAAATTTTTGACAGGTATACTGAGATCGATTCCGGGGTTGCGTATATTGATACTCCAGGGATAGATTCAACAGATGATGCGCATTTTCTATCGGCTGCTTCTATTCTTCACCAAGCGGATGCGCTGTTTTACGTCGTTCACTATAATCACGTGCACGCTGAGGAAAATGTAAAGTTTCTCAGATCAATAAAAGAAAGCATTCCGAATGTGTATTTTATCGTCAATCAAATTGACCGCCATGATGAGACGGAGACGAAATTTGGAGACTATCAAGCGCAGGTAGAGGAGATGCTTTGCAATGAAGGGATTTCAAGGGAAGCGCTCTATTTTACATCAGTAACAGAACCGGATCACCCGTTCAATCAGATGGGGGCCCTGAGAGAAGAGTTAAGCAGAATAGAACAGCAATCAAAAAGCAATATGCAGGCTTTAACCGAACAAAAAGTCCGTAATCTGCTAAAGGAACATACGGAAATGCTGAAGAAAGACGAAACAGGCGCTCCGAGTTTCGCTGAACAGCTTAATATCCATACTGGACTGGTCCAATCGCTGCGTGATCAATTGGATGAGGCCGAAAAACAAATGACTGAGGCAGAGAAGAGGATGCAGGAAGAAATCAATCGTATTTTAAAAAACGCCAACCTGACGCCTTTTGAAATGCGTGAATTGGCGGCTGCATTTTTAGAATCACAAGAGCCTTCCTTTAAAACCGGCTTTTTCTTTTCTAAAGCGAAAACTGCACAGGAAAGAGATAAAAGGCGGAATGCTTTTTTCTCTGATGTGGCAAAACGAACAGAGGCCGAAGCGGATTGGCATATGATAGACACGCTTCATAAACTCGCCAAGGTATTTGATGTCTATACCGCTGAAAGTGAAAAGCTGATTCAGGCCTATCGCACACCGCTTGATATAAGCATCATTGAACACGCGGTCAAGCATGGTGCAGCCTTTTCCTCTGAATATGTATTGCAATATACAAAAGACTTGGCAGAGCTCATCCGGAAAGAGGCGAAAAGAGAAGCCGCAGACATCATAAAGGTGCTCTCCGCTATGGTGAAAGAGCGTGTTTCCAAAGATGTGCAAACAATTAACGACCGGCTCGTCCAAGAATCAGAAAAACTTGTCTTTCTTCAAGAACAGGCACGTTTAGAGAATAATGCCCGAGAGAAAACCGATCGCCTGTGGGCCATTTGGGAAGAAGAGTCCGCATGCCCAATGCATATAGACACAGAATGGTTTAAATCGAAGAAAACAAGAGTGGCGGCTCCAGAGCAGAAACAAGGCCGAAGCCAGCTGACGGCGCAGCCGATGCCGAAATCAGAAATCAAAATGGAACAAGAAATGCCGCTTCAAGACCAAATCAAACGCTTTTACACTTTGTCTGACATTTTAGGCGAATGCAGCATGTTGTTAAAGCAAACTTCAGCGTTTCGTGAAAGGGTGAAAAGGCTTGAGGAACGGAAATTTACACTCGCTCTTTTTGGAGGCTTTAGCTCGGGGAAATCATCATTTGCCAATGCGCTTGTCGGCGAAAGAGTGCTGCCATCCTCACCAACGCCAACCACAGCGACAATTAACAAGATCACAAAGCCAATCAATGGCAACTTAAACAAAACAGCGAATGTAGTGTTTAAGACAGAGGATGACTTAACGGCTGAAATTTTGCAGCTCACCGGAATACCAAAGGAGCCGGCAGGCCGTTCCTTCACAGAGAAGTGGGAAAAGGCAGTCAAAAAAAACAGGCTGCAGGAAGAACACGTGAAATTGATCAGCAATTTCCTGCTTGCATACGAGAAGTATCAGCAGTATATACAGGAACAGAAGAAATTAACGATTCCGCTCTCTGAATTAAAGCCGTATGTAGCAGAGGAAACAACGGCCTGTGCTGTGAAAGAGGTAACGGTCTACTATACATGCCCGCTCACTGAAAAAGGGATTACGATCGTTGATACACCCGGCGCGAGCAGCATGAATAAACGGCATACAGAACTGGCATTCCAATATATCAAAGATGCTGATGCATTTTTTTATATGACTTATTATCAGCACTCTTTTTCAAAAGGAGACCGTTCATTTTTGCGAAAGCTTGGACTTGTGAAAGAATCGCTCAGCATGGATAAAATGTTTTTTATTATTAATGCTGCAGACCTTGCAAAAGATAAAACAGAGCTCGAAACAGTGACCGATTATGTCAGCGCAGAGCTTGTAAAAGAAGGGGTTTATGAGCCGCAGCTCTTTACCGTATCAAGTAAGGAGGAACTGGTGGGAAAACCGGAGTCATTTTATAATCAGTTCTCGAAAGTAAGAAAACACTTAGACCGGTTTATCGAAGTGGATGTAAAAAAAGCGTCAGCAGCGCAGCTCAGTTCGGAGGCAGACAAACTATGCGAAACTGTTTTTCAGCTTCACCAATCCCAGCATCAGTCCCGAGAAGAGAAGGAAGCGCAGAAACAGTGCCTTATGCTGTCATTTGAGCGGACAGCGGCCGATATCGAGAAACGGCGGAACTCAAAAACCATCATTGAAAAAGTAAAAAAAGATACAAGAGAGCAGCTATATCACATTGCACAGCGATTATCATATTTTGCAAATGATTTATTAAAATCGGCATTTCATCCCGGGCTGCAAAACGGGGATTGGAAAAAGAACGTCAGTAAAGCGATGACAACAGCCTTACATGAATATCTATTTGAATATATTCAGGAAATCAAAACGCTTGATGTTCGCATGAGCGGTTTCATCGAACGGCATATCAATGAAGAATGGCTGGATCATTTTCAAAAAACATTAAACGAGGACGGTTATTTTTCCGTTTATGCGGGTGATCAGCATTCGAACGGCATACAGTTGAAGGAAGTTGAACCGGAAATAGAAGAACGTGCTTTTGAGCAGGAACTAAAAGAGATCAAATCACCGAAGCAGTTTTTTGAGCAGAAAGGAAAAGCGACCTTTATCGAAGCTGTACGGATGAAACTTACGAAAATCACAAAGGCATGGATAAAAAATGAAGAAGAAAGCCTGATATCTCATTACACTGCTCACCTCAGACGCTTACAGGAAGATATGGGTGAAAAAGCAATCGCGCAAATAACGGATCAAAAAGAGACATATTTAAGAGGATATGCGGAAGGGGAACATGCGAAAGAGATTGAAATGGCGTATCAGGCGTGCATCTCCTGGAAAAATTCAGACAATACAATAAAAATGTAAAATTCAGTTGGCTTGTATTTCAAGTCATGATAGACTAAATAGAAAAAAGCGAGATGAACGATTAATGTCAGAGGTACATAAAGCAATTTCAGCACATTCATCAAAACAGCACGAGCATATCAAAGCATTTATGCGTCTTGAAAATATGCGTGAATTGGCGATTGAAGAAGCTGTTGCTAAATGCAGAAACGATGAGCCTTATACTACAGATGCAATTAATGAAATTACCGAGCAAATGAATCAGCTCGCTAAAAAAGGCATCGTCCCGACAAGACGGCTTGTATCAAAAGAAATGGTCAGAGAATACGTAAGCCGCATGTAAGCTGGATGATCCTGTCGCGAGTGAACCTCCTGCCGGAAGCATATACTATATGCATCCGACGTAAGGGGGGATTCATGTTGGGCAGAACAAAGCTCGGAAACAGAAATGCACAGGCGAATAACAATGCCAAAAAGAAAAACGGATTTCAAACCCATTTTGACTCTTACGCAGGACGCGAAGCTGAAAAGCTGATCGCCAGCAACAAAAGACACAACGATTGATAAATATTCAAACAGTATCTCTAATTAAAGAGATACTGTTTTTTATTTTTGGGCTGCTTTATGATAAAATAGAAGGAATGAAAGAAAAGGGAGTTATTTGATGAATAATAATAAACTATTGCTGGTTGACGGCATGGCTCTTTTATTCCGGGCCTTTTTTGCCACGGCCGTACATCGCAACTTTATGATAAATGACAGCGGGGTGCCGACGAACGGCGTCAACGGCTTTTTAAAGCATTTGATTACAGCTGTGGAAACATTCCAGCCGACACACGTCGTCTGCTGCTGGGACATGGGGAGCAAAACGTACCGAAATGACTTGTTCCAAGATTATAAGGCCAACCGCAGCGCGCCGCCTGTGGAGCTGATTCCGCAGTTTGATTTGGCAAAGGAAGCAGCCGCAGAGCTTGGAATCATGAATATTGGCTTTGCCGGCTATGAAGCGGATGACTGTATCGGTACTCTTGCCGATTTATTTGCGAATGAAGCGGACATTACGGTGGTAACAGGGGACAGAGATTTACTTCAGCTGTTAACGGATAAAGTAAGCGTTGCTTTGCTTCAAAAAGGAATCGGAAATTATAAAGTCTATACAAAAGAGACTTTTTATGAAGAAACAGGCGTAATGCCGAAGGCTTTGATTGATATTAAAGCGCTTATGGGTGATTCCAGTGATAACTATCCCGGAGTCAAAGGCATTGGAGAAAAAACAGCCTACAAACTGATTCGTGAATACGAAACGATTGACCGTTTATTGGAAAATCTTTCTCTTCTTCCAAAAGGACAGCAGGGAAAAATTCAGCAAGGTTTAAGCGATTTGGAGATGTCGAGGAAGCTTGCGGAAATCCATTGCTCAGTGCCGCTGGCCTGCACACTGAAAGACGCTTTATTTACTTTGCAAATGGAGCAGGCGGCTGACATGCTTCGCCGCCACCAAATTAAAGGAATTGAGCGTATGCTTGAAAAGCTGAACGCTAGAGAGATCGTTTAGATCCTCTCTAGCGTTTTGTATTGCTTTTTTTTGCTCTCTCCTCAAGCTCTGTTTTAGGGTCATTATGTGTATTGCCTTCCAGGTCGCCTTGCGGAGTAACACCGCCGGTCAGCTGGCCTTTATCTTTCTTTTTCATGTTAGTTCACCTCGCCATTAGGATGAACCAATGATCAAGATTTAATTCTTTTCATTCAGCCGAATCGCTTCTTTTGCCAGAAGATCGGCTTTTTGGTTTTGCTTGCCCGGTATCCATTTGATGAAAAAAAGAGGGAATGCCGCTTTTAATCGGATGATCTCTTCTACAAACGGTTGAAACGTTATATTTTTAACCATTTCAAGCTCAGTGGCGCGTTCCACAATATCTGAATCTGTTCGAAAGGAAACTGATTGATACCCGCGCGTTGCACATAGCTTCATCCCTTCAATTAATGCAAGAAATTCCGCTTCCTGGTTTGTATGCACTCCGATTGGAATAGAGAAGGATTCTGCTGTTCCCTCATGTTTGATAAAAATGCCGATACCGGAAGGTCCGGGATTACCAGCGCTTGCGCCGTCTACGTATATTTCTGTAGGCATTATGAACTCCTTTCATCTTTAGGTATCATTTTTTTGGCTGCATAAGCATAAGGCAATGAAATCAAAGATACCGCAAACTTAATCAAATATGTAGAAATAAAAATATGAAGCCACACGCCTGCCGGATAAATGCCGAGAAAGGCGACTGCAGTGAATATGAATGTATCAAACATCTGGCTGACTGCTGTACTGCCGCCGTTTCTGAGCCATAAAAGCCGATCAGAAGGAAATATCCTTCTAATTGCCGAATATACATAAACATCCAGCGTTTGGCTGAAGATAAAGGCAAGCAGACTTCCTAACGCAACTCGCGGAAGGAATCCGAAGATCGTTTCCAGCGCTGTTTGTGATATGTCGCTGGAAGCCGGTTCGAAAAGCAGCACGCCCTGCATGACAAAAGTCAGCGTCAGGAGCGTTGAGAATCCGAGCCATACCGCTTTTCTGGCTTCAGCTGGTCCGTATTTTTCATTCAGCACATCTGTCGCAAAAAAGATTGTGCCATACATCACATTCCCGAGTGTCGCTGTTAAGCCAAACAGTTCGACTGTTTTGACGACTTGGAGGTTGGCGCAGACTGTCGCAAAACCGATCCAAACAAACAGTCCCATTTTGCCAAATCCTTTATAAAATAAAAGAACAATGATAAAATGAATGATCGCAAAAAAGATCCAAAACGAATTATTAAACAAGATGAAAAAGCTTCCTTTCCGGGGTAAGATTGGTTTGATTATAGCATAAGCCCGGCAACTAATGAATGGTAAGGTGATTGTAATGAAGCTCAGACCGCATTTGAAAATAGAAGCAAAAGGAACGGGATCCGTCTCATTTTTTAGCGAAGACTGGCTGACAGCACAGCAGGCACGTACGTTCGCCAGAGAACTTGGCCGTTTTCCATACATGAAGGAGCTAGAGTTCGAAGACGAGAAAGGCGGCAGCTGGACGCTGAAGGAATTGGAAAAGCTGACAGAGGAGCTTGCTCAAGAGCCTGATGACATTACTGTTTATTTTGACGGCAGTTTCGATAAAGAGAGCGAACTGGCCGGTCTCGGGATCGTCATCTATTACTCATTGGGAGGAACCCGGCATCGCTTGAGAAAAAATAAAAGCTTCCGGCTGAAAACCAATAATGAAGCTGAATACGCAGCGCTTTATGAAGCAATAAGAGAAGTAAGAGAGCTTGGGGCAAGCAGAAATTCAATTACAATCAAAGGGGACTCGCTTGTTGTGCTGAATCAGCTTGACGGCAGCTGGCCTTGTTATGATCCATCTCATAATGAATGGCTGGACAAAATAGAAGCACTCCTTGAATCGCTGAAGCTTACTCCAACCTACGAAACAATACAACGAAAAGACAATCAGGAAGCTGACGGCCTCGCTAAAAAAATTCTATCCCATCAATTCGTAGAAAGCCACACGAAATTAGACCGTAACGGAGATGACGATATTGGATAAGAAAATGATCTTTAAAGAACTGACAGAACTGCACGATGAATATTGCAAGGACTGTTTTATTAAGAAGCAGTTTCGCAAAGAATTTGGCAAAACTTATGCGCATTCATTTTGTATCAATAAATGTACGGTTGGTGAAAAGTTGAAACAATACGGAGATGTCTTAACCAATCACTAAAAATAAAAACCGCAGAAGCTGCGGTTTTTATTCTTTGAATTCATCCAGCTGATGCTCGCTGTCATCTAGCAGCTGCTGTTGCTGCTTTACAAATTCAGGATCATCGAGAGCTGCCAGCTCTTCAGATTGTGACAGTTCTCTAGCATCCTCAATGGCTTGGTATGCAGAGTCAACTAATGTTTTGCTTTGGCCTCTCGTCGCAGCTCCTGTTGTTTTCTGCGCTGTTTCCACCGCTAGTTCCAGCTGCCGCTTATCCGTAAAGCCAGTCTGATCCTCATTATGAAATTCTGAAGTCACAAAAAACACCTCCGCCATTATTTTGCAGAGTTTTTTTGAAATTTATGTACCAAAATAGAAAAGAAAATAAAAATAAGCCGATATAACTATTGAACCAGAATAAATAGGACCGTTTTACTATTTGAGGTATCTTGATAGAGAAGGGGAACGCAGCTATGGATGATAAAGACTTGAAGTTGATCCTTCACAAAACATTTATAGAAATATACAGTGATTTAGAAGAACTGGCGGATATCGCGAAAAAAGGAAAACCATCAATGGAAAAGTATGTTGAAGAGATTGAACAGAGGTGTAAACAAAACATTTTGGCGATTGAAATCCAGATGAAAATCAAATAGGAGAGGCGAATGCCTCTCCTCTATTTGTCATCTCATCATCATGTATTGAGTTTAGAGTTTTACAACATTAGAAGCTTGAGGTCCACGATTACCTTCGACAATTTCAAAAGAAACTTCTTGTCCTTCTTCTAATGATTTGTATCCATCTCCTTCGATAGCTGTGAAGTGAACAAATACATCGTCTCCGCCTTCAACTTCAATGAAGCCGAATCCTTTTTCGTTGTTGAACCATTTTACTTTACCGTTTTGCATATTGCTTAATTCCTCCTAGTACTGTAGCACTCATGTGCTAAAAAAAATTTTGTTATCATCTAACTTTGATTCATTGTTAAATGATGGTTCAACTATACACCATCTGGGAGCACCCGTCAAGTTTCGAAACGGCTTATTTTTCAAAAGAAGGGCAAGTTTCATAAAAAAATGTAACCGCTTTTATTAATGGCTGAATATAAATAAAAAGAGCACACGATCTTCGTATGCTCTCAAGTACGCCATTACGATAGCACTTTGGCTTTTTGTTTGGCAGTCATCATTTCTGATTCCTTCAGGATATCCTCTAAAATCACTTCAGAGGAGTTTGCTAAATGAAGGTCCTTAATGTTTTTCTTCATGCGATGCAAGGTATCTTCATCTGCAAGAAGGGAAGTGACTGATTCGAGAATCTCTTCATGACGGTTCACAACGATGGCAGCTCCGCGGTCTTCAAAGAAGTTTGCATTTTCTTTTTCCTGGCCAGGCACGGGTTTGTACAGAATGACAGGCACTCCAATGGCTGTGGCTTCTGTCAAAGTAATGCCGCCGGGCTTGGTAATCATGCAATCTGTGATCCGAAATAGCTCATCAATACGCTCCACATAGCCCAGAACTTTTAATTTGTCACCATTTTCCGCTTCAAGCGCACTCAAAGATTCTTTTAAAGCCGTATTTTTCCCGCACACGACAACTACTTGCACTTGGTCATCCTTGACAAGGTTTTCGCACAGCTCTTTTACGTTCTTTAATACACCGTGAGCACCTGCCATGATCAGAAGCACTTTTTTGTTTGGTGAAAGATTGTACTTTTTATATATCGGGCCAACCGGCATGGATTCTTCAAATTGCGGCCTGATTGGAATTCCTGTGATTTTTACGTTGCTTGGATGAGTGCCGATCTCCAGCAGTTTTTCCTTCACGTAATCTGTCGCCACATAATATTTATCCACGTTTTCGTGAACCCAAATTTTATGAAGACAAAAATCAGTCATAACGTTGAAGGTAGGAATGACTCTTCCAGTTCGGCGTCTGTATTCCGGCACGACGATCATCGGAAATGTATTAATAATAATATCGGGCTGATGTTCATCGACAAGTTCGCCCAATCTTTTATTACCCATTTTAAAGTAAATATTGAATTTACGTTTATTATAGATTTTGTCAACTCCGTAATAAAACAAACGATAAAACTGTTTCCCGATTGAGAAGCTTTTTAAATAAAGGTATTGAGTTACCTCTGAAACAATCGGATTTGACTCTTGGTACAAATTAGAAACTGTTACATGCTGAAAGCCGAGCCGTACACATTGTTCATAAAGTGTTTTGGCTACCTGCACATGTCCATTTCCGTAATTTGCAGTCAAAATTAATACTCTTTTATTGGTATTCAAGTAAATTCACCTCAATGTAATCAACAACAAGCAAGCTTCATGCATCGTAAGGAGTTATTGTCTATACATAAACATAACACAAATACATAATCGAATTATTAATGCAGTGAAAAAGTTAAGCTAATTTTAAATGATTTGGATTCCAGTATTTTAAATTTTTGTTATACGCAGACTGAATCAGATGTATTTTATCATATTTTTTGCTCAGCGTATCACTAAAAAAAGAAAAATTAGTCCCATTCATAAGGAGTTTCTTGGTAAACGTAATAATTCAGCCAATTCATAAACAATAATGTGGCATGCGCTTTCCAGCGATTCACTGGCTCGTTGCTGCCTTTTGCAAAATAATGTTTAGGCGCCTCGACAGTAGAAAGGTTTCGTTCCAAATCTCTTTCATACTCTTGAAGAAGCGTATTTGTATCATATTCAGGGTGCCCTGTCAAAAAGACTTGTTTTTCGTCTTTGGACACAATTAAGCAAACCCCGGCTTCCTTTGATGCGGTAAGAATGTTTAACTCGGGCACTGCTTGAAGCTGTTCCATATTTATATCTGTATGCCGGGAATGCGGCACGTAGTATAGCTCGTCAAAACCTCTTACCAATCTTTCGTGTTTTGAAAGAACGGTATGTTCGAACACACCGAAGATTTTTTTCGGCATTTGAATTTTTTCCACACCGTAATGGTAGTACAAACCTGCTTGAGCACCCCAGCAAATATGCAAGGTTGAAGTGACATTTGTTTTGCTCCACTCCATGATTTCCTTGAGCTCTTCCCAATATGAAACCTCTTCAAACGCCAAATGCTCGATCGGCGCACCGGTGATAATCATGCCGTCAAACCTCTTGTGACGGATATTGGAAAAAGTCGTGTAAAATTCGTCAAGGTGTTCTCTCGCAGTATTTTTCGGCGTGTGTGTGCTTGGGATTAAAAATGTGAAATGAACCTGTAAAGGCGAATTTCCAAGCAATCTGAGAAGCTGAGTCTCTGTTTGGATTTTTTTCGGCATCAAATTTAATATAATAATTTTTTGCGGCCGGATATCCTGATGAAATGCTCTGCTTTCATCCATTACAAATATATGTTCACTTTCAAGCACCTGTTTTGCCGGCAGGTGTGTTGGTATATTAATAGGCAACGTGCCACCTCCATTATTTCCCCGTTTAATTTTCTTCATTATAGGAATTTTCACGCCAATTTTCAATCTATCTATACGTGTTGAGGGGGAAACAACAGAAAACTCTTTAAATAAAACGCACTGACACGCCTTTTGGTTTCACAGTAAAATGATTTTCCATGATGTCAGAGGGAATTGTAATGTTTTATAGAATGATAAGATAAAAAATGAGCCATATGAATTGATAATGAACGGACGCTTATATCGTTAGGTTTCTTATGAGTTCTTAATTGATGTTTACATTTTGAATTGCGATTTAAAAAAGGTAAAATAATCAGCACCAGGGACATAGGAGGGACTTACATGTCTATTTATCATATGAAGGTACGTACAATCACAGGGAAAGACATGACACTTCAGCCTTTCGCGGGAAAGGTACTGATGATCGTGAATACAGCAAGTAAGTGCGGTTTTACTTCCCAATTGAAGCAGCTGCAGGAATTATATGATACATATCAGCAGGAGGGGCTGGAGATCTTAGGGTTCCCCTGCAATCAATTCATGAACCAAGAGCCTGGTGAAGAGGCTGACATACAGGAATTTTGTGAAACAAATTACGGTGTTACATTTCCTATGTTTTCAAAAGTGGATGTAAACGGGAAAAACGCCCACCCGCTGTTTGTGTATTTGACAGAACATGCGAAAGGGATGCTGGGAACTAAGGCGATCAAGTGGAATTTCACGAAATTTATAGTGGATAGAAATGGAGAAATCGTTGGCCGTTATTCACCAAATACAAATCCGAAAGAGCTGGAAAACGATATCGTGAAGCTATTAGAGCACTAAAAAGAGGGTGTTTTTGTGAAGGAATTGAAGCAGGCAGAGCAAATCAGGACATGGGTTCAATCTATCCTGACTGACGAAAGCTCTGGACATGACTGGCATCATGTATCAAGAGTAGCAGATCTTGCAGCGTATATTGGAGAAAAGGAAAAAGCGGATTTGTTCATTGTTGAAACGGCGGCTTTGGTTCATGATTTAATTGATGTGAAGCTGCCTGACACGGTCAGGCTTTCTGTGAGCGAAGTATATGATCAGCTCGTTTTTTTCGGAGTAGGAAAAGAGAATGCTGACAGGGTGATTCATATTATAACAAGGATGTCCTTTCGAGACAGGGAAAAGCTGGCGAAGGAGCCGCTCTCAATTGAGGGAAAAGCCGTACAGGATGCTGACAGACTTGATGCGATTGGTGCTGTCGGGATTGCGAGAGCTTTCATGTTTGCGGGCGCAAACGGGCATGGCCTTTATGGAGATGATCAAAGCGCCTACGCTCATTTTTTTTATAAGCTGCTGCGGCTGAAAGATATGATGAATACAGACACTGCACGGGAACTGGCAGAAGAAAGACACAATTTTATGCTTCAATTTGTCCGCCAATTAGAAAAAGACATACCCGGGATTGATGCCGAAACGTCGTAATAGAAGGCTTGGAGCGACTATGATAGAATAAGTCACAGATATGCTATAGGAGGACGATCATGAAGATAAAATCAATTGAACCTACACCAAGCCCGAATACAATGAAAGTCATCTTAACGGAAGAGCTTCCGGCGGGCAAAAGCAATAACTATAAACCTGAGCAAGCAGAAGGCGCACCGCCTGTTATAGCGGAAATCCTTAAAATAGATGGAGTTAAAGGGGTATATCACGTCGCAGATTTTCTTGCTGTTGAACGGAATGCAAGATACGACTGGAAAGACATATTACCGCAAGTCCGCACTGCATTTGGGATGGAAAGTGCTGAAAGCGGAGAAGAAAATCGTTCTGATCAAGAATCTTTTGGAGAGGTAAAAGTTTTTGTGCAGATGTTCAGCGGCATTCCTATGCAAGTTAAATTAACCGATGGAGAGCGGGAAGAACGCTTCGGCTTACCTGAACGCTTTCAGCAGGCGATCTTAAAACTTAGATCTGAAGCTTCCAATGTTGTGTTTGAGCGGGCTTGGAAAGAACAAGGTGTCAGATTCGGTGACTTTGATGAAATCGGCCATGATGTGACAGAAGAGCTTCAGGCGGCATACAGTGATGAACGGCTGAAACGACTGACTGAAGCAGCCGCTCAAGGAAAGGGCGAAGCAAAACAAGCTGTACAGCGCAAAGCGTATAAAGTAACGCTTGACATGCTAGATGATGAGGACTGGAAAAAGCGTTATGCACACTTGGAACAGATGGATCCGAAAGAAGAGGATATCCCGGTTTTACAGAAGGCATTGGATGATCCAAAGGTGTCCATCAGAAGACAGGCTGTTGTGTACTTAGGGATGATTGAAACACCTGATGTTCTTCCTCTATTGTATAAAGCACTTGAGGACAAAGCTGTATCAGTCAGAAGAACGGCCGGAGACTGCCTGTCTGATATCGGCGATCCTCAAGCCATTCCCGCTATGATCAAGTCGTTAAGCGACTCCAGCAAGCTTGTTCGCTGGCGTGCGGCCATGTTCCTGTACGAAGTCGGCGATGAAAGTGCAATTGAAGCTTTGCGCGCTGCCGAAGATGACCCTGAATTTGAGGTCAGCCTTCAAGTCAAAATGGCGCTTGAACGTATTGAGCATGGAGAAGAAGCAAAAGGTTCTGTTTGGAAACAAATGACGGAAAGCAGAAAAAAAGGCGAATAGAAATAAAAAAGGTGCAGATCATGCACCTTTTTTATGTGAATTCACTTTTTATAAAAATTATTTCGAATATTGTTGAAAAATATCTGAAAACTATTTATAGTAAGTAACAATATTAATAGTTGGAGGGTTCAAATCGAAAGAAAGCTATATAAATATAAAAACACGAAAGAACAAAACAAGGTGAGGGCGGCCTGTATTTATCTTATTTGCAAAAACAGCCCATAAATAAACTGAAAATTGTCAAAATAAAATCCAATCAAACAATTGAAAGAATTTAGGAGGATCACCATGGCAGAATTACGCAGTAATATGATCACACAAGGAATCGATAGAGCTCCGCACCGCAGTTTGCTTCGTGCAGCAGGGGTAAAAGAAGAGGATTTCGGCAAGCCGTTTATTGCGGTGTGTAATTCATACATTGATATCGTTCCCGGTCATGTTCACTTGCAGGAGTTTGGGAAAATCGTAAAAGAAGCAATCAGAGAAGCAGGGGGCGTTCCGTTTGAATTTAATACCATTGGGGTAGATGATGGCATCGCAATGGGGCATATCGGTATGAGATATTCGCTGCCAAGCCGTGAAATTATCGCAGACTCTGTGGAAACGGTTGTATCCGCACACTGGTTTGACGGAATGGTCTGTATTCCGAACTGCGACAAAATCACACCGGGAATGCTTATGGCGGCAATGCGCATCAACATTCCGACGATTTTTGTCAGCGGCGGACCGATGGCGGCAGGAAGAACAAGTGACGGGCGAAAAATCTCCCTTTCCTCAGTATTCGAAGGGGTAGGCGCTTACCAAGCAGGGAAAATCAACGAAAACGAGCTTCAAGAACTAGAGCAGTTCGGATGCCCAACGTGCGGGTCTTGCTCAGGCATGTTTACGGCGAACTCAATGAACTGTCTGTCAGAAGCACTTGGTCTTGCTTTGCCGGGTAATGGAACCATTCTGGCGACATCTCCGGAACGCAAAGAGTTTGTGAGAAAATCGGCTGCGCAATTAATGGAAACGATTCGCAAAGATATCAAACCGCGTGATATCGTTACAGTAAAAGCGATTGATAACGCGTTTGCACTCGATATGGCGCTCGGAGGTTCTACAAATACCGTTCTTCATACCCTTGCCCTTGCAAACGAAGCCGGCGTTGAATACTCTTTAGAACGCATTAACGAAGTCGCTGAGCGCGTGCCGCACTTGGCCAAGCTGGCGCCTGCATCGGATGTGTTTATTGAAGATCTTCATGAAGCGGGCGGCGTGTCAGCGGCTCTGAATGAGCTTTCCAAGAAAGAAGGAGCGCTTCATTTAGACGCGCTGACTGTTACAGGAAAAACTCTTGGAGAAACCATTGCCGGACATGAAGTAAAGGATTATGACGTCATTCACCCGCTGGATCAACCATTCACTGAAAAGGGAGGCCTTGCTGTTTTATTCGGTAATCTAGCTCCGGACGGCGCTATCATTAAAACAGGCGGCGTACAGAATGGGATTACAAGACACGAAGGGCCGGCTGTCGTATTCGATTCTCAGGACGAGGCGCTTGACGGCATTATCAACCGAAAAGTAAAAGAAGGCGACGTTGTCATCATCAGATACGAAGGGCCAAAAGGCGGACCTGGCATGCCGGAAATGCTGGCGCCAACATCCCAAATCGTTGGAATGGGACTCGGACCAAAAGTGGCATTGATTACGGACGGACGTTTTTCCGGAGCCTCCCGTGGCCTCTCAATCGGCCACGTATCACCTGAGGCAGCTGAGGGCGGGCCGCTTGCCTTTGTTGAAAACGGAGACCATATTATCGTTGATATTGAAAAACGCATCTTGGATGTACAAGTGCCAGAAGAAGAGTGGGAAAAACGAAAAGCGAACTGGAAAGGTTTTGAACCGAAAGTGAAAACCGGCTACCTGGCACGTTATTCTAAACTTGTGACAAGTGCCAACACCGGCGGTATTATGAAAATCTAGATAGCTGGGGACACTTTCTTTTATTTTAAGGTGTGAACATTTGAAATCCGGCCCTCTCTATAGTATCCTTTACTTCAGATGAAGGATACTAGAGGGGGCTTTTTTTATGTCAATGGCTTATGAAGAATACATGCGCCAGCTTGTCGTACCGATGCGCCGCGAGCTGACTGGAGCAGGTTTTGAAGAGTTAACAACAGCTGAAGAAGTAGAAAACTTTATGGAAAAGGCAGAGGGCACAACTCTTGTAGTCGTTAACTCTGTATGCGGCTGCGCGGCAGGCCTTGCGCGTCCTGCGGCTACACAGGCAGTCCTCCAGAATGACAAAACACCTGACAATACGGTGACTGTATTTGCGGGCCAAGATAAAGAAGCTACTGCGAAAATGCGTGAGTATTTTACTGGCCAGGAGCCTTCTTCACCATCAATGGCTCTTTTGAAAGGCAAAGAAGTCGTACATTTTATTCCGCGTCATGAAATTGAAGGACACGATATGGAAGAAATCATGAAAAATCTGACTGCTGCCTTCGATGCGCACTGCTAAATGCCCGTTCTCCGGGCATTTTCTTTTTGGGAGTACAGAAGATGATAACAACAAGCTATAGACCGTCTGAACACACCATAAAAACTGCAAAGCAGCTTTCTAAAGAGCTAAATATGCCATACTGCGGCCGGAATAAACAAACGGTTGAACACCTGCTGAGGTCAGCTGAACGTGATTTGCTTGTGGTCGGCAAAGAGCGGTTTGAGCTGTATACGAAACAAGGTGCCAAATTCTTTTTTCATCCGAATACAGCGATGTTCAGAGCCAAACGCTTCTTACAGGGGGAGAAAGAGCCTATGCTTCGGGCTGCCGGCTTATCTGAAGGGGATACGTTTTTAGATTGCACACTCGGGCTGGGGTCAGATGCCATTATCGCAAGTATGGCAGTAGGCGAAACGGGTTCTGTTGTTGGGATTGAAAAAAACCATCTTGTGTCTGTTTTAGTGAGGACGGGGCTGCATTCATGGGAAACGGGTATAGAAGAGCTTCAAGCTGCGATGAGAAGAATCCAGGTGAAGAATGGTGATTGCTTTGAACACATCAAGCAGCTTCCTGACAACTCTGTTGATGTGGTTTATTTCGATCCAATGTTTCATGAACCTGTAGAAACCTCTGACGGCATCGCGCCTTTACGTGATTTGGCAGAGGATTCAGTTTTGCACGAAGGATGTATCAATGAAGCGGTACGAGTCGCCAGAAAAAGCGTTGTGCTAAAAGACCACTGGAAAAGCCCGCGGTTTGAACAGTTTGGTTTTAGCGTCATGAAAAGAAAAACAGCACTGTTCCATTATGGCGTCATTCAAACAAGCCCGTGATTCATATCACGGGCTTTCTGTTAATCGGTGACCTCCATGACGACAAAGTATAATAATGTTAAGAGTGAAACTGTGGCAAACAGAGCGTCAATCATGCGGAAAGCCTCCTTTCATGAAATATTGTAAGCGTTTTTACACAAAGTGCATAGCAACGAATCTCCTAATTTGCATATCAGTTTCATATAGTACATGACTTGCATGTTTTGGATGTGCTAAAATAAGAGAAACATGACAATAAAATAGAGAGGGATAAGCAGTCATGAAATTGTGGATGAGAAAGACCCTTGTGGTTTTATTTACCATTGTAACGTTCGGGCTCGTATCTCCTCCGGCTGCCCTTATGGCGGACAAGCCTTCCGGACAGCCGAGCAGTCTTGAGCAGAATGATTACACCGCTTTTTATGATGAGCATGACCTGTACGATGATGAGTCGGATGACAGGCGAGATCCTGAACTGCTTTTTCAATCGTACAAGGAACAGCTCCTTGACAGCGCTGAGGATCAGTCCTTTTTAAAATTCGGCAGCAGAATCGCTCCTGTCATTGAGGATGACTATCGGAAAGAGATCCTGCCAAAAATCGAAAATGTGATTAGTGATTATTTAGCGACATTGCAAGATGATGAGGCGTACCAAGATGTTGTGATCTCAAGCATGCCTTCAGCGGGCAAAACGGAAAAAATTTTCAACGTTTACAATCGGACAACTGGAGAAGATCTTCTCAGATTCCATGTGCGAAGAGACCACCCGCCTCATGACGGCTACTGGTTTAATTTTCATTATCATACAGCAGAAGATGGATTTCAATCACATCATGAGCTTGGGAGCATTTATTGGGACCGCAACACGCCTCCCAACTGGATGAGTGCCTAAAGGAGATGCCATTAGACATGAAAAAGTACACAATGAATGAAATGGTCGATATAACAAAGGATATGCTGAACAAACGGGGCGTTATGATAGAAGATATTGCACGGATTGTTCAAAAACTTCAGGAAAAATACAATCCAAATCTGCCACTCAGTGTTTGCATGGAGAATGTAGAAAGAGTCCTGAACAAACGTGAAATTATTCATGCTGTTTTGACAGGCCTTGCACTCGATCAGCTTGCAGAACAGAAGCTTCTCCCCGAGCCGCTGCAGCACCTTGTTGAAACAGATGAACCGCTTTACGGCATAGATGAAATTATCCCGCTTTCAATCGTTAATGTGTACGGGTCGATCGGTTTGACCAATTTCGGTTATTTGGATAAAGAGAAGATTGGAATTATTAAGGAACTTGATGAAAGTCCAGACGGTATTCACACCTTTTTGGATGATATTGTGGCAGCTCTTGCTGCAGCAGCGGCGAGCAGAATTGCACATACGCATCAGGATCTGCAAGATGAAGAAAAAGAACAGGATGAAAAGCCTGTTGTCAGCTGACTATAAAAAATCATTTCTGGGTTCAGAAATGATTTTTTATTGTGTTACACTACTAGAAGACTACTTTTAAAGGATGAAAAAAATGAAACAGTATAAGGATTTATGCAGACATGTTTTAGAGCATGGTGAGAAAAAGGGAGACCGGACAGGGACCGGAACAATCAGCACTTTCGGATATCAAATGAGATTTAATTTACGGGAAGGCTTTCCGATGCTCACCACTAAAAAACTCCACTTTAAATCAATTGCGCATGAACTGCTGTGGTTCTTAAAAGGAGATACGAATGTACGCTATTTGCAGGAAAACGGAGTGCGAATCTGGAATGAGTGGGCTGATGAAAACGGTGAACTTGGACCTGTATATGGCTCCCAATGGCGTTCTTGGCGGGGAGCTGATGGAGAAACCATTGATCAAATTTCCCGTCTTATTGAAGATATTAAGACAAATCCGAACTCCAGACGCTTAATCGTCAGCGCCTGGAATGTTGGTGAAATTGATAAAATGGCGTTGCCGCCGTGCCATTGCCTGTTCCAATTCTATGTGTCTGACGGCAAGCTGTCCTGTCAGTTGTATCAGCGCTCTGCCGATGTTTTCTTAGGTGTGCCGTTTAATATTGCATCTTATGCCCTGCTAACCATGATGATTGCTCATGTGACTGGGCTTGAATCGGGCGAGTTCATCCATACATTTGGTGATGTTCATATCTATCAAAATCATATTGAACAAGTCAATTTGCAGCTTGAAAGAGATGTTAGACCGCTTCCGAAGCTTCGTTTCGCCAGAAAGGTTGATTCTATTTTTAACTTTGCATTTGAGGACTTTATCATCGAGGATTATGATCCGCATCCTCATATAAAAGGGGCGGTAAGCGTATGATTTCATTCATTTTTGCGATGGATGCCAACAGGCTTATCGGCAAAGACAATGATTTGCCGTGGCATTTGCCCAATGATCTTGCATACTTTAAGAAAGTAACATCGGGCCATTCAATCATTATGGGCCGAAAAACATTTGAATCGATCGGACGTCCGCTTCCAAATCGGAAAAATATTGTCGTTACCTCAGCGCCGGCTTCAGAATTTCCGGGATGCACGGTTGTCGGTTCATTAAAGGATGTACTGGACATTTGTTCAGGCCCTGAAGAATGCTTTGTGATCGGAGGGGCTCAGCTCTATACGGACCTTTTCCCTTATGCGGACAGACTGTATATGACGAAAATTCATCACGAGTTTGAGGGTGACCGTCACTTCCCTGAATTTGATGAATCCAATTGGAAGTTGGTTTCTTCTGAGCAGGGGACCAAAGACGAAAAAAACCCGTATGATTACGAATTTCTAATGTATGAAAAAAAGAATTCTTCTAAAGCGGGAGGATTTTAATTGGTTCGCTACAGCCTTCTAGTGGTTTATATTGTGTATATGCTGTTAAAAAATATGAAACAATTATTTAATCAAACAATGCTCGATCCCCGTCTGTCATACAAAAAACAGATGACTCTTGTGTACGAACAGCCAAAGGCGTTTTTGGAAGGCTGTATCGGCATCTCCGGTTCAGTTGTGACGATCCATCAGCCAGAGCCAATACCACACGGTCCTGTTTTGTATGTGCATCCCCGTTTGCGTTTGGCTGAACTGGCCTTAATTGCTGGATATATTGAGGAACCGGCCGGCTTTATCGCCAACCCAAAAGTGTTCCGCTTGCCTTTTATCGGGCAATGGCTGGATCGGATGGATGTGATTTCAGACGGGGATTCAGAAAAGGTATATGAAGATGTGACAAAACAGCTGGAAAAGGGACAAAGCCTGATTCTTTCACTAGATGGTTCTATTGATCCTGTAGAACTTGCGGCCCGCTATCATCTTCCGTTGGTGATGGTGGAAACGAAAGGAACAGATAACATGCAAAAGGGCTCGTTTTTTAAACGCTTAAAACCGGCAGACATTGAATTGTCCTTTTCAAAAGCTTATATACCTGCCAATGAAAAACAATTACGTGCATAAAAAAGCGCAGTCGTGAAGACTGCGCTTTTCTGTTACTGTTACGAAAGGAAAGGCACCTTTACACAATAGAAGAGCACGCAGAAAAACATAGCAGCGCTCCCGCCCAATACAAAGCTGTGCCAAATGGCGTGATGGAAGGGGATCTTTTTCCAAATGTAAAAGATGGTTCCGACAGAGTATAAAATGCCGCCGAGAAAAAGGAGGCTGAATCCCGCTCCGCTCAGTGAAGCATATAAAGGTTTAACTGCAATAATCATCAGCCACCCCATGACTAAATACACGAAGGTTGACAATAGGATAAACCGTTTCACAAAGAAAATTTTAAAAACGATTCCACCTAGGGCAAGTGACCATACGATAACCAACAGGGTAAAGCCGAGTGTGCCTTTCAGCGGCCCAAGCAAAAAAGGCGTGTAGGTTCCGGCGATGAGTACGTAAATTGCGCTATGATCAATAATCTCCAAAATGTCCTTCGTTTTTTTATGTGTGATGCTGTGAAGCAGGGTGGAGCTCAAATATAACAGCAGCATAGAGACACCGAATATTGTAAAGCTGACAATGTCCCATGCAGACCCGTAATTAGCCGCAAATATGATTAGAAACACTAATGCTGGGATGGATAAGAGGACACCGATGCCGTGTGTAATCGCATTGGCGATCTCTTCTTTGATTGTAAACAAGTGCATTCTCCTTTCGATCGCTAGATCATTTGATTTTTTAACGTCTCTATAAAGCTCAAGCCCTCAAAGGTAATTTTTGTGCCTGCGCGTCCGCGGCTTTTGGTGACATAATCTTTTTTCTCCAAATAGTCGAGACGGCTTCTGACCTGCTGAGGAGTTAACGAGGTTTGGGTATTTTTGCTGTGTTCAGAAATGATCCGTCTGCTGGCAGGTTCTCCTTTTTCGTTCAATACTTTTATTGTTTCCAAAATAAACAAAAACTCAGCTTTTTCCATTAAAGTAAGCAGTTTCGCTTTTTTCTTCGACGTTTTTCCGTCTATCGTGCCTCTAATATACGGCGGCAGGTCATATGGCTGAATCGTTCCTCCGCTTGATACTGCCGCCATATAATCTGCAGCGTTTTTTAATTCCCTGACATTGCCTTCAAATGCATGCTTCTCAAGCACGGGAAAAACGGAGGGATCGATTAACAATTGCTGACCGGAATTTGAGAGAAAATGCTGTGTCAAAAGCGGAATATCGCTTTTTCGTTCCGATAATTCGGGCAGTGTGAGCGTTAAAATGTTCAGTCTGTAGAATAAGTCTTGCCTGAATGTATGTTCCACGGATCGGTCTGCAGAAGCACAGATCATTCGCGGTTTCTTCGTGTCTGAATCAAGCGCTTTTAACAGCTGAGCTTGTACAGAAGCAGGCATGCGCCATACATCATCAAGAAAAAGGGTTCCTCGTACCGCTTTTTGAAAAACACCTGTGTTTCCGTTAGGGCCAAAAAGCTCATGAATAAGGGTTTCTTCCGAATGGGTGCTGCAATTGACGCTTATAAACGGTTCATTGCTTCTCGAAGATTCCAAGTGTATGGCATGTGCGAAGTGATTTTTGCCTGTTCCGATTTTTCCTGTTATTAAGACAGGAAGCTCCGATAACGAGAACTGCTTGGCGATTCGCTTCGCTTCCAGGAAAGTTTGATGTTCTCCGATTAGATGTTGAAATGTATTGAGTTTTGGTGCACTATTCATCAATTGGCTCCTTTTGGTTCTAATTGGTTTCATTATATCATGCCTTTTGGTTGAAAACACCCTTTATTTTACGATCATCTTTTTTCTTGGCTCTGCAGGATAATGGTTGAACAGAAGTTACCACAAGATGTGGTGGACATAGTCTGTATTTTTTTAATTATTAAATAAAAATAATTGTCTTATTTTTTGAATATTCATGTTATAATGGCATATTAAATAGGGATTTAAAACAAGAAAGGAATCTGTACATGAAACCGTTGCTTAAAGAAAACTCTCTCATCCAAGTGAAAGACATTTTGAAGGCTCACCAAAACGTAAAGGACGTTGTCATTCACACACCTTTGCAGAGGAATGACAGACTTTCTGAGAGATATGAATGCAATATCTATTTAAAACGCGAAGACTTGCAAGTTGTCAGATCTTTTAAGCTCAGAGGGGCTTATCATAAAATGAAACAGCTTTCCAGCGAGCAGACAGAGAACGGAGTTGTGTGTGCAAGTGCCGGAAACCACGCTCAAGGTGTGGCATTTTCGTGTAAACATCTTGGCATTCACGGGAAAATTTTTATGCCGTCTACTACACCGAGACAAAAAGTATCTCAAGTTGAACTATTCGGAAAAGGATTTATCGATATTATTTTGACAGGCGATACGTTTGACGACGCGTATAAAAGCGCTGCTGAATGCTGTGAGGCGGAATCTCGGACGTTTATCCATCCGTTCGATGATCCGGATGTGATGGCCGGACAGGGAACGCTCGCAGTCGAGATTTTAAACGACATTGATACAGAACCGCATTTTCTTTTTGCAAGTGTCGGAGGCGGCGGCCTTCTCTCTGGGGTAGGTACATATTTGAAAAACGTGTCTCCTGATACAAAGGTAATTGCTGTTGAGCCGGCGGGAGCGGCATCCTACTTTGAATCAAACAAAGCTGGGCATGTCGTCACACTTGATAAAATTGACAAGTTTGTAGATGGTGCGGCTGTTAAAAAAATTGGCGAGGAAACCTTCCGGACGCTGGAAACTGTCGTTGATGACATTCTCCTTGTGCCTGAAGGAAAAGTATGTACATCCATTCTTGAATTATATAACGAATGTGCGGTTGTTGCTGAACCGGCTGGAGCTCTTTCTGTCGCAGCGCTTGATTTGTACAAGGATGAAATTAAAGGGAAAAACGTGGTGTGTGTGGTAAGCGGGGGCAATAACGATATCGGAAGAATGCAGGAAATGAAGGAGCGTTCCTTGATTTTTGAAGGTCTTCAGCATTATTTTATCGTCAACTTTCCGCAAAGAGCGGGGGCGCTCCGCGAATTTCTTGACGAAGTCCTCGGGCCGAATGATGACATTACAAGATTTGAATATACGAAGAAAAATAATAAAAGCAATGGACCTGCTCTTGTCGGCATCGAGCTGCAGAACAAAGCCGATTATGGGCCGCTGATTGAACGGATGAACAAAAAACCGTTTCATTATGTAGAGGTGAACAAGGATGAGGACTTGTTCCATTTGCTGATCTAATTTTTTTACACAACCGCGCAAAATGACAGACAGCCCGGCTGGCATCATATATAATAGAAGAAAAACAAAAAAGAGGATTGATAGCTTGTTACTCAAAAGCCTAGAGTTCAAACGCGGTGACGGGATTCAGGTGAAAGTGACAGAAATACCTGTATTAAAGGAAGATGAGCACTATTTCTTTATGTTACATCACCATTTGCAATTCTACTTAAAAGAAGTGTTTTCATCAAACAGCAGGGCAAAAGTGTATTCTTTCCGACATTATATGAAGCGCCGGATGAAGTGGGCAGATTATCAGGCTGTATTTCATCAAGAGGTGTTAAAGCACAACGCGTAACATGCCGTTTTTTACCTGCATGCCCTCCTTTGTAATCGTTAATGGGAGGCATGCAGGATTTTTTTTGCTCAGTATCGAATACAAACATGGGACAGTAAGGACGGTTTTAGAAAGCGTTTTTATGCTGGCTGGAAAGGGTGGATGTCATGAAGGTTATCAACGGGTTAACGGCTGGGCTGATTTTTCTGTTTTTGTGTGCATGCGGAGGACAGCAGATTAAAAATCCGCTCAATTACGAGGTGGAGCCTTTTACATTTCAAAACCAAGACGGCAAGAACGTTTCTTTAGAGAGTTTAAAAGGAGAAGTATGGCTGGCGGATTTTATTTTTACCAATTGTGAAACTGTATGTCCGCCAATGACCGCTCATATGACCGATCTGCAAAAAAAACTGAAAGCCGAAAATATAGATGTCCGCATCATATCATTTAGTGTTGACCCAGAAAACGATAAGCCGAAACAGCTGAAGAAATTTGCCGCAAATTATCCATTATCTTTTGATAACTGGGATTTTCTCACGGGATACAGCCAGAGTGAGATTGAGGAGTTCGCACTTAAGAGCTTTAAAGCGATCGTAAAGAAGCCGGAGGGAGAGGACCAAGTGATTCATCAATCTTCTTTTTATTTGGTAGGTCCGGACGGTAAGGTGCTGAAAGATTACAATGGAGTAGAGAATACACCGTACGATGATATCATTTCCGATGTGAAGTCAGCCACTACACTCAAGTAAGCTAAGAGACTAGGCATTTGCAAATCTTCTAAAACATGATACACTTTCCACTAGTAGAATGGGAAGGAGCAACAAGATTGAAGCTGCGCATTTTTTCAATCATGGCCAGTTTGATTTTGCTTCTTACTGCGTGTACGAGCATACGTACATCATCTGAGGGAAAACAAAAAGCCCATGAAACGAAAACAAAAGAACACATTGTCATAGCGGCTGTCGGAGATTCGCTGACAGAAGGAGTCGGAGATCCCGACGGAAAGGGATATGTCGGCAAGGTGGCGGATTCTATCCGGTCAGATAAACAAGTCAAAACGGTCGACGTGAAAAATTATGCTGTAAAAGGGAACCGTTCGGATGATTTATTAGAAAAACTAAAAGATAAAAAGGTTCAAAAAGGCATAAAGGACGCAGATTATGTCTTTTTTACAATTGGCGGTAATGATTTGATGAAAATCCTTCGCCAAAACTTTCTGCAATTAACCGTTGAACCGTTTCAGGAAGCGGAAAAACCGTACGAAAAGCGCTTTGAAAAAATCATTTCTGAAATTCGCGAGCTGAATGATCACGCTGAGCTGATTTATGTCAGCATGTACAATCCGTTTACGTTTACATTATCAGAACTAAATGAAATAAATGGTGTCGTCACGGATTGGAACCATATTGCTGAAAAAGAGCTGAAAAAAGATAAACATGCAAAAATCGTCCATATCGAAGATTTGTTCAATCAAAAAAGTGACAGCAGCCGAATTTCTGAGGAAGATGATTTTCATCCTAATGGTACGGGTTATTCTCTTATCGCAAAGCGCGTCTATCAAGCCATTAAAAAAGAAGGATTACCGAAAGAGTAGGGTGACAGCATGAATAAGTGGAAGCGACTGTTTTTTATATTGCTTGCAATCAATTTTATCCTCGCCGCCGGGTTTGTGGCACTTGTTTTGCTCCCGGGGGAACAGGCTCAGGTGAAGGATTCATCTGAGAGCGAGTATGGATTTCAAGTGACAAGCACAAAAGAATCATTAGCTGCGTTTGTTAACTCATATTTAAACGACAAAGCATCAAACAAGCTTGATTATAAAGTAGAGATTGATGATGATGTTCATGTCGCAGGGAAAATCAAGGCATTTTCCACGTCTATTGATGCGTTTATCGCTTTTGAGCCGACCGTGAAAAAAAACGGTGATGTAGAGCTGAATGTCACGAAATTTTCGTTAGGGAAATTGAGTATACCAATTAGCTTTGTGTTAAATTATATGGACAGCTTTTATGAATTGCCGTCATTTGTCCATGTTCACCCCGGGGATAAAAGCATTGAAGTGCGTTTGTCAGAAATGCCTTTAACGAATGGAATGTATGTCAAAGCGGATAAGATAAATTTAGAAAAAGATGAAATTGAGTTTTCCTATTACCATCCTAAACAATAGAGGTGACTGAAAATGAAACGGATTTACCAGTATTTCAGTTTATTATCCTTTACATTTTCCCTGTATTTCGGCTGGCTTGCTTATCATCATCTGGCTGCTGAAGACATGGATCAAATGTATTTGAATGTTTCCTATTGTGCCTTGTTCCTAAGTGTGATGGTGTTTACATTCGGTATGCGAGACCGAAAAAAAACCGATAAGTCATGAAAAAAGAGACATGAAACAACGTCTCTTTTTTCGTGCGGTCCAAAGAAAATTTGAGAACACAAGGAGAAAAGATGAAAGCATACGATTTTACACAGGGGAATGTGCTGAAACAGCTTGTACTGTTTTCAATGCCTATTATGCTCGGAAACGCATTGCAGGTTTCCTTTCAATTTATAGACAGCTTGTGGATCGGCAATTTACTGGGGGCAAAGGCCCTTGGGGCAGCCGCGGTATCAAGCACGATTGTTTTGACCGTGCTGTCTTTTATTTTGGGCCTTAACAATGCGACGTTAACCATTTTATCTCAGCAAAAAGGAAAAGATGATGTAAAAGGAATGGCGTCGTATATTAACGCTTTTGTTGTTTTATTAACAGGCCTAAGCATCGGATTCGGCGCGGCCGGTTTTTTTCTCTCAGAGCTTTTGCTGCGTCTTCTAAAAACGCCGGAGTCAATGATACCGCTTGCTGAGACGTATTTACAGATTCAATTTATCGGCATTTTATTTTTGTTTGGTTATAACTTTATCAGTACTGTGCTTCGTGCGCTGGGCGACAGCAAGACACCTCTCCGGTTTATTGCGTTTGCTGTTGTACTGAATACAGTGCTTGCGCCGCTCTTTATTTCTGTGTTCCGCATGGGAATAGCGGGAGCGGCTTATTCAACGATTTTGTCACAGGGCATTGCGTTTTTGTATGGGTTGTTTTATGTCATCAAACACAAGCTTGTGCCATTCTCGATTCCGAGAATGCCCAAGTGGGAAGAGTCCGCGCTGATTTTGAAACTCGGGATTCCGGCAGGTCTGCAGATGATGGTGATTACAGGCGGTATGATGGCGATTATGAGTGTTGTTAACTCATACGGGGATCACGTGGTATCAGGCTTTGGCGCGGTGCAGCGGCTTGATAGCATCATCACGCTTCCAGCAATGGCTGCCGGTACGGCCGTCAATAGTATGGCAGGGCAAAATATTGGAATCGGAAACGAAAAAAGAGTGGGAACAATTGCAAGGCTAGGTGTGATAGCTGTTATTTCCTGCATGCTGGTGATTGCGGTTATGATTTGGGTATTTGGTAAATATCTCATAAGGTTATTTATCAGTGAGCCTGATGCGGTCGCATTTGGTGAACAATATTTGAAGTGGATCGCGTTTTTCTACCCTTTTATTGGGATTAATTTTGTGCTGAACGGAATCGTCAGGGCCGCGGGAGCGATGCTGCAGGTTCTGGTATTAAATTTAATCTCGTTTTGGGTGTTGAGATATCCTTTCACAGCTCTATTTTCAGCTTGGCTTGGACAAAAAGGAATCGGGCTTGGAATCGGAATGAGTTTTTTATTTAGCAGCTGCGCGGCATTTTTGTATTATAGATATGGCCGCTGGAAAGCAATGAAGCTGTTTACTGAAAAATAAGTGAAGCACTGCGAAAAGCACATACCTATATATCGGTATGTGCTTTTTTTCACCGTTTTTTATCAAGTTTGCTGAAGAGCTCGATTAACGTGGCAAGTTCAGCATCAGTGTAGCAGTCAAAGCGTTTAAAGAAATATTCCGTTTTTTTCTCGTTAAAGTGCTGAAGGACTTTTTCGCCCGCTTCAGTGATATGAATGCGGATGATGCGTCTGTCTTCCTTCGATCTGATTCTCGTAATCCATTCCTTTTCTACCAGCGCATCGGTCACAGCCGTAATGTGGCTTGCCGATACCTCTAAAATAGGCGCAAATTCAGTGACTTTTTTAGGCCCTTGTTCACTGAGGATCCGAAGAATGGTGAATTCATTCCGCGACAGCTCTTTATCTAAAATTTCATTGATTTCATTGCGTATTTGTTTAAAGACTTTACGGAGTAAAGTTTCCATATCGTACATCATCTGTGTTCTTACTTTCAAATTTGTGAACCTCCATTACATAAGCATATTGCTTAAAACCTATAGATTTTATTGAAAAGCAGAATCATTTTCATTCTATTTTTACATGCTATAATATAATAATACCACGTATTAACAAAGGAGGCACCAGTATGTCTGAAAAAAAAGAAATCGCCACATTTGCAGGAGGCTGTTTTTGGTGTATGGTTAAACCTTTTGACGAACAGCCGGGAATTGAAAAAGTGGTGTCCGGGTATACAGGCGGCCATACTGAAAACCCTACGTATGAAGAGGTGTGCAGTGAAACGACGGGACATCGTGAAGCCGTTCAAATCACATTTAATCCTGATGTATTCCCTTATGAAAAACTGCTTGAATTATTTTGGCAGCAAATCGATCCGACAGATGCCGGGGGGCAGTTTGCTGATCGCGGCAGTTCCTATCGCGCAGCCATTTTTTATCATAATGATAAACAAAAGGAGCTTGCGGAAGCTTCCAAGCAACGTCTGGCGGAAAGCGGCATCTTTAAAGATCCGATTGTAACGGACATTTTAAAAGCTGAACCTTTCTATGAAGCGGAAGGCTACCATCAGCATTTTTATAAAAAGAATCCAGCACATTATCAGCGCTACCGGACAGGTTCCGGACGTGCGGGGTTTATCAGCGAGCATTGGGGGGCTAAATAAATGGCGTACAATAAAGAAGAAAAAATAAAGTCATTAAATCGCATGCAATATGAAGTAACGCAAAATAACGGCACGGAGCCGCCATTTCAAAATGAATATTGGGATCATAAGGAAGAAGGGTTGTATGTAGACATTGTGTCAGGCAAGCCATTGTTTACATCCAAGGATAAATTTGATTCCCACTGCGGCTGGCCAAGCTTTACAAAGCCGATTGAAGAAGAAGAAGTGGAAGAAAAACTGGACACGAGCCACGGCATGATTCGCACAGAAGTAAGAAGCCGAACTGCTGATTCTCATCTTGGCCACGTATTTAATGACGGACCTGGTCCAAACGGACTTCGTTACTGCATAAATTCAGCAGCGCTGCGGTTTGTTCCGAAGCATAAGCTAAAAGAAGAAGGATACGAAAGCTATCTGCATCTCTTTAATAAATAAACTGTTAAAAACAGGCCTGCCTAATGGATAGACAGGCTTGTTTTTATGCCTTTTTCTCTTGATGCAATTCTTCAATAATCTGTGCAATTCTTTCTTTCGTAATGAGCGGGGCTTGATCTGATTGATACCCAGGCAGATTGACTTTGCGAAAGTCAGGATGTTTTTCCGGCTCTGGAAGGATCGCATAAAGGTTGCCCCATTCATACAGTGATTCAATTTCATGTGGAGATGTTAATTCTTCGTGAAGCTTTTCACCTGGACGCTTGCCCACTTCTACTGCAGCCGGCCGCGGGAGCCCGTGCTGCGATGCATATTCTTCAAACCCATGAATCAGTTCTTCAAGTTTCAGTGATTCCATTTTGAAAATAAAGGTTTCTCCGCCTTTTGTAATAGCAGCCGATTGTAATGTCAATGTAGCTGCATCGTCTATTGACATGAAAAATCTGGTCATGTTTTTGTCTGTGATGGTCAGGGGTTCACCCTCCATCATCTGTTCAAATAATATGGGGATGACCGAACCTCTGGAACCGAGAACATTTCCAAAGCGGACCGAACAAAACAAGGTTCCTTTGTTTTGGACGTGGCGGTTTGCTTGATGAAACAGCTTTTCAGATAACAGCTTGGTGGCACCCATTGTGTTCACAGGAGATACAGCTTTATCTGTACTGATATTAATGACATGCTGCACTCGGTGTGAAAGGGCAGCTTCCACCACATTTTGTCCGCCGATGAGATTGGTCTGGATCGCTTCAAATGGATGGTCCTCACATGTCGGAACCTGTTTCAGCGCAGCCGCGTGAAAGACGATATCGACGCCTTTCATCACCTGATTCACCCTTCTGTGATCGCGTACATCTCCAAGTACAAATAATAGCCGCTTATCCTCCGCATACTTTTGGCTCATGACATACTGTTTACTGTCGTCTTTGCTGAATACAATCACCTGTTTAGGTGTAAGCATCAAAAGGCGTTTGACAATTTGACTCCCGATTGAACCCGTTCCGCCAGTGACTAAAACTGTTTTGTTATGGAAAAATGGTTTTAGTTCTGCTGTTTGCTGTTTAGGCATGGCTTATCCTCCAACTCTCGTTTCTCTACCATGCATCATATGTTCAACTTTGTAATCGAATTAATGAAAGCAACCAATAAAACAAAATTTAGGGGAATGATCATGTCACAAAGTGTTCTTTTTTAATAGAAAATGGAAAAACGGACGTAACTAGGGAAAAACACAACTAAATAAACAATGTACTAAATATTCAACATATTTTTATTTCGCTCCGCAAAAGGAAATCTGGCAAAGTCATCTCACGTACCTCTTTGGGGAATAAGTTGTTTATGAGTCAGAAACCCTATAAAAAAAGGTTCATTTTCCTCACGGTAATCACCTGTATATATTTTACAATAGTAGTGTTAGTAATAAAAGAGGAGGGTACCAAATGAAGGTTTCAAAAACAATGCTGCTAAGCACTGCCGCGGGTTTATTGCTTAGCCTGACAGCAACCTCGGTGTCGGCTCATTATGTGAATGAGGAACATCATTTCAAAGTGACTGCACACACGGAGACAGATCCGGTCGCATCTGGGGATGACGCAGCAGATGACCCGGCCATTTGGGTTCATGAAAAACACCCGGAAAAAAGCAAGTTGATTACAACAAATAAGAAGTCAGGGCTCGTTGTGTATGATTTAGACGGAAAACAGCTTCATTCTTATGAGTTTGGCAAGCTCAATAATGTCGATCTGCGCTATGATTTTCCATTGAACGGCGAAAAAATTGATATTGCTGCCGCATCCAACCGGTCCGAAGGAAAAAATACAATTGAAGTATATGCAATAGACGGGGATAAAGGAAAATTGAAAAGCATTACAGATCCGAACCATCCTATCTCCACCAATATTTCTGAGGTTTATGGATTCAGCTTGTATCACAGCCAGAAAACAGGAGCATTTTACGCATTAGTGACAGGCAAACAAGGGGAATTTGAGCAGTATGAAATTGTTGATGGTGGAAAGGGTTATGTAACAGGGAAAAAAGTGCGTGAATTTAAGTTGAATTCTCAGACCGAAGGCCTTGTTGCGGATGATGAGTACGGAAACCTATACATAGCAGAGGAAGATGAGGCCATCTGGAAATTTAACGCTGAGCCCGGCGGAGGATCAAAGGGGCAGGTTGTTGACCGTGCGACAGGAGATCATTTGACAGCTGATATTGAAGGACTGACAATCTATTATGCACCAAATGGCAAAGGATATCTCATGGCTTCAAGTCAAGGAAATAACAGCTATGCAATGTATGAACGGCAGGGGAAAAATCGCTATGTAGCCAACTTTGAGATTACAAATGGCGAGAAGATAGACGGTACTAGTGACACGGATGGTATTGATGTTCTCGGTTTCGGACTTGGCCCAAAATATCCGTACGGGATTTTTGTGGCGCAGGATGGCGAAAATATCGATAACGGACATGCCGTCAATCAAAATTTCAAAATTGTATCGTGGGAACAAATTGCACAGCATCTCGGCGAAATGCCTGATCTTCATAAACAGGTGAACCCGAGGAAGCTGAAAGACCGTTCTGACGGCTAGAAAAGAAAGCAGCTTGTGCGGCTGCTTTTTTCTATGAATAAAAAAATCGTTCATAGCAATGAACGATTTTTCAAGAGAGCGCCAGATGAATCGCTTTTAGTTTTGCAGGAAGCTCATCAAACGTAAATGCGGGTACGATCTCTTTATAATTGGCTGCTGCAGCTTTTTGCCGTTCTTCAGGGTGGTTGATATAGAAAGCGGCTTTTTCCTTAAAGTCGTTCATGCCGTGATAAGAAATAAAGGATGAAAAAGGATGCGCCGCGGGTAAATCTGTTAATTGAAATGCTTCGCATGCAGCGATATCAAACGTTCGGTTATTAAAACTGGCATTTTTGATGCGCATAGTATTTTGGTTGAAAGCAAAATGATAGGGACGATGCGCATTAATTACGATGTCTGCCCCATTATAATAATGAACGGCCTGTTCGGGTGGAACCCATGTGCTGACGACATCAATATGCGGCTGTTTGAGCACTTTTTTAGGCAGATATTTTCCCCACTCCTTGCCGATTACCCGAACCGTGAATGGCAGATGGACCGCTTCTTTCATAAGCTGAACCCGATTAGGGTAAGGATAGCCGATGATTAACAGATTTGAATGATAGGAATGTTCGGTGCCCATTTTTTTAAACAGCCGATGGTTAACTGGTATCGGAACATAATAGACGTTCTGGTAGCCGAGCTCTTGATAGTAGAGAGCTGCATTTTGTTCTATCGTTAATATGGCGTCAGCAAGCTTAATTACCTGAAGGCTGATATCCATATAAAATGGGTCTTCGGTCAGCCAAACATACACGGGGATATCCTTACCCTTTAACCAGGTCAGCCAGTCGTGAGGAACGCGGTCTCCAACCATCATAAGTGTGAAGTCCGGCTGAAACGCTTCGATCTTCATCAAAGATTCTGCTTCAGGTTTATCTGCAATCATATACTCTGTATGAGTGTTCTGAAAACATTCTTCAGCCCAGCGATCAAAATAACTGTATATTCCTCCGTATCCCGACTGGATATACAAGACTTTCATCGGATGTTATGAAAAGAACGTAACGCTTTCTACTTTGTCTACATCAATTAATGTTGTAGCTTGGCCTGCCGGAGTGACGGAGCTTTCCTGTGTTACAAAGACGATACCGTGAACTTGATCGAAAGCAACGAAAACAACCGGTCCGATCATGTCACCTGAATCAGTCACAATGCTGATTGTCGTGCCTGGCGTAATTCTGGCAAAAATCCATCTTGCCGGAAGAGAAGGGTCTAAAATAGATTCTGCCGTAACCGTTTCACTTTCATCTACTTTTTGATCGATGGCAGCATCAAGCAAGGCTTTAAGGTTACTATCCATATTTTCTCCTCCTTCTGTTGCAGTTGGAAATAAAGGGCTTAAAACGGCTTTAATTAAATCCTTTTTTAACTGTGCATTTTCAGAGCTCATTACACACACCTCCTATTCGATAGTGAACTCACGTTATTCATATTCTTCCGGCTGTTATTTGGTATGAGTCGAACGCCGTACCTGATCTATTTTTCATCTATTTAAGGAAAATGCTGATTTTTTAATGGAGTGGACATAGCCTATACCATAAATCAAAGTCGCACATATTGTGAAACAGAGATAAGGATAAGGGAGAGGGATGATTTGGATTTAGAGAAACAAGTGGATCGAGAAGAAAACCAAGATGATCTGCATTTTATTTTGCTTTTGCTGATTCTGCTTATACGTCAATCGTCTTCTGAAGGAAATCCATCTGACCTCAGACGCCAGCTTGTTTTTGCAAAAGAGCTGGGCGTACCGGTTTCAAAAGTCAATTTGATCAACGGAGATACACTTCAAAATGTAATCGTAAAAGAAGTTCTGACTGATTTGGTTATTTTCCAAAACCCGTTAAATAACACGAGATCTCATGTTTCACTCTCAAGTGTTGTAAGCTGGGGTGCTTTTTAAATGATGACAGAGGCTCTGCTTGCTGCGGAGCCGTTTTTATGTTTGGCGGCGGGAGGCGGTATAGATGGGAGAGAAAGTGTCTATTATTTTAACAAGTTACAACAAACCCGATTATTTGCAAAAAGCGATCGAAAGCGTGATACAGCAAACGCATGATCTTTGGGAGCTTTTTATCATGGATGATCATTCGAATGCAGAAACAACTGCGGTGATTCACAAGTATCTCCATGACCGGCGCATTCAATATCATAACAGTTTCGTGCATCCTGCAGATCGATTAAAAACAGCCCGTTATGCCACATTAATTAACAGTGCGCTCCCATTTGCAGACGGCGATTACATTTCCTATCTTACTGACGACACTGTTTATCATCCTGAGCGGCTGAGCCGTATGGTGCAAGAGTTTTCACATAAGCCTGAAGCGCAGGCGGTCTATTCAAAACAAAAAGTTGTACATGTAAACGAAAGGGGAGAAGAAATCTCACATTTCTACAGAAATGCCAATGCAGTGCTTGATCAGGCCGCTTTTCAAGTTGATCATTGCTCCGTTATGCATCGCCGTTCGTTACTTAATCTCATCCACCATAAATTTGGAGGCTACTGGGATGATGATATGAAGCATTGGAATCATGGAGACGCAATTTTTTGGGCGAGACTCAACAACTTTACCCCATTTCTGCCGATAAATGAAGTATTAGACACAACCTATAAAACCCCAGATTCATTTCAAAATGCATATCGGTTTCTGCCCGCCGATTTGATTGACGGCTCTTTTGTAAAAGGTTCAGATCAAAATGTGTATTTTTTTGATCGGGGTGTAAGGCATCCTGTTGGAGAAAAGTGGGGTTTTTTGTATCTAAATCGGACTGTCGCTGTTCCAGACCCATATTTATTCCAATATAGGATTGGCAAAATTTTAAACATTCCGAATTATATTTTAGTAAAGGAAGCTAATCATCCTGCAATATTTTATATCGAAGCCGGAAAAAAAAGGCGAATTGTGAACCAGTATGCGTTTCAATTTTATCAATTTCAAAGAAAAGACATAGTGACAATTGGAAAAGAAGAGATGGAGACGCTTCCGGAAGGGCCGCCGATTACGTGGAAACGATCTGAATTGATCAAAAATCCGCCTGGCCGACGGGTGTTTTTCATCGAACGCGAGCCGTTTTTGTTTCTAAACGGCGTCTTTCACCCGATTAGTGAACAAGTAGCAAGGAAGTTTTTTTTACATCAGAAGCCAATCTCCGCTTCTTTCCGAAATATTCAGCAATTTCCAATTGGAAAGCCGTTTTATCCGGTGTACGATGAGATTATAAAGAAATTGAATATTGCAACAGAGTAAAGGTATAGGTCATAAAAAGGAGACGTTCATGACAGGACATTATTCAAAAACGGAACATCAATATATATTGTTAACGTCTGAATCGGCATCGTTTGATCATTACAGCGTATACAGAGATCCGCAGCTTCCACAAATTTTTTCTCATAACTTTGTTCAGCTTCATGATACGTTTCCATTGGAGCGGTTACTTAACTTTTTACCCTCCGTACCAAAGCTGCTTGATGCGAATTATCTCCATTTAAAAGCGTCGCCGCAGCATGTTTTTCCGCTCGGTTTGAAGCAGTCGCTTGTAAAAAGCGGTTTTGTCGTCGAGGATGAGCTACTATATGACATGAAGCTTAGTGACTGGAAGGGGCAGATGGGACATCCTTTAACCGCATGGGGGACGGCAAAAAGTCTTTTCGACGGATCTTCTATTATGAAAATTTACGATTCCATTTATATTGGAGAAGCAATCGCTGAACAAAAATTAAAAAGAAAATATCCTTTCTATGAAGCAGGTATAATCATTCTTGTTGTTTGTTACAGCGACCAGGCACAGAAAGTTCCCATTGGGTGCGGCGAGCTGTTTATCGATCATCAAGAGAAAACGGCTAAAATCGAAGAAGTGGCAATTTTAGATCAGTTTCAAAGGAAGGGCTACGGCAGTATCTTAGTGAAAGAAATGCTGTCCATCGCCAAATCACTAGGAATGGAAGCAGCCTACTTAGTGGCTGCAAGCACTGACGGTGCAACTCAGTTTTACGAAAAGCTGACGTTTAAAAAATATGAGCGGGTGCATACTGTATTTCATTATTTCCTTACATGAAATAGGCGTTTGCACAAACCATTTGGGACTTGGCCCGCATAAAATGCCGTATATCGTGATAAGAAAGGATGAAAACAGCATGTATGGATACTCTGGGTACGGTTACGGATTTGGCTGCGGGACAAATACATTTGTGTTAATTGTTGTCTTGTTCATTTTATTAATTATTGTTGGAGCCGCTTTTATTTGCTAGATGCTGAAATTTCAAAAGAGCCTTCCCTATTAGGAAGGCTCTTTTTATGTGAAAAAGTTTTTGCGGGGAACGTCATGCCGCCATTTGGACACTCATACAATATGGTAAAAGGGGTTTTGAGGTGGGAGCATGAGCAGTTATTTGATTAAGCCAGAGCTTAGCTCGGCCTATCCGGTTGTCAGTTATGCGAAGGGTTCATATGTTTATGATCAGACCGGAAAAAAATATCTCGACGGCTCGTCAGGTGCGGTGACATGTAATATCGGCCACGGAGTTCGTGATGTGACTGAGAAGCTGAAAGAACAGCTTGATCAGGTGTCTTTTGCTTACCGCTCACAGTTTACGAGTGAGCCCGCCGAGCAATTAGCCGCTCTCTTGGCACAGGAGCTGCCCGGAGATGTGAATTGGTCTTTTTTTGTCAACAGCGGGTCAGAAGCGATAGAAACAGCTATGAAAATCGCCATTCAGTATTGGCAGGAAAAAAAGCAAACACAAAAATCCATCTTTTTGTCTCGATGGAGCAGTTACCACGGAATAACTTTGGGAGCGCTTTCATTGTCTGGTTTTTATGAAAGGAGATACCGGTTCACCCATCTCATTGAGCGGTATCCAGCTATCTCAGCTCCACATATTTATCGGCTGAATCACGAGACGGAAGAAGAATTTGTTCAGACTGCAGCTGATGAACTGGACACCATGATCAAAAGAATCGGAAGCCAATTCATCGCCGGCTTTGTGGCTGAGCCTATTATTGGTGCTGCAGGTGCAGCGATTACTCCGCCTCCGGGATATTATGAGAGATTAAGTGAGGTATGCCGCACACACGATGTGCTTTTTATTGCAGATGAAGTGATGACGGGGCTTGGGAGAACAGGAAGGATGCTCGCGACAGAGCATTGGGATACCGTACCTGATATTGCTGTACTGGGGAAGGGACTCGGTGCGGGGTATGCGCCTATTGCTGCTGCCGTCGTATCTGATTCTATTATTGAAACGATAAAACAAGGGTCAGGTGTGATTATGAGCGGTCACACATATAGTGCACATCCCTATTCAGCCAAAGCTGCTCTTGAAGTTTTGCGATATGTGTTAAAGCACGGCTTGATCAAACAATCAGAAAAAAAGGGCGCTGTGCTGAAGAAGAAGCTTGATGAGGCCGCATCTCAAAGCGGCATTATAGGTGATGTGCGCGGAAAAGGACTGCTATTAGGCGTTGAATTTGTGACAGACCAAAAAACGAAGAAAGTGTTTCCGCCAGAGCAGGCGGTAACCCAGCTTATTGTCAGCGAGGCGAAAAAACGCGGGCTGATTGTTTATCCTTCCAAAGCTGGAATAGACAGTGGAGAAGGAGATGCTGTCATTATTGCTCCTCCTTTTACCATTTCAGACGGTGAAATGGAAGAGCTTATCTCTATTTTTTCAGAAACAGTTGCAGCGGTCGAAAAAAACTTAAAAAAGGATTGACATTAAATGGCGCCATTTCAAAAAGCAATCAGCATTGACACAGCAATTGCAGATGTTCGGGATGGATCGGTTCTGATGTTTGGCGGTTTTGGGGGAGTCGGGTCGCCTCCTTCATTGATTGAAGCGATATTGGACAGCGGTGTAACGGATTTAACTGTGATTTGCAATGACGCCGGTTTCCTGGATATCGGGATCGGCCCGCTTATTGTTAATCAACGGGTCAAAACCCTGATCGCCTCGCATATCGGTTCCAATCCTGTAGCCGGAAAACAGATGACAGAGGGGACGTTAGAGGTTCAATTTTCACCTCAGGGAACGCTTGCGGAACGGATTCGCGCCGGCGGAGCGGGGCTTGGCGGTATTTTAACCGACGTGGGCATTGATAATCAAATGGTTTGCGAAAAAAAGGACATCGTAACAGTGGCGGGAAAACGATACTTGATTGAAGAGGCGCTGACGGCTGATTTTGCTTTCATCAATGCTTACATTGCAGATGAATTCGGCAATCTAACGTATGACAAAACCGCGCGCAATATGAACCCGCTTATGGCAATGGCCGCCAGGAGAACCTTTGCCGAAGCTGAGCGTATCGTTCCGAAAGGTGAGATTTCTGAAGAAATGATTGTCACACCGGGGGTTTTTGTTGAGGGAGTTGTACGAAGCGAGGGAGTGAAGTGGAAATGGGCTTGGGAGTAGCAGAAAGAGAACAGATTGCAAAACGGGCTGCTACTGAAATTAAGCAGGGCATGATTGTGAATCTCGGTATCGGTATCCCATCCTTGGTACCGAACTTTTTGCCGCCTGACATGCAGGTCATGTTTCAAGCGGAAAACGGTGTCCTTGGCATTGGAGAAAGTCCCGAAAAGGGAGAAGAGGATGCGCATTTATGCAACGCCGCGGGCTATCCTGTCCGCGCTGTAAAAGGGGCGTCTTATTTTGATACAACCATGTCTTTTGCGATGATCAGAAAAGGCAAAATTGATATTACGATTTTAGGCGCCCTGCAGGTGAGCCAATCAGGAGATTTGGCAAATTGGCTTGTTCCGGGAAAAAAGGTGCCTGGTATGGGCGGGGCGATGGAGCTTGCCCAAAAAGCGAAAAAAGTGGTTGTCGTCATGAGTCATACAGATCAAAAGGGAAGGCCTAAATTAACAGAAAGATGTACGCTGCCATTAACTGCTGCAGGCTGTGTAGATTTGATTATTACCGAAAAAGCGGTTCTTGAGGTCGATAGCCATCACTTCATTTTAAAAGAGCTGATGAATGGCTCGACAATCGATGAGGTGACGAGGCTGACAGAAGCTGAAATCAAAATAGATATGCCTTTTTCTTAAGAGGGGGAATGAGGATGCAAGACATTGAAAGAAAAGTAATCGGGTGGCTTGATCAGCATTCGGCCAAAGCCATTCGTCTTCTCAAAAGGCTGATTGGGGAAAAAAGCACATTGGGGTCAGAGTTTAACGCCCAAGCTGTTGTGCTTGAAAAGCTGCGGCAATTTCATATGGACATTGATGTATGGGAGCCAAGCATAAAGCAATTAAAACAGCATCCCTACTTTAAATCTAACCGATCCGATTTTCATGAGAGCCCGAATATCGTGGCTAAAAAAACGGGAGCCGGCGGAGGCAGGTCCCTGATTTTGAACGGCCATATCGATGTTGTGCCTGAAGGAAGCGTAAAGGATTGGAAGTATGAACCGTATCAAGCTGTCGAAGAAAACGGTAAAATATACGGCCGCGGCTCAACGGATATGAAGGGAGGCAATACAGCCCTTCTTTTTGCTTTAGAAGCCCTGCACGCCTGCGATGTCAAACTGAAGGGAGATGTATTGTTTCAGAGTGTTGTAGATGAAGAGTGCGGCGGCGCCGGTACACTTTCCGCCATCATGAGAGGCTATCGTGCTGACGGGGCGCTGATTCCTGAACCGACGAATATGAAACTATTTATTAAGCAGCAGGGTTCGATGTGGTTTCGGATCACTGTGAAGGGATTATCCGCACATGGGGGCACACGCTACGAAGGGGTAAGCGCGATTGAAAAAAGCATGCACGTTATCACAGCGATACAAGAGCTGGAGAAAGTCCGCAATGCGAGAATTTCAGATCCGCTGTATGACAATATCCCAATACCGGTACCGGTGAATATCGGCACCATCTCAGGCGGTGCCTGGCCATCTTCAGTTGCAGACCGTGTCGTCATAGAAGGGAGATGCGGAATTGCTCCCCATGAGAAACCAGAAGCTGTAAAACTTGAATTGGAAAACTGGCTGAAGGATTTAGAATACCATGACGAATGGTTTAAACGTCATCCCGTACAAGTAGAATGGTTTGGCGCTCAATGGCTACCGAATGATTTACCTGATGATCACCCTTTAATTTCTGTGCTGCAATCAGCCTATCAAAAAATGAAACAGAAAGAGCCGATTATTGAGGCTTCCCCGTGGGGAACGGATGGAGGGCTTTTGTACCATGCAGGAGATACACCAGTAATCGTTTTCGGGCCGGGGGAAACAAAAACGGCTCATCAGGCCAATGAATACATTGAGGTTGAAGCCATGATAGAATCTGCTAAAATTATTGCACTTTTTGTCATGGATTGGTGCGGGCTTCATACAGATGGGGAGGATGCGGATGCTCAAGTCAATAAAGAGTAGCGGTGTCACAGCAGTTTTGGACCATGACGGTTTTAATAAACGAATCAGAGTGGTCCGTTATGACGGAGCCATTGAGAAGGCCCTGCCGGATATCGTGGCAGCGGCAAAAGAAGAGAATGCAGAAAAAATCATCGTCTATGCGAAGCAGCATGATGAGCCAATGCTTGCCAAACAATTATTTGCGCCGGAGGGCTATCTAAAGGGCTATTATCTCGGCCATTCGGCTTGTGTCATGGTACGTTACCTTTCAGAAAGCCGGAGACAAACAGATTCTTATACAGAGGAACAGGAGATCATCGAAGCCATATATCGCACAGCGCCCCGTCTTCGCAACGACAGTACACCCGTTTTTACGATGAGAAAAGCAGAAACAAACGACATGTACCAGCTATCGATGCTGTATAAAAAAGTATTCCGCACGTACCCAACCCCGGTATTTGACCCCGCTTATATTGAAAAGACGATGAATACAAATACGGTGTATTATATCATGCTTGATCATGACCGCCTGATCAGCGCAGCAAGCGCAGAAATCAATCCAGAGCTTGGGCATGCAGAAATAACCGATTGCGCTGTGCTGCCGGAATATCGCGGCCATTCGTTAACAAGCTTTTTAATCGAGGCGTTAGAAAAAGAAATGGCTGGAAAGGATATCTTTCATGTATTTTCTCTCGCCCGTGCTTCGTCTTTTGGGATGAATGCTGTGTTGTACCATTCAGGTTATCAGTATGGCGGAAGGCTGATCAATAATTGCTTTATAGCCGAAGGCCTTGAAAACATGAATATTTGGTGCAAGCAACTGTAAGTCAAAATATGCGCGAGGAGGAATTCGTTTGAAAAACAAATGGTATAAACCGAAACGGCATTGGAAGGAGATCGAGTTATGGAAGGACGTTCCGGAAGAGAAATGGAACGATTGGCTTTGGCAGCTGACACACACTGTAAGAACGTTAGATGATTTAAAGAAAGTCATCAATCTGACCGAGGATGAAGAGGAAGGCGTCAGAATTTCTACCAAAACGATCCCCTTAAATATTACACCTTACTATGCTTCTTTAATGGATCCCGACAATCCGAGATGCCCGGTACGCATGCAGTCTGTGCCGCTTTCTGAAGAAATGCACAAAACAAAATACGATCTGGAAGACCCGCTTCATGAGGATGAAGATTCACCGGTACCCGGTCTGACACACCGCTATCCCGACCGTGTGCTGTTTCTTGTCACGAATCAATGTTCCATGTACTGCCGCTACTGCACAAGAAGGCGCTTTTCCGGACAAATCGGAATGGGAGTCCCCAAAAAACAGCTTGATGCTGCAATTGCTTATATCCGGGAAACACCCGAAATCCGCGATTGTTTAATTTCAGGCGGTGATGGGCTGCTCATCAACGACCAAATTTTAGAATATATTTTAAAAGAGCTGCGCAGCATTCCGCATCTGGAAGTCATCAGAATCGGAACAAGAGCGCCCGTCGTCTTTCCGCAGCGCATTACCGATCATCTGTGCGAGATATTGAAAAAATATCATCCGGTCTGGCTGAACACCCATTTTAACACAAGCATCGAAATGACAGAAGAATCCGTTGAGGCATGTGAAAAGCTGGTGAACGCGGGAGTGCCGGTCGGAAATCAGGCTGTCGTATTAGCAGGTATTAATGATTCGGTTCCAATTATGAAAAAGCTCATGCATGACTTGGTAAAAATCAGAGTCCGTCCTTATTATATTTACCAATGTGATCTGTCAGAAGGAATCGGGCATTTCAGAGCTCCTGTTTCCAAAGGTTTGGAGATCATTGAAGGGCTGAGAGGTCATACCTCAGGCTATGCGGTTCCTACCTTTGTCGTTGACGCACCAGGCGGAGGAGGTAAAATCGCCCTGCAGCCAAACTATGTCCTGTCACAAAGTCCTGACAAAGTGATCTTAAGAAATTTTGAAGGTGTGATTACGTCATATCCGGAACCAGAGAATTATATCCCCAATCAGGCAGACGCCTATTTTGAGTCCGTTTTCCCTGAAACCGCTGACAAAAAGGAGCCGATCGGGCTGAGTGCCATTTTTGCTGACAAAGAAGTTTCGTTTACACCTGAAAATGTAGACAGAATCAAAAGGAGAGAGGCATACATCGCAAATCCGGAGCATGAAACATTAAAAGATCGGCGTGAGAAAAGAGATCAGCTCAAAGAAAAGAAATTTTTGGCGCAGCAGAAAAAACAGAAAGAGACTGAATGCGGAGGGGATTCTTCATGAAAACATGCGAATGGTGCGGCGAGCTCGAAGCGGTGCCCGGCAGGAACACGGTGTACTGGGAGCTCCCTGATGGAACGAGGGCTATAGAACTGACAGACACCCCTGCCATGGTATGTTCTTCCTGCGGTATGACCTATCAAGAGGAAAACACGGTTAAGGAGATTGAGGATCAGCTGCTTTTAATTCAAACAAAAAAACTGCCTGAAAGCCTGACATATCAGCAGCTCATGGAGACAGAAAGAATTTTGAAACGCAACTATTTTGACTTCTCCTGAGTCATGTTTCAGTATTCTTTTGTTGTAATTTTACACTTGAACTGTATAATAGAACAACAAAAGACAGACACCAGGAGGGGAAACCCATGAAATCCTTTTATCACTATTTATTGAAATACAGACACCCTAAGCCGAAGGACAGCATCAGTGAATTTGCCAATCAGGCGTATGAGGATCACAGCTTTCCAAAAACATCAACCGATTATCATGAAATCAGTTCATATTTGGAGCTGAATGCTGATTACCTTCACACGATGGCGACGTTTGATGAAGCTTGGGATCAATACGAGTCTGAAGTGCACGGCAGATAATAGCTGTTTCATCCGCAGATCACTGCGGATTTTTTTATGTCCCCCATACCATAATTGGATATTTCCTTTGGTTTTCATGCCCATGCGAATTGGCTTCACCCGGCATACGATAGCGTATGAGAAATGTTGCGGCGAGGGGGAGACACCATGAAGCAAAATAAACCGAAATTCCAAGTAGGGGATATCGTAGTCGTCATTATGTATGGAACAGTCGGCACCATCACAAAAGTACACCAAATTGATAAACACTATCTTTATGAAGTCAATCATAACGAAGTTTTATACTTTGAATCATCTATTCAGCTTTATAAAGATTATGAGGGTGTCATTGTCGACATGGAGAAGCTTGATATTGAGTATGAATTCCTTATTGGGGACGTTGTTTATGTAAAAGATTATGGAAAAGAACTCTTTCGCATTATCGGCCATAGAACAGAAATTTGGAGATATTTAGAAGATGGCTGGGAAGATATCATTTATGAGCTGACCCGTTTAAAGGATGGAGAGTGGCTTGAAACGGAGGAAGAGGATCTCACGCTGGTGCTTAGAAAATATGAAATGGACCAGTTTGTGCATCAGCTGTTGTTTGTCCATTATGTCGGAGAAACTGGCCATGAGATCGGCGAAGATATCGCATCGTCTGCTCTTCTTCAGTTTGAAGGCGATGATGAAGATCAAGATACCCTTCACATCCTTGCTGTGTCAATTGTTGATGAGCTTCTGGATATTTATAATGACTACAAAATTCTGTACGAAATGTTTCATGATGAAGAATATAAAGACATGATGATGTTTGTTTTGGAAAGTTTAAAAGAGCATTTCAGTTAGTTTGTGAACATACGGATCAAGACATATAAAAAATATGGCAGACAGCCCCAAATCATCACACGCGTCATTCCTTTGAGCGTTTTTTCCATTATGATATCAAATCTTTCTCCGTCCAGTGCTTCCATCATTTTAGCAATCATAGCGTCAGCCTCCCATGGCTCGTTTTTTATTCAATATATGACTGAAAGAATTGTTTAGAACACCGGGTATAATTCAGCCTGTTTTTTCATAAAACATAAAAAAGGAGGCGGTACGGAGATGAAAGAAATAGATCTTGTGATTGATACGGAAGAAATCGCTGAATTTTTTTACAGAGAGCTTGCAAGACGGGGCTACATACCGAGTGAGGATGAGCTGTTTGAAATCGCTGATATTACCTTTGATTATTTGATAGAAAAATGTATGATAGATGAAGAGCTGGATGAAGATGAGTGAGGCTTAAAACCGGAGCGGTCAGCTCCGGTTTTATTATTCATGTTCTATGACTTCTGTGAAAATTGAGGTGGTTAAATTGTACAAGCCCGTTAGCTTGTTTCTTTTCTTTCTCATTCTAGCTGCGGCCATTCATACAAATGCTGTTCAATCTGCAGATGAAGCAATAAGCAAGGCAGCTGTTTTGATCCGTCAGCCATGGCTTAATGAAGTCATGACGGGGATCACGCATCTTGGTGCTTCTTCTTTTCTACTCCCTCTAATTGTCATCATTGGAGCAGGCATGTTTTTCTACAGAAAAACATGGGACGGCCTGTTGATGCTCTTAGTATTCGGCACAGATCGGCTGTTAAACAAAGTCTTAAAAGAATGGATCGAAAGAGTGAGGCCTGATTTTGCACCGCTGGTTCATGAATCATCCTTCAGTTTTCCGAGCGGCCATTCCATGAATGCAGCTTGTGTCTATCCTGTTATTGCTTACTTTTTAGTGAAACACCTCCCGTTTTTGTCCAAGCATAAAAAAATGGTATATATCATAGCCGGTGTAATTACTGTTTTGGTCGGCATAAGCAGAGTCTATCTGGGGGTTCATTTTTTGACGGATGTGTTAGGAGGCTTCAGTCTCGGCTTGCTTCTGTTTTTCCTAGTAAAAGATTTTGACGAAAAGATTAAGCGGTTTCGACAAAAATAGAGAGAGGAAAACACAGCAAAAACGCCAATATGTTAAAGAAATAAAAGGGAGGGGATCTTGATGATGTTATCCGTGTTTAAAAAGAAGTCTTGTTCCTATGACGTGACAATATTTCAGACACCCCGGTTTGGCGAAAAAAAGGGCTACAGAGCCGTCTATCGAACTGAACTGAACGGGAGCGATCATCAAGACGTGCTGAAAAGAGCATTCTCTTTGTTTAATGTATTCGACACTGTTCCGAGTGATTATGATGCAAGATTCATGGCCACAGGGGACGTGATCCTGATTGATGAAGGCAGAAAAGGGAAAACATATTATCAACTGCTTCCCGCCGGCTGGAGGAAAATCAATCGTCTGATTGTACAAACGACATAATGAAAAGAAAACTGCGGAAACCCGCAGTTTTCTGCAGTTTTAAGGCTTGCGTTTGGCAGCAGAATATTCTTTCCCGTGTGCTTCTTCAGCTGCAATGATATCTTTTTCAGGTATATGATTGTTCTTTTTTTGGCCGGTGATCCGGTTACGATGTTTTTTACCCATGTCCTACCCCTCCTTCCTGCGGTTAGGTTTTCAAATTAACACCCCGATTATCCGTTTTTCTGAGGAAGTGCCTAACAGATCCTCGAACATTTCTTTTTTCGACATATTCCTTTATAATCAATGCTGAAGTTTGTTTCATCATGACATTCGTTGTAAAATGGACGGGCTGGATGATAATTTAGATTTACAGGAGGATATGAGATGAGTGTACATATAGGTGCTGAAAAAGGACAAATTGCGGATACTGTGCTTTTGCCGGGAGATCCTCTCAGAGCAAAATTTATCGCAGAAACATATCTTGAAAATGTAGAGTGCTACAATGAAGTCAGAGGCATGTATGGATTTACGGGTACATATAAAGGTAAAAAAATCTCAGTACAAGGCACGGGAATGGGTGTTCCGTCTATTTCAATTTATGTGAATGAATTAATTCAAAGCTACGATGTGCAAAATCTAATAAGAGTCGGTTCTTGCGGCGCTATTCGTAAAGATGTCAAAGTGCGAGACGTCATTTTGGCGATGACCTCCTCAACTGATTCACAAATGAACAGAGTCGCTTTTGGAAGCATTGATTTTGCGCCTTGCGCAGATTTCGAGCTTTTAAAAAATGCCTATGATGCCGCAAAGGATAAAGGTGTGCCGGTGACTGTAGGAAGCGTATTTACAGCTGACCAGTTCTACAACGACGATTCGCAAATTGAAAAACTTGCAAAATACGGTGTGCTTGGCGTTGAAATGGAAACAACTGCATTGTATACATTAGCAGCGAAACACGGAAGAAAAGCCCTGTCAATTCTCACCGTGAGTGATCACGTATTAACAGGAGAAGAAACGACAGCGGAAGAGCGTCAAACGACATTTCATGATATGATAGAAGTGGCTTTACATTCCGTATCACAATAAAATATATCAAGAGGCGTGCTGGGTGCCGGCAGCCTCTTCTTTATGAATGCGGAAACGATTGATAAAAGGAAGGTAATGTAATATGAAAAAGTCCGGTAAATGGTTCTCACTGGCTGCCGCTCTGAGTGTAACGGCAATAGTCGGAGCCGGCTGCAGCATGTCGAACGGAGATGCTCAAAAGGATACGAAAACCACAGCAGAAACAAAGCAAACAGAACAAAAAACAGCTGACAGCAAAAAATCAAACACTCAAAACAGTGAGTTTTCATTGGAAAGCCAGTATTTCAATGATATTAAAAAAGTCGATGGTCTGGAAACCATTCAAAATCCAGAAAATATACTCGCGCTTGTCAATAAACAATACGCATTGCCCGGAAACTATGAACCTAGCGATCTTGTCATACCTGATGTAGAGTTTTCTTTTGAAGAAAAGATTCAAAAACGTTACATCAGAAAAGAAGCCGCCGACGCATTAAAAACAATGTTCGATGCTGCCAAAAAGGAAGGCTATGAACTGGCAGCTGTCTCAGGGTATCGTTCGTATGACAGACAGAAAGTCATTTTTGACAATGAAGTAAGCCTAAAAGGGGAAAAGAAGGCAAAGGAAGCGGTCGCTTACCCGGGTGAAAGCGAGCATCAAACAGGCCTTGCGATGGACATTTCGAGCCGGAGCAATGGCTTTGAGCTAAATGAAGCGTTCGGAAGCACGGCAGACGGGAAATGGGTGCAGGACAATGCTTATAAATATGGCTTTATCATTCGCTATCCGAAAAATAAAGAAGATATCACGAAATATGAATATGAGCCATGGCATCTGCGCTATGTAGGCAAAAAAGCCGCAAAGGTCATTCAAGATAATGATTTAACGCTTGAAGAGTACTTTGAAAAAGTGAAGAAAATTTAAAATGAAAAGCCCGCTTACACTAGATAAGCGGGCTTCATTGTGTCTGGTGAATCTAGCATTTGTTCTATGCTTACCAGAAGAATAAACCAGCCAGAGCCACTCCTGCAATTAAACCGAGGGAAATACCGTAAGCTGCTCCGTATCCCCAATAACCGCCCCAATATCCGTAACCGAAACCTCTTGGCCCTCCGCCGACCGGAGCTATAAAAACTCTGTCTCTTGTTACACGGGTAATTCTGCCGACGTGAACTCTCCCGCCTCTCTCTGTAATTCTGACGACTTTACCTTGATGGTTTTTGCAAAGATGATAATATCTCTCCAATATTGTTCCCCTCCTATCCTGACTTTCTATCAGCATATGATAGATAGGAAAAAAAGGTTGGACGAAAACAGGGGGCGATACGCCGTTTTACTTGTACGCGATAAAAATACAATGACCCATGTACTCACTATATAACTGCATGAGCTGATAATGTGTTTGAAGCGTATCGTAATAGATGGGATCAATCGTTTGCGATAAATCCATTTCTGTGGTTGGTTCAAATTCCATGTCTTCCGGAAGAAGTGACATCGCTTCTGTTTTTTGAAAGCCATAGGATCTTAGGAGTTTATGCCATTCGCTTTCTTCATGTAAGCAAGTAAATCCGTAAAAATCCATCATTTGCTTCTTTTCTGCAGGGGGCATTGGTTTTTTTAAAGCAGCTTCGATACCAATCAGCATCCCGCCGGGTTTTAAAACTCTTGAAATTTCTTGAAGAGAGGATGTCAGGCGTGAAAAACTGAGGACCGATTCTGACAGGACGCAGGAAAAGGACTCAGAAGAAAACGGGAGATGTTCCAGCTCCGCCTGATATGCAGGGATGGCAAGCCTTTCATTCGCAAATCTTTTTTTCGCTTTCTCAAGCATAATAGGATCTTTATCAACGACTGTTACAGGATACAGCAAATGTCCTAAATAAGCCGCCGTTTGCCCTGTTCCGCATCCGGCATCAAGAATCGGCTGATCCGGAGAGGGTGCAGCCTTTTGCAAGACCGCTTTTGAAAAAGCCAGCCCGCCTGGGTGCGCCCCTGCGACACCGAATAAGGACAGCATTTCTAAATATCGGCTCAATATCGAATCCTCCTTTTTCCTTATCATATGTCGTATAAAGACATAGGTTTATGAAAAGCAAAAGAAGGGCGTTTCTCTTTCGTTTCTGCTCCGAGTTGACGAATAAGAATTCGTCCATGATAATAATGTAAGAAGAAAAAGGTGGTGTTTAATTGAAACGGCAATTAAAACTGTTTTTTATTGTGCTGATCACTGCAGTTGTCGCTTCGGCGCTTACTTTATTTATTACGGGCAATTCCAGTATCCTGGGCCAAAAATCAGCAAGCACAGGAGACAGCAAGTTCGACAAATTAAATAAAGCGTATGAGCAAATCAAAAGTGATTATTATCAAAAAACAGATGATGACAAATTAGTAGACGGAGCAATTAAAGGAATGATTCAATCACTGGATGATCCGTATTCTACATATATGGATCAAGAGCAAGCGAAATCATTCGACGAGACGATTTCAGCATCTTTTGAAGGAATCGGAGCCCAAGTAGAGGAGAAAGACGGAGAAATCCTTATTGTATCCCCAATTAAAGGTTCACCTGCTGAAAAAGCCGGCATCAAACCGAGAGACCAAATCATTAAGGTGAATGGAAAAAGCGTAAAAGGCATGAATGTAAATGAAGCCGTCGCTTTAATCCGAGGCAAAAAGGGCACAAAGGTGAAGCTTGAACTGAACAGAGCGGGAGTGGGGAATATCGATCTTTCGATTAAGCGCGATACCATTCCTGTAGAGACTGTCTATTCAGAGATGAAAGATAACAACATCGGAGAAATTCAAATCACTTCTTTCTCTGAAACAACAGCTAAAGAGCTGACAGATGCGATTGACAGTTTAGAGAAAAAAGGCGCCAAAGGCTATATTTTAGACTTGAGAGGCAACCCGGGCGGCTTAATGGAACAGGCGATTACGATGAGCAACCTGTTCATTGATAAAGGGAAAAACATCATGCAGGTTGAATACAAAAACGGTTCAAAAGAAGTCATGAAGGCCGAAAAAGAACGGAAAGTGACCAAGCCGACCGTCGTTTTAGTAAATGACGGTACAGCAAGCGCAGCCGAGATTATGGCCGCTGCCCTTCATGAATCGTCAGACGTACCGTTAATCGGCGAGACGACATTCGGCAAAGGTACAGTACAAACGGCAAAAGAATATGATGATGGCTCTACCGTCAAACTGACAGTTGCCAAATGGCTGACTGCTGACGGCGAATGGATTCACAAAAAAGGCATCAAGCCTCAAGTGAAAGCAGAGCTGCCTGATTACGCGAAGCTGCCGTATTTGGACGCAGATAAAACGTACAAATCAGGTGATACAGGCACAAACGTCAAAGTGGCTCAGAAAATGCTCAAAGCACTTGGTTACAAGGTAAAGGTTAACAGTACGTATGACCAGGATTTTGTATCTGTCGTCAAACAGTTCCAGAAAAAAGAGAAGCTGAATGAAACAGGCATACTGACTGGCGATACAACAACGAAATTAATGATAGAACTTCAAAAGAAGCTGTCTGATAATGATACGCAAATGGAAAAGGCAATTGAAACACTGAAAAAAGAAATGTAAAAAAACCATACGCGGCTGCCGCGTATGGTTTTTTTATGCGCCCTTTTGATTTGGATTAGCGTCTTGTTTTTTGCCAAATAAACCTTCAATGACAGGATTGGATCCCGCGTTTTTAACGAACAGCGGATTCAGGATCACCACAGCGATCATGTTGGCGGCCAATCCCCAGAATCCTTCATAAATGCCATGTGCGGATTGAGTGGTATACACAATAAACGTTACCGCAAGGCCGACTAATAATCCAATAACTGTCGCTTCTTTCGTTTGACGCTTCCAGAACAGGCTGACAGCAATCGCAGGAAAGATTTGCACCATGCCGGATACACCTAATAGCTGGAGTGTCACTAAGGCAGTCGGGAACAGCATTCCAAACAGCAGCGCAAGACCGATGACAACAAACACCATTGAACGTGTGACAAGGGTCAGCTTGCTTTGCGACACAGTCGGGTGAATCAAGTCGCGGTACAAGTTATTGGCGAACAAATTCGATGCCCCGATTGCCATGATGGAACAAGGTATTAATGAAGCAAGAGCGATAGTGGCATATGCAAAGCCTTGTGCCACGCCGCCGTAAGATGTTTGAATCAAATGCAGCAGCGCCAGTCTTGGATTTGTATCTTCCGGCAGAACAAGAAAGGCGATAAAGCCAAGAAAAATAACCAAAATTAACACGATATTATAAAGCGGCAAAAACATGCTGTTTTTTCTTACTGCATCAGCGCTTTTCGCCGTGAAAACACCTGTAGCGGCATGTGCCCACATAAAAAGTGCCAGAGCGGAAACAATAGATGCTGTGATAAACCAAGGGATGCCTTTTGGCCCTTCTGCCGGTATCGTCAGCATTTGCGGCGCTTCCTTCACTAACGTGTCAATCATTGGCGTCCAGCCGTTAAAATGAATGAGAGGGAGGGACACCACCATAAACAGCATAATGACCCATACTAAAATGTCCTTAATGATGGCTGTATATGTGGGCCCTTTAATCCCGCTGAAGAATGTGTAAAGAGCAACAAGAATAAATGAAATGATCACAACGAATTTTACGTTAATATAGCCAGTGCCGGCAACCTGAAGCGTGTCTTGAATGCCGCTCAGCTGAAGGCATATGTACGGAATAAGCATGAGTACCCCAACGATGGCAACGAGGCTTGCCAAAAGCTTACTGTTAAAACGTTCCCGGGCATAATCCGCGAGTGTTGTTAATTTATGAATTTTCGCAACTTTCCAAAGTTTTGGCAAGAAGAAGTAGGCGATAAAGTAGGCCAACACAGAATAAGGAATGGCGAAAAATGCAACACTTCCGCCAGTAAAAGCAGTACTGGTCAACCCTAAGAAAGTATAGGCCGTATAAAGGTCAGCGCCTACTAAAAACCAGACGAGAAGACCGCCGAAGCGTCTGCCGCCGACAGACCATTCTTCCACAGAAGTGCGTGAGGATTTGTCTCTTCCGGCGAGAAAGCCGATACAGACAACGGTTAAAACAATAATAGCAGTAATGAGAAGTGCAGTCAGATTCCCTTGCATTATTCAAGTCCTCCATCTTTTTTTTGCATCTGATAAATGCCAAACGAGCATAACGGCGTAACAATAATCCACAGCAGCAGCCAAAAGTGGAAAAACGGCAGGCCGAACATAATCGGTTCTATTCGATTCACAAGCGGCAAAAGCGCGAGCTGAACGAATGGCAAAAGAATGAGAATAACAATAAGTGCTTTTTTAACCATTTACTTTCCTCCTGAAACATGATAATGCTCACTATAATAGCAGTTGTAAGAAAAGATCACAAGATAATTATTAGAAAAAAATGATTTTTTCAATTATTTAATCAAAACACATGGTTTGCATCCTTTTCAATAAAGGTTTAAAATAATAAATATCTTGAAATCGAGATAAATAGGAGTGAGAAAATGAAAACAGAAGGATTGCACCATGTCACAGCATTCGCCAGAGATCCGCAAGAAAACTTGCGATTTTATACAGAAGTGCTTGGGCTCAGGCTTGTTAAAAAAACAGTAAACTTTGATGATCCCGGAACGTATCATTTTTACTTTGGGAATCAAAACGGAGATCCCGGTACAATAATGACCTTTTTTCCGTTCCAAGGAAGCGGACAGGGAACGGTAGGAAAAGGCCAAGCGGGCCGGGTGTACTTTTCAGTTCCCTCAGGCTCCCTGTTTTTTTGGAAGGAGCGTCTTGAGAAAAGCGGGCTGAGCCTAGAGGAAAAAACGTTGTTTGGTGAAAAAGGTCTTATTTTTGATGATACAGAAGACCTTCCGCTGGCGATCATGGAGGATGCGAAAAGCGGCAAAAGCGAGTGGACGCCTGACGGGATCACAACAAATGAAGCAATTACGGGAATGAAAGGTGTGCTGCTATATTCCTACGACCCGCAGGCGACCATACAATTGTTAACGGAAAGCTTTGGATACACCAAAGTGGCCGAAGAAGACCAGATTGTCAGACTGGCATCCTCAGCGGCCGTCGGCGGTGTCATTGATGTCCATTTACATCCTGAAAAAAGAGGAGTCGGAGGATATGGTACGGTACACCATGTAGCGTTTCGGACTAAGAAAAAGGAACAGGCGAAATGGCTGCCGATTATTGCTGAAAACCATCTGCCTTCGTCAGAAATTCTCGACAGGGAATACTTTACATCAGTTTATTTCAGGGAGAAAGGCGGTATCTTATTTGAAATTGCTACAGATGAACCAGGCTTTATGACAGATGAAACGTTTGCTGAGCTAGGGACTTCCTTAAAACTGCCTGAATGGCTGGAGAAACATAGACAACAAATTACAGACATTTTACCTGAACTTTAATAGGGGGAATTTATAATGAAGCATATTTATGAAAAAGGAACATCTGACAACGTACTTTTGCTGTTGCATGGCACGGGCGGTAATGAACACGATCTGCTTTCATTGGGGCGGTTTATAGACCCTGATGCCCATTTGCTTGGTGTCAGAGGATCGGTGCTTGAAAATGGAATGCCGCGATTTTTCAAACGTCTGAGTGAAGGAGTTTTTGATGAAAAGGATCTTGTGGTGCGGACAAGAGAATTGAAAGATTTTATCGACGAGGCTGCAGAAACGCATCAGTTTAATCGCGGCCGAGTGATTGCAGTCGGTTATTCAAACGGCGCAAACATTGCGGCAAGCCTGCTTTTTCATTATAAAGATGTGTTAAAAGGGGCTATTCTGCATCACCCAATGGTTCCGATTCGAGGTATCGAGCTGCCTGATATGGCGGGGCTCCCTGTTTTTATCGGTGCCGGGAAATACGACCCTCTCTGCACGAAGGAAGAATCAGAAGAGCTTTACCGCTATTTACGTGACAGCGGGGCATCAGCCTCCGTTTACTGGCAGGACGGGGGCCATCAGCTGACTCAGCATGAAGCTGAACAAGCTCGTGAATGGTACAAAGAGGCGATTGTATAAAAAAACCTTAGTCCGGATTTCGGACTAAGGTTTTTCATATCCTTACAGCCAAGTTGATACTTTTGAAAGTGGCAGGCGGTTGCTTTGATGGGCAGGCTTCACTGCTTTGCCGATTGAAATAAGCATAACCGGAACATAGCGCTCACTGATATCAAATTGCTTTTGGAACTGCTCTTTGTTAAATCCGCCAATTGCGCAAGTGTCATAACCTTTTGCTTTTGCGGCAATCATAAGCTGCATAGCAGCTAAAGAAGCATTTAAGAAAGCGGAATCACATGCGAATTGCTCGCTTTGGTAAGCACCGTTGATTTGGCCGAGCAATGTTTGTTTGATTTCATCCGTAATATAGCCTTGGCTTGCTAATTCAGCATAAACTTCTTCACCGTTTTCATTTGCCTTTAAATCGCCTAAAATGGCAACAACAGCAGAAGACTCAACGATTTGTTTTTGATTATACGCTACAGGAAGAAGCTCCGCTTTTGATTCATCGCTGTGGAATACTGTAAAATGCCAATGCTGAAGGTTCCAAGCAGAAGGCGCTTTAGCGGCAAGGTCTAATAGCTCAGTCAGCTCCTCCTTAGAGATCGGGGCATTTGTATCATATTCCTTTACAGATGCACGTGCTTTTAAAACATCCAGAGTATTCGTCATAGTGTTTCCTCCTTCGGATAAACGTGGTATGATAATAGAAAAGTTAGAAGCTTACTAAATGTAACTTGAAAGATTATTGTAATGGATCATTGAATACATGTCAATCAATAGATGAAGGGATGAAGACTTGTGGGAAATACGATGTGCCCTAAAATGGAATCCGCATTCTCATTGCTGGGAAAACGATGGAACGGTCTGATCATCCATGTGCTAATGGATGGGCCGAAACGGTTTAAAGAGATAACGGAAACAATACCGATGATCAGCCAAAAAATGTTGGCAGAGCGCTTGAAGGAGCTTGAACAAAACGAGATTGTCGAACGGCAGGTTCTCCCTGAAACGCCGGTCAAAGTCATCTACACGCTAACTGAAAAAGGAACAGCGCTTCAAGCTGTATTTCAAGAAATGCAGGCATGGGCCGATCAATTTTGCGAGCCTGGTGACACAGTGTGTGAAGAAGAGAAATAAGGAAAGCGGCACCTGAAAAAGAGCCTTTGTTTCCATGGTGAGTCATGTAAGTACGGTTCACACCCGTTTACATGACTTTTTATATTTGTCAGACTGACATTTCCGGATTGGCAAAAGTGCCATGTTCATGGAAATGATCAATAAGTTATAGCATCCAACCTGTTGTAAATGGGGATTATGAGTTATCTTATTATGCAAATCAGCAAAATTTTATATTTTCGGCCAAAGTCAGCTTCCAATTGGCATTTAAACCGAATCTAAAAGGAGATCCAGGTTTTTCGTATTGCTGGATGCTTCTATACTGATGACTTCCGCATTTATGAAAAAAAGAGAGAGCTTCTTTGGAGCTCTCTCTTTTTTTTATGGGGAGACGAAATCTTATAGTTTTCCATTCAAAAATTGCGCCTCACCGAGACCGAAACTCCAGTCTGCGTCACCATTCTCAGTAATAGATACCATGAGGTCTTCAGGGGAAATTCCGCATTTTTCTTCTAACCTTTCAGCAAGCAGAGCATACAATTTTTCCTTTTGGCTTTCGGTTCTTGCTTTGCTTGTCATGCTAATGATGACCAGATCCTTGGTTCTCTGAAACCCTAATCCCGTATCCTGGATTATAAGCTCGTTTGCGGGATGCTGATGGACAATTTGATAACGGTCTCTTTCCGGAACACCAAACGCTTCAACCATCGCTTGGTGAGCAGTATCTAATAACAATTGCAGCGATTTTTCGTCACGGCCTTCAATTACATCAAAACGCAATAATGGCATGTGTACTCCTCCTCTTGTGAAGTTGTTATCCGTCTGTTCTCATATTGTCTCATTTGCTTCCAGACAATGGAGAGATATAATGATTGGCAGTCAACTTTAAAAAACATAACATATAACCAAAAGTTAATCAACATATAACTAATAAATCATTGAGTTAGGTGGTAGGTAATCGAGACAAGCTCATAAAAACGATTGACAGTCATTGATTAGGAGATTAGTATGAACATATTAGTTGATCAAAAGATAACAATCATATAACCAAGACGTTTTTAGTTATTAATGAAAGCGCTTTCTGTTCATCTAGGCATGAAAAGCGCCAAAACATTGTCGCGAGAATCATATAAAACACTTTTGGAGGGGTACCATGCCGATTTTAATTGTAGCTGTCGGAGTGCTGATTCTGTTATTTCTCATTATTAAAGTAAAATTAAATACCTTTGTCTCACTGATTGTCGTTTCATTTTTAGTAGCCATCGGACTTGGAATGGATATCAATAAAATTGTTCTTTCAATTGAGGCTGGAATTGGCGGGCAGCTGGGGCATTTAGCTTTAGTGTTTGGACTTGGCGCGATGCTTGGGAGGCTTGTCTCAGATGCTGGGGGCGGCTATCGGATTGCCATTACGCTGATTGACAAATTCGGGAGGAAACGAATACAGGCGGCGGTTGTAGTTGCCTCTTTTATCATCGGTATTGCGCTGTTTTTTGAAGTGGGTCTTGTTCTGTTGATACCGATTGTTTACGCGATTGCTAAAGAATTAAAAATGCCTTTTCTGTATCTGGGAATCCCGATGGCCGCCGCCTTAAATGTTACTCACGGATTTTTGCCCCCGCATCCTGCTCCAACTGCTATCTCAGTTGCATACGGTGCCCATATTGGCCAGGTGCTGCTTTTTGGAATCATCATCGCTGTTCCGACAACTGTGATTGCCGGGCCATTATTTAATAAATTTGCGATGAAACGGTTTCCTGGTGCGTATCAAAAGCATGGAAACCTATCGGGGTTAGGACCAAGGAAAGAATTTCAGCTGGATGAAACACCGGGCTTTGCGATCAGTGCTGTCACGTCTTTATTCCCGGTTATCTTTATGGCAATGGCAACAATTTTTTCTTTATTATTGAGTGAACATTCAAAAGGAAAAGACATTATAGAATTTATCGGCACTCCGGGAACGGCAATGCTCATTTCGCTGTTGCTTGCACTCTATACGATGGGATATGCCCGTAAAATATCTATGCAGGAAATCAGCAGATCTATTTCAGAATCAATTTCGCAAATTGCGATGATGCTGCTCATCATAGGAGGGGGAGGAGCGTTTAAACAGGTGCTGATTGCCGGCGGAGTCGGCGATTATGTCGCTGATTTTTTCCGTCAAACAAACATGTCGCCGCTATTCGTTGCATGGACCATCGCCGCGGTTCTGCGTCTGTGTCTAGGCTCTGCTACCGTGGCTGCGCTTACCACAGCGGGAATGGCAGCTCCGCTTATGGAGGCTGGCAGTGTAAACCCTGCGTTAATGGTGCTTGCAACAGGAGCCGGCAGTGTCATTGCGTGTCATGTAAATGATGCAGGATTTTGGATGGTAAAGGAATTTTTCGGCTTGAGCATGAAAGAAACATTTCAAACCTGGACGCTGCTTACAACAGTTCTTTCGGTTACAGGGCTCGGCTGTGTGTTATTGGCAGGGCTTGTGATGTAACAATCATAGACAGTCCGTAGCCCAATCGTTTTTCTTCCTTGCTGAATACTTTACGTATAGGCAGACATAAAGGAGGAAAAAATCATGTACCCTCATCATTCGTATTTACGCGGAATCCCAGGTCCAGCCGGATATCCGGCGCGTAGTCCTTTTTTGTTTGGCGCTCCTCTAGTCGGCGGTTTATTAGGCGGTTTTCTCGGGAGTGCGCTGTTTAACTATTCTCGTCCCTATGCCTATCCTCCTGGCCCTTATGGATATGGAGGCGGACCGTACGGTTTTGGTGCCGGCGTGCCATACGGGGGATATCCCGGCTTCTATTAATAAAAACGGCCTGCATCGATTGCAGGCCGTTTTTTATCGGATGATTTCTACCTCGGACATATTGTAGTCTTGCTGTTTTTGAAACATGACTTCCAGAAGGCCATCCTTATAGACGGCTTTTGTTCCTTTGCGTTTGACTAAACAAGGAAGGTTTACTTTTTTCGGATGATCTGCTCTTGGGAGGTTTTCCAACCATAATTCGTGAGATGTGTGTTTGATTCTCACTTGTTCCAGCCATTCTTCGCTGATTGGCACCTTTACAAACACATGGTCTGCTGTTTCGAATATATCAATATCAGGTTTGACATCAGGTTTTGCATCAGGTTTGGCGGGATGTTCTTTTTGGGGGAGAGGATCGCGGAAAGGAAATTGAGCCGCATAATCACTGCCGAACACACTTTCCATCACACGATTGACATACGTTTCAACTTCTTTCGGATCAGCTTTTTTTAATGCTTCTTTAGAAAATTGATTGTGGAAAGGAAAGTACTTGTTCCACTCAAACATTGTCTTCACATCCTTTCTTCACGGACAAAATAGTATATGCCCGCCAGATCTTTCACGTGATATAATATAAGATGCTCTAAAGAAAGGCAGGGATATAAATGCAATATTCAGAAACAAAAAAAGGCGTTATTTACACAGCCGTTTCCTTTATCATGTGGGGCCTGTTTCCGCTCTATTGGAAGCTTCTCGAACAGCTGCCGGCTCTTGATATTTTGGCTCATCGTATTATATGGTCTTTTGTTTTTATGTGTATCGTACTTTTTTTCTTGCGGCAATGGAAAATAGGATGGCAGGAGTTGCGCTCTCTGAAAAAGAACGGAGGGATCCTCTCTTTATTTCTTGCTTCTATCCTGATTTCGATCAACTGGTTTGTATACATATGGGCTGTCAACCATGGCTTTTTGCTTGAGGCTAGTCTTGGCTATTACATTAATCCGCTTGTATCAGTGCTCCTTGGGATTTTATTTTTAAAGGAAAAACTGAATCGCCTGCAATTAGTGGCCGTTTCGATTGCGGCAGCCGGTGTCATCATCTCAGCGTTCCAATACGGCTCCATTCCTTATGTTGCGCTTCTGCTCGCATTCAGCTTTGGGCTGTACGGGTTAAGCAAAAAAAGAACAAGCCTGCCGAGCGCCATCGGTTTAACGCTGGAAACATTCATGATTATGCCGATTGCATTAGGGTATTTGCTGTTCAGCGGACATGTTCAGCCAGCGGGTGCAGAAAGCGGAGGGACGTGGCTGCTTCTCTTTTTGGCCGGTGTGTTTACGGCTTTGCCGCTCTTATTGTTTGCGGAAGGAGCGAAACGGCTGCCACTGTATCAAGTCGGTATCTTACAATATATTGCGCCGACCATTACCCTTCTGATCGGGCTGTTTGTTTACAATGAGCCATTTTCCAGCTCGAAGGCTTTTACATTCAGCTGTATATGGGCTGCGCTGATCTTGTTTACGTTTTCACAAGTGAAGTGGAAACGGGCGTCAAAAAGCCATTGAGGCCTTTGGCTTTTCAGCTGATGCATATATTATGTATAATCATTTCATGTATGTAAGACATAAAGGAGCAAGACGATGGACAATGATAAAGAGATAGTGAAAGCATATGCTTCACTTTGGAATAACCGATCTCTCGCACATGATGACGCAGAAGCGGTAGCAGAGGCGATTGATCTTGAGCTCTTGGATAAACGAACACATCCAAGACTCCGAAAACCGATGCTGGAAAAATATTTTGCCGCGATTCAGCGCATTGTGAATTCACAGCTCGAACCGGCTGTGAAATATCAGCTGGTCAAATTACATACAGAACGTGCAGAGTATTTAAAAGAAGAAAGAGGGGAGCAATCATGAAAGCGATCATAAAAGAAGATGTGCAAGCATCTTTAGAACGATATGCGGACCGCCCTGTATATATCCATTTAGAAACCACCACAGGTTCTTATTCAGCGCACTTAAATGAAAAGAACATGACGGTTGTTGCGTATATCCGCAATGCAAAAGTCACTTATCATCAGGCAAAAATCAAAGGCAACGGGCCTTACCGCGTTGGCTTGAAAACAGAAGAAGGCTGGATTTATGCTGAAGGCTTGACTGAATACACGGTAGATGAAGAAAACCGTTTATTAATGGCGGGACACCTGCCGGGCGGTAAACTGGCTATTTCTCTGCAAATCAGCGAAAAACCGTTCACAGTTTAAAGAAAAGGGTGAATAATAATGAAAGAACATGTACTAGTAATCCTGCCTCACCCTGATGATGAATCATATGGAGTGGCAGGCCTCATTGCCTTAAACAGAAAAAAAGACATTCCCGTTACGTATGCCTGCGCCACTTTAGGTGAAATGGGCAGAAATATGGGCGATCCATTTTTCGCGAATCGGGAAACGTTGCCGCTATTAAGAAAACAAGAGCTCATCAATGCCTGCAAAGAAATGGATATCAATGACCTTCGTATGCTTGGACTCCGTGACAAAACGCTCGAATTTGAAGATGATGAGTATTTAGCTGATATCATGGAAGAGATCATAGATGATGTAAAACCAAGTTTAATTGTCACATTTTATCCCGGACACGGTGTGCACCCTGACCATGATGCATGCGGGGAAGCGGTGATCCGTGCATTGTACCGCAAAAAGAAAGAAGACCGTCCGCGTACAATCTGCATGGCCATTACCCGCAACAGAGAAGAGGTTCTCGGCGAAGCTGATGTCGTGCTTGATATCAAAGAAGTAGCTGATATTAAAATGAATGCGTTAAGAGCTCACCGCACACAAACAGAAGGCATGCTCAGAGAGCTTGAAGAGAAATTGAAAAATAATGAACCTGTTATGGCAACATGGTTTGAAGAAGAAATATATTGGACGTATCAATGGAATGATTAATCAAAAAGGTATAAGGCCTTAAGCCTTATACCTTTTTTAATTTTAAGTCCGATGCAATTGCTGAAGCGAGAGTGGATCTCAAGGAAATACCTTCGAAAGACAAACCTAGCTGAACCGCTGTTTGCGCGATTTCCGGACGGATTCCAGACAAAGTTGAAGAAACACCGATTAAACGAAGCGCCTCAATCAGACTGAACAGCTGATGGGCAACCATCGTATCAATCACAGCTACTCCTGACAAATCAATATACAGTTGTGTCACCTTTTTTTTCGCACATTGATGCAGTGTGTTTTCCATAATCAGCTTGGCGCGGACTGTATCAATATCTCCGATTAAAGGCAGCAGTCCGACGCTGTGAAACAGCACGATGACCGGAGCGCTCAATTCAGTAATCATATCTTTTTGGGCCTGAAGCTGAAGGCTTGTGTTTTTGTACATTTCTTCTATAAAAATATGAATCACAAGATCAAACGCTTTTATAAGGGCGTGATACAGGTCTTCGGCTTCTTCGCTTTTCACAGTATCCTGATTGAGATGGACAAATTCTTTCACATAGGAAACATATAAATCTCTCACTCTGACAAACTCCCGAATAATATAGTGGATAGGAGTTTTTAAATGCTCTTGATCCTGTGTGACTTCAAAGGCCCAATCTTTCAGTATAGGCAAGTATACGTCCTCATCATCTATAAAAATACGGTTTATTTTATAGTTAAAGGCAAGATTCTGGCTCTTTAAATTGTGAATGACAACAGGATCTGTTGAGGCATAAATGGAATTGGGATCAGTCTCCTCGATTGTTTCATACCACGTTGAACTGATGGTTTCCGCATGCTGGGAAAGATACTCGAATAATTTTTTGTTTTTTGCCATGATTGATCACCTCTTTTAAATGTGTTGTTTTTGCGAATAACGTTTTTGCAGTTTTGCCAGCCTGAAAAACAGCCCAACTGCTCCGGCGGCGAGTCCCGCTATTAATCCAATCCAATAGCCGAATGCACCGAGGCTTGTAAACGTACCGACCATATAACCGACCGGAAGGCCAATGACCCAGTAAGAGACAAAAGCGGCCGCAAGCGTATAGTTCACATCTTTGTACCCTCTGAGTGCTCCCTGGATCGGTGCGGCAACAGCATCGGAAAGCTGAAAAAATAGCGCATAAATTAAAAAGTGCTGTGTCAGCCGGAGCACATCGGGGTCAGAAGTATACATGCCCGCAATTTGCTCTCTGAATAAAAGGATACAGGCGGCAGTGAACAAAGAAAAGCCGATCGCCATCATGATGCCGATTAAGCTATATGAGCGTGCATCCTTAAAACGGGCTGCACCCGCTTCAAATCCGACAACAATTGTTAGAGCCATGGACACGCTAAGCGGCAGCATATATAAAAGAGACGCAAAATTCATGGCTGCCTGGTGGGACGCGATGGTCACTGTATGAAAATGGCTCATTAGAAGCGTGACAGCTGCGAAAATGCTCGTTTCAAAAAACACGGCGAACCCAATAGGCAGCCCGATTTTGAGCAAATTTTTGCATGCTTTCCAAGAGAACTTATACATGGTAAGAAAAATCCCGTATTCAGAAAACGGTGCGTTTTTATGAATAATGAAAAAACTGATGATGCATATACACCAGTAAGTTAACGCGGATGCCAGTCCCGCGCCTACACCTCCAAGTGCCGGCATTCCGAACTTCCCGAAGATAAATACATAATTCAATACAAAATTGATTGGAAGAGAACTGAGTGTAATCATCATGGTGACTCTCGTTTTTCCTAATGAGTCGATGAATGATCTCAACACGGTGTAAACAAATAAAGGGAAAATTCCCAGTGATAAAAAGCCTAAAAAGTGTTTAGCAATCTGATGCACGTGAATATCAAGGTTCAATCGGCCAAGAATAAGGTCAACTGCAGCATATCCAATCACTAAAACGGCGATGCTAAGAAGCGCGGCCACGTATACAGCTTGTAAAACAGTAAAGGGAATCTTCTGTTTTTTCTCTGCACCTAATAACTGAGCGACAATCGGGGTGACCGCCATTAATATACCTGCAAGTCCTGTGTAAACAGGGGTCCAAAGGCTTGAGCCAATGGCGACACCAGCTAAATCAGCGGGGCTGACTTTCCCTGACATCACAGTATCTAGAAAAGTGATCAGAGAAAGCCCCGCTTGGGTAATGAATATCGGTATTAAAATGTGCAAGAGCTGTTTGATTTTTTCCCGGGCGTTTTGAGTTTCTTTCATACATTGATCTCCGTTTCTTTTTCATAACGAGAGAAATTATAACATTTTATGTATAAAAAGCAATGAACGCCGGGCCTATTCTTTTTTTGTCGGTTTCGTTTTTCTAAACATTTGGGCATAAATAAAAGAAAGCGAAATCACGCCTAAAAAGGTGCAAATATACTGAATGATTCTTTCGATTTCCATTCTTTACATCCCTCCTTTACCAATAGAATGTGCATCAATAAGATAAGCATTCGTGAAAAGTTGGAAATTTAAACAGGAGATGAAGGCTATGCGCTATGAGCAGATATCAGAAAATGCGTTCAAGGGGAAAATACAGGTGTACTTAGAGCAAATATTAGGTGATGCATCTCTAATCTTGAAAACGCTTCACGAAAAAGACCAGTGTCTCCTTTGTGAATTAGATGATTTGGGGCACGTTTTTCAGGACATGCAGGGGATTGCATCCTCCTTTTATTTGCAATCATACATTGAGGAATTTACGCCGGCATTTATTGAGCTGGCCAAGGCGATTAAAGCCTTATCGGAACATAAGCATGGAGCTTTAATTGTGATTGAAAGAGCAGACCCGGTTGAACGTTTTATTCAAAAAGGCACCTCCCTACACGCCGAGATCAGCTCTTCATTAATTGAAAGCATCTTTTTTCCCGGAAACCCTCTTCATGACGGCGCTTTATTAGTGAGGGAAAACAAACTCGTGTCAGCAGCCAATGTGCTCCCGCTGACGACGAAGGAAGTGGATATCCATTTGGGAACCCGGCACCGGGCGGCTCTTGGTATGTCGGGCTATACGGATGCACTGGTGCTCGTGGTTTCAGAGGAAACAGGGAAGATGTCGTTTGCCAAAGACGGTGTATTATATCCGTTAATTTCACCAAGAACGTAAAAATAATAAAAAGGGCCTGATTAAGAATCCTATCATGAGACAAAATGACTGAATTCGTATCTTTATTAAAGCATTCGCTTCAAGCTGAATGCTTTTTGTCTTGAAGACAGGGAATATAAACTGGTAGAAAAGTTATATGTGATGAATATTAATCAAGTGAAATACTTTACCTGTTTATGTATTTATAGTACCGTATAAAATATTATATAAATTTTCAAAGGAAGGGTGCTGCCGCATGGCAAATGTATTAATGATCGGTTTCCCCGGTGAAGGGCATATTAATCCCTCTATCGGTGTGATGAAGGAGCTGAAATCCCGGGGAGAAAACATTACGTACTACGCAGTGAAGGAATATAAAGAAAAAATCACAGCTCTTGATATAGAGTTTCGTGAGTATCATGATTTCAGGGGAGATTACTTCGGGAAAAACGCAACCGGCGATGAAGAAAGAGATTTCACAGAAATGCTCTGCGCTTTTTTGAAAGCCTGTAAGGATATCGCGACTCATATTTATGAGGAAGTCAAACATGAATCGTATGATTATGTCATATATGATCACCATCTTCTCGCGGGTAAAGTCATTGCCAACATGCTGAAGCTGCCAAGATTTTCATTGTGTACAACCTTTGCGATGAATGAGGAATTTGCGAAGGAAATGATGGGAGCGTACATGAAAGGATCACTTGAAGATTCGCCTCATTATGAATCATACCAGCAGCTTGCAGAAACGTTAAATGCTGATTTTCAAGCAGAGATCAAGAAGCCATTTGATGTTTTTTTAGCTGATGGTGACTTGACAATCGTCTTTACATCAAGGGGATTTCAGCCACTGGCTGAGCAATTTGGCGAGCGATATGTATTTGTCGGTCCTTCCATTACAGAAAGAGCCGGAAACAATGATTTCCCATTTGATCAGATTGACAATGAAAACGTGCTGTTTATTTCAATGGGAACCATTTTTAATAATCAAAAGCAGTTTTTTAATCAATGCCTTGAAGTTTGTAAGGACTTTGACGGTAAAGTTGTGCTTTCTATCGGCAAGCATATTAAAACAAGTGAGTTAAACGACATTCCGGAGAATTTCATTGTACGCCCGTATGTCCCTCAGCTTGAGATCTTGAAAAGAGCCAGCTTATTTGTGACACACGGCGGAATGAACAGCACAAGTGAAGGTTTGTATTTTGAAACCCCGCTCGTTGTCATTCCGATGGGAGGCGACCAATTTGTTGTCGCAGATCAGGTGGAAAAAGTCGGCGCAGGAAAAGTGTTAAAAAAAGAAGAATTATCTGAAAGCCTTCTGAAAGAGACGATACAAGATGTAATGAATAATCGTTCGTATGCTGAAAAGGCAAAAGAAATTGGACAATCACTGAAAGCGGCAGGCGGCTCTAAAAAAGCGGCCGATAGCATTCTTGAAGCTGTAAAACAAAAAACTCAATCAGCAAATGCATAGTGTAAAAGCCTGTTCTTATCGAAAGAACAGGCTTTTTGCCATTTCATAAGAATGCAGAGGAAGGGATTTGATACGCCGATAGAGAATTGATTAGAAAAATAGACAAGAAAGGAGGAGAAACTGCTTCGTTCATCAATAGAAAACCATCATTTTTACCCTCACTTAAATAGTTCCTTAGACTTTCGAAAAACATATCGTGCTTATGTAAAATGTTAGATGTTTATTTGAAGGTTTAAAGGTCGAACGATGCTGAAAATGCTGCGCCAAATGTTTGAAAAGGGTTTAACTTGCTGAAAAATTGACGATAAAACAGTTGTGTGCCATTTTTGGAAACAAAATACTAGCTGTTTTTGCAAAAAAACAGTTTAGGAGGTTGAATGAATGAAAAAGAAGATTGTAGCCGGCTTGGCTGTTTCTGCAGTTGTTGGGTCGTCGATGGCCGCAGCACCCGCGGAAGCAAAAACGATAAAAGTAAAAAGCGGTGACTCTCTTTGGAAACTTTCCCGCCAGTATGATACGACAATATCAGCTCTGAAATCCGAAAACAAATTGAAATCAACGGTGCTTTATGTCGGGCAAAGTCTTAAGGTTCCTGAAAGCAGCAAAAAAAGCACGACATCCCCATCTAATTCAAGCAAAACATCAACATACACAGTTGCATATGGTGATTCCCTATGGATGATTGCTAAAAATCATAAAATGAGTGTTTCTGAGCTTAAAAGCTTAAACAGCCTGAGCAGTGACCTGATTCGTCCGGGGCAAAAGCTTAAGATCAAAGGGACAAGCAGTTCAAGCGGATCAAATGGATCAAAGAAAAACAGCGGTTCCAATTCTTCAGGTTATTCAAAAAGTACATATACGGTCAAGCTTGGTGACTCACTGTGGAAAATCGCAAACAGCTTAAATATGACTGTAGCCGAATTAAAAACCTTAAATGGCTTAACATCAGATACACTTTATCCTAAACAGGTGCTCAAAATAAAAGGAAGCAGTTCACCTAAGAACGGAAACAGCGGTTCCAAAAAGCCGTCAAACTCCAATCCCTCAAAAACAACGACGTACAAGGTAAAAGCAGGCGATTCGCTGTGGAAAATTGCAAATCGGCTCGGAGTCACTGTCCAAAGCATCCGTGATAAAAACAATTTATCATCGGATGTGTTGCAAATCGGGCAGGTTCTGACTATTTCGGGAGCATCAAAATCTAATCCTTCAAATCCGACAAAGCCAAAAGATAACTCAGGGTCAAACATTCAAATAGGCTCGAAGATTGACAGAATGATAACGGAAGCGAAAAAATATGTCGGAGTGCCTTACCGATGGGGCGGAAACACGCCTGCCGGTTTTGATTGCAGCGGCTTCATTTATTACCTCATTAATAATGTATCATCTATATCAAGATTGAGTACGGCAGGGTATTGGAATGTCATGCAGAAAGTCAGCCAGCCGTCAGTAGGAGACTTTGTCTTCTTTACCACATATAAATCCGGCCCGTCTCACATGGGGATTTATCTAGGCGGCGGTGATTTTATTCATGCAAGCTCATCGGGCGTCGACATTTCCAATCTCAGCAATTCGTATTGGAAACAGCGGTACTTGGGCGCAAGAAGTTATTTTTAAAAATGAGTATGACAAAAAGCCTTTTATAGGCTTTTTTGTTTATACCAGACAATGATTGACCACACTGTTAGAAAAAACAAGGGGGAGACAGTATGCACCGTCTCTTGCTGTTGATGATGCTGACGGCACTGGGAGTTGCCGGATGCGGACAAAAAAAACCTCCAGACCCTCCTAACCGGGTGCCGGAAAAAAAAGTGGTTGAAACGTCAGCGTTTGGTCATCATGTCCAACTGGTCAATCGTGAAGGGAAAGCAGTCGGTTTTATAGAGATCAAAGAATCAGATGATGAAGGCCTCGATATTCATATTTCCGCAAACAGCCTGCGTCCAGGTGCTTCTCTCGGTTTTCATATTTATGAGAAAGGTTCTTGTATCAGGCCGGATTTTGAATCAGCGGGCGGTCCCTTTAATCCGCTGAACAAAGAACACGGCTTCAATAATCCGATGGGGCATCATGCCGGAGATCTGCCGAACCTTGAAGTCGGTGCTGATGGAAAGGTAGATGTCATTATGAATGCGCCTGACACTTCACTGAAAAAAGGAAGTAAACTAAATATTCTCGACGAGGACGGAAGTGCATTTATTATTCATGAACAAGCGGACGATTATCTGACAAACCCAAGCGGCAATTCCGGTGCGCGTATTGTCTGCGGAGCCCTATTGGGAAATAACGAGAAGCAGTAATATCATCCAAGCCCTTTTGTATTGAGCATACAGGGGCTTTTTTAGTATACTCGTTAATGGAATATGAATAGGAAAGGGAATCTGTCTATGACAACTCAACTACAGCACTTAACATTGCCGGAAGATATACAACAAAAGCTTTTATCATATAAAGAGCAGCCTATTTCCCCGGAGTTTCAATCGCTTATAGGAACATCAGGCTATGAGGCGGAGGATGAAGCCATTTTATTTGACGCCATTATTGCATTAGCCATGGGGAAAAATGTCCTGCTGAAAGGGCCTACAGGTTCAGGAAAAACAAAGTTGGCAGAAACATTGTCCAGCTATTTTCATAAACCGATGCACAGCGTCAACTGTTCAGTCGACTTGGACGCTGAGGCATTGGTCGGTTATAAAACGATTGAAAATCAATCTGGCCAGGCGACAATCGAGTTTGTTTCAGGACCTGTTACAAAGGCAATGAAGGAAGGCCATTTTCTTTATATAGATGAAATCAATATGGCGAAGCCAGAAACACTGCCTATTTTAAACGGTGTATTAGATTACAGAAAAATGATGACAAATCCGTTTACAGGCGAGGTCATACGGGCTAAAAGCGGTTTCGGAGTCATTGCAGCCATCAATGAAGGCTATGTCGGAACTGTTCCTCTGAATGAAGCGTTGAAAAACCGTTTTGTCATCATTGATGTGCCTTATATTAAAGGCGAGCTGCTGAAACAAGTGCTCATGTCTCAGTCAGCCCTGAAAGACGAGAAATTGATTGACAGATTTATCACGCTTTCCTCTGACTTGATCGTTCAGGCCAATAACGGACAGGTGTCTGAAGAAGCGGCATCCATCAGAGCTTTACTCGATACATGTGATTTAGCTGCTTATATTCCGCCGCGTCGTGCCATTGAGCGGGGAATTGTAGAAAAGCTTGATGATGATCGGGAAAAAGCGGCCGTCCGAAATATTGCAGAAACTCTGTTTGAATGAGGGGGCTGCGATGAAATTTATCAAATTTAACGACAGCACGATTGATTCATTTTTATTTATGATGCTGACTGATTTGGCCAAAACACTCACCAAGAGTGAAGCGGTAGAAGTGGAGTATGGCGTTCAGTCCTATTACAATCCATTTGAAAAGAAAATCTATATGAGCCACTTTTGGAAAGACAGGGCAGCTGAGGACATGGAAGCGGGTCTGAAAAGCGACGTCTACCTGCGTTCAGTCGGAACAAGATATAGCTCGCTGCATGAGTTTGCGAACTTTTTGAATGATATCCATCGTCATCTCACCTTTAAAAGTTTTGCCAAGCAGCTCTTTATGCTGCTTGAAGACATTAGGATCGAAGAATGCATCAAACATGAGCGTCCGGGTACGAAACATGTATTTGCGAAGCGAAAAGACATGTACAGAAAACATTTCTCAACTCAGCTGACCTTAAATTTGGAACGAAGCATTTTTACCGATGCGCTCTTTTGCGCGATCTATGTCAAGCTCACAGCGGAATCGCCGCTTGAGACTCTTCCGTCCATGCGTGAAGATATCGATCTGATGCGCCCGTTTATTGAGCAGCAGCTCTTGCGTGTGTATGAAGCAGATTCGACATGGCAGGTTCTGAAAATTGTTGAGGACCTCATGGACGGACTTGAAGAGGTGCTCGATAAAGACATGTTGAACACCTACTTCTTTTTGCCTGAGCTTGACTACGCAAAAGCTGCAGAACAGCCTTTATTTGAAGAAGAGAAAAAAGCGCCGAAGCTGAGTGATGACGTCACGCTTCCAAAACAATCAGACGGTGATGAGGATATCCATGAAGAAGAAATGCCGACATGGCACAGGGAAACAGAAGCACCGTCTAAAAGCTTCCTTCAATTTGATATTGAACACGGCGCAAAATCAGATTTAGGAAAAGATGCTTCAAGGGAAGGCGACGATGGAGATCAGGCCCTTGGCTCTGTTCAAGGATCAGCCAGACAAACGAAACGGAAAGACTATTCCAAGCTGGAAGCGCTGGAGTCTCAAAAAGACCAGCCGAACGGAGCGGGTATGGCTGACGGCAAAGAAAATAAATATGCATTTCCAATTTATAAAGAACCGCAGCCGGCAACCAGTGAAGAAGAGCTTTCTTATAAACAGCAGGCAAAAACGATTGAATCGTATCAAAAGCGTTTGAAACAAATGATTCAAAAAACGCTTGAACATAAAAAAACATTGCCGAGAACAGACCTTCATGCCGGGAGACTGAACAATAAGCTTCTTCGCTACTTCACTGAGCGAAATCCGCGCCTGTTCTACAAAAAGCAAGAACCATCTTCAGAAATCGATGCAGTTTTTACTTTGCTGGTCGATTGTTCAGCCAGCATGTTCGACAAAATGGACGAAACAAAACGAGGAATCGTGTTGTTTCACGAAGCGCTGAAATCGGTAGCGGTTCCGCATCAGATTGTCGGTTTCTGGGAAGACACAAATGATGCAACCGAAACAAGCCAGCCAAACTATTTCAATACGGTTATTCCCTTCCAATCATCATTAAGACAAGAGTCTGGACCGGCCATTATGCAGCTTGAGCCAGAAGAAGATAACCGTGACGGGTACGCAATTAGGCAGATGACGAAAAAAATGCTGCATCGCAGCGAGGCGCAAAAGTTCTTAATTGTTTTCTCAGATGGAGAGCCGGCCGCATTTGGCTACGAACAAAATGGGATCGTCGATACAAGTGAGGCGGTTATCGAAGCCCGAAAAAGAGGAATAGAAGTGATAAATGTTTTTCTCTCCAACTCAGAAATAGAAGAATCGCAAATGAAGACGATCCAGGATATGTACGGAAAATTCAGTATATTTGTCCCGGATGTTGATCAGCTACCGGATGTTTTGTATCCGCTGCTGAAAAAACTGCTTCATAAAAGCATAGGATAGCCCTTAATCCTATGCTTTTTGGCGTTTGTTTTTTCGAATGATTAAATTTTTTGTTTTTTATAAAGGTTTTTTACTATTTTGTGAACAATCAAGGTAGAATCAAATTGCAAACAGTGGTAAAATATCGTTGGAAGCGTTTTTATTACATAATTTTGGACACAGCGTTCGAAAGTTATTTCAAGATAGTGAATCAATCACTTGATTATTTAAGTTGGGGGTAATATTCAAATGTTTCAAAATAGTATGAAACAACGAATGAATTGGGAAGATTTTTACGGTCCGAACCTCGGCTATGCGCTGGAGCTTTACGATCAGTATACCCAGGATCCGAACAGCATTGACCCGGATTTGAAGGAAATGTTCGACGAGCTCGGTGCTCCGCCAAGCGATATAAAAGAGGCCTCGGGAACAAAAGAAAAGGGACGTGTTACAGCCGATCTGATTCAAAAGATCGCATCCGCAGTCAGACTTGCAGAAGATATCCGAACCTATGGCCATTTGAACGCTTCCGTCAATCCGCTCAGAAAGGATGAGAAAAAGAGCGAACTTTTTCCATTATCCGATTACGGGCTAACAGAAGAGGAAATAAAAGCAATACCTGCGTCTGTCATCTGCAAAGACGCTCCTAAAAACATTTCGAACGGTTTAGAAGCCATTCAGTATTTACGAAATACGTATAAAAGAACGATCTCATTTGAATTTGACCATGTGCATGACTTCAAAGAGCGCGAGTGGCTGACAAGAAAGATTGAATCTGGCGAGCTGTTCCAGAAGAACTCAGCTGAAAAGCTGTCAGCTGTGCTGGAAAGATTGACAGAAGTAGAGGGCTTTGAGCAGTTTTTGCACCGCACATTCGTCGGGCAGAAGCGCTTTTCCATTGAGGGTCTAGACGCTCTTGTTCCAGTGCTTGATGACATTATTGCACAATCTGTCAAATCAGGCACGACAAGTGTCAACATCGGGATGGCGCACAGGGGACGCCTGAATGTCTTGGCACATGTGCTCGGCAAACCGTATGAAATCATCTTCTCTGAATTCCAGCATGCGCCGAACAAAGATCTTGTACCGTCTGAGGGATCCATTGGAATCAGCTACGGATGGACAGGGGATGTCAAATACCATTTGGGGGCGAATCGGGAGCTTCAAGACGCTGAAACAAAATCAGCGCGCATTACGTTAGCGAACAACCCGAGCCACTTGGAATTTATCAATCCGATTGTTGAAGGCAGCACAAGAGCGGCACAGGAAACGCGAACACAAAGCGGATACCCGGTACAAGATGAAACAAAATCGCTGGCCATTTTAATCCATGGAGATGCTGCATTCCCTGGGGAAGGAATTGTAGCTGAAACATTGAATTTAAGCTCTTTAAAAGGGTATCAAGTAGGCGGTGCGATTCATATTATCGCCAATAACATGATCGGATTCACAACAGAAAGCGCTGAATCCAGATCGACAAAATATGCCAGTGACCTGGCCAAGGGTTATGAAATTCCGATTGTTCACGTGAATGCGGACGATCCTGAAGCTTGTCTCTCAGCTGTTAAGTTTGCGGTCGAATACCGAAAAACATTCAACAAGGATTTTCTGATTGATTTGATCGGGTACAGACGCTATGGACACAACGAAATGGATGAACCGTCAACCACTCAGCCAATGCTGTATGATGCTGTCAGAAAGCATCCGACAGTCAAACAAATTTTCGCTGAAAAGCTGGTAAAAGAAGGCGTGCTTACCGAGGAAGTCGTTCAAAACATCGAAAAATCGGTAACGAAGCGCATTGAGGATGCATATCAGAAAGTTCCGTCTAAAAAGGAACACACTGCCTGTGAAATTGAACTTCCAGAGCCTGTATCAAACGGTTTCCCAGATGTGGACACTTCGATTGATTTTGATGTGCTCCGCAAGCTGAATGGCGAATTGATCAACTGGCCGGAGTCATTTAATGTTTTCGGCAAGCTAAAACGCATTTTAGAAAGACGCGCCAAGGCGTTCGATGATGACAGAAAAGTGGAATGGTCTTTGGCAGAATCACTCGCGTTTGCTTCAATTTTGAAAGACGGAACACCGATTCGTTTAACAGGACAGGATTCCGAGCGCGGAACGTTCGCCCAAAGAAACCTTGTGCTTCATGACAGTGAGACGGGCAAAGAATTTGTGCCGCTTCATCACTTATCTGACTGCAGCACATCATTTGCTGTTCATAACAGCCCGCTGTCTGAAGGATCGGTTCTCGGTTTTGAATACGGCTATAACGTGCATTCACCGGAAACGCTTGTTTTGTGGGAAGCACAGTACGGAGATTTTGCCAACGCTGCTCAAGTGTATTTTGACCAATTTATTTCTGCCGGACGCGCCAAATGGGGCCAAAAATCCGGATTAGTCATGCTGCTTCCGCACGGTTACGAGGGACAGGGGCCTGAGCACTCAAGCGGAAGAATCGAGCGATTCCTGCAGCTTGCAGCGGAAAACAACTGGACGGTTGCCAACCTGACAAGCGCGGCACAGTATTTCCATATTTTAAGAAGACAGGCTAAAATGCTGCTTCGTGAAGAAATCAGACCGCTCGTCATTATGACGCCGAAGAGCCTTCTTCGCAACCCAAATACGGTGTCGGAAGTGCAGGAGCTCAGCGAAAGCCGCTTCCAGCCTGTTTATGAACAGTCGGGACTTTCTCATGACTATGAAAAAGTAACCAGACTTGTATTATCCAGCGGTAAAGTGTCTATAGACATTAGCGATCATTTTAATAAGTTAGAAGACGGTAAAGAGTGGCTTCACATTGCGAGAATCGAACAGCTGTATCCATTCCCGGCAAAAGGAGTCAAAGAGTTATTTGCAAAACTTCCGAACCTGAAAGAAATCGTTTGGGTGCAGGAAGAGCCGCAGAACATGGGGGCTTGGGGTTATATCAGCCCGTATTTGACAGAGATTGCACCAGAGGGAGTAAGCGTTCAATATATTGGACGAAGAAGACGATCCAGCCCTGCAGAGGGAGATCCGACAGTTCATAAAAAAGAACAGGAACGTATTGTATCTGATAGCTTGACTCGCAAAAACTAAGGGGGAAATGAAAAAATGGCGGAAATTAAGGTACCTGAATTAGCAGAATCAATCTCAGAAGGAACAATAGCCCAATGGTTAAAGCAGCCTGGTGACTATGTAGAACAGGGTGAATATCTGCTTGAACTAGAAACGGATAAAGTGAATGTTGAATTGACAGCAGAAGAATCGGGTGTACTTCAAGAGGTATTGAAAGATTCGGGTGATACCGTCCAGGTCGGAGAAATTATCGGTACGATTTCAGAAGGCGCGGGTGAAAGTTCTGCCCCTGCTCCTACAGAGAAAGCAGAAAGCAAGGAAAGCGTAAAAGAAGAGAAACAGGCTGAACCAGCTGCACAAGAGGTGAGCGAGGAAGCACAATCTGAAGCAAAATCAAGAACGATCGCTTCTCCGTCGGCCCGTAAGCTGGCGAGAGAAAAAGGAATTGACCTGTCTCAAGTTCCAACTGGAGATCCGCTTGGAAGAGTGCGCAAGCAGGATGTCGAAGCGTACGAAAAACCGGCATCAAAACCGGCTCCTCAGCAAAAGCAGCAGCCTCAGGCTCCAAAAGCACAGCAAAGCTTTGATAAACCTGTCGAAGTGCAAAAAATGTCACGCCGCAGACAAACGATTGCAAAACGCCTTGTAGAGGTGCAGCAAACATCGGCGATGCTGACTACATTTAATGAAGTGGACATGACGGCTGTTATGAATCTCAGAAAACGCCGCAAAGATCAATTCTTTGAGCAAAACGAAGTGAAGCTCGGCTTTATGTCTTTCTTCACGAAAGCGGTCGTGGCTGCATTGAAAAAATATCCGCTGTTGAATGCGGAAATTCAGGGCGATGAGTTGATCGTTAAGAAATTCTATGATATCGGTATCGCTGTTGCTGCTGATGAAGGCCTTGTCGTACCGGTAGTACGAGATGCGGACCGCCTGACATTTGCAGGAATCGAAAAAGAGATCGGCGAGCTTGCGAAAAAAGCAAGAAACAATAAATTAACCCTTAGCGAGCTTCAGGGAGGCTCCTTCACGATTACAAACGGAGGGACTTTCGGTTCATTGATGTCAACTCCAATTTTAAACAGCCCGCAAGTCGGTATACTGGGCATGCATAAGATTCAGCTGCGCCCTGTAGCCATTGATGAAGAGCGTTTCGAAAACCGTCCGATGATGTATATCGCTTTATCTTATGATCACCGAATTGTAGACGGTAAAGAAGCGGTTGGTTTCCTCGTGACAATCAAAAATTTACTGGAAGATCCTGAACAGCTTTTATTAGAAGGATAATAAAAAAGGGTACATCACGATAAAGTGATGTACCCTTTTTGATGCATATTTAAAGTGATAGATTGCTGCTTTTGGATCCAGCTTGCTTCTTTTTCACTTTTTTTGACCAATATGTTGCAAGCATAGAACCTGAAAGGTTATGCCACACACTGAATATTGCGCTGGGTACGGCAGATAACGGTGAGAAATGAGCCGTGGCAAGTGCAGCCCCGAGCCCGGAGTTTTGCATGCCGACTTCGATTGCGATCGCTTTTTGAGACGGGTAATCCATTTTTAAAAGCTTTGCACAAAGAAACCCCAGTAAATAACCGATACCGTTATGCAGGATAACAACTGAAAAAATGAGCAACCCCGATTGAAGCAGATTTTCCCGATTGCCGCTGACGACAGCTGAGACAATCGCAACGATGCCAATGACAGAAACAAGCGGAAGGGCATGTACGGCTTTTGCCACTTGTTTTCTGAAAAACATTTTGACAATCAGACCTGCAATGATCGGAAATAAAACCGCCTGTAAGATTGAGATAAACAAAGACCCCGGCGAGACAGGAAGCCATTCTTTGGCAAACAGCATAATCAACAACGGTGTTACAACAGGTGCCAATAAGGTAGAAATTGTCGTAACCGCAACAGAAAGGGCAGTATTTCCTTTTGCTAAGAATGTCATAACATTAGATGCAGTTCCCCCGGGACAGCAGCCGACAAGAATAACACCAACTGCGATTTCAGCTGGAAGATGAAGCCCAAATGCGAGGCCGAAAGCAACGAGCGGCATGATCGTATACTGAGCTATTACTCCAATAATAACTTGCCAAGGCTTTCTGACCAGCTCTTTGAAATCATCGGCTTGCAGTGTAAGGCCCATCCCAAACATGATAATGCCGAGAAAAATCGTAATATAAGAACTGATCCACGTAAATAAAGATGGGAAAGAAAATCCCAGCACTGCAAAAACAATGACCCATATGCCAAAGGTTTGTCCTGCAAAATGACTTATTTTTCTAATGATGTCCATAAAAACACTCCTAACACACTTATCAAGAACTTCAGCAGAAATTCTTACAAATTTCATAACATTCTCTTATTATAAATAATTTTCTGAATAATTCAATATTAGTTTTTGGCAGATGTCTATAGATATATGATGTAAACTAATTAAAATGTTCTTGACTATATAGGAAGATATTCTTACAATGAACCTTTATAATGGTTAGATCAAATAGGAGTGATACGGTGAAGGAAGCAAATCAATGGTCTTCGAAGCTCGGCTTTATTTTAGCCGCGGCAGGATCAGCTATCGGGCTTGGTGCGATATGGAAATTCCCATATGTTGCCGGAACCAGCGGAGGAGGCGCATTTTTACTTATTTTTATTTTATTTACGGTTTTAATCGGACTGCCTTTATTGTTAGGTGAATTCATCATAGGCAGAAGAACACAGAAAGATGCCGTTCAGTCCTATAAAACACTTGCTCCAGGAACGAAGTGGCATTGGATCGGTTATTTAGGCATGGTGACGTGCTTTATTCTTCTATCTTTCTACAGTGTCGTAGGCGGATGGATTTTAATTTATATTATAAAAGGCTTCACTGGCGGTTTATCGCAAACATCTGGTTTTGATACGATATTTGCAAGTACCATTTCAAATCCTTATTTGGCTGTAGGAGGCCAGCTGCTCTTTATGGTGGTAACAATTTTAGTTGTTGCAAAAGGGGTAAGCAGCGGAATTGAAAAAGCAAGCCAAGTATTAATGCCGGCGCTTTTTCTATTATTCATCATTTTAATGGTGCGTTCGGTTACACTTGATGGCGCGATGGAAGGAATCAAATTTTTCCTGATGCCTGATTTAACTGCAATTGATGCCAATACCATTTTATATGCAATGGGACAATCCTTTTTCTTATTAAGTGTCGGTGTATCTGTCATGGTAACGTATAGCGCTTATTTAGAGAAACAGGAAAATCTGGTACAGTCCGCTGTATCTGTAACTGTTATGAACATGCTTGTTGCTGTAATGGCCGGAATTGCGATTTTTCCAGCTGTCTTTTCATTCGGCCTCAAACCAGACCAAGGCCCGGTTCTGTTATTTAACGTGCTGCCGACTGTGTTTAATCAAATGCCGTTCGGAATTATCTTTTTATTAGCATTTTTACTTCTATTTTTATTTGCTGCATTGACATCTGCTTTTTCAATGCTGGAAATTTTGGTCGCAGTACTTTCGAAAGGCGATGTCAATAAGAGAAAACGATTCGCTTGGTTAGGCGGAATTGCTATTTTTATTGTCGGTGTGCCGTCTGCATTATCATACGGTGTCTTAAGTGACGTCACTATATTTCATCTGTCTATTTTTGATGCGGCCGACTATCTTGTGAGCAATATTTTAATGCCGTTAGGTGCGTTACTGATTTCGATTTTTGTCCCGCTTAAAATACCGAAACAGGATTTGTTTGACGAGCTGAAAAGCGGTTCCAATCTCAAACGAAAGTGGTTTGCGGTTTGGCTGCTGCTCATTCGATATCTATCTCCTGTTGCCATCATCATCGTGTTTTTGCATGTGGTAGGGATTTTTTAAAACACGGAGCCCCCGGGGAAAGGGGGCTTTTTTTAATAGAGCTTCCAAACGACTTCTTTTGCCTGCTCAAAACGTTTTTCAGCCTCGCGCCAATCCACGACATTCCACCAGTGATCGACATAGCTGGCCCGGTCATTTTTGTATTGCAAATAGTAGGCATGCTCCCATACGTCAAGCGGTAAAAGGGGGATTACATCCCATTGGCTTAAGAGCTGGTGTTTTTCTGCCGTTAAAATCTCCAGCCGTCCTGATCGAGGTGCCCAGACCAGAATGGCCCAGCCGACGCCTTCCACTTTTTTAGCGGCTTGGGTAAAATGTTCTTTAAAAGCGGAATAGCTTCCAAATGAAAGGTCTATCATTTGGAACAATGCCCCTGTAGGACGCCGTTTTCCGTTTGGATGCATAGAAAACCAAAAAATACTATGCAAATAATGGCCTGCTCCATGGAACGCAAGCTCTCTTTCCCAATGAGTGATTAAGTCATAATTCTTTGTCGCTCTCGCTTTTTTAAGCTCTGATTCTGCTTTGTTCAGGCCATCGACATAGCTTTGATGATGTTTTGTATGATGAAGGACCATAATATCGCGTGAAATATAAGGTTCTAAGGCGGAGTATTTGTAAGGAAGCTTTGGCAGCACGTGTTTCCCTATAGGGACATAAGCGCGTCTTTCACTTGTATCATCTGATTCTGTAATATCCCGATAAAGGGCAGCGGCCTGTTTATACCAATCTTCTTCTGTTGTTTGGTCATCTTCCAGAGCCTCAATCATCTTGTCGATTTGATCTTCAAACTGGTCAAGCTGACCTCGCTTTTGAATCTGATCTTTCAGGGCTTCACACCAATTGAACATCTCCGCTTGATAAGATTCACGTTTCATTTGCTGTCTCCTTTTCAATAGAATCTAAATACTTCCCGACAGCCAGCAAAGAGAATACATATGGATAACTGTGATAGCGAATATAAAATTGCTTCGGCAATCCGATCCCTGCTGGATACGCGAGGCTATCGGCGCTATGCGAACTGCTGTCGGTAAGGTATTGCATGCCTTTCACAACTGACGGGTGTTCGGAATTTTCATATGTGAGCAAAGCGTCTAAAGCCCAGGCCGTTTGTACAATGGTTCCTCTATGAAGCGGTACATATGTTTTGATTTCGGCGCTTTTGCAGGATTCTCCCCAGCTTCCGTCATCATTTTGTATGGATTTGAGCCAACGCAGAGCCTTTTGTATACCGGGATGCTTTCGGTCAACACCGCATGCATGCATACCAGTAAGAGCAGCCCAAGTGCCGTAAATGTAGCAAACACCCCATCTGCCGTACCATGACCCATTTTGCTCCTGATGTTCGAAAAGCCAGTTCACAGCGCGTTGAATATGTTGATGTTTTTTTGTGAAGCCAACTTTCTCGCCTAAAAAGTGCAGTACACGTCCGGTGAGGTCGGCGGTTGAAGGGTCAACTGCAGCGTCCTCGGCGGATTCAAGCGGCAGAAGGCGGATCAGTGGATGGTTCACATTTTTTTCGAAAGCAGAAAATCCGCCGTCATTGTTTTGCATCGATAAAAGCCAAGATACCCCCCGCTCCCATGCTGCAGGAGAATGATTGCGGGGAATCGCCTTTAAAACGGCTGCAGTGTCGTCACAGTCAGGGTTATTTGTATTGATGTTTGAAAACCCCCAGCCGCCAGGAACTGAATTTGGATTTTTGACAGACCAGTCTGCTATTTTGGTATGCTGGCGTTCTAGCAAAAAGTCGGCTGCTTTTGTAACAGAGCCATCCGTTTCGGTCACACCATTTTTTTGAAGGGCATGGCTTATTAAAGCTGTATCCCAAACAGTTGAAGTAGAGTTTTCCAGATAAGGAATCCCGTTGCACTTAGTCACCAGTGATTTAATGCCGGTAATCGCCCTCCTGATAACAGGGGAATAGCGTGACACACCAAGTGACAGAAGGCTGTAAGCCATAAATATGGTTGCGCTCGCATAGCTGTATAATGTTCCATCTTTTTCAATCCGGTCCAGCATATACGTTTTAGCTGTCTGTAGGCCCAGCTGCTGAAAAGCAAATGGTGCATGAAAAACGCGTTTCCAATGTGACAAAATAGACGTGAGATCTCTTTCTTCGAAAGCATCAGACCGAAGCCAAGTGAAAGGATTTTTTGTCATGTGCGGATCGAGATGGTGAAGAGATGAAATATTGCGGTTAATAAGGACAAATCGCTGATTGAGTGTTACAGCCATAGGAGCAAAATGAATACGGGCATATGAGCTGAACTGATAGAAATGAACCGGCAATGTTGGGGGGAGTGCCATGAGTGATAATGGTAAATACAAAGCAGGCCAAGGATAAAGCCCACTCGCGGCAAGCATCCATTTTGTCATGAAATGAACATGTCTCAAACCGCCATGTGAGATGATAAATTGTTCAGCTTTCTTCATGTGCGGCTCAGTTCTGTGAAAACATCCTGAAGCCAGCATCCCGACATATCCTTGGACGGTAGCCGTTAGATTTCCGCGCGTTTCATCGGGATAGTTGATAAATGTGCCGTCTGGCTGCTGTTTTGCATGAATGCCGGCTGCAAGGGATGATATCAGTTCTTTTTCATTTTTGCCTTCATCTAGTGAGGTAAGGAGCAAAATAAAAAAGGAATTTGTCATGATTGGTCCTTCAAAGCAAAATGTCCATGAACCATCAGCATTTTGCCTCTCTCTTAACTCCGTAATGGTTTTCTTTTGAAAACGCCTCACTTTCTCCTGAAGTGTGCCCATCACGCTCAACTCCTTCAGAAGCATATATATTCAGCGTCTTTTACTGCCATTACAGAAAGAAAAAAACTGCTGGCAGGCAGCAGTTTTTTAAACATACATGTTAGTCTTCAAGGTTTATCCATACACTTTTGACTTCTGTGTAATTATCCAAGGCATATGATCCCATTTCTCGTCCGAGTCCTGACTGTTTATAACCGCCAAATGGAGACGCCGCGTCAAACACATTATAGCAGTTCACCCAAACGGTTCCGGCTTGAAGTCGGTCCGCGATATAATGAGCCTGCTTGACGTTCTCTGTCCATAGTCCGGCCGCAAGCCCATATTCTGAATGGTTTGCCCGTTCAATAACTTCATCGACAGTTTCGTACGGAATTGCAGTCAGCACGGGTCCGAAAATTTCTTCTTTTGCGATGGTCATTTCGTCTTCAACATTCGCAAACACAGTCGGTGCGACAAAATATCCTGCTTCAAAAGGACAGCTTCCGCCGGTCACTGCTTTTGCTCCTTCATCTTTTCCTTTTTGAATATAGGAAAGAACGCGCTCATGCTGTTCCTTGCTTACGAGAGGCCCGATTTGAGTATCTTTATGAAGTCCCGCTCCTTGGCGGAGTGACTCAGCATAGGACGCCATTTCATCAACAACTTCATCATATTGGTCTTTATGAATGAAGACACGTGAGCCCGCACAGCAGACTTGGCCCTGGTTAAACATCACACCGTTTAAAGCGCCCGGGATGGCTTTTTTCAAATTCGCATCCGGCAGAAGAATATTAGGCGATTTTCCGCCCAGCTCCAATGTAACACGCTTAATGCTTTTCGCTGCGGTGGACATGATTTTCTTTCCGATTTCAGTGGAACCGGTAAAGGCAATTTTATCAACCGCTTCGTGGTTCGTCAGCGCTTCTCCCGCATCTTCACCGAATCCTGGGATGATGTTGATTACACCGGCAGGGAAACCGGCTTGGTCAATTAATTCTGCCAAATAAAGAGCTGAAAGCGGTGTTTGTTCAGCCGGTTTGAGGACGATTGTACAGCCTGTTGCAAGTGCCGCGCCCATTTTCCACATCGCCATCAGGAGCGGGAAATTCCATGGAATGATCTGGCCGACGACACCGACAGGCTCATGACGCGTATAATTAAAGTAAGCGCCGGAAACCGGAATCGTCTGTCCTGTTATTTTTGTACACCAGCCGGCGTAATAGCGCATATGCTCAATAGCCAGCGGAATATCTCCATTAGTCGTTTCATTGATCGGTTTCCCATTATCAAGTGTTTCAAGCTGAGCAAGCTCAGTTTTATGCTCTTCCATTAAGTCCGCCAGCTTATACATCAGTCTGCTTCTCGAAGCTGGAGACATTGTTCTCCATTCACCTTGGTCAAAGGCTTTCCGGGCAGCTTTAACCGCTTTGTCCACATCCGCAGCCTGGGCTTCATACAGCGTCATCAAGGTTTCGCCGGTCGCCGGGTTTGGAGTGTCAAAGGTTGCCCCTGAGGCACTCGGAACAAACTTTCCGTCAATATAAAGCTTCTTTGTTCCCTGCAAAAATGTCTCCAGCCTTTTCGTCACTTGCATCGTTAAAGAACTCATCCGTAACAAACCTCCAGTCATTTTTTATGGTCTGTTCTGAGATTCTTGGTGATAGCACATTGATTCCTGGATTGAATAGCAGAAATAAGCTGTGATAGTTGCTTCAAACGTAAGCGTATACAAACATTCTATAATAGAAATCAAGGCAAAATCAATGAATAACCGATATTGCAATTTACAAAAGAAAAAAGCTACAATAAGCTTATAGATAAGAAAAGGAGATTTCATCATGATTCATAAAAATTGGCTTGAAAAAGAAACAATTAAAAAAGTAAAGTGTGTGCAGACAAACGCAAAAAAATATATCGTAAACCGCGTTTTAACACCGGGAAAAGAATATGAAGTAAAAAATGAAACAGAGGAGTTTCTCTTTGTGGTCGACAATACGAATAAAGTCGGCGGCTATTATAAAGAATACTTCGAAGAGATGTAATGCTTCCTTGAAGCATCAAACAGATTTTGTTAAAAGCAGTCGATACATAAAACCGCAGCTCAGCTGCGGTTTTTTTGTGGTTAAAACAGGAAATATAAAACAAAATTAAAAAAATCATTAAAAACCGCTTTTTTATAAAAACATTGCTGAATATTGAAACTTTTTTCTCTATATGTGCGTATTACTTGCTGACAACAGCTTAAAAGCCAAAAAACAAATCAAAAATTTGAAAAATGTAATCTGTTCGTAATGGTTTAAATGTCTTCTATGTCGTATTCTTATATAGGGATAAAGGACTTATTTTTATGTAGTGAATGATAAAACAAATAGATAAATGCAGAAAGAGGGGTTCTTCATTGGGTATTTTTTCTGTTAGCAGATCAACGGACGCAAAGAAGCTTGAGGCTTTGCTCGTTGAAGGGGAAAGAATAGAATCGATTTATAAGCTCCGAGTGGACCAAATTTGCTTTACAAATAAGCGGATCATTTTCTTTGACAATAAAATGTTTTCCAAAAAGAAGGTTCGTGTATTTCTTCCATATAAAACAATTGAAAGCTTTGCCATCCAAGAAGCGGGAATGTTTGATCCGGACACTGGGCTTTTATTGATGACAAGAAGCAAAACGTTCGAATTAGAATTTGCGAAAGACACCGATTTAAGCGAGGTTCAGGCGGTGCTGACAAAGCATTTGTGCAGCTGAATATTTGATGAGCCAGCCGTTCAAAAAATGGTTAGGCTTTTTTTTATATATAAAAAAAAGAACAGGGCGCACATGCCCTGTTCTTATTACACCACACTGTTTTTCGCTGAGTTCGAATCAACAAGATCTGCATCTAATACATTTGAAATCGGTACGACAAGAGGAGTAAAGTCGCCATTTTCTTCTCCAAACCCTTGATTTATTTTAGCTGATAAAAAGTAATCGACCTGCTGATACGGACCGAGTGTTAAAGAGGAACCACGGTCCATCGTATTGATTTTAAATCCGCCGACATTCACGACGGAGGGAGAAAAGAACATCTCATCACTTCCTTTTGATTGAGGAGTTAACCGCTTCGCTTTCAAAAGAGGCCGGAGAATCAATTTGGTCTCTGTCATCCACATGGCTTCTCGTGCCCATAAATCCGCTCGCATCTCCAAAATTCTGTCCGTAGCCTTGATTTTTTTTATCTGAATTTTGCCATTCTGCCAATAAATTTTGTCCTACGTTAACCGCTGAAGCATTTTCAAAGGAATTAATTTTCAGCATGAAAATATTAATATTGATATACGGAGTTGGTTGAACCACAGGCAAACCTCCTTTCTATAGTTGTATGCTGGCGGTTATAAAGTATGTTAAGACAGGGGGCTTCAAATGGATTTCGAAAAGATGAAGCAGTGGATGGAATTCGCACAGCAGATGTACGGCGGTGACTTTTGGAAACAGGTATTTGATGAAGACCAAAAAACCCCTTTTATGACAAATGGCCAATCTCCGTTTCCGTTTGCGCAGCAAGATCAGCGAGGGAAAGGAGATGCTTCATTTCCGAGCATGGATATTGTAGATACCGTTACGGAAGTACAATTTTTAATTTATCTTCCAGGCTACCGTAAACAAGACGTTCACATATTATCGTACGGAGATTATTTAGTGGTGAAGGGGCAGCGCTTTTCCTATTTTAATGAACAGGACTTTCGCCAAAAAGAAGGGAGATACGGAAGTTTTGAAAAGAAAATTCCGCTTTCCGATCATCTTCATGGAAAGATGAATGCCATTTTTAAAGACGGAATCCTATACATCACTATTCAAAAAGACGAAGGTCAAGCGAAAACCATTGTTATTGATGATTGATTTTCATACCGAGTGCATCTGCCCCATCACGGTCATCAATTGATTCAATCGGAATGACCATGACAATAACATCTGCATTTTGTTCCCCAAAACCGTTATTTCTTTTGATAGCAGAGCGCCTGTTCCTTAACTCCGCAGAACCAAAGGTAAGGGATGAGCCGGTGCCTATCGAGTTAGTCTTGAGATGAGAAATATTGATGTTAGTCGGAAGCATGAAAACCTCTCCTTTCTATGGGATATACCTCATTATATATGTAGACGAAAGAGGAGTATGCAAAGGGTCGTGATGTCATGAAAAAAATGTTCCGGTCGCTGATCAGGCATTGCTTGAAACCAGAACTTGACAAACTGCGTGAATGTGAAGAAAGACTCTCAGTGATTGAGAAACAAAAACAAAGCAGCAAACAGGAGTCTGAAGAAACCTATATACATATTGAAACGCTGAATGTCGAAAAAATTGACTATCATCTTGAATTCGGCGAGCTGACCATTGATGAACTGAGCGGCAGATTAAATATAGGCGCAACCTATTATATACCGCCAGAAGAGAAGAACAAAAAGTGCCAACGAAAACCCGAAGCACCATCGACGCCAGCGGTCACGATCCGTTCAAAAAGGCAGTAGCTCATCTTTCCATCGATGTTCCCATGTTTGACAGAAGGCAAAACGGGAAACAGGATAGAAAGGAGAGGATATACATGGCACTGACAAAAGAACAAACACAGCATCTCTATCATAAATTGCTCGATATGCAAAAAGAATTGTCTGGCGAGAAAAAGGAAACAGAATCAATGACGGAAGAAGTGGGGGAGCTTTCCAATGGGGTTGACAACCATATGGCAGACCACGGGACGCTCGTCACAGACCGGATGACAGACCAAACGGTGAAAGAGATTGACCGGGAGCTGTTAGAGGAGGTCAACCGTGCATTACAAAAGATGAAAGATGGAACTTATGGCGTGTGTGAAAAAACCGGCCAAGAGATTCCTTACGAAAGACTTGAAGCTGTTCCTTATGCAAGAATGACAGTTGAGGCCCAAGCTGATGTGGAGGATGATCTGGAGACAGATGCTCCTTCTTATGAAAGAGAGTTTCATGAACAGGTAAAAGACTTATCCAACAAAGAAACAATTGATCAAAAAAGCTCGCAGACGTATGAAATCTTGGATCGTGAACAAGATTCGAAGTAAAAATGGTAAGCAAGTACACCGATATTAGATGTACTTGCTTTTTTTGAAAAAAAATCTCATATTCAAAATAAAGTGATTGACTTTGCATAAAAAAGAAAGTAACATACTATTTGTAAGTAAATATAAAAAGTTTACCGGGAGGAATACAAATGTCTACAGTTTTATTTGTAAAATCAAGCGACCGTACAGCTGAAGAAGGCGTTTCAACTAAACTTTACGAAGCTTTCTTAGCTGCTTATAAAGAAAACAACCCTAATGATGAAGTGGTTGAATTAGATCTTCATAAGGAAAACCTTCCTTACCTTGGCAGAGATATGATTAACGGAACATTTAAAGCAGGTCAAGGAATGGAAATGACAGAAGATGAGAAAAAACAAGCAGCAATTGCTGACAAATATCTGAACCAGTTTGTAAAAGCTGACAAAGTTGTTTTCGCATTCCCGCTTTGGAACTTCACAGTGCCAGCAGTGCTTCATACTTATGTTGATTATCTGTCTCGCGCAGGCGTTACATTCAAATACACACAAGAAGGACCAGTCGGTTTAATGGGCGGCAAAAAAGTTGCGCTTCTTAACGCTCGCGGCGGTGTCTACTCAGAAGGACCAATGGCTGCACTTGAAATGTCATTAAACTTCATGAAAACAGTTCTTGGTTTCTGGGGTGTTCAAGACTTGCACACAGTTGTCATCGAAGGACATAACGCAGCACCTGATCAAGCGCAAGAAATCGTTGAAAAAGGTTTACAAGAAGCAAAAGATCTTGCTGCAAAATTCTAATAAAGCCAAGACTCCTATCGTTACAAATAGGAGTCTTTTTGTATATACACATTAATATAGAAGAAAATAATCATTCGCTTTTAGCGAAAAAGGCTGTTTTTTTTATTGTAATATATTTTTTGTTTGTCGAATTGTCAGGTATTTTGGAGAAAAAACAGTTTTATTCACTGGAAAAAGTTTTTCTAAACAATTGTTCTGACCTCTTGATTAAAAGCGCCTGATGGTGTACTATATTAAAGAAGCTACTTTGTGCGTATTGTTAATTAAGTTTTAACCTTTAAGCTGTAATAGGGAGTTTTATATCGAAGCCGGAATGTCATGCCTCCATTGCAGAGGACGACAGGAACGTTTCTGCAAACACCCACTTTGAGGAGTGGTGGTTTAAAACTTTCTTACTTGCATACGGCAAGACGTAGCGAAAGCCATTTCCTTTTCGGAAATGGCTTTTTATTTTATCTAAAAAGGTTTGGTATAGTGAATATTCCATTTTTGTGTGAAAGAAATGAAGGCCGCTTTTTTATGATATGATGGGAGAAATTCAAGGAAAAGCGAGGTTTACACGTTATGTTACATAGAGCCCAATCCCTTCTGGCTCATTATTTTGGTTATGAGAAGTTTCGGAGCGGCCAAGATGAAGCGATCCGCTTGGTGACGGAAGCGAGGCAAAATACGGCCTGCATTATGCCGACGGGAGGCGGCAAATCGATTTGCTATCAAATTCCGGCATTAATGTTTGAAGGGACGACGATCGTCATATCACCGTTGATTTCCTTGATGAAGGATCAAGTTGATGCGTTAGAAGAAGCGGGGATTAACGCCGCCTACATTAACAGCACACAATCCAATCAGGAAATATATGAGAGGCTGAACGGACTCAAAGAAGGGGCTTATAAGCTTTTTTACATTACACCAGAGCGACTAACGTCCACAGAGTTTATCCGGATTTTGCAGGGCATAGATGTTCCTTTGGTCGCAATAGACGAGGCGCATTGTATTTCTCAATGGGGCCATGATTTCAGGCCAAGCTACAGGAATATTGAAATCTTGTTCCGTGAATTACACGACAAGCCTGTCATCATGGCGTTAACAGCAACAGCCACACCCGAGGTTCATGATGATATTTGCAAACAGCTGCATATTCAAAAAGAAAACACGGTATATACCGGATTTTCCCGAGAGAATTTAACCTTTAAAGTAGTAAAAGGAGAAAATAAAGATCGGTTTATAGACGAATATGTGCAAAACAACAGGCATGAAGCAGGAATTGTCTATACAGCGACCAGAAAAGAAGCTGATCGGATATATGAGAGATTGAAACGAAATCAGGTCAGGGCAGGCCGGTATCATGGAGGTATGGCTGATGATGAGAGAAAAGAGCAGCAGGAAAGGTTTCTTAATGATGAGCTTCAAGTGATGGTGGCAACCTCTGCTTTTGGAATGGGTATTGATAAATCAAATATCAGATTTGTTCTGCATGCACAAATTCCGAAAGATATGGAAAGCTATTATCAAGAGGCAGGACGAGCTGGACGGGACGGTCTTGCCAGTGAATGTGTTCTCCTGTTTTCACCGCAGGATATTATGGTGCAGCGCTTCTTAATTGAGCAATCAGAACATGAAGAGAAACAAAAGCAGGATTTAAAAAAACTGAGACAAATGGTCGACTACTGTCATACGGAAGATTGTCTGCAGCGTTTTATCCTTATGTATTTCGGAGAAAAGGAGCCTGATGCGTGCGGACAGTGCGGAAACTGTACCGATACAAGAGCGGCCCATGACGTGACGCGGGAGGCGCAAATGGTCTTATCCTGTATCATTCGCATGAAAGAACGGTTTGGCAAGACAATGGTTGCCCAGGTGCTTGCCGGCTCCAAAAATAAAAAAGTTCTTGAAAATGGCTTTTCAGACCTTTCAACATACGGGATATTAAAACACCAATCCGTTGGCGAAATCAGTGATTTTATCGAATTTCTTATTTCTGACGACTTCATCAGGATGTCAGACGGAACGTTTCCGACTCTTTTTGTCAGCAGTAAAGGAAGAAATGTGCTGAAAGGAGAATTATCAGTAGCGAGAAAAGAAGCGTTAAAAGCGGCAGCGATTACTGAAAATGACGAGCTATTTGAACGATTGCGCATGGTTCGGAAAGAAATTGCGGCTGAGCAGGGCGTTCCGCCATTTGTTGTTTTCTCTGACCAAACGTTAAAAGAAATGTCAGGAAAACAGCCCGTAAATGATGATGAACTTTTGTCTATAAAAGGAGTCGGAGAACAAAAAAGAGCAAAATACGGCCGGCTTTTTTTACAAGAAATACAAGCTTATGCAAGGATGACAGACTAATAAAACAGAAAATCAATCTTTTTTTCTATAAAAAACACATTTTATTTTCTCTGTTTCGCCTCAAAATAAAAAGACCTGCGAAGCCTATTATATCAAGGGTTCAGTAAGTCTTTCCATCAGAGAGAAATCCTTCATGTAAAGGAACTGTAATCTAAATCATATCTTTTTGTTATTGATTTGACATTTACGTGTGTTACGATATCACCTGTTAGCCGCCAATAAAAAGCTAACAAGGGAGGATTTACTTATGAAGAAGACGATTATGTCCTTTGTGGCAGTTGCTGCACTTTCAACAACTGCATTCGGAGCTCACGCTTCTGCAAAAGAAATTACGGTGCAAAAGGGTGATACGCTCTGGGGAATCTCTCAGAAAAATGGAGTGAACCTAAAGGACTTAAAAGAATGGAACAAGTTAACTTCTGATAAAATCATTGCAGGAGAAAAACTGACCATTTCTTCAGAAGAAACAACCACGACTGGGCAATATACAATTAAAGCGGGAGATACGCTTTCTAAGATTGCTCAAAAATTCGGCACGACAGTCAACAACCTGAAAGTTTGGAATAACTTAAGCTCTGACATGATCTATGCTGGATCAACTCTTTCAGTAAAAGGTCAGGCAACAGCAGCTAACACAGCTACTGAGAATGCGCAAACAAACGCACCTCAAGCTGCGCCAAAACAAGAGGCTGTGCAAAAAGAGCAACCTAAACAAGAAGCTGTACAACAGCAACCTAAACAAGAAACAAAGGCTGAGGCAGAAACTTCTGTTAACACAGAGGAGAAGGCTGTTCAATCAAATACAAATAATCAAGAAGCTTCAAAAGAACTAACAGTTACTGCTACTGCTTACACCGCTAACGACGGCGGCATTTCCGGCGTTACAGCTACAGGCATTGACTTAAATAAGAACCCGAATGCGAAAGTTATTGCGGTTGATCCTAATGTAATTCCGCTAGGTTCTAAAGTCTATGTTGAAGGCTACGGGGAAGCAACAGCAGCAGACACTGGCGGCGCTATTAAAGGAAATAAAATCGACGTATTTGTACCAAGTAAAAGTGATGCTTCTAATTGGGGCGTCAAAACTGTAAGTGTTAAAGTCTTAAACTAATAATATAGATTGTGATAAAAGACATAAGCTTTTGGCTTGTGTCTTTTTTTGTTCTGCTTAGAGCTGTTTATATCATATGCTGATAAAAGAAAGTGGTCCCGTTTTTCTTTATGTGCGATTCAGGGGCTCTCGGGTTAAAAGATTGATTCCACATTACAGAGACATTCGGCATCATGACATTTATAGCTGGTTGTTACTATCTTTGATCAGCGAAACGAGCTGGTGTTTTTGGCAGATAATAAGCAGTTGGATGTAGCAGATACCATTTACGGAATCGGATTGATTTCAGACGGTTTTTTATTGTGATATTAGGCTCTTGCAGTTGGGCATGGCAGCTTCGGGAGCGAAGTGGCACAACTTTGTCATACTGAAAATACAATATAATCAATATCAGAAATTCTGCTGATGTGCAATGGCCGACCATTTTAACAGGGATATCATTCAATCCAGTCTTTTATTGGGCTGTTAACCAAACAATCGTTCAGCGGGCGTAGGAGCGAGGATATGGATCAATTTAATTCTGGTTGCGACGAGGTTCTCAAACGGGAATTTCAGGTTAACAAAAAGGATCCTGGCAGATGCCAAGATCCTTTTTTATTTAAACCAGCCTTTTTCTTTTGACCGGGTAATGGCTTCAATTCGATTTTTCACTTCAAGCTTTTCTAGAATCATTGAGATATAATTCCGCACCGTCCCGCTTTTGATGCTGAGTTCCTGAGCGATTTCTTTTGTGTTTTTACCGTCAGCCACAAGTTCGAGCACTTCTTTTTCTCTATCTGTAAGAGGGTTAGCTTCGCTGTATAAGTCCTCCATCAGTTCAGGTGCATAGATGCGTTTTCCGTTCATGACGCTACGGATGGCGTTGGCCAGCTCTTCACTCGGACTGTCTTTTAACAAATAGCCTTTAACGCCAGCTTTAATAGCTCTCTGAAAGTAACCGGGTCTGGCGAAGGTGGTTAAGATGATAATTTTGCAGCCTGTATCTTTTAGCTCCTCAGCAGCTTCAAGCCCTGTTTTTCCGGGCATTTCAATGTCCATAATACATACATCAGGCTGGCGTTTTTTGACAAAATCAACAGCATCTTGGCCGGTTGTACCTTTGCCTACGACTTCCATATCGTCTTCGAGGTTTAGAAGTGATCCTAAAGCGCCCAGCAGCATTTGCTGATCTTCTGCAATAAATATACTAATCATATAAGCCATCCTTTATGTTTATTTTGAATTATTAGGAATTGCCATGGTAAGCTTGGTCCCGTTTTCGGTATCGATGTGAAGGCTTCCGTTTGCAAACTCAAGCCGTTCTCTCATCCCGAGTAAGCCATGTCCTTTTGAAAAGGAATTTTCTTCTCCTTTGAATGTTCCATCGTCAGACACTGTAATCACAACTTCCTTCCAGAGCTGCTGAATGTCAACTCGGCAAGTTTTAGCCTGGCTGTGTTTGACGACATTTGTGACAGCTTCCTTTAAGCACATGCTCAAAATGTTTTCATTCAGCAATGAGATATTTTCGGGCCATTTCTCTTCTTCATAGATAAACATAATGTCAGCTGCTTCGAGAATTTGTTTGATGTTGATCAATTCATCCTTGAGCCGGATGCCCTTCATAGAGGAAACGATTTTTCTTACTTCATTTAAAGAAGTTCGCGCTGTTTGCTGAACACTTTTCAGTTCACGAGCTGCTTGTTCGGGATCTTTGTATATCAATTTTCTTGCTAAGTCGCTTTTTAAACCAATAAGAGAAAGCTTTTGCCCAAGCGTATCATGGAGATCGCGGGCAATTCGCTGACGTTCTTCTAATTTTACCAGTTCTGCAATCCGTTCATTTGCATCCTCGAGCTTTTCTTCAAGTCGTTCGCGCTCCTTGCGGCTTTTTATACTGAAGGGCAATAAAATTGCGCTGATGAGGGTAATAACGACAAAAGGAATTTGTGTCAGAAAGAATTCCTTTTTTAATACGAGACTGAAATTGGCTGCGACGGCCGCGCTTATTAAATGGACATAATATAAAATATGAAAAGGGACGCGTTCCTTAATGTTTCCAATAAAATAAGCAATAAAGAAAGCAAAATAAATATAACTGAACAGAGTAATGGAGGCGGTTGAAATGCCAATTAATAAAAATCCCCACAAATAAATGGTCCAGCCTTTTGAGACAAAAGCAAATCGATATACCGAAAAAAATAAAAGCGTCAAAATGATGCCGACAATAATAACAAATGTAGATGATGATTTCCATATAAAGTAGAAGGGGAGGATGAAAAATATCGTCCATATATAGGGCGTAATCCCGTTTAGTTTTTGAAATGTAAAATGATTTTTAATCATGATCTTACCTCATTTTCAGCTTTTCATCTTACTTGTAACTTTATCATTGTGAAAGCCAGAATGCACCCTCCAACAATAAAAAGGAAGCCTTCTAGTATATTAGAAGACCTCCTTTATCATCAGGCATTCTTCCGCAGCTTCTGTTTTTCTGGTGAATCAGGCGGAAGGCTTACAGGTATATGTTTTATAGCCCGAAATGACACAAACTGTTTGTTATCTTCATCCCATAGACGGAACGCAAGTGATTGCAGGCTTGTTTTTAAGGTGATTGTCGGTACGTTTTTTAATGGTTCGTGATGTTCATGAGCAACTTCAAGCTTATAGTTAGGCACCTTTGGACTCAAATGATGAACGTGGTGGTAACCAATATTGCCTGTTAGCCATTGAAGCAGTTTCGGGAGTTTATAAAATGAGCTGCCTTCAACAGCAGCCTGAACGTAGCTCCAGTTTTCATCCGCTTCAAAATAAGAATCTTCAAAGGTATGCTGCACATAAAACAGCCAAACACCGATTGAACCTGAAATCAGAAATATCGGGCCTTGCACCAGTAAAAACGATTGCCAGCCAAAGATCAGACAGCAAGCGGCAGCCAACGCGACAATTGCCAGATTCGTAAGGTATGTGTTTACACGTTCCTTGCGTCTTGCGCCTTTTTTGTTAAAACGGTTCGTGATCAGAAAAACATAAATCGGTCCGAGAATAAACATGATAAACGGGTTTCTATAAAGTCTGTATGCAAGCTTTGTTCGTCTGGATGCAGCTTTATATTCGTTTACTGTTAACATCCAGATGTCTCCTGTTCCGCGTTTATCCAGATTGCTGCTAGTTGCATGATGAATCGAATGGCTGTGCTGCCATTGAAGATACGGGAATAAAGTCAGGACACCTGTCAGAAAACCGAGAATGTGGTTATAGCGTTTTTGTTTGAAAAAAGATTGATGGCAGCAGTCATGGAAGATGATAAAAATTCTTGTCAGAAAACCTGCGGCAATCACCGTTAATGCTAACGTAAGAAGATAGGAGACATCGAGGCTGAGATAAGCAAGAAACCATAGGCCGAAGAATGGGATAAACGTGTTTAAAAGCTGAATCAGGCTGTTTTTTGTTTCAGGCTGAGCAAATGCAGCGACTTGCTTTGTCAGCTGTTTTTGTTTATGTGCAATGGTTTGTTCAGTCATAGTAAGTATCCTCTCATTGTGTGTCTCGGTTCAGTATACGCTAATGAGAGAAGTCTTTTGTAGTAGCACACATCATGCCTCCTATATGACATTTGTCATGTCTCGTGCGGCATGCATAGCCGATTGCGCTAAAAAAGCTTGTAAAAAAATTTACAAGCTGATTAATGTTTATCAATCCATATTCGTGATGTACCCGAAATAGCTTCAATCCTGCATGTTCCTCCTATAGGGAACGTGGCAATTGGCGAGGTATGTCCGGCATTTATATTTGCGATGATCGGGATGCCGGATAATTCTTTTTTTGTTTCGATCATGGCTTTTACAAGATCTATTGATACGTTTGATGCTTTCTGAAATCTGCCGATCAAAATCGCCTTTACATGTGAAAAAGCGGGGAGGTGGATGAGTGATTGCAGATCGCGGTCAAACATATGGATGTCTGACATATAATCATCTTCAATCAATAAAATAGTATGTTCTGTTTCGGGAAAATACTCCGTTCCCTGCAGCAAATTAAGCGTGCATAAGTTTCCGCCAATTAAAGTACCTTCCGCATAACCTTCTTGGATTACAACAGGGCCGTTATTAGGATAAAAACGCCTGTTTTCTTGATCCAAAAACCAGCGATCATCGCTCCACTCACTTGAGGGGTGAATTTCAAACGGATCGTCTGAAGCGCAGCAAGAAAGAAAATACTCCTCTGTATAATCGAGTCCTTTTTTCATTGCAAATGTTGAGAAGTGGGGACCTGAATACGTAACAAGACCCGTTTTTTGATAAATAGCGTTGCAAAGAGCGGTTATATCGGAATAACCGCACAGAATTTTTGGATGTCGTTTGATTTTCTCGTAATCAAGATAACGCAGCAGCTGATTTGAATTAAACCCTCCGAGTGTCGTTAAAATCGCTTTGACGCCTGGATCAAAAAAGGCAGCGTGCAGATCATGGACTCTTGACTCGATAGAGGATGAATCAAATTCGTTACATTCATTTGCGTGTTCAGCGATGGTTACCCGATAACCTAAGCGTTCTAACGCCGTTTTTGCTTGGATTTTTGCTTCATTTGATAATATAGACATGCTGGTCGCGGGAGACACGATCCGGATTTCGTCTCCCTTTTTCAGTTTTGAGGCGTACATAGAACCCTCCATCAATGGTTTTATACCATTACAGCATATCTTGGCTCTTTCTTCCAGACTTTTTTACAAATCAACCCACTTAATGCTGCCGGATTGGGTATCATGATCGATACATACTTTGAAGTGATGTTTTTCATAAAAGTGAATCAGCCGGTCTACATGATTCCAATCCCGTTTGGCGATGTCTCCGGTGACTTTCGGTATATTATGGTCTCTTGCAATATCTTTTAAATATTTCATGCAAATGGAGCCAAACCCGTGATTCGGAGGGCCTTTTATATCCCCTATATGAATGGCATCGTCCTTGTAAGACGCTACAAGTGAAAAACAGCCTTTTCCTCGGTATGCCGTTTTACAATCAGTTAGCATAATTTTGCATGTTTGGCCATCATCAATCGAGGAAACAATCATCCACTCATCATGTTTCGATTGATCAATACCAAGCACTTTGGCATCTTTAGATAAATCCTTCATATTCTCCTGCATGCGATAAATTTGAAATTCTAAATCATTTAGTTCTTCCTCAAGCTCTTGACGATTTTTTTCTTTAACAGTAAACAAGATCAAACTCCTTTCAAAAAACAGCTTAGAAACACAGTTACCAATTGTATTAGAAGAGAGGCGTATTGTAAACAACAATTCCATTATTACTAGAAATTAGCGGAAAGTCAGGTTTGATCGTTTTTAAGAGAGGAAAAAGAAAACTAACCTGTGAAAAAGGAGGAATCGGAATGGCGATTGATTCATTGATTAACAAATTACAGTATGTCCAATTGGAACCGCCGGATAAAATTCTCTCTCTGTATCTCAATACAGACATGAGAGATCCAGAGCAGCAGGGGGGAGAATGGAAGATTGCCCTAAAGTCAGGATTCAGCCGATTAAAAGAGTATTTGGCAGCTAGTGATCCAGAGGAGGAAAAGTGTCTGGATGGAATCAGGGCTAAAATGAATCAATACTTGAATGCAATGGGAAAAGACATGCCCCGCAGTCTCGTGTTTTTTGTTTCCGACAGCGGCATATGGGAACCTATTAAGCTTCAAGTCCCTGTAGATACAAGATTTTACTGGGAAGAAACAGCTGTCCTGGATCAGCTAAAGGGTTTGCGCCAGACATACCCAAGTACGGCGTTTATTTTAACTCAGCAGCATGAAGTGAAAATTATTGAAACTGTTTTAGGAAAAATTGAGGCGGTGGAGCGTTATGAGTATGATATGATCAATGAGTCTTGGAAGAATAGCCATTCCGCTGTAGACAAAGCGCCACCATTTGAAGAGAACCGGATGAGGGAACATGTAACAGAGAACCAATCGAGACTGTATAAGCGGCTGGCTGCCAGCCTTGATCAAAAAGCTGCCGCGAAAAGATGGGAACGAATGGTTATTGCCGGGGATAAAGAAACGGCCGATATCTTGGATCAGCATATGAATAAACCCATTCATTCGAAAATTCAAAAGAACCTGCTGAATGAAAATGAACATAAGGTCATTGAACATTTGATAAAAGAGGCGTAAACCTAACAGGCCGGGGCTAATAGCCTCCGGCCTTTGAAGTGTGTCTAATTTCTGACGAAGCAATCGAAACCGTTGACATCTTCTTTGAATTTGCATACGATTTGGATAGCCAGTACAAATTAGGAGAGGTCACCAAATGAACCAAACAGAAAATAAACCGAAAAATTACACGGGGATTGTCCTTACGCTGACAGTTCTGATTAACGGTTTAATCGCAGTGCTGTTTTTTATGCCTAAATTAGATCAGTTCAGCCATGCGAATATTCACATTTTGCCAATGCTGAATGCGATATTCAATAGCTTTACGTTTATCTTCTTATTGGCCGCGCTGATTATGATTAAACAGAAAAATATCAAAGCTCACAAACGCTTTATTTTGGCTGCGTTCACAACAACATTACTATTTTTGATTTGCTATGTGACGTACCACTCGATTGCGGAAAACACGCTCTATGGCGGAGAAGGTATTATGCGCCCGATTTATTTCTTTATTTTAATTACACATATCTGCCTTTCTGCAATTATTGTGCCGCTTGCGCTGTTTACGCTGATCAGAGGCTTCAGCATGCAGGTGGAGCGCCATAAAAAAATTGCGAGATGGACAATGCCTCTATGGCTGTATGTAAGCCTTACAGGCGTTATTGTATATTTGATGATTTCACCGTATTATTAAAAGCCATACTCAGTATGGCTTTTTTTACGTGTAAACATGGCAAAAGCCCAAATTCATTTTTGGGCTTTTGTCAGTAAATTGATAGACTCTTATTCATGAGCCTTGGATTCCATGGTTTCAAGTGTTGCAACCTGCAAAGATTCTTCAACAGTTTTTGTTTTTTCTTTTACTTTTTCTGCATACGTATAATCACCGTAGCAATACGGATAGCGGAAATTTTTCGCATTTCCCCCGCAAGTATACAGATCAGGATTTTTTTTGACTTGCTGCTCGGAGTATTGTTTTGCCAATTCCTCAGTATGCGTTCCTCCATGTTCAGCTACAAAATCAATGTAACCTGCCCCCATGTTGTAGCTTTGAATAATGGTATCCAAATCCACGCCTTTTTCCTTACCGGTCTTGTACATGAGGGTAAATTGCTTGATGCCTTGTTTAACACTGAGTTGAGGGTCTGTTATCTCATTGCGTTTTAACCCCAGAGATTCAGAGGACTGCATGGGATCATTGCCTTTTCCTTTTGACTCCTGATACATCATGCCTAATATGAGTGATGTATAATTAGAGAGTCCTTGGCTTTCAAGCTCTTCTTCCACCAAGGGTTTGTAATCGGTTAAACGTTCCAAAACAATCGTTTTCGTATCGATCGGAAGTTTTTTGATTAAATCCCGGTTGAAAAAAAGCAGGACCAATAAAAAAGAGGCGATGACAAAGACAAAAATCATCATAAAACCCGCAGCAGCGAAACAGCCTTTTCTCTTTTTCTTCACTGTGTTTCACCCTCAATGTTTGGAGCAGTATGACCTTTTTTATTATGACATAAGAGGGTATATCAGACCAAGTAAAAACCTGATTTGAAACATAAATTTAAACTATGAGATTGAAATGGAATACAAGCAGGCTGGTTTGCACTCAAGCGCATTTGTTATAAGATAAAACTATGAATAAAGAAAGGTGATACATATGACTGAATTTAGAGAAACGGAACAATCGGCTGCTGATCTGGACGAGGAGACGCTGTTTCTAGTCGCGCAAACATTCAAAGCGCTTTCAGATCCTACCCGAATCAGAATTCTCCATTTATTGTCCCAAGGTGAGCATGCAGTAAACGGAATTGCAGAAAAGCTGAATTTACTGCAATCCACTGTGTCCCACCAGCTTAGATTTTTAAAAAATCTCCGGCTTGTCAAATCGCGCAGAGAAGGAACATCGATTTATTACTCTCCGGAGGATGAACATGTTTTAGATGTTCTTCAGCAAATGATCCATCATACACAGCATGATTGAAAAAGACATCCTTGCTTAACTCGCTGTTAGCGGGCAAGGATGTCTTTTTCTTTATTGTATTCGTGCTGTTCAAGTTCGTTTCTGCTGAGCTTGATGACAAAAGAAGAAAAACCGATATAATAAACGGCTATCAGAAAACAGACGCCAATTGTCAGAGGGTCCGTTCCGATTGACTGACTGTATGATCCAAGGCGGTTTAGATCAGGCGAGGTAAGATAAAGCTCTGTCACTCGATACAGAAATCTTGATAGAAATAAAGTTAAGAGAATCACCTCTACCCAAATATGAGTCCGAAAATAGATCTTTCCTCTGCGTTTTTCAAAAGAGATGTTTTTCTTAGCGAAAAAGACAAGGAGCCATCCGCCAAGAATGCCCAAAATGAGATATCCATATAAAAAAGGGTGAATGGCGCTGAAGATTGAAAGTCCAAAAGCAAACAGCGAGAAAAGAATGACGCGGGTGAACAGCCAGCGGGGCTTCAGCGGCTGGTATCCGATGGACCTTTTAATTTTTTTATACAGAAAAAAGATGATGATTATGGCAGGATAAACGCTCTGAAGTGTAAGATGCATGATGTGAAATCCCCTCCGTTGAGAAGTGTATGCTTATCCGGTCGGAAATAGTAGCTGAAATAAATACTGAACACAAAAAAGAAGGGGAAACCCCTGTTTTCATAGCATATGCGAGGTGTATTCCGCCGCATAATAGATATGCCCAAGCTTTATCAAAATGTTATGATTGTTTTGTTGGAAAATACAAGAAGAAAAGGTGCGCAGAATGAAACTGGAACGTTTGTTAGCGATGGTTGTGTTATTGATCAGCAAAAAACAAGTGCAGGCTGCAGAGCTTGCTGAGCTGTTTGAAGTATCTGTCAGAACAATTTACCGTGATATTGAGACGATCAATAGGGCTGGTATTCCGATTGTGACCTCACAGGGTTCCGGGGGCGGAATTGGCATCATGGAAACGTATCGGCTTGAAAGAGAGTGGCTGAAGGAGGAGGAATTGTTTGCAATTGCTTCCGCTTTGCAAAGCGTTTCATCTATGTATGAACCCGTTTCTCACAGCACAGCCTATCAAAAAATCAAACACCTTATACCTGAGCAATCTACTCAAGCATTTAAGCACCAAACAGAAAAATGGTTTATTGACATGACGGCTTGGGGCCATACTGAGGATCAAAAGACGCTGCGCGAGAAAATCAGCGCTGCCATCGATCGGTTGTTAACGATATCTTTTACATATACAAGCGCAAGCGGGGAAACACTACTTCGGGAAACTGAACCTTATACATTGGTTTGCAAGGCGGGGCACTGGTATTTATATGCCTACTGCCTGGTAAGAAATGATTTTCGCTTTTTTAAACTGAACCGGATGAAAGATCTGGCCATCTTACATCAGACATTTATCAGAAAAGACATTCAGCTGGACACTTTGCCATGGGATAAGAGTTGGTACCAAAAGGACCGTTTAACTGAATTGGTTATTCTTGTTCAGCCGTCAGCACGTCAGCGTATAGGTGAATGGTTCGGATATGATGTCCTTCACTGTTGTGAGGAAGATGAAATCTGCCAGGCGGTGATTTCACTTCCAGAAGATCAATGGCTGATCGGTTTTTTGCTCCAGTTCGGAAAGGATATTGAGGTTCTGCAGCCTCTTCATATACGGGATAAAGTAAAAGAAACCATTCATCACATGCAAAAAATATATGAAACCTGACACACTGCTGTCAGGTTTCTTTGTCTATAATCTTAACAAAAGGAGGAGATCGTATGGGCTTTTCACATATAACACACTTAGACCGGAAACGATTTGCCGGACTGTCACAACGGACAAGCAACGCACTGGAAATGACGGAAGAAAGGAGGATTCCGGCACTGTGGGACCAATTCTGGAAGCAGGATATGAGCGCTCTTTTATCACAGGCTGAAAAAGACAAAAGCATTATTGCCTTATATTCGAATTATGAACAAGAGACGAATGGGTTTTATACGTTTTCAGTCGGAACGTTTCAGGAATACGACGACATTCTTCCGGGACCATATGAAAACATTGATTTGCCGGCTTCCGCTTACGCCGTTTTCACTTCCAGAATCGGTCCTATTGAAGAGATTGTGCTTGAAACGTGGAAGGAAATTTGGACTTGGGATAAGCGGCATCTGCGCACGTTTACAGGTGATTTTGAGATGTATGATCAAAGTGCCGCAGTGCCACAGCGAGCACAAGTTAACATTTATGTAGCGATAAAAAAATAATAAACTCTTGAAAAACTAATGGTGTTAGTTAATAATAAAACTAACACCATTAGTTTTTGTTAGGAGGAATAAAAAGATGAGAATGACTCAGTACCAAACGGTTTGGCAGCTGACTTTTTTTCCAGCATTGTTTCCGGTTAATTGCTATTTAGTAGAGGAAGAAAACGAAGTCACCCTTATTGATGCCGCACTGCCAGGCAGCTATAAAGGGATTATTCAAGCTGTGAATCAGCTTGGAAAACCGCTTCGGCATATTTTACTGACTCATGCACATGGGGACCATGTCGGATCACTGGATACATTGGCACAAACATTTCCGCATGCAAAGGTCATGATCTCGGAACGGGATTCATTCTTGCTCCAAGGTGATACATCATTGCGGCAAGATGAGCCGCAGACGCCTATAAAAGGAGGTATTCCGAAACACATACAAACAAAGCCTCACCAACTGCTGACGGGCGGTGAAACAATTGGTTCTCTGCTTGCCATTCCAACACCGGGCCATACACCGGGCAGCATGTCATTTCTTGATACAAGAAACGGCACTTTAATAGCAGGAGATGCGTTTCAGTTGCGCGGAGGAATCGCTGTATCAGGTCAGATAAAATGGACGTTTCCTTTTCCCGCTTTCGCCACATGGAATAAGGAGGAGGCCATCAAAAGTGCACAATTGCTCGCAGATAAGGCGCCTTCCTGTCTCGCTGTCGGACATGGAAAATTCCTGCGATCACCTTCAGAGCGGATGAGACAGGCGATCCAAAAAGCAAAGAAAGGATGATGAGCATGTCACCGAGAATAGGTTTGACCCAAAAAATGATTGTAGACGCTGCAGCAGAGATTGCCGATCAGGAAGGGGTAAATGGTGTCTCACTTGCCGCACTTTCTAAAAAAATGAATGTTCGCCCCCCGTCATTGTATAACCATATCAACGGGCTGCAAGCGATCAGAGCAGAACTTGCTGTCAGAGGACTGACAAAGCTTTTTGATCAAATGGCGGACTCCGTAACCGAACGAAAGGGAGATTCCGCTATGCTTTCTTTAGCTCATGCATATGTTGATTTTGCAATTGAAAATCCCGGATATTATGAAGCGGCTCTGCTTAAGGTTCAGGACAAACGGACGGAAATCGTCTCTGACCAAATTGTCTGTCTTGTGACGAAGCTGCTCATTGAAAACGGCTATGCAAGTGAAAAGACTGCCATTCATGCGACAAGGGGGCTCAGAAGCCTGCTGCATGGCTTTACTGCTTTAATCGCAAAAGAAGCATTTGAACGTGAGGAGGACATTTTAGAAAGCCTGTCATTTTCAATTAGGACATTTTTGTCAGGATTATTAATAAACAATAAAAATATTATGTAAACAAACAAATGGATGTCTTATATTTCTGAATATTGTATAATATCAAGGGAGTATACATAGGGGAGAGGCATTATGCAATGGATGACATTCACAAGATTGAACGGTTAGCGGCAGCTTCATGGCCGGCTTATTTTCAAAAAAGCATAGGGAAATGGCTTCTCAGAGCGAATTTTGGCGTAACCAAAAGGGCAAATAGCGTATGGACTTCTGCGGATATGCCTGAAGGGGATTTTCAGCTAGAGGCCGAACTTTTTTATCAAAGTTTAGGCTTACCTGTTTGTTTTCATATTAGCAACGCATCACCGAAAGGGCTTGATGACGCATTGGCAGACAGCCGTTATGAAAAGGTAGACGAGTGCTTCCAGATGACAGCGTTGTGCCGGTCAATTATGAGCCGAACAAATGACAACAGCCGATTTACATACAAGTGGGAACAAGAGCCATCATCTGTTTGGATAGATGAATTTATTCAATTAGAAGGGTTTTCACCCGAGCGTCACAAAGGTTACAAACACATATTCGAACGCATGCCGCCGTGTAAAACTTTTTTCAAGATGTATGACAAAGAAAGCCTGACAGCGCTTGGCACGGTTTCTGTCATTGATGGTTATGGCGGACTTAGTAATATCGTTGTAGCTGAGGAGCACAGAGGAAAAGGGGCAGGAACCCAAGTGATCAGGGTGTTGACTGAATGGGCAAAAAACAACGGAGCGGAACGCATGTTTTTACAAGTGATGAAAGAAAATCTGGCGGCAGTTTCTTTATATAAAAAAATCGGATTTTCGCCTATATCGGAACACCATTACCGGATTAAAAGATGACCAAAGGAAGGGGTTTGCTGATGGACTCGCTTCAAGAGATGATTTGCGAAAAACGGACGTACACACGCCTTTATCATTCACATAAGCACGCATACAGCCAATTTCTTTTTCCGCTTGAAGGGAGTATTGATCTTGAGACTGAAGAGCGCCAGGTGAAATTAAAGCCAGATCATTTTTTATATATTCCTCCGCAGTGTGAGCATCGTTTCCGTTCTATCGGAAGAAATGAATGTCTTGTACTGGATGTTCCGCTTCATGCAATGAAAATTGATGAGTATCGTGCAGGATCGGGAATTGAAGCTGCCCTCGATCCTTTCTGGTCTTCGATCAGGTACTTGCTGACAGAGGAAGCAAAGGCCGGAACAGCCAACTCGCTTCATATGCTAGTACAATACATAAAAGAAAAGCTTCAATCCCATAGCTATGCCTCAATTGCATACATTCACAGCCATTTATTTGAGCGGCTGACGATTAAGAAGCTGGCAGAAATCGAGCATTATCACCCAGCTTACTATTCAAGCTGGTTCAAAAAACAGACAGGGAAGTCCCCGCAGAACTATATTGCCGACCTTCGCCTTGAGGAAGCAAAACGAATGCTGATGGAGAGAAATGAAACCCTTACCGTCGTGAGCGAGGCGCTGGGCTTTCAAAACCTTTCTTCTTTTACAAGATGGTTCACGAAAAGCACAGGAATGCCGCCCCGCCTGTATCGAAACACCTTATATTCGGATAAAAAATGATGGCTCTTAGTTAAAAGAATATTGTATATCTCCTTTACAATAGGAGAAAAAGGAGTTATTGATATGGCAGTTATTGAAGACTTTGAGAAATTGGATATCAGAACGGGAACAATTGTAAAAGCGGAAGAATTTCCTGAAGCAAGAGTACCGGCAATCAAGCTTGTGATAGATTTTGGGACTGAAATCGGCTTAAAACAATCGAGCGCGCAGATCACGAAGCGTTATAAGACGGAAAATCTCATCAACAAGCAAGTCATAGCAGTCGTGAACTTTCCGCCCCGCCGGATCGCCGGATTTAAATCGGAAGTCTTGGTCCTCGGCGGCATACCCGGCCAGGGCGACGTCGTCCTTTTGCAGCCGGATCAGCCTGTTCCAAACGGCACAAAAATCGGATAACGCAAAAAAAGACGTTTGCCTAAGGCAAACGTCTTTTGCATATTGAGGCGATGCACCACACGCCACATTCGTGTGTGCCGTAAAGGCATGTACATCGGCTTACACAATTCAGCTCATCGCTATATGAATATAGCATGGAGGGCGAAGGATTGCAAGGATTACTTTGTTTTTGTGATTGAATTTGTCCGTCTAATCAAGATCTTATTATATGAAATGTAATAATCTTTTAGTACAGAAGGTGAGCATGATCTAAGGTAAGCGATTGACCTCATAAGCAACACGTATTCCAGATTCAATCGCGCCTTGCATCCACGCATGAGTGAGTGAGGCGTGTTCTCCGGCGAAATGAATTCTGCCCTCAGGGACAGGAATATAGGGATACAGCTCTAATTCTTGTCCTGGTTCGAAAGCTGTAAAACCTCCCGCAGAATACGGGTACTGGCTCCAGCTAAAAGAAGTGCCAGACACAAATTCAGACCATACAATATCACCATAGATTTCAGATAAATTCAGTAAAGTATACTGGATTCGCTCTCCTTCTGAAAGACTGTCCCATATTAGTGCCTCATCAGCCCAAGTATAACTCGCCAGAATGACGGCATGTCCATTTGCTCCAATATTTCTGCTTGGATAATATGAAAAACGAATCGGAAGATCAGTAATAGATTTGCCGCCGCGCTGACCGGCTTTTTCCCAAAATCGGCTTTTAAACTCTATGCCGATTTTTGTTGCACTGATATAGTTTAGCTCACGGATGGCCCTCCGTTTATAGTACGAGAATGAATGGTATGGTTCGACTTTTACAAATCGCAATGTTGAAAAAGGAATGGTTACAATAGCGAGATCTGCTGTGAACGATGCAAATTCTGCCGTTTGTTGATGCTGACAATGGATCGTAACACTATTTTCACCCTGAGAAATTTTCATCATTTTTTGATGGTATAGAATGTTTGTTTTTAATTGAGGAAGAAACGCGTGAGGCAGCAGATCCATGCCGCCAGTTATCTCATAGAAGTGAGCGGGTGAAGAAAAAAAGATAGATTCCCGCAATACTTCAACAAGGGACATCCCCATATACGCTTCCATATCCAAAAGTACACCGATCATATCGATCGCGCCATATGAAAAATACGTGTTTAAAAAAGAGCTTAACGAATGATTTTTGTATTGTTCTTCGACAATCCGCCAATTTCTCGCTGGATTTTGATTGATAAAATTTAGAATAGGCTGCAGTAAAGAAAGCATCAGCTCTTCAGACGTTTTCCCTTGTTCATGTGGTGCAACTGGATATCTCAATATTCCAGGAGCTCGTTCAAAAACTTGGAGACGTGTTTTGATTCCATTTGCATAAATGATGTCCATCGGGGTTCTGTTGATAAATACATTTGTTGGCAATTTGAATTTTTTGATATATTCTAAGGTTAACGAATGGTTATTCGGTATGCGCATCGGGCCAGCGTTGAAATACAAATCATCACTAAAGGGAGATCTCAAAGTGCAGACACGGCCGCCCGCTCTGCCGCTCGCTTCGAGAATCGTTACTCTGTGACCGGCATTTTTCAACAAAGATGCTGATACAAGCCCGGACAATCCAGCTCCTATAACAAGAATGTGCTTTTGATGCTGCGATGCGCTAAGGCCATTTCTAATGATCTTTACCATGTCATCATTCATTAGAGAATTCAATTTTTAGAGGCACCTCTTTTTAGAATTTATTGCATTATATTCACTGAAAAGAGCACCTATCACGATCTGTTCACATCTTTTGGAATTTGAAAGGTTATTGTTAAAAGGAAATAAAGGGGTGATGTATGTGACTAACTTTGTTCATAAGACGGTAAATGGCTTGAAAAGTCTTTTAGACGAAAAAGGAGCCATTCAATTGTTTTGTTCTGAAGGGGATATCATGGAGTTCCTTGTTACATTTTCACAGGACAAAGCAACCCTTAACGACATTCAAAGCTTTGAAGCTAAACATCAGATTACCCTTCCAGAGGATTATCAGAAGTTTATTACACTGCATAATGGTGCGAAAATCTTTCAGATACTTGCTGATGGGGAGAATATAGGTGGAGGACTTTATTTATTTAGCCTTGAAGAGATTGAAGAGGAGTTAAAATATGAGGATTTGTTTGAAGGCATCAATGGTATTCCAATTGGTCACTTATTAGAAGGGTGCCATTTGATGATCGACAAAGATAAATTGGATAAAGGGGATCCCAACTATCTTTTTATATTAGAAATAGGGGAATATACACCATTAAATTTAAATTTCGAGATATTTCTAGATCGGTATATAGAATCCAATGGGGCAACTTTTTGGGAATGGTGCTACTATACCGCAGAAAATTATTATAGAACACGATCGCACGATGTATAAGACAGTCAGTTCTGGCTGTCTTTTTTTGTTATTCAAGCAAATAATTGTGGTGAAATTTACATAGAGTAGGCTTGAAAGGAGAATGAAATGAAGGTATTTGAAGCTGATTCATTGCTCTCTGAAGCGGATAAAAGAGCCAAAGAGTACAAGGGACTAAGGTCACAAATGGTGAAGCTAAGAAAAACATTTAAAGCTGTAGCTGATATGATAGTTTGCGAATCGCAAAATTCAAGGCGTAGTCCTAAATTCAACTATTGAGTAGGTGTTGTTTTTAAAACGAAAAGTGAGGATTGTAAATGAAGATTGTTAGCCAAGAAATTCAAGATTTGTCCATTAAATCTTTAGAGTCAACTTTTAGTAAACTTTCAAATGCTTATAAAAGCACGACAGAAAAAGGTTCAAACACAACTGTTGTCAAAAAGAGACTAAACGCTGTAAAAATTGGTTTAGAAATCCTAAAAGGTACCTGGAACTATGGTTTCCTTTTATTTTTGCGTATTTATCAACATTAAAATTTGACATAACCTTATTAAATGATTTGAGGGATTGTCGATATTTAACATGTGTAAAAATGGAAAAGGTAATACAATTATAAAAAGCTCTGAGAGGATTGTGATTATCTGTGATGAATGTAAACTCAAGCGATCTTATTTATGATCCGAAATTCTTAGCATTTTGCAGTTTGGCTACAGAAGGGTATGGAGGGGATAATCCTACTCCTTCATCAATTAGTTTTAGTGAATTCTGTGAAAAACTTGAGAAAAATGAAGTAGTTAAACCCGAGAACAAAAAAAGCTCACTTGACCTAAATAAGTCTTTAGATTATTGGAAATCAAGATTTAATCCGGGAGGTAATCTCTCTGCATTAGATTCACAGGTATTAGATATTATCAAAAAAGCTTACAACATAGGCATGGTTAACAAAAATAATATGTTGTTGCGAAACGAAGCTATTAATGCTTATAAAAATTCAATTTAAATATGAAACAGTGCCCAGCTCAATAAGTGCTGGGCGTTTTACTTATTGAGATTATTTTCTTGCAAATATTCTTGATGCTCTTTCTCAAGCTTAACAATATCATCTTTGAATATATAGATCTTATATTTTTCCTTGGCTTCTCTAGACAGATTATCTTTTAAATATTCACGAAGTTTTGCTTCACTTTTGGTTTGATCCATGCCTATTGTAATTGCCGGATCTGTTATTCCAATTTCAAAACTAAATAACCCAAATTCATCCCAAGCACTTTCTAAAACTTCTTCAGGTGCTTTTTTGTTTGCTTCGATTAAAGTAATACCCGATATAATCAAAATAGGAACTAAAATCAAAAATCCAATTAACCTCTTCTTCATTCACCATCTCACTCTCCCTTGTCGATAAGAATCTCTCCTTTATAAATACTACGTATATCATTATTGACCTTTATATTTTATTACCAACATTTACATCGAACTTTTGTTCCTATTTATATTGAATGAAGAACATTTGTTCTGTTAATATTAGATCAATAAAGGAGTGAGTCGATATGCTTAGGGATCGAGGAACAATCAATGGACATCAATGATGCTAGAACATTTAATACAGCTTAAACAAGATTTGATTGATGGATCAAAAATTGAGATGATGGACGTTCTCGTTTCTGAAGCACTTAAATTTTGAAATTCAAACTTTACAACTATGGATTTGTTTGAAAATGCCGCCGGAAGAGTTCATTACATTAATTTTGAACAACACAAGCTTCACGTTAAAGATCAACATAACAACACAGTATATATAACAAGGAGTTACATACAATGATTGATTACTCACAATTTCTACGTAAGAATATACTTTGTGTTTTATACTTCTGTATCGGCTGTTGTAAGAAATATGGAGAGACAGGTAAGTGTAGTATTAGCCGCATCTCCTGCACTTAAAAAAGATTTGGAATCAAAACAGGATCGAGACTATTTGAGATACCTGAAGATCCAAGAATATACATTGTAAATCCACAAATGAAGCTTTTCATCAGAGTTTCAACTGAGATTACAAAGCTGTTTTACAGATTTGTTCCTGAAAAATGTGTCCACACGTATTCAATTGATTAATCTTTTTTAGATGCAGGAAAAGAGAATCCTGAAGAAATGGCCAAAGCAATCCAAAGCAGCATGTGGAGAGAATTTGGTTTGATGTGCACAGTTGGAATTGGTGACAATATGTTGCTTAGTAAGCTTGCGCTTGACCTGGAGAGTAAGAAAACAAAGAGTGGTATTGCACGTTGGAGATATGAAGATGTGCCAAATAAACTCTGGAAGGTTCACTGTCTAAAATATGGGGAATAGGAGGGAGGATGGAAAGAAACCTGAATCGGATGGGAATATCAACTGTAGGCCAGTTAGCTAAATTTCCTTTAGAGCTGCTTGAAAAGAAGTTCGGAATAATGGGAAACCAGTTGTACTATCATGCGCATGGAATTGATTTATCAGAAATAGGTGCTCAGTTGATGCAAGGTCAGATTAGTTTTGATAAGAGTCAGATTTTACTGAGGGATTATACAAGGAGAGAAGAGATTAAGGCTGTTCTTTTGGAAATTTGTGAGGAAGTCGCAAGAAGGGCATGTACACATAATAAAGTTGGTCGAACGATCAGCCTTGGAATTGGTTACAGTAAAGATGAGCTTGGTGGTGGATTTCATCGATCCAAAACAATTGATTTTCCCACAAATATCACGATGGATATTTATAAGTGTTGCTTGATGTTCTTTAATAAGTTTTACTCGGGCAAAACAGTGAGAAGTATCTCAGTTACGTTTGCAGGTACAGCGCTTCACAGAGCTGGGTTGACTGGTGGACATAAATCATAAAATAAAAGCCCACTCAAGTGTATGAGTAGGGCTAAATTAATTAATCAACCTTTTTTAACCTCCGACAGGCCTTTCAGCTACCTGGATGTTAGATGGTGAATCTGTACTCAATTGCGTTAAAGCTACTCCACTTAAAATCACAGCTAAAATAGATACGCAAAGCACAAGTTTTTTCATAAGATTCCCTCCACCTGATTCATTTTCTGTTCAGCCCAAATTTTCGCATTGAAAAAGCTCGTTGCTTCTTCAAAAGCACCTATTGATTCAAACCTTTTTGCAGCTATGTAGGACAATTCATCTACACTTTCAAGTTCATTTTGTTGCTTTAAAAACTCAATATTACTAATACAATTATTGAAATTATTTTTTAATTCACCACAATAAAGGTTGTATAAGATGCTAATTTTGGCTTCGTATACTTTATTCTCCATTAATATGAGTCTTTCCTGTGCTTTATTGTAAAAATTAATGGCTTTCATTTTTTCGTCAATTTTAAAGAGTTCTTTAATTATCATGAATAAAGAATTTATATAATAAATTGAATGTAACCAAGATTCATTTCCTATTGCTTTTTCAAGAGATTCGATGCATTTATCAGGTTTATTCCAATCAGAATAAACGATGCTAAGATTGTGAAATAATTGAGCTTTCAAAAATTCATCTTTTGTTTCTTTTGCAATATCAATTGCTTCTAAGTAATATTTTTCTGCTTCCTCAAATCGTTTCATATCAGCATAGTTCGCAGCTGCAATCATTGTTGATGTAGCAAGTTTGCATTTGTAATCAGGGTGTCGCTTATATATCGAAATTGCATTTTTTATATAATGTTGTGCCACAATGCTTTGTTTAACAAGAGTGTATAAGTAAGAGACTTTAGAGTAAAATTCAGCTGCTTCAATTTCGTCTGGAATTTCTGCAAGCTTTTTCTCAGCTAATCCATATAAGTTAATTGCTCGATCATAGTTTTTGTTGTATGCCTCATACATTGCTTCAAATAGATAAAAGTTGTATTCTAATTTATCATTTGTTTTTTTAATGAAGTTTTGATTGTCTTCAGTAAAATAGGTGTGCTTTTGCAAAGGTTCTCCTCGTGAGGAATGTAGCAACATTTTATGTCTTTCTTCTAATAAACTATAATACGCAAGAACTTCTTGATCTTCTTCCATTTCATCAAAAAGTTTCTTTATCTCTGAATAATATTTTATTGACTCATCAACCTTTTGCTTTTTTATAGCAATGTACCAGTCATTCAGTGTAGTAGCGACAACTTCTGAAGCGATCTTACTCATCCAAACCCCTCTTTCTGAAAATTTCAAAAATCTCTCGAAAACAATCATAACATAGTCATTGAAAAAATTGTAAAAGGATGTAAAGTTTTCTGCAATTTTTTCATTACGAAAAAAACACCCTCCTCAATTAAGAGAAGGGGAGGGGGTTTATCATAATCCATTGCTTGTTCACTATCAGAAATACCTTGAGTTGTTGGGTCAACAATGATTCCCATTGCAGTTAAAAAAGTTAGAAGTGCATTAAATATCTCTGTTAAATCGTCACCAATTACAGTCAAGTCGTATATCGTACACGAATAACATGCTTATCGTAAAAATTTATAATGAGCTAAAAAAGACAGTAAACATAAGGATTTTTGATACTTTAATTAGTGAATAGGGGGTAAACGATCGTAAAACATAAGCGGGAGTAGGGGAAAGTGGTTGTTTTAAGGAGATATTGATAAAAAAAGGAAAATTTTTAGAAGGAAAAACGTTGATACTATAGGCTTTTACGATAACGATTATGATGTGAAAAAAGACGATCTAATGTAAAATTAGGAAAATGAAAATTTGGAAAGGGTGTGGAAATGGAAGTGCATGGGTACTTTTGAGTATTTGGATGTTAATAGACCCCCACATTTTGGTAGTTAAATCCCTATATAATAAGTCTTATACTGCTTTTTAGTAACAAATATTGGATTTCGAGTTTTTTTCGGCTGTCTCACAAATTCGAATGAAAATCAAGGGCAAAATTAAAAAAATGAATAATTAAGAGGGTGTATAAGGCTTAATATTATTAATCGTTACCGTAACAGCAAAAAATGAATCGAAGACTTATTTTTATGCAAATTGGCGAATATCAATAACGTCTTAGTCATAATACTTAATAACCTAAAGCAAAGGCTGAATTTATGAAAGGGTTATTTTAGATGGGTACATATAATAGAAGAAACTCGTCACAGATAAATCATTTAGATGGACGGTGAGGAACTTAAATAAGCTGCAGAAGGAAGATATGAAGTTGTTCTAATACCTGCTCATTTACAATTATGGCTTTCAATCAGGGGCACTGATACCCAAAAGATTAAAGACATGCTCATAATTGTTTCGTTTATACTCTCTGAATCCAAATCTTAAGTACATCTTATGTAACACCTTATCAATGTCGCAATCCGTAATGACATTATGCTCTTCAATCTTTCCTTTAAAATAAGTATCCATTAGGTGTTTATTATAGTACAACCGCTTGCTAATCTGTTCTTTTGCGGTGATCATTTCATTTGAAAAGAAGTCGCAGCAAATGGATGTCACGATATCCGCTCATGATACAAAATGCAGACGTCAGACTTTAAAAAGTAAACACGCTCACCGATATTTCTATGTAGAGCTCTAGCCTTATCAAACAGTTCTTCCGTAAGACATCGAAGGACATAAGACTGAGTATATTTGTATCAAATGGTGAGCTCATAGATAGTCCTAGATCCTTTAAACCAGAATTTTCAAAAGGAGCTTTTCTTGGAGCTTTTCTTGAAGAAGAAAAGACAGAGATAGTGAGTATATTAGAAGGTATCAAACGACGATTTGATCCGATTAGAAACAAGAAGATACTCAAGCAAAAAACGTTCTCTGTCATTAAGCAGCAATCTCTGTCATTAAGCAGCAATCTAAATTCCTCCATTATTAAATTTCTGTATGCAATTAATTTAATGAAAAAGATGGTCAGCAACTCCTCTCCAAAAGTTACTAACCGAGTCAAAACCTCAACGTACCTTTAAGACCTAAAGGTGATATAAGCTTTCCATTATTAATTATAAGTACTACTCGTGAATCAGGAAATATTGTAAGTAACTCATTTAACAACAACAAAAGGATTAAGCAGCTTGAAGAATAAAAGAAAGCAGCTGCTTTTAATAATGAATTTGAAAACGGAACAAGAGTAAGGGTTAGGTTCGAAGATCAACATATAAAAACGTTTGAGAAAGAACAAAAGGAAGTCTGTGGAGTAGGAGAATGGATTCTGAAGAATGCTGCTGCTACTGAATTGCAAAAGGAAGTGGATCGTTTGGAAAAGACATATTTCAAGAAGAAAGAGTTGTTAGACACTATTAGACAAGCTGATGAAGTCTAAATAAAAGCTGCATTTTAATGTGATTAAAAGGGAGTGAGAATAATAAAGGAATCAAAACATGGAATGAGTCAATATCGCTTAAATAGAGCAAAAAGTTATGCCCAGTCATTTCTAGAAACAGTATCAAAGATTGAATTTATGTACCAACTTTCTCTTCAAAAGTTGGTTGATCCAGACATTACAGAAACCTATATTGCTAGGAATATTAAAGAAATTGATAGGGAATGGGAGGACTTTAAAAGTTATATTGAGCAGCAGGAGGACATGAGGGAATTAGATTAAAAGTAAAAGAGAAGAGGAGGTTAAAAAAATGAACTTGCTAAAAGAAATAACAGTATTTGATTTAAATAAAATCAAACCTAGCACAAAGGTTAAGGTAACTTGGTACAAGGGATCAGAGATGGAGTACATACATCATGGCGAAGTCATCATCAATAATGGGGAAAAGTTCTTCTATAATTACGTTGATAAAGAAGAAAATGTAGGTCACTGTCATGTAAACGCACTTGATTTAAAAAACTATCCAGACAGTTTAACTGTTGAAATTAAATCAAAATAAAATTGAAGTCCAGATCAAATACATATGAATAATCGATCCAGAAATAAGGGAAATTAACCAAAAAAATATGAGGAACTCTCCATGAGACGATTTATTTTGGTTATATCCTTATTGGCTGCTGCTGTTGCCTATCCAATTCAAGTAAAAGCAAGTACAATGCCTTGTAGTGTAATAATGGAACCTGTTGATCAGAGCCTTAGAAATGTAAAAGGCGTGGCATTAATTTATAAGGTGCAATTAAATCCGCCTAGTGCTCCAAGAACCAATATAAGTATTCTTGCTGTTCATCTTCCGGAACCATCTTCATATGGAAATTACGATACCTACGAAGGTTTTGCTTCTAAACCAGGTGAGATTAGTTGGCGATTTAAACTTTATCCTACACCTGAAGACAGTCCTAGTTGGGCTGGAAGGATTGACTCAATTACAGCCGAAATGAAGAATGTTAAAGTTCAAGTGCGTCTTTCTAATGCTAGAACAGAAAAGTTGGGACCAAGTGTATTAACGAATAAGGTTCAATCTTGTGACTAGATGTTACTTGAAGCACAACGGTGCAATACAAACCTTGATTGGATTGAAGTGAATGATTAAATCAATTATTTTGCCTGAAGATAATATAAAAATAACTGTCAGAAAGTCAGTGAGTGAAGAATCAAATACAAAGGTAGTCGCAATTTATGACTATAGAGATGAACCAGAGGAGGCTTTTTGGATACACTTGTCTGATGGCAGCGAAATGTTTGTTGATGATCATAATGTCTTTGTTGTTTATGAGTAGCACTACACTTGATAAAAAGACTGTTTTAAAGAGAGGGAGATGTATTAATGGGGATGTATACAAAATTGGTATGTGCTTTTGAACTATGTTTAAAAGGATTACTTTAACCAGATAGAGCTGGCAAACTATGAATTTAAAAAGGGAGCTAGATGCCCCCCCATTTTGATCTTATATTCGTACACCTTCATAGTGGCCAATCCAATTTCCTTCCGAGACTTTTGTAATACCTTTTAAATACCAGCGGATACCGTCTTTTTCAAAGGTATTGGCAAAAATACCAGTAGTACTAGGTAGATCCCATTTGATAGCTTGAGCTTTAAAATCATCACTTGCAACATTTACTATTTCCTTATCGGGACTAGTACTTGCAGCGAACGCTGGAGATGCTGAAACAAGTAAACCTACAGATAATGCAACACCTGTTATTACTTTTTTGTAACTCATGTAAATCCCCCATTCTTATAATTTTTTCTTACAATTACATTATATGGATTTATCTGTTGGGGAAATAGCGAAATTACTCCCATATATATGGAAATTGTGTGTCGGTTAATGTCGTGATAGAGGAGAGGGCAAATGGAGAGATGGATTATAGGATGAAATCATAAAAAAAATAAAGAATAAAAATAAAATAAGTGGAGGTTTTTCAGGTGATAAAGAGGAATCTGCTTAGTAACCACGTTGATGAGATTATCGGAGAATATTACGGTTCTAAAGGATATTCAGTTAAGAGTATTGATCGTCAAGAAAACGGTCAACTTATTGTTGTTACTCAGCGAGTAACAGAGGAAAGGGAACCAGAGAAAGTTGATTTAGCATTTGATTTCATACATAAAAGACCGCATAGAAAGAAGCATTTAGCATAAAAAAGGCAAAGAGCTATAACTCTTTACCATTAGTCGATTTCCTTAACCGATTCGCAATGTACTTCATTACATTTACTGCAATCGTTACCAATGCAATAATTAATGCTATTTCAAATAAGAGGGTATATCTAAAATTCACATTAAGCTTTTCAAAGTAATCGCTGGTAAATGAGAGCAGTTGATAAACTCCTAGCATCAAAAGAATAAAGGTAACTCCTAAAATAACAAGTGACTTTTTAGAATAATCCTTAGCATGTTCAAAATTATAAATCATTATTGATACCAATAACAAAGCCGTAGCAATCTTATGCGATAGCGATTCATCGGCCGAAAAAGTTTGCACTAGTATGCTGATAATTAATCCAACAATTCCGATTGTTTTATTCAAGGCAACACCCACTTGTATATAAAAAGTTAAGTATGAGTTTACCAATTAAAGGGGATTTTCTCAAGATGGTGCATATTAAAGTTAAATTAAAATCGTGGTTTTATCATTAAATTAATGAATACATATGAAGTGGATAGTTAATGAGTGGAAAAGTGCAAAATCAAGAAACTTTAACTATTAAAGAGGTGAGACAAGTATTTTTCAAAAGAAGAGGAATGACATGTACAGGAAGATTTTCGATATGGTTAACGGTAGTGAAGAGCAATCAAAAATAACTGATTGGCTATATAAATTAATGATTGAGGATGAAAATTCACTTTACAAAATCGACATTAAAGTTTCGAAAAGGAGGATTTCTGAACAAGGAGATATTTATAGAGAGGAGGGAGAATACATAGAGAACGCAGATCTTCAAACTTTACCAATCGGGACAAAATCCTTTGTGCAAAACGGTTGTTGGAAGGGTGAAATTGTTTCTAATGAAAAGAAACATTTATATATGCCACAGATTGGAGAGATGAGGGAAATCAAAGTTGGATCAACTGGGTTGAATATAGAGATTGAATAAAAGATAGTTTTTAACTAAAAATAAGATAAGGGACTAGTCGCCCCTCATTTATTATTGTCCTAAGTAAACAGTCTCTGTATATTCAACTCTAACTCTAAGATCAGATTGCTGTTTCCAATTAGTTGCAGTCAAGGTTCCGTACCAACCATTCTCTGCATATTGAATCGTATAAGGGATACTACGGGATTCTTCTTGGGTGTAGTATCTCACGACAGTCATTTCCATTTGATCTCCTTGGATTCGGATAGCATCATGACTTTTAACAGAGGTAGCAGGTGTAGCATAAGCGGTAGCAGCGGAAATAAATAAAGACGTTAATAAGAGGGAACTTGTAATAACCTTTTTAATTTTCAATAAAATTATCTCCTGATTTTTTAATGAAATACACTGTAATTATATGTAAATAGATTAGTGTATCCAAGTTACAATTATACTGTATTTTAAGTGGAGGGTATTAAGAAGAGATTATAAAATAGTTATTCTATTTAAAAGCAGTGAGTGAACAGATGAACTTTCAACGAGAGTACTTAGGATATTACATACATAATACTGCTGACATGCTCTGGTTGTGGTATGACTATGACACTGAGATCTTTGACAGGTCATTACCATATACGGTAGCAACTCCAGATGATGAAACTGCTGTAATTCAAACTCGGTTTCCATACACAATCTGGTCATATAATAATGCACAAAAACTGTTAAAAGATATTTATTGGATCGCTAAAGCTCATGAAGTATCTGCAGAAGAAATGTTTCAAGCAAAAATGAGTGAAGAATGAGTGAAGTTAGAGGAAGAAGTAGTTCACAAAATCGGATTGATTTGTTTTTAGAATTAGATAAAAAAGGACAATTCAAATTTATAAAAGACATGAGCAATTAATTCACTAAAGTTCTTATTCGATAGCAACTAATTGATCCATGTACTAAATTTTTACTCGGATTTTAAAAGCTAGGCTCTAAGGAGTTATGTAACGGAGAGATTACACTCTCCAGGATTCGAAGGAAGGTATGCGGAGTTTACCGTGCTTAGTCTTAAATTTATGCTTAACCTTACATAAAATAGGCTCAAAAAATACATATTCTTCAGATTCAGACTTTACTTGTTTCATAGAGTGGACTTCACCACCTCCTTTATCGTTAAGAACCTTAACATCGAATAATTTCACTTGAGGAGATATTCCTTGAACTGTTTGTTTATTTAAAGGAGCCATAATAACACCCGCTATGGCTGTATCATGGCCTAAAGAATCTTTTGTAGTGGAATTGTTTTTTATAGCATCATATGAGGTTATTGAACTATTTTCAAAAATAGACAGAGAGCTATTAATCCCACTATCTAATACAGCTACCTTTATAGGACTCTTTGGAGAATAAAGTTTAACTTCTTTACTTGGGAACACAATACATAGTCCCCAGCTTGTTTTGCAGTCATCATTTGACAAGGTAGCTAGAGAATACTTACCAGTGTAACCTTTTTAAGGAGATTAGCACAAGAAAAGTAACAAATAACTTTTTCATTTAATAACCTCTTTCTGCTACTTTTTTAACTATTTTTCATTTAGGTAAATAATACTTTTTTCTATATATAAGTAAAGAGGGAAAGGATAAATTTCGAATATTAAAATTTCTAAATATAGAAAGGTTGAATTTACAAGAGAATGCACGTAGTCGTTTTATGTTCATATATTAAGAAAGAAAGCGTACCAGCATCTGAAGTTAGGAAGCTTTTTTTGTTATGGCATCTAATTAAGTAAACAACAATTTCACACAGAATGGAGAGATTAAAGTGTCATCTAAAAAAGACGTTACCCGGGAGAATGGTTAGGCAATGAAACAAAAACTTGGAAAGGAGAATGTACTGAAACGCCCATGGAATTTTTAAAAATGTTGAGGGGGCGTTCAAGCGGGCAAAAAATCACCTTTTTTCATGAAGCTTTTATTATTAAAACTATATTAAAGAAACTATGAAGTGGCTAGCATCTGCAATGGACGGAAGAGGGAAAGGAACAAAGGACATTATTTTCTGTATAAAACAGCAGTTTTAATTAGATAAGATCACGCTGTATAATAAAGGAAACGGTAAGGTGGGGGGGTGTCTGAAAATCTTAAACTTTAAATTTGATAATTCTTTCTTTGAATTACATACAGCGTTTACTATTAATTTGGACCTTCTAACTGATAATGATATCCAGATGGATATGCTCATGAGGAGTAAAGCGATACTCAAAACAGTTGGCTTTACAAATTTCTTAATCCAAGATACATACTTTATAGTTGAAGATAGCAACTCAGTTTATTGTACATATCACTTTCAAGTTCAATTAAAATCATTTTGAAATGCATCCAGGTGTAGAAAAAGGAAAATGGAAATCAAGTTATTCTTAGTGATATAGCAAGGTACAAAGGCTAAATATAACATGGACTTGATTCTAAACGAAGAGAGATGTGAGCAATGGTAAATATCTTAACTAATATCTTGAAAAGTGACAGATTGGATGAATATCCATTATTTCAAAAGTTCTGCTCCCTCAAAGAAAAAGGGTTACGTAAGGAATCCTTTAAAGCATTATCTTCTTTTATTGATGAAGCAAAGACGTGGGATAATAATGCCCAACAGAAGTTTGCATGTTGGCTATTTGATTTATTTGAAACATCAGATGATATTCACCATGTACTCGTTCATCCTTTGGAAGAGGAACTTTTAAAGCCTTTACTTGAGGGATGGATGAAGAGTAATCCGGAAGATCCAAGGCCATATAGGTGGTATGGCGTGTTTTTAAATACTGAAAACGTGTCGATTACTTACACAATGCGCTTAGACTTGGTGGCAGCAATGAACAATTATCCTTATTAACGCTAATCGATATAAATTTGAACGCACTTTGGTATTCATTTCATCATATATCCGAAGATTTGTACCTTGGCGATATTAAAGAAGATACAGCACTTATTATTAAGTCAATACAGTTAAACAACAAGGTAGAATGTCAACAAACAAGAAATAACAATAACGAAGCACTTAACTATTATCAAGATCTGTTAAATGACTGGGTGTTGTTTACAGAAAAACAATCAAAGGGATTTATTGAATGGTGTGAAAATAAGGGAAGAAATTATCATTGGGTCGAATCCTATTATTACCAAAAACATTGAGCGCAGCTAGTGAGAGCTCGTTATGAGTCGAAAAGAATCCTGGTTGTGGGAACGAGAAAATCAAAGGCAAATATGGGATTGACCATGAAGAGCCCGGATTATCCATATTAAGCTTCTTTAGAGTCAAAGCAGATTTAAAGCCTTGGTCATTACTACAAATTCAATGATCATTTTAAGTGATCAAAATTGAGGTGATAACAATGATTAAATCTAATTTAAAGCCCATATTATAGACCAAAGAAAGATCAGTATCCGGAAACTTTCCAGGGATATTGATCACGAGTATCCGACTGTCCAAAAGCTATATAATGACGAAATGGAGCGGTATCCAAGAGAGCTAACATCGAGCTGCAGGAATTGCAGATATTCGAAAAAAGTCATAATCATATCGATCGCTCAGGATGAAAATGGTATACTAAAGTTAGAAGGATAGAAAGTAATTACAAGTTTTCTAGGTCTGCATAAAATCGTACTTTTGTTGAATTAGAGGAGTACAAGGAGATTAATAGAGGATATGTAAAGCTAATTAGGTTTCATAATAATGGTTTTAAAACAACTCCGTATAACTCAACACCTTTTGTCACTCACGCCCGTTTATAAATTTTGAAGTAACTGATTTGGGAATGAAAAATGAAATTATAAAAGAGCATAATGTTATATGACCTAAAATTAATGATCAAAAGTGGAAAGGATGCTTTGTTTTTCTAGAGAAGTATGATAAGCAACTATTGAAAAAAGGTGCACTGGTTATGCGAAAGAACCATAAAAAGAGCGTCTATTTTTTGAAAGTAAAGAACAAAACCATATGGGTGAGAAACACTCCTCACACTGGAAAAGAAGATTGTTATGTAAACCAATATGACTGAAGTTATTGAACATGCGGGTAAAAAATATAGTTTCAAAAAATACCTTGGAACTTATTCCAATCTCTATTGGGTTTAGATGAGAATTAATTTAGCTTTAAAAAGATTAGTTTTGGGCAAACAACATTTAGGATATGTGCCTGAATGGTTGTCGGAGGCTTATATTATTATGGATGATCAAGTATATTGTTTAGAATTATCGAAATTATTTGTATTAAAAGAACAGGTTAAAAGAGCAGTGGGGAAAGAAAGAATTTATATTCCTTAAATAGTTGAATTGTGAGTTAGTAAATAAGAAAGTCTGGTGCTTCATATGCGAAAATTCAAGTTTTGTGAGAGGAATTTAAAATAAATTCATTCTTTTATTTTAATTGGAGGGGGACATTTGGGCATACTCAACTTTTTCAAGAACAAAGTTAAAAATGAACAGAATGAGAGTAGAAATAATAATATTAATACTTCTGAGGTTAATAACGAAACAGAGGTGACATCTAAAAAAGAAAATTTCCCAATCTTGATTCAAGAAACAGCCTTCTCAAGGAAATATGAAGAAAAGTCTGCATTTTTTGAGTATATAGACTTTAAAGTTGCAGGAACATCACACTATCAAAAAGATATTAAGAAAGCCATCAATACTGAGGATGAAAATAGCTTTTTCTTCGATGAAAAATATGATGGTATGACAAATAAAGAGATTTTAGAATCTACTTTTGATGAGCCAATATTTGTTTATCATAATGCCCTTTTCTCTAATTGTGAATTGCGGTTAGAAGAGAATAACGAGTACGATCCGGAAGCTATAGCTGTCTATGTAAATGATTTCAAAGTAGGACATGTTCCTCGAAAGAATTTTCAAGAAGGCAAGAAATACATTTACGATCAGTTAAAGAGTGGTATAAGGCACCCAATCTCAGCAAGTTTGTATGGAGGGAAATATAAAGTTAACCGCGATGATACAAAGATTGAAACAGGTGAAACAAATTATAAAATTGAGTGTCAAATAGTCATTAAGACAGACAAATAGACTATGAAACCACAATTTTGAGGGGAGCGGGTGAGTGAACTATATGGCGGTCAAAATGATAACTGTCTGGTATAAATACAATGATGAAGGCAGCGAAGCGAAATTAAATCATATTGAAGACGGATGGATAAATGGAGACTATCCAAAACCGAAAGATCCATCATATTCAAATCAAGAAGCGTGGAAGAAAAGTAGTTGGAAAAGAAAACATGCTTATTTAGATGAACAATATCAAGTATTGAACGTTCCAGCAGCTTATTGGATAAAACAATGAGGAGTGACTGACTTTGTAAGATCCAATTAGGTTCTGTCACATTAAAAACGAGGAAATTTACATGGTACATATGGCAGAAGAGACATACATGAAAATCGCTGAAAAAGCAAGTGAATATACGATCTGTGAAAACTCTTGGCTTTTTACAGATGGCGACCTGAAGAGGGAGAAGAATTAAACAAGTTAAATCATTTAACGAGTTTAGTGGATTGCCTGATCGAAGCAAATAATAAAAGAAATGTTTTAAACAAAAAGAGCATTAATCTAAATGCTCTTTTTCATACCGCATCGCCGACATTCACGCAAGAATATTCCACTCTTCGCAGAGCTTTTGAACAAAGTGTAATCACAATTGGCGCAGCGACCGTATTTTAAATCAGAATATTCTTTGTAATCATAAACGATTGAAGTATCATACCCGTTTGTATTTCTCTTCCACAAGATCACCTACATAACTTATTCAACATACTCAAGAATACCAAATTTCGTTCGATATAGGGAAGAAAACAATGATTGGATTAGCTTATTTTTTAATTATCTGGCTTGGAGTTGGATTGTTGACTGGCATTAAGTTTATTTTTGTTGATCAGGTCTATGATGAAGAGTTTAAAGAACTCATGGATAAAGAAACAGCGGCGGGCATGGAAAGGAATTTGGCCAGCCTGTTTTTCAAAAATAAGCTTAATGCAATTGCCTTTTTCATGATAATTGGTTTGCTGCCATTAGCAATGAGGATTACAAAATTATTTAAAAGAGGTTGATTTATACCTTTGCTTGATTATTTTTATGTACTGCAGTTTGAAAACAAGGAATACTTCAAATCAAAGTTAGATGAGGAAGGTTATTTGACATCTAGCTACCGCCACGGAACATCTAAATTGCAAACAATGTATGAAATCATTGAGGTAGCAAATGAGCTTAAATCAAAGTGTAATGTGCAATGTGAGGTAAGGGAAATTCAAGTCGTAAAGCGTTAGGGGGTTTAGGTGTATTGGATAGAGTGGATTGAGAACGAGGAAAAAAAGTCTTATTGCGGATTGAATGGGCTGCTATACTGGAAGACCGGTATCAAAAGCGGTTTGGGTATGTTGAATGGAAGCGGCTTTAAAAAGGGGTGAAATGCCATTAAAAATTTAGTTTTATTGTCCAGCTTTTTCGGGATTGTGCTATCGCTTATAGGGCTATTATTTGGAGTCCTAACAGATTTCTATATTTCAGGTATTGCACGGCTTATGGGTGTTTTAGCTGGTCTCCTCGTATTACTTAGCTTGAAGTCAAGAAACACAGAAATGCAGGCATTTATAGTGAGTTCTAGTACCGCGTTAGGAATAATGGGTGCAGGAATTTTATATCTTCCAGCAGCTATTGTCAATGTCTTAATTGGTTTCAAACTAAACAAAAATTTAAAAGAAGAAAACGCTAAGGAACAGATCTGAATAGACTGCTTTTTGTTTAGTATGACCATGGAAAATTGTAGTATAATAGTAATAAAATAATCATTTTATTGTGAGGTTTAGAGGGTGCTTAAAGAAAGAGGACAAATAGGTCAAGAATTTGGCGCGAAAGAAATTGCCGACTATTTAAAATCAAAGAGTTATAAACCAAAAATTTAAGTTAGTCACTATCGAGATCACTTTGGTGGCTCTATAACCTTTTGGTACAGACTTAGGAAATACTATATAGCTCTTATACAATTTGATACCCCCGAGATGGAGATCCGTTAAGCACTAAAAGTGGCTTTACCCAATTAGGTATGGATTCTAAAGGACAAGCAGAAAAATAATGATTCATTTGATTGCCCACTTTAACGGCTGGTACATAACTAACAAAGAGCCAAATCCTCGAGAAGAGCATTGGATTAATTTATATATTGACTATGAGGATCGAAGCTAAACGCTGTTGGGAGGATTAATAATGACTGAAGATTTTTATTGCGATGAAGTATTAAGTGGAAAAACAAAAGTAAATAAAGTCTTTGAAACCGAGAATGTCTTAGCGTATCATCATACAAGACCTTTTTGGCCAGTCCATATAGTTGCAATTCCAAAAAAGCATATTTCTTCTTTAATAACTTTGGAAGAAGGGGATAACGAGCTACTACTTGAGTTGCTTGGTGTGATAAAAAAGGTTGCAGCTATGGTAACAAAAGAAAACGGTTCTTGTAGAGTACTTACAAACTTGGGAGAATATCAGGATTCGAAGCATCTACATTGGCATATAGCTTCGGGAGAGCCATTAAGATAAAAGAATCCTTTTAATCAAAAGGTGTGAAACTAAATGGATTTGTACATATTTATAATAGTTATTAATTGTTTAGCAGCTATAACTACCATTGTACTTACCTTTTTTAAATCAAAACTTACAATTGTACCTATATTAAACTTTTTGTTTTCTTTGATAACAGCAATAACAACAGAGTATAACGCCTGGACAATCACTTTAATAATTATAAGTTTAATTCTTTTGGGAGTTTTTTCAGCTGTTAAAAAATATGCTCAAGTTGAATACCATTGCTCACAAGCATCTGTCCTATTTGGAGGAGTTCCAACCATAAAAGAATGAATTAGAAAAGCAACTGCAGAAAGAAATCCTAAAGTAATAATCCTCTAATGTTCTCTAAAGGGATTGAGACAGTTGCAAGGAATGGTGAACCGTACACAGTTTTGAACGATTTGCTGTTTGCAACAGGCAATTTACATATTGGTCTGGGGTACGATTATTTAAAGTGCATTGCCTTACTAATCAATGTCAAAAGATTTTTTAGTGTAACAGAGTCATATGGAAATATTTCTGATAAATTAGCTGTTGCTGCTATGAAGGGTGTGCAATTTGATCAGTTCGAGGAAGCTTACAAAGCTTATAAAGAAACAGTTACAATAAATCAAAATAGCTTAATGGACTATTTAAGTGCTTTAATTACTCTGATAAAAGCAGGTGAGAAGCCACAAAAAGCTGGTGAAAGTTTAGCTATCATCATGAATAAACTTATTGAAATGAGTTGGAAAATTCAATGATATAATTGTTTTATGCAAAAGCCCTTATGCGGGCTCTTTTTAATTGTTGTTTGCAGTAACCAATTTTAAAATTTTCCGTATAGGATCTAACATCTCAGGTGTAAGTTTATATCCATCCCAGTGGATATAAGGTTTTTCTATTTAGGTTTTTTCTTTCCACTTTAGGATCAAGATCATCCGTTAACCCAAGTATGTAATCAACTGTAACATCATATAGCCTAGCTAAAATAATCAACTTGTCCAATGGTGGTTTTTTTCTTTCAGTTTTATACCGCGCCGTAACTTGATTTTGCAATTCCAATTTTCTCACCTAACTGTTCCATTGTTAATTTGTGTGCCTTTCGTAATTGACGTAATCTTTGGCCATACATTTTGAATAAACGCCTCCCAAAACCATCTAGTTCAATTATATGAGCTTTCATTTCTCAATAAAATAAAAAATCTCAAAAGAATTTCAAAATTTTCACGATTTCTGGCGGAAAATGCATTATAATGTGAAAGCATTACTTTAAAAATGGTAGCAATGAACTAGGAGGAAGTCATGGTAAGCAAGAAGAACAAAATTGTAGCGGCATTATTAGCATTTTTCTTCGGGGGTCTGGGAATACATAAGTTTTATTTGGGAAGAGTAGGACAAGGTATTCTATATATTTTGTTTTGCTGGACTGGTATCCCCTCTATTATCGCATTTATTGAATTCATTATTTTTCTTTGTGGTAGCGAAGAAGGGTTTGATCAAAAGTACAATTTTTATTACTTTCAGCAGCAATCTAAAGCTTAATTTTAAAGAGGGATATACAGTCCCTCTTTAAATAAAATAAGAATTTTAAAGATTTTTATTTTGAATTGGAGGCTCGGTTACATCCCACAGTTACCCTGATTGTCAATTCTTTTTTTCTTTTTCAGAGTCCTTTCAAATAAAAATCTTGCAACTTCTTTGTAAAACTGATCTAAGCTATCATCCTCAAATTTTTGGTCAATAATTCTAATTGAGCAGTTCTTTCTTAGTATAACCTTAATTGTTTTCTTCTTCAGTTCTTCATATTCTTCATATTCTTCATAGATTTGCTTCCCTTCATTAGACAAGCGGCAGCACAATAATTTCACAATCTCTACTGTATATCTCCTTTATAGAAATGGTTCAATGGGAATTCATTGCAGATATTACTCCATCTGAATTAGAAACAAGAATTGTGATCCTACGAAAAAAGGATCAGGATATGGTGGAAGAAGACCACTTATAATGTGTTTCTAGGTATTTGTAATTAAATTACAAATACTTTTAATATTTGCTCATGAATTCGTGGTATTATACTGAAGAGGACGATCAAAAGCTTTGGCGTTAGTAATTAAGAATGTTTTAAATATATACGAGTGCTACCTCAAAGTCGGAAAAAAATATTATAGGAGGTAACATATGTTTAAGTTTAAAAAGAATTTCTTAGTTGGATTATCGGCAGCTTTAATGAGTATTAGCTTGTTTTCGGCAACCGTCTCTGCAGCTAGCACAGACTACTGGCAAAATTGGACTGATGGGGGCGGTATAGTAAACGCTGTCAATGGGTCTGGCGGGAATTACAGTGTTAATTGGTCTAATACCGGAAATTTTGTTGTTGGTAAAGGTTGGACTACAGGTTCGCCATTTAGGACGATAAACTATAATGCCGGAGTTTGGGCACCGAATGGCAATGGATATTTAACTTTATATGGTTGGACGAGATCACCGCTCATAGAATATTATGTAGTGGATTCATGGGGTACTTATAGACCTACTGGAACGTATAAGGGTACTGTAAAAAGTGATGGGGGTACATATGACATATATACAACTACACGTTATAACGCACCTTCCATTGATGGCGATCGCACTACTTTTACGCAGTACTGGAGTGTTCGCCAGTCGAAGAGACCAACCGGAAGCAACGCTACAATCACTTTCAGCAATCATGTGAACGCATGGAAGAGCCATGGAATGAATCTGGGCAGTAATTGGGCTTACCAAGTCATGGCGACAGAAGGATATCAAAGTAGTGGAAGTTCTAACGTAACAGTGTGGTAACAGATCATCCTTAATCAGGGGTAGCTAACGGGCTGCTGATCGTTCCTTGAGAAGTTTTATAATCAATGATTATTAAAATCGTTAGTAATGGTTAAAGGTTGTTTTCTACTAGGTGAACGGCCTTGGAATTGCTGGAGGTAGGGTATTCTCCATCTGGTTTTAAAACTTTCCCTATAGGTTAATAGAATGGTATTTAAATGAGAATGCTATCAATTTTTTGTAGTCAGCGCTTGCTCACAACAGACACCTTTACATAACCCTTCTTTATCAAACATAAGCCTTATTCAAAATAAAAATATCTAGTAGTTAACCAGATCCTCATAACTTTATACTAGTTAAAGGTGGGACTGTTAAGAACAAAAAGTCCAATTTATGAATGGGGACTCTACGAACAAAGCAAGTAAGTTCAAAAAGAACCCAACTTTAGGATTTCCTTAGAGGATTGAATCAGCTCAAACCAAGTTTTTTAATGCGACTAGCTATGGAAATTAAGAAAAGAACCTGGTGAAATTTCCCAGGTTCTTTTTATATTGCACAAAAACAGACACGGTGATATAATCACACTACGTGCGCTTTCTAGTTAAAAAGTTATAGATATCCATCTTATAATTTTATTATATCCTGCTAGGAAGCTCTTGTCAATATTTTTTTTTGAAGGGGAGATGTAGAATGAGTTCTTTGGTTCTCGGTTTACATGAAATTGAAAAAACACAGCTTTCGCTCGTTGGAGGAAAAGGGTTACATTTAGGGGAATTATCAAAAATTCAAGGTATACAAGTACCAGAAGGATTTTGTGTCACAACAGTAGGATATCAAAAAGCCATCGAACAAAACGAAACGTTACAAGTGTTGTTGGATCAATTGACCATGCTAAAAGTTGAGGACCGAGATCAGATTGGTAACATCAGCCGGAAGATTCGGCAAATCATTATGGAAGTAGACATTCCTTCCGATGTTGTGAAAGCAGTGGCTCAATATCTCTCCCAGTTTGGCGAGGAACATGCCTATGCCGTGCGTTCTAGTGCGACTGCTGAGGATTTACCACATGCTTCTTTTGCCGGTCAACAAGACACCTATTTAAATATTACCGGCGTCGATGCAATCTTGCAGCATATCAGTAAATGCTGGGCGTCCCTATTTACGGATCGCGCGGTTATTTACCGTATGCAAAATGGATTTGACCACAGCCAAGTCTATTTATCCGTTATCGTTCAAAGGATGGTTTTCCCTCAGGCTTCGGGGATTTTATTTACCGCTGATCCGATTACCTCCAACCGAAAGGTGTTATCCATCGATGCCGGTTTTGGACTTGGTGAAGCACTGGTTTCTGGCTTGGTATCTGCCGATTGTTATAAAGTACAGGATGGGCAAATCATCGATAAGAGAATAGCAACTAAAAAAATGGCTATCTACGGACGAAAAGAAGGCGGAACAGAAACACAGCAGATCGATTCTGATCAGCAAAAGGCTCAAACACTGACTGATGAACAAATTTTACAGCTGGCACGCATTGGAAGACAGATCGAAGCTCATTTCGGCCAGCCGCAAGATATCGAATGGTGTTTGGCCCGCGATACTTTTTATATTGTACAGAGTCGTCCAATCACTACTTTATTCCCCATCCCTGAAGCGAGTGACCAAGAAAATCACGTCTATATTTCTGTTGGTCATCAACAAATGATGACGGATCCCATAAAACCACTGGGATTGTCTTTTTTTCTGTTGACGACTGTTGCACCCATGCGTAAAGCCGGTGGAAGGCTATTTGTTGATGTCACACATCATCTGGCATCCCCTGACAGCAGAGAAGTTTTCTTAAAAGGCATGGGGCAGCACGATCAGCTCTTAAAAGACGCACTTATGACCATAATAAAGCGACGAGATTTCATAAAGTCGATACCAAATGATAAAACAGCACCAAATCCCAGCAGAGGCAATGCAGATATGCCGGCTCAAGTTGAAAACGATCCGACAATCGTGTCTGATTTGATTGAGAGCAGTCAAACATCGATAGAAGAGTTAAAACAAAACATCAAAACGAAATCAGGATCAGATTTATTTCGTTTTATTCTGGAAGATATTCAGGAATTAAAGAAGATTTTATTTAACCCAAAAAGTTCGGTTCTAATTCGAACTGCTATGAATGCTTCATTATGGATTAACGAAAAAATGAACGAGTGGTTAGGTGAAAAAAACGCAGCAGATACGCTTTCTCAATCTGTACCCCATAATATTACTTCAGAAATGGGTCTTGCGCTATTAGACGTCGCAGATGTGATTCGTCCTTATCCAGAGGTAATTGATTACTTACAACATGTAAAAGATGATAACTTTTTGGATGAACTGGCTAAGTTTGATGGCGGAAGCAAAACCCGAGACGCGATCTATGATTATCTCAGCAAATACGGAATGCGATGTACCGGAGAGATTGATATCACAAGAACTCGATGGAGCGAAAAACCAACTACACTTGTCCCAATGATTCTTAATAATATTAAAAATTTTGAGCCTAATGTCGGCCATCGGAAATTTGAGCAAGGGCGACAGGAAGCTTTGAAGAAAGAACAAGAGTTATTAGATCGATTGAAGCAATTACCGGATGGTGAACAAAAAGCCAAAGAAACAAAACGAGCGATAGATATCATCCGGAATTTCAGCGGGTTTAGGGAATATCCAAAATACGGCATGGTTAATCGATACTTCGTTTATAAGCAGGCTTTACTGAAAGAAGCCGAACAACTCATAGAAGCGGGCGTTATTCATGAAAAAGAAGATATATACTATCTCACTTTTGAAGAACTTCACGAAGTCGTACGCACACATAAACTGGATTATCAAATCATCAGCGCACGAAAAGACGAGTACACATTATATGAAAAACTATCTCCACCACGTGTTATCACGTCTGATGGTGAAATCGTTACAGGTGAGTATAAACGAGAAAATCTCCCAGCCGGAGCGATTGTAGGTCTACCTGTTTCCTCCGGAGTGATAGAGGGGCGAGCGCGTGTCATTTTAAACATGGAAGATGCTGATTTAGAAGATGGAGATATATTAGTTACCTCCTTTACCGATCCAAGCTGGACACCATTGTTTGTATCCATAAAAGGCCTAGTCACCGAAGTTGGGGGACTGATGACCCATGGAGCTGTTATAGCCCGTGAATATGGCTTACCTGCAGTTGTTGGCGTTGAAAATGCTGCCAAGCTGATAAAAGATGGGCAACGAATTCGCGTTCATGGTACAGAAGGTTACATTGAAATCTTATAATGTCTGATGTGTGTAGAGAGCCATCAGATATTCCGCCATCAGCCCTAACTAGAAGTTGGGAGGCTGCATTTGTACCGAATGATTAAGTTCCCGTTGAACTAACGAAGATCGATAGCACATTAAGAAAAGCTGGAACCTCTTGGAGGAGGTCTGGCTTTTCTATATAAAAGTGGCGTAGTGTGCAAAAGCCGCATTTTGCGGGCGGCGCTTCTTTAAAGTGAATTTTTTATTACCAGCATTTAAAACCAAACTTTAGATTTTGTTCGTGTCAAAGAGAACTGGAGAATTTGATAGGGGACCACATAGAAAGAAATACCTAAAACAAGAGAAAAAGGAGCTAAAAAGCTCCTTTATAAATTTAAACAACTTTTGTATAAATAGCCGTGTAAAACCCGATTGAGTAATCAAAATAATGACGTGTAAGCGTATAAGTATAACCGTTGTATTCTATTGTTGGCTGGAAGTCCATTGGAAGAGGACTAATGCGGTATATAGTGTCATAATCATATTCACCACTTTTTACTGCAACCTCAGACGAAGTGCCAGCAGCCAATGCGGGAACCGCGGATATGAGCATGCCAAAGGATAAAGCAGAACTCAATAAGATTTTCCTAATCTTCAATTACATCAACTCCATTTACAATTTATACATATATTATGTTGTAATTGGAAGTTATTTTGAAAGTGAATAATGGATCATAAAAAGTAAAAATCTCGATTTTAGCGGAATAAGAGTAAGGGTATGGTTCGAAGACAACCACATACAAACATTTGAGAAAGAACAAAAAGAAGTAGCTCCGTTTGGTGAATGTCCCTGTTGTTTATTTTAAAGATCAAAAAGAGTTTAAAATGGCCGGTATTACATTAATGACACGCCAAAATGCTATTTACGAAGACAAAGATCGGAAGAAAAAAATGGTTCAGATAGTTTTATCATTATAGATAGAGGTGGCCCAAAAGCAGCCTAGAAATAAGCTTAAACAAAAAATCCTCCCACAAAGGGAGGATTACTATTACATATTAACTTAAGTGTAAATCAATGAAACAATGAATAAAAAATACGAAATATAAGATATTGCTTTTGAAGAACTTGTTTTATGTTTTTGGAATGTATAGATAAGTGCAAAACCAAAGAAGAAAACTGTTACAAACCAAGAAGTGTATTGTGGAAAGATGGCGACCGCCAATACCATGATTGTTGAAAAAATAAATGAAGAGTAATGAGTTACTTTATGATCATCATTCAATGAAATCACCTCTACGAATTTTTACCCGATTTAGTCTGTGTATTAACAGCTTGTAAAAGATTCAATATGAAAAAATGAAGAAGTTTCTGGATAGGTTTACACTACAGTTTATTGATATGTAGTTATGGAGTGAGATTGTTAAACATGACGGGAGGGAGAAAGGTTGCCGAAAATCGGAGTAAGCTTGATAGTGCTCATTATTTTCCTTGCAGGCTGCAATAAAAATGAACAAAACGGAGACGAAACAAAGATGCAGAGCCTAGTAGGCTATGTCGTGCTTAAAGACAATAATAGGGCAATTCTCATTACCACTACAGAAACTCCAGTAAAAGAAGATTACGATCTTTCTGAAGGACAACTTATGAACAAGTTTAAAAATAACATAGTAATTGTAGGATTAAGTGAGATTGATAACACAGATGATCTCAAAAGAGGTGAAAAAATAAAAGTGTGGTTCCATACACGAAAAGAGTCAAATCCACCAAGTGCAACGATACAAAAATATGAATTATTATAAAAAAATTGTTGAATTCTCATATAGATAACCTCTGAGACAACAAATGTTGTTCTATTGCATTGAAACTGCCAGTGACCAATATCAAGTTCAGTTATGTTAATTCAAGTGGTTTGATATGTTAGTGTCTTCGAACGAGACGAAATATTGGGAAGAGAGTCCGAATATCAATGAGTATTACAAATTGGTCACAGAATAAGAGACTTAAGAGAGTTGTCTGCATTGTATGTTTACTTGAAGGAGAAGAAAACGGATTTTAGGGTGCTTAATCTTAATTCTTGTCAGGTCAAACTTTACTTGTTCCATAAAATGAAAACTTGCCGTTAATTATAATAACGTTTAATTTTGTGGTGTTTAAATATATGATTCTAGAGGTCTTATGAAAGAACCGTTCAACAAAAAATGAACGGTAGGAGTTAAAAAAGTAATGTCTTTTCCTTAGTGGCAAAAGGCTAAACATTTATTTGAGATCGTTAAGGACGACTTTTGCAGCCTCAGCGATAAGAGCATTATCATAATTAGCATCTTTCGTAAAGCGGTTTGACAGAATTGCCAAAACAATAGGAGCTCTGTTAGGCGGCCAAACGATAGCAATGTCGTTACGTGTCCCGTAGCTTCCGGCTCCAGATTTATCGCCGACTTCCCATCCTATTGGAGCGCCTGCCCGAATCAGTTCGTCACCAGTAGCATTGCCTCGCATCCAATCGGTTAAGATCGTGCGTTTGTCAGTCGTGAGAGTGTTATCTAAAGTGAAAGCTTTAAGATCGGTTGCCAGTGCTTTTGCGGTGCTAGTGTCACGAATATCACCAGGAATCGCAGAGTTTAGATCCGTCTCGAATCGTTTAGCTTTCGTTACATGATCCCCAATCTGTTTCAGTGACTTTTCAAAACCTTTAGGGCCGCCAAGCTGTTGCAACAAGATGTTCCCAGCGGTATTATCGCTGTAACGGATAGCCGCTTCCGAGATTTCTTTTAGGCTCATGCCTGTATCTAGGTGTTTCTCTGTGATTGGAGAATATGTAACAAGATCGTCCTTGCTGTAGTGGATGACTTCATTAAGTTTTTCAATTGAGTTTTTCTTCAGGACAGCAGCTGCGGCTAGAACTTTATAGGTTGATGCGTAAGCAAATCGCTCATTCGGCCGATAGGCGATTGTCTTGTTTGAACCTGTATCAATTGCATAAACACCAAGCCTGGCATCAAATTTTTTCTCAAGTTGAACAAATTTTTTATTCGTTATACAGCTTGCCATGTTTGTGTCATCTATGGATTTTGCTTCGGCATGCGTTGAGCTGTAAAAAGGTGTGAAACCAGTAATGCTTAAACATAAAAGCCCAACACATATTCCGAATTTTACTGACGCTTTATTTTTCAACTTCATCAAGCCTCCTCATTCAAATGATTTTGTATTACCTTTGAAATGTTTCCCATGACAGTTAGTGTAACAAACCCCTTTGCGCTAGTAAACATAGAATCAATTGATCTTATATTTTTAATAAGTTGGGAGAACAAGGGCAATTGCCCACCTACATGGTATTATATAAGAATAGGCAAATCAGATTACATATGCTGACAATGGCTGTCAGCAAAGTCATCTATTAGAAAGCTTTATCAATTGTGATTGGAGTGTTATTGGATGCAAACGAGAAAAGTTTATCTCTACGTATTTCACACAATGTCAGACTGGGAATATGGATATTTAATTGCGGAACTAAACTCAGGGAGATACTTTAAACAAGATGCAGCATCTTTAAAAGTAGTTACAGTAGGGGTTAATAAAGAAATGATAACTACGTTGGGAGGATTAAGCATAAAACCAGATATTTCTCTTGACGAATGTACTCTTGGGAGTCAAGATCTTATCATTTTACCCGGAGGAAACACTTGGGGAGAAGATATTCATCAGCCGATCTTGAAAAAAGTTGGCGACGCTTTAAAGCTCGGCACGACTATTGCTGCAATTTGTGGGGCAACCTTGGGCCTCGCGAATGAAGGATACTTAAATTCGAGAAAGCACACAAGCAATGACCTAGACTATATGAAAATGGTCTGCCCTAATTACAAAGGAGAAACACTATATGAAAAGGAACCTGCAGTATCTGATAAAAATTTGGTTACTGCATCAGGAATTGCTCCTCTGGAATTTGCGGTAGAAGTATTGAAAAAATTAGATGTATTTGCACCAGATACATTGCGTTCATGGTATAAGCTGAATAAGACTTATAAGCCTGAATACTTCTTTGAGCTAATGAATACAATAAATCGATAGAAAACACTTTAGCAGTTTTTTGTAGTGCTCCTGAACTTATGGGAGCATTTTTTATATGTGTCTAGGAGCTATATAAAGAAATGCAGAAACTTTTAAAAAGAATATAGATTGGTAAGCCTTATTTCGAATAGAGTTTGATTTGGGTTAAAACTGTTCTTATTAAGGCTCATTTCATGGTGCTAAAGATTCATTTGGAGAAGACTGTCTTGATCAGAACAGACCCTTCCAATATATTGAAGTAAAAGATATCGGGAGGAACTCTTTTGAAAAAGATGTTGATGTTAGCTTTTACATTTCTTTTGGCTTTCACTATCCATGTAGGGGAAGCTTCGGCTGTTATCGTGAAAGATGAGGAAAAAGTGAGTTTTACAATGACAGAAAATGAAAAATGGTTTATGAAGTCTGATGACCTAAATTCAAACCATTGGACATCTCACTTTGGGTACAGATTCACCATTTTCGATACTGAAGGATGTACAATTAACACAAGAATCATGCGAATGACTTTGTCAGGATATGAAATAACCGTTAGTGAAAAAAACTTCTCAGGGGATCATTTTGATTTGAGTGCAACTGATCGAGTTGAGACGATGCCTTATAAGACTCATTATTTGATTTTGACAAAAGATCCAGATTGCGGAGATGTTAAAGTAAAAGGTCTATACGGTTTTCAGTTTGATCAGCCAGAATGGTAATAAAAAAGAATCTAGATTCTCACCGGCCTAAACGCCAGCCAAGCTAATGTCTCACATGCAGACACTAGCTTTTTTCATTGTTTAATAGGCTGTCGTCAGGATTCTAGAAGACTTTCTCATAATAGTCGTTCCCTGTCACATGAAGCCCAAATGACAGGGGAAATGTATATCATTCACACTTTCCGTCGTGAAAATGTAAATGTATTCATAAAAATCCCGCAGCATATCAGCAGTGCGCCGAGGATAATATTGATGGTGATCTGTTCGTGCAATTGCAGCCATCCAAAGAATAGGGCCAATACGGGAACAAACATTAATGCCATGGATGCTTTTGACGCTTCGATTTGATTGAGCACCCAAAACCATACGACAAAGGTAAAGCCGGTGGAAAGCAAGCCATTAAACAGCAATGACCACACCGCTTGATATGTCCACTCGGCTGAAGGGACCGGCTCAAATATAAAGGAAAACACCAATAACATGACGGCTCCCATCATAAGGTGCCAGGCATTCATGTGAATAATATCGATATGCTTGAATTGTAGCTTGCTGAACACATTCGCAATTCCCCAGCTAAGCGCTGCCGCAAGGACGCACAGCTCCCCAAATAAAGCGCTTTGATCGATATTGAGCATTTCCTTTCCAAATATAAATAACAGTCCGAAGAGGCCGCAGACCAGTCCCATTGTTTTATACACATTCATTCTCTCGTTTAATGTAAAATGGCTGATCACCGTAACAAATATAGGCATTGTATATACCAAAACAGAGGTTTTCCCTGAATCGACAAACTGCATTCCATACGTCAAGATCCCCATATAGCCCAGCCCCATCAAGAGGCTCATGATGATATAGCTTTTGAGATGTTCTTTTTTAATTGAAAGCTTTTTTCTTTGGATGAAGAGAATGAGAAATAAAGGAACCGCTCCGATGAACAGGCGCAAACCCGAAAATAAAAGCGGGGGGATGTCATGAATTCCTACTTTCATCGCAACCCAAGTATAACCCCAAATAAGTGTGACAGATATGATACCCAGCATAACTTTTACCATAATGAAGCCGCCTTTCTTGTTTAAATATCGTGCTGGTTTCTATCATATGTTACATTTATGTATAACTGAAATACATTTTTATTATTGGGGGTATAACCAAATGGTTATGAATATGAACCATCTTCACATATTTGTAAAAGTCGGGGAGAAATTGAATATTACAGAAGCGGCAAAAGAATTGTTCATCTCTCAGCCGGCGGTAAGCAAAGCGATAAAAAACCTGGAGAGCTCACTGCAGCTCAAATTATTGATCAGGGATAAACATCATGGTTTAATGCTGACTGACATCGGAAAAGAAATATTGCTGCTTGCGAGGCAAATGAAGGGAATTGAAAGCAAAATATATCAAGTAGCCAACCGGGAAAACAAGCTGTTAAACGGGAAGGTGAAAATCGGTTCATTTCCTGCAGTTTCAACAAATATCATGCCACAGGCGATTGCTGCATTCAGATCAAACTACCCGCTGATCCGCATAGAATTGATCGAAGGAACCTCTGACCAAATAAAAGGATGGGTTGAGGATCGGACGGTTGATATCGGGATCGCAGCATCTCCATTTGAACCGTTTGAAAATCAGCTATTGTGTAACGACTATATGGTGGCTGTCATCCCGCCGCAGCGTGACGAGTTAAAACTTGAAAAGCATGTCGACCTTGAAACATATCAAGATGACCTCATTTTTTGTAAAGGCGGTCATGAAATCGCGATGTCAAACGCATTTTCGCAATACAACATCGAATTAAAGGAAAACTTAACTGTGCAAAATGCCGAAACCTTGATTAATATGGTCAAAAATAACTTGGGTATCGGCATCATTTCAAACTTTACACTTTCATCCGTCCCGCATCAATTGATTAAAAAGGACATCTTTCCTAGGGTCACACGCGATATTGGCGTCATCGTACATTCATTTGAAGAGATAACGCCGGCGGCGCATGAGTTTGTCAAAGTGTTGAAAGCAGTTGTAATCTGAATCAGTTATCGTGTTGCGATGAAATTGAAGAAGATGAATACTCACCGGCAGAGTTACATAAAAGAAAAAAGCAACCATTTGAACGTTGCTTTTCACTCTATTTGGGACCTTGTATGCTAAGAAAAAGATTCATCCATCTCTGCCTTTGTGGGACTCTGCTCCTTAACTTGTTTTAATGATGCTACTATAAGAAAGCTAACAATCACTAGCAAGAGCCATGAACTTACCTTTCCAAGGTGTACAAGACTCCATGTATCGATTTGGTTTGGATATTTCCAAGCTCCAAAAAACGTAGCGATATTTTCCGCTATCCATATAAAAAATCCGATGAGTACAAAAGAAAGTGCGAGCGGCATACGGTAACGAGCTCCATTCACCTCGTATGTAACCCATGTTTGCCAAAAGACAATGATGACAAGCCCAGATAACCACCATCGAAAGTCTATAGAAAAATGGTGGGTGAAAAAATTCAAATAAATCGCTGTGGCAAGCGGAACAACTGCAAAAAAAGGCGGCCACTTAACCAGTTCAACCTTAAGCCTTCTCCATGCCTGGCACAAATAACTGGCTACACTTGCGTACATAAAACCGCTATACAAAGGTACTCCAAATATTTTGGAGTATCCTTCTTCTGGATAAGACCAGGAGCCCATATGGACTTTAAAAAGTTCCAGAGCAAGCCCAATAAGGTGGAATAATGTGATCACTTTTAATTCATCCCGTGTTTCAAGACCGGAACGCACCATCCACAATTGCATGAGAACGCAGATAATGAGCAGCCAGTCATATCGCGGCAAGAAGGGCAGTGGGATGATTTGCGTAATAGCCAAAGAGGCAAAAATAACGGCAGGAAACAAACATGAAAGGGCTTGTTCCCAGCCAAAATGAACGATTTGTTTTATGGCTCTCATGATGTATGCCTCCTCCATAGTTGTGTTCTTCGTGTATGGAAGGGACGCTTAGTATAGCAGCTAGATGGATATAAGTTTATGTCCATAAGCTCACCGCCAATCACTTTATTTTTCTGTTGATCTTACATATTTTTTTACGAATCCTGTGTGTCTTCATCACTTCGGTATTCCAATATATCCCCGGGCTGACATTCTAAAGCCTTGCAAATCGCTTCTAAAGTTGATAATCGAATAGCCTTTGCTTTTCCGTTTTTCAATATCGAAAGATTAGCCATGGTGATGCCAACTCTCTCTGAAAGCTCTGTTACGCTCATTTTCCTCTTAGCAAGCATCACATCGATGTTGATAATAATCGCCATGTCATCACCTCAGACCGTTAAGTCATTTTCTGATTTTATATCTATCGCTTCTTTTAACAGTTTTTGAAGAACAGCAGCAAAGACCGCAATCACCATTGAAGCAAAAATAATAACCAATCCGATCACAATGATACCCGGGGCGTCGTCTATCTCGGCGATCAGATAAAAGACAGGCATGCCTGCTACGTAAAAGATACTGATAGTGACTGCGCAATATTTTATATTCTTCAAAGCTCTTACAGACAAACCCGAGAAAGCTTTGTTTTTGTCAATATAGCTTAAAAGTTTGAACGCTTGATAAAGAGCAAAGTAAAAAGGTATCGCCGTTACATACAAATAGATGAAAACGAGATATTTTATATAAGCGATATTTGGAAATAATTCTGCTGAATAGTTGGCTATCTTAGGCACTAAAAAAATGCATAAAGCAAGAATTGGAATTCCAATAAGAACCAAAGCCATCTTTAAAAAAATTGTCGACATTCGATTCATAACAAGCACCTCATTTATTTGTTGTCTAATTGAATGTAACAAAAAATTTATCGTTTCTCAATAAAAAAATATTGAAATGGATTGATTTTTTGTTGTTATAGGAGACCCTTTTCATTTTTGACAAGACAAAAAAGCATCCCTCATCACTGGGAGATGCTGAACTACTTCAAACTTGCCGACTGAATGAACCGTGTGCCTCAGTGAGCTCAGGGATCGGTGTGAATATAAAGCTAAGCTCTTTTATGAAGGTTTTTATCAACGTCTAAAGATTCAAACAAACGATGGGAAGAAATACATCAAAGGATAAGCGGCTGTTCATACTAATGATCGGGAGGTAAACCGACTTATGATACAAATTTTGATCACTGGTCTTTTTTTATTGGCTCAGCCGAGTGAGCCGCAGGACAGTTTAACGGTCACACAGCAAGGACGGACGATTGCCACTGTTAACCGTGAAGACTTTACAATGCCTCTTCCCGGCACTCCAATGGTTGACTATGAAAAATACAGTAAATTCATCAAACAGCTTGATCAGAAAGTGTACCGTGAGCCGATAAATGCTGTCCTTAACGATCATGGAAGCATCGTCCCGGGCAGGGTTGGCTACAAACTGTATCAACAGGCGTTTATGGAAAAGTTTTATGCGTATTTTTATGGGCAAGGTCCCTCCGAGATAGAAGTGCCGGAAATGAACATTTATCCGAAAGTTGACAGCGAGCTGCTAGCTCACATCAGTACGCAGCAGCTTGGTCAGTACGTGACGTATTTTAACTCAAGCAATAAAAGCCGTTCACACAATATTTCGCTTTCTGCAAAAGCAATCGACAATCACGTTGTTTTCCCTAATGAGACGTTTTCGTTTAACCAAGTTGTGGGAATGAGAACTCGGAACAAAGGATATAAAAGTGCACCCATTATTGTAAAAGGGGAGTTGTCTGAAGGTGTAGGAGGAGGAATTTGTCAGGTGTCCTCAACTCTATTTAATGCAGTCGATCGTGCAGGACTGCAGATCGTTCAGCGCTATTCTCATACTAGAAGTGTACCATATGTACCGCCCGGACGGGATGCGACGGTAAGCTGGGGAGGTCCTGACTTTCGCTTTCAAAACCAATATAACCAACCAATCTTAATTCGGGCAAAAAGGTATGGGGGAAGTATGATTATTACGCTATACTCTTCTGATGTGATTAACAGCAAATTGAGAAAAATCCCCAAAGCTCCATCTCGGATACCGAAAGAAATAAATGCAGAGCAGTAAAGACAAAACCTCAGGTAAGGTTTTGGTTAAGAGAGCTTGTAGATTGCTCAAAATCAATTCTTTAAGGAACGGCCAGTGAAAGGAAGGAGGGATAAATGAAGTGAAAAGGGTATTATTTTCTGTAATTGTTTTTACAGCAGTTGGATTTACGTTTTGCCAATCAAAAGCGCATGCCCTGACTTTTACGGTGTTGCCTATTACACAAAAAACAGACCAGTGGTCAGTAAAAGTAAGTGAAGCAAAAAATGCAAAGGAATTTGCGAGACCTCAAAAAGGAGAATATCAAGTATATTCCTTGGAAGTCAAAAATATAGGGGAAAAAGCAGCTACAGTGGATGTGCAATTGTATAGAAATGACCCTAATTCAATCACAAGGTTTTCGCTTTTTGGATGTCCCGATGAAAATTGTGTCAAACCAAAAGAAGATTCTAAAATGTTAGCTGAAAGTTTAAATGATGGCTCACTGCTGAAGTTCAATCATTTTATGCTGGCAGATAAGGCCTCTGAATTAGAGGTTGTTATAATTTGGACACAGAAGGGGCAAGAAGGACGCAATTTAAAACAGACCTTTAAATTCACTGAAGATGGCGTTAATTAGACAGTAAAGATGGAATGGCTTTGGTGATTCGATCTCTTACTTTGCCTGAGGAAAAAATGAAAATAATTGTTGGAAAACCAATCATAGCTGAGTCAAATGTTAAAGTGACTGTGATTTATGACTATAGAGAAGAACCAGAGTTTTGGATACATTATCCGATGGGAGTGAAATGTTTGTTGATGATCACAAAGTCTTTATTGAATACGAATAGAGACTTTGTGACTGACTGCGCATTTCAACTTAACATTTTACTGATAATGACAGTGAAACCTAAACAAGTGCAACCTGTTTCATCATTAAAAACCGCTAATTTCAAAATTTTCTATGTCAAGATTTAGTTTTTTCAATTGTTTCAACAAAACTTCAAATTTTAAGCAATTGCCATTTTTCAATTCTTCTGGAATATCTTCCGGATGAGCAATTACCATCCCGCTCTCAATCCATTGTTTACGATACAATTGAAATGCAGCCTCAATTAAATGATCAGGAGTTACAATAAAACCTAACCTCACATCATGATCCTCACTGTAGCCAAATTCAAAACCGCAACATGGACAAATGTCAAACGTTTTTTGATACTCGCCTTTATACAAAGGATTTTGAATTAATCCTTTGTATCCGCAAATTAAACAAGAATAACATTTTTCCACCAAGTTTAATTCCCCTTTTATCACTTATTTACTATTGCTGTCCCGTAACAAATATTACTTCAAATATAAACTTCGTGTACTGTATTTATAGCATAAGCAGTGCATCTAATCCTCAAAGATGAACACACTTTGGATTTGAAATGGGTGATATAGGAATCAAGATAATATCTGAATAAAAGAAGGGTTTTACAGTTAATTGGCAAAATGGAAAAGAAAAAGTATTTAAGTTGGAACGGGTATTTATTCTATTAGGCATGTAAAGTGTGCCAGCGAAAGTTGAATTCCATGAAATTATGTTAAAGGGGGAAAAGAGGAGATGTGCTACATTGAAATCACAAAGGACAATATTGAAGACAATCATATTTGCTGTGCATTAGGCGCGAAACAATATGAGCATGCAGTTAATGAAAAGAAGAGATGGCTCAAAGCTCGAATGGATGAAGGATTGGTGTTCTATCGCTTACATGAACGGGCAAAAGTCTTTATTGAATATCTACCTGCGAATGAGGCATGGGTGCCTGTCAATGCGCCTAATTTTATGTACATTAATTGTCTGTGGGTGTCTGGCAGATATAAAAATAACGGTCATGCGAAACGATTGTTGGACAAATGTATAGCAGATGCGAAAGCGTGCGGCATGGATGGCATTATCCATATCGCAGGCAAGAAAAAACTGCCCTATTTAAGTGATAAGCATTTCTTTGAGCATATGGGGTTTACTCTACAAGATGAAGCTGCCCCTTATTTTCAATTAATGGCTTTGACTTGGAATGGCCTTGCAGCTTCTCCTGCATTTAAGAGCCAGGTGAAAAGTGATTCTATCAATGAAAAGGGGATTACGATATACTATACAGCTCAGTGTCCGTTTGCAGTGGGCATGATAAATGATTTGCGGGAATTGACTGAAAAGAAAGGGGTTCAATTTCAGTCAATTCAGTTATCATCGAAAGAAGAGGCACAAAAGTCACCAGCTATTTGGACAACTTTTAGCGTTTTTTTTGATGGGAGATTTGTGACTCATGAGATCATGAGTGTAAATAAATTTGAAAAGTTACTTAATACACTAGCTTGATTTTTAATAATAAAAAGCCATTTTAAGGTTTTAATCTTGTCTTTAGAGAGCACTTTAATTTAAGTCAAAAGTTTAGACAGTCATCTGTTAGATCATTAGCCCTTTTTTATTTTGTTTTCGGTAACATTTTGATCATATTTTCCTACTAAAAAGTTAGGAAAGTGGGGGAAAACATGAGAAAAAAGAACAATATTAAGAAATGGCTATTGATCATTGCTGGATTCTTGATCATCTGCATCACCACATTATTTGTAATGGTGTCAGGAAACGAAGTGAAATATGAGGGCAGCGGGAAAAGCGGACTGTGGATGTCTAACCTTGAAAAATCAGGAAAAACTTCAATTGGACCCAATTATTTTCTAAATCTGTATTGGCAGGGGAGTAAGAAGGACGAAAAGAGGACTATCATAGAAAAAATCACCTTATACATAGATGGTAAAATGTATGATGACAGGGAAAATTATGATTTGTCAGAATACACAGGTGATGAAATGCCAGGTGGGGGACGCATGGAGGACCATATTGCCACCTTTGATTATATGCCTGAAGATGAAGTGATAGGACATGATGTATTAGTGAAAGTGGAGTGGAAGACAGGCCAGAAAAAACAGACAGAAGCAATCAAATTACATAAGAAGCCATGGTATAAAAAATAGTTTATTTGATGTATTTGTGATCACATTGGTGGTCACTTTTTTATTTGCGGATTCCTAGGCACAGCAATCTAAGATTCTGCATAGGCTGAAATAAAATCTTGTTCATTTCTAAAACGAGGTGCATGCTGTTGGAACAACAACCAATCAATCATGAAGACAGAAACGTGCCGCAGCCTATTCGAAGTGATGGAGCTGGAGCTATTGATACAGGCCCGCGAAATATAATACGGGATATTCAAAATCCGAATATATTTGTTCCGCCTGTTACAGATGAGGGTATGATTCCTAACTTGAGATTTTCATTCTCAGACGCTCCCATGAAATTAGATCATGGCGGCTGGTCAAGAGAAATCACCGTCAGACAGCTTCCGATTTCGACTGCGATTGCAGGTGTAAACATGAGCTTAACTGCGGGAGGCGTCCGTGAGCTTCATTGGCATAAGCAAGCGGAGTGGGCTTATATGCTTTTGGGACGGGCACGTATCACCGCTGTTGACCAAGACGGACGAAATTTCATTGCTGATGTTGGTCCCGGCGACCTTTGGTACTTCCCAGCAGGAATTCCGCATTCCATACAGGGATTGGAACACTGCGAGTTTCTGCTCGTATTCGATGATGGAAACTTTTCTGAGTTTTCAACGTTAACCATTTCAGATTGGCTTGCACACACACCAAAAGACGTTCTGTCTGCAAATTTCGGTGTCCCAGAGAATGCTTTCAACTCTCTTCCGTCTGAGCAAGTCTATATTTACCAAGGGAATGTGCCGGGATCAGTCGCGAGTGAAGACATTCAGTCACCATATGGAAAAGTCCCCATGACCTTTAAACACGAGCTGTTAAATCAACCCCCAATTCAAATGCCAGGGGGGAGTGTACGAATTGTGGATTCTTCTAACTTCCCAATTTCAAAAACGATAGCCGCTGCACTTGTTCAGATTGAGCCTGGCGCGATGAGAGAGCTTCATTGGCATCCCAATAGCGATGAGTGGCAATATTATCTAACAGGACAGGGACGAATGACGGTATTTATCGGAAATGGGACTGCCCGCACATTTGATTATAGAGCAGGCGACGTTGGATACGTACCTTCTAATGCTGGCCACTATATACAAAATACTGGTACAGAAACATTATGGTTTTTAGAAATGTTCAAAAGTAACCGCTATGCAGATGTGTCACTCAATCAGTGGATGGCATTGACGCCTAAAGAATTAGTGCAAAGCAACTTGAATGCTGGATCAGTCATGCTTGATTCTCTGCGTAAGAAGAAAGTGCCTGTTGTGAAATATCCCGGTACGTAAAAGACGAACAGATCACACAGCTGCCTTTCATATCTTTTTAAAGTAAATAGACCTGAATTTTGGCCAGTGTTTTATTAAATCCCTATATATACGTTATGTAGGGTTTTTCTGCTTGAATCGTATTGTAATGAGCTTTAAAAAGTTAATGTGGAAATGATAACCATTCGATAATGGGAATTCAATGGCCGATTTCTACCAGTTTGATTGGCTTTAAAGGAGGACAAGAAATGAAAGCACTCATATTTTTATCCAGTTTGACTGCCATTGGGAGCTCTATATTGGGGCGATGGTTAGGGATGCTGGATGATTCTTATGCTGTTGGCGATGCTTGGTTTATAGGTGTTTTAGCTGGATTGATTTCACTTCTAATATTGATTGATAGTCAAACGATGACAAAGAATTACATAGTAAGTTTAAGTACGATACTAGGCATTCTTGGAGTGGGATTTATATATTTCCCAGCTGCATTCATCAACATATTATTAAGTATTACACTGGATAAACAAAAGAAAGAAGACCTCCATGTAAGATGAAAGAAATTTCATTTAATTCTTAGGAGGGAAAGTGTATGGATTTACCTCTATGGGCTTATATCATATTTGCAATCACAGGTGCGGCAGGTTTCATAAGTTTAATGTGGTTCAGTTTTTTTGCTGACAAAATAGAAAGGTGAAGCGATTTTATAAAAATGTAAACTATTTTATATGAAAGGGATAACATTGCTTATTTAAGTTTACATAATAAAATTATTTCGAACTGATATCGAAAACTAATTGATCTATATACTAAATATTCATAATTACTAGAGGGATTGGCACCTAAGGAACAAAGCTATTGACAAGTTCTTGCTAGAGAATTTCAATCACTACATATGATTTTCTGCATCAAGAAGCTCAGCTGAATTATTTTTAGGTGAATTTACTAATGATGAAACCTGGTATGCTTCCATGTCATCAGCATCATAAGGCAGCAGCAAGCTTTGCAGATAATCAGGGCTTGTATTTTGGGGGTTAAGCCACTCCTTTTCATGATCATGGGCCAATATAACCGGCATTCGGTCGTGTATATCTTTCATGAACTCATTAGGCTCAGTTGTTATGATGGTGCAGGTATAAAGAGGATCTCCTTGATGTGTGCTCCACTTTTCATATAAGCCAGCAAACGCAAAAAGAGCAGATGATTTCAATTTGATCCGCATTGGGATTTTGGTTTTGGAATCAAGCCGTTTCCATTCATAAAAACTGTCTGCTGGTATGATGCAGCGTTTGCTGACAAGCGGTCTTCGAAAGGCCGGTTTCTCGGTAATTGTTTCGGCTCGAGCATTGATCATTTTATAACCGATCTTTTCATCTTTTGCCCAAGGTGGAATAAGTCCCCATCTAAGCTTGCCTAAGCGATTATTTGATCCATCATTGATGATTGCAAGGATGTTTTGTGATGGTGCGACATTATAGCTTGGCTGGTATTCACCTTTAGGAAAAAATTGATCGATGTCAAACTGATCAATAATATCATCAAATGCAGAGTACAAAGTAAACCTGCCGCACATATCCATCATCCTTTTTAGGGGCTTTTGAATAGTTTGTGGGACGAACGTTCATTTAATACAGGACAATGATTTCTTTTTACTTGCGATAAACTGGTATAATAAGAAAGCCATTTAAGAAGTTATGTGGAAAAAACATATGCTTTTTAGTTTGACCGACGCTGGATCTTGATGGAGTTACAAGGATCGCTTAAAAATAGCCTATAAGTATAAAAAGAGGCACAGCGTTTTTAACGCAGGGCCTCTTTTATATCAGTAGCCAAATACCAGAGTTGTACTTTGTGATCCGGCATATTTCGTGACAAATTCTTTTGTATATTCCGGCGTTTGGACACGATAGCTATAGTTTGACCCAGGATTCCAAGAAGTCAGCGGAGAGGTTTGCTTGTTGAGTGATGGATAGCTGCCTATGTCTTTGAAATAACCAGTGCCCTTGTCGTCAAGGATGCCGCCTTTTTCACTGCCTTTCCCAAAGTAATTATATTCGGAATATATTTTTGCTTTTGTAGCAATTGTAATCGCCTGGTTAAAATTATTGCTGTAATTGTTTTTAACATGAAAGTAACCGTATCTCATCAGACCTGGGCCTCTAACATACAAGTTCTCAAAATAATTATTGGCGATTGTCATGTGGGGGTAGCCGTCATATTGATGCTGGGAATCATCCGGGTATCCTAAAATCAAACCGTATTTATGATTCGCAAATTTTGAGTTGCTGATCGTGATATAATCTGCGGATTTTCCGATATACACGAGTTTGTCCAAATCGCTTCCGCTTGCATTATAGCTATGACCTGAGAATGTGACGTGATCAATCCAATAGTTCATACCGGAATCTAAATAAAGCTGGATATCATTATTTCCGTTAATCTGCGGACTGTGTTCAAACGTTAAATTTTGAAAAATGACATTTCCAGAAGCTGATGAAGTTGTTAAATAAATATTTTTCAGCGTTTTTTTCGCGTAAGAGCCCACGAGTGTTTTATTTGAGCCAATGGTAACTGTTGTTTTCGCAGATGCGGAAAGATCATTTTGAAGCACTAAAATTTTCGGAGTGGATCCTCCTAGATGGGTTTTTAAATCATTTACGCTTTGAATGTAAACAATCTGCCCGTTTTTTCCACCCGTTGTGCCCGTTTTAGAGATGCCTTTTTCATTTTTGGCATTTCCGGCAAAACCTAAAAGGCCATTTGTTGAGGTATTCGGAAAATCGACTGCACCTAATGCTTTTCCAGGCAAGAGAACCAAAAACAAGCTAAAGACGGTGAACCATAAACAAAGTCGTTTCATCACAATATGCTTCCTTTCAATTTTAATCATTTCCTTGCGGGGATTATTATTACAGTTAATGGAAAGGAATGATAGGTTCTATCTTCCTAATTAATGTTGGGTTACTTAAAAAATAGAGATTGCGCCAAAAGACATACTAACAATTGAAATAGAAGAAAGGATTGATACACCGTTGACTGCAGCAGCTTATCGAAACACCTTGCTATCACTTTTATGTTTAACAGCTGGAATCGTGGATGTAATCGGGTATTTAAGCCTGGGACATGTGTTCACAGCTAATATGACTGGAAACATTGTATTATTGGGGTTAGCTATCGGCAAATCCATTCAGGTCACTGTTTTTAATTCCTTGACTGCGCTAATCGGATTTATATGCGGCGTGATCATTGCTACATTGATGGTCGGAAAGGCGGAAAATACCCTTTGGCCTTCTGCTGTGACAAAAGCCCTCGCACTTGAAGCATTCATTTTGTTTGTCTTTGCTTGTCTTTCTTTTTACCGGGCATTTGTTCCTGTGCACATTCTAATTATACTCATGAGCATTTCTATGGGGATTCAAACTACAGCAGCAAAAAAACTGGGGATCGCAGGTATTTCTTCAACTGTGTTGACCGGCACTTTGGCTTCTCTTTTAGAGGATATATCCGGCCGTTTGTTTTTTAAGAAGCAAAAGAAGACTTTCTTAAGAGATACTGTGTTAAGAGCACTGGCTATTATTTTATATTGTGTGGGGGCTATTATTGTTGCTCTGGCTGAGCCTGATTTTTATCACTTCATTATTTGGGTTCCGATTGTGCTGATCTTTGGCATCATGATGACAGCTAAGTTGAAACTGAGCGGGGAAAAATAGCTTTTCCTGTATAGCTGTTATCAGGCCAACAGCCTGTTTCATTTCGTTATTGAAGTGCGAATTTTGAGAGGGAAAAATAAGACATTCGGCTGAAGTGCACATTCGTTCATTTGTATTGGCTTTTTCATAACTACCTACATTTGATATATGAATGATAGTGAATTTGCCTTAAAAGCATCTATGAATCTATTTCCTCTTTCAAACCAGATGGATTGAGTCTTATAATGATAATGATTCTCATTTGAAGTCTGGTTTGAGGAGGACCAAATATGAAAAAGATCATGAGTGCATTTGTTGGTATGGTTTTGTTGACGATCTTCTGTTTTTCCCCGCAAGCTTCGGCAGCATATGACGACCTGCATGAAGGTTATGCAACGTATACAGGGTCAGGTTATTCAGGAGGAGCTTTCCTGCTGGATCCCATTCCTTCCGATATGGAGATTACTGCAATAAATCCGGCGGATCTCAATTACGGAGGAGTAAAAGCGGCACTTGCCGGCTCTTATTTGGAAGTTGAAGGGCCAAAAGGGAAAACAACCGTATATGTTACTGATCTTTATCCCGAAGGCGCTCGGGGAGCTCTTGATCTGTCACCTAATGCCTTCCGTAAAATCGGCAATATGAAAGACGGAAAAATCAATATTAAATGGCGTGTTGTCAAAGCCCCAATCACCGGCAATTTCACGTACCGGATCAAAGAAGGCAGCAGCAGGTGGTGGGCAGCAATCCAAGTCAGAAATCACAAGTATCCTGTTATGAAAATGGAATATGAAAAGGATGGTAAGTGGATCAACATGGAGAAAATGGACTATAACCATTTTGTGAGTACGAATTTAGGTACTGGCTCTCTCAAAGTCAGAATGACTGACATCCGCGGAAAAGTTGTGAAAGACACCATTCCAAAGCTGCCTGAAAGCGGAACGTCCAAAGCCTATACAGTACCGGGCCATGTTCAGTTTCCTGAATAAAAAATACGAAACAGCGGATCTTTTCCCGCTGTTTTTTCATTGTTCTGCATCTGCATGTAAAAATGTTTTAATCATGTTCAACTGCTCCTGCTTTGGATAACTGGTATACAGCCTGCTTGAAATCCGAATAGGATCTCCGAAAAAATATCTTTCGTAGTGAGTTTGTCTAGTTCCGAATGAACTCATTGTTAAATCCCATGCCAAACGGAAAATTTTCACACGTTCTTCAGCATTTGTATTGGTTGCTTGAAGATATTGGTCAAGATCTTCCCGTATCTCTGAGTCAAATGCATTTTCGGTAGGCAGTGTCACCATTCCGCTAGCTCCAATTAATTGTATGATTTCAGTAAATCGAGGATATAGCTTAGGAATGATTGTACTGATGACTTGAAGAGGAATTAAACAGGGGCGCATATAGCCGAATTCATCTAACTGAGCATCATTTTCCGATTTGTCAATGAGCGCTTTGATTGTTTCCAATCCCACAATGATTTCTGAGAGCTTTTCTTGGATGTGCTGATATTCGGAAACATTAATGGTGTCGACAAGAAGCTGTGCAACACCTAATAGAAATTCAATTTTTATCATTTGCCTAATGACAACCTGGTGAAAGGTAAAGGCATGAAAAGAGCTTTTTGTCATAAAATCTTTAGCTGCTTCCGCATTATCGTAAAAAAACACACGATTCCACGGCACTAACACATGATCAAAAACCACAATTGAATCCATTTCTTCATACCTTGAGCTTAAGGGATGATTAAAGGAAGAGTCGCTTAATACAAATGATTCTCTTGTGATGAATTTTACGCCTTTTGTATTAGAAGGGATTGAAAAAGCATAAGCTTCATCTGTTTCAAAGAAAAATTTAGGCGCTGAAAAAACCAAGATTTCATCGGTCAACCCGCCTTGTGTTGCAAGCAGTCGTGCTCCATGAATCATTAAACCTTTTTCGGTTCTATCAATGACTTTAGCAGATATCGGTTTTTCACTTAGCCCAAAATAGGACTGTGACCGGTTCACTTGCGGAGTAATGAATGTATGGGTAAAGGAAAGGTCATGCTTAGCAGCTTGTTCATACATATCTAGTATATGTTCAGGAAAGCAATTCTCTTTTTCTTTGAGAAGCTCCGCTGACGAAGCAAAGCTCATCATAACCGTATTCATGTAATCCGGACTTCTCCCCATCATTCCGTGAGTATGTCTAGCCCAATGTTCAATCATGTTCCTTCTTTTTTTTAAATCATTTTTGGTTTTAGGCTGGAGATAGGAAAGGCCGATTCGATTATGATCTCCAGGAAGGCAATAAGTCATTTCATGTATTAACTCATCCTTTGTTTGCAATTCATAAAGTGAGCTTTTTGTTTTGATTATTCCTTTAAATGCAGGATGCTCAGAAATGTTACCCTTTATTTTTTCGCCATCATACCATATTTCGTTTTCTAGTTTATTCAATCGGTCAATGAATTCTTTACCATTGATGATCCCCATTTAAGTTTCGCTCCTTCATATTATGCTGCGTATTGTATTATATTTTCGAGAAAACAGCCGGTTCAGCCAATTTGAGGTGGGAAAAGCCTTTTTTAGAAAAACGAATAAGAGTGACTTACATACCGCAAAAGACTGCAAATTTTACTTAAGGTTTTTCTGTAAGTTCAGAGACGTAAAGAATTTGCTTATTCATATAAGAATATCACTATAAAACTTGATAACACGTGTCGATATTATGGACATGAGCGTAAGCGAATTGGATTCAAACGCGCTTGAACATATTTTATTTCAGCCATTACATTGTGCGGAAAGGGAAAACGACACATGAAAGTGAAAACAAAATTGCTGGGGATTATATCAATATTAGTTGTTTCAATTATTGGAATTGGAGGCTCCTCAGTATTTATGATTTCTTCTACTGTGAAAAAGAATGAAGAACTTAAAGACAAAATGGAATTCCAAAAAGAGATAAAACACATCCAATATGAATTGACCGGGTTATCAAATGATGAAAGAGGCTTCTTGATTACCGGAGACAAAGAATACGACGAGGGTATGAAGGAAAAAGCAGACGATGTCTTAAAGAGCCTTGACCGGGTTAATGACTTGATTGATGAAGAGAAGTATCGATCCAATTTTGAAAACATTAAGACAAGTTTTACTCAGTATAGAGCTTTGAATCAGCAAGTAGTAACAGCCTACTCTTCAAATCCTAAAAAAGCAAAAACCATCCATTTTGGAGAAGAAAGAACACTAAGAAAAGAAGGCGTAGATCCGGCTGTCAATAAGCTGTCTGATCGCCTGGATCAAGAGGTAGAGGATCTAAAGGATGAAATACGAGGCAATGGGAAAATGAGTCAATGGCTCATCATCATTGTCACCGGGATATCAGTTATATTAGGCGTTGTTTTAAGCATAATGCTGTTAAAGTCCATAATGGTGCCCCTAAGAAGCATAAATAAGCAGCTGGAGGAAATTGCACACGGCGACGCTGATTTAACCAAAAAAGTCATTGTGAAAAATAAAGATGAATTTGGCCAGCTTGCCCAATCTTTTAATTCTTTTACTCATTCATTAACTCAAATTGTGAAGCAGATCAGCAGCTCATCTGAACAAGTTGCCGCTTCCTCTGAAGAATTATCGGCAAGCGCGGAAGAATCGAAATCAACATCTGAACATATTTCACGAGCCATGCAGATGGCTGCCGACAGCAATGTGAAGCAAAGCTCAATGACAGAAAAGAGCGCAGAATCCATTACTGAATTATTAGACAGTATATCATCAGTCGCTTCAAATACAGGGAACATAGCGGATCTTTCTTCTTCGATGAGAGACAAGGCTGAAATAGGCTCTAAGTCCGTCAACAAGATGTTAGACCAGATGAAATTCATTGATAAATCTGTAGATTCAGCCGGCAATGGATTGCAAACATTGGTAGCGAGCACAGCAGAAATCAGCGATATCTCTTCGCTTATCACGACGATTTCAGAGCAGACAAATTTATTGGCACTAAATGCAGCGATCGAGGCGGCCAGAGCCGGAGAGCAAGGAAAAGGATTTGCTGTGGTGGCAGAAGAAGTTCGGAAGTTGGCGGATGAAACAAATAAATCTGCAAACCACATCCAATCGGTGGTAGCGACCATCCAAAATGAATCGATAGAAACGGTAAATAATATTAAAGTTGTTCAAGAAAATGTGAGCTCAGGTATTGTTCTTTCTCAAGAGACAACAGGAAATTTCAATGAAATACTGAACCTGGTGGAACAGGTCACTTCTCAAATACAAGAAGTTGCAGCAGCAACTCAACAGCTTACTTCAGGCGTTGAAGTGATTCAGCACACAGTTCATACATTGGCTGCTGGTACCAAAGAAACGTCAGCAAATACAGAAGCGGTTGCAAAATCATCAGAGGAACAGCTTCATTCAATGGGGGAGATCTCCTATGCCGCAGAATCTCTATCTCAGTTGGCGGAAGAGCTTCAAACCGTCATTAATCGTTTTAAATATTAAACAAGCTACTTACATGCAACCCCCATCCTATTCGGTGGGGGTTTGCTACTTTTACTGTGGTTGCTTCTACAAACAGAGCTAACTGACCTTTTAAGTTAGCTCCGTTTGTATGGCTAGTCCAAATTTTGATCGATCGTCCCTTCAAAATAGTCATCGCTGACCTGTTCATGAGTTTCAGCCAATCCTTTTTCTAATTGCGTGCTTCCTTTATAATCTGAGGGCTCAAAGTATTTCCCGGCAACATCTGTTGTGTCATTTTTGTTTTCTTTGTTATGAGTTTGTGTTTCAGTGTTTACACTTTCAGTCTCAGTATTGCTGCGTATAGATTGCTGAAAATCATATTCCTTTTCTAATGAAGAAAATCTTTTATAATCATCAGGTCTGTCTGCACCGTTTTTTTGAGTCACTTTACTTCCTCCAGATTATTGATATTTTAGTGGGGGTAAGAACTTATTTCGTTCTTTTAGGATCAGAACCATGTTTTTTAGGATCATCTGCTTTAAAAGCTGTTTCAGTCTCATGGTCATTTCTCATTTGTTCAATACTTGAATTTTGAATTCCCTTTTTACTCATTGGTTTCACTCCTTTACGAAAAGTGTTGAATATCAACTCTTCTTATTCTGTCTGTTGGGCAGGTATTCATGCACTTTTTTCATTCGCGCTTTGGCCAATCAGGAGAGGCATTTTCATGCCAGCGTATTATCTAATAAAAGAACGTCATTTTTGAAACCTTTTATTAGCGCATTGCGTATAGCACGTTAGGGAAGACATCTCGATAAAAGAAATACAAAGGTTGTGAATTTATACTAACAGCACTGTGAATAAATCAAACAAGGGGGGGTGAAAAAATGAAAAAAATTGTATCATATTATTTAATGACATTAGGGCTATCCAGCCTTACATTTGGTTTGTTTTTAGGGTTTTATTCTTTCGTTATGTATGGCGATATGATAATTGCATTGTTTACGGCAGCAATTGCTTTATTATACGGTTTTGTGGTGTATGGCCTTTTTGCTGTTCCGCTCCAAATGAAGTTGCAGAAAAAAGCGAGAACATTCAATGTCATGTACCTCTTGATTTACAGTGTGGTTGCTTTTATCGCAGCTTTCCTGTTTTTTGTTATCAATGAACCTGCGTCAATAGCATGGACATTGCAATCGTACTTTTATTATATGTTAAGTATTGCGGCTGCAGTAATTTACTGGTTATGGGATTCTCTGATCCTTTATAAACGTACAGCTTCCGGTGTATAGGCTAATTTTTACCAATCGGAGAAATATGGAGGTTCAATAAAAATTCAGGATCTAAAAGCTTTAGGTTTCATATTTTTTTAAAAAAATCCTCCGCGGATAAAGGCGCAGTATGGGGGCATAATGAGAGCACACATTCGAACCGAATAGGTTTTCTAAGTGTTTTACGATACATACGTTCATCAAGATCATCACGTCATCAATGGAATTTAAAAACTATTGTTGTGGAACGGGCATCTCGAGCCGTTTGAGGAAAGAACATAGATGGTGGTTTATCGTTTTATCAGCGCTTATAGAACAAAGTTTTGGTGGCGGTCAATCCATAAAGCTAAAGAGAGGAGAGCGTGACAATGAATCTCGCTCTCCTCAGATTTGTTTTATTCACCCTGATGTTTTTCAACTAATGTGAATGTCCAATCTTTTAACATATGTTTCTGTACATATTTTTTTCCGTTTATTTCAATGTAAGGCAGGTCTGCCATGTCTCCGGCTAACTGTTTTGCTTCAGTCGTTGTTATTCCTAAAAAAAGTCCGATGTAAAAGTAAATATCCCGTTCTTTTATAAGCAAGATATCATTTTGTTCATTACTTTGGTTTGGTTCCTCTGCTTTAAGCCTTCACCGATAAAATATCCTGCCAAAGCAATACCAATTCCTAAAAAAACGTCCATGTGAATGCCTCCATTATGTCAATGTTATGTTATACGGGCTTGGCATACTCCGGGTTTCATTATTTTTCAAACCTTTTCAATCTGTACACGGCCTGAAAAAAAGGTGGCGCCGCCGCCCATATCGGACAAGCGATCTGGGGTTAGCGCGTTTACAAGCTGTTTTTTTCCTTGTTCATCCGCCCATAATCCTTGGCTGACAACGACACCTGGCAGCACTTGTTCTCCAACTGCAGCGGTCAGCTCGCATTCTCCCCGGCTGTTCCAAATTCGTACAGGTGCCCCATCAACGATTCCGTGTTTTTCAGCATCTTTTGTGTTGATAAAGAGCTTTGGCGTCTTTTCAAGCTTGATGTGTTTTTCATTATTGGAAAATGTTGAGTTTAAGAAATTATGGTTTGGCCCCGGAACATACATAAACGGATGTTCATTATCGGTTACAAGAGGTGTATATGTCGGTAAAGCCGGGAAGCCGTCTTGTTTCATTTTTTCTGAATATAATTCTATTTTTCCGCTTGGCGTTGGAAGTTCGCCCGGAAACAGCGGCTTTTCGCGTTTTGCTTTCATAAATGAATGCTTAGTGAGTGCATCGTAATCAATCTCTGCCAAATGCGGATTATCTGGATGGTCAAGCGCCTGGCGGATTAATACTTCATCTGAATCTTTAAGCTCCTGGTCTGTGAATCCCATGGCTTCAGCCAGTAATCGGAACACCTCAGTGTTAGACTTGCTTTCCCCATATCTCTCAATCACCGGCTGCTGAAGCTGAATGTAATGGTGCCAGTAGGAGGTGTAAAAATCAGTATTTTCAAAAGCGGATGTTGCAGGCAGTACAATGTCCGCATATGCAGCCGTTTCCGTTAAAAACAAATCATGAACCACAGTAAACAAGTCTTCCCGCAGCAAGCCCTGTCTGACTTTGTTTGCTTCGGGTGCGACGACGGCAGGGTTCGTTCCGTAAATAAATAGAGAGCGAATCGGCGGGTCTGTTTCCAAAAGCACCTTGCCAAGCTGATTCATATTAAACGACCTCGGGGTGCGCCCTTTCAATAAGTCGGGCCGCTGCAAGGCATTTGTGTTATATTCTAAAATTCCGCTGTTATGCTTAATTGCGCCGCCCCCTGTGTGCAGCCATTGGCCGGTGATCGCCGGAAGACAGGCAATCGTCCTGACAATCATCCCGCCGTTATCGTGATGCTGGGGTCCGTTTCCGATTCTGATAAAAGAAGGGGAGGTTTCCCCGTACATTTTTGCCAGTCGGTAAATATCTTCGGTACTGACACCGGTGATCGTCGATACCTTTTTAGGATCATATTGTTTCACGTGTTCACGGAGCTCTTCATAGCCAACCGTGTACTCAGACAGAAATGCTTCATCATGAAGGTTTTCTTTAAATAAAATGTGCATGATGCCAAGAGCAAGTGCACTGTCGGTTCCCGGCTTTATCGGAATAAACCAATCTGCGAGACGTCCTGTTTGATTTTTATGCACATCGATCACGACAATTTTGGCACCTTGTTTTCGCGCTTTTTGGGCGATCGTAATTTGGTGCATATTTGTGCTGACCGCGTTGATTCCCCAAAAAATAAATAGTTTTGTATGAATGGTTTCCTCAGGATCGATTCCCGCGCTTATGCCCATTGTATATTTATAGCCTTCAGATCCCGCTTTGCTGCAAATCGTCCGTTCAAGCTGGCTTGACCCCATGCGGTAAAAAAAGCGGCGGTCCATTCCTTCAGCTGTCAATTTCCCCATATTTCCGTAAAAGCTGTAAGGAAGTATGCTTTCAGCTCCCTCTTCATCAATCAGCTGTTTCCAGCGGGAGGTGATCGTATCGATTGCCTCTTCCCAAGAAATCGGTTCAAATATCGCTTGGCCTTTAGCACCTGTTCGTTTGAGCGGTGTAGTCAGCCGCTTTTCATCATAGATGCGCTCCGTCATATTCCGGACTTTGTTGCATATGTTTCCGGCTGTGACAGGATGATCAGGGTCTCCTTGCACTTTTACGATTTTCCCGTCTTTTTTATGTATTAACAATCCGCACTGATCCGGGCAGTCCAGCGAGCAAACGGATTTGAAAATGCCGTTTTGTTGTGTGGCAAAAGATTTCATGGCCCAGTTCCTCTCTCTAGTTAGATATTTTGTAAGAATTATAACATTTCGGATCATAACGTCAATTCTGAAAAAAGAGATTGACATCAATCTGAGACTTCTTTATGATAAACGTATTCTTTATTCTGAAAATTACATACTCAACATTTTCTATCCAGAGAGGTGGAGGGACTGGCCCTATGAAACCTCGGCAACATTATTGTGCCAATTCCAGCAAGCGTCAGCTTGAAAGATAGGAAAGCAAGGTTTATACCGGCGTCTGCCTGTAACAGAGCGCGCCTATATATGAATCTCTTTCCATCTTCGGAAAGAGATTTTTTTTATGAAAAATACGATGAAAAGGATGTTTTGCACCATGACGGTTTTGGTTACAGCACCGTACAACGAAGAAGGACGAAAAGAGCTAGAAAACTTGTTTGGCTCAGTTGCTTATCAATCTTGGAAGGAACAAGGCCGGGCATATCGGGAAGATGAACTCATTCAGCTGCTAAAAGCAACAAATGCGACAGGCTTGATTACTGAGCTTGATCAGGTAACAGACAGCGTATTTGCTTCTGTTCCCGAATTTTCATTTGTCGGTGTTTGCAGGGGAATGCCCTCCAATGTGGATGTGGCAGCTGCCTCAAAAAGAGGCATACCTGTTTTTTATACACCAGGGCGGAATGCACAAGCCGTTGCTGAAATGTTTATTGGAAATGTGATTACCTTTCTCCGCCATACCAGCGTCTCGAATCAATGGCTGAAGGATGGAAAGTGGGACAGGGATTACTTACAGGCTTATGTCAAATTTAAAGGAAATGAATTATCAGGAAAAACGGTTGGCATGATTGGGTTCGGGGCGGTTGGCCAAAGGATTGCAAAACTGCTGACTGCGTTTGACTGTAAAATAAAGTATTACGATCCATACATTCAAGACGATCATCCGCTGTATGAAAAAGTATCTCTTAAAACGGTGTTTTCAGACAGTGATATCGTTTCTGTACATCTGCCTCGTACTGAGGAAACACTTGGACTTATTGATCGGAAGTATTTTGATCTGATGAAACAGAGTACGATTTTCGTCAATACTTCAAGAGCAGTTGTTGTAAACCGTGAAGATCTTTTATCTGTATTAAAAGAACATAAAATCAGAGGTGCGATATTAGACGTTTTTTATCATGAACCTCCAGAGGAATCAGATTATGAATTGATTTCATTGCCTAATGTTCTGGCAACACCGCATCTCGCTGGAGCAACATTTGAAGTGGAGGATCATCACGTGACGATACTGAATAAAGCCCTCAAAAAGTGGAAGGGTGAAAAAACTCTTAATATTCCGACAATGTATAACAAGGACGAACTGAAAACAGGGGTATAAGAAAGGAGGCTAACAGAATGAAAAAACAAAAAGGCTATCTCGTTTTTGATATTGGCACAGGCAATGCGAGGGTAGCGGTCGTGAGTGTAACCGGCAGTGTTTTAACAGTTGAACGGGAGGACATCGTGTATTCCACAGAGACGCTTTACCCGGACAGCCGTTATTTTTCTCCTCAGGTGCTGTGGAAGCAGGTGATGAATTTGGCAAAACGTGCGCTATCCCGTTCGTGTGATATTGACATCATTGGTTTGACATCGACGAGCCAAAGACAGGGGATTGTTTTGATTGATCAAAACGGCAATCCTTTTCTCGGGCTGCCGAACATCGATAATCGCGGCCGAGAGTGGGAGGCGGGCATTCCCGATTGGGAAGAGATATACAGCAGCACAGGCCGCCTGCCAACTGCACTTTTTTCTGCGCTCAAGCTTTATGGATTAAAACAGCGCCAGCCCTCTTTATGGGAAAAGACTGCAAGCTTTACAAGCATCAGTGATTGGGTGACGTACCAACTGAGCGGAATATTAACATATGAACCATCACAGGCAACAGAAACCCTGCTATTTGATGTGAAGCAAAACACTTGGTCAGAAGAGATGTGCGACATTTTCGGCTTTTCTCCATCTATCCTTCCGCCTCTTGTAAGAGCGGGAACAGCAATTGGAACGATAGCAAATGAATATGCATCCGAATTAGGCCTTTCAATAAATGCTAAGGTTATAGCAGGGGGCGGGGATACACAGCTGGCTGTCAAAAGCACCGGAGCTGGACTTGAGGACATTGTCATTGTATCAGGGACAACAACGCCAATAACCAAAATTACTGAGGATCATGGCGACACAAAACATAAAGCCTGGCTGAACTGTCATGCAGATCAAGGGCATTGGCTTGTGGAAACGAATCCGGGAATTACCGGATTGAATTATCAAAAATTAAAACAGATTTTTTATCCGAATGAAACGTACGAAGTAATGGAGGAGGAGATTTCTGCACTTGCAAAAGAAGACCATGCATGTGTAGCGGCTCTCGGCTCTTATTTATCGGCTGAAAAGAATGCGTTAACGAGAGGCGGTTTTCTTTTTGATGCCCCGCTGTCAGCACATTTAAAGAGGGCACATTTTGTACGTGCAGCGCTAGAAGAGATCGCATTTTCAATCAAATGGAACTTTGACATTTTAACAGAGGTTACTCCGTTTGAACGTGACTATGTTTGGGTGTGCGGAGGGGGATTCCAAAGCAAAGCGCTCACTCAATATATCGCGGATCTTCTTCAAAAAAAGGTCTATGTCCAAGAGGGATATCATCAGGCATCTGTCGTCGGTGCTGCAGTCATTTGCAATGAAACCTTTCAATTAACGGAGGAGATGTCAGCAAATGTCCGGGTGATCGAACCGAAGGACTGTCAGATAGAATTGGCTTTATATGAGGAATGGAAGCAAACACAGCGCTTTTTTTCAGGTTCAGAAAGCAAAGTATTGATTTAAGGCGGCGGAATTTTTGCTGTTTTGAGGAATCATTTAATTTTCAACTTTAATAAGGTAATACGGTAATTGATATAAGCATCTAAGGAGGAGACAGATATGTTGGATAAAATAGGAATACCGAAGCGGCTTGCCTGGGGATTTTTAGGGGTTGTTTTGTTTATGATGGGAGATGGCCTTGAACAAGGCTGGCTCAGTCCTTTTTTGATCGAAAACGGGCTCACCGTTCAGCAGTCCGCTTCCATTTTTAGTATATACGGAATTGCGCTTGCCATAGCTTCCTGGTTTTCGGGTGTATGTCTCGAAGCATTTGGCGCAAAACGGACGATGTTTATGGGGCTGTTGTTTTATGTGATCGGTACAGCTGCTTTTATCGTATTTGGATTTGAACAGCTGAACCTGCCAGTGATGTATGTGACTTACTTCGTAAAAGGGTTAGGTTACCCGCTTTTTGCTTACTCTTTCTTGACATGGATCATTTACAGAACACCGCAAAGCAAACTGAGCACTGCTGTCGGCTGGTTTTGGATAGCATATTGCCTCGGCATGTTTGTGTTCGGCGCTTGGTACTCAAGCTACGCGATCAAAGCGTTCGGTTATTTGAATACGCTTTGGAGCTCTATTTTCTGGGTATGTCTCGGTGCATTCTTTGCATTGTTTATCAATAAAGACCGTTTTGAAAAGAAGAAAAGAAAAAGATCAGAAACAGCCGAGGAGCTTTTAAAAGGGGTTACGATTTTATTTACAAATCCGCGCGTGCTTACAGGCGGAATCATCAGAATCATCAACAGCATTGGTACATATGGTTTTCCAGTCTTTTTGCCGATGCACATGGCCCAGCATGGAATTTCAACCAATGTGTGGCTGCAAATTTGGGGAACGATTTTTCTGGGGAACATTGTGTTTAACCTTATCTTTGGTATTGTCGGCGATAAATTCGGCTGGAAAAATACTGTTATTTGGTTCGGCGGAGTCGGCTGCGGCATTTTCACCGTCTTATTATACTACGCACCTGTTTTCTCCAGCGGAAATTTAGCGGTTGTCAGCGTGATCGGCTTTATTTGGGGCGGTTTGCTGGCAGGCTATGTGCCGATTGGTGCAATTGTGCCGACGGTGGCAGGAAAAGATAAAGGGGCAGCCATGTCTGTATTGAATTTGGCTGCAGGTTTATCAGCGTTTGTCGGCCCCGCACTCGCTTGGCTGTTCATCGGTCTCGTCGGCGCGCAAGGCGTGGTCTGGATCTTTGCGGCCCTTTACCTTGCAAGTGCGGTCTTGACAAAATGTATTCATATACCTGAGGAAAAAGTAGTAAAGGAGGATACATCTCCTCAATATGTATCTTAATCAAAAAGCGCCCCTGCAACAGGGCGCTTTTTGTCTTTTTACATTTTCTTTTATTCCGTCATTAAGTAACTTCCACGTTTCTTTACCCATATCCTCGTTCATATCACCATCATTAGCAATTCCGGGTTTTCATTCATATTGTACCATTAACATCATATTTACCTATATTAAGAAAGGGATTGCGTATATATGGTTTCTTTAGATAAAAACAATATTTTTAATAGCAAAGCCGCAATATTTCTTGCAGCAATGAGCTATCAGACATATCCATTCTTTTTAGAAGGGAAACTTACCTTACCAGAAGGCTTTAAACTTCGATATACCATTCGTGCTTTTGCTGACGTAGAGAATCCTATGGAAGAGGTATTCGGTTTTATTGCCGAGTCACAAGATCAAATCGTTATAGCGTTTAGAGGATACGCAGCATATCCTAAGGATCTTTTAGCATCCTATGACATATTTCAAGTTCCCTATCCCTATGTTAAAAATGGCGGGAAAACGTCTCGTGGATTCACATGTCTTTATCAATCAACAAGAAACAATTTAATCAGACAAATAAATAAACTTTCTACGTCAAAAAAGCTGTTTGTTACCGGGCACAACTACGGAGGAGCTTTGGCAACGTTAGCTGCTTTAGATATTGCTGCGAACACTGGGTTTAATCATCCTTTCTTGTATACGTATGGCAGTCCGCGTATCGGTGACCCTGTCTTTGCTTCCCAATTTAACAAAGTGGTGAAAAATAGTATACGAATTGTAAATATTCATGACTCTTTTCCAACTTTCCCAGCAAAAAAGTATCCACCACCTTTTACGGAGGAAGGATTATACTATCACCATGTAAAAACAAAGTATCCAATCTCTTTTCAATTGAATAATACGCCGCGCAATGATGCGATTGCTTGTTATTTTAAATACCTTAGTAAAATGAATCCTGATTTCTCCGAAATATTATGCGATAAAAATCCAGGGTTTTGTCCCGATCCTGACATGTGTACTCCGTTTCGAGGAACATGCTAGGAATAAAAGAAAGGAGCTGCTCGGATGAATCACTCAAGCTTATATTATATGTTTAACCGTGAGGATTCGATATTGCTATCGGCCATGATCTATCAGTCATATCAACTCTTTGAAAAGGAACCGCTTGTCTTGCCAAAAGGATATAGCCTTCGATATACCATACGAGCTCTTGCTGGTGTTGAGGATCCGGAAGCTGAAGTATTTGGTTTTATTGCCGAGTCACAAGATCAGATCATTGTAATTTTTAGAGGAACCCGAACATTTAAGGACAATGAGTCGGACCAAGACTTATATCAAGTACCATATCCGTTTGTCAGAAATGCAGGAAAAACCCATCGTGGATTTACATGTCTTTATCAATCGACAAGAAATGAGCTGATCGGGGAATTAACCAAGCTTTATGCAGCAAAAAGATTATTAGTCGCAGGCCATAGTTTAGGAGGAGCTTTAGCCGTGTTAGCCGCTTTTGATATTGCGGTGAATACCCGATTTAAAAATCCTTTTGTGTATACTTATGGCAGCCCTCGAGTCGCTGACCCTGTCTTTGCGTCCCGGTTCAACCAAACGGTAAAGAATAGTATTCGTATTTTCAATATCCATGACATTATTCCCACCTTGCCGGATCAAGCATATCCGCCTCCATTTACAAAGCAAGGATTATTCTATCAGCATGTAGACAAGAAGGTAACGCTCTCTTTTCAGCTGAACAGTTTACCTGTTCGCAATCATGAGATTGTCTGTTATTTTAAAAACCTCAGCCAACAAAATCCTGCCTTTGCCAAATCATTATGTGATGAAAACCCGGGATTCTGTCCCGATACGGAATTATGCGTGCCATTTATGGGGGGATGCGGTGATAAGGCATCCGCAAATCATTCAAGCTCACAAGAATGGAACTTTGTTTCGGCTCCTACCCTGCATCCTATGAAGGTTTCTATAAATGTCAACAAGCCAGGGACAGCACCCGGCTTAATATTCGTTGCACCCTATACTGTGTTCGGCGCGACTATGATTGGGCAAACAGGTGCATTGATCATAGATCAAGCTGGTAACCCAGTATGGTTTAGACCTCTTGATAGTAGATTTACACAAAATACGGACTTTAGGGTACAATCCTACAAAGGGGAACCCGTTCTTACCATGTGGCAAGGAACAATATCTGGAACTCAGTCTAAAGATCCTAATCTCCCGGCGGGGGATCCGGAACCTGGAGCTTTTTTTCAAATCATCAATCAGAATTATAAAGTGATTAAGAAACTCACCGCCAAAAAAGGATTTACCTCTGATGTTCACGAGTTTACGATTACAAAGCAAGATACGGCTTTGTTTACTGCTGTGAAACAAGTGCCAGCGGATCTCACAATGTATGGAGGTCCGGCAGATGGGTACTTTGACAATTATTCCATTCAAGAAGTAGATCTTGAGACAGGAGAGCTTCTTTTCTTCTGGGATGTGCTTGCTCATGTTAATCCGGATGACTCGATGTTACCTGCGTCATCCGCCACAAGCGCTAACAATATTTGGGACTGTTTTCACGTGAATTCAGTTGAGGAAGGGCCGAACAATACTCTTCTAATAAGCATGCGTAACATGTGGGCGATTTATTTGGTTGATAAAACAACAGGAAAGATTGTCTGGCAGCTTGGTGGCAAAAAAAGCGATTTTACTTTTGAGCCAAATGCAACATTTTCTTGGCAACATGATGCACGTTTTAGGTCTAGAACACGGATAAGTCTATTTGATGATGCTTGTTGTGCTTCTTCAAGCTCTCCGCCTGAGGGAGAGGCTCGTGGTTTAATCCTTCAACTTGATTTCCATAACATGACTGCAAAAGCAGATCGAACTTATTATCATGATCCAGCGCTGTATGTTCCAAGTCAAGGAAATGTTCAGAAACTATCAAATGGAAATCAATTCGTTGGATGGGGACAGGAACCGTATCTTTCTGAATATAGGAGTGCTGGTAATAATAAAAAAGATCCTTCGTTGAATTTGTTATATGATATGCAGTTTCCTGGTCAAAATCTTTCTTATAGGGCGTTTAAGGATAAATGGGTAGGCTTGCCGTTTTATCCACCCAGTATTGCTGTAAATCCATTATGTGAAGATGCAGCCATTGTTTATGCATCATGGAACGGTTCAACTGAAACTGTAGCCTGGAAAGTGTTAGCTGGTCCAGCACCTAACAAATTGTCTGAGGTGGGAACGGATGCTCCCCGAACCGGATTTGAAACAGATATTCTTGTTCATTCGATTGGGCCATATTTTCAGGTGAAAGCATTGAATTCTTCTGGCCAAACCATTGGTACATCACAGATCATTCATGCGGGGCAAGAAAAAGAATAAGCCTCTTCACTATATTTTGTGATGTGTTCTATCAGGCTATTTAGCATTTACTGTCCCATACTGGAGTCGGTGCAGAGGCTGGCTGCCCCTTCTATTTTGGGCAGTCACCAAGAAGAGGAAGGGAGTGTGCATACAGATTGAGAGAATGTCGTCCGTTCATTTGCTTGATTTTAAAATAGAATATACATTTGTATCGTTTGGAATTCCATTTTGATACATGTACTGTCTTAAAACGCCTTCTTTTTGAAAACCAATTTTTAGAAGCAGACGATTTGATGCTTCATTAGCGGTAAATACAACTGCGCCAATACGCGTCAGTCCAAGGGCAGAAAATCCGTAAGATACGACCTTTGAAATGACTTCTGATGCAAATCCGTTTCGCCAATGCTCCGGGATGATTTCATAACCGATTTCCGCGCGCCTATGCTTTTGGGCCAGAGCGTGAAAGCCTATTGTTCCGATCAGTTCTTTAGTGTCCCGTCTTTCAATTCCCCACCGTATACCGCGTTTTTCTTGATAGAGGGCAGCAAACGTTTGAATCATTGAAATGGCCTGTTCTATAGATTCCATGTTTTCAAGCCCATAATAGCGTGTCACCTCATCGTTTGAGAAACAAGCAAAAATGGCTTCCGCATCCTGATCTGTGATTTGCCTAAGTGTAAGACGATCGGTTTCTAATATAGGAAACATTCAACCACTCCCCGCGTTTGTGTCTTTGTTTATCATATCCCTTTTATTTCCTCTTTTCTATAGTGAAATCAACCAATGCAGCAAAGGAACGAATTTGTCTTTCTAGTTGCTCTTTGTTTTTGTTGAATTGTTTCAAACGATGGCCGTTCGCGCCTGATGGGTGGGGAAAGCCGTTAAGGCAAACCAAATTCTGGAGGCTGTGCTGTCTGATCAATGTTTCACATACTGTTTCGGCCGCTTTTCCTAACGGAATGAGAAGAGCTGGTCCCGTCACATGGTTAAGCTCCGCAGGGAAGTACCCAAAAGCATAGGTGCTTAGGATAGGAGAGCGAGTGATGGCCGGTTTGTATCCGGTATAGTTTTTTTGCTGGATAAAGACAGGATATTTAATAACGGAAGTTGTATGGAGCATATGCCGTAAGTCACCAAAAAGCTGCGCGGCGCTTTGAATGCCGAAAGCCTGTGGCAGCCCGCATAAATCCAGCATGGTAATAATGTTATGTCTCATCGATCCGGAGAAACCCGCTGCTATTTTTGTGTCTACTACCATTTGCTCAAGAGTCCCGCCTTGCCGCAGGCTTTCGGCGGCTGTTTCGTACGCTGTCTTCATCTGGGAAAAACCAGGCGTGATCCCGGCAATCACAAGCGAGGCATCCCGATTGATAAATTCATTATGAGGTGAATAGTAGATGCCAAGTTCGTTTTCTTGATGGAGACGAAATGGATCAGTAAGTAAATCGGACTTTGTAAGTGAAGAGGGAAGAGAATGTAGTTTTTCTGCGAACTCTTTTAAGCAGCTGCGGTTTATAATCATGTGTAAGCCTCCTCGAAAAATGAGATCCCATTTGTCCATTCTGATCGTAACAACGGGATCTCATTCATCCTTATCTGCTATTAAAATGTCCTGCCTGCCACACCTCTTTGACTGCTTGGGGAACTTCTTTCACTTCAGCTGCTGTCTGCTGAAACGCGTATTTTTTCATTTGGACATCATGCTGAATCTTCTTTTGTTTTTGCGTCAGCAGCTCTGCTTCTGTTTTTAATCCCTCGATTTGTTTTTGCATAGCCTGCGTAACAGAAGTGAGCTCCTTTAGTGCGGGGTCTATTTTTTTCTTGTTTTGGATCACATTAAACCCTAAAAATATGATAGAAATAGCCAATACTGCCAGGCTGATATAAACAATAACCATATGTTCACTCCTTTTTTCTTTTGTCATTACCCTGTTTCCGCTTTTTTAATCCAAAGAAATGATGATTGCACAGTTCGTTTGATTTGCGTATTGGATTTATTCTACTTATAATGTGATATCGTACATAGGTAAACAAAGAAAGGGTGCTTCAATTGCAAAGTTTACAAAATAAAACCGCTTTAATCACAGGCGGAGGCAGAGGGATCGGCCGTGCTACAGCTCTTGCTCTTGCGAAAGAAGGCGTAAATATTGGGTTAATCGGCCGGACTGCCGCTAATGTTGAAAAAGTGGCAGAAGAAGTCAAAGCGCTTGGTGTAAAAGCTGCATTTGCTGCTGCAGATGTAAAAGATGCCGAGCAGGTTAACCAAGCCGTCTCTCAAGTGAAAGAACAGCTTGGTGATATCGATATTCTCATTAATAACGCGGGAATCAGCAAATTTGGCGGTTTCTTAGATCTGTCAGCTGATGAGTGGGAAAATATTATTCAAGTCAACCTAATGGGTGTGTACCATGTCACTCGCGCGGTGCTTCCGGAAATGATCGAACGCAAAGCCGGAGACATCATTAATATTTCATCTACAGCGGGCCAAAGAGGAGCTGCTGCAACAAGTGCTTACAGTGCTTCTAAATTTGCCGTTCTCGGGTTAACAGAGTCTCTTATGCAAGAAGTAAGAAAGCATAATATCAGAGTCAGCGCGTTAACGCCGAGCACTGTCGCTAGTGATATGTCTATCGAATTGAACTTAACAGACGGTAATCCTGAAAAAGTGATGCAGCCTGAGGATCTTGCTGAGTACATGGTGGCACAATTGAAATTAGATCCTCGTATTTTCATCAAAACAGCGGGATTATGGTCAACAAATCCTTAAAAATGAAAACCTGTCTTTCGACAGGTTTTTTTATTTGAATGAAATTCATACCGGCATATGCAAATCTGACAATCGTTTTAAATTGAAGCTGGCAGTGAATGCAGGCTATAATAGAACTAAGAAAACTATGTACCAAATGTTCAGTCGAAATTTATTTTTTCCGCTACACCTATAATCAGTAAATATGAAATGACTGGACTATCAGTCTTTAATATAAAGAAGGAAAACAATAAAAGAAAATTGAATATTTAGTACATAGTGTTGTCAGTGACAGAAGAAGGAGTGCATATGATGAAAGAAGAAAAAAGGAGTTCAACAGGCTTTTTAGTGAAACAGCGCGCATTTTTGAAGCTTTATATGATAACGATGACAGAGCAAGAGAGACTCTATGGGTTAAAGCTGCTTGAAGTACTTCGGTCTGAATTTAAAGAGATTGGTTTTAAACCAAATCATACAGAAGTATACCGGTCTTTGCATGAGCTTCTTGATGACGGGATACTAAAACAAATTAAAGTAAAAAAAGAAGGGGCTAAGCTCCAGGAAGTCGTCCTCTATCAATTTAAAGATTACGAAGCCGCCAAGCTATATAAAAAACAGCTGAAGGTAGAGCTGGATCGCTGTAAAAAACTGATTGAAAAAGCTCTCTCAGATAATTTTTAATAGAAACAAACACCCGGCGCAGCAGTGTGAACCGGGTGTTTTCTGCTTTTCATTATACATATTTGTCGAAAAGAAACAATACAAATCAATGATGACCTTCAAACTTGACATCATTTCCTCACGTGGTAACATTTTAAACGTGTGAAAATGCGAACAAAAAAGCGAACAAAGGAGATGTTACCGATCTTTGATCAAAAGAAAGTAGCCTTTATAGGAGCAGGATCTATGGCGGAAGGAATGATATCAGGTATCGTTCGTGCCAACAAAATCCCGAAACAAAACATCTGCGTTACAAACCGCAGCAATACAGAGCGATTAACTGAACTTGAACTTCAATATGGAATCAAAGGCGCCTTGCCGAACCAACTATGTATTGAAGACATGGATGTACTCATTTTGGCAATGAAGCCAAAAGACGCCGAAAACGCTCTGTCATCACTAAAATCACGTATTCAACCCCATCAATTAATATTGTCGGTCCTTGCCGGCATAACTACCTCTTTTATTGAACAATCATTGCTTAATGAACAGCCGGTTGTCAGAGTGATGCCCAACACTTCCAGTATGATTGGCGCTTCTGCAACAGCTATTGCCCTTGGCAAATATGTGTCGGAAGACCTGAAGAAGCTGGCCGAAGCATTGCTCGGATGCATGGGCAAAGTCTATACAATCCAAGAAAATCAAATGGATATATTCACCGGAATTGCAGGCAGCGGCCCCGCGTATTTTTATTATTTAATGGAATTCATTGAAAAGACAGGCGAGGAAGCGGGCCTCGATAAACAGTTATCTCGAAGCATCGGCGCACAGACACTTTTAGGTGCCGCAAAAATGCTCATGGAAACAGGAGAACATCCTGAGATCTTAAGAGATAATATCACGTCACCGAACGGAACGACAGCAGCGGGGCTGCAAGCCTTGAAAAAGAGCGGCGGCGGAGAAGCGATTTCTCAAGCAATAAAGCATGCGGCTAAGCGTTCAAAGGAAATCAGCGAAGATATCGAAAAAACTGCAGCGCCGCTATCAGGAGTGATAAAGTGACGCCTGATACAAGCATGAAAAGAGTCGTTGTGAAGATTGGAAGCAGTTCATTAACAAGCCTTCATGGAGAAATCAGCATTCGAAAATTAGAAGCGTTGGTCGACCAGGTCGTCAAACTCAAAGACGCCGGTTATGAAGTGATTTTGGTTTCCTCAGGCGCAGTGGCGGCGGGATATCGGAAGCTCGGATTTATCCAAAGGCCCGAGAAGCTTCCAGAAAAACAAGCATCAGCTTCAATCGGCCAGGGATTGCTGATGGAGGCTTATTCAAAGCTGTTCTTGGCACACGGCTATGTCGCATCCCAAATTTTAATTACGAGAAGCGATTTTTCTGATGAATATCGATACAACAATGTCAGGAATACAATGAATGTACTGCTCGAGCGCGGCATTATCCCGATCATAAACGAGAATGACACAGTTACTGTCAATCGGCTCAAGTTTGGCGACAATGATACGCTCGCGGCAAAAGTCGCAGGTTTGATTGATGCAGATATGCTTGTGATTTTATCAGATATAGACGGATTATATGACGGCAATCCGCGCACTAATCCAGAAGCGAAAAGGATACAGCGGGTGAGTGAAATAACACCTGACATCGAAGCATGCGCAGGTGACACTGGGAGCATCGTTGGCACCGGCGGCATGCGCTCTAAGCTTGATGCGTTTAAAATCGTAATGGCGTCTGGCATTAAAGGTTTCCTAGGTCAGGCAGATGCTGGCGATATTTTATACCACGCCGTTCATGAACAGGCGGAAGGCACCTATTTTGAAGCAGAAGGAACGCTTCCGTTGAATCAAAAGGAGCAATGGATCGCTTTTAATTCCGGCCCGGAAGGTGAAATGATTTTATCAGATGATTGTTCACGAAAAATAACAAACGGCCAATCGAGTTTATACCTGGACGGTGTACAGAAGATTAAAGGGAAATTCAAAAGCGGTTCAGTTGTTCGGCTGATGAATTCAAAAGGGATGGAAATCGGCCTTGGAATCGTCAATTACTCTTCTGTACAGCTTCAAGAACCGGAAAAGAAAAAGGAACTGACAAACAGAGCTCTAATTGATCAAGAAGCATTTGTTTGCCATGTGGATTTTTCTTTACCTGTAAATTAATTTGCAGAAAAAAACCCGAAGCTTCTATATAGAAGCTCGGGTTCATTTTTTTATTGATACTGCTCCAGCTTAGAGAAAAATTGAATGACAAACTCATAAAAATCATTCGCAGAAGGCGCAAGCTCTCTATTTTTCGGTTTAATGATTCCAACAGTCCGTTTTACTTGAGGGAACTCAATTGGAATTTTCACAGTAAAACGAGGTGTTGTTTCAGCAAAAGTACTTTCAGGCAGAAGGGTAACGCCCATTCCTGCGGACACTAACCCTTTGATCGCATCCAAATCCTCACCCTCCGTGGAAACGAGAGGAGCAAAGCCTGCTTGTTTGCAAGTATCAATTGCCATCTCTCTAAGTACAAATCCTTCCGGGAACAATACAAATTGGTCGTTGCGCAAATCGATTAAATGAACCGTTTTTTGTTTAGCAAGCGGATGATTTAATGGAACAAGCGCGTAAATTTTTTCAGTAAATAATATTTTTCCCGTTATGTCAGAGAAATTCGTCGGCACCGGTCCTAATAAGGCCAGATCAATATCGCGGTTTCTGACAGCTTCAATCAGAAACTTATAGGAGCCTTGGCGCAGCAAAAATTCGACGTGCGGATATTCTTCTTTAAACGCTGAAATGACAGTCGGCAAAAGCTGGCTGGCGAGGCTTGTAGGAAAGCCGATCTTTACCGTTCCGCGATGCGGGTCAAGATACTCATCAATTTGCTCTTTCGCATAATCAATGGCTTTCATCGCCGTTTTCACATGAATCAAAAATTCTTTTCCGATTGGCGTGAGTTTGATATTTCTCCCTTCACGCTCAAATAAGGTCACATTTAATTCTTCTTCAAGATTGGCAATTTGTCTGCTGATTGCTGATTGGGCTACATGCAAATGATCAGCGGCTTCTGAAACGTGTTCTCTTTCAGCCACCTCCATGAAATAACGCAGTTGGCGCAGCTCCATGTTTGTCTCACATCCATCTATCTCATTTTGAGATTCTTTTGATCTAAATTATATATTGTTTATATCGTTTTGAAAACCTACAATGATTATAGAGTTGTTAGATTTTATGACCGGTATTATCGGAAATTGATCGGGGGAGAGGAATTATGACGTACAATCAAATGCCAAAAGCTCAAGGTCTCTACCGTCCTGAATTTGAACATGATGCATGCGGAATCGGCCTATATGCACACTTAAAGGGCAAGCAGACTCACGACATTGTCAAACAAGGACTTAAGATGCTTTGCCAGCTAGACCATAGAGGAGGGCAAGGCAGTGATCCGGATACAGGAGACGGAGCCGGCTTACTGGTTCAAATCCCTGATGCTTTCTTTAGAAAAGAGTGCAAAGACATCAATCTGCCAGAAAAAGAACGTTACGGGGTAGGAATGGTCTTTTTCTCACAGAAAGAAGATGAAAGAAAAAAAATTGAAAAGCAAATCAATGCACTGATTGAACAAGAAGGCCAAGTCGTTCTTGGATGGAGAACTGTACCTGTAAATGTCGGAAAAATCGGAACAGTGGCGCAAAAAAGCTGCCCGTTTGTCCGTCAGGTATTTATCGGCGCAAATTCTGATCTAAAGGACAATTTATCTTTTGAACGAAAATTGTATGTCATTCGTAAACAGGCTGAAAATTGGGGAGTAACGGAAGGTCTTGATTTTTATTTTGCCAGTCTTTCAAGCCAGACCATTGTTTACAAAGGCCTTTTAACACCTGAACAGGTTGATGCATTTTATTCTGATCTGCAAGACGAAGCATTCGTTTCTGCTTTTGCGCTCGTTCATTCACGCTTCAGTACCAATACATTCCCTACATGGGAAAGAGCGCATCCTAACCGCTATTTGGTTCATAACGGTGAAATTAACACCCTTCGCGGAAATATCAACTGGATGAGAGCACGTGAGCAGCAATTTGTTTCTGAAAGCTTCGGTGAGGACTTAAACAAGATTTTGCCGATTCTCAATGCTGACGGCAGTGACTCTTCCATTTTGGATAACGCATTTGAGTTTTTTGTGATGGCTGGACGCAAACCGGCACATACGGCAATGATGCTCATTCCAGAGCCTTGGACGGAAAATACGCATATGTCCAAGGAAAAAAGGGCGTTCTACGAGTACCATAGCTCCCTGATGGAGCCTTGGGACGGACCGACAGCCATTTCATTTACTGACGGTAAACAAATCGGGGCGATCCTTGACCGGAATGGTCTCCGTCCGGCCCGTTATTATGTCACAAAAGATGATTATATTATTTTCTCATCTGAAGTAGGCGTTATTGAAGTTGAACAGGAGAACGTTTTATATAAAAACCGCCTTGAGCCTGGGAAAATGCTTTTAATCGACCTGGAAGAAGGCCGTATTATCTCCGATGAGGAAGTCAAAACACAAATTGCAACTGAGTATCCGTACCAAAAATGGCTTGAAGAAGAGCTTGTACAAGTAAATCCTGATCCGGAGTCAAGAGAAGAAGAACAATTTAGTGATCTTCTTACTCGCCAGAAGGCATTCGGATACACATATGAGGATATCCAAAAGTATCTAATTCCTGTTATTAAAGAAGGCAAAGATCCCCTTGGTTCAATGGGGAATGACACTCCGCTTGCTGTACTTTCTGACCGAGCGCAATCACTGTTTAACTACTTTAAACAGCTGTTTGCACAAGTAACGAACCCGCCAATCGACGCGATTCGTGAGCAGCTTGTCACTTCAACGATGACTTGGCTCGGTGCGGAAGGCGATCTTCTTCATCCAAGTGAACGAAATGTTCGCCGGATTAAACTGTATACACCTGTTTTATCCAATGAACAGTTTTACGCATTGAAAACGATTGTTCATCCAGATTTAAAAAGCCAAAAAATTGATGTGCTGTTTTCAGAGGATCTTGAACGCGGATTAAAGGACATGTTCACACAAGCAGAGAAAGCCATCAGCCAAGGCGTAAGTTTGTTAATTTTATCAGACAAAAAGATGAACGAACGACTGACACCAATTCCGCCGCTTCTGGCAGTAAGCGCGCTGCACCAGCACTTAATCCGCAAAGGGCTGCGTACGAAGGTCAGCATTATTGTGGAATCGGGAGAAGCACGTGAAGTGCATCACTTTGCAGCGTTAATCGGTTATGGCGCAGATGCGATTAACCCTTATCTCGCTTATGCGACCTACAAGCAGGAAATTGATGAAGGCCGTTTGGATATCAGCTATGAAGAAGCGGTCAGCAAATATGGAAAAAGCATTACTGAGGGCGTCGTAAAAGTGATGTCCAAGATGGGAATTTCAACTGTGCAAAGCTACAGAGGCGCCCAAATCTTTGAAGCGGTAGGAATCAGCCGCGATGTGATCGACCGCTATTTCACAGGTACTGCATCACAGCTAGGCGGCATCGATTTACAAACAATTGCAGAAGAGGCACAGCGCCGCCACCGGGAAGCGTATCAGGATGATTACAGCAAAACGCTTGAACCGGGAAGTGACTTCCAATGGAGAAATGGCGGAGAGCATCATGCGTTTAATCCGAAAACGATTCATACTTTGCAATGGGCGTGCCGCAGAAATGATTACAGTCTGTTTAAACAGTATACAAAAGCGGCTGATGAAGAGCGCATCGGATTTTTGCGGAACTTGTTTGCATTTGACGGAAACCGCAAGCCTTTGAAGTTGGAGGAGGTTGAATCCGCTGAATCGATTGTCAAACGTTTTAAAACGGGTGCGATGTCATTCGGGTCCTTGAGTAAGGAAGCGCACGAAGCTTTAGCAATCGCAATGAACCGTCTTGGAGGAAAAAGCAACAGCGGTGAAGGCGGAGAAGATCCCAAACGCTTTGTTCAAGATGAGAACGGCGATGATAGAAGAAGTGCGATCAAACAAATTGCATCCGGACGGTTTGGTGTCAAAAGCCATTACCTCGTCAATGCTGATGAGCTGCAGATTAAAATGGCTCAAGGTGCTAAGCCGGGTGAAGGCGGGCAGCTTCCTGGCAACAAGGTATATCCATGGGTTGCCGATGTCCGCGGGTCAACGCCAGGTGTCGGATTAATCTCACCTCCGCCACACCATGACATTTATTCGATTGAGGATTTAGCCCAGCTGATCCACGATTTGAAAAATGCCAACCGTGACGCAAGAATCAGCGTAAAGCTGGTGTCAAAAGCAGGTGTAGGAACAATCGCTGCAGGTGTTGCCAAAGCGACTGCAGATGTCATTGTGATCAGCGGCTATGACGGAGGTACAGGCGCTTCTCCGAAAACCAGTATTAAACATACAGGGCTTCCGTGGGAGCTTGGCCTTGCAGAAGCACATCAAACACTAATGCTGAACGGACTTCGTGACCGTGTTGTATTAGAAACAGACGGAAAGCTCATGACGGGCCGCGACGTTGTGATGGCTGCCTTGCTCGGCGCCGAAGAATTTGGTTTCGCAACGGCTCCGTTAGTTGTACTCGGCTGTGTCATGATGCGTGCCTGCCATTTGGATACATGCCCTGTCGGTGTAGCGACACAAAATCCAGAGCTTCGCAAAAAGTTCATGGGAGATCCTGACCATATTGTGAACTATATGCTGTTCATTGCCGAAGAGGTTCGTGAGTACATGGCTGCGTTAGGCTTCAGGACATTTGATGAAATGATCGGCCGCACTGATGTACTTCATGTAAGTGAACGGGCAAAGGAGCACTGGAAAGCAAGCCAGCTTGATTTGTCTACCCTTCTTTATCAGCCTGAAGGGGTGCGGACGTTCCAATCGCCGCAAAATCATAAAATTGATCAATCACTTGATATTACAGCGATTCTCCCGGCCGTACAAGAAGCCATCGAGTCTGGAAAAGAAGCGGAAGTTTCTATCGAAATCAACAATACAAACCGTGTAGCCGGAACGATAACCGGCAGTGAAATCTCAAAGCGTTACGGAGAAGAAGGGCTTCCTGAAGATACAATCAAGCTGCACTTTACCGGATCAGCCGGCCAAAGCTTTGGAGCTTTCGTTCCTAAAGGGATGACGCTTTATTTAGACGGAGACTCAAATGATTACGTCGGAAAAGGGCTTTCTGGCGGAAAAATCATCGTCAAGTCACCAGAAGGATTCAACTCTGCTTCGGATGACAATGTCATTATCGGCAACGTGGCTTTTTACGGTGCGACAAGCGGAGAAGCATATATTAACGGGCGTGCTGGTGAACGCTTTGCCGTTCGAAACAGCGGTGTGAACGTAGTTGTAGAAGGCATCGGCGACCACGGCTGTGAATACATGACTGGCGGCAGCGTTGTCGTTCTCGGTGATGTAGGCAAAAACTTTGCGGCAGGTATGTCCGGCGGAATCGCTTATGTACTGACCGAAGATGTCAAAGCGTTTAAACGCAAATGCAACCTTGAGATGATTTTATTTGAATCATTAGAGGATGAGAAAGAAATCCAGCAAATCAAAGCAATGCTTGAAAGACATACTGCGTATACAAACAGCCAAAAAGCAGAAGATCTGCTAGATCAATGGGAAGACAGTGTGAAAAAATTCGTCAAAGTCATTCCGAAAAACTATAAACAAATGCTCGCAAGCATCGAAGAGCAAAAAGCTGCAGGTTTATCAGATGAAGAAGCCATCATGTTCGCTTTTGAGGCCAACACGAAGCCAAAGCAGAATACAGCAGCATCGGGACAAAAACAAGCGGTAGTACAGTAAGGAAGGGGAGAGGAACATGGGGAAACCAACTGGATTTATGGAGATCAAACGAGAAAAACCTGCGGAGCGGGACCCTCTCACTCGCTTAAAGGATTGGAAAGAATATTCTGCTCCTTTTTCAGAAGAAGCATCGAAACGGCAAGGGGCGCGGTGTATGGATTGCGGTACACCGTTTTGCCAGATCGGTGCGGACATTAACGGATTTACATCCGGCTGTCCGATTTACAACTTAATTCCTGAATGGAATGATCTTGTCTACCGGGGCAGATGGAAGGAAGCATTGGAACGTCTGTTGAAAACAAACAACTTTCCAGAATTCACAGGGCGGGTATGTCCCGCTCCTTGTGAAGGATCATGCACTTTAGCGATTTCAGACCCGGCCGTTTCAATTAAAAATATCGAGCGAACCATTATCGACAAAGGATTTGAGAACGGCTGGATTCAACCTAGAATTCCTAAAAAACGAACAGGCAAAAAAGTGGCCATCGTCGGGTCAGGCCCAGCCGGACTGGCGAGTGCTGACCAGCTGAATCAAGCGGGACATTCCGTCACTGTTTTTGAACGAGCAGACAGAGCGGGCGGCCTTTTAACATACGGCATTCCAAACATGAAGCTTGAGAAGGGCATTGTAGAACGCCGAATTAAATTGCTGACGCAAGAAGGAATTGATTTTGTCACGAACACAGAAATCGGTGTTGACATTACAGCTGATGAGCTAAAGGAGCAATTTGATGCTGTGATCCTATGCACAGGCGCTCAAAAACAGCGGGACCTCTTAATTGAAGGACGCGACTCAAAAGGAGTCCATTACGCGATGGACTACCTGACACTTGCAACAAAAAGCTATTTAGATTCTAATTTTAAAGACAAGCAATTCATTGATGCCAAAGGGAAAGATGTCATCGTAATCGGAGGCGGAGATACAGGAGCTGACTGTGTGGCTACCGCTCTGCGTCAAAAAGCCAAAAGTGTGCACCAATTCGGCAAACACCCGAAACTTCCGCCAGCCCGCACGAATGACAATATGTGGCCTGAACAGCCACACGTCTTTACGCTTGAATATGCATACGAGGAAGCAGAAGCAAAATTCGGAAGAGATCCGAGAGAATACTCCATTCAAACGACAAAAATGGTCGCGGATAAAAACGGAAAGCTGAAAGAGCTTCATACCATCCAAATGGAAAAAGTGAAAAATGAGCATGGTAAATACGAGTTCCGCGAGCTGCCTGGAACGGAAAAAGTATGGCCTGCTCAGCTTGTCTTTATCGCTATCGGCTTTGAAGGCACAGAACAGCCGCTGTTGAAACAGTTCGGTGTTGATTCAGTAAATAACAAAATCAGTGCAGCATATGGGGATTATCAAACAAATATCGATGGTGTATTCGCCGCAGGGGATGCAAGAAGAGGCCAAAGCTTAATCGTATGGGCGATTAATGAAGGCCGTGAAGTGGCGCGGGAAGTGGATCGATATTTGATGGGGAGTTCAGTTCTTCCGTAAATAAAGGGGATTATCATATAAGAGAAACCGGTCTGGCTGCCAGCCGGTTTCTTTTTTTATTCCATTACGATCCCGATGTTTCCAAACTGTCTGCCTTCCTGCATTCTTTTATATGCTTCACATGCTTTTTCTAAAGGATATATCCGGTCAATTACAGGCCGCAGCTTATGTTTGTCAATGAAAGCGAGCATAGCTTGAAATTCCTCACCGCTTCCCATCGAGGTTCCCAAAACATTGACCTGAGGAAAGAATAGAGAACGCACCGGAAAACTGAGATTATCCCCTGAGCTTGCTCCAAAGCTGACAATACGGCCATTTGGTTTTACATGGCGGAAGTATTCCGAAAAGAGGGCAGGTCCTATGCTGTCAAGAACAACATCCGCCTTTTTTCCCTGCAACTGCTCATCCCAATTGCTGTAGCTGTCAAATGCGTAATCAGCACCTAATTTCAGCGCCTTTTTTCTTTTCTCCTCACTGCGGGAGGTCACGCTTACTGTTGCCCCAATCGCCTTAGCCATAAATAAAGCGTAGGTTGCTACACCGCTGCCGATGCCGGGTATCAATAGATGCTCGCCTTTTTTTAATTGCCCCTTTGTAAACAGAGCCCGATATGCAGTTAAAGCGGATAAAGGTAAAACGCCCGCTTCTTCCCAAGATAAATAAGCAGGTTTTTTGATTGCATTTTGTGAAGGAATGATCACATATTCAGCAAGTGTTCCGTCCGAAGGACCTCCCAGAATCTCAGGTACAGGTGGAACATTTTCTGTCAAATCCCAGTTCAATGTCGGGAAAATGACTACTTCTGTCTGAACAGTAACATTTTTCACGCCTTCACCAATCTCTTCGATGATACCCGCGCCGTCAGAACCCAGTATCATGTGAGGATCTTGTTCAGATTTGTTTTTCATAAGAAACAAGTCACGATGATTCAGGCCTGCAGATTTTAATTTAACCTTTACCTCTCCGTATCCAGGCTTTGTTGATGGAACGTCCTGAACTGATAACCCCAGAAGACCGGCTTTTCCGTTGTGAATTACAGCTTTCATGCTGTCTGCCTCCTCATTAATTGTATTTTCATATCTTTACATATTTTACATAGCGGTTTTCTTCGAGTAAAATGAACAAATATGATAGCCAATATCACTTTTCATCATAGCAAGCAGGTGAGAGCGCGTGGAAAGCGGAGATTTAAAGATTTTTCAGGCTGTTGCTCGCGAAGGAAGCATAACGAAAGCAGCCCAAATGCTGAATTATGTTCAGTCGAATGTGACAGCCAGAGTGCATAACCTTGAGGAAGATTTGAATATCAGGCTTTTTCATCGAACGAATCGGGGAATGAAGCTGACTGCTGCAGGAGAAAATCTTTTACAATATGCAGATCAAGTATTATCGCTGTTAGACCAAGCTGAAAAATCGACCCGAATGAGCAGGCAACCAAAAGGGCCTTTGCGGATCGGATCACTGGAAACAATGGCGGTAACGCATCTGCCTGAGCATGCAGCATCCTTCCTCAGGCGTTTTCCTGAAGTGGATTTATCAGTGAACACAGCTGATACGCATCATTTGATTCAACAGGTTCTTGATCATAAAGTTGATGGCGCTTTTGTATATGGGCCGGTTGAACACGCTGCAGTTAGACAACTCCATGTCTCCCATGATGAATTAGTTTTGATTTCATCACGAGAAGGGACGGCAGAAGACATGCTTCAGCAGCCGATGCTCTTTTTTGGGGCTGGCTGTTCTCATCGTGACAGGGTCAAAAGATTACTAGAGGAAGCAGGCATACACAATCAAAAAATCATAGAGTTTGGCACATTGGAGGCTATTATAAAAGGTGTTTCCGCCGGGATGGGTACGGCGCTGCTCCCAAAGTCCGCTGTTGACGGCTCCGAGCATCGTACAAATGTATGGATTCATCAGCTGCCACCATCATATCAAGACTTAGAGATCGTCTTTATATACAGGAAAGACTTTTTTATTACGAGTGCGTTTCAGACATTTCTTGATGAGATAAACGAAATGAAAAGATGAAGATAGACGTGCATTAGCAGAATAAAGACGTTTGTCAGTTTTTATTTTAAAGATCTGCATGAAAAAACTGTACTCATTTGAAGCGAGTACAGTTTTTTATTTATTTACGTTTTAAATTAATGCCGATCGCCGCGCCGTTTCTGCTTGAATCAGCTACACCTTTAAAGGTGCCGTTTTCATGGTCGATCGATATACTTTGCACGTTTCCGATATCCACCGGACTTGTGCCGAATTTGTGGCCCATGCCGTTTAGCTTGCTGAGGACATCTTTAGGAACTCCGTCTTCGTAACGGTAAGAGCTCATGCTGTTTGTGTAAATTCTCGGCTCTTCAACAGCTGCTTTTAATTCCATACCATATTCAATGTGGTAGAGAATGGTTTGCAAAACGGATGAAATAATTGTGGCCCCGCCAGGAGATCCAACCGTGAGGACAGGCTTGTCATCCTTAAATAAAATCGTCGGGGTCATGCTGCTTAAAGGCCGTTTGTTTGGCTGTACTTCGTTAGCTCCGCCTGGTATCGCATCAAAATCCGTTAATTCATTGTTTAAAATAACACCGTAATCAGGGACCATAATACCCGTTCCGAATAGCTGTTCGATTGTTGTTGTATAAGAAACAACATTTCCCCAACGGTCAGCAACTGTAAAGTGGGTTGTTTGGCCTTCTACTTTGTCTTTCGGCTGTTCAACTTGTTTATAGTTTGCTGATCCTTCTTGGTATTTCCAAGGGTCACCGGCTTTCGGTTTTTTATTCACTTGATCTAGGTTGATTAATTGCTGGCGTTCTTTAATATAATCGGGGTGAAGCAGGCCTTTGAGAGGAACATTTACAAATTCGGGATCACCTGCGTAAGACGCACGGTCGGCATATGACAAATGCATCGTTTCAGCAAGCAGCTGATATTTTTCCCATGAGCGGACATCGTATTGTGAAAGGTTAAAATGATCAAGGATTTTCAGCATTTGCAATAAGAAAATACCGCCGGAGCTTGGAGGAGGAGTAGTAGCGATTTGATAGCCTTGATAATCTCCCCAAATCGGTTCATCAATTGTAATGTCGTAATTTTCTAAATCTTTTTCTGTCATTGATCCGCCGAAATCCTGGACAGTGTCAGAAAGCGTCTTGGCGAATTTTCCTTTATAAAAAGCGTCAGTGCCTTTGGAGCGAATAAGCTTAAATGTTTTAGCCAAATCCTTTTGAATAAGGGTATCTCCTTCTTTAAGCGGTTCGCCATTTGGTAAAAATACATCTTTTGCGGCAGTCCGTGAAAGCTTTTCCTGATAATCAGAAATGGCCTCTGCCAACACCGAATCAATCGGAAAGCCTTTTTCAGCGAGTTTAATAGAAGGGGTAATTAATTGCTTCATCGAACGGGTTCCCCATTTATCCAAGGCTTCTTCCAGCCCTTTCAGAGTGCCTGGAACACCAACGGCAGTACCTTTTGTTACACGTTCAGAGAAAGGAATTGCTTTGCCGTTTTCGTCCAGAAACATATCAGGAGTTGCGCCTGCTGGAGCACGCTCACGGCTGTCGATTATCGTTGTATCCTTCGTTTTTCCGTCATACACCATCATAAAACCGCCGCCGCCAATACCTGACATCATCGGCTCTGTTACATTGAGTGCAAATTGAATGGCAACCGCTGCGTCAATAGCATTTCCTCCTTTTTTCAGCACATCAGCACCGATTTCAGAAGCAAGAGGATGTGCGGTCGCAACCATGCCGTCTTTTCCAACATCTACTTGTTTGTACTCATCGTAGCTTTTGGGCGGTTTTTTAGCTTCCGCGTGAAAAGGGACACTTCCAGCGACTAACAGAACACTAAGCAGAGCTGTTAAACAGACGTTCCACGTTCTTTTCATGTTCTCCCTCCTATATGAAGCTGTATTGTTACAATCTTAGCGTAAAAAAATTACAGCGTTTTCACAAGTGACAAATGGTATATTATATAGTGCATAATGCCGTTTTTCTGTGCAAAATTGATTATATTGATATGAGCCATGTGCTATATTAGAATCAGCATACGGATTAAGAAGGGACTGCTATATGTATTTAACGATTGAAGAAACAGCAGAATATACAAATCTTTCAGAGGATTATATTAAAAGCTTGGTGCTCGAAGGGAAAATCAGAGCCGTTCATGACGGAGAGCAATTTTTGATTTATAAAGAACAGTTCAAAACGCATCTCGAACAGCTGGAGAATTACAAAGCACTTGTGCAGGAAATATTAAATGAACCAATCCCGGAAGATATTGATGTAAAGGATGAGGATTAGGACACAATTTGAAGTTGTGTCTTTTTTTTATGTTTTTTTGCGGAAGCTCCAGAAAATTGGGAGCGTCAGATTGCGTTTTAAGAGGATTTTTGATGATTAGTAGGGGGATAAGTATCCAAGAGGTTAAAAGCTTTATAAGAGGCTTTAAAGCTTATTTTATAGGGTGAAGGTTTGAAGAAGCTTTTTTAAAAGCTTATGTAACACTATGTATATTATGTTACATAAACGCCGCCGCACTTTGACATTCAACGTTTTTCAGCTATAATAGTAACATAGACCTCAAAATGTTACATAACGGTTTTTAAGGAGTTTTTTGATGCATATTGTACAGCCGATTCGCAGTCTAGAGAAAATCCAAGAAGTCAAACAGTATTTGCTTAACAAAAACAAGCGGGATTATTTTCTGTTTATTTTCGGCATCAACAGCGCGCTCCGCATTTCTGATATTCTGCCGCTGCAAGTGAAGGACGTTCAAAATAAAGATCATTTATGGGCGACTGAAAGCAAAACGAAAAAGAAAAGAAAGATTCTTATTTTAGAATCGCTGAAACAGGAAATATACGAGTATACGAAAGACATGAAGGAAAACGAATATCTTTTTAAATCAGTGCGGACCAGGAAGCCAATTTCCCGCATACAGGCCTACAGAATTTTAAGAGAGGCCGCTGCGGTGTGCGGACTTGAGGAGATAGGAACGCATACACTCCGGAAAACGTTTGGCTATCATTTTTATCAGCGAACGAAAGACATCGCCGAGCTGCAGAGAATACTGAATCATTCATCACCATCAATTACAATGCGGTATATCGGTATTGATGAAGATACGACAAGAGCCGCATATAAGGTTTTTGGAGGGCTTTAATACAAATCGCTTGAAAATATTGATCATCAGAGCTACTATATAAATACCAAAAGCTCTAGTAGCACAGCGGATAGTGCAGCAGTTTCCTAAACTGCAGGTCGGGAGTTCGAATCTCTCCTAGAGCGTTATATTCACAAAAAGACAACAGGCACTTTTCGCCTGTTGTCTTTCTTTATGCAGACCAAATAAAAAACGCCCGCTTATACCGGGCGTTATTCTTATATAACTGCGTCAAATTGATTGACTTTCCATTTTTTATTTTCTTTCACAAATGTCACTTTCCGTTTTGCAGAAGGGGATCCGTCTAATGTAGGGACGGTAAATTCGTATGTGATTGTGCTGCCTTTTTTAGATATCAGTTTAGCAGTTGATTTTTTCCAATTCAAAAGATTGTCTCCGTCACCGATTGGAACAGCAAGTTTTCCTTTTGAAACAGTGAAATGATAATCTTTAAAGCCTTTTTCGATTGCTGTTTTTGTAAAAATAGGAGTTAAATAATTCACCGCTTTTGCTTTAGTGCCTAGATCACTGCACATGTATACATATTGAAGATTTTGATACTCGAATGTGCCTGATGGGCAAACTGCTTTTTTCACCTTCGGATTGTGCCCGCTCATGGTGTTCCAAAAATGTTCTCTAGCGGATAATGCCAACTGTAATGCTTGTTTTTGTGATAAATCGCCTGATATATTTTTCGCAAATGCATTTGTGCTTAATGACAGAATAAGTGCAATGGTTGTTAGAAATAGAAGACATTTTTTCATTATCGCTCTCTCCTTCAAAATCTCTTTCTCTTATGTTACAAATGTTACAATAATTACGGATAGATTACAATACTTTTGCATAAATTATTTTTTATTCTTTTACTCACAAAAAATACGCCATTACTTGCTAGTTTATTCTTCATAAGCTAAAAAGATGTGTAAAATTAGAAGAATCGGGAAGGGTTTCATATGTGCAGTGATGAATAATAACATGTTGCATATCCTGTTTTTGTCAAAAAATGAGGACATGTTTAAAAACGATTTCAAATAAAGGAGTCCTTTAATATGGAAACATCACAAGAACCTCTTGTAACTCAAAAGAAAAGCAAACCATCAGTTTGGCGGTCGATGTCACTCTTTTTGGTGCCGCTTCTGCTGAGCAATGTGCTGCAATCAGTCGGCCAGCTAGTCGGGATGATGGCTGTAGGCAGATGGCTCGGTGTTGATGCAGTGGCAGCTGTATCATCCTTTTTCCCGTTATTTTTTCTTTTAATCTCATTTACAATTGGGATCGGTTCAGGAAGTTCGATTCTGATCGGACAAGCTTACGGAGCGAAAAATGAGGAACGGCTAAAGGCTGTTGTCGGGACGACGCTCACGTTTACATTTTTATTAGGCGTTGTGTTAGCCGTTATCGGCAGTATTTTCACCCTGGATATCCTTCGTTTAATGGGAACACCTGAAAATGTCATTCATGTCAGCGCTAACTATGCACGTATTTTATTTTATGCTATGCCGTTTATGTTTTTATATTTTGCATATACTACCTTTTTGCGCGGAACAGGAGATTCCAAGACACCGTTTTATACGCTGATTGTGAGCACGGTCATCAACATCGCGCTTTTGCCTGTTTTAATCCTTGGCATGTTTGGTTTTCCGAAACTGGGCATATACGGCTCGGCATATGCAACTGTCATTTCCACGATTGCGACTTTTCTCGTGTTAATGGTGTATTTACGAAAGCGAAAACACCCGTTGCAATTTGATAAAACAGTACGTCGTTATTTGAAAATGGATAAGGAACTGCTGGTTCTCCTGCTGCGTCTTGGGGTCCCAGCAAGCATCAATATGATTCTTGTCTCATTATCAGAGATAGCGGTTATTTCATTCGTCAATCATTACGGCTCTAATGCAACAGCTGCATACGGAGTGGTCAACCAGGTGGCCAGCTATGTACAGATGCCGGCCGTCAGCCTTGGTATTGCGGTTTCTATTTTCGCTGCGCAATCGATTGGGGCAAACGAGTTTGACCGCTTAAAGCAGGTCATTCGCGTGGGGATTTGGCTGAATTATATCATTGGCGGCGTACTGATCATACTGATCTATGTTTTTTCACATCAGATTTTGTCGTTATTTTTAACCGAGCAAGAGACGCTTTACATTGCACACCGTCTTTTGATGATTACATTGTGGAGTTATTTGCTGTTTGGAAATGCCCAAATTATTTCTGCAACGATGCGGGCAAGCGGAACAGTTTTATGGCCGACCGTCATCAGTATTTTTGCAATCTGGGGAGTAGAGGTGCCTGTCGCTTTCGTCCTTTCTCACTATACAAAGCTTGAAATACTCGGCGTCTGGGTTGGTTATCCAGCTGCGTTTGCCGTCAGCTTGCTGTTGATTTATGGGTATTATCAATTCGTCTGGAAAAAGAAACAAATCACACGTCTCATCCAATAGCCTCCGAATCACACCGTTCATAAGTTGAACGGTGTTTTTTTATTTGATAGGGGAAAATATAAAATGGAGGAAATATGGTACAGTACATTGAATTCTTATACTAGCAATGAATCAAGGAGAGGTTGAGTAAACATGGCAAACTTTATTGAGAAAATCACGTATTTGGGAACGCCGGCCATCAAAGCGGGCAACGAACATCTAGAAATGATTGTTGTCCCTGAGTGGGGGAGCAACGTCATTTCTCTCGTGGACAAAACAACAAATGTCCAGCTTTTGCGTGAACCGGAAACAGCAGAAAGTTTTCACGACACACCAACATTGTATGGCATTCCAATCCTGTTCCCGCCTAACCGCATAAGTGACGGTACATTCAGTTTCCGGGGCAGAACGTATCATTTTGATATCAACGAGAAGGATAAACACAACCATCTTCATGGGTTTCTTTACGATGAAAAGTGGAATGTCGTGACCACGAAGCAAACTGATGAAGGAGTGATTGTTGAAACAGAAATTGATCTTTCTGAGCTTCCCCATGTGCAGAATCAATTTCCTCATCATGCCGTCGTTCGGATGACATACACGATCAAGGGGAATACCCTATTTAAACATGCGACGGTCATGAACAAAGGAAAGGAAGCGTTTCCTTGGGGAATTGGGTATCATACTACATTTGTGTTTCCGGCAGAAAGCTCGTTATTCTCCCTGACAGCAGATCAGCAATGGGAGTTGGATGAACGCCTGCTGCCGACCGGGAAACTGATGGATGTACCGAATAAAGAAGCTTTGCATGAAGGAATGGATTTGCGCCACAAGCAGCTGGATGATGTCTTTTTATCTTCCTATCAGAAGAGGGGCGGAGAAAACCAGGCAGTCATTTATCATCAGCATGCACATATCAGCATTATTTATAAGGCAGATGAACAGTTTAAACATTGGGTTGTATACAATGCGGACGGAAAACAAGGGTATTTATGCCCTGAACCTTACACATGGGTGACAAACGCTGTGAATCTTGATTTACCTTCGTCACTCACTGGTTTACAAGTGCTGGAGCCGGGAGAAGAAACGACAGCTAAAAGCAGTATCACCATTGAACTGAATCATCAATAGCCAATGATGAAGCGCAGAGAGGCGGGGAAATTAATGAAAAAAAGCATAAAGCTTTATGTTGCTGTTTTACTGCTTTTCGTCGTTGCTTCGGTGCCTTATATGCATCAGGCTGCGCTTGCCGCTGAAAAACAAGATGCACTTTCCGGGCAGATCGATAAGATTTTAGCTGATCATCCTGCCCTCGAAGGCGCAATGGCCGGCATCACCGTTCGCTCTGCGGAAACAGGTGCTGTTCTATATGAACATTCAGGAGACACCCGAATGAGGCCTGCCTCTTCTCTAAAGCTTTTGACAGCGGCCGCGGCACTTTCTGTCCTTGGCGAGAACTATTCTTTTACAACCGAGGTCCGGACGGATGGAACACTGAAAGGGAAAAAGCTGAATGGTAACCTTTATTTGAAAGGGAAAGGCGATCCGACACTTTTACCATCTGATTTTGACAAAATGGCTGAGAAATTGAAACATTCCGGCGTAAAAGTAATTAAAGGCAATCTGATCGGTGATGATACGTGGCATGATGACATGCGATTATCACCTGATATGCCTTGGAGCGATGAATACACATATTATGGCGCGCCAATCTCCGCTCTAACAGCGTCTCCGAATGAAGACTATGATGCAGGCACTGTGATTGTTGAGGTCACCCCAAATCAAAAAGAAGGGGAAGAGCCTGCCGTGTCTGTCTCTCCGAAAACCGATTATATAACGATAAAGAACGATGCTAAAACGACTGCTGCCGGTTCAGAGAAAGACCTCACAATCGAAAGAGAGCATGGAACAAACACGATTACAATTGAAGGGAGCGTACCGGTTGACGCAAACAAGACAAAGGAATGGATTTCTGTCTGGGAGCCTGCCGGATATGCCTTAGATTTATTTAAGCAGTCACTAAAAAAACAAGGTATTACTGTGAAAGGGGACATCAAGATGGGTGAAGCACCTAGTTCTTCAGATGTGCTGCTCTCTCATCGCTCAATGCCTTTATCGAAACTTTTTGTGCCGTTCATGAAATTAAGTAATAACGGACATGCCGAAGTGCTCGTAAAAGAGATGGGGAAAGTGAAAAAAGGAGAAGGGAGCTGGGAAAAGGGGCTCGAAGTGTTAAACAGTACGCTTCCGGAATTTGGTGTTGATTCTAAATCACTCGTCTTAAGGGACGGATCAGGAATCTCACATATTGATGCTGTATCCTCAGATCAACTTTCACAGCTGTTATATGACATTCAGGATCAGAGTTGGTTCTCGGCTTATCTAAATTCTTTACCTGTTGCGGGCAATCCTGACAGAATGGTGGGCGGAACGCTGAGAAACCGCATGAAAGACACTCCTGCACAAGGAAAAGTAAGAGCAAAAACCGGATCGCTCAGTACGGTAAGCTCTCTATCGGGGTACGCAGAAACAAAGAGCGGAAAAAAACTTGTTTTCTCTATTCTTCTAAATGGATTGATTGATGAAGAGGATGGAAAAGATATTGAGGATCAAATCGCTGTCATTTTGGCAAATCAATAATAGCGGCAGACCTGTTTTCCAAGAGAAAACAGGTTTTTTTATGTCTGTAATAACGCTTTGTCGAACCTTCCAACAATTAGAAGAATGATGCACAAAAGAAAATTAGTCCGATTAAAAAGTAGTGTATAAGACCTTATGTAAAACAATACTTTTATCACTTTATATCCGGAAATTTGATAAAAAAAGAAACGAAAAATAAAGAAATAATACTATATTCAAAAAAATGTTATAAAAATTTAATGTTTTTTATTGTACTTTAAAAAATATCCGTTAATATAGTGCATATATGGATTATATAGTCATATAATTTCTTTTATTGTCATTTTTCTGCTTTTTTCTACATTTTCTTATCCTCTTATTATGAGAACTGGAGGGAATCCGTTGAGCGAACATACTTATTCTTTAACCCATGCCCAAAGGAGAGTGTGGTTTACCGAACTGCTGGAGCCAGATACCAGCATTTGCAATCTTACAGCTTGTGTGAAATTCAAAGGCAATATTGAGCTTGATACTCTAGAGGGAGCGCTGAATCATTCCATCTCCCGCAACGACGCCATCAGATTTCAGCTGTTAGAAGGAGAAGAGCTTGAGCCGCGATTGCACCTTACTGAATATAAATATTATCCACTTAGAATAATTGATTTTTCAAATGTTGAAATGATAGAAATAGAGCAATGGATTCAGGATCAAGCGAGCATTCCATTTAAACTGTTCAACTCGCCTCTTTTTCAATTTTACCTCCTTAGAATTGACTCTCATGAAGTTTGGCTATTTGCGAAATTCCATCATATCATAATGGATGGAATCTCTTTAAATGTGATGGGAAATCAAATTATAGATCTTTATCAAAAAATGAAAAAGAAAGATCCTTTACCTGATCAGCCGGAACCTTCTTACTTGAGCTACATCGAAAAAGAGAGTCAATATCTACAATCTCCGCGGTTTGCAAAGGACCGTTTATTTTGGACGCAAACCTTTGAGCACCCGTTGGAATACCACTCGTTAGCCGACCAGACGTCCTTACAAAAACAGAGCACATCTGCATCCAGAGACACCATCATTCTTTCACCTGATCTAGAGCAAACGATTCGAATCTTCTGCGAAGAACACAAGATCAATATCATTTCCTTATTTATGGCTTCATTTTACATATGCATCAGCCGAATCACTTCTAAAAAAGATCTTGCCATTGGCACCTACTATGGCAACAGAGGGTCAAAGGCTGAAAAAGAAATGCTCGGCATGTTCGTTAGTTCTCTTCCAATCAGAATAACGGTTGATCCTGACACAGATTTTCTTTCCTTTGTCCGCACAATAGGCAGGGAACAGCTTTCTGTTATGCGTCATCAACGGTTTCCTTATAATTTGCTTGTAAATGAATTAAGAAATGAACAGAAGGATTTACACAACCTTATCGGTATATCTATGCAGTATCAGCCACTTCAGTGGCATAATGCAGATGATTTTGACTATGAAACAGCGCTTTATTTCAGCGGATACACCGCGAACGAGCTTTCAGTTCAAATACAAGAACGGATAGACAATGGAACCATTCAATTAAATTTCGACTATCAAAATACCTTGTTTTCTCTTGAGGATATTAAACGAATACAATCTCATCTGCTTACCATACTGGAAAACGCCCTTCACCATCCGCACAGCTTTATAAGAGAATTAGATATGACGAATACAAGAGAAAAGCAAAAATTGTTGTATGAGTTTAACAAGACGGAAGCTGTTTCGCCTAAAGCTTTCACCCTGCATGGGCTGTTTGAGCGACAGGCAGCTTTCACACCGGAGCGGCTGGCCATTCGCTTTTCAGGCGGTTCGCTGACATACGCTGAGCTTGATATGTACGCCAGCCAGCTGGCTGCGCACCTTGCGGCACGCGGCGTCACAAACGAAAGTATCGTCGGTGTCCTGTCTGAACGGTCACCTGACATGCTGATCGCTGTCCTTGCTGTATTGAAGGCCGGAGGGGCGTATTTGCCGCTTGATCCTGCGTATCCAAAGGAGCGGTTGAGCTACATGCTGAAAGACAGCGGGGCATCGCTCTTGCTGACACAGCCGGGATGCTCCGCACCAAACTTTTCTGGCGAAACGCTTGAAGTGGACATGACATCTCTTGAGTGTGAAGAAGTAAAACGTCATGTGTCTGCTTCTGTTAGCGACGGATCTCTCGCCTATGTCATCTATACATCGGGCTCTACCGGGCAGCCGAAAGGAGTGGCCGTTGAGCACCGCCAGGCTGTTTCTTTTCTGACCGGCATGCAGTACCAGTTTCCGCTTTCGGAAGATGACATTGTCATGGTGAAAACCTCTTTTTCCTTTGATGCGTCTGTGTGGCAGCTGTTTTGGTGGGCTCTTTCCGGTGCTTCGGCGTATCTGCTTCCGCCCGGCTGGGAAAAAGACTCCGCATTGATCGTACAAGCCATTCATCAGGAAAACGTGACAACGGCTCATTTTATTCCGGCTATGCTGAACAGCTTTCTCGATCAAGCGGAAATCGAAAGGCTGAGTGACAGGACAAGCCTAAAGCGTGTATTCGCCGGAGGTGAACCGCTTGCGCCGCGTACGGCAGCCCGTTTTGCTTCTGTATTGCCGCAGGTATCATTAATCCATGGCTACGGGCCAACAGAAGCAACGGTAGACGCGGCATTTTACGTATTGGATCCAGAACGGGACAGGGATCGTTTGCGGATTCCGATTGGGAAGCCCGTACCCGGTGCGCGTTTGTATGTTTTAGATCCGCATTTAGCCGTACAGCCTTCCGGTGTCGCCGGCGAAATGTACATTGCCGGAGCGGGTGTTGCCAGAGGTTATTTGAATCGGCCGGCATTAACGGAGGAGCGTTTTCTTGAAGACCCGTTTTACCCGGGGGAACGCATGTACAAAACCGGGGATGTGGCGCGCTGGCTCCCTGACGGGAATGTTGAATTCCTCGGGCGCACGGATGATCAGGTAAAAATCCGCGGCTACCGGATTGAGCCGGGAGAAATTGAAGCGGCACTAAGAAATATAGAAGGTGTAAGAGAGGCGGCTGTTACCGTACGGACAGACAGCGGGGAGCCGGAATTATGCGCTTATATAGAAGGGCTCCAAAGAAACGAAGTGCGTGCACAGCTTGAGAGACTGTTGCCGGGCTACATGGTCCCAGCCTATATGATAGAAATGGAACAGTGGCCGGTTACGCCAAGCGGAAAGCTCGACCGAAACGCCCTGCCAGCTCCTGGCGGAGCGGCAGATGCGGAGACCTACACAGCGCCGAGAAACGTGACTGAGATGAAGCTTTCTCAGCTGTGGGAGGACGTGCTGAAAAATGGCCCTGTCGGGATTCACGACAACTTTTTTGACCGCGGGGGACATTCCTTAAAAGCAACGGCGCTTGTCTCACGGATCACCAAAGAATTCGATGTACAGGTGCCGCTAAAAGATGTGTTTGCCCATCCGACAGTAGAAGGACTGGCTACCGTTATCCGTGAAGGAACGGACAGTCCATATGAAGCGATTAAGCCCGCTGAAAAACAGGAAACCTATCCGGTTTCCTCTGCCCAAAAGCGGATTTATGTCCTTCAGCAGCTGGAGGACGGAGGGACAGGCTACAATATGCCGGCTGTGTTAGAGCTCGAAGGGAAGCTCAACCCTGAAAGGATGGACAGAGCTTTCCAAGAGCTGATCAAGCGCCACGAGTCGCTTCGGACCTCCTTCGAACAGGACGAAGGAGGCGATCCGGTGCAGCGCATCCATGACGAGGTGCCGTTTACGTTACAGACTACAGTTCTCGGCGCACGAACCGAAGAGGAGGCCGCAGCCGCATTTATCAAACCGTTTGATCTCAGCCAAGCGCCGCTGTTCCGTGCCCAAATCGTAAAGGTATCAGATGAGCGGCACCTGTTGCTGGTCGATATGCATCACATCATTTCAGACGGTGTTTCCGTCAACATTCTGATTCGGGAATTCGGCGAGCTGTACAATAATCGGAGGCTTCCGGCGCTGCGCATTCAATATAAAGATTATGCCGTATGGCAAGAAGGATTCAAAACAGGAGACACGTACAAAACGCAAGAGGCGTACTGGCTGAAGCAGCTCGAGGGCGAGCTGCCTGTGCTGGATCTCCCCGCTGATCATGCCCGCCCGCCGGTGCGAAGCTTCGCGGGTGACAAGGTCTCATTTACGCTGGATCAAGAGGTTGCATCAGGCCTTCACAAGCTGGCACGAGAAAACGGAAGCACACTGTACATGGTGCTCCTTGCGGCTTACACCGCGTTCTTGTCACGCTTAAGCGGACAGGAAGATATCATCGTCGGCTCGCCAATCGCCGGCCGGCCGCACAAGGATCTTGAGCCGATACTCGGCATGTTTGTGAACACGCTGGCGCTTCGGACGCGCCCGGAGGGCGGGAAGCCATTCGTACAGTATTTGCAGGAAGTGCGTGAGACAGCATTGGAAGCCTTTGAGCACCAGGATTACCCGTTCGAAGAGCTTGTCGATAAGCTTGAATTGACACGAGATATGAGCCGGAACCCAGTGTTTGATGCGATGTTTATCCTTCAAAATGTGGAAAAACAGGACATAGATCTGAGAGAAATAAAAGTCCGGCCTGCCAATTTCGCACATCACATTTCTTTATTTGATATCACATTAATAGCTACGGAAATAAGTGGATCTATTTGCTGCGAAATGGAATTTAGTACAGAAGTATTCCTAAAAGCTACGATTGAACGGTGGGCTGATCATTTTATCGAATTTCTGCATGCGGCACTTTCAACCCCTGAAACAAGCCTTGCACAAATAAACATACTTAGTGATAAAGAAAAACAAAAAATAGTCTTTGAATTTAACAAAACTCAGGTTGAATTTGCTCGAAAAGATGTTCCTTTTCATCGCATATTTGAAGCGAAAGCTGAAGAAATTCCAGAACATATAGCTGTTATTGATAACGAAACAGAGATTAGCTATCGCCTTCTAAATGAAAGAGCCAATAGTCTGGCACGAACATTGCAAAACAGAAAAGGACCGAAGCCAACTGTGGCTGTTTTAGCCAAGCGGTCCATTGATGCAATTGTTGGGGTGCTGGCAGTGATGAAAGCTGGCGGAGTGTATATCCCAATCGATTCATATTATCCAAAAGCCCGTATTGAATATATTCTTCGTGATAGCGGGGCAGATATTCTACTTTCACAGCAGGAATTGAAGCATTTGATTTCAAACTTGCCTGAATCTGAGATGTCTCATATCTGCCTTGACGATGAAAGCACTTATGAAGAAAGTAACTGCAACCTTAACTTATCTCCTGCTCCTGAAGAGCCGGTATATATCATTTATACGTCAGGAACGACGGGTGCGCCTAAAGGTGTTATTGTCACCCATCAGAACTTTACTCATGCTGCTCTTGCTTGGCGTCAAATTTATGAACTGGATCGGAAGCCTGTCAGACTGCTTCAAATCGCGAGCTTTTCATTCGATGTCTTCTCAGGAGATTTGGCGAGAACATTGACCAACGGCGGGACTCTAATCGTTTGCCCAGATGAAACACGGCTGGAACCTGCTGAAATATATAAAATCTTGAACTCTCAGAGAATCACGGTGATGGAGTCGACACCGGCTCTCATTATCGCGGTGATGGAGTATGTATACCGTAACCAATTCAAGCTTCCTGACTTAGACATACTGATTCTTGGTTCCGACATGGTGAAAGCTCAAGATTTCAAAACATTGACAGATCGCTTTGGCCAAAGCATGCGCATCATTAATAGCTATGGTGTCACAGAGGCAACCATTGATTCGAGTTTCTATGAAACCAGTATGGGTGGAGAGTGTACGGGAGATAACGTACCAATCGGCAGCCCGCTGCCGAATGTACACATGTACGTACTCAGCCAGACTGATCAAATTCAGCCGATTGGTGTTGCCGGCGAGCTGTGCATCGGCGGGGCAGGTGTTGCGAAAGGCTATCATCATAAACCTGACTTAACGCAAATGAAATTTACAGAAAATCCATTTGTCTCTGGAGAAAGGCTGTACAGAACCGGTGATCGAGCATGCTGGCTTCCAAACGGAACGATCCGGCTTCTTGGCCGAATGGATTATCAAGTAAAGATAAATGGATACAGAATTGAAACAGAAGAAATTGAAAGTGTTCTGCTTCAAACGGGGCTTGTCAGAGAAGCTGCTGTTGCCGTTCAGCATGATAAAAATGGACAGGCTGGTTTGGCAGCATATATTGTGCCTTCAGACGTCAATACGAATGCTCTCCGTGCTGCTTTAACAAAGGAACTGCCAGCGTATATGATTCCTGCATATCTGATTCCTTTAGAAAACATGCCGCTAACCCTAAACGGAAAGCTGGACAGAAATGCCTTGCCGGCTCCAAATAATGTGTTATCGCGTCCATATACCGCACCAGTTAACGACATACAAAAAACGATGGCGTATATATGGGAAGATGTACTGAGCATGTCACGAGTCGGCATTCACGATTCCTTTTTTGAGCTTGGTGGAGACTCAATTAAAGCATTACAAGTGGCAGCACGTCTGGCAGCTGAAGGCTGGAGCATGACAATACGCGACTTATTCCGTTATTCAACGATTCAGGAACTATGCGGACATATCACACCATTGGCATCTCAAGCGGACCAGGGACCTGCGGAAGGTGAAGCTGAACTCACCCCGATTCAGCGAAGATTTTTCGGACAGGTACATGCTTTTCACTATCATTACAACCAGTCCGTCATGCTTTTCAGTGAAAAAGGATTCAATGCTAACGCGCTTCATCTAGCGCTGCGTAAAATAACCGAGCATCATGATGCCATTCGCATGATTTTCCAACGTGACCAAAACGGCCATGTCATTCAGTTTAATCGCGGAATCAATCACAAGGATCATGAACTGTTTGGCCTTTATATTTCAGATTGGACAAAAGCATCGCTGGAAAGGGCTCATCTTGATGAAAAACTTGCCGCTGAGGAAACCGTCATTCAAAGCAAAATGAATGTAGAAAAAGGGCCTTTGCTGCAAGCAGGTTTGTTTAAAACGGCAGAAGGGGATCATTTGCTGATTGCACTTCATCATCTTGTGATAGATGGCGTTTCTTGGAGAATTCTGCTTGAAGATTTAGCTGCAGCATATCAACAGGCTTTAGAAAAGAAAGAAATCCAATTACCGCCAAAAACGGATTCTTATTTATCCTACGCCGATGGTCTTACCCAAATAGCTGAAAGTAAACAATTGCTTTCAGAGAAAACGTATTGGCAAACGATTTTAGACGCTCACACTGCTTTTCTTCCTAAGGACATAGAAAATGTGCCGGACAGACTCCAAATGAACAGCGACGCAGCTGCATTTGTACTATCCGGAGACTGGACTGAAAAATTGCTGTTTGAAACCCAGCAAGCCTATGGTACTGATGCCAACGAACTTTTGCTTACGGCTTTAGGAATGGCGCTTTCTGAATGGACAGGGCATGACCAAATCGTGATCAGCACTGAGGGACACGGCAGAGAAGGGCATGTGCCAAACATTGATATTTCAAGGACCGTTGGATGGTTTACCTCCATTTATCCTATTCTGCTAGACATGGGTATTTCCGAGCCTTTCGAGGATCAGCTCGCATACCGAATTAAGACGACAAAAGATATGCTGAGAAGAGTACCGAACAAAGGAACTGGATACGGATTGTTAACACACATAGGAAAACTGCGGCATAAAGAGCCTGAGGTCAGCTTTAATTATCTCGGTCAATTTAGCGAAGAGAAGGAAGCTGAAACGTTTCAATTATCATATTACCAGCCCCGTTACGAAATAGCGGGTGAGAGAGAACGAGAGTATGAGCTGGACATCAACGCTCTCATTACGGACGGACAGCTTCAAGTAAAAGCGGTATACACCCAGGTGTTCAGCAAACACTCAATTGAGTGCTTTATGGATCGTTTTCACAGGCATCTTATCGAGACGATTGAGCATTGTTCGCAGAAAAAAGCACGCGAAAAAACATTGAGCGATTTCAGCAATAAGGAATTAACGTTGTCTGCATTATCTAGCATCGAAGATCTCGTGAAAGATCTTTAACTTTTGAAAAGGTGTGTGGAATTGATGGCACAATCGGCACAAATTCAAGATATTTATCCGTTATCGCACATGCAGGAAGGAATGCTGTTTCATTCATTAATGGATTTCAGCTCGAAAGCATATATCGAACAGACCTCGTTTACGATCACAGGGAATCTATGCGTCGACTCGTTTCAAAAGAGCTTAAACCTTCTTGTTTCTAGATATGATATTTTCAGAACGATTTTCATTAAAGAAGTACCAGATCTTACAGGTCCGCAGCAGGTAGTCTTATCAAACCGGGAATTGACAGTATATAGAGAAGATATTTCTCGCCTGGCTGATCAAGAACAGCAGACGCTGATTGATGCTTTTATGACTAAGGATCGGGAAAAAGGATTTGATTTGCAAAAAGATCCTTTAATGCGTCTTGCCCTTTTTGATAGAGGAGACAGCCAATATACATGTGTCTGGACACATCACCATATCATCATGGATGGCTGGTGTCTCGGCATTATTCTTAAAGAGTTTTTCAGCATGTATGATTCGCTCAAAAATAACTCACCTGTACAGCTTGGCAGCACGGTGCCGTACAGCCGTTATATTGAATGGCTCGGAGAACAAGATCAAGAAGAGACTGCTGCCTACTGGAGCGAATATTTGAAGGAGTACGGCAATACTGCTTCTATTCCCCGAATAAAGCGCCGCACGGCAGACGGGAATTATAAAGCCGACCAGGTCAGCTTTTCATTAGCGCCGGATATGGTTGAGAAACTGACAGAGGCTGCCCAAAACTGGGGAGTGACATTAAACACGCTGTTTATGAGTATTTGGGGCGTGCTGCTCCATCGATATAATGCTGCAGATGATGCCGTTTTTGGCTCCGTCATTTCGGGACGCCCGTCAGCGATTGACGGAATTGAATCAATGGTCGGCTTGTTTATCAATACTGTTCCAGTGCGAATCCGATCTGCGAAAGGCATAACGTTTTCTTCGCTGGTCAAAGCCGTGCAGGAGGATATTTTATCATCTGAACAGCATGGGTATTATCCGCTTTATGAGATTCAAAACCATAGTCCATTGAAGCAAGGGTTGATCGATCATATTTTTGTTTTTGAAAATTACCCTGTACAGCTTCATCAGGCATTAAGCGTGGAGAGTGAAAATGACGAAGGCGCTCTGAAGCTGAGTGACATTTCAATGTCGGAACAAACCAATTACGACTTTAATATCGTTATCGTTCCGGGAGAATCATTTTATATCAAATTCAGCTACAACGCAGACATTTACGAGCGGGAGGAGATGCTGAGGATTCAGGGGCATCTAAAGCAAGCACTGGATTGCATTTTGACAAATCCCGATGTTGCCGTCAGTGACATCAATATCGTGCCGCCGGAGGAGCAACAGGTTATCCAATCGTTTAACGAAACTGAGCGTCCTTATGTGAACAAAACGATACCCCAATTGTTCGAGGAACAAGCCCGCAAAACACCTGAAGCGGCTGCATTAAAAATGGGAGACGATTGCTGGACCTATCGCCAATTAAATATAAGAGCCAATCAGATTGCGCACGCCCTGATAGAAAAAGGCGTTAGATCTGGAGATATCGTGGCTGTGATGATGGGCCGGTCAATGGAAATGCCTGCAGCTTTGCTTGGGATTTGGAAAGCAGGCGGCGCTTATATGCCGCTTGATCCACATTTTCCAGCAGAACGTCTTTCTTTCCTGCTGAAGGACAGTCAAGCGGCTCAATTGCTGATAGAAGAAGACCTTATTTCCTTGATCCCTCCGTCCTATGAAGGAAATACGATAACGATAGAACATACAGAAAGTTACCAAACAGAAGCTCCAAATATGCCGCCAGGTGATCTAGCCTACTTGATCTATACGTCGGGAACGACGGGGCGCCCTAAAGGGGTTTTAGTAGATCATCACGGTATTGCCAATACATTGCAATGGAGACGGGAAGAGTATGACATGACCGAACAGGATATATCCCTCCATTTGTTTTCGTACGTGTTTGACGGCTGTGTAACGAGCTTATTTACCCCGCTTTTATCCGGTGCGTGCGTACTGCTGACAACAGATGACGAAGCGAAGGATGTGCTGGCCCTTAAGCGAAAAATAGCCCGTTATAAGGTCAGCCACATGATCATTGTTCCTTCCCTGTACAGGGTGTTATTGGAAGTGATGACTGCTGACGATGCAAAAAGTCTTCGTATTGTGACATTTGCGGGTGAAGCGGTCACGCCTGATCTGCTTGAGTTGAGTCAAATAATTTGTCCTTCTGCTGAACTGGCAAATGAATACGGGCCCACAGAAAACAGTGTGGCAACAACAATATTGCGGCATCTGAATGAAAAAGAGAGGATCACGATCGGACACCCGATCAGAAACACAAAAGTATTTGTTTTGCACGGAAATCAAATGCAGCCGATCGGCGCGGCGGGTGAACTGTGTATTTCCGGCGCGGGTCTTGCGAGAGGATACTACAAACAGCAAGAGCTGACACAGAAAACATTCTCTGATCATCCATTCCTTGAAGGGGAGCGTTTATACCGAACAGGTGATGCAGGCCGCTTTTTGCCTGATGGAACGATTGAATATATTGGGCGTTTTGATGATCAAGTAAAAATTAGGGGTTACCGTATTGAACTGAGAGAGATTGAAACAGTTCTTCGACAAGCACCGGGGGTAAAGGAAGCCGCGGTACTGGCCCGTGATGTTTCTGCTGAGGAAAAGGAGCTCATTGCTTATATCGTTCCCGAAAAGGGAAACAGCCTCCCAGATTTGTATCAGCATCTTGCCGGGACATTGCCGTCCTATATGATCCCAGCAAGTATTATCAACATCAGCAGGATGCCATTAACATCCAGCGGCAAGCTTGACAGGTTTGCGCTTCCTGAACCAGAAAACAATACGAGTGTCACATATATGGCGCCCCGAACCTTAATCGAAGCTGATCTCGCACATATTTGGGAAGATGTGCTGAATAAACAGCACATCGGCATTCGTGATGATTTCTTTCAGTTAGGCGGACAGTCCTTAAAAGCGGCCGCACTGGTATCAAGAATACATAAAAAGCTTAATGTCGAGCTGCCGCTCAGTGAGGTGTTTTCTTATCCGACGGTTGAAAGCATGGCGGTCAAATTGATGAGCTTAAAAGAACACGCTTTTACACAGATTGAACCTGCGGATCAAAGAGATGTCTATCCGCTGTCTTTCTCGCAAAAACGATTATATGCTCTTCATCAGCTGGCAGATGACAGCACAGGCTACAACATGCCAGCTGTACTTGAATTACGCGGTAATCTGAATCGCCAGCGGTTGAGAAGCGTTCTCACAGAACTAGTGAATCGGCATGAAGCATTACGGACTGTTTTTGTGCTTGACAGAGACGAGCCTGTGCAGATCATTTATCCAGAGATAGCTTTTGATCTAAAAGAGCTTGAAATGGAATCAGAACAAATGCTTGAGTCTGCAATCGAGACCTTTATCAAACCGTTTGATCTATCATCCGGTCCGCTTTTTAGAGCATGTGTCATTACAATGGGCAATAATCGCGGCTTTTTGCTGCTCGATATGCACCATATTATTGCCGACGGTGTCTCGATGAGCACTCTTGTCCAAGAATTTACTGACTTATATTGCGGAAAAGAGTTGCCAGCTTTAAACCTGCATTATAAGGATTTTGCTGTTTGGCAGCAAGAGAAGTACCCGAAAGAGCTATACAAAAAACAGGAGGCCTACTGGCTCGGTCAGCTTGGCGGGAGTCTTCCTACACTAGAATTACCGCTTGATAAAACAAGGCCGCGTCTCCCTGATTTCAGCGGTGGAACAATTGAAGTCAACATTGATAAAGACATGACTGATGAGCTGCACCGTTTAATGGCTGAAACGGGAACAACATTGTATATGATTCTTCTGGCTGTCTATTCTATTTTGTTATCTAAGCTAAGCGGGCAAGAGGATATTGTTGTCGGTTCGCCTGCTGCCGGAAGACCGCACGCCGATCTGGAGCGCGTCATCGGGATGTTCGTCAATACATTGGCGATGCGCAGCAAGCCCGAGGGCCACAAAACGTTCAGCTCCTATTTGCAGGACATTCGCCACTTGGCTCTGACCGCTTATGAGCATCAGGATTATCCTTTTGAGGAGCTGGCAGATAAGGTCGATACAAATCGAGAGGTAAATCGCAACCCGCTGTTCGATGCGATGCTTGTGCTTCAAAGCAGTGAAGATTTCCGGTTCGAAGTGCCTGGTCTGTCGATTTCGTCTGTCACTCCTAAACATGATATATCCAAATTCGATTTAACATTACACGCTGAGGAGCATCCGAGTGGAATACGCTGCCGTTTTGAATACAGCACTGCTCTTTTTGAAGAAGAAACCATTACGCAGTGGGCATCCTATTTTATTGAATTGGTGAAAGGGGTAACGGCGGATACCGAGATGAGAATTTCGGACATGCAATTGCTTCCTGCTGCAGAGCGTAGGTTGCTCCTTGAAAAAATGGGGCAGTATGCGGCTTATCCGAGAAATGAAAACATAGTAAGCTTATTTGAAAAGCAAGCCGCTCAGTATCCGGAGCATATCGCAGTGGTGTGCGGCCATTCTCAGCTTACGTATCGAGACCTGAATGAAAAAGCCGAGCGGGCAGCTGCTATGCTGATCAAACAAGGGGTCAGAACTGGCGATATCGTCGGTCTGATGCTCGATCGGTCACCTGATATGATCATTGGCATTTTATCGATTTTAAAAGCTGGAGGGGCCTATTTGCCGATTGATCCTGAATATCCCAAGGAGCGTATCAGCTTTATGCTCAATGACAGCGGAGCAAAACTGCTGCTGACAGAGCGCGGTCAAAACAAACCTGCAGACTACATCGGGCAAATTTTGTATATCGATGAATGTGAAAACGACTCAATTCCGGCTGATGTAAACATTCAAGAAATAGTAACGGATCAGCCCGCATACGTGATATACACATCTGGAACGACTGGCCAGCCAAAGGGAGTCATTGTCGAGCACCGCAATGTGATCAGTCTCTTGAAGCATCAAAACCTGCCTTTTGAATTTAACCATGAAGACGTCTGGACGTTATTTCATTCTTATTGCTTTGATTTCTCTGTATGGGAGATGTTCGGTGCACTATTGAACGGAGGTACATTAGTCGTGGTCTCTAAAGAAACAGCCCGTGACCCCCATGCATTCCGTTTATTGTTAAAAAAAGAGCGCGTCACTGTACTCAATCAGACCCCGACTGCTTTTTACGGCTTGATGCTTGAAGATCAAAATCATACAGATCATTTAAACATCTGCTACGTGATTTTTGGCGGCGAAGCCTTACAGCCCGGATTGCTTCAAAGCTGGAATGAAAAATATCCTCATACTGATTTGATTAATATGTACGGTATTACAGAAACAACGGTCCATGTAACATTCAAAAAATTGTCCGCAGCAGACATTGCAAAAAATAAAAGCAATATCGGACGGCCGCTTTCTACTCTGCATGCTCATGTGATGGATGCCCATATGAACCTGCAGCCGATCGGAGTTCCAGGGGAGCTGTATATAGGCGGAGAAGGTGTGGCACGGGGATATCTCAACAGAGATGAGCTGACCGCTGACCGTTTTGTATCCAATCCTTATCTTCCGGGAGACAGATTATACCGAACAGGAGATCTTGCTAAGCGCCTGTCAAATGGCGAGCTGGAATACTTAGGCCGCATTGATGAGCAGGTGAAAGTCAGAGGGCACCGTATTGAGTTAGGCGAAATCCAAGCGGCACTTCTTCAGTATCCAATGATTAAAGAGGCGGCTGTCATTACCAGAGCAGACGAGCGAGGGCAAACAGCTATATATGCATATATGGTGATAAAAGATCAACAGGCTGCGAATATATCAGACATCCGGGCTTCCCTAAAAAACGCCTTGCCTGACTTTATGCTGCCTGCCCGTATGATACAAATTGACAGCATCCCGGTGACTGTTAATGGAAAGCTCGATCAGAAAGCCCTGCCAGAGCCTGAAAAACACGCTTATACAGCTGATGATATCAGTCCTAGAAATGAGATTGAAACGGTGATGGCTGAAATTTGGGAGGATCTTCTTAATGTAGATGAGCTGGGTGTAAGCGCCAATTTCTTTGAGCTTGGCGGAGACTCTATTAAAGCGCTGCAGGTTTGTGCCAGACTGAAGCAGCGCGGATTTGAAACGACAGTACGTGAGATGTTTGAACATCAGACTCTTGGTGAACTGTCCGCCCGGGTTCGAAAAGACGTACGCGCCATTGACCAAGGCCCGGTCGAAGGCGAGATTACTTGGACACCTATCCAGCAGTGGTTTTTCTTGCTATCTCTGGAAAGCCATCATTTTAACCAGTCCGTTATGATCTACCGGGCTGAACGATTTGATGAGGCTGCGCTTAGAAAAGTACTAAAAAGCCTTGTGACTCATCATGATGCACTGAGAATCGTATGCCGGCATGAAGATGGCAGGCAGGTGCAGATAAACAGAGGGATAGATCTTTCAGATGAGGAGCTATATGCACTTGAACTGTTTGATGTAAAGGATAGCCTAACAGAAGCACGGTACACGATTGAGGAAGCAGCCAGCCGGATGCAAGAACATATTCGTTTGGAAACCGGCCCCTTACTTCACGCTGGATTGTTTAAAACCGAGAATGGTGACCATTTATTTCTGACGATTCATCACTTAGTTGTTGATGCGGTTTCCTGGCGAATTTTGTTCGAGGATTTTTCAGCTGCTTACAAACAGGCAGTCTCAGGAGAATCTATTAAACTGCCGCAAAAAACAGATTCATATTTAACGTATTCACAAAGAATAGCTGACTACTCTAAAAGCCGCCAGGTGCAGCGCGAAGCAGCGTACTGGGATGAGTGCGAGAACCGTCACATCCAGCCTATTCCAAAAGACAATGACGCAGCATCTAACACATTCAAAGATACAGAAGTGATTGATTTTGAGCTATCTCGCCATCACACAGAATTACTACTAACGGCTGCACATAAAGCTTACAGCACGGAGATGAATGATATCCTTCTGACAGCTTTAGGTCTTGCTTTGCAGAAATGGACGGGAAATAACCAATTTAAAATCAGCATGGAGGGCCATGGAAGGGAATCATATCTTGAGGACATCGATATTAGCAGAACTGTTGGCTGGTTCACCTCCATTTATCCTGTGTGGCTTGATATGAGAGATTCCGATCATAAGGACAAAGAAGAGCGGCTGGGCCACCTTATTAAACAGACAAAAGATATGCTGCACCGTATACCGCATAAAGGCGCGGGCTACGGCGTGCTGAAATATATCAGCAAAAGATGGGGCTCTGAGAAAAACAGCCCAGAAATCAGCTTTAATTATTTAGGCCAGTTTGATCAGGATATTCAATCAAATGCCTTTGAGGTGTCTGACATCAAGCCAGGAAATGAGATCAGCCCGAACTGGGAGCGTCCTTATGCACTGGATATCAGCGGCGCCGTTTCTTCGGGGTGCCTGAACATGCACATCATCTATAACAAGCTGCAATTCGAAGAAAAAACAATCCAAACATTTGCCGGGCATTTTAAACAGACACTGGAAAACATCATTGAGCATTGTACGGGCAAAGAAAACCGAGAATGGAGCGCATCTGATTTCACTGATGAAGACTTAACGCTTGATGAATTGAGTGAGATTATGGGAGCCGTCAACAAACTATAGGGAGAGGAGATTCACTGATGCCGCAGCAACCCGAAATACAGGATATATACCCTTTGTCATTTATGCAGGAAGGGATGCTTTTTCACTCACTGTATGATGAACAGTCGAGAGCTTATTTTGAACAGGCTTCTTTTACGATCCATGGACAGCTTGACTTGGAGAGTTTTCAGAAAAGTATGGATGCTGTTTTTGACAGGTACGATATCTTTCGAACAGCATTCATCTATAAAAATGTAGCCAAACCTCGTCAAGTCGTGCTCAAGCAACGTCATTGCCCTGTTCATGTTGAAGATATTTCTCATCTCAATGAAAAAGATAAAGAACATTGTACAGAGGCATTCAAAGAGCAGGACAAATCCAAAGGCTTTGATCTCCAAACGGATGTGCTGATGAGAATATCTATTTTAAAATGGGCGCCTGATCATTATGTCTGTATCTGGAGCCACCATCATATTTTAATGGATGGCTGGTGTTTAGGCATCGTCATTAAAGACTTTCTCCATATTTATCAAGCGCTTGGAAAAGGGCAGTTTCCTGATTTGCCTCCCGTACAGCCGTACGGGACGTATATTAAATGGCTGATGCAGCAAGACCGGGAAGAAGCAGCTGAGTATTGGAAAAAGAGGCTTCAGCATTTCGAAAAAGCTTCGCCTCTGCCTAAAAGAACAAATCAAATGTCGGATGGGACATTACAGCAGATCACGTTTACCATTCCTGAAAAAGAAACCTCCGAATTACAGAAAATCGCTGCAGCTTGTGGTGCGACACTTAACACTGTTTTCCAAGCTTTATGGGGAATCATGCTCCAAAAGTTCAATCGCCGCGACGATGCTGTGTTCGGATCAGTTATATCAGGCAGACCTTCTGAGCTAAAAGATGTGGAAAACATGGTCGGACTTTTTATCAATACCCTTCCTATTCGAGTCCAAAGTGATTTTCTGTCTTTTTCTGACCTAGTCAGCGGAATGCAAAAGGACATGACTGAAGCAGAAGCGTATAGTTACTTCCCTTTATATGACATTCAGGCGCAGAGCGCTCTTAAACAAGAGCTGATTGATCATATTATCGTCTTTGAAAATACACCTACTCAACAAGAGATTGAAGAGCTGAATCAAGCTGGATCATTTGATTTCTCCGTGAAAGATTTTGAGATGGAAGAGGTAACTAATTATAGATGCAGTGTCAAAGTGATTCCAGGGCGTACTTTGTACGTTCGGATTCATTTTCATACAGGCACTTATCAACCAAATATGATGTCCGAAATAAAAGATTATTTACAGCACATGATCTCTGACGTCATCTCTGATCCATCTCTTCCTGTGTCAAAGATGACGTTGCTAGATGAGGACAAAACACGGAAAATCGTTTCTCAAAATAACAGGACAGTATCAGTTTCACCTGAAGCCCCAACCCTGCATGGGCTGTTTGAGCGACAGGCGGCAGTCACACCGGAGCGGCCAGCGATTCGCTTTTCCGGCGGTTCGCTGACATACGCTGAGCTTGACATGTACGCCAGCCGGCTGGCTGTGCACCTAGCGGCACGCGGCGTCACAAACGAAAGTATCGTCGGTGTCCTGTCTGAACGCTCACCTGACATGCTGATCGCTGTCCTTGCTGTATTGAAGGCCGGAGGGGCCTATTTGCCGCTTGATCCTGCGTATCCAAAGGAGCGGCTGAGCTACATGCTGAAAGACAGCGGGGCATCACTCTTGCTGACGCAGCCGAAATGTTCCGTACCGAACTTTTCCGGAGAGACGCTTGAAGTTGACATGACATCTCTTGCGAGCGAAAAAGCAGAAAACCATCTATTTACTCCTGCTGACGGCGGTTCTCTCGCCTATGTCATCTATACATCGGGCTCTACCGGGCAGCCAAAAGGAGTGGCCGTTGAGCACCGCCAGGCTGTTTCCTTTCTGACCGGCATGCAGCACCAGTTTCCGCTTTCGGAAGCTGACATTGTCATGGTGAAAACCTCTTTTTCCTTTGATGCGTCTGTCTGGCAGCTGTTTTGGTGGACTCTTTCCGGTGCTTCGGCGTATCTGCTTCCGCCCGGCTGGGAGAAAGATCCGGCATTGATCGTAAAAGCCATTGATCAGGAAAACGTGACAACGGCTCATTTTATTCCGGCTATGCTGAACAGCTTTCTCGATCAAGCGGAAATCGAAAGGTTGCGTGACAGCACAAGGCTGAAACGTGTATTCGCCGGAGGTGAACCGCTTGCGCCGCGTACGGCAGCCCATTTTGCTTCTGTATTGCCGCAGGTATCATTAATCCATGGTTACGGGCCGACAGAAGCAACGGTAGACGCGGCATTTTACGTATTGGATCCAGAACGGGACAGAGATCGTTTGCGGATTCCGATTGGGAAGCCCGTACCCGGTGCGCGTTTGTATGTTTTAGATCCGCATTTAGCCGTACAGCCTTCTGGTGTCGCCGGCGAACTGTACATTGCCGGAGCGGGTGTTGCCAGAGGTTATTTGAATCGGCCGGCATTGACGGAGGAGCGTTTTCTAGAAGACCCGTTTTACCCGGGTGAACGCATGTACAAAACAGGGGATGTGGCGCGCTGGCTCCCTGACGGGAATATTGAATTCCTCGGACGCATGGATGATCAGGTGAAAATCCGCGGCTACCGGATTGAGCCGGGAGAAATTGAAGCAGCACTAAGAAGCATAGAAGGCGTAAGAGAGGCGGCTGTTACCGTACGGACAGACAGCGGGGAGCCGGAATTATGCGCTTATATAGAAGGGCTCCAAAGAAACGAAGTGCGGGCACAGCTTGAGAGACTGTTGCCGGGCTACATGGTCCCAGCCTATATGATAGAGATGGAACAGTGGCCGGTTACGCCAAGCGGAAAGCTCGACCGAAACGCCCTGCCAGCTCCTGGCGGAGCGGCAGATGCGGAGACCTACACGGCGCCGAGAAACGTGGCTGAGATGAAGCTTTCTCAGCTGTGGCAAGACGTGCTGAAAAATGGCCCTGTCGGGATTCACGACAACTTTTTTGACCGCGGGGGGCATTCCTTAAAAGCAACGGCGCTTGTCTCACGGATCTCAAAAGAATTCAATGTACAGGTGCCGCTAAAAGATGTGTTTGCCCATCCGACGGTAGAAGGACTGGCGGCCGTTATCCGTGAAGGAACGGACAGTCCATATAAAGCGATAAAACCGGCTGAAAAACAGGAAACCTATCCGGTTTCCTCTGCCCAAAAGCGGATTTATGTCCTTCAACAGCTGGAGGACGGAGGGACAGGCTACAATATGCCGGCTGTGTTAGAGCTCGAAGGGAAGCTCAACCCTGAAAGGATGGACAGAGCTTTCAAAGAGCTGATCAAGCGCCACGAGTCGCTTCGGACCTCCTTCGAACAGGACGCAGGAGGCGATCCGGTGCAGCGCATCCATGACGAGGCGCCGTTTACGTTACAGACTACAGTTCTCGGCGCACGAACCGAAGAGGAGGCCGCAGCCGCATTTATCAAACCGTTTGATCTCAGCCAAGCGCCGCTGTTCCGTGCCCAAATCGTAAAGGTATCAGATGAGCGGCACCTATTGCTGGTTGATATGCATCACATCATTTCAGACGGTGTTTCCGTCAACATTCTGATTCGGGAATTCGGCGAGCTGTACAATAATCGGAATCTTCCGGCACTGCGCATTCAATATAAAGATTATGCCGTATGGCAAGAAGGATTCAAAACAGGAGACGCGTACAAAACGCAGGAGGCGTACTGGCTGAAGCAGCTCGAGGGCGAGCTGCCTGTGCTGGATCTTCCGGCTGATCATGCCCGCCCGCCGGTGCGAAGCTTCGCGGGTGACAAGGTCTCATTTACGCTGGAACCAGAGGTTGCATCAGGCCTTCACAAGCTGGCACGAGAAAACGGAAGCACACTGTACATGGTGCTCCTTGCGGCTTACACCGCGTTCTTGTCACGCTTAAGCGGACAGGAAGATATCATCGTCGGCTCGCCAATTGCCGGCCGGCCGCACAAGGATCTTGAGCCGATACTCGGCATGTTTGTGAACACGCTGGCGCTTCGGACGCGCCCGGAGGGCGGGAAGCCATTCGTACAGTATTTGCAGGAAGTGCGTGAGACAGCATTGGAAGCCTTTGAGCACCAGGATTACCCGTTCGAAGAGCTTGTCGATAAGCTTGAATTAACACGGGATATGAGCAGAAATCCGCTGTTTGACGTAATGTTTGTTCTTCAAAACATGGATCAGGAATCGTTGGAGCTGAATGAACTTTGTCTCAAACCTGCAGCACACAATGGGCATCAAACGTCCAAATTTGATTTAACCCTATATACACAGGAACAGCCCCGCGGTTTGCTGACGTTCCAAATGGAGTTTAGTACTGACTTATATAAGAAAAAAACGATAGAAAAGTGGCTTCAATACTTCATCAATATGTTACTCTCCATCATCAAAGACAACAAAGCCGCTCTCGGAACAATAAATATCCTGAATGAGGATGAGACCCATTACCTTATCCACGAGCTCAATCGTACAAAAATAGATTATCCAAGAAATGAAACCATCAGCAGACTCTTTGAAATGCAGGCAGAACAAACACCTAATGCTGTAGCAATTGTCAGCGACACCCAAGTATTCACTTACGAGGACATGAACAGCTGGGCAAATCAAATTGCCTCAGTTCTACAGATTAAGGGCGTAGGGCCTGATAGTGTTGTAGCCTTGTTGACAGGCAGAACACCAGAACTCATTGCAGGAATGCTGGGCATTCTGAAAGCTGGGGGAGCCTATCTGCCTATTGCTTCTGATCTGCCTGTTGAACGAATAGCTTATATGCTGTCAGACAGCGGGGCGGCATTACTCCTTCAATCTGAAAAAACAGAAAAACAACTATTAGACATTGAATGTGAACAAATCATAATCGAAGATATTCAAAAGCAAGGAAAAACGAAGAACGTTGATTCTTCAGCAGGGCCACATTCACTCGCATATATCATTTATACCTCTGGATCAACCGGTAAACCAAAGGGTGTCATGATTGAGCAGCGAAGTGTAATTCGTCTTGTTAAAAACAGCAATTATATTACATTTACACCTGAAGACCGCCTTCTGATGACATCATCAATCGGTTTCGACGTTGGGTCATTTGAAATTTTCGGACCGCTGCTAAATGGTGCCGCTTTGCATCTGTCCGATCAACAAACATTTCTCGATTCCCATCAGCTTAAGAGGTACATAGAACATCAAGGAATCACAACGATTTGGCTGACATCTTCTCTATTCAATCATTTGACAGAACAAAATGAACAAACATTTTCACAGCTGAAACATTTAATTATAGGCGGAGAAGCTTTGTCGCCGAGCCACGTCAATCGAATCAGAAATGTCTGCCCTGAAGTATCTATATGGAATGGATATGGCCCTACCGAAAATACAACTTTTTCGACATGCCTTCACATTCAAAAAACATATGAACTTTCCATTCCGATCGGGCGGCCGGTTGGTAATTCCACCGCTTATATCTTAAATCAATGGGGAGTGCTGCAGCCGGTCGGAGCTGTCGGTGAACTTTGTGTCGGCGGAGATGGCGTCGCCAGAGGATATTTGGGCCGTCCTGATTTAACGAAAGAGAAATTTGTCAAAAACCCATTTGTACCCGGCGATCGACTGTATCGCACGGGTGATCTGGCGCGCTGGCTTCCTGATGGCACAATTGAGTACGTTGGCCGTATTGATGATCAAGTAAAAGTCAGAGGCTATCGGGTGGAGCTGGGTGAAATCGAAACAGCACTTCGTCAAATAGACGGAGTCAAAGAAGCCGCAGTGTTAGCACGTACAGCCCAGACCGGGAGCAAAGAGCTGTTTGGCTATATCAGCGTAAAAGCAGGCACGAATGCTGAACAAGTGCGTTCTCTTCTCGCGCGTTCGCTGCCAAACTATATGATCCCGGCGTACATTATTGAAATGGAGACTCTTCCGCTCACATCAAACGGCAAATTGAACCGAAAAGCACTTCCTGAACCAAATTTCACATCTAAACAAACGTACGCTCCGCCTCGAAATGACCTTGAAGACCAACTTGCGTTGATCTGGCAGGAGGTTCTCGGCATCCAGAGGATCGGAATAGAGGATTCGTTTTTTGAATTGGGCGGAGATTCAATCAAAGCGCTTCAAGTTTCTGCACGCCTTGGGCGCTATGGGCTAAGCTTGCAGGTAAGTGATTTATTCCGTCATCCAAAGATAAAGGACTTATCACCATTTATCCGTAAGTCAGAGAGAATCATAGAGCAAGGACCCGTTCAGGGAGACGTTCCTTGGACGCCTGTTCAGCAATGGTTTTTTTCACAAGATATTGAAGAAAGACACCATTTCAATCAGTCTGTCATGCTATTCCATTCTGGACGTTTGTCTGAAAACGCCCTTAGACCAGCCTTGAAAAAACTGGCGGAGCATCATGATGCGCTTCGGATGGTTTATCGCAACGATGACAGGCGATGGATTCAAATCAACCAAGGCATTCATGAGTCACAGCTATACAGCTTAAGAATCTCTGATCTTTCACAGTCAGAAAGCGGCTGGGAGACGCAAATCAAACAAGAAGTTGCAGATCTTCAGCAAAGCATCAATTTGCAGGAAGGACCATTGTTGCACGCCGCTTTGTTTAAAACACTGACCGGAGATTACTTGTTCCTTGCGATCCATCACCTTGTCGTTGATGGTGTCTCATGGCGGATTTTGCTGGAGGATTTGTCAGCCGGATATCAACAAGCTGCTGCAGGCCAGACGATCCAGCTTCCGCCTAAAACAGATTCCTATCAGGAATACGCAAGACGCATACAGGAATATGCCCAAAGCGGTAAGCTGATTCGCGAAGAGGCGTATTGGCGAAGTGTAGAAGAACAACAAGCCGCAGAACTGCCATATGCAATACCGCATCATCTGAACATCGACTCCAGCAAAAGGGACTCATTAAGCTTTTCACTGACTGAAGCAGACACCGCCGTCTTGCTGCAAAACGTCAATTACGCCTATGGCACAGATACACAAGATATTCTGTTAACCGCAGCATCCTTGGCGATTTGTGAATGGACAGGAGGAAGTAAGCTCCGTATCGCTATGGAAGGACACGGGAGAGAACACATTCTGCCAGAGTTAGATATCAGCAGGACGGTCGGCTGGTTTACATCCATGTATCCGGCCCTCATAAGCTTTGAAAATCATAGGGATGAGCTCGGAATCGCATTAAAAACCGTTAAAGATACACTGGGCCGGATACCAAACAAAGGGGTAGGTTACGGTATGCTGAAATACCTTACACACCCTGAAAATAAAAGCATTACGTTTTCAAAAACACCTGAAATCAGCTTTAACTATTTGGGCCAGTTCAACGACATCGAAAGACAGGACACCTTCCGCCCATCAAGCCTTGGGAGCGGAAAGGATATCACTCATACATGGAAGCGTGAGCAAATCATCGAGATGAGCGCAATGGCAGCAGACAAAAAGCTCCATTTCAATCTTAGTTATCCGCCATCCCGCTTTCACAGAAACACAATGGAGCAGCTTATTAACAGGATTGAACACTTTTTGCTGGACATTATGAAACACTGCGCCGGTCAACAGAAAGCAGAAAAGACACTGAGCGATTTCAGCAGTCAATCATTAACGGCAGAGGACTTGGACAGCATATCCAGCTTGGTGGAAGAATTGTAGAAAATCGTGACAGGGAGACATGAACATGACAAAAGCGAATTCAATTCAGGATATTTATCCGCTGTCTTACATGCAGGAAGGGATGCTTTTCCATTCCCTCCTGCAAAAAGATTCACAGGCGTATGTTGAGCAAGCTTCTTTTACAATAGAAGGAAAAGTCAACCCACAGTTTTTTCAAAACAGCATCAACGCTCTTGTAGAAAGACATGATATTTTCAGAACGATTTTTATCAGCCAAAATGTTTCCTCTCCTCAGCAGGTTGTTCTGAGAGAACGAAATGTCATCGTCCTGGAAGAAGACATTACTCATTTAAACGAGGCGGAGCAATCACAGTTTATCGAGCAATGGAAAGAAAAGGACCGGGACCGGGGGTTTCATTTGCAAAAGGATGTGCTCATGCGCATCGCTCTGATTCAAACAGGAGAGAGCCAGTACTCTTGCATTTGGACCTTTCATCATATCATGATGGACGGTTGGTGCCTCAGCATTGTGCTAAAGGAGTTTCTGCATATTTACGCATCTTATGTAAATGCATCCCCAATAACATTGGAGCCGGTCCAGCCATACGGAAAGTATATCAAATGGCTGATGGAGCAAGACAAAGAGCAGGCGGTTTCTTATTGGGACCATTATCTTTCCGGCCATGAACAGCAAACCGTGCTCCCGAAGCAGAAAAAAACAAAGGGAAGAAGCAGGCAGGAACACGTTACATTTTCATTCTCTAAGGAAGAAAGCAGCAGGCTTTCAGAGCTTGCTGCTAGAGAAGAAGTGACACTCAGTACGATTTTTCATACCATTTGGGGCATTCTGCTACAAAAATATAATAATAACGATGACGCCGTATTCGGTTCTGTCATTTCAGGAAGGCCCGCAGAAATCGAAGGCATTGAACATATGGTAGGTCTTTTCATTAATACGATGCCGATTCGGGTGCAGGGGGCAAAAACGCCATTTCTTCAACTTATAAAAGATATGCAAAAAGACCGTCTTGCCGCTGAAGCATACAGCTACCACCCTTTGTATGAGATTCAATCCCGCTCAGCTGTTAAGCAAGGGCTGATTGATCATATTCTCGTATTTGAAAACTATCCGGTGCAGCAAGAGATTCAAATGCTGAACAAACAGGAACATGCTTCTGATCTTTTTCAGATTCATAATTTCACTGTCGCAGATGAAACCAACTACAGCTTTTATCTTATGGTGGCGCCAGGGGAAGAAATTCATATCAAAATGAACTATGATGCGGAGCAGCACGATCGGTCTTTTGTGCTCTCTGTCAAAGAGCATCTTCTGAATGCTGTATCACAAATCTTAAATAATCCGAATCTTCCACCTGAAGAAATCGATATCACGACAGATACTGAAAAGCGGCAGCTGATTGGAGAAATCACAGATCAAACACCAGTTTACGAAACCATCCATGCCATGTTTGAAAAACAGGTGGAAAAGGCACCAGATGCTCATGCTGTAATTGATCAAGCCTGCTCATTAACATACAGAGAACTGAATAAAGCGGCTAACAGATTGGCACGGCATTTACGAATGAAAGGCGTTGTGAGAGAGGAACCCGTTGCGATTATGATGGAACGCTCTGCGGCGTTTATCACCGGCGTTCTTGGAATCTTAAAGGCAGGCGGCGCCATTGTTCCGGTTGATCCGCATTACCCGGCTGACAGAATCCGTTATATCCTGCATGATTGCGGCTGTTCGCATGTTGTTTCACAAGCGCATCTTTCCTCATCGTTAGAAGACAATTACATTATCACTCATCCAGAAGATATCGAAAGCAAAGTAGACGGCAGTAACATAAAGTCAGTCAACAATGCTGACGATCTGCTGTATATGATTTATACATCAGGCACAACAGGTAAACCAAAGGGTGTTCAATTTGAGCATCGAAACATGGCTAACTTGCTGAAATTCGAATATACTCACTCCGGCATTGACTTTGAAGCAGATGTTCTGCAATTTGCGACACCTTCCTTCGACGTCTGCTATCAAGAAATTTTTTCTGCGCTTCTGAAAGGCGGCACACTCCACATCGTGCCAGAAGCCATAAAAAGAGATGTGCCTCAGCTGTTTGCATTTATAAACAAGCATCAGACGAATATTGTGTTTCTCCCAACTGCTTTTATCAAAATGATTTTCAGCGAGCGTGAACTAGCGAATTCGTTTCCTGATGGCGTCAAACACCTGATCGCAGCCGGGGAACAATTAATGATTTCAGACCTTTTCCAAAATGTGTTGCGTGAACGCGGCATACACCTGCACAATCATTACGGACCTTCAGAAACTCATGTGGTATCTACGTATACCATTCATCCTGGAGACCCTATTCCTGAGCTTCCGCCAATCGGTAAACCGATAGGCTGTACTGATCTATATATTTTGAATCATCAAAAACAGCTTCAGCCATGCGGCGTACCAGGCGAACTCTATATTTCCGGCGCAAGTGTTGCCAGAGGATATGTCAATCACGATAAACTGACAAGCGACAAATTTTCATCCGATCCATTCAAGCCTGGTGTGATCATGTACCGGACAGGTGATTTGGCCAGACGGCTTGAAGACGGCAACATCGAATATATCGGACGGGCAGACAATCAAGTGAAAATCAGAGGTTATCGAATTGAGCCGCAAGAAATCGAAGTCACGTTAATGAATCATCCGGACATTAGTGAGGCTGCCATTCTCATCTGGCAAGATGAAAACGGTGAACATGAATTATGCGCTTACTATTGCAGTGTACAAAAGCTGAACGCAATAGATTTACGCAGTTATATGGCTAGTGAGATCCCAGAATACATGATTCCGGCGAAATGGATATGGGTTGACAGCATACCTCTTACCCCAAACGGAAAAATAGATCGCGCAGCACTTCCGGAGCCAGATGCTTCAATCAGCGGAAACCCATATACTGCCCCTCGAAATCTGTTAGAGGCAAAGCTTTCGCAACTATTTGAAGATGTGCTAAAGAATGGGCATATAGGCATCCAAGACAACTTTTTTGACAATGGCGGTCACTCGTTAAAAGCAACAGTGCTTATGTCACGGATCGCAAAGGAATTCCATGTGCAAGTTTCACTTAAGGACATCTTTGCTCATCCGACTGTTGAAGGATTAGCTTTAATCATTCGAGAGGCAGAACAAAATCCGTATGCAACAATTGAACCAGCAGAAAAAAGGGATACATATCCTGTATCTTCGGCCCAAAAACGAATCTATGTGCTTCAACAGCTTGATGAGGGTGTCGCCTATAACATGCCTGCGGTCTTAGAACTGGAAGGTGCACTAGATGTCGCCAAACTGTCTGCTGTATGTAAAGAACTGATCAGCCGGCATGAGCCGCTTCGAACTTCCTTTGTATCCGGAGCTGATGACGAGCCGGTTCAGCGTATCCACACCGAAGTGCCGTTTACATTAAGTAAAGAGACCACTATCGAGGGATTTGTCCGTCCCTTTGATCTCAGCCAGGCGCCATTATTTAGAGCAGGCCTTATAGAAGTGTCAAACGAGAAGCATGTATTGCTGGTGGATATGCACCATATCATTTCAGATGGCGTATCCGTTCAGCTCCTAATCCGAGAATTTACCGATCTTTATGCCAACCGGCAGCTTAAGCCATTGCGGATCCAATATAAAGATTACGCCGTATGGCAGCAGAAATTTAAAAAGGGAGACTCGTACCAAAAGCAGGAGACTTACTGGCAGCAGCAGTTTAGCGGGGATCTTCCTATACTGGAGCTTCCAACAGATAAACGACGTCCGGCAGAACGGCAATTCATAGGCGGAAAAGTAACCTTTCAATTGGACAAAGAGATCACGGCCCGCATAAAGCGGCTCGCCCATAAAAACAGAAGCACGCTTTATATGACGCTTCTCGCTTTGTATTCAGCCTTTTTGTCTCGGTTAAGCGGTCAGGATGATATCGTAATTGGTTCACCTATCGCCGGACGGCCCCATGCCGACCTTGAAGCTGTTCTTGGGATGTTCGTCAATACACTGGCTCTCCGCACACGCCCGGCGGGTAATAAGACATTTGAGGAATTTCTGAAAGAAGTCAGACAGACGGCACTAGAAGCGTATGAGCATCAGGATTACCCGTTTGAAGAGCTTGTGGACAAACTCGGTGTGCAGCGGGAAATGAGCCGGAATCCTTTGTTTGACACAACGCTAGTCCTTCAGAATATGGAACAGCAAAAGCTAAAAATGAATGATGTACAGCTTCAGTGGAACGACTTGGAGCACCCAATATCAAAATTTGATATTTCCCTATACGTTACAGAACATGATTCCGAGCTTTTCTGTCAGTTTGAATACAGTACAGCTTTGTTTGAGAAAGAAACCATCCAAAGGTGGGCCAGCCTTTTCACCACGCTTGTGGAACATACAGCTGCCAGTCCTGAAACAGAATTGGACGATATTCCAATCTTAACAAAAGAAGAAGAGCGAGATTTCATTGAATCATGCCATCTGTTTGAGGAGACGGGCTATTCAATGAATCAAACGCTCCACTATGCACTTGAACAGCAGGCAGCAAAAACGCCTGATCAGGCGGCCGTTATCTTCGAAGATGGAGTGATGACCTATAAAGAATTGAACGAACAGGCTAACCGTATCGCCTGGGAGCTGATCGGACGGGGGGTAAAACCCGAAACGACTGTGGCCATTATAGGAAAGCGTTCACCTGAAATGCTGCTTGGCATTTATGGCATTCTTAAAGCTGGCGGCGCTTATCTGCCCATTGACCCGGATTATCCGGAAGAACGAATCAGCTTTCTGCTGGAGGACAGCGGTACAAACATTCTCCTCGTGCTTCAGTCTGCCGGTCTCCATGTTCCGGCATTTGCAGGAGAGATTGTCTATCTCAATCAGACAAATAGCGGACTGGCACATCGTTTGTCCAATCCGAATGTGGATGTTCTCCCGCAATCTTTAGCCTATGTCATCTATACATCCGGCTCTACCGGGATGCCTAAGGGTGTTGAAATTGAACATCGATCAGCGGTGAATTTTTTGAATTCCCTACAGTCCCGCTATCAGCTAAAGCATTCAGATATGATTATGCACAAAACATCTTATTCATTCGATGCTTCAATATGGGAGCTGTTTTGGTGGCCTTATGCCGGAGCTTCTGTTTATCTGCTTCCTCAGGGGGGCGAAAAAGAACCTGAAGTGATCGTGAAGGCCATAGAAGAACAAAAGATCACAGCTATGCATTTTGTGCCTTCAATGCTCCATGCATTTTTAGAACATATAAAATATCGCTCTGTACCGATTAAGACAAACAGACTCAAGCGAGTATTTTCTGGGGGAGAACAGCTGGGGACCCATCTTGTCTCCCGATTTTACGAGTTGCTTCCAAATGTTTCAATAACCAATTCCTATGGGCCAACGGAAGCAACCATAGAAGCTGCATTCTTTGATTGTCCGCCGCATGAAAAACTTGAACGGATTCCAATTGGAAAACCTGTTCATCATGTCAGATTATATATCCTGAATCAGAATCAGCAGATGCTGCCTGCTGGATGTATCGGCGAACTGTACATTGCCGGAGCGGGTGTTGCCAGAGGTTATTTGAATCGGCCGGCATTAACGGAGGAGCGTTTTCTTGAGGACCCGTTTTACCCGGGTGAACGCATGTACAAAACCGGGGATGTGGCGCGCTGGCTCCCTGACGGGAATGTTGAATTCCTCGGGCGCACGGATGATCAGGTGAAAATTCGCGGCTACCGGATTGAGCCGGGAGAAATTGAAGCGGCACTAAGAAGCATAGAAGGAGTAAGAGAGGCGGCCGTTACCGTACGGACAGACAGCGGGGAGCCGGAATTATGCGCTTATGTAGAAGGGCTCCAAAGAAACGAAGTGCGGGCACAGCTTGAGAGACTGTTGCCGGGCTACATGGTCCCAGCCTATATGATAGAGATGGAACAGTGGCCGGTTACACCAAGCGGAAAACTTGACCGAAACGCCCTGCCAGTTCCTGGTGGAGCGGCAGATGCGGAGACCTACACGGCGCCGAGAAACGTGACTGAGATGAAGCTTTCTCAGCTGTGGGAGGACGTGCTGAAAAATGGACCTGTCGGGATTCACGACAACTTTTTTGACCGCGGGGGACATTCCTTAAAAGCAACCGCGCTTGTCTCACGGATCGCCAAAGAATTCGATGTACAGGTGCCGCTAAAAGATGTGTTTTCCCATCCGACGGTAGAAGGACTGGCTACTGTTATCCGTGAAGGAACGGACAGTCCATATGAAGCGATTAAGCCCGCTGAAAAACAGGAAACCTATCCGGTTTCCTCTGCCCAAAAGCGGATTTATGTCCTTCAGCAGCTGGAGGACGGAGGGACAGGCTACAATATGCCGGCTGTGTTAGAGCTCGAAGGGAAGCTCAACCCTGAAAGGATGGACAGAGCTTTCCAAGAGCTGATCAAGCGCCACGAGTCGCTTCGAACCGCCTTCGAACAGGACGCAGGAGGCGATCCGGTGCAGCGCATCCATGACGAGGTGCCGTTTACGTTACAGACTACAGTTCTCGGCGCACGAACCGAACAGGAGGCCGCAGCCGCATTTATCAAACCGTTTGATCTCAGCCAAGCGCCGCTGTTCCGTGCCCAAATCGTAAAGGTATCAGATGAGCGGCACCTGTTGCTGGTTGATATGCATCACATCATTTCAGACGGTGTTTCCGTCAACATTCTGATTCGGGAATTCGGCGAGCTGTACAATAATCGGAAGCTTCCGGCACTGCGCATTCAATATAAAGATTATGCCGTATGGCAAGAAGGATTCAAAACAGGAGACGCGTACAAAACGCAAGAGGCGTACTGGCTGAAGCAGCTCGAGGGCGAGCTGCCTGTGTTGGATCTCCCCGCTGATCATGCCCGCCCGCCGGTGCGAAGCTTCGCTGGTGACAAGGTCTCATTTACGCTGGATCAAGAGGTTGCATCAGGCCTTCACAAGCTGGCACGAGAAAACGGAAGCACACTGTACATGGTGCTCCTTGCGGCTTACACCGCGTTCTTGTCACGCTTAAGCGGACAGGAGGATATCATCGTCGGCTCGCCAATCGCCGGCCGGCCGCACAAGGATCTTGAGACGATACTCGGCATGTTTGTGAACACGCTGGCGCTTCGGACGCGCCCGGAGGGCGGGAAGCCGTTTGTACAGTACTTGCAGGAAGTGCGCGAGACAGCATTGGAAGCCTTTGAGCACCAGGATTACCCGTTCGAAGAACTTGTCGATAAGCTTGAATTGACACGGGATATGAGCCGGAATCCAGTGTTTGATGCGATGTTAGTTGTTCAAAATAATGATTACGAGCGATTGCATCTTCATGATTTGCAAATGAAGCCGGCACAAGTTTCTCATCTCGTTTCTAAATTCGATTTGACACTACAGGCATCTGAGGGCGACGGAAACATTCATTTCCTTTTTGAATATTCAACCGCATTGTTCGAGAAAACCACCATTGAACGCTGGGCATCGCATTTAACAAATGTACTTAGCATCATTGGTAAAAACCCGGAGGTGACACTCAACCATATCGACATCCTGACCCAAGAAGAGCGGCACCAGCTGCTTAATGAGTTTAACACCGGGCAAGCGAATCAATACGGAGTTCAAACAATCAGTCAATTGTTTGAGCAGCAAGCTGCACGAACACCAAAAGCTTCTGCACTTGTCAGCGGAGACAAAACACTGACTTATCAAGAGTTGGACGAGTGGTCCAATGGAATCGCACGTGCATTGAGCAACAGAGGTGTTAAGCCGGACACACCAGTAGGCATCATGATGCATCGTTCGTTCAGTATGATAGCAGCCATACTTGGTGTGTGGAAAGCAGGCGGCTGTTACGTTCCCATTGATCCTGAATACCCGACAGAACGCAAACGCTATATCCTTAGCGACAGCGGAACGAAACTGCTGATGACAATAAATGAAGCGGATCGGGGAGTACTTGCTGACTTTGAAGGAGAGATCTTGACGATAGAAAGCGTAGAGGCAGACGACAAATCGCCGCTGCCGCAAATGTCGTCTGCCCATCATTTGGCTTATATCATTTATACCTCTGGAACGACGGGCCGTCCAAAAGGGGTAATGGTCGAGCATAAAGGTATTGCTAACACTCTTCAGTGGCGGCGAAACGCTTATGCATTCAACGAGACAGATACCATTCTGCAGCTCTTTTCTTTCTCATTTGACGGCTTTTTAACTAGTATGTTTACACCGCTTTTGTCAGGTGCAAAAGCCGTTTTGCTTCATGAAGAGGAAGCGAAGGATATTCTAGCCATTAAGCATCAGCTGTCTCGTCAACGGATTACACATATGATTATTGTGCCTGTTTTATATCGAGCGCTTTTGGACGTAGTGCAGCCGGAAGATGTAAAGACGCTTAGAGTCGTCACACTGGCGGGAGAAGCGGCTGACCGCGAATTGATCGCCCGCAGCTTAGCTATATGTCCGCATACCGAACTCGCCAACGAATATGGACCGACAGAAAACAGCGTGGCGACTACCGTCATGAGACATATGGAAAAGCAGGCATACGTAAGCATCGGCCAGCCGATTGACGGAACTCAAGTGCTGATTTTAAATAGCAATCATCAGCTTCAGCCAATCGGTGTTGCGGGAGAGCTTTGTATAGCAGGAACAGGGCTTGCAAGAGGGTACGTTAATCTTCCAGAACTGACAGAGAGAGCATTCACGCAGAATCCATTTAAACCCGAAGCACGAATGTACCGAACAGGAGACGCCGCCAGATGGATGGCCGACGGTACACTCGAATATCTCGGAAGAATCGATGATCAAGTCAAAATCAGAGGATACCGTGTAGAAACGAAAGAAATTGAATCGGTCATCCGGTGTATAAAGGGTGTAAAAGACGCCGCAGTAGTTGCTCATGTAACAGCGTCAGGACAAACCGAATTAAGCGCTTATGTGGTGACAAAACCAGAGTTGAGCACAAATGCTGTACGCTCAGAATTACAAAACAAGCTGCCGGTGTTTATGCACCCTGCGTTTATTGAAAAACTGGACTCACTTCCATTGTCACCAAACGGCAAGCTGGATCGCGGAGCACTTCCAAAACCTGTTTACAACCACGAAGGTGAACGTCCATTCCTCCCGCCAGCCAGCAAAATGGAACAAATACTGGCAGATATATGGAAAGAAGTACTGGGGGCAGAAAAGATCGGAACAGCTGATTCGTTCTTTGACCTTGGCGGAGATTCAATCAAAGCGTTACAGGTATCTGCGCGGCTTCACCGGATAGGCAAGCAAATGGCAGTGAAAGATTTGTTTAGCCATCCGACCATTCAAGAATTGGCAGCTTATATCCGTGATTCAGATACAAGTTCCAGCCAAGCTGCGGTTGAGGGAGACGTACAATGGTCGCCTGTTCAAAAATGGTTTCTTTCTCAAGATATAAAAGAAAAACACCATTTTAATCAGTCCGTAATGCTGCATCGAAGCACCTCTGTACAAGAAGACGCACTGCGAAAAACGTTAAAAGCAATAACGTGTCATCATGATGCGCTGCGAATGGTGTTTACACAGAATGAACAAGGAAAGTGGGATCAATATAATCGGCCGCTCAGTCATTCGGACGACGCGTTGTACGGCCTTCAGATGATTGATTTATGCACTGATGGAAATAGAGCGTATGAGCCTATTATCAAACGCCATGTACTTGATATTCAGCAGAAAATGGATTTGAAGAATGGTCCGCTGCTGCAAGCCGGTCTTTTCCACACAATTGACGGTGATTTCTTATTTTTATCGGCTCATCACCTCGTCGTTGACGGCATCTCATGGAGGGTTCTGCTTGAAGATTTGGCTTTAGGGTATCGCCAAGCTGCAGGCGGCGGGAAAGAGATTCAGCTGCCTCCTAAAACAAGCTCATTTAAAGCGTACACGAAAAAGCTCTCTGACTACGCTGAAAGCCAGCAGCTCATGAAACAGCTCAAGTATTGGCGCGAGGCCGAAGAGTATCAAACAGAGGCATTGCCTTTTGATCACATTGATGGAACTAGAGCACACGAGGGACAACGGTCCACGATTTCGTTTACCTTAAACGAGAAAGAGACAGCAGCACTCTTAAAAGACGCCAACAGCGCATATAACACTGATACGCAGGACATGCTGCTCGCTTCTGTCATTCTTGCGCTGCGCCATTGGACCAATCAATCCGCCTTCAAACTATCATTAGAGGGCCACGGGCGAGAGGATGTATTAGAAGGAATAGATGTGAGCCGGACGGTTGGATGGTTTACCGCCATTTATCCGTTATTGGTTAAATTGAACGCAGACTTGCCAGATTCGGAAGAATACATGGTTCATGTGCTAAAAACAACAAAAGATACACTGAGACGTGTACCTGACAAAGGATTCGGCTACGGTGTCATCAAATATTTGACGCCTCCTGGCAAAAAAGACATCAATTTCACAGGTGCACCAGAAATCAGCTTTAATTATCTTGGTCAATTTGAAAGCGGCCGCACAGCTGAAGTACCTGAGGAGGACGCCTTCTCATTCTCTCCGCTTGGTGCCGGAGGTGATATCAGCACAACATGGAACCGTGAACAGTCGCTGGATATCAGCGCAATCGCTGCAGAAGGAAAATTGACTGTCAATATGACTTATGACAATGCCCGCTTTCAGCGCAAAACCATCGAACAGCTTAGCGAAACATGCCGTCAATTTTTATTACAGCTGATCGAACACTGCCAGAACAAAAGAGAAACAGAAAAGACGATCAGTGATTATGATGATCAAGAACTGACCGAGGATGCCCTGCAAGAGATTGCTGATATGCTCAGTTTTCACTAATGAAACCGTGAAGAAAGGTGCAGACACTATGGATAACATAAAAAAAATCAAGAACATTTATCCTCTGAGTCACATGCAGGAGGGGATGCTGTTTCATTCCTTCCTCCGTAAAGAGGAGGGGGCGTATGTCGAGCAGTCGCTCTTCACCATTAAAGGAAGCCTCAGCTATGACTGGTTCCAGCGCAGCATTCAAGCCATTATCGACCGCCATGATATTTTCAGAACCGTGTTTTTGCCGCACGTCCCGCATTTGTCGGGACCTCGGCAAGTCGTGATGACAGAACGTGAATTCCATTTGTACAGCGAAGACATTTCCCATCTGCCAACAAACGACCAGAATGAGTATATTGAACGCTTTAAAGAGAAGGACAAGCAAAAAGGCTTTGATTTGCAAAAAGACATGCTGATGCGGATTTCTCTGTTCAAAACAGCTGAAGATGAGCATGTCTGTCTTTGGAGTCACCATCACATTTTAATGGACGGATGGTGCCTAGGTATTGTTATGCAGGAATTTATGCAAATTTATCAATCGATTCATGCAGGAAAACCGCTTTCATTAGACCCTGTCCGTCCGTACAGCACCTATATTTCCTGGCTGACAAACCGAGACAAAGAAAAAGCAGCGGCCTACTGGGATACCTATTTAAAAAACTACAGCACTCCATCACCTCTGCCTCGTGTGTCTGATAAAGAAACAAAAGAAGGTTATCACCGTGAAGATTTGATATTTTCATTAAATAAACCACTGACAGACAAGCTGAAAGAGACTGCCAAACAACACGGCGTCACGCTCGCTACCCTTATTCAGGCAGTCTGGGGTGTGATGCTGCAGCAATATAACCGCACAGACGACGTTGTGTTTGGCGCAGTTGTATCAGGAAGACCGTCAGAAATCCCAGGCGTGGAGCAAATGATAGGGTTGTTTATCAATACCATACCGATTCGAATTAAAACACACCAAGACGAAACGTTTCACGAGCTGCTCATACGCTGCCAGAAAGAAATGCTGGAAGCTGAGCCGTTTACCTGCCAGCCTTTATTTGATATTCAGGCAAACACCGCATTAAAACAGGAACTGATTGATCACATTATCGTCTTTGAAAACTATCCGTTACAGCAGAAAATCGCCGATTCCGCTGATCAAACCGATTCACCGCTGCAAATCGATCAAGTTCAAGTATCCGAGCAATCAGGATATAACTTTAATCTTGTCGTTGCTCCTGGCGAAGAGCTTGTCATCAAGTTCAGCTATAATGCATTCGTTTACGATGCTGCCTGGATCAGCTGTATCAAGAGGCAATTTACGCAAGCGCTTAGCACAGCTGCACAGCACCCTCATATGCCAATTGCTGATTTTTCTTTTCTTGATGCAACAGAAAAAGAGCAGATTGTCACACAGTTCAACAATACAAAAACGGAGTATCCAAAGAATCATACAATTATCGATTTATTTCGCGAACAAGCAGAAAAGACGCCAGACCATACCGCACTTGTGTATGGCAATATGTCTATTTCGTATAAAGAGCTTGATAAACGCTCTAATGCGCTCGCCAGAGAGTTAATTCAAAAGGGATTTCGGAAAAACGAGACAGCCGGAATATTGGCTGCACATTCTCCCGAATTCATGATCAGTGTGCTTGCCGTATTAAAAGCAGGGGGAGCATACCTCCCGCTTGATGCGGAGCTTCCGCCTGAACGAGTCAGCTTTATGCTTGAGGAAACGCAGGCAAAAATGCTGATTGTTCAAAAGGGATTGGAGCAAAACGCTGCGTTCTCAGGAACATGTATCATTTCAGATGCGCAGGGATTGATGGAAGAGAACGATATCCCTATTAATATCAGCTCCAGCCCGGATGATCTTGCGTACATCATGTATACCTCAGGATCAACAGGCCGGCCGAAAGGGGTCATGATCACGAATCGCAATGTCGTGTCCCTTGTCAGAAACAGCAATTACACGTCTGCGTCCGGTGATGACCGGTTTATTATGACTGGATCTATCAGCTTTGACGCCGTCACCTTTGAAATGTTCGGGGCACTTTTAAATGGCGCAAGCCTTCATATCATTGATAAATCGACAATGCTGACACCTGATCAGTTTGGAGCGTATTTGCTTGAAAATGACATTACAGTGCTATTTTTAACGACAGCTCTTTTTAATCAGCTGGCACAGGTACGAGCTGACATGTTTCGCGGACTCTATACGTTATATGTCGGAGGAGAAGCACTCTCTCCTGCTCTGATGAATGCTGTCAGACACGCCTGTCCAGATCTCGCGCTTCATAATATTTACGGGCCTACGGAAAACACGACTTTTTCAACCTTTTTTGAAATGAAGAGAGACTATGCGGGGCCGATTCCGATTGGAAAACCAATCAGCAATAGCACCGCTTACATCTTAGATACAAAAGGACGTCTTTTGCCAATAGGCGTTCCCGGCGAGCTTTGTGTTGGCGGTGATGGTGTCGCTAAAGGCTATTTGAACAGAGATGACCTGACAAATGCTGTTTTTTCTCCTCATCCTTTCTTGCCTGGAGAAAGAATATACCGTACCGGTGATTTGGCGCGCTGGCTGCCTGATGGAAACTTAGAATACATCAGCAGAATTGACAGGCAAATGAAAATCCGCGGAAAACGAATTGAGCCTGCCGAAATAGAAGCGCGCCTGTTAGAAATGGAAGGCGTTCAAGAAGCAGCAGTGACATTGAGAGAAAAAGATGGAGAGGCGCAGCTGTACACTCATTACGTCGGTGATCACAAAAAAACAGATACGGATTTTCGCGCTTATTTGGCGCGTGTGCTTCCAGACTATATGATCCCGCTGCACTGGGTGCGTGTGGAGCGGATGCCGCTTACCGGAAACGGAAAAATAGACCGCAGCGCGCTGCCTATTCCAGAAAATAAGCCTGCCAAACGACAGAACATCATATTGCCAAGAAACTTGGTTGAAGAAGAATTGGCGAACATTTGGAAGCAAGTCCTCGGTGTTAACACAATCAGTATTGATGATGACTTCTTTGCTATTGGCGGACATTCACTAAAAGCACTGCAAGTCATACATACACTAAAACATCAGCAGAACATTGACATACCGATTGATTTCTTGTTCGAACATCCGACAATCGCTCAGCTTGCCGAAAAACTTTATTCTAAACAGCTGAGAGCGGCAGATGAACAGCATGTGATCAAACTGAACCAGCACGGCGCGCAAAATCTTTTCTGCTTCCCGCCGATATCAGGATTTGGCATTTATTTTAAAGACCTTGCTTTATTGCTGAATGAGAAGGCAGCCGTATACGGGTTTCACTTTATTGAACAAGACACCCGCATTGAACAATATGTTAATTGTATGACGGACATACAGCCTGAGGGCCCATACGTTTTATTAGGCTACTCTGCAGGCGGAAACCTGGCTTTTGAAGTGGCACAGGCTATGGAGCGCAAAGGATTAGAAGTCAGCGACTTCATTATCGTGGACGCTTATCTAAAAGAACAGCCTTTGCCTATCGATACCGGGAATGACGAATCTGCAGCATATCTGCCTGAAGCAGTCAGAGAAAAGGTGATGAAGAAAAAAAGAAACTATCAGGAATATTGGGCACAATTGCTGAATGAAGGGCACATCAAAGCAAGCATTCATTTCATCGAAGCTGGAATCCATCCCGAAACCAGCAAGAATACAGGCTTAACGAAATGGGAAGGCGCCTGCGGAAACTATAGTGAGTACACGGGTTTTGGCGCTCATAAAGACATGCTGGAAGGAACATATGCTGAAAAGAATGCTGACATCATCCTCGACATTTTAGAAAAGATCACTTCAAATAAAGCAATCCCGCACAAACAATAGAGCGGATTCGCGGACAGAGGCATTCTCTGTCCGCTTCTTTTTGTATCAAAGAATGGATCGATGACACTAGGGAATGATAACATCATCCTTTTTCTTGGAGGCTTGTCATGGATCATCTATCTTTTCTTACGTTTATCATGCTGATTCTAGCCAGTTACAGGCTGACACATTTGATTGTATTCGACAAAATCACAGAATTTATCCGAAAACCTTTTATGAAAAAGAAAAGGATTGTTGATCAAAACGGGCATGTAGATGAAAAAAGCGTGCCGGCTTCTAACTTTGGATACATGCTCAATTGCTACTGGTGTGCCGGTGTTTGGTGTGCCATCTTGATCGGACTTGGCTATCTATTTTTGCCTCGTATTGCAATACCGCTGATCTTTATTTTAGCCATTGCCGGAGCACAAGCGATCCTTGAAACGGCTGTCGGTGTCGGCGTAAAACTTATTGACGTGTTAAAAAGTCTGCAAACCATGATGAATGATAAAAAGTCCTAAAAGCGGTTCACAACATGCTTTAGGACTTTTTTCGTTTATTTAGTGAGATAGACATTCTGTTAATCACCCTTTTATAGCCCGGGAATACCGTAATAGCGAATAGTGAAAGTGATGTAATGGGGGAGAAGAAACAGAATGAAGGTTTGCCAAAAGTCGATTGTCCGTTTCCTTGTCAGCTTGATCATCGGAACGTTTGTCATTTCCGTTCCGTTTATGGCCAATGCGCAGTCTGACAGGGAGCTGAGAGCCGTATGGATTGCTTCCGTATTAAATATTGATTGGCCGTCCAAAAAAGGGTTATCTGTGAAAGAGCAAAAACAGGAGTATATCAAACTGCTGGACGATGTGCAAAAAATGGGAATGAATGCCGTTATTGTTCAGATTAAACCGACGGCTGATGCCTTTTATCCGTCAGCTTACGGGCCTTGGTCGGAATACTTAACCGGTGTCCAAGGGAAGGACCCGGGCTATGATCCTCTTGCATTTATGATTGAAGAAACCCATAAACGAAATTTGGAATTTCACGCGTGGTTTAACCCTTACCGTATTACAATGAATCATACAGATCTTAATAAATTGTCTGAGAGTCACCCGGCAAGAAAACATCCAGATTGGGTTGCCGCCTACGGAAACCAGCTGTATTATCATCCAGGCATTCCAGAAGCGAGAGATTTTATCGTCAAAGGCATTGAAGAAGTCGTAAAACATTATGATATCGATGCTGTTCATATGGATGATTATTTTTACCCTTATAAAATAGCAGGACAGGAATTTCCTGATCAAGCACAGTATGAACAATACGGAAAAGACGCTTTTTCTAATATCGATGACTGGCGGCGGGACAATGTGAACCAGCTTGTCAAACAAATCAACCAAACAATTAAAGCTGCAAAACCGTATGTCAAATTCGGCATCAGTCCCTTTGGAGTATGGAGAAACGCCGCAGATGACCCGACCGGATCGAATACAAAAGCAGGCGTCAGAAATTATGACGATCTATATGCAGACACAAGGCATTGGATCCAAGAAGGCGACATCGATTATATTGCTCCGCAAATTTATTGGAGTATCGGCTTTAACGCAGCGGCGTACGACGTGCTGGCTGATTGGTGGAGCAATGAAGTCAAAAATAGGCCTGTTCACTTATATATTGGCCAGGCAGCATATAAAATCAATAACAATTTTGATCCGCCTTGGTCCGACCCTGAGGAATATGTGCGGCAAATCACTTTGAACCGCCAGCTTGAACTGGTGAAAGGAAGCATGCATTTCAGCCTCAAGGATCTCAACAAAAATCCGCTTGGCATCAAAGACAGGCTTATCGCCGATCTTTACAGCAAGCCGGCACTGGTTCCGCAAATGCCTTGGCTTGACAATACCGCCCCAAAAAAACCGAAGCTTACGAAAGTCACCGAAGACAAAAACGGCAATCTTCTGCAGATTAAAGATCACCCATCAAATCAAAAAACGAAAGAAACAGCCTATTATGCGATATACAGAGCCGAAGGGAAAAAGCAGAGAACATTGCTGGCAACGCAAAGAAAAACACATGAGCAGCAAACCTTCTTAGATAACACGGCAGATCCCAACAAGAAATATACGTATTATGTCACTTCAGCAGACCGGCTTCATAACGAAAGCAAAGCTTCCAAACGAACAACAAAATAAGAAATGAGAAGGACGGCTTTCTAAGTCGTCTTTTTTTAAAAAGTGATTTTGGAGACAGGAAACGATAGTAAGCCGCTGTAGGCGGTGTTTGGACATTTTCCATTATTGGAATCTGAGAAACTAGTACTAAATAAAACGAAGAGAAACACGTACAGGACGTGTTTTTCGTTTTCATTTCTAGTCTGGTTAGGTGCCACATTATTTTTTGTGCTGTTCGAAGATGCTGTGTTGACTGATCCGGCTGAAGAAGCCTTTTTGCCGAACTTTCTTCTCTTGGGAGCGGGCACCGCTCTTGTTTTATGCCTTGTGTTCTTTCTCTATCAAAAACTCGATCAATCACAGTTCGCGGTGATCAAGCTAGGTATATGGGGATCAGCGGTCGGTTTATTGATTGATACGATTTCCCTTTGGAATCTCCCTCATCTTCCCGGCTTTATCAAAGGGCCAAGTTATTGCGTTTGCGATATGGATGGTATGCGCCTACTGCATGTATTTGCTCATTCCGCTGAAATTATTACATAAAAAATGATTCAGTTTTAATTTTCAGACTTTTCTTGTCAGGGAATGATTATAGAACTCGCCTAATAGGATGTTACAAAGATGTGAAGGAGGAAACGATGTGAATTTTGAGCTGACAAAAGAACAACAAATGGTGCGTGAAATGGTAAAAGATTTTGCGAAAAAAGAAATTGCTCCTCACGCTGAACATGTAGATCAAACAGGTGAGTTCCCGATGCAAACATTTGAAAAAATGGGTGAACTCGGTCTGATGGGTATTCCATTTCCAGAAGAATATGGCGGATCTGGCGGTGATACGATTTCATATGCCTTAGCGGTTGAAGAAGTCGGCAAAGCCTGCGGCAGTACTGGATTAAGCTATGCTGCAGCGGTCTCGCTAGGCGCAAGCCCTCTATACTACTTCGGAACAGAAGAGCAAAAACGGACGCATTTGACGCCGCTGGCTTCAGGCACAGCACTCGGATCATTCGGCCTGACGGAGCCAAATGCAGGCTCAGATGCAGGAGGCACTCAAACAAAAGCGATTTCAAATGGTGACGAGTATGTAATCAACGGCGAAAAGTGCTGGATCACTAATGCAAGCTACGCACGCACAGTTATTGTGACTGCAGTAACAGGCAAAAACAAAGATGGAAAAAACATCATCTCCGCATTAATCGTGCCAACTGACACACCAGGACTTACGATTACGAGCCCGTACGATAAAATGGGCGTCCGCGGTTCGAATACAGCGGAAATTTTGCTTGAGGATGTAAGAGTGCCTGCGGCCAACTTACTCGGCGATCCAACAAAAGGGTTTAAACAGTTTCTATATACGCTGGACGGTGGTCGAATCTCCATCGCTGCTCTTGCAGTCGGCATTGCTCAAGCGGCCCTTGACGCATCATTGGCATATGCGAAAGAACGAAAGCAGTTTGGACAGCCGATTTCTTCATTTCAAGCGATTCAATTTAAGCTTGCTGACATGGCGATGGAAATTGATCTGGCACGGCAAATGGTGTTAAAAGCCGCCTGGCTGAAAGATCATAACCGCCCGTTCACCAAAGAAGCGGCGTACGCCAAGCTATTCGCATCTGAAATGGCGACAAGAGCTTGCAATCAAGCCATTCAAATCCATGGAGGTTCAGGCTATATGAAAGAGTATGGGGTGGAACGGATGCTGCGGGACGCAAAATTAATGGAAATCGGTGAAGGCACATCTGAAATTCAGCGTCTCGTGATCGCCAGACAGCTTTTAAAATAAAAATGTAAACGCTTTCCTATCATTAAGAAAGGAGGAACAATGAATGGCTGAACTCATCCATTCCACAATCGGCAGGCTGCTGGAACAAACAGCTGATGCGTATCCCGATCGAGATGCTGTTGTGTATCCAGACCGAAATATCCGCTATACGTACGCTCAATTTGACAGTCTGTGCCGTCAAACCGCTAAAGGTCTCATGCGGATGGGGATTGGAAAAGGAGACCACGTCGCCATATGGGCTTCTAATATCCCTGAATGGCTTGCCGTCCAGTTCGCAACTGCGAAGATCGGAGCCGTGCTCGTAACCGTCAATACCAATTATCAAGCACACGAACTGGACTACTTGTTAAAGCAATCGGATGCCGCCGCGCTTATTATCATGGATTCATACAGGGGCACTTCTTATCCAGACATCGTGAGCAGTTTAATTCCAGAACTGCAAGAAGGAAAGCCCGGCCAACTGAAATCTGAACGCTATCCCTTTTTAAAAACGCTGATCTATATTGGCAATAAACGGTTGCCTGGCATGTATCATTGGGACGATACAGAGATATTGGCGAAAACAGTGACAGATGCTGAGCTTGAAGAGAGAATGAACAGCCTGGATAAAGACGATGTGATTAATATGCAATACACATCAGGAACGACAGGGTTTCCAAAAGGCGTGATGCTGGCCCATTTTAATGTCATCAATAACGCTGCCAATATCGCTGAATGTATGGCTTTATCCTCTCAAGACCGCATGTGCATCCCGGTTCCGTTTTTTCACTGCTTTGGATGCGTGCTTGGGGTTTTGGCATGTGTATCCGTCGGGGCAGCCATGATACCCGTGCAAGAATTTGATCCCGTTACCGTCCTTAAAACGGTAGAAAAAGAGAAATGCACAGCGCTCCATGGTGTGCCTACCATGTTTATCGCCGAGCTGCATCATCCGGATTTTGATGCATATGATCTATCGACGCTCCGAACAGGAATCATGGCCGGCTCTCCCTGTCCAAGTGAAGTGATGAAAGCTGTGATTGAAAGGATGGGCATGAAAGACATTACGATCGCCTATGGACAAACCGAAGCCTCGCCAGTCATTACACAAACGAGAGCAAATGATTCCTTCATAAGAAGAGTCGAAACTACCGGCCGTGCCCTGCCACATACTGAAGTGAAAATTGTAGAACCCGGGACATGGCAAGAAGTTCAAAGAGGCATGCAGGGAGAGCTGTGCACCCGCGGCTATCACGTCATGAAAGGCTATTATAAAGACAAAGAAGCGACCAGAAAAGCAATCAATCATGACGGATGGCTGTTTACCGGAGATCTTGCTGTCATGGATGAAGACGGGTACTGCCGCATCACCGGAAGATTAAAAGATATGCTCATCAGAGGCGGCGAGAACATTTATCCGCGGGAAATTGAAGAATTTTTATACCGGCATCCCGCTATTTTAGATGTACAGGTCGTTGGTGTGCCTGACGCCAAATTCGGGGAGGAAGCTGCAGCCTGGATTAAACTGAAAGACGGTAAAAGCGTTTCACCTGATGAGCTTAAAGCCTATTGCAAAGGGAAAATCGCCCGCCACAAAATTCCGCGTTATGTTATTTTTACGGATGACTATCCGATGACGGCCTCAGGCAAAATTCAAAAATATAAACTGCGAGAAAAAACGATTGAAATGTTCAACCTATCATCAAGTCAATGAGGTGAAATCATGTTTACAAAAGTACTGATCGCCAACCGCGGAGAAATTGCAATGAGAATTATCCGAACATGCAGCCGTCTCGGCATTAAAACGGTCGCTGTTTATTCAGAAGCAGACAAGGACGCGCCCCATACAAAAGCCGCTACAGAGGCATATTTGATCGGGGAATCGAGAGTCAGTGAAAGTTATTTAAATATAGAGAGAATCATAAAGACGGCGAAAAAAGCAAAAGCCGACGCGATCCACCCGGGATATGGATTGTTATCAGAAAACAGCCGGTTCGCTGAACGCTGCAAGCAAGAAAACATCGTGTTTATCGGACCTTCCCCTGATATCATCGCAAAGATGGGCAGCAAAATTGAAGCGCGAAAAGCAATGGAGGCTGCAGGTGTCCCTGTGGTGCCGGGCGTTTCTGAATCCCTCGGAGATATAGAGGCAGCCTGCCGCACCGCAAGTCAAATCGGCTATCCTGTCATGCTGAAAGCTTCAGCGGGCGGAGGCGGCATCGGAATGCAGCGTGTTGAAAATGAAGAAGCATTAAAAAAAGCGTACGAGGGAAACAAAAAGCGCGCAGCAGATTTTTTCGGTGACGGGTCTATGTATATAGAAAAAGTTATTGAACATGCGCGCCACATCGAGGTTCAGCTTTTGGCCGATCAACACGGCCATACAGTACATCTGTTTGAACGTGATTGCTCTGTTCAGAGACGCCACCAAAAAGTCATTGAAGAAGCACCGTCTCCATTTGTAGACGATGAACTAAGAATGAAGATCGGTCAAACAGCGGTAAAAGCAGCGAAGGCAATCGGCTATACGAACGCAGGCACCATCGAATTTATAGTTGACCAGAAACAAAATTTTTATTTCCTCGAAATGAATACGAGACTGCAAGTTGAACACCCCGTGACTGAAGAAATAACAGGCCTGGACTTAGTTGAGCAGCAGCTGCGGATTGCTGCGGGCCATACACTCACATTCTCCCAAAAAGACATCAAACGGAACGGGCATGCGATAGAGGTTCGAATATACGCGGAAGATCCCAAGACCTTCTTCCCGTCACCAGGTACGATCACTGCGTTTTCACTTCCTGACCAAAAAGGAGTCAGACACGAATGTGCGGTAGCAAAAGACAGCACCGTTACCCCTTTTTATGACCCGATGATCGCTAAGATGATTGTCAAAGGCCAAACCAGAACAGAAGCAATTGAAAAACTAGAGACAGCGCTTCGCGACTATCGTGTAGAGGGAATCAAAACAAACCTTCCGCTTCTCATACAGGCTGCGGCAACAAAGGCATTTAAAGAAGGGGATGTCACGACTGACTTTTTGAAACAACACCTATAAAGGAGGCAGTTGTCATGACGGTTAGCATACAAATGGCAGGAAACCTGTGGAAAGTCCACGTCAAAGCCGGCGACCAAATCGAAAAGGGCCAGGAGGTAGCCATTTTGGAATCGATGAAAATGGAAATCCCGATCGTTGCAGATAGAAGCGGAATCGTAAAAGAAGTCAAAAAAAATGAAGGCGACTTTGTAAATGAAGGAGACGTACTGCTCGAACTGAGCGATTCCACTCAATAATTTGGAGGAAGACCATGACATATCCTAAAAAAGTGACAATCAAAGAAGTCGGCCCGCGTGACGGCTTACAAAACGAGCCCGTATGGATCTCAACAGAGGATAAAATAACCTGGATCAACCAGCTTTCCAGGACAGGGCTTTCGTATATTGAAATCACATCCTTCGTTCACCCGAAATGGATTCCGGCGCTTCGAGATGCTATCGCTGTAGCAAAAGGCATCGACCGTTTAAAAGGGGTAACGTACGCGGCACTTGTCCCGAATCAAAGAGGACTGGAGAATGCACTTGAAGGAGGCATTAACGAGGCTTGCGTTTTTATGTCCACCAGCGAGACGCACAACAGAAAAAACATCAATAAATCCACTTCTGAATCCCTTCATATACTCAAACAAGTAAACAACGACGCACAAAAAGCAAACCTCACAACAAGAGCCTACCTCTCGACTGTTTTCGGCTGTCCGTACGAAAAAGATGTCCCCATTGAACAAGTCATTCGCCTTTCAGAAGCTCTATTTGAATTTGGGATTTCTGAACTTTCGCTTGGAGATACGATTGGAGCGGCTAATCCCGCCCAAGTGGAAACTGTACTTGAAGCTCTTTTGGCAAGATTCCCGGCTAATCAAATTGCCTTGCATTTTCATGATACGAGAGGAACCGCTCTGGCCAACATGGTCACAGCACTCCAAATGGGCATCACGGTGTTCGACGGCTCGGCAGGCGGGCTTGGGGGATGCCCATATGCGCCAGGTTCATCAGGAAACGCCGCAACTGAGGATATCGTGTACATGCTTGAACAGATGGATATCAAAACAAATGTAAAGCTAGAAAAACTGCTATCTGCGGCCAAATGGATTGAAGAAAAAATGGGCAAACCGCTGCCGAGCAGAAATTTACAGGTGTTTAAATCATCTTGATAAAAGGGAGGACGCATACAATGGGAGATTCTATTCTTTTTACTGTTAAAAATGAACATATTGCGTTGATCACCTTAAACAGGCCTCAGGCAGCAAATGCTCTTTCAGCGGAAATGCTTAGAAACCTGCAAATGATTATCCAGGAAATTGAATTTAACTCAAACATCCGTTGCGTCATCCTCACAGGCACCGGTGAAAAAGCGTTTTGTGCAGGGGCAGACCTAAAGGAACGGATAAAACTGAAAGAAGATCAGGTTCTGGAAAGTGTATCTCTCATTCAAAGAACGGCGGCTTTACTTGATGCCTTGCCGCAGCCGGTCATAGCTGCGATAAATGGAAGCGCATTAGGCGGCGGACTAGAATTGGCATTGGCATGCGACCTTCGAATCGCAACTGAAGCAGCTGTGCTGGGACTTCCGGAAACAGGGTTAGCTATTATCCCGGGCGCTGGAGGGACCCAAAGGCTGCCCCGGCTGATTGGCAGAGGAAAAGCAAAAGAATTCATTTATACAGGCAGACGCGTGACCGCACACGAAGCAAAAGAAATCGGCCTTGTAGAGCATGTCACGGCTCCTTGTGACCTTATGCCAAAAGCAGAGGAACTGGCCGCAGCCATTTCTGCCAACGGACCGATCGCTGTCCGTCAGGCTAAATTTGCAATCAATAAAGGATTGGAGACAGATCTTGCTACAGGCCTTGCGATTGAACAAAAAGCGTATGAACAAACCATCCCGACAAAAGACAGGAGAGAAGGGCTTCAGGCCTTTCAAGAAAAAAGACGGGCCGTATACAAGGGAATATAAAAGGGAGGCAATGCTGATGGATTATGAAAAGGAACGAACAGAACGGGCTGAACGGATTCGAAAAGGCGGAGCGGAAAAGTATCATCAAAGCAATCGGGAAAAAGGCAAGCTCTTTGTCAGAGAGCGGCTTTCCCTTCTCTTTGACGATGACATTGAGCTAGAAGACGCTTTTTTTGCGGAATGTATGTCAGACGGGCTTCCCGCTGACGGAGTTGTAACCGCTATTGGCAAAATCGGCGGCCAAACCGTTTGCGTCATGGCGAATGATTCAACAGTGAAAGCGGGGTCATGGGGAGCAAAAACAGTTGAAAAAATCATCAGAATTCAAGAAACCGCCGAAAAATTAAACTGTCCGCTCATTTATTTAGTCGATTCGGCAGGCGCCCGAATTACCGACCAAATCAATGTCTTTCCAGGGAGACGCGGTGCAGGAAGAATTTTTTACAATCAAGTCAAATTATCGGGACGCATTCCGCAAATCTGTCTGCTTTTCGGACCATCTGCAGCAGGTGGCGCTTATATTCCGGCCTTCTGTGATATCGTCGTTATGGTAGACGGTAACGCCTCCATGTATTTAGGCTCGCCAAGGATGGCGGAAATGGTTATTGGCGAAAAAGTGTCTCTTGAAGAAATGGGTGGCGCCCGTATGCATTGCTCAATCTCCGGCTGCGGAGATATTCTTGCAGAAACTGAAGAAGAAGCCATACAGCTGGCGCGGGCTTATTTGTCTTACTTTCCGGCAAATTTTCAAGAAAAAGCGCCCATTCATAAGAAACGCCCGCCAAAACACTTCGACACCCCGCTTGCCGACGTCATTCCGCAAAATCAAAACGCACCTTTTGATATGCATGAGCTGATTGAGCGGGTCATAGATGAAGACTCATTTTTTGAGATCAAAGCTTTATTTGCACCGGAATTATTGACGGGCCTCGCACGAATCCACGGACAGCCTGTCGGCATTGTTGCAAACCAGCCGAAGGTAAAAGGAGGCGTCTTATTCCACGATTCAGCAGACAAAGCGGCTAAGTTTATTACCTTATGTGACGCTTTTCATATCCCATTGCTGTTCTTAGCGGATATCCCCGGTTTTATGATTGGCACAAAAGTAGAACAGGCTGGGATTATCAGACACGGAGCGAAAATGATTTCTGCGATGTCGGAGGCAACTGTTCCAAAGCTCTCTGTCATTGTCCGAAAAGCGTACGGGGCGGGGTTGTATGCAATGGCAGGGCCGGCATTTGAACCGGATTGCTGTCTAGCGCTCCCAACCGCCCAAATCGCCGTCATGGGCCCTGAGGCCGCTGTAAACGCTGTCTACGCTAAAAAAATCGCCGAGCTGCCAGAAGAAGAGAGAGCCGCATTTATCAGCAGCAAACGGGAGGAATACAAAGAGGACATCAATATCTACCGTCTGGCTTCAGAAATGATCATTGATGCTGTTATCCCAGCCAATTCGCTGCGTGATGAGCTGGCAAAACGGCTCCAGGCATACATGACAAAGGAAATGACATTTACCAATCGAAAGCATCCAGTTTATCCAGTGTAAAAGCAAGAACTTAGGAGCGTAAAAAGCGCTCCTTTATATATTTACAATAACAACATTATGTCAACTAATTACATTTGCATAAAACGGTTGGTTTTTTAGAATAGTAAATAAAGGCTGCCGCACCTCTAGCGGCAATTGTCAGTTTATCATAAAAAGGGGCCTACATTATGTATCATTTATATTCACATAACGACTTGGACGGAGTAGGATGCGGAATCGTAGCAAAATTGGCGTTCGGAAAAGACATAGAGGTCCGGTATAACTCTGTTAACGGCTTAAACGCACAGGTGCAGTACTTTTTAGAAAAAGCGAAGGAGAGCAACAGACAGGACGCGTTATTCATCACCGATCTCGCCGTCAATGAAGAAAACGAAGAGAGATTGAATGAGTATGTTCATGCAGGGGGCAAAGTGAAGCTCATTGACCATCATAAAACAGCCCTTCATTTGAATGAGCATGAATGGGGATTTGTCCAGGTGGAATACGATGATGGAAGGCTCACATCCGCGACATCGCTTTTATATGGCTATCTCGTTGAAAATGGCTTCATGAAACCGACAAACGCCTTAGATCAATTCACAGAGCTCGTCCGCCAATACGATACATGGGAGTGGGAGCGGTACGATCAAAAACAGGCGAAGCGGCTTAATGATCTTTTCTTTTTGCTGTCAATCGATGAATTTGAAGCAAAAATGATCCAGCGCCTTTCCACGCATGACGAATTTTTCTTCGATGATTTTGAAGAAAAACTGCTTGATTTAGAAGACGAAAAAATCGAGCGCTACCTCCGCAGAAAGAAAAGGGAAATGGTACAAACCTTTGTTCACGAACACTGTGTAGGCATCGTTCACGCTGAATCGTACCATTCAGAGCTGGGGAACAGGCTAGGGAAAGATAACCCGCACCTCGATTACATTGCGATTTTGAGCATGGGGTCAAAACGAGTCAGTCTCCGCACCATTCATGATTACATCGATGTGTCAGAAATCGCCGGCCGATATGGCGGCGGAGGGCATGCAAAAGCGTCCGGCTGTTCAATAACCGATGAAGTATACGAGTTGTTTGTAGCTGAAGCTTTCCGTATTGATCCTGTACGGCCGGATGCCTTCCGTAACATCTATAATCTAAAGGGATCTGCGAATGGATCATTATATGAAAATCGCGCACAAATGAGATTTTTTCTTTTCCCTTTAGACAACGAATGGAATATTCAAATTAACGGAGAAACCCAAGACGAAACATTCGCAGCGTTTGAAGAAGCAGAATGGTTTATTAAGAGAAATTATGCCGCATCGCTTGTGCGGGATGAAGTGTTTGTTGCATTTTTAGCGGAGAATCTGAAGCTGGCAAATCAACATCGCAAGTAAAAAAATATGCATAGGGGAGCGTCAGTCACCCCTATGCATATCCGCTAGCTATCGTTTAAATATGGCTGTACGTTTCTTAATCACAAAATAAAGGGCTATCACGACAACAGCCAATATCATAATCGGTGTTGTATAAGTGCCCGCTATATTCTCAACATCATCCCACTGGCTTCCTAGCTGTATGCCTAAATAAACAAACAGAATAGACCATGGAATGATAGCAAGCACAGTCAGTACCACAAATTTGAGAAAAGGCATTCTGGCAATACCTGCCGGAATGGATATGGCATGTCTGACAACCGGTATAAAACGAGCCGAGAAGACAACTCCGGCGCCGTATTTCTGAAACCAGTTTTCCGACATGTCGATATGATGCTTTTTAATCAATAAATACTTCCCGTATTTGTCCAGAAATGGCCTGCCGCCATAGCGGCCGATCCAGTAAATAAAGATCTGGGCAATGGTGCCCCCGATAACACCCGCAATAATTGCGCCAATAAATCCAATCGTGCCCTCCGATACCATATAGCCGCCATAAGCTAATACAATCTCACTCGGAATGATTTCAATCATTAACCCAATCGCAATACCCGCATATCCCATGTTCGTCAGCCATGTTAAAATTTCGCTTATCAAACTGCCCACATTCTTCACAACCTGTCCTAATCTTTTTCACTATTATATGACTGATTGACGAGCAAGATGGTTACAATTTTTTTACCGCAGCATTTCTTTCGTTTCCCGTTTGATCACATCTTCTAAATAGGCCAAAAGCTGAGATCTCATTTCGGGACGTATTAAGCCGATTTCGGTGCTCGCTTTAAAACAGCCCAGCTTATCGCCAATGTCATATCGATTTCCTTCCAGCAACCGGGCATGGATCGGCTCCTTACGGCAAACCTCACGAAGCGCATCTGTCAGCTGAATTTCGTTGCCCGCGCCTCTGCCAATTGTCTTCAAAACGGAGAAGATCGAAGAATTCAGCACATAACGTCCCATTACTGCGATTTCCGAAGGTGCTTCTTCAGGAGAAGGCTTTTCCACTAAATCGTTCACTTCGTATACATGCCCTTGAGACCCTGATGTATTTATAATACCATATTTGCTGACATCCTCAGGGAGAACTGACTGTACACCGACAACCTCTGTGCCATAAACGTCATATACATCCATTAATTGCCGAAGAGCCGGTGTTTCAGACACCATAATATCATCACCTAAGAGAACGGCAAAAGGCTCATCTCCGATAAAATGCTCCGCACACAGCACCGCATGGCCTAATCCGAGCGGTTCTTTCTGGCGGATGTAATGAATGTTGGCCAAATCGGCAATCTGCTGCATTTCCTTAAGTGTCTCCGTCTTGCCTTTTTCCCGGAGATTGAATTCCAATTCCGCCGACCGATCAAAATGATCTTCAATCGAGCGTTTGTTTCTCCCTGTAATAATCAGTATATCTTCAATTCCTGACTCTGCGGCCTCTTCTACAATATATTGGATTGCTGGTTTGTCGACGATTGGGAGCATTTCTTTAGGCTGCGCCTTTGTCGCCGGCAGAAATCTCGTTCCTAAACCCGCTGCGGGTATAACCGCTTTTCTCACTTTTTTTCTCATTCATCTTCACTCCTGATCCTGTATGTTTTTCAGCGAATCTCCAAATACCCAGATTCGGTTTCCGATAAAATTCATCATCATTCCGCCGATAGTGGCGGCGAGCTTACTCACCAAAAGCGAGCAGCCGCAATTTTGAAACAAATAAAGTAGCAAAAAGGTGATCCCCGACGCGGCAATATTAATCATGAGAAAACGCACGACCTCTTTCCCGTCAGCCTTACGTTTCACACAAAACGTCCAATTCCGGTTCCACACATAGCTGTTGGCGATACCTGCAGTATAGGAGCAGATCTGCGCCGGCAGATAAGAGACATGACAAGCGGTAAGAAGAAAGAAGACACCAAAATCTATCAGCGTATTGCCGACGCCTACGGTGCAAAAACGGCCTAAGGTCTTTATTTTTTCTTTCAGCGTAACGGACCTCCCTTCATAAAAGATGCGAGTGGCAGTCATATTTGTTGATATGGATTACTATAGCGGACAGTGTTGAATAAACAATTAATAAAATATGAACAAAACATGAAAAAGCGGGTATACCGCTCAATAGTCTTATACTCTTGAAAAAAACAGCCGCATTGAACGGCTGTTTTTTGTGTCTGAAAACATACAAATATAAACGGAGTGTTAGCCCCATCTTATCAATGAATAAATGTATCCAGTTCCTTTGTAGAATCGAACACTAACTCCTCCAAAAGTTTCTATACACAATTTTTTTAATGATGTAGGATGTTAGATAAAGGGATATCTTGGATAATGATGTAATCTCCGTTCAATGTGATTAGTGGGAGGCCATGAACAATCCTGTCTTTTTATTTTCTGGACAATGGTCGCTAGGAATGGGGAAGTTTTTTTGAACAATTTTGAAGGAGTGGTGCGATCTCCTCGAAGAAAAGAGAGAATGGAGACACATGAAGATGAGCTTTCAGAACAACTGGGAACATTGCTAAACAGCTTCCGGCTACTTTATGCGTGCAATCTTCGTGACCTGTTGTTATCAAATTCCAAAAGAAAATCCCCCATTTTAAGGAAAAAGGAGGATGTGAAGTGATGAGGAAAAAGTGTAGCGTATGTTTATGGATTCTAGTTTTATTATTGAGCTGCTTATCTGGGAAGTCTGCGTATGCTGCCACTAGTACTACAATTGCAAAACATATAGGGAATTCAAACCCGCTTATCGACCATCATTTGGGAGCGGATCCGGTTGCGCTGACCTATAACGGAAGAGTCTACATCTATATGTCAAGTGATGACTATGAATATAATAGCAACGGAACAATTAAAGATAATTCATTTGCCAATTTGAATAGAGTATTCGTCATATCTTCAGCGGATATGGTGAACTGGACAGACCACGGAGCCATTCCGGTAGCAGGTGCCAATGGAGCTAATGGAGGCCGTGGAATTGCAAAATGGGCAGGTGCGTCATGGGCACCGTCAATCGCAGTAAAAAAAATCAATGGCAAGGATAAATTCTTCCTTTATTTCGCAAACAGCGGCGGAGGTATCGGGGTTCTCACCGCAGACAGCCCGATTGGTCCATGGACCGATCCAATCGGAAAACCGCTCGTAACGCCTAGTACGCCAGGAATGTCTGGTGTTGTATGGCTTTTTGATCCGGCAGTATTTGTAGATGACGACGGAACCGGTTACCTGTATGCCGGCGGAGGCGTTCCTGGCGGTTCAAATCCAACGCAGGGACAATGGGCCAATCCTAAAACGGCAAGGGTCATAAAATTAGGGCCTGATATGACGAGTGTTGAGGGAAGTGCATCTACAATTGATGCGCCTTTCATGTTTGAAGATTCCGGATTGCACAAGTATAACGGAACATACTACTATTCCTATTGCATCAATTTCGGCGGCATGCACCCGGCCGATAAACCCCCAGGTGAGATCGGCTACATGACCAGTTCAAATCCCATGGGTCCCTTTACATATAGAGGGCACTTCCTGAAAAATCCGGGTGCATTTTTCGGAGGCGGCGGAAACAACCATCATGCTGTTTTCAATTTTAAAAACGAGTGGTATGTGGTGTACCACGCGCAAACTGTCAGTTCCGCTCTGTTCGGGGCCGGCAAAGGATACCGTTCTCCCCATATTAATAAGCTGGTGCATAACCCAGATGGATCCATCCAAGAGGTAGCAGCAAATTATGCAGGTGTAACACAGCTTTCCAATTTGAATCCTTATAACCGGGTAGAAGCTGAAACGTTTGCTTGGAATGGACGCATTTTGACAGAGAAGTCCACAGCACCCGGCGGGCCAGTAAATAATCAGCATGTAACAAGCATTCAAAATGGAGACTGGATTGCTGTAGGAAATGCAGACTTCGGAGCGGGCGGTGCCAGGTCATTTAAAGCAAATGTAGCATCCACTTCAGGCGGGAAAATAGAAGTGCGCCTCGACAGTGCTGATGGTAAGCTTGTTGGAACTCTGAATGTACCTTCCACAGGTGGAGCGCAAACGTGGAGAGAAATAGAAACTGCAGTAAGCGGGGCAACCGGTGTGCACAAAGTATTCTTTGTATTTACCGGAACAGGTACAGGAAACTTGTTTAATTTTGATTACTGGCAGTTTACGCAAAGATAGGACTCGTAATGGGACCGCTTAAAAACGAGGCGGGTGAAGTACGAGCCATCACCGGAACAGCCCGCCATTATGGATATGCCATGCAGATTTTTTAATACCGTAAAAGACACATGACGAAGGAGAGGAATAAATGATTCCACGCATTAAAAAAACAATTTGTGTATTATTAGTATGTTTCACTATGTTGCCAGTCATGTTAGGGCCAGGCGCTACTGAAGTTTTGGCAGCCAGTGATGTAACAGTTAATGTATCTGCAGAGAAACAAGTGATTCGCGGTTTTGGAGGGATGAATCATCCGGCTTGGGCTGGCGATCTTACAGCAGCTCAAAGAGAAACTGCTTTTGGCAATGGACAGAACCAGTTAGGATTTTCAATCTTAAGAATTCATGTAGATGAAAATCGAAATAATTGGTATAAAGAGGTGGAGACTGCAAAGAGTGCGGTCAAACATGGAGCAATCGTTTTTGCTTCTCCTTGGAATCCTCCAAGTGATATGGTTGAGACCTTTAATCGTAATGGTGACACATCGGCTAAACGGCTGAAATACAACAAGTACGCAGCATCTTAACGATTTTGTTACCTTCATGAAGAATAATGGTGTGAATCTTTACGCGATTTCGGTACAAAACGAGCCTGATTACGCTCACGAGTGGACGTGGTGGACGCCGCAAGAAATACTTCGCTTTATGAGAGAAAACGCCGGCTCAATCAATGCCCGCGTCATTGCGCCTGAGTCATTTCAATACTTGAAGAATTTGTCGGACCCGATTTTGAACGATCCGCAGGCTCTTGCCAATATGGATATTCTCGGAACTCACCTGTACGGCACACAGGTCAGCCAATTCCCTTATCCTCTTTTCAAACAAAAAGGAGCGGGGAAGGACCTTTGGATGACGGAAGTATACTATCCAAACAGTGATAACAACTCGGCGGATCGATGGCCTGAGGCATTGGATGTTTCACAGCATATTCACAATGCGATGGTAGAGGGGGACTTTCAAGCTTATGTATGGTGGTACATCCGAAGATCATATGGACCTATGAAAGAAGATGGTACGATCAGCAAACGCGGCTACAATATGGCTCATTTCTCAAAGTTTGTGCGTCCCGGCTATGTAAGGATTGATGCAACGAAAAACCCTAATGCGAACGTTTACGTGTCAGCCTATAAAGGTGACAACAAGGTCGTTATTGTTGCCATCAATAAAAGCAACACAGGAGTCAACCAAAACTTTGTTTTGCAGAATGGATCTGCTTCAAACGTATCTAGATGGATCACGAGCAGCAGCAGCAATCTACAACCTGGAACGAATCTCACTGTATCAGGCAATCATTTTTGGGCTCATCTTCCAGCTCAAAGCGTGACAACATTTGTTGTAAATCGTTAAGAGCACAAAGACACTCATAAATAATAGAGTGTCTGAATTGGCGATTTTCCGATTGGGAAATCGCTTTTTTATTTTGTTGCTGAATTACAGGAAGAAGAAAGGATGTACATAAAAACAGCAAAGCTTTAATCTTCATCTTTTCTAGTTTACATAATATATATTCTAGGAAGTAAACAAAATAAATAAATTTCTGTCTCAATATCAAAGTATACTTAAGTTAGTGAGACAGAAATTGAAATTTTACTGCTGAATGACAAATCAAAAAAATGGTGTTGTCAATCCATAATAAACGGCTTCTAAATCTTCCAGCGTCATATCGCCATATGCGCATTTGATAACAGAATCAGCAAACACATCATAGTCATAATCTGTAGAAAATCCTTGCTGCAGCTGTTTTTCGTAAACTTCGATCTGATCTTTTTGATGCTGGATGTCTTTTTCCTTACCTGGATAGTCGGGACCATTTATCATATTACTCATTTTTTTATACAGCACCATATACTGTTTCAGTATTTCATCCACAACGCAAACCTCCTATTAGATGATAAAAACGGACATCGTTACTGATGTCCGCCAAAAAAAAGCTTAACTAATTTGGTTCTGTTCCCCAAATCAGTTTTCCTTGATCATATAATGTGATTTTTTTCGTTGTTTTAAACGTATTTGATTTGAAAAAGGAATAATCGCCGCTTTGTGCATAATTGCTCCAGTCATCATTGTGAAGACGGAGCTGAATATTCCCTGTGCTTGCTCCCGGTGCCAACGTTCCGTTTTTAAATCCAAGTTCCAGATAGGTATCTGCACCTTGCTTTGGTTTATGCAACGTCACAAACTTGTGTGTCACATTGCCGCATCCAATCTGCGCGTAGTCACAGTCAACGTTTTGGCCTTTGTTTTTCGCTTTATACCAGTAACGGGCAGTGACATCTTTTAAATCAACCGTGGTATTGCCGTTATTTTTTATTTGAAGCTGCGGACGGATTTGGTTGCTGTTCATACTCCCATCCCCTGCTCTGTACTGTACAGAAATACCATTTTCCTGTGTGGGTTTATCTTTTGATGGCGTTTCAGGAATGTCCTTCGTCGAATCTTTGGTGCCGAGAATGTTTTCTCTAACGAATGTTCCTGAAGCAGATAAATCTGACAACCGCCAGCCGCCTGTTTTAGATGCCCCCGGCTTTAAAGCTGAGGATGATTCCTGCTTATCAGAAAGATTCCAGTTCACCCAGCTGATGGTCTTGCTGTCGAGATATTTCAGCCATTCCCTCGATTGATCAAGGAATACACCGCCATTGCCAGACGCGTCGCTTGTTCCCCACTCTGTCACAAAAATAGGTGCTCCTTTGCTGAGTGCATAGTTTGCTTTATCCCGTAAAAATTGGCCGTGTGTGCCGGCATAAAAATGAAGTGCGTACATAACGTTTGCATCTTTTAGCTGGTCATCGGCAGCATCATTTACATCCTGGCTCCATGTACCGGTTCCGACAATGATGATGTTGTCTGGATCATTTTTGCGGATAACGGAAATCACTTCTTCCGCATACGGTTTAATATCACGCTTCCAGTTCACATCACCGTTTGGTTCGTTTGCAATTTCATAAATGACGTTTGGCGTGTTTCCGTAAAGACTTGACATTTCCTTGAAGAATTCTTTTGCCTTCTCTTTATTTTGGTTTGGATTGCCGTCATTTAAAATATGCCAGTCAATGATGACATATATCCCAAGCTCTTTTGCCGCTTCAACCGCTTCTTTTACTTTATTTTTCACGGACGGGTTGTCAATATAACCGCCATCTGCCGTATACATCGCTGCACGGAAAACGGTGATACCCCAATCATCTCTCAGCCATTTTAAGCTGTCTTTATTGACAAATTCTCCATACCATTGCAATCCGTGTGAACTGATCCCCTTCAGCTGTACCGCTTTACCGTCTCGGTTAACGAGCTGTGTACCTTTTATGCTAAGCTGGCCATTCTTGGCTACTGGCGTTTTTGTCCCTGCTGCTGATGTCGGCGAAGCTATCATGCCGCCCATTGTCAATAACGTAATCAATAAACACGTAATAAAAATAGAGATTGACCGTTTCATATCTGATCTTTTCCTCCTTCGCATCATTTTGGCTCTCCACTTCTTATGAGCACGAACTCATTGTAAAAATCTTTCTCATGATTGTCTATCAACCTAATTTCTTGTTTTTGGGAGGTTTAAAAGCCTGTTAATTTGCTCTACCTCCAATGAATAAGACACACATGACACATATAGAACAAAGAAAACTGGACTGAATTGGGACTTTACACGTCATTTTTCATTCGAGTCGAAAAATTAAATTTATTTCCAATAATGAAAAAGCTGCATTCAACTATTGAATGCAGCTTTGTTTTATATTTAAATTATGCTTCTTGTTTCTCATCTTCCCATGTTTCAGCGTTTTTCAGCCCTGGGATGTTTTTCGCTTTAAACACAGGATCAAGTCCTTGCTTACGTTGTTTCGCGTAATCTTTATACACTTTGTAAGCAACGTTTGACAGCAGCGTAATCACAATTAAGTTGATCAGCGCCATGATACCCATAAAGAGGTCCGCCATATCCCAAACGAGCTGGAAGTCAGCTAAACAGCCATAGACAACCATAGCGATAACCGCAATGCGGTAAATATTCAGCCATGTCTTGCTTGTTTTAATAAATTCAATGTTTGTCTCGCCATAATAATAGTTTCCGACAACTGAACTAAAGGCAAACAAGAACATTGCAATAGCTATGAAAGTCGGTGTCCAGCTACCAATGTGGTGGTTTAAAGCAGCCTGTGTGACTTGGATGCCATCACCTTTTGGCGTTAGGCTGTATAGCAGTACGATAAACGCAGTGGATGTACATACGATAAAAGTATCAAAAAACACACCTAAGGTTTGGATAAATCCTTGTTTCGCCGGGTGCGAAACATGGGCTGTGGCAGCCGCATTCGGCGCGCTCCCCATTCCTGCTTCGTTTGTAAATAATCCACGTTTTGCACCAATAATAATGATGCTTCCTAATCCTCCGCCTACAACCTGTTCAACGCCAAATGCATTTTTGACAATTGTCGCGATAACGCCTGGGAAGGCAGTAATATTAGTGATAACTACATATAAAGCAATAAGGATATAGATACCGGCCATTACCGGAACAATCATTTGTGATACCGCTACAATTCGTTTTAAACCGCCAAAAATAATAAACGCAGTTAAAACAGCAAGAACAATAGCAACAACGGTTTTATTCACATTGAATGCTCCGTCTAATGCTCCCGCAATCGTATTCGTTTGAACAGCATTAAAGATTAAACCAAATGAGACAGTAATTAAGATTGCAAAAACAATGCCAAGCCATCTGGCACCAAGACCCTTTTGGATATAGTATGCTGGCCCTCCGCGGAAGTCTTCTCCGTCTCTCACCTTATAAAGCTGCGCTAATGTACTTTCGACAAAGCTTGAAGCCATGCCTACTGCAGCAACTACCCACATCCAAAATACAGCGCCTGGTCCGCCAGTCGCAATTGCTAAAGCGACACCAGTCAAATTCCCTGTACCGACTCGGGATGCAGCAGAAATAAAGAAAGCCTGCATAGATGAAACACCTTTATTTCCTACAGGCTTTTCACCTACGATTCTAAACATTTCAATAAAATATCGGAATTGGATAAAACCAAAACGAATAGTAAAAAATAAGCCGAGCCCTACTAAAATATAAACCAAAAAATCCCATATAAAGGCGCTCGGGATATTAATCAAATTGCTGAAAAAAGACTCCATTTTTACCTCCTGTTTTCTTCAATTCATTGTGAACCTCATTTTGATGTTAGTTTTTTTAACACAACGAGTATTATTATATCACAATATGACGAATTAGGAAGTTTTTTCGAGAACAATATTGTCATAGCCTGCTTTTACTCTTTTAGCCTCCTCTCTATTATTTTCCTATGAATAAGAACATCTTTAATAAAAATTAGCATTTGAAAAAGAATTCTCTTTTAAGATGTACAATTTCTTTTCCTTCCCTTTGATTCAGCTCATAAATAGTAATAAACCCTAAACACTAAACATATCATCTAAAATGTGTTTCATTCACATTTCAGACCGGGTATACATACGCTAATAAAAGAAGTTTTCTCTTTCAAAAATAAGCAAAAAGATATATACTTAACAAGGTTAAATTTATTTTTAAATTTAATAAATCAGGTTTACTTTTAGGATGGATTGGGGTATTATTATAAAAATATTCAGTAATATTAAAGGAGGGGGAGATCATTTGAAAAAAGTAACGATATTGAAAGCATCCATCTTATTCTTGGCGATTGCCAGTTTTCATTTGTTCTCAATTCCCCACGCCTTTGATATCGGCCATCATTATAAAGCCGTAGCCGACCAGCAGGAAATGCATGAGATGAAAGCCGGCCAAAATGCTGATGATGAGAAGAAATCCATCACAGGGGCATTTACGCTGACCGCTTTATGGGCAATGGCTGTTCTGCTGCTGACCGCTGAAAGCAAAAGTACGGGATACTCCCGCAGACGTCAGCGGAAAAAAAGCTTTATACTGGCCAAATTTTATCAATCGTCTTATTTCGGCAAACTTCATGTTCAACATCACCCGATTATGTAACGAAAATATGAGGAGGCTGTTAAACATGTTGTTTATCTTAAGAATGGTGATTTTAGGCTTATTTTCTTTCACAGCGCTGAATTTATTTGTATGGCAGGGGATTGAAGTCATTCATGCTGTAACAGATCTATTCACCAACCATGAAAGCTGATAAAAACAAACGAAACCCGCTCATATAGTATGAGCGGGTTTTTTATTATTGTTCTGTATGAAGGCGCCAAACAGCTGTAACCTTGCCTGATTCCTCTTCATCAAAAAAGAAAGAGCCATTGCTGTATCTGTCGTTTGTCCGCAACTCTTTTGCCTGCAGTTCTTTTCTGTCGCCTTTTTCTGTTTCTGCCACTAGTCGCTGTTCAAGACCGCAAGCGAACAGTGCTACAACACGATGAGGATTCTTTTTCAGTTCCCTTAGCATTACGACACCGCGTTTTGCGCGGGATGTCTTCTCGAACTCAGAAAGACCCATGCGTTTTACCGCTCCCCGCTGTGTGAACAAGACAATTGAATCAGATTGCTGAAGGATCTCACCGGAGACAACAAAGTCATCCTCTTTTAAGTTAATCCCTTTGACACCTGCCGCACGCGCGCCAACTACATTCACTTCGTCTTCTCCAAACCATAGACCATACCCTAAGTGAGTGGCCATAAAGATCTGGCTTTCCCCATTTGTTACATGTACATCAATCAGTTCATCTTCACCCTTCAGATTTAAGGCTACAAGCGCCTTAGAATAACGCTGTGCTTTATAATGGGTGAGCTCTGTCTTTTTCACCATACCGTTTTTCGTAAAGAATAGAAGATATGCCGACGGATCAAATTCTTTTATCGGTATAGCCTTTACAATCGTTTCATCACGGTCAATAGTGATCAGATTTGAAAAATGCTGGCCCATGTCCTTCCATCTGATATCAGGCAGCTGGTGAACAGGACAATAGATGTAGCTTCCTTTGTTCGTAAAGAGCAGCAGCACGTCTGTCGTATTCATTTCAAACTGATGCAGCATCCTGTCCGTATCTTTCATTCCGAAGTCCTGACCGTTGGAAGCGGCAAATGAGCGCTGGCTCGTCCGTTTTAGGTAACCATCCTTCGTAACGGTTACATATACATCCTCAGATGCAACCATGACTTCGAGATTGATTTTAATTTCTTCAATTTTTTCTTCAATCACGGAGCGTCTCGTATCTGCATATTTCTTTTTCAGTGCTTTTAAGCTGTTTGTAATCACTTTTAGCAGTTTTTTATCATTGCTCAGAATAGATTCGAGCTCTTCAATTTTTTTACCGAGCTCTTCTGCCTCTTCCTTAAGCGCTGTAATATCTGTATTGGTTAAACGATATAGCTGCAATGACACAATGGCTTCAGCCTGAGGCTCCGTAAATTCATATTTGGCGATCAAATTGTTTTTAGCGTCACGTTTATCGCTAGAAGAACGGATTGTTGCAATCACTTCATCCAAAATAGACAAAGCTTTCATGAGCCCTTCTACGATATGATGTCTGTCTTTTGCTTTTTGAAGCTCGTAAACGGACCGGTTTGTGACAACTTCCTTTTGGTGTCCGATATATGCATCCAAAATAGACGGCAGGCTCATCAGCATCGGACGGCGGTTATGGATAGCCACCATATTGAAGTTATATGTGATCTGCAAATCAGTATTTTTATATAAGAAATTCAAAATGCCTTTGGCATCAGCTTCTTTTTTCAGTTCAATGACCACTCTCAGCCCTGTTCGATCCGTTTCATCACGAACCTCTGAGATGCCTTCAACCTTTTTATCAATACGGAACTCGTCCATTTTTTTTACAAGGTTTGCTTTATTTACTTCAAATGGAATTTCAGTAATGACAATTTGTTCTCGTCCGCCTCTGATTGTTTCAATTTCAGCCTTTCCGCGGATAATGATTTTTCCTTTTCCGGTTTCGTAAGCTTTTCTTATCCCGTCAACGCCCTGAATAATACCGCCTGTCGGAAAATCAGGCCCTTTAATAACTTCCATGAGTTCGTCAACAGAGCAAGATGGCATTTGAATACGCTTAATGACAGCATCAATGACTTCTCCCAGATGATGAGGGGGAATGTCGGTCGCGTATCCTGCTGAAATCCCGGTAGATCCGTTGACCAATAGGTTAGGAAACATCGCCGGGAGTACGACAGGCTCCTTGCTTGTATCATCGAAGTTCGGCACAAATTCAACCGTGTTTTTGTCAATATCCCGAAGAAGCTCAGATGCAATCGGAGATAATCGTGCCTCTGTATAACGCATGGCTGCCGGGGGATCTCCGTCGATACTTCCATTGTTTCCATGCATTTCGATTAACACATTACGAACTTTCCAATCCTGGCTCATCCGCACCATTGCTTCATAAACCGAGCTGTCACCGTGCGGATGATAGTTACCGATGACGTTACCGACCGTTTTGGCCGCTTTTCTGAAGTTTTTATCAAACGTGTTTCCATCTGTATGCATTGCATACAGAATTCTGCGCTGTACCGGCTTTAATCCGTCTCTCGCATCGGGCAGCGCCCTGTCTTGAATAATATATTTACTGTAGCGTCCAAAACGGTCGCCGATCACCTCTTCTAATGGTAAATCATGAAATAATTCTGGCTGTGACAATCATTAAACCTCCTCAGCGACCGATAAGTTTTCATTTTCTAAAATATTGCTTTCTTCATCTAAGCCGAAAGCGACGTTTTTCTCAATCCACTTTCTGCGCGGCTCTACTTTGTCTCCCATTAACGTCGTCACACGTCTTTCTACACGTGCCGCATCGTCAATTTTGACCCTAACAAGTGTGCGGGACTCCGGATTCATCGTCGTTTCCCACAGCTGGTCTGCGTTCATCTCTCCAAGACCCTTATATCGTTGAATGGTATAGCCTTTGCCGACTTTTTTCAGGACATCACCCATCTCTTCATCAGACCATGCATATTCAATGATTTCCTTCTTCCCGCTTCCTTTACTGACCTTATATAAAGGTGGCAGCGCAATGAACACCTTGCCATGCTCAATGAGTGGTTTCATATAGCGATAGAAAAAGGTAAGAAGCAGCACTTGAATATGGGCGCCGTCAGTATCGGCATCGGTCATAATGATGATTTTGTCGTAGTTGATGTCATCGATTGAGAAATCTGCCCCGACTCCCCCGCCGATCGCATGAATGATCGTATTGATCTCTTCATTTTTAAAGATATCAGCAAGCTTAGCTTTTTCTGTATTAATGACTTTACCGCGTAAAGGCAGAACCGCCTGGAATCTGCGGTCTCTTCCCTGCTTGGCTGACCCGCCTGCTGAATCTCCCTCAACGAGATACAATTCATTTTTTGCCGGGTTTCTTGAACCCGCAGGCGTCAGCTTTCCGCTTAAAGTCGCTTCTGATTTTTTTCGTTTTTTGCCGCTTCTTGCTTCTTCACGGGCTTTGCGTGCCGCTTCGCGCGCCTGGCTCGCCTTGATTGCTTTTTTGACAAGAAGCGTTGCGGTGTCCCGATTTTCCTCTAAAAAGTAAGCAAGCTGCTCTGAAACAATCGCATCCACCGCTGATCTTGCTTCACTAGTACCGAGCTTTCCTTTTGTTTGTCCCTCAAATTGAAGAAGCTCCTCAGGTATGCGGACAGAAATAATGGCTGAAAGCCCTTCCCTTATATCGGTGCCTTCAAGGTTCTTATCCTTTTCTTTCAGCAAAGCCACTTTTCGCGCATATTCATTAAAAGCACGCGTCATCGCAGTTTTTGCACCTGACTCATGCGTCCCGCCGTCTTTTGTTCTGACATTGTTGACAAACGACAAAATATTTTCAGAATAACCATCGTTAAACTGGAACGCAAAGTCCACTTCTATAGAATGATGCTCACCCTCAAACGAGACCACTTCAGACAAGACGTCTTTTTCTTCATTTAAGTAAGCAACAAACGCTTCTATGCCGTTTTCATAATAAAAGACCTCATGCTGGTCATTGCGTTCATCAATCAGCTCAATTTTCAGTCCTTTTAACAAAAACGCAGACTCTCTTAAGCGCTCAGAGAGCGTTTCAAAATTATAAGTGGTTGTGCTGAACATCGTTGGATCTGGCTTAAAGTGTGTAAGAGTTCCCGTCTTTTTTGTTTTGCCGATCTTTTCGAGAGATGTAACCGGTTTTCCTCCATTTTCAAATCGCTGCTGATAGACAAAACCGTCCCGCTCAATGGTAACCGTCAGCCATTCAGATAAAGCATTCACGACTGATGCACCAACCCCGTGGAGCCCACCGCTTGTCTTATAGCCGCCTTGGCCGAATTTTCCTCCGGCATGAAGCACCGTTAAAATCACTTCAGGGGTTGGTTTGCCGAGCTTATGCATTCCGGTCGGCATGCCGCGGCCTCTATCCTGTACAGAAATACTATTGTCTTTATGTATTTTGACGATTATGTGATCTCCATGGCCGGCAAGCACCTCGTCGACAGAGTTATCTACAATTTCATAAACCAAGTGGTGCAAACCCCGCGCGTCAGTAGAGCCAATATACATACCCGGCCTTTTCCTGACAGCCTCAAGGCCTTCGAGCACCTGTATGGCATCTTCGTTGTAATCAAATTGCTGTTTTCTAGCCAAACGTACAAACCCCTTTCAAAAACTAACATTGTCTTTCTCTTTTTCAGTGTTACACATCATTTGTATATAAGATATTTTTTATAAACCTCGCCTCGAGCCAGTGCTGCCTTGGACTCCTCATTATAACCAATATGTTTGCAATCGCAACATAGAGCTAACGAATCAGTTCTTCTCAAAACATCGGCTAGTGCTGTTTTTACACCATGAGAACGTATGTTTGTTTATTATATATAAAGCAGCAGACCTTCGCAAATCGAACGGCCGAAACCCAGCTGGACAAGGTATTCAAAAAAAGCTGTTCAAGCTTTATTGTATCTGTTTCACCGTAATACGCAAACAATATCTTAAAATTAAAAAGCAAAAATCCTTGAATTTACAAGGATTTTTGCAGTTCTGCACCTATTTTGTTACAGCGTGTGCCACTTTTATGCACAGATCCATGATAACCGTTCTGCCTTTTTCTTTTAGCATCTGGTATGCTTCCTCATTAACTAGCCCTTGCTGTGCCCAAAATACTGGCGCATCTGTCTCTAAAAACTCTTCCGCCACTCCAGGAAGCTGTTCTGATCGCCGGAATACATTTACGATGTCAATCGGACCGTCTATCTCTTTTAAAGATGAAACGGCTTTGATACCTAGCGCCTCATCAATTGTAGGGTTCACAGGGATAATTTCATAACCCGCGTCCTGCATTGCTTTTGAAACCATATGTGACGTTCTATCCGGACGGTCTGAAAGCCCTACTACCGCTATACGTTTGCTTCTTTGAAGAATCTCTTTAATTTCCGCTTTAGAAGGATTTTGCATCGTGTGTCACTCCTTTTCCACTTATTTTACACGATCAAAACAGGAGAAATCAAAATATGATGCATGTTTGATTGGATTTGTAAGCAAACTTTACAAAAAAACTTATCATCAGATCATGACATCTCATGTTAAAATAAAAAGAAGGGAATTTGAAAAAGGAGAAATGTAGATGTTAATTGCTTTATTGATTATTTTGGCCTACTTGATAGGCAGCATTCCGTCTGGCTTAATTGTGGGCAAGCTTGCCAAGGGAATTGATATTCGGGAGCACGGAAGCGGCAACTTAGGCGCTACCAATGCATTCCGTACATTGGGTGTAAAAGCTGGTTCGGTCGTCATAGCCGGAGATATTTTGAAAGGGACACTGGCAACTGCATTGCCTTTTCTCATGCATGTTGATATTCACCCGCTTCTTGCAGGAGTCTTTGCGGTTTTAGGCCACGTGTTTCCCATCTTCGCCAAATTTAAAGGCGGTAAAGCCGTGGCGACATCAGGAGGCGTTTTGCTATTTTACGCACCCCTGTTATTTATCACGATGGTTGCAGTATTCTTCATCTTTTTATACTTGACTAAATTTGTTTCTCTCTCATCGATGTTAACAGGGATCTATACTGTTATATATAGTTTCTTTGTCCATGATACGTATTTATTGATTGTCGTTACCCTGCTCACTATTTTTGTGATATACAGACACCGAGCGAACATTAAACGAATTATCAATAAAACAGAACCTAAAGTAAAATGGTTATAAGCTTAAAAAACTTCTCTTTTGACACAGAATAGCCTAATACGTTTATAATAGAGAAAATTCAAATGAAGAACAAAGGGGTGTTCTGTTATGAATATGACAATTAACGAAGACGCATTGAACTGGTATAAAGAAGAACTCGATTTGGAAAGCGGAGACCAGGTTCGCTTTTTCGTCCGCTATGGAGGCTGCAGCAACGTTCAAAAGGGTTTTTCTCTCGGTGTAGCGAAAGATGCCCCACAAGAGGCTGGAGTCACTGCAGAAGCTGATGGCATTACCTTCTTTATTGAAGAAAGTGATTTATGGTACTTTGATAACCACGATCTGCTCGTCAGCTTTTCAGAAGACGCTGATGAACCGGTTTTTGAATACCAATAAAAAAGAACGCACATCATGTGCGTTCTTTTTTTACAAATGAAATCGTATAAGATGATCGGTTAGGTTTTCTTGTTCCAAAATATATTTTTGTGTATCACCCAGCAGATCAAAGTGAGGAAATTCACTTTTCTTATGGATCCATTCTTTTTTTAACCCGTAAGCCGCTCCCCACTGAATCAGCTTATCAATGTCTGCACACCCGGCTTTTGTCACAGTCCTTGCTTCCGGAAACCGGTCATCCAGCCAGTAATGTGTTAAAAATGCGATTTCTCCTCTTTTCACTGCTTGTTTCCATCGGTTAAGTTCCTCCCGTTTCACACCAAACGCCATATCCGGTTCACTTCCCTATTTTTTGGCCTTTTCATATGCTGTGTGCCAATCAGGAAAAGCTTTGCGGAATTGAATTGGCTTAAAGCTTTCTTTATCCACACAAATATGAGATGAGGTGGCTTTGATGGAAAGCTCACCGGCCGGATTATAAATGTGATAACCATAGACGGTTTTAAAGCCGTTATATTCCTCTATCCATGTATGTACAACCGCGGTTTCTCCGTAATGAAGCGGCTTTTTATAGGAAATGTTGATATCAACGACTGGCGACAGAACGCCTCTTTTTTCCATATCACTGTATAAAAAGCCTAAGTCCTTAATTAAGGCCGTTCTGCCGACCTCCATCCACACAAGATAATTTGCGTGATAGACAATCCCCATTTGGTCTGTTTCTGCATAACGCACTTCTATTTCTTTTTTCGATACATGCAAGATTACTCTGCTCCCTTAACATCAATTTAGCCTCATTTTACCATAATCAAATCAGAAAGAAAAAAACCAGGTTTCCCTGGTTTTTTAAGAACGGTATCCGTTTTGTCTCGCTGCAGATTCGTCCTGTATTTCATTACGAAACGCTTCAATGCTCTGTTCGCGCCTTGCATTTTTTTCTTTGATACGCTGTTTATCTTCTCCAGAAGCAAACTCCATTGATGCTTCTGCTTCTTCTATATTTTCAATTGTATTTTGAACCATATCCTGCAATTTTTCCACATTATCAGAACGATCATCAGGATTAGGCTGCTGATATTGATTTTGGTTCTTTGTCATTCGGATGTACCTCCTAGAAATAAACTCGATTTTTCGCTACTCGCCTTTTGTCTGCATGATGATCGGCCGCTGACCTGAAGTATCATGCATTTTTTCCCCTTTATTGGCTTTATATTTCACAGGCTTTGTACCCAAGTGGCTTGGAGCATATTGAGGCTGACCGTTTTTCTTGTTGTTTCCCATGTTTATCCCTCCTCAACAGATAGGTTTCTCAAAAGGAGGGGTAAACATGAATACAAATAAAGGTTATTTTTGCTTAAACAGCTGTTCTAGCTTTTCCTCAAGCTGATTTAAATACTCTGTATTGGTCATCAGCTCTTTTTTGTTTTCCATGACGAGCTCATGAAAAGAACGTTTTCTCATCTTCTTCACGCTTCTCACCTCCGCATATTCTTTTATTTTTTCCAATTCTGAAAACTTGTAAGCATATTTGAGCATAAAAAAAACTGAATCTAATCAAGATCCAGTTTTCGTTCCATTTCTTTTTTTGTCATGGTGCCAACGTGTATGTCTTGGATAACACCTTTTTCATCTAAGATATATGTCGTTGGATATGACATCACGTTATAGTCAGCATTGATCCCTTTTTTATCAATCAGAATGGGGAACGTTAAATCATACGTATCAGCAAACGCTCGGACCTGTTTCTCACTTTTCTCAGCTGAAGTGAAATTTACCGCAACAACCGCAAGTTTGTCGGCGTACTCTTTTTGCAGCTTTTCCATCGCAGGCATTTCCTGACGGCACGGCTTACACCAAGTTGCCCAAAAATTGAGCAGCACTTTTTTGCCTTTTGCATCCTGTAAAGAGCTTTTCTCTCCTGATAGCGTTTTCAAAGAAAAATCAGGTGCTTGTTGCCCCTCTTGAATTCCGACTTCTTTTTTGCTGTATGTTTGATATAAATTCCATCCCGTATAACCGGCTAGCATGATAAGCAGGATCCCTGCGAGCCATTTTTTCAGCATATGCCACCTCCGCAGCACATTGTGTCATAAAAAGAAGAGAAAGCGAAATGCCTTCTCTTCCTATTGATTCATCAGGACTGCTTCATTTTTTCACGAAGCACCATTTGAAGGATGCCGCCATGGCGGTAGTAATCAATTTCAACTTCACTATCAAAGCGGACGACTGCTTCAAAAGTTGTTACATTGCCGTCTTCATTGATTGCTCTTACAGTCACAAGGTCACGAGGACGAACTGTTTCATCAACATCTACCTCGATGACTTCTTTACCCGTTAAGCCGAGTGTATTCGCATTTTCACCTTGTTTAAACTGAAGCGGCAGCACACCCATGAATACAAGATTGCTTCTGTGAATTCTTTCGAAGCTCTCTGCAATGACCGTTCTGATGCCGAGAAGGTTTGTTCCTTTTGCAGCCCAGTCACGTGAAGATCCCATACCATAGTCTTTTCCTGCTAATACGACAAGACCGGTTTTATCTTCTTTGTATTTCATGCATGCATCATAGATGGATGTTACTTCACCAGTCGGCCAGTACGTCGTAAATCCGCCTTCTGTACCCGGTGCGATTTGGTTTTTGATGCGAATGTTGGCAAATGTTCCTCTCATCATGACTTCATGGTTTCCACGGCGGGAGCCGTAGGAGTTAAAGTCACGAGGTGAAACACCTTTTTCTTGCAAATACTTTCCGGCAGGCGTATCTTTTCCGATTGCCCCCGCAGGAGAAATATGGTCAGTTGTGACTGAATCGCCGAATTTACCGACAACACGCAGTCCTTTTAATGGCTCAACCTTGCCTGGCTCAACAGACATCTCTTCAAAGAATGGCGGGTTTTGGATGTAAGTTGAATCGTTATCCCATTTATATAACGCTTCATCTGTTGTTTCAATCTCGTTCCAGCGCTCGTTGTCATCAAATACCGTTTCATACTCTTTACGGAAGAGCTCAGGCGTAACAGTTTGCTTAACAAGTGAATTGATTTCGTCTGTTGACGGCCAAATATCGTTAAAGTATACGTTTTGACCATCCTTGCCCACACCGATTGGATCAGTTTTCAAGTTAATGTTTACCGTTCCAGCCAGCGCATATGCCACAACAAGCGGCGGTGAAGCAAGATAGTTGCCTTTAACAAGCGGGTGAATACGTCCTTCAAAGTTACGGTTTCCGGAAAGGACAGACGTAATCAGAAGATCATTTTTCGCAACCGCTTCTTCGATTTCCGGTGAAAGCGGACCTGAGTTCCCGATACATGTTGTACAACCGTAGCCAACGAGGTTAAAGCCAAGCTCTTTCATGTATGGAAGAAGGCCTGAATTCACAAGATATCCTGTAACAACTTTAGAACCCGGTGCAAGTGACGTTTTCACGTAATTAGGCACCTTAAGCCCTAACTCAACCGCTTTTTTCGCTACCAGTCCGGCGCCGATCAGCACGTATGGGTTTGATGTATTTGTACAGCTTGTAATCGCAGCAATGGCGATCGCACCCGTTTTCATAACTGTTTCTTCGCCGTTAAGGAGTTTAAACTTAATTTCCTTATTTTCTTCCTCAGCATTTAAACCGAATCCTTGGTTACCTGCAGGGCTGACTAATTGCTTTTTAAACGTTTCCTGCATAGCAGATAGCGGGATCAAATCCTGAGGACGCTTTGGACCCGATAAGTTTGCTTCAATTTGAGACAGGTCAATTTCAACCACATCAGTAAATTGAGGGTCTTCCGCATCTGGAGTGTAGAACAAGCCATTGCTTCTGCAGTATGCTTCAACAACATCAATATGTTCAGGATCACGGCCAGTCAGGCGCAGGTAGTTAAGCGCTTCTTCATCTACTGGGAAGAATCCGCATGTAGCACCGTATTCCGGAGCCATATTCGCAATTGTTGCGCGATCTGCAAGCGGCAGTTCAGCAATTCCCGGTCCGAAGAATTCAACAAATTTACCGACAACGCCTTTTTCACGCAGCACTTGTGTTACTTTTAACGCCAAGTCAGTAGCTGTTGTTCCGTTTGGAAGCTTGCCGACAAGTTTCGCGCCGATTACCTCTGGAACTGGGAAGTAAGAAGGCTGTCCAAGCATTCCCGCTTCAGCTTCAATTCCACCGACACCCCAGCCGAGAACACCGATACCGTTAATCATTGTTGTGTGTGAGTCTGTTCCGACAAGCGTATCAGGATACGTTACAAGCTCGCCGTCTTCTTCAATGGCATGGACAACACTTGCCAAGAACTCAAGGTTGACCTGGTGCACAATACCTGTTGCAGGCGGTACTGCCTGATAATTGTTAAACGCTTTCTTTGCCCAGCTTAAAAATTTGTAGCGCTCTGCATTTCTTTCGAATTCCAAGTCCATATTTACTGCTAATGCATCTTCTGTACCAGCTTTATCTACCTGTACAGAGTGGTCGATAACGAGATCAACAGGAATTTCAGGGTTGATTTTATCAGGATCTCCGCCGACAGCTGCCATTGCTTTACGCAGTGAAGCCAGATCTACTACTGCCGGAACCCCAGTGAAGTCTTGTAAAATAACACGAGACGGTTTGAACGGAACGTCGATATCCTTTAATTCGGCAGTTCCCCATTTTGCCAAATTTTCCACGTGTTCTTTTTTGATAACGAAGCCGTCAACTTGACGCAATACTGATTCTAAAAGAACTTTGATGGAATAAGGAAGCTTCGAAACCTTTCCTATACCTGAATCTTCTAACGCTTTTAAAGAGTAGTAATGATATGTTTTCCCATTTGTAGTAAACGTTTTTCTCGCTTGGAAAACGTCTTTTGCTGCAGTTTTTTGCTCGTTTGCCATTCTCCAAAATCCCCCTTCAGATCAGATCATTCTCAGATGAACATTACATTCCATCACAATTTTCTCACAATTTCATATTAAAACAAAATCATACATAAGTAAATATCAATGTTTTTATTAAATACAATAAGTTCGACTTATGAGAAAAATGTACCGGTAATTTTTACTGTTTACGCTCTCTCATATAACACAATAAAAGAAGCCATATTATGATTGAGGTGATAATGATGGTCAAAAGAAAAGCGAATCACGTCATTAACGGAATGAATGACGCAAAAAGCCAAGGCAAAGGCGCCGGCTATATTGAAAACGACCAGCTTGTACTGACTGAAGCAGAACGCCAAAATAACAAAAAAAGAAAAACCAATCAATAACACCGAACTCTTTTAAGGAGGTTCTCATTTTATGACCAATAAGAATACAAGTAAAGATATGCATAAAAACGCCCCTAAAGGACACAATCCCGGCCAACCTGAGCCTCTAAGCGGAAGCAAAAAAGTAAAGAACCGAAACCATACAAGACAAAAGCACAACTCAAGCCATGATATGTAAGAAAAGCAGACCTTAGTGTCTGTTTTTTTATGCGTTCACCCATTTATAATCCACCGCATATGATGTAAAGCAAGGTTGATATGTGGAGGAATGCTTCCATGGACCATTCAAAACGCAACGATGCAAATGATTTCGATAGTATGGATGAATGGCTTCGGCAATTTTTTGAAGACCCCTTCGCCTGGTACGACGAAACATTGCCTATTGATTTATATGAAACTAGTCAGCAGTATATTATAGAAGCGGATCTGACTTTTTTACAGCCTACACAAGTAACAGTTACCCTTTCTGGATGCGAGTTCATCTTAACTGTCAAATCGTCAGGACAGACTTTTGAAAAACAAATGATGCTTCCTTTTTATTTTAATGACAAAACCATTCAAGCCGAATGCGAAAATCAAATACTCACAGTCGCCGTCAATAAAGAAACAGAAGATGGCTCTTCTTTTTCTCTTCAATTTCCTCTCAGCTAAACATAAAAAGTCACTTTCATCCCCTATTATGAAAGTGACTTTTTTTCCGTCCATTTATCGTCAAATACCCTCTAGTGACTCTCCCATGGCCAAATAGCAGATTCACTATACAATAGAATATGATCTACTATCTCTTTTGACTAGACGTCTATCACTTTTTTCTATTCTTTTTTTACTGTGTTCTTCTAATCTCTCTTCGTATACAATATGGTTAGAATAAGGGGGAATGATTGATGCTGGAAGGATGGTTTTTATGGTTTATTCTGTTTTGGGTGATCGTGATGGTAGTCTTATTATCAATCGGCGGTTTTTTCATGTTTCGAAAGTTTTTAAAGCGTTTACCAAAAGAGGACGGCAGATCAGAGCTTGATTGGCAGGATTACTATATTGAAAACAGCAGACATTTATGGAACGATGAAAACAAACAGTTTCTAGATGAATTGACTGCGCCGGTGCCAGAACTGTTCAGAGATGCAGCAAAAGCCAAAATCGCAGGCAAAATCGGTGAGCTTGCATTAAAAGAAAAGGTAGCAAAGATTGATCAGCAACTTATGATCAAAGGCTATATTCTCGCAACTCCTAAAAGAGACCATACCTTCTTAAAAAGGCATCTGCGGGACAAAAAAATCGATTTGGAACCTTATCAGACCCTTCTCAAATAAAAAACCTTTCCTGACAAGAGGAAAGGTTTTTTAATTCATTTGAATATTAGATGACTGCAGCTCGTTATGAAGTTTTCGATATGATAAATACATGGCGATTCTCCAAGGCACAATCATACCGAAAGCCAGAATCCAAAACATTCCGCTCAGTGCACCATAATCAATTGATGTGCTCAAGATCGATTTCATCACGATTCTGATCACCAAAAGACCGACTAATATAAAAACAAATGCTTTAGAGCGTTTCATGTAAATTTCATTATTTTTAATTTCGAACTTAGAAGTTTTGATTAGAAAAATAGAGAAAATCACACCTAAAGTGAATGCTTCCAAAAACTCTGCACCAGTTACCCAAAATACCGGAAATAAAAACATTAACGCTCCCGTACTCATAAAAATCGGCGGAAGAATGATTTTTTTTGGTGAAACGGGCTTGTCAGAGGACTTTATTCTGACCACCATCACAGCTACAGCCATTAACACAGCAATAATCGATGAAACTATAATCATCATACTTATCATTCCTTTGTTTCTCGGAGTGTTGATACTATATACTATACTCCAAAACAATAAAAAAAACCATTTTGAAAAGAAATGACTTTAATGTCCCATAACGCGGCTTACAGCTTCCAGCACTTTTGTTTCCTCAAACGGCTTAACAATAAAATCCTTTGCCCCCAGCTCAATTGCTTCCGTTACAATTCTTTGCTGGCGCATGGCGGTGCACATGATGACCTTCGCTTTAGGATCAAAGGTTAAGATATCACGAAGCGCTTTTATGCCGTTTTTCACCGGCATTGTAATATCCATTGTCACAAGGTCCGGGCGCAGTTTTTTATACAGGTCCGCTGCTTGTTCACCGTCCGCCGCTTCGCCTGCGATTATGTAATTTGCCTCTTCCAAGATCTCTCTGATTTTCACTCTCATGAACTTGGCGTCGTCTACAACTAAAACTCTTGTCATATTCCCCTCCAACAATCGATTTCCACAGATAATAGTCTTATTGTACCAAAAACAAAAGGATTAGTAGTAGTACGAAAGTAATTTACCGTCAAAAACCAGTAAAGCCTCCAAAAAGATCTGACAGCAAAATAATGATCAGGCTCATCCAATTAAAGAATAACAGCACACCAATCACAATCATCAAAACGCCACCAGCTTTCATAATGAAAAGCTGGTTCTTCCTTATCCACTTCAGCTTTGTGATAAAAAAAGACAATAAAAGAAACGGTACCGCAAAACCGAGTACATATAACATCATGTATGGCACCGCTGAGCCCGGATTGGTGCCTGCAAGTGTGATAACAGCAGCTAATATCGGACCGGTACATGGTGTCCATCCAGCTGCAAATGCCATTCCGATTAAGACCGACCCTAAAAACCCGCTTGGTTTATGCTTAAAATGGATTCTCCGCTCTTTCATCATAGCCTCAGGCCGGAACACACCGAGTGTAATGAAACCGAACAAAATAATAAGCAACGCGCCAATTTGCCGAATCGCATCGTGATAATCCCTAAACAGGCTGCCAATAAAAGATGTTCCATAGCCTAAAGCAATAAAAATGACTGAAAAGCCAAGCAAAAAACACAAAGTATGAAACAAGCTTCTTTTCTGCAGCAGCAGCTTTTCAGTTTTTACATCGTCCATGCTGACCCCTGTAATATATGACAAAAAAGCTGGGTAAAGCGGCAGGCAGCAAGGCGAAATAAAGGATAAAAACCCCGCTCCGAATGTCAAAAAATAATTCACGTCTCCCATGTCATCATCCCTTCATGATTTGACATTCCTTCAAGTTATGACAAAATCATTTCATTTTTTTAACACTTTCACTTGAAGGATTTCTATTTTCAGAAAAAACTTATATAATTTAATTTGACATTGAGACATTATACTCCTTCTCATTTGAAAATTAGTATAAATATGGATATAATATAAACATTCACTTTGAAGATCTAATGTATGAAAGGATACATCCCTGTGATTAGAGAGCATCTATTAAAAGAAATTGAAAAAAAAAGAGCAGAGCTGCTGCAAATTGTCATGGCGAACGGAATGACATCTCATATTACGATAGAGCTCAGTCAGGAGCTTGACCATCTTCTCATACAATATCAAAAGCAGCGCCTTCGAGCAGTAGCGGGTGATGAATGATTGCAAAATAAAAAACCCGTATAAGGGTTTTTTATTTTATAACCATGTTTCTCTATATCATAATCTTTACGTATTATTTCGTTTGATTATTCATGGCTTTCATCATTTGATTGATTTTCTTTTGAGAAGGTTTCATTCCCATTTGCATCATCATCATGCGTAACATTTGTTCATTAATAGGCGGATTCTTTTTCAGGTAGCTCATCATATATTTACGAGCAATAAAAAACCCGAGTGCAACACCTATGAGCAATGCAACAACGCCCACTAGGATGCCAACCCATAAAGTCATTTTATTTCCTCCTTCATGTTGTCTAGTTTAAAGTGTACTAAACCAAAAGCTATTATACAACATTTACATCTCTTTTTCTTCGGTTTTAGACAAAATTTCTTTCTTTCACCGGATTTAGCCATCCGTAACGCTTCGAATTGAAATCCATTGCTAAAAAGCAAGGGCTTACTTTTCTTAACACTTCAAAGAATATCGTTTCTGCCTCGTAATCTCCCGAAGCCACAATTTCTATCATGTGCTCCTTCATCATAAACGTCGCGTGGCCTTTTGCTTTCGGCAAAGCTATTCTATAAATATAATCCAGCTGCCTGTAATCCGTCTTGTTTAAATTCATTTTTAACCGCTGATGCATATGTAAAATAGGGATTGGTTGTGTAATATATTGAATCTGTTTCTCTGTCATTTCATACTGCTGCTTTTCAAGGCTTGTCCAATGATAGTCTTGAAACAGCTCAAACATAACCGATTCCCGGCCGAAATAGTGATTGGCAAATTCCTCTTTGATCAGGTACGTATAGTAGTGACGTTCCATCTTTTCATCCCCTTTTCCAGCAGCATTTCATTTGCTCTCTATTATACAAAAGAAGAAAAGAAAGAATTGTCTATTACTGTTAAACAGCCAATACTATTTTTGTCGGATAAACAAGAAAAAGAGGATGATTTGACTCATCCTCTTTCAAAAGCTTACTTATTGATTAATGCCTTAACTCGATTCACTACGTTCGGAACTGAGAAGCCGTATTCGTTAATGATGGTTTCACCAGGAGCAGATGCACCGAATCGGTCTATGCCGAGAACGTCACCTTCAAGCCCCGTGTATTTGCCCCATCCAAATGATGAGCCCATTTCAATTGCAAGACGTTTTTTCACATCTGCAGGAAGGACTTTGTTTTTGTATTCATCAGATTGTTTCTCAAAACGGTCCATTGAAGGCATGCTGACAACAGAAACATCGATATTTTCTTTTGCCAATTCAGCCTGCGCTTCAATTGCAAGACCTACCTCGGATCCGGAGGCAATGAGAAGAGCGTCAGGTGTTTCGTTTTTAGATTTAGAAACGACATATGCACCTTTTTCTACTCCTGCCAATGCTTCTTCAGCTGTTTGATCGATGGTAGGAAGGTTTTGACGTGTAAGCACTAGCGCTGTTGGGTGGTCAGTGCTTTGCACTGCAAGCTTCCATGCTGCTGCTGTCTCATTGCCGTCTGCTGGACGGATCAAAGAAAGGTTTGGCATCGCACGGAGTGAAGCAAGCTGTTCAACAGGCTCGTGCGTCGGACCGTCTTCACCAACCGCAATACTGTCATGTGTGAAGACATATGTCACAGGAAGGCCCATTAACGCTGCAAGGCGAATCGCAGGACGCAGGTAATCAGAGAAGACAAAGAAAGTTCCGCCGAATACACGAAGACCGCCATGAAGCGCCATACCGTTTAAGGCTGCACCCATCGCAAATTCACGTACACCAAACCAGAAGTTTTTGCCTGAGTAATCAACCGCTGTAAAATCACCGGCATTTTTAATAGTCGTTTTGTTCGATCCCGCTAGGTCAGCAGAACCTCCGACAAAGAAAGGAATTTTTTTCGCAAGTCCGTTGAGAACTTCACCGGAAGATGCACGGGATGCCAGGCTGCTTCCTTTTTCATACACAGGAACCTCTTGATCCCAGTCCTTCGGAAGCTCTCCTTTGATTGCCAGTTCAAGCTGTTCAGCAAGTTCAGGATAAACTTCTTTATATTTAGCGAATTGAGCATTCCATTCTTGTTCTTTTTTCTCACCTGATTCTTTAACAGCTGCAGCGAAATGCTCATAAACTTCTGACGGAACGTAGAAGTCTTCTTCATATGTCCACGCGTAAGCTTCTTTTGTTAATTTGCTTTCCTCTTTACCAAGCGGCGCACCGTGAACACCGGATGTACCGGCACGGTTAGGTGAACCGAATCCGATTGTAGTTTTCACTTCAATTAATGTAGGTTTCTTTTCATTTTGGCGTGCTTTTTCGATAGCCGCTGTTAATTCTTCAATATTGTTTCCATCCTCAACATAAAGAACTTCCCAATTCATTGCTTCAAAACGCTGTTTCACGTTTTCAGAGAATGAACGGTCGAGGTCTCCATCAAGAGAGATGTCATTAGAATCGTATAGTACGATCAGACGGCCAAGCTGAAGATGGCCTGCGAGTGAAGCGGCTTCAGAAGAAATACCTTCCATTAAATCACCATCACCGCAAATACTGTATGTATAATGATCGACTACGTTAAATGAATCGCGGTTGTATGTTTCCGCTAAATGGCGTTCAGCAATTGCCATACCGACTGCCATGGCAATTCCTTGGCCAAGCGGACCTGTTGTAGCATCAACACCGGCAGTATGTCCGAATTCCGGATGTCCTGGTGTTTTGCTGCCCCACTGGCGGAATCCCTTAAGATCTTCAATACTAAGATCAAACCCGCTTAAATGAAGCATGCTGTATAATAGTGCTGACCCGTGTCCAGCAGATAAAACAAAACGGTCACGGTTAAACCAGCCAGGGTTTGCCGGACTTACGTTCATAAATTTTGTCCACAGCGTGTATGCCATTGGAGCGGCTCCCATCGGCATCCCTGGGTGACCAGAATTTGCTTTTTCAATAGCGTCTATTGACAGTGTGCGAATGGTAGCAACTGATTTCTTTTCAATTGTATCCATAAAAATCCCCTTCCTTATGTGTTGTACCCTTACATCATAAATGTCTGACGACTTTTTCTCAACTGTTTCAGCTTAAATTTGAGAGAAACTTGTTGAATTTTGTCATATAAGAGTTTTGATTATAGTATATGCAAAAGAGGAATACGATATTGCCGTATTCCTCTTATATTAGTGAAGTTTGTTATTTCTTTGTTCTCTTTTTAGCTTTTCTGGTGTAACATCATTGCCTTCTGGGTCAATGATTTTCACACTTTTTAACGTGTTCTTCATAGAAGAACGAAAACCTTTCAAGTACTCTTGACGGAGCTTTTGCTGTTCGGCTTTTTCTTCTTCTGTAATAACGCCAGCTTTAGCTTTGGCAGCAAGTTCATTAATTCTGGCAATTTTCGCGTTTGAAATCATGTTAAACTCCTTTATTGCATTTTGTCTATATAGTACTAGATCAAAAAAAGTTTTACAACTGATTCACTCTGCTGTCTCTTCATTCTCTATGTATTCCTGAAAACGCCGGTGAACGGTTGCTTTAGAGACATCATAGCCAAACCCTCTTAGGGTAGCCGCGATTTCAGCAAACGTCAGTTTATTCGCTCTCAGGCGGACGATCTCAGAGATTGGCACCTCTATTTTTTCTTTTCCACTGTTCTCATGTTGGTTTTTTAAGTTTTTTTGCGGTTTAAAACCGTTTTTTACTGCACGTTTCATTCCCCGTCTGATTTTCATGTTGTGAATCTTTCGCTGATACTCTTCCACAATGCTGACGATTTCCAAGACCATTGAGTCAGCCTCCGATAACTCCAGTTCACCTCTATGAGCCGTTGTATAGACTTTCACACCTTCTCTATAAATACAATGAAGCAGTGCGATTTTTGCGTTTCCCCGTCCGAGCCTTGTCTCATCCTGAACCAAAATGACATCAATTCCAGCGTTCTTAATCTCATCAAGCAGCTCAAATACACCATCCCGATCCATTTCATATCCGCTGGCTTTTTCTGAAATCACTTTGACCACTTCCATGCCGTTCTCCGCTGCAATAGCCGTAAGCTCCTCCTCCTGCCGCTTTAATGACGTTTCCTGCTGTTCTTTATTTGTGCTTACACGGGCATAAATGAGTGCTTTCATTTTATCTCTCTTTCCTCTCTATTTTACAGTTGCTAATTCATATGCATCCTGATGCTTCTTTTTCAATGGGATCACTAACTCATCACCCGGCTGGATATCAGAGGTTTGAAGTTGATTTTTATCAGCTACCCATTCAATAAAATCATTTTTGTTTATCTTTTTTGTATCTGCTACCTGATCAGCAATTGACCAGAGTGTGTCGCCTTGCTGGACTTCTATTTTAACATACTGATTAAGCTCTTGGCCGCTGCTTGTATATGACAGCATAAGGATAACCGCGCTCAAAATCACTGTGAACAGACCGACAAAAATAATAGATTCTTTACTCATGATCATAACCTCCAACAGGAATGTTTGTTCGCATTTTTATAATTTCAGTATATACGAACAAACGTTTCTGTCAATTGTTTTTTCGAACCTATGTTTGTACTGTAAGGAAAATCATGCTATAATCTTCTTAAAATCGACGTTTTGAGGTGCGAAAAATGACGAAGCTATCAAAAAGGCAACTTGATATCCTCCGTTTTATTAAAGCAGAGGTTAAATCAAAAGGATATCCGCCTTCCGTGAGAGAGATCGGAGAGGCTGTCGGGCTTGCGTCCAGCTCTACTGTCCACGGCCATTTGGCCCGCTTGGAAACAAAAGGGCTGATCAGACGGGATCCGACAAAACCAAGAGCAATAGAAATTCTTGATGAAGAAGTAGACATTCCGCAAAGCCAGGTCGTTAATGTACCGGTCATCGGGAAAGTCACGGCGGGATCTCCTATTACAGCAGTAGAAAATATTGAAGAATATTTTCCGCTCCCAGACCGCATGGTTCCTCCAGACGAGCATGTATTTATGCTGGAGATTATGGGAGACAGTATGATAGATGCTGGTATTCTCGATAAGGACTATGTCATCGTTAAACAGCAAAACACAGCGAACAATGGGGAAATTGTAGTTGCGATGACAGAAGATGATGAAGCAACTGTAAAACGATTCTATAAAGAGGATACCCACATTCGCTTGCAGCCTGAGAACCCAACGATGGAACCTATCATTTTGCAGAATGTCAGCATTCTAGGGAAAGTGATTGGCGTGTTCAGAACCGTCCATTAATCTATTGATCTATCAGATGCATAAAATAACCCCCTCTTCCTTTACGGAGAGGGGGTTTGTTGTTCAAAAAAAGCAGGCTCGCCCTGACTTTTGGGTGCGAGCCTGAATAGGAGGAAAAAGAACATCATGTTTACACCATAATTATCCACCAAAAGATTGTTGAAGTCAAGAAATTTTCTTTCCTTTAGGAAACTTTTATCAAAATATGAACATTTAAAATATTAGACGCCATCTTCTTAAAAACGTTTCATTTTTTAGGTCGTGGAAGGATACGGTTTCATATTTCTTAAGGGGCGAAGCAATTGAAATATACTGAAAATTTAGTACATAGTTTAATTAGTTCAACATTCTGATAAAACAGCTCGCTTTCTTCATATAAAATGTAATATGTATTTCAATTTCACCTTCACCCAATCACTTGTGCAGTTCAAAAGATATGGCATCGTTGAACAAGTCGGGTAGAAACCTTCCCCAAACATAAAGTCTCCACCAACACCCTTCTTTAAATTTAACCTTATATGAAATATGGTTGTGATATCAAAAGGCCGTTTCATCATAAAAGTGCATATGCGTTTTTTCTTGTTTGTAATATCGAAGCCTGTCTTGAAGGGTTCCGGTATGAAATTCAAATTTGTGGCCGTCAGGGTCGGTAAAATAAATTGATTTTCGATCGCGTTCATCTCGTTCTCTGCCAGGCAGAATATTGACATGAAGTCTTTTTAATTTAGCTGACATCTCCTCAAATTCATGATCTTCAATTGTAAAAGCAATATGGGTATAAGAAAGCTTAATGTCATTTCTCGGGATGTCTGGTTCTTCATTAAGCGCTAGCCAGATGCCGTTCATATCAAAATATGCAGTTGTTCTTCCCTTTACCAAAAGCTTTGCACCAAACACTTTTTGATAAAAATCAATCGATGTATCCAAATGCGAAACTGAAAATAGCAAGTGATTGATTCCTTTTATCTCCACAAATCATTCCCCCCTTGAAAGCTGATCATCCACATATACGACTTTTTTCATAAGAAAGTTTCATACAGCTGAAAAAAATACCAGTGTAAACAAAAACGGACTGTTTAAAATAGTAACATGACCATTATGAATGGTTTTGAATTGCATTATTTATCATTTGTTTACGCCCAAGAATTTTCTTCAAAAAATAACAATTTAGGTGGTCAAATGAAACATATCATTGCGCTTGCTTCAAAGATTGCTTTCACTCTCGCCCTTTTATATGTGATTTTGGACAGAGTCTATCACGCATCCTTCTTAAGTGTGATGTTTATTGCACTTTTCTTAGGTTTTGTTTCCTATCTTTCTGGTGACATGCTCGTCTTACCCAGAACAAACAATATTACAGCTTCATTGGCTGACTTTGGCCTTTCATTCGTTATTCTTTGGGTATTTGTTTTAACCCAAACAAGAAACGATTTCTCACCATTTGGAGCGGCTCTCCTTTCCGCTGCCTGTCTTACTGTTTTTGAATACTTTTTTCATCGGTATTTACTGAAAAATGTGCTTGATGAAAATTTCCGAAATGAACTGTCAGCGAGAGATAACACGTTGCAGTATCAAACGGAAGCCGCGGACGAGCTGTTTCCCGAAACGAAAGAGAAGCATAAGGAATAGGAGGCTGTCTTATCGCCTCCTATTTTTCAGTAGCTATTTTTGAGAAAACGGAACATCACTTCTGTAAACTCATAAAACCTCTCATTTTGAGTAACAGCTCTGCTTTTTAAAGAAAAGATGCCGAACAAAGACTTTCGAAACCCTGTGCTCATTTCTATCTGAATACTTAAACCTGTTTTTGATTTATTTGCAATGTTATTCGGACTAACGCCCGCATGCGGATGGTCCGTATTGAGCAATACAGCAGGAAAACCGGCATGCTGCAATTTCTCAACTAAATCTGCCGCTCTTACGCGATCTGTACCGCCGACTTCGATCTGCTGATCTTCTTCTGCGTACCCGTGTAATGAAATGACATATTCATGATTTCCCGTCATTTTAAGGGCCCGAGGTTCATCAAAGTGCGTGCTCGTAATGTGCAGGACTGAGTTTCCTGCCGATTTTAAGCCTTCAAATAAATACATCGAGTACTCTTTGCTGAGCTCTCTCGCTACTTCACTTGTCCCGCCTTCAATACCTCCTCCGTGAATAGCTAAAACAAGAACAGGGCTTCCGGTTTCTTTCGTAACAACGCCGTAATCAGAAGGATCTTCATTGTTTTTTAATTCCTCAAAATTCTGATATACATCTTCAGCATAAATTGAAGAAATCGGAGTAAATACCATAAAAATAAACAATAATTTTACAATTTTAATAGTTGATGGAAAACGTTTGGCTATGTTACAATCAACATGCTTCAAGGAATGGAGCAAACGGCGGAGCAGGGATACTTTGGCCGGTTTCATCTACTCCGCCTCTAAGTCCAAATCAACAGGATGTAGGTCTCTTTGAGGCTTTAGCACGAATTCTCTCGTCCTCCTTGTTAAATTTTTGTTAAATTCACAATATTATATACCATTAGCCCGGGCGCTGTTCTTCTCATTTTTGAATTTATGAAAAGTAAGCTGGCACCACCTCCCCCATTTCCATACAAAACAAAAATGCACCTGCCCTTTGGCCTGTGCATTTTTATTTTCTCTTCATTCTTCGTTTTTTTACTTGATTTAATTTCATGATGTTTTTTTCAATTTTTCTTATGTTTCGCCTTTGCGGGATTGTTTTCATTTCATAATAAACAGAAATAAACCCGCTTAATGTCACTGCTGCAATATAAAGGGCGCGCTGTTTGATCATCCGGTCAGCTTGTCCATGATCATTCGCTTCTTTTTCCAGCCTTTCGATCACAGTTTTATCAAACAGCTGATCGACATACACTTGTTTCATTCCCACTGCAAACCCCGCAGCCAGCCAAAGAATCAGAAATAAACTGATATAAAACACCATAAACCCTTCCTTTCCTGTCTTGATGCGGTGCAGAATTTTGAAATGCAGCAACTGGCAGACGAAGCTTCTTCTTTGTGTTAGGTTCTTTCAATAGGCTGGTTAATATGTGTAATGCTGTAATGAACAGTTAGAAATTTTAATCCAAACAGCCACATATGATGAACAGCGGTTAATTTGTTGTCATGTGCAGCTTCTATCAGAAAGGTTTCAGATAAAGGAAGCGGACAAGTTCCCGCTCTTGTTTGCAGATAAATTCCTTCATCCCCCGCTCTGCTTTTTCTCCGCCTGCTTGTTAAAACCAGCTTCTCCTGGTGATGATATGGTTTTAAAATACCTGTCATGCTGCTGAATGGAAGCGGTAAAGAAATATTCATATACCCCTCTCCATTTGAACGATACACTGAATAAAGAGCGGTAAAAATGGTTTCGTTTTTTTCATTTGTTCTAATCCAGGCACGTACTCTTTCCCTTCCGTCTTTTTTCGAATGAACACCTTTTATCTTGCTGTACATCCTATACCAGTCAGGGTTCGTCGAAAGATGTATTTGGCCGATTCTTCTGCTGAACCATTCGTAAATAATTGCAAGCGGCCGAAACCACGTGCTCCATGTTACTTTTGCTTTAATATTGTATTCGATGGTTTGTTCATAAAACGAAAGAATGAGCGGCGCCAGTTTTTCTGGTGAAAAATCTTTTGAACGCAGGCTGCCCATATCATCCACAAGTCCGCTGTACCGAGCGTTATTTTCAGCTTGAATGTTAGCTAAAAATTCTTCTCCAATCTTTCTTTTTCCGTAGATACGGCTGAATGTCTTTACACTGTCTGCATCAAAAGGTTTCGCATCCTCTATTCTCCACCCTATGAGAGTGGGCAAGATAACACCAAACGCGTTGACAAAACCGTGAATCCAAATCATCTGATTGATGGTCAATGTAACTTCTTGCCGAAATACACCAAAAGAATAAATCATCGAGAAAGCAATCGTTATCATTAAAACAGCGGAAGAAAGCCGAATAAGAAATGTCCCCGTCTTGGTGCGAAAAGCTGCCGTGAACACCAAAAATGCATGAAGATAAATCGCCGCCATATAAATGCTAACCGCAATGACATCAAGTGTTTTTGAATATGTGATGCCCAGTGCGATAAGAAGGGGCGAAAGCAAAATCACCCATGTTATCCAACTGTACAACATCCGATGTTTTCTAATGGTTCTGCCGAGTAAACCGTTAAAGATCGGGATCAGAAAAGCAGAATAGTGAAAGTGGACAGCAGTCAGCAAAATGATGAGAGGGCCAAATTGCATGATCTGCAAATGGGCAGCATAAGCAAAAAACCAAAATCCTCCTCCCGCCAAATAAATAAGGCCGAACAAAACTGATGTCTCTTCGATTCTATGTATCTTTGTTTCCCAAAGGCGGAAGATCGCATACAATGCAATAAAAACTGTGTACATCCACCAGATAAGCGCGAAACCTCCAACCTCCGTCACTAGAGCCAGCACCGCAAAGAATGCGGCTGCCGGATACCACTGGATTAGCCCATATTCCATAAACTGAGCAGCACGAACCGGAGATTGACGAAAAACAAAAGGAAAAATTCCCGGCACGAAAAATAGAATGGATAACAAAACGAGTGCCTCTGCCACTGAAATATCCGGTGCTTCTGCTGCAAGAAATCCTATAAAACAAAGCGCACTGACTATGCCAGTTCGTTTCATGATTCTCTCTCTTCCTCCTGAAACGTTCCTTTATAAAAGAAAAGAGTGCCGAGAATTGTATTTTGCACATGCACTTCAATGGTGAAACAATTCTTTCTATCATCAAACGTTTCGCAAACTACGGATGTACCGGTCAGCCATTTCGGCAGCGGGATTCTTTTTCCGCATATTAATAGCCATTGCTTTCCCGATGTGATCGTAAGAGAGCCGTCATGAGATGCCTCGAACGTCAAAACAGACAGCAGCAGATGAGGTTTGCCGAAGAAATCAAGTATTCTATTTTCTTTCTCGTCATATATCATTAACGCATCAAAGAAACGTTTTTTGCCTTTAAAGAAAAATGTACGATTCCATTCTATTCCTGTATGTTGCGATTTCAAAAGACAAGTTCTATTTTGTATTGTAAATGGAATGTCTTTGCCTCTTTCTGAAAAGAAGCATCTGAAAAAAACACCTAGCTTTAACAGCATTCTAACCAGAAAAGAGCCTCCGCTTATTTCTGACATCGTTCCCGTCCCGCTGAATGTATGAGACCCGTCTAATTGGTACCGTTTCTGCAGCTTGGGATGCAGCAAATGATAGTTAATAATTGATTTTTCATAAATCGAACTCACAATGTCACTTCTTTCTCTTTCGTTTTGTGCGCCTGGCACTGGGGAGCTGCAGGCTAAGAGCGCCGCTTGCAGCGGAAAACACACTCAATAGAACCCACATGAATATTTCGGAACCTAGACAAGCAAACCCAGCAAAAATACAAGCCTGGACACCATGAATGATCCATTTTCTTTTTAAAGGAATCAGCCACAAAATAGCTAAGCCTATCTCCGCTGTTCCTGCCAATATGCTTGTCTCAACACCTGCAAAGCCTTGATAGAACCAAAACAGGCTGAAAAACAGACACATGAACACATAGATGATAGCGGATCGAATGAAGCGCTTCGGATGTTTATTTTGCTCTACCCAAAGCCTTAATGCATCAAAGCTCCAGGCAGTCGCCCAGCCAAGCAGCGGCCGAAATAATAAACGATCAATCCATCTTCCCAGCAGTCCGTAGGCTGTTTTGTATTGGTACTGTGTTAAAAACGTCATTTTCCCATTTTCTCTCTCTATATACTTCCAGTAGCCGCTTCCATGCCGAATCAGAGATAATGGATGATCAGAGCCAAAAGCCAGTGAAGAAGACCTTTCAGATGAACATTTGTTGAAAACACCGACGGTTTCTCCTGTACCTGACACCTTTAATCCAAAGCCTACCCTTGTTTCGTAAAGAAACTTCTGTTTTTCGCATGGCTGACTATTCAAATACGTAATATTTGAAAACCGGAGATCCCATTCCTTATGCAGTGATGGGTTTTGTGTATATTCCCAGAGTGTATCCAGATCAGATTTCATTTCGATTTCTACATAAATCGGTTTCTGCCTCACAGCCCCTTCTCCCTTCTATTTCAAGCAATTCCTATATTAGCATATTGGTCGATTCGTTAAGTGTATATCTCTCCAAAAAAAGTATCTTTATCCTAAAAAATGCATAAAAAAGAGAAGAGAGGTTTCCTTCTCTTCCTTGGGATTCATTACTGAGTTTTAACCGTGCCATAATGAGTAATTGTGACGTTCACACTGTATGTGATGTCGGCTTTACTGAAGGTGTCATCCCAGTTATTTTTCACCCTTTTCCATAAGTGAGGATATGTAAGTCTAAAAGATTCATCAAAACCCGCAACATCTGCTTTATAATCATGCTGAATTTTTTTTAATACCTGACCAACTATTTTCTTTACCTCGTTTTCAATAGTCGTTTCGAGACGATCTATAAACTGGGTGTCCAACGCCTCTTTTGTGTTCCAGTTTTCAACCAAATCGCCTTCTGATTCAATATCGACATGGAATGAAATATCTTTCCCTTTTACGATTGGCTGAATTTTGCTTTTGATTTTATTGATATCGTACGCTAGTGTCTGTTGGCTCTTTTTATCATGGCTTTTGACAACTCCGCCTTTCCCTTCTCCTCTAATCCATGTAATCCCCTCAGTTTCATATTCATTTAAAGTGCCTATCATTTTTTTCGATTTTCCGTTGATTACAGCTGCTCCGGAATATTTGACCGCTCCATTGGCCGCAACCACATTTTGCAGTAAAAAGCTGCTGCCAGAATGCAGTTTTCCAATTAGTTTCGCGAGTGTCATAGGGGGAAGAATTCTGGAAACTTTATGTTCATTTTCACCTAATCCAATCAGCCGAAATGCCGGAATTTCTCCGTTCTCTTTCAGCTGGAGAGCGTCTCTTGCTTCCCCTTTAGCAGATAAAACAAGACAGCTCAGCCTAATTTCATTATCACGAAAAAATTGATCCAGCATTTCGTCGATAGGAAATGTGTGCAGCACATCTTCACTCATGACAACAACTTTTAAATGCGGGCTAAACACTTCTCGGTCCCGTCTTAATGCAACCTCACTTCCGATCTGCTGTAATGAATCCCCTGTTTCACTTATATTAATGTACGCTTTTTGCGCTCCTTGTCCGCTACCGCCTCCCCCGCTTGTGCCCGCGCCTGCCGCTTTTTCATTAACAAATTGATAGGTCAGCGTAATGTTGTCTTTTTTCGGATAGCTCCCGCCCTCTTCTTTTAACTCTTTTTCAGTGTTCGTTTCTTTTCCTTTATCAATTGCGATAGCGAATGTGAGACCGAGATCTTCTATTTCCCGACTGCTCCAGCATCCTGTTACGCAAATCAGCAGCAGACATACTATGACCATAGCAGGCAATTGACGTTTTAGTTTACTTTTCACCTCTTTTCCTCCATTTCGAAATGACTAACAGCAAAATCGGCAAAGCGCCAAATATATACAAAGCGATATGACTGACCGTATCGCCCAATATAAAGACGTCATTTTCATTTTTCGGCATGCAAGAGAGGATATATATAACAGGAAGCAGCCCAAACATACATGAAAGGGGTTTCTTTTTAAAAACTTGTGAGACTCCCAGGGAAGCTGCATAAAAAGTGATAATAAACGTGGCAAAAAGCTGCATAATCCAAATCACAAGGAGAAATGATTCAAACCGTTCAAATATTAAACCAGGTATTTCAAAACTTCTCATCAGGTCAAGCCCCGGCCATGTTCTCGTCACAACTCCCTCAACTGATAGTGCACCGATGACCATAATCATCGTAATCATATAAAAACTGGTCACAACGCCTGTCCCGATCACAACTGCTTTCACCGCATTTTTCGGCTTTTTCATAAATGCTACTAAAATGAACATAATTTCTGAACATGTAAATGAAAGGTTCGTTGTCTTTACACCTCTAAGAACCGGCATGATTCCATCACCTAATACAGGGCGCAAATTGTTGATCTCAAATATGCCTAAACTCATGAGGGCTATCGTTAAAAAGATGATGACCGTAATCGGAAAAATCATTTCAAAAAGCCGTGCAATCGGATCTAGGCCTTGTGTAATTGAATAAAGCCCAATCCAAAGAACTGTCATAATGATGGCCCAAGACGGTGTCCCTTCGAGGAGAAAAAAATCCACGATTTCGGACATGACTCTGACTTCAAATGCACCGAGTGCCAGAAAATAAGTAATAAAAACAATACTGATCAGATGCCCGAGCCATTTTCCTACAATATGTCGGGAGTATTCATAAAAGGTCTCCTTAGGATACTGCTGGCTTAATTTAACTATCATCATCCCGGCTATTACCGCTAGGACCCCGCCTAATAAAACTGAAATCCATCCATCTGGAGATTGTGTTTGTTCTGTTACTGTCCGAGGGAGCGTAAGAACTCCGGCAGCAAGCATATAATTAATGATGATAATCGTTGCCTGAGCGGTTGTGATTTTACTGGTTGGGCTGAACATGAGACTTTATCACCATCCTGTCGAGTTCATCACTTCACCCGTTTTGTATTATCTGTATTCATCATTTTAGGCCGGCGCTTCATGACTAAAAGAGGCATTCTGATAACAAAGTCTTTCCAATCTTTTAAGTGATAGGGCACTGCCGGACTTGCGTATGGCACACCAAAGCTCTTTAGCTTTACGACATGGCTGCTTAGCAGCAGTAATACATAATGACTCCAAACAATCCAAACACCGCCGCACAAAACATCGCGCCAAACCGAAGCATCCGAAGTGCTATACCTGTGCTATAATGCGGGATGGCAAATGAAGAAATTGCTGTGAGCGCAACAACAATGACCATGATTGGACTGACAATCCCCGCCTGCACAGCTGCTTCCCCGATGATTAATCCGCCAACTATGCCTATTGCGGGTCCAATTGGTTTTGGCAAACGAAGCCCCGCCTCTCTTAAAATTTCAATCGCGACTTCCATAAATAAGGCTTCAATCAGAGATGGGAACGGAACACCTTGGCGCGTCCCGGAAATTGAAATCGCCAGCTTGGTCGGAATTAACCCAGGATGAAAAGAAATAAATGATATATATAAAGCGGGTGCGAATAACGTTATCATTGCTGCGATGAACCTCAGCAATCTGATGAGCGAGCTCGGGAACCACCGTTCATAATAATCTTCAGGCGATTGAAGCATCATGCTGAAAGTGACTGGAACAATCAAAGCAAACGGAGTGCCGTCAAGCAGAATAGCTACTCTTCCTTCCATTAATCCGCTTATGACGCGATCAGGACGTTCTGTACTCTGTACTTGCGGGAACGGGCTCAAATAATTATCCTCAATTAACTGTTCAACGTAGCCTGACTCCGGCAAATGATCGATCTCAATCCCTCTCACTCTTTTTCTTACTTCCTCGACTACTTTTGGATCTGCAATGTCATTCATATAAGCGATAATTAAATCCTTTTTTAATCGTGTTCCTACTTCAAATCTCTGCAATGTTAATTGATCATTTTTTCCTTGCTGTCTCAAAAGAGCTGTATTCGTACTCAACTCTTCTGTAAAGCCTGTGCGCGGCCCTCTGACAAGCGCTTCTGAAAGCGGCTCCTCGATACTTCGATTTTGTTTTTTTACAGTTCCCAGAAGAAAGGCCTGCGGTATTCCATCGATGAGAAGCGCTGTCGAACCCATGAAAACATTCAACACGATATCACTGATTTTCTCTGAATCTATGACATCACCGATTGATACGATTTGATTTTTTATCTGTTTCGAAGTTAAAATACCTTTGCCGGATTGAGAAATTTCATCGCTTACCTGATTAGGTTGATTCATGACTAACACTGATAGTCCTTTATTAATCAAGTCCTGATCAGACAGTCCTTCAACAAAGATCAATGCCGCTTTCACATGTAATTGAGTGATTTCAAGCTCACGGAAATGAACGTCCCCGTTATGTCCTATTTTTCTTTTTACATGTTCTAAGTCGTATCCGATGTTACCGGTTAACACATCCTGATCCTTTTCAGCTGTTGAATGATCTGATTTATGCTGCTTCTGTGTTTTGTACTGATTGCTCCGCCACCTCATCATTGCACCTTCTTATACATGAATCCAAGTAAACACTTTATAGATTGCATATGGAACGAGAAATACTACTAACGCTTGAAACCACACATTCCAGTCAGTAAGTGTTGATATCATGTTATCCATCTGTCAGTTCCCCTCTCTCTAATAGGATTATTTTTCCCGTATACCTATTTTTTATGTTCGTCTTTTTTCTCAATAAAAAAAGCATGATGAACATTTCATCATGCTTTTAAAGAAATCAACCTGACCATTTTGCATTATTAAACACAAAATGAGCCTTTTAGCAGTCTGGGATAAACTAAAATTCCAGCTTGAAGCTTTCTGCCTGATCTGAAACTTCCACAGGAATCCCCATTATCGTTTTCGGTTTGGAAACGTAAACAAAGCGCATTTCTTCCTCTAATTGCTGAAACACTTTTTCACTAACTATAATTCTGGCCGGCTTCCCTGGACTGTTATCAATGGCTGCTTTGATTTTTCCAAGCATAAAAAACCTCCTGTTTTAGAAAATGGCACATTTACTATTAAAACAAAAATCGCAAAATAAATTGGCTGAACAGGAATTCCGGTTCAAACATAACAGTTGCGGCTGAGCAAACAAGAATGAACGAAATGACAATATACACATCTCTCTCTTTTTCGTGCATGCAGAATTCTCCCATTCACAGATCAGACTGGCGACTGACACGCTGTTCAACAGCAGCTCTAGCATAATTAATGCACGCTATGGACATGATCTTATTAGTTATTATATGATTGAATTGAAAAAAACATCATATGTCAAGAGGTAAACGAAATGGCTCAAAACAACGAAAATGCATTACCGGATATTACAAAAAGCATTACGCTGGAGGCTCCCATTCAGAAAGTCTGGGAGACAGTCTCTACTTCAGAAGGCATTGCCAAGTGGTTTATGCCCAATGACTTTCAGCTCAAAGAAGGACAAGAATTTCACTTACAATCGCCGTTTGGGCCGTCCCCTTGTAAAGTTTTGGCTGTTCAAGCTCCAACTGAACTTTCTTTTGAATGGGATACAGAAGGATGGGTCGTTACCTTTCAATTAGAAGACTTGGGGGAAAAGACAGGGTTTACCCTTATTCACAGCGGCTGGAAAGAGCCGAATGAAGTGATCGGCAAAGCAAACGAGAAAAGCTCCGTCGTTCGCGGTAAGATGGATGGCGGCTGGACTGGCATTGTAAATGAACGGCTTCGTAAGGCTGTCGAAGAATAAAAAAGAGAGAGGTATCTCTCTTTTTTGTTTTTTTCCAAGGGTTATACTTCACAATTTGAGTCCATCAATCATAAAACGTAACAGTTTTAGATTTACCAGAGTAATCGGTAACAAAGAACTCGGCCTTGTTATTGCTCCCATCTACAAATTTTCCAATACTGCCAAAGGTGTGGCATTCTCCGGGTGAAAAATAGTTTGCCCCTACATAATCATCAGGATTGTCACCGGGATCATCCTCATATAAGTGCAGTGAAACAGAAAAAGGAGTGCTTCCTGAAAGGCACACTCTAAAATCTCCTCCGGTCGAGTATACCGTCGGACTTGAGTAAGTATATGTGTAAGTCCCCAACTTATCCCACTCTCCAGCCCCCGCAGTTCCGGCTTTTTCTGCTTGTGCCGTTAATGGAAAAACCGCAGCCAACCCTAAAACAGACAAAAATCCAACTACCTTAGTGAATCTCATCAGCTACACCACTCCTCTATGTCAATGATAGCCGCAGATACGTTTGTATCATTTCCGGCAGAGCTACATAATTGATCCAGCCTGCCTCCTGCTTCTTAGGCAGGTGGCATTGGACATTATATTCAGCAGCAGCCGTTTTATGAATCCGTCTTTGTGCTGGTTTTAAAATGTTCAAAATAAATGCATTCCCATTTGTACTGCTATCTCTTATAATTTGTTTAAAAGGTTGTACTTCAATCAGGGGGAAAAGGATATGGAATTAAGCTTCACAAAAATACTCGTTATTTTGTTTGTGGGTTTTTTAGTATTTGGGCCTGATAAACTGCCGGCGCTTGGCCGTGCAGCAGGAAAAGCCTTATCAGAATTTAAACAAGCAACAAGCGGACTGACTCAGGATATCAGAAAAAATGACTCAGAAAACAAAGAAGATAAACAAATGTAGGATAAATCGTTTGGGCCGATGAAAAATCGGCTCTTTATTTTGATTTGTTTTTGTGTCATCTGTCTTTTTCTATCATTTGGACAGCCCTTTTTTCCTTCTATGATTTTAACTGTCCAAGCCGCAAAATCTACTCGCCGTATAATAAAGCGTAGTAAAAATAAAGGAGGAGTATATATGGGTTATTACAAAAAATACAAAGAAGAGTATTATACGGTCAAAAAAACGTATTATAAGAAGTATTACGAATATGATAAAAAAGATTATGACTGTGATTACGACAAAAAATATGACGACTATGATAAAAAATATTATGATCACGATAAAAAAGACTATGATTATGTTGTAGAGTATAAAAAGCATAAAAAACACTACTAAACGCCATTAACATCTCCTCGTTTTTACTTTCCCCCGGCTATTGCCGGGTCTTTTTTGTTTGTGCACTATATGTATATTTCTGAAGCTTCCCTTTCTATGAAAACCTTGGTGACTGAATCTGAAAAAGAATAGTGAATATTTAGTACATAGTTTAGTTAGTTCATAAGTGAGCGCATTCAGTTTATTGCAGTTACAAAGAAACTTTTATAAACTCTTTGTGGATCATACATAAAAGGAGAGGTTTTTTGTATAGAAACATCGTATTTTATCTCATTTTACTTTGTCTATTTATATCAGTTGTCATGAAAAGCTTTGAGGTGATAAGCACAATAGCCAATGTTATCTGCTTTGTTTTCGTATTGCTGTATTTTAAAGATGAAATGAAAACATACTCACGTAAAGCGTTAGCAATCCTAAGTATTTGTTTTCTTTTCTTAGTCGGTATCTGTGCTTTTATCATTTTACAAGGACAGACATTGATGAAACGTCACCTCTTTTTTACAGGCTTGGAAACGATAGCGGGCATTCTTTTAATAATCGTTTCTTTAAGCATTTGTACTTTTATTTTGGGGAAAATTTCAAATCGGCTAAAACGATTGTGATCTCATTCTTTCCTCTGATAAAGGTATATAGCTTTCAGATTGGAGAAGCGTTTCGTCCCTTACATCACTCAAAATGAAATATTTTGTTTATTTATATACATCAATCCAGTTCCAAAATAAGGTATAATAAATGACGAAATCACTATCAAAAGGGGGAATTTGAGTGAAAAAAATATTGATTGCAAGTGCAGTAGGAACAGCCATTCTTTTCGGAACACTTCCATCAGTTATACCAGGTTTACCCGCGGCAGACGCTCAAGTCGCAAAAGCAGCATCCCAGCTGCCTAACGGAATCGGCGGCCGTGTCTACCTGAACAGTACGGGCGCCATTTTTACAGCTAAAATCACGCTTCCTGAAACTGTCAAAAACAACGCCTCGGTCTCTACTCCCTATATTTATTCTGGCTTTAGAGCAACAAGCGGAACTGAAGCCGATATCGGGCTTCAGTACAGCAAACAATACAACGTCTGGAAGCCCCTCATGAAGGTTGGATCCAAAAATGAAGAAACGTACATCGAAGGAAAAGACAAATTCACATACAATAAAGGCTTCCGCCCTGGAAGCACAGTCCAAATGACAATCTATAAAAACTTAAACGGCAATACGCGCATGACCCTTTGGGGAACGAACAATGACGGCTACACCGGACGGATTATCACAGAAATTCAAGGAACCAACATCGGTACGATTTCAAAATGGAAAACACTTGCTACCGCGGCTGTTTCGTATGAAAGCCAGCGTGATGCGATCAAAGCAACCTTTTCGACATCTTTTAACAACATCACAATCGACAATAAAGCCGTCACTCCTGTAATAGATACACAGGATTTCGCAAAGGTTTCTGTTGCCGGAAATAACGTTACGATCTCTGTTAATAAATAAACGAAGCAGCAAAAAGCCGCCAGCATTGTCTGGCGGTTTTATAATTAATTTTCCATCTCCATAAAAAAACCGTGTCGGAATCCACTCCCTATATAGATTTACGAACATCAATCTTTTCATTTTTAAGTTGAATTTTAGCCAGGGACCAAAAAGTTTCATAATAAAAACAAATAACCTAGAACTGCACAAAGTAATTGTATTCATTGCACGATGCTGGTCTTTTAAGGTGAAATATGTATATGTTAATATTAGGTTTACAATTAAGCTATTCAAGTGTTTAAAAAACCTAGAAAGGTTGATGAAAATGAACCTTTATTTAGTTATAGCTCTTGTTATTTCAGTTTTTTTTAATGTGATCTTATGTATCCAGTTAATAAAATACAAAACCAATCGATCCACTAATATAAATTGGAAAGAAAGGATGGGACTCAACAATCCTTTTACAGCTATAGTATGGGCTTTTCTTTTCATTACAATTTTCTTGAGCCTTATGATATTAATAGGAGGAATTAACACCTTATAAAACCAATGGCCTTTTCATATCGTTCGTTTAATTTTTCAGACCACGCAATCGTTGTTCACTTGTACTAAGAGAACCCAACGCTTCTAACAATCCTTTTGTTTCGCGTTGGGCTCCAATTTTGTTTACTATTTGTTTATAGAAATATGAAGAAGAAATTTCTTCATTTTTAGCCTAATGCCAGCTTATATTCTGAAAAATAACAATAAAAAGGCAGCATTAAACCGCTACCTCAAATAAAAGCTTGTCCCCATGTTTATAGTTGATTAATTTGAAATCATCAATGGTAAAGTTATAAAAATCTTTCACTTCAGGATTGATCCATAGTTCAGGTGCTTCAAACTGTTCTCTTTCCATTTGAATTTTCAAATTGTCTATATGACGTGTGTACACATGGCAATCCCCAATGTTAAAGATATATTCACCAAGTTCATAACCAGTCACTTGAGCAATCATGCGCTGCAACACATTGTACTGGAATACATTGAATGGATTCCCCAACGCCATATCATTGCTCCGTGCTCTTACCTCGAGGTGGAGCTTACCTTGCTTCACATACCATTGAGTTTCGTATACACATGGCGTTAAGGCCATTGCGTCTAAATCATCAGGATTCCACAGCATTGTCATGTGTCTGCGTGAAGACGGATTGTTTTGCAATTGATGAAGAAGATAATCAACCTGATCCACTTTTTCTCCATTTAGACTTCTGTTTTTCTTCCCCAGCTGAAATCCATATGCCTGTCCGATGGTTCCGTCTTCTTGTTTCCACTGATCCCAAATATGTACGCCCATCTTGTTTAAATCATTAACATCATTAGATTTCAGCTGCCAAATCCAGAGCAACTCTTTAATGGCTGTTTTCCAGGCAACCTTTTTTGTCGTTAAAATCGGAACCTCTGAGTTGTCGAATCTCATTTGCTTACTCATTACACTTAGAGTATGTGCCGGTGTTCCATCTGAGTCCCACTTGGTTCTTACATCAAACTCTTCGTCTGAGATTCCATTATTGATGATATCCTTTATAATTGAATTGTATTGTTTATCGAATTGCGTCATGACTATTCATATCCTTCTTTCATTTTCAGTTGCTAAGCATAATTTATTACGAATGCAATATTATCGCAAATACTAAGCACTCGCAGATAAAATGAGATTCTTATTCCAATCACTGTGTGTTTAAAGAGGAGTTAATCCCCCCTCTTTTACACCTGTATTTCTCCATAACATAGTCTGTCACATAGCTCATAGTTACCGCCAGTTTGGTACATACACCGTTGATAACATTGTTGAGGATTATAAGAAATGGTTTGATATTGCGGCACATAAAAATTCAAATAGTCAGGTGTTTGTGTATACCAAATTGGAAATTGTCTAAACACATTAAATCCTCCAATAGCTTTTTCTGATTTAATGCATTGTATTTTACCTCAATATCAATTGTCATTTGTCCATGTGCAATTGGGCTTTCTTTAAAATAAATTCTCTCTAATTTCATTCATTTGATCATTAACAACTTTTTTATGATATTTGGCAGCGGTTCATTCCTTATATGATCTGTTTCTAACCGGTTTTGCTGTTTGTTTTTGATGTCTAACTCTAAATCCTTCAAAAGCAGTATTAAAAATCACATCATAGAGCTCTGAATCTTAACCATAACGTTCAAATATTCTTCAATGAGAAAGTCCCTTTTTACGTATATTAATCTTCTCTATACACTTTACTATTATTTTACAGTGGTTGAGTGCTTTCTCTCGCTCTTGTTTTAATAAACAGCTATCCGTTTTGTTTTTCAGAAAGTGTTTTAAACAGCCTCTTTTTACTATTCTTATTTCATTTGACCATACCATATCATTTAAACTTCATAAATTAAATTCGAATAACATAAAGGAGGAATTTAATTGGGTTATTATAAAAAATATAAAGAAGAGTATTACACTTGGAAAAAAACATATTACAAAAAGTATTACGACAATGATAAGAAGCATTATGATTGCGACAAGTATTATGATCATGATAAAAAACATTATGATTACGACAAAAAGTATGATGACCATGATAAAAAGTATTACGATGATCACGATTATCATTACGAAAAAAAGTATTATGATGACGATGATCATTATTATGATTTTGTCGAATCATATAAAAAACATCACTAAATCTCTTAAACGTCTATTAATTCCCCGGCGACATACCGGGGGCTTTTTTATGATATTTATCGACGATACTCAGATTTTTTTGTGAAGTCTTATGTCTCATTTCATCTTATATTTTGAACTTGTCTCAAGGCTGCTGTAAATTCAATTATTAATGAACACATGTCATTTAACTTGGCTTATTATTAGTGGCATTACTAGTTTTTAGTTGCCTTCCCCTATTTATAAAAATTTAGATAAAAGTATTTCTTTATAGAGATGCTTGTTTCATCGACAACTCAATCCTAAATGTGGTAAAATCGATAAAAATGTAAAAACTGTAAATATAATAAAAGGAGCATCTTTATGTATATAAGTATTATAATTTTAGCATCCATGCTTTTATGGGGGGCAGTTATCCACGAGCTAAGTAAACCTTCAAAAAAGCAAAGCACCAGAAAAATTGTTTCTTTGACATCTTTAGGTTCTTTATCGACTTTAGTTATTACTATTTCACTTTTTCAAAACTTCCCTTTTTAAACTTTGTTTTTAATTAAATCCTTCGTATTAAAATATTCATTTTATACATAATATTTATATGTACCTTGGCTGAAACCTCCATTGATCAATCACACAGCATGAAGACAGCCAAGGATTTATTTTGTTTACTTCGTACCTGTTGAACCGAGTCCTCCTCTATCCTCGTTTCCCAAATGCTCGACTTCAACCAATTCAACCGCCGGCATTTTCTTCATGATTCTAAACTGGCAGATACGATCACCCTTCTTAATTTCAGTATCACGCAATGCATAAGCAGGAAAGAACCAGAAATCGTTGTCTCCCTTATATGACTCATCGATAACACCCATTGAATTTGTTTGAATAACGCCAAAGTTCTTATATGTACTTGAACGAGGGACGACATGTGCTTCGTAACCTTCAGGCAGCTCCATTGCAACACCTAATGGGACAAGCTTAAATTCATCTTTTTTGATTGTTACATCTTCAGCTGCCCGAAGATCAATCCAGTCTCCCTGCTCAATTTTGCTGATTCTTGTTTGTGTTTCATCTAGATACTTGATTTTAATTTGCATTGTCATGTACTAGCTCCTTTAATTTTTATTGAGTATCATACAGTAAGGCTTGTTCTTGTGTCATTTTCATCAGTTATAAATTGAACGTCTTCAAAATCATTCTGTAAAGCATTGAAGTAAAGTTTTTCAATGATATTTTTGTTTTTACAGTAAATCGAAACGTAGCTATTATCTGCTATCAAAAGGACAAGTTCGCAATCACTGTCAGCAAACTCTTCATATGTATTGACTTGATTAACCATTTTTCCATATGGAAATGCTTTCAGTTCAACGAAAATGGTATAGTACTGATTCGTTTTTAATTGTTGCTCAAAAACTGCCCCCTCAACAATTGCGTAGTCATGAAAAAGCTCCTCATCATCGAGCTCTCCTTCTACAACAAAATAAGATTCCCCACTCGTTTGCCACCTATAATTAGCTATTTCTACCGGCTGCAGTATTCTCCATAGAAAATTTCCATATTCATTCGGTATTTGAAAACTAACTCCCCTATTCATGTATACCCCTTACTTAAACGATTTTTGTGAATACGAGTATAATTATATACTCTGATGTTAGGTTTATGGAACAAGGAATCGACTGCCTTTTCAACCGATTATCTTTTACAGAATTTCCTCAGCCCTTCTCATTTAAAAGGTTCTTCAATGTTCATAACAACGGTAAGTATTTCCTGATTAGATTTCTCGTTATCATCTACCCTTAGAAAAAAATGTCCCAAAACAAATAATCATTTTTGTAATCCTCGGTCGCCGCATCCATTAACACCCCACTTACAAGCCTCATGTATCCCGTACTTGCTATTATTCGAACATTGATAGGCACCTTCTCGTATCACATGGATTTGCTGTTGAATGATTTCAAATAAAGTTGAATAAAATAAGATCGAATCATCCAACAATTAACATTTATTCTTGCGGCAATAGGTGGTATTTACAATCCATAAGAAGGAAGGAAGCGTTGATGATAAAGCTTTGCCGAGAAGTTTGGATCGAAGTCAATCTTGATGCCGTTAAAAAGAATTTGCGAGCGATCCGCCGTCATATTCCACATAAGAGCAAAATTATGGCTGTTGTAAAAGCGAACGGTTATGGCCACGGGTCTATAGAAGTGGCACGCCATGCACTGGAACACGGGGCGAGTGAGCTCGCTGTTGCCAGTGTGGAGGAAGGAATCGTTTTACGTAAAGCTGGGATTACAGCACCTATCCTTGTGCTTGGTTTTACATCCCTTAGTTGTGTAAAGAAGTCAGCAGCTTGGAATATAACATTATCAGCATTTCAGGTTGATTGGATGAAAGAAGCAAACGAGATATTGGAAAAAGAAGCGAGTGCTAACCGGCTGGCCATTCATATTAACGTGGATACCGGCATGGGACGATTAGGTGTACGCACAAAGGAAGAACTTTTAGAAGTAGTGAAAGCTTTAAAGGCAAGTAAATTCCTCAGATGGACAGGGATTTTCACACATTTTTCGACAGCTGATGAACCGGACACCACACTCACAAAGCTGCAGCATGAAAAATTCATCAGTTTTCTCAGCTTTTTAAAAAAACAGGGGATTGAGCTGCCCACCGTGCATATGTGCAACACGGCTGCAGCTATCGCATTTCCGGAATTTAGCGCTGATATGATCCGTTTAGGTATCGGCTTATATGGTTTATATCCTTCAGCCTATATTAAACAACTAAATCTCGTTAAGCTTGAACCTGCGTTAAGTTTAAAGGCACGCATCGCTTATGTGAAAACCATGCGGACAGAACCCCGAACCGTTAGCTATGGTGCTACATACATCGCAGAACCTAATGAAGTAATTGCTACACTCCCGATTGGCTATGCTGACGGCTATTCTCGTGCCCTTTCCAATCGCGGATTTGTTCTTCATCGCGGAAAACGAGTGCCAGTGGCGGGAAGAGTAACAATGGATATGATCATGGTCAGTTTAGGAGAAAACGGTGAAGGTAAACAAGGAGAAGAAGTCGTGATTTACGGTAAGCAAAAAGGAGCCGAGATTTCCGTTGATGAAGTGGCTGAAATGCTCAATACGATTAACTATGAAGTCGTGTCTACATTAAGCCGCCGCATCCCTCGTTTTTATATAAGAGATGGCGAGATTTTTAAAGTATCAACTCCAGTATTATACGTGTAGAACATCTTAAAATGCTGAATCAAAATCCCTCTACCAGAGGGATTTTGTTTTTTCTGAAACTAAAAAAATCCCTCCTATAAGAAGAGAGATTTTCAACATATTTATAACTCAATAACTGATTGTTCAGGAGTATTATGATCGTGTCGAGAACGAAAATGCTCTTCTAATTCTTCAAGTGTACGCCCTTTTGTTTCCGGCATGAATTTGTACACAAAACCGATTGCCAATACACCTAAAGCCACAAATATAAAGAATGTAAAAGACAAACCTACAGAGCTAAGCAAGATCGGGAAAGCAAAACCGATCACAAAGTTTAATATCCAAAGGAAAAAAACACTTATCCCAGAACCAAGTCCTCTTAACCTTTGAGGGAATATTTCCGCTATGACAAGCCAAGTCACAGGTCCTACACACCCTTGCATAAAGGCAAGAAATAAAACGGTCAAAGAAAGCACTACATAAGGAAGTGCCATAGATCCATCAAGCACAATTGAGAAAATCGCAATCAATAGGAGAGCTGTAGTCGTCCCCGCCAAACCAATCAATAATATTGGACGCCGTCTCACTTTTCCGACCAGCCAAATCCCAAATATAACTGCAATAACTGATATCAGCCCATTTCCAATATTAGCGATTAAAGCCGCTTTTGTACCAAAACCAGATTCTTTAAGGATTTGTGTGCCATAATACATAATCGAGTTCACACCTGTAATTTGATTCACGATGGCAACACCAATTCCAATCCATAAAAGACGGCGCAGCCATGGTGTAGAAAAGTCCTTGAGTGATGCCTTTTCTAGTGCTGTATCTTTTTCTACCGCTTCTTGAATTTTTCTACATTCAGCTTCTGCACGTTTATCTTCTCGAATTTGTTTAAGAACTCGCAGCGCCTCACTGTTTTTGCCTTTGGTGATTAGCCATCGGGGGCTTTCTGGGACCTTAAGCATACTGGCAAATAACATGATAGCCGGAACAGCACAAATGACTAGCATGTATCTCCAAACATGTCCCGTATTTGCCATTGTTACACCGAGGATCGCATTAAAAACATATGCTAAAAATTGCCCGCCAACAATCATTAGTTCATTTTGGGTTACCATACGCCCTCTCTTTTCATGCGGTGCCATTTCTGCTAAAAAGGCCGGCACCATCGCCGAGGCTCCTCCAACAGCCAGCCCCAGTAAAAAACGAAAGGCCGCCATGATGAAAACATTAGGTGCTAACGCTGTTCCCAGTGATGCCAGGAAAAATAAAAAGGAAAGATTAAGGATCATTTTACGTCGGCCATATCGATCAGCCAATCTTCCGCATAACAACGCTCCAAATGCGGCACCTAATAAAAGAATACTCGTAACAAGCCCTTCTGTAACCGGTGTTAAATCAAGCTGATCTGGCCTTGCCATAAAAGGTAAAGCTCCATTTATAACTCCGGTGTCATATCCAAAGAGAAGCCCTCCAAAAGTTGCTGAAATCATTATTAATTTCAACCTTCGATTTCGATGTTCATTCATATCCATTTCCCCTGCCTTTATTAAGAATACTTAATAAGCTCTTTCAGTGTGGATATTGAGTCAAAACTAAAGTCATCTCTATCTTAGATTTTCGCCTCTGGATTTGTAACCGTTTACATTTTTAGCCAATAGAATAAACCTAAGCTATCAGTTGTTATGTTGTAGTAATGTTTTTGTTACATTATTGTCATTTCTCATATTATCATAATTCCAAAAGCATTTTCAGTCAATATTATTTTCAGGATTATTTATTTCCGCTATGTGATGGTGATGTTTTGATCATCTCGTTGTAAAGTTAACTATTGGCAATTTGGAGTGTTATAAGTTCCCTTGAAGTTTTCCATTCACAAAAAATGTCCATATCGTTATAATGATGATGTTTAAACGCAAAAAGAGAAAATGATAAAGAGGGAATCAATATGAAGAAGATTTTGATCAGTATGATCGCAATCGTTTTAAGTATTACTTTGGCAGCTTGCGGATCAAATCACGCAGCCAAAAACCATTCAGATTCTAATGGGACGGAGCAAGTCTCTCAAGATACTCAATCTAATAAATATAATCAGACAGAACAAAAGGCCGGCACGCCTCATTCAAAAAATCAGAAGAAATTGGTCGATGTTACATTAGATAGAGCAATAGATGGAGATACGATTAAGGTTATTTACAACGGAAAGGAAGACACAGTGCGCTACTTGCTCGTTGATACACCTGAGACGAAGAAACCAAATTCTTGTGTTCAACCATACGGTGAGGATGCGTCGAAACGAAATAAAGAATTGGTCAACAGCGGTAAGCTACAGCTGGAATTTGATAAAGGCGATCGCAGAGATAAGTATGGAAGACTGTTAGCATACGTTTATGTTGACGGCAAATCTGTTCAAGAGACATTATTGAAAGAGGGATTGGCCAGAGTAGCATATGTATATGAGCCTAACACAAAATACATAGACCAATTCAGACTAGATGAGCAAGAAGCAAAATCAGATAAACTGTCAATTTGGAGTAAGAGCGGTTATGTGACGAACAGAGGATTTAATGGCTGTGTGAAATAGAAAAACACTGTTCGTTAAAAAAAGCAGCAAACCTAGCAGAATGCAGTTTCCAAAGAATGAGAAAGAGATGATGGCGTGTCTAGTTTCCATTCTGCTTATCAAGCTAAAATCATCAACTAGCCTGTAAAATTTCCGCTGTATAGTAACAATAAAAAACACCCCTTCACGTCAATGTGAGGGGGTTATTTGTGTGTAAACATCCTTCCTATTTCATCATAAATCAAGAGATCCCTCTACCGTCGTTAGCGCGGTTTCATACATCTTACCCATTGGCATTCCTAAGCTTTCCCACTTCTTGAAGTGTTCGCTGACAGAATACGGTTCCGCTCGTTCGTTTTGTCTGCTGGACACTCCAATACTGTTTAAAGGTTGCCATACCTTATTCTCACCATCTTTTCAAAAGAAGGCAGCCATGTCATCAAAGGCCTTTGATGATTAATCGTTAATTGTTCTTTCGTTGATCTCCAGACAATAACATCATTAGTTTTTTCGAAAGCTCTTCAAAGCTTGATTGAGATCCTTTGTGTGAGTATAAATGTTCTTATACAAATCAAATAGTGTTTTATATTTTTGAACATTTTGTGCCTTTGGATAAAATGCAGCAGCCTCACGAATGAACTGCTCTGCACATTCTTCAAGGGATTCAAACCATCCGCTTCCAAAGGCAGCCAGCATTGCAGCCCCCATAGCTGGCCCTTGTTCATTTTCTAACTTAATTACCCTCGTATTGAAAATATCAGCTTGCATTTGCAGCCACGTATCATTTTTAGCTCCCCCACCAATAGAAACAACAGTATGAACTGATTTTCCCGCTTTGCGGAATAGCTCAATTGATTCATGTAAAGAGAATGTGATACCTTCCATTATTGCCCTCAAAAAATGCTTTCTATTATGGGCTCCATCCATTCCGATCAAGCTTCCCCGAATAGAAGAATCAGCATGCGGCGTTCTTTCACCAACCAAATAAGGAGTGTATAGCAGTCCATTGGCTCCTATCGGAATAGCTTCCACCCCCTGCAATAATTGCTCAAACGATTCGTTTGGTGCAAACGTTCTTTTAAACCAGTCCAAGCTGTATCCTGCAGCGAGCGTGACGCCCATCGTATAAAAAGAATCCTTTTTTCCATGATTAAAAAAGTGGACTTTCCCTTTAAAGTCTCTTTCTTTTTCTTCTTCGTAGGAAAGTATGACCCCTGACGTCCCAATACTGCATAATGTTTTTCCGGAAGAAAGGATACCTGCTCCAATAGCGCCGCAAGCATTATCTGCTCCCCCAGCGTACACTTTTGTTTTTTCTAATAGCCCGGTCTTTGCGGCAACGTGCGGAAGCAGCGACCCTACACAATCATGAGATTCAACAAGCGGAGGACAAATATCTGCAGAAATACCAATTTGATTGCAAATATCATTGCTCCACTTCTTGCGAGTAATATGTAAAAGTAAAGTTCCTGCTGCATCGGAGTATTCGGTGTGAATGGCACCGGTCATACGGAATCGCACGTAGTCTTTCGGAAGCAAAAACACAGCAGTTTTTTTAAAAAGTTCAGGTTCATGTTCCTTTACCCATAACATTTTAGGTAATGTAAACCCTTCTAAAACACGGTTTTTTGTGATGTCAAGAAGATGATCGCCAAATTTCTCGGTCATCCTTATACATTGAGGCGTTGTTCTGGTATCATTCCAAAGAATTGCATTACGTAACACCTGACGATCTTGGTCAAGCAGTACTAATCCATGCATTTGTCCCGAATAGCTTATCCCGTCAATATCCTTGGCTTGAACATTGGATATAGAAACCAATTCAGCCAATGCTTCAATTGTTTGCTGTACCCAGTCTTCAGGATTTTGCTCACTATATCCCGCCCTCTCTTGGATGAGCGGGTACCTTTTGGACGTTTCTGCACAAACCTTGCCGTTTTGATTAACTAAAATGGTTTTAACAGCACTCGTTCCAAGATCTATTCCAATGACATACTTCATTTTTTCACTCCTTGCCCTTTTAAAAAACCATTCACTCTAAATAAATCCTAATTATAGAAGTTACCCGTCATAACAACAAGCAATAGGAAAGGAATCATGACGGGTAATTCAGTGACTTGGTATTGATAGCAGGATCTGGAGCTTATCCTGTTATACTTCTAAAATGTATTGGTTCAATATCGCTTTTAATTTCTCCTGTCTTCCAGATTCGTTTTTAATTGATTTATGATTTAGCGCATATTGCTCAAGTGTGTGGAAATTAGCTCTTCCTTCTATAATTTCAAGACCAATCCCTTCAGTAAAGCTGCGGTAACGATGTTGAATCACATCTTCAAACACACGATCTTCGATTAATTTGTGGGCAACTTTCAATCCTCTTGCAAATGCATCCATCCCTGCAATATGGGCATATATTAGATCATCAGGCTCAAAAGAAGATCTTCTGACCTTCGCGTCAAAGTTTAATCCGCCGCTTCCTAAGCCGCCATTTTGCAGGATTTCGTACATTGCTAATGTCGTAGAATATAAATCCGTCGGAAATTCATCCGTATCCCAGCCTAAAAGAGGATGACCCTGGTTTGCGTCAACAGAGCCAAGCAGACCATGTACTCTTGTCATGCGCAATTCATGTTCGAATGTATGCCCGGCTAATGTGGCATGATTGGCTTCAAGATTTAATTTAAAATGATTGTCTAAGCCATATTGCTTCAAAAAGGCAATGGTTGTTGCTGCATCTGTATCGTATTGATGGGTGGTCGGCTCTTTTGGTTTTGGCTCAATCAAAAACTGCCCTGTGTACCCGATTTCCTTCGCATAATCCACTGCCATATGCATAAATCTAGCCAAATTATCAAGCTCAAATTTTAAATCGGTATTTAACAATGTTTCATATCCTTCACGGCCGCCCCAAAATACATAGTTCTCAGCGCCAAGCTCTTTTGCTGTTTCTAACCCTTTTTTCACTTGTGCTGCAGCATACGCAAACACATCTGCATTGCAAGAAGTCGCGGCACCATGGACGAAACGGGGATTCGTAAACATGTTTGCGGTATTCCATAATAGCTTAACGCCGCTATTTCTCATGTAATCTTTAATCATGCCCACGATCATATCTAAATTTTGGTTTGTCTCTTTTAGCGTACTGCCTTCTGGTGCAATATCCCGGTCATGAAAAGCAAAGAATGGTGCATCTAGTTTTTCAAACATCTCAAATGCTGCTTCTACTCTCATCTTCGCTAGATCCATGCCTTTATAGTGATCCCATGGTCTTTGCATCGTAGCTGCTCCAAAAACGTCTGTACCATCAGCAGTAAATGTATGCCAATAGGCAATAGAAAATCGCAAATGCTCTTTCATCGTTTTTCCGCCGATTACTTCTTGAGGATTATAATATTTAAATGCTAAAGGATTAGTCGAATCTTTCCCTTCGTAAACCACTTTGTTTGCGCTTCCAAAATAGTTGGTTGAACTGGAATGAGATTGAGCCATGTGATTTCCCCCTTAAAAATAAATTCAAAACCTGATCATTCAAATACAAATGCATTTTATTTCATATTGTAAGTTACCTATTAGTTTGTTGTTTAAACAAACTAACTTACTTTCATCTTATATAACCTCATCAGTATTTTCAATATTTTTTTTAGTTTTTTATGAACACATTAGATATAATAAAGGGAAGATTCGCTATGTACTATGTTTATACTTAATTTAAAGATTAAACAAATGGAGTGGATGAAGTGGATATCGCTGATCAAACCTTTGTCAAAAAAGTAAATCAAAAGTTATTATTAAAAGAAATCCTTAAAAATTCACCTATTTCAAGAGCAAAATTATCTGAAATGACTGGATTAAATAAATCAACTGTTTCATCACAGGTAAACACGTTAATGAAAGAAAATCTGGTATTTGAAATAGGTCAAGGACAATCAAGTGGCGGAAGAAGACCTGTCATGCTTGTTTTTAATAAAAAGGCAGGATACTCCGTAGGAATAGATGTTGGTGTGGATTATATCAATGGCATTTTAACAGACCTCGAAGGAACGATCGTTCTTGATCAATACTGCCATTTGGAATCCAATTCTCCAGAAATAACGAAAGACATTTTGATTGATATGATTCATCACTTTATGACGCATATGCCCCAATCTCCGTACGGGCTTATTGGTATAGGTATTTGCGTGCCTGGACTCATTGATAAAGATCAAAAAATTGTTTTCACTCCGAACTCCAACTGGAGAGATATTGACTTAAAATCTTCTATACAAGAGAAGTACAATGTGCCTGTTTTTATTGAAAATGAGGCAAATGCTGGCGCATATGGAGAGAAAGTATTTGGAGCTGCAAAAAATCACGATAACATTATTTACGTAAGTATCAGCACAGGGATAGGGATCGGTGTTATTATCAACAATCATTTATATAGAGGAGTAAGCGGCTTCTCTGGAGAAATGGGACATATGACAATAGACTTTAATGGTCCTAAATGCAGTTGCGGAAACCGAGGCTGCTGGGAATTGTATGCTTCAGAGAAGGCTTTATTAAAAAATCTTCAGACCAAAGAGAAAAAACTGTCCTATCAAGATATCATAAACCTCGCCCATCTGAATGATATCGGAACCTTAAATGCATTACAAAATTTTGGATTCTATTTAGGAATAGGCCTTACCAATATTCTAAATACTTTCAACCCACAAGCCGTAATTTTAAGAAATAGCATAATTGAATCGCATCCTATGGTTTTAAATTCAATGAGAAGTGAAGTATCGTCAAGGGTTTATTCCCATTTATGCAATAGCTATGAATTATTGCCATCTTCCTTAGGACAGAATGCGCCGGCATTAGGAATGTCCTCCATTGTGATTGATCATTTTCTGGACATGGTTACAATGTAATTTTAATGGAATGTACAGCTCATCTTTAAAGATGAGCTTTTTTATTCTAGGAGTATTTCTGAAGCAATATTGATATAGGCACCTTCTCATATGAAAAAGGAGTTCTAAAATAGAAATCTCCTTTTTCATGTGCAAATTATTTTTCTTTATAACGAAAATATCTAAAGTCGGCCGGTATATGATTACCGCTGGTATCTTGGCATTGCATCCCTACAAAGGCCCCTGTGAAGAATCCTCCCCCACGGATGTAATCATCTGATAATTTTTTCGATTCCAGTGCAATGTCAATTTTGTGCCAAACTTCTTTGTTAAAAGAATAGAAATAATAATATTTGTCCTTTTCAATATTTACTTTTAAATATACATACTTTACTTCACGAGGAATAACAATTTTATTATTTAATGGCTGTGAAAAAGAAAAGTTGTCACATAGTGTTAATTCAAGAATGCGGCCCAGTTCTTCATCATGCGTGACTTGAAGAGCCGTCCAGTTCTCTGTATTGTAATAATTCACCAATCCAGCGGCTTGTTGAAAATTTTCCGGATAAAACTCAACAGCAGTTTCCGCTTCAAAATGGAGACTTTGCCAGCGTCTGGCTACAAATGCCTGAGTAAATGTCGAAGTTAATGATTCATGACCGAATAATCGTAAATGATTTGGCGCTTGAGTCAATGAACCTAATTCATTCGTGAATGGAATCCTTAAAGTTTGAAAATTTATATTTAATGTTGAATCCTCAAATTCATCAACTTCCGGGTACGTTGCTTCAAATATTGTTTCGGGTATAGAAGGTGCATCTACCTCCAAGCTTCCTTCTTTTCCACCTACTACATAGGGCCATTCATCTTTCCAGTAAAGTTTTTGAATAGCTGTTTCTCTGCCCAAAGGACAGTATCCTCTCTGCTGAAAAATTGAATCATCGTCAGGATGAATAGGACGTCCCGTTAAATGAGCTAAATACCACTCATCTGTATGTGTTTGAACAATGGATGCATGACCACATTTTTGCAATGGATTTCCTGGGTCATGCCATGACGTTAAGATTGGATTATCGGGATGAACTTCATATGGCCCCTCAATATTTGCAGAACGGGCAATTGTAGCAGCATGTTCGTACCGTGTTCCTCCTTCTGCAGTTAATAAATAATAATAGTTCCCGATATGATAAAGGTGCGGAGCTTCTGTCAGTTTTCTATCAGTTCCTTCAAATATAACTTTTGGTTTACCGATTAATTTTTGCTCTTTATCAGAATATTCCTGTATAACAATTCCTCCAAATGAGTGCCGATCAATACGGTGATCCCATAACATATTTAATAAATACTTTTTTCCATCCTTATCATGGAACAAAGAAGCATCAAATCCCGAGCTATTTAATGTAATCGGCTCACTCCAATCACCATTAATCGTTTCACAAGTAACTAAATAATTGTGACAATCTTTCCATGCGCCATCTACTACCTTAACATTCGTATAGATCAGCCAAAACTTCCCATCACTATAGCTTAAACATGGTGCCCAAACCCCACCTGAATTTGGATTTCCTTTCATGTCTAATTGTGAAACTCTCTGTAATGGATGTGCAACTAAGTGCCAATTTACTAAATCTTTTGAGTGGTGTATCTGGACTCCCGGAAACCACTCAAATGTAGATACAGCGATATAATAATCCTCTCCTACCCTACAAATACTTGGATCGGGATTGAATCCTTTAAGTACTGGATTGGTAATCTTCATTTGGGACTCCTCCTCAGTTTATTTTCTTTTTTAAGCTTTGAAATCATCAATATGATCCAAATAAACTTTGTCTCTATTCTCTAATTCTCGAACCATGTTTTTATATTTTTTCTCATCTAAGTTATAGAAATTAATATCAATTAAAGCTAGAACAAGCAAGAACACGGGAATAATGGTTGTTGTAATTAAAATCCCCATTAATGCCGCCGGGGTTTGTGCCTGATTTGCCACATATCCAAACTTATCAAGAACCAGACCCGGAACAACTCCTCCTAAGGCCATACCAAACTTAAAGAAAAATCCGATTATAGCGTAAATGAGCCCACCCATTCTTTTCCCAGTCCTGTACTCTCCATATTCAATTGTTTCAGGAATAAGCGCCCACATATATCCCCCGGCAGTGAGACTTCCAGCAGCAGCGATTAATCGACAGACAAGTATGAGGTAAACATTACTTGGCGGAACAAACAGTAAAGCTAAGAGGCCGATAATATTCAGTAATAATGCATAGTTTAGTAATTTCTTTTTCCCCAAAAATTGATGAAGCCTTGGAATAAACGGTAAAATGACCAAAGCGGGCAAACTTCCTATCAAACCGTACCACTTCACCAAATCCTCTCTTTCTAAGTTATACGTTACGTAGTAAATGCCAACCGAATTACTGATGGAATTCACTCCAAAAATAATAATAAAGAAAATACTTAATACAACAAGTGGACGATTAACACGAAACTGCTCAAATATATCCGTAAATTTAATTTTTTCTTCGGATTTTTGAAGAGTGACCCGCTCTTTTGTGCTTTTAAAACAAAAGATTAAAAGGCACCCGCCTATCATTCCCAAAATACCCATGGTTAGTTGCCAGCCAAGAGACTCGTTGCCGGAAGTATCGCTTAAATAAGCAGCCAGTAAGGGAACAAAAAATGCAACGACAAGTCCCCCAAGATTCGCAAATAACATGCGAACAGAAGTTATACTAACCACTTCTTGATTATTTCTAGTCATTGCAGAAGTTAACGCGCCATATGGAACGTTTATCGTTGTGTATGTAAGCGACAAGCCAACATAGGTTATATAGGCATATATTAATTTCCCCATATCCGAAAAGTCTGGTGTTGTAAAACAGAGTATTGCCAGTATGACAAATGGAAAAGCTCCGAATAAAAGATACGGTCTAAAGCGTCCAAATCTGCTGTTCGTTCTGTCAACTATTGTTCCGATAAAAGGATCAGCGAGAGCGTCGATTATTCTAACCACTAAAAACATAGTACCGGCTGCTGCTGCCGATAAACCAAAAACATCTGTATAGAAGAACAAAAGATACGTAGACACTGTTGCATAAATTAAATTACACGCAAAATCTCCAGACGCATATCCAACTTTTTCAACCATGCTAATCTTCTTTACATTTTCACTGAGCATGATTTCTCCCCTTTTCGATCCTTTAATATGGAACAGTGTGAAACGGTATAACAATTTCTCGAATTTACGGTCAGTAAACTTTTATAAAAGCGCTTTCAAAACAGTGCGAAAAAATATGGTGATCAGCAAGCAGAAAATTCATCTTTTTTCGTCATACCTTATATACCTGGAAAAGGATAAAAGCCTCATTCTTTCGTTTCTTATATTGTTTAGCTCCATTAAATCGATCCTCTTATCCCCCTTCCATCCATATTCAGTAAGACCTTATCTTGTGGACAATGAAATTTTATCTTATTAGTTTGTTGATCGAACAAACTAACTTGATTTAATATTATAAAATCCTTTCAACTTTTTCAACATCTTTTTCAGATAGTTTAAACAGAATGAATTAAATATTGATTTTTGACTGTTTCGTTATATTCAGTGTCTCAAATATTTGCGAATGTCATGTATCAGTTAACGACGATTAGTCCAAAACAGATTCTTGTGTAAACACATGACAAAGATGATCTATGCGAAATAAAGAATTGGTTAGTGGTAAGTTGCATTTAAGAGTTTGATAAAGGTGATCACAGGATGTATGGAGACTGTTAGCCTAGATTTATGCTGATGGCAAGCCCGGTCATGAATTGAAAGAACAGGAATGGCCAGAATAGTTTATGTTATAAGTCCAACCCTACATACATATATCAATACAGGAAAGATAAATAAGAAGCAAAAATTGAAAAGCTTTCAACCGGAGTAGAAATGGCTTTTTGACTGTCTGAGGATTAATGGCTGTGTTAAACACTATGATTTATCCTTTCAAACTTATTTTAATCTTAAAAATTTTAATTGAGACTGGAAACAAAAGAGAATACAGAAATTAATTCCGTATTAATTTATTCAATATGTTAATTTTACTTTGGTCTTTATGATTCTTCTTCCTTCTTCTATAACCATCTAATAAAGACTTTTTATAAACCTTGAGGTAATCATCAATCGTTAGCAAATGATATTTCGCTCCGCCATCTTCAAAAACCTCTAGATTATTATAGTCTACATCTGCAAATGGTTTTAAATCCTCAATGTAAGCAATGCCTATTTTTGTATTAGTTTTCTTAAATTCATGCTCATGTAAATCAACCATTTTGTATCCATGCAGTTCCATCACTTTTTTTAGTTTTTCCCACTTTTCCTCTAAAAAAATTAAAGGAATAAGGAGATCAATATCTTCTGGAGAAAAGTCTAACCCAGTTACCTTTTCAAGACCTAAAGAGCCATATAATAATGGAATGATGTCTAGCTCTTTATTAAAAATTTTAGCTATATTGATAAATTCATTATACAATTTCATTTTCCATCCCCGATATTTGGTAATTAATTATTTAAGATTCAACTGCCTCTTGAATTTTCATAAGTCCTTCAATACTAATACCTCAAAGGGTTATTTTTTCAATAATCCTGAAAGTCATCTGTACAATATCTAAAAAGCCTTAAATACTGAATTAAAGAAAAACATCAATATGATAATGGCTAGCACAACAACAATTTCAAAAGTATGTGAACTGCCATCTTCTTTTTCTCGTTCTTTCTTCTCCCTCATTTGCTCCCTATACTTTCTTTGTATTTCATCCTTTTTTTTATCCATCTTACTCGACCCCTTTCATCATAAAGTAAAGTCAAGCAATTCTGAAATTTCCCATCCCTTTCTGTTGACACTTAATTTAATCCAATCCTCATCATCAGCATATGGTTTTTTGAAATGGACAACTAATTGAATCATTCATTTCTCAGCCCGACCTTTAGAATCCTTCCCTAATTACGTAAAACCATTTTAGCTGTTGTCCCATGGCTTGTCGAACTGAACTAGAGCCATATAAAACTTAGATTTTTTCAGTTTCTATTAAAAAAGAGTATTACATGTACTTATACTCTTCTACCCAGTCGTGATATTTTTCATAAAGTGGACGTATTCGTTTGAAATCAAGAGCTATGACTTCACATCCACGATCATCATAGATAAAGAAAATAATGTCTTTTGTAATGTTCACAAAGAAAACATCAGGGTAATCAGTAGAGTAACCTCCGAATTTCGGTTTTAATGGAAAATCCTCGTTACTGGCTGCTTTAAGTAATTCAGTTACACGTAAGTCTCGAGGTTTGCATAACAAGGAAAATTGTTGCATCTCGTATTCTTCAGCTTTATTGATTTCGAAAGGGTAGGGATATGTCTTCACCAGAATTTGATTCAAATGATTTTTACACTTTTGATTTTTACACTTTAGAAACGGTTGATAGACCTTTAATTTTCTTATACATTTCTCTTTCTTGTGCTTATACATATTCGTCACGAGGAATATGTCATCGTTTTGTTCAAATAATTCATTAAAAATGATTGTTATTTGCTCATATACAACTTGGAACCTCTTAAGATTCAATTCTTCTTTCTCTTTGAGTTGATAGATATTTTCCCCAAGACAAAAATGGATTCCTATGCCCCATTGATTATAGATGCTAGGAATGAATTCGAGGTTTTGAAACCTTTCCTTCATATACTCCATTATCTTCATTTAGACATTCTCACTTTAGGAATATGATCTTTTTGGAATATCAACAACTCATGCAGTTCGATGTTTTGATAGGGCCAGACTTTATCAAACAGCTCTCTCGGATACCGCTCCATTTCGTCATTATATAGCTTTCTGACAGTTGGATACTCATGATCAATATCTCTGGAAAGTTTCCGGATACTGATCTTTCTTTGGTCTATAATCGTTTTTAACTTTGATTTAATCATATTCTCACCTTTTAGTTATTTTTGATCACTTAAAATGATCATTAAGTTTATAATGGATCCTTGACCTCGCTGAATTTAATAATCCCGCTCTTCATGTTCAAATCCATAAATACCTTTTATCCACACATCGCCGCAGCCTGAACTTTTTGTTATTTCTAACTGATCACCTTCTACTCGATCTGCTGCACTGTAGTCCAAATAACTTCCTGGAATTCTTTCTCGCTCCTTGAAAATATCCATCAGTTAGAGCTATTCTGCTAAGTTTCATATTTAGAGTACAGTCTTTATTATTGTGTATTGTGAATTTATAACCAAGTGCGGTCAAAATTCCGGTCGATCAAAACAAAGTCTACATTTGTTTAATCCACCGTTAGCTTTGCTTCAGCTTTGGGAAGATTAAAACTTGAGACTAAGCCTAAGCAAACCAAAGTTAAACGATTAACCCTTTTCATCCCTCTCTCCCTTTACCCTTTTGTGTCATAATTTGGTAAACGAAAGGGATTTTTGACCGTGCATAAGGAAAAGGATTGTGATGATTTAAGCTACGCTGCTACCCTCCCAATGTTTTGCAGAAAAACCGAGTCCCAGATCCAAAATATTACGGCAAATGAGACGCTAAACAAGTATATTTCATATTCCATCAGAAAGTTTAAGGTGTTTTTTGGATCAGTAATGAAAGCGAAGAATAACCATACTAAGAAGGAAAAGAATATGTATATGAGTAAATATTTCGCGTTAAACCTTTTTGGATTGCGATTTAAGAAATATTGAACAGGTGCAGCAAAGATTAAACACTTATTAGGAAGTATGGTATGTAGCCGTCATAACCAATGCCAAAAACATAAACAACAGCAGCTGATAACGCGGACAAGACATGAACAAATATGATCCTTAAAACTTGCATGTTTATAACCTCTTTCTTAATGAATGCTTCTTCAACATTGTCTAGATCCTCCTTAAAATCACTTTAAAACTACTGTTCTACTCAGAAATTAAACATCTTGGTCGCATTTCTCATTCTTCCGCCATTGAATAGTATTTCGGCGAGTTATTGCAACAGGTATTAATAGTAGAGTACCGACAATAAGCAACATAAAAAAGATCACAAACAGCGAACCTGTTCCCGGAACAATTTCTTCATAGGTAATAAAGCGCTCCTTCCCCTGCAGGACGAAGAACCGAGAATTTTCAAGAAAGGATAGATGAAAAGCGATAGACGTCCATAAGCTTCCTGTTACAATACGCAGGAGTTGAAGGATGAATCCAAAACCCAACAATAAAACAATGTAATCTAATGTGATAGCAGATGATTCAATTCCAACTATATATTGCAAGCCACTTACAGTTATTGGTGCAAGCACAAACAGGATCGGCTGTAGGAGTAAGGCCATAAAACAGTTCCAACGCTTATTTAGAGCATAGTACACCGTCCCCCGAAAAGTTAATTCCTCTGGAAAAGCTTCATAAAAGAAAGCGATAATCATATTTAAGAGCAATGCTGTCACTAAATGGACAGAGAAGTGAAATTGTGTAATTTTGATCCAGCATAATAAATGGGCGATAGCGAAACCAGACCCGGATAATACAATCACATATATTGCTCCTATTAAGGCTTTCGGAATGGCTTGCCGCCACCCAGACAGTCCTATAGAATAAAAGGGTCTACTAGACATCCGTTTAAGAAGAATGTAGAGCAACGGGACAGTTATTAATGTGACTAAACCTGCTTGGATGCCTTGCTTCAAAAGCTTGGAAGCTCCTGCTTGGCTAGCCATTGAACCGACTAAAGTAGCAAAAAACAAAGCAAATACGAATGTTCCCCAACTGAGCAAGACAGTTCCTAACCATTTATGATGATTGTCTTGTTTTCCCCTTTTGGTGAGATGAATTTGCATTTGGATACCCCTCTCACATCATTCATATTAAGCACTATAAGCCCTACTATCACTATACGTTCTATAGCTGTTATGGTTTCAATTTCCTGCATTACCCCTCTTACAATTCCACTCTTCCTCTAAAATAGCGTAATAATATTCATCCCACCATTCATTGCCTTTTGGAATACATTTTTTAAAAAAGCCTTCTCTTCTCATTCCAATCTTCTCCATAACTCGGTATGAGGGAATATTCTCAGGTTGACACGTAGCTATAATCCTATGTAAGTTCATTTCTTTAAATCCATATTCCAAGATAGCTTGGGCTGCCTCAGAAGCATACCCTTTATTTTGATAATTGGGATTAAACACCCACCCAATTTCATATGTATGTTCACCAAAATACTTATAAAAAACAATATGGCCTATAAGACAGTCTTCATCTCTTAGTATGACAGGGTATTTTTCAGCGTTATCACCTTTGTTTTTATTTACAAATGCCTTTGCATCTTCTTCAGTAAAAACCCCTTCAGGTATATACTTCATTACATTACTATCAGATGTATACTCATATACAGCTTGCCAATCTTTGAATTCAAATTCACGTATCAATAACCTTTTTGTTGTGATATGCATTAAAGTAACTCCCCTCATGCTTACTTGATCTTTATTTCGATATTAAGACAACAATAACCTCTTTAAAACTATCCTTATTCAACAATATTGCCTCTTACTAGAACAACTCAAGGATTTCTGACTGTGAACAAGCAATGGAATATGATTCTCAAAAATAATTCCCTTACCCTTCTCATAATTTGCAGGAGGCTTTTTTGTTTTTTAAGATAACATTAATCTTCCTTATTCATTTAAATATGATAAAATATTACATATTTAATATAGGAGGGCTTGTGTTGGAGCAAATGATCTCTTCTTCTAAAGTCGGAGTAAAAATATTGGATATTTTATTGAGAAAGACTCATTTGAAGTTGCAAGTAGAGGTCACACTTCTTAAATATGTATTATTCCCCCTCAAAAAATTTTTTTGGGGGGATTTTTATGATTTGTGTCCTCCAGTAAGCTTTATCGGCTTATAAGAGACTTAAATGAAGCACTTAAATTGATTAACCATTTTAAGAATTAAACATTTCTTCAAAAACAGATTTTATTAGTGGATTTACGACACATCTCAAATAGTCTCGATAGCAATTCTTTGTTAAATTCAAGTGCCTCATAGACTAGAAGATCCATCTCTTCAATATGTTGCTCATCTAAGGACGGTTTTTCAATTTCTGATACGTCAATCAAATCTTATTTAAACTACGTTAAATGTTCTGGAAACACCATTGATGTCCATTTCATTAAATTATCATTGTTTATATGTATACGATGATTCTTTCTAAAGTAGTACTCAACTAGTTTCAGTTACAAAAAACATTCTATAAATCATAATTGATCTCTTTGGTCCTACCTCCACTTTGAAAGTTTGATTTAAGTTCCTTTTTCCGAAGAACAATATAATGATTGTTAGTTAAAGTCACGAAACCTATATAAAAATTTCTATCTGACCGATATTTCGTCCTTCTCCCCATCGGTATTCTCCTTTAAATATATAACTCCTAATTCACCATTTAATACAGAAAGAATTAAATATAACTTTCATACAAACTGGTTAAGGCAACTTATCATCCCTATTTCCCTGAATTCCCCAACCTTGTTGATCCCCTTAAGGGAAAACTAAATGTAAAACAAATTCATCGACTTTTTCTTTAAAAAACCATTCACATTTTTACGTTTAAGCAGCATTCTCCTTTTTACAGGAAAGAATCATTCCGTCTGAACATTACGATATACATATAGTATCCGAATGATATGGCGAAGGGCGGAGGTTATAGTGAAAACGAGTATTATTGTTCTGACTTATAATCAATTAGCTTTAACAAAACAATGCTTGGAGAGCATATGGAAGCATACGAATAATGACTGTATAGAAGTAATTGTTATAGATAACGGCTCTCATGACGGTACACGTGACTACCTCAAACAGATAACTTCAATTAAGGCGATTTTTAATAAGACGAACGAAGGCTTCGCAAAAGCCTGTAATCAGGGTCTTGAAGTTGCCTCAGGGGACAATATTCTTTTTTTAAACAATGATACTGTTGTAACAAATCAATGGCTGGAGCCAATGATCAAGCTGCTTTATCAGGATGATAAAATCGGCATGGTCGGGCCTGTAAGCAATTATGTCAGCGGTCCGCAGCAAGTTCCCGTTAACTATACAAACGTTGAAGAAATTGAAGATTTTTCTCGTCTTTACTGTTTGCAGCAGCGAGGCAGGTCAAAAGCTGTATTGAGACTGGTCGGATTTTGCCTGCTTGTCAAAAAGAAGGTGTTGGATCAAGTTGGCGGTTTTGATGAACGTTTTGTAGGCGGTTCATTTGAAGATGATGATTTAAGCCTCCGCGTACTGCAAGCGGGGTATCAGCTAAAAATCGCTCTTGATTCGTTTGTCCACCATCACGGTCATGCCACGTTTACAGGCAATCCAGATTTAAGCATCAGTCAATCATATGAAGAAAACCGGCAACGCTTCATCGATAAATGGAAGGTGGATGTAACAACATTCTTTGACTCCCAGCCCCAGCTGACAGCACTTGTGCCAGCGGAAGCCGACTCTATCTTACATATCGGTTGCGGCACGGGAGCTGCGGGGACAGAACTTTTGAACCGGCAATCCTGTTTATTGTATGGGATTGAAAAGGATGAGTTATTACAGACCATTGCAAGCCCCTATTACGAACAAGTCATTTCGGCAGATGTGGAAACATGCGACCTCCCTTACCCTGAGTCCTTTTTCGATGTAATTTTGATCGGTGACCTTTTAAACTGCTCAAAAAATCCCAGACATACAATTGAGACTCTTGCCGTTTATCTAAAGCCTTCTGGCTCGCTGATTTGCAGCATCCCAAATACTGCCTATGCAGATACATTTTTCTCTTTATTATGTGGTGCATCGACGTACACACATTTCATCACACCTCGCAACGTAAATACCCTATTTCCTGAATACCTTTATGACATAAAATCCATCACCTCCCATTCCTCCGATACTGAATCAAACATACAGCTCTTTTTACAAGAACTTCAATTCCTTGCCGGGCAATTTGGTTTGACTTTGGATCACTTGTCAAAACATGCCCATATTGATTACATGTTTGTCCATGCCATAAAGAAAAAACAGAATAAAACGGAGGTGGCGATGTGATTTCAATCAGTTTATGCATGATTGTAAAAAATGAAGAGGCTGTTATTGGCCGATGCTTAGATTCTGTGCAGGAGATAGCTGATGAGATCAATATTGTGGATACCGGGTCAGTTGACAAGACGAAAGACATTGCTGCTCGCTATACAGACCGAATCTTTGATTTTAAATGGATTGACGATTTTGCGGCAGCCCGAAATTTTTCGTTTCAGCAGGCGACATCCGACTATATCTTATGGCTTGACGCCGACGACGTGTTTACCAAGAAAGATCAAGAGCTGTTATTGGATTTAAAAAGAACGCTTGATCCGGATATAGACGCGGTCTCAATGAAATACCATTTGGCTTTTGATGAAGAAAATAACGTCACATCCAGCTTAAGGAGATACCGGCTCGTAAAACGGGAAAAGAGCTTTAAATGGATCGGCGCGGTTCATGAATACCTAGAAGTATATGGGAAACTTCACCACAGTGATGCAGCGGTTTCTCACCTGCCACTTAGTCATGACGCAGATCGCAACCTCCGAATTTATGAAAAAATGGCCTCGTCAGGAAAGGATTTTTCTCCAAGAGATTTATTTTACTATGCGAACGAGTTGTGTGATCACGGAAAAATGGAGCAAGCGATTGAGTACTATTTACGTTTTTTACAAACGAAGCAGGGATGGGTAGAGGATAATATCAGAGCGTGCAATAAATTAGCAGACTGCTACCATTCACTGGGGCTGAAGGAAAAAGAATTAAGCTGGGTGCTCCACACGCTCGTCTATGGACCGCCTAGAGCAGAAACCTGCTGCAGGCTGGGATACTCTTTTTTAGAAAAAAACGATTTTCAAAGTGCGGTCTATTGGTATGAAAAAGCAATAGAAAACAAAGGAGCAGAAAACCTGGCTTTTCAAAACCGCGCCTGCGCGACCTGGCTTCCCCACCTGCAATTAGCCGTCTGCTACGATAAACTCGGCCAGCATCAGCTTGCCTATCAGCATAATGAATCGGCATTGCAATACCGTCCCCATGATTCAAGAATGCTAGCCAACAAAAAATATTTTGAAGATATTCTAAAGATGCAGACCGGCTCCGGGGGTGAACATCATGGAAATCAATAAAAATTCACTTGCTGATTCTATGAAAGAGTATGAGTTAAAAGATAAAGAGTATTACAAAGGCATCAACTGGCAGCTATTTGATCTGATAGAACCGCATGCGAAAACCATTCTTGAAGTCGGATGTGCTGAAGGCTTGTTTGGCGCAGCTGTGAAGGAAAAAACGAATTGCTCCTATTATGGGATCGAGTCTTATCCACCAGCTGCCGAAAAAGCAACACATTATATTGACGAAGTAATAACGGGAGACATTGAAACACTGAAGCTGCCTTTTCAAAAAAACACATTTGATCACATTATCTTCGGTGATGTTCTGGAGCACTTAATAGACCCGTGGGCAGTTTTAGGTAACATCAAGCCTTATGTAAAAGAAACAGGGAGTATCTTGGCAAGCATCCCGAATATCGGACATATCTCGATTTTCGAAAGTCTGCTGTCCGGCAAATGGACGTATATACAGGCAGGGCTGCTCGATAAAACACACTTCCGTTTTTTCACCTTGGAGGAAATGAAAAAGATGTTTCATGAAACAGGCTACAAGATCAACCAAATCGAGCCTATTGTTTTTACGACTCATTATTATGAAAAAATGATCAGCAAACTTGCTTATGTCAGATCATGCATGGGAATTCACCATGCAGATCTTGAGGAGGAGGCCAGAGCCTATCAATATGTCATAAAGGCAGAGAAAAGATGAATCAGCATACAAACGAAAATTCAATTAGCTTCATTACATGTGTGAATGACGATACCCTTTATGATCTCTGTCTAAGACATATTCAGTCTCTTTCTGTACCGCCGCATATGAAGGTAAAATTAATCAATATCCGAGACGCAGACAGTATGGCGTCCGGCTACCAGGCGGCAATGGAGGACTCTGACTCAAAATATAAAGTGTATTTACATCAGGACACATTTATCATCAATCGTTCCTTTATTTATGATATTCTCCATGTCTTTCAGCACAATGATCAGCTTGGCATGATAGGCGTTATAGGAGCTGAAGAAGTGCCGCAAAGCGGGATTTGGTGGGAGGCTTCTAAAAAAGCCGGAAAAGTCATTGAATACCGCAGTACGTACAACTATTTATTATTTGATGAAATTGATGAAACTGTGAAAGCAGTTCAAGCATTAGACGGTTTATTACTGGCGACTCAGTACGATGTTCCATGGCGAAAAGATATTTTTAACGGATGGCATTTATATGATACTTCTCAATGTTTTGAGTTCAGAAAAAAAGGATATATAGTGGGCATCCCTCATCAGAAAGAGCCTTGGGTCTTACATGCATGCGGCAACGAGTTTGATACAGACCAGTATTCTTATTACCTTAAAAAATTTTTGGAGGAATATTCCGAGACATGATAAGGTTTCAATACCACGACAAAGAAACCTACTGTTTAAAAGTAGGTTTCTTGTTTCATATGCTTGAATTTTTTTAAAAAAGTGATTTTTTAATTCTCTATTATTAAGGGAACCTAATAGCATTTATATCTAGGTTTAGTGCGTTGCTGCCACTCACATTACTTACTGTTGTGAAGATTATCCTAATCTCATAAGAAGTCGTGCCTGTGACCGTTGTAGCATCTACATACGTTGTAGCAATTGGAAATCTTGACGTAATTGCAGCGCTGATATTTCTTTGGACGGAGCGTGTATCTACTAATACTCCGTTTCTATAAATTCTGGTTTGAAAAGTAAAGTTTGAGTTAGCTGTCGTTGTAACATCTACAGAAATGGCAAGGTCTAATTTTATTAATTGTCCTGCGACTGTTGGCACACTTAAAGTACCAATCGACGTTTCAGTACCGTTAATAGCAAGCGGAACGGGGCCTGCTATTTCACTGTAAAACAGCTGTGGATTTGCCCCGGTTGATCCGGTTGGTCCTGTTGATCCTGTTGATCCAGTTTCTCCGGTTGGTCCGGTTGCACCTGTTACTCCCGTTGCTCCGGTTGCGCCTGTTGCTCCGGTTGCTCCGGTTGCTCCTGTTGCTCCGGTTGCTCCTGTTTCTCCTGTTGCGCCTGTTGCTCCAGTAACTCCTGTTGGACCAGTTGGTCCTGTATCTCCAGTTGCACCAGTTACTCCTGTTGCTCCTGTTTCTCCTGTTGCTCCGGTTGATCCAGTTTCTCCTGTTGCTCCAGTTACTCCAGTTACTCCAGTGGCTCCGGTTACTCCCGTTGCACCTGTTACTCCCGTCGCACCAGTTTCTCCGGTCGCGCCAGTTTCTCCGGTCGCGCCAGTTTCTCCGGTTGATCCTGTTGCACCTGTTTCTCCTGTTGCTCCCGTTGATCCTGTTGCGCCTGTTGCTCCAGTAACTCCTGTTGGACCAGTTGGTCCTGTATCTCCAGTTGCACCAGTTACTCCTGTTGCTCCTGTTTCTCCTGTTGCTCCGGTTGATCCAGTTTCTCCAGTTTCTCCTGTTGATCCGGTTGCACCTGTTACTCCTGTTGCTCCGGTTACTCCCGTTGCACCAGTTTCTCCTGTCGCACCAGTTTCTCCGGTTGGTCCAGTTAATCCTGTTACTCCAGTGGCTCCAGTTGCTCCAGTAACTCCCGTTGATCCTGTTACTCCAGTGGCTCCCGTTGATCCTGTTGATCCGGTTGCTCCGGTCGCGCCAGTTTCTCCGGTTGATCCTGTTGCACCTGTTTCTCCTGTTGCTCCCGTTGATCCTGTTGCGCCTGTTGCTCCAGTAACTCCTGTTGGACCAGTTGGTCCTGTATCTCCAGTTGCACCAGTTACTCCTGTTGCTCCTGTTTCTCCTGTTGCTCCGGTTGATCCAGTTTCTCCTGTTTCTCCTGTTGCTCCAGTGGCTCCGGTTACTCCCGTTGCACCTGTTACTCCCGTCGCACCAGTTTCTCCGGTCGCACCAGTTTCTCCGGTCGCACCAGTTTCTCCGGTTGGTCCAGTTAATCCTGTTACTCCAGTTGATCCTGTTGCTCCAGTAACTCCTGTTGCGCCTGTTGATCCAGTTAATCCTGTTTCTCCTGTTGCTCCTGTTGCTCCTGTTGCTCCGGTTACTCCCGTTGCACCTGTTAATCCAGTTGATCCCGTTGATCCGGTTGGTCCTGTATCTCCAGTTGCACCAGTTACTCCTGTTGCTCCTGTTGCTCCTGTTGCTCCGGTTGCGCCTGTTGCGCCTGTTGGACCGGTTACTCCCGTTGCACCAGTTGGTCCGGTTGCGCCTGTTGCTCCAGTTTCTCCGGTTGGTCCTGTTGGACCTGTTTCTCCTATTGATCCAGTTGCACCTGTTACTCCCGTTGATCCTGTTTCTCCTGTTGCTCCAGTAGCTCCGGTTGCTCCGGTTGATCCTGTTGCACCTGTTGCTCCGGTTGATCCTGTTGCTCCTGTTTCTCCTGTTGCTCCGGTTGATCCGGTTGATCCGGTTGATCCAGTTGGACCGGTTACTCCTGTTGATCCTGTTTCTCCAGTTGGACCGGTTACTCCTGTTGATCCAGTAGCTCCCGTTGATCCGGTTGATCCAGTAGCTCCCGTTGATCCGGTTGATCCCGTTGATCCTGTTACTCCTGTGGCTCCTGTGGCTCCGGTTACTCCCGTTGGTCCTGTATCTCCAGTTGCACCTGTTACTCCAGTTTCTCCCGTTGATCCGGTTGATCCTGTTGCACCAGTTGATCCAGTTAATCCTGTTACTCCAGTGGCTCCGGTTACTCCCGTTGATCCGGTTGATCCGGTTGATCCAGTTTCACCGGTTGGTCCTGTTGGACCTGTTGATCCTGTTACTCCTGTTGGACCGGTTGGTCCTGTATCTCCAGTTGCACCAGTTGCTCCTGTTGCTCCGGTTGATCCTGTATCTCCAGTTGCACCAGTTGCTCCTGTTGCTCCGGTTGATCCTGTTGGACCGGTTACTCCTGTTGCGCCAGTTACTCCTGTTGCGCCAGTTTCTCCTGTTGCACCAGTTGCTCCTGTTTCTCCGGTTGCTCCGGTTACTCCGGTTACTCCGGTTGCACCTGTTGCACCTGTTGCTCCTGTTGTGCCAGTTGCTCCGGTTACTCCCGTTGCTCCTGTTGGTCCGGTTGATCCTGTTACACCTGTTACTCCGGTTGCACCAGTTTCTCCTGTTACTCCTGTTGATCCAGTAGCTCCCGTTGATCCGGTTGATCCAGTGGCTCCGGTTACTCCCGTTGCACCGGTTGGTCCTGTTGCTCCGGTTGATCCTGTTGATCCTGTTACTCCAGTTACTCCAGTTGATCCTGTTGCACCTGTTACTCCAGTTGATCCTGTTGCACCTGTTACTCCTGTGACTCCTGTTGCTCCTGTTGCACCAGTTACTCCTGTTGCTCCGGTGGCTCCGGTTGATCCTGTTGGTCCCGTTGCTCCGGTGGCTCCGGTTGATCCTGTTGGTCCAGTCGGTCCAATTCCCCCAGCAGACTCTATTAAAGAAACATCATCAATTAGAACAGACCCAAAAGTAGTTTTGCTTATTACCACTACTGCGTTTACTGCTTCAGCGGGGGTTTCAATTGTTCTATATATTTCATTCCATGTATTAAATGAGACATTTGGCAAATTTCCGGAAGCAATGATAATTTCCTGTCCGCCTTCAATCTCTTCGCCTTCACTGTTAACAAATAAAATTTGTATAGTTACTTGGGGACTTGAGTTGTTTCCAATTCTCCCAAGCGAAACGATGAATATCAGAGATTGTCCAGAAACGACAGGCACGATCTGCCCTAAAAAGGCATACGGCTGATTACTGAAAAACTGTGCGGAATATCTTCCAGAATGGGCAAAAGTATTAATAACGGACGTATTTGCAGAAGCCCAGCCCGTCAGATTGCCTGTTTCAAAACCTCCATTTACAATCACATCATTCACTCAACTTCATTCCCTGCCTTTTTGAATAGTTCCAGCTATTATATGCAGGAAAAATGCCATCGGTCTTTCACTTCGCTAGCTAAAATAAAAAAAGATGAATGCCCCGAATCACTTTTTCTCCCAGACACTGTAAAGACCGGTACATGGAACCTGAAAAGAAGAAACAGTAAATTAGCTTCTTAGACGGCCGAGAGAATGAAGTTTGGACTTGATTTAAAGACAGAAAAAGCTTTTCGGGAATTTGCAATGCGATTGAGGATTTCACATATCCTAGATTGAGAAGCGGACGCTAATGAAGAAGTTTTATCAGACTAAGAAAGAGCAACTAAAGTCAAAAAAACGTTTTATAAAAGCTGCTGGCAAGGGTACCAACAGTTTAGCTACTATTATCACAAGATTGCTATTTTATTTATTTAATTAAAGTTGCGCCTAACAAATCTTTGCTTGTCCCATTTCTTATATATTGGTGACTAGGAGATATCATAGTTCTTTCCCCTATTAAACGGGACATTAAGGTTTTTCTCTCTGGATTATCAAATGGATATAATTTTAAGTATAGACATAGTCATCACTAAACCTGAAAACAAATACTTAAACATTCATTTGGATTTTTAAATCTTTTGCAAGCGTTTTGGAGCCTAATAGCCCTTTTAAATATTTCAATTCCTTTGACCAATTCACTTTTTTATCCTCTTAAGATATTTATTCAATGATGTTATTCAGAATGTCTTTCATCGTTTTCTTTTGTTCAGACATAATGAATTTTGATTTTGTGTAATCGTTAGCCAGCTCATGTTTTAAAAATGACTCTTCTATGTAAGTATCTTACATCTTTGCATCTACAAGTTTTGCAAAAATGATGCTTAAGAAAGCAATTTCCATGTCAATCCGATCGATCCATTGATCTGTAATGCCGGCATGATCATGATAAAATGCTTTAATGTTGTCTGCACCCTTCCTGGAAAACTCGCTGTCACCCAAGTCAGCTAATTCTTAAACGCTTTTCTTAGCTTCATCAGTTGATTGAAAGCTCTTTGCTGCTTTCTTTTTTATTTCTCGAATTGTTTGTCATTGAGTAAAAATATTAGCGCCTCTTCAATTTCTTTTTCTAAGTCATTATTATTTAAATCGAATAAAGTTCCACAACCCGTCCCTTTATATCCACCGTAGTAATACCACAAATCCATTGTGAAACAGTCTAATTCTTCATCATCACAGACTATTGCAGGTTGATAGTAATTAATTGCTATTTGTGAACGGTATTCTTTTTCAAAACATCTCTCAGCTGTAAAATCATTTAGCACATCTCCATCTATGTCTCTACAAATTTTGATGCTAAGGTTTGGTTTACCCTGTGCTTCAAAAACATCTATATACTTATTCTGCAGCTTTTTCGATACTACTTCCCCCAGGCTCTCCAATTCAAATATCATTTGTTTTAATTCTAGATTAAAATCCTTTTCTGGAATCTGTATATAATCTTCATCGCTTGGACTTTGATTTTTCTGTTTCTTGAGTAATTGACTTAAAGCTTTCCACACAGTGTTGTCCTCCTATGATAGCTACTTTAGACGTGCCTCTATGGAAATGGTCATTTGGTGATCAGCTTCACGAAATGCCTCAGCAAATGTTTCAATCCCGGTATCCTAGATACATGGCGTTCGATAATCATGCCCACGATTGCCCCAACTGTGTGGACCAGTTGCAACATTCTGCGATTCATTACCGACCTTGTCAAATGGATGTTAAATAAAAAAAGAACCTTAATTTTTCCATTGGCTTATTGGCTTACTTTTGAAAGTTTATGAATTATTATTATATTGAACAGTGTTGGTATGATGTATACAAGACCAGTTCCAAGTAGACCTATTACTGAACTAGAAATTAATAAAATGCTGAAGATTGGTTTATTATTTGTCTGGATTGAAGCAAGCATGGTTATAATTCCCGCCAAAGCACCTAAAAACCATAAATTCCCCAAAGTGTAAGAGTCATCTATAACCGCAAACAGTTGAGCCAGTACAGAAAAAACCGCTCCTAATCCCCCGGAGAAGATAGTCAATTTTTTCATAGAAATCTCCTTTTTGAAAATTGATTTAGATTTCAACGTAATTATGGATTCATTTGGTTATGATGTCAATGATAAACATCTACCTTACTCATCTTATTATTGCTGGTAGAAGTATTGAACAATGGAATTATCACAGAATTTGTCGAATTATTTATGCGTATTGCTTTCCTTAAGCATAAAATTATTTTCCTACTTGAAAATTTAGTACATTGTCTTATTAGTGACATAATTAAAAGTGACCTGCTTTTAGCAGTGCCGCTCCATAATTTATTACCTATTAACATAAAAAATCCCCTAACACCAATAGTGCCAAGGGATTGAGAGATTAATATTGAGACATATATTGTTCGCGCTCCCAAGGATGAACTTGTGTGCGGAACATAATTTTCAATTTAAATAAATAATATACAGCACTGAAAACCCTTGAAAACAAAGGATTTTTCAGTGCTTTATTATTTTTAATCTGAAATAGGATCTCTATAAATCTCAATATTTTTTGGTCAAATTTTGGTCATGATTTTGGTCAAAAACTTTCAAGCTAAAAAAAGAACTGATGGTATAATATAGTAACTCATTTAAAATAAGGAGATTGTATCCGATATGATTCTAAGCAAAGTAAGATCAGCGCACTAAAAGTCAGCTGAAATTTCAGGTGATGTTAACGCTGCTAAAAATAGCACACTCGGGAAACGTATTGCTCGTCGTGCATCCAACATAGCAACAAGTAAGATTAAATATATTTTAATAAGGAAAGAGGATATTCATATGACAGAACTTTATGATTTTAAGACATTATCAGAAAAACATCCTGAAATATTAGATAATTTACTCACAGGAAATGGCTTCTCAATAGAATTTGATTCGAATTTTAGATACGGGGGTCTTTACGAATATTTACAAACAAAAGAACTTTTTAATGTTAGGGAGCAAAACTTATTTGAAGCTTTTGAGACTACAAACTTTGAGCTTGTTCTAAATTCTCTTCTCAAAGCTCATACAATTAACGAAACATTAGGCAAAGACACAGATTTTTTAGACGAAAGTTATCAAACAATTAAAAACCTCCTTATTATGGCTGTAAAAGAAATACATCCCGCATATTGGCTTTTAGATAATGATAAATTAGCTTGGAGCTTTAATATTTTCAAGAAAAACATCTTCACTACTAACTACGATTTGTTGTCTTATTGGGCTTTATTAGCTATTAGAAATAAAAAACTAATTAGGGATGGTTTTTGGCCGCGAGATGATCAAAAACTTTCTTTTCAATCAGATACCTTTCAAAATAATCATTTTAAATTGTTTTACTTACATGGTGCATTACATCTTTATGAAGATCGTGGTGACGTCATCAAAGTAAAATCTTCAGGGGCAAATTTGATGGATGATATAACAAAAGAGTACGAGAGAGGAAACTTTCCTGTCTATGTCTCAGAAGGTGCATCAGAGAAAAAACTAGCCCAAATCAAAAATAATAGTTACTTAAGCCATTGCTATCATGAGCTTTTAAATAGTGATGGTGGTATTACTATTTTAGGTCAAGGTTTAAATCCTGAATACGATAAACATCTTATAGATGCTATTAAAAATTCAAAAGTGAAATTTATAGCATATGGGGTTTATGATACGCCAGATACAACTAAAGATTATATTATTGAAACCACAAAAAACCATTTTGGTGATTTAGAGGATAAAGAACTTCATTTTTATGATTCAAAAAACTTTTTCAACTCAGTAAAAGAGATAGCATATCAAGATAAACCTTTCTGGGGTATGATGCCTCCTCATTTCCCAAAGATTTAATACCTAAACCACAATTCAGGTTTTGCTTTCTTATCCGATCTGTTATGGATCACTTCAAAAGGAAAAAGCTGAAGATGGAGGGTCACTAATACGACAAAACCAACTAATACTTACAATGGTTTTTTCGATGTGCCTAGCTCTAGGAGTTGATATTGTATGACTGATTTTGAGCGCAAGTTATATCAAATCTTTGTCAATATGAGTCTATACGAAAAGAACCCGACTCTTCCCGAACTGAAAAGAAAGACCGGGAAAGGCGAACAGGAAATACGCGAGGCCACAAAAAACCTTATCAAAAAGGATCGATTTCTTGGGATAAAGAAAAAAAAGATGGATTATATAAAAAAGCCCTCCTCATGTGAGTTGGGCTTTTAAAATAAAATCACGTTACGTATACCTTATTTCTGTTTAGAGTAGTTACTACCAAATTAGATACTCGAACGACGGAAACTGCTTAATATGAGTGGTATATAGCGCATATTAGGCTAAGACACCACCAATAAATTCGGCAAGTTCTATTGCATCTTCTACTGATAGAGAAGGATCACCGATTGGCGTGTGAATTTTGAGATTCAATTTTTCTGCACTTTCTTGAATATTAGTTAGATTAATCGTTCCTGATACTTCTGAAGTTATACTGTAAAGCGTATGTCTCCCGCCAAAAATTGGATCACGGACCGTTTCTTTTGCACGTACAGTAACTTTAATATCGACCTCTGGATAATGCACATCAAATCTATCTACGCGAACAAATCCCTCATTACCTAAAGCAAAACGGCTATATGCACTGATTATCTTATCAGTAGCTTCCTTTATCGTTTCTTCATTTACTGGATTATCATTAACCTCCTTATTTTTTTCACTTTTATAATGCGTTCAAAAAGATGAAAATATGCATTGTAAAATACATATAAAAATAGTAAATATTGAGTACAGGTGAATCGATTCATTTTATTGATAATATAAGATGATACTTAATCTCCCATGGTAAAATATTGATATGGAAATAACATTGAAAGGGTATAATCATGAAGGTATTTGAAGCCAAAACTCTGCTTTCAGAAGCAGATAGACGCGCAAAGGAATACAAAGAATTAAGAAGTCAGATGGTCAATCTAAAAAAAGCCTTCAAAGCTGTGGCTGATTTAGATGACAGTGAGTTTTCCGGCAAAGGTGCCGACAACATCAAAGCATTTTATCAAGATCATGCTGGTGTGGCGGACAATTGGATTGATCTAATTGATATGAAAATTGCGTTTTTGACAAGCATTTCAGGTGCTTTAGAGGATGCCAGCTTGTCTGATGCATACATAGAAGAATCCTTCTTAGAGCACGAGCTGGCTAATGCTTACACAAAATCAAAATCGATTATGTCTGAACAAAAGAAAGCCATGAAAGATATCTTACATGATATCGACGATATTCTTCCGCTTGATTTGTTCTCGACAGAAACCTTTAAAGACGAACTCGCCGACGCGGAGAATAAACGCAAAAAACAGTCGATAAATTAGGCAGCGTTGACGAAGCACTTGTTTCTGAATATGCTCAGTCAGAGCCAAACGAACAATTCATCAAGAAGGACTTCCAAAAGCTTGAGGAATCCACTGGCAAGGGCAAGAATGCTACGCCCATTCACTACAACGCCAAGGCGTACCGTGAAAGTGACATACATAAGAAAAAAGGCGATATTGAAAAACATACTGAAGCTTATTTGACGATTAAGAAGAAGGAAGAAAAAGAACGAGAGATTGAAAAACTGAAAGAAAGACTGAAGAATTATGATTATGCGGATGCCGATGAATTCTATTCAATGGCCAAAACAATTGGGTATGAAAATCTAACAGCAGATCAACAAAGATATTTCACACAGATTGAAAACACAAGGGAACTAATGGCTGGAGCCAAAGGTACTGTTACCGCCCTTTATGATATGACAGCTGAAACATTAGACTATATGGCACACAATCACCCTGTCGACATGTTTATTAATTCTGCAGTTGCAGTTTATCACTATGATTCCACGTTTAACTCAATAAAAGATGCAATAATAACCTCTTATGTTAGAGATGTAAAGAACGGTGACACAGAATCAACGGCTCACTGGATTACATGTGCAGCAGTAAACATCTTTGCTTTAAAAGGTGCTGGTTCAGTTGCTAAAATAGGAGTGAAAACAGCCGGAAAAGCTGCAGTCAAAAAAGTGTCTAAAAAACTGGATGAAACTCCTGATCCACTAACAGTAATTAAACCGTTTGCCATGCGAGAAGATGTTGTTGTAGCAGGCGGCATGCCTTATAATGTCATCAATGATGTTAGCGCAAAAGACAGACTGCTTCAGCTTGCTAAAAAATTAGATGAAACAAGAAAGCCATTTACAGGTCAGAAAGTAAATGTCCCTTGGTTAAATAAAGAAAAATATGAAGCATACGAAATAGGCGGCAAGGTAAAAGTTAAAGGGCAACCTAGAGATGTAAGCCGTAGAGTCTATACAATGAAAGATATTGATCTTAATCAAAAAAATCGGAAAGGCCTTACGAATCTTCAACTAATGAAAAATGGTAATGCTCCTTTTGCAAAAGATGGAACCCAAATTAATTTGCATCATTTGATTCAAGAAGAGCCTGGCAATATGCTCGAGATACCTGAAAGCTGGCACAATAAGTACAGTGATGTTTTGCATGGATTAAAAGAGAATGGACAAAGTTTTAGAAACGATCCAGTACTTGATAAACAATATAAAAGCTTTAGGAGAAGGTATTGGAGATGGAGAGCTCAGCAATTTGAGAACCAAGAATAAGAGGTGAAAGTTTAATGGATTATTCAAAAGTGAAAACTTTCTTTGATGAAAATAAAGAAAATTCAATTCTCACCGGGGGAGTCACTGAAGATCAGGTTAGAGAAATAGAAGAGGATCTTAATGTAACCCTTCCAGACAGCTATAAATGGTTTTTAACTGAGTATGGTTCAGGGGGAGCATACGGGACAATGATACTCGGATATGACTCTCACGGTGCTGAAGTTGTCGAACAGACCAATGAATATAAAAAATATTATAACCTTTTCGATGGTCTTGTAGTGATCGAATATGTTGATGAATTTTCTTATTGTCTTGACACTAACAAGATGAAAGAAGGAGAATGCCCTGTCATCCTTTGGGATAACCAAGAGGGATATGGTAAACAAGTTGGTAGCACATTCCTAGAGTTTTTAATAGAAGAGCTTGAAGAAGCGAAAGACGACTGGATTGATGATGAAGACTGGGACGATTAAGTCAAAGGATTGCAATTTAGAGCCCCTCATTATATGAGAGGCTCTTTTATTACTTCAATTTCGCTTCAATTTTCGCTTTAGTCTTAGGTCCATAAATACCGTCAGCAGTCAGGCCATTTACTGACTGGAACCGTTTGACCGCATTTGCTGTTTTCGGACCATACACGCCATCAATACCGTTATTCTTTGCCCCTTTGATCCGGGTAGAAATAAAGAGCAGCAAGAGCTCTTTGAATCTGCCTTACGTCATTCCCTTTTCGCATAGGGCTTGTGACTTTATAGATGCCAGAAGGCAGCGCATATGACGTTTTTTTGTTACTTGATTTAGTGCTGGAGCCCTTTAAACTTTAACTTTTGGCCTACTGTGATTTTATTCGGGTCTTTAATGTTATTCCAGCTCTGAAGGTTCGCCACACTCACCCCATGCTCTTTTGCAATTGCGGAAAGAGTATCGCCTTTTTTGACTGTGTAAGTGCCCCCAGAAGCTTTAGAAGCAGATGATGTCGGTTTAGAAGTTGTTTTCCCTCCCAGAGCCTTCAATTCTGCTTCGATGGCAGCCTTAACCTCGTCCCATCTTCCCTCTGACAAAATACGGTGCGGGCAATACTTGCCGTTCCAGTCTTGATGCTTGCGCACACGATCAATACCCCAGCCGCGCTCTTTGAGCAGCTGCGCCACAAATTTAATAGCCAATTTTTCAGCAGCGTAGTATTTAGCGCCTCCCGATTTACTATAACAAATTTCGACACCAATCGACTTACGGTTCCCGCTGCCGTTGGTGCCGTCTCCTGTGTGCCATGCGTTGCGATTTAACGGTAGCCCTTGAATAACCTCTTTGTCATCAACGGCAAAATGAAAGCTTGTCGAGCTAGTATTTCCGATCATATAGCTGATTTCATTGGCAGCTGACGCGTCATTCGCTGTATTGTGGATGGTGATGTATTCAGCGTCCATGTGATTAGGGCATTTCAAAGCGTATTTAGCTTCTGATACAAGATTCTTTTTCACTGTGATTGTCATAAGTGTTCTCTCCTTTATTTTTGATATAGAAAAAGCCGCTGGGTTACCCAGCAGCCTGTTCATCCTTTTCATTTGTTTGGTCATTGTCATTTTCGATTACATGAAGACGGTCAGTAATGGCAGCCGGAATCTTAACGCCGATTTGTGCAAGGTTCTCCGTAATGGAAAGCCCCTCATTGGCGATATAAAAAAGAACGGTTCCAAATGTAAGGACACCGGTCAGATTGAGGATTGTATCTACGATATTTGCCACAATGACCACCAGAAAACTGAGCATTTTTCGGACATAACCGAACCAAGCGCAAGGGAGTTTCCTTATGTGTTTGATGATGAAAAAGCCCGCCGGTTCCTATACTGGATGACCCAATTTAAACATACGAAAGGCCCTTTGCAGGGTGAAAACATTGTGCCTGAGCCGGAAAAGACGGCTGCGGAGAAGGAGTTTAAAAACGTATGAAGACAATCAAACAATTTCTCATTGATTACTCGCGCGAAGTGATATCGGGTGAGATTGTGGCGTGTGAAAAACACATTTGGACCTGTGAGCGTTGTCCCCTGTTTTATCGGGAATTTGTCGATAAAAAAAGCCTTCAAAATCTTGAAGGCTTCCCAGTGTTATGAATCAATTTGTGTATAATGCAAAAATTTAGTTTTTCTTGTCCAGTTTTCAATCATCAGATGTATAGGTATTTTAGAATTATGTCGTTTAGTATGTTCAGTATTCAACTCTGGTTGAAAATGATAAATCAAACTGGCTTCAACACTTTCAAGTAACTCTTTACAATAATCAAAAGGACTTATCCATTCTAATGGTACATGCTTCTTATGTACATCTAGGAAAGTCAAACAACCAAAATATATATTTTTTTCTAATCCATCGTATTTAGGATCATTTAACTTTAAAGCTGCAAGATGTCCCCCTGCAAATCTATGGTTCTCTGATGATGTTTTACCAACATAAACTAATCTCTCATTATCACCCGTGCCGGTAGTAATTAAGTAAATCGGATAACATCGGGCAGGTATATTTTCTAATTTATCTATGATATATGATATTTGTTCTCTATCAACATCAATAGTGATGTTATCTTTATCAATCTCCTCAAAATATTGCTCTTCAAGAATTTCCAAAGCATCATTTATATAAGTTTGTGTATTTCCCCATGCAGTTTTTAAGTCCTGGGCAGGAAAGTCTAAAACTTTATATAGTGGCATTACTACGTCAAGACCAAGAAAAAAACCATACTCAAAATTTAAATTATTTTTTTCATAATGGTGCAATAAAGGAATTTCTCCTCTTCTCATAAAATGTATAAGTGGTTTAAAGTCTGAGAAATCTTCCGTACTCTTCTTAATTTTCTTCATATTTCACCTCAATAACGTTTTTTTTATTATACATAAAAAAAGAAAAGCACTCAGATAATTCCGAGTGCTGTGGCAATACGTAGAATGGCACGCTGTTTTATTTCATAATAGGTGTCCTTCTTCATGCCGAGTTCTATATAAATATTGATGTCCTTTACCTTGGCTGCAGTAAGGTATTTCTTTTCAATGATCAAACGTTCTTCATCGTCCAGGCTGTTTTTTAAAGCCCGTTCCATCTGCTTCACCTTTAGTTCATTAACGGTAAACGAATCTCGGAGGGAAGGGAAAATATTAATGCCTGTAGATGAACACTCTTTTTTATTTTCTAATTGGACTTTGAGCGCGCGATAATTTTTCAATTCTTTGATAACTATTTTACGAACAGCTTTTTCGTCCACATCATCAAGAAAAGATAGCTGTGCCATTGACACCTCTTCCCTCCATTCGTTCATTTTTCTTTTTCCCATTCCTGGATACTTCTTTCCAAAATTTTATCCAGATTAATGGGGAAGCAATGATGAAGATTACTATAAACACATATATCATGTTTGCCTCCTTAGTATTCTATTGCTTATCCTTTATAAATATTATCTGCGTAAGACCCTTTCCGATTTCATCATCAACCTAGGAATACACACTCGCAAATCCTACTACAATTTTCAACCAAATATGGTATTATTAATTCAGATATTGTAGGAGGATAAGAAGGATGAATAACGATAATGTTGTTTTACGTGTACATAGTTTGCTGGATTCAGCATATAAAATAGGTGGTAGTCTTAATTCTACTTCTTACCGAAAAACTTGGGCAAAAGTATTTGAAATAGATGAGGATGATACACCTTCATTATTAAGCTCACTTTCATTATTGTTGGAATCTATTAGGACAAGTAGATCCATTATTGAATCTCACCCCCGTTTAAACACAGAAAAAAACATCCGTTTTTTAAACAAGATTGAATTAGGAATTTTTAGTATTAATTTAAAAAACGGTACAATGGAAAATTTTTATAACCATATTAATAAAGAGACACTTACCGCCTTTGGTTATATAGGTGAAGCTATATCTCTACTTAATGAGTTTTCAACAAATGAACTTGACTCAGAACAAATTAACTCTCTCATTTCAGAAATCGAAGAGTTGACCCATCTTTTCAGTGTTTCTACGCTCCCTGAAAAACTAAAACTTATTGCAATAAACAAATTAAATTTAATTAGAGACGCTTTAACACAATATGCAATTACCGGACCAAATGGTATTGAAGAGGTCCTTGAACAAACATTAGGTTCAATATTCTTAAATGCAGATTCCTTTCAAACTGAATCAAGTTCACCTGAAGTTAAAGGTTTCTTTAAAGTAATTGATAAATTAACTAAACTATTAGGGCTTGGAAATTCAGCTGGTCAATTCCTAGAACACATAAATAAACTTTTACCTCCAAAAGAGTAAGGAGCAAAATAGCTCCTTGCTTCTTTTTTATTTCACCCTCTGAAGCCGTTGCTCTCTGTTCACATCTTCAAAATTCATTTGATAGTCAGCCTCCCGGACAGCTTCGGCAAATGTTTCAATGCCTGTATCCCATAAACCATGGCGCTCGATAATTTCAGAGAATTCCTCAACGTCATGTTCGCGAATTCCCCAGCTGTCTGGATCAGTGGCAGCGCCGTATACAGTCACCCATTTACTTTGGTCTTTCGGGTCTGGCTCTTCCCATTCTTCTCGAGTAAAATGGCAAAGCTCATGATCTACCAGGGCAGCGCGTTGTTCCTCCGGCATAGTCTTCCATGCAGCTTTATTGATAAACACGAAAAGCATGTAATCGGTCATATGGCGCTCAAAAGCCGTGCATTTCTTCGCCTTTCCTGCCCATTTGCTGTTACCCTCACGGAGATAAAAACCTATTTGCTGTTTAGCGTCTTTTAAATGCGGGTGATGCTCGTCAATTATGCTTTCAGCCAGCTGCCGTACTTCCTTCGATTCTTCAAAACCTACAAATGCCACGTTACCTTCCTCCCTTTGATTGTTTTATTCAGATTTACACAAGTCCGCCTTTCAGCAGTTCCCGGGCCATATAATGAAAGTGATGGTAAATGTAATTTCCGGTAGCGTTAGGGCTAAGAAAAACAGTTGAAAATCCGTAACGAACCTCAAATGTTTTCAAGCTGCCCAGCAGCGCTTTAGGTTCATACTTTGAACGATATTTTCCGTTGAGTATCTTTTGGTACCCTTCCAGGTCTTCCACAAGAAGAGTGAATGGATGCCTGGATGCTCGAATCAATTCATTTTCAAAACGAGAACGATCTTTAATCGACTGCACCAGCTCGTCCACTCCATTTTTTCGTTCAATGGCTGCATTCAAATACATATCACGGCTGATTCCAAATTCATCATTCTTGGGAATCATGGCCGAGTAATCGCCGGTTTTCATTCCTTTGAATTTGATTGCCACTTCCTTTTTACGGAGATAATCAAGAACATGCTGATTCTTTTGCTCTCTCGTATCCACAATAATGATCATGCTGTCCAGAATTTCTTTTAACTCCGTTTCCGAATAGTTATAGTGAATAATTGTCATGCTTTCTTCCCCTACAGGAGTGATCGCGTGGCTACATTCAGAAAAAGAGGAGACAAGTGGGAATATCGTGTCTCCTTTAAGGACCCTTTTACTCTCAAATACAAAATAAAATCAAAAAGTGGTTTTAAAACAAAGAAAGCAGCTCAAAAAGCTGCTGCCGAACAAGAAAAGCAAATAGCTGCTGGATTTGAATTTGATACAGAAACCATGTCGCTTGAGCAATTTTTATTTAGTTGGCTACATGAATACAAAAAAGACACCGTTAGAAAGAATACATATGAACTCCACGAACGAAACATCAAGAATCATATTCTTCCTTACTTCAAAAACATCAAGATTACAGATATTAAACCTATTATGTATCAAAAATTCCTTAACTTTTTAACTGATCAGGGGTACAGCAAACGCACTGTGGAAATTATACACGGTACAATGTTTAACGCTTTTAGTAAAGCTGTCATCATAGGAAAATTAGCAAAAAACCCTTGTTACGGGGCCACAATATCAAATAAGAATGAAAAGAAAAAAGGTACACTCGAATACATGCTTTCTGAGGATATTCCGAAATTTCTTCAGGAAGCATATAAGTATAACTATATATATTACATTTTTTTCAGAACGCTCATAGAGACCGGTATGCGTAAAGGTGAAGCTGCTGCTCTTCAATGGACAGATATCAACTTAAGAGAGAATTACATAGACATTAAAAACACCCTAGATTTTTCTGCAAAAACAGCTGCTGAACTCTTCGGCGAAACTAAAACTTATGAATCCAAAAGAAGAATATCAATTGGCGCTTCCCTTTCTGCTGCTTTACAAAAACATAAGAAGTGGCAATTTGAGAATAAACAAATGTTACAGGATGATTATAAACATGATCTCAATTTAGTATTTTGCAGAGTTGACGGGAATTTTTTACCTAAGTCCACCCTTTTTAATGCGTTTAATCGTATTTTAAAGCGAGCTGACATAAATAAAATGCCTATCCACGCATTACGGCATACACATGCTGTTTTACTTTTAGAGTCAGGCGCTGATATGAAATACATTCAAGAACGTTTAGGACATAAAAGCATGATGGTAACTGCCGATGTTTATTCACATATTAGTAAGAAGCTTGACCAAAACCGAATAAAGGATTACGAGAAATACGTGTCCTCAATTGTGGAGTTAGATTCATAACTTCAAATTTTTTTGGTCATATTTTGGTCAAGGACCAAAAATATCGATCTCTTAATCTTATGACCAAAATTTAAAAATCCCCTGACACCAATAGTGCCAAGGGATTGAGAGATTAATACTGAGACATATACTGTTCGCGTTCCCAAGGGTGAACTTGCGTGCGGAACATGTCCCATTCGATTTCTTTTGCTTCGATGAAGTGTTCGAATAGGTGCTCGCCCAGCGCTTTGACCATGACTTCGTTTGATTTGAATTCTTCTAGTGCTTCCGCAAGTGTTGCTGGAAGGTCAACGATTCCGTTTTCCATGCGCTCTTCTTTGCTCATCACATAGATGTTGCGGTCGATTGGAGCCGGCGCTTCCAGTTTGTTTTTGATTCCGTCTAATCCTGCAGCAAGCAATACGCTAAGTGCAAGGTATGGGTTTGCAGCTGGGTCTACGCTGCGTACTTCAACACGTGTGCTGATGCCGCGAGAAGCCGGGATACGGATAAGCGGGCTTCTGTTTTGCGCGCTCCATGCTACATAGCAAGGTGCTTCATAGCCAGGAACAAGACGTTTGTAAGAGTTTACTGTCGGGTTTGTTACTGCTGTAAAGCTTGTTGCGTGCTTCACGATACCTGCAATGAAGTGTTTCGCTGTTTCACTTAACTGAAGATCTGCGCTTTCATCAAAGAATGCGTTAACACCATTTTTGAAGAGTGATAGATTGCAGTGCATACCTGAACCGTTTACACCGAACAATGGTTTTGGCATAAATGTCGCATGCAGGCCGTGTTTACGGGCAATTGTTTTGACAACTAGTTTAAATGTTTGGATGTCATCACAAGAGCGGACTGCTCCAGCATATTTAAAGTCGATTTCGTGCTGACCAGGTGCTACTTCGTGGTGAGACGCTTCGATTTCAAAGCCCATCTCTTCAAGCTCAAGTACGATATCGCGGCGGCAGTTTTCTCCTAAATCAGTTGGAGCTAAGTCGAAATATCCGCCTTTGTCGTTTAGTTCAAGCGTCGGCTCGCCTTTTTCGTCCAATTTGAATAAGAAGAATTCAGGCTCAGGCCCAAGGTTAAAATCACTGAAGCCGAGGTCTTCCATTTCTTTCAGAATCCGTTTTAAGTTGTTTCGCGGGTCACCTTCAAAAGGTGTGCCATCCGGATTGTAAATATCACAGATGAAACGTGCTACTTTACCTTTTTCAGCTGTCCATGGGAAGATAACAAATGTATTTAGATCTGGATACAGGTACATGTCTGACTCTTCGATACGAACGAATCCCTCAATAGAAGAACCGTCAAACATGACTTTATTATCAAGCGCTTTTCCAAGCTGGCTTACAGGAATCTCAACATTCTTGATTGTTCCAAGAATGTCAGTAAATTGAAGGCGGATATACTTCACGTTTTCTTCTTTTACTAATTTTTCGATATCTTCTCTAGTGTACTTTGCCATTTGGTAAAATTCCTCCTCTTAAAAGGTAAATGTATATAGCAAAACAGTTGCTAACGGATTAATGAAAGAAGCGGGACATGTCGCCTTGACGGAATGTATTCCCTCTTTGAAAACGGCCGGCTTGCATGAGCTCGTTTTTCAGGAGCTGTCTCAGTTCGTCATCGGACAGATCATGTTTCATTGGTTTTTTCGTCTTCTCGTTTTGTTTTTGTTCTGGCTCGGCTTCGGCTTTCGCCAGAATCTGTTTAATTCCTGCCATGTTTACACCTTGTTCTATCAGGTGCTTGATTTCTAACAGTTTATCTACATCATGAAATGAAAATAATCGTCTATTTCCTTCACTTCTGGCTGGAAATATCAGTCCATTTTCCTCATAATATCGAATTTGTCTTGCTGATAACTCAGTTAACTGCATGACAATTCCTATTGGAAATAAAGGCATTGAGCGGCGAATATTATCACTCATCTCAATTTCCTCCTTTTCTTAACTTAGTTTCATTATAGGTGATGTTATATTATGTGTCAATACGATGTAAGGATTCTTAACATCAAATCCAGAGAAATTTTTAAAAAATTTAAATTAATTGCTTTTGCATCAATGAATCCACTGCACTGCATATGGCATTCTTCACATGCGAATAGGTTAATCCTCCCTGAACATACGCTACATACGGCGGGCGGATAGGGCCATCAGCTGATAATTCGATGCTTGCTCCTTGAATAAACGTGCCTGCTGCCATAATGACATCATCCTCGTATCCAGGCATGTAGGCTGGATAAGGCGTCACATGAGCATTGATTGGCGATGCAAATTGAATAGCCTGGCAAAAAGCAATCATCTTTTCTCTGTCAGAAAACTCAACGGATTGTATCAAATCCGTTCTTTTCGCATCCCATTTCGGGTTTGAAGTGAAGCCGAGTTTTTCAAGGAATCTCGCTGTAAACACCGCTCCCTTTAAACTTTGAGACACAACGTGAGGCGCCAAAAAGAAGCCTTGGTACATTTCTTGGAGCGAGTAAAGAGATGCCCCCGCTTCTCTGCCGATGCCGGGTGACGTCATACGGTATGAGCAAGCTTCAATCCATTTCGCTTTTCCGACGAGGTAGCCGCCTGTTTTCGCAAGGCCCCCGCCGGGATTTTTAATGAGAGATCCCGCCATCAGGTCGGCTCCGACATGGCAAGGCTCAAGCTCTTCCACAAATTCTCCGTAACAGTTGTCCACAAAGACGATCAGATTTTCATTGATTTCTTTTACAAAACGGATCATTTCTTTTATTTCACTAATTAAGAAAGAAGGGCGATTCGCATATCCTTTTGAGCGCTGAATGCCGATTACTTTTGTCTTCAGATTGATCGCAGCGGCGACTGCATCATAGTCTATCTTTCCGTCTTTCGTCAGATCAACCGCATTATAGCCGATTTGAAAATCCTTTAACGAACCAGCGTTTTCTCCACCCCTGACGCCCACAATTTCCTCTAGCGTATCATACGGCTTGCCCGTGATATAAAGGAGCTCGTCCCCCGGTCTGAGGACACCGAACAAAGCAATTGAGATGGCATGTGTGCCTGAAATGATTTGCGGCCTTACAAGCCCCGCTTCTCCGCCAAACACATCCGCATATATGCTTTCAAGCGTGTCTCTTCCGATATCATCATAGCCGTATCCAGTAGACGGCGTGAAATGAGTGTCGCTTACTTTGTGTTTTCTATAGCTTTGAAGCACTCTCCACTCATTTCGCTCGCTGATTTCTTCTATTTGTTTATGAATGCCGGCAATGTCCGCTTCCACTTCCATTGCCGTTTTCTTCAATAATTCTCCGTGTGTTAATGTGTCAAACATGTCTTTATTTTTCCTTCCTACATATACTTCTTTAATTCACCGATGATACTTTGCTCTTCTTGGACATAGCCGGATATGTCATACTGTTCATTTTCTTCATTAAAATAGAAGCGGTCTACCATCGTTTCCGATTTGATTCTGGAAAGGAGCTTCCCTTCACTTGCCGGCACATGTGCTTCAAAAGACGTTAACAGTTCTTGGCGCAAATAGCGCTGAATCGCTTCTTTAAAGGCTGCAGCGTCGTCCTCAAATTTCGCACTGACCATAATGTGATCCCTTCCGGCGGACGGTATAAAATCAGGCAGTTTTTGATCACGTTTATTGTAAGCCGTCAGCATCGGGATATCATCTGCTTCAAGCTCCTCGAGAAGCCCAAGCACTGTTTTTTCATGTCCCGCATAATCCTCATTTGAAGAATCAATTAAATGCAGGATCAAATCCGCTTCTTTTACTTCCTCAAGCGTTGAGCGGAATGCAGCAATCAATGTCGTCGGAAGATCCTGAATAAATCCTACTGTATCTGAAAGAAGAACACTGTAGCCGCTTGGCAGGACCATTTTTCTGGTCATTGGATCGAGCGTGGCAAACAGGAGGTCTTCTTCATAGCTGTCAGCACTCGTCAGGCGGTTGAACCATGTTGATTTCCCTGCGTTTGTATAACCGACAAGCGCAATTTGAAGCACACCGTTTTTCTTTCTTCTTTCACGGTATCGGCTTCTATGGCGAATGACAGTGGAAAGCTGTGTGTTGATTTCATGAATGCGATTTCTGATATGGCGGCGGTCGGTTTCCAGTTTCGTTTCCCCGGGACCTCTTGCCCCAATTCCTCCGCCTTGCCGGGAAAGGTTGATCCCTTGTCCCGTCAGACGCGGCAGTGCATATTGCAGCTGAGCCAGCTCAATTTGAAGTTTGCCTTCTCTCGTTCTCGCCCGCTTTGCAAAAATATCTAATATCAATTGCGTGCGGTCAATCATCTTCACTTCAATTGCTGTTGCCAATGACTTCAGCTGACTTGGCGACAGTTCATCATTAAAGATGAGGAGATCAGCTTCAAGCTCTTCCACCAGTGCCTTCAGCTCTTCTACCTTCCCTTTTCCTATATATGTAGCGGCGTCAGCCCTGTTCCGTTTTTGTGTGACGCTGGTCAGTACTTTTCCGTCTGCTGTTTTCGTCAGAGATGCTAGCTCTTCCATAGAATTTTCAAAATGCTCATCCGTGATATGCGGCAGCTGACATCCGACTAAAATGGCTTTCTCCTGAATCGTTTCTTGTTCGTTCAAATGGATGTTCCTTTCTTTTGCATATTGGGCAGTAGTATTATCATACCAAACCCTGCATGTGTATACCACAAATCGATTGCTTTGAAAAGCGGAAATACGAGCAAAAAACAGACCTCTCAAAAACTGAGAGGTCTATGCAGATCCAGATGCTTCTTCTTTAATGGAAAGATCTTGGCTTTTGATGGTCATCAAGTCGCTTTTTAAGTATTGGTCTCCCATTAAAAGCCTCATGGCTTGTGCTCTGATCGATTTTTCGATCACATTTCTGACAAAACGTCCATTGCTGAATTTAATGGGGCTTGTCGTGCTTTTCACTGTCATTAAGTAATCTTTCAATTTCCATTCCGCTTCTTGACTGAGCTGGTATTCCCTTTCATCGATCATTCGTTTCGCAATCTCCATGAGCTGGGTCACAGAGTAATCCGGAAAATCAATGGAGATGGGAAATCTTGATTGGAGACCGGGATTTAACGAGAGAAAATGATCCATTTCCCGTGAATATCCAGCGAGTATCAAAATAAACTCATGCTGTTTGTCTTCCATATGCTTTACAAGTGTGTCGATCGCTTCTTTCCCAAAGTCCTTTTCGCCGCCTCTTGCCAGCGAGTAGGCTTCGTCTATAAACAAAATGCCACCTAATGACTTTTTGATTAAATCTCTCGTCTTTTGGGCGGTGTGTCCGATATACTCCCCGACCAGGTCAGCCCGCTCCGCTTCTATTAAGTGGCCTTTTGACAGGACATTCATTTCAAAGAACAGCTTGCCGATGAGCCGTGCAACCGTCGTTTTTCCCGTTCCCGGATTTCCTTTAAACATCATGTGCAGCGCTTGCTTTCCAACCTTCAAGCCTTGCTCCGCGCGTTTTTGGTTCACAAAAATCCAGGCGTATATTTCCTTGATGTTGCGTTTCATTTCCTCCATCCCAACTAATGCGCTCATCTCTTTTTCGATTTCCTTCAAAATGCCGTGCTTTGCTTCGTTTTTTTGCAATGCAGCCTGATATTCCGCCTCTGCCTCAGCATTCGTCAGCACCTGCTTTTGCCCGTTCAGAATAATGTTGATCTGTCCGTTGTTTTTATAAGTCACAGCGCGCTCCAACATCTTCACCTCTCTGTTCTCCCTATATGATATTCAAGCGGATGCCGATTGTGACAAACGCCTATCATGTGTCGAAACAATTGCTTTTTTCGGGAACAATAAGGAATCCTGCGCTTTCCCGAGAAATACTTTATTTCTTATTGTATTCACGGACATGGGGTGGACAAACCATGAGATTTTGTTTTTAATCATTTTGTCAAAGTATTATAGTGAGCTTCTTTCTCATTATTTTCTCCATTCACCAATCCTTTTTTCATGTAACGGGCTGTTTTTTGTACGAAGCGTATTACCCGCCCTAAGATACCTGAAGTGTTTTTCTTTTTTTCGATTTATAAAGTGGTGTCTTTAATGAAAGGAGCTTTTCTCATCAATTTACGTTTCAAATGCTTGATTTAATATGAACGCAAAGCTTAAAACCAGCAGGAATCAGTGCAGGTTAACCGAACCCAAAGTACATACAAACATATGGCATATGCACATATTTCATTTCGGACCGTATCTGTTGTCGCTTCATGTTGAATTGTGCGCTTTCCCGAGAAATAATTTCTGGATGTGAAAGGGTTATTTCCTCATTTTTCAGTTGAATGATAATCGTACAAGCAGAAGCCGTGTTTTTTCATATCCTGTAATGAGGTGATGAAAAATGGTTAAAATTTTTATTGATCCTGGCCATGGCGGGTCTGATCCAGGCGCAACAGGTAATGGCCTTCAGGAAAAAACGTTAACCCTGCAAATCGCTTTAGCCTTACGTACGATATTAACTAATGAATATGAAGGCGTTTCTCTGCTGCTGAGCCGGACAAGCGACCAATATGTCAGCTTAAACGACCGGACAAATGCCGCAAATAACTGGGGAGCAGATTTCTTTTTGTCCATTCACGTTAATTCCGGGGGAGGCACAGGTTTTGAAAGCTATATTTATCCAGGTGTAGGAGCCCCGACGACGACTTATCAATCGGCAATTCACTCTGAAGTGATACAAGCTGTCGACTTTGCCGATCGCGGCAAAAAAACGGCGAACTTCCACGTCCTAAGGGAGTCGGCAATGCCTGCCCTCTTGACCGAGAACGGCTTCATTGATACCGTTGCCGATGCAAATAAGCTGAAAACGAGCAGTTTTATTCAAAGCTTAGCGAGAGGACATGCAAACGGGCTGGAGCAAGCCTTTAACCTTAAAAAGACTTCCAGCTTAGGGTTATATAAGGTTCAAATCGGCGCATTTAAAGTCAAAGCGAGTGCCGACTCGCTCGCAAGTAAAGCCGAAGCCAAAGGTTTTGACTCGATTGTCCTTTTAAAGGACGGATTATACAAAGTGCAGATTGGCGCATTTTCATCCAAAGACAATGCAGACACCCTGGCTGTCAGAGCGAAAAATGCCGGCTTTGACGCTATTGTGATCCTAGAATCATAGCCGAGACTGGGACGAGCGTCTCATAAAAAAACCCGGCTCCTCATCGCGAGAAACCGGGTTTTTTTATTCAAGAATATCAACAACAAACTGTGACCATGTTTCCAGACGGTTGTAGATGTCATCCTGTTTTAATTCAGAAACTTTCATCCATTTACCCGCAATTTGTTCTTTCTCCTTCACTTCCACTTGTGCGCCAGGCTTTAATTGAAGCGCAGAAAGAATACCGATATGCACTTTGCCAACACTATTTTCATCATCATTGATCAATCCCAGTGTGACAATCGCCTGTTTATCTTCTTCATTTATTTGCAGTTCTTCCTCAAGCTCACGGTCTGTGTTCAGCTTTAAGACTTCAGCAAATGAAGCTGCCCCTTCGATGGCGTTCATATGACCGCCAAAGCCGAGAGAAAGCTTGTTGTGCAGTCGTGATTCACCGCCGCCAGCCAGCCGCTCGTAAAGAAAAACTTCATCTTCACGCTTAATGACGACATAAGGTATCGGCTGCTTGAAACGCGGATCTTCTTCTGCGTCCCCTCTTCTCATTTCACGATAGGCCGCTTCAATCTGAGCCATGATTTCGGCTACTCTGCTATCTTCACTGTACACGCCCTGGAAGGTTAAGCTTTCTTTCTTAAACACATCATCGCGCGGGGCAACTAAAATCATTTCGTCCATTTTTCCCATGGGTACTGCGTCCTCCTCATTTGAACCTTCAAGCCGAAAAGAGCAGATATTATATCTGCTCTTTTTCATCTTCAAAATAAAAGTCATCATCTTTGAGCGGCTCAACTGTCGCTTTTTTATAACCATTCCCCTTCATAGAGAAGAAGTCATGCGATTTTGTTTTTGTGTTTAATCCGTTTAATACGATCGGATTAATATCTTCCTCTTCGAAGTATGGATCAAATCCAAGATTCATCAGCGCTTTATTCGCATTATAGCGGATGAATTTCTTTACATCGTGTGAGAGTCCGACTTGATCGTACAAGTCCTCTGTATACTCAAGCTCATTTTCATATAACTGATTCAGAAGGTCAATCGCAAATTCACGAAGCTCTGCTTTTTTCTCTTCTGTCTGTTTATTATAAATTTCCTGAGCAAGGAGACCGACATACACACCGTGAATCGCTTCGTCACGAAGGATCAGGTTAATGATCTCACCGCTTTGCATCAGTTTTCCTTGTCCGTAGAAATATAACGGATAATAGAAACCGCTGTAGAAAAGGAAGCTTTCCAGATAGACGGAAGCAACCATCGCTTTGAACAGTGAAATTTCATCATCTTTTTGAATGGCTTTGTAAAGCCCGACAATCATTTGCGCTTTTTTCTGCAAATATTTATTTTGTTTAACCCATTCAAATACTTCATTGATCGTTTCAGTCGGTGCAAGGGTCATGAAAATATTAGAGTACGACTTCGCATGGACAGCGTTCTCCATCATCGCCATAAAGTTCAGCACCGCTTTCCGCTGGTGGCCGTCTACGTGTTCAGCCACGATCGGCATCCCCGTATTCCCCTGCTCTGTATCAAGAAGCGTAAGTCCGGCCAGTACCTTCATATAAGTGTCCTGCTCATTTTTTCCGAGGTACTTCCATGTGAGGAGATCGCCGTTTAAAGCAATCTCTTCCGGAAGCCAGAACTGTTTCACGTTTTGGTTATAGAACATTTGGGTAAAATCGTCTTCATGCTTTGACCAGTTTGCTGCGTCATAAATTTTTGTCACTATAAACTCTCCTTTAATCAAACAACACAAGAAAGGCAGCTGTCTTGCCCAGTATCTTTCGTTCTTGCATAGTAAATGGTTTTAATTCCTCTATGATGTGCATACAGATCGATTCGGTTTAAATCACGGGTCGTCATTGTGTCTTTTAAGAACAATGTAAAGCTGATTCCCTGATCAATGTGCTGCTGGATAGTGGCGATCATATCCACAACCTTGAACATGTCCATATCGTAGGCTTCTTTATAGAAGAACCAGTTATTAGATGCAAGCCCAGGCATTGGGTAGTACGTTTTTGAGTTGCCGTATGTTCGTTCTTCAATGCGTTCCATAATCGGCATAACAGACGCCGTACTTGATTGGACGTATGAGATAGAGCCTGTCGGCGCAATGCATAATCTGTAGCTGTGATACATGCCGTGTTCAGCCACAAATGCTTTTAGCTTTTTCCAGTCCTCTGTCGTCGGGATATGCATACCCTCAAACAGGTTGGCGATTTTTTCGTATTTCGGTGAGAAATCAGTAGAAACGTATTTGTCAAAGTATTCACCTGTCGCATAGGTTGAGCCTTCATATTGATCAAACGTTTCACCCTTCTCTTTTGCGATTTCCGCAGAACGCTGGATGGAGTAGAAGTTCACCATCATAAAGAACGTGTTTGCAAAGTCACGCGCTTCCGGACTTTCATACGCAATGCCGTTTTGCGCAAGGTAGCCGTGAAGGTTCATAGCACCGAGGCCGATTGATTTCATCGCTTTGTTTGCCCGTCTTACAGCAGGCGCATTACGGATGTCAGTTGTTTCAGACACGTGTGTTAAAGAGTCTGTCGCAAGCTTGACTGTCTTTTCGATTGATTTATGCTCCATGACATTGAGAATGTTAAGCGAACCCAGGTTGCAGGAAATATCCAGACCGATTTCATCTTCTTCATCATAGTCTGTGTATGAAGAAACTTGAGATGCCTGCAGCACTTCAGAGCAAAGGTTAGAAAATTTGACCTTGGAAATATGGTTATTCGCATGCACTTTATTGACGTTATCTTGGAACATGATGTATGGATAGCCTGATTCAGAACGAAGCATCGCCAATTTTTCAAGCAGTTTCCGCGGGTTGATTTTTTCCTTTTTCACCCGAGGGTTGTCGACAAACTTGTCGTACATTTCGTTCATGTCCATCTCATCCATGTGCTGGCCGTACTCTTTATAAATCGTGTGCGGGTAGAATACATAAGCCGCTTTGTCCTCGCGTGCAAGCTCAACGAACTTATCCGGAATGACAACACCGATCGAAAGCGTTTTGACACGCACATCTTCATCCGCAGAAATCTTTTTCGTATCAAGAAAATCATTGATATCGCGGTGGAAAATGTTTAAATACGCCGCGCCGGATCCTTGTCTTTGTCCCATTTGGTCAGCGTAACGGAACGCGTTATCAAGAAGCTTCATGACGCCTACAACGCCTTTTGTCGCATTCTCAACATCTTTAATGGCTTCACCTTTCGCGCGAAGCTTGGACAGGTTAAGAGAAACCCCGCCGCCAAGCTTAGAAAGCTGCATGGAGATATCGATCGCTCTTGAAATGTCATTTAAAGAATCATTAACTTCGAGCAAGAAGCAGCTCACAAGTTCACCGCGGCGTTTTCTGCCGGCGTTCAGAAATGTCGGTGTGCTCGGCTGATATTCTTGATTGATCATCAGGTTTACATATTCTTTTGCTTTCTCAGTGTCGCCGTTAGCGAAGAACAGCGCAACAATTGAGATCCGGTCCTCATAACGCTCGAGGATTTTTTTCTTGTCATTCGTTTTCAAAGCATAGTCATTATAGAATTTAAACGCACTCATGAAGGAAGGAAAACGAAACTTCTTAGCGTAAGCTGTCTTAAACACTTCTTTAATGTCTTCAAAAGAATAAAGGCTTAAGAATTCCTCTTCGTAGTATTGGTTTTCAACCAAATAATCCAGCTTCTCTTTTAAATCGTGAAAGAAGACTGTGTTTTGATTGATATAATCTACAAAATAGCTATGTACAGCCTCTTTATCCTTGTCAAACTGGAATTTTCCATCTTTTTGGATCATGATTTCGTTATTTAACTGGATCCATTTTGGCACTTGATTTTGTGACAACTCTTTCTACCTCCTGAGTAAACAATTCAACGTCTTTAGATGTGCCGCTGAGTTCAAATTTGTGCAAGATCGGCACCTGATATTGTCTTGAAATGGTATCGGCGCTTTTTGCAAAGTTATCGCCCCATACTTTGTTGCCGCTCGCAGCGACTCCTAATAAGAGATGGGCGTATTTTTCGAGAAATGATTGTGTTGATGCCGGTACCTGGCCGAAGTTTGTCGTGTAGGTGACCAAGACAAACGGAGTGTCCACGTGGTCCATTTCGTCCACCTTGCGTATCTGCTGAAAGCCTGTTTTATTCACAAACCGCTGAACATTCCCTGTTTTCGAATCAAATATGATTTGTACCACGTTTTATCACGACCTATCAAAAAATATGAATCTCTCATCACTAGCACTATATATAGTATACTACCCTCTAGCAAAAACACAATATATAGATTCGTTTTTATGAAAAATTCATATTTTGATCAAATCAGGCAAATGGGCAGACTCATTAGGGCCCAAAAAAGAGAGCAGAACGAGAATCATCTCTCGTCCTACTCGGGGTGTCGTTTTTTAGCCGATGTTTATCATAACATGAAAAAAAACTGCTTAGTAGTCTAGATTTTTTTTTCTTAAGCTATCACAGCATTTTTCGCTCTCTACTGTTTCTTCTATTTCAACATCCGCGCCGATCTCTTCTAAAACCGCCTTCAAAGCAGTGATAATTGACGCTTCTCTGATTAATTCTTTTCCGTTCACAATGATACTTGTTCCGTATTCATAACAAGAATCATCTTCGCAAATTTCTTCCCAATGATTCACGATCACTTTATGCTTCATGTTTTCACCCTCTGTTTTGATCTGTGTCTGTATTTAGTTTAGCGGCTGGCATCCGCTTTGTAAATTCGAATGCTTGTGAATTTTATTCAAGCTCATCATCCGCGTATTCTTTCTTCAGCTTTACCTCATTGCGGGACTCATTATACTCATAAATTTTGATATAGCCGTCCTCCATAACGCCAAAATGGTTATGTTCAAGTGGAAACGAGGTGGGCTGAGGCGTTTCATAGTCTGAATTGCCGCTGTCTGTTTCAATAATGGTATCTTGATTCCCGCACGCCCCGAACAGTAAAAAGACAGCTATCCATACAAGTGCAATCCTGATTCGTCTCAGTTCTGCTTCACTTTCAAACAAGGTCGATCACCCCCAAATTCATTTTATACATAATATACCATTTTTACTTCCGTATGTTGTTCTCATAAAAAAAGACCGTGCCTTGGCATGGTCAGCTTACACAAAAAGCTTGGAGCAAAAGTGGATTCATGTTAAAAATGGCCGCCGGGAACCCCCGGCAGCCTTTCCTCATGTCTTGACATGGCATTTTTTGATCTATTCGAGTTCAAGCTGGACGTTTTTTTGCGGCGCAAACGTTGAGATCGCATGTTTATATATAAGCTGCTGCTTACCTTCCGATTCCAACAATACGGTAAAGTTATCAAAGCCTTTCACCTGGCCCCGCAACTGAAAGCCGTTCAGCAAAAAAACAGTGACATACGTATTTTCTTTCCGGATTTGATTCAAAAACTGATCCTGAATATTAATCGGTTTCATGTTTCGTCCTCCTTGATTCTCTATATCATACATTTTCGATTAAAGTTCGAGTTTTCCTGCTATATGTGTGAAAATTTCCTTTTTTTTCAGCTCCATATCAACAGGCGGTGTCATATCGAACCATGTGACCTGCATTTTGTTGCGAAACCACGTCAGCTGGCGTTTCGCATACCGCCTCGAGTTCTGCTTTAGCTGTTCGACAGCATCGGAAAGTGTCACAAAACCGTCAAAATATGCATACAGCTCTTTATAGCCTATCGCCTGTATTGATTGACAGTCTCTCACGTTCTTGTCGTATAAGCGTTTCACTTCCGGAAGAAGGCCTGACTGCATCATCATATCGACCCGCTGATTAATTCTTTCGTAAAGCGTGTCTCTATCCATTGTCAGGCCAATTAACACTGCATTGTACAGAAGTTCTCGTTTTTGTTCCTTCAAATGCTGGGACATCGTTTTTCCGGACGTATGTAAAATTTCCAGTGCGCGAATGACTCTTCTTGTATTATTCGGATGAATCGCAGCTGCTGCCTCGGGATCTGCTGCAGCAAGTTTGGCATGAAGAAAGTCAGCGCCTTCCCGCTCAGCGGCCATTTGCATGCTCTCTCGAAACACGAGATCATTTGCCTCTTCCGTAAATGTATAATCGTAAAGCACAGATTGTATATAAAGCCCTGTACCGCCGACAATCATCGGAAGCTTTCCTCTATTTGCAATCTCGCTGATTTTATTTCTTACTAAGCTTTGATAATCGGCAGTAGAAAAAGAGTCTTGGGGATCTAAAATGTCAATCAGATGATGGGGCACTCCCTCCATCTCCTGTTCGGTAATTTTAGCTGTTCCAATATCCATCCCTTTATAAATCTGCATCGAATCTCCGCTGATAATTTCCGCGTTTAAGGATTTGGCTAGCTGAATACTTAAATTGGTTTTCCCCACTGCCGTCGGTCCGACTAAAATGACAACGGGCTGCTTCGTATTATTCAATATGTATCACTCTCTTTTATAAATCTCCCCCCATTATAGCATTCAACATGGACAACCACCTATCCATTTTGCCCTTTTTTTGCATCGGTAAACATCCTTCTACCAGCCGAGCGGCTCATTGCCGACAATTTCCCTTGTCTTTCCTTTCAGGGTATGACGATGCGTTTTTCTTCTGTCATCTCCGGGATCGTACACAACCCCTCCGTACTGGATCTCAATCGGCTCGTTATAGGCCAGATATGTCGTTTCTTCGATTTCATGATAATGTGTGCCATCTGCTAAGGGAATCGCCGGCCCTGAGATTCCGTAATACCGATGAAAATGGCCGTTTTCAAATGAAGTGATCCCTGTATAGTAATGTGTATGCTGATCGGTATTTGATCCGTTTGCCGGCTGAGTAAACCCTTCAATGAGATGATAATGGCCCTGTTCTCTCGTTGTTTTGACATGATAGGCATGTGCGTGGGGCGGTGCTTTTGACCAGTCAGACTGATACAGGCCCAATGTGTTCACATCCTCCTTTTTCTCGATTCGCCCAATCAAATCCGGGCAGGGTGAATACACTGCATCATCTACACTTTATTACAGGAGGAAAGAAAACATGAACGAGTTAGAGCATTTCAGCCCTGAAGATACAAGAATATTTGGAAGACCGTTCGGATTCGGGAGACCATTTGGGTTTGGAAGACCGTTCGGGTTCGGTTACGGGTTTGGAAGACCCGGATTTGGTTATGGGTTTGGCCGGCCATTCGGATTTTTTGGAGGACCGTTTATCGGCGGCCTTGCAGGCGGGCTTATAGGAAGCGCTTTATTTAATCCTTATTTTTATGGCGGATACCCCTATTATCCGTATGCCCCGTTCCCTTATTATTATTAAACGCAAAAGGCCCCTTAAAAAGGGGTCTTTTTAAGTGTGTGAAAATGAATCTCTTGACTCATACATAGGCATACACTAATATTTTTCTAGCTGAAGGTTTTTTTCTAATCTAAAAATATAGTGAGGAGAATTCATGATGTTGATAGGATATATATTCCTCACGATTGCCATATGTTCGGAATCGATAGGAGCAGCCATGCTGAAAGTATCTGATGGCTTCAAAAAGTGGAAGCCAAGTGCTTTGGTCGTTATTGGCTATTCCCTCGCCTTTTATATGCTGTCCCTGACTTTAAACCATATTCCCCTGAGCCTCTCCTATGCGACTTGGAGCGGGGCAGGCACGGTGCTGACGACAGTGATCGGAGTAAAATGGTTCAAGGAAGATCTGAATGCCAAAGGGCTTATCGGGATTCTTTTATTACTATCAGGGGTCGTGTTACTTAATTGGCCGTAAAGGAGTGATGAAGATGAGAGGATTGCTTTATTTGGCTCTCGCCATTGTATCTGAAGTGTTTGGGAGCACGATGTTGAAGCTTTCAGAAGGATTTACACAAGCCTGGCCCATTGCCGGAGTCATAGTCGGATTTCTTTCTGCTTTTACGTTTCTAAGCTTTTCTTTAAAAACAATTGACTTATCAAGCGCGTATGCAACATGGTCGGGCGTTGGTACCGCGCTTACAGCAATTGTCGGGTTTTTGCTTTTTGGCGAAACCATCAGTTTAAAAGGTGTATTCGGTCTCACGCTTGTCATTGCAGGCGTGGTCGTGCTAAATCAATCGAAAGCCCACGCTGAAGATAAAAAACAGACGGCCTGTGAGTGACCGTCTGTTTTCTTTATTCTCCACCCAGTTTCACAGAGGCTTCAAGCTGCAGCTCGACATTTCCTTGAATTGCACGCGAAATCATGCATGACGACTCCGCTTTTTTACAAAGTTTGTGCGCCAATGCGACGTCGTCTTGTGAAGCATCATGTTTAAGCACGACAGAGGGACGGTGAATGATCTTTTTGTATGTAAAGACTCCTTTTGTGACGTCGACAATGCCTTCTGACTCCATCTGTAAGTCTTCTTTTTCCAGCCCGCTTCTCTCCATCATCGCTGCAAGTGTAATAATGTAACAGGTCGCTGCCGCCCCGAGAAGCATTTCATCTGGGTTGGTCCCTTCTCCCGGGCCATCCATTTCTTTAGGAATGGAAATCGATGTGATCAGGTTTCCGCTTTCGATCGTACCGACATCATTACGGTTACCCGGCCAGTTCGCTTTTAAATAAAAATGATGATCTGCCATTGTTTTGCCTCCTTTTTTATCCTATTTCAGTCTACTGATCTTCTCTTATTTTGTCTTCTGATCTGCTTGTTACGAATACTCTTTTTCCAGGACACCTTTGATCGCACTGACATAAGCATAAAATTCACTGTTCTTTGTGTATTTTCTATTTTTATAATAAAAATCATCAAAAAATGCTTCTCTCTGCTCACGGCTGATTTCCAGCTGGATACTTAGCCCCGTTTCCCCTTGGTTATTAATGTTTTCGGCATTCAATCCAGCAAGACCGCTTTTAGACGACGCTAACTCAGCGGAAAACCCTCTCCGCTCAAGGGCTCTCACAATCATTTTCGCCCGCTTTCGGTCTGTTCCCCCTACAAGGGTATTCTTGTTCTCTCCTTTATATCCGTGAAAAGCCACCACATATTGATGCTCCTTGATTTTCTTTTTTGCCAATGGCTCATCAAAGTTGGTGCTTGTAATGTGCAGTGTTTGGTTATCATGGGACTTCAACCCTTCAAATAGGTATGTAGAGTATTCATTATTGAAATAACGCACAAGCTCACTTACTCCGCCTTCAATTCTTCCGCCATGCGGAGACATAATTAAGACTTTGCTTCCTTTTTTCTCATTATATGAAATATCGTAATCGGCTGGGCTCTCATTCTCTGCCAAGCTGCTGAAATTTGAATATGTATCTGGCTGATTTGATGGTTCTGGTTCCAATGAGTAATGAACATATCTCAAGAACAAGACAATGGCTAAGACTAATATGACATTTAGTAAAAATCTTCTCATGTTTAACTCCTTTCATAAGAATGGCGCGGTTCATTATATGAGGTTTAGCCAATAGGTTTTATCTTACCATTGTATACACAATATCATCAGTGAAAAAGTTCCCGGTTTCAAAAAATCAATTGATTGTCACGGTTATTAGCGGTTCATTTCAAATAAGAGTGAAAAAAGGTTGAGAGGAAAGACAAAAAAGGTAGGAACAACCTCACTTGGCAAATAAATGTATATAGGTTTAAGGAGGGTTTTAGTAACAGGCTGCCCGGTTGCTGAGACGGACAGCTGTTACCGGCCTGCAGAATAGAGATTTTGCTTATTTGTTCTCACAAAATCACAGGAGAGGATAGAGTCCAATAAAAATGTTCTGATCTGTTGTTTCGAAAAACAAAATGCTTTGATTTTCGTTTTGCTTTTCTGTCTCACAATAATCGTTCTTTTACTAATCGTTCCGTCTTTCTTCATATATATAATGCTGATTGGCATTTGGCTTTCCAAAGATCGGTGCAAGTAGAAATTCATACGGTTGCTCTCCCCTTCCCAGTTTGATATGATCACATTATAATACGAACAAACGTTCTTTTTCAATCCCCAATGATTTCCTCAGCTTCTGAATCTATCGTATCTAATGCGAAAGATTCAAAAAAACAAACTCTTGTCTGTCTCTTACAGAGGACAAACAAACTTACCAAACCTATCATCTGTTCATAGAGTATACAGAGAACCTTATAATAGGAGGAAAATACATGTTTGGGTACTCTATGGTACAAATGGTGAGAGCAAATGCTCACAAGCTAGATTGGCCGTTACGGGAAACCGTATTGCAACTTTACAAGCCCTTCAAATGGACTCCTTGCTTCTTGCATAAATTTTTCGAAACCAAATTGCAAAACAGAAAAAAAATGTCAGTCATTATCGAATTTGAGGAAGGCTGTCACGAGACCGGCTTTCAAATGGCTGGAGAGGTGCTGCAAAAAGAAAAACGCAGCAAGCTAAAAAGCCGCTTCAACAAAATCAACTGCTGCAGCGCCGAGGTTACTCCTTCAGCATTACATTCCCTTCTCTCTGAATGCAGCAATATCCGTAAAGTGTATTTAAACCGCGAAGTCAAAGCGCTTTTAGACACGGCAACCGAAGCAAGCCATGCGAAGGAAGTCGTCAGAAACGGGCAAACCCTGACAGGAAAAGGTGTTACTGTCGCTGTTGTCGATACAGGAATCTACCCGCATCCTGATCTAGAAGGCAGAATTATCGGATTCGCGGATATGGTCAATCAAAAAACAGAGCCGTACGATGATAATGGTCATGGCACACACTGTGCAGGTGATGTCGCAAGCAGCGGCGCATCCTCTTCCGGTCAATACCGCGGACCTGCACCGGAAGCCAATCTCATCGGCGTAAAGGTATTAAACAAGCAGGGTTCAGGAACGTTAGCAGATATTATAGAGGGTGTTGAGTGGTGTATTCAATACAATGAGGACAACCCCGATGAACCGATTGATATTATTAGCATGTCGCTCGGGGGCGATGCCCTTAGATATGATCATGAACAGGAAGATCCGTTAGTCAGAGCGGTTGAAGAAGCGTGGAACGCAGGGATTGTCGTCTGTGTCGCTGCCGGAAACTCAGGCCCTGATTCGCAGACCATTGCAAGCCCGGGCCTGAGCGAAAAGGTGATTACAGTAGGTGCGCTTGACGATAACAATACTGCAAGCAGCGATGATGATACTGTCGCTTCCTTCTCAAGCCGCGGCCCGACAGTATATGGGAAAGAAAAGCCCGATATTTTAGCGCCGGGTGTTAATATTATTTCCCTTCGCTCTCCGAATTCTTATATTGATAAGCTCCAAAAGTCAAGCCGTGTAGGGTCTCAGTACTTTACAATGTCAGGAACCTCGATGGCAACACCGATTTGCGCAGGAATCGCAGCTTTAATTCTTCAGCAAAACCCGGATCTTACCCCTGATGAAGTAAAAGAGCTTTTGAAAAACGGCACGGACAAATGGAAAGATGAAGATCCGAATATCTACGGAGCGGGCGCTGTCAACGCAGAAAATTCCGTTCCCGGCCAATAGAAAGCACCAAAAAACCGGCAATTCTCTCTCAGCAGAACTGCCGGTTTTTTCGTTTGAATATTCATAATCATAAGGTAAAATAATGGAAAATAGATGAAGGAAGTGAAGAAAGTGCCATATTATATCTGCAATACATGCGGTGTGCAACATGCACAGACTGTAGATCCGCCCAACTCGTGTCTGATTTGCGAGGATGAAAGACAGTATATTCATCCCGATGGACAAACTTGGACAACCCTTGAAGACATGCGTGAGAAAGGAAACCTTCAAAACATCCTTAAAAAGGAAGAAGAGCATCTTTACAGCATCAAAACTGAACCAGAGTTTGCGATTGGACAAACAGCCCATCTTATCCAGCATAAGGGCTTCAATGTGCTGTGGGATTGCATGACATATCTTGACCAAAAGACAATTGACCAAATCAACGAATTAGGCGGTATTCAAGCCATCGCCTTGTCTCATCCACATTATTACTCTACTCAAGTTGAGTGGGCTGAAGCGTTTCAGGCGCCGATCTATATCCATGAGGATGATAAAGAATGGGTGACAAGGCCAAGCAATCACATTCACTTCTGGTCAGGGGAAACGCTCAACGTGAAGCCGGGACTGGACCTTTACCGACTGGGCGGACATTTTAAAGGCGGTGCTGTTTTGCATTGGAGCAAGGGAAATGAAGGGAAAGGCTGTCTATTGACCGGAGATATCATTACGGTTGCGGCGGACCGAAACTGGGTCAGCTTTATGTACAGCTACCCAAACCTCATTCCCCTTCCCGCCTCCAAAGTTGAAGAAATAGCAGCCAAAGTAAAACCGCTTCAATTCAACCGGCTTTACAATGCTTTTTCTAAAGTTGTCAAAGAAAATGCCAGTGAAGCGGTCCAGCGTTCTGCCGTACGCTATATCAAGGCTCTCAACAGCGAATTGTTTCATACATAAAGAGTGAGGCGGCTCTTTTCCGTGTAAAAGATGCAGCAATTGGGAATAGTATCGTGTAAATCAAAAGGAGGAATATTGATGGCACACACGAATACACAGCTTTCTCAATGGCTGGAATCAAAAGTCGGCCAGACGCTTGATATTAGAAAAGGTGAATTGACCCATGATGAAGAGATATCAGACTTGGATCAGATTGTTCTCCACCTTCAAAAAGTGGCTATACGCAGTACGAATCATCCTGATGATTATGTTGCGAAAGAAGAGCTGGTTTTAGAAGGCGAAGGAACAACATTCACTGAGGACGGAAACGTACCGCTTCCGCAAAATGCCTATGAGATTCCTTTATTAGGTGACATTCATATTCACCAAGAAAACGAAGGATTGAAGGTCGTAACAGATCGTGCAGTATATACAATTGATATCCAGCACAGCTGACAGTCACTTTCATCAAAATAATACAGCGTAGCGCCTTTGAGCTTTCGTTCAAAGGCGCTGCTTTATATCGAGCCGTTTTTTCACTTTTTTCGTTCTTCACCCTATTGAATGACTCCTAAAATAGATATATAGTTTTAGAGACAGGATTACATTTCAAATCATTCTGTTTTTTGTAAACTAGTTCAGCAATTTGATTCATCTATTTACCCTATTAGGCGAGGAGAATGCAAATGGAAAAATTGATGTTTCATCCGCATGGTAAAGAGTTTCATCACAATCCTTTTTCAGTTTTAGGACGATTTAGAGAGGAAGAGCCCATTCACCGATTTGAATTAAAACGGTTCGGAGCCACATATCCGGCCTGGTTAATTACCCGATACGATGATTGTATGGCCTTTTTAAAAGACAATCGAATTACAAGAGACGTAAAAAATGTGATGAACCAAGAACAAATCAAAATGCTCAACGTTAGTGAAGATATCGATTTTGTATCCGATCATATGCTGGCAAAAGACACACCTGACCATACCCGCCTGAGATCACTTGTTCATCAAGCATTTACTCCCCGAACCATTGAAAATCTGCGCGGCAGCATTGAACAAATTGCTGAACAGCTTTTAGATGAAATGGAAAAAGAAAATAAAGCGGATATCATGAAATCCTTCGCTTCCCCTTTGCCTTTTATTGTTATATCTGAATTGATGGGAATCCCAAAAGAAGATCGGTCACAGTTTCAAATCTGGACCAATGCGATGGTTGATACCTCTGAAGGTAACAGAGAGCTGACAAATCAGGCCCTTCGTGAATTTAAAGATTATATCTCCAAGCTGATCCATGACAGAAGAATAAAGCCAAAAGACGATTTAATCAGCAAACTTGTGCATGCTGAGGAAAACGGCAGCAAGTTAAGCGAAAAAGAGCTCTATTCGATGCTGTTCTTGCTCGTTGTAGCCGGCCTTGAGACGACTGTTAACTTACTCGGCTCAGGCACACTCGCATTGCTGCAGCACAAGAAGGAATGTGAGAAGCTCAAGCAGCAGCCTGAAATGATCGCTACAGCGGTTGAAGAATTGCTGCGATACACCTCACCTGTCGTTATGATGGCAAATCGGTGGGCCATCGAAGACTTTACATATAAGGGGCATTCAATCAAAAGAGGAGACATGATTTTTATAGGGATCGGATCTGCCAATCGCGACCCGAATTTTTTTGAGAACCCCGAAATATTAAATATAAACCGGTCGCCTAACAGACATATTTCTTTCGGTTTTGGCATTCATTTCTGCTTAGGAGCGCCTCTTGCCAGGCTGGAAGGCCACATTGCATTTAACGCACTTCTGAAGAGATTTCCTGATATTGAACTTGCGGTTGCACCTGATGACATTCAATGGAGAAAAAATGTCTTTTTAAGAGGATTAGAAAGTCTCCCTGTTTCACTTTCAAAATAACATTCAAAACGCCCCCTTTTAAAAGAGGGGGCGTTTGTGTTTTCTCAGCGCTTCACCAATTCATCTGTTTCTTTTTCTTCCCTCGCTTCATGTTTCTTCCGGAAAGCCTTAAGGAAATTCGCATTCACTACTCCCCTGTTTGAATAGAGCTTTTCGCAAAATTCTAACATGGCTGTTGACGCTTTCGGTTCGGTTAATATCATGAAGTGGTTGCTTGAATCGACATCCACCAGGTGGAAATGAGGAATTTGCCGCTCCCATTCCTCCCAATAGGCAGCTTGATCAAACGGTTCTTTTTCATTTGATAAAGTGAAATAAGTGTCTAAATCACCAAAGAAAGACCTGCTTTTGTTGCGGAAATAATAACATTTTACCGTCTCAGGATCAGGGAGAGGCTTAACAGTGTACGACTCCAAATCATAGGCGCGCTGTGTTTTCATCATTTGCTGAGCCTGCGCACGTATTTGCTTATCTGGTTTGTTTAGCCCTCGTTCTTTTGCCAAGTCAATCAACTCAGACAGGAATTCTTCATCCTCTAAGCTTATGTCCACCTCTTCACGGCTGATGAGAACATCCGTAAGCTTTTCCCGTTTCGCAATCGATGCCAGCATCGTATTAATTGTTTGCAACATTGACGTTTTCATAGATGCCTCATTCTCTTTTGTCTCAGAACGATATGGGGAGTCAATCATCACCATGCTTTTGACAGCAAGGCCTTGGCTTTGCAGCTGGCGTGTGACTTCATATGCAATCATCCCGCCTAAGGAATATCCGCCTACATCATAAGGACCTTCAGGCTGTATGGATCGAATGATCTCTATATAATAGGAAGCCATTTGTTCAATTCCGTGCAAAGGAGCAGAATCAGTCATGAATCCTCTGGCTTGAATGCCGTAAAAAGGGCGCTGGCTCTTTTGTGCAAATTGCTGATAGATTTCAACTCCTCCTACTCCGCCATGGAACCAAAAGACAGGGCGCCCCCGCTTGCCGTCATTTAACGGTATTAATTCCGGAAACGTGCGAGCTTGATCATTTTGTAAGGATGTATCCTCCTTTTTCTTTGCGATCAAGTCCATCATGTCCTGAACAGTATGGCATGCTTGAAGCTCCGTCAAGGCAATGAGAGGGTCCACCTTTGATTGCAATTGCTGTAATAACTGTATGCAAGAAATTGAATCAAATCCATACTGCTGCAATGGCTTATGAGGCTGCAGTTCACCCGGAACCATCCCTAGTACATTTGCTAATATGTGATGATCGCTGCTGTTGTTGATACGCTCATCCTGTGAAACAGAAGGCGTATTCTCTACTGCTTGAAAGCCGTTCCAGCAGCTTCTCTTTTCAAATGGATAGGTTGGCAACGGTATTCTGCGGGCACCTTTTCCTTGATAAAGCTTCTCCCATGGGATTTGCACCCCTTTTGTCCAGCAAAACGCGATCTTTTCAAGGTTGTTTTCAGACAACAAAGTCTCGATCACCATTTCTCTTAATGGACCATCCAGCAAGGCTTCGAGATCTGACGAGCCATTTTCTGCATTTCCGCTAAAGACAGGTACAGAACTCTTCGGCTTATCGCCTTTTTCCGCAGCTAAGCAGGCTTGCAAGCCGATTACCAGTTCTTCTTTACTGCGGACGACGAGCGCCAGGCGGTCTTCCATTTCCTCTCGGCCGGTTTGGAGTGTATAAGCATAATCTTGTAATGACAGTTCTTGTTGTTTATTCAGATAGTCAAGCTGCTGTTGAACAATTGCTTTTAGCCTGTCTTGATTCTTTGCAGAAAGAACTACAATGTGGGCACCATTCTCACTCATACTAACCGGTGGTTTTGGTAAAGGAATATATTCTTCTAAAATGACGTGCGCATTTACGCCTCCAAAGCTATAGCTGTTGATACTCGCTCTGCGCGGAATTTTTTTGCCTGCATCGTCACTTAAATCCCTCCATTGCTGATTCTCGGCAGTCACTCGGAAACGGGTGCCCTTTAATGACACCTGGTCATTCAAAGACGAAAATCCGGATATGCCTGGTATTGTTTGATGCTTCATCGCCATGCTGACCTTCATAAGAGCAGCCATGCCTGAGACGAGTTCACCGTGTCCGATGCTCGGCTTTAAGCTGCTGATATAACATGGCGCTTCCTCCCGTACTTCCTGTGGAAGTTCCAATTCGAGCTGACTGCAGCCTGACTTTAACGCCTCTATTTCTATCGCGTCTGCCAATGGAGAGGCGATCCCATGCGCTTCTATATAGGTCACCGTTTTGGGATCAATTTGCGCTCCTTGATAAGCCTTCAGCATTGCATCCTTCATGCCGGCCGGATTTGGCGCGTGAAGTGACATTCCCCTGCCGCCATGCGATACACCTGAACCTTTAATAACCGAATAAATATGATCAGAATCTTCAATGGCTTTTTGCAATGGTTTAATGATGAGAACTCCTGCTCCTTCACTTCTGACAAAGCCATTTGCATCTGCTTGAAAGGATTTGGCCTGTCCTTTCTCACTCAAATAGCCCATTGAGTCGAAGCCAATAAAGCCTTTTGGTGAAAGCAGCAAATTCACAGCCCCGACAATGGCTTGCTCACATTCGCCGTTTCGAATGGATTGTATAGCTCTGTGCAAAGCCACTAGAGCTGAGGAACAGGCAGCTTCATAATATTCACTTGGCCCTTTTACATCAAGTGCATAGGATATACGGTTTGGAATTAGGGAAGGAACCACAGCTGTATCCGTATTGCCGGCTGCGACAAATACTCCTGTCGGGCGGCTGGATAAAACCTGCCCTGTTAAGCCTGCATCTTCCATCGCCTTCCATGCATGTATCAAGAGCAGAAACTCCTGTGGGTCCATATTCGCCGCTTCTTTAGGCGATATGCCAAAAAACAGGGGATCAAACTCACCTATTCCTTCTATAAAACCGCCCCATTGAAGGCTTGATTGCCCTTCCTTATCGGCTGCGGCATATTTGCGCCAGTCCCAGCGTTCTTTCGGCACTTCAGAGACACAGTTCTTTCCTTGGACAAGGTTATCCCAAAATTCCGTTACGCTGTTTGCTTTCGGAAACTGTCCCGACATGCCGATAATGGCTATGCCGTCTGCCGCGTGTTCGATTGTTTTATCCGTGTTCGTCTCGTATGCCGGAATCTGTTTCATTTGGTTTTCGATTTGAGCTGGGCGTTCTTCCTGCTGATGAGCTTCACCAAACAGCTGAGCAAAAGATGCTTCATGTTTGTCCGCAAAAAAGTCGATTAACTCTTGAATAGTCGGATATTCAAAAAACAGAGTCGGATTTAATTCGATCTTTGTCTCTGCTTCCATCTCCCTTGTCAGTGCAACCAATTGAGAAGAATCAATTCCAAAATCCATGATATGCGCTTTTGCAATTGACAATTTTGACGGATCGGCCATGTATACTGCCAGTTTATCTGTTACATAGCTTCTGATACGATCTTTCAGATTGCTGGCTTTGATGGCCTTATTTTGATTTCCTCTTTGATTCGAAATACGAAGCTGTTTAAGCGAGTAGCCCGAGTAGTGCAGCACTGTTTCCGACGACTCATTGACCACATCTACATCAAACAGCAGCATGTCACCTGTATTCTTAACCAATGTAATCAAAAGCCAGCAATCCCCTTTTATCGTTTGCTTTGTAAACTGGATATCATTGATTCCAAACGGCAGGAAGCCGCCTGTCATGTCAAACTGCTCTAAGAAACTGAGGATAGCCAAGTACGCGCTGTTTGTCATCAATGGGCTTACAATGTAATGGTGCCCGTTTGCCAGCCCGCTTTGGGGCAGGCGAATTTTTGCCAGTATAGACTTGTGATCTCTGTAGAGATGAGTAATTGTCTTAAATAACTCTCCCCATTCAGGACCGTTTCCAGTTTTATACATCTGATCGATGTGATGAAGCTTAGTTAATGAATGCTTAACGTTCTCGATATTGACTTTTTTTGGCTCAAAAGAACCGATTCCGCATTGTCCGATTGCGGCAGGCTTCCACAAACCAGAGGACGGCTCGCGATACATGATTTGCAGTTCTATGACTTGATCTTTTTGCAGCGGCTTTGCCTGAAGTTCAATGGTCTCGCCTTGTTTGATGACAATTGGACTGGTATAACTTAATTTGCTGATACGGCCGCTGTTTTCCTCAGGGAACAGGTTAAAAAATGCTTCAATGGCCAGACTGCCATATGTGGCACCGACAAGCACCCGTTCATTGTTGAAGACGTGTCCTTGAACGTAAGGCTCATCATAAGTGAATTGATCTTGAATGACCGGCTGATTGATATTGTCTTCAACATCTGACGATTTCTCATTGATAGACGATACATCGAAATGAAATGGTGTATTATGGTCAAATGCATAGTGAGGCAGATGAACCCAGCCTGATCGGTTCCCTATATCAGCTTCTTTAAAAGCAATCGATGCCCCTTGTGCCCATTGCTCTGCTGCGTTTATTTCTCTATCCCTAGATGCTGATTCCGCACATGGCTGTAAATCGAATGATGTATAGATGCCTTGCTGGAGTGAGCTTTCTCTTGATGTTCGGAACACCTTTAGTTTTTCGATCAGCTCTTGAGTCGAAGTCACTGTAAATGCAGCCCTATGCTCTAAATTATGGTTTCTCCTGTGTAAAGCCTGTACAACGGGTTCAATATCCAGAGAAGCTTCCTTCTCTAAAAACAATTGCATATTTTCTAGATAGCTAAGCAGGCTCCATTTTGTTTTGGCTGAAAAAACGGCAGTGAATTCCTGCTGGCGGGGAGCGATATGTTCTTTCTCAGGAGGCATCTCCATATATTCTTCTATAATAAGATTGGCATAGGCTCCCCCCGCTCCGAAGGAATTGATCATGCTTCTGCGCGGCAATTGTTTTCCAGTTTCAGGATCATTCAAGCGATGCCATGGCTCTGTTTGTTCCTGAAGATAGAAAGCCGTGTGCTCCAGCTTAATATTTGGATTGACAGGCATCGCGTTAATTGTCGGCACCAGCGTCCCTTTCTTCATCTGCAGCAGCACTTTTGTCAGCTGAGAAATACCGGAAGCCGCCTCTAAATGCCCCAGATTGGATTTGACAGAGCCTATCGCACAAAACTGTTTCTTGTTTGTATATTGTTGAAACGCGTTTGTTAAGGCAATTACTTCAATAGGATCGCCCAGCGCCGAACCATTTGCCGCCGATTCAATATAGCCGATAGTCTCTGGATCAATGCCCGACTGCTGAATCGACTTGACAATTAACTTTGCTTGCTGCTTGGGGTCCGGAGCTGTATACATCTGTCTTCCGCCGCTATGGTTGGCAAAACTGCTTTTGATCACAGCGTAAATATGATCCTGATCTTCCATTGCCTTCGAAAGCGGTTTTAACAAGACAGCTCCAATGCCCTCCCCGGGAATAAGCCCGTTTCCTGTGCCAAAACTTTTGCTTTGATTGCCGCTTCCCAGCAGATTGGCACGCTCCAAAGAATCATATTTAGAGAGATCGAGTGTTAAATTGACACCCCCAGCAATCGCCATTGAGCAGTTTTTCAATTTCAGGCTTTCACACGCAAGATGTATGGCGTTTAATGAACTAGAGCATGCTGAGCTGACAGCGATACTCGGTCCGGTCAGGTTAAAAAAGTGGGAAACGCGATTTGCAATGTGCCAGTCTCCCCCATTTGAGCTGAGGACTGCCTGCTCTAAAGATGGGATATTCCAAAAATACTGGTTATACATATTCCCTATAAAAACACCTACTCCGTCATCATCCCGTAATTTATCCAGCCGGGTTCGCGTATAGCCGCCGTCCTCAAACGTTTCCCAGACGGTTTCTAAACATAAACGGAGTTCCGGTGTCATTTCCATCACCCGATTTTGCTCCACCTCAAAAAGCTGATGGTCAAATGCCTCTATATCTTGTAAAAATCCGCCATAGCGTTTCTTATTTGCCGGCTTTTTTGGATCTTTTGATAATGTTTTCAATAAAGATGTGCGCCATCTGGATTCCGGTGCCTCTGTAATACAATTGTCTCCGGCGATTAAATGCCCCCAAAGCTCTTCTAAACTGTTAGACATCGGATAGCGCCCGCTTACCCCGATTATTGCGATATCTTCTGTACTAGAATCATTAAAATGTGTTCCTTGCAAATTACTTGTCTTTTCTATTTTTAGTGGTTCGGTATTTGCTAGCTGAGTTTCCGTGACTTCCTGCTCTGTAACAAAGCGGCGTGTATGAAAAGTAAATGGCTTATTAGGATCTGTACGCTCTGGTTGAAGTGGAGCTTCATTTTTTGCAGGCTTCGTTTTTTCCTTTAACAATGCTGTCCGGAGCTTATTTTCATGCCCCTTTACTAAATATTCGACGAGTTCTTTTGTGTTGTTATGTTCAAATAAAATGGTTTTTGGAAGCTCTCCCGTCACTTTTTCTAATTCACGAATGAAATTCACCTGCAAAATCGAATCAATTCCATACTTCTCAAATGTCGTATCTTCGTGAATACGTTCTGGTGATAGTTTGATTGATTTTGCCAGCGTATGCTTCACAAATTGTGCCGTTTGTTCGATGAGAGAATCGCTTTCATGTGAATGATCGATTTCAGCATTCATTTGTATATGGCTTGGATCTTCTTCTGCCCCCGTTCTCTTCTTTTGACGGACGACTCCGTTACTTTCAGCGGCAATGATCTGCTGGCCGAGCTGATGCGATTGTTCAGCCATAAAGGAAACATAGCGAAATCCTTCACTCTCAAGCACCGTTTTCCAAGTATCCGGATACAGGCCCGGGCAGCCCGGAATGCGGAGATCAGGATCCTCATACAGCCACCAGCCCTCTAAAAGGCCGAACGTCAAATGCGAATATATATTATGATTACTTATTTCATTTAAAAGGAGCAGCCCGTTTTTTTTCAAAACTGCTTTTGCATTTCGCAATGTCTGCCGGATATTTTTTGTGGCATGAAGCACATTTGCCGCGATGACCGCGTCGTAGCCTCCCGCATCAATATGCTGTTCAGACGCCGGCTCCTCGACATTAAATCGTTTATATGTCAAATATGGATTGTCAGGACCATACTTATTTTCTGCATGCATTAAAAAAGCTTTAGACAGATCTGTATAGCAATATTCTTTTATATGTGTCTGCCATGCTTTCAATTTTTGAAAAACAGCCGCGCTTGTCCCGCCGGTCCCGGCTCCGATTTCTAATATTCGAATCTTCGCCTCAGGCTCTTGCTTCAGACGTTCTTGCAGATAGGCTGTTAACGTATCTGCAAGAACATCATTAAAATAGTCTGCGACTTGATTGTTTTTATAGACCCCTTCTACTAAATCCATAGATGAATTCGGAAACAGGATATCGGTGGCTGACGCCTTGCCGGTCAGAATCTCCGGCAAGGCTTTAAGTGCTGTCTCCACCAATGTCACCATGGCTTTCATATTATTGTCTTGAAGCAGGTCAAATTTTTGTTCATTCCATTCTTTCCACAGCTCGCTCATGGTGCCTATTGAGCGTGTTGGAACATGTCCGTTCTCCGTTCGCTTGAGAAATTGATGCCGTTCTAAAATCGATTGGCTTTCTTCAAACCATCTGCCATAGAAATTCTCCAATACCGGCTGGGATTTACTTTCTTTGAAAAACCCTATGGACTGTAATTGTGCGAAAAGCATTTTACAGAGAATGTCTTCTGTGTTCAGCATTGGCGCTTCCCCTCCTATAACAGTTGTTGAATCTTTGTGCTGTCACCCGGGTGATAGCTTCGCAGCTTTTGAATGGCGGAGCCGTGAGTTTCCGGGTACACTTCAATCGTTTCTTCTGTCTGTTCCGCTTCATCATTCGTTTCGTTTGCCATTTTCATCATCACTAGCTGCTTCAGCGGTCCCCCGAGCAGCAATTCCAAAGCTTCCATTGCTTCAGGGGCTTCAATTGAGCCTATGCCTGCCTGAGCCATTCTCTTCTGGTAATCCGGTGATGAAACAACACCAATGCTTCCCCAATAACTCCAATTCATCACGGCCACTGTACAAGGCCATACTTGAGAAAGCCGTTGTGCAAAAGCATCCTTAAAACTGCAGCCCGCAGCGTAGTTGCTTTGTCCGGAAGCTCTTGCAAACGATTGTACGGAAGAGAAAAACAAAACAAAATCCAGTGGTTCATGCCGGAAAACTTGGGCCATTCGCACGCTTACATCAACCTTTGCAGCAAGAACGTTTCTGAAACATTCCTCACTCATATTCATCAGGCTTCGGTCTTGTAAGACAATCGCAGAATGGATGATGCCGTTGATTTCTCGATGCGTTTGTTTCATTGTTTCATACGCTCGTTCTAATTCCTCTCGGTTAGCCGCATCAGCTTGAATGTAATACGGGGCTGGCCCTAGACGCGCAAGTCTGTCCAGCTTGCTTTGAATGGCTGCATCCTTTTTCCTTCTGCCAATCCAAACGATCTGCGCCCGATATGTTCTGATCATATATTCACTCCACGCCTCACCAATACCACCAGCTCCGCCTATGACAACATAAACACCTCCGTGCTTATACTTCGTGTGCACCGGTTGATTGTTGTGTACTGGAATCAAACGAAGCTTATGCCAAATCTTGTTTCGATAGGCCCACGTATTCCCTTCTTGATCGGCAGGCAAGGAAAGGAGTTGAGATAACGGCAAATCTTCGTATTTTTTAACATCGATCAGCTTTGTCTGCCAATTTGGATATTCTTTTGCCATTGAACCGATCAGGCCGTGCACCCCGGCATCGACCGGGTCGACAATATCATGCTGATCAACATATTGTGTATTCACCGTCACGACCGTCCAGCTTATCTCCTTCTGTCCATAGCCTAAAGAAAGCATTGCCTTAATGAGCCTATACATTTGAATGACGCCTTGATCTTGGGCTTCAATCATTTCATCGCCGACTTCGCACTCTGTCACACGAGAAGGAGACATCCACACGATGTGGTCAAACGATCCGAGTGCTTCAAGCTGGCCTGTAATTCTATGAATTGATGCGTTCGGCTCAATGTACAGCTCCTTGGCAAACGGAAACTCCCTTTGAACAGCTTTTCTGCTGTTGTCATCCCCTCCGAGGATGACAACACGCTCATCAGCAGGCGAAATGATCCTCTTCTCCAGCTGCACTCGATCCCATATCGGCGCCATAAGAAGCGCTCCGTTAAGAGTTGCTTTGGAGTTTCCTAGTGATGTCGGCCCGTCTGGCGGTTGTATGCCTTCTTCCAGCAGCCTTGAGGTAATCCCCTTGATTCTTACACACACTCGGCCTTGTTCATCACACAAATCAATATCCAGTCTCTGTATTTTGTCCTCATTAGGACGAGATGTCACAGACACCCACATTTTATTTGTACACGGGCTGAATATTTCTAGCTCTTGCAGCGCAAAAGGCAGAGAAAGCTGCTCGTCACCGGAATTCAGCTTTAGCCCGATCGACGCTTGTAAAGCAGAATCGGCCATACTTGGATGAAGAACGAATTCATTCAGTGTGTGAGTTACACCAGCAGGCAGAGAAAGCTCTGCCAAGGCTTGATTGCGGCCGATGTAAAGCCGATCTATCCCTTGAAAACCAGGTCCGTAGTCAATGCCGATCGCCTTAAACAATTCATAACACTGGTCGTGTGAGAGTGTGCTTAAACTGCATTGATCTTGAAGCACGCTGATATCCTGGACTGGAATGTCTCCTGCCCCACGGATTGAAGCACTGCCTTGACAATGTATCTTTCGATCATTATGTGCAGCCTCTGTATAGACGTTAAAAGCAATCTCGCCGTCCTGCTGGGGATTTAGACTGATATCCACTTGCACAGGCTGGCCGTCCGCCACAATCGGCTGCACCCACACAACATTTTTGATGTGAATAACAGATTGTTGATCTTCGGTTCTTCTCACTGCTCTTGTAACGGCAGCATGAACCATCTCAAGATATGCCACGCCCGGCATAACCGGTTTTCCCTTCACCTTATGATCGGCGAAAAAGAACTCAGCACCTGTAAAGGCCGAGCTGAAACGCTGCTCTGACAAATCAGATGTGTTGACATGTATCAATGGATGCAAAGCTGCTGATTCGACTGTTTTTAAAGCTGTTTGATGGGCGGCTGCCTCCTCTTTCGTATCCGTTATCCAGTAGCGTTCTTTCGCAAATGGATAGGTAGGGAGGCTTATGCGTTTCGGCTGTTTGCCGTCATACAGTTTACTCCAGCCTATTTCCATGCCTTTTACCCATAAATCAAGCAGTCTTTCATATATGTGAGGCTCCCAGCTATTGTTGAGCGTTTTCTGTACTTCGTCATCTGATCTCAATGTTTGTGCGATACCTTTTTCTGCTCTGCCTCTGTACATGTACTTCGCATTGGTGCCCCCTTCTATAAAGAGGTTCAGTTTTTCCAGCAAGTCCCCAGTCGAGACAGCGATGATCCCTAATCTCTCCTCCATTGCATCACGCCCCTCTTGGAGTGTATAAGCAATATCAGTGAGGTCACGAGCAGTGATAGATCGCTTGCTGATAAAGTCTGCTAATTCACGGGCTTGGTCTTTCAGACGATCTTCATCCTTTGCCGACAAAATAAAGATGCCCGGGTGCTGTGCTGTCACAGCTGATGCTGTTGCAGGATGGGTTGTTTCTTTCGGAATATATTCCTCAATGACCACGTGGGCATTGACGCCGCCTATCCCGAACGAACTGATGCCTGCGCGGCGCGGCAGCTCTCGGCCGGCTTCATCCCGAAGCGCCTGCCACTCTCTCGATTCCTGCACAATATAAAACGGGCTGTCATCCAGTCTGATATATGGATTAACAGTTTCACTGTACAGACTTTTGACAAGCGTTTTATGCTTGAGCTGCAATAACACTTTAATGACACCCGCCACACCGGCCGCAAGCGATAAGTGACCGATGTTTGTTTTCGCTGATCCAAGTCCGCAATGGCTGCCATGAACAGCCGGGTCCCCCGTTTTTTCATACAGCTCTTTAAATGCCGCTTTTAAGCCGTTGATTTCTACTGGATCGCCCAGCTCGGTTCCAGTCCCATGCGCTTCAATATAAGTTACGGTTCTTGGATCAATTCCCGCTTTTTCATATGCTGTTTTTACGACATCCGCCTGAGCTTTCGGATTAGGAGTCGTTAGAGAATTTGCGCGGCCACCGTGGTTTACCGCACTTCCTTTAATGACACCGTAAATATGATCACCGTCTCGTTCAGCCGCTGTCAGCTTTTTCAGAAAGAGAATGCCGGCACCTTCACTGACTGCGAATCCATCGGCTTTGTCAGAAAATGTTTTGCATCTTCCTTCTTTGCTCAGCGCCCCGGCCTTATCATAGGCGATATGGCCTTGCGGAGTTACGACCGTGTTGACCCCTCCCGCAATCGCCATTTCACAGTTTCCATTTTCAATGGCGCAAACCGCATGATGAATGGCGACCAAAGAGCTTGAGCACGCAGTGTCGATCGGTTCACTCGGCCCATGAATGTTCAGGAAATAACTGACTCTATTCGGTCCTGCAGAAGGACTCATATTCGCAGCCGCTGAGCCTTCGATGTCTACATTTGACAGAAGTGAACTGTACCCTGTGTTTCCTGTCCCGATGAAGATGCCCGTTTTAGTTCCTGCCAGGCTTCTCGCTGAGTGTCCCGCTTCTTCTACCGCCTTCCACGCATAGGTCATTAACAGGCGCTGCTGAGGCTCCATCTGCTCAGCCTCCAGCGGAGATATGCCGAAGAACAATGGATCAAAGTCAGCTACTTCATCAATAAAACCGCCCCATTTGACGTTTGTTTTATTCGCTTCTTTCAGAGGGTCTCCGTAATACTCCTGCCAATCCCAGCGGTCTTTTGGAACCTCTGTAATACAATCTGTGCCCGATGACAGGTTCTTCCAATATTCCTCGACGTCCTTCGCCTTTGGGAAAACGCCGCTCATCCCAACAATCGCAATAGGCTCAGGCTTGTGATCAGCTTCCTTTTGCATTGGTGTTACCGAAGGTTTTACAAAGCGGTTTTCAGTCGAAAATCTCATATTTTTTATATTCTGTTCGACAGGCTGCATCGGCACCTCAGCTTTGGCAGGCGTTTGAGCTGTAAAAGCATTTGGATATTCTTCTGACAGATACCCTGCAAATGCATAAACAGTTGCGTGCTCAAAGAAGATCGTAGGCGTAAGATCCAGCTTGTACTTCTCATTCAGTGTATTTGCGAATTCAGTTAACGTAATCGAATCAAATCCATATTGATTAAACTCCATGTCCTGGTCAATCTCTTCAGGTTTGATTTTGAGCAATTGAGAGATTGTTTGCTTTAAAACTTCTTGAATGTGGTCGAACATATTTCCTTGATCCATTCTTGCTTCAGATGTCACCGGTACTTGCACTGTTTTCATTGGTACATCATCAGAAGACGGCTTTTGAGTCAGCTTTTCCCTCATCATGTCTTTGATTCCTTCCATGACGATGACTTGATCTTTGCCAAATGCCAAACCTTTATACAGCGCTTGAATGCCGGTCTCGGTCCGCATTGGAGTCACACCTGTGTTTTTCAACGTCATGTTTTCAATTTCTTTATTCGCGCGCATGCCGCCTTCTTTCCAGAGCGGCCAATTGATTGACAACGTTTGTCCGTGCCTATACATGGCGGTTACAAGCGCATTTCGATAAGCAGCATAACTGTCCATAAATGCATTAGCCATTGCATAATCGGCCTGTCCCGCGCTGCCGGCAACACTTGATATTGAAGAAAAGAGGATAAAGAAATCTAACGCAAGATGCTCGGTTGCCTCATCCACATTCACAAGCCCTTTCACCTTAGGAGCGAGAACTTGTGTCAGCTCTTCATTGGTTTTGCTCATAAGATAGTTATCTTTAATCAGCCCAGCGCTGTGAATGACACCATTCAAGTCTTCGTAATCAGACGTAATGCTTGTGATAAGCTCGGAGGCTGCTTCCGTTTGTGTCACGTCAACCTGCCTGTATTCTGCGCGAGCCCCTAATTGCTGAAGTTCGTTAAGCTCCGCCTGCTGATCCGCATTCAACGCGGATCTGCCTGTCAGAATGAGCACAGGCTGTTCGGCTTGGCGAGCAATCTCTTTTGCAAAAATAAACCCAAGTCCTCCTGCGCCGCCCGTGATGAGGTAAACACCTTTATCTCTCCACGGCATGCTTATTTCCCGATCATCTATTTGCATTTCATCCAGATCATTGATGTACCGTTTGCCTTTTTCATATTTGATGTGCTGATCTTCTGTGTGCCTTTTATTCTCTTTCAGTTTTTCTATTACACTTTCAATATTTTCATGTGAATCGATTTCAATCGTCTGGCCGATTAGTTTTTTATTCTCCAGGCCGGCGGTTTTAAGGAGCGCCGATAGCCCTGAGAATGAGTACTGCTTTCTTTGTGCAGAGGTAAGCAGCTGGATCAGAACATTGCCCTGAGGTCTGCTTTTGAGAAGACCCTGGACCGTCTCAAGCGCTTGTTCGGCATAATCTTGGAACCTCTCTGCAAGTCCTTCGCGGAATGACTCCAAAACGATGCATTCCGCTCCTGTCAATCTTGATTCAATGCGATCTTTTGAGAGGCCATTCATGTCGCAAAGCATGACAATGTGCCGTTCGTAATGAGGCTCAGGACTTTCTTTTTTAAAATCCTTAGGCACCCATTTTTCTTCAAACATCAGGGTTTCCAGCGTTTGATCAGATTCCGCCGATCCAGAGCCGCCTTCCGCTGCTCTGAAAGATAATCCTTTCATCCGTACGCAAACATTGCCGCTCTCATCTAAAATATCAATATCGCGCTTTTGCACCTTATCAGTTGCCTTGCTGCCTTGGCTGTATCTTGCGTATACCCACATTTCTGACGAACATGCTCCGAAGACTTCAAGCTCCTGGACCGCAAAAGGCAGTGTCAGCTGGTTATCCCCGGCGCCTGTCAAAATGCTTGACGCCTGCAAAGCAGAATCCATCAGCCCAGGGTGCATTTTGTATTGGCTGAGCGTATCTGCAGCTGACGGATGCAATGACAATTTTGCCAAAACAAATTGTTCAGCTGTATAGATTTTTTTCACTCCGCGATAAGCAGGACCATATTCAAATCCAATCATTCGATAGGTGTCGTATACTTCGTTTACGCTGAAATGGCTTTCCTGACACTGCTCCCGCAGAGATTGCAAATCAACCGCCGGCAGATTTTCAGCAGGATTCAATACCGCGCTGCCTTGACTGTAGACGATTGACTGTTCGCCAGTAACGTCTGAATGACCATAGATTTCATAAGAGATCTCACCATTTTCCCCCGGTAAAAGCCTAATGTGTACTTGTTGCGGCTGATCCTCTACAACAATAGGCCGCACCCACACCGCGTTCTTTAGCTTCATGGTGCGCGGTACACCTTGTACCTCTGCGGCCTGCTCAACAGCTGCCCGCGCCAATTCAAGATGAGCCACTCCCGGCAAAATTCGTTGGCCTTTCACAACATGATCAGCAAGGAAAAACTCTTCTCCCGTATAAATAGAGCTAAACCTTTGTTCCGAGAGATTCGATGTGTTTTGATGCATTAATGGATGCAGCACGGCTCCGCCAAGGCGGGAGGCTGCTTGATTTGCAACAATGCTGCTGCTTTTTTCAATATGATCAGAGATCCAATAACGGTCTTTTGCGAAAGGATACGTGGGCAAGCTGATGCGCTTTGGCAGATTCTCGCCATACAATTTCGTCCAGTCTACATCAAGCCCCTTTACCCATAATTCAAGCAATTTTGCATACTTTCCCCGTTCCATCCATTTCTCGACAGCTTCTTGAATCTCTTCGTCCTCTGTAAGCATTTGGAGTGTGCCTTTATCAATCCTGCCTTTAAATACATCCTCCACACCGCTTTTCTCCGCTGCAAAGTCTTTTAACTTTTGCTGTACATCCTCAATGGAACCGGAAATAATCCCGAGACGTTCTTCCATCGCATCCCGTCCGGCTTGCAGTGTATAAGCGATTCGGGCGAGATTTACGTCACTATATGTTTGCTTATCAAGCGCATCTGCCAGCTGCTGTGCATGTTCTTTTAGCCGCGCTTCATTTTTAGCCGATAAAACGAAGATACCCGGATGTTCCGGCGTGATGGATGGTATATTCTCATCGGATGCTTCCGGAATATATTCCTCGATAATCACGTGGGCGTTTACCCCGCCGATTCCAAATGAACTGACACCTGCCCGGCGAGGAAGCTCTTCTCCCCGTTCATTTTTCAGCGCTTTCCATTCTTCCGTTTCCCGTACAATATAGAACGGACTGTTTTTCAGCTGAATGTATGGATTCACGGTTTCGCAATGCAGACTTTTCACTAAGGTTTTATGCTTAAGCTGCAATAATATTTTAATAACTCCTGCTGCACCGGCTGCCAGCGATAAGTGGCCGATGTTTGTCTTTACAGACCCTAATCCGCAGTAAGGATTGGCTGATGTGTCTCCTTCATTTACACCCAATGCTTTAAAAGCTGATTTCAAACCGTTAATTTCAACCGGGTCTCCAAGCTCCGTCCCGGTTCCGTGGGCTTCAATGTAGGTCACGGTTTTCGGATCGATTCCCGCTTTTTGATATGCCGACTGAATAACATCTGCCTGTGCCTTCGGATTGGGAGTCGTTAAAGAGGCTGCACGGCCGCCGTGATTGATTGCACTGCCTTTTATGACTCCGTAAATGTGGTCTCCCGCTTCTTCAGCCGCTTTTAATTTTTTCAGGAACAGTATGCCGGCACCTTCCCCATGCGCAAAACCATCGGCTTGATTTGAAAACGTCTTGCATTTTCCTTCTTTGCTCAGTGCTCCCGCCTTATCAAAGCTGATATACACCTCAGGAAGGATAATCGTATTTACACCGCCGGCTAATGCCATGTCACAAGTGCCTTCCTCAATTGAAGAGATGGCATGGTGGATCGCCACTAGTGAACTTGAGCACGCTGTATCAATCGGTTCGCTCGGCCCGTGCAGATTAAGGAAATAACTGACCCGGTTCGGACCGACCGATGGGCTCGTATTGGCTGCCGCTGATCCTTCTATTGCCGAGTTCGCTTTAGATAGAAGAGAGCTGTATCCTGTATTTCCCGTTCCGATGAAGACGCCGGTCTTTGTGCCTGACAACCTTTTCGCCGAATATCCTGCATCTTCGATCGCTTTCCAGGCGTAAGTCAGCAGTAAGCGCTGCTGAGGTTCCATTTGTTCAGCTTCACGCGGGGAAATGCCAAAGAATAATGGATCAAAATCTGCAATACCGTCAATAAAACCGCCCCATTTCACGTTCGTTTTATTGACTTCCTTCGCCGGATCACCTTCATATTCACGCCAATCCCAGCGATCTTTCGGGATTTCCGTCATGCAGTCTTTGCCCTCTTTTAAGATGTTCCAGTACGCCTCAACGTCTTTCGCCATAGGGAAAATACCGCTTATGCCCACAATGGCAATTGGCTCAGGCCCAGCATCACTCTGTATGGCGTTTGGCAGCATGACTTGCTGCTTTCTGCGTCTTTTAGCTTTGGCACGCACGGCTTGTTCCTGTTTCGCGGCAGGCTGAATCTGAGCCGATACAGCGCGCACAGCAAATGTCTTCGCAAATACCGATTGATATTCTTCTGACAAATGCTTGCCAAACGCATGAATCGTCGGGTGGTCAAAAAATACGGTTGGCGTCAGCTCTAACTGATAGGCGCGATTGATATGGTTGGTGAATTCAGTCATGGAGATAGAATCAAAACCATACACCGTCATCTCGGCATGATCATCAATCGTTTCAAGCTTGACCTTTAACAGCTTGGCGATCTCTCGCTTTAACATCGCCTTTACTTTATCCAGCAAACTGTCTGTATCAATGCTATTTATTTGTTCAGTCATGTGTTCTGCTTCCTTCTTTTCCATAGGTGCTGAGGCGTTTTTGGCCAGCATGTTTTGTTTTATTTTCTGCACATCGCCTTCGATCACCATTACTTGGTTTGCTTCTGAATGAAGTGCTTGATATAATGCCTGAATTCCTTTTTCTGCCCTCATAGGAACAATACCGGCAAGTTGCACAAGCCTTTTCTCAGTTTCTTGATCGACCTGCATGCCTCCATCTCTCCATAAAGGCCAGTTTACAGAAAGCGTCTTCCCATGCCGCTGGCTGAGGTCGGCAAGCCTATTTCGATAGCCTGCATACATATCCATAAATACATTGGCTGCCGCATAGTCAGACTGGCCAATGCTCCCTAAACTTCCTGAAAGAGATGAAAAGAGAATAAAGAAGTCTAAAGGCAAATCCTTGCTCGCTTCGTCTAGATAAACAAGCCCTTTTACTTTAGGCGCCAGTACATCGTGCAGATCTTTTACCTGTTTATTAACCAGGTAGCTGTCCTTGATGATTCCGGCACTATGAAGAATACCGTTCAGACGGCCATATCTTTTTTGAATGTCGTCAATGAGCTGATAGACTTCAATTTTATTGGTAACATCTGTTTGCCGGTAGGTGATGTCAGCCCCCTTGCTATGAAGCTCTTTCAGCTTTTTGCTTTTGCTTTCGCTAAGAGGTGAGCGGCCCGCCAGAATGACTGTCGCATTTTTCGTTTGTTCCGCAATTTCCTTTGCAAAAATATGACCTAGTCCGCCGGCACCTCCTGTAATGAGATAAACGCCATTGTCTTTCCACAGTTTGCTGCCGTCTCCTTTTGCCTGTTTGATTTCACGCCAATCAGCAATATACCGTGTCCCGTTTTGATATTTGACATATGAATCGCTGCTCATTTGATTTTCTAACAGTTTGCCAGCAATGCTTTCTCCACTTTCTTCACTGCTGACTTCAATCATTTGGCCGGTTAGTTTGGCATTTTCCTGACAAGCTGTTTTCAGCAGTCCTGTCAACCCTGAAAACAATTGCTGTTCTCCCTCGGCAGAGGTCACGATCTGAACGAGAATGCCGTCTTTCGGTTTCGTACGAATGATCTCTTGTACCTTTTTAAACACTTGTTCTGTATAAGAATGGAAACGCCCATCTACTGAAGAAGGCCTTGCTTCCAGGCTGTATACATGGACATCCTCGATGGCTGCTTCAATTTGTTTTCTCGTCTCATGATCATATTCACATAGGAATACGAGATGCTCTGCATATTTTTTTGCAGCTAAGCTGTTAGCAGCCTTTTGTTCTTGCCAAACGGGCTGAAGCAATAAAGTTTCAGCGTTGATTTTTGATGGTTCGGTTTGTATATCTGCCTCCATCACTCTCGTCGAAAATCCTTTCAGCCGCACACAGATCATGCCATGCTCATCACATAGGTGAATATCGACTTTCTGTATCAAATCTCCTGGTTTGTTTTTCGAGTTGAATTGAACATAAACCCACATGTCAGAAACGCACTGACGAAAAACCTCAAGTTCCTCCAGTGCAAATGGCAGTGCTGCCTTAAAGTCTTCAGTGTCTGAAAGTTCCGCTCTGACGACATTTTGCAAATATTCAGCCGCCTGTAACGCCCCGTCCATTACACTTGGATGAAGAACATAATCGCCCAACGTATGTGCAACAGATTCTGGCAGTGATAATTTGGCAAGCAGCTGGCCGTCGCCTTTATATACGGCCTCTACACTCTTGTAACCTGGACCGTAATCGGCGCCGATCATCCCTTCATAAAACGAGGCAGCATCCATTTTGCTTTGATCACATTGTTTCTTGATCTTAGAAAGATCCAGTGCTTTTTCTCGCTTTAACTGAATCAATTCCGCTTTACCTTGGTTATATACAACTGGTTCTGCATCAGCGGATTCCGGCTCGCCATACATCCGATAAGCAATATGTCCGCCATCTTCATCGTAAAGTCCGATATTTACCTGAACCGGCTCACTTCCTGCTACAACCGGGCGAACCCACACGACATTTTTCAGCCTGATTCCAGTTTCATGATCCTCCAATCCGCCAATTCCTTGTTCTATAGCGGCTCTTGCCATTTCAAGCGTGACCGCCGCCGGCAAAATCGCCATGCCTTTAATGATATGCTCGGCAATAAAATACTCTTGTCCTGTGAAAATGGAGCTGAAACGCTGCTCTGACAGAACCGATGTATTATGGTGCACCAAAGGATGCAAACGAGATGGTTCAATTGTTGTGATAGCGCCGGTGCTGCTTTCAGGCCAGTATCGTTCTTCGGCAAAAGGGTATGTCGGCAAGCTGATGCGGCGTGGCTTTATATTTGGATAGAGCCTGCGCCATTCAACGTGAAAGCCATTTGCCCACATCTCGGCAAGCTTTCTCAATTCTTCTTTTGATATCCGCGATGAAGCCATATCATCTGCTTCAGCATTTCCAAACAGCTGTTCAGCGGATGTCATTCTCGTTTTTTCTCCTTGAATACAGCCTTCTGCGAGCGGCTTTCCAGTCACAAAAGCTTCCAGCTGATGTTTCCACTCTTCCAGATCGTTCACTATAAAAACGATCCTGTTATCCATTGCTTCACGGCCGACTTGGAAGGTATATGCAATATCTCTTAAAGAGAAATGCCTTTGCTCGTCTTGACTGATATAGGACAGCATTTCCTTCGCGTATACTTGGAGCCGTTCACTATTTTTAGCTGATATAGGAATGATGTAAGGCTGATTGCCTTCGTTTTCGGTACCTGCATCAGAAATGTTTTCATATTGCTCAAATATTGCATGGGCGTTAGTTCCGCCAAGGCCGAATGAGCTCAGAGCCGCCCGATGGACACCTGCGTGTTTCTCTAACGATTTTCGTTCACGGACAACATAAAAAGGAGAGCTTTCAAACTTTATATCCGGATTCGGCTCCGTACAGTTGATGGTCGGTGCAAGTTCATTATGGTATAAACTCATCGCAACTTTAATGCATCCGGCTAACCCCGCAGCTGTATCCAAATGGCCGATATTCGTTTTCACTGAACCAATTCCGCAAAATTGTGTTTTGTCGGTGTATTGCTTGTACACTTTATTTAGCGCAGACATTTCAATAGGATCGCCTAATTTCGTTCCCGTACCGTGTGCTTCAATATAACTGACCGTTTCAGGATGGATCTTGGTTGTATCCAATACATGCTGTATCACTTCTGTTTGGCCTTTTACACTTGGCGCATAGAAGCCGGCTTTTTCTGCCCCATCATTATTGATGCCTATTCCGCGCATAATCGCATAAATATGGTCTCCGTCTTTTACGGCATCCACAGCTTTTTTCAGCAGGATGACCGCTACGCCTTCGCCCCCGGCCATTCCGTCCGCCGAAGCATCGAACGCCTTTACATGCCCGTCGCTTGAAAAATTCAACCCGTTTTGGTGCACGTAGCCGATCGCTGATTGTGCGTGCAATGTTGCGCCTCCGACAAGCGCATATTGTGATTCGCCCGATGTCAGGCTTTTGTATGCTTGATATAAACCGACTAGTGATGAAGAACAGTTAGAATGAACAAAATAGCTTGGCCCTTTTAATCCGAGCTTATGTGAGATCATTGTGGGAATGGTTCCGCTTTGGGCTAAAACCCATGAGACATAGCCATCCGGTGATTCATGTCCTTCTGTTGTCTCCTTCGGCAATAACGTTCTATATGAATTGCTGCTTGCAGACATATATACACTTGTTGCCGGAATCTCCTTAGCCACATATCCTGCATCTTCAATCGCTTTCCAGGAGTGCAGCAATAAGAGGCGGAGCTGAGGGTCCATATACTCAGCATCTTTTGGCGAGATTTGAAAGAAACCGGGATCGAATAAGTCTTTCCCTTCGATCACAGATTGCACAGGCACATAGTCAGGATGCTGTATCAATTCTTCGGGAACTCCATTTGCGCGAAGCTCTTCTTCAGAAAAGAATCGTATGCTTTCTTTGCCTTCTTTGATGTGGTTCCAGAAGTCATGATGATTTTTCGCACCCGGGAACTGGCAAGATATCCCCACAATCGCAACACTGTCATCAAAATAAGGGGGAATCTTCTGTTCTAGGTGTTTTCTATCTTTTTTGATATCATAATGATCTTCATTTTGTGTCCCGGCTAGATCTGAGTTTTTCATCTCCAAAATATATTCACTGATTGCACGGATCGTGGAAAACTCAAACAGCTCAGTAACATGAAACTCACAATCGAATTCTTTTTTGATTCGTTCAGCCACAGCTACAGCCAGAAGCGAATCGCCGCCCGCATCGAAAAACCCGTCTTCCGGCCCAAATCCGCTGACCTTGAGCGTTTCCTCCCAAATACGCAGCACCTGATCCTCTATTTCCGTTAATTGCAAGTGATTTGGTTTCCTTCTGTTGAACACGATCTCGCGTTTTTCTAATTCTTTACGGTTCACTTTTCCGCTGGGCGATAATGGAAGCTCATCTAAGCGGATAAAGTGTGAAGGTATCATATATTCGGGCAGACTCGATTTTAGATGAAGGCGCAAATCTTTTGGATTGGCAGAGGCATGTCCGCTTTCCTCTGTATAATAAGCAGCGAGCTGTTGATGGCCCTCAAGCTGCTTCACCACTACCGCCTGATCTAAAATGCCCGGAAATTCACCGAGCTTTGTTTCTATTGCGCCCAGCTCGACGCGAAAACCGCGTATTTTGACTTGGCTGTCAATCCGTCCCAAGTATTCTATGTTGCCGTCAGGAAGCCACCTTGCTGAATCACCCGATTTATATAGCTTCGTCCCTGATTCAAAGGGATTATCAATAAATTTTTCAGCCGTAAGCCCCGGCTTTTTAAAGTAGCCTCTTGCTAAGCCGGCTCCAGCGATGCAAAGCTCACCTGGCTTTCCGATCGGGACAGGCTTCAAATGCTGGTCCACAATATAAATTTTCGTGTTGGAAACAGGCTTTCCAATCGGTGTATGGTGACTTGCGATATCTCCTTTTCCGCATCCGAAATACGCAGCGTAAATGGAGGCTTCCGTCGGTCCGTATATATTTTCAACACGGCAGTTTGTAAAGAGCGATACCGCCTTTTTCACTAATTCTTTAGGGAAGGCTTCACCTGCAACCATCATATACTTCAGCGGACCGTCCTCTGTGAATCGCTTGTTGTCTTTCGCCATTTCTAAAAAAACATGCAGCATGGCCGGCACAAAATTAATGTGAGTCACTTTATATGTTTCAATATAATCCATGCAAAGCTGCGGTGATTTCTCCCCATTAGGCGGAAGAATCACTAGACGGCCATCTCCAATAAACCATCCGAATAATTCTGAGATCGATACATCAAACACATAGTTCGTCTTCAATAAATATGCATCCTCAGCCGTTACAGGATAGTGAGATTCAAGAAAATTCAGGGTATTCATAATGCTCCGATGCTCTACCATAACCCCTTTAGGCTCTCCAGTGCTTCCCGATGTATAAATAATATAAGCGAGGTGTTCCGGTTTTACTTCCCGCTTTAAACCGCTGCTTTGCTGGTCTGTATAACCGTTTCGGCAAGCTAACTCGATATTGATCGCTTTTACACGGCTGCCAGTTAATCCGCTGATCCTATCATGAACGTTAGGTTGGGTGAGGACAATGGATGCCTGACTGTCTTTGAGCATGTACTTTAATCGTTCTTGCGGAAAACTTGGATCTAACGGCACATACGCTCCGCCAGCTTTCAGTATTCCTAAAATTCCGATGATCATATCAAACGAACGCTCTGCACAAATGCCAACGGGCTGTTCAGGTCTAACACCCTGATGTTGAAGGTAGACTGCCACAGATGTGCTTTTTTCATCTACTTCTTTATATGTAAGTGATCTGTCTTCAAACATCACAGCAACCGCATCGGGGGTTTGTTTCGCTTTTTCCTCAAACACCTCATGTATACACTTGTCATTTGCGATGTTTGTCCCTGTCGCATTCCATTGTTCCACCAAATTAGTTTGTTCTTGATTTAATCGCAAAGAGTAGGCTTCAAGCGGCAAAGACGGGTCCTCCATCATGTGCTGCGCGAGCTTCATATAGTTCTCCATCATGCTTTCAATGGAGGACAGTTCATACAAATCAGGGTTGTACAGAAGATGAAGCACTGTTTCATTTTCTTGCTCATATATTTCGAGCGCCAGCTCAAATTCACCCTCTTGCCGAATGTCTTCAATATATTCGATGCCAAGCGTTTGATACGGTTCGAGCACTTTTTGCAAGCCTGTTGCTTGAAAAAAGTTTTGGTACAGAAAAGCTGTTTGAAAAACCGGAGAATCCGCGGCCGAGCGGTCTACATTCAGCTCTCTTACCAATGCAGGGAACGGAAACGCCGCATGATCCAGGCCGTCAGCCACTGTCAGCTGCAGTTCCCGAATAAATGCTGTTAATGGCTGAGATCCGATATTCTTGCTCCGAACAGCCATCATATTGATAAAATAACCGATTAGGGTTTCAAATCTGTCTTCTTGCCGACCCATTGTCGGAACGCCAACAATGATATCCTTTTGTTTTGTATAATGATGCAGCAACACTTTGTAAATGGAGAGAAACACAACCGATTCATTCACATGATTGGTGCGGGCAAACGATTTAATTTGATTGCTCAGGTGATGAGGGAGCAAGCTTTTATAAGCTTGCCCCTTGAATTTTCGTGCTGAAGACCGCGGACGGTCAGCAGGCAAATCAAGAACTGGCAGACTCCCAGACAACTGTTCTTTCCAGTAAGCGAGATGCTCTTCCCCTTCTCTGCCAGTCAGCATCCGTTTTTCCCAATCGACAAAATCGTAATAATCAGCTGTTAATGGCTGCTGCAAGGGCTCAATCCCATTCAGCAATTGTTGATACGCTTCGAATAGCGCCGATATCAATGTCAGCATCGACACACCATCAAATATGATATGGTGAATTGTTATAAGAACAATGCATTCTTCTAACCGATGAAAAAGGTGTGTGCGCCATAACGGACCAGCATCCAACTGGAAAGGTTCTTTTGCTTTTTCTTTTAGAAAAGGAAAGATATCTGCTGATTTCATTGCTGATATATTCTCTTCCACAAAATAAAGATCCTTTGATAACTGAACCGATTGAAATGGAATGCCATTTTCTTCTTGAATCACACTGGCTAAGACCGGATATTGTCTCTGTACAAACAGAAGGGCTTTCCTGAACGTCTCTGCATGTATTGGTTTGCTGAAGCGAAAGCATAAAGGAATGTTATATGCACTCATCCCAGGAGACATTTTTTGAAGCATCCACAGCCCTTTTTGCCCTTCTGAAAGCGGGCTTTTCAACTGCTGCTTCATGCCTTTAAGATGTTCTTCCACCTCAGAAATGGTTAATTCTCCTGATCTGAAGGCATCGAGAATTTCTTTATGATTCATACGATTTACTCCCTTCTATGATGTTTTGCACACTCTTAAAATCCAATTTCCCTAGCGCCACCTCTTGCATCAATCCGATGATTTGCTCGTCTGTATACGTGCCCTTTATGTGATGTGCTGCTGCGCTATAATTTTGTTTTTCCGCTTTTAAGGCCAAATGGTCAGATAGAGTTTGGACTGTCTGACATTCAAGGATTTCCCGGCCGGCCATCTTCAGCTGCGTGGTTTTTTCGATATGCCGCATCAATTTTCGGCCAAGAATTGAATCCATCCCATAATCCAAAAAGTTTCTTTTGAAATTGATTCGATCCTCAGATATGCCCAATTCTCGTGCTAAAAATTGAACAATGATCTTTTGAATATGGGTTTTGCCATTCGGCTCGTCAATCTCTGTTTTCATATCTTGTGAATGCTGTTTAACGGCCTCTGATTGCTGAGTGCCTGACGAAACCCAATACCGTTCCCTTGCAAATGGATAACCAGGTAAAGAAACCATCCGAACGTGATCGCCATCATGAAGGAGTTCCCAAGGAATCTGATATCCTTTCACCCAGCATTCCGCGATGTTTTCCAAATTTCTTTCTTTTGCGAGAGCTTGCAGAACTGCTTCATCTTGTTCTTCTAACATCCCTTCTGTATATCCTGTATAAAGGGATCTCTGTTGGCCTGATACCCCACCATTCTTCATTGCTTCCACATATTCCTTCAATTTTCGCACCAATTGCTTCTGATTGTTTGCAACGATCGCGAGCCTTGCTTCCATGGCTTTTCTCCCAACCTGAAGCGTATATGCCACATCAGGTAAAGAAAGGTTATGATTCTGCTCCAGATACGCAATCATGCGGCAGGCAGCATCCTGAAGCCGATCGTCATTTTGGGCTGAAAGCACAATGATCTGCGGTGACCCTTGATGCCGCTGTGTGGACGGCTGATCATCCGGAATGTATTCTTCAATGACTGCATGTGCATTGGTGCCGCTGATTCCAGTCGTGCTGATCGTTCCCATCCTCGGCTTCTGATTTTTCCTGATCCACGAACGGTTTTCTTTGCAAAGCACAAATGGGCTTTCTTTAAACGGAATATACGGGTTTTCCGATTCACAGTGATGAGTGGCCGGAATGATCTGGTTTTTCATAGCCATCAGCATACTGATTAAAGCAACCGTTCCTGACGCTGCAAATGTGTGTCCGATTAAAGGTTTAATTGAGCTGATCATACAGAATTGCTTCTGCTTCGTATATTTGCTGAACACGCTCGTTAACGCTTGGACCTCAAGCGGATCACCAAGATTCGAGCCGGTACTGTGCGCCATCACATATTGAATATCGAGCGGATTGATTTCATTTTTTTCATAAATGTTTTCGATCAATTCTGCCTGGCTAAAAGGATTTGGCGCAGTAATGCCGTTGGTTTTGCCATCGTAATTCACGCCGCTGGCTTTGATGCAGCCATAAATATGATCTTTATCTTCAATTGCCTTTGATAATGGTTTCAAGAGAACAGCAGCCACCGCTTCACCTGGCACAAGACCATTGGCATCCTGGTCAAACACTTTGCATTGTCCGTTCGGAGACAGCATTTCGGCCCTTGTCAGCGCCTCAAAAGACATGTGAGAAATATTCAAGCTGACGCCGCCGGCTAAAGCCATTTCACAATCCCCCTGACGCAGAGCTGAACATGCCTGGTGAATCGCCACCAGTCCAGATGAACATGCTGCTGTCAAAGCCATATTAGGCCCTTTTAAATCCAATGCGTATGCGATTCTCGCAGACAATGTGGCGTTTTGTGTTCCGTTAATGTAATCCGAATCTCCGGTTAGATGCGCATATTCCCCTTCTTCCACACCTACATAAACACCGCAGGATTTTCCTTTTATCCGATCTCCCATATAGCCGGCGTCTTCAAACGTGTGCCATGCTTCCTCTAGAAAAATGCGCTGGCGCGGATCCATGCTTTCGGCTTCTTTAGGCGATATTTGAAAAAACAGCGGATCAAACCGGTCTATGTCCTTCAAAAATGCACCCCACCTTGGCACTGCTTTTTCTGGATCTCTGTTAGCTCTCCCCCAGTCCCGGCGTTCGCCCGGAATGTCAGAGATACACGATTTACCGTTTTTCAGATTATCCCACAGCTCATGGACCGAATCAGCTTGAGGGAACCTGCCGCTCATGCCGATAATGGCAATAGGCTCATCGTGAACCTGCCGAATGCTTTGTTTACTGGTTTCCGGTTCTGGAGCTACAGGAATTACTGCATAAGCTTCAGGGGGCTTTTGCGCCTCTGATGCATCATCCCGGTAAAATGCTTCAATCAGCTCTTTATGATCGGTTAAGAAAAAGCTGATCAATTCTTGTAAAGTTGAATAGCCGAAAAATAAAGCCGGTGTCACTTCGATGTTGAAATGCTTTGATAACACGTTCGAGAATTTAGCCAAATAGATCGAATCAAATCCGAAGTCGGCCCAATTTTTGTTCAAATTCAGCTTGTCCTTTGAAATCTTAAGCAATGTGTGAATATGCTCTTTCAAGTCGTGTTCTAAACGCTTTTCAATGCTTAGTGTTTTTACCTCATCCTTGTTTTCTTGTGCTAGAGGGGCTTGAGTGGCCGGTTCTGGAATAGCTGGTTCAGTCATTCCTAAAAATCTGCTGACACGGCTGGGCTGACCGGCTATCACGAGATGCTGAGCATCCTGCTGAGCTAGGATGTGCTCAAACATACGGATACCTTCCTCGGCTTCTAGGAAGCGTTGGCCGCTTGATTTCAGGTACATATCCGTTGTTTCCTCATCACCGATCTTCATTCCGCCATCCTTCCACACAGGCCAGTTGATGACAAACGTTTTACCGTTATGCAGCTCATTTCTGTATTGTGCGTAAGCCATCTGAAACCTATTGCCAATCGCATAATCACAACATCCAAAATCCCCTAAAACCGCAGAAGAAGAAGAAAAATAACACATAAAATCAAGGTCTTCATTTTTAAGCCATTCATCAAGCGCTATCGTGCCGTTGATTTTCGGTTCAATGATGCGCTGGAAGCTTTCGATCTTTTTGTCAAAAATAGCAGAGTCGCTCTCGATTCCGGCTGCATGAATAACACCGTTGATGGCACCGAATCGGTCTTTCCCTCTTTTTACGCAGTCTCCCATTGCGATAGGATCAGACACATCTGCTTCTGCATACATCGCTTCGCCGCCTAGATCCTTTAATTCTTTTATTTGCTTTTGCTTCTCATCATTAAAAGGCGACCTCCCTGTCAAAATCAGGTTTGCGGCATAGTTTTTGGCCAAATGCTTGGCAAATAAATAACCAAGCCCTCCTACACCGCCTGTAATCAGGTAAGTACCGCCAGACTTCAATTTGCTGTTGTCCGGTTGTATCGTTGTCTGTTCAATGTGATTTACATATCGTTTCAGATTCTGATACAAAACCGTTTGTTCAGTTGAAGCCTGTAATTCTGCCCAGACTTTACGTGTCCAATCATCCATCGATCCTTGTTCCGCGGGCTGAAAGATTCCAGTCACTTTTGTGTGCGGAAGGACAAGCCCGAGTGAACGTTCGAAGCCAATCCATGATTCCAGATAACTTCGGTCAAGACTATCTTCAAAACATCCTGCCAGCAGCAGCCGTGAAGGATGAAGCTTTGCTGCGGACATACCTTGTAATAGGTAAACAATACAGGAATGGTCCTTAATACAGCGCTTGTCTTCCATAGGCCACATATAGAGGATTGCATCTGGCTCTCCAAGTTCTTCTTTAATGCTCTGGAAGGCCTTTTCAAAAGTAACGGGTTCTTGCCGCACAATCTGATAGCTATATTCAGACTGTTTGCTGTACACTTCGCCCTGTGATATAAAAATGACCTTGGTGTCTTGATCAACGTTTTTCAGGGCTGAAGCAAATGCGTTTTGCTTTTCTCTTTCAGTCAGAAAACAGATGAGCGTTTTGATACGTTTCGATGTGAGAGTCGCCGGCTCTTCTTTCCACACTTCTTGAAACGTCATAACCTTGAAAGGTTCTTCAGTTTGCTGATCATGATCCTGTTCTATAGACGCCGGAGCCTTTGCCGCGCCTGGCGCCCAGTAACGTTCTTTTGCAAATGGATATGCCGGAAGACTGATCCGGACAGGCGTTTGGGTGCCGTACAGCATGCCCCAGTCGAAAGACAAGCCTTTCACCCAAAGATCCAGCAGTTTCGTGTATTTCCCTTTGCTCATCCATGCTTCTATGATTTTTTCCGTATCCTCATCCGCTGATAAGACTGCTAACGCTTTTTTGTTATCATCGATGCGATCCAGATACAGGCTGTCTGCTTTGTTTTCGATAAAATCGTTCAGCTTTCTCTCAAGATCCTCTAGTGATTCCGCTATAAAGGCCAGCCGTTCCTCCATTGCTTCACGGCCTGTTTGCAAGGTATAGGCAATCCTGATCAGGTCTGTTTCGCGGTACCTTTTTTGTTTGATGGCTGTAAGCAGCTGTTCCGCTTTTTCTTGCAAACGTTCCATGTTTTTGGCCGACAGCACAATCAGCGCTGGAGGATGGTCTTTCGGCGTTTGCGCCCCCGTTCTTGGAATATATTCTTCCAGGATGATATGGGCATTGGACCCTCCGGCGCCAAAACTGCTCAAGCCAGCGCGCCTAGGCACCTCTTGCCCGCCAATCACCGGGCGTTTCCATTCACCAAGTTGCTGCTGAACGACAAATGGCGTATGGCTGAACTCGATGTTCGGATTCAACCGCTGAGCATGCAATGATGGCGCAATTTGGCCATATTTAAACTGAAAAAGTATTTTTGTCAGCCCTGCAATTCCGGCTGCACTTTCACAATGGCCGATATTTGATTTGCTGGAGCCGATCGCACAAAACTGTTTCTCCTGCGTATCTTTCTCGAATGCTTTTGTTAACCCCGCTATCTCAATCGGATCTCCTAATGCAGTGCCTGTTCCATGCGCCTCTAAATAACTGATGGTTCGGGCAGGAATGTCGGCGCGCTCAATTGCTTCTTTAATCACCTGTGCCTGTGCATGAGGATTTGGAACTGTGTATCCATTTGTTTTTCCTCCGCTATTAATGGCACTTGCCTTTATCACACCGTAAATATGGTCACCGTCCGCTATTGCTTGCTGCAGCGGCTTTAACACAATGGCGCCTACGCCTTCACCGTCGACAAATCCATCTGCATCATCGCCGAATGATTTACATGTATCACTAGCAGAGAGCATATTCATGACAGATAAATTCTGATAGTGAACCGGGTCGACAACTAAATTGACACCGCCGGCAATGGCACAATCACTCGATCCGCTATAGATGCTTTCCAGCGCTAAATGAATCGCTGTCAGGGAGGATGAGCAGGCTGTATCGACTGCAAGACTCGGGCCTTGGAAATTCAGTAAATAGGATATTCTGTTGGCGATAGACCAATAGCCGTAGCCAGTCGGATAATTTTTGTTCATGACTCCGGCAAAGACGCCGATTTTTCTGCTTGAACAGAGCGAGTCAGGCGTGTATCCCGCGTCTTCAATACTTGCATAAGCGGTTTGCAGAAATAATCGCTCCTGAGGGTCCATTCTTTCTGCCTCAAGCGGAGAAATCTGAAAGAATAATGGGTCAAACTTGTCCATATCCTTGATAAATCCGCCCCATTTCGTATAAATTGATCCTTCTTTTCCTTTTTCTTTATCGTAATAAGCTTTCCAATCCCAGCGATCTTTCGGAATTTCCTCAATACAATTTCTTCCTTCTTTTAGGTTGTTCCAAAAGTCTTCTGCTGTTTCCGCCTGAGGATAGCGTCCAGAAATGCCGATAACGGCAACGTCACGGCTTGCAAGAGTGTTTGTCGGTGTTTCTTTCTCCCCGCTGAAGCCAAGCTTGCGAAAGCGCCGTGTTCTTTTAGCGGCCTGATCAGGTTTCTGTGAAGATTGGGTTCTGCTTTCGGCCGGTGTATGTTGTTGAACTTGACGGTCAAGACCTGTTAATTTCATCAGAGCTTCTGTTTTTGTTTTGATGAAATGCTCCACTAATGCGTCAATGGTCTGGTACTCGAAAAATAAAGTGCTGCTTACATGGTCAAATTCTTTACGCAATGTATTCGTCAGCTGGACAACAACGATAGAATCAATACCGTACTTTTCAAGCGGTTCAGATGACTCAATCTTTCCTGCAGGAATTTTCAACGTTTCCCCGATTAGTTTTTTCATATATTCTGTGCTTTTTTCTCTTAGGAGAGCATGTTTCGATTGTCCAGCTTCCTCTGAATCTATGGTATGAATGTAGGCTGGCTCCTGATTAGACGCTTGTGAAACAACCTTCTCCGGCAGGATCACATTTTTCATCATACGTCGAACCAGCCCGTTGCTTGAGGCTGCGACGATTTGGTGACTCAGATCATGTGCCGCCTCGGCCGGGAAAAAGACAGATTCAAAGCCTTCGCTTTCAAGTGCCGCTTTCCAGCTGTCAGGATGTAAGCCTGGACAGCCGGGAATCCGCACTGCAGGATCTTCATACAGCCACCAGCCTTCCAAAAGACCAAAGGTGATGTGAGGGAACAGGCTGTTTCCCGCCATTTCATTCAACAGCAGCATTCCGTTGTTTTTCATTACCGCTTTTGTATGCCGCAGTGTTTGACGGATATTTTTTGTTGCGTGAAGGACATTAGCGGCAATGACGACATCATAGCCTCCCGCTTCAAATTCCTGCTGATCAATCGGTTTTTCCACATCAAAAAGCTGATATGTCAGGTACGGATTTTCCGCCCCATATTCCTTTTCTGCATGCAGCAAAAATGCTTTAGACAGATCTGTATAGCAATATTCATTGATGTGCTTTTGATATGGTTTCAGTTTTTCAAAGATTCCGGCACTCGTGCCGCCTGTGCCTGCGCCTATTTCCATAATGCGAATCGATGCCTCAGGGTCGTGCTTCAGACGTTCATCCAGATAAGCTAATAATGTATCGGCAAGCACTTTATTAAAATAGTCTGCCACTTGGTTATGCTTATAAATGCCTTCCACCAGTTCCATCGAGGAATGCGGGAACATGATATCTGTTGCAGGGACTTTCCCTGTCAAAATATCCGGTAATGCTTGCAGCATGGCCTCTGCTAATACAACCATCGCCTTTGTCTCGCTGTCTTTAAGCCACTTTTCTTTTTTCGCGTTCCATTCTAGCCAAAGCAGCTCGATATCCTCTGCTTGGTCCTTCCTCACCAATGAATCTCCAACTTTCTTAAGATAGCCATGCTGCAAGAGAAATTCGCTGCTTTGCCGAATCCATTTTCCATAAAATTCACGAGTCTTATATTGTTGAAGACGTTCAACCGATAATGTATAACCATCAAACAGCCCGGCTGTTTGCAGCTGTCCTAACAACAGCCTGTAAAGAAGATCATCAAGCTCTTCATGTGTCACTCTTTGAAATCGTCCCGTAGTCGGCAGACGCTCCATCAGGCTCTCTGCATCTGCTGAAGGTTGCTCTGGATAAAGAGTGATGAATTCATTCTGATTCACGCCTTCGACTGCTACAGGCTTTGTCGTATGAATGAAAGCTGTTTGGCTGACTGGCCCAGAAAGCAGCGCTTCCAGCGCCTTCATAGCCTCCGCAGGCTCAATTAAACCTAAGCCGATTTGATTCATGAGCTGTACATAATGTTCATCCTCAGCCGCTTCACTATTCCCCCAATATCCCCAGTTCATGACTTTTACAGGGCATGCCCAGCTCTGAGAAAGCCGGTGAGCAAAAGCATCTGCAAATGTACAGCCAGAGGCATAATGGCTTTGCTTCACATTTTTGATATGGGCTACAAGCGAAGAGAAGAATAAAACAAAATCTACATTCTCCTGGCGGAACACTTGGGCCATCTGAATACTGACATCGATCTTCGCCGCCAGTCCAGCGGTGAATTCTTCCGCCTTCATTTTTTCCAGGCTTTGCTCAAATAAAACCATCGCAGAGTGAACAATCCCGTGAATATGAGGATGACGTTTTTTCACTTGTTCATAAGCCTGCTGCAATGAATGCTTATCGGCTGCATCGGCTGCAATGTAGAAAGGCTCTGGGCCAAGCGCCGAAAGTCGGTCTATTTTTGACTGGATGGCAGCATTAAGTTGACTTCGCCCAATCCAAACGATTTGCGCCTGGTAGCGGCGGATCATGTACTCACTCCACGCCTCTCCGATATACCCGGCTCCTCCGATGACCACATAGACTCCGCCTTTCCGATATAGCGTGTCGCCTGACAGTGAGTGCTGATATGGGATCAATTGCTGCTGATGCCATTGCTGATTACGATAGGCCCAAGCATGGCCAAGGCGGTCAGCTGGGAGCGCAAACATGTGATTTACCGGCCATGTGCAGCCTTTTTCAAGATCGAGAAGACGGATTTTCCAGTGTGGATATTCCTTTGCCATTGTGCCGGCAAGCCCATGAATGCTTGCATGAGCGGGTTGTACTGCCTCATGTTGCGTAACCGGCTGCGCTTGGACGGTCACAAGAGACCATTCAAGTTGTTTCTCGCCATAGCCTAATTGCAGGCATGCTTTCACAAGCTTAAATAAGTGAAGAACAGCTTCTTCTTGTCCATCACTACCTATACTTCCCCGGTGTGACGGGGCAATCCACAATACATGGTCAATGCTTCCGTACGCTTGCAGTTTGTCCGCTATTCCCTCAATGTCATCTGCAGGCCGGATATCGATAAAGGATACTTGCGGATAATGATGCTTTATTAATGCCCGATCAGCTTCAGCAGCACCGCATAAAACAACTCGTGTACCAGCAAACGAAGCATTATCCTCCGTATCTGAAGAGACTGGTTCCCAGACAGGGATCATCATCGTATGCCCGGTCAGCTGAGAATCAGTTAATAGTTGCGGCTTTGAATGCTGCTCTCCATCAAGTGCCCGCATCGAGGCACCCTTCATTCGCACACAAACATGTCCGTTCTCATCACATAAATCAATATCATACTTTCTGACTTTGTCCTCCGCTTTACTGTCTGAACTGTATCGAATATAAGACCATATCTTCTCTGGACATGGGCTGAAAATATCAACCTCCTGTAACGCAAATGGAAGAGACAGCGTCTGAGCTTGTCCAGCGGCATTGACTGAGCTAACGATAAAACCGACTGTGGCATGGAACGCGGAATCCATCAAACTCGGGTGGAGCGCAAAATGCTGCTTGTCGTTTTTTAGAAAAGCGGGTAACGAGATTTTTGCAAGCAATTGATCTTTGCCGACATAGACTTTTTCAATCCCTTGATAGCCCTCTCCATAGTCAAGCCCAATCTTTCGAAACGCTGCATAGCATTGTTCTGACGTCACTGTGTCCAAACTGCATTCTGTCTGTATTGATGAAAGGTTTAAAATGGAAGTGTCCGCTTCATCTGAAATGACAGCGCGGCCTTGGCAGTGTATCGTCAGGGCTTCTTCTTTATGTTCAGAGCTGCTATAAATGTCAAAGGAGATTTCCCCGTTATCCTCAGGAAAAAGGCCAATATGTATTTCTTTTGGTTCACTTTCAATCGTGATAGGACGCACCCACACAATGTCTTTAAGCGACACCACTCTTTGTTCGCCGTCCAGATCGCCTGCAGCTTTTTCCGCTGCTTCCCTTGCCATTTCTAAATAGGCAACGCCCGGCAAAATCTTCTGTCCCTGTACAACATGATCAGAAAGGAAAAATTCCGTGCCTGTAAATACAGAGCTAAAGCGCTGCTCAGTAAAGTCTGATGTATTGCGGTGCACCAGCGGATGTAAGATATGATTCACAGTGCTGGTTTTCATTTCAGGAACCGGGATCCAGTAGCGCTCCCTTGCAAACGGATAGGTCGGAACACTGATCTTAAGCGGCTTGCGATCGCCGTACAGGTCGTCCCAGGTGACCCGCTTTCCTTGAACCCATGCTTTCGCCATTTCCATCATTTCACTGTCTGTTGTCAAATTGTTATTCAGCGCATTTACCGATGCTAGCCCAGCCGCCTCCTGATTCTCCTTGGCTTGTCCGGTCCAGTAGCCCTCGATCTCTTCTTCTCCATTGGCAAACGCCCGAAGTTTAGCCGTTAAATCTTTTATATCTTTTACGATGAAGGCCGCACGCTCCTCCATTTCAACCCGCCCTGCCTGCATGGTATAAGCTAACGCTAAAAGATTGACGTCCTCGCTAAGAAAATCAAGAAGTTTAAGAGCGTAAGCCTGCAGACGATCTTTGTTTCTCGCAGACAAAGGTATCACTATTTCTTCATTTTTCGTTAAAATCTTCTCTGAATGGCTCTCTGCCGGAATATATTCTTCCAAAATAAGATGCGCATTTGATCCTGAAGCGCCAAACGAACTTAAACCGGCACGGCGGGGATATGTGACGTCCACCCCGTTTTCTGTAAAAGATGGCTGCTCCCATTCCTTTGTTTCATGCTGGACAAAAAATGGGGTTTGATCGAGCTTCAAATAAGGATTCAGCTCTTCTGAATGTAATGAGGGCACCAAGGTTTTATGATGCAACTGCAGGACAGTCTTCGTTAAGCCGCTAATGCCGGCTGCAGCTTCAGCATGGCCAATATTCGATTTAACAGAACCGATTGAACAGAATTGCTTGTCCTGCGTATTGCGGCTGAAAGCTTTTACTAACCCCTGTATTTCAATCGGATCTCCCAATGAGGTGCCAGTGCCATGGGCTTCAACATAGCTGATGGTGCGCGGATCAATTCCTGTTTTTTCTAGACACGCTTCGATAACATCAGCTTGAGCTACCGGGCTCGGTACTGTAATTCCGCTTACTTTCCCTACATGATTGATCGCACTGCCTTTGATGACAGCATAGATTCGGTCACCGTCCTGTTCAGCTTTTCGCAGCGGTTTTAGCAATACTGTGCCGACACCTTCTCCAGATACGTAGCCATCCCCGCCTTTGCCGAAAGTATGGCAATAGCCGTCACTTGAGTGCATCCCTACACTGCCATAGCTGATATATTTAGCCGGATGCAGTGACAAATTGACGCCTCCGGCAAGCGCGGCCTCGCATTCTCCATTCCGGATGCTCTCTATTGCCAGATGAACCGCAGTTAATGAGGAAGAGCAGACCGTGTCCACCGCCATGCTTGGGCCGTGGAAATTACAATAGTAAGAGACCCTGTTGGCGATTTGCGCATAATTCAGCGATAAAGGAAATGGATTATGTTCTGATAGAGCTTCAGCCCCTATAAGGGAATAGTCCTTATGCATAACGCCGGCAAACACACCGACATGCTGTCTTTTATTTTCTCCCTGCGGTGAAGCAATCGTCTCTGGTGTATAACCCGCATCTTCAATAGCTTCCCAGCACGTCTCTAAAAATAACCGTTCCTGAGGGTCCATCATTTCCGCTTCACGCGGAGAGATTCTGAAAAATTGAGGATCAAAACAATCAGCATCCTCGATAAACCCGCCCCATTTTGACAATGGCTTGCCCGAAGGTGAATCCAGTCCATTGTTTTCTTTCCATTCCCAGCGTGAGTTTGGAATCTCTGTGATGCAGTCGGTACCCGCTTTAAGCTGTTCCCAAAATTCCTGTATATTTTTCGCCTTAGGATAGCGTCCCGCCATTCCGATAATGGCAATGTCATCCCCGATCTCTGGTGAAGAGGTAACACCATCAGGAGAATCCTTCATTGGTGAAGGAGATTGGCGGACAGCATTGTCCGCCTCTCCAATTGAATAGTGATCAGCAAGATGAGCAGCTAGTTCTGCAATTGTTGTAAATTCAAACAGCAGTGTCGGAGCAAGATCCGCTCCAACCTTATCTCCAATTTCCTGAACCACGGTAAGCAATGACGGAGAATCCAAGCCTAGCTCATAGTACCCAGCGTGGATATCCATTTGTTCTGCCGGCCTTTCAAGCTGCTTAGCAAGCAACTGACGCAAATACATTTCAAATGCGGGATAGTCCCGACTGATGTTCTGAGAGACAGCAGCTCTTTTTTCTTGAATTCCTTTTGGAGAATGAAAGGCTGACATATTCCGTACAGACTTGCCTGCAAATTGTTTCAGCTCGGCCACTTTTTGTCCTGATGAATTAAAATATTCAATCGTCATATAAGTGAGCTCTTTCTTTTGGCGCACAGATGAGGAGAGGATCCGTGCTGTACATCCTTTTTGCAATCGTTCTGAAGCAGAAAACGATTCATAATACAATGGCAGGTACATCGTTTGATCTGAGATCAGGCAGCTTGAACCTATGCCGCTGCCGTCAATAAGCGTCGGATGAAACAGAAAAGCTTCAGAATGGCGCAGGGCTTCCTGTCCAACTGCTAAATCAATTAAAGCACCCTCTTTGGTTTCATAAATCTGTCCTTCCGCCTTCATCATGCCGGTATGCACTAACTCTTGAGAGCGGCATTGTTCATATATTTCATCTAAATTCAGAATCCTGTCAGCTGTATTTTTCCAATGATTAAGGTCTATTGATTCGGCAAAAGAAGCTTGCTCTTTACGATGCATGTCAGCAGTCACATATTGTCTCTTATCAGATAGCGACTCTCCATGCTGTTTTTGTCCGTCGATGATGATGGACCATGTCCCTTCCTTTCTTTCAGACACATGAATGGTCAGGGCAATGTCATATGACTCATCTGCGATCAAAGGGTAAAAAATGGTCAGGTTTTTTAATTCAAGCTCTTGGTATGCATAACCATGTTCCTGGAATACTTGGTAGATCAAATCTATATAAGCAAGGCCGGGTAATAACGCTTGTCCATATACCTTGTGGTTGGACATGATTGGATTATTTAATGAAATATGCAGTTGTTCAGTTATCATTTTCCCACTCCTCTCTTATTTGAAAGTTTTCCAAAACATATCTTTAGAAGCCCCTGTGTCTGAATGCACTTTTTTCTGCACGTTTTGTGCTGATGGTTTGATTAAAACGGGCTGCCTATTTAATTCCGGCAAAAGCAGAGGTTTTCTTCTAATTGGACGAGCAGCCGAGTCTTTCCAACCTTCTATAATGAGATGGGCGTTCGTTCCGCCATCTGCAAAACAATTAATTGCCGCAGCCGGCGTTGTCTCCTTCCACTCGGCTTGCGATCTGCTGAAATACAAATCTGTCTTTTCTATATCAAAATACGGCATATTTTCATTACCTGACAGGAATGGAACCAATTGTCTATGCTTCAGCATTAAAGCTACTTTAATCAGGCTCGCAATCCCCTCTGCACATAATGGATGGCCGATGTTAGGTTTCACCGATCCCAGCCCTAACGGAGCCTTTGATTCAGAACGGTAAATGGACTGGATTGCCTTTAATTCAAGTAAATCTGTTACTGCCGACCCCGATCCGTTCGCTTCGAGATAGCTGATCTCTTCAGTCTTTTTGCCGCTTTTTTCAAGCGCTGACAGCATGACGTCCTTTTGTGCCTCGAGATTCGGAGATGATGGGCCAGCCGTTCTTCCATCATTATTAATTGCTGCAGCCTTAATGACTGCATATATGGAATCTCCGTCTTCAAGCGCTTGGCTGACGGTTTTGACGAGAACCATGCCCACGCCTTCTCCTAAAATGACACCGTCTGCCCGCTTATCAAAAATATGGAATGACGGTTTGTCACATAAAAGTCCGCGCTCATAAAACATTCGATGCGCATCAGCATCAAGCAAACTGACGCCGCCTACAACCGCTGCCTCAATATCTCCGCTTCGCAGAGCCTGAATGGCCATATTCAGCCCCACCAGCGCAGAGGAACAAGCGGTATCCAGGACAATACTCGGTCCCTTCAAGTCAAAAAATTGTGAGATGTTAGCCGCTAAATAGTTTTGTCCGCCAGCGACTATCGGATTTCTTGCTTTTGAAAGACTGGCCGGATCAGGCTTGTGCTGGCTGCGGCCTCCTATATAAACACCAGCCCTCATGCCCTTCACTTCTTTCTCTGTATAACCGGCGTGATACCACAGCTTCAAGCTTTCCTCCAATACAGCCAAAGCTTGAGGGTCCATCGCTTTGACATCGTTTTCGGACATCATGAAGAAATCATGATCAAATCGGTTCATTTCATCAATGAGGCCCGCGTAATTTGAGCTGGAGTTCCCGAATCGTTCAGGCGGAACAGGCGCAATCGCAGACCGTCCATCACGTATTAGTTCCCAGTATTCCTCTAGGGTTTCTGCTCCTGGGAACCTGCAACTAAGACCGATGATAGCGATGTCCTCAGCAAGAAGTGCCGTTTTTTCATGGCTTATCTGTTGCGGCCGCTGTTCTGGCACCAGCTTCTGTTTCATCGCTGATTGCGGCTTGAGCGGTGGCTGTTTCTCAGGAACAGATGGCTGTAAAACAGCTGATATGTCATATTTCGAAATGAGCCAGTGTGCAAAGGATTCTATTGTCGGGTATTCAAACAAAATTGACGGATCAATATCTCCATTTAATTGTTGGTTCATCTGCTGTACCAGCTGGGCCAATATAATCGAGTCGATTCCGTATTCTTGGAAAGGTTCATCCGTTTCAAAGTCTTCTGCAGCTATTTTCAGTTCATCTGAAAAAAGAGTTACGAGCCAGTCGACTGTTTCAGGGAACAGGTTGCGAGTGCCGGTTTGCTCTTTCGTCTCAGGATGTGAGAGAGCTTCGACAGGCAGTGACGGCTGCATTAGCTTATCCGGCTTCCAAACGTTTGTATCTGGTACTGCCGGCAGCACGACAGCATACTGTCTGTCTGATAGAATCTGGTCAAGCAGCTGTAATCCCTCGTCGTTTGTCAAACTGATCAATCCAGTTTGTTCTAAAGCTTTGCTTCGAACCTCGCCTAAACCGGTCTCCTTCCAGTTAGGCCACTGAATGCTTACAATGGGACATTTATCTTGATGAGCCTCCGCAAAATAATCCATAAAAGCATTTGCCATCGCGTAATCAGCTTGTCCTGCTGCTAGTGCAGGGATGGCCGCTGATACTGATGAAAACAAGGTGAAAAACGCCAATGGTTCATCCTGAAGCAGGTCAAACAACGTTTGCAGACCTTCAACTTTCGGTTCAAGCACCTGTTCGATCTCTTCTCGTGATTTTCTGATAAAAGCCGGGTTTTGTTTGTTCACCATCCCGGCACAATGGATGACTCCGCCAATCGCCCCCATTGTTTCGTGTATGGTCTTCAGGCTCTGTTCGACAGCAACCCTGTCTGTGAGATCCAGAGACAGCACCTGAACTTGCGCACCCATGTCTTCTAGCTCTTGAACGGCTTTTATTTTCTCGGCAAACGAGGCCATTTTTACCGAATTCCACTGGTCACGCGGCGGAAACTCTTCACGGCCGATAAGGACCAGCCGCTTAACGCCGTATGTTTTCACAAAATGCCGCGCACACAGCAAGCCGAGACCTCTTGTCCCGCCTGTAATGAGCAGGACTTTGTCTGTTGAAAACGATACTTGCTTATGACTAAGAGCGGCTTCTGCTGGCTGCTCTGCCAAATATGCTCGATATCGCTGTCCGTTTCGATAACAGACTTCTGATTCTGTGCTCTTGGCATAATATTCAACTGCAATCAGTCTGGCCAGCTCCCCATGAGAGGCTTCGCACTCCATATCTGCATGTCTTGAAGTAAGGTGGCTGTACTCACTTTGAAGCATGCGGTATAAACCGGCCCGCGAAGCACCAGACAAATGAACAGCGTCATTTGCGTAGGTCTCCAGCCCCTTTGTTACACCCAAGATCGTCAAATGATGCTTGCTTGTACGTCCTTGCTCGATCAGCTTTTGGAGCCAGTTTATCCAGCCCATAGAATGCTCATGGCTCGTTCCGCACCCGATCAGATCGATTGCTCCAGCAACGTGTTCATAGTCAGCAGCAGATACCCGATCCAGCTCTTGGCTGTCAAATATACGGTATGTCGAGAAATACGTCGAAAGCTCTTCCGCTAATGCCATTGTCTCCTCATTTGCCAAAATGGCGACGGTTTGATTCGTCATTTCTGCCGGTTCAATCGGACAAGGCTGCCACTGTTTACGCAGAAAGCAGCGCTTTGGCATCAGTTCGGATTGAGGCAGAGCTGTAGCAATGGTTTCGGGTTCACCTTCTTGAGTTGGCAGCCAGTAATACTCTTCCGCGAACGGATAAGCAGGCAGGCTGATTCGGCGAGGCGTGTATTCCCCATAAAGCTCATTCCAATCTATCTGCAGCCCTTTCACCCATAGCTCTGCTACTTTCTCCAGCCTTTTTTTCTCTATCCATGTTTGCAGCAATGCTTTGGCATCATGATCCGTTTCAAACAGCTTGATTTCGCTCTTCTTCGTTTTCACGTGAGCAGCAAATATGCTGCCGTTCGGCATTTCAGCCAAATAATCATCTAAAGCTTTGATCAGCATTTCTCTCGAATCCGCCAAAAACGCCAGCCGATAATCCATTGCTTCCCGGCCCGTCTGAAGTGTGTATGCCATATCCTCCAGATCGATATCTTCATTGGAAGTTACGAAATCTTTCATTGCTTCCGCATAGGCCTTCAATTGCTTCTCTTTTTTCGCTGAGAGTGCAAATAATGCTGAGCGGTGCTGCTTTGTTAATGGATCGTTCCTCTTGTCAGGCTGATATTCCTCTATCACAATATGGGCATTCGTTCCGCTATATCCGAAAGAGCTCACACATGCTCTCCGCGGTTTTCCATCACCCGTTTCCCAAGGCTTAAGCTCCGTATTTACGTATAAAGGAGAATGCTCAAATTCAAAATGCTCATTCGGTGTCGTGAAGTTCAATGTCGGGACAAGTGTTTTATGATTCATGCACAATAACACTTTTTGAACCCCGGCTACTCCTGCCGCCGCGGATGTATGGCCAATATTGCTTTTGACGGAACCGATTGCGCAAAACTGCTTTTTGTCTGTTTTTTCTTGAAAAACGGTGGACAGAGCTTCTAATTCAATTGGATCGCCTTGTTTTGTTCCTGTGCCGTGCATCTCGACATAACTGATACTCTCAGGATGTATGCCGTATGTTTCATATATGTCTCTTTCCAGATCCATTTGGCTTTTCGCACTCGGTGCCGTGATTCCGTTTGTTTTCCCGTCCTGATTAATACCCGAGCCAATGATAATGCCATAAATATGGTCACGGTCCGCTTCTGCATCTTTCAGCCTTTTCAGAACCAGCGCACCCGCACCCTCGCCGGGCACAAAACCATTCGCGCTATTGTCAAATGCTTTACATTGTCCATCAGGTGAAAGCATGCCGGCCTCACACATACTCATGTAAGATTCCGGCGTCAGGTATAAGCTGACCCCGCCGACCAGCGCCATATCAATTTCTTTGTTTATAAGTGCCTGGCGCGCTAAATGTGTGCCGACCAATGAAGATGAACAAGCGGTGTCAATAGGAATCGCTGGCCCTTTTAAATTAAGAAAATACGGAATACGCGCCGCAGCGATCGCAAAGCTGTTCCCGGTGGCATTTGCTCTTGCCTGCCGGTTCAGCATGACCCCGTATTCATTGCTCATAATGCCGAGATATACACCGCATTTTTTCTCATTTAAAGTTCGGGCGTTGTACCCAGCGTCCTCAAAGGCTTTATAGCCTTCCTGCAAAAAGATTCGATGCTGCGGGTCCATCAGTTCAGCTTCTGACGGCGGAATATTAAAAAACAATGGATCAAAATGTTCAATATCATCCAGCATCCCCATTGATTTGCAGTAGACTTTCCCTTTTTTGTTGAGGACAGGATCATAGTATTTGTCTACATCCCACCGTGATGTTGGAATGTCCCGAATGGCATTTCTCGCATGAACCAGGTTATCCCAGTACTCTCTTACATTACGAGCGCCAGGGTATCTTCCCGACATCCCGACAATCGCTATCGCATCCTCCGGGCGGTCTTGAAGAACAGGAACCGTTTTCGTCACATGTTCTTTCTTTATTGGATGTTGAACAGGCTGTAGGGGCCGTTCTGCCGGCTTTGGATGAGATGGTGCTGCTGGCTTTTGCTGGGCTGCTTCGAAAGAGTCAGTATGCTCTATCTTTCTATCAAGATGAGTTCCAAGCTCGGACTTTAGCATTTCGGCAAAAGCACGTATCGTTGGATAATCATATACTCTGGTTACCGTAAAAGACGTTCCGTATTGCTTGTTCACCGCTTTTATCCATTCGAGTCCGGTAATCGAGTCCATTCCGATATCTATGAACGCTTCGTCAATATCCACCTCGTATGGCTCCATGTATAACACGTCTGCTATGCTTTCCCTCAAGTTTTCATGCAGCGTTTCAATTGCTACAGTATATTGTCTTGATGCAGATATTTCTGCCGCTGCATATTGAATCGTTTCTTCAGCTTCCTCTTGCACTGGCTGATGATGTTCTAACGGCTGCAGAGATATATTAGCCGGTTTAGCAGCAGGTACCACTGTTTTTTGTCTGATCGGCGTGTACGTCTCCGTTTGTTTTTTCTCCCCAGCTTGTGTGCTTAACTCGTGTGCTAAGTAAACAGCGAAATCACGTGTTGTCGGATAATCATATACCTTTGTGACATTTAGTGATGTGCCATACTGTTTATTTATTGCTTTTATCCATTCGAGCCCGGTAATCGAGTCCATACCGATATCTATGAATGCTTCGTCTGGATCAATCTCGTTTTGGTCCATGTACAGCACTTCCGCTAAGCCCGCTGTCAGTTCATCGCACAAGGCTTCCGCCGTGATCGTCTCTGTTTCTGTATCTGATGGAACACGCTCTAAACGATCCTGATTGGTCATTAAAGGCTGTAACGTAATATTGGCAGGCTTGCCACTGGCTTCTCTGTCTACAGACGGCTTCGGAATAACGGGCTGTACTGGAGCGAATGGCTCCTCCGTTCTTTTTTCCTCAGCCTTTGCATTTACGTCTATCCAATAGCGATCTCTTGCGAAAGGATAGGCAGGTAAACTGATGCGCCGCGGTTTTTGATCCTGATATAGCGTGCTCCAGTCGATTCGCAAACCTCTTACCCACAGGTCTAAAACCTTCGCATATTTTCCTTTTTGCAGCCATGCCTCAATTGTTTTTGACATATCCTCATCAGCAGCAAAAGCAGCAATGGCTTCTTTGTTGCTCTTTACTTGTCCGCGATAGACATATTCACGATTTTCTGTTCCGGAGATACATTCATACAGCTTTTCTTCAAGCTCTTGCATCGTTTCCGCAACGAACGCCAGCCGTTCTTTCATCGCTTCCCGGCCGACTTGCAGCGTATAGGCAATTCGGTGTAAATCTGCTTCAACATATGTTTGTTCACGAATGGCATGCAGCAATCGCTCCGCGCGTTTCTGAAGTCTTTCCTCATTTTTTGCTGAGAGCACAATGACAGCCGGCTGTTTCCTCGCTGGTAAACGTTCCTCCACAGGTTCCGGAGCATACTCTTCTATTAAAATATGGGCGTTCACACCCCCGGCACCAAATGAAGAGACTCCTGCGATTCTCGGTAATTCGATGTCTTTGCCATTGACACTGATGATCGGCCTCTTCCACTCTTCTAGCTCTTGCTGTACTTTAAACGGCGAGTTAAGGAAATCAATATTCGGGTTCAGCACGTTTGAATGCAGGGAAGGCGCAAGCTGCCTGTATTTCATTTGGAGCAATACCTTCGTTACTCCTGCAATACCTGCCGCACTCTCACAGTGCCCGATATTTGATTTGGCTGACCCTATTGCACAAAATTGTTTGTCATCGGTTTCTTGCGTAAACACTTTGGACAGCCCTGTGATTTCAATAGGATCACCGAGAGAGGTTCCCGTGCCGTGGGCTTCGATGTAACTGACTGTCCGCGGATCAACCTTCGCTTCCACAAACGCCTTTTTGATGACATCTGCTTGGGCATTCGGATTGGGCACTGAGTACCCGTTTGTTTTTCCCCCGTGGTTGATGGCTGTCCCCTTAATGATTCCATAAATGTGATCACCATCTTCAACTGCTTTAGACAATGGCTTCAAAAGCACTGCTCCAACGCCTTCCCCCGGCACATAGCCGTCTCCGCCCTGTCCGAAGCTTTCACATCGGCCTTTGCTGGACATAAATTTGTTCTGCCCGAGCATCAAATATTTATTTGGATGGATTGACACATTCACGCCGCCCGCGAATGCCGCCTCACATTCTCCGCGCTGCAGGCTTTGGCAGGCCAAGTGGATAGCCGTTAAAGAAGAAGAACACATGGTGTCTAAAGCAATACTCGGTCCGTGAAAATCAAAATAATAAGATACCCGGTTCGCGATGGATGATGGATTTCCCGTTAAAGCCAGAGACCTTCCCCGCACCTGCTCTTGTGCCCCGTACAGCTGATATTCTTCGTACATGACACCGACGTAAACACCGACGCTTCCGCCAAGCTCAGCATCACGCTTACGGCCGAGGTGCTCTCTTGTATAGCCTGCGTCTTCCATCGTTTCATACACGCACTGCAAAAATAAACGCTCTTGCGGGTCCATTAATTTTGCCTCACGCGGCGAAATATGGAAAAACTGCGGGTCAAACTTGTCTACATCCTTCATGAAGCCGCCCCACTTGCTGTAGGTTTTTCCAGGCTTGTCTTTATCTTCGTCATAATAAAGACTGTGATCCCAGCGGTCTGCAGGAATTTCCGTAATACAGTCTCGCCCGTCCCTCAGTTTTTCCCATAATTCATCAATGTTGTCTGCCTGCGGATAGCGACCTGAGATACCGATGATCGCAATTTCTTCCGTTTCCTTCTCTCTTACCTGCTTCTGCTCTTTATCTTGCAAAGGAAGAAATCCAGACTTTCTTGGGATAACTGGGATTTCTTGTTTTTCAGGTTCTGATTTTCTTTCAACAGAAGGTTTTCCCGTTTCAAATCCCAAGATGTCCAGCAGTTTTTCTCTGCGGGAATCAATAAAATACCGGGTTAATGACCGAATATCCTGGTATTCAAAGAACAGCGTCTTGGACAAAGATCCGAATACTTTTTCTAATTGACCCGTTACATGCATGATCATGATAGAATCGATCCCGTAATCCTCGAGAGGAGCTTCAGCATCAATCTGGCCAGCTGGCAGCTTAATCACCGAAGAAAGCACCTGTTTAAAATAGTTCTCCGCTTTTTCTCTTAGTATCTCTTCATCAATTTCCCCGATCATGTCTGCTTTTTCTGCCTCCTGATTGAGACTGCTTTTTTTGATATTGTGAGATTGGCCTTTGCCATGTCCCGTTTCATGTAAAAATGCACGAATCCGATCAGTAACACCGGAAGCAACTAACACTTGCGGGTTCCCTGACGTCCAGCCATGATATAGCGCCTGAATCCCACGATCTGTTTCCATGGCCACCATGCCTGTTTCTCTTTTCAGCATCCTTGCAGTTTCCGCATCAATTTGCATGCCCCCGTCTTTCCACAGCGGCCAGCACACTGAAAGAGTTTTTCCGTAACGCTTGTGCAGCTCTGCTTGGCCATTGCGATATTCGCTGAATGCATTCATAAATGCATTGGCCATTGCGTAATCAGCCTGTCCCGCGCTTCCTACTGCTCCGGCACCTGAGGAAAAAAGGATAAAGAAATCGAGCGGAATATCTTTCGTTGCTTCGTCAAGGTGAACCAGTCCTGTGACCTTTGGAGCAAGAACGGTTTGAACCTCTTCTTTCTTTTTCTTCATAATGAAATTATCTTTTATTAAACCGGCGCTATGAATGATGCCATCTAAGTCTCCGTAAACGTTTTGGGTTTCTTTTAATAAGGCATCAACCGCTTGTTTGTCAGCCAGATCAGCTTGTCTGTAAATCGCTTGGATGCCAAGTTTCTGTAAGGCTTGAAGCTTCTTCTTCTTCCTTTCATCAAGCGGAGAGCGTCCTGTCAGGATCACAACCGCGTCATTCGTTTGGTTCGCAATTTCAGTTGCAAAGATGAATCCAAGACCGCCTGCACCGCCTGTGATCAGATACACGCCTTTATCCTTCCATGGCATATCAGCTCTTAGGTGCTCACCAGACACTTCTTTCCACTTGCTTACAAATCGCTTCCCTTGCCAGTGGCGGATATGCGTGTCACGCGGATAGCGTCTGTTTTCCTCCAATATTTCGAATAGGTCACCAGCTGACATCCCGGTCTCTATTTCGATCAACTGTCCTGTCAGTTTTGGATTTTCCAGTTCAGCCGTTTTGAGTAATCCCGTTAAGCCGCTTAATAGCTGAGGCTCGTCCAACGCAGGCACCGCCACTTGAATGAATGTATGTCCTCCTGTTTTTGAGTGCATTAGCTGTTTGATTTCTTCAAATAACTGTATGGCATAACCTTCAAACCGTTCATCAATTGTCTCTGTATCATGCTGCAGAACTGTACAGTCAAGATGATTTTGGAGGCTTTCCATTTGTTCTCCAACATCACAGACAACGACTTTATGCGTGTCGTACTCTATGAGCTCTTGCCTCTCTGCAGCACGTTCTTCCCAAATATGTTCGAACAATAGCGTGTCAGTCGCTTCAGAAGGACCTTCTTGATCTGTTTCTAACACTCTTGCAGAATAGCCCGTCAATCGCACGCAAACCTGCCCCTCTTCATTGCATAAATCGATATCAAGCTTCTGCATACGATCCCCAGCTGTACTGCCCTCGCTATATGTGATCCGCGCCCACATAGATGCCTCGCAGCCTTTGAAGATTTGGACATCCTGTATGGCAAAAGGCAGCATTGCCTTTCTGTCTTCTAAACTCGTAGCTCCTCCCAGCCTCAAACCGATAGATGCTTGAAATGCCGAATCTATCATGCTCGGATGCAGAATATAATGGTCTTCTGTATCAGAGATTACAGGAGGCATCGTCAATTTCACTAGAACTCCGTTTTCGCCGGCATATAGGCTGTCGATCGCTCTGTGGCTGTCACCATAATGAATACCCATTTCTGTATAAGCCTCGTAGCAATCAAAAGGTGACAGCGTCCGGCCATTATAGCTTGCCTTCAGTTCTTCAATGTTGATGACCGGATTTTCACCAGCCTCACAAAGCACTGCACTCCCTTGCCCATATACAATCGGCGACTCCTCTGCGCTTTCAGGGTCCCGGCAGATTTCAAATGTAATCTCACCATTGTCCTCAGGATATAGACGTACATCTATATCTTTCTGCTGTTCTGTGACGGCGAACGGCCGGACCCAGACGATATTCCGGAGCCGGAATCCTGTCGGGAACTGATCCGCAGCTGCCCTTTCCACAGCTGCCCGAACCATCTCCAATAAAGCTGCGCCAGGTAAAACGTGTTCGCCCTTTATGACATGATCCTTCAAGAAAAATTCACGTCCTGTAAACGCTGAACGGAAGCGGACACCCGATATGTCGGACACATTTTGATGCAGGAGAGGATGCAGGATGTGTCGCTCCTCCTTTAAACGATCAGTCTTTTTCTCCGCTTTCGGCACCCAATAACGCACCCTCTCAAATGGGTAAGTCGGCAGGCTGATCCGCTTTGGTTTGTTTCCGTCGTAAAGCAGCTTCCAGTCAACCACAGATCCGTTCGCCCACTGCTCCGCAATTTGATCGAGTTTTCTTTGCTCCAGCAATTTATGTACCGATTCGGCGGGACGCGATGGTTCGCTTCCTCTTGACACGCGGCCCTTCCAGCAATGCTGAATGGTTTTTTGTCCTTCTATAAAAGCCTTCAATTGGTCGCTTAATTCTTGAATTCCGGATGCTAAGAAAGAAACCCGTTCTTCCATTGGTTCACGGCCTACCTGCAATGTATACGCCAAATCTCTAATCTGAATCCCATCATGAAGAAAATCCAAGAGACGTTTTACATATACACGGAGACGTTCTTGATTACGGGCAGAAAGCGGAATAACTGCGAATATGTCAGAATCTGAGGACAAAGAAACGTCCTGCTCCGCTGCTTGAGGAATATATTCCTCAAGGATAATATGTGCGTTTGAACCAGTTGCTCCGAAGGAACTGATACCAGCCCGCCGCGGATAAGGGACCTCTTCCCCATTCTCCTTGATAACAGGCTGCTTCCACGTTTCTGTTTCATGCTGTACATAAAATGGAGACTTTTCAAAATCAACGTAAGGATTCAGTTCTTCCGAATGCAAAGAAGGCACAAGTTTTTGATGGTGAAGCTGAAGGGCAACCTTGCTTAAACCACTGATCCCCGCGGCGGATTCGGCGTGCCCAATGTTTGACTTTACAGAACCGATTGAACAGAACTGCCGATCCTGCGTATATTGGCGGAACGCTTTCACTAATCCCTGTATTTCGATCGGATCTCCTAAGGACGTGCCGGTTCCATGGGCTTCCACATAACTGATCGTCCGCGGGTCGATTCCCGTTTTCTCCAAGCATGTCTCAATCAGATCAGCTTGAGAAACAGGACTCGGCACTGAAATGCCGCTTACAGTGCCCACATGATTCACAGCACTTCCTTTAATAACTGCATAAATGCGATCTCCGTCTTCCTCTGCCTGGCGCAAAGGCTTTAATAAAACCGCGCCTATACCCTCGGCAGGCACATAACCGTCCCCATCCTTTCCAAACGTACGGCAGTGTCCGTCAGTGGAAAACATATCCCAGACCCCGTATGTCATATATTTATTCGGGTGCAAAGACAGGTTCACTCCGCCTGCTAACGCAACATCGCACTCACCGTGACGTATGCTTTCCAACGCCAAGTGCACTGCGGTCAAAGAGGATGAACATACCGTATCGACAGCCATACTCGGACCGTGGAAATTACAAAAGTAAGAAACACGGTTGGCGATTTGCGCATAGTTGAGCGAAAGAGGAAACACATTTTCTGCTGATGCTTCTTCAGCTCCAACTAATGTATAATCCTTGTGCATGACACCGGCAAATACTCCTACATGCTGCCTTTTATTTCGTCCTTTAGGCTTGGCCAACGTCTTTGGCGTATAGCCCGCATCTTCAATCGTTTCCCAGCATGTTTCTAAAAACAGCCGCTCTTGAGGGTCCATTGTCTCCGCTTCTCTTGGCGTGATTCTGAAAAATTGAGGATCGAAGCAGTCGGGATCATCAATAAATCCTCCCCATTTGGAAATGTCCTTACCCGAAGGAGATGTGATTCCTTCAAGTTTCTGCCAATCCCAGCGCGACTCAGGAATCTCACTAACGCAGTCCTTACCCTCTTTCAGATTGTTCCAAAATTCATGAATATTGGCTGCCTTCGGATACCTGCCCGCCAAGCCGATAATCGCAATATCGCCTGCTGCCTCAATAGGTGCAGGACGAGAGCCTTCAACAGTCTTATGGTCGTTTATGCTGTCGGAAACGCGTGCTCTTTCATTCTGGCCAAGAGAACCAGCGGCACTAAAATGCTCAGCATATTCCTCGGCAAGAAACGCTGACAGTTCCGCTATGGTGGTATGCTCAAACAGAAGAGTCGGCGAAAGGCTCTCACCGATCTTATCACTGATCGTTTCTACCACCTCAAGCAAGCCCGATGAATTCAGTCCCATTTGGTAATAACCGACCTGTTTTTCAACTTGTCCTACCGGCTTATTGATTTTCTCTGCGATTAATTGGCTTACAAACTGTTCAGCCTCACTATAGGAATTAACGGGAGAAGATACCATGTCAGCAGGTTTATCACGCTCAGCAGTGTCCGCTCTTGTCATCTGTGTCTCCTGTGCACCTTGATGTTTTCCGCTAATCAGCTCCGCTTCTCGCACCAATTTGCTTGTAAAGTTTTTCAACTCAGCCACTTTTTCTCCCGACGCATTAAAAAATTCAAGTGTTACATAAATCAGCTCTTTTTCCCGCCGGACGGAGGAGCGCTTAATTCTCGTCATGCAATTCGACTGCAAAAGTGCAGAAGCGGAAAAGGATTCATAGAACAGAGGCAAATACAGCCTCTGTTCTCCTTTAAGCAAAGATGTGAGCAAATGATTGGCACCCACCCCGCTCCCGTCTATGAGAGTCGGGTGAAACATAAAGCCTTCTGCGTGAAGCATGGCTTCCGAACCGAGAGAAAGCTCAAGAAGGACGCCATCTTCCTCTTCATAGATGCAGCCTTTTGCTTTCATATATTCGCTGTGCACCAATTCCTGACGTCTGCATTGTTCATATACATCATCAAGCTGAACAACGTTCTGTGCAGATGCTTTGATTTGACTGAGATCCAGTGTTTCTTCAAATATGGCTGGGGAGTCTGCGTACATATCAGCCTTCATATAGAGCTTTTCTTCTGAAGCTTCTTTCCCATCACGTTTTTCAGTTCCCTTGGCTGTGATTTGCCACTGTCCTTCTTTTTTCTCCGCGCATTGGATATTCAGAACAATTACTGCATCCTGTTCCGCCGTCAATGGCTGATAGATGGATAAATTCCGCAGCTGAAGCTCTGAGCAGGAGAAGCCGTGTTCTCTGAATATCTGGTAGATTATATCGATATAAGCCAATCCCGGCAGGACATTTTGTCCGTAAACCACATGGTGATAAATAAACGGATTTTTTAACGATAATGTGAGTTGTTTCGTTATCTTTTTCACGTTAGACCTCCACCTCATAAGTATCCCATATGTTTGCCGCAGTCATTTTCGAAGTCTCCGCTTCCAGCTTTGTCTCGCCTGGCGAAAGCATTCGTTTCTTTAATTGAGGAGGCGATATTGGACTGCGCTTGATGGCGTGTTTTTCATCTTTTTCCCACGCCTCTACGATGACATGGGCATTCGTCCCCCCATCGGCAAAGCAGTTAATAGCCGCAGTAGGCTGCGAATCTGTCCATTTTTCCAGGGCTCGGCTGAACGTGATGTTCGCTTTCTGTTGATCGAAATGCGCCATCTCTTTTTCACCTGATAAAAATGGGACAAAGCGGCGCTCTTTCAGCATCAGCACAACCTTAATGAAGCTGGCGATCCCTTCAGCACATAGCGGATGCCCGATGTTCGGCTTGATTGAGCCAAGAGAAAGAGGCGATGAGTGCCCAGAACGGTACACTGATTGGATCGCTTTTAGCTCAAGGAGATCGGTTACGATTGAACCTGACCCGTTTGCCTCAAGATAGCTGATGTCCTCTGGTTTTTTTCCGCTTTTGGAAAGCGCATCTTTCATGACTTCCTTTTGCGCCTCCAGATTAGGTGTTGCAGGCCCCGCCGTTCTTCCGTCATTATTGACCGAGGCCGCTTTCACAACAGCATATATGGTATCTCCGTCTTCCAGCGCCTGTTTTACCGTTTTTAGCATGACCATTCCGACGCCTTCACCTAACACAACTCCGTCAGCACGCTCATCAAACACATGGAAGGATGAATGCTTGCTTAAAATGCCGCGCCGGTCAAACAGCCTGTGAGAGGCATCTGAGCTCAGTAAGCTGACACCGCCGACTATGGCGGATTGAATATCTCCGCCACGCAGCGCCTGAATGGCCATATTCATGCCGACCAAAGCTGACGAGCATGCGGTGTCAACTACAACACTCGGGCCGCGGACATCAAAAAATTGTGAAAGATTAGCCGCTAAATAATTTTGGCCGACTGTCACGATCGGATTCTTGGCATGATCAAGGCTGTCTTCATCAGGTTTGTGCTGGCTTCTGCCTCCGATATAAACACCGACGGGCTTGCCCTTTATTTCCTCAGGTGTATAACCGGCGTGATACAAGAGCTTCAGACACTCTTCCAACACGAGCAGTGCTTGCGGATCCATCGCCCTTACGTCTTCTTCGTGAAGCAAAAAGAAATAAGGATCAAAATAGCTGACGCCATCTATCACGCCGGCATAATATGGCGTCTTACAGCCCCAACGCTCTGCCGGAATCGGGCCGATTGACGAACGCCCCTCGGATAGTAACGACCAATATGACTCCAATGTCTCTGCCCCAGGGAATCGGCAAGAGAGTCCGACAACGGCAATACCTTCTGCATGAGAGTCCGGTGACAAAATCGCTGGCGCCTGAATCTGAGGTGTAAGAGCTCGATCCTTCGCAGAAACAGATGCCTCCGCCTCTATTTTGTTCTCCAAAGGTGCTGATGCATCCGATATCCTGCCTCCGAATAAAGCGGACAGCCTTTCGGAATAAGAACCGATCAGCCAATCTGCGAACCTTTGAATTGTTGGGTATTCATATAGAATCGATGGATCGAGCGCTGCCTCTAATTTGCGGTTTATACGCTGGAGCACCTGTGCCAAAATGATCGAATCCACGCCATAATCCTGAAACAACCCGTCAATCTCGAAGTCTTCACGATCTATTCTCAGCTCTTCGGTAAACAGATCAACAAGCCAGGACTGTGTTTCAGATAATAATCCATCACATTTGGAAACTTCATCGGCCTCTTCAATGTCTCTGGCTGGCGGGCTCTGTAAAGCAGCTTCCTGCAAACCGCCCTCATGCGGTTTCCTCCTCTTCATCAGCAGTTCCGGCTCCCAGTTTGTTTGATTCGCCATTGCAGGGAGAACAACCGGTCCGAACATTTTCGATACAATTTGATCTAGAAAACGTAAGCCTTCTGAATTCGTAATGCTCAACAAGCCGCTGTCCCGATACGCTTGATTTGTCACTTCACCCATACCGGTTTCTTTCCAGTTCGGCCACTGAACACTGATGATCGGCACATGTTTCTGATGTGCTTCTGCAAAATAATCCATATAGCTATTGGCCATCGCATAGTCAGCTTGTCCCGCCGAAAGCTCCGGAATAATGGCTGAAACAGAAGAAAATAAGACAAAAAACTGTAAAGGCTCGTTACACACATGGCGATATAACGTTGTAAGACCTGACACCTTAGGTTCCAGCACCCGCTGGATATCATCTGAAGTTTTTCGGATAAATGCCAGCGTATCCATATCCGTCAGACCTGCACAATGAATGACACCGCCAATCGGTCCTAATGTTCGCTTGATATGTTGCAGCGTTTGCTCAACCTGAGCATCATCAGATAACGTCAGCGACAGCATCTCCACCTGTACACCCTTCGCTTCCAGCTCCCTCACTGCCTGGATTTTCTCTGCCAATGATGTGTTTGATGTCTTAAAACGCGCCCACTCCTCTCGCGGAGGAAGCTGTTCTCGTCCGGTCAGCACCAGTTTTTCCACTCCATAGCACTCTGCAAAATGACGGGCGCATAATAGTCCGATGCCTCGTGTGCCGCCTGTAATGAGAAGCACATGATCTTTCGGGAAGACCGCGCTCTGTTCCGTGGCCTTACCTGTTTCCGGATGAACTTTTAGAAAAGCTTGATACCGTAAACCATCTCTGTAGCAAACCTCGGCATCATGAGAATCGGAATAAAACTCATCAGCGATCAACTTCGCGAGACGGCGATGATCAGTAACCTCCTCAGCATCCATATGCCTTGATATAAGATGGCTGTACTCGCATTGGAGCATTCGATACAACCCAGCCCGTGAGGCGCCAGCCATCCGGACAGATGTGTTTTGAAACGATTCGAGCCCCTTCGTCACACAAAGCAGCCTGAGCCCCTCTTTATGCCCGAATTCAACCAGTCTTTGCACCCATTCAATCCAATCCAGCCGGCCCTCATCATCCTTACCGCATCCGATGACATCCACTAGGCCGTCAAACTCTTTCCAATCAATGTCTGACTGATCATTTTCTATCCGGCTCACATCTATTAAGAGATGATTCGGAAAATACGAAGACACTTCTGCTGCTAAATCTGCTGTCTCTTGATTGCTCAAAATGGCAACAGTTCTTGTCCCCGGCACTGCTGAGCCAATTGGACTCAAACTCCATTGTTTCGTCAAAAAGCATGCGGCGCGATCTTCAATCGCATTAACCAGTTCTTTTTTGTCTCTTTCTGAATGTTCCTTTGCCGGCACCCAATAGTGATCCTTCGCAAACGGATATGAAGGGAGGCTGATCAGGCGCGGTTTGGTCTCTCCGTATAATGTGTTCCACTGGATTGAGACCCCTTTGACCCATAAATCAGCAAGTTTGGCGTATTTTCTTTTTCTGATCCAAGCATCAAGTGCCAACGCCATATCTTCATCCGCTGTAAAAATAGTCTGGGTCTCTTTATTTCGATGAGACTGTCCCCGGAAAAATTCGTCTGTTTCTTCCTTACCGTCAACAAACGCCTGCAGTTTCTCTTCAAGTTCCTGCATCGTCCCCGCAACACACGCCAGACGCTCATCCATTTCTTCGCGCCCGACTTGCAGGGTGTAAGCGATGCGGTGCAAATCCTGATCTGTATATTTTTTATTGCGAATCGCCTCAAGCAATTGCGAAGCACGATCTATCAGCCTGCTTTTATTTTTAGCCGACAGCACAATCACGTTTGGCTGTTCTGTAGCCGTGTGTTCTGAATTGGCTTTTGGCATATATTCTTCAATCACAATATGCGCGTTCACTCCGCCAATCCCAAACGAACTGATTCCGGCACGGCGCGGAAGCTCGTTTCCGTCACGATCTGTGACAGACTTCCATTCCTGTTTTTCTTGAACGATGTAAAACGGACTGTCAGTCAGCTGAAGATAAGGATTAAGCGTCTCGCAATGCAGGCTTTTCACTAACGTTTTATGCTTCATTTGCAAAAGCACTTTGATCAAACCGGAAATACCTGCTGCTAGCTCTAAATGACCGATATTGCTTTTAACTGAGCCGATGCCGCAACGGTGATCCGGAACATCCGGCTGGCTCTCGCCTCTCATATTGGATAGTTCCTTAAACGCGGCTTTCAGCCCATTTATTTCAATCGGATCGCCCAATTCCGTCCCTGTTCCATGTGCTTCGATATATGTGACAGTGCTTGGATCTATGCCTGCTTGGCGATATGCACGCACCAACAAATCAGCTTGTGCTTTCGGATTAGGCGATGTCAGGGTATTGGCTCTTCCGCCGTGATTTTCCGCTGTCCCCCGAATAACGCCGTAAATATGATTTCCGTCGCGCTCGGCATCTTCCAGCTTTTTCAACATGACCATTCCGACCCCTTCGCCTCTGACATAGCCATTCGCATCGGCGGAGAAGGTTTTACACCTGCCGTCTTTGCTGAGCATCCCCGCCTTGCTGTAGCTAATATGCGCCTCCTCGGTTAAGATCGTATTCACGCCTCCAGCGATCGCCATCTCACAATCACCGTTTTGCATCGCAGTCACAGCACGGTGAATGGCTACAAGAGAGCTGGAACAAGCCGTCTCTACTGGTTCGCTCGGACCATGAATATTTAAAAAATAACTCATTCTATTCGGGCCTACCGAAGGAATCATATGACCTGTAGCAGCATGGCCTTCAATTGGAAGATTCGCTCTATGGAATAGATCTTTATAACCGGTGTTTCCCGTACCGATAAAGATACCGGTCCCTGTACCCGAAAGGCTTTGCGGCGGGCAACCCGCATCTTCCAATGCCTTCCACACGTATGTCATTAACAAGCGCTGCTGAGGGTCTACATAATCAGCTTCTCGCGGCGAAATACCAAAAAACAACGGATCAAACTCTGCGACACCATCAATAAACCCGCCCCATTTGATGTCGGTTTTATTGACGTCAGTGTCTGGGTTTCCATAATGCTCCCGCCAATCCCATCGATCTTTTGGAACTTCTGTGATGCTGTCTTTTCCTTCTTCTAGGTTTTTCCAAAATTCATCTATATCCATAGCGCCAGGGAATCGGCCGCTGATGCCGACAATTGCAACCGGCTCAAAATCGGCAGCCTGCTTTTTGTTTCTTTCTGCTTTTGCAATAACAGGCTGTGTAAAGCGGCGCTTTCTACGTGATGTGATTTTCGGCGCTTCAGGGGATTTTGTCTGTAACTCTTCCTGCCCCTCTGGTTTTTCGCGCTCCTGAACCAGGGTGTCCTCATGTTCAGCAGTCAAATACTCAGCCAGGCTTTGGATACTTCCATATTCAAAGAAAATGGTCGGCGTTAGCTCCAACTGAAATTCTTCGTTAATCTTGTTTGTAAAGACCGTAAATGTAACGGAATCAAATCCGTATTCACTCAGCTCTGTATTGACATCAATATCTTCACTATTTACTTTTAAAATTGCACTGACCATGTTGCTTAATGATGCCTCCAGGCTGTTTAAACTGTGCAATGAGTTTGTTCTTTCATCTATGCCTTTAGCAGTAGCATCTTGATTCCATTCGCCCTGATACGCAGCAACTACATATTCAGCCAGGCTTTGGACGCTGCCATATTCAAAGAAAATGGTCGGTGTTAGCTCCAACTGAAATTTTTCGTTGATCTTGTTTGTAAAGACAGTGAATGTAACTGAGTCGAATCCGTACTCACTCAGCTCTGTGTTGACATCGATATCGTCAGTGTTTACTTTCAAAATTGCGCCAACCATTTGGATTAAGGCTGCTTCCAATTTTCTAGTTTGTCCTTGATCCTGATCCGCCTTTCTCTGATCGTTCCGCTTGGCTTTCGATCCTGCGGAAAGCAGTTTTTGTTTCATTTTCTGAAGCTGTCCTTCCATCACAAAAACTTGCGGCTTATCAGATGCTATCCCCTGATAAAATGCTTTCAAGCCACTATCTGTCGGCATCGGGACCATTCCCGTCGTTTTCAGCATTCTCTTTTCATCTTCAGCGCCGACTTGCATACCGCCTTCTTCCCATAACGGCCAATTGAAGGAAATGGTGGAGCCGAATCTCTTTTTTGATGCCGCAAGAGAACGGCGGTATTCAGCAAATGCATCCATAAACGAATTGGCTGCCGCATAATCGGCTTGTCCAGCGTTTCCTAAACATCCCGAAACAGATGAGAAGAAAATGAAAAAGTCCAATGGGAAATTCTTGCTGCATTCGTCTACATGTAACAACCCGCTCACTTTTGGCTGCAACACTTCTTGAAACTCTTCATTCGTTTTATGAATGATGAAGTGATCTTTAATGCTGCCTGCACCGTGAATAATTCCATTGAGAGTGCCATATCTTTCTTTGATTTCCTCAAAAAGATGACGAACCGCATGCTGATCACTTACATCAGCCTCCCGATAGACAACCTCCGCTCCGATGCTTCGAAGAGCCTCCAGTTCGTTTTCCTTATCCTCACTTAAAACAGATCGTCCCGTCAGCACAATAGTAGACCGGCCAGTTCGATTGGCAATTTCCTTTGCAAACAGAAGGCCTAAGCTTCCTGCTCCGCCTGTGATTAGATAAACGCCTTCGTCTCTCCACGGCATGTGAAGCGTATCAGCTGAAGGAAGCACCATTTCCCTCCAGCCTTTCACAAAACGGTGTCCAGCCTCATATCGAATCTGTTTGTCAAATGGTCTCCGGCTGTCGTCTTTCAGCTTGAGGTGAAGGTCTATCATCTCTTCAGGTTTCTCAATTTCGATGACCTGAGCAGTCAGTTTGCTGAACTCTATTTCTGCTGTTTTAAACAGACCGGAAACGCCGGCAAACAATTGCTTCTCTTTTTCCAGCGGAACAATCGCTTGAATGATGATATGGCCTGCAGAAAGCTCACGGACCTTGCTTTGCAGGAGTTCAAAAATGTTCTGCATGTAACATTGATAACGTTCAGCAATATGTCCTACAGCTTCGTTTAGAGTAATCACACGGGCATCTTTCATGTGGGAGGCAATGCTGTCTGTGACACTTCGTTCAGTTTCGAAGAGAACAATGATATGCTCCGTGTACGAAAGATCTTCGTCCTCTCGTTCTTCATTCTGTTTTTCCCACACTGGTTCAAGCATTAAGCGTTCGTGCCGTGTTGAAGGCTTTGAAGTATGAACCTCCCCTTCTAATACTCTCGTTGAAAATCCTTTGATCCTGACACATACGCTTCCACTCTCGTCAATGACATCGATATCCGCTTTCTGAACAACCCCTCCGGAGTGATCGCTGTCACTTAAGCGGGCATAAGCCCACATAGAAGAAGAACACCCTTTGATCACTTCAAGCTCCTCAAGCGCAAATGGCAAAATCAGCTTTTGATCCGTCAATTCCTGCATGATACATATTGTTGCTGTCTGCAAGGCGGAGTCCATGATACTTGGGTGCAGCACAAACTGTTCATTCGTTCCAGAAACGATTTCTGGAAGCTGCAGCTGCGCCAAAACCTCTCTGTTTCCTATATTCACATTCTTAATTCCTTGAAAGGCCGGACCATGGAACATTCCTCTGCTTCTGCCTTCTTCGTAAAATTGATCAGGCGACATCTTTCCTTTGCCGCAGCGGCGTGACATTTCAGTGAGATCTGCGACTGGCGTTTCGGCGGCAGATGCCAGCTCCGCACTGCCTTGACTATGAATAACAGGGTCGTCCCCGTCTTCCTGTGTACTGTAAATATCAAAGGTGATTTTTCCATCTTCTTCAGGAAAGAGACTGATATCCACTTGAGCTGAATGTCTGTCAACCACAACAGGCTGAACCCAGACTGTATGATTCAATCTGATTCTGACATCTTGGCCAATTTCACTTCCTGCCGACTGGTTTATAGCTGCGTACGCCATTTCAAGGTACGCAACACCAGGAAGCACAGGCTTTCCTCTTACCACATGGTCTCTCAGGAAGAATTCTTCACCAGTGAAAACCGAACTGAATTTCTGTTCAGAAAAATCAGATGTATTCTGATGAAGCAATGGATGAATAGAGCCGATCCCTGTCTGATTTCCGGATATCTGCGCCACCGGTTTGCGGTCATCCTGCGACGGCCAGTATCGTTCCTTTGCAAATGGATAAGTCGGCAGACTCATTCTGTTTGGGCGCTCTCCCTTGTAAAGCTGCATCCAATCTATATGCGCTCCCTTGCTCCACATTTCTGCAAGCTTGTTTACTTTTCCTTTGGCCATCCACTTACGTATGAGTTCAGCGCTGTCCTCATCCTCCGTCAGCCATGAAACCTCTCTAGCATTGTGCTTACTTCCTTGAAAACAGCCTTCAATCGCTGTATTTCCATTGATAAAATCTGTGAGCCTCTGTTTTAACTCATTTACATGATCGGCAATAAAGACAACGCGATGCTCCATCGCTTCGCGCCCCACCTGAAGGGTATACGCAAAATCAGGCAGCTGGCTGTTCTCAAGCCCTCTTCTTTCTAAATAGGCCAGAATGTCTTCTGCATACTCTTGCAGCCTCTCTTTATTTTTCGCCGAGATCGGGACGATGCAGGTTCCGTCTATCTTTCCCTTATCTGAATCCCTTTTGAATTGTTCAAAAATGGCATGGGTATTTGTCCCGCCAAGCCCGAACGAGCTAAGTGCAGCCCTGTGCGTTTTGATCTCACGGCTTAACGTTTTCTTTTGATCGACGACATAAAAAGGAGAGCTGGCTAAGTCTGTATTTGGATTCGGCTCCTTATAATTGATACTCGGTGCAAGCTCTTGATGATAAAGACTCATCACAACCTTAATGCAGCCCGCAAGACCGGCGGCTGTATCTAAATGTCCGATATTGGTTTTCACCGACCCAATGCCGCAAAATTGCGTTTTATTTGTATATTGCCTGTAAACGTTTGTTAAAGCCGCAAGCTCGATCGGGTCCCCCAGCTTCGTTCCGGTCCCGTGTGCTTCTACATAGCAGATGGATTCAGGATGTATCTTCGTTTGATTCATGACCTGTTGGACCACGTCAGCCTGGCCTTTAACGCTTGGAGCATAAAAGCCGACTTTGTCAGCGCCGTCGTTATTTACACCAATGCCTCTCAGCAAGGCATAGATATGATCCCCGTCCTTTACAGCATCAGCTGCTTTTTTCAGCAATACAACAGCAACGCCCTCACCGCCTATCATTCCGTCAGCTGAAGCGTCAAAAGCTTTAATATGTCCATCACTCGAAAAGTTCAGCCCAGGCTGATGCACATATCCGATATTTGACTCAGTATGCAGCGTTGCACCGCCAACTAAAGCATAATCAGATTCAGCCGACAGCAGGCTTTTATAGGCAGAATGCAATCCAATCAGAGAGGATGAGCAGTTGGCATGAACGAAATAGCTTGGCCCTCTCAGCCCGAGCTTATGAGAAATCATTGTCGGAATCGTCCCGCTCTGTGCAAGCACCCACGAAACATAGCCGTCCGGCGTCTCCAGGCTCTCTGTTGTATCTGACGGTAACAGCGCGCGATAAGAATTATTGCTTGCCGACATAAAAACACTGGTTTGCGGAATCTGTCCCGCAGCATAACCGGCATCTTCTATTGCTTTCCATGAATGAGTCAGCAGCATCCGAAGCTGAGGGTCCATAAATTCAGCGTCTTTAGGAGAGATTTGAAAGAAGCTTGGATCAAATCTGTCTTTCCCATCAATTGAAGCTTTAGCAGGGACATAGTCGGCATTCTCCGCTATCTCCTTTGAAATGCCAAAGCGCTGAAGCTCTTCTTTATTGAAAAACGCAATACTTTCCTTGCCGTCTCTGAGGTTCTCCCAAAATTCATCATGATTTTTTGCCCCTGGAAATTCACACGATATGCCAATAATCGCCACACTATCGTCATAATAGTCCGGGAGATCACTCATCTCGGTAGACTGATCTTCTATATGAGCTGGCGGGTCTGTCGGCATATGGTCACTTGCATTGCCCATTCGCTGTTCAGTGATGTACTGGCTGATATTTTTAATCGTTGAATACTCAAACAGGTCTGTGACAGAAAACTCACAGGATAGTTCATGTTTGATGCGATCAGCCACAGTGACCGCGAGAAGCGAATCCCCGCCCACATCGAAAAATCCGTCATCCCATTCAATGTCACTCGTTTTCAGCACTTCCTGCCAAATGGTAAAAACAGTATCCTGAATGTTCTTAGGAGAGGTCTGCCTTTGCTTTAGCTGCTCCCCTGATAAATCGATATTCTTAAGGCTGTTTCTATCTATCTTTCCATTCGGAGTTAACGGCATATGATCAAGCTGAATAAAATAAGAAGGCACCATATAGGCAGGCAAAGCATTTTTCACAAAATGACGCAGCTCTCTCGCTGTGAGAGAAGCATTTGCATGTTTAGCTGTATAATAGGCAGCCAGGTTATCCATATCTGCGACCACAACGCATTCCAGAATGCCGCGATGCTCACTAAGCCTGCTTTCAATGTCACCAAGTTCAATACGGAATCCGCGGATTTTTACTTGATTATCGATGCGGCCTATATATTCAATTCGCCCTCCCGGAAGCCAGCGGGCCATGTCTCCCGTTCTATAAAGCTTAGACCCAGGCTCAAAAGGGTTGTCAATGAATCTCGAGTCCGTTAATTCTTCCTTTTTGTAGTAGCCCTTCGCCACACCGTCTCCTGCAATGCACAGCTCACCCGGGACACCTGCCGGCACTGGCGCGAGCTGAGAATCCGTAATATAGATTTGTGTATTGGCGATTGGCCTTCCTATCGTGGCATGAGAGCATTCATCGTTAATGCGCTGAACCGCTGACCAGATAGTTGTTTCGGTTGGCCCGAACATATTCCAGGCTTCGCTGCCCGTATGCAGGAAATATCGTTTTAATGTCTCAGGCAATGCTTCGCCTCCGCATAAAATTTTCACGCTCTCTTCATTTTCCCAGCCTGAATAAAAGAGCATCTTCCACGTAGCGGGGGTTGCCTGCATCACTGTCGGTTTGACCGTGCGGATGTCCCGTTTCAGTTTTTCAACGTCTTTTGTATGCTCCGTTTGACAAATATAGCAGTGTGCGCCCTTTATTAAAGGCAAAAATAATTCCAGAGCTGCGATATCAAAACAGTAGGTTGTGACAGCAAGCATTTTATCCTCTGCCGTAAGACCTGGTGTTTCCCCCATCGAAACGAGAAAGTTTGTCAAAGCTTTATGCGGTATCATGACACCTTTTGGCTTTCCTGTGCTGCCGGATGTATAAATGACATATGCCAAGTTCTCTGGCGTGACAGTGCGTGTAAGCACTTTTCGATCAGAGGCTGTTTGAGCAATTTCATCCCAATCTTGATCTAAAAGAGCTGTTGTGACACCGTTCCAACTCAACGTATTTACTAATTCCGATGTCGTCAGTGTAATGAAAACTTCACTGTCCTCAAGCATGTATTCTAATCGTTCAGCCGGATAGGACGGGTCTAGCGGCACATACGCTCCCCCAGCCTTGAGGATCGCTAATAAACCCACTAGCATGTCCAGCGATCGATCCACATAGATCCCCGCCAGACGGTCAGGACCCACTCCATGCGCCTGCAAATAAATGGCCAGCTGTGTGCTTTTCTCATCAAGCTCCCGATACGTTAATGTTTGACCTTCATAGCTGACAGCCGCTCTACCAGGCGTCTTTTTCGCCTGCTGCTCAAACAACTCATGAAAAGTTATATATGGATACGTTTTTCCTGTGGCGTTCCATGTTTTGAGAATCATCTGCTTCTCTGCCTCAGGTAATAAAGAATACTCTTTTAAAGGCTGAGAAGGATTCAACATCGCCTGCTCTGTTACATAAACAAAATGGTCGAACATGGCGGATATAGAAGCCGCATCAAACAGCCCAGTATTGTACTTGATGTTCAGCTCCATTTTTTCTTCTGTTTCCCACAGTTCAAATACTAATTCGTATTCGCCCTCTTGGTGAATATACTCAACGTAATCGACAGAAAAGAAGTCAGCATAGCGGCTCAGCAAGCTTTGATAGCTTCCGGATTGAAGAAAATTCTGATAGAAAAAAGCGGTTTGAAATACCGGTGAACCTGCTTGACTGCGAGGAATATTCAGATCCCTCACCATTTTTGGAAAAGGATATGCTGCATGATCAAGCCCATCCAATATCGTTAATTGCAATTTTGATATAAAGCTAGAAAAAGTGTCTGCCGGGTTCAGCTCACTCCGAATCGGGAGCATATTGAGAAAATGTCCAATGGCATCATCAAATCTTTCTTCCGGCCTCACCATGGCCGGCATGCCGACGATCTGTTCCTTTTGGCCGGTGTAACGGCCAAGCAGCATCATATAGCAGCTTAAGAATACCGTCGTGACATTTACAGAATGCTCTTTCGCAAACGTTCTGACCTGATTCATGAAGCCGCTGGACAGCCGCCTGGTGTATGTATCCTCTCTAAACTCAGAATCGACTGAACTTGCGCAGACATTAGGCAGCTGAAGATTCGGCAAAGTTCCCGATAGCTGTTTCTGCCAATATGTACGGTGCTTCACACCGTCTTTGCCGGCAAGCATGTTTTTCTCCCATGCCGCAAAATCATGATAAATAGCAGGAGAAACAGCTTTTTCCGGCTGCTGTCCTTTTAAAAGAAGCTGATAGGTATCAAACAGACTGCGTATAAATGTGACAGACGAAACTCCGTCAAAAATCAAATGGTGAATGACAACTAATAAAAAATGCTCTTGTTCAGATCTGGAAAAGCTCATGACACGCACTAACGGGCTGTTTTCCTTTACATACGGTTCCTTTACTTTCTTTCTAAGAAAAGCAGGAATATCAGACTCTTTCATACTTGAGATATTTTCTGTCTTGATTTCAATTGAAAGTGCTGGCTCATTTTTAAGAAATGGCACTCCGTCTTTCTCTTGGATGACGTGCTTTAAGATTGGGTGCTGATTCAATACAAGGCCAAAAGCCTGCTGGAATGTTTCATGGTGAAGCCCTGACGAAAATTTAAAACAGAGAGGTACGTGATATGCACTTTTTTCGGGTGACATTTTTTGCAATGTCCATAATCCTTTTTGAACCTCAGAGAGAGGCTGAAAAGTTGCCTGACTCCTTTCCGGTTCGGTTTTATATGTGTCCGTGCCCTTTTTGTCAGCAGACGAGCTGCTGAGGTCTTCATGTTCTGATAGATAGCTGGCTAAGCGTTCAATTGTAGGATATTGATGTATCTCTCTGGCTGTTAGTTTGATATGGTAGTTTTTCTCGATCGATCGAATGAGCTTCATCATCTTAATAGAATTCACACCAAGACTTTGGATATTTGCATTTGGCTCCACCCAATCGCGGGAAACATGCAGCTCCTCAGTCAAACAGGTGAGCAGATGCTCCTGTATTTCTTCCCTTACTCTTTTCACATGGTCTGCTTGCTGCATCTCCTCATCCTGGACCGCATCGTTCATCCGATTGGGTTTATGTAGCAAGTGGTCGAACTCTCCATTTTCAAATGAAGTTTTTAGCTGGGTGCGCTGGATCTTTCCAATAGCCGTTTTTGGAATCTCTTCTTTTTGTACAGGCAGCAAATATTCCGGGGTGACTCCGATCACCTGTGAGACATGGGATTGTATGTTTCTAAGAAGCTGAGACATCTGCTCATCATTTAATTTTGCGGAAGTAACAAAGAAGATAGCCAGCTGATCTGTTGAATTCTGGCCCAGACGGACAGCGCAAGCAGCAGTATAAGAAGTTTCAATTTCAGATAATTCTTCAACTGCAGACTCAATTGCATGACTGTAATAATTAATGCCGTTAATGATAATTGCATCTTTCGTACGGCCTGTTATGGTTAAGTGCCCGTTTCGCAAAAAGCCAAGATCTCCGGTTTCAAACCAGCCGTCTTCTGTAAACACACTCTCATTCAAATCAGGCCGCTGGTAATAACCGCTAGTAACAGAAAGACCCGAGACTTGAAAACGGCCGATCTCACCCTCTTCAACCAATTCATTATGGTCATTCACAATTCTCATAGAGAAGCCGGGGATTGGAGAGCCTATTTCAACAAAATGATCATCATCACTTGTTCCAGCCCGGGTAAATTCATGAGAAAAAATAACGCCCGATGAAGTTTCGGACATTCCCCAGGCAGGTCGGATGGCGTCAGCAGGCAGTCCATGTGGTTCTAAAAGCTCAAGTATTCTGCGCCCTACCTTGGCTACCATTGCTTCACCGCCATTGAGCATGTATCGCATTGAAGACAGATCCCATTTCTTATCTTTTATTTCTTCTGCAAAATCAGTAACCAGACCAAACGCAAAATTCGGCGCCCACGTAACAGAAGCTCGGTAATGATCAATCCAATCCAGCCATTTCAACGGCTCCATTAAGATCGTTTCGCTTGAGACGTTAATTTCCTGACAGCCAAGATAAACATCCCGCAAATGCAGCATTCCGATCCCTCCGACATGGTCAAACGGCATCCAGTTAAACGTAATATCCTCTCTGGTGAAGCCTTGCATTTGAATAATCCCTTTCACCATGCTCATAATGTTACGATGATTAAGCATAACTGCTTTGGGCGTTCCCGTACTGCCTGAAGTCAGCAATAAAAGCGCTAAGTCTTCAGGACTGGATTGATGCCAATCTGTGTCCGCTTCAGCGCTGAGCAGATCCTCTACAATAATTGCCCTGAACCCTTCAAGCCCTTGTTCTTTTGCCCAATCGAGCATTTCCTGATGCATCCCCCGGTCCGTAATCACCGCTGGCTTATCAAGAAGCGTCCATGCGTCTTTCAGCTTTTGAGTGCCGCTGCTCGATTCAGCATACGTTGGCGGAACGGCTAATGGAGCCGGAACAACCCCTGTTAACACACACCCCCAGAACGCAGGGAGAAGCTGTGAATTGTCACCAAGCTGCAAAATCACGCTTTGTTTTGCTTTCAGGCCTGATTGGCGAAGCCCCTTCACAATGCGCAGTCCATCATCCCATAGTCGTCTGTATGATTGGTAAACTTCAGTTCCATCCGACTGCAAATAAATGATTCCCTTTGTATCCCCAAGCTCCGCCGCCGTTCTGTATAAAACTTCAGGTATTGTTGCCGGCTGCTTTTCAGATATATGTAAAGGCTCACCATGACTGACAGAAGGATTAGCTAATATGCGGATATTATCATTATTTCTCATCACGCTGCCTCCATTTCACCTGCAAAATTTTTATATGTTTTCAGTTAATTACCATATAAACCTTTGATTCTACTTTTGACTTCTTCATGATGAAATGTTTTCTCATGCATCACCAATTCCTGTTCAATGACGCGCGGCAGCTGATCGCGAAGCGAAGCAACCAAATGATCTTTCAGTGTAACCAGTGAGTTTCTAGGCTTTTCCGCCAGTTCTTGCGCCAGCTCCACTGCATAATCTAACACTTCTGCACGGGGCAGCACCTTAAAGGGAACCCCTCTTTTTTCAAGATCAGCTCCGCGGTAGCTGCCTGCATTCAATAATATTTCCTGGGACAGGCTGAAACCCAGTTTTTTAGGAACGATAAAGGTAGCGCCCATTCCAGGCGTAAATCCGTATTTCATAAAATTAGCCGTATACACGCTTTCCCTGCTCAGAATGACTATGTCAGCAAAGAGCCCCATGACAAAGCCGCCTCCAATTCCATGGCCCTGCATTGCCGCAATAACTGGAATCTCGCAATCCAGCGCCAGAGAATAAAGATTGTCATCAGTGAACTTGGTCAATCCCTGTTGAATTCGTAGCAGTCCTTCTTGCGTTCCTCCTGAAGCAAAATAATTATCATATCCTGTCAAAATGACCGCTTTGTATTTGGGGTTCTGCCGTATGTATTCAAACGCTTGAATTAAACCATCTGTAAGTTCTTGTGAAAACGCGTTTTTATGAGTGCGATCTTGCATCTTTACCTGAATAATGGCGGATTCAATTTCGATAAGCTCTACAACAGAATGCGTCATGATGTCCTCCTAACGGTTCTGATTGTCATTTTTAAACGGTTACTGATCCTCCCATGGGAATTGTCCTGTTTCAACATACCTGATGATTCCCATTTGGTTTTGAGGATCAGAAAACATGTCTTGATTTGCAGTTAAAGCGGTGGCTTTCGCACGACTGACTTGATGATCAAGTGAGCTCATAAACTGTTTATAATGTGCGATTCCTTTTTTATTCAGCCTCCGCAAACGCAATAAATGCTTTCTCAGCAGCACGTCACTTTCAGCATCAAAAGCATCTATTAACCCCCATTCACTGGCTTCCTGAACGGAAATCGGCTTTGTCATAAGCGTCATATAATGCGCTTTCTGCCGGCCGATACGGCGGATCAGAAACGGTAAAACACAAGCAGGGTACAGGCCGAATAGCAGCTCAGAGAGACTGAATGACGCCGTCTGATCAGCAATGGCAATATCTGTGGCAGATACAAATCCAAGACCGCCGGCATTCACTTTTCCCCTGACATGCGAAATCGTGACATAAGGGCCGGTCTGCAATTTCATCCACAAATCATAGAGAGGCTCTTGGGAGCTTGCCTGTTTTCTGCCCCTTTTCATTTCCTGATAGATTTCTTGAAAATCCGCTCCGAAACAAAACACCTCGGGAAGCCCCTCTAAAACGACAACCGTCACCGTTGATGTTTCACATTGGTTTAACACTTGCAAGCATTCTTCTATCAGCGTGTCATTAATCGTATTATTCGCTTCAGGACGGTGAAAGGTAATATAGCAAACCGATGCTTGAAAGCGGACCTTTATCGTTTGATAGGTCACGAGATCCACCTGTACTTCCGATGAAACTCAGAAATTTCTTCTAAAAACAAGCGCGGCTTCTCTTGAGTGGACTGCATGATGCCCGGTATCATCTCAAAGTCCAGCTTTACATTGCGCGTCCCAAACCGCACCATCCCGCTCCCCTTAAACAATAGCTCATACTCTTCCATGGAGAGCTGATACCGGCGATCCAAATGCTTCTCAATACCAAATGTTCGCTGACGCTCCTGGCCTTGCGGAGTTGTAATTCCGCTGTAAAATTCAGAACAGCAGCCGGATCCGTAGGAAAAACAGCCAATTCGTTTAGGCGTATCAAATCTCCCTTGGTCTATCGTGCTGGCCAATGCCAGAAACAAGGCTGCCCCCATAATATTTCCAACCCGTTGACAGTAGTTTAAACCTGGTTTTACCCGAGTTAAAAAATCCGGCTCAATCCCGGATGTTTTCACCTTCGCCACCTTACGCATCATTGTCCGGTGCGCACCTTTCACCATCCCGCCAAAGGGCGTATGGTAAGCAAGATATTGAAACGTGTCCTGATAATTGGCACCCGGTACACGCTTTTGATATTCCAGAAAGGTCTGTTCGCAGCAATCCAAATATGACATTAAAGACAGATCAGAATCTCCCGCTTCACTGTCGGGAATGGGGCGGCACGTGTCCATCACTTCATAGCCGTAATAACCATTTGCTCCGGGATCTATTTGAAACACCTCGGGATTTTCGCCAACTAAAACGGCCACCGCTCCCGCTCCGGCGCTCGGTTCCGCATAAGACCAATCTTCGCTTAAAGCGTCTCCGCCCTCAGCGATTAAAAAACGTGAAATATCACTGGCGATAACCAGTGCTTTGGCACCCGGAGAAGTCTGGGATAATATAAAATTCACCGCCATCTGAAATCCCGCTGTCCCTGAATAACACGCCTGTTTAACCTCAAACAAACGGCAGTTGCGGTTGAGACCTAAATATTCATGGATATATGTACTTAACGATTTCCCAAAGTCGATCCCGGATTCAGAGCAAGTGATCAGCAATTCAATCCGGTCCTTCTCTGCTTCAGATAAAGCATCAATAATCGGCTTAGCTGCATTGACTCCGAAGGTCACGGGATCTTCATAAGGCAGTGCTACCGCTTTTTCTTTCATTAATAAATTTTCAAATCTCGCAGTATCTAAGTGTCTGTATTTGGCCAGCTCCATGACATCAAGGTATGCCGTTCCGCCAAAGACATTCATCGCTTCTATTCCGGCTGAAACCATTTATGATTCGCCTCCACATTTCTCAATGTTTTGTATACAAACCGCGGTGTTCATTCCGCCAAACCCCATGCTTAAGCTCAGCGCATTTTTGATGCGGTATGAAATCGATTTCTCATTTACCCAATGAAAGGAATCATCGATTGGATGATCCAAATTCCTGCTCGGATGCAGGGCAGATTTTTTCATTTGCAGCAAAACAGAAATAATCTCTACGATGCCCGCCGCACTAAGCCCGTGTCCGGTTATCGATTTTGTTGCATTGATATAAGCATGGGAAAGCCGGCATGCACGGAGCGCCTTTAATTCTATTTCATCTCCAATAAAAGAGCCTGTTCCATGAGGATTAATATAATCAATATCTTCTGGTAAAAGCCTGGCACGCTCCAGTGCCTTCTGGATGACATGAATCTCTCCTTCTAATGAAGGATCAGGATTCCGGTTTCCGTCCAGTTTGATTGACCAGCCAGACAATGCTGCATAAGGTTTTAGACCTCTTCGTAAAGTCGTCTCCTTTCGTTCTATTACCAATGCACCGCACGATTCTCCATAGATAAACCCGTCTCTGTTTTGATCGAAGGGACGGCACGCATTTTCAGGTTCATCAGCATATTTGTCCGTCCCCATAGCGCCTAAAGCCCTTAGCGCCTCGCATTCCATATAAGAAAGATCCATTAAAGCACCAAGTGCTATGCAAGTATCAACTTCGCCTGACAGGACTTGCTGAATCGCATGAATGACTGCTAACTGGCCGCTGGCCGAAGCTCCTCCCACCGTATATGCTAATCCCGTGATGCCAAACTGATCTGTACATATCCCGCAAAGATCGCTGTCCATGAAAGACAGACCATACGCCGGAGAAATAAAACCGGAGCGGTCTTGATACCTTTCATAAACTTCAAAGTTTTCTCTCTGTTGAAAATTTGATCCGCCAACAACCAGTCCGATACGTGAGGAATCTGCATCGTCCAATTCAGCCTCCTCCCAAGCCTCTGTGAGAGTTACCAATGCAGCGCGGCTGGAGAATGATGCTTTTCGCAACATTTTTTTAGAGAGTCGGTCAGGATAAGACAATGACGCAATTTCGGCTCCGATAAACCGGCTGTCTTTTTGTCTGCCTGAACGCTTCATGACATCAAAGGCATGTCTGCCGGACAGCAGCGAGGAAGCAAAGTCCTCTTTCCCTTGACCGATAGAGGCCGTGACGCCTACACCGGTCACCACCACCTCAGACAGATTGCACTTTGTCATAAAGCACCTCAGCTAATTCACCGATGTTTTTCACCCCGGATAGCTCAATGCGAGGGATTTTTAACGATAAATCCTCTAGCACCATCGTGATAATTTCAGCTCTGTCTACAGAGTCAGCTCCTAACTCAACTAACTGATCTTCAGGCTCAAATCTGTGTCCGTCTAATTCAGGAAGCACCTCGCAAATATTGGTGATTAGTACTTCAAAGATTCTCTGTTTATCCATAATGCGCTCTCTCCTTCGAGGGATGATTTTTATAGGTATATTTTCATAATATTCAAACTTTTATTTTTATGTTGTCTGTTTCATGCGACGGCTGATACATCGATTGCATCCGTTCATGAAGCAATACTGCCGTTTCTGTCATTAATTTTTTCCCGATTTCATCCACGTGGCGGTTTCGCCAATTTTCTAATTGCGACCCTTTAACCCATTGATTAAAGGCTCCCAGCGCGGGACCGCAGTGAATTTGATAATCGACCTTCGAATGTTCGCTTCCGCTGATTGCCAATTTTGAACTGTATCTGAAGTACCATCGGAAAATCAAAGCCATTTTATGCTTCGGGTTTTGTTCAGCCTTCTCAATGTCTGCCGCGGGATAATGCAATGCAATATCTTTATATATGTCTTCTATACTGCGTTTAAAGTATTTCTCCTCAAGCTGGGCCAGCATCTTTGCATCCAGCTCACGTATAGACCCATACCGCTGATACAGTTCATATAACTTGTTTGCCCGTGCGGGAAAGAACACGCCTTTCTTTAGCACCTGCACTTTACTGCCCGATTCAAACATATCACCTGCAGGCGCATAGGCTGTATCTTGTACATTCATCTGCTGAAGCAAATCCTTTACTTTATCACTTGTTGCCGCCTCAACCGTACATTGATTGATTGAGCCTGTTAGAATAAAATCAGCCCCTAGCATAAAAGCCGCCATCGCTGCCTCAGGTGTTCCAATTCCTCCAGCTGCACCAACTCTTATTTTTTTCCGGTATTGATATTTTTTCATCATTTCATCTCTTAAAGATGTCATCGCCGGCATCAGGCTGTATGCCACACCGCCATCTGTATGACCGCCTGAATCAGCTTCTACACAAATATCGTCAGCCATCGGAATGCACCGCAACAACTCAGCTTCGTTCATAGTGATTTTATTTTCTCCTAAAAGCTTTTGCAGCATATTCTCAGGCGCAGGACTCAGAAATGATTCTGCAACTTCCGGCCGTGATATTTTTGCTATGAGACGATTTGAGCATATAACGTCACCATTTTGATTTCGTTTCACTCCTTTTGCGCGGTACCTTACTAATGCAGGAGTGACACTTAAAAATGCTGAAGCCTCCACAATGCTCACTTGATTCCTCAATAAAAGATCGATCATTTTTTCTTCTGATTCAGTATGTTTCATATTGTGGACCAGATTGATGCCATAGGCTTGTCCTTTCCCTAATTCACCTTGTATAGCATGGATCGCATCTTCAACCTCTTTCAGGCTCAGACCTCCTGTGCCAAAGAACCCCATCATTCCCGCTCTTGACAGCTTTACTACCATTTCTTTCGAAGCAATGCCGCGGTACATTCCTCCTGCAAGATAAGCATATGTAAGATGATAATCTTGTTTAAATTCAGCACTTCCTAAAGATTCTGCCGTAATCCCGGCTTGAACATTGCGTTGCTCCTTTAGATGCGCACTGATCGCGGGGTTCTTTTTCGGTATATATGTCAATGGTTCAGCTTCATTTTTAATCCGATGAATGAGACCGGTTAAAACAGTTCCAGGCCCAATCTCTGCAAACTCCATTTCTCCTCTTCCCATCAGAAAACGAATGCTGTCCGTCCATTTCACTGTGTTGTCCATTTGTTCAGATAATGTATCTTTTAATCTGTCTTGATGGTATGGCTCTGCGTAGACATTGGAGATAACCGGGATCGCCAAAGGTGCAAACTGGAATGAGTCAATATATTGCTTAAATACCTGTTTGGCTTCATTCATATATCTGGAATGAAAAGCTCCGCTCACATTTAATGGATGAAACAGCTTTACATCCTTGGTGTTTTCAAAAACAGCCCGAGCTTTTTCAATCTCGTTTTTCGGGCCAGAAATCACAATTTGCCGAGGCGTATTTTCATTTGCCACATCAATGTCATAAAGACGGTGCTCTTCTAAAACGGCTGTAACTTGTTCCTTACTCAGGCCGATCACAGCAGCCATTCCGCCCCCTGTAATTCGTCCCATCAATTCTCCTCTTTTTTTGACGAGCCTTAATCCGGTTTCAAAATCAAATGCACCGGCTGCCATCAGCGCATTGTATTCTCCTAAGCTGTGTCCTGCCGCAAAATCAGGTTTTCTGCCGGTCTCCTCCACTCTCTTCAAGTAACTGAGTGCATTAACAACATACAAAGCCGGCTGCGTGTATTCAGTATGATTTACATCCAGATATGATTTTTCGGTACATAGCTTCTCTATTGAATAGCCCAATATTTGATCTGCTTGATCAGTCAAATGCTGATATTGTTCAAATAGGCCTTGTCCCATCCCCTTTTGCTGGGAGCCTTGCCCTGGAAAGACATATGTAATCATCTTGTAAACTTCCTTTCTGGTGTACGGAAATACTCAACCGTATTCAGATTTTTCAGCTCCTGATGAAATGGTGTTATGATTGAGCAGCAACGGTCAGCTGAATCACCCGGAATCAGCTGTTTCACAAAAGCAGCTAAGGTGCCGGATGGCCCTAAATCGATAAACTTGCATGTATGCTGGCTTTCCAAATATCGAATCGCTTCACGAAACATCATTGGCTTTCTGACCGCATTCCAAAAGAAATTCTCGTCCATTACGTGAAGGCAGCTTCCCGTTAAGCTCGATACAATCGGTATTGACGGTTTTTGAAAAGATTTTGATCTTAAAAATTCTGCATAGGCACTCTCTGCCGGATCAATAAGCGAAGAATGAAAGGCATAGGACACAGGAAGCAGCTGGCAAAGAATCTGCTTCTCCTTTAAATCATCCATAATCTTCCTTATATGATCTTCTTCACCAGAAATGACGAAGTGCGAATCATAATTGATAGAAATGAGTTCACTATTTCCAAACAGTTGCGGATGATCATTCAACAATTGCGGTTTGTCAAGAATGGCCAGCATTTTTCCTTTATCGCAGGAATTCTGGATGATAATAGCCTGTTCAAGTATGCAATCCAGTATATCCTCTGCGTCTGACACACCAGAAACTGCCGCTGCTGCGAATTCTCCCAGACTTGATCCCAATACGTAATCAGGATAAATTCCCCTGTCTTCCAAAACCTTATATAAGGAATACTCAATCATAAAAATGGCGGGGTGGGAAAAAAGAATACTGTCAAACGGATCTGACACACGTTTACCTGGATGGTAGATTTCTTCAACAATGGATGTGCCGATTCGCCGTGCTGCAATGGCATCCATTTCAAGCATTGATTGGCGAAACACGGTATTTTCCTTAAATAGTTCTTTCCCCATGTGATAGTATTGGGAACCTTGCCCGGAAAACATAAAAACAAACGGTTCATTCATGTGTATAACCTTCTTTTTTTATATTTATGACGGCTATTGGATTTCTCATTTCCATGTATGTTGTAAAGCACATAGCAGCGATTGAAATGAAATTAATAAATGGAAAAGACATATGTGAAAAAGTAAAGGAGATTCAACTTGGAAGGATTGCTATTGGTGCTCTGGATGCGGTTCATTTATTACGTGATCGTAGATGTATGTTGATATCTCAAAATTGATGTAACATGATAACAGGATCAGCAAAGAACATCGACTCTATGATTGGTGGGTGCGGTTAAAAAATGGACCATCTAGATGTGGGAGCGATGGTTTGACAGACCGGCTGACATAGTTCAAATGTCTAACTTAATTTATCAGCCTCTTTATGTAACAGTATATAAAGTTATTCAATTAGAAACAGTGTCAATCGAACGATTGAATCTTTAAAACTTTATACCTTAAATGAAAGGAAATTTGTGTTTAGACCTGATTGATGAGATACATGGCCATAGGGGCAAATGCTTTAGCGGGGCATTGCTTCCGCATCTTTCTTTATGCGATGAATTAACCCAGTTAAAACATTTCCAGGCCCTACCTCCTCAAACTCCATATGGCCTTTTTTCATTAAGTAGCTTATGCTGTCAGTCCATTTCACTGAATGATTAATTTGATCAGCCAGCGTCTGTTTCATGAATTCGTATGTATACGGTTTGGCATACACATTAGAAATAACCGGGATAGACGGAGGCGAAAAATAAAAGGCATGAAGGAACTCCTCAAATTCTTCTTTTGCCTTATTCATGTATCTGGAATGAAACGCGCCGCTTACGTTTAAGGGGAGTACCATTGTAACTTCAGTCATCGTTTCAAAAAGAGATGCGGCTTTTTCAATCTCATCTTTTTTTCCTGAAATTACAATTTGATATGGGGCATTCACATTAGCGATATCAACATCATGTAAATGATATTTTTTCAGAGCCTTTGCAACCTGCTCTTCATTTAGTCCCATAACAGCTGCCATACCGCCGTTGCTTATCAGACTCATCAGCTCGCCTCTTTTTCTGACAAGCTGTAACCCTGTCTCAAAATCAAAGGCTTCAGCTGCAAATAACGCATTGTATTCACCCAAGCTGTGCCCGGCGACAAAGTCAGGTTTAACTTCTTCATCCTTGATTTTTTTCAGATAGCTTAGTGCGTTTACCACATATAACGCCGGCTGAGTAAATTGCGTTTTGTTTAAATTGGAATAAGGATTTTCCAGGCAAAGACGTTTGATAGAATATCCTAAGATCTCATCTGCCTGATCCGTCAGTTCTTTAAATTCATCGAATAGGCCGCTGCCCATTCCCTGTTTTTGTGAACCCTGACCTGGAAAAACATATGTGATCATTCTCTCAAAGCCACCCTTCCGATTAGTAAATGTGTTTCACTTCTGTATGATTTTATAATAGTGATGACCGGATAAATAGTAGCATGTTCATGTTGATGGTAACCTCTGTAAATATTATCCGTCAAGTTAATTTTTCCTACAGTTTGCTCCATTGTTTTTCTGCTTTTTTCCATTGAGGAATAAAGGATCAGGAGATATAACAGAACATAAGAAAAAAGACCCGGATTACGTATAGGGCGCCATATCATGATAATACGCTTCATTTTCTTTCAAATGAGTTTTCAAAATAAATAACACCTTCTATATAATCATTTTCGAAAATAAAAATCATTTAGATATTCGAAGAAAAATAGGATAATAGATTCAGAAGGATTATTTAAAATCAAAAATACCTTTTTGGTTTTTACGAGTGCGAAATTTCACAAAATATTCTTTCTTATCAATTTGAAAGTAAATATTATGCTGATAAAGATCCTTTATCGAATGGCCGGGCGATTTGCCAAATGAGTGACCAGGATACACCCGTACATGGGGTGAAACCTCCGACTTTATTCTTTGAATACTATCAAACATCTCTTCCGCAGAGCTGCCATCATCCTCACATATGCCGCACCCTTCTGTAAACACCGTATCTCCGGTAAAAATACTCTCAGAAAACAAATAACACATTCCGCCGGCTGTATGCCCCGGTGTGAGAAGGCATTGTGCTCTTGTGTTTCCTATGCTGATTGTCTGATGATCATCTAGGCTAATTAAATTTCTGCATCGGAATTGATAATAATCAATTTCTTTTTTTGACATATAAACTTGAGCGTTAAACATCTTCGTCAGCGGGTCTACCAGATTTACATGATCATAATGAGAGTGTGTCAATGCGACTGCCTTTAATTCCGCTTCGAGTTCAGAAAGTGTAGTGGTTATCTTACTCAATTCCCATGAGGGATCAACAACAATTGCAGATCTGCTTACAATATCTTCAATGATATAGCAATAATTCGTCCAGCCCTGATACCTTGTTTTAATTGGATGCACCTTGTAAGTAAGATTCATTTATACCATCCCTATCATGTAAAGTTCTTAAACGATGGACCAGTGTTCACCCCTCAGTCCGTCTTTCATTCCACTTTACCAAACAGCATGATTGTTTTCCATTTTTTTCAGAGATCCTTGTTCTTTGAAAATAAAAAAGCGACTCTTTTGGACGCATGCCCAACAAGAATCGCTTTTCGCACTAGTGCCTTAAGAATGTCGTTTTTGTGTCTCACGTGTATCTTCCACGCAAATTGACTCTACATGCTGCATAATGACCCGCTTGATTCGGTCTTTATTCACTCGCACAGGGTCAAGCATGGCATGTAAAGCCAAGCCGTCAACAAGCGCGTAAAGTCTCTCAGCTTCAATGTCTTTATCAGCATTCTGCTTCAGTAAATCGGATTCATCTAAATAGGCAATCAGATTCCGCATGCCGCTGAAAATCCCGTCATGACTCGCATCAAACATATCCTTTTTATGTCTGGCGTAAGCAGTAAAAGCAAACCAAACCTCCATCTCTCTAATCGTTTCTTCATTCGTTGGGACCATTTCAAGCAAAATTTGCAACACTTTTTCCTTAGGGAGCAAATCCCTCACTGCAATGTCCTTAATTCGGTCCGTCACCTTTTCTTGGACAAGTTTCATTGCAAAAGCAAGCAATTCATCCTGTGTAGAGAAATAATGGCGCAGCGCACCTAATGACAATCCTGCTTCCTTTGCAATATTTCTGGCTGATGCTCCCTCCATCCCTCGTTCTAAAATGACGCGCCACGTTGCTTCTGCAATTTGTTTTCTTCTTTTCTCATGGTCAATTTGTTTTGGCATAGCTTTATTGTAACAAGAAAAAAATGAGAGGGCAATTTTTATAATACAGTTGTGTTACAAAAACAAAGATGGTAACATATTATTTAAATAATACAACTGTATTGAAAAGAGGGGAATGGATTGAACGGTATCGCATGGATGATTGTTTTCTGTGAAATTGCGTTTTGGGTTGTCATTGTTTTGGGGCTTGCTGTACGCTACGTATTCAAACGACATACATTAGGACTGCTATTCCTTGCCTTAACTCCAGTTATCGATTTGATTTTGTTAGCGGCAACTGGTGTGGACCTTTACCGCGGAGCCTCAGCGACTGCAGCCCATGGGATTGCAGCTGTTTACATCGGTATATCGATCGCTTATGGGAAACAAATGATTCAATGGGCAGATGAAAAATTTCAATATTATGTGACAAAAAAAGGCGCAAAACCGCTGAAACGTTTTGGAATGGACCATGCCAAGCACGGTGCGAAAGGCTGGCTAAGACATGTGCTGGCCTACTTAATTGGTGCGGGACTATTGGCAGGGATGATCTATTTTATCAATGACTCTTCCCGAACCGAGGCGTTGAGCGGCATTCTTAAACTGTGGACTGTCATTATAGGCATTGACTTTCTCATTACAGCCAGCTATTTTATTTGGCCAAAAAAAGAGAAAGCTTCGGCGAATCTCAGGAGTTAACATGATGAAAAAGGCCCTTCCCCAGTGGAAAGGGCTTTTTTTGGTTTTGTTAAAATATGCTATACTATTTTCGTCAGAAAACAGACTTATAGATATTTTGGGCTGATTCAAGGGTGCTGTTTGTATGAGTAAGCAGGTGAAGGGAGTGTCATACATGAACCAAAAAGAACAGAACGAGCACTCTAAAGATTTTAACCTGAGATCAAAATTAATCGGAATTGTATCTATTACTTTTATCGCGGCCATCGCGCTTGCAGTCATCTTCGGCGGCTTTTTCTTCGGGATGAAAGGCTTATTCTCCATACTTGGCATCACATACGCTTCCAATCAAACATTAGCTTTATTTATTTTAGCCTGCTTTGCTGTAGGTTTAATCATAGACCCACTCACAAAGATTATCTCTATCATTTTGGCAAAATCACTTTCATTGAAAAAGACTGCACTTTTTGCTTTTATACTGTATTTTATCAGCAATCTTATAACGATCTGTTTTGCAGATTACTTTATGCAGTCTATTTATATTCCAGATGTCTTGCTTGTTGTGATATCAGCTTTCATGGCTATCATTGAACTTGCTTTTGATAACCAGCCTAATAGAGAAGCAGCTTAAAGCCGATGGCAGATATGGAAAATTCATAACACCCTATATTTGGACATCACCAGTTATATAAACGAAAAAATCTCCCTGTTCACACGAACAGGGAGCAAAACACAATGTTGTAATTTAAATTCTGCATTCTAAAATGATTCTCACATTTGGATCATCAAGTTCATCCAAAAAGATAATGATCTTCGGACCACATGCCATGTGTTTCCACCCCCTCACCCAAAATATACATTAATCCCAATTGCCTGTAAATGGAAATTTTGTTATACGGAGGAACCATGAAGTATAATGCGTTAACACTGCTCACACGTTTACAACCGTTTCTTATAATCTGACACTCGAAGGAGTACAAAAAAAGCATTGATCCATTCAGAGAATGGATCAATGCCTACCACCCCCGCTACATCACGCGTTTGAACATCTTTTCCATCTCATATGTCGAGTGGTGAATGATGATCGGGCGGCCGTGCGGGCATGTAAATGGGTCTGATGTGCTTCGGAGGTCGTCCAGAAGCGCTTTGATTTCGTCGTTTCTGAGGTGGCGATTTGCTTTGATGGAGCCTTTGCAGCTCATCATAATCGCCGCTTCCTCGCGGAGTTTTTTAATATCTATATTTTTGGAGTCGAGCACCTGCTGAATGATTTCTTCTATAAGCTCTGCTTCTTCTCCCTTTGGAAACCAGGCTGGGTGGCAGCGGACGATGTAACTGTTAGAGCCGAATGACTCTAAAAAGACACCGACGCTTTCGAGCTCTTGTTTGTGCTGTTCAATAATCAAAGCCTCATTTGTGGAGTAGTGGAACGTCAGCGGTACAATCATCTCCTGCACCTCAGGCTCAACCTCCCCCACCTTTTCACGGAAGTACTCATATTTAATACGTTCTTGGGCGGCGTGCTGGTCGATAATATATAGGCCGTTTTCGTTTTGTGCCAATATATAAGTCCCGTGCATCTGGCCAATCGGGTACATAATTGGAACCCGATCAGACGCTGGCTGCGGCTGTTCCTCATGGCATTCCTGCTCAAATGTTTCAGGCTGTTCTGCTGAAACATCGGACACCTCAAGGGTTTGTTCCTGATCAACGATAGGAGGAGCATCAAATTGGAGAGGGGGCAATTTTTCCTCCGCATCAACCGGCTCTTTTACGACTGAGCTGAGCTTCATCGGTGAATAAGATGGCGCAGTCGATTTTTCCGGAACTTTTTTTTCCGGAGGCTTTTCATCAAAGGTTATAAACTGCTGCTCATTTTTGATGGCAGGTGCTGATTTTTTCGGGACCTGGGCACTAGGAATCAGCTGCTGCTGTTTAAACACATCTTTAATTCCGTCACGTATTAAGTCATGAAGCTCTGTTTCCTTGCTGAGCCGGACCTCAAGCTTCGATGGATGCACGTTGACATCGACTAAAATCGGGTCCATCGTAATTTCTATAAAAGTAATCGGATGGCGTCCGATCGGCAGAAGCGTATGATAGCCTTCATGAACCGCTTTGACGAGCGGGAAATTTTTAATGTAACGGCCATTGACCACAGACGACATATAGTTTCTCGACGCCCGTGTAATCTCTGGGAGGGCGATATATCCCTTTACTTCAAAATCCAAGGAGCTCACATGCAGCGGAAGCATTTTTTTGGCGACAGCCGTGCCGTAAATCGCTGCCAGTACATGGCGCACATCTCCGTTTCCGTTCGTTTGAAGCAGGTTTTTCCCATGATGGCGCAGGCGGATCGATACCTCTGGATGCGCCAGAGCAATACGGTTAACCACATCTGTAATGTTTCCAAGCTCTGTATGAACGGTTTTCATATATTTCAAACGGGCCGGTGTGTTAAAAAACAGGTTGGAAACGACAATTTCAGTTCCCTTCCTGCTTGAGGAACGCGATTCGGAAATGATGTTTCCTCCTTGGAGGACGAGCTTCGTCCCAGCTCCTTCACCAGTGCTTGTTGTAATCTCCAGATGAGAGACTGACGCGATACTCGGCAGAGCTTCTCCCCTGAAACCGAGCGTTCTCACCCTGAATAAATCATTTTCATCTTTTATTTTACTCGTTGCGTGGCGGCGGAAAGCTCGCTTGCAATCTTCATTCTCCATTCCTTCGCCGTTATCCAAGACCCGAATGGATGCAAGGCCTGCTTCCTCAATATCGATTTCAATGACTGTGCTGTCAGCGTCGATCGCATTTTCCACCAATTCTTTGACGACTGAGGCGGGCCGTTCCACAACCTCGCCCGCCGCTATTTTATTTGAAAGCTCATCTGACAGCTGGATGACTTTTGCCACATTCATCACCCCGTTTTAATGTAATTTCTTTTGCAGCTTGTACATTTCATTCATCGCTTCAAGCGGTGTCATATCCAGTATATTAAGTGATTTGAAAGCATCGATCACTTGCTTTTCTTTTTTTGAAAGCTTTGGTGTTTCAGCCGGCTTTTCCGCTTCGTCAAAAAAGGACAGCTGTGCCGGCTCTTCTTTCACCTGAGGTTTCTGCACCGGCACTTCCGGTTTGTTTCCTGAATGTTCAAGCTCTTTTAAAATATCTTGAGCGCGCGCAATCAGATCTCCCGGCAGTTCGGCAAGCTGAGCTACATGGATACCATAGCTTTTATCAGCGGCACCTTCTTTAATTTGATGAAGAAAGACAACCGTTCCGTTATATTCTTCAGCGCGAACATGAACGTTTTTCAGCTGGGGCAGCTTGTCCTCAAGAACGGTCAGCTCGTGATAGTGTGTGCTGAACAGCGTCTTGGCGCCGATATGATCGTGAACATATTCAATAATCGCCTGTGCCAGCGCCATGCCGTCATAAGTGGACGTTCCCCGCCCGATTTCATCAAACAGAATGAGGCTGTTTTTCGTCGCGTTGACAATCGCATTTTTCGCTTCAAGCATTTCTACCATAAATGTACTTTGTCCGGAAATCAAATCATCTGCAGCCCCGATTCGTGTAAAAATTTGATCAAAAATCGGAAGCACCGCTTTTTTCGCGGGTACAAAGCAGCCGATTTGCGCCATAATGGAAATGAGCGCGATTTGTCTCATATACGTGCTTTTCCCTGACATGTTTGGACCTGTAATGAGAAGCATTTGTCTGTTATCGCCCATCATACAGTTGTTCGGGACATATTCCTGGCTGTCCATGACTTTTTCAACAACCGGGTGTCTCCCTTCAATCACTTCGACTTCATCTTTAGAGAACTCCGGTTTCGTGTAGTGACGATTTTCACTGATTGTCGCAAAGCATTGCAGTGCGTCCAGCTCGCTCATCTGTTTTGCAAGCAACTGCAGCCGCGGAATATACTGCTTCACTTTCTCGCGCAGCTCGGTAAACAGCTCGTACTCCAGCTCACAGATGTTATTTTCCGCCTCTAAAATGAGCGCTTCTTTTTCTTTTAATTCAGGTGTAATGTAGCGCTCTGCATTGGTTAACGTCTGTTTCCGCTCATAACGCCCTTCCTCAAGCAAGTGCAAATTTGCTTTTGTCACTTCAATGTAATAACCGAAAACTTTATTAAAGCCAACCTTTAAAGAACGAATGCCTGTGTATTCCCGCTCCTGCTGTTCCAGGCGGGCAATCCAGTCTTTTCCGTTTCTGCTTGCATCACGATATTCATCAAGCTTTTGATTATAACCATCTTTAATCAGGTTCCCTTCTTTTACCGATAAAGGAGGGTTTTCGTACAGCGCTTCTTCCAGCAGTTCAAGTACATCCCCGCAAGGGTCAATGCGCTTTGCACGTTCCTTGGCCTTGTCATGAGCCAGTGAAGCAACCAGCTGTTTGATGCCAGGAACTTGCTTTAACGATTCCTTCAGCTGAATCAAATCCCGGGCATTGACATTTCCGAATGCAACGCGGCCGGCAAGGCGTTCTAAGTCATATACTTCTTTTAAACGTTCACGCAGATCTTCCCGTTCAAAGAAATGGGACATCAATGTTTCCACCATTTCTTGGCGCTCTTCGATTTGATTGACTCTGATAAGCGGCCGGTCAATCCACTGTTTAAGCAGCCGGCCTCCCATTGCCGTTTTTGTTTCATCCAGCAGCCACAAAAGGGAGCCTTTTTTATTTTTCGAACGGATCGTTTCGGTCAGCTCCAGATTACGCTTTGAGTACAAGTCAATTTTCATCGCTTCCTCAAGCTCATACACCTGTACGGGCTGAAGATGATCAAGGCTGCGCTTTTGGGTTCTTTTCAGATACGTATATAAGCGCATAAATGTTTTTGTTATATCTTCATTATTTAAGTGCTCAATGATCGTTACGTGTTCGTCTGTTTCTCCGTCTTCAATTGAGATCGTTGCACCGCACCGCTCTCTCAGCTGTGCCACAGTATCTGCATCCAAGCTTCCTGAAACCACGATTTCCCGTGCGCCGACTGAATAAATTTCTGATATGACGTCTTCAAGCCGTTCAATCAAAACAGCCAAATTTTCTCCCGTTGTTAAATCAGACAGCGCAAGTCCGTATCCGTTCGAGCAGGCTGAAACAGATGCGATAAAATTATTTTCCGATTCATGGATGCCTTTGCCGTCCATTACAGTTCCGGGCGTAATCAGCTGAACCACTTCTCTTTTCACAACGCCCTTTGCGGCTTTCGGATCTTCCGTCTGTTCACAGATCGCCACTTTGTATCCTTTTTTAATAAGCTGTTCGATATACGCGGAAGCAGAATGATACGGCACACCGCACATCGGTATTTTTTCAGCCGCACCGCCGTCTCTGCTCGTTAACGTAATTTCCAGCTCCTGTGACGCTTTTTTGGCGTCCTCAAAAAACATTTCGTAAAAATCACCCAGGCGAAAAAATAAAAAGGCATCCTGGTGCTCTGCCTTTATTTTTAAATATTGCTGTATCATAGGCGTATAACCGGCCATTGTTTAATCCCTCACTATGTATCAACGTTTCTATTTTCCAACCTTCATTATAACATAAACAAAAAGTGATAAAAGAATGATATATCAATATAAAAAAGAGACTTGGGGGTACTGTCTCCCCTAGTCCCTTTTTTATTCTTCAGGATCTCCCACTAAAAACTCCGGGTTGATGTCTTCAAGCTCTTCATCAAGCTCATCTTCCCAATCTTCCTCGTCATCCTCTTCCCAGTCAGGATTGACCTCAACAACTACCTTTGTTTCCCCTACCACTTCCGCCAAAAATTCTCTTTCTGCCTGCACAACGATTTTATTTCCATTCGGCGAAATGGTCACTTCAAGGCAGTTTGGCTGCTGAAGCACTTTGGCAATCACTTCATGCTCATCATCTAAGTAATTATTGTCTCTGTATCTGAGTTTAATGACATCTACATATTTTACCCGTTCTGTGACAACCTCTGTCTTTGTGTTGTCCGCGTAAGAGTACCATACGTTTATATCATAATACCCTTCAATTTCTACCGTTTTTCCAATTTTTTCAGCGTCATACTTGTGGTTAATAATCCAACCACCCAAAATGCTGCTCGGTTTTTTCTCAGGCGAGATGGTGTTGGTGCATTGGGTGAATTTTCGGCCTTTCGCTACTACTGCCTTCGTAATAATTTCCCTGTATTCAGACATTCCGGCATGCCTCCTTGTTCTTCTTCGTGTTATCTTATGCTGGGCATTTGTCTAGTGTGCATTTTTATAAATAAAATATAAAAATACAAAGTTTCTGTTCCATTGTATGCAGGGGTGCCTAGAAACTTTACTTATAAGTGCGATAAAGTTTATACGCGGCTGAGCACAGAAAAACCAATTGAACATTTGGTACATAGATTATTTAGTTCATTTTTAACCGCACAAATGATAAAAAAACACGGGCCTGTAAAGGCACCGTGTTTAGAGAGAACAGCTGTTATTTGAATGCTTCACCTTTGAACCGGTTTCCCCTTTCAGCAGGTCGCCTCCGGTTGATGTGATGATTTCATTTGTGACTTGGTTGGAAATGGTGTGTGCAACGAGCTGCAGTAGGTCATTTACCTCCATCTGCGAGTCTCTGAATTCCTGGATAACAGGAATCTCTTCAAGCTCTTCTTGCAGCGCGTCAATTTTTGCTTCTACTTGTTTGAGCGCTTCATGCTTTTCATAATGCTTCAGATTGACAGCCTGCTTTTGCAGGGCTTTAATCTGATTAACGATTGTGGACACTTTGTCATTCTCATTGATTTGCGCTTCAGCCCGTTTGAAAAAATCAACCTCTTCTGTTTCAGAAATCATTTTTGCAAGGTTTCGAGCCTGCTGCACAATGTCTTTTTTTGAGTAGAGCGTCATCTCATTTCACCTCGATTGCTTCTCCTACCATTTCTCCGTCAAGCGACCATGTTTTCGCTTGCTGGATTTTCACGCGGACGATTTTGCCGATGGCTTCCTTCGGCCCTTTGAAATTGACAAGCTTGCTTTTTTCAGTATAGCCAGCAAGAATATCAGGGTTATTTTTGCTTTCACCCTCAACTAATACTTCGACAACCTTGCCTTCGTATTCCTTCATTTTTTTAGCAGAAATTTCATTCACCAGTGCGTTTAGACGCTGCAGGCGTTCTTTTTTCACACGCATCGGTACATTATCTTTCATCTTAGCAGCCGGAGTGCCTTCACGCGGAGAGTAAATGAACGTATAGGCGCTGTCAAACTCCACTTCACGGTATAGAGAAAGCGTTTCTTCAAACTGTTCGTCCGTTTCATTTGGAAATCCGACGATAATGTCCGTTGTCAAAGAAGCGTTTGGCATTGCTTCTTTAATTTTTCGCACCAGCTCCATGTAACGCTCTCTGTCATATTTGCGGGCCATCAGCTTCAGAACTTCTGAGCTTCCTGATTGAACCGGAAGATGAATGTGATCAAGCAGATTTCCGCCTTTTGCCAGCACTTCAATGAGGCGGTCGTCAAAGTCGCGCGGATGACTCGTTGTAAAACGGATTCTCGGGATATCGATTTTTCTCAGTTCATCCATCAAATCACCAAGTCCGTACGTCATATCTTCAAAGTCTTTTCCATACGCGTTTACGTTTTGGCCTAACAGAGTAATTTCCTTATAGCCTTCACTTGCGAGCCTTCTCACTTCCTGAATGATATCTTCAGGGCGGCGGCTTCTTTCTTTCCCGCGTGTGTAAGGCACAATGCAATACGTACAGAATTTGTCACAGCCGTACATGATATTGACCCAGCCCTTAATTTTTCCATTTCGGACTTTCGGAAGGTTTTCAATAACGTCCCCTTCCTTAGACCAAACTTCTACAACCATTTCTTTTGAAAGGTATGCTTCTGACAAAAGCTCCGGCAGGCGATGAATGTTATGCGTTCCGAAAATCATATCGACAAACGGATGTTTTTTCAAAATACGGTTCACGACTGATTCCTCTTGGGACATACAGCCGCACACGCCTAAAATCAGATCGGGATTGTTTTTTTTCAGTGCTTTTAAGTGCCCGAGCTCACCAAACACCTTGTTTTCAGCATTTTCACGGATTGCACATGTATTTAACAAAATGACATTGGCATCGTCAACAGAGTTTGTCGCTTCGTAACCGAGCGCCATAAAGATCCCTGCCATAACCTCTGTATCGTGTTCATTCATTTGGCAGCCGTACGTACGGATATAGAACTTTCTTCCGTCTCCCAATCCTTTAAATTGTTCAGAAATTTTAAAGTCATTATGATAAGTAACGGCTTCCTTGCCTCGTTTTTTCGCGTCTTTTAAAGAAGGCGGAATGTAAACAGCTTCAAAGTACTTGCTGTAATCCTTCTCGGATTTTTTGTCCGATGGATTAACTTGTCCGCTCTCTAATTTTTGTTTTTCATTCATGTCATATTTTCTCCTTTCAAACCAAACTTCCACCCTTCAGTATAAAGGTTATTGAAGCTCTGCACAACTGGCAACCTATCATTGTACACTCATTGAGAATAATAATCAATAAGGAATCAAAAGAGGAAGAGTAAACTCTTCCTCTTGTTACAATAGCTGGAGCTCCTTTGCCGTCTTTTCGATGACATCAAGCGCCTGATCCAGTTCATCCTTGGTGTGCTCTGCTGTTATAATCGTGCGAATTCTGGCTTTTCCCTTTGCTACAGTCGGGAAAACGATACTTTGGGCAAAAACACCGCGAGAAAGGAGCTGATCTGAAAATTGCTTTGCCACACCTTCATCACCTATTAAAATAGGAAGAATCGGCGTTTCACTCTTCGTGAGAGTCAGACCCATTTTCACAAGCATTGCTTTAAAATAGGCAGTATTCTCCCACAAGCGCTCCATATGCTCCGGCTCTTCAAGCAAGACATCAATCGCTTCCATACAAGCTGCAGTGACTGCCGGCGGATGAGATGTGCTGAATAAAAATGGACGGCCTTTATGGCGCAAATAATCGATCAGCACCTTTGAACCTGCAGCGTAGCCGCCGAGCACTCCGATTGCCTTGCTTAATGTTCCGACCTGAATATGCACTCTGCCGTCAAGACCGAAGTGATTCACCGTTCCCCTGCCGTTTTCGCCAAGTACTCCGGATGCATGGGCGTCATCCACCATCACAAATGCGTCATATTTCTCAGCGAGCTCTACAATATCAGGCAGAGGAGCTATGTTGCCATCCATGGAAAATACGCCGTCTGTCACAATCAGACGCATCCGATAATTCATTGACTTTCTCAGCACCCGCTCTAAATCACTCATATTGACGTGCTGATACACCTTTTTATCCGCCTTTGTCAGTCGAATTCCGTCAATAATAGAGGCATGGTTCAATTCATCTGAGATGACAATGTCCTCTTTTGATAGAATACTTGAAAGTACGCCTTGGTTTGTTGTGAAGCCTGATTGGAATACAAGTGCCGCCTCCGTTTTTTTAAAGGCTGCCAGCTTTTTCTCAAGCTCTTGATGCATTGTAAATGTACCCGCAATCGTTCTCACTGATCCGGTGCCGGCTCCATACTGCTGAACGGCCTCCTGTGCGGCGTTGATGAGTCTAGGATGTGAAGTGAATCCGAGGTAATTATTAGAAGATAGCTGAATGACTTTTTGGTGATTCACTGTGACAGATGGGCCCTGCATAGATTCAAGCTGTTTTATGTCTTGCCATGTATGGTTTTCTTTCATACTATCAAGCTCTGCTTTTAAAAACTCAAATTCCTTCGTCATGTTTATCCCCCTTTATGGAATTAAAATTACTTTTCCGCACTGCCCGCTTCTCATCAGTTCGAAACCTTTTTCAAACTCCTCTAACGGAAACTGATGGGTAATAACAGGTGCAAGATCGATCACGTTTGAACTGATCAACTGAGACACTTGGCGCCATGTTGAAAACATTTTTCTTCCTGTGATTCCTTGGATGGTAAGCCCTTTAAATACCACTTTATTCGTCAAATCAATTGTCACCGGATGTTCCGGCAAGCTGAGAATATGAAATCTTCCGCCATTCGCAGCCATCGCAAGACCTTGGGCAATCGCTGAGGGATGGCCCGACATCTCACAAACAAGATCTGCTCCTTCCCCACTTGTTAAAGCGCTTACAATTTTGAGCGGGTCTTCTTTTTCAATAGAAACAGTACAAGTCGCTCCCATTTGTTTTGCAAGCCTCAGCCTGTATTCATTCTTATCAATCGCTATCACCTGAGAAGCTCCTGCTGCTTTTGCAACCGCAACAGCCATAAGACCAATCGGCCCGCATCCAATGACTGCAGTCGTTCCTCCTGCAGGCTGGCTCTCAAGTACGGTATGAACTGCATTTCCTAAAGGCTCTTGAATGGAAGCAATTGACGGGTCCATATCAGCGGGATTTCTCCAAATGTTATCAGCTGGAACTTTTACATACTCCGCAAAACAGCCTGCCGTGTCCACTCCGATTATAGCAGTATTGGTACACACATGAGATTTTCCTGTTAGGCAAGGGACACATTCACCACAAACAATGTGTGTTTCCGCAGACACATACTCTCCCACTTTTACACTGCTGACATTCTCTCCCACGTCCTCTACGATGCCGCTGAACTCATGGCCGAAAACATAGGGTGTTTTGATTCTCTGACGTGCCCATTGATCCCAATTATAAATGTGGACATCCGTGCCGCATATGGAAGCGGCTTTCACTTTTATGAGGACTTCATGTTTATCAATCTCAGGAATGGGAACTTCAGTCAGCACAGCACCGAACGCCCCGTCCTTTTTCATTAGAGCTTTCATCTTTCCACTCTGCATGTACAATCCTCCTTGAAAAATTCTTGTTATATTCGGATTGTACCATGATATGGAATAAGCGTAAACAGCACTGTCTTTTCCATAAGGACAAAAGTATCTGTCTTGAAAAATGGGCGGAAATTTTTTTTGAAACGTTTTAGCTCATTTCTGATTTTGTATATTCGCTCATTTATGTGCTAAAAATACTATCGGGAGAAAATATCACAATAAATGAAAAACAACCTGTTTGCATTACGCAAACAGGTTGAGAATGCTTTATTTGTTTTTAGCGAGGCTCCACGATTAATTTAATCGCTGTTCTTTCTTCCCCATCGATTTGAATATCTGTAAAAGCCGGAATACAAATCAAATCAACGCCGCTTGGCGCCACAAATCCCCTGGCAATCGCCACAGCTTTTACAGCCTGGTTTAATGCACCCGCTCCGATCGCTTGAATCTCGGCGGCTCCTCGCTCTCTCAACACGCCTGCAAGCGCACCTGCCACTGAATTTGGACTCGATTTTGCTGAAACTTTTAAGATTTCCATTTCTGCTCCCCCTTAGTTTTACAATGGATAAGTGAGTGTTCATTAGAACAATCATTATTAGATGTTGCTATCCAAAAAGCCATCCCCACAATGCTTTTCAAAAATAGCGGGCTACCTTCCATTTTTACTATATTCACTAAGGAGTTGCTATATTCCTGCTTTTCTTTTTAATATTTTTATAAAATAACCATATGTTCAACTATTCAAAGAACATGTGATCATCGTTGATTAAAATACGCTCAATTTTCACGGCTTTTTTCGTTTGATCGTCAATGTCAATGACAACTCCGCTGAGCGTTGTTTTTCCTTCAGCGACAGTAAACCGGACTGGAAGGTTCGTTTTGAATCGCTTAATAATCGTCTCTCTGTCCATCCCCAGTATACCGTCATACGGGCCAGTCATTCCCACATCAGTAATATATGCCGTTCCCTTCGGCAAAATGCGGTTATCCGCTGTTTGCACGTGTGTATGAGTTCCTACTACAGCCGATGCCCGTCCATCCGTGTACCAGCCAAGTGCGAGCTTTTCACTTGTCGCTTCGGCATGAAAGTCAATAAAAATGTACGGTGTTCTTTTCGCAGCTTCTGCGATCAATTCATCCGCTTTTAAAAACGGGTCATCAAGCGGCGGCAAAAACGTACGTCCCTGCAAATTAATGACTGCTAGTTCTTTGCCGTTTGCTTTCACATATGTGATCCCTTTCCCCGGTGTTCCTTCAGGAAAGTTTGCCGGGCGAACCAAGTTCGGAACGTCATCTATAAAATCAAATATTTCTTTTTTGTCCCATGTGTGGTTCCCCATTGTGATTGCATCTGCGCCGGACTGGATTAAGCTGTGATAAATTTTTTCCGTCAGGCCTTTTCCATGTGCAGCGTTTTCACCATTAATAATGGTAAAGTGAGGCTTATATTTTGTTTTTAGCTTTGGTACATATTCTTTGACCATGTCACGGCCCGGTGAACCGACAACATCTCCGATAAATAAAATTCTCATTTTGTAAATCCTTTCTTCTTGAAAATTCCTTGCCGTCAAAAAAATAAAGTGATGCTTAGCGCATCACTTTATTTTGCATACTCTACGGCTCGAGTCTCTCTGATTACTGTCACCTTAATATGACCTGGATAATCGAGCTCGTCCTCAATTCGCTTGCGGATATCTCGCGCCAGTCGATGAGCCTCAAGATCATTAATTGAATCCGGCTTCACCATAATACGCACTTCGCGTCCAGCCTGAATGGCAAATGATTTTTCAACACCTTCGTAGGACTCAGAAATTTCTTCGAGTTTTTCAAGTCTTCGAATATAATTCTCGAGCGTCTCACTTCTTGCGCCAGGTCTTGCAGCGGAAAGCGCATCTGCTGCAGCTACCAGCACAGCGATAATGGAAGTCGGCTCCTCATCCCCGTGGTGTGATGCAATACTGTTAATCACGACTGGGTGCTCTTTATATTTGGTCGCAAGCTCTACCCCGATTTCAACGTGGCTTCCTTCTACTTCATGGTCAATTGCTTTCCCGATGTCGTGAAGAAGACCCGCACGTTTAGCAAGCTTTGCGTCTTCACCAAGCTCCGATGCCATTAGACCGGCCAAGAATGCGACTTCCATGGAATGCTTAAGCACATTTTGACCGTAGCTTGTACGGAACTTTAAGCGGCCGAGGATCTTGATGAGGTCTGGGTGGAGGCCGTGAACACCAACCTCAAATGTCGTTTGCTCACCCATCTCACGAATATAGTCATCGACCTCGCGGCGAGATTTTTCAACCATTTCTTCAATCCGTGCCGGATGAATACGACCATCCTGAACGAGTTTATCAAGAGCAATTCTGGCTGTCTCACGTCTGATCGGATCAAATCCGGAAAGAATGACAGCTTCAGGCGTATCATCAATAATCAGGTCAATTCCTGTCAGCGTTTCAAGCGTACGAATGTTACGCCCTTCCCGTCCGATGATACGTCCTTTCATCTCATCATTTGGAAGATTGACAACTGATACCGTTGTTTCGGCAACGTGGTCCGCTGCGCAGCGCTGTAAGGCGAGTGAAAGAATGTTTTTCGCTTTCTTATCCGCCTCTTCTTTCGCACGGTTTTCAGTTTCTTTTGTCATGATGGCGATGTCATGTGAAAGCTCGTTTTCAACCCGCTCAAGAATGATTTGTTTTGCTTCATCACGAGTCAGACTCGAAATTCGTTCCAACTCTGACTGCTGCATACGAATCATCTCATCCACTTTGCTTTCCATCTCTTCAATATGTTGTTGTCGTTCATTCAGAGAATGATCTTTCTTCTCCAACATCGCTTCCCGTTTATCAATTCCCTCATGTTTGCGATCAAGGTTTTCCTCCTTTTGGAGTAAACGGTTTTCTTGTTTTTGAAGCTCATTTCGTCTTTCACGAACTTCCTGTTCAGCATCTATTCGAAGTTTGTGGATTTCATCCTTTGCTTCAAGCAGAGCTTCTTTTTTCAGTGCTTCAGCATCACGCTTTGCATCTTCAAGAATTTGCTCGGCTGCACCGCGTGCGCCCGCAATTTTCGCTTCGGCAATGGTTTTACGAACAAAGTAGCCAACAACTAAACCGAGTAGAATCAGCAAAATGGAGATGAGAACCATCATAATTGGGGTCATACTTTCACCTCCTCTTGCTATGAACTTGGTTGTTGCTTAAAAAGTGTCGGCATGTACATTGTCTAGTTTTCTCAACATACAGAACCTTCACAGGGAATGAGTGTGTTCATCGCCCTTGTCAAGTTTAAATGGTTTAACAATCATGTTAAAAAAACAAATGTTACAACTTCATTGTAAATGTGTCGGAAATACTTGTCAAGCTTGCCATCTTAACGTTTGCAGGCCAGTCGTCTTTTCATGTGCCGAATGCAATTCATCCAAAAGAAGATCACCAATCATTCTTGATTCAGAAGCTGGTATATTTTATTGTTCACTTGCCCCAATTTAGCATTATTTTGAATGTTTGAGAACAAAATAACAATGGTTTGCCCAGATTTGCTAAAGCTGTTCAAGATATTGAAGCCCGGCATAACACCATGGTTTGAATAGCTTCCGGGATCAACATAAAATCCCATGCCGTATGTGGAGCTGCTCCCTGGCGTAAACATCTTTTCATAGCTTTTTTGCGAATACAGTTTTCCGTCTATCAGCGCTTGGTCAAATTTGTACATATCTATAGCGCTCATATAAATATCACCGGCTCCATACAGCTGGGATAGATCAGGTATATACGGTGTAACTGTTTTGCTGCCCTCCATCTTATACCCGACAGCAGGATAAGGTTCTTTTTCATATGTTTTGTAAAAGCCTGCATGCTTCATTCCCGCAGGTTTAAAAATATGATTCTTTATGTACTGTTCATAGGGCTCACCGCTTACTTCAGCAATAATATAAGCGAGAACAGAATAGTTGGAATCCTTGTAGTCCCATACGCCCGGCTGACGTTTGATTCCCTGAAGTTCTATGTCTTTTATTAAATCGTCCGGAGTAATGGCGCCGTTTCCTTCAATATGTCCGTTTATCCCCGATGTATGTGTAAGCAGATTCTTCAAAGTAATCGTTTGTCCGTTAGGAAAATGAGGTAAATACGTGCTTACCGGATCACTTGTCTGAAGTTTCCCCTTTTCCTCAAGCTGCAAAATAGCAGTTGCAATCAGCGCTTTTTGTGATGAACCGACATAAAAAGATGTCAATGGATTATTTTGAATATAGTGTTTACGGTCAGCATAGCCAAAACCTTTATTTGTTACGATTTCTCCATTTCTGACAATCATGGCTGTTCCGCTGAAACCGATCTCTTCTAAATAATTGCTGATTTTTTGATTTCGATCCACTGTTTTGATTTGTTCCTCTGATTTTTTGGCAGTTTTCTTTTTGACCTCTTTTTTCTGATCGGTATTTGAAACCGCTGCAGTTTCTTGAGATGGCTCGTTTTCTTCACTATTTCGATGAAGAGCATTCCAAATCGTAATGCAAACCATCACTGCTAAAAGACCAAGCAACAGTTTTCCTCTTTTATTTAGTTTTCTCCGTCTGCGTTTCGCAGTTCTTCTGCGGGTTGGGCTTGTCATTCATTTTTTCCTCCCAAAATAAATTCCATTTTGCACACGTTTTGTTAGACGAATAAAGCCCTAAAAAAGTTGTCAAAAAAAGCAATATTTTTATCATTTTTTTGCAAAATACAAAAAAGCTGAGTTTTTCACTCAGCCTTTTGTATCATTTGAAACTTATTTTATATTTATTCTTCAAATTCGAGTTCTTCTTGTGTCTCTTCAGCTTGCTGCTGCACTACTCCGTTATTATCCAAGCCGTAATGTTCGCGAATTTGCTCCTGGATCATCAGCATGATATCTTTATTTTCTTTCAGGAATTGTTTTGCATTTTCACGGCCCTGGCCAAGACGCTCTTCTTCATAAGAGTACCATGAACCGCTTTTTTGCACGATATCAAGTTCAGTTCCTAAATCAATGATTTCGCCTTCTTTTGAAATGCCTTCTCCGTACATAATATCAACCTCGGCTGTACGGAACGGCGGAGCCACCTTGTTTTTCACGACTTTGATTTTCGTTTTGTTCCCCATTACGTCGTTGCCTTGTTTCAGCTGTTCAGCACGGCGCACTTCGAGACGCACGGAAGAATAGAATTTCAACGCACGGCCGCCAGGAGTTGTTTCCGGGTTCCCGAACATAACGCCGACTTTTTCACGAATTTGGTTAATGAAAATCGCGATTGTCTTCGATTTGTTAATGGCCCCTGAAAGCTTACGAAGCGCTTGAGACATTAAGCGTGCTTGTAAACCGACATGAGAATCTCCCATGTCGCCTTCAATTTCCGCTTTCGGAACGAGAGCGGCTACAGAGTCGACAACGACAATGTCAACTGCCCCGCTTCGAACCAATGCTTCCGCAATTTCAAGCGCCTGCTCGCCTGTGTCAGGCTGAGACAGTAAAAGCTCTTCGATGTTAACACCGAGCTTTTGCGCGTATACCGGATCTAACGCATGCTCCGCATCGATAAACGCGGCTTGTCCGCCCTGCTGCTGAACTTCAGCAATCGCATGAAGCGCCACAGTTGTTTTACCTGAGCTTTCAGGACCGTATACTTCAATAATCCGTCCGCGAGGATATCCGCCAATTCCCAGTGCTGTATCAAGAGCGAGGGAGCCGCTTGGGACAGTAGAAATTCTTGTATCTGTCTTTTCTCCCAGTTTCATAATGGAACCTTTGCCGAACTGTTTTTCTATTTGTTTAAGAGCCATATCTAAGGCTGCCTGACGATCACTCATTCTATTTTTTCCTCCTTTATGTTACCACTACATATACTATACCCTGTTTGAAGGGATTTGCCAAGAAAAAAGCGAACGCATATTCGGATTTTTTCTTGGCGTGATTCCTATCAAAATATCATAATGTATCAGAGAAATCATGTTTTCTTAGGAGGATAATGTGCTGAAAATATTATTTTTGCTCTAAAAGCTTTAAGATTAAATGGCAGCCGTATTTAGCGCCGCGTTTTCTGATCCCCGTTCTGGAGCCCGCAAAGTGAAACTCGTGAACCTCTTCTTTACCATTTGCGGAAATGCCGATAAACACATGCCCAGGCTCATGCCCTTCTTGAGCATCAGGTCCTGCTACACCAGTAAAGCTAATGCCGATATCGCTGCCAGTGAGTTTTTGAACACCCTTAGCCAGTTCGGATGCGCACTCCTTGCTGACCGCCCCAAAACGATCTAATGTTTCCTTCTTGACACCAAGCACATTCTGCTTCACGTCGTTTGTATAGCAAACAACGCCCCCGGCAAATAATTTTGAGGCACCGCTATGATCCGTCAGCCATTCAGAAAACAGCCCTCCGGTAAAGCTTTCTGCCGCAGAAATTGTAATGCCTTTTTCCTTACACGCTATAGATAGCTCTTTTACAAGAGAAGTATCATCGTAACCATAGAAAAATTCACCGACACGCTCTAAGATAACGGCCTCTGTTTCTTTTAACAGACGCTCTGTTTCCTTTTCATCGGCGTGTTTGGCTGTCAGACGCAGCGTCACCTCTCCATCAGCCGCCAAAGGCGCAATTGTCGGATTGGTTTGTGCATCAATAATATCTTCCAAATCGGCTTCAAGCTGAGATTCACCGATACCGAAAAAGCGAAGAACAGTTGACACAATTTTTTCATTTGAACCCATCTTTTTCAGCAGAAGAGGCTTTGCCTCGTTTTCAAACATTGGACGCAATTCGCTCGGCGGTCCAGGAAGAAGCATATAATAGCGCGATTCATGCTCTGTGAGCATTCCCGGGGCCATTCCAAAGTGATTCGCCAGCACGTCAGAGCCTTCGATCACAAGCGCCTGTTTTCGGTTATTAGGTGACATCGTGCGTTTTGTTCGTTTGAAATAGTCCTCAATGGATTGGAATGCCTCATCATTTAACACAAGCGGACGTCCCAGCGTATTTGCAATCGTTTCTTTCGTCAGATCATCTTTTGTGGGTCCAAGCCCTCCTGAAAAAATAATGAAGTCAGAGCGTTCTTCAGCAATGCGGATGACCTGCTTCAGCCGCTCCGGGTTATCTCCGACCGCTGTATGATAAAATACGTTGACCCCGATTTCAGCGAGCTGTTTGCTGATAAATTGAGCATTTGTATTGGCGATTTGACCAAGCAGCAACTCTGAACCGACTGCAATTATTTCTGCTTTTTTTGGAAATTCCATGACGAAGTCCTTCTTTCTTAGTTAGATGTTTTTAACGCTTCCCAATTTTTAGAGAAATATTCCCAGCCTGAGACGACAGTAAAGAAGACGGCTACCCACAGCGCCAAGTCTGCAAACGGGAATGACACAAGTTCAAATGGAAGATTATGAAGAAGCAATGCAGATACCGCAATAATCTGTGCCCAGGTTTTGATTTTACCAAGCATGTTAGCAGCTACGACTTCTCCTGTTCCGGCTAAGACAAGCCTTAAACCTGTCACGGCAAACTCCCTGCTGATAATCACAATGACCATCCAAGCTGGAGCGAGATCAAATTGAACAAGGATAATTAACGCTGCGGATACGAGCAGTTTGTCCGCAAGCGGATCAAGAAATTTCCCGAAGTTTGTTACGAGATTCAATTTTCGGGCATAATACCCGTCCACCCAGTCTGTTGTAGATGCAATAATAAATAGAATGGCCCCCGCCAAATGTGCGACCGGGATGGATTCGTCTCCAACTTCGAGCCTGCCCCAGCCAAACGGCGCCAGCATGATAATCATGAAGATTGGGATTAATGCGATTCTAGCTAGTGTGATTTTATTTGGTAAGTTAAACATAAAGCCCCTCCAATTTCATACTCGGACGTGAAGAAAAGTCATCTGGTAATTAAGATGACTTTTCTTCCTTTTTATTTACAATCTTTATGGTTTGTGCCATCACTTTTTTCGGATCAAGTTCATATGAAAGAACCTTACCGTTGATTTTTATTTTCAGATTAGGTGCATATCCGGTGCGGATATCAACTTGTTTCTGATCAGTTATGTCTTTTTTATAGGTTTCGTCTTTTTTCAGCGTTCCTTCTTTTAAAGAGCTGCTGTTTTCATCGCGCACTCGAATCCAGGAGCTGTCTGATGCCTTCAGTTCCAGCTCGATTTTATCAGCGCCGGACACTTCATAAGTCGTTAACGATCCTTCAGTGCCAGCAGCTTTAATCTCCAGCTTATCACTGTCATTTTCTTTTTTCTTATCTTCGTTTTCTTTCGTTTCTTTTTTAGTGTCTGTCTCTTTTTCAGAGCTGTTATTTTGATTCTCTTTCAGCGTTGAATCTTTAGGGATTTCGTACTTGCTCTCACTTTGCGTAATTGCTTTTTCTGATGCCGCATTGTGATCATCACTGTTTTTGTGATTGGCAAATTGAATGATCGTGTACACAATGGCAATCACGACAATCACGCCGAGAATAACAAGTATCGTTGGCAGTAGCTCCAGCGCCTTAGATGCTGGCTTTGGCATTTCCTTTTGAAGATTCATGCCGGAGATCTTTTCAGACACATCATCATGATACGTATTAGGGATATCTTTTTTATGCTCCTCAAACAGCTGATCCGCATCAAGCCCAACGGCTTCTGCATATTGCTTGATGAATGCCCGAACATAAAACTTCCCCGGAATAATGTCATAGTTTCCTTCCTCCAAGGCGGTTAAATACCTTTTTTGAATCTTTGTTGCCGCTTGGAGATCATCCAATGACATTGCTTTTTCCTCTCTGGCTTCTTTGAGCCGGATTCCTAGTTCAGTCACAACAAACACCTTCCAATTTTAAAAATCAAAGCTTGAAAACCCGGATTGATCAAACATTTGGGGTTCCTCGGCATGTTCATATGTAATAACCTCATCAGGGTCATTTCTCAGTTCAATAATATAATCAAAGTCATCTAGTGTATACTCTGTATTTTGAACGAATATGTCCGGATGCTCCACCACTTTTGTTGCAGGCAGCCGCATGATTTCTCGGACCAGCTGGAGATGGCGTTCCGATCCTCTTCGTGTTGACACAATTCCGTCAACGATAAAGACATTTTCAGTGCTGTATTCATCGGCAATCAGCTGGCTTCTTATCGTCTGCTTCAGCAAGGTTGATGACACAAACAGCCACCTTTTGCTTGCACACACACTAGAGGCTACAATCGATTCCGTTTTCCCGACACGCGGCATACCTCTGATTCCGATTAATTTATGGCCTTCTTTTTTGAACAATTCGGCCATAAAATCGACTAATAAGCCAAGCTCGTCCCGTTCAAAGCGGAACGTTTTCTTGTCATCGGCATCCCGTTGAATATAACGGCCGTGGCGTACGGCAAGACGGTCGCGAAGCCTCGGTTCTCTAAGCTTCGTTACTTTAATTGTTTCCATCGTTTTTAAGATTGATTCTAATCGTTTAATTTGATCTATATGGCGGCACCTGAGGAGCATTCCCCTTCTGGAAAGATCGACGCCGTTTATCGTTACGATGTTGATAGAAAGCATCCCAAGAAGAGATGAAATATCCCCGAGCAGTCCGGGGCGGTTCACTTGAATTTCATATTCAAAATACCATTCGAGCTTTGCCAAATGATATACCCCCTTCATTGTGGCAAAATTTTACCTTCCTTTATCATAAAGCATTTTTCTCTAATTAGAAAGAAGAATGTTGCTGTGATGAGGAAAACATAAAAAAGAGAGGAAAAATCCCCTCTCTTCCTAGTGAGTGCTGTTATTTTCAACAAGCTTAACCATCATATTGGCAATGGCGTGCTGTTCATCTTTTGATGCTACACTCCAAAGATCTGCCAGCACTTTTTCCTGCTCGTTCTTAGATTCCACTTCATTAGCCAAGTAGCTGCCGATTTCTGTCGCAAGATCTGTAATCGTATCCTGGCTCATACCTTTATCTTGCGCATAGTTCAGACGGTCGCCAAGGAAGTTTTTCCAGCTATCCCAGTTTTCTAATACTGACATGCTTGTTTCCTCCATTTCATGTGAAGTTACAAGATTATTGTGTCCTTCGCAAAAGAAACTATACACCGAATATTTTCGGATCAGCAGTGCCAGCCGCCATTCACCGACAGAATTTGGCCGGTGATATATGACGCTTTTTCAGACAGGAGAAAAGCTGTTGCATCCGCAATTTCTTGCGGCCGGGCCAGCCGGCCGATCGGAATCTCATCAGCGATCTCTTCTTTTTCAGCCGGGGTAAATTGATTCATCATATTTGTATCAACTGCACCTGGCGCTACTGCGTTTACCCTGATTCCGCTTGGCGCCAGCTCCTTAGCCAATCCTTTTACAAACGAATGCTGAGCTCCTTTTGCCATGCTGTACAGCACTTCACAGGATGCCCCAGTCTCTCCCCAAATCGAGCTGACAGCCACAATCGCTCCCGATTTATTCCGAATCATGCCTGGCAGAAGGTTTCTCGTCAGCATATACGGACTCGCTACATGAAGCTGAACCATTTCCTGAACCGTTGCGTTATCTACATCCGTAATCAGCCCAAAATGGCTTCGTCCGCTGTTTAAAACAATCGCATCAACCGGCTGAACAATTGAACTTGTCAGCTTATCTGCTCCATCTTGCGCGGACAGATCAGCTTGTAATATCTCCGTATTTACGCCAAACATCTGACTTAGTTTTTCAGCAAGCTCCGCTGCCGCATTTTGATTTGTATTGTAATGCAGCAGCAGATTGTACCCCTTAGCCGCAAGGGTTTCGCTGATGCTTTTGCCAATGCCGCCGCTTGCTCCGGTGATTAGTGCTGTTTTGCTCATTCTCTTTCCTTCTTTCCGCAGAAAAACACCCCTCACACTGGAGGGATGTTTTGTTTATGATTTAGGAACAACCTTGCAGACAGTCAGCCTGTCTGCAGCGATTTCCTCTTGTATTACGTTCTGGACATCCTCGAGGGTAATCTGCTCGAGTACCGTTACAACGTCAAACAGGCTCATATCCAAGAACGCATAACGGGTAAATTGATTGGCGATGTATTCAGGGGAATTCAGCGCTTTTAAGAATGTACCAATCTTTTTCTTTCTGGCAAGTTCAATCTTTTCAGCAGTAATCAGTTCACCGGCGCGCAAAAGCATGCTTGAAATGTCTTCAGCCAATTGATCAGGCTCAGGCGTATCTCCGCCGATCGCCGCAAAACCGAACCCATATTCAGCAGTAAAGTCAAAGCTGAACGTTTCGTCAATATATCCTTTTTCATAAAGTGATTCATACTGGGCAGAGCTTTTGCCAAAAAGAGCTTCAAGCAATAAGTTCATTGAAAGTTCATGCTTTAAGAGCTCTTTGCCTAATTTAAACGGCTTTTTGGATTTCAGCCCGACAAGACATTTCGGTCCCTGCACGTTCATTTTGATCTCTTTTTCTTTTCGGAAAACCGCTTCTTGCTCTTTCACTTCTTCTCGTTTGATCTCCGGCTGATCAGTATACGGCTTTTTCTCCTGGTTTTCTCTTACCTGAGTAATAATCGCTTCAGGATCTACAGGTCCGACAATGAAAAGGAGCATGTTACTCGGGTGATAAAACGTTTCATAGCATTCATAAAGAAGGTCTTTTGTAATATGTGAAATGCTTTCCACTGTTCCCGCTATGTCAATTCTGACAGGATGCTCTTTGTACATGTTTTCAATGACCCCGAAGTAAAGCCTCCAATCAGGGTTATCGTCGTACATATTAATCTCCTGCCCGATAATCCCTTTTTCCTTTTCAACCGTTTTTTCAGTAAAATATGGGTCCTGTACGAAATCGATAAGCGTCTCTAAATTGCGTTCAACATTTGATGTGCTTGAGAAAAGGTAAGCTGTTCTTGTAAATGACGTAAACGCATTGGCAGAAGCCCCCTGTTTGCTGAAATCTTGAAAAACGTCTCCGTCCGCTTTTTCAAACAGCTTGTGCTCAAGAAAGTGAGCAATCCCGTCCGGCACGTGAACCATCTCGTTTTTACCTAAAGGGACAAACCGGTTATCTATCGAGCCGTACTTTGTTGTAAAGACTGCATATGTCTTGTTGAAGCCTTTTTTCGGCAAAACGTAAACATCAAGGCCGTTGGACATTTTTTCATGATACAGCGTCTCCTGAAGCTGTTCATATTCGATTGGTTTGATCAAGATGCACCCTCCGTCCCTTTTAAGAAATAAGTCGTATCAAGCTGAATCTTTTCGCCGGCTTTAATGATATCCTCTTTTGTGACATTCTCAATATTGGCAAGAAAGTCTTCGATAGGAATCTCGACTTGAGCAGCGGCCTGCTGATATAAAAATTCAGATAAACCGTATGCTGTATCAATCGTTTCCAGCACTTGATTTCGAATGACGGCCTTTGTCTGTGCTATATCCTGCTCACTGAAATCGCCGTTTTTCATTGCCTGGAATTGCTCAGCAATAATCGAAACAGCCTGTTCATAATTTTTCACTTCAATACCTGACATCACCATTAACAAGCCTTTAAAACTTTCTATACGCGAAGCCGCGTAGTAAGCAAGACTGGCTTTTTCCCGAACATTAATGAAAAGTTTAGAATGAGAGAATCCGCCGAACAATCCGTTAAACACTTGTAAAGCAGGATAATCCTGATCTGTATAAGTGATACTGGTGCGGTAGCCGATATTCAGCTTTCCTTGCTTGACATCCTCTTCATCAATTACTTCTTTTGGCTGAACTTTTTCATCAGCGTGATTGTTTTCAATCGTGCCAAGAGTGCGCTCTTCTGTTTTGAAATACTTATCGATTGCCGATTGTACCTGGTTACTGTCCACATCGCCAACAACATATAGATCAAGCTGGTCTTTTTGGATAGCGCTTTGGTATGTTTCGTATAATTGCTCTGCCGTAATGTCATCGACATCGTCGATTTCACCATTGACATGAAGCGCGTAAGGCTCATTTTTGCACATTTCCTGTATCAGCCTTAAATTCGAATAGCGCATTTTATCATCATAGACGGCTTGGATTCTTTGCTTAAGCGTCCGTTTTTCTTGAGCCACATATTGTGACTGAAAAGTGTCTCCCTCTAAAGCAGGTGAAAAGACGATTTCTGCAAGAAGCTGGAGCCCTTTCTCAAGCAGCGGCGTTTGGTCTTTTAAATATTTTTCATTAGGGATTTCAAGCCTGAACGTAATGACGTGCCGCTCTCCTTTTTTCGTAAGATCAGCCGATACTGACGTGCCGTACAGCTCATCCAGGTATGAACGCAATTCTGCGGTTTTCGGATGGCTTTTCGTTCCGCGAAGAAGCACATGCGGAAGCAGCGCTCTTTTGGTGACTTGATCCTTTGTCAGCGGTGCCAGCATCTTAAAAATAAGCGAGACGGTTTTGAATTTTTCTGTTTCTACAATGTGTGCGGTTAAACCGCCGTGCTTTGATTTGAGTTCATTAACATATGACATATGGAACCTCCTTCGTTCATTTCTTAATTAGTATGTATTATGACCAATTTTCAGCATTCGCAGAAACACTCTTTCATGTAATTATAGCAACTGTAGGATTTATAAGGAAACAATAACCTCCGCATGCTGTATAGGTACAGTTGTAAACTGTGCAAGAAAGCGCAAAAAAAGACGGCTGGCTAGACCGTCCCTAAGTTTTTTTCTTCTTCTTCACTTTTTTTAGCATCTACAGTAAAGAGCACTAAAAATAAAGAAACGATGCTGCAAAACGCCGAGAGTATGAAAATAATCCAGTTTGCATTAGACATTAATGCAGCAAAAACAGGTGGACCGAGAGCTACTCCTATAAAGCGCATGCTATTGTAGAAGGAGGAAATGGTTCCGCATTGTTCACTTTCAATCCCTTCGGTTATCAATGCATCTAAAGCAGGAAGAGCCATTCCAATCCCAATCCCGCCAAAGCTTAAAAAGACAAATAAAAAATAAAAACTGTGGTTCCACCACAAGGCAATAAACGAAAGGGTTAACAGAATCATTCCTGTAACAACGCAAAATTTCATTCGACCTTTATCTTTACCGATCTTTTTGCCAGCTATAAAAGAACTGGTTGACAAAAACAAAAGTGGGATTGCCAGTAATCCGCCTTTAGCTACTCCGTCAATGGCATACTTGTTCTCCAGCGTATCTGATAAATAAAATAATACGCCAAATAACAAAAACATAATGACACACCCGATAATGAAGACCGTATAAAGCCAGCGACCATCTTGTTTAAAGATTTTCTTCACACTCTTAATAAACTCAGAAACAGCAGGCGCATCTTCATCTTCTTCAGGCTTGGCCACCAAAAACAATACGAGCAAAAAGCTGATCAAACAGAAAAACGGAATAAACCAAAACGGTACAAACCAATACCAAGAAGCCAGTAAGGCTCCAAGTATGGGACTCAGTACCTTCCCTGACGTGTTGGCGGTTTCAATATCGCCAAGACCGGCGCTGACCTTTTCATCGTCTCCTTTAAACAGGTCGCCGATAAACGGCATGACGATCGGAGCGGCACCTGCAGAACCAATGCCTTGAAGAACCCGTCCCGCCAAGATCATAGCATAAGGATTTTTCATATAGGTCGAGGCAAAAGCAGCTACGGCTCCCCCCAATCCTGCAATGAGGAGGCATGGAAGCAATATTTTTTTCCTCCCGAAACGATCCGACAAATATCCGGCAATCGGAATGCAAATAATTGCTACTACTGAGTATACAGTAATGATTAAAGACACTTGAAATGAAGTCACAGACAGCTTTTTCTCCATCATCGGAAGAACAGGAATCAGCATGGAGTTCCCGAGTGTCATCACAAGCGGGACGGAAGACAATGCAATAATATTTTTCATTCCATTTTTCTCTCTCAACATTTTCACCCATTCACTTTCTTGTCATCTCTTATATATTGCGTTAACCGGAATGAAAGTATGTACAAAGAAACATGAATCAGTGCAAATAAAAAAACAGACACATACAGGCGTCCGTTTTTAGAATCGTTTACGCAAAACATGAAATCTGAATTTATCTGCTCTAAAATAATTTAAAGAATAAAGCACCGGTTTATCGTGCTGATCGTAATGGGTTTGTTTTAACAGCAAAAGAGCTGTTTCCGGATCGCATTCAAGTACTGGAGAGATGGTATCGTGATAGCCGATCGGTTCTATATCAGTTACTGCATAGCTGATTACGGAGCCTGAATTTTTCTCAAGCAGGTCAAACATAGATTCTTGCTGATGAGAAAAAGAATTCGGCAAAATATTCATTGGAATTTTGTCTATACAATACACAATCGGCTGTCCGTCAGCTGTCCTGACTCGTTCAAGGTAAAAAAGTTCTTGCCCTTCTGCCAAGTGAAATCTCTTCGTATCATCTTCAGACGGCATAAGCACTTGTGATGATAGAAAAATCGTGCCAGGGGTCATATTCGCCTGTTCTATCATCTTGGTTACACTGTTCAGCTGTTCAATGCCCGAAAGAAATAACGGCTTAGAATGGACAAAAGTGCCTACACCATGCCTTCTGATAATCACATGCTCTTCTTCCAGTATCCGCAAGGCTTCTCTTAGCGTCGCTCTGCTGACACCAAGCTTTTTGGAAAGCTCAAATTCAGAAGGCAGCTTTTCCTTCTCAGTGTAGATCCCATTTTTTATATCCTCTTTAATTCGTTCAATTACTTTCAAATACAAGTGCCGATTATCAGCTTTTGTAGACATGTTTCCCCTCCGTAAACCACTTTCGATAAAAATTATTGAACAATTGGGACAACTATATCATGTTTTGTCGAAAAAATAAATAGAAAGGTGATCAGTTTACATAATGTTATTATTGGCAACTATAGAAAGCGGAACTCCCTTCATTAAGAAGAGAGCTCATCATATTTCTCTTTTGATAATAATACTTCCCTAGGTTTGCTGCCTTCATACGGTCCGACAACGCCGCGTTCCTCCATTGCGTCAATCAGGCGCGCCGCTCTCGTATAGCCGATTCTGAATCTTCTTTGCAGCATTGAAACAGATGCCGTCTGCATGCCGACAATTAATTCAACAGCTTCATCATAAAGTTCATCAGTAACCTCGGAATGAGTTTCAGTTGTCTCCTCAGGAATCATTTCTTCTTGATATTGCGCTTTCTGCTGCGTAATCACATGGTCGACGACCTTCTCCACTTCGTCATCCGACAAAAATGCTCCCTGCACACGGACAGGTTTGTTAGCCCCTACAGGTAAAAACAGCATATCGCCGCGGCCAAGAAGCTTCTCAGCGCCACCCATGTCAAGAATGGTCCTTGAATCCGTCTGTGAAGATACGCTGAACGCGATTCGTGACGGAATGTTCGCTTTGATCACCCCTGTGATAACATCCACCGATGGCCGCTGTGTCGCAATAATAAGATGGATGCCGGCAGCCCGCGCCATTTGGGACAATCTCGTAATCGAATCTTCCACATCGGATGAAGCGACCATCATGAGATCGGCAAGCTCGTCCACAATGACAACAATATAGGGCAGCTCTGGCTGTTTCGCTCCTTCTTCATTGTTGGCGCGTTTTATATAATCATTGTATCCTTCAATATTTCTTGTACCCGTATGAGAAAATAATTCGTACCGCCGCTCCATTTCATTGACAACCTTTTTCAAAGCCTGCGACGCTTTTTTCGGATCGGTTACAACCGGAGCAAGCAAATGCGGAATCCCATTGTAGACATTGAGCTCTACCATTTTAGGATCGATCATCATCATTTTCACTTCATGCGGTTTCGCGCGCATTAAAATACTTGTAATAATGCCGTTGACACAGACACTTTTCCCGCTACCGGTTGCGCCTGCGACCAAAAGGTGGGGCATCTTGTTTAACTCAGCCAATACAGCTTCACCTGAAATATTGCGGCCGAGTCCAATTAACAGCTTCGCATCCGGTCTGTCATTCAATTTAGACTCCAGCACTTCCTTCAGCGAAACCATTGCCACTTCTGCGTTTGGAACTTCAATTCCGATTGCTGATTTGCCTGGTATAGGCGCTTCGATCCTGATATCCTTCGCAGCAAGCGCAAGCGCTAAATCATCGCTTAAATTGACAATTTTGCTAACCTTCACTCCGACATCAGGATATACTTCATATTTTGTTACGGCCGGTCCGAGATGAACCTGTGTGACTTTCGCCTTTACGCCAAAGCTTTGGAATGTGCGTTCAAGCTTTCTCGCATTTTCATAAATATTCTTTTTATCAGCCTGCTGGCCGGTATGCTTCGGATCTGCCAGCAGATCCAGTGACGGCATCTCGTAATCCTTATTTTCGAGCTCTGTAAAGGTCATAGGAGGAGCAGAAACAATTTCCTTGTCACCTGTCTCCGGTTGGATGTCCTGAAGCGGCTTCGACACAGGTTCGGCGCGCTTTTCTATAACTGGAGACTCTTCCTCTTCATTACGATCAGAAAAGCTTGAGATAATCGGCTCTGAATGAATAAGAGGCGATACTGTTTCATAATCCCCCTCTTCATCAGGAGGCTCCGGTTCCATTTGCTGTTTTTTGCGGGCCGGTTTTTGTTTTTTGCTCGGCGCTTTCGTTTTTTTCGATGACTGCATATTTGATTTGAAGGATTTCATATCATCAATAAATGCTAACCATTGTTCTTTTATAAAACGTCCAATCGGGCTCATCCACTTTTTTAGCGTTTCTTGTAGCGAGCGTCCTGTTACTAAAATCATTCCGATCAAAATCATGACAATTGCCATGATCTGAGAACCAGTCGACGCAAACAAAAAGTGTGAAGCCGCAAACAGCAGCGCACCGATCATTCCTCCGCCTAAATCAGGTGAAGCAGAGCTGCCATTCATGTCCATTAAAAACAATTCCCACGTATTGCGCACCACGCTTGCAGACTCAATAGACCCTTTGTGCGTCAAATTTTTAAATAGCTGCACGTGAGAAAGCAGCAATATGCTTGCGATAATACAGTACAACCCGGCCTTTCGTCTCGTTAAAAGGCTTGGGGTTTTTTTCTTCCAAAACAGTGAGACTCCTAACACCAATAAACCTAACAAGCATAAAATAAACCACTCTCCAGCAAAAAAGCGGAACAAATAGATAAACGTTTGCCCGACTACCCCCAGCTGCAAGATTGCGATAATTGAAATGGCTATACACAGCAATCCGTTGAGCTCGTATTTTATATTGAGCTGTTTCGCCTGTTTTTTTCTTGATTTTCGTTTTTTCTTTGCCACACTCATCACCTTACTGCGTTAAAAAATGTAAGTTCATACATAATGAAGAAAGCAGCCGTTTACAGGCTGCGTTTTTTCTGTAGGATTCCCCTATTATAGCATATTTTGCCCTTAAAAAAGGGTTGGATTCTTATACGTTTAATTTCAGCTTTTGTCCCGGTGAAATGTCCGGATGCAGAAAATGCATTGGATTGGTGCTCATGATTTGAATGACTTCCGCTTCATTCCCTTTCATTTCGACTAGAAGCGGTACACCTTTATATTCAATTTGCTCATGTGCGCTTGTCTCTTGGTTCTGTTCTGCAAACACAATTTCCTGCGGCATCACGGTATAAAGAATCATTGAATCATCCGTCCTTCTTCTTTCCTTGCTTCATCGATGAGCTCATTCAGTTTATTGATTGCCTGTCCGACACCGCCTGCGTGATCGATCAATCCGTATTTAACTGCATCCTTACCGACCACATTTGTTCCGATATCGCGTGTTAAGTTTCCTTTTGAAAACATTAGCTCTTTAAACTTCTCTTCGGTTATATTGGAATGGCTTGTCACAAATTTAACAACTCTTTCTTGCATCTTATCTAGGTATTCAAACGTTTGCGGCACCCCGATGACCAGCCCGGTGAGCCTAACTGGATGAATCGTCATCGTTGCTGTTTCGGCGATATAGCTGTAATCACAGGATACAGCAATCGGAACGCCGATGGAATGTCCCCCGCCAAGCACGATAGAAACGGTCGGTTTCGATAAAGATGCAAGCATTTCCGCTATTGCAAGACCAGCTTCAACATCTCCTCCGACAGTATTTAATATGATCAGCAAGCCTTCAATTTTAGGATTTTGTTCAATTGCCACAATCTGCGGGATGACATGCTCATATTTTGTTGTTTTGTTTTGCGGAGGAAGCTGAACATGGCCTTCAATTTGTCCGATAATGGTCAGACAATGAATATTTGTATCTTGGGGCAGCTGCGGAAGCGTCGTTTCACCAAGCTGCTGTATTTTATTCATAATGCTGTCCTTCGCATCATTTTTTTCAGGACGCTCTTCTTCTGTGTTTTCCATACGATGATCCATCTCGCTTTCATCCTTTCCGAGTTTCTCTTTGTATTATGAACAAAGATACTTCATTCAATCCCGGCTTGAAGGACAAAAAATAAAGACCGGAGCAGCTCCGGTCTTTAGTCAGTCATTATACTTCCATAATAATTGGGATGATCATCGGTTTACGTTTCGTTTTTTCATAAAGGAATTGGTTCAAAGCATCCCGCATTGCCTGCTTCAACGTTGACCATTCGACATTTGATGTTTCAGTCGCTTCTGTCACGATGGACCGGACAAGCTCAGTAGCCTGTACGATAAGACCTTCAGACTCTCTTACATAAACAAAGCCGCGAGTGATAATTTCTGGTCCTGATACAAGATGTTTCTTTTGTTTATCAAGTGTAATGACAACGATTAAAATTCCGTCCTGTGAAAGCAAGCGGCGGTCTCTCAATACGATATTGCCGATATCACCGACACCTAAACCATCAATTAAAATATTGCCGTAAGGAACTTTATCCCCAATTTTTACGTTTTGGCCGCGGAATTCAACGACGTCGCCTTTTTCAATTAAGAAGATGTCACTGCGCTTCATGCCGGTTTCTTCAGCGATTTTTGAATGAGCTTTTTGCATTCTGTATTCGCCGTTTACAGGAATCAAATATTTTGGTTTAAGCAGGTTGATCATCAGCTTTAACTCTTCTTGTGAGCCGTGGCCTGATACATGAACACGCTTTTGGGCAAAGATGACTTGTGCACCGGCTCTCGCAAGAAGATCTACTGTTTTAGAGTAAATGAGTTCCTGCCCGGGAATCGGAGTTGACGCAATGACCACCGTATCCCCTTCTTCAATGTTCAGCTGTTTGTGAGCTTTGTTTGCCATTCTTGTCAAAGCAGCTAATGGTTCACCTTGGCTTCCGGCTGTAATAATAGCCACTTCGCGCTTCGGATATTTTTTGACATCCTGTACAGAAATAAACAATTCATCATCTGCTTCAATGTATCCTAATTTTCTTGCCAGCTGCAGGACAGATTGAAGATTTTTTCCGGCTACGGCAATCTTTCTGCCATTTTGAGCCGCTGCATGAATGACTTGCTGAATCCGGTTAATATTGGATGCGAAAACAGCAATAATCACCCGGTTCTGTGAATTATACAGCGCATCCGAAATTTCTCCGCTGACAGCCGCTTCCGAAGGGGTGTAACCCGGCCGTTCCGCATTTGCACTGTCAGAAAGCAGAGCGAGCACGCCGCTATTGCCGATCTTGGCGATCTCGCCAATGTCGCACGTCTGATTAAGTGCAGGTGTTTGGTCAAATTTGAAGTCTCCCGTGCATACAATAGATCCAAGTGATGTTTTAAAGCTCACACCTACAGAATCAGGAATGCTGTGAATCGTTCTAAAGAACGATACTTTTGTTGATTCAAATGTAATGACAGATTTGGAGTGAATTTCTCTTAAATCAGTTTTTCGGTTATGTCCGTATTGTTTTAATTTCTCTCTTAACAGTGCAAGCGTCAATTTTGTTCCGTACACTGGAACGGACAGCTTGTTTAATAAGTAAAAAACGCCGCCGATATTTTCATCGTGCCCGTGCGTTAAAAAGATTGCCTTGACGCGGTCAGCCCGTTCAATCAAATATGATATGTCAGGAATCACTACATCAATACCGAGCATTTCGTTTTCTGGATGCATAAGGCCGGCATCAACGACAAATATGTCTGAGTCAATTTCAATGACATAAAGGTTCTTCCCAATCTCTCCGACACCGCCAAGGGCGATAATTCTAACGTTTTCTGTATTTTTCTTTTTCAAAATCTATATCCTCCTAGTCTCATACCCGTCCATCATCACTTGTTCCTATTATAACTGAAAGTAAATTTAGAAAACAAGATAAAGCAGAAGGTTTAGGGAAAACCAATATGTAAAAGAAACGGTCAAACTCAGCTGAATATGAGAATGACCGCGTTTGTTTCACTGTATGAAATTTTCTTACAGTTCGCTGATCGTGCTGCTTAAGCTCAGACGTTCATCCTCAGTTAACGGGACTAGAGGCAGACGCACAGAACCGACATCAAGACCTCTCAGCTGAAGCGCTGTTTTGACTGGAGCAGGATTAGGCGCTTTAAACAGTTCCTTCATAATCGGCAGCAGTTTCTGATGAATCAGTGCCGCATTAGCTGTTTGCCCATTCGTATAATTTTTGATCATTTGCTGCATATCAGTGCCTGCAATATGGCTCGCCACTGATACAACTCCTCTTCCTCCAACTGAAAGAATTGGAAGCGTCAGGGCATCATCCCCTGAATAGACATAGAAGTCTTCAGGTGTTTCAGCAATAATTTTTGTAATCGCTTCGAGGTCTCCGCTCGCTTCTTTAATCGCAACCACATTCGGAATGTCTGCCGCCAAACGGATCGTCGTTTCAGGAGCAAGAGAAGCAACCGTACGGCCAGGAACATTATAGAGCATAACCGGAAGAGATGTCTCTGCCGCAATTGCTTTAAAATGCTGGTACATTCCCTCTTGAGAAGGTTTATTGTAATACGGGGTAACAAGCATAACAGCGTCCACGCCCGCTTCCTCAGCTTTTTTTGTCAGCTTAATGGAATCTTTCGTGTTGTTGCTTCCAGTACCAGCGATAACGGGCACCCGTCCGTTTACTTCTTTTACTGTATATTCAAAAAGCGCAATTTTTTCTTCAGTTGAAAGGGTCGGAGATTCTCCAGTTGTTCCCGCTACTACTAAAGAATCCGTTCCGTTTTTCAACAAGTAATCAATCAGTGTAGACAGTTTTTGAAAGTCTACGTTCCCTTTATTGTCAAAGGGTGTAATCATCGCTGTAGACACATTTCCGAAATTCATTTTATTCACCTCATCATGATTCAATCACATTTACTTCGAAAGTTCAAACACTTCATGCAAAGCGTTTACAGCAGGAACCATATCCGCTTCATGGACGAGCACCCATATCGTCGTATGGCTGTCAGCCGACTGAAGGATCGGAATTTCTTTTTCTGAAAGAGCCGATACAATTTTGGACGTAACACCGGGAACACCCATAATGCCCGCGCCGACCGCCGATACCTTCGCGCAGTTTCTCGTCACCATTGGATCATAGCCCATATCCATTAAAATACGCTGAGCTGTTTCTGTTTTATTTCCGGCTACCGTATAGACGATTTCACTAGGTGTAATGTTAAAGAAATCGACACTGATTCCAGCGTTTGCCATAGCCTTGAACACTTCAGTCTGAACATTATACTGGCCGATTTTCGCAGGCACTTTGAACTGCGTGACATCTTTGACATGTGCGATTCCCGTAATCAGCCTTTCAAAAACATCACTGCCGACCTTGGAAGAGTGATGTGATGTCACCAATGTACCTTTATCATTCGAATAAGTCGAACGGACGCGGATCGGAACCTTGGCCTGCATTGCGATTTCCACCGCACGCGGATGAATGACCTTGGCCCCCTGATACGCCAGGTTGCAGATTTCCGTATACGTCACAACAGGAAGCGGTTTTGCATTTTCCACCACTCTTGGGTCAGCAGTCATCACACCTTCTACATCGGTGAAAATATCGATGTATTCCGCATCAACAGCTGCTCCGAGTGCGGCTGCAGACGTATCGCTGCCCCCTCTGCCGATTGTAGTTGTATCACCCTTTTCAGTTGCGCCCTGGAAGCCTGCGACGACTACCGCATCATGATTGGCGAGCACACTGAATAAACGCTCCGGTTTCATTTCAATGATTTTCGCATTGGTATGCTGATCATTCGTTAAAAAGCCAGCCTGAGCCCCTGTCAGCGCAGCTGCTTTCACACCGTTATCAAGCAGCATGCTTGTAAAGACGACAGAGGAAATAGTCTCTCCGCAAGATAAAAGCAAATCCTGTTCCCTAGGAGAAATCGCTGACTGATCGCCGTAAAGCAGCCCAAGCAAAGAATCTGTTGCATACGGGTCTCCTTTTCGGCCCATCGCTGAAACGACAACGACAACCTTATATCCTTCACTGATTGCTTCTTTAATATGCCCTAAAGCCAGTTTGCGGCCTTTATCATCTTTTACTGATGTTCCGCCGAACTTTTGAACAATTATCTTCACTGTTTTCACTCCAAATTATTCGGACGTAACAGAAGAGAGCAGGCTGATAGCGCCTTACTCTCTTCTATTCGTCTTTAGAAAATTCTCTCTTTTATACGAGGTTTAGTTTTTTCAGGCTTTCTGCAATTTGAACAGAGTTCCATGCCGCGCCTTTTAATAGGTTATCAGAAACAACCCATAAATGAAAACCGTTTGCTCTGTCCAAGTCTTTGCGGATGCGGCCCACAAACACATCGTTTTTGCCGACAGCATCAGCAGGCATCGGATAAAGCTGCTGGCTTGGATCATCCTGAAGTGTCACGCCCGGAGCTTCTTTCAATAGATTTTTAATATCTTCAACTGTAGCGTCATCACGGTCTATTTCGATGTAGACGGACTCTGAGTGCCCAGTTTGGATTGGCAGTCTCACACATGTAGCCGCTACTTGAAGATCAGGCATGTGCATGATTTTTTTCGTTTCATTTATCATTTTCATTTCCTCAAACGTATAGCCGTTATCTTGGAATTTATCGATTTGCGGAATCGCGTTGAAGGCGATTTGATAGTGTTTTTTGTCACCTTTTACAGGCATGATCTCAGGCTCTATTTCTTCTTTATTTAAAATCGCCTGTGTTTGGCTGTAAAGCTCTTTTACAGCTTCATTACCCGCTCCTGATACTGCCTGGTAAGTTGATACGATGACTTTGTTTAAGCCATATGCTTTGCGGATCGGTTCAAGTGCCGCAACCATTTGGATTGTAGAGCAGTTTGGATTGGCAATAATGCCATTGTGTTCATGCAAGTCTGCCTCATTCACTTCTGGCACAACAAGCGGTGTATTTTCATCCATGCGGAACGCGCTCGTATTATCTATAACAATAGCGCCGCGTTTTACAGCTTCTGGTGCCAATGCTTGTGATACGCTTCCGCCGGCGCTGAACAAAGCAATATTTACCCCTTCAAAGCTCTCAGGAGAAGCTTCCTGAACAGTCAGCTCTCGGCCTTTAAACGTGACTTTTGTCCCCGCAGAGCGTTTTGAAGATAGCAATGTAAGTGTGTCCATTTCAAAGTTTCTGTCTTCAAGTGTTTTAAGCATTTGTTGTCCCACAGCCCCTGTCGCTCCGACAACAGCTACGTGTAAACCTCTTCCCATCTGTAAAACTCCTTCCGCCAATCAGCTTCATTGAATTGATTTGACTATGATTTTACGTTTTATTTTACCATAGAATATGCGGGTGATGACCGAATTTTTTAGTTTGGGAAAGATTTTCTGTAAATTTAGTCATTTCCCTGATAATTCTCAACTAGAATCGGCTGAAGCTGCTGGTGCATGAGTGCCTTTTCAATCGTTTGCGGTAGCAGATCCATTTTGGCTACCATTGAATTCGGTTTTTTAAAGGGATCGTCTTGCCCGAATGGAATAAAAAAGATATTTTTTGTTGACATGAGCCTCATTAAATTTGTTCCGTTTAAACCAAGAGCATCATTTGTCGAGATACCCAGAACGACAGGCCGATTGTTTCGGATTGTCGCTTTTGCCGCCATCAGCACCGGGCTGTCCGTCATGGCATTTGCCAGCTTGCTCATTGAATTGCCTGTTAAAGGCGCAATGACCATGCAGTCAAGGGGCAGCTTCGGCCCAAGAGGTTCTGCCTTTACAATCGAATCAATGGCCTCATATCCAGTCAGGTCTTCAATTTTTTTAACCCATTCTGCGCCCTCTCCAAATCGGGTATTTGTGGATTTCACATTAAATGTGACAACCGGACGGACTTCAGCTCCTTCGTTGACCAACGCCTCAATTTGCGGGAAAACCGCTTCATATGTGCAATGCGACCCGGTCAGCCCAAACCCGATTCTTTTTCCTTTTAATGACGACATCCTTATTTCCCCTCCTCAGCTTGTATTTCAGCCAAAAGCTTGCTCAAGACGTTTGCAAGGATTTGCCCAGCTGTTTTAGGAGCGACAATCCCTGGAAGCCCGGGAGCAAGAAGTGCTTTAATCCCTTGTTTCTCGGCATATTTAAAATCCGTTCCCCCGGGACGTGAGGCCAGATCCAATATTAAGGTTTTTGGTGTCATGCTAGAAAGTACCGCTTGATTTAAAATCATACTCGGTATGGTATTAATGCAAATATCTATATCTTTTACATGCTCTTTCAGCTCATCGGTATGAAAAGGAACGAGCCCCATTTCAGTGATACGTGCCAGATGCGCTGAACTTCTTGCCCCCACTTTTACATTCGCTCCGAGCGCGGCAAATGTACGGGCAATCGTCATCCCGGTGCGCCCCAGACCGAGAACGGCCACCTGTGATCCGTGTATCGTATAATCCGTGTGCTGAATAGCCAGCATGATCGTTCCTTCTACTGTCGGAATAGAGTTGTATATCGCAATGTCATCCCGCTCAAACAGCTTAACAAGTTTTCTTTTTGCCTGAGCTGCAATGTTTTCTAAATAGGCGTTAGAAATTCCTGAGAAAATGACACAATGTGCAGGCGTTCTGTCGAGATGGTCCTGTTTTAACACAACTTCTTCATTCGAAAATACAGTTGATACGACACCTTCTCCTGTTGTCGCGGATACTGGAAGAATGATGCTGTCTATTTGCTGAAAAGGAATTTCATCAATATTGCATTTTACTGCCCCGGTAAAACCGTGATCCAATTGGTCAAAACCGACAAGATAGATGTCAGCCTGCTGTTCAGTGAGCTTTCTTATAATTTCGAGCTGTCTTGCGTCACCGCCGATAACTGCAATTTTCAATCCGGTTAACATTCTAAACGTTCACCTTCTTTGTATATACTGGATCTCTAGTTGTTAAGCTCCCCTTCATCTTATGATCAAAAGGAAATACCGGTGAATATAAAAGATGCGCTTTTTCCATATAAAAAAACATCGGCTCCGGCAGCCGATGTTTCAGATGTTTTCTTTAGAGCCCGCTTCACAGTCAATTGGGCTATTTACTCTTGTCGGGGAGGCATTTCCTCAGGTACATCTAATATAATCATATCTGAACCGATCTTTTGAATATGATGCCATGGGACACGAATGTCATGACCTTGCTTTCTCAAACCAAACCACTTAACTGTGGGAATGAGGAGTGCTGTAATCTGTCCATCCTGTTCATTGATTTCCAAATCGGTCTGGCCGAGCACTCCGAGCCGTTCAGCTCTTTTGATGTCTACAATTTCCTTTCCCGATAATTCACTGAGCCGCATGTCTGTCACCCCCTTGTACTATGTATGATGAAAGGGATTAAAAAATGCCTGCTCCATTATGGAGCAAGCTTTCCATTTTAAGACGGCATATTGCCGGAAGGGCTGATAAGTGCTAATGCATAGTCTTCAGTAAACAATTGTCTGGCAAGGCCGTTAACACGCTCTAAGTTCACGGCGTTTAATTCATTGATGATTTCATCTAATGTTTTATGTTTGCCGAGCAGCAGTTCATTTTTTCCGTTTCGGCTCATTTTGCTGTTTGTGCTTTCTAAGCTCAGCATTAAGCTTCCCTTCATTTGCTCTTTGCTGTTTTCCAGTTCTTTCGAGGTAATGCCGTCACGTTTTAATGTGGCAAGGGTTTCTTGAATTGTTTCCGACAGCTGCTGAAGCTGATTTGCACCCGTTCCGCCGTAAATCGTTAGCATTCCGCTGTCTTCATATGAGCTGTGATAGCTGTAAACAGAATAAGCAAGTCCTTTATCTTCACGCACATCTTGGAACAGCCGGCTGCTCATGCTGCCTCCGAGCACATTGTTGAGGACGATTAAATCATAAATACGTTCATGGCCAACCTCTAAGCCTTTAAATCCAAGGCACAAATGAGCCTGCTCTGTTTCTTTTTTTCTCGTCAGTTTTTCCGTGTGGAACTCAGGCTTCTCAAGGCCTGTCGCTTTGCCCTTCGCCTCGTATGACCCGAACCATTTTTCTACATCTTTGATAAAACTGTCAGATATATTGCCCGCTACCGAAATCACCACTCGGTCCGGCGTATAATAATCATGCATGTATTGTCTGAGAGAGTCACCGTTAAAGGAAGCAAGCGTTTCTTCCGTGCCTAGAATTGGGTAGCCTAAAGAATGATTGCCGTAAGTGGCTTTGCTCAGTAAATCATGTACAATGTCGTCCGGCGCATCTTCGTACATTTTAATTTCTTCATATACTACATTTTTCTCTTTTTTCAGCTCGTTTTCATCAAACGTTGAATGAAAGAACATATCTGCTAATACGTCCAGCGCGTAATTCGCATGCTCGTCAAGCACCTTTGCATAGTAGCAGGTATATTCCTTTGAAGTAAACGCATTGACCTGGCCGCCAATACGATCAAAAGATTCTGCTATCTCGCGTGCAGATTTTGTGCTCGTCCCTTTAAAGAACATGTGCTCTAAAAAGTGAGAAATTCCGTTTATCTCCGGCGTTTCATGTCTCGAACCTGTGCCGATCCATACGCCGATCGCAACAGAACGGACTGTCGGATTATTTTCCAGCACAATTCTTACACCATTTTGACACGTATATCGTTTAATCAAATTTGTTCCTCCTATTCAAAGACAAGCTGCCTTCATCTGTTACTTCAATAGTCTTGTTTCATCCATTAGTTCAGTGACTGTTCCAAGCGCATATCCTTTGTCTTTTATCTTTGTAATCAGCGCTTCAAGACTTTCCGCCGTAGGGTCAGTCGGATGCATTAAAATCATGGCACCATTATGTATCTTGCTTAACACTCTCGTCTGAAGTACAGACGGAGCCGGCTTTTGCCAATCGATTGTATCAACTGTCCACATGACTGTTCCCATCTGTTTCTCTGCTGCAATGTCGATAACCGCTTTTCTGAAACTTCCGCTCGGCGGAGCGAACCACTTTGGCTTAACACCGATCGTTTGTTCTATTTGTTCATTAGTCTTGTCGAGCTGCTCGGAAATTCTTCCTGTAGTCAGTTTGCTCATATCCGGATGATTGTATGAATGATTTCCGATTTCATGTCCGTCTTTTGCAATCTTCTTAGCGAGCTGTTCATTTTTTCTCACCCAATTGCCTTCTAAAAAGAACGTAGCTTTAACCTGGTGCTTTTGCAGAATAGGAAGCATTTTTTCCAAATACTCATTTCCCCATGCCACATTGATTAAAAAAGCCACCATCGGTTTGTCAGGATTTCCTTTATAAATAGGCTCAGGCTGAAGTGACTCAAGATGAACACTTGGTTTTACTTGACTGTACACCAAATCTTTTTCCCGAAACTCACCATGCTGTTTCATTTTTTTATATGATTGTTCAATATTGACCTTTAATCCATTGTAGCCTGGAATGCTTTTCCACACTTTATCAATTCTTGCATTCTGGGGCTTAACTTCGTACTCCGGCGCTTTTTGAAGCAATTCTTCATATAACGGGTCTTTTGACGCCGTGACAGTCACCGTATCTTTTTTCATTGCCCCTATATAATCAAGTGCATGCGGATTTTCCATCATCTCAAATGAGACAAAAAAAAGAAATAAAAAAACGGCAAACGGTACAAATTTTTTGTACATGTTCTGTCCCCCCTCATCTCACATTATGAAGGAGAAGGACAAGGTAGAACCCGCCTGCTTTTGAAAAGCTTCAAAATAAAGAAGCCGGGTCTCCCAGGCTCCTTTTATGTTTTCATTTAAGATTGTTGTTCTTCTTTTTCTTTCTCTTCACGGAGCACCGCTTTGCGAGATAAATTCACTCGTCCTTGTTTATCAATTTCAGTGACTTTGACAAGAATCTCGTCTCCGATTTTCACAACATCTTCAACTTTCCCTACGCGTTCAAGCGCAAGCTCTGAAATGTGCACCAAACCGTCTTTTCCGCTGAAAATTTCAACGAAAGCCCCGAATTTTTCAATCCGTTTCACTTTACCTAGGTAAAGTTGGCCGACTTCAACCTCTCTCACAAGGTCTTCGATGATTTTTTTCGCTTTTTGGTTGCCGCTTTCATCTGTAGAGGAAATAAAGATTGTGCCGTCCTGCTCAATATCAATTTTAACACCGGTTTCTTCGATGATCTTATTGATTTGTTTTCCGCTTGGTCCGATGACATCGCGGATTTTATCAGGATTAATGGTCATTGTTAAGATCTTAGGCGCATATCGAGAAAGCTCTTTTCTTGATTCGCTTAATGTTGCAAGCATGCTGTTGAGGATTTCCATTCTGCCCTTTTTCGCCTGCTGAAGCGCTTCTTCAAGAATCTCTCTGGAAAGGCCTTCAATTTTAATGTCCATTTGCAGGGCCGTTACGCCTTTTTCAGTTCCCGCTACTTTAAAGTCCATATCTCCCAGCGCGTCTTCCATGCCTTGGATGTCAGTCAAGACAGTGTAATGTTCGCCTGATTTGACAAGACCCATCGCAATACCAGCAACTGGCGCTTTAATCGGTACACCGGCATCCATCATTGCAAGTGTGCTTGCGCAAATGCTTGCTTGAGATGTAGAACCGTTTGATTCAAGCACTTCTGAAACAAGACGGACAGTATAAGGGAAGTCTTTTTCAGACGGAATAACTGGCTCAAGCGCACGCTCACCCAGTGCTCCGTGTCCGATTTCACGACGTCCCGGTCCGCGCATCGGTCCTGTTTCCCCAACGCTGAATTGCGGGAAGTTGTAATGATGCATAAACCGTTTCGACTCTTCGACACCTAAGCCGTCAAGGATTTGCACATCTCCCAGAGCACCTAGCGTACATACGCTGAGGGCCTGAGTTTGTCCCCTTGTAAATAGACCTGAACCGTGCGTTCTTGGCAAGAGGCCAACCTCTGAAGAGAGCGGGCGGATTTGATCGACACCGCGGCCATCCGGTCTTACTTTCTCTTCAGTAATCAGGCGGCGAACTTCATTTTTCACCAGCTTGGATAAAATCTGCTTCACTTGCTTGATTGTGTCTTCATCATGTTCTTCATCCTCGAATTTTGCCACAACTGCGTTCTTCACTTCGTTAATGGCATCTTCACGGGCATGCTTTTCATGAACTTGGATGGCTTTCAGCAGATCCTCTTCTGCCAAAGCTTTTACTTTTTCATTAAGCTCTTCATCAATTTCAAAGAGCTTAATTTCAGATTTCTCTTTGCCGACTGCTGCAACAATTTCTTCTTGGAATGCAATCAGGCGTTTAATCTCTTCATGGCCGAACATAATGGCCTCAAGCATGATTTCCTCAGGAACTTCGTCCGCTCCCGCTTCTACCATGTTAATCGCATCTTTCGTGCCGGCAACGACAAGATTGATATCGCTTTTTTCAAGCTGATCGACTGTCGGGTTAATGATAAATTGATCATCAATGCGTCCGACAGTAACCCCTGCAATCGGTCCTTCAAACGGAATATCCGATACAGAAAGTGCAAGAGATGAACCGAACATGGCAGCCATTTCTGAAGAGCAGTTTTGGTCAACACTCATGACAATGCTGATGACTTGAACTTCATTACGGAATCCATCGGCAAACAAAGGACGGATCGGACGGTCAATTAAACGGCTGGCAAGAACCGCTTTTTCACTTGGACGTCCTTCTCTTTTAATAAATCCGCCCGGAATTTTCCCTACCGCATATAATCTTTCTTCATAGTTTACAGTAAGAGGGAAGAAATCAAGCGGTTTAGGTTCTTTTGAAGCGGTTGCTGTACTAAGTACTGCTGTATCACCGTAGCGGATCATCACAGCACCATTTGCCTGTTTGGCAAGCTGGCCGGTTTCAACAGTTAGCGTTCTTCCGGCCCAATCTATGGTAAAGACATGTTTTTCTTGTCCCATACAATTACGAACTCCTCTCTTCGTTGTGTGAAATAATCAATTACTCCTATTATGAACGAAATGAATTGAACATATCAATGTCAAAGTAGTATGTAAAAGGATTTCAATGATTTGTTATAAGAAATTTCGCTTTAATACGATAAAAAAGCGGGAATCCTCCCGCTTTTTACGATTATCGACGTAAGCCTAGTTTGTTAATTAACTCACGGTAACGAGTTACGTCTTTATTACGCAGATACGTAAGAAGATTACGACGCTTACCTACCATTTTAAGAAGACCGCGACGTGAGTGGTGGTCTTTCTTGTGAGTACGTAAATGCTCGTTCAAGTTGTTAATTGAGTCAGTTAGGATAGCGATCTGAACTTCTGGAGATCCAGTATCAGATTCGTGTGTTTTGAACTCATTGATGAGTTGGTTTTTACGCTCTTGAGTAATTGCCATCCTGTTTCACCTCCAAATCATATTTAGCCCCAGTTACCTAGCAACCGTCGGTGACTTCGGATTGCCAAGCAATGGTTTTAAGACTACGAAAACTATCATACTAAAAATCGTGCCTATATGCAAATATTTTAGAATAAAATTTGCGTGCGTTGCAAGTTATTTCCGCAAATTGCTGAAATAACGAATGGCTTCCTGCTTATCTTTCTCAATTTGCTCAGTTAATTCTTTGATGCCATTGAATTTCCGCTCGCTCCGAATCCGTTTATACCATTCGATTTTTATAGCGGCTCCATATACCTCCTGATCGAAATCAAACAGATTGACCTCGATGGAAGGCTGCTCAGGGCGCTTTTCATAAAACGTCGGCTTATAGCCAATATTGCAAACACCATTGTAAACTTCGCCGTTCACTTCCGCTTTTACGGCATATACACCTGTGGGCGGAACGATATAGCTGTTATTTAAACCCACATTTGCTGTCGGAAACCCGATGGTCCGCCCTCTTTTATCACCATGAATGACAATTCCTTTAATAAAATAAGGCTGTCCAAGCAAGACATTCGCCAATTCAACATCTCCGTTTTGAAGCGCGGTACGGATATACGAAGAACTGATTTTTTTATCCTGCTCCGTCAATTTTTCTACCATTGTGCACCCAGCTTTTCCGTCTAAATCATCCGGCATGGTCTCCATTGTCCCCTTGCCGTATTTGCCGTACGTAAAGTCAAAGCCTGCCACTGCGTGCTGCACATTAAGACCGATAATATACTGGTCTATAAACTGCTTAGGAGAAAGAGAAGCAAACACTTCATTAAATTTAACGACATACAGAACTTCTGTGCCTAATTGTTCAATTTGGTTTATTTTGTCTTCAAGAGGCGTAATCAGATCCTTTGGTTCCTTATCTCTGCCCAACACGTGGGAAGGATGGGGGTGAAAGGTCATCACAGCCAATGTCAGACCTTTTTCTTCGGCTATTTGCTTCGCTGTGCCGATTACCTTTTGATGCCCGAGATGAACGCCGTCAAAATATCCTAACGCCATCACTGATTTTGCCTGCTCCTCTTTTATTAAATGATGAGGATGTGTAATATGTATCGTCTTCACAGAACGGTCACCTTTTTTCTATTGTTCGCTTTTTTGCATCAATACTTTTGCCGGCTTTAACAGCCCTTTTTTTGCAGGATGAGGGAAATAGATCGCCAAACAGGTTCCGGATTCAGTAAAGACGGCGATACGGTCTTCACTTGTCATTTCAGAAAACTGCTCGGGCGTCTCAAGCAAAGCCCCATTTTCTACTTTCTTAGCTAATGTATCACTTATGATCCATTTCGGCAAATGATTGAGCGCACGTTCAATAGGAACTGTATGCTCTTCCACGGTTCCGGATTGGGCCTGTGCTTCGAGCTCATCAAAAGTAAAGCATTCGTCGAGAGAAAAATCTCCGGATGCCGTACGGATTAAATGAGACATATGAGCCGGATATCCGAGCTTTTCTCCGATCATGACCGCCAGCGTCCTTACATAGGTCCCTTTGGAGCAAGTCACTGTAAACCGGAAGCTTGCGGTTTCTCCATGATGTTTAATCTCTGTCGTCAGGGCAATGTCTTCAATGGTTATCATACGTTTCGGACGTTCTACTTCAATCCCCGCTCTTGCGTATTCGTATAATTTTTTGCCGTTTACTTTTACAGCGGAATACATGGGCGGAATTTGTTCTTGTTTCCCCTTTAAACTGTTTAAAACCTTTTCTACATCCGCTTTATCAATGTCGTGATTGACAGGCTTTGTTTCCACCGTTTCTCCGGTTTGATCCTCTGTTGTGGTTGAAAAGCCAAGCGTTATTTCTGCATCATACGTTTTAGATTTTTCAGTTAAGTATTCGACTATTTTTGTCGCTCTTCCTACACAAATCGGAAGCACGCCTGACACTTCCGGATCGAGCGTTCCTGTATGTCCTACTTTTTTTGTTTTTAACAGCTTTCGGATCTTCATGACACAGTCGTGCGATGTCATGCCAACAGGTTTATGTAAAAGGAGAACTCCGTTAACCATTTGCCTTTCACTCCTTCTTTTTTAACTTTTTTCTTTTAAACGAAGAAAGAGGACAGACGATATACGCCTATCCTCTCATTTTTTATTCAGATGGTTTCTCTGAATGTAATTCGTGAATCAGTGTTTCGATCCGATTCCCGTAATCGATTGATTCATCGAACTCAAATTCAATTTCAGGCGTTTTTCGAAGTCTGATGCGGCTGCCGATTTCGGATCGGATAAATCCTTTCGCTTTTGCCAGTCCTTTCAGCGCTTCTTCCCGTTTTTTCTCGTCACCGAGAACCGAGATATACACCTTTGCAATTTGCAAATCACCTGATACACGTACATCCGTTACTGTCAGAAAACCAATTCTCGGGTCTTTCAGCTTGCGGCTGATAATATCACCGAGTTCTTTTTTCATCTGCTCGCCGACACGGTTTGCTCTCATACTCAATTCAATCACCTCTAAGTTAAAACCACTCTGTCCTAGTGATCGTCCGTTCAATTTCAGGAAAAGAATCGATAAACGCTAGGACGCGCTGCAGTTCTTTTTCTGTTTGAACGCGAGAGGAAGAAACAGCGGCGATTCCGAAGCTGGTTCTTTGCCAGGTGTCCTGATAGCCAATCTCCGAAATCGAAACATTGAACTTGTTTTGAACCCTGGTTAAAATCCGCTTCAGAACGGCACGCTTTTCTTTTAGCGATCCTGCATCATAAATGATGCATTCACACTCCGCAAATCCGATCACGTTCTTTCAATTTCTTGCATGACAAACGCTTCTAGGATGTCACCTTCACGAATGTCATTGTATTTCTTAATTGTAATACCACATTCATAGCCTTGTGAAACTTCTTTCACATCGTCTTTAAAGCGTTTCAGAACATCTACTTCGCCTTCAAAGATGACGACGCCATCACGAATTAAACGGAGGCCGCTGTCGCGCGTAATGGTTCCTTCAGTAACATATCCGCCGGCAATTGTACCGATTTTAGATACTTTGAATGTTTGGCGTACTTCTACTTGACCAATTACTTTTTCTTCATATTCAGGATCAAGCATACCTTTCATGGCAGCTTCAATCTCGTCGATTACTTTGTAAATGATACGGTGAAGTCGAATATCTACATTTTCAGCTTCAGCCGTACTCTTAGCATTTCCGTCCGGTCTCACATTAAACCCGATAACAATTGCATTGGAAGCAGATGCCAAGATAATGTCAGATTCAGTAATCGCACCAACGCCTGTATGGATGATTTTCACTTTAACGCCTTCTACTTCAATTTTTTGAAGCGCAGCCGTTAAAGCTTCAGCAGATCCTTGAACGTCAGCTTTTACGATGAGGTTGATGTCTTTTACATCACCTTGCTTAATTTGCTCGAATAAATCATCAAGACTGAGCTTCGCTTTATCGCTGCGCTGCTCTTCAAGCTGTTTCGAAGCACGGGCTTCACCGACAGAACGAGCTGTTTTTTCATCCTTAAAGACAAGGAATTGGTCTCCCGCTTGAGGGACATCATTCAAACCGGTAATTTCAACCGGAGTTGACGGGCCGGCAGTTTTCACACGGCGGCCAATGTCGTTGACCATTGCACGGACACGGCCAAATGTATTGCCGACTACGATCGGATCACCGACATGCAGTGTTCCAGTCTGTACGAGCAACGTCGCAACTGACCCTCTGCCTTTATCGAGTTCAGCTTCAATAACCGTTCCTTTTGCCTGACGGTTCGGATTCGCTTTCAGTTCCTCTACCTCACTGACAAGCAAAATCATTTCAACGAGCTCATCAATGCCTTTTCCAGTTAAAGCGGAAAGCGGCACAAAAATGGTTTCTCCGCCCCAAGCTTCAGGGACAAGTCCGTATTCCGTCAGTTCTTGCATTACACGGTCAGGGTTTGCAGATTCTTTATCTATTTTATTCACAGCAACGATGATTGGAACCTCTGCTGCTTTTGCATGGTTAATCGCTTCAACTGTTTGCGGCATGACACCGTCATCGGCAGCTACGACAAGAATCGTAATATCAGTTACTTCTGCACCGCGTGCACGCATTGTTGTAAATGCGGCGTGGCCCGGTGTATCCAAGAACGTGATTTTCTTGCCGTTCTCTTCAATTTGATAAGCGCCGATATGCTGAGTGATTCCGCCTGCTTCCCCTTCAACAACCTTTGTTTTACGGATGCTGTCAAGAAGCGTTGTTTTCCCATGGTCAACGTGGCCCATGATTGTCACGACAGGAGGACGAATTTCAAGATCCTCTTCATTATCAGGCTCTTCGTATTTTTCCAGCTCTGTTTCTTCAAGCACAATGACCTCTTCTGTTTCAACACCATATTCTGATGCAATGAGTTCGATTGTGTCTTTATCAAGCTCTTGGTTAATGGTTGCCATTACGCCAAGAAGCATCAGCTTTTTAATGATTTCTGAAGGCTCTTTGCCAAGCTCTTCAGCAAGTGCGCCAACTGTTAAAGTGCCAGAGAATGTAATTTTCTCAGGAAGCTCTTTTTTCGGCTTTACAGGCTTTTGGTGATGTTGGTTTTTATTATTGTTGTTGTTGCGTTTATTTTTTTTGTTGTTGTTATTCTTCTTGTTTTTGTTAAATTGATTATTCTGCACGTCATTCTTCTTTCCGTCTCGAATTTTATTTGGTTGATTTCCAGCTGATTGCTGATTAACCCCTTGTGGCTGTTTGTTTTTGTTCGTTTCTGCTGGCTTTTGAGATTTAGCAGCTGCGCCGCCTTTTTTATATTTGGCATCTAGCTTTTTAATGGCCTTTTCTTCAAGCATGGCCATGTGATTATTCACTTCTAAATCCATGTTCTTCAGTGCGGTCAAAATTTCCTTACTTGAAACATTTAACGCTTTTGCATATTCGTATACTCTCATTTTAGCCATTCGTTCACCCCCAAAAATATTAATCGAGCAAGCTGATCAGCTTATTCGCAAAACCTTGGTCAGTGACGGCGACAACGACACGGGCTTCTTTACCGATAGAGCGTCCAAGAACCGCGCGACTCTCGACTTTTTTATAAGGGACTTTATAATAATTGCACTTGTCAGTTACTTTTTTTGCTGTGTTAGATGATGCATCCTCTGTAAGCAGGACAAGCTTTGCACGCGCATTCCTGATTTCTTTTATTACCAAGTCTTCGCCTGACACGACCTTACGAGCTCGATTGGCCAGACCCAGCAAGGGAAACCATTCCATTCCAGACATTTTATTTTTTCACCTTTTCCGCCAGTTCCAGCAATTCATCGAAAATCTGGTCATCGATTTGTGATTGAAATTGATTTTGCAAAGTGTTTTTCTTTTTTGCTGCTAAGATGCACTCTTTATCCAGCGTTAAATAAGCACCCCGCCCATTCTTTTTTCCGGTCGGGTCTACTGAGATTTCGCCTTCTTTCGACCGTACAACTCGGATCAGTTCCTTTTTAGGCTTCATTTCACCAGTCACTACACATTTGCGTAATGGGATCTTTTTGTGTTTATTCACCTAAAGTCACCTCTTATTCATCCGATTCAGCAGTTTCAGGCTCCGTAAAGAGCGGCTCATCATCTTCTTCAAGTTCTCTCGGATAGATTCCAAGTTCTCTTGCGTCCGTTTCGCTCTTAATATCAATCTTCCAGCCTGTCAGTTTAGCAGCTAAGCGTGCGTTTTGTCCTCTTTTTCCAATTGCCAGAGACAGCTGGTAATCAGGAACAATAACAGTTGTCGCTTTTTCTTCTTCATTAACAATGACATCAAGCACTTTGGAAGGGCTGAGCGCATTCGCGACAAATTCTACAGGATCACTGGACCAGTTGACAATGTCAATTTTTTCACCTTTTAATTCATTGACGATTGCTTGCACACGCTGGCCTTTAGGCCCTACGCATGAACCGACAGGATCAACGTCAGGATCATCTGTGCGAACAGAAATTTTCGAACGGTCGCCGGCTTCTCTGGCAACAGATTTTAGCTCGACAGTTCCATCATAAATTTCAGGCACTTCAATTTCAAACAAACGCTTTAACAGGCCTGGATGTGTTCTTGACACATAAATCTGCGGACCCTTCGTTGTTTTTTCTACTTTTGTGATATATACCTTAATGCGGTCATGGGGCTTGTAGCTTTCATTCGGCATTTGCTCATTAACCGGCAGCAAGGCTTCTATTTTGCCTAAAGACACGTAGATAAATTTATTGTCCAGACGCTGGACGATCCCTGTCATGATGTCTTCTTCACGGTCGATAAATTCAGAATAAATCACACCGCGCTCAGCTTCGCGCACACGCTGTGTGACGACCTGCTTCGCTGTTTGAGCAGCTATGCGCCCGAAATCCTTAGGTGTAACTTCGATTTCGACGACATCGCCGACCATATATTCCGGATGGATGCCCTGTGCCTCTTCAATTGAGATTTCTAATCTCTGGTCGTATACTTCGTCAACGACATCTTTTCTTGCAAATACACGGATGGAGCCAGTTTCACGGTTTAGATCCACCCGTACATTTTGCGCTTGATTAAAATTCCGCTTATAAGCAGAAATTAACGCAGCTTCGATTGCTTCGATGATAATTTCTTTACTGATGCCTTTTTCTTTTTCAAGAATCGTGAGAGCATCTAATAATTCACTGCTCATTTAACGGTCTCCCCCCTTAAAACATTTGTATTCATTAGAATGTAACAGCTAATCTTGCATTAGCTATCTTTTCATACGGAATATTGATCCGTTTCTTTCTTGTTTTGATCGTGATCTCAACTGTCACTGTTTGTCCATCAAATTCAGCCAGTTCACCTTCAAACACTTTTACGCCGTCAATAGGCTCATACGTCTTAATGTATACGTTTTTTCCTAGTGATTTTTCGAAATCGGCTTTTTTCTTTAGCGGACGCTCAGCTCCTGGAGATGAGACTTCAAGAAAGTAATTTTGGCTGATTGGGTCTGCTTCATCAAGCTTTTCGCTTAAAGCTTCGCTTACTTTGGCACATTCCTCAATATCCACACCGTCATCGGAATCAATAAACACGCGAAGGAACCAGCTTTGGCCCTCTTTGACAAATTCAATGTCAACGAGTTCCAGCTGAAGGCTGTCTACGATTGGCTGAGCCATTTCTTGAACGGTGTCAGTCACTTTTTTGCTCATGTTCTTCCTCCTTGTGCTGTCGATCTCATATTCGTCTCGTCACTCTGCATAAAAACCCTGCTTCAAAAGAGCAGGGGCTAAAAAGTAAACGATGAACATGTCGAGACAAAATTCTCCTGTTCAATACAAAAGAGCGGGTTTCCCCACTCTTTGCCTCGGTAATCGTTAGCATTTCCAATAAAACTATACCATAACCATATTTTTATTGCAAATGGATATACGCTTACCTTCATACCTAAGCAAGTGACAGAAACTCTAATATTACGATGGCACTTTTTGCGCTTATGTATGCATAGAAGCAGAATTTCTGAGAAATTCTGCTTTCCATATTAGAACAGTGACAATTGGTTTTGATCAGGCAGTGACTCCAGACAGCCATGGCGATCTAAGTACTCTAAAATCGTTTTTGATACTTTCCCTCTCTTTTGCAAATCTTCTTTTGAGAGGAATTCGCCTTCTTCGCGAGCTTTTACAATGTTCAAAGCAGCGTTCGTCCCTAACCCTGGAATAGAGTTAAACGGCGGAATAAGACTGTTGCCGTCAATAATAAACTCTGTGGCGCTGGAGCGATATAAATCGACTTTTTGGAATGAATAGCCTCTCTCACACATCTCAAGCGCTAATTCTAAAACAGTCAGAAGGTTCTTTTCCTTCGGTGAAGCATCAAGTCCTTTAGCGTTTATATCCTCCATTACCGCTCTGATTGCTGTAGAGCCCTTGATCATTGTATCAATATCAAAGTCATCTGCACGAACGGTAAAATAAGCCGCATAATACAAAAGAGCATGATGCACTTTAAAGTAAGCAATGCGGACTGCCATTAAGACATATGCCGCGGCGTGGGCTTTCGGGAACATGTATTTAATCTTTTTACAGGAATCAATATACCAGTCTGGGACATTGTTATTTTTCATTTCTTCTTCCCATTCAGGCGTTAATCCTTTTCCTTTACGCACGAATTCCATGATTTTAAAGGCAAGGGACGGCTCAAGGCCTTGATAGATTAAATAAACCATAATGTCATCACGGCAGCCGATAACCTCACTCAGCTCACAAATATTATTGTGGATGAGCTCCTGTGCATTGCCAAGCCATACATCAGTTCCGTGAGACAAGCCTGAAATCTGAACGAGCTCAGAAAAAGTGGTCGGCTTTGTATCTTCAAGCATCTGCCGGACAAATCGGGTTCCGAATTCAGGAATTCCAAGAGTGCCCGTTTTACAGCCAATCTGTTCTTCAGTCACACCGAGTGATTCGGTTCCCTGGAAGATCTTCATCACTTCAGGATCATCCGTCGGAATTGTTTTCGGATCTATTCCGCTTAAGTCTTGAAGCATCCGAATAACAGTCGGGTCATCGTGTCCGAGAATATCAAGTTTTAACAGGTTGTCATGGATGGAGTGGAAATCAAAATGAGTCGTTTTCCACTCTGAACCTGTGGCATCTGCCGGAAACTGGATCGGTGAAAAATCATAAATATCCATATAATCCGGAACTACGATAATACCGCCAGGGTGCTGTCCAGTTGTACGTTTTACACCCGTGCATCCCTGCACGAGCCGATCTATTTCGGCACCGCGCATATGAAGATTGTTGTCTCCGGCATAGCCTTTTACATAACCGTAGGCTGTTTTTTCTGCCACCGTGCCTATTGTTCCCGCACGATATACATTGTCTTCTCCGAACAATACTTTTGTGTAATTATGTGCTTGCGGCTGATATTCCCCTGAGAAGTTCAAATCGATATCAGGTACTTTGTCCCCTTTAAATCCTAAGAACGTTTCAAATGGAATATCATGGCCGTCTTTTTTCAAAGGCGTTCCGCAATGAGGACATGTCTTGTCAGGCAGGTCAAAACCAGAACCGACAGAACCGTCATTAAAGAACTCAGAATACTGACACTCAGGACAAACATAGTGCGGCGGCAGCGGGTTTACCTCAGTAATCTCAGTAAGTGTCGCAACTAATGAAGATCCTACGGAACCACGGGAACCAACGAGATACCCATCATCTAGTGAACGTTTTACAAGTTTGTGAGAGATCAAGTAAATAACAGCAAATCCGTGGCCAATAATACTCTTTAACTCTTTTTCAATCCGCGCTTCGACAATTTCAGGCAGCTCTTCCCCGTAAATGCTTCTTGCACGCTGATAGCTCATTTCTCTGATCTCTTCATCAGCGCCTTCGATTTTCGGCGTATATAAATCATCTTTAATCGGCTTGATGTCATCAACTAAAGAAGCAACCTTTTGGGTATTGGTGACTACGATCTCCTTCGCTTTTTCTTCACCTAAGAAAGAAAAAGCTTCAAGCATTTCGTCTGTCGTTCTAAAATGCACTTTCGGCAGTTCATGCCTATTCAGCGGATTTGCCCCGCCTTGTGAGGATATTAAAATCTTTCTGTAGATTTTATCCTCATCATTCAAGTAATGAACATTTCCCGTAGCAACAACCGGTTTATTAAGCTTTTCCCCCAGCTTCGTGATATTCGCAATAATTTCTTTCAGCGCTTTTTCATCACGGACCAGTTCAAGCTCCAGCAAGTGACGATACACTTCAGGCGGCTGAACCTCAAGGTAATCATAGAATGACGCGATATCTTCCACCTCTTCAGGCGATTTTTGCATCATTCCCTCAAAAACCTCTCCCCTGTCACAGGCAGAACCGATCAGCAGCCCTTCCCTGTATTTCTCAAGCTGAGATCTCGGAATACGCGGCACTCTGTAAAAATAATGAATATGAGAAAGTGACACAAGCTTAAATAAATTTTTAAGTCCCGTGCTGTTCACGGCAAGTAATGTTGCATGATACGGTCTTGATCTTTGATAAGCATTGGACTGACCCATATTTTCATTCAACTCATCATGGTACTGAATGCCTTTTTCAGCTGCGTCTTTCAGCATTTTCAGAAGCAAATAAGCGGTTGCCTCAGTATCATAGATCGCACGGTGATGCTGTGTGAGTTCGATATCAAACTTTTTACAAAGTGTGTTCAACCGGTGGTTCTTAAATTCCGGATAGAGAAAACGTCCAAGTTCAAGCGTATCAATGACTGGGTTTTTAGCTTTATCGACTTCAAGAAGCTTTTTATAGGCTACATTTAAGAATCCCATATCAAAGCTTGCATTATGAGCGACAAGGATATCATCGCCAATCCATTCTCTGAAATCTCTTATTACATCTACGACATCCGGAGCGTCTTGTAGCATATCATCAGTGATCCCTGTCAGCTCTATGATTGTGGCGGAAAGCGGACGATGCGGGTTCGCAAACGCCTCAAATTTATCAATAATTTCTCCGCCTTTTACTTTTACTGCAGCCAGCTCAATAATGGTATCGTATACAGCAGACAATCCTGTCGTCTCAACGTCAAAAACAACATATGTTTCTTCTTCGAGCAGACGATGTGCGGCATTATAAGCAATTGGCACGCCATCATCCACGAGATTCGCTTCCATCCCGTAAATCATTTTAATTCCATGCTTTTTGGCCGCAGAATACGCATCAGGGAAGGATTGAACGACAGCATGGTCGGTCAAAGCGATGGCCTCATGCCCCCATTTTTTCGCTTGTTCGACAAGCTTTCCGATACCCGTAACAGCATCCATTTGGCTCATTGGGGAATGAAGATGCAATTCCACTCTTTTTTCTCCTTCAGGTGCTGAATCTTCACGGGTTTTTGCTTTTATTTCGTTTACGTCATTTGCGATCATGACAAGGTCTCTGACAAATGTATCATTTTGAATGCTTCCGCGTGCTTTTACCCACATTCCTTTTTTCAGAGACTTCATCAGTGCCGCATCTTCTTTTTCACGTGCAAACATTTTGATCAAAATACTATTTGTATAGTCTGTAATTTTGAAGATACACAGCGTGCGCCCGCTCTTCAGCTCGCGCGTCTCCACATCAAACACATAACCTTGGACCGTAATTCTCCGTTCTTCGTCCATGATGCTGTCAAGTGTCCGGATTTCCTCGTTATCTTTAATTTGATAACCGATAACAAGAGGACCAGATGGTGCTTGGTCTTCATCACTTTCTTTATCTTTCTTCTCCATTTCAATCAAGGCCTGCATCGCCCGCTCTTGGTCTTCCGCAAGCTTTTGCTCCCGAAACTTTTGAACTTCCTGCTCGGATACAAATATTTCAGCATCAAGCTGAAGATCCGGAAAGCCAAATTGACGGTAGCCTGCTTGAATCATGGAACTGTATTTGTTTTTTAGCGCAGCCGCTTCTGTATCCGTTTTGGTTTTGACAATCAGTTTATTGCCCTTCAGCTTCGGTTTTTGCTGGTTTAAAAGACTGATAATCGGCGGCGAAATGCCCTGCAGTTCTTCAATGCAGCGTGACCAGTAGTCTTGAACGATACTTTCACTGACCTCGGCATCCTGAACTTCAATTGAAGATGTCACTTTTGCTATGTGGGCAAACGATTGCGTCAGCCTCGTTGTTAATGTGTCATATATTTGAAAAGGCAGCAAAGATTTAAATTGAAAATGAAAATGCCAAGACTTAGAAGCTTTGTGAATTGTCAGCTTTTTAATCTCGCCATGTTCAAAGTATGTCATGAAGGTATCATCTGTCATATTAATCTGCTGCAGAAGAATTTGAAACTGCCTTCTGTTTACTGATAACTGTTCCATTAAGACAGTATCCCTCCCTAAAAACATCATAAGTGAAGGTACCTCAGGCAATGAGGTACCTTCTATTATTTCTATTTTAACATGTTTTTTGATAAATCGTTATGGTGATTACTGCTTGCTGATAAACGCAGATAATTCGTCTACTGAAATCTCAGTTGACTCACCAGTTTGACGAATTTTCACTTCGACGATTCCTTCGTCAGCTCGTTTTCCGACAGTGATGCGGATTGGAAGGCCGATTAAATCTGAATCAGCGAATTTTACGCCGGCACGCTCAGCACGGTCATCATAGAGCACTTCATAGCCTTCCGCTTTTAAATCGGCATACAGCTTTTCAGCAAGCTCTCTTTGCCCATCGTTTTTCATGTTCAAAGCAAGAATATGAAGATCGTACGGCGCAACGCTTTTTGGCCATATTAAGCCTTTTTCGTCGTGATGCTGTTCAGCAATAGCAGAAAGCGTTCTTGACACACCGATTCCGTAACAGCCCATCAGCATTGGCTGCGCGCGTCCGTTTTCATCTAAATATGTCGCATTCATCGCTTCTGAATAGCGTGTTCCGAGCTTAAAGACTTGTCCGACTTCGATTCCCTCAGCAAAACGGATCGTTCCCTTGCCGTCTGGTGAAGGATCACCTTCTTTAATAAAACGAAGATCAGCAAATTCTTTAATTTGCGCGTCACGATTCACATTGACATTTTTATAATGATGATCTCCTTCATTTGCCCCGGCAACAGCATTAACCATTGCTTTCACAGCTTGATCGGCATATACTTCCACATCCTGATGAATACCGACAGGTCCTACAAAGCCTGGCTCTGTTCCGAGCTGCTGAATGACCTCTTCATGTGTAGCAAGCTCTACAACTTCTGCATGAAGCAAGTTTTTCACTTTAATATCGTTAACTTCATGATCCCCTCTTACAAGCACTAAGACAAAACGGTCATCAGCTTTAAACAATACTGACTTAATGCACGCTTCAGCCGAAACCTGTAAGAACGCAGTCAGTTCTTCGATTGTTTTCACGTTAGGCGTATGAACCTTCTCTAGAGCTTTAGGCTCTTCATCTGAAGGAACTTCCTGGTGAAGAACTTCAGCCATCTCGATATTAGCCGCGTACTGTGATTCATCAGAATATGCAATCGTATCCTCTCCGATCGCAGAAAGTGCCATAAATTCGTGCGTATCCTTTCCTCCCATTGCGCCTGAATCAGCGATAACAGGTCTTACATTAATGCCGCAGCGGGCAAAAATATTAGAATAGGCCTCGTACATTTTTTGATACGTTTCATCCAGGCTCTCTGCAGATGCATGGAAAGAGTACGCATCCTTCATAATAAATTCGCGGCCTCTTAACAAACCGAAGCGAGGACGTTTTTCATCTCTGAACTTAGACTGAATTTGATAAAGAGTCAGAGGGAGACGCTTATAAGATTTAACCTCATCGCGAACAAGCGAAGTGATAACCTCTTCATGCGTTGCCCCTAAAGCAAATTCACGGCCATGACGGTCTTTTAGTCTCATCAGTTCGGGACCATACGTATACCATCTGCCTGATTCCTGCCATGTCTCTGCCTGCTGCAATGCGGGCATGAGCATTTCTACGGCATCAATTTTCTCCATTTCCTCTCGAACAATCTGCTGAATGTTTTGAATCACCTTATACGCAAGAGGCATATAGCTGTATACCCCGCTCGTATTCTGTCTGATAAATCCTGCTCTCAGAAGAAGCTGATGACTTTTTGCTTCGGCATCAGCTGGAACTTCACGGAGCGTAGGAATAAGCGTCAAGCTTTGTCTCATTTCTTCGCACCTCTGATTGATTTACTTTTCGTTTACAAAAACAGCCGCTGGATATCGTTCCATGTGACAACCAGCATAAGAAGCATTAAGAAAGCTACTCCGATAAACACAACAAATGCTTCTTTTTCCCTGTTAATCGGTTTGCCCCGAATCGCTTCAATAAATAGAAACAACAGTCTTCCTCCGTCAAGTGCCGGAATCGGAAGCAGGTTGACAATCCCAAGGTTAATGCTTAAAAACGCCGCAAACTGAAATAAGTTCACGATCCCTGTTTTCGCCACTTGGTCTGTCATGTCATATATGCCGACAGGACCTGACAGCATATCGAGTTTAAATTGGCCTGTTACTAATTTGCTCAGATTGGTTAAAATGGCTTTGGTGACATCAACTGTTGATGTCGCGCCGTAAGCAACCGCTGAGAGTACGCCTTTTTCAGTCGGCGCATAGGAACCGAAACGTCCGATTGTTTTTTTGTTCTCATCTTTAACAGCTTCCGGAGTCACCGAAATATGAAGCGTTTTGTTATCTCTTTTTACTGCAACGTCCATTTCTTTCTCCGGGTTTTCTTTTACAGCGGAGACAATGTCAGTCCAAGACCTCATTTTCTCTCCGTTAATGCTTTGGATATAATCCCCTTCTTTTAGCCCTGCTTCAGCCGCCCGTCCATTGTCTGTCAGCTGCCCGAGCATAGGTTCATTTGACGGTACGCCTTGAATCAGCCCAAGCATCACTAAAATGACGTAAGCTAAAATAAAGTTCATAATCGGCCCTGCAGCAATTGCTTTAATCCGCTGCCATACAGGTTTGGAACCAAATTGGCGATTATACGGCGCAATCTGCACTTCTTCTCCGTCTACAATAAAAAAGGATGTTTCGCTGACAGTAAAGCTGGAAAGTTCGTCCTCTTTCCCCTGTTCATAACCAGTGATCTTCATGTCATGCTCTAGATCCGCTGTTTCCACTTCAATGACTAAAGCATCCGGATATTTTTCCTTTTGATTGATGATGACTTTCTCAACTTGATCTTCTTTATTAAACAGAAGCCCGACCGTGTATCCGGGTTTCACCTCAATCATTTCCGGATCTTCGCCGGCCATACGAACAAATCCGCCGACCGGAAGCAGCCTGATCGTATAAACTGTTTCATTTTTTTTGAAAGAAAAAATCTTTGGACCGAAGCCGATCGCAAATTCACGGCAGAGAATTCCCGCTCTTTGGGCTAGCAATAAATGGCCCAGTTCATGGAAGAAAACGAGCGTTCCGAAAATAATGATAAACGCTATAACTGTATTCACGAACATACCACCTTATGTGAGTATTGAATTGACGTATCCCCGGGTATCTTTGTCCACTTCTTGAATGTCCGCCAGGCTCGGTTTTTTCAGTAATTGATGGCGGGTTAGTGCCTTTTCGATACAGTCTTCAATAGCCAAAAACGGTATCTTGCCAGCTAAAAAGGCAGCGACAGCTACTTCGTTTGCCGCATTTAGCACTGTCGGCATTGTTCCTCCTATTTTACCTGATTCAAAAGCAAATTGTAAGCATCGGAACCTGTCAAAATCAGCTTTCTCAAAATGAAGGCTGCCGATTTCCCATAATTCAAGCCTTTTCGCATCTGGTAATGGCAATCGGTCAGGATAAGTGAGCGCATATTGAATGGGGACTCTCATATCCGGAGTTCCGAGCTGTGCGATCACACTTTTATCATGGAACTCAACCATTGAATGGATGATGCTCTCCTTATGTAAAACCACATCAATTTGTTCATAAGGTATATCGAAAAGCCAGTGTGCCTCGATCACCTCTAATCCCTTATTCATCATTGTAGCCGAATCAATTGTAATTTTTGCACCCATTGACCAGTTTGGATGTTTTAATGCATCTTCAACTGTTACTGATTCGAGCTCCTCCCGCGTCTTGTCCCGAAAACTTCCGCCGGATGCCGTAATGATGAGGCGTTCAATGTTTTTAGCCTGTTCGCCTTGAAGAGCTTGAAAAATGGCTGAATGCTCACTGTCAACAGGCAGCAGCGGAACATCATATTTCTTAGCATGTTCTTTTACTATATGCCCTGCAGTGACAAGAGTTTCCTTATTTGCAAGCGCAATTGTTTTTTTCTGTTCAATTGCCTTTAATGTCGGGATAAGACCGACGCTTCCAAGCAAAGCGTTGACAACAATGTCAACCTCCTCCATCACTGCTGCTTCTATCAGTCCTTCTTCTCCCAGCCCGATTTGGCATTCAAAAGAAAAAGACATTTGTTTTAATTTATGATATGTATCCAGATCACCGACAGAGACAAACTTCGGCTGAAAGACCTCAATCATTGGAACGGCCTTATCAATATTTCTGCCAAACGACATAGATACCAGCTGAAATTGGTCTTGATGTGCACGCAGTACATCAAGAGTCTGTTCGCCGATTGATCCTGTTGCTCCTAAAAGACAAATATTTTTCAAAGTTGCCACTACTCCTATTCTTATTGCTGCATGATCAGTCTCATATTCATATTAGACTTTTTTATGAAAAAAGGGCAAGCAGAAAGTACAAGAAAGGCATGACAAACAAGAAACTGTCAAAACGGTCTAATATACCGCCATGCCCGGGAAGAATATTCCCAGAATCCTTTACATCGTAATGTCTTTTCAAGGCGGATTCCACTAAATCTCCAAGTTGTCCGAAAACAGACAAAAACAGCGTGATCAACAGCAGATAGATATACGGGATCGGAAGTTGTGCAACAAGCTGAAAAATCGTCGCCAATACAAGTGCGATGACAATTCCGCCTGCAAACCCTTCCACTGTTTTATTCGGACTGATTTCAGGCCACAGTTTCCGCTTCCCAAGCGATTTACCGACAAAATAGGCACCGGAATCGGTGGACCAAATGACAACACACGCATAAAAAATGTATGTTAATCCGTATTGGTCAAGATTTCTGATTTCGATAAAATAATGAAAACACATTCCGATGTAAATTGCTGCAAGCGTAATAAACCCGACTTCATCAAAAGTAAAGGTGTTCTTGACCAACACTGTGTAAGTCAGCAATAGCAGTACCGCAAATAAAGCGATTTCCATTTTGGAAATCCCGTCCGCTTCAAAAAACGAATACTGGCTTGGTAATAAGAACATCCACAATAATAAAAGACCGATCAAACCAGGCAGTGAAACCAGCTTCAGCTTTTTCATCCGTAAAAGTTCAAAAAGCGCCACACTGCTCATAGCATAAATTAATATGGTGAACGGCAATTTCCCGACAATAACCAAAAATAAAAATACAATTGCTGCCAGAACACCTGTCAAAATTCTTTGTTTCATGTCCACCATCCTCTAAATTCCGCCAAACCTCCGGCCTCTCTGCTGAAACTCTCCTAACGCCTGCAAGAAGTGATCTTCTTTAAAGTCAGGCCACAAGACGTCAGTAAAGACAAATTCACTGTAGGCAACCTGCCATAGCATAAAATTGCTCAGCCTTATCTCGCCGCTCGTTCGAATTAAAAGTTCAGGATCCTGCAAAGATTCAGTCATCAAATAAGTAGAAAAAAGCGATTCATCAATGTCTTCAATATTCAAAGAGCCTTCCTTCACTTTTTCCGCGAGTGATTTTGCAGCACTGACAATTTCAGTACGGCCTCCATAGTTAAGAGCAAAATTAAGGATCATTCCGTCGTTTTGCGCCGTGTCCTGTACAGCTTTTTCAATCGCACGTAATGTGTGCGCCGGCAAAGCCGTTTCATCCCCAATGATCCGAACCTGTACATTTTCCTCAACAAGCTCTGGAAGATACGTATTCAAAAATTCTTCCGGAAGCTTCATTAAAAAATCGACCTCCATTTTCGGTCTTTTCCAGTTTTCTGTTGAAAATGCATACAATGTCAGTACTTTGACACCTAATTCGTTTGCGAGCTTCGTGGTCCTTTTTACCACCTTCATCCCTTCATGGTGGCCTGCAATTCTGGGAAGAGAGCGTTTTTTAGCCCAACGGCCATTTCCATCCATGATAATGGCGATGTGTTCGGGAATTTCTCCCTTAAGTATGTCTTCTTTTGTATAACGTTCTAAGTTGGAAGCCGCAGTTTGCTGATTCTTCCAATTTTTGAGTATGTTGAGCATGAGATTCCTCCGTCACCCAAAAAGGTTACATTCCCTGCTGATAATCAATGTAATCAACAGTATTAACAAAAAAACCCCCTGTAAACATGAGAGGGTCTTTTCACTATTATCTATTGTACATAGTTTTTCATTAAACTTCCATGATTTCTTTTTCTTTGTCTTTTGTGACACTGTCAATTTTTGACACATATTCATCTGTCAGTTTTTGAACGTCTTCAGTGGAAGCACGCAGTTCATCCTCAGTAATGTCTCCGTTTTTCTCAAGTTTTTTGAGATCATCGTTAGCATCACGGCGAACGTTACGAACAGCTACTTTTGCTTCTTCAGCATATTTTTTTACAACTTTCACTAATTCTTTCCGTCTCTCTTCTGTTAGTGCCGGAATTGCAATTCGAATCATATTGCCGTCACTTGTTGGTGTAAGACCTAAATCAGCTTTTAAAATCGCTTTTTCGATATCACCGATTGCTGTTTTATCGTATGGCGTGATAACGAGCATACGAGCTTCAGGCACGTTAATAGAAGACAACTGATTTAAAGGTGTCTGCGCTCCGTAATATTCAACCGTTACTTTATCTAATAATGATGGATTTGCACGGCCTGCGCGTACAGTAGCCAATTCGCGCTGATAAGCAGCAATTGCTTTTTCCATTTTTTCTTTTGTTTGAGTTAATACTTCTTTTGACACGTTATTTCCCCCTCACGATCGTTCCGATTGATTCACCGATAACGGCACGTTTGATATTTCCTTCTTCCATAATAGAAAAGACGATAAGCGGAATGTCATTGTCCATACATAAAGAGGAAGCTGTTGAATCCATGACTTCCAGGCCGTCTTTAAGAACGTCAAGATAAGAAAGTGATTCATACTTAACAGCTGATTCATCTTTTCTAGGATCGGCATTATACACACCGTCAACGTTATTTTTAGCCATTAAAATAACGTCTGCCTCAATTTCAGCAGCCCGCAGTGCAGCTGTCGTATCAGTTGAGAAATATGGGTTTCCTGTGCCCGCAGCGAAAATAACGACACGTTTTTTCTCTAAGTGGCGTATCGCTTTTCTTCTTATGTACGGTTCAGCAACTTGTCTCATTTCAATGGATGTTTGCACTCTGGACTGGATTCCGAGTGTTTCCAAGCTGTCTTGAAGAGCAAGCGAATTCATTACTGTCGCCAGCATTCCCATATAGTCAGCAGTCGCGCGGTCCATGCCCAGGTCACTTCCTGTTTTTCCGCGCCATAAGTTGCCGCCGCCTACTACAACAGCCACTTCGACTTCAAGCTCAGCGATTTCCTTCACTTGCTTTGCAATGGATTGAATGACAGTCGGGTTAATTCCATTTCCCTGTTCTCCTGCCAATGCTTCCCCGCTAAGCTTTAATACGATACGTTTGTATTTTGGTTTTTCCATGATAACCTCCAAGTGTAAACATTGCCGTTTTCTATTATGCAAGAGAAAAAAAGGTTTGTAAATATAGTTTTAAAAATAGGGAACACAAAATGTGTCCCCTATACTGCCTGAAAAGACGCGACTTAGCCGCGAAATCTTTTCACCATTATTTTTTCACTTGGTTCATTACTTCTTCAGCAAAGTTTTCTTGACGTTTTTCGATGCCTTCTCCAACTTCATAGCGGACAAAAGTTTGAACAGTAGCGTTTTTCGCTGCAATAACTTGTTTCACTTTTTCATCTGGGTTTTTAACGAACGCTTGGTCTAATAGACAAATTTCTTCGAAGAATTTGTTCAGACGGCCTTCAACCATTTTCGCTACGATGTTTTCAGGTTTGCCTTCTTGGAGGGCTTGCTGAGTTAAGATTTGACGCTCATGATTTGTTTCTTCTTCAGATACTTGATCACGAGAAATGTAACGAGGGTTAACTGCAGCAACGTGCATTGCGATATCTTTCGCAGTTTCTTCATCAGTTGTACCGTTGAGAACAGTTAATACACCGATGCGGCCGCCCATGTGAAGGTACGCACCGAATGCAGAGCTGTCGTCTTTTGTTAGAACTGTAAAGCGGCGAAGAGTGATTTTCTCACCGATTTTAGCAACTGCGCTTGTGATGTACTCTTCAACAGTTGAGCCATTTTCCATTTTTTGACCCATTGCTTCTTCAACATCTGCTGGCGTGTTTGCAAGAAGGTGGTCAGCTAAAGTGTTAAGAAGCTCTTTGAAGCCTTCGTTTTTCGCAACGAAATCAGTTTCAGAGTTTACTTCTAGGATAACGCCTTTGTTGCCGTCAGTTTTAATAAGAGTAGAACCTTCTGCTGCGATACGGTCAGCTTTTTTCGCTGCTTTTGCAATCCCTTTTTCTCTTAAAAGGTCAATTGCTTTGTCCATATCTCCGTCAGTTTCAGTTAACGCTTTTTTACAATCCATCATGCCCGCGCCAGTTTTTTCACGCAGTTCTTTTACTTGCTGTGCAGTAATTGCCATTTGTATTCCTCCTTATATGTTTAAACAAGAGTATGTATATTACACATTTTTCTTGAAAAAAGGTGATAAAAGGCAGTCCCTCTTATCACCTTTTGAATAGGTTACGCAGTTGTTGTTTCTGTTTCTGGTGCAGTTTCTTCAGCAACTTCCGCTTCTTCTTCGCCTTGCTTCGCTTCTAAGATTGCATCTGCCATTTTAGAAGTTAGAAGTTTAACAGCGCGGATAGCGTCATCGTTCGCTGGGATAACAACATCGATTTCATCTGGATCACAGTTAGTATCTACGATACCGATGATAGGGATGTTTAATTTGCGAGCTTCCGCAACAGCGATGCGCTCTTTGCGAGGATCGATGATGAATAATGCATCAGGAAGATCCTTCATATCTTTAATTCCGCCTAGGAATTTTTCAAGACGCTCTAATTCTTTTTTCAATTGAACGACTTCTTTTTTAGGAAGTACATCAAACGTACCGTTTTCTTGCATTTTTTCAATGTCTTTAAGACGTTTAATACGTTTTTGGATTGTTTCGAAGTTTGTTAATGTACCGCCCAACCAGCGTTGGTTGACATAGTACATGCCAGAGCGTTGAGCTTCTTCTTTAACAGAATCTTGAGCTTGTTTTTTTGTTCCGACGAAAAGGATTTTTCCGCCTTCAGCAGCAAGATTTTTAGTGAAGTTGTAAGCTTCCTCTACTTTTTTGACTGTTTTTTGAAGGTCAATGATGTAGATTCCGTTACGCTCCGTGAAAATGTAACGCTTCATTTTTGGGTTCCAACGGCGTGTTTGGTGACCGAAGTGAACACCAGCTTCAAGCAATTGCTTCATAGAAATGACTGACATGTTATTTCCTCCTAATATAATGGTTTTTTTCCTCCGCTTAGGTCATTTTTGTGCAGAACTGCCGCCTGCAGCACCCTCTGCATAAATCGTTAAGCGTGTGTATTTAACACCAAGACATAATATAACACAGCTTTATCCGACAATCAAGAATCCTTTACACCTTTGGAGCGAAATTTTAAAAATAGCTCGATTTCTGTCTTTCCGCTCTTCATTTTCTGGGCAATTTGACTTGCCGAATATCCCTGTTCATATAATTCTATGACCTGGTCTTCAAATGATTGGACCTCACTGTTTACGAGCTCTTCCCGACGGTCAACCTCTGTAATCAGACCTTCAATATGTTCAGGAAGATTCTCTGCCTCTTGGACTGGATCCCGCTCTTGATATGTTTCAGAGGTCTGAAGGCCTGACTTTTGGGATTCTTCATCTGATTGACTTGCAGATGAAGCTTTATTTTCTATCAGTTTCTCATTTTCTTCTTTTAATTCAAGCAGAAATGCCGCCAAGGTGTTTTCCGTCTCTTCAAGTATCTGTTTTTGCTGTTTTTCTGTTTCTTTCACTGCAGCGAGCCTCGTATACAGGATAATGACAGCGTACAGAAGAACGCCGTGGAGCATAAAGCTTAAAAGCCATAATAGTGTTGACATGTTTTTCACTCGCTAACCATGAAATTCATTATTGTATCACTTTTTCCAGCAGATTCTTTAATTTAAATAATGCCTTTGAATGGATCTGAGATATGCGGGACGTAGAAAGATTTAATACTTGTCCGATTTCTGTCAGTGTCAACTCCTCTTTGTAGAACAAACTGACAACCAGCTGTTCTTTTTCAGAGAGTTCGTGAATTTTTTCCGCAAGCTGTGCAATCAGTTCATCCTTCATAATCTTTTCTTCAGGCGGAACATTTTTGTCATCTCTGATCATGACTTGAATGTTTTCCCCGTCATCTTGATCATGGAGCTTTTCATCAATTGACAGCAGATTTGCAAAAAAACCTTCATTCATTGTTGACACGACATCCTGTACCGTCATTCCGAGTTCCTCTGCAATTTCCGCGGGCGATACATTCCGAAGATACCGCTGTTCAAGCTTTTCAATTGCTGCTTCAACCTTTTTTGTTTTTTCGCGCGAGGTTCTGGGCAGCCAATCTTCTTTACGAAGCCCGTCTATGATTGCGCCGCGAATTCTAAACGAGGCGTAGGTATCAAATTTTAAGTCCCGGCTGGGGTCAAATTTTTCAAGGGCATCATATAAACCAAGCATACCAAGGCTCATAAGATCGTCTTTATGCACTGATTTCGGCAGTCCGACAGAAATTCTGCCTACATGATATGTGACAAGCGGCATGTAACGGCGCATTAAGTCGTCACCGGCTTTAGGATCTTTCCACTCTTTCCAGCGCGTCCAAAGCACCTGATCTTCATAATTCAAGGATTGCATTGTTATCCCCCTAATACCTTAATTAAATCGTTTTTTCACCTTGTTTAACAGTTCGAATATGCAGCATGCAGGACTTCGGTTCAAATTCTATCGTCCGGCCGCTTGAGCCGCCCGTATCTTCACTAATAATAGGAATATTAAATAAAGACAGCTGTTCTTTTATCGCTAATACATTTCTCGGTCCGATCTTCATCAAATCATTTGTCGATTTAAATTTAAACATCTCTGATCCGCCGGCCAGCTTTGCTTTTAATGCAAATTTCCGGCATCCCGCTTCTATCAGCATATCAATCGTGGTCTTTACGGCGGTGTCAGCGTACTTAGCCCGGTTGAGCTCGGCAGTTTTCGATAACGTCGAATCCGGAAGCATGACATGAACAAGACCCGCCGTTTGCTTTTCTTTATCATAAAGCACCAGCCCCACACATGAACCCAAACCAGAGGTCCGGATGGTATCCGGGAAGCGGGCGATCTTCACGTCAGCAATCCCAACCTTTATAACAACAGCCTCAGTTGTACTCATAATGATGCACCTAAGGCGACAAAGAGCTTTTCAAATGAATCATAGTCCGGCAGCATAAACATATGCGCTTTCAGCTCCTGCTGATGGCTTTGGTCAAAAATTGACGTATCGACAACAATGGCGTGTTCTCCAACCTGACTGAGCTCCATCAGCCCTTCGCTGATCACAGCTCCGAACATGTCCAATGAGACTTCAGGAACACTTGGATAGAGCTGGAGTTTCGTCAAATCCGCCAAAGCTGTTAAATATGACCCCGCTAAAATATTGCCCAGTTCATGCAAAGCGGATGAGCTCATGTGGTCTTCACCTAAGTCCTCTATGTCAAAATCGGGGTTTCCAATCAGCTCTCTGATAAACTGCTCCGCCTGAAAAAAAGGCATTATAAAGAACATTGAACCCGTTAAATCGCCTTCCATTCTTAAAAAGATGCTGGCAACCGGGACATCGGCGCCGCCGAAAAAATCAACAAGCTCATCAAAAGACAGCAGCTTTGCAAATGGGACTTCCATATCTATCTTTCTATTTAACAGCTGGGCCATTGCAGAGGCGGAGTGGCCGGCGCCTATATTGCCGACTTCCCGCAAAATGTCCATCTGCTCTTCTTTGATTCCATTAAAAATACTCATGTCATAACCCCTTTAAGATTAAGCTTGATCGGGCACAGCGGACTGAGATGATTCTTTATCCAAAACCGCGTTCGCATCAATAATATTTAAGAGTCTGTTCTCTTGTTTCACAATCTGTTCGATCGACACATCCGTATCTTTCTGAACGCCTTCTGGAGCAGATTCTATTTCACTTTCGTGTACGGTAATCACATCATTCGCTTCATCCACAATCCAGCCGACTTCAATATCACGATAAGCAATAATGATAATTCGTGTTTCATCGGTAATTTCATACTCTGGCAAATTCAGGCGTTTTCTTAAATCAATAACCGGAGTCACCACCCCGCGTAAATTGATTACCCCGCAAATATATGGTTCAACGCCAGGTACCCTCGTTGGCTTTTGCCATTTTTCAATTGATTTCACCTGAGTGACGGAAATGGCATATTCTTTGCCATTTACCATAAAGACTATCATTTTTTCGCCTGTTTTAATTTCTGCAGTCATGTGAGACACCTCCTCGAATGGTTAAATAATCAGTGCATTACAATCAATAATGAGCGCTACTTCTCCGTCTCCTAAAATAGTAGCTCCGGAAATTGCAAAGACGTTTGTTAAATAATCTCCGAGTGATTTCAGCACAACTTCCTGCTGGCCAATAAAGGAGTCCACCACAAATGCAGTAGGTTTATCGCCTTTTTTCACGACAATGATATGGAGCTGTTCCGCATCTTTTCTTGTATCTTCTATTTTAAACTCTTCTTTTAAATAAACGACAGGGACAATATGCCCTCTAAAGTCAATCACTTCACGGTCATGCGTTTGCAAAATGTCTTTTCTGTCAATAACTGCTGTTTCAATGATTGAAGAAATCGGAATGGCAAATGTCTCTTCTTCCAACTTAATCAGCAGAACTGAAATAATAGACAAGGTAAGCGGCAGCTGGATGCTGAATAGAGAGCCTTGACCCTCGGCTGATTTTACACTGACTGAACCGCCAAGAGACTCCAGTTTGTTTTTTACAACGTCAAGTCCGACACCGCGGCCGGAAATATCAGAAATTTGGTCAGCAGTTGAGAACCCCGGAGCAAAAATCAATTCGTAAATTTGGTTGTCTTCTAAGGTTTCAGCTTCTTTTTCCGTTATGACCCCGCGCTCAAGCGCTTTTTCCAGAATTTTTTTGCGATTAAGGCCTGCGCCGTCATCCTCTACTTCGATAAAGACATGGTTGCCGCTGTGATAAGCTTTAAGCACAACTTTTCCTGATTCCGGTTTTCCCTTTTGCAAACGTGTTTCCGGCGCCTCGATACCATGGTCAATACTGTTTCTGATCAAGTGAACGAGTGGATCTCCGATTTCATCAATTACTGTACGATCCAGTTCAGTTTCCGCACCGATGATCGAGAGTTCAATTTTTTTATTCAGCTCTTTCTGAAGCTGGCGAATCATTCTCGGGAATCTGTTAAAAACGGTTTCAACCGGGACCATTCTCATATTCAGAATAATCGATTGCAAATCTCCGGAAATTCTCGTCATTCGTTCAACCGTTTCAGTCAGTTCATTGTGCTCAAGCTCTTTCGCAATCTGCTCGAGACGCCCGCGGTCAATGACAAGCTCTTCAAATAAGTTCATTAAAGAATCAAGCCTGTCAATGTTGACACGAATTGTTTTAGATCCGCCGGCTGAATGCTTCGCCTGTTCATCGTTTTTAGCAGGCTGTTTTTGTTTCTCCTGCTTCGCAGGTACAGCTGCTGCTGGTGAATCTTCTTGCTTAGATTCTTCAGGCTTTTCAGCTGATGTTAAAGGAGCCCCTTGAATGACTTCAACATGCTCAATTTCCGACACACCATTGATTAATTGTTCAATGTCTTCCGCTGATTGATGTGTTAAGAAACAAACTTGAAAGTCAGTTCCAAAATCTTCTGTTTCAAGCACTTCAGCACTTGGAATTGTTTTGGCTACTTCTCCGACTTCATTTAGTTTTTCAAACACCATATAGACACGAACTGCTTTTAACATACAGTTTTCGTTCAGAGAAATCTTGATTTCATATCGTTTGAAGCCTTGCTCCTCCGCTTCTTGTATAACTGTGCGTTCAAATTCATCATATTCCCAATCAGATGCTGAACTCTGTGCTTCTGCAGGTTCCGCGGAGGCAGCGGATTCAGCGTGCGCACCATTCACATCAAGCTTGGCACTCACTTCTGAGATATCTCTTTTACCATCCCCGCCATCAATAATAGACTGAACCATTGCTTCCAGGTGATCCAGAGCTTCAAACAAAATATCCAGCCAGTCTGAGGTGACTTCCATGTCTCCGTTTCGGATTGCATCCAGCACGTTTTCAAGCAGATGGGTAAGATGTGCTAAATCCGTGTAGCCCATCGTTGCGCTCATTCCTTTTAATGTATGGGCAGCCCTGAATATATCATGTACGAGCTGAAGATCAGTCGGGTCTTTCTCTAAAAGAAGAAGCTTTTCATTACATGTTTGTAAATGTTCTTTACTCTCATCAATAAAGACATCTAAATACTGATTCATATCCATTTGAATCACACCCTCTCTTTTTTCACACAGCTTGTGATGGATGCTGCGATATCTTCCACATGTTTAATCTCATGAATGAGACCCGCTTTAACAGCAGCTTTTGGCATCCCGTATACGACACAAGATTCTTCAGACTCCGCAATGGCTTTCACATTGCCGGCTGTTAGCATGTCCTTTAGCCCAGCAGTGCCGTCACTGCCCATGCCGGTCATGATAACCACTACTTTTTCATAATCTGTCAGTTTCCCGACAGAACGGAATAAATAATCAGCAGATGGTTTATGACGGCTTGGTGTGTCATGGTTATCAAGCACAATCTGGAGTCCTTCGCTGTTTTTAATAACGGATATGTTTTTTCCGCCCGGTGCTATGTAAACACAGCCGTTAAGAGCTGCTTCACCATCTTTTGCTTCTTTTACCTGAATGTCAGATAAATGATTCAGCCGATCAGCCAAAGAAGCAGTAAACCCTTCAGGCATGTGCTGTACGACAACCACTGGTGCGTTCAAATCCTTAGGGAGCTTCGGTATCACCTTTTGTAACGCCCGTGGACCGCCTGTTGATGTGCCGATACACACAATTTGTCTGCCCGTTCCAGGTTTCGGTTTGCTTAATTCAGGCTTAACGACAGCACGCACAATAGGTTCGGGCCGAACTGTCTGGGAAACAGGACGTTTCCGCTTGCCGGAAAGTCCTGCCGCGACGACACGCTCAACTAATTGTTCTTTAATTTTGTATAAATCCAGAGATATTGAGCCTGATGGCTTTGTGATAAAATCAAAGGCACCGATCTCCAAACAATTAATTGTGCATTCTTTACCTTTCTCGGTCTGGCTCGACACCATAATGACTGGCAAGTTATAAATCTCAATAATTTTGCGGAGCGTATCTGTCCCATTCATGACCGGCATTTCAACATCAAGAGTAATAACATCCGGTTTTAATAATTCAATCTTCTTAAGCGCTTCTTCTCCGTTTCTCGCAGTTCCGATTACTTCTATCTGCTTTTCTTCGGTCAGAAAATCACTTATCATTTTTCTCATAAAAGCTGAATCATCAACTACAAGCACACGAATCAAATTAAGCCCTCCTCATTAAAAAAGAAGATAATTTCTCAATAAATGTCTGTTTGTCTTCTTTGTGTCTCGTTTCTTCTCTTTCAAACAAGGCGTCCGCTAAAATACGGACTGACCGGCTGGCTTTTGCCTGAGGGCTTTTTATGAAAAAAGGAACCTGTTCGACAACCGCTTTGCTCACGATCACATCGTCAGAAACGGAACCGGCAAACTGAACCTGAACATCCAAAAACATATGAATTGTACGGGAGAGGCGGGCAAAAGCGTCAAGCCCTTCCTTTTGGTCACGGCACCGATTGACAGCCACCTTCATTGAAAGCTTATTTTCTGTCAAAACCAAGTGCTTGACAGCGCTGTATGCGTCCATAATGGCCGTCGGCTCAGGAGTTGTTATAATCAAAATATCTTCTGCTGATAAAATAAAAGGCAGTTGATCTTTTGATAAGCCTGCTCCCATGTCAAACAGCACATAATCGAACTGGCTCAATGCATGAGAAAGTTCATTGGCAAAAAACGTCCATTTTCTCTGATCGAGCTGAAACATCACATCCAGACCAGTTCCCCCTGATATATACCGCAAACCCTTTGGGCCAACGGATAATGACTGCAGCAAAGGCTTACGATCGGTTAAAACATCGATTATCGTGGCAGACGATGAATTTCCCATTAATATATCAATGTTTCCCATCCCGATATCAAGGTCGATGAGCAGCACCTTCTTACCTTTATCCTGCAGCGCAAGTGCCATATTTAAGGTAATATTGGATTTTCCGACACCGCCCTTGCCGCTAATGACAGCAAGTGTCTTCGCTTTTTGTGAATAAACCATTGGCAGAACGCGCTCACGTTTTTCCATTTTCGCCCGTAAAGTTGCTGCTTGGTCATATCTGTTCATCTGCACAGCATCCTCACAAAACCAAGTGGAGATACAGTCTGTATATCCTCAGGCACATTCTGGCCGTTAGTCATAAACCCGACACCTATTTTTGATTCTGCCAGTATATTAAATACAGAACCTAAGGAAGTCGTTTCATCTATTTTCGTAAAAATATACTGATTGACAGGGACAGATGAAAACCGTTTGACAATATGCTTCATATCTTCATATTTTGCAGTCGCGGATAAAACAAGAAATGACTGAATGCTACTCTCAAAAGGAATCGTTTCTTTCAGTTCATCAATGTATTGCGGGTCCTTGAAGTTTCTTCCAGCTGTATCAACAAACACATGATCATACTCAGAAAATAGCTCCTTCGCCTGCTGAAATTCTTCTTTTGTATAGCAAACTTCCAGAGGAGCCTGCAGCAGTTCAGCGTATGTTTTCAACTGTTCAACAGCTGCAATACGATACGTATCTGTTGTAATAAAAGCGATTTTTTTATGTTTTTCAAGCATAGATATGGCTGCGAGTTTAGCCAGTGTAGTTGTTTTACCAGCCCCTGTTGAACCAAAGAGAACGATATATTTTGAATGAATTGGCTCCTGCCACTTGTCTGCTGAGGGCAGCATATCGCATAGTATTTCCTGAAGTTTGCCGACAACATTTTCTTCAGTCAAGCCGCCTGCTTCAACAGAGAAGCGAAGCAATTTTTTCAGAGTGTTCGTTTTCGTAGACTCTTTGATCCCTGTTTCGTGCAAAAGCTTTTCTGCTTTTCGCAGCGGCTCAGGAAGTACAGATTGATATGCTGAAAAATCACCTAGCTCCTGTTGCGCCGGAATTTGAGGGGGATATGTTCTCTCCTCTATTTTCGGACTGCTGACCGGAGTTTTTAATGTTTGTTTCGGTTCAGCTGCCTTCTGAGGCGTTTTTTTCTCAAGAAAGTCCTGATCCAATACGGCGATTACTTCAACAGCAGGCTTGTTGACGAGGCCAAACCATTTTCGCTTTTTAATTTTTTTCGAATTTAATATGACCGCTTCATTACCTAACTCTTTTCTGATGAGAAGTGCCGCTTCTTGCATTGAAGCAGCAGTAAATTTTTTTATTTTCATTAAATATCCACCACTCCAATGCTTTGTACCTCAACATTCGCCTCAAGTTCGTTATAAGAGAGTACCGGAAGATCAGGGAAGTACCGTTCCAGAAGCTGCTTCACATACATTCTGACAGGCGGCGAACAAAGAAGAATCGCGGTTTCCTGACGTAATGAGAGCTGTTCAGCTTCTGTAGCGACAGAGCGCACTATACTTTCTGAAATATCTGGTTCAAGTGATAAATAGTTCCCGTGTTCCGTCTGCTGCACACCGTCTGCTATTGCTTTTTCTACACGGCCGGAACAAGTAACAACCTTCAACACTTCATTTTCTTTGGCAAACTGGGCTGTAATTTGTTTAGCAAGCGCTTGTCTTGTATACTCTGTCAAGAGATCAGAATCTGTTGTTAATTTCCCATAGTCAGCAAGTGTTTCAAAAATCGTTACTAAGTTTCGAATTGAAACTTTTTCTTTTAAAAGCTTAGCAAGCACTTTCTGAATATCACCGACAGACAATGGATTCGGCGTAACCTCTTCAACCAGGACTGGATACGATTCTTTCAAGTGATCGATCAGCTGTTTTGTCTCCTGCCTTCCGATCAATTCGTGGGCATGCTGCTTAATTTTCTCCGTAATATGCGTTGAAACGACTGATGCAGGATCAACTACTGTATAACCAAGCATGTCGGCTTCATCCTTTACCGCTTCGCTAATCCATTTAGCCGGCAGCCCGAATGAAGGCTCCACTGTTTCAATCCCTTCAATGAGATCGTCCTCAGGAGTAGGCGACATCGCTAAATAATGATCAAGCAACAACTCGCCTTTTGCTACTTCGTTTCCTTTAATTTTCAATCGGTATTCATTAGGCTGCAACGCTATATTATCTCTGATTCGCACGACAGGAATGACAAGCCCGAGTTCCAAAGCCAACTGACGGCGTATCATAACAATTCGGTCTAATAAATCACCGCCTTGATTGGCATCAGCAAGCGGTATCAGGCCATATCCAAACTCAAATTCTATCGGATCTATATGCAGAAGCTGAACAACACTTTCAGGGCTTTTAAGCTCGTCCACCTCAGCCTCTTCCTCAAGAATCTCATCCACTTCTTCTTTTTCCTTACCTGATTTAGATAGTGTATATGCGCCAAAAGCAAGCAATCCCGCAAGCGGCCCCGTCAGAAGGATGCCGATCGGAGTGAAAATACCTAAAAGCATGATCGTAGCTGCTGCGACGTATAAAAGCTTTGGATACGCAAACAGCTGGCCTGTAATGTCATGCCCTAAGTTTCCTTCAGAGGCAGCTCTTGTGACCACAATACCCGTAGCCGTAGAAATTAACAGTGCCGGGATTTGCGAAACAATTCCATCCCCTACAGTCAGCATCGTAAAGTGTGAAGCAGCCTCTTGAATGGACATGCCCTGCTGAAGCATCCCGATCACGATTCCGAAAATAATATTGATCATCACAATGATGATTCCGGCAATGGCGTCACCTTTTACAAATTTACTGGCACCGTCCATTGCTCCATAAAAGTCTGCTTCTCTTGCCACTTTTTCGCGGCGATGCTTCGCTTCCTGTTCGGTAATCATCCCTGCGTTTAAATCAGCATCAATACTCATCTGCTTCCCAGGCATTGCGTCCAGCGTAAACCTTGCTGCAACCTCGGAAACACGTTCAGCACCTTTTGTAATGACGATAAACTGAATAATAATAAGGATGATAAATACAACGAGTCCAACTAATACATTTCCGCCGACAACGAAATTTCCGAAAGTCTCGACGACTTTACCTCCTTCACCGTGTGAAAGAATTGAACGGGTAGTTGAGACGTTCAAGCCCAAACGAAATAGGGTCAAAAGCAGCAACAGTGACGGAAAAATCGAAAACTGAAGCGCTTCCTGCATATTCATTGTGGTGAGAAGCACGATCAACGCAAGAGAAATATTAATAATGATCAAAATACTTAACAGCCATGGAGGAAATGGAATCACCAGCATCGCCACAATGAGGACAACACTTATTAAAACGGATAAATCTCTTGTTGACATGCTGTTTTTTCTCTCCTTTTAAATCGAAAAATTCAATATACTTTTTGTTTTGTTTTATATACGTAAGCCAGAATTTCTGCTAAAACTTTAAAAAATTCTTCCGGCACTGCCTGGTCAATTTCCACCTGATCATATAACGCACGGGCAAGCGGTCTGTTTTCTACCATCATGACATCATGCTCTTTAGCAATTTTCCTGATTTTTAACGCAAGGTGGTCGACGCCTTTTGCAACAATATAAGGTGCGTCCATTTTTTCTTCATCATATTTCAAAGCAATCGCATAGTGAGTCGGGTTTGTGATAATGACATCTGCTTTTGGAACTTCCTGCATCATCCGCCTCATCGCCATTTCCCGCTGTCTTTGTTTAATTTTAGACTTGATAATCGGGTCTCCTTCAGATTTTTTGTACTCATCTTTTATATCTTGTTTTGACATTTTGATATTTTTCTCATAGTCAAATCTCTGATATAAATAGTCGAGACCAGCAAGAATCAACAATGCACCTGCACCGCTTAGTCCCATCCACAAAGTGAGTTTTGAAACGAAAGAAAGTGCCTCTTCGGGTGTCAGGAGAGGAAGCCGGAGAATTTCTCCATAATGCAGCCAAAGCACAGCAAAAGCCGCAAAACCAACGACTACGATTTTCAAAATTGATTTAATCAGCTCTACAATCGCCCTCATACTGTATATTCGTTTAAAGCCTTTGATCGGATCCAGTTTTTCAAGCTTAGGCTGTATCACTTCAGCAGAAAATAAGAACCCAACCTGCATATAGTTGCTTACGACTCCTGCAACAAGAGCAACAAGCAAGATCGGTGCGAGTATCATGCCCATATCCTTTAATAAGCTGACAAACAATGTATGCACATTTGATTCTGAGAGCTTCATTGTGAGCGATTCGGTATAAAATGTTTCTATGAATGACAGCAGCCTGTCTCTCATATACGGACCAATTGCAATAAGCGAAAGGAATATTACCAGTAAAGAAACGGCGGTATTGACATCCGAGCTTTTGGCTACCTGCCCTTTTTTTCGCGTATCCTTCCGTTTTTTCGGAGTGGCTTTTTCTGTCTTCTCTCCCGCAAAAAACTGCAGGTCAACTCTAAGCTTCATTAAGAAACACCGACCAATGCTAAAAGATTCCGCATCGTTTCAATCGTTAAACTGAAAACATTCCGGACAACGACGAAGATAACGGACATACATACAATGAGCATGATGAAACTGACAGCGATCTTTAAAGGCAGACCGACCACAAATACATTTAACTGCGGAACAGTTCGAGCCACGATACCTAATGCTAAATCAACTAGAAACAAACTGGCCACAACCGGCGCTGACATTTGAAAAGCGATAATAAACATTGCATTAAAGCTTTTCGCGATAAAATAGGCAAACTTTTCATCGCCGAAATTCGGAAATGCCTGATCAACTGAAATATACTGAAAGCTGTAGTAAATACCGTCCAGCAGCAAATGGTGGGCATTGACACTCAGCATAAACAAAAGTGCCATGGTATAGATAAACTGGCCAATCAACGGACTTTGTGCACCGGTTTGCGGATCAATAACGTTTGCTATTGAAAATCCCATTTGAAAATCAATAAACGAGCCGGCAATCTGCACTGCGGCAATCATCATATAAGCAATTAAACCCAGACATAGGCCGACCAAAGCTTCTTTAAACGCCAAAAGCATATAGTGCTCATCTATCTCCAAAGAGGGCGGTTTATCAATGGTGCTGAAACAAATGACCGCAAGAAAAAAAGCAAAACCTATGCGATGAACAGCTGGCACATTTCGATGTCCAAATAGCGGAATCGTTACAAAAAAAGCAGAGATTCTAATAAAAACCAATAAAAAAGCAGGAAATAAGTCAATAATTGAATTCATCTCTACATTACCCTGCAAAACGATTTAAATTAGAAAACAGCTCTGTTGTAAATGAAAGAATCGTCGACAGCATCCACGGACCAAAAAAAATGAGAGCCAGGAGAACCGCCACGATTTTCGGAATAAACGCCAAAGTCTGTTCCTGGATTTGAGTTGTCGCCTGAAATATGCTGACAATTAAACCGACCAGTAAAGCAATAGCCAATAATGGCCCGCTGATCATCAGCGTTACGTATACGGCTTTTTCCGCCATAGAAATTACAAATTCTGAACTCACGTTTAGCACCTACCCTAAAAGCTCTGAAGCAAAGATTTCACAATTAAATACCAGCCGTCTACCAAAACAAAAAGTAATATTTTAAAGGGCAGAGAAATCATAACTGGAGGCAGCATCATCATTCCCATTGACATCAAGACGCTCGCCACTACCATATCTATAATTAAAAAAGGGATAAAAATCATAAAACCTATTTGAAATGCTGTTTTAAGCTCCGATATGGCAAAAGCCGGAACCATTGTTGTTAACGGAATATCCTTTAATGATTCAGGTTTATCCATTTTCGCGTAATTCATAAACAGCGCCAGATCCTTCTGCCTTGTGTGTTTACTCATAAATTCTTTAATCGGTTCCTCAGCTTTCGTATACGCTTCATCCAAGCTGATTTTGTTGTCCATTAATGGGGTCAGCGCTTCTTTATTAATTTCTGAAAAAGTAGGAGCCATAATAAAAAATGTTAAAAACAGCGCAAGCCCGATTAGAACCTGGTTTGGGGGCATAGATTGCGTCGCAAGTGAAGTTCTGACAAATGACAGAACAATGACGATGCGAGTAAAACAAGTCATAAGAATCAATATTCCAGGCGCCACTGAAAATACAGTTAACAATAATAGTAATTTAACAGTCGAACTTACGTTTTCCGGATCGCTTGAACTGAAAATATTTATAAACTCATTCATGATGACGTGGGCCTTTCTTCTTTCCTTCAGAACGGTTTTGTTTTAACTCTTCAAGTTGCTCTTTTAATGCTTTTGAAAATGAAGGCAGTTTTTGCTGCGGCTGATGTTCAGAACTCTTAAGCGGCTTCACAAACTTTTGCCACTCTATTTTGCTTGACATTGCCTCTTCATGCTGACTGAGAATGACTTCAATCTCTTTTTCATCCTCAATTTCTTTCAGCAGCTGGATCGTCTCTCCTACACCGACGACGAGCACACTTTTCCCGACCTTGATCATTTGTATGGATCTGTTCTGGCCGACCGATGTACCGCCAATATTTTCAACATATTGAAAAGGCTTTAGGAGCCGATTTCTTTTGTTCATGAGCTTAACCAGCCCGTAAATCAGCGCGATAACAAACAGTAAAGCGAAAATCATCTTTACAAAATCAAAAGCTGAGACAGAAGGAGCAGCCGCTCCCTCCGTCTCATCAGCAGTTTTTGTTGTTTTTTCTTTCTTTTGCTCTGATTGATCTGCAGTTTTTTCATCTTTCTTTTGAAACCATTCGTTTACAGTTGAATTATCAGAGTCTGCCGCGGCAGCAGCAATCGGATGTACACTCAATAAAACGAAAAAACAAATAAAAACGATAAAATATTGACTCTTTTTCAACAGTCGTACACCCTTTAACTTAATGTTTTGTTGATTGCTTCAAGCACACGGTCAGCCTGGAAAGGTTTCACAATGAAATCCTTAGCGCCGGCCTGAATGGCATCAATAACCATTGATTGCTGTCCCATAGCAGAACACATGATGATTCTTGCCTGCGCATCAATTTGTTTAATTTCTTTTAATGCTGTAATACCATCCATTTCTGGCATCGTGATATCCATAGTAACAAGGTCAGGTGAATGCTCTTTATATTTCTCTACCGCTTGTGCTCCATTTTCAGCTTCCGCCACAACTTCAAAACCATTTTTAACCAAAATATCTTTAATCATCATTCGCATAAATGCTGCGTCATCTACAATTAAAATTCTATGTGCCATAATCTATCTCTCTCCTTGTGTTTCGTTATTTTAAATTATTAATGCGCTCTGCCTGGCTTAAAATGTCAGTGACTCTCACTCCGAAGTTTTCTTCAATGACAACGACCTCGCCTTTGGCAACGATACGCTGATTAACTAAAATATCTACAGGCTCACCGGCTAATTTATCAAGCTCGATAATACTTCCGGCAGAAAGCTCTAAAATCTCTTTTACGCTTCTCTTCGTTCTGCCAAGCTCAACAGTAATCGAAAGCGGGATATCCAAAAGCATATCCAGATTATGAATAGGGGCTTGTACAGCTTCGTTTGGATCAAACGCTGAAAATTCCACCGGTGAAACCTGAACTGGCGCTGCTTTTTTTGCTGTTCCCTGCCTTTTTGGCGGCGGCTGCTGTTGCTTCGGTTCAATACGCGGCTCTGGCGTCACAGGCTCTTTCGGCTGTTCGTATGTAACTTCAGGCTGCACCGTTTCTTCTTCCTCTGCACTTTCTGAGTTCATAAGGCTTGAAATTAAATCTTTCGCAAATGTCAATGGGTAAAGCTGCATAATGCTGGAGTCTATTAATTCTCCCACCTTTAAGTTGAAAGAAACTTTCACCAGCATTTCATCATCAGGAATACGGTCTGTACCCTTTTCTTCAGTAACATCCAGCAATTCAACCCGAGGAGGTGAAATATCAATTTTTTTACTGAATACAGTAGACATTGATGTGGCAGCCGATCCCATCATTTGGTTCATTGCTTCTTGAACCGCACTTAAATGGATTTCACCCAGTGAAGGGTCCGCACCTTTTCCGTCTCCCCCGATCATTAAGTCCGCAATGATCGCCGCGTCACTTTGTTCCACGACTAACAGGTTGCTTCCGCTGAAGCCCTCCGTATAATTCACTTCAATCGCTACATACGGTTCAGGAAACGCATCGCTGATTTTACTTCTTGGAATGACCGTTACGCTTGGAGTCGTAATATCGACCTTTTGATTTAAAAGCGTTGACAGTGCTGTCGCAGAACTGCCGAATGAAATATTACCGATTTCACCGATCGCATCACGCTCCATTTCCGATAAGTCATCTACTTCCGGAATCTCTGGCTCATCAAGCGTGCTGCCAGTACCGTTAAGAAGCGCGTCAATCTCATCTTGAGATAATCTATTATTCTCCATCTTGTTCACCTCTTATGTCGTGATCTAAAATTTGCACTGCCTGTTTTCGATTCACCCGGCCGGCTTGTCCTAAAAATTTCGGCTTATCTCCGACCAATACAGTAAGAGGATCCGTGACTGATTTGTCCAAAGTTATGCAGTCTCCGACTTCTAAACTTAAAAACTCTTCTATCGTCAGTTCAGATGTGCCGAGCTCGGCCACGACAGGTATTTGTGCTGTCATGATACGTTTTTCAAGCGACTTTGTTTCCTCAGGCTTTGGCTCATTTCGGTCTGATTGCATCCAATAGTGGACTGAAAGCTTCGGTATGAGCGGCTCGAGTACAATATGCGGGATACAGAGATTAATGACACCGCTGATTTCACCAATTTGAGTATTGAGCGAGATCACCACGACTGTTTCATTAGGAGATACCATCTGAACAAATTGCGGATTCACTTCAAACTCAGTCATTTCCGGTTCAATATCAGCAATTGACTGCCAAGCTTCTTTATAATTACCCAGTGCATTTTCAAATAAATTAGAAATGATTTTTGTTTCAATTTCTGTCAAACTGTCAACCTTGTTATGACTGATTCCAATCCCGCCCATGACTCGATCCATCATCGTATAAGCTATCGTGGGGTTGACCTCCATCATAATTCTTCCTTCCATCGGATGAACATCAAATAGATTCAGAATCGTCATGTTTGGAATCGATCTGATAAATTCCTCATACGGAACCTGATCAACAGAACTGACAGATATGTGAATATAGGTTCTGAGCTGAGCAGAAAAATGAGTGGTAAGAAGTCTTGCAAAATTGTCATGAATTCTCGTTAAACTGCGGATCTGATCCTTAGAAAACCGCAGCGCACGTTTGAAATCATAAACCTTGACTTTCTTCTCTTTTTCTTCTTTTTTCAGCTCTTCAGCGTCCATTTCACCAGTTGATATTGCAGAGAGCAGTGCATCTATTTCATTTTGGGAGAGAACTTCTCCTGACATTTTCCTCACCTCCGTATTCTGTCAAATTATGCTTTATTGCAGATTAAAGGAGGTAATATACACTTTTTCTACTTTTCCTTCTTGGAGGTAGCTATTTATTTTATCTTTTAGTTCCTTCTTAAAGGTTTCTTTTCCCTTGTCTCCCTCAATCTGATCAGCATTCGTATCAGCCAGCAGTGATATAACAGCGTCTTTCACTTGGAAATCACGTTTCTCAAGTTCTTCTTTTGATTTATCAGAATCAGTTTCAAGTTTAATAGCAAGACGGATAATGTTATCAGACTTTAAATTTGTTGTGATCTCTTCTACATCAACAGAAGACGCAACGATTTCATCAATACTTTTTTTCGCTTCACTTTTTTCGGACTTTCCGCCTAAAACAAAATAAGCCGCCGCCCCGAGAGCACCAATTACGATAAGAATAATTAGTAATATGATCATTAACTTTTTCTTCATTCCGGTTCCTCTATTCCTTGATCCATTGCAAATATTTGTATTTTTCGGTAGAAAGCTGCGATCTTTTCCAGAACAGCTTCTTCATCTTCTTTTACTACAAACTTCTTACCATTTGACAGAGTAATTGTAGTATCCGGAAAACATTCAATCTGTTCAATAAATAGCGCATTCAGTGTAAAGGGCTGCCCGTTCAAACGGGTTACTTTAATCATAAAACAGCGGAGAAGCGATTACTCGCCTCCCCTCCCTCCTTAACGTTTAAGGTTAACCAGTTCTTGAAGGATTTCATCAGATGTTGTAATAATTTTTGAGTTTGATTGGAATCCACGCTGGGCTACGATCATTTCAGTAAATTCGTCAGTTAAATCGACGTTAGACATTTCGAGAAATCCTGATTTAAGAGCACCAGTTCCGCCGTCACCAGGCTGGTTCGCTGCACTGGCCGTTCCAGAGTTTAAAGATTCACGGTATAGGTTGCTTCCGATTTTATCCAATCCATCACTGTTGGCAAAAGTAACAATCCCGATTTGTCCCCCGTCTTGTGTTTTCCCCTCAGCATCAACAATTGACACCTTTCCATCAGAACCAATGCTAAAGCTTTGAGCATCAGTAGGAATTTTAATTGTTCCGCCATTCATATTTAGTACATGGTAGCCATCACCTGTAACCAGTGTTCCAGTATTATCTAAATAGAAGTTCCCTGCTCTTGTATAAGCTGTCCCGTCACCTGTATCAATTCGGAAGTAACCGTCGCCGTCAATTGCTAAATCAAGTGTTCTTCCTGTGCTTTGTGTCGCGCTTGTTGAATGAATTGTATCAATTGTGCCAGATGATGAACCTAAACCGATTTGCTTAGAGTTTGTTCCGCCGATTGTTGCACCAGCAGCAGAACCGCCGGCAATGGTTTGGCTTACCATATCTTTAAAGGTCACACGGCTCTTTTTGAATCCTACTGTATTTACGTTGGCAATGTTGTTACCGATTACGTCAAGCTTTGTTTGAAAGTTCTTCATACCGCTGATTCCAGAATAAAGTGAACGTAACATAATATATTCCCCCAGATGTTTTTATTTAGATGATTGTCCCACAGACATGACATTCGCAGGACTGATCTCGGTCCCATCATCAAGAACGAGATAATAATTTCCTTTAAAATGTTTAACAGAGCTTACTGTGCCTGTTTTATCTGTTGCACTTTTACCATCAGTCCAAGATACTTCTTTTCCCATCCAATCAACATACGTTGTAAACGGATCTTGGTTTTCAACGAATTGAGTCATTGTCGTATTCAGATTCATCATTTGCTCCAAGCTTGAAAAAGTCGCCATCTGGCTGATAAATTCTTTATCGTCAATCGGGTTAAGCGGATCTTGGTTTTGAACTTGAGTCATTAATATTTTTAAAAACTCGTCTTTCCCCAAGCTGCTGTTGTTCGTCGACACAGTGTTCGTTTTTTCAGGCAGTTTATATTCTGAACTTATAGAAGTCATTCTTCTTCCTCCATTTCAACCATCGACACTTCATCGAGCAGATCGCCAAAATCATTTGATTGCTTTTTCTGTCTTTGCTGTCTCTGCCCCTCTTGCTGCTGTTTCTGTTCATCAGCAAGCTGGCCGTATATCGGCTGATCCCCGCTTTGGACCGGAAGAGTAAAACGGTCAATTTGGACGGCCATATTCGGCAATGATTGCTTCAGCTGAGGAAGATGCTGTTCAAGCAATTCTTTTGCTGATTGGCTAGATGCTATGATTTTACTCTGAAACATTCCATTTTCATTTGTCAGCTTGATTGTGACAAATCCTAAATGTTCAGGGTTCAGCCGAATAGTGAAACTTCCCGTCGATCTGCCGAAAGGCGTATATTTCATCTGCTTCCACGCATTAATCACTTGATCAGCCACCGTTTTTGTTTCGGCATTTGGTATATCAGATGACATCTGCTGCAGATCAAGTGTTTGAACTCCTCCTATGCCCCGATACCCCGAAAACAGCATTTGGAGTCCTGATTTACTATCTACAGGCTGAATACTTCCAGAAACATCCGATGCATTTTTGCTGGATGAACTCTGCGAGAGCGGTGTGAGAACACGCTTCCCAAAGTCTTGTGATGATTCGGATGATTTCGATAACAAGAAGGCTTTCAGCTGGCTTTCAGCTAAACTCCATTCTTTGGTCCCTTTTTGAGGAAGCATAGACATTTGATCCATTAAGCTTTGAAAACTTTTCAGCTCTGACGCTGTCATCGAGTAAAGTTTTGAACTTGACTCAGCTTTAGTGAATATTTGCTGTTTAAGATCCTGAATTAGTTGTTGAGATACACCCTTCTTTTCTAATGCAGAAAGGAATTGATCTCCATTTTGGTAAATGGCATGAGCTTCATTGCCATTCCCGCGATCAGTCAGCTTATTCCCTTCTACGAGCTGGCTAATGAACATCTGGATATAGATAAGCTCTTTAGCAGGCTCGGATACTTCATTTTCCTGATTTGATTGCTCTGTATCAGACTTCAGTGCTCCATTAATGTCAGAAGCAGAATCATTGGCACTCAGAGCCGTTTTAGCTTCTGAAAAGATTTTCTCCGTTTCTGTGAGCAATTGATCCGTCCCGCCTGACATTTTTGATTCAACTGCTTGCAAAAGATTTTGCAACATTTGCAGAGCATTCGCATCCAATTGCTTCCCTGTCAGTTTGCTTAATGTTTGCAAAAGATCCGCATTTTGTTTGTCTTGATCTTCAGGACTTGCATTTAGCCAGTCACCGATCTTTTTAAGCGCATCTGCTAAAAGCTGATCTTCGGAATTAGGAGTACCCTTTCCTTGTTCTGAAAGTTCCTTCAATCCAGCCTCAGACATAAGCCAGTTTTGAAAAACTCCTTGGCTACTTTTCATGTTTTTAGCGGCAGAACCCGTTGTGGTTTGCAGCAAAGGTCCGGCTAATTCAAGCAGCTTCACCTTTCATTCCCCCTATTCTTGGCTGGCAGCAATTTTTTCTGTATAGGTTGCTGCTTGCTCAGGAGTCATTTTCGCCAATATGTCAGCAAGCTGCTTTTTGCTTAGGCCATTCAATATTTTCAGTGCTTCTTGCTCCTTTAATTGGGCAATAATTTTAGCAGCCTTTCCGCTGTCCATGCTTTTGTACACACTGATCACTTTGTCATTTTCAGAAGAAGCTTTCGAGTCTGCTGATCCTTCAGTATGATCTTCTGATGACTTTTTTTGATCCTCAGCCGTCTTTTCAAGTGAACGGATCTTTTGATTGAGCCTATCGATTTCTGATTTACTTGTTTCTAAATCTTTATTCAATATACTGATTTCACTTTTTTGATCCTTAATGGTCTTTTCCAGAGCTGCCGTATTACTGCTATCCTTACTTGATGCTGCGCCTTTTTTATTTTCGGTTTCAGGGACCAATTCTTTAAGAACCGGCGTTTTTGCCGCAGCATCCTGTATCGGCTTTATGACATTGATACCAGCAGCCCAAAGAACAATCCCCCCTGCGATTAATAGAAACATCAGCGGGAGGATAATGATAAGCAAAACCGAACGGAACTTACCTGATTCTTTCTTTTTGCCGGACATTACATTCGCTCCTAATGGCCTTGAATCATAAACTGCTTAATCGAAATATCGTCCATTTCTTTCATTTCTGCAGCTTTATCTTCAAGAGCAAACATTTTAAACTGTTTTTCACGCATTTTTTCAAACTTTTTCACTTCAATGTTTTTCTCTGTCAAAATTTCTTGTTTTTGATTCATTTGATTTCTTTTTATAATGACAAGCTTTTGATAGTGATAGATCGTATTATCAAGATTTGAGACAAATTGTTGGTAGTGCCTCATTTCTTGTACACTCATGCCGCTTTTTAATTTCTTTTCCTTATTTTGTTCCAGCAATTCCTTTTTGCTCATATTCTCATATAATTTTTCAGCAACGTTTTCAAATTCAGAAACTGATTGCTGATACTCGGATAAGGATTGGTCTTTTTCATTTTCTTTTAGTTCCAGCAGCTTTTGGAATCTAAATTGATAAGCCACGTTTATTCCTCATTTCCTGTCAAACTAGTTAATGCAGCAATGCTTTCTTCCAATAAAGCCGGTTCGTCTGTTCCCTGCTTTAAAAATTGAATAAGCTGCGGATAAAATTGTATCGCTTCATCAATTTCTCTGGATGATCCTCTTTTGTAAGCTCCGATATTAATGAGATCTTCCGAATTTTGATATGTCGATAAAAGTTCACGGAATTTATTTGCCGCATCCAGATGCTGTTTTGTTGAAATGTTTGACATCACCCTGCTGATGCTTTTTAGTACGTTAACTGCAGGAAACTGGCCTTTATTGGCAAGCGCCCTGTCCAACACAATATGTCCGTCTAAAATTCCGCGTACAGTATCGGCAATCGGCTCATTCATGTCATCCCCGTCTACCAACACTGTATAAAATGCCGTAATGGTTCCATGCTCGTTTGCACCTGTTCGTTCTAGTAAACGAGGTAAAATAGCGAACACTGAAGGTGTATAACCTTTTGTCGTCGGAGGCTCTCCTGCAGCCAGTCCAATCTCTCGCTGCGCCATTGCCACCCTTGTAACAGAATCCATCATAAACATGACATTTTGGCCTTTATCTCGGAAATACTCGGCAATTGCAGTCGCTGTATATGCCGCTTTCAATCTCATTAATGCTGGCTGGTCTGAGGTGGCAACGACTACAATCGATCGTTTCAGCCCCTCTTTCCCCAGATCTTTTTCAATAAACTCCCGAACCTCTCGTCCGCGTTCTCCGACAAGTGCAATGACGTTTAAGTCAGCCTCTGTCTGCTTGGCGATCATCCCCATTAAGGTGCTTTTTCCGACACCACTTCCTGCAAAAATTCCAATCCGCTGGCCTTTACCGACTGTCAGCAAGCTGTCAATTGATCTGACTCCAACACCCATCTTTTCACGGATAGGCGGCCGTTTCATCGGGTTGGGCGGTGATTGCTCCGTTGATACAGGCGAAAGCCCTTTAGGCAGAAGTTTTCCGTCAAGCGGTTCTCCAAAAGCATCGATGACTTGTCCAATCAGTCCGGTTCCAACTTTAACCCGAAGTGATTCTCCAGTAGCTTCTACAATGCTGCCAGGTGCAATGCTCGCAGCCTCTAAATAAGGCATAAGCAAAATATTTTCTTCCTGGAAGCCGACTACCTCAGCTTTAATGACTTTCCCAGATTGTCCTTTTACATAAATCAGGCACACGTCGCCAATTGAGCTTGCTGGCCCTTTTGATTCAATCATCAGGCCGATTACCCGTTTGACTTTTCCGTACCGTTTATACGAGTCTGTCATTTCTATACAATCTATCAGACTCTGTGTCTTCATTCAGCTGCACCTGCTTCCAGCGCTGTCAGAAGTTTATCTTTCAATTGCATCAATTGTGTGTCAACACTCGCATCTACCCTGCCAAAAGGAGTTTCAATATAACAGGTTCCTTTTTGAGCTTTTTCATCAGCATATATGCCAAGCCGACATTCTTTATAAAGAAGCTGCTGGATTTCATCTTTTTGCTGAAAGATTGTCTCATAGTAATATGGATCAACATAAATTGATATATCGTCATATTCCTTCACTTCGTTTATAACCTGTTGTACAAGCAGGAGGAAAGCCTCTTTATCATCAGACTTTTGCTGCCAAACTTTTTTTGCTAGGGCAACGGCAAGCTCAACGATTTCTTCATTAGCGTCTTCAAGCTTGTCCTCAACAGCTTTTCTGGACATTTCAGTTATACTGTTTGCTTGGCCGATCAGTTCTGCATACTGTTTCATTGCCTCAGCTTTGCCCAGCGCTACTCCTTGTTCAAAGCCCTCGGCTTTTGCTTCTTCAATAAGCTTCTGTTTTTCAGCCGCCCAATCGTTTTTCTCCTGTTCAATTTGACGGCGAATATTTTCTATATGACTGTTTGCCTGCTCAGAAATCCGGTCAGCTTCCTCTTTCACTCGGGCCATAAGCGCCTCCGGGTTCTCTTCAGCCTGCAAAAGGTGAGAATGATCAATACGCACCTCTTGTATAGAAAGTTTTCTTTTTTCCTTTTGTGGAGAAATAGATGATTCTTGTTTAATGATATTAGACAATAATATCATCCCCTCCGCCTCTTGCTATTACAATTTCACCGGCTTCTTCAAGCTTTCTGACGATGCTTACAATTCTCGATTGAGCTTCTTCTACATCTTTCAAGCGTACAGGGCCCATAAATTCCATTTCTTCTTTGAAGGTTTCAACCATACGCTGTGACATATTGTTGAATACAATTTCTTTGACTTCCTCGCTTGCAACCTTTAATGAAAGGAGCAAATCGTCGTTCTCAACATCGCGAATGACTCTCTGAATGGCACGGTTATCAAGTGTGACAATATCTTCGAAGACAAACATCCGCTTTTTAATTTCTTCAGCAAGATCGGGATCCTGAATTTCCAATGAATCCAAGATCGTCTTCTCTGTCCCTCTGTCTACCCCGTTTAACACTTCCACAACAGCTTCAATTCCGCCTGTTTGTGTATAATCCTGAGTAAATGCAGAAGATAATTTTTGTTCCAGAATCCGTTCTACCTCATTAATTATTTCTGGAGATGTTCTATCCATAACCGCGATTCTTCTCGCAACCTCAGCCTGTACTTCAGGATTCAGCTCGGATAAAATCTGCCCAGCCTGCACTGGATCTAAATAAGACAAGATTAACGCCATCGTCTGCGGATGCTCTTGCTGGATAAAATTCAAAATTTGTTCAGGCTCCGCTTTTCTGGCAAAATCAAATGGTTTAACCTGCAAAGAAGAAGTCAGCCTGTTTAGAATGTTCTCCGCCTTATCCTCTCCAAGCGCCTTTTCCAGAACTTGTCTTGCATAGCTTAAACCGCCTTGAGAAATATAATCTTGCGCAATGGCTATATTATGAAATTCTTCTATGATTTCATCCTTTTTTTGATGATCGACGCTTCGAACACCTGATATTTCCAGAGTAAGCCTTTCAATTTCTTCATCGGTTAAGTGCTTATAGACAGAAGCTGACACATCTAACCCCAAGGAAATCATGAGAATGGCTGCTTTTTGTTTTCCTGTAAGCTTATCTTGATCACGTCTCGCCATTTCTAATTCCTCCTAATCCTCGGCCAGCCAGCTTCTCAGCAGTTTTGCAAAATCTTCCGGCTTGTCTTTCGCCATCTTTTCAAGCTGTTTTCGTCTGACTGATTCCGCTGTTTCATTTTCCTCTTCATTGATATCAGGCAAATTGATTGGTTCTTGAGGAACCTCATACTCATATTCCTCAAATTCATCCTCTTGCGCCCGTTTCTTTCTGATAAGCATAATGATCAGAACAATGATCGCTGCGATTAAAACACCGCCTACAATATATGCCCACAGCGGGATACCTGAGGATTCTTCCGTATTTGTATCCAAATTGACTTTTCCGTCGAATGGCTGAACGGAAACAACAATCTTATTATTGATATCAGCATCAGATAAATTCTGATTTTGCGTTTCATCTTTATCCAAAGATGTTCTGACTACAGTTGAAAGGATTTTTTGTATATCATCCTGTCTTTCAGTTGATAGCGACGCAGTGTTTTTGGCATCAGGCGGCTCTACCATTACTTGAATCCCTAAATCTCTGACCTTATAAGGACTTTCAGCGATTTCTTTATGAATTCGGTTAACCTCGTAATTGATTTTGTTGCTGTTTTTTTCGTAGTTCCCGCTTTCGGTATTTTCACCGTCAGCCTTATAATTTGTAACATCTTCCTCGCCGGTTCCGGCAGTTCCGCCGTTAGCTGCACCGTCGCCCTGATATGTTTCAGATACCTTTTCAGCGCTGACTGCAATACCTTCCATGTTTTCTTTATCCACAGGTTCGACAATGTCTTCTGTCCGATTTTCTTTTGTGAAATCAATGTCTGCTGTAACGGAGACAACGACTTTATCTTGGCCCATCATCGTACCCAGCAATGACTGTACATGTTTTTGAATGTCTTTTTCAACTTGAGACTTAATTCCTTGCTGAGAAGAATAACTATCCGCGTAGGACCCTGCATCGCTGTCTGATTTGTCGTAGTATGTAGAATTTTGGTCCATGATGACGATGTTATCTTCTTTTAGGTTTGGCACGCTTTTAGATACCAGATGATATAATCCGTTGATTTGGCTTTGATCAAGCGTATAACCCGGTTGAATCTGCAAAACGATTGATGCAGATGCTGCAGATTGCTCCTCACCGACAAACACAGCGTCTTTCGGGAGATTAATCATTACTTTTGAATTTTTAATACCGTCCATTTCATTGATCAAGTTTGACAGTTCTGTCTGTGTAGCTTTCACTTTCACCATATCAAACTCATTGTCTGTCAAACCAAAGCCGGCATTCTGTCCAAAAAACGAATAATCAATTGATCCCGTTTTAGGAAGTCCTTCTGCAGCCATCTGCACTTTCAAAGAATCAACCTGATCCTCCGGAACACTAATCACTGTACCGCCATTCGAAAGTTCGTTTGGCACTTTTTTTGCATCCAATTCTTCTTTGATTTGTCCTGCTTCTTCGGCAGACAAATCTTTGTACAGCGGCGCCATTTTAGAATTCGAAGCAAAAACACTAATAATAATTCCAATAATAATAATTGCCGCTAAAGCACTAACCATTAAAATCTTTTGTAATTTAGATCTATTTTTCCAAAACTCACTCGTTTTGTTTTTCATTTGCATTAGAGTACGATTCATGTTAACCCCCGGTCATTCCACTCTTTCTCTAAATCGTCAGACCCCCTACATTTGCATTCTCATAATCTCCTGATAAGCTTCCACAGCTTTATTGCGGAACTCTGTTGCTGCAGTTAGAGAGATGCTGGCTTTTTGAGCAGCGATCATGACCTCATCAAGATTTACATCTTTTCCTGCAGCCAAGGCATTAGTCATGTTGTCAGAAGCTACTTGGGACTCATTTAACGAACTAATAGAGTTTTTTAAAAGCTCCGAAAAGCTTGTTTGATTTGAAGAATCTGTTTTTTGGCTATTGTTTACTTGATTTGTTGCATTTTGAGTGTTTTGAGTATTTTGAACCTGAAAAGGAGAAATTGCATTAATCACATTCATTCACCTACTTTCCGATTTCTAACGCCTTCATCAGCATTCCCTTTGTGGCATTCATCGCCGTGACATTCGCCTCGTATGATCTGGTGCTGCTGACAAGATCAACCATTTCCTTTAATGGATCAACATTAGGCTTTTGTACATATCCTTCAGCGTTTGCATCAGGGTCTGTCGGATCATAGACAAGATTAAAATCTGAATCATCCTCCGTAATTTTTGAAACCTTCACACCGTTTCCAGCATTCCCGCTTCCGCTCATTTGAGAATTGAGAATAGAAGAGAACGATTCACCTTTTGACTGAAGGGAAACCATTTTTCTTCTGTAAGGCACCCACTCTCCATTCACCTGCTTAGCTCTTGTCGTATCCATATTTGCTAAGTTAGATGATACAACGTCCATTCTGACTCGCTGAGCTGTTAAAGCCGATGCTGAAACATTTAAGCTATGAAAAGCTGTCATCATTTTCCTCCTGTTAATACGGTCTTCAGCGAATTAAATTTACCGTTCATTCTTTCAACCAAAGCTTGATAGTTGATTTGATTTTGCGCCAATTCTGTCATCTCTTTGTCAACATCAACATTGTTTCCGTTTTGCTGATACGATGTATCTCCGCTCGCAACAATTGAATAATTCGAATCAGTATCAGAAAAATCAACATGACGATAGTCTGTTTTTATCGCTTCAAGACGCGAGGATTCTTGATCTAATAAATTTTGGAAAGAGACTTTTTTTGCCTTATAGTTCGGTGTATCTATATTGGCGATATTATTAGTTATGACTTTTTGCTTAATATCCGCTCTACTCAAGGCATTTTCAAGATTTTGTATCGTTCCAGAAAATAAGCTCAAATCCACTTACCTCCATTTCAGTTTTTTTCACCCTCAATATCCTTGTCGAGAATTGTAAAACTATATGCTTATTGTAAGAAATAACAGGCATAAAGTCTATGAAGTTCGTGTAAAAAAATGTCCTCACAATTATCTATTTTGCAACTAGGCATAAAGTCCTAGATTGTTAGAACTACATTTCTCGCCTTGATATAAGCCTGAAAATAGCAGAATTTCTGTTTTTTCTCCTTTCTTTTCGGCATTTTTGAAACTTTTTGAAGAAAAATGCAAAATTTATTAAAATTATTACATAGAAAGACTTTCAACCCAGGAAATAAAGCTTATTGATTTCCTTTATTTGAAATAAAAAAAGAACCCTCAAAAAGGGTTCTTTTTGTGATTAATGAGATTTTAGATTTTCTAATTCAATTAAGAATTTGTTGTTTAGTACTTTGATATAAGTACCTTTCATTCCTAATGATCTAGACTCGATAACACCGGCGCTCTCCAGCTTTCTGAGTGCGTTCACAATAACAGAACGGGTAATGCCGACACGGTCAGCAATTTTACTTGCAACAAGAAGACCTTCGTTTCCGTCAAGCTCCTCAAAAATGTGCTCAATTGCTTCAAGCTCACTGTAAGAAAGCGAGCTGATAGCCATTTGTACGACAGCTTTGCTTCTTGCTTCCTCTTCAATTTCTTCTGCTTTTTCTCTTAGGATTTCCATTCCGACAACTGTTGCGCCGTATTCAGCTAGAATTAAGTCATCGTCATTGAATTGATCTTGTAAACGTGAAAGAATAAGTGTTCCTAATCTTTCCCCGCCTCCGATGATCGGCACAATTGTTGTTAAACCAGCTTGAAACAGGTCTCTGTTCTCAACAGGGAAAGCAGTATATTCACTATTAATATCCAAGTTAGAAGATGTTTCAGGGACATTAAACAGATTTTTCGTATATTCTTCAGGGAATTGACGATCCTCAAGCATTTTTTTCATACGATCATTTTCAATTTGCTGGTTAATAGAATACCCAAGGAGTTTCCCTCTGCGGCTTACAACGAAAATATTGGAATCAATTACATCCCGCAGCGTCTCCGCCATTTCCTTGAAGTTTACCGGTTTCCCTGCCGCAGCTTGCAGCATGGAGTTAATAATTCTTGTTTTTTGTAATAAAGCCATGATAAATAATCCTCCTAAACATTCCTCATATTAAATTTTTCACAATATAAATTGACTTAAATCTTTGTTTTTGGCTATCGTTCCGAGCTTTTCTTCGACATACTGTGGTGTAATCGTTATTTTCTCCATCGTTACATCTGGAGCTTCAAACGACAAATCTTCTAATAGGCGTTCAAGTATTGTATGAAGGCGTCTCGCACCGATATTATCTGTGTCCTGGTTCACATGATAAGCAACTTCAGCAATCTTATGAATAGCTTCGTCAGAAAATTCAAGAGATATACCTTCTGTCTGCAATAATGCCTGATATTGTTTCAGCAGCGCATTATCCGGCTCAACCAAAATTCTCACGAAGTCGTCTACCGTGAGTTTGTTCAGTTCTACACGAATCGGGAAACGCCCCTGCAGCTCAGGAATCAAATCAGACGGTTTGGCCATATGAAACGCTCCTGCTGCAATAAATAATACATGGTCTGTTTTTACAGAACCATATTTTGTGACAACGGTAGAACCTTCAACAATCGGAAGGATATCCCGCTGAACACCTTCTCTTGAAACATCGGCAGAAGAAGATGCACCGCCGTTCTTTGCGATTTTATCAATCTCATCGATAAAGATAATCCCGCTCTCTTCTGCTCTCTGAACAGCTTCCTGGCCGACTTCATCCATATCGATGAGTTTGCTTGCTTCTTCATTCGTCAGGACTTTTCTGGCTTCTCTGACTGTCATTTTGCGCCGCTTCTTTTTCTTTGGCATTAATCCGCTCAGCGCATCCTGCATGTTCATACCCATCTGCTCCATACCCGAGCCCTGCAGCATGTCAAACATAGAAGGCTGCTGTTCTTCGACTTCTACTGTTACATAGTAGTCTTCGAGCTCTCCTAAAGCCAGCTGATGCGCCATTCGTTTTCTTTTTTCTTCGATGTTTGCTTCTTCCTGGCTCTCCGCCTCATCTTCACCATTCGGCTGGCTGCCTCCAAAAAACATTTCAAACGGATTTTTAACACCAGATTGTTTTTTCTTCCCAGGAACTAACAGACGAACAATGCGTTTGTTTGCATTTTCTTCTGCCTGTTCCTTTACTTCATTCATTTTCTCTTCTTTTATAAGCCGAACAGAAGTCTCCACAAGATCTCTGACCATTGATTCAACATCTCTGCCTACATAGCCGACTTCGGTAAATTTAGTAGCTTCAATTTTGATAAATGGCGCACCTGAAAGCTTAGCGATTCGTCTGGCAATTTCAGTTTTCCCGACGCCGGTAGGACCCATCATTAAAATGTTTTTCGGAACGACCTCGTCCTTCAGCTTTTCATCCAGAAGACTTCTTCTATAGCGGTTTCTTAATGCCACGGCAACAGCTTTTTTCGCATTTTGCTGACCGACAATATATTGGTCTAACCGATCTACAATCTGTCTAGGAGTTAACGGTTTTTTTTCCATGCGCCTCAAGTCCTTTCTATTCAAGCTCTTCCAGTATGATTTGATCGTTCGTGTAAACACAAATTTCGCCTGCTGTTTCTAACGCGGCTCTGGCAATCTCACTTGCAGACATGCTTTCCCCGGCATGCTTTTTCAGTGCTCTTCCCGCTGCCAAAGCGTAATTGCCTCCTGATCCAATCGCGAGAATGCCGTCATCTGGTTCGATCACCTCGCCTGTTCCCGATACGAGAAGCAAAGTATCCTGATTCATAACAATCAGCATGGCTTCGAGCTTTCTTAGCACTTTATCACTGCGCCATTCCTTCGCAAGCTCAACAGCCGCCCGTTTTAAGTTGCCGTTATATTCTTCAAGCTTAGCTTCAAACTTTTCGAATAAAGTGAAAGCGTCTGCAACAGATCCCGCAAAGCCAGCAAGAACTTTGCCGTTAAACAGTTTTCTCACTTTCCGTGCCGTGTGTTTCATGACAACAGCCTGACCAAATGTTACTTGGCCGTCTCCGGACATAGCGCTTCGTCCTTTATGCTGTACGGCAAATATTGTGGTCGCATGAAAAGATGACATAAAGGGCCTCCTTTAATTTTTCTTAAATGCTCTTGGATGGTGAGACATATATGTGTTTCTCAACATTTCCTTCGAAACGTGCGTGTATATCTGTGTAGAAGACAGATTGGAATGCCCGAGCAGTTCTTGAACGCTTCTCAAATCCGCTCCTTCATTTAACAGATGCGTGGCGAACGTATGTCGAAGCATATGCGGATGGATATGTAAAGTGCTTGACGCTTTTTGAACAAGCCCGCTTAAAATATGTCTGATGCCACGGGCTGTAAGCGGTCCGCCTCTTTGATTTACGAATAATAGATCATGAGGTTCTTTTGCCTTCATCAGCAAGCACTGTCTTCCGCTATTCATGTATACCTTCAACGCTTCGCGGGCATAAGACCCAAAGGGGATATAGCGCTGCTTCTTGCCTTTACCGTGAACAAGCACAGTGTCCATAAATAAATCAACGTCGTTAATAGTTATGGAACAGCATTCACTGACCCTCATTCCGGTGGCATAGAGCAGCTCTAACAGCGCTTGATCCCTCATTCCGGCCGGCTGGCTTATATCTGAAACTTCAAACAGCTCCTCAAGCTCTTTTTGATATAGAAACTTCGGTATCCGTTTCTCCTGTTTTGGCAGATGAACAAGCTGAAACGGATTTTCTTCAATAAGCTTTTCCCGCATCAGAAACTTATAAAAGCTTCTTAATGCAGATATCTTTTTGCTTATTGTTCTTCTCGATAAACCTTTTTCATAGGATTCTGTCAAAAAAATCCTAGTATCTTGATATGCAGCTTCTTCAAATCCATTTATACCTTGAACGCGCAGGAAAGTCTCGAATTCTTCAATTGAATCCACATAATTCACAATAGTATATTGTGAATAATTTTTTTCAATTTGTAAATATTCAACGAATAACTTTACGAAATTCTTAACATTCTCCATGCCTAATACCTCCCCAGGAAGGGCTTTTAAATGGTATCACAAATCGCGCTCAGGTTGCAATCAATACCTATATTGTTTTCGAAATTGTTTGAATTGTTTCAATCGCACGGTTCGCGTATTGTTCATTTCGTTCTTTTTTATTTTTAATTTTAACTGGCAATTCTTTCAAAAGCCCAAAGTTTGCATTCATCGGCTGGAAGTTCTTCTGGTTTGTTGTTGTAATATAATGTGCCATACTGCCAATTGCTGTTTCCTGAGGGAAGATCACAAGCTCTTCTCCCAATACAAGCTTCGCCGCATTAATGCCTGCTACAAGTCCTGAGGCAGCTGATTCCACATATCCTTCTACTCCCGTCATTTGGCCTGCAAAGAACAGATCACTGCGGTTTTTAAATTGATAAGTCGGCTTTAACAGGCTTGGAGAGTTAATAAATGTGTTTCTGTGCATCACGCCATATCTGACGATTTCTACATTTTCAAGTCCTGGAATCAACTTGAGAACTTCCTTTTGGTCTCCCCATTTTAAATGAGTCTGGAATCCTACAATATTATAAAGTGTTCCCGCAGCATCATCCTGTCTGAGCTGAACGACGGCATAAGGGCGTTTTCCTGTAACAGGATGCTCTAGACCAACCGGTTTCATCGGACCGAAAAGCATTGTTTTCTTACCCCGTTTTGCCATAACTTCAATCGGCATGCAGCCTTCAAAGAAAATCTCTTTTTCAAATTCTTTTAACGGCACTGTTTCTGCTGATGTTAATGCTTCATGAAAACGGTCAAACTCTTCTTCTGTCATCGGGCAGTTCAAATATGCTGCTTCACCTTTATCATAACGGGATTTTAGGTACACTTTATCCATATCAAGGCTGTCTTTTTCTACAATTGGCGCCGCTGCGTCATAAAAATATAAATAGTCCTCTCCAGTCAGCTCCTTCAGCTGGGCAGACAGCGATTCAGATGTTAACGGACCCGTTGCGATGATAGTAGGGCCTTCAGGAATTTCAGTCACTTCTTCATTAATAACGGTTACGTTTGGATGATTTTTCACCCGATTTGTCACACTTGCGGCAAATTCATGACGGTCTACTGCAAGAGCGCCCCCGGCAGGCACCGAACATTCGTCAGCCGCAGCGATAATGGCTGAATCAAGCGCACGCATTTCTTCCTTTAATACACCGACAGCGTTAGCAAGTGTATTAGAGCGAAGAGAGTTGCTGCAGACAAGCTCAGCAAATTTATCTGTATGGTGCGCAGGCGTTTGTTTAACTGGCCGCATTTCATACAATTTGACTTGAATCCCACGTTTGGCAAGCTGCCATGCTGCTTCACTTCCTGCGAGTCCGGCTCCGATTACATTCACTGTTTGTTGGTTCATCTTTCACATCTCCTAGTTTATTATTCAAGGCCTTCTTTTAACACACAAAGAAGGTGAGCAAGACCCTGCTCACCGCTACTTCTGTGGTTCTTCCTTATAATCGCATTCCACGCATTGGACTTGTATGCCTTTTTTGAGTTTTTTCTCGACGAGCATTTTTCCGCATTTCGGGCATTTTCGTTCAATTGGTTTGTCCCATGATACGAATTCACAGTCCGGATAACGGTCACAGCCGTAAAACACCCGTTTCTTTTTCGATTTTCGCTCAACAATGTTTCCTTCTCCGCAGCTCGGGCACTTCACACCGATTTGTTTCACAATCGGTTTCGTGTTCCGGCAGTCAGGGAAGTTGGAGCAAGCTAAGAATTTACCGTACCGTCCCATTTTATATACCATTGGAGAACTGCACAATTCACAATCCTCTCCAGCATACTCTGGTTCAATCTCAACTTCCTTCATTTCCGATTCGGCTTTTTTGACGCGTTTTTCAAAATCGGTGTAGAAATTATCGATAATCTTGACCCATTCGGTATTTCCTTCTTCAACATGATCAAGATCTCTCTCCATTTTAGCTGTAAACTCAACGTTAATGATCTCAGGGAAAAACTCCATGATCAAGTCAAGAACGATCTGACCTAATTCAGTCGGAACGAAACGTTTATTATCCAATGCCACGTAGCCGCGCCGCTGAATAGTATCAAGTGTCGGAGCATATGTGGATGGACGGCCGATACCGCGTTCTTCAAGGGTTTTAACAAGCCGGGCCTCAGTATATCGCGGAGGCGGCTGGGTAAAATGCTGCTCAGGTTCTATATCTTTTGATAATACCGTGTCGCCTTCTTGTAAGTCAGGCAGCATCCGGTCTTTTTCTTCCATTTGATCGTCTTTTCCTTCAACATACACCTTCATAAACCCGGAAAACTTGACTTTACTTCCATTTGCACGAAATGTCAAACCGTTGTTTGTCAGGTCGACACTCATTGTATCGAGAACAGCCGGTGCCATTTGGCTGGCAACAAAACGCTCCCAAATTAATTTATACAGTCTCATTTGGTCTCTGCCGAGGACTGCTTTTAATTCACTTGGTTTTCTAAGAACTGATGTCGGCCGAATTGCTTCGTGGGCATCCTGGGCATTTTCATTCTTTTTCGCAGGCTTCCGTTTTCCGCCTAGGAACTCTTTTCCATATGTCTGATCAATAAATGCAGCTGCTTCATCAACAGCCGTATTTGAAATACGGGTTGAATCCGTTCTCATATACGTGATCAGACCAACCGTTCCTTCTCTTCCTAAATCAATTCCTTCATATAATTGCTGTGCAATCATCATCGTTTTCTTCGCTCTGAAATTGAGCTTGCGAGCCGCTTCCTGCTGCAGGGTAGAAGTGGTAAAAGGCAAAGCAGGATTACGTTTGCGTTCCTTTTTGGTTACTTTTTCAACTGTATATTGATTCCCTTTGAGCTGAGAAAGAATCTCTTTTACATCAGCTTCACTATTTAAAGGAAGTTTTTTGCCGTTTTTCCCGAAAAAGCTCGCTTCAAAGGTTTCTTGACCTTTTAAGAACGTACCGTCAATTGTCCAATATTCCTCAGGCTTAAAGTCGTTAATCTCTTTTTCACGGTCAATAATCAAACGGAGGGCAACGGATTGCACGCGTCCTGCGCTAAGCCCTTTTTTGACTTTTTTCCATAAGATTGGACTGATTTTATATCCGACAAGCCTGTCTAAAATACGTCTCGCTTGCTGTGCATCCACTAAATCCATATTGATCATGCGGGGATGCTTAAACGATTCCTTAATAGCGTCTTTTGTAATTTCGTTAAACACCACACGGCAGTCTGAGTTGAGATCTAAATCAAGACTGTGTGCCAAATGCCATGCAATCGCTTCCCCTTCTCTGTCGGGGTCGGCTGCGAGATACACTTTTTTGGCTTTTTTCGCAGCCGTTTTCAGCTCTTTTAATACCGGGCCTTTACCTCGAATGGTAATATATTTCGGTTCAAAATTCTGTTCTATGTCAACTCCCATTTGACTTTTTGGAAGATCCCGGACATGTCCCATTGATGCTTTTACTTTATATTTTTTACCTAAGTAACGTTCAATCGTTTTCGCCTTAGCGGGCGATTCCACGATGACTAGATAATCAGACATTTTCATCCCCCTCAAGAGGTGTTCTCTCTCTTTTCAAGATATTTCAATTTTATTTTTGCAGCTGTCTTTATTTGGCTTTCAACATTTCATTCTTTATCATGAACGTCATTAATTAAATAGAAAACAATATGCAACTTTAAATCCTCACTATTATTAAATATTACAATACCGTTTGTCAAACGATAATTCAAAAGGGTTCCGTATATTGAACGTTTCTCTCAGGAAGTTCCTCGAAAATATCCTCTGCTGACCATATGGCTTTAGCCCCCTGCTGGATCAGTTTTATAGGACCTCCGGCGTAAGGGTCAAACAATGAACCGGGTACGGCAAATACCTCTCTCCCTTGTTCCAATGCTTGATAGGCAGTAATCAGCGAACCGCTTTTTTCTTTGCCCTGAACGACAATAACGCCTTCACTTAGTCCGCTGATAATACGGTTTCTCATAGGGAAATGCCATTTTTGGGGTTTAGTTTCAGGTGGGTGCTCTGACAGCAGGATATGGTGTTTAGCCATGTGATCTGCTAACTGAAGGTTTTCTCGGGGATAAATGTGTTGAAATCCGCCTGCAATGACGCCAATTGTCCGCCCCTTCGCCTTAATACTTGCAGCATGGGACATTCCGTCTATCCCAGACGCCAGTCCGCTGACAATCACCCAACCTTTACGACAGATCTCTTTTGTAAGATGATTGACAACTTGTTTCCCATAAGCTGTTGGATTTCTTGTCCCTACAATTCCAATTTTTCTCCCTTTCGAAAGAAGAGTCATATCACCTTTTGCAAACAGTACGGCGGGGGGATCATAAATGCTTTTAAGCCAGAAAGGATATTGCTTTGAAGAAATAGGGATGGTGTTAATGCCTTGCTCACGATAAGCAGCAAGTACACGTGGGAGCTTTGGATAAAATTGTTCTATTTCGTTTTTTAATGCAGCTGCTTTTATTTGATCACGAGTAACCGTTTGTAACACGGGTGATGTCAGCGACATAGACGGATCGGCTTTCCACCATTTTAATAGAAGGGATGGGGATAATAATTGATTGATTCTGCAAATCGTTAGGCAGGCAGCGGCCTGATCCAATAGATTGACCTCCTTTTGTTAGAAAAAGCAGGAACAGCCTTGACGGCTGTCCCTTTTTTATTAATGCGTTTTACAAGTTTCGAACAAGTTCTTCTCTTTCAGCACCTTGATTAAGGTTTCACCCATGACAGAAGGTGTCTCTGCAACTTCGATTCCGCATGCATTAAGGGTTTTGATTTTTTCATCAGCTGTCCCTTTCCCGCCGGAAATAATGGCGCCTGCATGCCCCATGCGCTTCCCAGGAGGTGCTGTTTTACCGCCGATAAAACCGACTACCGGTTTTGTCATGTTGGCTTTTACCCACTCTGCCGCTTCCTCTTCGGCCGTACCGCCGATTTCGCCAATCATGATGACTGCGTGTGTGTCAGGATCTTCGTTAAACGCTTTTAAAACGTCAATAAAGTTTGTTCCATTTACAGGGTCGCCGCCGATTCCAACAGCTGTAGATTGCCCTACACCCGCTTCTGAGAGCTGGTGCACCGCTTCGTATGTTAATGTTCCTGAACGTGATACAACGCCTACATGACCCTTTTTATGGATGTATCCGGGCATAATGCCGATTTTACATTCTTCAGGCGTAATGACACCAGGACAGTTCGGCCCTATCAGTCTCGTTTTCTTGCCTTCCATGAAGCGTTTGACCTTCACCATATCCAAAACCGGGATATGTTCTGTGATACAAATCACGAGATCAAGCTCCGCATCTACCGCTTCCATAATCGCATCAGCTGCAAACGGTGCGGGCACATATATAACAGACGCGTTAGCGCCGGTCGTTTGAACTGCTTCAGCCACTGTATTAAATACAGGAACACCTTCCGCTTCTGTTCCGCCTTTTCCAGGTGTTACACCGCCAACGATATTTGTGCCGTATTCAAGCATCTGCTTCGTATGAAATAAAGCGGTAGAACCTGTAATCCCTTGCACAATAACTCTTGTATCTTTATTAATGAAAACACTCATTATTTGGTCCCCTGCCTTTCATTCTTTCTTAAACTAAGGATACGATTTTCTGCGCGCCGTCAGCCATTGATTCCGCAGATGTAATGTTTAATCCTGATTCACTAAGGATTTTCTTCCCTAGATCCACGTTTGTGCCTTCAAGACGGACGACAAGCGGCAATGTCAAACCAACTTGTCTAGTCGCTTCAACAACCCCTTCTGCGATGACATCACATTTCATAATGCCGCCGAAAATGTTGACGAAAATCCCTTTAACGTTTTGATCAGAAAGAATGATTTTAAATGCTTCCGTGACTTTTTCAGCGGTTGCACCGCCGCCCACATCAAGGAAGTTGGCCGGTTCTCCTCCATAATGCTTGATAATATCCATCGTGGACATTGCAAGCCCCGCGCCGTTTACCATACAGCCGATATTTCCATCAAGGGAAATGTAGCTTAGATCATATTTGGATGCTTCAATTTCTTTCGGATCTTCTTCATCCAAATCTCTGTATTCCATAATGTCCTTTTGTCGGTACAACGCATTGCTGTCAAAATTCAATTTTGCATCAAGCGCCATCACATTTCCGTCGCCGGTAACAACAAGCGGATTGATTTCGGCGATTGAGCAGTCTTTCTCAACAAACGCTTTATATAGTCCAAGCATAAATTTAGCAGCTTTTCCCACGAGCTCTTTTGGAATATTAATAGCGAATGCAATTTCTCTGGCTTGATAGCCTTGAAGGCCAACAGCCGGATCAATGACAGCTTTTTTGATTTTTTCCGGTGTTTTCTCCGCAACCTCTTCAATTTCCGTTCCGCCTTCTTCAGAAGCCATCAAAACGATTCTTGAAGTGGCGCGGTCAAGCACTAGACCGATGTAATATTCTTTTTTAATATCGCAGCCTTCTTCAATAAGTAAGCGTTTTATTACTTGGCCGTCCGGACCCGTCTGATGTGTAACTAGGGTCTTCCCTAATAGTTCTTCGGCATACGCTTTTACTTCGTCTAATGATTTTGCTATTTTTACCCCACCAGCTTTGCCTCGACCGCCAGCATGAATTTGAGCCTTTACGACATAAACCGAGCTGGATAAGCTCTTTGCACTCTCAACTGCTTCTTCTGCTGTAAAAGCCACTTTACCTTCAGGAACAGATACCCCATATTTTCTGAGGACTTCTTTTCCCTGGTACTCATGGATATTCATTTCCCATCCTCCTAACTTATGTAACAAAACTAAAATAGACTGCGCTTTCATTCTATAATAATACTGGAAGAATTGTCTACAGTTCGATGCAAAATCTTTTAATCCTTCTAAACATTCAAACTTTTACTTTATTAAAAACATAAATTTCAAAGGAGGATGGGGAATATTTTAGCTATTTTTTGTTTTTTACGCTTTCGTCCAATTTGTAAATGAATGAAAAAATCTCGGCTACCGTTTCATAAAGAGCTTCAGGAATTTGATCATCTACCGTCAAATGGCGCATTAATTCGACAAGGGTCCGATCTTCTTGAATCGGGACCCCTGCTTTTTTCGCTTCTTTGATAATGTTGTCAGCTACATGGCCCTTCCCTGTGGCAATCACTCTCGGCGCCTTGTCTTTTTGTTCGTCATAATGGAGAGCAACAGCTTTTCTGATCGGTGTCTGCTCTTTCATATTTTCACATCCACTTCCTGATCACTGATACTTGTTATATATTGATCGATTGAAGCCTTTTCTTCGGTGTGAACCCTTTTTTTAGCGTTTACCCCTGAAAGGCTGTACCCCATTTCCTTTAGCCCCTGTTTAAGCGCGGGCACCATCGGATCGATCGCAGCCTGCAGCTCGAAATCAGTCTCTATTGTAATGGTCATGACTTTTTGTTGTACCAAGCAATCAACGACGGTTTCTTTTAGTGTATCAAGCTGCAGCAAAAACAAAAGGCGGCAATGGGAAGGATCAAGCTTTCCATCCGCTTCTTTCTTTCCTTTAAACAGAACAGTCATGTCCTGAACCCCTGACTTCGAAAACATCGGAAATGACATTACAATTTGGCTGTATGATGGATGGTCCTGCTGCATGAAAAGCTGGCCATTTAATTTATGAAAAAGCTGATCGGCTTCTTGTTTGACTGGTTCGGCTACCTCATGCGATGCTCTTAAGGCAGAAAGAGCCAGCTTGATGGATTGCATTTCGCCAGATGTGACTGCGCTTCCTTGTTCAAACGCTTTAATGAACCCAACCTCGTCCCTTGCGCCGATTGCCGTTTTCACTTTGGATAAGAAAGAAAGAACATCTGCCTTATCCGCCAAATGGGGTGCTGTCTGCTGAACAGCCTTTAAAAAGACTTCGGCTTCCTGGTCTGTGACTTGTGCCGCTTGTAAAACAGCTGAAGCTGCAAGTGACTTACTATCACCCGATGAAGCAGCCGCTTTAATCCAATTTGCTGCTTCTTTCACAATTTGGAGACTGTTTTTTTCAGCAGATTCCGTCAGCTTCACGAGCAGCTGGCGGGCTTCTTTAATTGGAATGTCTGCTGCTGTTTTAACAGGCTCTTCTTGTATGCTTCCCTGTTCTGCTGTGTGATTTGCAATCGGCAGGCTGGCTTTTCCGGGGGAGCCAGCTGGTGTGCTAAGCTCCCTGCTTCCAGCTGTATTCGTCGGAGAAGGTGCTTTCGTATTGTCGGTTAAAGAAATAAGCTTATCAATCAGCCGTTCTGCATGGACATCGATTTCACTATTTAAAAGCACCGTAACTGCTTCCTTTAGCTTTGACATCATTTGGCTCTGCTGAGGGTTTTGGTCGATTGCCTGTAGCAGCTGGGATACGTGCTGATGCAACGGAACAGGCGATTTCACAGCGTGAACACCATTCAAAATCTCGGAGTGAATGGGAAGATCACGCTTTAAAGCGAAGAGAACCGTTTCAACTGCTTTTTTTGTGTCTTGCGAAGGCAGCGTGTCCATCCAGCGGACAGCTGTTTTGATATCATTTTCTGTTACGGGTGTTTTGCTTTTCAGCATCGCTCCTGTCATCATGAGAGCTGCGTTTGACGTCTTCACTGAAATAGCATTTAAAAGTTTGCCAGCTGCATCCTGAATGGTTTTAGGATTTTGATTAAAGCTTTGAACGACCTGAAGACGGCCTGTTTGCTCTGCCGTTTTTTTTTCGTAGGAAAACCAATAGTATGCCTGAGGACGAAGCTGAGTTTCAAGTTTTCCCTGAACAGTTTGATTGCCGACTTGGATCAGGGCATGCTGATCTCCTAGTAAACGAAGCACTTTTCCTAAGAGGAGACGCTTCTCCCCGTTTAGCGCTTCGTTTACTTTTGATGTTTCCTGCGGGACGGCTGTACGCCCGAAAAGGTGCTGCAGCGCCTTTTGCACATCATTTCGTATGTTCATTTTAAAAAGGTGCCTCCTTGTCCATGGTGATTTATCTGAAAGATTGAACAGGAGCGAAAGTTTTGCGGTGCAATTCAGTTGGGCCGTATGCAGCGAGAGCTTCCAAATGTTCTTTTGTCCCATAGCCTTTATTTTTTTCAAAGCCGTACATGGGATACGTTTCGGCATAAGCGCTCATCATTCGGTCCCTCGTCACTTTTGCGATACACGCACCTGCCGCAATAGACACGCTTTTGGCATCGCCTTTTATAATTGACGCCTGAGCCGTGTCGAGCGGAAGTGTCATTGCGTCAACAAGCAAATAATCAGGTGTATCCGACAAATCCTGTATCGCTTTCACCATTGCCATTTTTGAAGCTTCATATATATTGATCTCATCAATCACAGTAGCTTCTACAATTCCTATCCCGACCGCCAGTGCTTCCTTCATAATAAGCTCGTAATATTCCTCGCGTTTTTTCTCTGAAAGCTTTTTGGAGTCTGTCAGCCCAAGTATTTCACATTCCTCTGGAAGGATGACTGCGCTGGCGACAACTGGTCCTGCCAATGGCCCCCGGCCGACCTCGTCAACACCTGCAATCAAGCGAAATCCTTTGTTTCTTGCCAGCCTTTCATAGGAAGTCATATTCACCCATTGTTCTTTCAGCGCTTTTTCTTTCGCTTGCTTTTTAAGCCATTGCTCTACAAGCGTTTGAACGCTTTTTCTCGGGTCGTTTTCGCATTGGGCAATGAATGGGTCTTGTGCATCCTTCACTTCCTGCAAACGGTCTTTAATGTCCTTTACGGTTAATGTATTCACTTTCTCTTCTCCCTTACTGTATGTATCGGTTCAGCCAAGAAAAAATAAAGACCCGCATTTCTGCGCGCCTTTACATCGTCGGCTGTTCAAATGACAGCCTGCCGAACTTTTCAGTGCGAATATCGCGAATGATGACTTCAGTCGTCTTATCGTAGTTAATGAGCCCGCCGCTCATGAGACAGCCCCGCTTTTCACCTATTGCATCAAACAGCTCAGCAATGTCCTCTGGGATCTCCTCAAGGCCATAACGCTCTTTAAGCCGTTCTGGGTAATGTTCTTCGAGAAAACGAAGACCAAACACGGCCACGTCCTGCAAATTGATAATCGAGTCTTTAATAGCCCCAGTGACTGCAAGTCTCAAACCGACAAGCTCATCCTCAAATTTAGGCCACAAAATCCCCGGTGTATCTAATAGCTCTAATTCTTTCCCAACTTTGACCCACTGTTGAGAAGTCGTAATGCCAGGTCTGTCTCCCGTTTTTGCTATGTTTTTCTTTGCAAGCCGGTTGATGAGCGTTGATTTTCCGACGTTTGGAATGCCGATAATCAAAGCGCGAATCGCTCTCGGTTTCACACCTTTCGCACGCATCCGGTCAAATTTTTCTTGGAGGATCTCTTTTGATGCAGGCACAATTTGATTTAACCCTTGTCCATTTACAGAATTAATAGACAGAGAGCGGATCCCCTGGTTCTCAAAGTGCTCTTTCCACTGCTGTGTAACTGCCGCATCTGCTTTGTCAGCCTTGTTTAACAGCATAATTCGCGGCTTGTTTTTTAGAATATCTTCAATCATTGGGTTTCTTGATGACATTGGAATTCTGGCATCTACCAATTCATATACGATATCGATTAATTTTAATTTTTCGGTTACTTCCCTTCTTGCTTTTGCCATATGGCCCGGGAACCATTGAATTGTCATGTGACACGAACACCGCCTTTATCTTCAGTATGCATGATTCATTGTTGTCCTTTATGTATTTTACGATGCCTGTCCGGCATTTTCAAATTCTGTATAAAAAAAGAGCTTGTTACAGGTAACAAGCTCTTTTCGTTCGTTATCATTATCGTCTGATCTCTTTAATACGAGCCGCTTTTCCGCGAAGTTCACGCAGGTAGTAAAGTTTAGCACGGCGTACTTTACCGTAACGTACAACTTCGATTTTCGCGATTTTTGGTGTGTGTACTGGGAAAGTACGTTCAACGCCAACACCGTAAGAAATCTTACGAACTGTGAACGTTTCGCTGATTCCACCACCACGACGCTTAATCACAACACCTTCAAAGATCTGGATACGCTCACGGTTACCCTCAACAACTTTAACGTGTACACGTAAAGTGTCACCAGGACGGAACGCAGGAAGATCAGTACGAAGCTGTTCTTTTGTGATATCTTCAATTAGTTTTTGCATCGTTTTCAACTCCTTCCAACAGATGCTCTTGGCCACAAAAACCGGCACAGCGGAACATCGTTTTCAAGCTTGCAGCGGATAAGCCCGCTTAAGCCACAAGTAGTATCTTATCACAATTTCATAGCCTATGCAATAAAATCTATTCTTTTTCCCATTCAGAAATCCACTTTCTTTGCTGCTCTGTAAGCGGGTAGTCTTTCAACAGATCCGGACGTCTTAGGTAGGTCCTTCTGATCGATTCTTTATTCCGCCATTCTTCAATTTTTGCATGGTTTCCTGACAAGAGTGTTTCAGGCACTTTTAAACCTTTGTAATCTGCCGGTCTTGTATAATGCGGGTGCTCTAAAAGTCCGGTGCTGAAGGAATCCTCAATATGGGAAGCCTCTTTACCCAGTACACCCGGAAGCAGTCTGACCACACTGTCTGCGATCATCATTGCAGGGAGCTCACCGCCCGTCAGAACAAAGTCGCCAATTGATATTTCATCCGTTACCAAGTGCTCGCGAATGCGTTCATCATAGCCTTCATAGTGGCCGCAAATGAACAGCAAATGCTCTTCCTTAGCTAATTGCTCGGCTTTTTTTTGGGTAAAACGCTCACCTTGCGGGCATACGAGGATAATACGCGGAGCAGCGGCTGCCTTTGATGTCAGGTCCTCGACCGCGTCAAAAACAGGCTGGGGCTTGAGAACCATGCCTGCCCCGCCGCCATAAGGATAATCATCAACAGTATTGTGCTTGTTATCAGAGTACTCTCGGAAATTTACGACTTGAAACTGCACCGCATCTTTTTCCTGGGCTTTTTGAAGAATTGATGAGCCGAGCACGCCTTCAAACATTTCGGGAAACAGCGTCAAAAAGTCGATTTTCATTCGTCTATTAACCCTTCCATGAGTTCAATCTCAATTTTCTTTTCCCTGACATTGATATGTTTGACCACTGATTCAATGTAAGGAATGAGTGCGTCTTTTTTTCCTTTTCGTCCGATGACCCAAACGTCATTGGCTCCAGGCGTCAAAATTTCTTTGACCTTTCCGATGAGTTCGCCTTCTTCAGTAAATACTTCACACCCAATAATTTCGTGGAAATAAAATTCACCCTCATTCAGCTCTCCTAATTCTTCTTCAGGAACTTTAATGATTGCGTTTTTCAGCTCTTCTACTTCATTTAGGTTTTGTCTTTCTTTAAACTGCAGGAGATGAAATTGCTTATGCAGTCTATGTGTGTTTACCGTTACCTCCACTGGTTCGTTACGGCCGTCCATAAACAAATACAGCGTGTTTCCCGGCTTGTATCGTTCTTCGGCAAAATCTGTTTTTGAAATCACCCGCACTTCGCCTTTGATTCCGTGGGTATTTACGATTTTGCCTACATTAAACCATCGCTTTGTCATATGATCACCTCTGGCGAATTTCAATTACTTTTCCGTCTTTTATGACGATGGTGTTCGCTGCTGTTTTCTCATGCCAGTCATCCCCGGCTTCAATCGTCAGCAGCGCATCGACTTCCTTTTCTTTCAACTCACTGCCAAGCGGCAATGTATGTACTTGAGCAATTTGAAAATCGATGATTTTCATATCATCTTTTCGCTTTTCTATTGCCTTTTTAAATTGTTCTATCATATCAGGGTTTTGCTGTTCTTTCTCATGTTTTCTAAGCTGAAAATAGAGCTGGCTGCATTCTCGTTCAAGCATTTGTTTCTTTTCGGCAAAAGAAGCTAAAAGCTTTTCTTTACTGCGCTCGGTTAAGACTTGCATAACGGCTACACGGTGAATAATTTGCATCGCACCAAGCTCCCCGCTTTTAAAACTTTTACTCGCCCAGGCTTTTCTATTTTGCCTAAGCTTCTATCAGTTTACCCTTTTTTTGCGTGTAAAAAAAGGGGAGGTGCCGGCCCTCTCCCTTTTAGTCAAATATTTCAAATTGAACTTTCTTAGAAGACTGTGCGCCAGCTGCAAATACAGCTGTTCGAATCGCTTTTGCAGTCCGGCCTTGCTTTCCGATAACTTTACCGGTATCTGACTTATGGACAGATAAGCGCAGCGCAATCTTTTGATCGGTTTCTTCTCTTATGACGCGAATGTCATCTGGATGATCAACAAGCGGCGTCACAATGTGGACAATCAAATCTTCCAAGTGTTGATCAGTCATTACTTGCCTTGTTTAGCGTTGTGGAATTTTTCCATGATTCCTTGGCTAGAGAACAAGTTGCGAACTGTATCAGATGGTTTCGCTCCAGTTTGAAGCCATTTAAGAGCAAGCTCTTCGTCAATTTTTACTTCCGCTGGTTTTGCAACCGGGTTGTAAGTTCCGACTGTTTCGATGAAACGGCCGTCACGTGGTGAACGAGAATCTGCTACAACAATACGATAGAAAGGAGATTTTTTTGCTCCCATACGTTTTAAACGAATTTTTACTGCCATTTTACTAGCACCTCCGAAAATATTTCAACAAGATAGTATATTAACAATGATAAAAGTGTTTGTAAAGTGTTTTTTCTTAACAACGGTTTTATCATGTATAACCGATTACATAAAAGGTAGCTTAAACCCTTTTTTCTTGCCTTTTGACATGTTTGTCATCTGCTTCATCATTTTTTTCATTTCATCAAACTGCTTAAGCAGACGGTTGACTTCCTGTACGGATGTCCCGCTTCCTTTCGCAATCCGCTTCCGCCGGCTGGCATTGATGATATCCGGCTGTTCTTTTTCAAGAACAGTCATTGATTTAATGATTGCTTCCACATGATTCAGCTGTTTTTCATCAACTTGGATGTTTTTCAGGCCTTTCATTTTACCTGCACCCGGCATCATTTGCAGAAGCTCATCAAGCGGCCCCATGTTTCTGACTTGCCCGAGCTGCTCCAGAAAATCGTCCAATGTGAAGCTCATCGTTCTCATTTTTTGTTCCAGCTCTTTGGCTTTGTCTTCATCAACGCTGGCCTGTGCTTTTTCAATCAATGTCAGCACGTCGCCCATGCCGAGAATCCTTGATGCCATGCGTTCAGGGTGGAACGGCTCTAACGCATCAAGCTTTTCGCCCAAACCTGCGAACTTAATTGGCGTGTTTGTGACAGCGCGAATAGAAAGCGCAGCCCCGCCGCGTGTGTCTCCATCCAGCTTAGTTAACACAACACCGGTTAAACCGAGCTGTTCATTAAAGCTTTTGGCAACATTCACAGCGTCCTGACCGGTCATTGAATCGACAACCAGGAAAATTTCTTCCGGATTCGCGATTTCTTTGACGTTGGTCAGTTCATCCATCAGTTCATGGTCGATATGCAAGCGGCCTGCCGTATCCAAAATGACATAGTCATAATGTTCTTCCTTGGCTTTCTCAATAGCCTGTTTAGCTATTTCTACAGGACTGACCTGATCGCCAAGAGAAAAAACAGGCATATCAAGCTGTTTGCCGAGTGTTTCCAGCTGCTTAATTGCGGCTGGGCGGTAAATATCGGCAGCAACCAGCATCGGTTTGCGATTATGCTTTTTGCGCAGCAGATTCGCAAGCTTACCGCTTGTTGTCGTTTTACCGGCACCTTGGAGACCGACCATCATAATAACAGTCGGCGGCCTTTTTGCGACGGCGATTTTGCTCTCTTCGCCGCCCATCAGCTCAGTCAGTTCCTCTTTAACAACTTTAATGACCTGCTGGCCGGGCGTCAGACTTTTCATGACGTCTTGGCCTACAGCGCGTTCACTTACTTTTTTGACAAAATCTTTGACTACTTTAAAGTTAACGTCAGCCTCAAGCAGCGCAAGACGAACCTCACGCATCATATCTTTTACATCTTGTTCGCTGACTTTCCCTTTTCCGCGGATTTTAGAAATCGTCTGCTGCAGTCGGTCGGCTAATCCTTCAAATGCCATAGTTTGCCGCCTCCTAATCTAATTTCTCAAGCGCTTCAATCAGAGCTGTAATTTCTTCCTCTTCTTTTGAACCGGAAGCAAGCTCCTTCAGCTTATTAAACATCTCTTTACGCTCCTGAAACTTTTTCAAAAGGAGCAGCTTTTCTTCATATTGTTCAAGCATCGCTTCTGTTCGTTTGATGTTATCATAAACAGCTTGTCTTGAAACCTCATATTCTTCGGCTATTTCGCCTAGGGAGAAATCGTCCAAATAATAAAGCGACATATAGCTCTTCTGTTTTGACGTCAACAACGACTGATAAAAATCAAACAGATAATTCATTCTCGTTGTCTTTTCGAGTGACATTTGAGCTCTCCCCTTTGTTAAGTCAAATCCCTTTACGATAACTTAGTTTACACGGTTTTATTGACACTGTCAAGTTTTTATCTTGTCAAAGCGGTGATTAACTTTTTTCCAAAATACGCTAAATATCATCCAATTTATTCCGATATTGTATATGAACCCTATTTAAAGGAGGATTTTTATGAAAAAAATCGGTTTATTGTTTATGTTATGTCTGGCAGCCCTGTTTACAATAGGTTTTCCGGCACAGCAAGCAGACGCTGCTGAGGCACCTTATAAGGCTTCGATCACAAATATCAGCACAGATGGAGGGGTTTACGGTAAAATCAATTATGGACAAGGGCAATATTGGCGAGTCAAGTACAATATTACAGTAAGCGGCAAATTACTCGACCAAAACGGACAGCCAGTGCCAAACGCGCCCGTAAGATTTGAAGCGGACACGAAGGTCGGAAACACAACACAAACTGCTTCAGGAACCACTGATGCAAACGGAACATTTGAGGTTCCAATGTATTTGGGGCCAGCTGCTGGTTACTATACGTATTACACATCTGTTTCCGTTCATTACTATGACATCATCCCATTCAGAGTTTTTTCTGGTGAATCAAGACTGGTATCCACTGATAACAGCCTTTATCATTTCGCCTATCAAGTAAGAAGATAAAAAAGAAAAAGGCCCCCAAGATGTTGGGGCCTTTTTCTTAATCGTCGGCTTTTTCCACTAAATCTGAAAAGAGTCCGTACACATAGGATTCTGGATCAAATTCCTGAAGGTCATCAACTTTTTCTCCTAAACCGACTAGTTTAACCGGGATGTGAAGCTCGTTGCGAATCGCAAGGACGATACCGCCTTTTGCCGTACCGTCAAGCTTCGTTAAAGCAATGCCGGTAACATTTGTTGCTTTAGAGAATTCTTTTGCCTGAGCCATTGCATTTTGGCCGGTCGTGGCATCAAGGGCAAGCAGCACCTCATGCGGAGCTTCAGGAACTTCTCTTTCGATAACACGTTTTACTTTTTCAAGCTCTTTCATGAGATTTACTTTGTTTTGGAGACGCCCTGCCGTATCACAAATTAATACATCGGCATTTCTTGCTTTCGCAGCATGAACAGCATCGTAGATGACAGCTGCCGGATCGCTTCCGGCCGTCTGCTTAATGACAGGCACTCCTGTACGCTCTCCCCATACTTCCAGCTGTTCAATGGCTCCCGCTCTGAAAGTGTCTCCGGCGGCAAGTACGACAGATTTTCCTTCTTGTTTCATTTTATGAGCAAGCTTTCCGATCGTTGTTGTTTTCCCGACACCGTTTACACCTACCAGAAGGATTACGTTTAAACGCCCATCCTGGATGTTCAGTTCTGAAATTTGCTCATCTCCGCTGTTATAAATCTCGACCAGTTTCTCAGAAATCACTGACTGGACTTCCTTTGGATCTTGAATATTTCTGCGTTTGACTTCTTTTTTCAGCTCATCTATTAATTCCATAACGGTTGTAAAACCGACATCCGCGCTGATAAGAACCTCTTCAAGCTCTTCGAAGAAATCCTCATCCACTTTACGGTAACGGGATACAAGATCATTCACTTTGTTTTGAAAGGAGTTTCTTGTTTTTTCAAGGCCATCCTTAAACTTTTCAGATACGGAATCTGTCTGTTTTGTGATTTTCTCTTTTAATTTTTTAAAAAAGCTCATCTTTTAACCTCTTTCCTCGTTACTGAACGAATTCTTTTGTTTCTTCCAGCTTAACGGAGATTACCTTGGAAACACCGGATTCCTGCATGGTTACGCCATAAAGCACATCCGCTTCCTCCATCGTTCCTTTTCTGTGGGTAATCACAATAAACTGGGTATCACTGCTGTATTTTTTTAAATACTGCGCAAACCGGAACACATTCGCTTCGTCGAGCGCAGCCTCTACTTCGTCAAGGACGCAAAACGGCACTGGACGAACCTTTAGGATTGAGAATAAGAGCGCTATAGCAGTAAGCGCACGCTCTCCGCCTGACAGGAGGTTTAAGTTTTGCAGCTTTTTCCCCGGCGGCTGAGCGATAATCTCGACTCCTGAATGAAGCAGATCGTTAGGATCGGTGAGCCTCAGTTCAGCTCGCCCTCCTCCGAATAAGGAGCGAAAAACTTGATCAAAGTGTGAGCGGATTTGAACGAATGTGTCGTTAAAGCGCTTCGTCATTTCTTCATCCATTTCTTCAATCACTTGGAACAAGGTATTTTTCGCTTCTGTTAAATCTTCTTTTTGTTCCGACAGAAACTTGTACCGTTCGTTGACCCTCTCAAACTCATCTATGCTTCCGAGGTTCACGGTACCCAGCTCTTCAATTGCGAGTTTAATCAGCTTCACGCGCTTTCTGGCTTCCTCTGGATCAGTTTCAAGCTGATATTTCTCTTTTGCCCCCTCAAAGGACAAGCTGTATTCCTCCCGTAAATATTGGAGTAAATTATCAAGCTCGACTTCCATTCGTCCGAGTTTGACTTCTTCGTCTTTTAAGAGCGTTGTTTTTTGTTTATACAGGCGTTTCATTTCTTTCAGCTCACGCTCATACGTATCAAGCCCATGCTGAAGCTTGATGCGCTGATCGCGCCTTAATGCAATCAGTTCGATCGTTTTCGTTTTGTCACTCAATTTATGTTTTGCTGCTTCTTCCAGCTTTTCTTCGCCGCTGGTGCTAGATGACATCTCTGACGTTAAGAAGCTTAAGTCTTCTTTTGCTTCTTTTAACGCAATCTCTGTTTCAGTGAGCTCTTTCTTTAATCTGGCAAGGTTGTCCTCTTCCCCCTTGCATGCCTGCTCTTTTTTGGCCGCAGCGATCTTCAGCTCAGTAAGCTCGTTGGAAAGAGACTCTTTCGTTGAGGATTGCGTTTGTTTTTGTTTTGTCAGTTTGTCTATGTCCTCTTCAAGCTGTTTCATCTTTTCAGATACGGCAGAGAGCTCTTCTTCAAGCTTGCGTTTGCGCGCTTTTTTCTCTTCATCGCTTTCTGACAGAGCAGATTTTTCTTGGTCATAGAGCTCTAAATGGGTATTGATATTTTTCTCGGCAACTTGAAGTTCGTACAGCTGGCCTTTCACATCCTGCTGCTTTAACCTTAAGCCTTCCCCGGTTTCTCTTAAGTCAGCCAGTTTTTTCTCCATATCCTGAATGGATTGTTTAAGGGTTTTGACCTCTTGTTCAAGCAGAGCTGTTTTCTCTTCCATTTCAGCGAGCCGTTTCGTCACATCTTCTAGCTCCCGGCTTCTTCCGAGGAGGGAGTTATTTTTCTTTTTAACCGCGCCGCCCGTCATTGAACCACCGGGGTTCACAACATCTCCCTCAAGGGTTACGATGCGGTACCGGTGCCCGAGAAGCTTCGCAAGCTCGTTTGCACCCTTTAAGTCCTCTGTGATCAGAACGGTTCCAAGAAGATTCTGGATGACGCTTCGATACGCAGGATCAAATGTGACAAGTTCACTTGCAACCCCGAGAAATGATGAATGCCGGGCGGCTGTTTCCGCGTCACGGCTTTGAAGCTGGCGGTCTCTAATAACAGAAAGAGGCAGAAACGTCGCCCGGCCGAAGGAATTCTGCTTTAAATATTGAATCGCTTTTCGGGCAGATTGTTCATCGTCGGTCACGACGTGTTGAGCAGAAGCGCCGAGCGCTATTTCAATGGCCGTTTCATACTTCTGTTCTGTAGAAATCAGCTCAAGAACCGCTCCGCGAATTCCGCCAAGGCGCTCTTTCGCTTTTAGCACTTCTTTAACACCTTGATAAAAGCCGGAGAAATCTCCCTGCATCGTCTCAAGCATGTCCTTTTTTGATCTCGCTTGCTGAACGTATTGGTATGCCTGATACAGAGCGGATTCATTTTTTTCGTATTGGCGCTTTTTCTGCTCATATTTTGTCTGCATATCACGATATGCACCGACTTGACTGTGAATCTCCTGCTCAATTCGGGCAAATTCCGTTTCACATGCGGCTTTACGCGCAGAAATATCACGCCGTTCCTGCAGGTGCTTTTCATTGTTGTCCGCGAGTCTCTGCAATGTGACAGCGGATTGGGACATCTGGTCATCAAGAAGCTGGAGTTCGTTGCGTATCGAAGCCTGGCTGTTTAACAGCTCAAAATAATCACTTTTCAGCTGCTCGATTTTCTCTTCGACATTTTCATTGTGAAGACTGAGAGCCTGCTGTTTTTCTTTTACTTGCGCCCTTAACTGCTTCACCTCAGCCTGAAGCGTTTCGAAGACAGCTTCCTGCTTCGAAAGCTCTTCTTTCAGAACCGTTTCTTTTTGCTGGAACTGAACGATGGCTTCTTCAAGCTGTTCTTGGTTTTGCACAGCGTTTTTCTTTCGTTCTTTCAGGACTTCTTTACGGCCTTCAAGCTTTTCCAGCTCTTCACTAGTTACCAGTAAAACTTGCTGGAGCTCATCTACTGACTCATCAAGCGCTTGTATTTTGTCCCTTGTATCCTCAATCTTTGCTTCTTTCGCAGAAATAGCAGACGATTCAGCAAGCTCTTCTTCTTTTGCCATCTGCACTTTCTCTTTAAGAGTCGACCATTTACCATGCAGCTCTTCGATATCATAGGCAGTCAGCGCAATTTCAACATGCTCCAGCTCTTTCTTTTTCTCAAGGTAGTCTTTCGCTATTGAAGCTTGAATTTTAAGAGGTTCAACCTGCCCTTCAAGCTCATGTAATATATCTTCTACCCGATTTAGATTGTCCTGTGTCTCAAACAGTTTATTTTCTGCTTTTTTCTTTCTCGTTTTATATTTAAGCACCCCGGCCGCTTCTTCAAAGATACTGCGGCGATCCTCCGCTTTACTGCTCAGGATCTCTTCCACTTTCCCTTGGCTGATAATAGAAAATGCTTCTTTACCAAGCCCAGAGTCCATAAATAAATCAATAATATCTTTCAAGCGGCATGGCTGATTGTTAATCAGAAACTCACTCTCACCTGATCTGTACACACGTCTTGTGACACTCACCTCGTGGAAGTCAATTGGCAAGAAATGATCATCATTATCAAGAGTAAGCGTAACTTCAGCTAGATTTAATCGCTTTCTTGAATCACTCCCGGCAAAAATGATGTCTTCCATTTTTCCGCCGCGAAGAGAGCGTGCCGATTGTTCGCCGAGAACCCAGCGAATGGCATCCGTGATGTTGCTTTTTCCGCTTCCGTTCGGCCCGACAACTGCTGTCACGCCTTTAACGAAGTCTACGGAAATCCGTTCTGCAAATGATTTAAATCCTATAACGTCTAAACGTTTGAGGAACATAGCGATCCTCCTTATGTAATAAGTATTTCAATTCTATCATAAACATTGGTCAAATAAGACGGCATACATACTGAAATCCCCCTGAGTCATAAGGGGGATTTTATTGTTTCGTATGGTGTTTTTGCAATTTAGCTAAAGCTTCCTGAGCAGCGTGCTGTTCGGCTTCTTTCTTTGAACGGCCATTTCCGACTCCGAGTGGTTCACCTTTTAGAGATACGATGGCTTCAAATTCACGGTTGTGCGCAGGTCCTTTTTCGTTGGAGATTTTATACTCCAGAGAGCCTTTGCCGTCCCGCTGCACGTATTCCTGCAGCTGGCTTTTGAAATCCATCACATGAGAAAAAGCACCATCGTTAATTTTAGGGAACACATAAACTTTTAAGAAACTTTCGACCGGCTCTAATCCTTGGTCAAGGTACAAGGCTCCGATAAATGCCTCAAAAACATCCGCCAATAGAGCAGGACGCTTTCTTCCGCCTGTCATTTCCTCGCCTTTACCCAACAGGACAAGATCGCCGAATGACAGCTCGTGAGCCAATGAAACGAGAGACGGTTCGCAAACAATTGCGGCTCTCAATTTCGTCAAATCTCCTTCACTCATAGCCGGGTATTTGGCAAATAAGAATCTGGAGATCGTCAGTTCCAAAACAGCGTCACCTAAAAATTCAAGCCTTTCATTATCTTCATACGGCTTTTTCCGATGCTCATTCACATAAGATGAATGTGTAAATGCTTGATACAAAAGCTTTTCATTTTGAAAGTGAACCGAAATCCGTTCTTGAAACTCTTTAAATTGTTCTACTTTTTTATAGAACTTTTTTTTATCTTTATAATGTGAGTGTTTTGACATAGTAACCTCCATAGGCACATCAGGTTCACCGCGCTTCTCTGACTAAACCGGATACAGCGCGCGTAAAAGCGGCATGCTGTAATAACTGCACGAATAAAGGGCTAAAGCCCCGCATTTCGGCGGGACTTTTAGCATCAGCTTATTGCTGGTTTTGTATGTAGTTCACAGCGTCGCCGACTGTTGCAATCTTTTCAGCATCTTCGTCAGAAATCTCCATATCAAACTCGTCTTCAAGTTCCATAACAAGCTCAACTACATCTAGGGAATCAGCACCTAAGTCTTCCTTGAAAGAAGCTTCAAGTTTGACGTCTGCTTCATCAACGCCAAGGCGATCTACGATGATTTTCGTTACACGCTCTAATGTGTCTGCCATAGCAATTCACCTCCCCTCAAGTATTATAGTGGATTCGTTTTTAAAAAACTAGAGAAACTACGATGAAATTTTCGAGAAAAAACTTACATCACCATTCCGCCGTCAATATGAAGCGTTTGGCCTGTCATATAACGAGCTCCCTCTGAAGCTAGGAACGTGACAACACTGCTGACATCGCTAGGTTCACCAAAGCGCGCGAGCGGAATTTGTTTCAGCATTTCGTCTTGAACGTCTTTTGCAAGTTTATCTGTCATATCAGTTGAGATAAATCCTGGCGCTATTGCGTTTACCGTAATATTTCGGCTGGCGAGCTCTTTAGCAGAAGATTTGGTTAAACCGATGACGCCGGCTTTTGCAGCCACGTAGTTGGCTTGTCCAGGGTTTCCGCTGACGCCGACGATAGACGATACGTTAATAATGCGGCCTGAACGCTGTTTCATCATTTGTCTTGTAACAGCTTTTGTGCAGTTGAAAACACCCTTCAGGTTAATGTTAATGACGTCATCCCATTCGTCTTCTTTCATTCTCATGATGAGATTGTCTCTTGTAATTCCCGCATTATTAACCAGAATGTCAATCGTAGAAAAAACAGACAATGTTTCTTTTATCATGTTTTGTACATCTTCGGGATTTGATACATCCGCTTTGACAGCAATTGCTTTTCTGCCCATTGATTTGATTTCATCTACCACTTCATTTGCTTTCGCTTCATTGCCGGAGTAGTTCACGACAACATTTGCTCCGCTTTTTGCCAGATCAAGGGCGATTGAGCGGCCGATTCCGCGGGATGCGCCAGTGACAATAGCCGTTTTATCATTAAGCATTATCATTCTCCTCCTTAAGCGTTTGAATTGCCAGCTCGATCGTTTCCGGATCTGATACAGCAATTGTTTTTAACCGTCTATTTACTTTTTTCACAAGGCCTGAAAGCACTTTTCCGGGACCGATTTCAATAAAAGTCGTAACACCCTCTGCGATCAGCTTGTTAATGCTTTCCTCAAAACGAACCGGAGAGTAAAGCTGCTCAATAAGTTTTTCTTTGATATCTGCTTTTTCAGTCATCACGTCAGCAGAAACATTTGAGATGACCGGAACGTCAGCGTCTTTTATGTCACAGGCGTCCAATACCTCTTTCAGCTTTTCAGCAGCCGGTTTCATCAGTTCAGAATGGAACGGACCGCTTACTTCAAGCGGAATTGCGCGTTTTGCGCCGTTCTCTTTTGCCAGTTCAGATGCAAGCTCGACCCCTTTAGCTGTTCCGGAAATGACGATTTGGCCAGGACAGTTGAGATTCGCAAGCTGTACAAGGTTGCCTTCCTCTGTGACTTTATCGGTTACTTGCTTTAATGCTTCAGCATCCATGCCGAGAATCGCAGCCATTGCTCCTTCGCCAGCCGGCACCGCTTCATTCATAAACTCTCCGCGCTTTCTGACGGTATAAACAGCATCTTTGAAAGACAGAGCGCCAGCCGCAACCAGTGCAGAATATTCACCAAGGCTGTGTCCTGCTGTGAAATCAGGTGTAATGCCAGATTCTTTAAATTTCTCAAGAACAGCGATGCTTGTCGTAAGCAAAGCAGGCTGCGCATTGTATGTAAGTGTTAATTCTTCAGCAGCACCCTCAAAAATAAGCGAGCTGAGTTTTGTTTCTAATGTTTCATCGGCTTCATCAAACAGACGCTTTGCAGCAGGCACCTGCTCATAAAGCTCTTTTCCCATGCCGATAAATTGTGATCCCTGACCCGGGAATAAAAATGCAATCTTACTCATGATGTAAAAACCTCCAGACTACTCATCTGTTTTTTCTTCTTTCACTTCTTCCTGAATGAGCGCAGCCACATTTTGGCTGACCATCTCTCTTGCTTGCCGAATCGCATGGAATACAGCATTTGAATCTGAAGAGCCGTGCGCCTTGATCACAGGCGCTTTTAAGCCAAAAAGACTTGCTCCGCCATAATTCGAATACTCCATTTTCATTTTCATTTCTTTCAATTTTGGCTTCAGCACAGCTGCTGCAAGCTTGGATGTCAAAGTAGACGTCATTACGTCTCTCATCATTTTAAAAATAGACAACGCAGAGCCTTCCAGCGTTTTGAGTGTAACATTCCCGGTAAAGCCGTCTGTTACTACAACGTCCGCCACATCATCTAAAAGGTCTCGCGCTTCCACGTTTCCGATAAAATTGATGTTTGCTGTTTCTTTTAAAATTTGAAACGTCTGCTTCGTCAGTTCGTTTCCTTTTTTATCTTCTGTTCCGACATTTAAAAGTCCGACTCTCGGTGAAGTGACACCGCGCACTTGCTGAGAATAAACAGAACCCATGATGGCATATTGAACGAGGTGCTCCGGTTTGGCATCGACATTGGCGCCGACATCAAGGAGAAGAAATCCGTCTCCCGAAACAGTCGGAAGTGTCGGGGCAAGCGCCGGACGGTCAATTCCTTTAATTCTTCCGACAATAAAGAGACCGGCTGTCATTAATGCACCGGTATTTCCCGCTGAAATGCAGGCGTCAGCTCTGTTTTCCGCAACCTCCTGCGCCATAAGAACCATAGATGAGTTCTTTTTTCTTCGCACGGCACGGACAGGTTCATCCGTAGGCTCAATCACTTCATCTGCGTGCAGCACCGTGATGCGATCTGATGTAGTTGTTAAATGTGATTCTATCGTTGTTTTGTCACCGACAAGTGTGATATGGAGATCATCAAATGCCTCTATACCTTTTATAACTCCGTCAATAACAGCTTTGGGAGCGTGGTCTCCTCCCATTGCATCTACAGCTATTCTCATGCATGCTCCACCTTTATGAATGTTTTGAACGATACATGTCAAAGCGTCCAGAAAAAACAATTTCTTCGCCAACGTAGCTGTTCACTTCGACAACCGTTCTTCCTTTTTCTTTTTCGACAGCCGTCACTTTCGCTTTTGCTACGACACGTTCACCCTGCTTTACCTGTCTTGTAAAGCGGATGTCTGCACTTGCAGTCAGCGCCAGCTCGTCATCAATGACTGCAACGGCCAAAGAATTCGCCTGTGCAAATAAATGGTGTCCTCTCGCAATCTGATTCCGGCTGAACACGTGCTCCTGTTTTATTTCTAAAATGGATATCGCCTGATCATCCAGCTCAAGGTCAATAATTTCTCCGATAACTTCATCAAGTGACAGAGACTTCACTTCGTCCTCAAGTGTTTTCTCTGCCACGTTCTTAATTCTTTCTCTCAGTTCAGGTATGGAAAGCTCTAAGCGGTCCAAACGTATCGTCTGGATGCTCACCCCGAATTTACCCGCTAATTCTTCATCTGTAATAAAGGGGGTTGCTTGAATCGTCTGCTGAAGTAATTCCTGGCGTTCTCTCTTATTTCTTCTCATATCTAAACACCATCCGGACAATTAAGACTAGGTACTAATAGTAGTATATAATTTCATAGATTGGAATGCAACGATTGTTTCTGGCTGAACACCAAAAACTTCTGATACTCAGCTTAATTTTTCCCCGTCCATTACTCCGCTCTTCAGCAATTCATCTCTTAACACAGCGTATTCCGGCTCCTTCCAGAACGCGTCAGAAGCCACAAGATTCGCAGCATCCTGCCTTGCCGTTTCAAGCGCTCTGTAATCATGAACCATGTCCGCCACTTTAAATTCCGGCATTCCGCTTTGTTTTTTCCCGAAGAAATCACCGGGACCTCTCAGTTCCAGATCCTTTTCAGACAGCTCGAAACCGTCATTGGTCTCCGACATGATCCTCATCCGTTCTTTCCCTGTTTCTGATTTTGGATCAGCCATCAGAATACAGAAAGATTGATGCTCACCCCGTCCAACACGGCCGCGCAGCTGGTGAAGCTGTGATAGCCCGAAACGGTCGGCGTCATAAATCACCATAATTGTTGCATTCGGAACATTCACGCCAACCTCCACAACAGTGGTTGATACGAGAATTTGACAGTGATTTGCGCTGAATTCTCTCATGACCTGGTCTTTTTCATCGGAATGCAGCTTTCCATGCATAAGGCCGACATTCCATTTCCCCCGAAAAATATCAGAAAGCATATTGTACACGTCAATGGCGTTTTGCACATCAAGCTTGTCTGATTCTTCAATCAGCGGACAGATGATATAAGCCTGCCTGCCTTGCTTTAATTCTTTTTCGACAAATGCCAATATACGATCCAGCATGTCATGTTTTACCCAATAGGTTTCGATTCTCTTTCGTCCAGCCGGCATCTCATCGATGACAGATACATCCATTTCACCGAACACTGTGATCGCTAACGTTCTTGGGATTGGAGTGGCTGTCATAAAGAGAACATCGGGATCCTGCCCTTTGTTCCGAAGCTTTTTGCGCTGCTCAACTCCAAATCTGTGCTGTTCATCAGTAATAACGAGACTCAGCGCCTTAAACTCCACCTCGTCTTGGATTAAAGCGTGGGTTCCTACAAGAATATCAATCTCACCCGCCGCAAGACGCTCAAGCAGTTCTTTTCGCCGCTTCCCTTTAACAGAGCTTGTCAAAAGAGCAACGCTGACGTCCCATTTTTCAAATAGCGAAACGAGCGAATCAGCATGCTGCTCGGCCAGAATTTCTGTCGGCACCATGAGCGCTCCTTGGTATCCGGATAGGATCGCGGCATACAGTGCAATGGCGGCGACTGCCGTTTTTCCTGATCCAACGTCCCCTTGAAGAAGACGGTTCATTCTGTATGGAGAAGACATGTCTGCTGTTATTTCGCGAAGAACGCGTGACTGGGCGTTTGTGAGGGGAAACGGGAGGCTTTTGATAAATCTCATGAGTTCTTCGTTTGAAAAACGCTGCCGTATCCCTTGTGTCTGCTCTCTTTCCGCCTTTCGGAACGCCTGCATTTTCAACTGAAACAACAAAAATTCTTCATAAACAAACCGCCGTCTGGCAAGCTTTAATGCTTCCCTTGTTTCAGGCTGGTGCATTGCTTTTAACGCTTGATAATAGTCAGGCAGTTTATAGCTTTTTCTTAGCTTTTCCGGAAGAGGATCAGGAAGTGAGTCTGCATATTGGGTCAGCGCCTGCTGAATAAACCGCCTCATCATTTTGACGGTAACATTTTCTTTCACAGAATACACTGGTTCAATGCTTTTGTCTTCTTGATGCGGCCCGTTTTTCAACTCCTGAACAGAGATGGTTTGGCGGTGCTTGTCCCATTTACCTGAAACCGTCACCACAGAGCCGAGCGAAAGCTGCTTCTTCAAATAAGGCCGGTTAAAACATACGGCTGTAATTAAATAGTGGCCGACCAGAAGCCTGAATGTCAGCCTGTTTCGTTTTTTTCCGTAATAGGTAAGAGAAGGCTCTGAATGAACCTTCCCTTCGACTGTGACTCTTTCATCATGCTTTACTTCTTCTAAATCCCTCAGCTCGTAGTCATCATAGCGGTAAGGGAAATAATTCAGAAGATCAGAAATGTCATAAATACCGAGTTCGTGTAATGTTTTTTCTGTTTCCGGCCCAATACCCTTAATGTTAGCTATACTAGTTTGCTGATGTTGTTTCACGTGAACCTAGCGCTCCTCCGAAAATTTTTTTCTCTAATTCTCTTCCTGTCGGTGTTGCCGCTAAACCGCCCTGGCCTGTTTCTCTAAGTGCAGTTGGCATCGTTTGGCCTATTTTATACATGGCATCGATAACCTCATCACATGGAATACGGCTTGTAATGCCCGCCAATGCCATATCAGCGGCAATCATCGCATTTGACGCGCCCATCGCATTCCGTTTCACGCAAGGCACCTCAACAAGCCCTGCAACAGGGTCGCACACGAGGCCTAGCATATTTTTTAATGTAATGGCCATGGCCTCCGCGCTTTGTTCGGGTGTTCCTCCTGCCATTTCAACAATGGCCGCAGCCGCCATGCCTGAAGCTGATCCAACCTCTGCCTGACATCCTCCGGCGGCGCCGGAAATGCTTGCGTTATTAGCCACGACAAATCCGAAAGCCCCGGCTGTAAACAAAAAGCGGATCATTTGTTCTCTTGTTGGATTCAGCTTTTCTTTTACAGCAAATAACGTACCGGGCACCACACCGGCAGAACCTGCAGTCGGTGTCGCACAGATGGTTCCCATGGCTGCATTTACTTCATTTGTTGCAACGGCTTTCGATACAGCATCTAAAATCAGCGGGCCAGACAGGCTTTTTCCTGATCGAATATAGGCCTGCAATTTAACGGCATCTCCGCCTGTTAAGCCCGTTTGGCTCGTAACTCCCTCGAGTCCTTTCTGAACCGCCGCTTCCATAACAGACAGGTTATGATCCATCTGCTGAAAAATGTCCTCTTTTGTTTTTTCTGTTACTTCCATCTCTTGAGCTATCATCACATCAGAGATCAATATTTGTTTTTCTTTAGTAATCTCAATTAATTCTTTTACATTACGAAACATAACTGGCTCCTCCTGACCCTTTTCGCTAGTCAGCAATCTTTGTCACTTGAATAATATTCGGCAGTTTCGACAGCTCGTCGAGAATGTGGTCGTCAATATTTTGATCGACCTCTATTGTCATCAGCGCAAGCTGTCCGATATCTTTCCGGGCTACTTCCATATGTCCTACGTTGATTGAAAATTTCGCCAGAACATTGGCAACACCGGCAATTGTGCCAAACTTGTCATTATGAACAACTAATATGGCCGGATGATTTCCTGACAGCCGGAGCTCAAAACCATTCAATTCTGTGATTTCAATCTTTCCTCCGCCAATCGAAATACCCGTCAGTTCCAGCTCACCCTTTTCATCAGAAATGGTGATTTTTGCTGTGTTCGGATGGACCGGGACTGCATCTTCTACCCGAAACTCTATATCAATTCCTTTAGTTTCTGCAATTTGTATAGCGGTTTTAATCCGTTCATCGAATGTATCAAAATCAAGCAATCCGCCGATAATCGCGACATCTGTGCCGTGGCCCTTATACGTTTCCGCAAACGAGCCGTAAAAAGATACAATGATGCGCTCAGGCTCTCTGCCAAATAAACTTCTGGCCACTCTCCCGATTCTAGCAGCTCCCGCTGTATGAGAGCTGGACGGACCGATCATAACCGGGCCGATAATATCAAAAACGCTTCTGTATTTCATGCTATTCCTCCTTATGAACCAGAGCTTATTAGCGCTTTGCTTCTAGACTAATTGATCAGATATAAAATGGCAAGCGGGCGCGTTACAGCGCTGCCGCACTTAAAAGCAGACATAAGAATAGAAGGGCAAATTGCCCTTCTATTCTGCAGAAACTATATACGAATACAGAGGCTGTTTCCCATTGTGGATCTCAACCTCAATCTCCTCGTACTTTTCACTGAGAAACGCTTCAAGCTGCTCAGCTTCTTCCTGAGACGCATCCTCACCATATAGAATGGTCACGATTTCATCATCTTCTCCGATCATTTCTGACAGCAGCATTTTCGTGGCTGACAGCTGATTTTCAGAAGTGCCGATAATCGTTCCATTCAGAATGCCCATAAAGTCGCCTTTTTTAATATCTTTACCGTCAATATGAGTATCTCTGACTGAGAACGTCACCTGTCCGCTTTTTACTTGCTGAATGGCGCTTAGCATATTGGCCTCGTTCGCTTCAGCTTCTTGATCCGGGTTAAAAGCCAGCAGGGCTGACATCCCTTGCGGAACCGTTTTAGCAGGAATGACAAAAACCTGTTCATCCACTACGCTGGCCGCTTGGTTAGCAGCCATGATAATGTTGGAGTTGTTAGGAAGGATAAATACCGTATCTGCATTTACAGACTTCACGGCATCAACAATATCCTCAGTGCTTGGGTTCATGGTCTGGCCGCCTTCGATCACAACAGAAGCGCCAATGCTTTTGAATAGGTCTGAAATTCCTTCTCCCATCGCCACAGTCACAATGCCATACGGCTGTTTTGCCGACGGTGTTTCGTTGTCTGCAGGTTTGCTTTCTTGACTGATGATAGAGGTATGCTGTTCTCTCATATTTTCTATTTTTATTTTGATCAATTCACCGTAATGCTGGGCGTAGTTTAACACGTTTCCCGGCTCTTCAGCATGAATATGAACCTTCGCCAGCGATTCATCCGCAATCACAAGCAGAGAATCTCCGAACTGGCTGAGGTCTTGCCTGAACGTACCTTCGTCGAACTCTCTTTTTGTCTGATCAAGCCTAACCATCACTTCAGTACAGAATCCAAATTCAATATCTTCGGTATTCATCATGCTTTGCGCGCTCTTGTGATGCTCTGCGCTGACCATGTCGTCAAGTGACGGAAGAACTGCTTTCTGAGGTACAGTTTCACCTTTTAATGAAGCAAGGAAACCTTCATACACACAAAGCAGGCCTTTGCCCCCGCTATCGACAACTCCTACTTCATTTAGGACAGGTAGCAATTCAGGGGTGCGGTTTAAAGACGCCTCTGCTTCTTCTGTCACTGCAATCATCAGCGCAGTGATATCGGTTTCTTTTTCTGCTAAGATCATCGCTTTTTTTGCAGCGTCTTTTGCAACTGTTAAAATGGTGCCCTCTACAGGTTTCATGACAGCTTTATACGCCATGTCTACACCTGCTTGCAGCGCAGCGGCAAACTCAAGTGCATTAATTTCTTTTTTCGTTTCAATGCTTTTGCTAAATCCGCGGAACAATTGGGATAGGATAACTCCTGAATTTCCGCGTGCTCCCATGAGCAGCCCTTTAGATAACGCGGAACCCACCTTCCCGATATCATCCGTATCCATTTGTTCAACTTCTCTTGCTCCGGAAGTCATCGACAGGTTCATATTTGTTCCCGTATCACCGTCCGGCACCGGAAACACGTTCAGTGCATCAACTGCACTGGCGTTTTGAGACAGATTCTGCGCTCCCGCAAGAATCATCTCGGCAAAGGTTCTGCCGTTTAATGTTCTGATAGACAATCCTACTCCTCCTAACTACGGGTTCGTCACTCGTACGCCTTGGACATAAATATTGACAGAGTCCACTGCCAGTCCGATGGTTTGATTTACTGTGTACTTTACTTTTGTTTGGACATTATGTGCCACTTCAGAAATTTTCGTGCCGTAGCTGACAATGATATACATGTCGATATGTATCTGTTCTCCTTCTTGGCGAACTTGGACACCCCTGCTGAAATTCTCTTTCCGAAGGATTTCAGTCAGTCCGTCTTTAATCTGGTTTTTAGAGGCCATGCCGACAATGCCGTAACAGTCAACCGCCGCGCCTCCTGCAACCATCGCGATGACTTCATTAGATATATCAATCTGTCCGTACTTCGTTCTTAATTCAATGGACACACTAGTTCCTCCTTCGAATGCATAGAGTTACAGCTATTCTACTATATGGTTTCCATTATGAAAAGACCAGGCAATAATCGCTGGCCGTACCTCTACATATACTATAGCGCTGCTGTTTCCGCAAGATGTCAAGTGAATTTTCTTGAAAGATGATGAAACAATAGTTGCAAACGTTTTTTAGCTGTGGTAAATTATTTAAAGTATCCATATCGAAAGCATCTAAGATTATATGAATGTTAAAAAGTAGATGTTTTGTGCAAGTGAGGAGGGAAACAAATGGCACGTAAATGCGTTATCACAGGTAAAAAAACAACAGCTGGGAATAACCGTTCTCACGCAATGAACGCTTCTAAGCGCACTTGGGGCGCGAATCTTCAAAAGGTTCGTATCCTTGTGAACGGAAAACCTAAAAAAGTATATGTATCTGCTCGAGCTTTGAAATCCGGTAAAGTTGAGCGTGTATAACAAAATGAACGCCTGCCCCGATATGTGGCAGGCGTTTTTATGTGGTGAAAGAGGGCTTTGAACCCCTGGGCATTAATCTTTTCTAAATGAGCCCAGCATCGCCCGGACAATTCCTCCTAAAAACTTCGGCAATTTAATGGTGTAAAATTTCATTTTTGTCCCCTCCTATAACGTCCCGTAACCGCCTTGTTCATTGTTTTCAGCAATTGAATGAAAGCACATGCTTAATCCGTGCTTCTTATCATTATTAATATGCCTTTTGCAAACGAAAAAGTACCTCGTGAATGAATGAGTTCGTTACTAATACATAGTGTTGAACCGAGCGTAATATGACAATTATTTAGAGGATATTTAAAACCGGTCAGGGTCAGCTCATGTATGTCTTCGGAAAACGGTATGAAGGAGATATATCGCTTATTTTCATCCTTCTCAATATCATATTCACCAGGAGGGAACATTTGAATATGATTTTGTTTGTCTATCAGCCTAATTTTTATGTTCGTTTTTACACCTCTATACAGTAGCTGAATGTTTCCTAAAAAATGATCAGCTCTGCCGCCTGTAATGCCGAAAATCTGAATAATATCCGGCTGCTTTTCCAGCGCCCAATCAAGGGCGAGGTCTAAATCTGTTTGATCTTTTTCTGCTTGATACACATGAAGGGCGGGAGCGGCTTTTTCTATTCGCCGGCGTTCTTGCTCCGTTATGCTGTCAAAATCTCCGAAGGCTTCAACAGGAATGATCCCGGCATCTAAGAGAGTGACGGTGCCTTTGTCAACACCGATCCAAAGCGTGTGTTCATCCGTATAGCCGGTTAGATCGGGAATGAGATTTTTCGGGCCTCCCGCAACGATATTAATTGTTTTCATCTCTGATTCCTTTCTCTGCATACAGGAAAAAGAGCTTAGGCTATTGTATGCCCAGCTCTTTTCTAAAGCTGCTTATTTACTTCCTCTGATTTCAGAAATTGCTTTTTTGCGGTCAGACTGGCCATAAACAGCTGAACCGGCAACGAGTAAATTTGCGCCCGCTTCAATGACGAGCGGAGCGGTTTCTTTGTTGACGCCGCCGTCTACTTCAATTAACAGATCTTTTTTTCCTTTTTCATCCGCCATTCGCTTAACCTCTTTTATTTTAGGAAGGACTGAATGAATAAATTTCTGCCCGCCGAAGCCCGGGTTCACCGTCATTAAAAGAACAAGATCAAGATCGTCGAAAACATGCTCGATGACTTGTACAGGGGTATGCGGGTTTAGAACTACTCCGGCCTTCACTCCTTGCTCTTTAATGAGCTGGATGGTACGGTGCAGGTGCGGACATGCCTCAGCATGCACAGACAGGATATCTGCGCCTGCTTTCGCAAAAGCCGGGATATAACGATCCGGCTCTTCTATCATTAAATGGACATCAAGCGGCAGATCCGTTACCGGCCGGACCGCTTCTACAATCAGCGGACCGATTGTGATATTCGGGACAAAATGGCCGTCCATAACATCAATATGAATACAATCGGCTCCGCCTTTTTCTACATCTTTAATCTCATTGCCTAAAGCAGCAAAATCAGCGGAAAGAATAGATGGTGCAACCTTTATCATTATGCTAATACCTCGGCTTTCTGTCTTTAATCTCCGTCATAAATTCAACATAATGGTCATAGCGATACTGCTTTAATTCCCCGTTTTCAACAGCTTGTTTCACCGCACATTTCGGCTCTTTCAGATGTAAACAGCCTCTAAATTTGCATGAAGCGCTTTTTTCTCTGATATCAGGGAAGGTATAGCCCAGCTCTTCTTCCTCAATGTCTGTAAATTCAAGCGAGCTGAATCCCGGTGTATCTGCAACCAAACCTCCGGACGTGTGAATCAGCTCCACGTGGCGGGTTGTGTGTTTCCCGCGGCCCAAATGCTCGGAAATCTCGTTTGTTCTTAATCCGAGCTCCGGACTGATCGCGTTGAGAAGCGAGGATTTCCCAACACCAGACTGACCGGCAAATACCGTTGTTTTATCCTGAAAATGCGGGATGATGTCCGCTAAACTATCTTGGTCCTTAGAGGAGGTAAGGTATACGTCATAACCAATATTCCGATAGTCCTCTGCATAGGCTTGTATCGTATCTTCTGTATCTTGATCTTCAATCAGATCCATTTTAGTAATGCATATAATCGGCTGAATATCATTGGCCTCAACGAGAACCAGGAAGCGGTCGAGCAATGCCGTGCTGAAAGAAGGCTGAACCGCTGAGAAAACCAGGACCGCTTGATCAACGTTGCAAATTGGCGGCCTGATAAGCTCGTTGGTTCTTTCTTTAATTTCCATTAGATATCCTTCTTTGTCATTTTCAGCCTGGTACACAACGTAATCACCGACAAGAGGGGTAATTTTGTTTTTTCTGAAAATGCCTCTTCCTCTGCATTGTATTACTTTATCTGAATCCTCTGATTCATCCAGTACATAGTAAAAGCCGCTTAGCGCCTTAATAATTTTGCCCTCAGGCATATTTTCCCTCCTTGTTATTCATCTTTCGGATACTCAATGGTTTTGTAGCTGACAACTTTATTGTTTACCATTACTTGATAGTACCCTTTTTGGCCGGGTTCAATCTTTAGTTCGATCGTTCGTTCAGTCGGCTCTTTTATCTTAAATTCTTCGTAAGTGTCAGAGATGCTGTGATCCGCATCGTCAACCGCGATTTGCACTTGAAGCTCGTCCCCTTCATTTTCTGGTTCGTAGGGGATCTTGACCTTTTCTTTCACTGTTTTCGCAGGTTTTTTCTCTGGTCCGAGAGAGAATGTCACTTCAACTTCGTTTCCCGGCTTTACTGCCGTACCTGCTGCTGGTTTTTGTTTGACAACCTGTCCTTCTGGAACATCATCTGAGTATGCTTCTTTTTCTACAAGCTTCAATCCGTTGTCTTCCAGATATCCAGACGCTGCTTCTTTACTGTAGGTTTTCAAGTCTCTAAGCGTAATGTCTTCGGGTCCGATACTGACTGTAAGTTTGACTTGATCTTCACTCGGGACAAGCTCAGTCCCTGCTGAAGGATTTTGGTCAATGACAGTGCCCGCGTTTTTCTCGTCATTCACTTCATTTACCGTTACATGTTTAAACCCTTGGTCCTTCAATGCTTTTTTTGCCTGGTCGACCGTTTGGCCTGTCACATCACCGATCTCCGTTTTTGCTTTTCCGGTGCTCTTATAAAGGGTGACCGTGGCGCCTTCTTTGACTGTGGTATCCGCTTTAGGATCCGTTTTTACCATCAGGCCCTCTTCAATTTTTTCATCTGAGATTTCCAACACCTCGGAATCAACCTGTAAACCTTCTTTTTCCAAGAGCCCTGCGGCTTTTTCGTATTCCATTCCGGAGACATCAGGTATTTTGACATCCTTAGGCATGAAAAGCGACGGAAAAACAGTGACAGCAAGAATTCCAGCTGTGATAAAAACGAGGCATATCGTGAGCAAAACCCACGGCCACTTTTTTCTTTTGCCGTTCTTCTTTGTTTTGTTTTCTTGTTCGGTTGTCACTTCAGCTTCTTTTTCGCCAGCAGCTTTAGCGAGTTCTTCATCTTTAATGATAGGTATCGCTTTTGTCATTTCTTCATCTTCTTGAATCGTAAATCTCTTTTCATTGAGTCTGTTGGCATCAAAAGCTGTTTTTATGTCTGCTTCCATGTCTTCAGCCGTTTCATAGCGATGAAACGGATCTTTGGCAGTTGCCTTGAGTATGATGTTTTCAACGCTTTGGGGGACCGATGGATTCCACCTTTTTGCCGAAGGAGTTTCCGCTTGAAGATGCTTCAAGGCGATGCTGACTGCTGACTCTCCATCAAACGGAATACGGCCGGTTAAAAGCTCAAATAGAACGATTCCAAGCGCATAAATATCTGATTTCTTTGTGGCTAAGCCGCCCCGGGCCTGTTCAGGTGATAAGTAATGGACCGAGCCCAGAACTGAATTGGTATGGGTGATTGTGGTCGAACTTAGTGCCGTCGCAATTCCAAAATCCGTTACTTTGATATTTCCCATATGATCAATCAAAATGTTATGCGGCTTGATGTCTCTGTGAACAATCTGGTTTTGATGGGCATGAGCGATGGCTGAGACAATTTGCTCCATGATGTTCAGCGCTTCTTTAGGGTGAAGCGGCCCATTTGCTGTTATGTATTCTTTAAGCGTCATGCCTTCAACGTATTCCATGACAATATAATAAATATCATCTTCCTCGCCCAAATCATAAATGCTGACAATATTCGGGTGATCGAGGCTTGATGCGGATTGGGCTTCTCTGCGGAAACGCCTGATAAATTCATTGTCATTTGCATAGTCAAACCGCAGGATTTTAATTGCGACTTCACGGTCTAGAATGATATCCTCAGCTAAATACACGTTGGCCATTCCCCCGCCGCCTATAACGCGGAGAATTTGGTAACGCCCGCTGATCCGCTTGCCGATTAGCACTGATCTTCACCCTCTTCAACTTGTAAAGCAAGCTCAAGCAAAACTGCTGTAATGTTGTCTTCTCCGCCATTCTGATTGGCTTTGTCCACAAGCAGGTTTACTTTTTCCTGAGGAGCTGAATCGCTTTGCAGGATGTCTTTTAACTCAGTGCCTTCCACTTTATTCGTCAGTCCGTCAGAACATAGAAGCAGTTTGTCTCCGGGTTCTATATCAAAGGAACGGGTGTCAATGCTGACTGACTGGTCTGTTCCAAGCGCCTTCGTCAACACATTTTTTCGCGGATGATGTTCAGCGTCTTCTCTGGAAATCTCTCCAGTGCGAACCAGTTCATTTACAAGCGAATGGTCTTCTGTCACTTGAACGAAATCATCGTCCTGAAGCAAATAGCATCTGCTGTCTCCGATATGGGCAACAGAAACCGTTTTCCCCGTAAAAAGCGCACATACAATCGTCGTCCCCATGCCTTGGCATTCTTCGTGGGCTTGAGCGTGATCGTATATTTTGCTGTTTACCGAAAGAATCTGTTCAATGAGCCATTTTTCACATTCCGAGGGCGCAGTTGGAATCGTCTCTGCTTCATTCCATTTCTCCCCCATGGCTTTCACAGCCATCTTGCTCGCAACATCTCCAGCAAGATGGCCGCCCATGCCATCAGCGACAACCGCTAATATAAATTCATCTTTCCCCTTGAATATCCCCGCATCATCTTCATTATGCTGGCGGATTTTTCCTGTATCTGTTTTTAAGGCTGTTAACAACCCTCATCACCTCGTCTCGTCTTGACGCTCCTTCGCGCGAAGCTGACCGCAGGCTGCGTCAATGTCATGTCCTTGCTCTCTTCGGATTGTGACATTTACTCCGCGGGATTTCAGCGTTTTTTCAAAAGCAAAAATCTGATCACGCGGTGTGCGCACATAGTCCCGTTCAGGCACGTAGTTTACCGGAATCAAGTTCACGTGGCATTTGACTCCTTCCAGCAAGTCGGCAAGCTCTTCGGCGTGTTCCACCTGGTCGTTTACGCCTCCGAACAGCCCGTATTCAAAGCTGATACGGCGTCCTGTTTTATTAATATAATATTTAACGGCTTCCATTAGATCAGGCAGTTTATATGCTCTGTTAATCGGCATCAAACGGCTTCTGATTTCTGTGTTCGGCGCGTGCAGAGAAATTGCAAAGTTAATCTGCATTTGCTGATCAGCAAATTCGTAAATTTTTGGGATGATTCCACTCGTAGAGACCGTAATATGGCGAGCACCGATATTCAGGCCCTTGTCATGGTTAATGATTTTCAAGAAAGCGAGCATTTCGTTAAAGTTATCAAAAGGTTCGCCGATTCCCATGATCACGACAGAGCTGACGCGTTCATCCGTTTCATCAAGAGCTTTTTGCACTTTGACTACTTGAGCGACAATTTCCCCTGCTTCAAGGTTTCGTTTTAAGCCTCCAAGCGTTGACGCGCAGAATGTGCAGCCAATACGGCAGCCGACTTGTGTCGTTACACATACAGAATTGCCATACTCGTGTCTCATTAAAACGGTTTCGATGGTATAACCGTCATGAAGCTCAAACAAAAACTTCATCGTACCGTCTTGAGAGGTTTGTTTAACAGCCGTTTTCAGCGTTGTTAACACAAAGTGAGTGTTTAATTTCTCACGCAGATCCTTTGAGAGGTTTGTCATATCTTCAAAAGAAGATACGCGTTTTTCATATAGCCATTCAAAGATCTGGGCTGCACGGAACGGTTTCTCTCCATTGTCTGTCAGCCATTGTTTGATTTCATCTAATTCAAAAGAATAAATAGACGGACGCTCTGTCCGCAATTCTTTTCTTACTTTTGTTTTATTAAGTTCTGCCATTGCTTATCCCTTCTTTCTCATGCTGCAAATAAAGAAACCATCTGTTCCGAAATAATGAGGAAGGATTTGAAGCCTTCCATCCCGAACAAAGGGTCTCACCTTTTCAGGCAGCCGCTTTTCAAGAGACAAATCGGGTTCAAAATCAGGATGTTCTTGTATAAACGCATGTATTACTTCATCATTTTCTGTCCGGTCCATTGTACACGTACTGTAGACAAGAGTGCCACCTTTTTTTACTAATGGTGCGATTTCCCTCAAGATCGACAGCTGGATTTCAGCTAGACGGGCGCTGTCGTCAGGTTTTTTCGTGTATTTCATGTCCGGCTTTCTTCTGATAACACCGAAACCTGAGCACGGGGCATCGACCAATATTCGGTCAAACTGTTCGTTTTCAAACGTTTCCCCCGCTTTTCTAGCATCCATTGTTTCCGCATGAATGATTGTCAGGCCAAGCCGATCTGCCGCTTCTTTGATCAGCTTCACTTTATGTTTGTGAAGATCAAGCGACGTAACGCTCCCCTTGTTCTTCATTAATTCTGCGATATGAGCCGACTTTCCGCCAGGCGCCGCACACGCGTCAAGCACTGTTTCATCTGACTTAGGATCAAGGGCGCGGGCGACGAGCATGGAGCTCTCATCCTGGATAGAAACTTCGCCGTTTTGGAAGAAATGAGTTCCGGCAATTGTTCCCTTTAAGAGCTTCACAGCATCTTCAGCGAGGTCGCCTTTTTCAACTTCGATTCCCTCAGCAGCCATTTGGTCAAGCAGCTCAGCTCTGTCTGCTTTCATTTGATTGACACGCAGCGTCTGTTTCGGCGGAATGAGATGGATGCGGCAAATCTTTTCCGCAGCTTCAAATCCATACGCATCCGCCCACTCTTTCACAAGCCATTCCGGATGGCTTGTTTCTGTCGCCAGCCGGCGGACAGGATCTTCGATCGCGTCAAAGGATGGAACACCTTCGCGCTGAATAGAACGGAGCACGCCGTTGACAAATGAAGCAATGCCTTTGTGTCCGCGGATTTTAGCAATCTCAACCGCTTCATGAATGGCTGCCCTGTCTGGAATCTTCTCCAAATACTCCATTTGATATAAGGATAGGCGAAGAAGCTGAATCACCCACGGCTTTACCTTTTGAGGCTTATTGATAAACGGTTTAAGCATATAATCAAGCGCGATCTTATTTTGTAATGTACCATAGACAAGTTCAGTCAAAAGCCCTCTGTCCTGATCACTCAGTTCATTTGATTTAATGACCGATTTCAGCAGCAGGTTGCTGTATGCCTGGTTTTGTTCTAATTTGATCAGCGCCTCAAGGGCGATGTCACGAACACTAGTTTTTTTCATTGTTTACTCCTAACACATCACCGGCTTCAACATGAGCGCCTCGCACAAAGTCTTCGCCTTTCATTCGTTTTTTGCCTGCCGGCTGGAGTTCGGTTAATAACAGAGCCGTCTCGTTACCTGTGGCAACGATAATCCCTTCCTTTTCAACCGCAACGACTGTGCCTGGCTCAGCTTTGGTTGGTGCGGGTGTTTTTTTCGATTCCCACACTTTCAAGTTTTGTCCGTTTAGAGTCGTATAAGCAACAGGCCATGGATTTAAGCCGCGGATCTGGTTGTAAAGCTCTTCGCCCGTTCTGGACCAGTCGAGCAGCTCTTGCTCTCTTTTGATATTAGGCGCGTACGTCGCTTTCTCTTCATCCTGCTTTTCAGGTGATATGCTTCCGGCAATGACGTTTGGAACCGTTTCAGACAATAGCTTCGCGCCAGCAACGCTTAATTTATCGTGCAGTGTTCCGACATTGTCGGTTTCTTCAATGTCCACTTCCACTTTTGAGATCATATCGCCCGCATCCAATTTTTCTACCATATACATAATGGTAACCCCGGTTTTCTTCTTTCCCTGCAGAATGGAATAATGGATCGGAGCACCGCCGCGCAGTTCCGGCAAAAGGGATGCGTGAACGTTAATGCAGCCGTATTTTGGACTGTCGAGAAGCTCTTTAGGCAAAATTTGTCCGAATGCCGCCGTTACAATCAGGTCAGGCTTTAATGCCAGCACTTTCTCAATTTCTTCTGTCAATCTGACTTTTTCCGGCTGAAGAACCGGGATGCCGTGACGCAATGCCTCTTCCTTGACCGGAGGAGGTGTCATGACTTTTTTTCTGCCCTTCGGACGGTCCGGCTGTGTGACGACCCCCACTACTTCATATCCGTCCTCAATCAGGGTTCTTAAAACAGGAACTGAAAAATCCGGCGTTCCCATAAATACGATTCTCGTCATCAAATCATCCTTCCATATCCGCTAGTTCATCTTCTGTATAGTATTTACTTATTTTAGATGTAAACAACACACCGTCTAAGTGGTCCATTTCATGCTGCACGGCTCTTGCTAAAAAGCCTCGCGCTTCCAGAATGAATGGTTTTCCCTGACGGTTAAACGCGCGCACTTTGACATAATCGGCACGTGTGACATCACCATAGACGCCAGGAAAGCTCAAGCATCCTTCAATTCCGGTTTGCTCACCGCTTTTTTCTAAAATTTCAGGATTAACGAGATCAATTCTCCCTCTGTCATCCCCGATGTCTACAACGGCCGCTCTTTTTAAAATGCCGATCTGGGGCGCTGCCAGTCCGACACCATCCATTTCAAGCATGGTGTCGTACATATCATCAAGCAGTTTTTTTAGCTTTTTATCAAAAACAGTCACGGTTTCCGCAGGTGTTTCCAAAACCTCCGCAGGATGTGTGACGACCTTTTTTACTGCCAATTTGTTACCCTCCAAGACGTGAGATCTTACATCATCATATAAGGATTCATATCAATTGAAATCATTACATGTTTTTGTTCAATTTCGCGTTTATAATGTTCCAGTATCTTCTTCAATAAAGCGGATAACTGGGTTTCCTGTTTGTATTTTATCACGCATTGATAGCGATATCTATCTTTGATCCTGGCTATCGGCGACGCGCTTGGTCCGAGAATTTTCGTGTCATCTCCGCAGTTTGCTTTCAAAAAATGAGCGATTTTTTCAGCTGTAACCGCTGCTTTCGCCACTTCCTCATGAGAAACAGTCACAAGAGCCAAATAGTAGTATGGCGGATAGGATTGCTCTCTCCTGTGCGCCATTTCATGCTGATAGAACGTTTCATAATCGTGTGTTTTCGTCAGCTGGATACTGTAATGAGACGGTGTATACGTTTGAATGATGACATGGCCGGGCTTTTCATGCCTGCCTGCCCGGCCGCTGACTTGCGTTAACAGCTGAAATGTTTTTTCAGCCGATCTGAAATCAGGAATATGAAGTGTTGTATCAGCACTTAACACTCCGACAAGCGTGACATTCGGAAAATCAAGCCCTTTCGCGATCATTTGCGTTCCGAGAAGAATATCCGCTTTTCCTTCTCCGAAAGCTGACAGTAATTTTTCATGGGCGCCTTTCCGTGATGTCGTGTCAACATCCATCCGAATCACTCTCGCACTTGGCAGCACTTTTGTCAGCTCTTCCTCCACTCGCTGTGTTCCCGTTCCGAAAAAGCGGATATGCTCGCTTGCGCATTCAGGACAAGTGTGCGGAACAGGCTCTTCATGTCCGCAATAATGGCATTTCAGCCTTTGGCCATAACGATGATACGTCATGGAAATGTCGCAGTGCGGGCATTGCGGGACATAGCCGCAATCCCTGCACATCACAAAGGAAGAATAGCCCCTCTTATTTAAAAACAGCACCGCCTGCTCACCCTTGGCAATCGTTTCTTCAAGCTTTTCCATCAATTCAACTGAAAACATCGAGCGATTGCCGTTTCTAAGCTCCTCTCTCATATCGACAAGCGAAACCTCGGGCATCACCCGATGGTTAACACGGTGCTTCAGTGAAAGAAGCTCGTATACGCCCTTTTGCGCTCTTGCATATGATTCTAATGTCGGCGTAGCACTCCCTAATACAACCGGGCAGCTGTGATGCTCAGCCCGCTTGATTGCCACCTCTTTCGCATGATAGCGAGGCATTTCTTCCTGTTTATAGGAAGACTCGTGCTCTTCATCGATGATTATCATTCCGAGATTTTCAAACGGAGCAAAAATGGCGGATCTGGCACCGACGACAAGCCGTACTTCCTTCCGGTGGATTTTACGCCACTCGTCATATTTTTCTCCTGTGGATAAACCGCTGTGCATAACTGCCACCTGGGAGCCGAAGCGACCCTTGAAGCGGTTGACCATTTGCGGCGTCAGCGATATTTCCGGTACGAGGACGATGGCTTCTTTTCCTTTCGCCAGTACTTTTTCAATTGATTGCAAATAAATTTCCGTTTTTCCGCTTCCTGTCACGCCGTGAAGGAGGAACACTTTATGCTCATCGCTGTCCAATGTCTCGCGTATGGGCTCGAAGGCAGCCCTCTGTTCGTCTGTCAGCGGCAGAGGCTCTGTTTTTTTGAACATTTTGTCCTGATAGGGATCTCTGTAAACCTCTTCATAGCTTTCCTTCAAAAGCCCTTTTTGGATAAGGGTTTTGATGGTTGCAGAGCTCGTGTCCGTTTTTTTGCACAATTCCGCCGCAGGAATTTTCACACCTTCCGGCTCAGAGATGAGAAAGTGAAGAATCGCCTGCTGTTTTGCTGCTTGGCGGGACAATCCCTCAGCCTGCTTAGCAAGCTCTTCTTTACTCGCATTTGCCTGAATATGCCTGACCATTTTTTTATTGGTTTTTTGCGCGACTATATACGTCACGTCAATGTCCCCTTTTTGAACATGCCTTTGAATCAGTTTCAGCGTCTCATGATCGGGTATATCTGAATACAGCAGCGTCTTTGTTTCAGAAAACAGCCGTTCCACTTGCGGCGGAAGATCGGCTCCGTGTGCAATTTTTAATTCTTTTTCATATTTCGCCTTTAATGCGGCAGGCAGCATTGCTTGAAGCGCTGTTATTTTAAAAGACAGCGTTTTTTCTGACAGCCATGATGACAGAATCATAAGCTCCTCTGTCAGAACAGGTGTAAGATCTAATAAATCCTCTACTTCCTTGACAGATTTCCCCGATAGGTCAGATGCTTCTTTGACAGCTGTCACAAACCCTTGAATCTTACGGGGGCCAAACGGAACAATGACCCGCATCCCCGTTTTGATCATGCCCTTGAGATGGTCTGGGATTTTATAATCAAAAGGCCTGTCTATATTTTTGGTGCTGACATCAACGATGACTTCTGCAAAATTCATGAGCGCTCTCCGGTTTGTTTTGAGAGGGCTGCGATCTCCTGAAGGATTTCAAAAGAAACATCGAGCTTCGACATGATCGGGAGTTCGCGTTTATGCCCGTCTTTGAAAAAGATTGTCACGATATTCGTATCAGCACCAAAACCGGCCCCATTTGCTTTCACATCATTTGCCACAATCAAATCAAGGTTTTTAGCGGCGAGCTTTTTACGTGCATAGTGTTCAATGTCTTGTGTTTCGGCGGCAAATCCGACCAAGATTTGCTCTTTCTTTTTCTCGCCCAATTCTTTCAAAATATCGACTGTTCTTTTCAGTTCTAAGGTCATGCCGCCGTCTTGTTTTTTCATTTTATGGTCAAATACTGTTTTCGGCGTAAAATCGGCTACCGCAGCTGTTTTAATGACTATATCGCTTGCGTCATACACAGAGAGCACAGCTTCGCGCATATCCGCAGCCGATTGAACAGGGATAAACTCAGCAAGGCCTTTAGGCTGATCAAGTGAAACAGGCCCAGAAATTAAGGTTACCCGTGCGCCGAGCTGAACAGCAGCCTCCGCTAATGCGTAGCCCATTTTGCCCGTCGATTTATTGGTAAAAAACCGGACAGGATCAACCGCTTCCCGCGTTGGGCCGGCTGTAATGACCACATGCTTGCCTTCTAAAGGAGCGGATGTTTCTTTAGCAAAATGTTTTTCGGCCAGCTTTACGATGTTTTCCGGCTCTTCCAATCTGCCTTTTCCTACGTAACCGCATGCTAAATAGCCCTCACTTGGCTCAATAAAACGATAACCGTCCTGATAAAGAACAGAAATGTTTCGTTTGACTGCCGGGTGGTCATACATATGAACGTTCATTGCCGGCGCGATCCAAACGGGAGCCGTTGCTGCCAACAATGTTGTCGTCAGCATATCATCAGCGATGCCGTTTGCCAGTTTTCCAATCACATTAGCCGTAGCCGGCGCTACGATAATCAAGTCGGCCCAGTCTGCGGCATCAATATGAGAAATAACGCTTGGATTTTGTTCTTTAAATGTATCTGTATAGACTTCGTGGCGGCTCAATGCCTGAAATGTCAGCGGTGAAACGAATCGGCAAGCGGATTCAGTCATAATCACTTTGACATTTGCTCCTGCCTGAACCAGCTTGCTCGTTAACGCACAGGCTTTATAAACAGCGATGCCTCCGCTCACGCAAAGTAACACATTTCGATTGTTTAGCAATGAATTCTCCCCCTCTGCACTTTACAAAACCGCACGGAAAAAAATAACAACCTACATGTGATATAGGTTGCTACTTGTGCTACTATTCGCGGTCTTCCTTTTCAAACGAAAGCAGGCCTGCATCAATTTCTTCTAAAGCTTTGCCTACATATTTGTGTGAAATCGTATGTTCAATCATTTGGTCTTTTTTGATTTGCATTTCACGTGCGCGTCTCGCAGAAACAGTCACCAGCGTATATTTTGAATCTAATTTATTCATTAAAGAATCAATTGACGGATCTAACATTGATTATTCAACCTCCAGCATTTTCTTATATCTTGGTGCAACGCGTTCACGCTTCAAATGTTCAGCAAGAACGATTGCTTTGATTTTATCGCAAGCCGTTTCGACATTATCGTTTTCAACGACATAGTCATAAGCATCCATCATTTCGATCTCAGCTTTTGCGGCTTTCATTCGATTTTCAATCAGAGCGTCTGTTTCTGTGCCTCGTGTCACGATTCTGTTTTTCAGTTCAGAAAGGCTTGGAGGCGCAAGGAAAATAAACAGGCCTTCCGGGAAAGCATTTCTCACTTGAAGAGCCCCTTGAACTTCAATTTCTAAAAAGACGTCTTTTCCATCTTGAAGCGTCTGTTCAACATAATCGACTGGCGTGCCGTAATAATTGCCGACATACTCTGCCCATTCAAGCAGCTTGTTGTCCGCAATCATTTGTTCGAATTCGTCTCTTGTTTTGAAAAAATAATCGACTCCGTTCACTTCGCCCTCTCTTGGACTTCTTGTGGTTACTGAAATCGAATATTCAAATTTTGTGTCTTCCTGCGAAAAGATCGCTTGTCGAACCGTTCCTTTACCAACTCCTGAGGGACCTGAGAGAACGATTAATAACCCTCTTTCTTTCATGCGGCAATTACCCCTGCCCTTCATCCATAATTTCTTCTTTAACAGAAAGTCTGTGTGCAACTGTCTCAGGCTGGACGGCAGATAAGATAATGTGATCACTATCCATGACGACAACTGCACGGGTTCTTCGTCCGTATGTAGCGTCAATTAGCATTCCGCGGTCTCTTGCATCCTGAATCATCCGTTTGATTGGCGCAGACTCCGGGCTGACAATCGAAATCATCCGATTGGCGGAGATGATATTGCCAAATCCGATATTAATCAGTTTAATCGTCATCTTCTACGTTCCCCCTGTAAAATAGACGTCTCTAGTTTAGCCTAGTAAGACCGTCTGTAAACAATACGCACAGTCACTATTCTATATTTTGCACTTGTTCTTTTATTTTTTCAATAGAACTTTTCATTTCAACGACAAGCTTTGTGATCTGATGATCATTTGCTTTTGAGCCGATCGTATTTGCTTCCCGATTGAGCTCCTGAACAAGAAAGTCGAGTTTGCGCCCGACAGCTCCGCCACTAGCTAATATATCACGAAACTGGGCGAAGTGGCTCTTCAGCCTTGTAATCTCTTCAGTGATATCAGAGCGGTCTGCAAAAATAGCGCATTCTGTTACAAGCCGGCTCTCGTCTAATACGTCTTCAGTCCATTCTTTGATTCTGGCGTACAGCCGTTCCCGGTAACGAGATACGACATCTGCAGCCAGCAATTCAGTTTCTCTCACCAGCTCTTCAAGCTGATCAATATGCATCAGGCAGTCTTTCGCTAAGAGCAGCCCCTCTTTTTCACGCATTTCACAGAGACCTTTTACCGCTTCTTCTGCAGCATCGATGATCAACGCCTCCAGCTTGTCATTTTGCGTCTGTTCTTCATGAATCTGGACGACATGATCAAGCTTAAAGAAATCCATTACATCGGGCTCTGCAGACAATTGATACCGCTTCTTCATATCTCTCGCGGCTGCGACAAACTCATCGAGCAGCGGCCAATCAATTTCAAGCCTTTTCTCAACAAGCATATCGCTGTCAACAGATACGAAAAGCTCAATTCTTCCGCGCTGAATATGCTGCAGAATGGTCTGTTTCAGCTTATCTTCAAAATATAGCAAAGGCCTTGGCAAACGAGCGTTCACTTCTTTAAATCTGTAGTTCACAGATTTAAGTTCAACGCTTACAGAGAGATCGTCTTGTGTTTTGCTTGCACTGCCGAAGCCTGTCATACTTCGTATCATTTTAAAACACCCAATTCTTCCCTGTTCTCATAATAAAAGGGCAATAGACACGCTATTACCCCTAAGATTATATCATATGAATTTATTTTTTTCTTGTTAAAAGTGACCCCGCCAGCAAAAAAGTAGGGATGGCGGACATACCGATGACGAGCATCCAGTCCCCCGGCGTGATGGCTACAGTATGGAAAATCGGCTGAAGCGGCGGATAGTAGATTACTACAAGCATCAGCAAAATGGATGACAATACCGCGCCGATTAAATACAGGTTTTGAAACGGATTTCTAGAGAAAACAGAAGTTTCGCTGCGGCAGTCAAACACGTGAATAAGCTGAGCGAGCACCAATGTGGCAAACGCGATCGTCTGGGCATAAGCTAAGTTTTCCGGATTGCGGTGGTACACAATGATAAACGCTAAAATAGTGGCAACTCCGATTAAAAATCCTCTGGAAACGACCTTCCATCCTAGCTTGCGGGCAAATACCCCTTCTTTCGGATGACGGGGCTTGCGCTTCATGACGTCTCCTTCGGGCTGATCCATGCCGAGCGCCATTGCCGGCAATCCGTCCGTCACCAAGTTGACCCACAAAATCTGAATCGGAACGAGCGGTAAAGGAAGGGCGAGTAGCATCGCAAACAGCATGACAAGGATTTCTCCGACGTTAGACGCCAGCAGGTATCTGATAAACTTCCTGATATTTTCGTAGATGTTCCTGCCTTCTTTTATCGCCGATTTAATCGTCGCAAAATTATCATCCACGAGAACAAGAGATGATGCTTCTTTGGCCACATCTGTCCCGGTAATGCCCATAGAGACGCCGATATCAGCTTGTTTAATGGCAGGAGCATCATTGACGCCGTCTCCCGTCATCGCCACAATATGCCCGTTCTCCTGATAGGCTTTTACGATTTTTAGTTTATGTTCAGGGGAAACGCGGGCAAATACATACACATCCTCCACCACATGAGAAAGCTCTTCTTGAGAAAGTTCATTCAGCATCTTGCCGTCCATGATTTTGCCGCTTTTCGGAAGGAGGCGCAAGTCTTTCGCTATCGCTTTAGCGGTTTCTACATGATCACCTGTAATCATAACGGTCTTAATTCCTGCTTCACGGCATTCTTTTATCGCCTGCCTGACTTCCGGCCGCGGGGGATCAATGATACCTGAAAGGCCAAGCATGGTCAGATCTTTTTCCGCCTGCTCCATTGACGGTGTTTCGCCTGCTTTTATCGGCCTGTAGGCGACCGCTATCGTTCTGAGTGCCTGTGATGCCAAATGTCTTAATACCGCCTCTGTTTCTGCTTTTCTTTCATTTGAAAAAAGAGCCGCTGAGCCGTCATAATAAATACGGGAAGATCGCTGCATCAGTACATCCGGTGCACCTTTTGTAATGATATAGCGCTTTCTGTCTTGATCCTCTACGATGACAGTCATCATTTTCCGTGCAGAATCAAACGGAAATTCTTCGACCACCCGGTAGTTTGATTCAACAAACTCCTTTGAAAAACCGCCTTTTCTTGCCGCGGTGAGCAGCGCTCCCTCTGTCGGATCTCCGTCAAGCACATATTCGCCGTCTCTTTTCTCAATATTGGAGTTGTTACAAAGCGCTCCGAACAGAAGCATCTGCTGAAGCGGCTTATGTTCATTGACACTGATCTCTTTTTCGTTTAGTGTGAAGCTTCCTTTCGGTTCATAGCCGGCCCCTGCCACTCTCCATGTTTTCCCTCCGGACCAGACATGTGTCACCGTCATTTTGTTTTGGGTCATTGTCCCTGTTTTATCTGAACAAATGATAGACGCACACCCAAGCGTTTCAACAGCAGGAAGCTTTCTAACAATGGATTTTTGTTTAATCATCCTCTGTACACCAAGCGAAAGCGCCACTGTCACAATCGCCGGCAGCCCCTCCGGAATAGCGGCTACCGCTAACGAGACACCTGCTAAAAACATACTGTACAGATCATGACCCTGAATAACACCGACAGCAACGACAAGTACGGTCAGAAGCAATGCAACAACAATCAAAATCTTCCCGAGCTGCTCCAGTCTTCTTTGCAGCGGGGTTGACAATGTCCCTGCTGATTCAAGCATGTCGGCAATTTTCCCCATAGCCGTATTCATTCCTGTCCCGACGACAACCCCCACACCGCTGCCGCGGGTCACAATCGTACCCATAAATGCCATATTGGTAATATCGCCAAGTGAAACATCCGGTTTTTTCAATTTATCAGCATGCTTCACAACCGGGATTGATTCCCCGGTTAGCGCTGATTCTTCTATTTCAAGGCTTCTCGCTTCAACAATTCGAACGTCTGCGCCAATTCTGTCCCCGCTCGTAAATTTCACAATATCACCCGGCACCAGTTCCTTAGAAGGAATCTTTGTCCAGCTTCCTTCCCTGAGTGCCATGACGTGCGGTGTTGAAAGCTCTTTTAAAGCCTGAAGAGATTGCTCAGCACGCCTTTCTTGAAAGAAACCGAGTATGCCATTCACAAACACAATCGCAATAATCGCAACCGCATCTACATATTCACCAAGAAAACCTGAGATTAACGTTGCCGCCAGAAGCACAAGCACCATAAAATCTTTGAACTGCGCGAAAAACAAGAGAAGCGCTGAAGTTTTTTTCCCTTCTTGCAGCTCGTTTGGTCCATGCTTGTCAAGGCGTTTTTTTACCTCTTTTTCTGTTAATCCTTGTTTCATGGACGTATTGGTTGCCTCTAGTAAATCTGTTTGTCCCATTTCATGAAACTTCATTCCGCTCGTCCACTCCCCTGCTCTCTTATAGAGATATCACTCTATAAGCATGCTTATTCTGACTCGTCCCATTTCATGCTATAATTATCGAATGCAGGAAGAATGAGAGGGTGTATTGCATATGTCGTTTGATGGCATGTTTACATACGGAATGACACACGAACTTAACGAGAAAATAATGGGCGGACGAATTACAAAAATCCATCAGCCATATAAGCACGATGTGATTTTCCACATCCGTGCCAAGGGAAAAAACCAAAAACTATTATTATCGGCACATCCGAGCTATTCACGGGTGCATATCACGGCACAAGCTTATGAAAATCCAAGCGAACCGCCAATGTTTTGCATGTTGCTGAGAAAGCATATCGAAGGCGGATTCATTGAGAAAATTGAACAAGCGGGCTTAGACCGCATCATGATTTTTCATATCAAAAGCCGAAACGAAATTGGCGATGAAACCGTACGAAAGCTTTATGTAGAAATTATGGGCCGCCACAGCAATATCATTTTGACTGACGCAGCAGAAAATGTGATTATCGACGGACTTAAGCATTTATCACCGTCAATGAACAGCTACCGTACAGTACTGCCCGGCCAAGATTATAAGCTTCCGCCTGCTCAGGACAAAATATCGCCTCTTGAGGTGTCAGAAGATGATATTTTGCGTCACCTCAGCTTTCAAGAAGGAAGGCTTGATAAACAAATTGTCGACCACTTTTCAGGCGTGTCTCCGCTTTTCGCCAAAGAAGCAGTTCACAGAGCAGGCCTTGCTAACAAAGTCACACTGCCAAAAGCGTTGCTGGCACTGTTTGCCGAAGTGAAAGAGCACCGTTTCATTCCCAACATTACGACTGTAAACGGAAAGGAATATTTTTATTTACTGGAGCTGACTCATCTAAAGGGCGAAGCGCGCCGTTTTGATTCATTAAGCGAACTGCTCGACCGTTTTTATTTCGGAAAAGCTGAACGAGACCGGGTCAAACAGCAGGCTCAGGATCTTGAGCGTTTTGTTGTGAACGAACGGAAGAAGAATGCCAACAAAATTAAAAAATTAGAGAAAACCTTGGAGTATTCGGAAAACGCGAAGGAATTTCAGCTTTACGGGGAGCTTTTAACCGCTAATTTATATATGCTGAAAAAAGGTGATAAACAGGCTGAGGTCATCAATTATTATGATGAAGAAAGCCCGACAATCACGATTCCTTTAAACCCGAACAAAACGCCTTCTGAAAACGCACAGGCCTATTTCACGAAGTATCAGAAAGCGAAAAATTCGGTCGCAGTTGTCGAGGAGCAAATCAGGCTGGCACAGGAAGAGATCGAATATTTTGATCAGCTGATTCAGCAGCTTTCGTCCGCTTCTCCCCGGGATATCAGCGAAATCAGGGAAGAGCTCGTAGAGGGCAAATATTTACGCCCTAAGCAGCAAAAAGGCCAGAAAAAGCAAAAACCGCACAATCCGGTGTTAGAAACATATGAATCCACCTCAGGGCTGACAATTTTAGTGGGTAAGAACAATCGTCAAAATGAATATTTAACGACAAGAGTGGCGGCCAGAGACGATATCTGGCTTCACACGAAGGACATTCCAGGCTCCCACGTTGTGATCAGAAGCAGCGAACCGGATGAGCAAACAATCATGGAAGCCGCGACAATTGCAGCTTATTTTTCAAAAGCTAAAGATTCAAGTTCAGTGCCTGTAGATTATACAAAAATCAGGCATGTCAAAAAACCAAACGGCGCGAAACCCGGTTTCGTCACCTATGACAGCCAGCATACCGTCTTTGTCACGCCTGATGCTGATACTGTCATCAAGCTCAAAAAAAGCTGAGCCGCATAAAGAAAAGCCAGAGCATTTGTATGCTCTGGCTTATTTCTTTCTTCTCACCTGATAAAGCCTGTTCACTTCAGCAACAAAATCGCCGTCAATCAGCTTATCCACGTTTTCAGCAAGCTCTTTCGTGTGCTTTGGACTGGCTCCGCTTGTAGAAACAGACACAGTGACATGCCCTCTTTTTACGATTTTCGGCATATATATATTGCCAAGCTCAGCGTCACTGACACAATTGACAAGCTGAAAAGGCGAAGCGGATTGGGCAATTTCTTTGTTCACTGCCGCATTATCCGTCGCAGCAATAATGAAGAAAGCATTGAGATAATCTTCTTTTTCAATTGTCCGTTTTTCCCATTTGATACGCCGCTCTTCTGCCATTTGCTTGATTTCCGGTTCCACATCCGGACTGACAAGCGTTATATCAGCTCCCTCAGAAATCACCGTTTTCAGCCTTCTGAGAGCGATGCTGCCGCCCCCCGCAATCACAACCTTCTTCTTTTCCAGGCTAATGTGCAGCGGAAGCATATGAACCTCCATCAAAATCAAATTGTCCCTCAGAATTTGCCGCAGTTTCTCTCACACGGTTCAAAAATGCGTTTTTCACATGAGGATGAAAACCGATATAGGAAGAGAGGTAGACGTTCGGATTATGGGCTTTTAATTTCTGAACCTCTCGTTCGATTTCATTCATCAGCATACCCATAAAAAGCAAATATGGAACGATAAAGGTTGTTGTGCCGTCATCTTTTTTAAGTTCTGAAAAAACCTCTTTGTAATTAGGGCCGCATGCTGTCAAAAAGCACGGAATGACTTCCTTCACTGGAACCATTTCCTGAAGAAGATTAGCAATTCCGGTTACGTCTCTTTTGACATCTGGATCTGAACTTCCCCTTCCGATGAGCACCACTCTGGCATTTTCATACGGAACACCTATGTCTTTCATTCGGTGATATACAGCCTTGACTACTTCTTCGTCAATCCCGATCGGCTTTCCGTATGAAATACGGACTGATGGATATCGAGATGCAACACGGACAATTTCTTCCGGAATATCATGTTTTGCATGCGCAGCTGTTAAAAGAAGCAGAGGCACCACTGCGATATGAGTGGCGCCTTGCTTCACACATGCTTCAAATCCTGTCTCAATTGTCGGCTCCTGAAGCTCTAAAAAGCTGATTTCTTGTACTGGCACAGAGATGTGGGCCTTGCATCCTTCCAAAAAGGCTGCGGCTTCTTGCTGCGCTTTTTTGACCCGGCTGCCGTGGCCGACATATAAAATTGCTTGTTTCATTTTTACAACGCCTCGCTTAAATCTTGTTTTTTCAGTTCAGATTCAAACCATTCCAGCTTATAGTGATAATTTACAACATTTCCAATGACAATTAAACTCGGATTTGTAATGTTTTCTTTTATCACCGTTTCTGAAAGGGTGTCAACTGTACAAAAAACAGATTTTTGCTTGTCCGTTGTCCCCCAATGAATAAAGGCTGCTGGCGTAGAACCGTCCCGGCCATTTTCAAGGAGTTTTCTTTCAATCTGCTGCACGTTTTTGATACCCATATAGATGACAAGTGTATCAATTCCTGTAGCCAGCGCTTTCCACTTTTCCTCAAAATCTTCTTCTTTTTTATAGTGACCCGTTACAAAAGCGACGTTAGAGCCCGCATCCCGATGGGTAACAGGAATCCCGGCATAAGCGGCTGCCGCGATTCCAGACGTAATGCCGGGAATGATTTCAAACGGAATTCCATTTTCAGAGAGGCATTCCGCTTCTTCCCCTCCTCTGCCGAACACAAAAGGGTCTCCGCCTTTCAGTCTGACAACCATTTTCCCTTTTTGCGCATACTTCACAAGAAATCGATTGATGGTTTCCTGCTTCATCGTATGAAAATCTGGAAGCTTCCCGCAGTAGATCAGGTCTGCTTGCTCTTTGGCATATTGTAAAATCTCTTTATTTACTAATCTGTCATATAAGATGACATCAGCTTTTTCAATGGCTTTCAGCGCTTTAATTGTCAGCAGATCAGGGTCACCAGGACCCGCTCCTACAATATATACTTTCCCCATCGTATTTCCCCCGATCTATTCGAGTTCTTCCAGAGCATTCGCTGTGATGATGTTCTCGCTTGCATTCCGGCATCTGAGAAGAACGCAGCAGATCATATTCAGCTCAATTTTTGTTTAACAAACTCGATCAGCTGATTTTTACACGCTTCACGGTCATGCTGTCCTGAATCAAGAACGAGCTCTGGAGCTTCCGGTTCTTCATAAGGAGAATCAATTCCTGTAAAAAACGGAATCTCGCCGTTTCTTGCTTTTTTGTAAAGCCCTTTCGGATCTCTTTGTTCACAAATATCAAGGTCGCATTTAATGTAGACTTCATTAAATTCGCCCGCTTCTACAAGCTCGCGAACCTGTTGTCTGTCCTCGCGGAAAGGAGAGATAAAAGCAGTAATCACAATGGTTCCCTGCTGAACAAAAAGCTTTGCCACCTCTCCGATTCGGCGGATGTTTTCTTTTCGGTCTTCATCAGAAAAACCAAGATCCTTATTTAAGCCGTGACGGATATTATCCCCGTCCAGCACAATCACTTGGTAGCCTTGCTCAAACAATTCTCTCGCAGCGGCGTTGGCAATCGTTGATTTGCCTGAGCCGCTTAACCCTGTCAACCAGAGAATGGAGCTTTTATGCTTGTTTTTTTGCTGGTACTCTTCTTTTGTGATAGAGGCTTCATGCCATACAATATCGCGATTTGTCACTGCCATTCCTCCTTAAGATACGCCTACTTCTTCTTTTTTCTTCATCCCTTTGATTAACACTTCTACGACTTCTTTTCGACTGAATTCAGCAGGCGGCAGCACACCGTCTCTCAGCATACCTCTTACCTTAGTGCCTGATAAAATGACGTGATGCTCTCTGCCATGAGGGCAAGTTTTCGCTGTTCCCATATTTCCGCATTTTTTACAGAAGAAGCTGTGCTCGAATTTCAGCGGTGTAATCCCGAGTTCTTCAGGTTTAAATGTGTCAAACAGCTCCTGTGCTTCGTATGTTCCGTAATAGTCACCTACACCTGCATGATCACGGCCGACGATGAAATGTGTGCAGCCGTAGTTCTTTCTGACAAGCGCGTGGAAAATTGCTTCTCTAGGGCCTGCATAACGCATCGCCGCTAAAAAGACACCAAGGAAAACGCGATCTTTCGGGTAATAATGATCAAGAAGCACTTGGTAGCTTTCCATCCGTACATCAGCTGGAATGTCATCAGATTTTGTTTCACCTACTAACGGATTCAAGAACAAGCCGTCTACTGTTTCAAGAGCCGTTTTTTGAATGTATTCATGCGCTCTGTGAACAGGGTTTCTTGTTTGGAAACCGACAATGGTTTCCCAGCCTTTTTCCGCAAACTGGCGTCTCGTTTCTGACGGTTCAAATGTAAATTCAGGGAACTGTTTTGAAGCTTTTTTAATCAACGTAATCGGCCCGCCGACATATGTATTGCCGCGGCTGAACAGCTTTTTAACACCAGGATGCTCCTGTTCATCTGTTTTGTACACATTGACAGCTTCTTTTTGTTTGTCAGGCACGTACAGATCTTCGATTTGGATAACGCCGTATGTTTCTCCTTCATACGTTAACTTTACCGTTTCACCAAGTGACAGTTCCGCTGCTTTTTGCGCATCGACCGGAAGCGTGATCGGAAGAGACCAGACAACGCCGGAAGAAAGACGCATGTTTTCGACTACAGATACGTAATCTTTTCCATTAAAGAAACCTTCAATCGGGCTGTATGCACCGATACCGATCAATTCCAAATCCGCGAAAGAAATTAAATCAAGTTCAATTTCTTTTTGGATGCCGCTCACATCATATGATTCATCTACTCTGTTTACTAATGTTCCTCCGTGTGGTGCTAAGCTCATAACATCCATCTCCTCCTAGTTAACTTATAAAATTACTCAGATTAATGATCAGATTCCCCCGCCTTGTTCGTGGACTGAGCGTCTCTCTTTACGAATGGCCTTTGTCAGGCTGACGGCACCGCCCGCCGCTAAAAGCACACTTACCATGATAAAGATCGAATAATAATCTGCTTTTAAAAACAAGGATACAAGCAGATAAGAAATCGATAAAGATAAAAACGGCGATACGATCCATACCTTCAGCATCGTTTGAACAACTTGTTTATGGAACACGTTCGGACCGTTTTTTGCCATGCCTATTCCGATAATAGACGATGACGTGACTTGCGCCAAGGGCACCGGCATCCCAAATACAGAACTGATGATCACCAGTCCAGCTCCTGTACCGGATAAGAGAATGCCTTCCCCTTTGGAGAATCTCGTAATTTTCTTCCCGTTTGTTTCTAACACACGCCGGCCTAATAACAGTGCGCCAAGAGCAACAAAAGCTCCCCCATACAAGGTTCCTTTTCCGACATCAAGCACACCGGCAGCTACTAACGGGCCAACAGCATTCGCCACGTTATTCATGCCGGCAGAGAATGCTTCGAAAAATCCGGCAACTAGCAAAACAATGCCGAGGATTTTTTGCTTTTTAGAAGATTTTACTTCAATCTTAAAATAACGAAACAGCTTAGATACGAAATAGGTGAAGCCGAAAGCGAACAGCGGGACAAAAACCCAAAATGACACAATGATCAGAAGATTGTTCACAAACAATACTTTATAAGCCACTCCCACGCCGACAACCGCGCCGACTGTTACTTCACTTGTCGACAAAGGTATGCCGAGCAGATTAGCAGTAAAGAGCGACAGGGCAGCAGCTCCAATAATGATGCAAACAATCGTCAGTGTAATCGTCTGCTCAGGAATAATGCCGGAGCTGATTGTTTTTACAACCTCGCCTCCGCCAATGACCGCCCCGGCAAAGACACCGACTGCGCATAGGATCAAAGCGTAGGTTTTCTTTTTGATGGCTCCGGAGCCGTAAGCAACCCCCATCGAAGCTGCAGCGCCGCTTGCACCAATATTCATCGCGAAAAACAAGCTAAATAAAATAGCGGCTAATTCCATTTTGCAGCTCCTTATTCATGCAGTCCGCATTCTGTTTTCGCCATACCATTCCATCTGCCTGAGCGCAAATCCTCTGCTGTAAAAGCGGGAGCAGTGCAAGGCGCACAGCCAATACTTGGATATCCTTGGTCATGAAGCGGATTGTAGTCCAGTTCATTCCGGGATGTGTATCTCCAAATGTCTTTCCAAGTCCAATGGATAAGCGGGCAAACTTTTACTGACTTGAATTTTTCATCTTTGTTTAAGAAATTCGTATTGGCACGGCTTGGCCCTTGATCACGGCGCAGGCCGGAAAGCCAGGCTGGATGTCCTGAAAGCGCCTCTCTTAAAGGAACGACCTTTCTAAGATAGCAGCACTGATTCGGCTCTCTTTCCCACAGTTTGTCACCATGTTCTTCGGCTTGTTCCTCAAGGGTGAGATCTGGTTTTTTCAGGATGATATTAAGACCCGGATAACGCTCTTTCACTCGTTCAATTGTTTCATAGGTTTCTTTAAAATGAAGTCCTGTATCAAGAAACACAATCTCTGCGTCTTTTTTCACTTTATAAATTAAGTCAATCAGAACGATTCCCTCAATTCCGAAACTGCAGGCATAAACAAGCTGATCGCCGTAATGGCCGTATGCCCATTTTAAAACTGACAGCGCTCCTTTATAAGGATCGTCTTCCGGAAATGTAATCGTTGGTTCTTCCCAATTATCATACGTTAACATTTCTTCTTTCCTCCTTTCGGAGACAAACAAACAGTAGCTTTCTGCCGGTTGTCTTTTCCCATGTAATGTGATTCGCGGCTGCTGATATACAGATAGCCTTTTTACCTCTTAAAATAAAAAACTTTCAATCCGGCGGAAAGAAAGACAGGAACAGCATGTAGCCCTTATCTTTCAAAATGGAATTCATTTTGCTGGAAGTAGCACCTTACAAACTTTGCAGGTTGCCGGGCTTCATAGGTCCAGTCCCTCAGCCGCTCTTGATAAGTTTTTAGATTTGTAGTAAATTTTAGCACAATTCTAACATAAGTCAACCCGACTTTTTTTATAGGATTAATAAAAAAACAGGCCTCACAGCCTGTTTTCAAGTACATCAAGGCTTTGAAGCCTCTTTATATCATTTGAATTTATTTTTTATTTTTTAAACCAATCTTTTGACTCGGGATTTCGTTTCCATGTTTGCAGCTTTTTTAGATCATCTGAATGAATATTTCCGTTTTCAAGCGCGACCTCTGTGAGCGTATCATAATCAGTTAATGAGTAGTATGGCAGTTCTGCCTTTGCGAAGGCTTCCTCCGCTTTAGGAAGTCCGTACGTAAAGATTGAGACGACACCAAGCACTTCACAGCCGGCCGCTTGTAAAGCTGCACAAGCTTCAAGCACACTGCCTCCTGTGGAAATTAAGTCATCAATGACAACTGTTTTTTGCCCTTCTTGCACAGCTCCCTCAATCTGATTGCCTTTTCCGTGCGCCTTCGGCTTGCTCCTCACATAACACATCGGAAGATTCAAACGGTCAGCCGCTAAAGCAGCATGAGGAATACCGGCAGTTGCTGTTCCCGCAATCATTTCAGCTTCAGGAAAATGCTCTTTGACAAGCTTGCTGATACCTGATGCGACATCGTTTCTGACCTCTGGGAAAGATAGCGTAAGGCGGTTGTCACAGTAGATTGGTGATAAAATGCCGCTTGCCCATGTGAACGGCTCGTTCGGGCGTAAAAATACAGCTTGGATGTCTAATAGATGTTTTGCGATGATTTGTTTCAAGATTTGATTCCCTCCCATTCAAGTCTGACAGCCTTATAGGCTTTTACCGGGTCTTCCGCTTTTGTAATCGAGCGTCCTACTACAATCGCTGATGAACCTTTCTCTCTTGCAATGGCAGGCGTCGCCACGCGGACTTGGTCATTCGCAGCGTCCTCTGACATTCTGATCCCTGGAGTGACAGTCAGAAATGAAGGCGACACCGCTTGGTAAATGGCTTTTGCTTCATGAACAGAGCAGACCACTCCATCCAGTCCGCTTTCTTCCGCCTTTTTGCTGTAGTGCACAACCGTATCAATCAGAGACTTTTCGATCAGCAGTTCATCTTTCATTATTTGTTCAGATGTGCTTGTCAGCTGGGTTACCGCGATAAGTGACGGACGTTTTTTTCCGGCCGGCGTACCTTCTTCTAAGCCTTCGAGAGCTGCCTGCATCATTCTTTTGCCCCCAGCCGCATGAACATTGACGAGGTCTACGCCGAGACTGGCAAGGCGCTTCATCGCTTTGTTTACAGTGGTCGGGATGTCATGAAGCTTGAGATCTAAAAACAGCTCGCAGTTTCTTTCTTTTAATTGTTTCACGATAGATGGCCCTTCTTGATAAAAAAGCTCCATTCCAACCTTTACAAATAATGGTTCTTGATGAAAAGGCGCTAAGAACGCGAGTGTTTCTTCAGCTGATGCAAAATCAAGCGCGATGATGGGCAGGTTGTTTTTCATGATTCCAGCTCCTTCCGATGCATTCTTCAATTGATTGATAGCCGTATTGGCGCAAAACAGATGGGAGCTGTTCAATAATCTCTGGACAGGCAAAAGGATTCACAAAGTTTGCTGTTCCGACAGCGACTGCGCTTGCTCCTGCGAGAAGAAATTCCAGGGCATCTTCAGCCGTTTGCACGCCTCCCATTCCGATAATCGGGATGTTGACCATCTGGCTGACTTCATACACCATGCGAATGGCAACCGGCTTCACAGCAGGGCCCGAAAGTCCCCCTGTTTTATTCGCTAATATCGGTTTGCCGGTTTTTAAATCGAGTCTCATGCCGATTAGTGTGTTGATCATCGTAAGACCGTCCGCTCCCGCTTCCTCGATCGCTAATGCAATTTCTGTGATATTAGCCACGTTCGGGGATAGCTTCACATAAACGGGTACATCCGAAACCTCTTTCACCGCTTTTGTCAAATCGGCAGCCATTTCAGGATTCGTGCCAAAAGCGATTCCGCCTGTTTTCACATTCGGGCAGGAAATATTCAATTCAAGAGCATGAACATTAGGCGCTTTGCTGATATGTTCTGCGACTTCAACATAATCATCGACTTGAGAACCTGCGACATTGGCAATGATCGGTGTATCAAACTGCTCAAGCCACGGCAGCTCATGATGCAACACACTAACCAGCCCCGGATTTTGGAGACCGATCGCATTGAGCATTCCAGCACCAGTCTCAGCTACCCGCGGCGTCGGATTCCCAAAGCGCGGCTCCTTTGTCGTAGCCTTAATCATGATAGCTCCAAGACAAGACAAATCATAAAAACGTGAAAATTCTTTTCCAAAACCGAAGCAGCCTGATGCAGGAATGATTGGGTTTTTCAAATCAAGTCCCGGCAATTTCACCTCTAGCATTACAGCGCCACCTCCTGAGCTTTAAATACAGGCCCGTCGAGACATACTTTTACATAGGATGTCTCACTTTCGTTTGTATGGCACACACACGCGAAGCATGCGCCGATTCCGCAGCCCATTCGTTCCTCCATGGACAGATATACTTCTTTATGGGCATATTCCTGTTTTAACGCCTTGAGCATCGGTGTCGGCCCGCAGCTGAGGAGGATATCAAACTCTAGATTTTTCCGTTTAATCACATCTGTGACAAATCCGGTTTCCCCGTAGCTTCCGTCAGCTGTTGCCACATACGTGTCTCCGTACTGCCGGCATTCTTCCTCGTAAAAAACATCCTTTGCCGATTGGAATCCTAAAACGTGGATGACATTTACCCCTTTTTCAATCAAGCGTTTCGACAGCTCTTGGAGAGGCGGCACACCTACTCCGCCTCCTACCAGCAAAGCCGTCTTTCCGGGTTGAACTTCATTAACAGGAAAGCCATTTCCCAAAGGCCCGAGGACATCCACAAGTTCTCCCTGCTGCTTCAGTGACAAGAGTCTTGTCCCTTCCCCATCTACCCGATAAATGATGGTGACTTCATTTTTTTCAAAGTTGACGTCTGCGATGCTGATCGGCCTTCTCAAAAGAGGCGTAACCGCTTCGCTCACTTTAAGATGAAGGAACTGTCCAGGGGTTGTAAACCCTTGGACAAGCTCCCCTTTCAGAACCATTTGAAACACCCGGTCTGCAATTTGCTGGTTAGAACATACTGTCAAATACGCTTTTTTCATATAGTGACTGCCGCCTCCTGATTTGTGTTGACTGCCGGCATTTGATCAGCACGGAATGTCATGCTTTCCAGCACTCGCAATATCGCCTCTGCCGTATCTAAAGATGTTAGGCAGGCAACACCATTTTCTACTGATTCACGTCTGATTCTAAAACCGTCTCTTGCCGGCTGCTTTCCTTTTGTCAGCGTATTGATGACAAACTGCGCTTCTCCGTTTCTAATGACATCAAGCAAGTTCGGGCCATCCTGACCGATTTTTCCGACGACCTTCGCTGGAATGGAAGCTTCTTTCAGGTAGCCTGCCGTTCCTTCCGTCGCTAAAATGTTGTAGCCGATCGCGTGGAACCGCTTAGCAATGGCAAGCCCTTCTTCTTTGTCCTTATCAGCTACTGTTAAAAGCACGGAACCGTAGTTCGGGATTTGAATACCTGAAGCAATCAAGGCTTTGTAGAGCGCCTTTTCAAGTGTCGAATCTTTCCCCATGACTTCACCTGTTGATTTCATTTCAGGCCCTAACGTAATATCCACTCTTCTCAGCTTGGCGAAGGAGAAGACCGGCGCTTTTACAAATACACCTTGCTGTTCAGGCTGAAGGCCCTCTGTATAGCCAAACGCAGCCAGCTTTTGACCAAGAATGATTTTTGTTGCGAGATTCGCCATCGGGATACCCGTAATTTTGCTTAAAAACGGTACGGTTCTGCTTGATCTCGGATTCACTTCTAGCACGTACACCTCGCCTTGCGACAGGACGAATTGAATATTGAGCAAACCGACAATATTCAGCCCTTTAGCCAATGCGATCGTGTATTGTTCAATTTTTTTCTTAATATCCTCTGTGAGAGACTGAGGCGGATAAACAGCGATCGAGTCTCCGGAGTGAACGCCCGCACGTTCAATGTGCTCCATAATTCCCGGAATGACGACTGTTTCACCGTCGGATACTGCATCGACTTCAATTTCTTTTCCGGTCAAGTATCTATCAATTAATACAGGGTGCTGCGGATTGATTTTGACTGCATTTTTCATGTAATGAAGCAGTTCCTCTTCATGGTACACAATCTCCATCGCCCGGCCGCCAAGTACATAGGAAGGACGCACCAGTACCGGGTAACCGATATCACTTGCGATGCTTACCGCCTGATCAACTGATGTCGCTGTTTTGCCAAGCGGCTGCGGAACACCAAGTTCTCCAAGCGCTTGTTCAAATTTATCCCGGTCTTCTGCACGGTCTAAATCTTCTAATGAAGTTCCAAGGATTTTCACTCCGCGTGCAGAAAGCTCGTCAGCAAGGTTAATCGCAGTTTGTCCGCCAAATTGTACGACAACGCCCATTGGCTGTTCGAGGTCAATGATGTGCATGACATCTTCAATCGTAAGCGGTTCAAAATACAGCTTGTCTGAGATGCTGAAGTCTGTTGAAACGGTTTCCGGGTTGTTGTTGACAATAATGGCTTCATAGCCTGCTTGTTTAATTGCCCATACAGAGTGAACCGTCGCATAGTCGAACTCGACACCCTGACCGATTCGAATCGGACCCGAACCAAGCACCATCACACTTTTCTTATCTGTAACGACAGATTCATTTTCTTCTTCATATGTGCTATAGAAGTATGGCGTTTCTGACTCAAATTCCGCCGCGCACGTATCTACCATTTTGAATACCGGCGCAATCCCCGCTTGTTTTCTCAAGCTGTAAAGCTCAGATTCTTTCATTTTCCATTCACGGCTGATGTACTGATCAGAGAAGCCGAGTTCTTTTGCCCGTCTCAGCACATCTGTATCGCCCGCATTGGCCTTCAATTCTTTTTCAAACTGTACGATTCCGAACAGCTTATGCAAGAAGAAGACATCGATAGCGGAAAATTCATGGAGGTCTTCTACCGTGTAGCCTCTTCTGTACGCTTCAGCTAAGTAGAATAAGCGTTCATCACCGGCCTTTTTAATTCGCTTTTCAAGAAGCTCATCTGAAATGTCAGCGGCGTCCTTCAATTCAAGATGATACACATCCGCTTCCAGTGATCGCACTGCCTTCAGCAATGACTCTTCAAGCGTGCGGCCGATTGCCATGACCTCACCTGTCGCTTTCATTTGCGTGCCAAGCTTTCTGTTTGCTGATTCAAACTTATCAAACGGCCAGCGCGGAATTTTGGATACGACATAGTCAAGAGCAGGTTCAAATGCTGCATATGTTTTTCCTGTCACCGGGTTCATCATTTCATCTAATGAAAGTCCGACTGCAATTTTAGAAGCGAGCTTTGCAATCGGGTACCCCGTTGCTTTTGATGCAAGGGCAGATGAACGGCTGACACGCGGATTTACTTCAATAATGTAATATTGGAAGCTGTCTGGATCTAAGGCGAGCTGGACATTACATCCGCCTTCGATCCCAAGCGCGCGAATCAGTTTTAACGATACATTCCGCAAGAGCTGATATTCGCGATCGCTGAGCGTTTGGCTCGGCGCAACAACAATACTGTCTCCAGTATGGATTCCAACTGGATCAATGTTTTCCATGTTACAAACGACAATGGCGTGATCCTGGCTATCTCTCATGACTTCATACTCGATTTCTTTATAGCCGGCGATGCTTTTTTCAAGCAGACATTGGTGTACCGGGCTTAATTTCAAGCCGTTCTCAACGATTTCTTTTAACTCTGTTTCATTCGAGCAGATGCCTCCGCCTGTTCCGCCTAATGTATATGCCGGGCGGACAATGACAGGGAATCCAATTTGACTGACGAATTTTTCTGCTTCTTCAAGGGAGTGGATAATCTCACTTTCAGGCACCGGTTCATTCAGTTCATTCATTAATGTTCTGAACAAGTCACGGTCTTCAGCTTGCTGAATCGCAGACAGTTTCGTGCCAAGCACTTCGACGCCGCATTCTGCCAAAACGCCTCTTTCAGAAAGCTCAACCGCAAGATTCAAACCGGTTTGGCCTCCGAGTGTAGGAAGAATGGCATCCGGGCGCTCTTTTCTGATGATTCGTGTCAGGAATTCAGGTGTGAGCGGTTCGATGTAAACCCGGTCAGCCATTTCTGTATCTGTCATGATCGTGGCAGGGTTTGAGTTGACAAGGATGACTTCATAGCCTTCTTCTTTCAAAGCAAGACAGGCTTGTGTTCCCGCATAGTCAAATTCTGCTGCTTGGCCGATGATGATCGGTCCAGATCCGATTACTAAAATTTTGTTAATGTCTACGCGTTTTGGCATACCGCTTCCCCTTCTTTCTCTGTTGTTTCGATCAATTCGATGAATCTGTCAAATAGATGGTTGGCATCCTCAGGACCAGGTGAGGCTTCGGGATGATATTGAACCGTAAATGCCGGCAATGTTTTATGCTTCAGCCCTTCAATCGTATCGTCGTTAATTGCGATATGCGTCACTTCCAGTTCTGTTTTACTGATAGACGAAACTGTATATCCATGGTTTTGAGATGTTAAGGCAACTTTTCCTGTAGCCAGCTCTTTTACCGGGTGGTTTGAGCCCCTGTGTCCGAATTTCATTTTTTCAGTATTCGCCCCGCACGCCAGCGCGAATAATTGGTGGCCAAGACATATTCCGAATAATGGCACTTTTCCAAGAACACCTTTAATCATTTCAATCGCTTCAGGCACATCCTTCGGGTCTCCAGGTCCGTTAGAAAGCATGATACCGTCCGGTTTCAGCTGAAGCACCTCTTCCGCTGTAATGTTGTAAGGCACAACGATGACGTCACATTTCCGTTTGTTCAGCTCTCTTAGAATTCCGTGTTTCATGCCGAAGTCAACCAAGACGATGCGTTTGCCTCTTCCCGGGCTCGGATATGCTGTTTTTGCTGATACTTGGGATACTTGATTTCTTGGCAATTCCGTTTCGTTCAGTCTTTTCAGCACTGCTTCGATATCTTCATCAGATGAAGCGAATGTTCCTTTTAGCGCGCCTGCCGTGCGGATCATTCTTGTCAGCTTCCTTGTATCAATCCCCTGGAGTCCGGGAATGTTTTTCATTTTTAAATACTCGTCTAAGGTGTATGCTGAACGCCAGTTGGAAGGCAGCTCACATAATTCTTTGATGATCAGCCCTTTTACAAAAGGGGTAATGGATTCAAAATCATCACGGTTAATGCCGTAATTTCCGATAAGCGGGTATGTTAATGTTACGATCTGCCCGCAGTAAGAAGGGTCAGATAAAATTTCCTGATAGCCTGTCATCCCAGTATTAAAAACGACTTCTCCCATGTTGTGTTCTAAGCTTCCGAAGGCTTCTCCCTCGAATACCGCTCCGTTTTCCAGTACTAATCGTCTCTTCATTTGACAAGTCTCCCCTCTTCATAAGCAAGCTTCCCTGCCGCAATTGTAGCGACCGGCCAGCCGGTGCAGCTGATGCCGTTGAATGGTGTATTTTTTCCTTTTGATAAAAATGTCTCTTTGTCTATAACTGCTTCTTTTTCTAAATCGATTAACGTAATGTCCGCAGCTTGCCCCGTTTGTAATGTTCCATATGGGAGACCGAACGCTTCGCATGGCTTGATTGTCATGTAGTCAATCAACTGCTTCAGCGACCAGCTGCCATTTTTGACAAAGTGTGTGTAAAGAAGCGGGAATGCTGTTTCTAAGCCGACAATTCCGAATGGCGCCAGTTTCATTTCTGTGTTTTTCTCTTCTTCCGTATGCGGTGCATGGTCTGTTGCGATAAAATCAATTGTTCCGTCTAAAAGACCTTCAATTAAAGCAGCTCTGTCTTCTGCACTGCGGAGCGGCGGATTCATTTTATAGTTTGTGTCCAGCCCCGGGATGTCCTCATCACAAAGCAGCAAATGATGCGGCGACACTTCTGCTGTCACTCTGATTCCCGCTTTTTTCGCATCGCGTACAACTCTGACAGATTCTTTCGTGCTGATATGGCATACATGATAATGGCAGTTTGCCGCCTCAGCCAGCAGCACATCGCGGGCAATATGAACCGATTCACACACAGAAGGAATGCCGTTTAGCCCGTTCGCTTTGGAGAATGTCCCCTCATGTACGCTTCCTCCGTAAATTAAGGAGTTGTCCTCGCAATGTGCAACAATCGCTTTGTCAATTGCAGCTGCCCGTTTCATCGCTTCATACATCATGCCTGCTGTCTGTATACCAACGCCGTCATCTGTAAAAGCAAATGCCCCGGCTTCTTTTAACGCTTCAAAGTTTGTCATTTCATCGCCGATTTGCCTGATCGTAATGGATGCATATGGAAGAACTCTGACGCATGATGTTTCTTTAATTCTGTTTTGCACCCATTCCATCTGCTCCTTTGTATCAGGAACCGGCCGCGTATTCGGCATTGCTGCTACTGTAGTATAGCCGCCGCGTGCCGCTGCTTTTGCCCCGGTTTCAATAGTTTCTTTTTTTTCTCCGCCCGGCTCTCTGAAATGCACGTGGAGATCAACAAACCCAGGTGAAACGAGCAAACCTTTTGCATCAATTACCGTTTCATTATCCGTTGCATCAAGCTTGCCGATTGCGGTGATGGTTTCTCCAGTCACTCGGATATCCGCTTCTGTTTTTTCACCATTTTCGTTTAGTATCCAGCCGTTTTTAATGAGATATGACATACGCTGCTTCTCCTCTTTTCACATTGGTTTGTAAGGCACGCTGTATCACTGCCATTCTGATAAATACGCCATTTTGCATTTGCTTGAAGATTCTTGATTTTTCGCTTTCTACTAAGCTGTCATCAATCTCCACTCCTCTGTTTACCGGAGCAGGATGCATGATGATCGCATGCCGCTTCATACGCTCAGCCCGTTCTACGGTCAAGCCGTATTTGTTTAAATAGCCTTCCTGGCTGACAGCGGACTGATGTCGTTCATTTTGAATGCGCAGCAGCATGACAACATCGGAAGACTCAACTGCTTCATCCATTGAGACATACGTGCCGAATGTATTTTCTTCATCCTGCCATTCCGAAGGGCCGGAAAATAGGACCCGGGCACCCAATCTTGTCAACACTTCCGCATTTGACCTTGCCACTCTGCTATGCTTGATGTCGCCGTGAATGGAGACGGTAAGCCCTTTGAACGTATTGAACTCTTCATAAATCGTCATTAAATCAAGCAGTGATTGTGTCGGATGCTGGCCACATCCGTCTCCCGCATTCAGAATCGGAATGTTCACCTGGCTGACAAGCTCTTCATAATATTCATCCTCACTGTGCCTGATGACGCAGACGTCCACACCTATTGATTCGAGCGTCCGGATCGTGTCATATAAGGTTTCGCCTTTTTGCACGCTTGTGCTTGTTCCATCAAGGTTGAGCACATTCATGCCCAGCTTTTTTTCTGCGACCTCAAAGCTGAACCGCGTTCTCGTGCTCGGTTCGAAAAATAGGTTTGCGGCAAACTTTCCTGTAAGCTGATTGTCTGTTTTTCCGCTTTTGAGCTCTTGTGCTGTTTGAAGCAAATCTTTGATTTCCTCAGTGCTGAGTTCACTCATCGTCGTTAAATGCTTCATGTTCTTTCCCCTCTCTTTTCAACTTAAGGCTGAAAAAAAACCCCGGTCTAAGATAGACTCGGGGTATGGTTAAATAGAGGGCAGCATTGAAGCTTCCTTCTCTTCATAACCCTTCCAAGCCTCTCTGGACTTTCATTAAAAGGTTTTAGATATGATGTTGTTCAGATGTGTCTGCCTGCTCTTCCTTCGCCTGCGGAAGAATCAGGTTTAAGATGACACCGACAATTGCGGCAAGCGCCATTCCTGACACTTGGAATCCGCCTTGAGATACTTGGATAAAAGCGCCTCCTACACCGATGACAAGGATTACTGATGTAATAATGAGGTTTCTGTTGTTTTCATAATCAATTTTGTTGTCAATCAGCATTCTCAGGCCGCTTGAAGCAATGATTCCGAACAGCAGGAAGGAGACGCCTCCCATGACCGCTGACGGCACTGAACTGATCAGCGCTGAAATTTTGCCGATAAAGCCGAAGCAACAGGCAATCACTGCCGCTCCTCCGATGACAAAGACGCTGAATACTCTTGTGATGGCCAGCACGCCAATGTTTTCTCCGTAAGTCGTTGTCGGAGGGCCGCCGATCAGAGAAGCAAGAATTGTCGCCACGCTGTCACCCATAATGGAGCGATGCAGTCCCGGCTTTTTAATGAAGTCTTGTCCGACAACCTTGCTCAGCACCATTTGGTGGCCGATATGCTCTGACATTGTGACAAATGCGACAGGAACCATTGCGGCTGCGATGCCGAGTGTAACTGACGGTGAATAATCTTTGAACGGAATGATAAATTCAGGCACTGCAAACCATTTCGCGTCAAGCACCGGCTGGAAGTTGACAATCCCTTGAGTAAGGGCGAACAAGTATCCGCCGATGATTCCGATCAGAACCGGAATCAGGCTTAAAAATCCTCGTAAGAAAATCGCACAAATAATCGTGATTGCCAGCGTAACTCCTGCGACACTAAAGTGCTTTAAGCTGTAGACCAACTCACTCGCGTTTGGATCAGCATACATCGCCATGTTTACCGCAGTGCTTGCCAGTCCCAGCCCGATGACGATAATAACAGGCCCTACGACTACAGGCGGGAGAATCTTCATCAGCCATCCTGTTCCAAGCTGCCTAATCAATAAGGCAATCAGCCCGTACACCAGCCCTGCAAGAAACGCCCCAACCATTGCCGCTCCCGGCCCGCCGGTCGCTTTTACCAGAATGATCGGAGAAATAAAGGCGAAGGATGAACCGAGATACGCCGGAATTTGCCCTTTCGTAATAAGAAGGTACGCCAGTGTTCCGATGCCGCTTGTCACCAACGCCACAGCAGGACTCATTCCGACGAGCTTCGGAACCAAAATGGTTGAGCCAAACATGGCAAACAAATGCTGAAGGCTGAATGAAACCCAAGAGAAAGGTGTCGGGACATCCCTGACCCCTAAATTTACTTTTTTCTTACTCATGATGATTTCCCCCTGATTGTTGACTTTCATTTTAGGATGACTCAATGACTGTATAAAAAAACCTCTTTGCTTTTTTACGCAAAGAGGCATACAAAGACCTGCCGAATGCTTTTTGGGCCTTTGTTGTGCACCTCTTTGCAACCTCTCTGGATTGCCCTTAAAAAGGTGATCTATTATTCGTTTTCATAAATGGCGACGAGATCGTTTTGGTCTACCTCATCAAGCTGAACCATAACCTTTTCTGACTTTGATGTCGGGATGTTTTTCCCGATATAATCCGCTCGGATCGGCAGCTCCCGGTGTCCTCTGTCCACAAGCACTGCAAGCTGAATGGAGGAAGGTCTGCCTACATCAACAAGCGCATCCATTCCTGCTCTGACTGTTCTTCCGGTATACAGAACATCATCAACGAGAATGACTTTTTGATCTGTAATATCTACCGGAATATCTGCACCTTTTACAAGCGGTTCATCGTTGCTTGTTTTTTTAGAAAGATCATCTCTGTAAAGAGTAATATCAATTTCACCGACTGTAACAGGATTTCCCTCAATCTGTTCAATGCGTTCCGCAAGGCGTTTTGCCAGGTAAATCCCTCTTGTCTTAATGCCGACAAGAATGCAGTTATTCATTCCTTTATTGCGTTCGATCATTTCGTGAGCAATCCTGGTCAGCGCCCGTCTGATTGCCTGTTCGTCGAGAATGACAGCTTTTTGATTCAATGTGTGACACCTCACAGTTCATATAGAAGAAAAAACCCCTCCTGCCAGAGCATAGAGGGGTTTTAGGACAAGGTGCGCGCCTGTACACGCATCCCGTCTATCCGTTATCCTTCTCAGCCTCTCTGGACTGTTTTAAAGAATCTATTCAGCTTCGTTTATTATTTCAGAAAAGAAACCCTCTGTCAACCGTTTTTTCTGAGGTTTTCGATTAATTCTGCCATATCCTCAGGAAGCGGCGCTTCAAATTCGACATATTCTCCTGTTCGTGGATGGTCAAAACCTAAAACTCCCGCGTGAAGCGCTTGGCCATTAAAGTCGATTGTTTTTCTTGGGCCGTATTTCGGATCGCCTGCTAATGGGAATCCGATATATTTCATATGAACACGAATTTGATGCGTTCTCCCTGTTTCAAGCTGGCATTCCACTAACGTAAAATCCTGAAAACGCTCTAGTACATGAAAATGAGTGACAGCGTTTTTGCCATCACGTGTCACAGTCATGCTTTGACGGTCTTTTTTATCCCGTCCGATCGGCGCGTCAATTGTGCCGTCATCATGAGAAATAAGCCCGTGGACAACGGCCGTATATTTCCGGGTGACCGTTTTGTTGACCAATTGGTTTACGAGTGACTCGTGTGCCATATCATTTTTCGCCACCATTAATAAACCGGACGTGTCCTTATCGATTCTGTGAACAATACCCGGACGCATCACGCCATTTATTCCTGAAAGGTCTGTGCAATGAGCCATAAGGCCGTTTACAAGTGTGCCCGTAAGATGCCCGGGTGCTGGGTGAACAACCATTCCGCGAGGTTTGTTGACGACCAGCACATCCTGGTCCTCATAATAAATATCCAGATCCATAGGCTCTGCCAGGACGTCGAGCGCTTCCGGTTCGGGTACAGTGACGGTCACCTGATCACCCGGCTGAATTTTATAATTCGCTTTCACCGCGCTTCCGTTCACGACAACCTGTCCGTCTTTTACCCATTGCTGAACCTGGGTTCTTGACCAATCATTCTCAGTCGATGCCAAAAATTTATCAATCCGCTCACTTTTTTGTTCTTCTGAAGCGGTTATATCAATTTGATTCATGCTATTGCTCCTTTTTCTTTTTCCCGCTGTCCAACAGCATTTGTATAAATAAAAGCATTACGCCGACACATAATGAAGAGTCCGCGATGTTAAATATCGGGTAATTGTAATTGACAATAATAACATGGATAAAATCCACAACTTCCTGTCTGACAGCCCGATCGATAAAGTTGCCGATGGCACCGCCAAGCATAAGTCCGAGGGCAACGCCAAGAAGCCTTTGTCCTTTTGTATAACGCTGTATGTAATAAACAATACCAATAATAACAGCGGTTGTTATGAGGTAGAAAAACCACATCTGACCCGCTAATATCCCCCATGCAGCACCCGTATTGCGATGGGAGGTGATATAGAATACCTGATCAATGATCGGAATGCTTTGGCCAAGTTCCATGTTCTTAACAACTAGCCATTTTGTCAATTGATCGGCTGCAATAATAAGTAGTGCAATCATATAATACAGCACAAACGTTCCTCCAGTTTACGGTTACTTTAATCCATTATGCATTTTATCAATAAAAAGCACTGGAGTAAAGAAATATCAGGCATATTAACCGGACAGACACTGTTATTCATACAGTGCCTGACCATATTCGATATCCGTTGATTTCCATATCGGAAGCGTTTTTTTCTCAAATTGGACAGAATAAAGAAAATCGTTTGCTGTTCGGGCCGTCGGCAGCACTGCCAGCTTTGCAAGAGGAATGGGAGCCCCGGTTTCTTCACAGTATCCGAATGTGCCGTTTTCGATTTTGGACAATGCAAGGAGAACGTCTTGAAGCTCTTCTTTAATATGATAGATCAGAGTTGCTTTTTGTTTATGATTGATTGCTGCTTGCGGGCTTGTAGAAACCTGAAAGCAAGAATACTCAAATAATCTGGACTGTAATTCTTCTTTCATCAGAAGAAGTTCCGTATAAATTGCGGTCAGTTGATCATTCATTCTTCACAACTCCTGCTCTTAACGTAGTATCTTTATTGTTGCCTGTGAATGATGATCTAAAGCCCATAAGATTTTTCCTGTCGTTCTAAAGGATGTCACTCTTGGCACAAAAAAAGCCCGGCTTTTACGCCAGGCTCTTTTGCATTATTTTTGATAGTATTTTTCAACGATTTCAGCGTTGCGTAATGAAAGCGTAGGATATTTCGGATTTGCTCCTACATCTTTTGAAATCACACGTGATCTCTCACACATTTCGCCTTCCGCTTTCTCGACAGCGATTTTACCCGTCGCAAAGCTTTGCGCATCGTTCGGCGCTTCATTTTCTTCGCTGATTGTCAGTTCAGACACAATAAACAGCTGAGAAAGGTTTTCTTTTATGGAAGCCAAGAGCTCCTTGTTTTCTTTGTTTGGATACAATTTCAGGTTTGCTTCCAAAGATTTACCGATAATTTTTTCATTTCGCGCAGTTTCTAATGCTTTCAACACGTCATCACGAAGAGCCATAAAGCGGTCAAATTTTTCTTCAGTCGCTTCACTGTTTGGAACCGCGATTGTTTCCGGCATATCGGTCAGCTGAACGCTCTGCTCTTCAACAAATGTTAAATGAGACCACAATTCGTCTGCCGTATGTGGAAGGATAGGCGCTGAAAGCTTCACTAATGCAAGAAGCGTTTCGTAGAATACTGTCTGCATGCTGCGTCTATCCGGATGATCCGCATGCTCGATGTAGACAATATCCTTTGCAAAATCAAGGTAGAATGAGCTCAATTCGATTGTGCAGAAATTATGAATGCTGTGATACACAACCGCAAATTCGTACTCATCATACGCTTTTTTCACTTTATCAATCAGCTTGTTCAGCTTAATCAGCATATACTGATCCACTTCACGAAGATCTTCGACAGCCACCGCATTTGTTTTTGGATCAAAATCGAAAAGGTTGCCGTGAAGGAAACGGAACGTGTTGCGGATTTTACGATATACTTCCGCAACCTGCTTTAGAATGGCGTCAGACACGCGAACGTCCGCCTGATAATCCACTGAAGATACCCATAATCTTAAGATGTCGGCACCAAGCTGTTTCATGACTTTAGCCGGAACAACAACGTTACCGATTGATTTACTCATCTTGCGTCCTTCTCCATCCAGTGCGAACCCATGGCTGAGCACACCTTTATACGGCGCTTTCCCTGTTACGGCTACTGCTGTAGAAAGAGAAGAGTTAAACCAGCCGCGATATTGGTCAGATCCCTCTAGGTATAGATCAGCCGGGCGAACGAGGTCATCACGTTCTTCAAGCACTGCTTGATGTGAAGAGCCTGAATCAAACCAAACATCCATGATATCCTGTTCTTTTGTAAATGTGCCGTTCGGGCTGCCAGGATGCGTAAAGCCTTCCGGAAGAAGATCCTTTGCTTCTTTTTCAAACCAAATGTTTGATCCATGCTGTCTGAACAATTCAGAAACATGTTCAATGGTTTCATCTGTAATAATCGGTTCTCCGTTTTCAGCGTAAAATACCGGAATCGGCACACCCCACGCACGCTGTCTGGAAATACACCAGTCTCCGCGGTCCCGAACCATGTTGTGCAAACGTTGCTCGCCCCATTCAGGAACCCATTTGGTTTCTTTAATGGCATCCAGCAGGTCTGATCTGAAATCTTTAATAGACGCAAACCATTGCGCTGTCGCTCTGAAAATGGTTGGTTTTTTTGTTCTCCAATCATGCGGATAAGAATGAGTAATGAATTCAAGCTTCACAAGTGCGCCTTTTTCATCAAGCTGCTGTGTGATCGCTTTGTTTGCATCATCATAGAACATGCCTTCAAAGCCAGGAGCTTCGCTTGTCATTACACCTTTTTCATCGACCGGGCAAAGCACATCTAAACCGTATTTTTGGCCGATGATAAAGTCATCTTCCCCATGTCCAGGCGCTGTATGAACACAGCCTGTTCCGGCATCAGTTGTTACGTGTTCACCAAGCATAACGAGAGAGTCTCTGCCATATAGCGGGTGTTCAGCGATAATGTTCTCAAGGTCTTTTCCTTTGACCGTTCTTGTCACTTCATACTGATCAAATCCGCATGCCGATGCAACATTTTCGACTAAGGCACTTGCTACGACAAAGCGGTCTTCACCTACTGCAATCACGCTGTACTCAAGATCAGGGTGCACTGAAATTCCGAGGTTCGCCGGAATTGTCCAAGGCGTTGTTGTCCAAATAATGATGCGCTCGCCGTTTTCAAGAACGCCTTTTCCGTCTTTTACACCAAAAGCGACGTAAATAGATGCTGAACGTTTGTCTTGATATTCGATCTCGGCTTCAGCCAGAGCAGACTCACTTGAAGGTGACCAGTTAACCGGTTTAAGGCCTTTGTAAATGTAGCCTCGTTTTGCCATTTCACCAAATACGCGGATTTGCTGCGCTTCGTATTCCGGTTTTAATGTCACATATGGGTTTTCCCAGTCACCGCGGACACCAAGACGTTTGAATTGCTCACGCTGTCCCTCGATTTGCTTCCAAGCGTACTCTTCGCATAGTTTGCGGAATTCCGCTACTGACATTTCTTTGCGGTTGACCTTTTTGTTTTTTGTCAGAGCTGTTTCAATTGGCAATCCGTGTGTATCCCAGCCCGGCACATACGGTGCGTTGTAGCCGCTCATTGATTTATAGCGGACAATGAAGTCTTTCAAAATCTTGTTAAGTGCATGGCCCATATGGATGTCGCCGTTTGCATACGGAGGTCCGTCATGTAAAACAAATTTCGGGCGGTCTTTCGTCCGTTCCTGAACAAGACGGTAGATATCTTCTTCCTCCCATTTTTTTTGAATGTCAGGCTCACGGTTTGGCAAATTTCCACGCATCGGGAAATCTGTTTTCGGCATTAAGAGCGTATCTTTAAAATCCATTTTCATTCCTCCACTGCATTTTTTCAGAAAATAAAAAAAGCCCTCTCATCCCATAAGGGACGAGAAAGCTTATCTCGCGGTACCACCCTTTTAGAAAAAGCAAACATACACTTTTTCCTCTTGAGCATCGTAACGTGATGAACGTCCTAACCTACTGTGAGTTCAGCAAGGAAACTAAAGGGCTGATCTACATGATTCCGGCCATCCCGGACTCTCACCATCTCCGGGTCGCTATGAAGGCCTGAAGGAAACATGACTGTCCCTTTCAACCGTTTTTTCATCTGAATTTATGAACGTATTATATTCGACAAGCTAAGAAAATGTCAAGATAATCAGAGAATTTATTCCTTTTCCTCAAATACAGCGTCGACTTCATACTCAAGGAGATGATCCCAATCGTCATTTTTCAGAAGATCAAGCTGAGCTTCAATCAGCATTTGGAAACGTGTTCTGAACACTTTAGACTGTTTTTTCAGCTCTTCAATTTCCATTGCAATTTTTCTTGATTTTGATAACGATTCGTTGATAATGCGATCAGCGTTTTTCTCCGCTTCCCGAACAATCAGCTTTGCCTCTTTTTGAGAATTGCGTTTTACGTCTTCAGCCGCTTCTTGAGCAACTAAAATTGATTTATTCAATGTTTCCTCAATATTGGCAAAGTGTCCGATTCTTTCATCTAGCTCATTGACTTTCGCTTCAAGCTCAGTTTTCTTGCGGAGAACAATTTCGTAATCTTTTCTGACTTGGGCTAGGAATTCATTTACTTCATCTTCATCATATCCGCGAAAACTTTTTGTAAACGTCTTGTTGTGAATATCATTTGGCGTTAATGGCATGATGCCACCTCCATTTTTACATTTCAGTACGGTTATCTAGTTCACATTATAAAACAAATTTCGCACAGATGGAGAAAAAAACTGAAAAACCGACTATTTTTGTCGTTCAAACGTAACTCTCCATTTGTCTTTTTTGGTTTTTCCTTCGATTTTTGTTAAGCTGCACCGGCCAAAACCTCTGATTGACAGCATGTCCCCTTCCGCGACTATGTATGAAGGATCTTCAACCACCTTCCAGTTCACTTTCACAAGGCCGTTTTTCACAAGCGTCTGTGATTTCTGGCGGGATTGCCTGCTCATAGAGGCGCAGACGGCGTCAAGCCTTAAAGAAGAAACCGTGTCATCTCTTATTTCGACATCAACTGCTGGAATGTTAAGGTCTGACAAGTCAATTTTCTCTAGGCTGACCGCCGCTTTGCCTGCTTGGGTCAGCTGTGCAGCCACAAAATCAGCGGTATCGGCTGAGACAATCAATTGCACTGCTGTCTCAGAAAACACGATGTCACCGAATTTTTGCCGCTTTAATCCTATGCCCATTAATGCACCAAGCAGAGAACGATGATCTACTGAGACAAACTTGTCAGCATAACGGACGTTAAACGCCTGCAATTCAAAATCCGATTCTTCCGGAGTAATGTACTCTGGATACAGAATCGCCCGTTTTCGCTCCGCTCTGTCATAGCCGCCGGAAAAAGCAAGCCCGACATCAGCCTGTCCCGTAACAGCAGAGAGGATGACCTGCTCTCGGGGATCTAAAAAGTCGGTCAGCTTCATCCGGTACTGCTCCTGGACAATTCTTTTCCATTCGAGCGCCTGATCAATAAAGGCCCGCTCGTCTTTTCTGAAGTGCTGATATATATCGCTCATCGTCTTTCCCTTCTATGTAAAGAGGCTTGGCTGCTGCCAAGCCCCTATCAAACTGTCACATTAAAACGCAATCATGCGATAAAGTCCCCACAAGCCGGTTGTCGCAAACCGAAGCACAAGTATTGCTACGATTGGTGAAATATCCAGCATTGCAATCGGAGGGATGATTTTTCTGAATGGTTCGAGATATGGTTCACAAATCGAAGCTAAAAAACGTCCGACTGCTGTTTCCCTCGTACTCGGCACCCATGACATAAAAATATATATGATCAGGGCAAATGAGTATATTGTGATTAATAAGCTTAAAACCGAAAAAACTTGATAAAGGATCATCTCGCTTTACCACCTCTGATGTTCGTCTTCAGATATGAGCTCAGAAATTGTGCCTGATACATCTACGTTGTCAGGCGTGCAGAGGAAAATATCAGAGCCGATTCTTTGAATATCGCCGCCAATGGCATAAACGGTTCCGCTTAAAAAGTCAACAATCCGCTTCGCCTGGTCATGCTGTATCCGCTGAAGATTGACGACAACTGCCCGCCGATTCTTCAAATGGTCGGCTATTTCCTGCGCCTCCGCATAAACGCGCGGCTCACTCAACACCACTTTAGAGGATTTCTGAACACTTTGCAAGCTCACTACATTCTGTTTGCCCGAAGGTTTATTCCCCGTATAAGCCGGCTTTTCTTTTTGCTCATGCTCCTCATGAGATTCCCGCTCTGTCTCAATATATTCATATTCGTATTCTTCATCTTCCATTGAGAAAAAGTTTTTCAGTTTATTTTTCATACTCATTGCTGTACACCCCCTGTTTCATTTCCGACTAACGATGAGCCGATTCTAATATAAGTAGCTCCTTCTTCAATTGCAATTTCAAAATCATTTGACATGCCCATCGACAGTTCAGTACACGGAGCGTTCGGCTGGTTCAGCTTCTGAACCTGGTCACGGAGTTCTCTCAGCGACCTGAAACAGCTTCTGATCTGATCTTGATCATCAGTCAGCGGAGCCATTGTCATCAGTCCGGCAACAAGGATATGTTCGAAACCGGAAAGCTCCTGTATGAATGGAATGACTTCTTCTTTTTTCATGCCATGTTTAGAAGGCTCAAGAGAGGTATTGACCTGCACAAAGCATCGTACAGTACCTTCAGCCCGTTTTTCAATTTCTTTCGCTAATGAGAGCCGGTCTAGGGAATGGATATAGGAAACCGCATTGACGACAGATTTTGCTTTTCTTGATTGCAGACTGCCGATAAAATGCCATTCCGGATTCCCTTTCATCAATTCCTGTTTGCGGAGCAGTTCCGCATCCCGATTCTCTCCTAGGCAGGTGATGCCAGCATCTACTGCCTCCTGTGCTCTTTCAGGTGATACATATTTTGTGACTGCAATAACCGTAACTTCGTCGGAGCTGCGGCCCGATCTGTTACATGCTTCGTTTATTCGTTCGTTTATATGTCGTAAATTATCAACAACACGCAAGATCTTTTATGCCTCCTTCATTCCGATAAAGGACATCATCCGTCCAGTTTTCCCCTGATCGCGGCGGTGAGAATAGAAAAGAGACGGCTCGCTTTCCGTGCATAAACCGCTGACAGAAATTTGTTCACTTGCCAAACCGCTGTCCATCAGTATAAGACGGTTCAGCTCTTTCAGATCAAGCTGATATTGTGCCTTTGCCGTCTGATTAACGGCAAGGTCTGCTGAAACCGGCAATGCGCGGACAGCATCCATGACGCGGTCGTCTACCGTATAGCATGCTCCGCTGATAGACGGGCCAATAACAGCGTAAATATCTGAGGGATTTGAACCTTCCTTCTCAGTCCATTGCTTCACCATTTCTCTGCCAATCTGTTTAACGGTGCCTTTCCACCCGGCATGGGCGACTCCGACAAGCGACTTAACCGGATCATAAAAGAAAAGAGGCACACAATCAGCAAAGCATAATGCTAAAAATACATTTTTTTCATTTGTATATAGCCCGTCCGTTGCTTTTAGAGCCGTGTGATACTCACGGGCGCCTTTTCCCCTATCCCTCTGCGTCACTTTCTGAACGCGATTATCATGTGTCTGATCAGCGAATACCCAAGACTGCAAATCAGTATTAAACATATCGGCAATATATTCACGATTTTTAACTACATCTGCATCTTTGTCATGAACGTGCAATCCTGTATTTAACGATTCAAAAGGCTTTTGGCTGACACCGCCGTTTTTTGTCGTAAATCCGGCAATGACTTTTTTGTTGTTTTGATTCGTTTGAACCCAGTCTTGTATCATGAGTGTCGAGGGTGTGGTAAGACTGAATGGGTGATATGTATTCATGATGATCCAACCTTTCGACAAACATTTAAAAAAGCGGAATTCCCCACTTATTTTACCACATCTTACTGCATTCGTTGAGCGCCGATTTGCATATTTCTAAATGAAATGTGCCGGAAGAATCGAGACTTCCGGCATTTGCCAATCTGCGGCAGACAAGCAGGTTTATGCATGTGGTTCACTTAATCGGACTAAGATTACATCTTCCCCGATTTTTACTATATTTCGCCATGGAATGACCAATTCCTCTTCTTTTCCAAAAAATCCGAGAACTTTCCCATTTCCTCCGAGTATGATCGCCTGAATTTTTCCAGTGGTCACATTGATATCAATATCACCAATACTCCCCAGCTTTTTTCCGTTTGAGACATTGACGACATCCTTTACCTGAAATTCTGAAATGCTGATCATTCCATCACGTCCTTTTTCCGTCCTTTTGTTCAAGTATATGAACGGGCAGGCTGAACCTTGTCAGCAAGAAGAAATTTTCATGTCATTGTTCTTTTTTCCGGCTGCACCAGCTGATGATAAAATCGAGTATAATTTTTGTATACTCTACTAGCTGCTCAATCGATACCTTCTCGTTCACAGAGTGTGCATTGTGCAGATCTCCAGGACCGTATATTACGCATGGAATACCGGCATCATACAGCCATCCGCCATCTGTAACTGATTGAGAAACGTCAATAATTGGACACTCCCGTTTCACTTTCTCATGAGAGGCAGTTAGCGCTAAGACGCCTGGGTGGCCAGGGTCAACTTCCAATGCCGGAAAAATTTCCCCTCTGTCTTCTATCATAGATGAGCCTCCCCACTTGAATACAGGGCGGTTTTCCCTAAGCCAAATATCACTGTCACTCAGCCGATTGACGTAATCTTCTATTTCCGCTGCCACTTGGTCATGGGTTTCATTTGGATAAAAATGGACTGTGATCCACAGCCGGCATTCGTCCGCTATAAAAGCCGCATGTCTGCCGCCTTCTATAACTGCCGGATTAATCGTATTTGTGCCTGGTTTAAAACCGGGATAACTTTTCATAATGGACCAGTGGCGCTCAAGTTCACCGAGCCCCGCAATGATTTTCGCCATTTTTTCAATTGCGCTTGCTCCGAATGTTCCTCCGCCTGCGTGAATCATATTCCGTCTCGTTCCATCATGAAATGTTTGACTGCTTTTGATTTCGATCCAGCCTGTAATGACACCGCCTTGGCCTTGAATATGCATATCGCTCGTATCCGCGACAATTGCAAAATCAGCGTGGTAGCCCCTCTTGCAGCATTCAAGTGTGCCGGCCTCTCCAACTTCCTCCCCAATAACCGATTGCAGAATCAGATCACCTGGAAGCTCAATGCCGGCTTCACGAATTAATTTGACAGCAAACAGCACACAAGCCATTCCGCCCTTCATATCGGAAGCGCCTCGCCCGATTAAGAGACCGTTTTTTTCAATGGGATGAAACGGATCGTGCTTCCATTCTTCATCCTCTTTTACCTCTGCCACATCTACATGACCATTGATAATCAGGCTGTAATAATCTGCTGAATCTGTTCCCTTTAGCTTGCCGACAACATTGGGATCTCCAGGGTACACATCCCATTTGTCGATCGAGAATCCCAATTCATTTAAAAATCCCGCAATCCATGACTGAATGCCCTCTGTATTTCTTGCAGGCGGAGCGGGTGTTTGATAAGAAATCAGTGTTTTAGCAAGCTGAATAAGCTCCTCCTTTTGTTCTTCCACTTTTTTTTTGCAAAGAGTCTATTTGTTGATCCAATGTAAATCCGCTCCTATTCTTTAAAATCAAAAAAGCCGTTTCAAATGTGATGAAACGGCTTAATAAAAACAAACGGAGTCCGATGTACTCCGCTTTTCACCGCTTCCCTCCGCTGGCATGATCCAGATCAGGTCAAAAGGGTTGAGACAAAGTCTCTCTCAGCTTCGTAAAGCACCCCTAGGATGAATCTATATATGTTTGTCAGGCATTCGTTATCGGCTCAGCTCTTGTTAAAAACGGCCGATCCTGATTCCATAATACATGGATTGGCGTATCAAAAAAAGCGGAAAGTATTTGATCAGTAAGCATTTCCTTTATTTCTCCGGATCCAAAGACCTCTCCCTGTTTTAATAAAAGGGCTTTATCAAAGACAGGCAAAATTTCTTCAGCATGATGAGTCACATAAAGGATAGATGGTGCATTTTCTTTGTTTGCAATGTATGTAATCGTATCTAACAACTTTTCCCGGGCAATAAAATCCAGTCCTGTGACTGGTTCATCCAGTATCAGCAACTCCGGATCGGCCATTAGTGCTCTAGCAATCAACGCTCTTTGTTTTTCCCCTTGAGAAAGGGTTTCATAGCGGCGATCGGCATATTCAATTGCTCCCAAGTCCTCTAACAAACCTATCGCTTTTTCCCTGGTTTCCTTACTTGGCGTTTCATATAACCCAATCGAAGCGTAAGCTCCGCTCAAAGCAATTTCAAAGGCTGAATCTGCCGGATACAATTTTTGCTGAAGAGCTGCTGAGACGAGGCCAATTTTACGTCTGAGCTTTTCCCCAAGCTCTGTTTTGCCAAATTCATGGCCAAGCACCTGCATCTCGCCTGATGTTGGAAAATAATATGAGCAAAGCATATTTAACAGCGCTGTCTTCCCGGCGCCATTTAGGCCGTAAAGCACCCAATTTTCCTTTTCTTCCACCTTCCAATGAATATCTCTCAGTATCCATTTCCCATTCCGTTTTAGTGAGACATTGTCAAGCTGCAAAATCATCGTGGTCCTCCTCTTTATTGCCTTTTATAATTGTTTTAATTTTCATAAAACTTTGTACGAACTAGGATACCTTACTTTTTCCAAAACGTAAACCATCCGTAATCAATAGAAAAGCCTTTAAAACAACATCGTTTTAAAGGCTTTTCATTATTGATGAATATTTTTATTCATTTGTTTGATAGCCGCTTTTTCAAGTCTGGACACCTGCGCCTGAGAAATTCCGATTTCCTCGGCGACTTCCATTTGGGTTTTCCCTTGGAAGAATCGCTTTCTCAAAATCATTTTTTCCCTATCATTCAGCCTTCTCATGCCCTCTTTTAAAGCCAGCTCTTCAATCCATTGTGAATCTGTGTTACGCTCATCACTGATTTGGTCCATCACATAGATCGGGTCTCCGCCGTCGTTATAGATCGGTTCAAATAGAGAAACCGGATCCTGGATGGCATCAAGCGCAAATACAATTTCCTCATGCGGTACTTCAAGAACTTTTGCGATGTCTTCTGCAGTCGGCTCCTTGCTTGTCTCACTGATTAACCGCTCTCTTACCTGAAGCGCCTTGTAAGCGATGTCCCGGAGTGATCTTGAGACACGGATCGGGTTATTATCGCGTAAATACCTGCGGATCTCTCCGATAATCATAGGTACAGCGTATGTTGAAAACTTAACATTGTGGCTTAGGTCAAAATTATCAATGGATTTCATTAGTCCGATGCAGCCGACTTGAAATAAGTCATCAACATACTCCCCTCTGTTATTAAATCGTTGAATGACACTTAAGACAAGACGCAAGTTCCCGTTTACAAGCTTTTCTCTTGCTGAATCATCGCCTTCATCCTGCAGCTGCCTAAACAGCTTTCTCATCTCTTCATTCTTGAGTACTGGTAATTTGGAGGTATCCACCCCGCAGATTTCGACTTTATTTCTCGACACTTTTTTCCCTCCCTACAGGAGCTGCTGTACAACGTTAAGTATCTCCTTGGGTGGGAAAAATATGCACTGCACTCAGACCGAAAAACTGTCGAAATCAGGAAATCCCTGTAAAATCAAGGGGTTCTAACCATAAAATTTTTTACACCATTTTGTTGAACTCTTTTCTCAACCTTTTTATAATTCTTTTCTCAAGCCGCGAAATATAAGACTGAGAAATCCCCATCATATCCGCTACATCCTTTTGGGTTTTTTCTTCTTCACCGACAAGCCCAAACCGCAGCTCCATGATTTGCTTTTCTCTCTCATTAAGCTGTTCAAGCGCTTTTTTCAAAAGCTTTTTATCGACGTTAGCTTCTATGTCTTTAGTGATGATGTCATCGTCAGTGCCGAGCACATCAGAAAGCAAAAGCTCATTGCCGTCCCAATCAATATTAAGCGGTTCATCAAAGGAAACCTCTGAACGGATTTTGTTATTTCTTCTTAAATACATCAGGATTTCATTTTCTATACACCGGGAGGCATAGGTAGCAAGCTTGATTTTCTTTTCTGGATTAAATGTATTCACAGCTTTGATTAGACCGATGGTACCGATGCTGATTAAATCCTCTATATTAATTCCCGTATTTTCAAATTTACGGGCGATATATACGACCAGACGCAAATTGCGTTCAATTAGAATGGCGCGCGCCGCCTGATCGCCGTTTGGGAGCTTCATTAACAAAACCTGCTCCTCATCTTTAGATAATGGAGGCGGCAGGGCTTCACTCCCGCCTATGTAATAGACTTCATCACTTTTCAGCCCAAGTTTCATCAGCAGCTTATACCAGAGGTGCGTCAACCGTAATTTCAGTTTTTTCATCTTCCTCTCCCTTCTAAATGTCACGCCGTTTGAGTATGATAAGTAACGGACATTTGCGAACATTATGAAACGTGTTTGACAGCCTTGCCCGAAAGCATTTTCGGATGAATAATCGCGTCAAACTCTCCATCTGCCGACAGCTTTGTTGTGCTGATACCGATTAAACATTTATCTGCAGAAATCATTTCTTCTTTTGTCATAATCGTTACGTGATCCGGTTTAACGCATAATAAAAATTGATTTTGCTGACCAACTCCCCTGTATGGAATCAACCTCATTTTATCTAAAAAGCGAAAGGAATCATCGAGCTGTTCGATGGCTTCCAATGGGTCTGTGTTTCGAATGATCATCGTTTCGGCTGTTCCGAAAATCGGCTCCAATTTATCAATGTAAATGATCATTACCGGTGTTTTTGTAAGAGGATCGTACAGCTGATTACCGGAATCAATCAGGCCTCTGACATGAAGTGTTTGGCTGCCCAAATCTGCCTGCACGCTGACTCGTTCCTCATATTGAATGTTTTTTGTTTCAATATCTTCAATTCTTCTTTTAGAAAAAAACCATAATGCTGGAAAGCCACCAACAATAAACAACCAGCTGATCGGGTCTCCAAACCCTGTTTGATTGGTAATCATGACACCGTTTTGAACAATAGAATTTGACTGCAGCAAAGAATGGGCTCCTATAATTCCTCCCCCCATTAAAAAAGTGGCAAAATAAAAGGAAAACAAATTTTGAAAGAAAAACCGAAATCTTTTAAAGCCAAATGTCACCACCACAATCACAACTGAAAAAGCTAGCTTCCCAGCCGGATGTTCAACAATCGGCGAAAAAGGAGTAAACATCAAAAGGACAATACTGGAACCGATGAACGCTCCGCCTACCAGTCTTCTTTTTTTTACATGCCTTTTTAAAATAAATGCCGTGAGCAAAAGCAAAAGTGCATCAAAACAAAAGTTTAACAGCCAAATGACATCTAAATAGATTTTCACATCTGACTCCTTTCTTTCTTGCCTCACGCTGTTCCCCTGCTTGCTTCATAAGTATAAAGCAAGCTCTGTGGGAAAGTCTGTCAATTAATGTTGAGAGGAAAATACAATTTTTCAGGGAAATCTGCTTAATTTGTCGAGGAAGTGTAATGAGAGGATATAAAAAAGCTGCCAATGACGGCAGCTTTTTTCCACTTAATTTTCTGTGTTGATATTAAGTTTTCCATTCGCAGTTTTTCTAGTTTCATTTCCATAATCATCTCGTACGATCACTTCTACTTTTGCTCCTTTTGCTTTAATAGAAGAAGTGGCTGTCCAATAGCCTTCATATCTCCCCGGAGAAATTTCTCTTAACGGGAGCTCGGTGGCGTTTTGCACACTCGCTCTTGCATTCGTCAGCGGCATACGAATGATAAACGTTGCATCTAAATCCTCAGCGCTTGAGAAAGCGATTTTCACAGATTCACCGGCTTTTAAGTTTTTATCCTCTCCCGGAATTAAGCCGGAAATGACAGGCTTATCAAAATTGACATCAATGACAGCCTTTTTCGTCGTTTTGTTGCCTGCTAAGTCTGTAGCAATCACCTTGATTTCATTGCTTCCATTCTCCAAAAGAATCCGGGCTGAGTATGAACCATCGGTTATTGTTGCTTTTTTGCCATTCACCTTGACGTCTTTCAGATTGTCATCGGATACAGCCCCTTTGACAGTCAGCGTTTCTTTATTTGTTTTCCCGCCATCCTTTGGAGTGTCCAGCGTTAACTCAGGCTTTTCTTGATCAAGCGTGACCGTGATTGGGCTGGAGGCATCTGTTGTTCCGTTGTCAGTTGATGCAGTTGCCGTCAGCTCATTTTCACCCTTGTTGAGTATGATGCCTGCATGGAACGTGCCATCCGCAGCAGCTTTCGTTTCTCCTGCTTCTTTCTCTCCATTATAAATGTGTACCCTTGTACCAGGAGAAGCGTTTCCTTTTACAGTGACGTTCTCCTTATTTGTGTATGATTTGTCTGTCGGTGAAGTAATCTCAGGTACAGCAGCTTCGTAATCAACTAATGCGCGAATCATATAGTTGCCGTCTGCTTCGTCACCCGGCTCCCATTGTCCACCTATATACTGCCAGTTGCGGCCGGAATTCTTGCCGGTTTCATCCATTGCCAGTCCAGGTGAATACGGGTCAGGTTTTGACTGGATATATACGAGATAAAAGTCTCTATCGACCATAATCCCTTTTGAACTGAGATCTACCTTAGTCCACTCGCCATTGCGAAGAGCTTCAGCGTTAAATGGCCCGGCAATTTTTTTGCCCGGTGCTCCGTCTTTTCCTGTAGCATCGTATACCTCAACCTTAAACTCTGTGCCGCCGGGATCAGGGAACTCTGTATCCCAGAATCTGAACAGCCCTCCTGTAAGCATGCCTTTGTCCTTGCCGTCAGCGAGCGTCATTTTTACCGCCCATCCGTTTCCGGCAGCAAAATAGGAATTGGCATTCTCCGCTGTTCCGTCATCATATGCAATTTCACCCGGGTAACCGACAAAAGGCTTCAATGCAGTTTCTTTTGTTACATCACCTTTTAACTCAACGGAAAATTCATCACTGTAATAACCCGGTGCAGCGACTTTAATCGTATAAGCGCCTTCATAGGCCTCCAGCGTATATTCACCTTTGTCGTTTGTCATAGCCGGTTCCACCGCAGCATCCTCTACAACATAAACGGAAGCGCCTTTTACCGGCTCTCCTGTCGTTTTATTGATGACCGTGCCTTTTAATGTGCCCTTCTTCATCTCTTCTAACGTAAAATTAGCTTGTGTCGTCTGATCCGTCTTTAAAGATACTTTTTGTGTTTTCGACTGATAACCATATGCTTCTGCCATAAGCGTATAGTCTCCCGCTTTGTGCTTCAGCGTGTACTGCCCTGTGGATTGATCTGAATATGTTGATTTTCCTGTTTCCACTACACTGACTTGTGCCCTGAGCGGCAAAACTTGAGGCTGTATAGCCTTGTTCTGATGTTTTACCGCTGTGTTTGCAGATGGCTTAGCCTTTTTCGGATTTACTGGCTTTTTCTTTTGCTTTCCAGACGGCTTTTCGACGCCCAGCTTATTCTTTTTGACTGTTTTTCCGGCTGATTTGTCAGAAAGCACTACATCATCAATGTACCAGCCCTCTTTGTTAATACTTTCATCTGATTGAAGGTTAAACATCACTTGAATGTTTTGGCCTTTATAAGCCGATAAATCAATTTCTTCGTCCGTCCAGCTTGATGTCTTTCCGTTATAGACACCAGCCTGCTCCCAATTCTTTTCACCTTCCGGAAGAACAAAAACGTAGCCGTAATCAAAATCATCCTCTAAATTGTGCCAGCTTTTAAATTGAAGGAACAGACTTCCTGAATCAGGTGCTTTAATAGGAGGCATAACAAGGTTCATGTTTGCTGAGTTGGCATAATTTCCTGTCAAATTCGTTCCATATACTTTTTCTCCGGATGCTGCTGTATTTGGGCCAGTTGACGGAACTCCCCATTCCCAGTTATTATTTGTTCCGCTCGCAACCCAGCCGCCGGGTGCAGTTTCAAAGTCCTGCTTATATCCCGCCGTGATGCTTGGTTTCACTGTTACATCGTATACGTCAGACGAAACGACATGACCGCCAAAATCGTGAATCATCCACTTATAGCTTAGTTTAGTTCCTTTTATATCTGGGATCTCTGCCTGATACGTTCCTTTTAGATGATCACCGCTGATTCGTTTAGCCGTTATTTCTGTCCATTCACCTTGATCAAGCTTGTAGGACAGCTTTACAGATGTCACACTCACATTGTCTTCAGCTGTCAAAGTCAGTGGCAGGCTACCACCTTCATAAGCTTCAGTTACTTTCTCATGCTGATAGACAGGAGGCTCTTGGTCATCCCCCTCTACAGAAACTTGTCCTTCCGCTTTGCCTAAACCATCTGTAACAGCGGATACAGCATCAAAAGCATTCACCAGACCATGGCCATATCCGTTATTCGGTGAATCAGGAAATGTTGAATCCGTGAGCGGTTCAGCCGTGCTGGTTAATATATCCTCCATCTCATCAACAGAAAGTGAGGCATTCGCCTGTTTCAGCAGTGCAGCAACAGCGGATACATGCGGCCCTGCCATTGATGTGCCGTCCCAACCATCCTCATATGTCTGACCAGGAACGGATGAACGAATATTAACGCCCGGTGCAGATATTTCCGGCTTTATCTCATCATATGGAGATGGCCCTTGAAGAGAAAAGTCAGCGAGCTTTTTATTGATATCAGTCGCTCCAGTTGCAAACGATTCTGGATAGTTTGCCGGATTTGCGATAGAACCAGGCCCGCCGGGAATAAAGAGATCCGTATTCCCCGCTGAAAACTCTGGGAAAATATCGGCCGCACGCCAGGCATTGACCATGTCTCTGTACCATTCATCAAGTCCAGAACCCCCTCCCCATGAGTTATTGACAACATCAGGAGCCATTTCCGGGTGGGGATTTCCTTCCGCGTCCTTTGGTGCTAAAACCCATTCACCAGCTTCCAAAATGTCAGCATCAGTGCCGCCATCTTCAGAGAACGCTTTAACAGCAATCCATTTTGCGCCAGGCGCTACACCGATTTGATTTGTTCCATCAGGTTCAGAGCCCACCATCGTGCCTGTCACATGGGTTCCATGAGCCAAATCATCATAAGGGCTTGCCTCGCCTGCTACGGCATCATACCAGTTCATTTCATTTTCAGGCTCATTAGGATTTTCCGGATTATATCCGCGATATTTCTCTTTTAATGCCGGATGATTCCATTCCACCCCGGTATCAATGGACGCAACAACCGTGCCAGTTCCATCATATCCAAGTGCCCAAGCTTTTGGGGCATCGATTTGGTCTACATTCCATTCCACACCGTCAGTTGCTTTAATAGCTTTCTGTGCTTTTTTCATATTAAATGGGGAGGATGACTTAAAAAGCTGCCGTTTCTCATTAGGAAGCACCTTTTCCACTTCGGGAAACTGCGCCACTTTTTCCATAACCTCTTTTGAGGCATGAACAGCGATCCCGTTCACCACATAATAAGAATGAATTTGGTCTGCATTTCCTTTATCTTTCTGGGTGTTCAAGTATTTTAGGACATCTTGCTGGGATTCATCGGCTGTGACTTTTAAAGATGACACAACAGCAGAACGCTTTTGATATTCCGTCTTAGCGGCAGACAGCTTCTTCGATTTCGCTTTTTTAACAGCCGCTTTTGCCGCTTTATCTGTGTTAGCCTGATCTTTAAATTTAATCAGAAAAGTCGTTTTTTCTTTCTTTTTAAAGCTTTTCTTTAATGAACTCGAAATCTTGTTTTGAATGGATTCCGCAGATTGAAGCTCCTTTTTAACAGAAGGTGAGGTGACTTTACTGCTTGCCCCGGCTGCTCCCGGAAACAGCAGTGAACTGATGACAACTGTACTTAAAACAGAGCTGATGAGTCTGTTTTTCGTTTTTTTCCTCATTTTCATCCCCCTTTTTCAACATGCTTTTTAAAAAAAGTGTCGTCCCTCCTTTTAATAATGAATGGTTTGTCAGAACATCGCTGTATATTAACTGTAGACAATCTGAATTACAGATATTGTCGTTTCATGTCATTCAATTTCCATATATATGAAAATGATAAAAATGTCACAAAAATAAATAGGTCTAATTATCTGTTTTGTTACTAAACGAAGGAAGCAATAGGGAAAAAGACTTTATAAGAAGGAAAGTGTGAAGAGAAAAACAAAAAAGGACAAAATCGAAAACGATTTTGTCCTTTACATTAGCCGCGTTTATTACGGTTTCTTAAGAATGTCGGGATGTCAAGCGTATCATCAGCCGGCTGTGAAGTATGACGGCTTACTGTGTTCTGCTGCTGAGGCTCCTCACGTTTTGGCTCACGCTTCGGAACACTTTGATTGTGTGTTTTGATGCTTTGATTTAAGCTTGGACGCTGAGGCTTCGTCACGTCCTTCTCTTGTTCGATAAAGCCGGTTGCAATCACTGTCACCACAATCTCATCTTTTAGATTTTCATTAATAACAGAACCGAAAATCATGTTTACGTCTTGATCAGACGCCGAAGCGACAATGTCTGCTGCTTCTTGAACCTCATATAGGCTGAGGTTTGTTCCTCCAGTGATGTTCATGAGGACGCCTTGCGCACCGTCAATGGCCGCTTCAAGAAGTGGGCTGGAAATTGCTTTTTTTGCTGCCTCTGCCGCGCGATTTTCCCCAGTAGCAATACCGATACCCATCAAAGCAGATCCTTTGTTTGACATGATTGTTTTCACATCAGCAAAGTCAAGGTTGATAAGACCAGGTGTAGCAATCAAGTCAGAAATACCTTGAACCCCTTGGCGAAGTACGTTATCCGCTTCACGGAATGCTTCAAGCATCGGTGTGTTTTTATCAACAATTTCAAGGATACGGTCGTTCGGGATCACGATCAGTGTATCCACCGCTTCTTTCATTGCCGAGATTCCGCCTGCAGCCTGAAGCTGTCTTTTGCGTCCTTCGAAGGTAAACGGTCTTGTCACAACGCCGACAGTTAATGCGCCTAAGTCTTTCGCGATTTGTGCGATAACCGGTGCGGCACCTGTTCCTGTTCCGCCGCCCATACCAGCTGTCACGAATACCATGTCAGCACCTTTAAGTGCTTCTTCAATCTGCTCTTTGCTTTCTTCAGCGGCTTTTTTCCCGACTTCCGGATTCGCACCTGCTCCCAATCCTCTAGTCAGCTTTGCGCCGATTTGCATTTTCACTTCTGCTTTTGACAGGTTAAGAGCTTGAGCGTCCGTGTTTACCGCGATATACTCTACTCCTTGCACTTCATTTTCAATCATTCGGTTAACGGCGTTGTTACCGCCGCCTCCTACTCCGATTACTTTAATTGATGCTAAGCCGTCTATGTTTGTTTCGAACTCCAACATGCTAAATCCTCCTAATCTGCCGAATGACTATCTATCTATTCCCAAAACATGCTTAATAGTTTTTTCATTTTGCTCTGTTTATTATGTTCGGCTTGTGTTTTTTGTTTTCCTTTTGGCCGCTGCTGCACCTCATTTTGGTGATGATGCTGCTCTTGTTCCTCAGATGATGAGACTGCGATTTCCTGTATCGCTTCTTCAGGCATCTTAAAGCCTATTTTTCTGCCTTGGATTCTTGCATTCCGGCAGGCGAATTGGATCAGGCCCACTCCCGTCATATATTGAGGATCTCTTACACCGATATAATTCGGGCTTGCCACTCTGACATTGTTTTGCAGCACATCCTGTGCCAAAGACATGACACCCGGCATAGCTGCTTGTCCTCCTGTCAGCACGAAGCCTCCCGGCAGATCGGTAATTCCCATACTGCGAAGCTCTTCTGAAACAATTTCAAGAATTTCCTCTACTCTCGCTTCAATGATATTCGCTGCTTCTTGCTGTGTAAATGTTTGTTTTTGATTGGTGCCTATAACGGTTACCTCAAATATTTCATCTTCCGAGGCTTCGTCATAGTAGGCATGTCCAAATTGCTTTTTTACGCGTTCTGCTTCTTCTGTTGACGTTCTCAATCCGATGGAGATATCTTTGGTGATATTTTCGCCTCCGAGAGGAATGACACGGGTAGAAGTGAGATGTCCGTTCTGGAATACGGCAATGGTTGTTGACCCTCCCCCTATATCAATGAGAGCCACACCAAGGTTTTTCTCGTCCTTTGATAATGCAGCAGAACCGGCTGCCAGCGGCTGAAGGCAAATATCAGTTATTTCAATACCAGCTCTTTCAACGCAGCGGAGTAAGTTATGTAAGATTGTTTTTGAACCGGTGATCAAGGTGCCCTCTACTTCTAAACGCACACCCAGCATTTTTTTCGGGTCGGTGATTTCATCTCTTCCATCTACGATAAACTGTTTAGGAATGACGTCAACAATCAGCTGTTCGTGCGGTACTGAAACAACCTGTGCCGCCTCCATGACACGGCGTACATCTTCAACCTGAATTTCTTTATTTTCACTGGAAACTGCTACAACACCGTTTGTATCTTGAATATTGATATAATTTCCATTAACGCCGACAATAGCTTTTCTAAGCGGAAAACCTACCATTCTTTCAGCTTGGTCAAACGCTTTTCTTATAGAATGAACGGTCTCATCTATATCAACGATTGAGCCTTTTTTCAACCCTTCAGACGGTACATTTCCCACACCGATAATATTAAGGGAATCATCTGTCATTTCTCCGACGATCACTTTTGTATTGGACGTACCGATGTCAAGACTGACGTAAAGTTCATTGTTGTTCATTCTATGGCACCTCCTCACATTTCGATCATTTCTATTCTATTATTTGCGGAACAACAATACAATGAATGTGGCTTTACAAGTGTGTAACAAAAAATAACAACAGAATATTTTTATGTGTTTTTCACATTTTATGTTTATTGAAAATATTCGTTATATCCTATGTATATCCTCTTTTATATCACATTTTTTTTATTTTTTTTAGAAAGAGTCCACTTTGTTAGTAGATTTCTTCTGATAACGGCTATATTCTGAAATAATCTGACTCCAAATGCGAATATACCTGCTAAATACAAGTCTACACCAAGATGGACTCCCAGAAAAGCTAAACTTATTGCCAATATAATATTAAAAAAGAAACCGGAAACAAATACCATTTCATCATATGTACCTTGTAAATGCGCCCTGATTCCGCCGATTAATGTATCAAGTGCGGCAAGCACCGCAAGCGATAAATAGTTTGAGTATTCACTCGGTATCGTTAAGTTTGTCATTAGTCCAATCGCTATTCCGAGCACCAGTCCCAACACGGGCAGCCACATGACAATTCTCCTCCTTTTCAGTCTTTAAGCAGTTTCAGCTGTTGTACGTCCAGTGGTCTGTCATATGCTTTTAATATTAGTTTGCTTTCAGATTTACCGGCTTTTAATGCTAAATTTTCAGATGCAAAAAGATCCTCAAGGCCTGACCCCTTCACTCTGCTGTGTAACATGTCCGGATCTTTGGCAAGCACTTTTACTGTTAAAGGATAATCGTCAAGGGCGTATCCGTCTATTTTTGTAGTGCCGTTTATATCTCTGATGACTGTATGATTCACAACTCTTCGCTCGTTAATCGAGATATGCTCTGCACCGTAGGAGTTGAGTTCATTTATCAGCTTTTTCAGCAAATCCGGAGGCGGATTTTCGATCGGCTCTCCTGTTAAGCTTTCAGAAAAAAGCGGGGAAATCGTAATGACAATTCCGCTACCTGTTATATCGGTCATGCCGGCTGTTTTTTTTAAGGATTGCAAGGTATTATTTAGCGCGGTTTCTTTTGTCATTTCTTTCGTTTGCGAATAGCTATTCAGAAGTTTGTCATATTTGTTTATTTCAGACAGCAGCTTTTCCTGCTTCTTCTGCTCTAATGTCAGCTCTTCCCTAATATCCCACATATCTCTTGTATCCCGGACTTTGGGGTGCTTTAACGAATTAAACTGAACAGATATCATCAGGCCGAAGATGACCATAAGCACACTGATGCTTATGAAGGAACGCTTTATTTTCAATCTATTTCACCCGCTTTTTCAGTCATTCCTTCGTTTTCAGAATCGGTTTCATTTGTACGTTTTTCTCTTTTTCTGCCGACACAGAAATATGATCCATTGACAGCTGATCAATTAGGCCTCCAGCGATATTTAACGAGGGCAGCAGGACATCTGGATCTCCAATAGCGGATACCGTAAATGGAGCGGGATGCTGCACCCCGTCTACCGTTACCACAGGACCATTGCATTTGATATACGAATCATGCGTCAAACGCTGTCCATTAACGGCGACAGCTGCCGCTCCTGAGATATACATTTCGTTTACTACTTGGAAGATATGGCTTTCGTGAACGATGTAACTATTCACATTCTCCCCTTCCGGTATGTATGACGCATCTTCCAATGTCACCTCAACGCCTTCTCCCTGCACACCGACTTCCCCAATATACATCCTGTATTTTTCTGTATCTTCGAGGACATTATAGTATTCCGACTTCTCTTTCTTCAGCTTATTTTCCGCCTGGCGGACTTTGTTTTGCTTTTGATATAATTCTTTTTCAAGCTTCTTATTTTCTTTCTCTTGTTTCAGAAGTTCATCTCTCAGCGCATATTCTTTTTTCCACTCTTCCGTCTCAGCCGCGCTTTTGTTGTTTTCTTTTGTCATTTGAAAAGAAAATGAAATCAAAAAGCCTGCGATAAGCATAATCAAGGAAAGAAGGACTGCTGATTTGCCCCTCAATTTTCATCTTCCTTTTTAGCAGCCTTATCGTTTTTCCCAAACTCTTCAAAATAGGTGGCAACTTCTAAATGAATGATTCCTTTTTTATTGCTGCTTAGCTGAGAAATGATAGAAGGATACGTCTTCATTCGGTCTGCAAACGTTTTAATAGATGCAGTGACAACATAACCGTCGTTCATGTACAACTTAATACGGTTTTCATCCATTTTTACAGGCGTATAATAAATCTCTGAAATCGACTGTTTTAACGAATTTGACAACGCATCGAGCTGCTTGGCCATTTGAGACCGCTTCTTCGCGTTTGTCCAATTCACTAAAATCGGTCCGGCATCATCCGGCGTTACTTCGTTTGGCAGAACTGAGCCGTTTTCAAGCACTTCATAGTACACATCGTCTTTTTCTAAATAAGCAATCGCTTTATATTCTTCGATTGCAATGTTGATTTTATTAGGAAGCGATTTGCTGATCTCCGCTTTTTTCACTAATTTATTTTGCTGAATCTTCTTTTCTGTTTTTTGCTTGTCCAAACTCCAAAACTCAGTATCTCCGCTGTTAATATCGGAAAGGTCGATAATTTCCTTTTTTGATACATTTTCATTCCCTGTAACAGAGATTGTTGATACTTTACTGATTGGTGTTTGCAGGTACACAATGATCAGCACCATAATAAAAAAGAGCATAATAAATGAAATGAGACGGCGGTTTGCCTTTTGTTTCCTCTGCTCTTTAATTTTAGGGATCCGCTCTTCAATGTTAACGATTTTTTCTCGGTCTTGACCCGGGTTCATTGCCTGTTCACCTCATTCAAATGAAACAGCTGTTAAAAGTCTGTCTATTCCAAAACAAACGGCATACTATGATGCCGTTTGTCGTTTGCTTACAGTATATCATATGAACAGCTTCAGTCAGAACTTGAATCAGCGATTTCCGCCGATGATTTCAACCTCTGTGTGCATATCAATCTCGTATTTTTCACGGATTGTCTTTTTCACATGGTCAATGAGATCAAGCACATCTTTTGCTGATGCTCCTCCCGCATTGACGATGAAGTTTCCGTGCATCTCCGATATCTTTGCACCGCCGATTTGATATCCTTTCAAGCCTGCTTTTTCTACAAGGTTCCCGGCATGATTCGGAAGCGGATTTCTGAATATGCTTCCCGCACAAGGGCTTGAATACGGCTGTGTATTTTTTCTATAGTCTTTATTGCTTTGCATTTGCTGAACGATTGATTCCTTATCCTTCTGCTCCAGCTGCAAAACAGCTTCAAGGCAAACGCCCGGGCGTTTCTTTTGCAGTACAGATGTCCTGTAGCTGAAATCCATCTGCTCATTTGTCAGCCACTCAATCGTTCCGTCTTCAAACAAAATATGCGCTTTGACGAGGATCTCGCTCATATCAGAACCGTGAGCGCCGGCATTCATATAAACCGCTCCGCCGACTGATCCTGGAATGCCGGCAGCAAATTCCAAACCGGACAGGCCTTTTTTGCTCAATGATGTAGCAAGGCGGACCACTGAATAACCGCCTCCGACTGTTACTTGTTCCCCTTCAAGCTCCAAATGGTCAAGACCCGCCCCCAGCTTGATCACTACGCCTCTAATTCCTTCATCTAAAACAAGAAGATTTGATCCGCGGCCGATGACTGTCCACTTCACATCATATTTTTTAATCACGTCCATGATGTCTTTAACAGCATCTACACTGCTTGGAATGACCAATACATCCGCAGGTCCGCCGATTTTCATCGTTGTATGATTCGCGAGCGGTTCATTTGCAAGAACCTTGCCGACTTCGCGTTCTTTTAATTCCTGTATCACTTTCTCCATCGTAAACCTCCGCATTCCATTTGCTTTTCTACTATTTTTTTAATTCCTCGAGTACGCTGTATAAACGGGCAGCCGCGTCAGGAACACCGAGTGACTTTGTTCGTTCGCTCATTTCCTTTAACGTTTGCTCATTCAGTACAATCCGGTCTAGCGCTTCAATCAGCTTCTCCCCGCTGAGCTCTGTTTCTTTCAGTACAATCGCCGCATCATGCTGGCCAAGAGATCTCGCATTGACCTCCTGGTGATTCGCTGTCACATATGGACTTGGGATCAGAACACTTGGGATTCCGAGAGCAGTAATTTCGGCAATCGTTGTCGCACCGGCTCTGGCCACAATGACATCAATGGCCTTTAAATACTCAGGCATTTGATGAAGAAACGGCTTTGTGACCATATTATCAGCGGCACCCTTGCTTTTCAGCTCATTCATTACTTTTTCATAGTGAACTTCACCGGTGATATACAGCACTTGATAGTCTCTTGTTTTCAGCGCATCCTGCATGTCAATGACAGCGCGGTTAATCGGTGCAGCGCCTCGGCTTCCGCCGAAAATTAAGACCGTTTTTTTGTCTTCAGAAAGCCCAAATTCAGCCAATGATCGTCCCGTCTTTATTGAGACGACTTCAGAGGCTCTCGGGTTTCCCGTAAATACAACTTTCTCGCTAGGAAAATGTGATTTCGCCTCTTCAAAACAAATCGCTACTTTATTAACATATTTTGAAAGAAACTTATTCGTGATGCCCGGCAGGCTGTTTTGTTCGTGGACAATAGTCGGAATTCCCATTTTCGCAGCGGCATAGACAACCGGCCCACATACATAACCGCCCGTTCCAATTACGGCATCGGGCTTAAATTCCGCTAAATACGATTTACTCTTTTTGACGCCCTTCAGAAAACGCATCACAGTCTTGACATTTTCAAATGACAATTTTCTTTTAAATCCTGTAATTTCAATTGAACGAAACGGTATATTCTCCCGCTCAACAATTTTTTTCTCCAGCCCGTTTTCTGTTCCGATATATAAAAATTCCACATTAGGATGACGTCTTTGCACTTCTTTAATAAAAGCAAGAGCAGGATAAATATGTCCCCCTGTACCGCCTCCGCTTATTGCAATTCGCATTTCTTTTTTCCCCCAGTCTAAGTTTCTCTATAACATAACGATAACCCTGTTTTGTTGGACAGGGTTATCGCATCAATTGTTTCCAAGCTTCATGTTAGACAGGAGGCTTGGAAATACATTCGTTAATACCTCGAGTAGCGGCTTACATTCAGCAGCACACCAACTGCCATCAGCATTAGAGTCAATGAAGAGCCTCCGTAGCTCAGAAACGGGAGCGTGATGCCTGTTACAGGAATCAGGCCCGTGACTACGCCGATATTTATCATGACTTGAATGGCAATCATTGAAATAATGCCGACTGCGACAAAGCTTCCGTACAGATCAGGCGCACCAAGCGCAATTCTGATTCCTCTCCACAGCAGGACGCTGAAGAGGAGCAAAATAAGTGTTCCCCCGATAAAGCCCAGCTCCTCTGACAAGATGGCGAAAATAAAGTCTGTTTGCGGCTCAGGCAGATAAAAGAACTTCTGTCTGCTTTGTCCGAGCCCCATTCCGAACAACCCGCCGGGCCCCACTGCATAAAGCGATTGAATGATCTGAAATCCGCTTCCGAGCGGGTCTTCCCATGGATTTAAGTATGAGGTAATCCGCTTTATCCGATATGGAGCCGATAGTACGAGCCCGACAAATCCGCTGAGGCCGATCAGCCCGAGAAAGACGAAATGGGCGATCCGTGCGCCGGCTACAAAAATCATGACAATACAAGTTCCGACCATAACTGTCCCCGTTCCGAGGTCAGGCTGGCACATGATAATCAAAAATGCTGAAAACACGATGCCAAGTGCAGGGACGAACCCCCGTCTGAACGATGTGATGTTTTTTTGTTTTTCAGAGAGAAATTTAGCAAGGAATGCAATCATCGCAAGCTTCATAAACTCTGAAGGCTGTATGCTGAATGCTCCGACTCCGATCCAGCTTCTTGAACCGTTCCGCACCATTCCGACGCCCGGTATCAAAACAAGCACCAGAAGGAAAAAGCAGATAACCATCAGCAATTTGGACCATGTCCTCCAAGTCCAATAATCAACATTCATGATAAAAAACATAGCAATGACGCCGATTCCCGCAAACAAAAGCTGCCGTTTCGCGAAAAAGAATGAGTCGTCAAATTTATAATCCGCCCATACCGCACTCGCACTGTACACCATAATTAATCCGATTGTTAATAATAATAACGTAATGATGACCAATAACAAATCAGGCGATGTTTTTTTAGTAGTCAAAGCAATCGACACCCCAAGCTTAAAGTCATTAGGGCTGCCGATTTACTTCAAGACAAGCCCTTACTTAAGCATATGCACGGCATCTATAAACATGTCACCGCGTTCTTCAAATGTTTTGAATTGATCCCAGCTCGCACACGCGGGTGACAGCAGGATGACATCTCCTTCATTTGAGAGCGCAAACGCCGCAGATACTGCTTGTTCAACATTATCGACACGTTTGACATGTTGTATTCCCAGTTCATTGCCGAGTTTCTCGAGTTTTGGCGCCGTCTGGCCAAATGTAAGCACTGCTTTGACATGCTTCATATAAGGTTTCAAGTCATCAAAACCATTTCCGCGATCCAGTCCGCCCGCAAGCAGAATGACCGGCTTATCAAAAGCTGAAAGCGCCTTGCTTGTCGCCAGAATGTTTGTTGCTTTACTGTCGTTATAAAATTTGCGGCCATTCACAGTTGTGACATATTGGAGGCGGTGCTTCACACCAGTAAAGCTTGTCAGCACCTTTTTAACCGCCTCATTGGATGCTCCTGCCGTTTTCACAACTGCAATAGCTGCTAAAATGTTCTCCAGGTTATGAGCACCGGGCAGTACAACCTCTTCCAGAGGAAGAATGGCTTCGCCGTTAAACATAATCATACTGTCTTTTACATATGCGCCCTGTTCAAGCGTTTTGCTGACTGAAAACGGGACGATTTCGGCTTTTCCGGCTTCAGCAAGACGCACGACGGTTTCATCATCCTGGTTGACAATAGCTTTATCTGAAGCAGTCTGATGAAGGTATACTTTCTGTTTCGCTTTTTCATAGTTTTCGCGCGTATGGTGATAATCCAGATGGGCGTCAAATACATTTAAAATCAGGCTGATTTCCGGTCTGAAAGCGTGTGTTCCCATCAGCTGAAACGAAGACAGTTCAGTAACGACCCATTCATCTCCATCAGCATGATAGGCAACCTCACTTGCGACTGTGCCGATGTTTCCGGCAATCAGTGCTTTTTGCGAGCCAGCTTTGAGCATTTCGTAAATTAGCGTTGTCGTGGTCGTTTTACCGTTCGATCCGGTAATCCCGATAAACTTGGCGCTGGTCAGGTAGTAAGCGAGCTCAATTTCCGTCCAAACCGGAATGCCTCTTTTCTCCGCTTCCTGAACCATAATATTTTCATAAGGAATTCCCGGGTTTTTGATCAGAATCGTGATTTGATGCTGATCGAACAGAGAAACTGGATGCTCTCCGCAAACAACTTCGATTCCTTTTTCAGAAAGCTTTTGTGCCGGTTCATTTTCTTCAAAAGGCTTTTGGTCATTGACTGCAACATAAATGCCTTTTTCATGAAGAATGGAGGCCGCCGCATATCCGCTTTTCGCAAGCCCAAGGATTAAAAAATGCTGTTTCTGTAAAAATTGATCATTTTCCACTTATAACCACACCTCGATGTAAATTCCTAAAACGGCAAGCAAAAGTCCCGCAGCCCAAAACGTCACGACTACTCTCCATTCAGACCAGCCGACAAGCTCATAATGGTGATGAAGCGGACTCATTTTAAAGATTCGTTTACCTGTCGTTTTAAAGCTGATGACCTGCAAAATAACAGATAATGTCTCGATAACGAATACACCGCCGATGATAACCAGCAGGATCTCTAATTTCGTTAAAATGGCAATGGTAACGATTGCTCCTCCCAATGCAAGCGATCCCGTATCTCCCATAAAAACTTTGGCCGGATGAGCATTAAATACAAGGAAGCCCAGAACTGCACCGACAACGGCAACTGAGAAAATCGCTACGTCATATTGAGACTGATTCCATGCCAGAATGGCAAAGGCGCCAAAGGCAATCGCCGCAGTACCGGATAATAACCCGTCAAGGCCGTCAGTCAGGTTAACTGCGTTTGATCCGCCGACAAGCATAAAGAGCACAAGGATAAAGTAAGCCCAGCCAAGATCAAATGATAAGTCAGTTCCAGGAATGCGAATATCCGTCGCAAAATTGTAGTAATGATACACGGCGTAAAATACAACTGCAATAATAATTTGTCCGATCAGCTTTTGCTTTGATGTCAATCCAAGATTGCGCTTCATGACAACCTTGATGTAATCATCTAAAAAGCCAAGCAAACCGTAGCCTAGCGTAACAAACAGAAGCAGCACCATTTCGGGGCTTATTTCTGAAAACTTCTGTGTCATAACAATTGTTGTCACTATGATAGAAAGTATGATCATGACCCCGCCCATTGTCGGTGTCCCTGATTTTTTCTGATGTGATTTCGGTCCTTCTTCTCTAATACTCTGGCCGAATTTTAATCTTCTTAAAAACGGAATAAGAATCGGAGAGAGCAGAACACTAATTAAAAACCCCATTAAAATTGTAAACAGAATGACTTGCTCAAGCATTGTCCTTTTCTCCTCCTGTTTCTTTCAAACGACATACGTAGTTATCATATTCATGATTTTTTTCCATATGAAAAATCTTTTCAAGCTCCATTATTCAGTAACATCTCTTTCCTATGAATTCGTCTTATTCTTATTGAGTTCAACAATGGCTCTCGCCGCTACTTCAGCATCATCAAAATCGAAAGTTTCATTTCCGATCTGCTGATAGGTTTCATGTCCTTTTCCGGCAATGAGGACAACGTCGCCTTTTTTGGCATTGGCAATTGCGAAAAAGATCGCCTGCTCGCGGTTTGCAATACTGTGATAGTATGCGTTCTCTACTCCGGCTTCCATATCTCTTAAAATCGCGCGAGGATCTTCGCTTCTCGGGTTATCTGACGTGAAAATCGGCTCGTCAGCCAGCTCCACAGCAATTTTAGCCATTTTCGGGCGCTTCGTCTTATCTCTGTCTCCTCCGCAGCCGACAACGACAAATAGCTTTCCTTCCGTCATGTCTCTGCATGTCTCCAGCACATTTTCAAGGCTGTCCGGTGTGTGCGCGTAGTCTACAATGACAGGAAACTCCTGCTGCTGATTGACCAATTCAAAACGGCCTCTTACACCATGCAATTCTTCAACAGCCTCAGTGATGATTTCAAACGGTATGCCTGCTGCAATACATGTCGCAACAGCGGCCAGCACGTTATACACATTAAATTGTCCGACGAGAGACATCGTGATGTGCTTCGTGCCTTTGTTTGTCACGAGATCAAAGCTTGTGCCCTGTGCAGTGATACTGATGTTCTTCGCCATCACATCAGCATCGTTTTTAATTCCGTATGTAGAGATATGCGCAGCTGTTACCTTTTCAAAATAAGCGCTCGCCTCATCGTCAGCATTCAGGACGGCACGCTTTGGATGTTCATGGTTGAAAGCCCCGCCAAGTTGGGAAAAGAGCAAGCTTTTTGCATGCCGGTACTCATCCATCGTTTTATGATAGTCCAGATGGTCCTGTGTTAAATTCGTAAACACGGCAATATCATAATCACAGCCATGGACGCGTCCTAAAGACAAAGCGTGGGAAGAAACCTCCATGATTGCAGTGTCAACATGCTTGTCATTCATTTTCTTAAACGTTTTCTGCAGCGTGACGCTTTCCGGAGTCGTGTTTTTAACAGGAAGTGTTTCGTCTCCGATTTTCATGTACATTGTACCGATCAAGCCTGTGCGTTTTCCCGCTTTTTTCAGAATCTCATCGACCATGTGGGTCGTTGATGTTTTGCCGTTTGTCCCTGTTATCCCAATCAGCTGAAGCTTCTTCGTCGGCTGTCCGTAAAACGCATCAGACAAAACGCTGAGCGCGCGAAGTGACTGCCGGACAATAATAACAGGAACATTCACATCGACCTCTCTTTCTGCCACAATAGCCGCTGCACCGTTTTCTACTGCTTTTTGCGCAAAATCGTGGCCATCCACCGTATACCCTTTTACACATACAAAAAGACTCCCTTTCTTTACTTCCCTGGAGTCCATCTCAATTGAAGTTATTTCAGGGTCTTGTGAGTCGTTTACAGAAGGTTCGGTTGTTAAGTATGTAAGCAGCTTTGTAAGTTTCATCGTATCAAACCTCTCAACATTCTAATTCGTTCTTTTTATCATTGAAGTCACATCAAATGATGTGGTAATGATTTTAAGCATACAGTTCATATTTTAGCGTAAATAAAAGGATACATCCAGCTAATCTTGAAAGATATCAGCATTTTTTCTGCAATAAAAGAATAGGCAGCCCGAATCAATCGGCTGCCTCCTTTTCATCTTCTTCAGTCAAATACACGCGTATCTTTGAGCCTTCTTTTACTTTCGTTCCGGCAGCTGGCGATTGTTTAACGATTTTGCTCCCTTTCCCGGAAGCATCCACATTGAGATTCACCAATAGTGACTCAAGATCTGAGACAGACATCCCTACAACATTCGGAACTTCTATTGTTTTTGTGTCGTTCCATTGGTATTTTTTCTCGATTTGATTTTTCCGGGGCTTCACACCAAGTTCCGGCAGACTGTCTCTCATAATATTTCCGACAATAGGCGCTGCCACCGTTCCGCCAAACTGAATCGTGCCTTTCGGGTTATCCACCGCAACGTAGACGACTAGACTCGGATCATCAGCTGGCGCGAAACCGATAAATGATACAATATGGTTGTTTTCAAGATATTTTCCATCTTTAACCTTTTGTGCAGTTCCCGTTTTTCCTCCGACACGATATCCTTCTACAAATGCATTGCGGCCGGTTCCTTCTGCGACGACGCTTTCTAGAGCATAGCGGATTTGTTTGGATGTTTCCTCAGAAATGACTTGTTTCTTTGCGATTGGTGATTGTTTTTTGACCGTTTTCTTCGTAACAGGATCGATCCATTCCTTTGCAATATAAGGTGTATAGAGCGTTCCTCCGTTTACAGCGGCGGATACTGCTGCAACCTGCTGAATCGGCGTGACGGATACTCCCTGTCCGAAAGCCGTAGTTGCTTGCTCCACCGGGCCCACTCTCTCAAGCGGGAATAAGATGCCTGTTCCCTCGCCTTGGAGATCAATCCCCGTTTTTTGTCCAAAACCAAAGTCTTTGATATATTTGAAAAGCTTTTCCTTTCCTAAGCGCTCGCCTAATTCAACAAACCCCGGGTTGCAGGAGTTCTGCACAACTTCCAGATACGTCTGCAGCCCGTGCCCGCCTCTTTTCCAGCACCGCAGTCTCGCTCCGTCCACTTCAGCATGCCCTTTATCATAAAATTGATCCCGTTTCAAATTTACTTTTTGCTCTTCAAGGGCTGCTGCAAGTGTAATAATTTTAAAGGTAGATCCCGGTTCATATGTGCTCCATACTGGCAGATTTCGATTGTAGACGGACGGATCAACAGATTGGTAATCAGCAGGGTCGAAGTCAGGCCTGCTAGACATCCCCAAAATTTCTCCGTTTTTCGGATTCATGGCTACGGCAATCATGCCGTCCGGATGATATTTGGCCTCAGCGTTATCAAGCTCTCTTTCCATTATCGTCTGAACCTTTGAATCAACTGTCAGCTTCATATCAAGCCCATCCTTAGGCGGCGTATAGTCATCCGCTTCATCAGGCATCTTCTTCCCCTTGGCATCTGTATAAAACTTAACAGAACCTTTTTCCCCTTTTAAATCATCGTCGTAATAGGCTTCAAGTCCAAGGAGCCCTTGGTTGTCAATTCCTGCAAATCCAAGCACATGAGATAAAAAGCTGCCGAACGGGTAATGACGGATACTGTCCTCCGCAACATACACACCTTTTAAATCAAGCGCTTTAATTTCCTTCGCCTTCTCATTTGAAATTTTTCTCCCTTCAGGAGTGATCTTTTCGATTGACGCTTTTTTTGTCACATGTTTATATACTTTTTCTTCTGACATATTGAGCACCGCCGCAAGCTGCTTGCTCGTTTTCATTGGATTCTGAACTTGGCGCGGCACGACGAATACGGTCGGCGCACTTTTATTTGTTGCGAGCTTCACACCGTTCCGATCCAGAATCTCGCCTCTCTCCGGCTCAAACGGCAAGTTACGGCTCCAGGAATCTTTCGCCAGCGAAGTCAGTTTTTCGCCCATCACAAACTGAACATACCCCAGCCTTGTATCAATGATCAGAAACACGATCACGCCAAAAAGCAAAACAAATAATAAACGTTTTCTAACCGTTACATTCGAGACGCGCAAGAGACCGTTCACTCCTTATTTAGGCTTGTTTCATTTTATGCCTGAAATAGGACAGGTAGAACGATGCTCCTCTGAAGGCATAAAAAAAGAAAGCCTGCATAACGCAGGCTTTCTTTTTAATCAGGATTTTTAAACTTAACCTTGATTACGGTTTTGTCTTTGATTTCTTTGTCTTTCTTAACACTTTGGCTGACAGCGTAGCCTTGTCCGCTTACTTCAATATGAATTCCCGCGAGCTCGCCGTATTGAAGAACCTCTCTTCTCGACCACCCTGTCATATCAGGCATTTTGATTTTGCCGCCCGTTTTCAGGAAGACCTTTTGATTGGTGAGAACTTCCTCACCCGCTTCCGGATACTGTTCTTTTACAGCGACATCACTGCCGATGACAATTGGTGTGAGATTCTCCTCTTTTGCTTTCTTTTGAGCAGCAGCTACCGTTTGATCTGTTAAATCAGGCATTGTCTGCGCTTTTGTTTCTTCCTTATCTGAGTCAGATTTTTCAGTTGGTTCAATGTTCAGGTAGTGCAGGCTGTTTTTCATTGTTGGGTTGAAGATTTCAGATACTGGATCTGAACCGGTTTCATCGTCCTCTAATTGCGGTTGTTGTACCGCAACATAGATCAACAGCTCCGGATTATCTTTAGGAGCCATTCCCATAAATGAAAAAATATAGTTATCCCGTCCCTTTAAATAACCATTTGTTCCTGCAATTTGTGCTGTACCTGTTTTCCCAGCCACGTCAAATCCCTCAATTTTATAAGGGCGTCCGGTTCCAATGTCTGATGAAACGACATCTCCTAGGATATTACGCACGTTTTTAGCTGTACTGGCAGAGATCGGTGTCCCTGCAGATTCCGGTTTATTTTGATAAACAGTTTTCTTCGTATCAGGATCAACAATATGATCAATTACATAAGGCTTCATCATTTTGCCATCATTTGCGACGGCAGTCGCAGCTTCTAGCTGCTGGATCGGGGTGACTGCAGATGCTTGACCGTATGCAGTTGAAGCCTTATCGTAATCATACTTAAAGTTCATTTTACTTGATGCTTCTCCCGGCAGATCGATTCCTGTCTTTTGATAAAAACCAAATTTATGCAAATATTCATTATAACGATCAAACCCCAACTTTTCATTGGCTAATTTGGCAAAAGCTACGTTAGAGGATCTAAGTACTCCGTCTTTGAAAGATATAGGGCCCCAACCTACACCTCTGTTATGGTCATATACTTTTCCGCCGCCAACTTTATAGGTCCCTGACTTATATTGTTCGTTCGCATTAAACACGTTTTCCTGCATCGCAGCAGCGAGTGTAAAGATCTTCATCGTGGACCCGGGTTCATACGCATATGAAATCAAATCATTATAGTAGTTTGTCACATCGCGCTTGTTCGGATCAAAGCTTGGGCGCTGTCCCATGGCAAGGACTTTGCCCGTTTTCGGATCAACGACTGCGGCCATGATTTTTTTCGGATTATACTTTTGCGCCACTTTTGTCATGCTGTCTTCCAAAAAGGTTTGAATTTTCTGGTCAATGGTTAAATATACATTGTCACCATTTTTTGGCGCTGTAATTTTATTTTTGCTGTTCGGGAGCTCCCAGCCGGATTTGTCGCTTTCATATGTCACATATCCGTCCCGCTCCTTCAAATACTTATCCAGCACTTTTTCTAATCCCATCGCGCCGGAAATTTCATTTGTTTCTTCATCAACCTCGGCATAGCCGATTAGATTAGATGCAAATACTCCGTTTGGATAGTAGCGTTTTGTATCCCGTAAAAATGAAATGCCCGGGAGTTTCATTTTTTCGATTTTTTGCTTTTGTGAATACGTAATATCCCGGCCAGCTGAGCCAAACTCGACTTGTTTTGCATCTTTATTTAAGATATCAAGGATGTCGGCCTTGTCCAAGTTTATCACTTTAGACAATGCTTCCGCCGTTTTTTCTTTGTTTACAACATGCTGAGGATGCTTGACATCAGTGGTCATTTTTTTATCGAGAATCGCAATCAGTTTATACGTCGCTGTGTCCTCTGCAATGACTTTTCCTTTTCGGTCTAAAATCGAGCCGCGGCTCGCTTCGATGGTCCGTTTCTTTTCATGCTGCTCTGTCGCTTTTGTCGCAAGCACTTCGCCGTTCGCTTTTCCGGTTATTTGAATATATGCCATTCTCCCCAGGATGACAAAGAAAAAGAGAGCGAAACAAATACTTAGAATCGCTGCTCCTCTATTCATAAATTTATTCTTTTTTGGCATTTGAATCATTCCTGTATGTTTTTCACTTTTTTATCTTTTAAATTCAAGCCGTTCTTTTTCGCAATGTCCATAATGCGCTGCGGTTTGCTTAAATCAGCAACGCTTTTTTCGAGGTCACCAATTTGCTTATTTTCGGATGAAATTTGCTCCTCAAGCTTTTGCACCTCAATATTGGTTTGATATGCCGCATACGCCTTCGATACGATCAAAAGCGATACGCTGAGCACCGCCGCAGCAAAGAGGACAAGAAGCACTTTTTCTCCGAGAGTAATGGAAGCCCTTTTCTTGACAATCACTTTTTTCTCAGGACTGATCGCATGCCGCTGCTGTTTCTCTGGTTGGTAAGCTAAATTGCTCATAGGCTGATGACCTCCTTTTAATTTTGCGTTCGCGTTTCGTTATTTTCTTTTTTCAGCAATCCGAAGCTTGGCAGAACGAGCCCGGTTGTTCTCTTCAAGCTCTTCTTGAGATGCCGTAATCGGTTTTCGTGTGATGAGCTTCAGCTCCGGTTCAAACTCTTCCGGTATAACAGGAAGTCCCGGAGGAAGTTCCGGAAGCGACGACTTTTCTTTAAAAGTGGTTTTGCAAATTCTGTCTTCTAGCGAGTGGAAGGTAATGACTGATACCCTGCCCCCTGGCTTCAGAACCTCAATTGCCTGCTCCAAAGCTTCTTCAAACACCCTAAGTTCATCGTTTACGGCAATTCTGATTGCCTGAAACACGCGTTTAGCGGGATGTCCGCCGCTCCTTCTCGCTGGAGCGGGAATCGCGTCTTTTATTAGATCGACCAGTTGGCCCGTAGTTTGAATAGGAGACTTCATTCTTGCCTCCTCAATTTTTCTGGCGATCTGTTTACTGAACTTCTCTTCTCCGTATTTAAAGAAAATACGGACGAGATCCTCATAGCGCCACTCATTAACGACTTCTTTCGCCGAAAGCGTAGCCGACTGGTCCATCCTCATGTCCAACGGTGCGTCATGATGGTAACTGAATCCGCGCTCCGGTGTATCCAGCTGCGGAGAGGACACCCCTAAATCAAATAAAATACCGTCTACTTCTGTAATGCCTTGTTCATTCAAACATTCTTTTAAATACCTGAAATTGCTTTTAATCAGAATGAGCTGTCCTTTATAATCGGACAACACTTCTTTAGCATGCTGTAATGCCGTATCATCTTGGTCAAAAGCGATTAAACGCCCCTTCTCGGATAACTGCTGCAATAAGTATGTACTATGCCCAGCTCCGCCGAGTGTGCAGTCTACATATGTACCGTCTGGTTTAATATTAAGTCCGTCTACGGTTTCACGAAGAAGTACTGTCTTGTGTTGAAACATATTGTGTTGGTCCCACCTTTTATCAGGATGAATTGAAATTGCTTTTAGAGTGTTATACACGAAGAATCATTATATATCAAACCCAATCATGTTTTCAGCAATTTCAGCAAATGAATCTTCTTGCTCTTCTGTGTATTGTTCCCAAATTACTTTACTCCACAATTCAATTCGATTAGAAACCCCGATAACAACACATTCTTTTTCCAGTTTGGCATAATTCAATAGAGATGATGCGATATTTACCCTGCCTTGCTTGTCCAGTTCGCATTCAGTCGCCCCTGAAAAGAAGAAACGGGTAAACGCGCGGGCATCTTTCTTTGTGAGAGGAAGAGCTTTTAGTTTTTCTTCAATTTGTTTCCATTCGTGCATAGGGTAGCCGAAGAGACATTGGTCAAGTCCTCTAGTCAGCACAAATTGCTCACCTAGGCCTTCTCTGAATTTAGCGGGTACGATCATGCGGCCTTTCGCATCGATGGTATGCTGATATTCACCCATAAACATGATCTCTTGCCCCACTTTCTCTCCTTAACTCACCACTATTCACCACTTCGCTCCACAACTTCATTTTACACTGTTTACCCATAAAAAAAAACCCTGAACTATTCAGGGTTCTTTAAAACTTTATTTCAAAGTTTGACAACTTGATGTTGATTTTGAAAAGAAAATGGCAGATTCTTGAATGTCGTGAAGAATTTTGGACCGTACCTGTTCAAATAATACATGATATTCCAAATCCGTTCTTGCGGCGCAAGAAGCGGCTTAATGCTATTTTGAATTCTTTCATAATCCTTCAAGACGTAGCCTTCTTTTTCTTCAATTCGCTTCGTCACCGTGCGCTCTAAGAATTGAAGCTGATCCTGAATAAAAGCGGCATTTTTCAGGAGTAAAGGTTCCATGCTTTGATCAACCTTTAACGCCTCCTGCCGGACCGTTTTGTGAATCGCTTCAATTTGGCTTTTCGCCTGATCCATCACCGCCGTAAACTCTTCCGGAATCTGGCGCTCGAAGTATGTCTCTCTTTGATTCTCCGTTCCGCGCTCAATCGCGTCTTGTAATGAGATATTCCGTTCAACCAGTTTTTTCTCAATATGCCGCTCAAGTATCGTAATGTTCAGCCTTGGCATGACAGGAGGCATTTTGAAGCCCATCACCGCAAATGCCTGTTTGAGCTCGCCCCAATAATTGATTTCCCCAGGCCCTGCAATAAATGCTAAAGTCGGAATGAGAAATTCCTGCATTAACGGTCTCGTTACAACATTGTTGCTGAAACGCTCTGGATGTTCTTCCATATGTGTATGAAGTTCATCCCTCGTCCATCCTAGATCAAGCTCTTTGATGACAAATCGGCCGTTGTCTTTTTCAATTAAAAAACGCTCTTCTTCGTATTCATAAAACAGATTCGCCTGCTCTTTTCCGGACTCGATAATCGGTTTGTAGCCTGCTTGACGCATGAAGGCCTGCTGATCTGATACAGCGCGGGCGAGTTCATCATTTTCTCGAAGAATCTTTTGGAACATGGCCGTTTCCAGCTTTTTAATCCCCGGATCTCCAGAATTTAATAAAACTAAGCCCTCTTCTTGGAACAAATCCGCGATCAGCAGCTCAAAGAAGTCAGTAAACGTAACAGATTCCCTTAAACATCGTTTCACATTGTCGAGAAGTGTATTCGTATGGTCTGTTTCTTCAAAAGCGGCAAAAACATCATCTATCCACGCGGCACACTTTTCCTGATCAAGCGATGTACTCGCTGCTGATGATTTCTTCCAATAAGACTGAGGCAGCTTTTTTTTCACAGGCCCATTCTCTTCAGATGTGTGAACAAAATTAATCTCATCCAAATCGTGGTCTTCTCCAGCCACCCAGAAGATTGGTATGACAGGCACTTGCAGTTCCTTTTCTTGTTGCTTTGCTAAAACAATGATTGAAATAATTTTATGTATGGTGTAAAGCGGTCCTGTTAAAAGTCCTGCCTGCTGTCCGCCGACTACAGCGGCACTTGACGGGTCCTTCAGCTTCTCAATGGCAGACTGCATCGCACTTGAACCGAATTTATTATGGTAAGAGGTTAAGTACGCCGCCAATTCCTCTCTTGCGAAAAACCGGGAAGATAAGTCTTCCAGTCTTTCTCGCCACATGTCCTTATGATGAATACTGTAATCAAAAAAAGAAGACATTTCTTCTTTGCCATCTATATAGTGCTGTACAAACACATTCTGATTTTTGATGGAAAGTTCAGTTAGCTGCATCTTCTAGAACTTCCTTTCTCCAATAAATAGTTAGTGATCCGAAATGAGTATAGCATGTTACCGAAAAAGCTCAAAAGACTTTGTTTGTATTTCGCTCCAATGCTTTGATGCTGCCATATAAAAACTCTAGGTGGACGGCATCAAGACCTTGAAGACTTGCTTCCTTCAATAAGTATCCGATAATGGCGTCAGCTTCCGTCTGCCGGCCTCCAATGACGTCAACCAGCATTGATGAACGATTCTCTTTCGTTTGCCCACAAACGGCCTGAACCCGCTCCCAAGCCTTTTCTTCGTTTTCAAGTTTTAAAATGCGGCATGCCTCCTGAAATACCAGCTTCATAAAAGCCAGATAAGCTGGCGTTGTCAGCAGTTCTCCATTTTTTACCTGTAATAACGCAGTTAAAGGATTAATACACGCATTTACAATCAGCTTGCCCGTCAGCAGACGGTACCAATCCGTCTCATAATAAATCGGAAAATCCGAATGGTTATGCTGAAACAAGATGTTCAGCCGGTCTGGTTCAGCATCGTCGAACGCGCTCCATTTTATCGCACCTAGGCCTGTATGATCAACAGCTGTATCCGATTTTCTTACAGCTCCGTGCTCAACGATTCCAACATAAATGGAATGGCCAACGTGCCAGTCTTTTAGGTCGTGGATATGCCCCATGCCGTTTTGCAAAAATAATATATTCGTATTCCCGATCCGTTCAAGCGACGAAAAAACAGATTGAAGCTGATGCTGCTTCACTGTCACGACAAGCAGGTCAAAGTCCGAATTGATACTCGTGTCCGCACTGCAATCAGCCCTGAATTCCTCCCCGCCTTTATAAAGCCGGATTCCTTCAGACTGAATGGCCGCAGCCTGTTCTTGCCGCCTCGTCACAACAGTCACGTCGTGATAAAGTGACAAATAATAGGCGCATAAAAGACCGACGGAGCCTCCGCCGATAATTCCAATTTTCATGATGTCACACCCAATTTAGCATTTACGTATTATCATAGCAGAAGTAAGAAGAAATTACTTCTCAAAGATCCCATGTGCTTAAAATTAAAGTTTAAATATTTGGATTTTTTAAATAAAGCGTTTACAATATATGTAGAAACAACAAAGGGGGAGATTTGTTTGACAAAGGTAGAACGTCTGCTTATCAACTATAAAACGCTGGAAGAATTCAAGAAATTCAAAGAATACGGCATTCAGGAGCTTTCAATGCTTGAAGAACTTCAGGATAATATTATTGAAAATGACAGCACTTCGCCTTTTTACGGGATTTATTTTGGCGATAAACTTGTAGCACGAATGAGTCTGTATCAAGTTAACGGCAAATCGAATCCCTATTTTGACAACCGCCAGGATTATTTGGAGCTGTGGAAGCTTGAGGTTCTTCCGGGCTACCAGAACAGGGGATACGGGAGAGCCTTGGTTGAATTTGCAAAATCATTCAAAATGCCGATCCGGACAAATCCGAGAATGAAATCAGCGGAATTTTGGAACAAAATGAACTTTAAAACTGTTAAGTATGATATGGCGCGGGACAAAGGGGAAAACCCGCTCATCTGGCATCCTGATATGGATCATGAAATGACACCGGGAGAGTCTGCATAGAAATAAAAACAACCGGCCTATTCTTACTATAGGGCCGGTTCATTTCAGGCGTTTCTTTACGTTTCTTGAGCCGCTTTTTTCATTCTTCCGTCTTCCTTCGAAACAACCATTTTTCTGGCCCGATCCATGATATCGATCAGTGCCTTGTAATCCTCTTCTGTCATCTCTAGCTGATTCCGCAATGTCTGATTTTCACTCCGCAAATCCTCAAGCTCTTTTTGCAGCGATTGGATTTGCTCCTTCAATTTTTCCCTTTCAAGCTGAAATTCTTGTGCAGACGGCGCTTCTTTGAATTGTTCGAGAAATTGGATGACATCCTGAATGGACAAATCTCGTTTTCCTTCCGACGATGCCGAGGCAGTCTGCTTCATGGAATTCGGCATATTGACCGAATGAACGCCGATTTGCTTTCTCAGTTCTTTCCTTTGCTTTTTTGCAAGCTCTATACCTGACTGGTATTGTTTTCTCACATACGAGTTCCACCTGAAACCACAGGCTGCCGCGGTTCTGGTCAGCGCCCTTCCAACCTCCTCAAAGGCTGAAAGCTGTGTTCCTCCCTCTCGAATATGACGAAGCACCACTTCTGCCAGCAGCAAATCCTCATCCTGAGTCCAAGCATCTTGTCTTGTAATGGTCAAATTCAATCTCCCTCCATGTCAGCTTATTTATCTCATACATATGCCGGTAATAGATTAGATAGACTATTTGCACTCACAAATTTTCCGCAAGCTGACAGGAAGAGAAAAAGAAAAAGCGCAGGGCTTTCACCCCGCGCTTTTCTTATTAGTTACTTTTTACATTTATGTCTTTGCCGTTGTATGATCCGCATGCTTTGCATACACGGTGAGACAACTTCATCTCTCCGCATGACGGACATTCTGTCATACCAGGTACATTAAGTTTGAAATGTGTACGGCGCAATCTTTTCTTCATTTTAGAAGTTCTTCTAAAAGGTACAGCCATTATTCCCACCTCCTTAAAGAGTTAAGATTCATCATCTTGTTTTAAGAGCTTTTCGAGGGCTGCAAGTCTCGGATCAACTTGATTCTTCTTGTCTTCTTCCGAAATGACTTGCCAATCCTTTCCTTCTTGAGGAGCAGCTCCTTTTTCTTGTTCAGATTCACAAAAGATTTGCATAGGGATTTCTAAAAGAATTTCTTCTTTCACGATCGGAGTTAAGTCGATAGTATCGTCCTCAACAATGTGAACGTCATCATCTTCTATATCATCCGTGTGATGAAATATAAACAGTTCTTTTGTTGAAATTTCAAATGGATACGGGACATCAACGAGTGTTCTTGAGCATGGCAAAATCATTTCGCCTGAAATTGTAAAATCAAACGAAACCTGTTTGGATTTGATATCCGCTCTGCCCTTCACCCGGACGGGAGAAATGCGGCGAATGTCAGAATTCAGCTTTGTCAGCTCATTTAACTCAACTGTTTCATCAAACTCAAAACTTTGTTTTGGCATTTGATGCAGCTGATAAATCGTCCATTTCATTTGTATCACCTCAGGAAAGCAACAAACATGATTATAGCTTTTAAGATTGTTTTTGTCAATATTTTTTCTTTACAGCATAATGCTGCCATTGAAGTATCGTTGACAGCGGAATATGCTATGCATACACTTAAAACAAAAATAAGGCGTAAGAGTTTTCATTTGCAAATGTACCATACGTTTTTAAACATAGCAAGAAAGGCGGAAAAAATATGAAAGCTGTCGGATTGGTGGTTGAATATAATCCCTTTCATAACGGTCACCTTTATCATGCCCAAACAGCAAAGCTGCAAACCGGATGTGACACGGCTGTCGCGGTCATGAGCGGACATTTTTTACAGCGCGGGGAACCCGCTGTTGTATCAAAATGGGCCCGAACAAAAATGGCGCTGCAAAGCGGAGTTGATCTTGTCATTGAGCTGCCTTATCTTTATGCCGTGCAAAAAGCAGACATTTTTGCACGCGGCAGTGTTTCCATCCTGAACGAACTTGAATGTGAGGCGCTGTTTTTCGGGAGTGAAAATGGGGATATCAAGCCTTTTTTAGAAACAGCACAGCTTATTGATGAGCATAAACATATATTGAATGACCGAATTAAAGAAGAACTTAAAAAGGGGGCCAGTTACCCAGCAGCGGCGGCTATCGCCTTCAGCTCCATTTTGCATACTGAAAGTGCACTTGACTTGTCAAAACCAAATAACATTTTGGGATACCAGTATGTGACCTCGATTCTAACCGGGGGATATCCTATGAAACCTTATACTACGGCACGAATCTCTTCGGACTATCATGATGCCGATCTCCCTGAAGGCGAAAACCATATAGCAAGTGCCACAAGCATTAGAAAAGCGATGATTGGCCAGAATCTCGAAGCCTGCCTTCGTTTTCTCCCTGCTGCATCTGCACGTGAATTAGCAGCTTACCGCAAATCTTTCGGATTGTGGCATACACCTGAAAGCTACTTTTCTTACTTAAAATACAGCCTTTCAACTGTAACGGCACGGGAATTACAGCAAGTATACGAGGTGGAGGAAGGTTTAGAGCACAGAATTATTCGTTCGATCAGAAAATCCAGCTCCTATCAGGAATTTATGGAACTGCTGAAAACAAAACGCTATACGTGGACAAGGCTCCAGCGGATGAATACACACATTTTAACCAGAACAAAAAAACAGGATATGCAAAAGCTGCTTGACAACGATAAGGCGCCGTATATCAGGCTTCTCGGCATGACGAAAAAAGGACAGGCTTATTTATCCGAAAAGAAAAAAGCACTGTCTGTTCCGCTTGTCAGCAAACTGTCCTCTTTCTCCCATCCAGCTCTCAATCTGGACGTAAAAGCAAGCAGGATTTACAGCCTGCCGATAGAAGAGCCGCTGAGAACTGAGTTTGACCTGCAGGAATACGGACATGCACCGATTCGATATGACGAAGATGAACAACACTTTTTAAATGTATAGAAAAAGCACCTGAGAATCAGGTGCTTTTCGCTTTCAGCTTATTCAAATAATCAATCGCATCCTGCATGGTATCAACAGGCACAATCTTCATATCTGAATCAATATCTTTTGCTGTTTTTACTGCGTTCTTATAATCGGAATTGCTGGCGCCGTTTTGATTTGGCGCGAAGAAAATGTCTTTTCCGGCTTTGTCTGCGGCGACGACTTTTTGATCAATGCCGCCGATCGGGCCTACTTTTCCATCAACATCAATGGTACCTGTTCCCGCAATATCGTAGCCTTTTGTTTCGTCTGGTTTTGTCAGCTGATTATAAATTTCAAGGGACATCATTAACCCTGCTGACGGGCCGCCAATATTTTCGATTTCAAAATCAATATCAGGCTCTACCTTCACGTTTCTGTCTGTATAAAGCGAAACTCCGATTCCTGCCCGATCCGGCTCATCAGGAAATTGTTTTAACGTAAGGGTGACACGCTTTTCTTTTTCTTCTCTTTCGATCTTTAACGTGACTTTATCTCCCGCTTTTTTGCTGCTGATATAATCAATCAGCTTTTCAGCAGACTGATAGTTTTTGCCGTCTGCGCTGATGATTTTATCACCGACTTCTATTTTCCCTTTTGCCGGCATGTTTTCTACAACTGAGCTTGCAAATATGCCGTTAAAGGAATAGCTGACTTTTTTTCCTGCCTTTTGATAGGCGGCTATAACCGCATTTTCTTGCGAGCTTTTCATCATTTGGAGCTGTCTTTTCATATACTCCTTATCTGACTCGCCTTCCTCCTTAATGCTCTCATCAGGAACAATTTCATAATAAGGGTGCATCTTTGCCCACACATATGTAAACGGATTAGCCGGTCCCACTTTAACAGTCATTAAGGACAGGCTTCCTTTTTCCGGGTAGCCTCCCTCCACTTTTATCAATGAAGCAAGCTCTGTCGCTTCTCCCGGTTTTGTAATATAGTATGGAAGTTTTATAAATGATAAAACGGCGATCAGTATGAGGATGACGAGCATCCAGCTAAAATGTTTTTTACGTAGCAAATTATGAGCCCTCCCAATTCTCTATTTCTTTTCTTATCTTGCTGATCATTCGGTTTGTCGCCTCTTCGCCTGCCGATATCATTTCTTCAATATTGGCAAACGAGCTTGAGCTGTATGTTTCAAGGGAAGGGCGAATCATGATATCTGCGGCAATTGTTTGATGCCGCACTAATTCATTTTGCAGTATATCCATACTTTGCATAATCACATCAAAAATATGCACTGCTGTTTCAGTTTTTCGAACCCTGGAAACATCCGAAGCGATGATAATATCAGCTCCCATGTCTTTCACAACAGAAACCGGAATTCGATCGACGACCGCGCCGTCTACAAGAAGGCGTCCGTCCAGCCGCTGCGGAATAAAGATACCCGGGATGCTGATGCTGGCCCTCACTGCATCTGACACTGATCCTTTTCGGAACACAATCTTTTCTCCCGTCTGTAGATCACACGCAACAATGCCCAGCGGGATTTGGAGCTCTTCAATCGGTTTTCCGAATGTATAGGCATGCACAAGCTGTCTGACGCGGTCACCTTTTAAAAAACCGAGCTTCGGCACCGTATAATCAGCATAAAGCCTTCGTTTAAAGGCTTTGGCTACTTTTTTCATCGTTGCCACGTCATGTCCGGCGGCATAAAAACTGCCCACCAAAGCGCCCATGCTGCTTCCTGCAATCATATCCACTTCAATTTGGTGCTTATGTAAACTGGAAAGCACACCGAGATGAGCAAGCCCTCTGGCCCCTCCCGATCCTAACGCTAACCCGATTTTAGGTTTGGCCAAAGCGTTAACCTCCTGCCTGAATTCCCTGTATACCGAATTCTATGGTCTAAACTGAACCCCTATGCTCGTATATTAGTACAAAGAATCAAGAGGACAGGTACTGCTTGGCCGTTTTACATCATACATTATTTTATCATGATATACATGTCATTGGGCATTTTTAGCATCGGGGAGGTAAGAATGAACTTGTCGAAGATTAATACACTTTTGATTGCCTCGTTTTTTCTTTTTTTAACAGCGACTGTCATCTCACATCCACAGGCCTCATTCGAAGCCTCTAAAACCGGGCTGTCTATGTGGTGGGAGGTTGTGTTTCCGTCATTGCTGCCATTTTTTATTCTGTCCGAACTCTTAATCGGCTTTGGCATTGTGCGGTTTGTCGGTGTTTTGCTTGAGCCTTTTATGCGGCCGATCTTTCGCGTGCCGGGTGTCGGCGGCTTCGTTCTTGCTATGGGAATGGCATCAGGAAACCCAGCGGGAGCAAAACTCACTGCCCGTCTGCGGCAGGAAAATCAGATTTCAAGAGTAGAAGCAGAACGGCTCGCGTCGTTTACCAATTCTTCAAACCCGCTCTTTATTTTCGGCGCTGTTGCCGTCGGTTTCTTTCAAAACGCGTCACTGGGCATTTTATTAGCTTCTGCACACTATTTAGGGAATCTGGCTGTCGGTTTAACAATGCGTTCCTATGGCCGCAAGGAAGAGCAGCATCTCAGAAGAAAGAAAACGATACCTTTCCCTTCAGTCAAAGATGCTTTACACGCTCTTCATACCGCCAGACTTGCAGAAAAACGGCCCTTGGGCAAAATTTTAGGCGACGCCGTGACGTCTTCTGTTCAAACACTTCTTATGGTAGGCGGCTTTATTATTTTATTTTCTGTCTTCAATCGGCTGTTGTCAGTGGTCCAGCTGACTGATGTTTTGTCTGTTTTCACAAAAGGAGCACTGACTTTGTTTCAGCTTCCGACTCAATTGGACATTCCGCTTTTATCAGGGATGTTTGAAATTACATTAGGCAGCAAGCTTGTCAGTGAGACAGATGTTTCTCTTCTGCAAAAAGCCATTATCGTCAGCTTTATTCTCGGGTTTAGCGGCTTTTCCGTACAAGCTCAGGTGGCAGGTATTTTATCGGAAACCGACATTAGATTTAAACCATTCTTTATCGCACGTTTGCTGCAGGGCGTTTATGCCGCTGTCTTCGTCATGCTTTTATGGAAACCTCTTTACACGGCATGGCATGATCCGTATCAGTATGTATTTAAATCTCTTAACAGCAGTGACATGTCAACTGCCTTTATAAACGGCTGGAATCTGCTTGTGCAGATCGGACCTGCTGTCACACTATGCGCGCTGTTTACGTACATTATCATTTTTTCTTACAGACTGACAAACGGAACAAAAAAAGGATGAGTCAAAACCCTCATCCTTGTCTGAATTTTTGCTGAAGCGCCAACTCTACTTCCGGCGGTACAAACTCTGATACCGAGCCGTTGTATCTTGCCACTTCTTTTACGATGCTTGAACTTAGAAACGAATATTGATTGTTTGTCATCATAAAAAACGTCTCAATAGATTCATCAAGCACCCGGTTTACTGATGTCCCCTGCATCTCGTATTCAAAATCAGATACAGCTCTCAAGCCTCTTAAAATCGCTTTCGCATTTTTTCTTTTTGCATAATCAATTAACAGGCCTTGCGATGTTTCAACTGTTATGTTCGGAATGTCTTTTGTGACTTCTCTCAGAAGCTCACACCGTTCTTCCACACTGAACAAAGGCTTTTTTGAAGAATTATTCAGCACACATACATACACTTGTTCAAAAATATGCGCCCCGCGTTTGATGATGTCCAGATGCCCGTAGGTCACAGGATCAAAACTGCCGGGACAGACAGCTATACTCGCCACCTCACTACCCCCTCTTTTTATAAATCGCTACACCTGTTAACCCATAGGTTTCTTTTCTTGTCATCACAAGATCTCCTACGGTTTCGGGAAGCTCGACCTCTCTGTCATGCTCAGCGACGATAAAGCCGTCTTCTTCCAGCATTTGATATTCGTCAATCATCGTTAAAAGCGCGTTCAGCTTTTGTTCCTTATACGGCGGATCGAGAAAAATTCCGCGAAAGCCGGTTTCTCTTTTAGCAGCAGCGTGCAAAGCACGTTCCGCATCATTGCGGTATACCTGTGCATGTTTTGTAAGCTCCAGCGTTTTCAAATTAGATTTTACTGTTTGAATCGCTTTAAAATCACGGTCAACGAATATACAATGCTCAAACCCGCGTGAAAGCGCTTCGATTCCAAGACCTCCGCTCCCTGCGAATAAGTCAAGTCCCCTGCCCCCGTCAAAATAAGGGCCGATCATATTGAAAATGGATTCCTTCACTTTGTCGGTTGTCGGTCTTGTTGATGTTCCGGGTACAGCCTTTAGTGAACGGCCTTTTTTTGATCCAGAAATTACTCTCATGTTCCACACCACTTTTTCTAAAAGCTATTTTGTTTCTTTATTCGGCCGGACGCCGCTATGTACATAGAAAAAAATCAATCCTATCTTAACATAAAGCATTCTTCCAAACAATGAACGCTAATCTTGATAAACAGGTGTATAGGCAGCATGATCCTTGTCCATACTATAAGCAACAGCATCTAGAGGATGTTGTTGCCAACCGCGGAGAAGACTTACGTTTCCCCATAAGTTCTTCCTCCGGTTTCTCCTCTCCCTTTGCCTTCTCCTTAACATATTAAGGAATAGAAGGACCCCGCAGATGCCTGCGGGGATTTTTTTATAGCTATATGCCGATTTTATAATCGTATTCTTTTGCCTTATCAAGCTTTGACTCGAATTCCAATTTTAAAAACGGTTTATAAGAAGGCTCCACTTTTTTCACAAATGAGTAAGACGCAATCTTGTCCATTGTTTTTTCAATTTGGTCCATATCACAGTACAGTACGACATATTTTAATCGTTTTGATACATAGTGCACATTCCCGAACTTCCTCAGCATTTTGCTTTGCTTCAGGGAGTGCAGATACACAACCATGCCCTGGCGCCTATTCTCCAATACAATCACCTGCCTGTTTTCTCTTATATGTAAAAGACGAGACGGCCAGTCTCGTCAGGACACTTTACATCCGCAGCTTCCGCCTGAACCGCAGCCGCCTCCGCATGAAGACAAACCGTCAAAATAAGGGTTCCCAGTCGGAACTTTCACATGCTCCGAAACAGCTGTCCCAATCTCGACGCTGACCTCATCAAGAATGGACTGGAGCTCATTTTCAGCTCTCTTGAAGTCAGCCACCTTGTCGTTCAGGTCCAGCTCACGTTTGATCTCCCTCATTTTCCGGGATATTTCTCTATAGTCAGGATGATATTTGCCAAAACGCTGTACATCCTCATACTGCTCTTTTATTTTGATAAAAGAACGAATAATCCGACCTGCCTCTTCATCTTCCTGGAGACGCTTGTAACAATTGCGGTAGTTCTCAGCCGTCTCCGACTGCAGAATCATCTCGGCAAGCTGCTGAGCTTCACTTTGAAGCCGCACGGATTCCATCGTCGCATACATAACATGCACCTCCAGTTGTTAGTTTACCATGAAACCAGCCAATTGGAAAATGCTTAACCGCAGCCGTATACAAAACCTTATGTCCGCATGAAAAAAGACCCTTTTTCGGGGCCTTTTAATCTTTTGTCCGCATCGCTTGAAACATTTGCATCATCATTTGCGCCATTTGAATCCCGTTCGTAAACTGATTCACCCGATGGGGAATGGTTTTTTCATAAAAGTTCATCATTTCAAGCTGAAAGGAGGACAGATCATCCGGTTTTCTTGAAAGCCTGCGGTACCATATCGGCTGTTCTCTGATGAATCGTTTCCGTTCTTCGTTTGCTAAAATATATTCCTGAACCTCTTTGCGCATATGAGCTCCCCTTTTTTAATCCTTTCGAAAAGAAAAAGGATGCTGTCCAGAGCCTGGCTGAGAATGCTTCTGTCCGCTTCCGGAAAATGTATTAAGAAGGCTTTGCAACGATGAGATCGACTGGCTCATTTTATTGATTTGTTCGTTCATTTGATTGACATCCATCTTTTTCACCGCTGTCACCATTTTCGAGACAAAATCATTTTTTTGCGGTGTTTCAGGCACAGCTTCAGCAGCTGCTTCCGGTTCCCGATACGGATCCCAAATCGGGTCGCTCTCCCCGAAGAGGACCCAATTTTCATATACGTCCTGCCAGCTTCTTTGTTCTTTGCGCACTTCTTTTATCAGCTTGGGATGCTTTTTGACGAATTGTTTAAAGTCATTGATTGAATGATTGGCATGTTGATTCGCCACAATCCTCACCCCCTCCGAAAATCGTTACCTACTACAATGTATCGTTTTGTCGGGCATTGTGTTCGCCTATATTCATTCCCAAATGAATTTTAACCGATATCCCTATACACTAGTGAAAAAGCCTGACTGAAGGAATGGGAAACGGCCTTATCTGTAAGCTATCAGCACATTCATTCAGACCAGTTTGTATGGAAATAGAAAAAGCCGGGACCATTCGTCCGCGGCTTTCATTACCATCGCTTAATAAAATTTTGGGTGTAATATTTCCGGTCTACTCCGACACCAAGATGCGTATAATCTGAATTCAGAAGCGCTTTTCGATGGCCTTCGCTATTCAGCCAGCCTTCTACGGCAGCCGGACCGTCCACATAATTGTATGCGATATTTTCTCCCGCTTGCTGAAAGTCAACATGCCCTTCTTCTAAGCGGTCTTTCAGCGAGCCGTATTTTTTAGAGACATGGGAGAAATAATTATTTTCCTTCATATCCTCACTATGCCCAAATGCCACTTCCGCCGTTGGCTGATCCCACTCAAGCTTCGCAAGTCCATGTTTAACGCGTATGACATTCGTCAAATCAAGGATTTGCTTTTCGCTCGTTGTTTGGATCTTTTTCCATTTCTCATCTGAAACGGCTTTCGGTTTAATTAATTCCCCGCGGTACACTACCTCATAAGGTCTTTGCTTTACAAAGGTCTGCGCATCAAACGCCCTGATGCTGGATAGCTTCCCCTCAAATTTGTCCATATACAGCTGGACATACATCTTTCCTACCTTTACAGTCGGTCTTGTATTGATATCTTCTTCAGAAAATTCAAACCGATAGGAATTTCCTTTATACTCTACATTCACAAATGGTGCCACCTGGGTGGTCTTGAATACTTCGCCAGTTGATTCTCCAATTTTGAAAGGCTTTGCGTTAATATCATTACCCGACGCGAATAATGTGACCACTTTATTGTTTAATACCCCGATTTGGATATATTGATCCTTACCTTGATTGTATACCCACCAATCGTAATCATAAGCCGAAGGGTCAATACGTTCAGGTTCCCCAAGCTTTTTCGTTACTTCATCGGCGTGCTTGCCCATGAAGGACAATAACCCTGAAGTCGGCATATGTATTCGTTTGCCGCTTTGCGCTTCCTCATTCGACACCTGAGGCTCGCTGTCATTTGATTTCTTTTCAGGAACAGATCCATATTGAATAAACAGAACATAAGTTCCGCAGATAATCAAAAGGATAACCATTGCTCTCAATATATTTTTCAATCTATCACCCCCGTGGCGATTCACAATCTCTTGTTTACATCCCATTACAATACAGCCTATTTAACATGTCAAAGATTTATGTGTTAATGAAAAAAGCCTTCTTCTCTATTATCACCTTCGGAAATATCCGATAAGGCGCTGCCGGCACGTTCATTCGTTTGCTCAGATAAAGAAAGATCACCAAGCGTGACAATTCCAGTCAGTTTTTTATTTTTTGTAACTGGTATCCTTCTGAGCTGATGCGATGCCATCAAATGAAGAACCTCATCGACTGAAGCATCTTCCTCCACACTGACAGGTTTTTCAGTCATCGCGTCAGTGATTTTTTGCGAGTTCGGTTTTTTGATGGCGATTCCTCTTAATACGAGATCGCGGTCGGTTACGATGCCGACCAATGTTTCCCCGTCCTCATCAACTACCGGAATCGCTCCTACATTTGCGTCCTTCATCTTTACTGCAGCTTCATATACATTATCTAATACCGTGCAATATTGCAAGTCGGCTGTCATCAGATCTTTTATTTTTGTCATCCGTTTAACCTCCTTTAGTCTAGTGCTATTGTCGTCAAAATTTAATTTTTGCATACTTTCAAAAGAAGAAGATTCATTGAAAGTTTAACGCTTTCATACTATGATTGTCAGGAAAGGTAATTTTTATAAGGAGGGGTCAGTGTTGAAGTTTACTGAAAGCGGACTTGAAGGGGTTAAGGCTGAGCTCAGCTGGCTAGACGACTTAATGGAAAGCAAAGGTCTTATCAGAGCGGGTCAATGGGATTACGAGAGAGTCACCTATGACAAGAAGTTTTCGACGATTGAGGGTACGTTTTACCTGCGGATACAAGGTATTGCGGCAGAAGGCGATGTCGGAAGCGGGCGCGCCGTGATTCAATTAATGTCCCCTCTCCTAGGAAAGCATTACTACCCTCATGGAGTAGAATATGGAGAAACGGAAGAGTTTCCCGTACAGGTTGTGACAAAAAGCAAGGCACTGATTCAGGACATAGCCAACATGTTAAAAACAGTTCAAATGTAACGAAAAGGTACAGCATATTTCGCTGTACCTTTTATGATATCGTCTGCTGAATATACGGCGGCTCCTCCTGCCCGTCCTTTTCCCTTTCTTTCTTCACCCATTGGAAAAAAATAATGGCCAAAAAAGTACCGTACACAATTTCCTGAATGATTTTCATCATGACTGCTCCGAGCTGCTGATCCTCTAACAAAGGCAGTGTATTCAACATCTCTGGCCCTGTTAATGGGACCTGCCCCATCATATCCGCTGGCACGCAAAGCCTCATTGCCTCAGCCCATAAAGCCGGATCTGTATAGGTGGCGTATAACGGTGCACCGCTGAACATGATCAAGGCGCAAGCAGGTGTGAGCAGCATACCGTCCGCCATAATATAACCCAGCTTCATCAAGCCGCTGAGCTGCCGTAGACGCTCAACCTTATGAACAAGCGGCCACCACATGAAGAACGCAAGCACAAAGATAAGCCAAGTGATTAATGTATGGTAATACGGATCCGTTTTGACAGTATCAAATATAAGCGGTACATGATATAAAGAAAAAATGCCGTTAAACAAAAGCAAAGCAATTAAAGGCGTCGTAAAAAAGGAAAAAAACGGTTTGATTGAAGGCCTGAAAATGATTTTTTCCCAGAGCCATGCAGGAATTCCCGCGATTAACAGCGGCGGGACAACCAAATACAGGACGGCCATCTGCACCATATGTGCGCTGAACATAATATGTCCGAGCAGATCAACCGGGCTTCCCTCGGCTGCATATAAAAACAGCATCGCCGACAGAAAGCATACCATCTCTTTACCAGTTATTCGATTTGGCTTTGAAGACATTCGCCTGTAAAAATAGAGATAAAGCGCCGTAATGCCTAACAGGATACAAAAAAGATAAGGGCTCCACATCGCGCGAAACCCAAATATCTCCAACTGATTCATTTCTTCACCTCCGGCGGCTGTTCAAATTACCACCATATAATTGTCACAAACGCAAGCACAGTGATAAACGCGACAAACACCCCTGAATACAAAAACAGTGCCGGCGCCTCATGCCCTTTCTGATTCATATGCATGAAATAATACAGCTGAAAGATGACTTGAATTGCAGCTAGCAAAATAATGAAAGGAATCGTAAACCAGCTGCCGACACCGTCCGTGGCCACAGTCAGAAATGCAACAATCGTAAGACCGATCATTAAACCAAAAGACAGGACTTGATATTTCATCTCTCGGGCATGCTTTTTTTTCTTAAATTCAAGGTCGCTATTGATATGCCCTCTGCTTTTTTTATCGACCATGTTTATCCCACCATCCCCATTAAATATACAACGGTAAAGATGAAGACCCACACGACATCAATAAAGTGCCAATAAAGGCTGGCAACGTAAAACTTAGGCGCCGTATACAGATTCAGCCCTCTCTTGGCATTGCGGATCATAAGCGTGCTGATCCACATAAGCCCAAATGCCACGTGGGCGCCGTGTGTACCGACAAGCGTGTAAAACGCAGAACCAAGGGCAGAGCTTGTGATGGTAAAGCCAAATTCATGGGTGTAATGCTTGAACTCATAGATTTCCAGTCCTAAAAAGCCCGCCCCCAATAAAATCGTAATTCCCAGCCAAAGCTGCATCTTGCCGAAGGAAAAGTTCTTCATGTGGTACATCGCGTACACACTCGTTAAACTGCTCGTTAATAGAAGCATTGTGGCAATGAATACAAGTGTCACATCGAACATTTCCGTCGTAGGCGGATCACCGGCATTTGAATTCCGAAGCGCAAGAAACGTGGCGAAGAGAGACGCAAACAGAACAGTCTCTCCGCCAAGAAAAAGCCAAAAGCCTAAAAATTTATTTTTCCCTTCCAGGGTTACTTTTTCAGGAGAAGCCGGAAAGGTTTCTGCGGTGAATTTTTCTTGAACTTGCATTATGCCTTCACCCCTTTATCATCGTTCGGCAGTTCCTCTTTATGAATATGATAGCCGTGATCATCAATTACTGAACGAAGCAGCATCGTAATAAATGTGATGCCGAGCCCGATAAAGATCACCGGCAGGCCCCAAGCGTAATCACTTCTGTACAGCAGCCCGAACGCTGCGACAAAAAGGCCGAAGGAAATGACGAGCGGCAGGATTGAGCCGTTTGGCATATGAATATCATCAACCGGTTCCGCCGGCGTCATTGATTCGTGCCCTGCCTGCTTCTCAATCCAAAACGGATCAAGTCCTCTGACAAAAGGAAGCTGTTTAAAGTTATACTCCGGCGGCGGTGAAGAAACGGTCCATTCCAGCGTACGTCCGTCATGCCATGGATCAGCACCTACATATTCACCTTTTACCGATGTCCATATGACATTGACCAGCAGAAGAATAACAGCTGCCGCCATAAAAAACGCCCCGATTGTACTGATCAAGTTGCCGGTTTCCAGACCCTGTCCTGGCAAAAACGTATAAACCCGGCGCGGCATCCCCATTAAGCCGACAAAATGCTGAATGAAAAACGTGAGGTGAAAGCCGATAAAAAACAATACAAATGAAATTTTCCCCATCGTTTCATGCAGAATTTTACCGAACATTTTCGGCCACCAGAAATGAACACCGGCTAAAAGGCCGAATACAACGCCGCCAATAATGACGTAGTGGAAGTGCGCAACCACAAAATACGTATCATGGAACTGATAATCAGCCGCAGCAGCTGCCAGCATGACTCCCGTCACACCGCCGAGCACAAAGGATGGAATAAATGAGACAGCATACAGCATAGCGGTTGTATACTTCACATTTCCTCCCCAAATCGTCAACAGCCAGTTAAAAATCTTAATCCCGGTCGGAATCGCGATAGCCATTGTTGCAACCGCAAAAATCGCATTTGCAATCGGGCCGAGACCAGTCGTGAACATGTGGTGCACCCAAACCATAAAGCCCAGAAAGCCAATGAGCACGATTGCAAAAACCATTGAAGAATAGCCAAACAAACGCTTTCTGGCGAACACAGGGATGACCTCAGAAAAAATACCGAATGCAGGCAAAATTAGGATATAAACTTCCGGGTGGCCGAAGATCCAAAATAAATGTTCCCAAATGACCGTATTTCCGCCAAGCTCCGGATTAAAGAAATTGGTTCCGAACAGCCGATCCAGCATCATGAGAGCCAATCCAACCGTAAGCGGCGGAAACGCGAACAAAATCAATGCCGAGGCCACAAATGTCGTCCATGTAAACAAAGGCAGCCTCATATACGTCATGCCCGGAGCCCTCATGTTGATAATCGTGGCCAAAAAGTTAATCCCGGCTATCAGCGTCCCGAGCCCCGATATTTGGAGTCCGAGGACGAAAAAGTCTATGCCGTGCCCTTTAGAATGAAGCGAAAGTGAGGCATATGACGTCCAGCCCGCATCTGGCGCTCCGCCCAAAAACCAGCTTAGATTTAAGAAAATGCCCCCGAAAAAGAAGAGCCAAAAACCAAGCGCGTTTAAAAATGGAAACGAAACGTCCCGAGCCCCGATCTGCAAAGGCACAACCGCATTCATCAAGGCAAATAAGAGCGGCATCGCAGCCAGAAAGATCATCGTCGTTCCGTGCATAGTCATTACTTCATTGTACGCTTGAGCACTGAGAAACGCATTTTCCGGCTTTGCAAGCTGAATTCTGATAAACATCGCTTCAATTCCCCCGACAAGAAAGAAGAATCCCCCTGCCACTAAATAAAGAATCGCGATTTTTTTATGGTCCACCGTCGTCAAATAATCCCAAAGCATAGATCCGCGCGTCCGCTTTTCTGTAAGCGCATTCAACATATGTGACCTCCCCCAATATCTCCCTTTCTTCCCTACTTGCTTTCCGCTTTTAAGCCTTTTAAGTATTCATAAAGCGCATCTGTTTCGCTGTCTGAGAGCTTTGGATATGTGCCTGTCATTTTGTTCCCCGGCTTTATGCTGTCAGGGTCCTTCAGCCAAGCCTTCACATTTTCTTTGTTGGCCTCTTTCACCCCTGCCACTTTTGTCCTTTCACCGAAGGTCGCCAAGTTAGGTGCCGTTCTAGCGGCTTCTGCACGCTTATCATTCGGCTCTACCGCATGGCAGCTCAGGCAGTTTTTCTCTTTAAACAGTTCTTCACCCTGCTTAGCCAAATCGCTCTCTGCTGTAGACTTATAGTTCTTCATTTCTTTTGTCCAGCCCTGAAATTCTTTTGCAGACATCGTCTTCACCTTAAAATCCATCAGCGCATGTGAAGGGCCGCAAAGCTCTGCACACTTCCCAAAAAACATATCTCCTGCCTCTTTGCTTCGTTTTGAATCAAATGTCAGGAAGAACTTATTTTCATTATCCGTATTCGTATCAAGTTTTCCTCCAACTGAAGGAATCCAGAAGGAATGTTTTACATCAGAGGCTTTTAAATTAAAATATACACGCTGATCTGTCGGTACAATCAGCTCCTGGCTTGTGATAATGCCGTAATCAGGGTACTCAAACTCCCACCAGTATAAATTTGCCCTAACATTGACTACAAGAGCATCCTCAGCTTTGCGGCCTTTTTTATCCATTGGTGATGTGTCCGCTAGCTCCAGCGTATATAATACAACAGGAATCACAAGAATAATGAGCAGCAAAATCGGGATCACGGTCCATGTGATTTCTAAAAATTTATTCCCCTCTACCTGTTTCGGTATCGTGTTCTCACCGACCCGTGATCTTCTGAATCTCACAATCACATAAAAGAAGATAACAGATACTACTGCAACAACAACCACCATAATCAATGTGCTGAGCACTGTCAGGTCATACTGTTTATCAGCCACCTCGCCAGCAGGCTTGAGCGTGGATAAAAAAGGTTTTCCACATCCGCTTAATAGAAGCGGCACTAAGGCTAATAATAAAATAAGACGCCAATGCTTTACCATTTCACCCAACCCCTTTTCTGGTCAATACAAAGGCGGAAAGCGGATCGAAATCTATCGCCATCCAACCTATCACCAATAAAGCACTTACATTTCCTCTTCTCTTAAATTATGAGTTTTTTTACTCAAAATGCCATCTATGTATAAAAGTAAAGCCGCCTGATTAAACAAGAGGTCAAGGCGGCATTTACTAGTTGTCATCGTTTATTTTGAAGCGATAAAACAAGCATCATATCTATTTTTTAGAAAAGCGTCAAGACAACCATGGCAACGAAATAGATTGTCATGTAGTTAAGCGAGTAAACGAACATCTGCGTTGCCCACTTCATGATATTCTTGGAGCGGAATCCCATTAAGCCAAGAATCAGCCAGCCGATATTTAACAGCAAGCCGAGAATGACAATCGGAAGACCCAGGCTACCAAGGAAAAACGGAAGCGGCATCAGGCACGCAACCCACACAATAATTTGTCTTTTTGTCACTTCAAAACCGTATACGACAGGAAGCATCGGAATATTTGCAGCTCTGTAATCCTCAGTTTTCTTAATAGCCAATGCTAAGAAGTGAGGAATCTGCCAAATAAATAAAATCATGAATAACACCCATGCTACGACACCGATATTCCCTTCCACTGCCGTCCATCCAATAAGCGGCGGCACTGCACCGGAAACGCTTCCTACTACTGTGTTAATCGTATAGCGGCGTTTCGTCCACATTGTGTACAATACAACATACGTAAAGACTCCGATAAAACCGATAACAGCAGCCATGACAGTTGTCATCAGCAGCATGATCAATCCTAAAGCAACCAGCAAAATTCCAGACCATAACGCCTGACTCGGCTGAATTTTACCCGTAACCGTCGGTCTTACTTTCGTACGCTCCATAAGATGGTCAATGTCCCGGTCATACCAGTTATTGATCGCGCAGGAGCCCGCAATAATCAGTGAAGACCCGATTAACGTAAGAAGAACGGTGTTTATATTGCCTAAAAAACTCAAACCGGAAATATGCAGTGCAAGCCACATTCCAGTGAAAGTCGTGATGAGGTTAGAATTGACGATCCCTATTTTAATAAGGGACAGAAAATCTTTCCATGCCGTTGTTTCTTCAATTTGTCCGTCTATAGCTGTATCATTTAAGATTCTGGAGTTAGCCATAACGTAAACCTCCCTTACAAACCTAACGCAGGAGAATAAAATAACCTGCAACTCTATCATACAAGATAACATCTTGTAAAAAAACATCCTATTAAATATTAAACGACAAACAGGAATTTATTTGTGAACTTTTTATGAATTTTACCAAAGATGAAGGCAATCTCCAAATCGGCATTGCGTTTACCTTATTTCTATCAGACCCGGCATGAATAATCAAGTGTACATTTTCCAGAAGCCGTCATTCTATTATATTTTTGTGAACAAAAGGCTCTGGGAATTGCCACAAAACACATATTCGCTTACACTTGGAACGTATATAAAATTGCAGCAGTATGTTGAGAAGGTGAATATTGTATGAATAAAGCATTAAAAGCTCTCGGTGTTCTGACGACATTTGTCATGCTAATTGTTTTAATCGGGGGTGCCCTCGTTACAAAAACAGGTTCCGGCCAAGGATGCGGCAGACAGTGGCCGCTGTGTCACGGCCGTTTTTTCCCTGAACTGAATCCGGCTTCAATTATTGAATGGAGCCACCGATTCGCAAGCGGAATCTCTATTATCCTTGTGCTAAGCCTTGCGTTTTGGTCATGGAGAAAAATCACGCCGATTTTTCGTGAAACAACGTTTCTCGCGATCATGTCAATTATCTTTTTATTTCTTCAGGCATTGCTTGGCGCATTGGCTGTCGTATTCGGTTCGAACGCGCTGATTATGGCGCTTCACTTCGGCATCTCATTAATTTCTTTTGCTTCAGTGCTTATTTTAACATTGCTCATATTTGAAGCTGATAAATCAGTCAGAACACTGGTTAAGCCGCTTCAAATCGGCAAAAAGATGCAATTTCACATGATAGGAATTTTGATATATTCCTATATCGTTGTGTATACAGGCGCATATGTAAGACACACTGAATCAAGCCTGGCATGCCCTGATGTGCCGCTGTGCAGCCCGCTGAACAATGGACTTCCGACCCAATTCCATGAATGGGTGCAAATGGGCCACAGAGCAGCAGCCTTACTGTTATTTGTATGGATTATTGTTGCCGCTGTTCATGCTATTATCTCCTATAAAGATCAAAAACAGATCTTTTGGGGATGGATCTCATGTCTTATTTTCATTACATTACAGGCACTGTCCGGGATTATGATCGTATACACTGAACTGGCTCTGGGCTTTGCACTTGCCCACTCGTTCTTTATTGCCTGTCTGTTTGGCGTTCTATGCTACTTCTTATTATTGATTGCTCGTTTCCGTTATGAATCTAGGCAATCATAAGGACTCAAGACCAAAGCCTTAGGCGGCTTTGGTCTTTTTTCGTGTCTTGTTTTGGCGCTTTATTGTTTCAATGGCCAGCCTTTGCTGAATTTGATGATCAGTGAGCAGCTCACTTCGGTCTGTCCCCTTTCTTATCGTGATTATAGAAATTTCATATGGATCTATAGCCCGCGAACATAAGTATTAAAGCCTTTTAAATCAGATAGTGCTTAAAGAAATATGCATGGCATACTACAAAGCATCTAAAATATTGGCTGTATAAGTCTCTATTTATTTTGGGCTTGTGACAGTATTGTATAATCTCTGAAGTACCCTTATATCTCTTCTAACCATCTGTTTCACTCCACATTTTCTATATAAAAAAACAAGAGTGTATATCAAATGATATACACTCTTTGTTTATTATGCTTTTTCAATTTCAAGGAGCAGATCTCCCGTTTGGATCGGCTCACCATTTTTCACATGAACCTGCTTGATTGTTCCTGAGAAAGGCGCCTGAACCGTTGTTTCCATTTTCATCGCTTCATTAATCATCAAATGATCACCTTTATTGACTTTTGTGCCTGCTTCAGCCAATACCTTAATAACTGTTCCAGGCATAGAAGCTGCGATGTGGCTTGGATTTGTCCGGTCTGCTTTCAGCCTTTCCTGAACGGAAGACTTAATGCTTTCATCTTTAATGACTACTTCACGCGGCTGCCCGTTGAGTTCGAAATAAACGACGCGGGTGGCATCAGGCTGAGGCTCACCGATTGAAATCAGCTTAACGATCAGCGTTTTGCCGCGCTCAATTTCAACTTCTATCTCTTCACCTAATGTCATACCGTAGAAGAATGTCGGTGTATCTAATACCGAGATGTCTCCATAGCTTTCTGTCGTTTTCACATAATCAGTGAAGACTTTAGGATAAAGGGCATATGCCACAGCATCCTGATCTGAAATTTCCAAGTTATGCTGCTCTTTAAATTCCTGTTTGATCGCTTCAAATGACACCGGCTCAAGCAGTTCGCCCGGTCTGACTGTAATCGGCTCCTGCCCTTTTAAGATCAGCTTTTGCAGTTTTTCCGGGAATCCGCCATGAGGCTGGCCGATATTTCCTTTGAAAAGCTCCACGACAGAATCAGGGAAATCTAAAGATTCACCTTTTTCGTAAACGTCTTTTTCAGTCAGATTGTTTTGCACCATGTAAAGTGCCATATCTCCGACAACTTTTGAGGAAGGCGTTACCTTGACGATGTCACCGAACATATCGTTCACGCGTCTGTACATTTCCTTGACTTCGTTCCATCGGTCGCCAAGGCCTACTCCCTTGGCCTGCTGCTGCAGGTTGCTGTATTGGCCCCCTGGCATTTCGTGTTCATAAATTTCAGTATGCGGAGACTTCATTCCGCTTTCAAATTCACTATAATATTTACGCACCGCCTCCCAATATTGGGACAGCAATTCAACGCCTTGGACATTCATTTCCGGACGGCGGTCGTTGCCTTCCATCGCATGATAAAATCCGCTCGCGCTAGGCTGTGACGTTAATCCCGCCATTGAGCTGACCGCCACGTCTATGATATCAACGCCGGCTTCAACAGCTTTCGCATACATATAAATACCGTTTCCGCTCGTATCATGCGTATGAAGGTGAACCGGAATGTCGATCGTTTCTTTCAACGCAGAAACGAGTTCATATGCAGCCTGCGGTTTTAACAGCCCTGCCATATCTTTAATCCCGAGAATATGGGCTCCGGCCGCCTCAAGCTCCTTCGCCATCGATGTATAATATGCAAGGTCGTACTTCGTCCGGTTCTTGTCAAGGATATCTCCCGTATAACAAATCGCAGCTTCTGCCACTTTGCCGGTATCCCTAACAGCATCAATGGCTAACGTCATCCCTTTTACCCAGTTTAAGCTGTCGAAAATACGAAACACATCAATACCGGATTGAGCTGATTGCTTCACAAATTCTTTAATCACATTGTCCGGATAATTCGTATAGCCGACCGCATTTGATGAGCGAAGCAGCATCTGGAATAAGGTATTCGGCACTTCTTTGCGAAGATCTTCCAAACGCTTCCACGGATCTTCTTTCAGGAATCGGTAGGCTACATCGAAGGTCGCGCCTCCCCACATTTCCATACTGAATAGTTCAGGCCATAACGCAGCCGTCGGATTTGCGATTTTTTTCAAATCATGCGATCTGATTCTAGTTGCCAATAACGATTGGTGGGCATCCCTGAATGTCGTATCAGTTAAAAGGACAGATTTCTGCTCCTTAACCCAATTTGCAAGCCCTTCTGCACCTTTTTCATCAAGAATTTGCTTTGTTCCTCTGGCAGGTTGCTGATCAACGTCTACCTTTACGCTTAACGGTTTGTCAAACGCCGGTTTTTCTTTTTTCCCGATTCCAGGGAAGCCGTTCACTGTCACATTGCCGATGTAAGTGAGCATTTTCGTTCCGCGGTCTTTTTGTTTAGGGAATTTAAATAATTCAGGCGTTGTATCAATGAAAGACGTATCATATTGCCCTGTCAGGAACTTCTCATGTTTTGCAACGTTCTCAAGGAACGGAATGTTCGTTTTTATGCCTCTGATTCTAAACTCCTGAAGGTTTCGTACCATTTTGGCAGCTGCCTGTTCAAACGTTAAAGCCCAAGTTGAAAGCTTAACGAGAAGTGAATCATAGTATGGTGTGATCACGGCGCCCTGGAAGCTGTTTCCGGTATCAAGACGGACACCAAAACCGCCGCCTGAGCGGTAAGCCATGATTTTTCCTGTATCAGGCATGAAGTCATTTTGCGGATCCTCAGTCGTAACCCGTGACTGAATGGCATAGCCGATTGTAAAAATGTCCTTTTGCTCAGGAATATTTACTTTTTTGCTGTGAAGGCTATGCCCTTGGGCAACAAGGATCTGAGTTTGAACAATATCGACACCAGTAATCATTTCTGTTATCGTGTGTTCAACTTGTACGCGAGGATTTACTTCAATAAAGTAGAACTCGTTGTTTGCAACAAGGAATTCGACCGTCCCCGCATTTATATAGTTTACATTTTTAGCAAGCGCAACTGCCGCCTCACAAATTTGATCCCTTAATTCAAGTGACAGCGAGACACTCGGCGCCACTTCAATGACCTTTTGATGGCGTCTTTGAACGGAACAATCCCTCTCAAAAAGATGGACGACATTTCCCTGCTTGTCTCCAATGACCTGAACCTCAATATGTTTCGGATTCTCAATTAATTTTTCTACATAAACTTCATCATTGCCAAAGGCTGCTTTCGCCTCTGATTTAGCACGCTCATATGCTTCTTTGACTTCACTTTCAGATCTGACAATCCGCATACCGCGGCCGCCGCCGCCAAGCGAGGCTTTAATGATGATCGGATAACCGTTAGCTTGTCCAAATTGTTCGACGGCTTCAAGCGTTTCGGCAGGACCGTCGCTTCCTGGAATCACGGGGATTCCCGCTTTTTCTGCCTGCTCACGCGCTTTTACCTTGTCACCAAACATATCGAGATGCTCGGATTTTGGCCCTATGAATACGATGCCTTCTTCTTCACATCGTCTCGCAAAATGAATATTTTCAGATAAGAAACCGTATCCCGGATGAATTGCATCGACTTTGTTTCTTTTCGCAATATCAATGATACCTTCAATATCCAGGTAAGCATCAATCGGTTTTTTCCCTTCACCGACCAAGTATGCTTCATCCGCTTTGTACCGATGGTAGGAACCGGAATCTTCTTTTGAATAGACCGCAACTGTACGAATATTCAACTCGGTACACGCCCGGAATATTCGGATTGCAATTTCTCCCCTGTTTGCTACTAATACTTTTTGTATCGATTGCTGAGACAAACTTTTCTCCCCCTTACCCGAATGGAATATAATCTATCATAGCGGAATATCCTTCCCCTGTACACACTTGTTTTTTACTGATAAACAGTTTTTTTGAGCTGTTTCTTTTTCATTCCCTTCGGTGCCAAGGGCTCTTTCTTTTTCTTATTCTCTGAATATTTCACAAACATGCTGATATTCGCTAATATCCCCATACTTCCCAGCAGCAGCACCAAAGAAGAGCCCCCGTAACTGATAAATGGCAGCGTAACCCCTGTAATCGGAATTAATCCGCTGACACCGCCAAGGTTAATAAACGATTGTATGGCAATCATGCTTGAAATGCCGATCGCCAGAAGACTTCCAAAGGGGTCCTCGCATTTTCTGGCAATATAAAAACCTTTTATGACGACAAAACCCAATAAGAAAATCACAAACAATACCCCAAAAATGCCGAGCTCTTCAGCAATGACAGCCATAATAAAGTCAGTGTGTGATTCAGGCAGATATCCGTATTTTTGGATACTTTCACCGAGCCCCAGGCCGAAAATGCCGCCTGAGCTGATCGCATAATAAGAATTGATCACTTGCAAACCTGATGAATTTGCATACTTAAATGGGTCTTCAAGACTCTCAAAACGCGCCAAACGGCCCTTGGTTAAAATTTGATCCTGATTTAAATAGAGAATCGGGCTGACTAAAATGAAAACAATTCCGCCGAGCAAAAGCAGCCTCACCAGCGTCTTTCCGCTGAAGCCGGAGCACAAGATCATGCACGTCGCAATCAGCCCTATAATCATGGCTGTACCGAAATCAGGCTGCATGGCAATTAACCCGCAAATCACAAGCGTCATGACTACGGGAGGAGCTACACCCGTTAATAGATGGTCAATATAGCTTTGTTTTTTGGCATATACGGCTGCGAGGTATAAAATCACGACCAGTTTCACAAACTCCCCCGGCTGAATACTCATTCCGCCGATTTTAAACCAGCTCTGCGCGTTTCCGGCAACATGCCCGAAAACAAACAGTGAGATAAGCGCAAGAACAGATACAAGCAGTATCCCCTTCTGAAACTTTTGATGGGCCAGTGCTTTATAAGGAAACAACGCCATGAGAATAAATAGAGCGCCACCCGCAATTAAAGCAAACAGCTGCCGCATGAAGAAAAAATTACTGCTTACTCCATACCGGGAGACAGCCGTAATCATGCTTGAGCTGTATACCATCACTAAACCGAATCCGCATAATAAAACGATTGCGAATATCAGTGAGTAATCATAAGATTTTAGCATTTTTTTTAACATAACATCCTCTTCCCTGCTTCTAACTTCCATTATCTATGGTTTTTATGTATTTATCTTTTTTATTTTACTACAATTTATCAAACGAGACGAAGAATCTCTATACGATTCGGAAGGAATGTGTAAAAAAAGACCGTCTTTTATGAGATGAGAGAAAAATAGCGGTTATAAAAAAACCCAAACTGTTAATAAGTTTGAGTTTTATCATTTATTTAGCTGTAAACGCGTCATGCAAAGCAGACAATTCGCGCTCCAATGTGTATAAAAGGTCTTTACCGTCTTTTTCATTAACCAATCCCAGGCGGACAGCAAAATCGATTTCCCTCGAAAGCCCGAACATTTGAGTATCTAAAACCTCTTCATATAGAGGACATTGAGGCATCGTTAAGTTATCCATTTGTACTCGGATCAGCTTCAAAATCTTCTCAGCGTCCACTTTTAAGAGTTCAAAAGCTTTTTGCCGATGGTCAACTATCATCTCTGAAGCCAAAAGTATCCCTCCGTTCCCCAGGCGAGTACCTAATTCTTCTATTTATCATAAAGGGTATCAACAGAAAATGCAAGAGGATTTAAGCATATGACATAAATTAAAAAATACTCAGCCTGTACATCTCAGACATTATTTCCAAAAGCTTTACACCTGCAATGCTGTTCCCTTTTTCGTCTAATGCGGGGCCGAATATGCCGATCCCGAAATCGTAAGGCGAAATGCCCATAATCCCGCCGGATACGCCGCTTTTCGCAGGAATTCCGACCTTAATTGCGAATTCCCCGCTTGCATTATACATTCCGCACGTCACCATAAATGTTTTGCAAATTCTAGCGACATCTTTTGAGATGACTTGCTCCCCAGTCTCTGGATGTCTGCCGTTCAATGCAAATACAGATCCGATTTTCGCTAAATCCAAGCTGTTCATCTCAATCGCGCATTGCTTCGTGTATAAATCCATTACTGCCTCTACATCATCTTCAAAAATGCCGTACTGCTTCATATAATAACACATCGCCCGATTAATCATTGAAGTGCTGTATTCAGATTCAGCCACTTCCCGGCAGTATGTAATCTCTTGGTTGTTTGTCAGCCTTCTGATAAAAGAAAGCAAATAATCAAGTCTCTCTTTTACCGTTCTTCCTCTTATCAGACTTGTCACTACCAATGCCCCGGCATTAATCATAGGGTTTAACGGCTTGCTCGGATTCACTGTTTCGAGCTTGATAATTGAATTAAACGGATCACCGGTCGGCTCCTGTCCAACATAACTGAAGACCTTATCTTTGCCGTATTCCATTAACACCAAAGCAAGGGAAAGGACTTTCGATATACTTTGAAGCGTAAATGTTTTTTCTACGTCACCTGCTGACAGACAAACATTATTGGAATAATAAATCGCCACTGACAGGTCGTGTTTATCAGCTTTTGCCAAGGCGGGAATATAGCTGGCTACCTCCCCCTTGTCCGTTACTTTTTTCGCCTTTTTCACTAAGGCTTCAAGCTCATCATTATGCCGGCATACCATGCAAACACCCTCGTTCCCTCAGCATTTCAATACACATAATTTGTACACAAAGTGACAATTCATGCGAAAACTTTTATAATTTTGAGAGAAGGGGGTCATATCATGAGCGTTATCCAAGTAAAAGGCAATGTTACATATCCAATTACCATTGATCCAAGCGTATGGATTTTTGATGATCGCAAATTTTCGTTTGACCGCAAAGGGGACAGTCAAGACACATATTTACAATCAGCCGGGGATGAATCCGACCTTGATCCGGAACGCGTCATCAGAGAGGGGCGAATCGCGCCGCCTACATTAAAGACGGAAAAGCAATATGAGAAGCAAAAACTGATGAACGGCAGTTTCGCAATGAGACTTGGGACTGTCCTGAAAAATGCTGAGCCGAACAGCTCTGCGACACAATGTGTATTTGTCACAAGTTCGGGAAAGGCCGCCGTTTCTCTGGAAACCGCTCTGAACAGTATTGTCCATTTCAGTGAGGCAGGCAAGCCGATTCAAGAAGGCGGCCCCGTGCATATTTACTTTGAAGACCCGGTTCATCACAAACAGCCGATTACCGACGTAAAAGAGATCGAAATCATTTAATGTTACAGCAAATCAGCTGCGAGCTGGGCGAGACCTGATCTCTCACCTTTTAACAGCTTCACGCTGCCTGAGATGGGTTGTCCTTTAAACCGCTCAACCACATAGGCTAAACCATTGTTCAGACTGTCTAAATATGGGTGATCAATTTGTTCAGGGTCACCCATTAAGACAATTTTACTGCCCTCACCGACTCTCGTCAGCAAAGTTTTCACCTCATGCCTGGTCAAATTTTGCGCTTCATCAATGATAATAAATTGATCTGGAATGCTTCTCCCTCTGATATAAGTCAGCGCCTCTACCTGAATTGAGCCAATTCCCGCCAAAATAGCATCAAGCTCCCCCGGTTTTTTCGCATTAAACAGAAACTCTAAGTTGTCAAAAATCGGCTGCATCCAAGGCTTTAGCTTTTCCTCTTTTTCGCCTGGCAAATACCCGATGTCCTTGCCAACAGGAACAATCGGCCTTGCGACGACCAGCTTTTTATATATTCCCAAGTCTTCTGTCTGTAATAGCCCTGCCGCCAAAGCTAAGAGCGTTTTGCCGGTTCCCGCTTTGCCGATCAGGGTGACAAGCGGAATATCTTCCCGCAGCAAAAGCTCTAATGCCATTGTCTGCTGTACATTTTTCGGCCTGATTCCCCATATATGTTCATCATCAAATACGAGTCTTTTTAATACCGTTCCGGTTTTATCTGCAATTCCGACTGCCGAGGAGGATCCTCCTAGCTCATCCTTCATTAAAGCAAACTGATTCGGATAAAACGCATGCTGTTTCACATCGTTTACTGAAATTTGATTTTTTCCGTAAAAAGAGCTGAACAGCTGCTGGCTGATATATAAATCTTTATAGCCGCTGTACATTTCATCATTGTCCACAACCCGGTCATTCAAGAAATCTTCAGCAAGCAGTCCGATTGCGTCGGCTTTAACCCTGACCAGTACATCCTTACTGACGAGGATAACCGGCCTGCCATTTTCCTTGGTTTCTTCCTCGAGGCTTAAGTTTTTCGCAACGGCTAATATGCGATTATCGTTCGTCTTTTCAATAAAGATCTCTTGCAGCTGGTGAAACGAACGATGATTCAGTTCAATTCTCAGTGTGCCGCCGGTGTCAAGCGGTACATGCTCATGCAGCCTGCCCTTTTGTCTTAGCGCATCGATTAGCTTAGATACGTGCCTTGCATTCCTCCCAACTTCGTCCATATACCGTTTTTTTGAATCAACCTCTTCTAAAACGACAGCAGGGATGACAACCTCATTTTCTTCAAAAGAAAATATCGCGTTAGGATCCTGTAATAACACATTCGTATCTAACACATAAATTTTACTCAAGTCTCAGCCTCCTGATATAAGGGTCAAAGTTCTTCCTGCTTCTCTTTTGATGAAAAAGGTGAATGCCTGCTAAAATATATGTTTTTGTGCATAAAGATAGAAGGTTAATTCAACAATAAAATTAATGAAAGCATTTTAAGGAGGGAACCCGCAAGTGCGAATTCTTTTCATTATCATACAGCTGACACTTATCCTGTCCGCTTGTGCCTATCAACAAGGAAAACAGGGTCAGAATGTTGAAAAAGAATCAACAAGACAGCAGGAGACTAAACCGATTCACGTAAAGGACACAACTCAAGAAACAAAAGACAATGGAACAAGAACCGATATTGCCAAGCATCTTGTCAGCGTTGCTGAAAAAAACCCCGACGTCAAGGATGCAACAGCCGTTGTGCTGGGAGGCTATGCTGTTGTTGGGATTGATGTCGATGATACTTTGGACAGAAGCAAAGTGGAAACCATTAAATATTCTGTAGCTCAGGCGCTAAAGAATGATCGATATGGCGCAAACGCAGTGGTCATTGCTGATCCCGATACGGTCAGCCGCCTTCGTGAAATGAGCAGAGAAATCAGCGAGGGCCATCCGGTAACAGGCATACTGGATGAATTAGCTGCAATTGTCGGCCGAGTGCTTCCCGAAGTGCCTAACGACGTGATTGACAATGAAGACGAACCGCAAACAAAGCAGCAAAATGACCAATTAAATAGAAAACAGCAGCAGGAAATGGAGAAGGAGCAAAACGATCAATCTGATCATCATATGAAAAAGAACAACAATGACTAAGCTATAGCCTTGCGCTTTAGCTTTTTCTTATTTTGGACAGCTTCTGATCCGTGCTATAATACATGTTAGTGAAAGAGGTGATATGATGAGGGTCAAATGTTCTATTTGCGATAAAATTGAAACAATTGATGATGATACCCTGATCGCGAAACGGCTTCGAAACCGCCCGATCCATACATATATGTGCCAGGAATGCCACGATCGGATTGCCAAAAAAACAGAGGAACGGCTGAAAACGGGAAAATTTACTTTTCACCCGGGACAGCAGAAAAAAGAAAAAGTCAAAAAATAAAGCGGCCGCTTAACCATACAGAACACAAAAAAGACTCAGCTTTCAGCTGAGTCTTTTATGATTTTGCAGACTGTCCTTTTTTCGACTGATACAGCCGGATTTTGTAAATGATTAAAATCAGCGCAGCGACGACCAATCCTTCTGCCACGGGCAAAAACACCCCTAAAAAAGTCAAAACAGTGCAGCCCAAAGCCAAAAATACATACACCACTGCAGATTTTAATACAGGAAGCCGTTTAGCAAATCCAAGCTTAAATACAATAACGGCCAACACAAAAATCGTGCCGTACAGCAGCCACATGCCTGCCGCAGGCTGCCGGTCTACTTGATATAAAGCGGCGAAGAACGACAGACGTTCGCTTACGTCATTCAAAAAGATTCCCTCCCCTGTAAACGTACGGGTTCTATCTTTTCAAATTCTGCACGAGATTAAGACAATCCTGCTGTTTTTTTCTTTTTAGCTGCTTTTTCACGTTCGTTCTTATTGAGGATCTTCTTTCTTAAACGGATGGATTCAGGTGTTACTTCACAATATTCATCTTCGTTTAAGTACTCTAGAGACTCCTCAAGAGACATGATGCGCGCTTTTTTAATTGTAGTTGTCTGATCCTTTGTCGCAGAACGGACGTTTGTTTGCTGTTTCATTTTGCTGACGTTAACAACAAGGTCATTGTCACGGTTATGCTCTCCAACGATCATTCCTTCGTATACTTCAGTACCCGGCTCAACGAAGATGACACCGCGGTCTTCAATTCCTTGAATACCGTATGATGTTGCTTTTCCGTTTTCCATTGACACAAGTACACCTTGACGGCGTCCGCCGACTTGGCCCGCCTGCATCGGCTGGTAGCTGTCAAACGTATGGTTCAAAATACCGAATCCGCGTGTTAATGATAGGAATTCTGTAGAGTAACCGATCAATCCGCGGGAAGGAACTGTAAAGATGAGACGGACTTGGCCGTTTCCGTTGTTGATCATATCAACCATTTCGCCTTTGCGGGCACCCATTGATTCCATGACAGAGCCAGTATGCTCTTCAGGAACATCAATTTGCACACGTTCAACAGGCTCACAGCGTACGCCGTCGATTTCTTTGATAATAACTTCAGGTTTTGACACTTGAAGCTCATAGCCCTCACGACGCATATTTTCAATTAAAATTGACAAGTGCAGCTCACCGCGTCCTGAAACAACCCAAGCATCAGGAGAAGCTGTTGGCTCAACACGCAAGCTCACATCCGTCTGAAGCTGTGATTGAAGACGCTCTTCGATTTTGCGGGCCGTTACATATTTGCCTTCACGGCCTGCAAACGGACTGTTATTCACGACAAATGTCATTTGAAGTGTCGGCTCATCAATGCGAAGCACCGGAAGCGGATCTTGATGGTCTACAGGACATACTGTTTCACCAACGTTGATATCTTCCATCCCGGAAACCGCAACGAGGTCTCCCGCTTTTGCTTCTTCAATTTCCACACGCTTTAAGCCTTGGAAACCAAAAATCTTTGTAACACGGAATGACTTTGCCGTTCCGTCAAGCTTCATAAGAGAAACCTGCTGTCCGACTTTCATTGTGCCGCGGAATACGCGTCCGATTCCGATACGGCCTACATAGTCGTTGTAGTCAAGAAGGGCAACTTGGAATTGAAGCGGCTCCTCTGCATTATCAACAGGTGCCGGGACATGCTTAATAATGGTTTCATATAAAGCTTCCATGTTTTCATCCTGTTGTTTCGGATCAAGACTCGCTGTTCCATTAATCGCGGAAGCATATACCACTGGGAACTCGAGCTGCTCTTCATTAGCATCAAGCTCAATGAACAGATCCAGAACTTCATCGATAACTTCCTCTGGACGAGCAAAGTCACGGTCAATTTTGTTTACAACAACAACAGGGTTCAGGTTTTGCTCAAGAGCTTTTTTCAGAACAAAACGAGTTTGAGGCATACAGCCTTCATATGCGTCAACGACAAGCACTACGCCGTCAACCATTTTCATAATCCGTTCTACTTCTCCCCCAAAGTCTGCGTGTCCAGGGGTGTCCAAAATATTGATACGTGTATCTTTATAGTTAATCGCAGTATTTTTCGCCAATATTGTAATGCCGCGTTCGCGTTCAAGATCATTAGAGTCCATTGCGCGTTCAGCAACCTGTTCGTTGGCACGGAACGTACCAGCCTGATGTAAAAGCTGATCGACTAGAGTCGTTTTCCCATGGTCAACGTGGGCAATAATCGCGATGTTGCGAAGATCATTTCGAAGTTTCACTTTTTCATCTCCTAAAAAAATTAGATAACTTTCATATTATATCACACATCCTCTTTAAAAGCGTCACGTTTTTCTGTAAACTTAATATAAGACGTAAAAGGGGATGGAATTTATGAAAAAAATGAATTGGCTTTTACTATTATTTGCATTTGCAGCGGTTTTCAGCATTATGCTGATCGGCGTCTTTATCGCTGAAAAAAGCCCTGCAGGCATTATCGCCAGCATTGTACTTGTTTGCGCTGTCATGGGCGGCGGATTTACATTAAAAAAGAAAATGCGCGAACAAGGCTTGCTTGATTAAAAGCATTGCCCCACCGGCGACATTGTAATCAAAAAACACCGCAAAGAAAGCGGTGTTTTTCATTTCTTAAGCCTTATCTCCCCTGTTTCTTAGTCAGGAAGATGCAAAACAGCCTTCATACATAGACAATCGTTCTAACGATCACACGTGCAGCCTTCAAAAAGTAGTTCGGCAACGATACACATAAAATACCATAGCGCCTATTCCTCCACCGGAAACTACTCCCTATAATGGAATTTGTAGCACAATTCATAAAAGGGAGAGAAGAAACATGAAGAAAACATTTGTAAAAAAAGCTATGTTAACGACTGCCGCAATGACATCAGCTGCTCTATTAACGTTCGGTCCTGATGCAGCCAGCGCAAAAACACTGGTTGATAACACTGCTGTTCAACTCCAGCATCAGGCGAGCACTAACGAAGATCTCAATACATTCATTGATATATTAAATCAATGTATATACGAACAAGACGGTGTATATTATTTTGACAGCGAAAAAGCTGTCGAGTTAGGAATGACAAAAGAAGAGGCTCAGGTAATTGCTACACTCTGGGAATCGACATCAGAATTTTTCAGCATTGTTTCACAATGTGTGTATCTCGAGGATGGAAATTACAAATTTGATACAGAAAAAGCAGTTGAACTTGGCTTCACAGAAAAAGAAGCACTTGCACTTGAACAATTTTTCTCCGCTGTTTCTCTCAAGATTCACATTCTTCAAGCAGCCATTGTGCTACAAGATGATGTGTACAGCTATGATAAAGACGCAGCGCTACAAGCAGGTGCAACGCCACTGCAAGCTGACGTTTATGAAAAACTCTTCAGTGCCATGTCACAAGAACAGCTTGCCGCTATTTACGATATGATTCATCCCCAGGCTTAATGTGAAAAAGCGCTTGCCGGAATCGGACAAGCGCTTTTTTTATATCAGCAGTTTGATGATCAGCATCATGGCAACCGCCGCTCCAAACCAGCAGGCAGCTTTCATGATCAGTAATCCATAGTACCTCTGTTTAAAACGCAGTTCTTCTTCCGGCAGATAAGCCTCCTCAACGGCCTGTTCGCTTTCCAATTCAAATGGCTCAGCCATCGTGTCATACATGTCTCTGCAGCTGCTGCACATTTTTAAATGCTCTTCTATAACGTGTTCCGTTTCTCTTTTACAATCACCTTCAAGATACAGAGGAAGCAGGTCTCTTACTAGAAAACAGGTCATATCCGCTCCTCCTCTCTACTTTTCGTCATGTTTTTCTTTAGCTCTAATCTAGCCCGGTGCAATGTGGTTTTCACCTTAGAAAGACTCCATCCTAATATCTCAGCGATTTCTTCATAAGAAAGCTCTTGGAATTCTCTTAAAATCAAAACGGATTGATGCTGATCTTTTAACTTCAGGAGCTCCTGCCGCAGTGTTTCGCTTTTCACCGTCCGTGACAGATACTGTTCAGGCTGGTCATAAGTTGTTTGCGTTAACCCTTCATTTTTGCTGATTTCAGTAAATTGGTATTTGACATCCCTTCGGTACCAATTGATAAAGGTATGATGCGCAATGGTGTAGAGCCATGTTCTAATGGAAGAATGCCCCCTAAACGAAGCCAGACCGTTAAGAGCTTTCACAAACGTGTCCTGCGCTAAGTCCTTGGCTGTTTCAAGATGATGAGTCCTTCTGAATAAATAATTTAAAATTTCTTGATAATACTGCCGATACAAGTCCTCAATGGAATCCCTATGCTTCATTAAAAGTAAAACCACACCGTCATCCAAATGGCCAATAAAATGAAACAGATATACATGGAAGACAGGTATACTTTCATATATCTGATTTGGCTTTCTTCTTCAGCACCGGGACTTCTCTTTAAACAAGTTTTACTCTTTAAGTCTTCCGCATTCTTTTGAAATAGGGATTCATGCTGTTTCATCCATTCCATTGATTCATCCTCTAGCTCTCCTTCTTTATACAGGTCGTATAAGTCTACAAAAACAGACTCTTTTTCTTTATGATTCATAAAGACTTTTCACCTCTTGTGTTTCTCCATCCACTACATAGGCATCGTGGCGATTTGAACCAAACGGCTGAATAATGATCAGCCATGCATAATGCCGTTCATCCCCTCTTTGAACGATAATCGGACGCATACGCTTTTTGTAAATGACATCCTGATATAGAGAAGCTACTTTTTCGTAAGCCAATGTTCCATTACGATACGTATAGGGGAATGACTGATCAGGTGTATCACTGTATACATAAACGTTTAGCTGACCTTGAGCTTCAACAAACTCATATGTTTTAGAAGAATCAGTATACATCACCATGTCACCCTGACTGCTTTTTTTCTTCTTTTCTGATCCACGAGCATCGAAGATCGATAATATCTGATGCTGCAGCCGGCTGTTAGCCATTGAGATATTCTTTTTCATCGGAAGCGAAAGACTATGTAAACAACCGGATTCGCCCTCAAATTCCAAAACAATTCCACCTTTTGTTTCCACTCTCACCATGCTTCCGAGCAGGCTGTCGCTTTCAATATCAGTGATCTGATAAGGCTGTTTTGATATGTTCAGCGCTGTAAACATTTGTTCCACTTTGTCGTTAATGTCTTGTTCCGTTATATGAACATGCAGAAGAGAGTCAAGCTGATAAATCGAAGGATCTTCACTAAACCCCATTAAGGTTTCCTTTTCCCAATAAAATACCGCGCCATCATCAGCAGGATCTTTTTTTTGAAGTTGGTTTTTCAGGTATATACGTACGACTGTCTGGCCGTCCTCATTTGATACCTTTGTTTCGATATGATCCTTATGTAACACACGTCCGTGTCGCTCAAGGAAAGCGATGGACTTTCGCTTGTACTCCTGATTCGTTAGCTTTTTCCCATGCGCTTTTTGTAAGTATTCATAATTACGAATCAGCTGCGATACTTCATCTACCTCAGCTTTATAACTCTTGCTTTCAAATGAGTAGAAATAATGCACATCCATGTTTGTATCGTGCAAATAAAGTGTTTCATCCGTAGGAAAAAATGACTTTAGTATCTGTTCCGCTTTTTCTGATGAAATGTGCTCCCCGACAAAATTGAATGAATCATGGACATTTGCTGGCTTTGATACAGCGAAAGCAGCCGTTCCTATGTTATATATCGGATTTAACAGCAGGACAAAAAACACCATGACAGCCATCGTCACCCACTTATTCACACGCACATAAACCTTTCCTGACTTTTGGAACAGATGATAGCTCATCAAAAATCCCGCCATTGCCAAATAAATCGTATATGGCATTACTGCACCATAATCTTTTGAGATTTGATTGGGATATGGCGCAAGCAGCAAGACAAGCATTCCGATAATCAGCGTATAAAATAAGCCTAGTAAAATCTTATTTGTTCTCCAATACAGCTTGAAAAACACAACATTCAACACAATAGGAAGAGTAATAATGAAAAACAGAAACACGAATGCAATTGGCTCGACTCCGTCCGGATTTTCCTTCCAATACGTAAAGAAACTGAATATCATTTGTACGATTGGCAAACTGACAACGGCAAGGTCGAACGTATAAAATTTACCCTTTCCGCCATGATCACGCGGCATCAGCATATAGTGAAAAGCCGTCAGCAGCACATATCCGTATAACAAAAAATGCAGCAGCGGCAGCAGTTCTTTTCCGTCCTCTCTTAAGTAAGCGCTGGTGAAGTTTGTTGATTGCACCTGGTGAATAAGTTCAACAGACACTCCCGCCAGCAGCACAATCCGCAATATAACACCCGCCATGAACATTGTGCGCTGCCGGTTTATTTTGGGATGATGCCCCAAAAGATATAAGCCCGCCAGAACAACAATTGACCATTGAATCAGCAGGGTGCTTTGTCTGCTTAATATAAAATAACGTTCGAAATGCAATACATAATGACTGAATAACTCCAACACGAACAACAATCCTTTACTTCTTATTAAGGCCTCATTCGGTTAGACAGCGGACTTTTCAAAAAGTTTCAAGTTGAAACAAAAATATCTCATCTTCCCCTTGATATGTAAAAAACATAACTCTTGAGTGAACCGTCACATGACACTTGACTCATCTTGATATTATTCAACAAAAACAAACACAGGACAATACTATCAATTTTGTCTAGTTATGTTAGTTTTTGTTGAGTATTCCAGAATGCTAGTTTAATATAACAATATAAAGTTTTCAGCATTTTCAAAAAGGGGGATTTATTGTGGGTTTAGGTAAGAAATTGTCTGTTGCTGTCGCTGCTTCGTTTATGAGTTTATCAATCAGCCTGCCAGGTGTTCAGGCTGCTGAAGGTCATCAGCTTAAAGAGAATCAAACAAATTTCCTCTCCAAAAACGCGATTGCGCAATCAGAACTCTCTGCACCAAATGACAAGGCTGTCAAGCAGTTTTTGAAAAAGAACAGCAACATTTTTAAAGGTGACCCTTCCAAAAGGCTGAAGCTTGTTGAAAGCACGACTGATGCCCTTGGATACAAGCACTTTCGATATGCGCCTGTCGTTAACGGAGTGCCAATTAAAGATTCGCAAGTGATCGTTCACGTCGATAAATCCGATAATGTCTATGCGGTCAATGGTGAATTACACAATCAATCTGCTGCAAAAACAGATAACAGCCAAAAAGTCTCTTCTGAAAAAGCGCTGGCACTCGCTTTCAAAGCTATCGGCAAATTACCAGACGCTGTTTCTAACGGAGCGGCCAAAAACAGCAATAAAGCCGAATTAAAAGCGATAGAAACAAAAGACGGCAGCTATCGTCTTGCTTACGACGTGACGATTCGCTATGTCGAGCCTGAACCTGCAAACTGGGAAGTCTTAGTTGACGCCGAAACAGGCAGCATTTTAAAACAGCAAAATAAAGTAGAACATGCCGCCGCCACTGGAAGCGGAACAACTCTAAAGGGCGCAACTGTTCCTTTGAACATCTCTTATGAAGGCGGAAAATATGTTCTAAGAGATCTTTCAAAACCAACAGGCACCCAAATCATCACATATGATTTGCAAAACAGACAAAGCCGCCTTCCGGGCACGCTTGTCTCAAGCACAACGAAAACATTTACATCTTCATCACAGCGGGCAGCCGTTGACGCACACTATAACCTCGGTAAAGTGTACGATTATTTTTATTCAAACTTTAAACGAAACAGCTATGATAACAAAGGCAGTAAAATCGTTTCTTCCGTTCACTACGGCACTCAATACAATAACGCTGCATGGACAGGAGACCAGATGATTTACGGTGATGGCGACGGTTCATTCTTCTCTCCGCTTTCCGGCTCATTAGATGTGACAGCGCATGAAATGACACATGGCGTCACCCAAGAAACAGCCAACTTGATTTATGAAAATCAGCCAGGTGCATTAAACGAGTCTTTCTCTGACGTATTCGGGTATTTTAACGATACAGAAGACTGGGACATCGGTGAAGACATTACGGTCAGCCAGCCTGCTCTTCGCAGCCTGTCCAACCCTACAAAATACAACCAGCCTGACAATTACGCCAATTACAGAAACCTTCCAAACACAGATGAAGGCGATTATGGCGGTGTACACACAAACAGCGGAATTCCAAACAAAGCCGCTTACAACACCATCACAAAACTTGGTGTATCTAAATCACAGCAAATCTATTACCGTGCGTTAACTACGTACCTCACGCCTTCTTCCACATTCAAAGATGCCAAGGCAGCTCTCATTCAGTCTGCCCGTGACCTCTACGGCTCAACTGATGCCGCTAAAGTTGAAGCAGCCTGGAATGCTGTTGGATTGTAATATTAGAAAAAGCCTGAGATCCCTCAGGCTTTTATTGTTACATATCTTGATTTCTCTCTCAGCTGAAACGACGAAAAGATGCTGCCATGAGACAGAAAACCGCTCCTGATTTGCAAAAAGAGGGATGCAGCCGCAAGTACGCATTTTATAAAAGCTAATGATTCAGTCCACATAATTGATAGACGAATTCTGCTACAGGTCACGTGGCTATGTGAAGGATCGCGCGTCCAGTTAAGAGCAAAAACATTGACAAAAAAATTTATTTATGCTAAAATTTACTATTAATATATTTGTATGTATAATAAGATTCTCCTGGCCAGGAGAATCTTATTTTTTGTGGAGGATCATTTCATGAGGAAAAATGAGTCCAGCTTAACGTCTTTGATTTCAGCGTTTGCCCGTGCTTATCACAGCAAATATGACACACCTCTTATTTTTGATGATTTTATCGCAAAAGATCTCATTAACGAAAAAGAGTTTATCGACATCAGTAAAAATATGATTCAAGGAATATCGTTTTTCAACAAAGAGATCGCCGAACGTCTTCAAAATGATCCTGAAAAAATATTAAAATGGGTTGCACAAATCCAGCTGTCTCCCACGCCACTAGCACGTGCTTCTTATTGTGAAAAAGTCTTGCACAACGAATTAATCCTGGGGGCAAAACAGTATGTCATTCTTGGAGCGGGGCTGGATACCTTCTGCTTTCGGCATCCAGAATTAGAAAACAGCTTACAGGTTTTCGAGGTTGACCATCCGGCTACACAGCAATTCAAAAAAAATAAGCTGAAGGATGCAAATCTGACAATTCCGGGTCATCTTCATTTTGTTCCTATGGATTTCACCAAAACGTTTTCGTATGATCCTCTCTTAGATGAAGGATTTAAAAACACAAAAACATTCTTCAGCCTTCTCGGAGTGTCTTATTATGTAACACGGGAAGAAAATGCAAGCTTGATCAGCAATTTATTTTCTCATGTCCCGCCTGGAAGCTCTATTGTTTTTGATTATGCGGACGAAACACTTTTTACAGCAAAAGGGACGTCGAATCGAGTTGAACATATGGTGAAGATGGCTGCCGCAAGCGGGGAACCGATGAAATCATGTTTCACTTATCAAGAGATTGAACATCTGTTAGAGTCATCTGGTTTACTGATCTATGAACATCTATCACCAGACGACATTAATGACCTTTTGTTTAGTAATCGAAAAGACAATTTGTCAGCGTTTGAAACGATTCATTATATTCATGCGGTAAAAAAATAATTTTCAAATTATCAGAAGCCTCTCAATGTTTGAGAGGCTTTTTATTGAACCCGCATGCAACAAATAAGCTGCCATTATCATATGGCAGCTTCTGCTAAAGGCTTCACCAGGATCATAAATGATTTGCCTTTCTCATCTTTTTCCGTTTTCAGCTGTTCAAAGCCGCATTGGCTTAAAAACAGTATCCATTCCCTGCGCTCAATGGGAACTCCCGCAAACATCGCTTTATGTTTCGCTCTAAGCAATTTGCTGATCTGTTCAATGATCATCTTCGCATGTCCCTTTTTTTCTTCAGCCGGGTCAATCAGAACCGTTCCGAGCCACGGCTTACCGTTTGAAGGAGACCACTCGAGATGGTAGCTGACGGCAACAGGCATACCGTCTTTTTCCCATACAAGCCATGAACCGTTGTACATGGAGTAGGAAATGATATAGTCTTCTGCATCTTTATCTCCAAACTCCTCCTCTTTCCATACAGGATGAGCCTCCGCGAGCTTTTCTAACAAGCTGAGATCATCCTGCTCAAATGGCCTACTTCCCAGCATGAAGATACTCTTCAAATATCGTTTTATGTATAGATGGATTTCCGGCTAGCACACTGTGGTTTTCTAAAAAGGTAAACGGCTCTCCTTCAATGGTCGTATAGGTGCCTCCTACTTCATTTAGCAGCACACAGCCGGCTGCGTAGTCCCATGGCGCAAGCCGCATCGTGATGTAAGCATCTATTCTTCCTGCCGCGACATTTGCCAGCTCTAAAGCGGCAGAACCGTAGGAGCGTGTGCCTCTGACTCTTTTCACGAGTGGCGCTAACACACTTTGATCAATTCTTCTGTTTTCCGTTACCCATGTTGCATTAATGGCAAGTATCGCTTCTTCAATGACGGTTTCTTTTAATGGAGCCAGCTTCGTTTCATTCATATAAGCTCCTCTGCCGCTAAATGCGTGATACAACTCATCGTGCACCACATCATAAATTAAACCGATTTTCCCTTCACCGTTTTCAAAAATCCCAATGGAAATCGCAAAATTTCTTTGCTGGTGCACAAAATTCATCGTCCCATCAATCGGATCAATAATCCATACGACTCCCTCAAGTGAGTGGATTTTGTCTCCTTGCCCCTCTTCACCGAGTATCCGATGTCCCGGAAAAGTTTCTTGAATTCGATTAATGAAAAACTTTTCGGTTTCTTTGTCAATATTGGTGACTAAATCATTCGGATTTGATTTCGTTTCAATTGTCAGGCTTTCATGCATGGATTGTGTAATTCTCGCGCCTGCTTCTCTTATCCACTTCTTTGCAATCTCATCAATTTCCGTCCAATTTGTCATTCGTTCGTACCTCTCTTCTATGTAGACCTTTTATTTTATAGGATACTGATAACGGCAATGAAAAAGCAAGGAAAATGAAAAATATCCCTTCTCACGTAAAAACGAACCATTCATGCGGTTCGTTTTCACTATCGCTTTTTTACCCGTTAAGACGAATCCATTCTTTTCTAAGTCGCTCAAGTTTGTTTTTGCTTTGTTCAATCTGCTCTTCATTTTCTTTCTGCATTGCTTCATATAGGGTTGCCAATTCATAATCAACCTCTAGTCTCCAGACAGCAACACGATTGTTTTTCTCTTCCTTAAATCCCTCTTTTACAACTTGCCTCATTGTCTTTCGCCCCTTCCAGAGATCATTTGTTTGTAAAAAAGCATCCCATTTTGCCATTCAACAATGATTACTTCTTATATCGTATGATTGTTCTATTTACGCGCAACATGATTCTGAAAATTGTGTGTTTACCTACTCGTTTATTACCACATTTCCCCTTACTTCAAACGCGCTCAATCTTTTTGAAGCTCGTATGAACTGTGATAAAATATGTATACTTAGCATGAAGGAGGAAGATCATGACACAAATGCGTTTCACTGAAGAGGACTTTAACACATTTACAATAGAAGGCTTAGACGCGCGCATGGAAGTATTAAAAAAGACGGTCCGTCCGAAGCTTACAGCTCTAGGCGAACATTTTGCCCCAACTTTATCAGCTTTAACCGGAGATGAAATGTTTCCGCATGTGGCAAAGCATGCAAGAAGATCCGTCAATCCCCCTGCTGACAGCTGGGTGGCGTTCGCAAACAGCAAAAGAGGCTATAAAAAACTGCCGCATTTCCAAATTGGTTTATGGGAAAGCCACGTCTTTGTGTGGTTTGCGATTATTTATGAATCCCCTATCAAAGAAGAATACGGCAAATTGCTTGAAATGAACCAAGAAACCATTACGAAAAATATCCCTGACAGCTTCGTTTGGTCTGCAGATCACACAAAACCGGGAGTACATAAACAGTCTGAAATGGACAAGGAACAGCTGAAGACACTGTTTGAGCGTTTGCAGACTGTAAAGAAAGCTGAGCTGTTATGCGGCATCCAGCTCCAAAAAGAAGAAGTGCTGAATATGAATAACCAGGAATTCCTTCAGCGTATCGACGATGCCTTTAAGCAGCTTGCTTTTCTGTACCGTCTCACCCAAAAAGTATCACAAGCATAAAAAAGAGCCGGGATATCCCCCGGCTCTTTTTCTTACATCTTAATCTTCGCGATATCAGATTCTCTCGCCTGTTTGACCGTGCGATAAGGAGAATATGTACTTTGTTCCTCAAACTCGCCGCATAGCTTTTTTTCCTCGGCCTTCCCCGGTACAATTTCCTTGAAACGGCGGTAAGCTTTAAGCAGTTCTTCACGATCCGCCCCTTTTTCATATGCAAGCTCAACCTGCTGGAAAAATGCAATCACATCCACTGCTTCTTCGGTTGTCCAATCTTCATTCATCGGATATTGATACTCCATTTTCTTCACTCCTTGTAGATTTACTTCCCTTAAGAGAAAGCATCTTCATTTGATCATAAATTGTTCTTTACATTCTTTCAAGTTCATAATATAATTCATTTGTTTTACGTCTAAAAGACGGTTGAGAAACTGATTTTAATACACACTATTATGCATAGGTATGATTACAAAGGTGGGAAAACAATTGTCGCAACATGAAACACCCTTATACACAGGACTGAAAAAGCATGCAAGCAGACAGCCTGTTCAATTCCACATTCCCGGCCATAAAAAAGGGGCAGGAATGGACCCAGAATTCAGACAATTTATCGGTGAAAACGCGTTAAGCATAGATTTGATTAATATTGAACCATTAGACGATCTGCACGCGCCAAAAGGCATTATTAAACAAGCACAAGATCTGGCTGCTGAAGCATTTGGCGCGGATCATACATTTTTTTCTGTTCAAGGAACAAGCGGCGCCATTATGACAATGGTAATGGCTGTTTGCGGACCTGGCGATAAAATTATTATTCCAAGAAATGTTCATAAATCAATTATGACAGCTATTGTATTTTCCGGAGCGGTTCCAATTTTTATTCATCCTGAAATTGACAATGAATTGGGCATCTCCCACGGCATTACACTTGAATCTGCTAAACGGGCGCTTACCGAACATCCGGATGCAAAAGGGCTTCTCGTCATCAACCCGACATATTTCGGTGTTGCAGCCGACTTAAAAAGCATCGTAGAACTCGCTCATTCGTTTGATGTGCCAGTGCTTGTGGATGAAGCACACGGCGTTCACATTCATTTTCACGATGAATTGCCGCTTTCAGCTATGCAGGCAGGAGCAGACATAGCAGCGACAAGTGTCCACAAACTGGGCGGATCACTGACACAAAGCTCTATTTTAAACATGAGAGAAGGCCTTGTATCTAAAGACAGAGTGCAATCCATCCTGAGCATGCTGACAACTACGTCAACTTCTTACTTGCTTCTCGCTTCTTTGGATGTTGCCAGAAAACGCCTTGCAACAGAAGGCCACCAGCTTGCTGAGGAAACACTCAAGCTTGCCAATCAGACGAGAGATCGCCTCAATCAGATTGAAGGCATTTATTGTGTCGGTTCTGAGATTCTTGGGTCGAAAGCAGCTTACAGCTATGATCCGACTAAATTGATTATCTCTGTGAAAAGTCTTGGCCTGACAGGACATGACGTGGAAAAATGGCTTCGTGAATCCTTTAATATTGAGGTGGAGCTTTCTGATCTGTACAATATTTTGTGTATTTTCACTCCTGGTGACAGCCAAAATGATGCAGACCGGCTTGTAGAGGCTTTAACTGAGATCGCACAGCAAATGTCAGAACAAGATGTAACACATCAGCAAACTGAGGTTCTGCTTCCAGAAATACCTTTATTGGCAATGACTCCGCGTGATGCTTTCTATGCAAATACGGAAGTCATCCCATTAAAAGAAGCATCCGGACGGATTATTGCTGAATTTGTCATGGTATATCCGCCTGGTATTCCAATCTTCATCCCAGGAGAAATTATTACAGAAGAAAACATCAGCTACATTTTTAAAAACCTTGACGCAGGCCTCCCTGTTCAAGGACCTGAGGACTCGACTTTACATATGATCCGGGTCATCAAAGAACAAAAAGCAATTCAATAAAAAATAAAAAGCATGCGGCTTTAAGCCGCATGCTTTTTTTACTCTTCATCAACAGGACATTGACATTGTCCGCAGCATGTTCCGTATAATGTTGTCACTTTCTCATCTTCAAAGTAATGAATGGCTTCGTTGCAATCTTGGCAAACAATCGTACCCATCTCTTATTCCCCATTTCTTTGAAATTTGAAAACGCTTAATTTCTTTTGTTGTTATTATATTAATATGTCACATTTAAAATGTCAACAATAAACTGTATAACACATTTAATTTTAGATCATCATATAGACCGTGCTTTTCCATTTTCCCTCATACAATATCTTCTTCATACAGAAGCTTTACTCGATATATATGCCACAGCACATAATGTAATTTCACGTTTTCTTGAACTTTCATCCAAGAATGCAGCAAAAAATTCAATATACCCCAGGTTGCTATTTTAAACGATTGATATAATATGTAATCTCACTTTAAAAACGGTTTCAATTATATAACAATTAGGTAACAAGAAGCAGATTAAGCCGCCTCTCGTGATAAACTAAAGCTAGTTAACTACTGTTTATACAGAGGAGAAGATAGATGCGATATCGCGCGGTATTCCCCATGCTGATAATAGTATTTGCTTTATCGGGCTGTACGCTTTCCACCATCAATCCGATGAAAAAAAGCCGGATTGACAACATTCATCATACACAAATCCTGTTTTTTTCTGATGAGAACCAAATAGACCAGGAAGCGCCTTATTACGATGCACTGCTTGATTTAGAAAAAGATTATCCCGAGCAAATAGATAAAATGAAGGTCTATGATAAAAAAGAAGGCTGGGAAGATGAGATTGAAACTGTCCCTACCCTTATGGTTGTTGATCAGCGCCATGTCGTGGTGAAAATCGAGGGATGTGTGAAAAAGAAAGAAGACATCATTAAACCATTACAGCATGTGCTGTCAAAATAAAAAAACAGCCCCGCTTTGAGCGAGGGCTGTTTTTGATATGAAAATTATTTTACGATGTGAATTGGACTTCCGATTGCCACTTCAGCAGCTTCCATTGTGATTTCGCCCAATGTTGGGTGAGCGTGAATTGTCATCGCGATATCTTCAGCAGTCATGCCGCCTTCAATCGCTAAGCTTAATTCAGAAATCATATCAGAAGCACTTGCTCCGGCGATTTGTGCACCGATCACAAGACCGTCCTCTTTACGAGTGATCAGCTTCATGAAGCCGTCTGTTTCGTTAAGAGAAAGCGCGCGGCCGTTTGCGGCAAATGGGAATTTAGCAGCAACAATGTCAAGACCTTCTTCTTTCGCCTGTGCTTCAGTGTAACCAACTGATGCAAGTTCAGGCTCAGAGAAAACAACCGCAGGAATACCAAGGTAATCGATTTCTGCAGGCTCTCCAGCGATAGCTTCTGCTGCGATTTTACCTTCGTAAGATGCTTTATGAGCAAGCGGCGGTCCTTCGATGATATCACCGATTGCATAAATGTTAGGTACGTTTGTGCGGCACTGTTTGTCAGTTTTCACGATACCGCGGTCCGTCATTTCGATACCGACTTGCTCAAGACCAAGCTCATCAGTGTTTGGACGGCGTCCTACTGTAATCAATACGTAATCAGCATCAACAGTTTTTTCTTCGCCTTTTACTTCGAAAGTAACTGTTACGCCGTCTGGTCTTTCTTCAACGCCTTTAGCCATCGCGTTTGTATGGATTTCAACGTTGCCTTTTTTCTTCAGTCTGCGTGTAACGAGAGAACTCATTTGTTTTTCGAAGCCAGGAAGAATTTCATCTCCGCCTTCAAGAATAACAAGTTCAGTACCGAAGTTAGCATACGCAGTTCCAAGTTCAGTTCCGATGTATCCGCCGCCGATAACAACGAGCTTTTTAGGAATTTCTTTAAGAGCCAAAGCACCAGTTGAATTCAGCACACGCTCACTATATTTGAAGTTTGGCAATTCGATAGGACGAGATCCAGTAGCAATGATTGCGTTTTTGAACGTGTATGTTTGAGCAGAGTTCTCATCCATCACACGAACTGAATTGCTGTCTACAAAGTAAGCTTCACCTTTTACAACATCTACTTTGTTGCCTTTAAGAAGACCTGCTACACCGCCAGTAAGCTTGTTGACAACAGAAGCTTTCCATTCTTGAACTTTTGTGAAATCAACTGTTACATTCTCAGCAGTGATTCCCATGTCATCAGAATGTTTTGCATTCTCATAACGGTGACCTGCATTGATCAGCGCTTTTGAAGGGATACATCCAACGTTCAGACAAACGCCTCCAAGAGTTGCTTTTTCAACGACTGTTACTTTTTGTCCAAGCTGTGCAGCGCGGATGGCAGCTACATAGCCGCCAGGTCCCGCACCAATTACAAGAGTATCTGTTTCAATAGGGAAATCTCCTACTACCATAACATTACGCCTCCATTAAAATTAATTGTGGATCGTTCAGTAAACGCTTGATGTGATTTAATGCATTTTGCGCAGTTGCTCCGTCGATCATACGGTGGTCGAAGCTGAGAGAAAGAGCTAAGACTGGAGCTGCTACGATTTCGCCATCACGAACAATCGCTTTTTCTGCAATGCGTCCGATACCAAGAATCGCAACTTCTGGATGGTTGATAACCGGAGTGAACCATTGTCCGCCGGCAGAACCGATGTTTGTAATTGTGCAAGATGCGCCTTTCATTTCAGCTGGAGCAAGCTTGCCTTCACGAGCTTTTGTTGCAAGGCCATTGATCTCATCAGAAATTTCAAAGACAGATTTACGATCTGCATTTTTCACAACCGGTACAAGCAAGCCTTTTTCAGTGTCAGCAGCGATACCGATGTTGAAGTAATGTTTTTGGATGACTTCATCTGTTTTATCGTCAATGGACGTGTTTAAAACAGGGAATTTTTTCAGTGCAGATGTAAGAGCTTTTACAACGTAAGGCAAGTAAGTCAGCTTGATTCCTTGATCAGCAGCAACCTGTTTGAACTGTTTACGATGTGCAACAAGGTTTGTTACGTCCACTTCGTCCATTAACGTTACGTGAGGAGCAGTGTGTTTAGAGTTAACCATCGCTTTTGCAATTGCTTTACGGATACCGCTCATTTTTTCGCGTGTTTCTGGGAATTCGCCCTCTGGAGCTGGTGCAGCAGCCGGTTTAGCAGCTGTTTCTTGTGGTGCAGCTGTTTCTTGCGGTGCAGCTTCTTGCGCTCCTCCGTTTACAAAGCTGTCGATATCTTCTTTTACAACACGTCCGTTGTTGCCTGAACCAGTAACCTTACGGATGTCTACGCCTTTTTCACGAGCATATTTACGTACGGAAGGCATAGCGATCACGCGTTTGTTCGGGTCAACTTCAGCTTGATCCTGCTGTCCTGCGCCAGTAGCTTTTGCAGGCTCTTGAGCTTGCTCTTCTTTCGCAACGTCTTGTCCAGCTTCTGCAGTTGACTGAACTTGTGCTTCAGTTTTCGCATCGTCAGACTCGTCGCTGCCTTTAAATTGAAGATCTTCGTAACCAGGTGCATCAAACGTAATAATCGTTTGTCCAACAGTTGCAACCGTTCCCTCTTCAACTTTTAATTCTAATACTTTTCCTTTAACAGGTGAAGGAATTTCTACTACTGCTTTATCATTTTGGACTTCAGCCAGTACATCATCTTCGTCTACCTCGTCGTTAGGCTTGACAAACCATTTTACGATTTCGCCTTCGTGGATACCTTCCCCGATATCTGGAAGTTTAAATTCAAATGCCACAGTTCTCGACCTCCTAGTTTGATTAAGCAATTTTAAAGTTTACATCGTAAGCATTGAAAACAGATATATAATAGAGGGAAAACGTTCATCTTCCCTCTCGATTATGCAGTTTGATTAAAATTCAAGCACTTTTCTTGCTGTTTCAAGAACGTCTTTATGGTTTGGAAGCCATACGCTCTCCGCTTGAGAGAAAGGAAATACTGTATCTGGCGCTGCAACGCGAAGTACAGGTGCTTCCAAGCTCAGGATCGCACGGTCATTAATTTCTGCTACTACGTTTGCAGCAATACCGGCTTGTTTTTGTGCCTCTTGAACGACAATCGCGCGTCCTGTTTTTTCTACAGAAGCGATAATTGTATCGATATCAAGTGGGCTTACTGTACGAAGGTCGACAACTTCAGCAGAAATGCCGTCTTTTTCAAGCTCCTCAGCAGCTTTTAACGATTCATGAACCATTGCGCCGTAAGTAATGATTGAAAGATCAGTACCTTCACGTTTCACGTCAGCTTTTCCAAGCTCAATTGTGTATTCTTCTTCAGGAACTTCCTGACGGAAAGAACGGTAAAGCTTCATATGCTCTAAGAAGACAACAGGATCATTGTCTCTGATCGCAGAAATTAAAAGTCCTTTGGCATCGTAAGGAGTTGATGGAATCACAACTTTGATACCAGGCTGTTGTGCAACAAGACCTTCCAAGCTGTCAGCGTGAAGTTCAGGAGTATGAACACCGCCGCCGAATGGAGAACGAATTGTTACAGGTGAAGTCCAGCGTCCGCCAGAACGGTAGCGCATACGAGCCATTTGGCCAGAAACTGAATCCATTACTTCATAAACAAATCCGAAGAATTGGATTTCCATTACCGGACGGAAGCCGTTTAAGCCTAAACCAAGGGCAAGACCGCCGATACCAGATTCAGCAAGTGGCGTGTCAAACACACGGTCTTCACCGAATTCTTTTTGCAATCCTTCTGTCGCACGGAATACGCCGCCGTTTACACCAACGTCTTCTCCGAAAACTAAGACATTTTCGTCATTTTTCAGTTCTGTGCGTAACGCATCCGTGATTGCTTGAATCATTGTCATTTGCGCCATGGCTTACTTCGACTCCTTCTGTGTATAAATTTCAAATTGCTCCTCAAGGTTGTGAGGCATTTTTTCGTACATGATTTTCATTAAATCAGTTACTTTTTGCTTCGGTTCAGCATCAGCTTTTTTGATCGCTTGCTTAATTTCTTCTTTCGCATCCTCAATTACTTTTGCTTCTTCTTCTTCAGACCATAAGCCTTTGTTTTCAAGGAACGCACGGAAACGTACAAGCGGATCTTTTTGTTCCCACTCATTTTCGATTTCTTTTGTACGATATTTAGTAGGATCGTCACCAGCCATTGTGTGCGGGCCATAACGGAATGTAAGTGTTTCAATTAGTGTTGGACCTTCGCCGTTGATTGCACGCTCGCGTGCTTCAGCAGTTGCTGCGTATACAGCAAGCGGATCCATTCCGTCTACTTGTACGCCGACAATACCGGCAGCTACAGCTTTTTGTGCAATTGTTTCAGCTGCAGATTGTTTTTCAACAGGAGTTGAAATCGCGTAACGGTTGTTTTGTACCACGAAGATTGCAGGTGCTTTGTAAGCTCCGGCAAAGTTAATTCCTTCGTAGAAGTCCCCTTGAGAAGCTCCGCCGTCACCAGTGTAAGTGATTGCGACAGCTTTCTTACCGCGTTTTTTAAGACCTAGCGCAACACCGGCAGTTTGAATGTATTGAGCACCGATAATGATTTGTGGAGAAAGGGCATTCACATCATCAGGCATTTGGTTTCCTCTGAAATGTCCGCGAGAGAAAAGAAACGCTTGATATAATGGAAGGCCGTGCCAAATTAACTGAGGCACATCACGGTATCCAGGAAGAACAAAGTCTTCTTTTTCAAGCGCGAAATGCGTTGCAATCTGAGAAGCTTCTTGACCCGCAGTAGGAGCGTAAAATCCGAGACGTCCTTGACGGTTTAATGAGATAGAGCGTTGGTCAAGCACACGCGTAAATACCATGCGGCGCATTAGCTCTTTTAATTGATCATCAGTTAAATCAGGCATCGCCGCTTCATTCACGACTTCTCCCTTTTCATTTAAAATTTGGAACGTTTCGAACTGCTTTTTAATGGCATCAAATTGCTTCTTACTGTCAACGATAGCTTTTTTCGTTTTTGCAGCCATACTAAGTCACCTCTTCCTTTCTTTTAAACAGTCATTAGACGTGCATTCCTTTTATACATACAAACTTAGGGTACCCTAAAGTATCAGCAGTAAGTCGTATTATATTTTAGCCGATCCCCAGTTTGCCAAAACCTTTTATGTAGGATAGTTACACTCTGCTTTGAACTGTATTATTTCGAAGTTGTAAAAAACTAATACAACACCGCTTAACATGGATTAGTTTACACCAAATAAAGAAGAACCGTCAATCGTTTTCATCGCTGATTTTCAATAAATGTATTCGCTTTACATTTTCATCAAAAAAACAGATGCCAACCGCACCCAAAACTGTACTAGTATACCTTACTATGCTGTACTACAATAGAAATGAAAATTTTGAACGAAATCCGAATCGCATTTCATTCAAAAAAAGAGCTGATCGAGTCAGCTCTTTTTCACACGATAGCCTGCAGCATCATATAAATCTTCCCGGGCTTTATTATATTTTTCGGTTTGTTCATTAAATTCTCCGCTATATTTAAGGATCTTTTCATAAGAAGCATTGACTTTATCGATCTGCTGATCCAGATCATCTCTTGTCAAATCTTTGTCTTTCAGCTGCATATACAGTTTTTTATTAAGCTCAAGCGCTTTTTTATACTCTTTATACATAGTGCCATATGATGTATATCTTTTCTCCATATGGTTTGCTGCGGCATCGGCCTTTTCTTTTATGTCTTTTTCCTTAATATGTTCCGCTGACGTTTTTGCTTCCTCAAATTCTGTTTCCGATTTTTTCATGCTGTCATTTTCAAGCTTTAGGTGTTCTTCGCGCTTGCTGACATTTTCAAGCGCCTTATTAGATAAAGCAACAATTTTTTTATAATCATCCATATTGAGCTTCATAACACTATCGTAAAGCTGATTTTCTTTGGCCTCTAATTCTTTGAGTGTGTTTTGTTCTTCTTGAAACGGCTTTTCCGATTCCGCGGCTTTTTCTAATGAATGATGAACTGAATCAACCGGGTCCTGTCCCATGCATCCTGTTAATATCAGTGCCATGGCACAAAAAGCTCCGATCTTGATTCCAGGCCGCCGTTTTATAGCGTCTTTCACGTTAAATCCCCCAATCTTGACAATTTCTACTATAGAATCCATGGGGACATTTGGCAATAGCCGTGCTGTATAAATGCAATACTGAAATTAAATCAAAAAAGTGAAAAATCAGGACAGATGACCATACAACTTTTTTGTTTTTACATAGGTTATATTAGACGCTATGCCTACTTATAAAGGCTCTGGCGTAATTAAAAGAGGAGGTTATGTAATATGTATGGATATGGTTACGGCGGAGGCTGCTGCAGTTATGGTGGTTACGGATATGGTGGCTGCGGATATGGCTACGGCCGCACCTTTGCGCTAATCGTTGTTTTATTCATTCTGTTAATCATTGTCGGAGCTGCTTATTTAGGTGGAGGCTGTTGCTAACCACACAGCATGAAATTGACCAGCCATATACGGCTGGTCATTCGTTTCGTTGCACCTTTGTGAAGAAATCCGATATAATTTACATATTAAGCTTTAGGAGTGAAGTTTCTTGATTACTATGGAAAACATCGTACGTGACGGCCATCCAGCCCTCAGAGAGACTGCCGAACCTGTTGAGCTGCCTCCAACTGATGCAGAAAAACAGCAGCTGGCCGACATGATCGAATTTGTTAAAAACAGCCAAAATCCAGAATTAGCCGAAAAATACAAGCTGCGCCCTGGCGTAGGACTCGCAGCTCCTCAAATTAATATCAAAAAACGAATGATCGCCGTTCATGCGGAAGATGCTTCCGGTAAATTATACAGCTATGCTCTGTTTAATCCTAAGATCGTCAGCCATTCAGTTGAAAAAAGCTACTTAACAAGCGGCGAGGGCTGCCTCTCTGTGGATGAAGCGATTCCCGGTTATGTTCCCCGCTATGCTCGCATCAGAGTAAAAGGAACAACACTAGAAGGCGAAAATATTGATATTCGTTTAAAAGGATTTCCGGCTATTGTGTTTCAGCATGAGATCGATCATTTGAACGGCGTTATGTTCTATGATCATATTGATAAGGAAAATCCTTTCAAAGAACCTGAAAATGCAATCGCAATTGAGCGCTAAAAGAGAAAACGGCTGGCACAATGCCAGCCGTTTCTTTATTTTAAAAGGCCCAATTCTTTGACAGCGTATGCAATTCCATCCTCGTCCACCGGTTTTGTTACAAAGTCCGCGATTTCTTTCAGTTCGGGAACAGCATTTCCCATAGCAACGCCTGTCCCAACGTATTCAATCATTTGCAAATCATTTAATCCGTCGCCGAAAGCATATGTATCGCCGATATCAAACGGAAGACGCTCAATCACTTTTTTGATTCCTTCTGCCTTCGAACCTCCGTGCGGCAGAACATCAGTCGATAGCTCATGCCAGCGAACTAGATCAAACTCAGGAAAAGCGGCATAAGCTTTTTCTTCTTCACCCTGACAAAATAAAAGAAGCTGAAAAATTTCTTTTCCTTCATAAAAAAGGTCATCGGTCTCTGGATAATCTGTTTTAAGGCTGCCGATTCCCTCGAGAACATGGGGGTGATCCGCAACAGTCGCTTTCATCGTGTCCTCAGCCATAAACACAACAGGATGCTTGCCTTCATCCGCCTGCTTTAATAATCGCCTGATTGCATTTTCAGGCAGCGGATTTTTATAAATCACTTGATTTTCAAAGACAACAAACTGTCCATTGTAGGAAATAAATGAGTGGATGCCCAGCTCCTCCAAAATCGGCTTAACCAAAAATGGAGACCGGCCGCTGGCAATAAACACATGATGCCCTTGGCGCTGAAGCTCCGCCACGGTTTTTCTCGTACTTTCCGGTATATTCTTATCATGATCATATATTGTGCCGTCAATATCAAAAAAGATTAATTTAGAATCCATCGCAACTTCCCCTTTATCGTCTTGGTCTGCAATTCCCACCCTCATCATACAAAAAGATTGTCATTCAGCAAACAATTTCGTTCAAAAATCATATTAAATTCCATTAATAACCACGAAAAGTCTTCCTCAATCTCCGTATACTATTTGTATAAAAGAACTCTGGGACAAATTTTTCATTAAAGGAGGGACTGGCTAATGCTGCGTAAATTAAGAAAGAAACTCAGAAGACAATGGAACGGAATGCTCCGTAAGAAAGCAATTGCCTGACAAGGGATCTTTCACTTTTTGAGAGATCCTTATTTTGCTCAAGGCTTTCCTTATATTCCGTTTTCGAATATAATAGAATGAGCGAGTCTAACATACGGCATTTAAGGAGAGATTTGGAATGATTTATAAGGTATTTTATCAAGAGAAGGCTGACGAAGTACCTGTTCGGGAAAAGACAGATTCACTTTATATTGAAGGCGTATCTGAGCGTGACGTCAGAACAAAGCTGAAAGAAAAGAAATTTAATATTGAGTTTATTACACCTGTTGATGGTGCATTCTTAGAATATGAACAACAGAGCGAAAATTTTAAAGTATTGGAGTTATGAGCGGTATGAAATTTGTAAAAAATGATCAGACTGCTGTTTTCGCCCTCGGAGGTTTGGGCGAAATCGGTAAAAATACGTACGCGGTGCAATTCCAGGATGAAATTGTACTGATTGATGCGGGGATCAAGTTTCCCGAGGACGAACTGCTCGGAATTGACTACGTCATCCCTGATTATACGTATTTAGTCAAAAACGAAGATAAAATTAAAGGGCTTTTTATCACCCACGGGCACGAAGACCACATCGGCGGTATTCCATACCTGCTCAGACAAGTGAATATTCCTGTATACGGCGGAAAACTCGCGATCGGCTTACTTCGGAATAAACTTGAAGAGCATGGATTATTGAGACAGACGAAACTGAACATTATCGGCGAGGATGATATTGTAAAGTTCCGCAAAACGGCTGTGTCATTCTTCAGAACAACACACAGTATTCCGGATTCCTACGGCATTGTTGTAAAAACGCCGCCCGGAAACATCGTACATACTGGGGATTTCAAATTCGACTTTACTCCAGTCGGCGAGCCGGCAAACTTAACGAAAATGGCCGAAATCGGTAAAGAAGGCGTTTTGTGCCTTCTTTCAGACAGCACAAACAGTGAAAATCCGGAGTTTACCATGTCTGAGCGCCGTGTAGGAGAAAGCATTCATGACATTTTCCGCAAGGTGGACGGCCGAATTATCTTCGCCACATTTGCGTCGAATATTCACCGCTTGCAGCAGGTAATTGAAGCTGCTGTACAAAATGGAAGAAAAGTTGCCGTATTTGGACGCAGTATGGAATCGGCTATCGAAATTGGACAGACACTCGGTTATATTAACTGTCCTAAAAATACGTTTATTGAGCATAACGAAATCAATCGTATGCCTGCTAATAAAGTAACAATTTTATGTACAGGAAGCCAAGGGGAACCAATGGCGGCGTTATCAAGAATTGCAAACGGCACACACCGCCAAATTTCAATCAATCCTGGGGATACAGTCGTATTTTCTTCATCCCCTATCCCAGGCAACACAATCAGCGTGAGTCGAACAATCAACCAGCTGTATCGTGCGGGTGCTGAGGTTATTCACGGCCCTCTTAACGATATCCATACATCCGGTCACGGCGGACAGGAAGAACAGAAGCTGATGCTTCGTTTAATCAAGCCTAAATTCTTCATGCCGATTCACGGTGAGTACAGAATGCAAAAGATGCATGTCAAACTTGCAACAGATTGTGGCATCCCAGAGGAAAACTGCTTTATCATGGATAATGGTGAAGTATTAGCACTTAAAGGCGATGAGGCTTCAGTTGCAGGAAAAATCCCGTCCGGTTCAGTGTACATTGACGGAAGCGGTATCGGTGATATTGGCAATATCGTACTTCGTGATCGCAGAATTCTCTCTGAAGAAGGACTTGTCATCGTTGTTGTCAGCATTGACATGGACGACTTCAAGATTTCAGCGGGTCCTGATTTGATTTCCAGAGGATTTGTGTACATGAGAGAATCTGGCGACTTGATCAACGACGCTCAAGAGCTCATTTCAAATCACTTACAAAAAGTAATGGAACGAAAAACGACTCAATGGTCTGAAATCAAAAACGAGATTACAGACACTCTTGCGCCTTTCTTGTACGAAAAAACAAAGCGCCGTCCAATGATCCTGCCGATCATTATGGAGGTTTAAAAAAAGAGGCACTCCCTAAGGGAGTGCCTCTTTTTATTGCAGTGATATGTGTTGAAATGATTTTACATCGAATAATCCCGTAGTCGTCATTTTAATATCAGGAATGACAGGCAACGCTAAAAACGACAATGTCAAAAATGGATTAAATCCGCCTGTGAAACCGATTAACGGCAATTTATCATGAAGCGTCAGCAAGCTTTGATTCACTTGCTCTGCAGATTGGTCGGATAATAACCCTGCAATCGGCAGCGGTACTGAATGGAGCTCTTCCCCATTTTTTATAATCGTTAATCCTCCGCCAATTTCCTGCAGCTTATTAACTGCCGCCGCGATATCCTCATCATTCGTTCCGACAGCAATAATATTATGGGAGTCGTGTGAAATGGTTGTGGCAATCGCTCCGCTCTTGAATCCAAAACCTTTCACAATACCAAGTCCGGTTTCTTTTAATCCTTTATGCCGCTCGACAACTGCAATCTTTAACAAATCAAACTCAGTGTCAGGCTCAAATTCGCGGGCATCAGGAGCCGGAACTTGTACTAATCGTGTTTCAAGCTGATTTGGTATGATTTGAATGACATTGATCTGCTCCTCTGAATCGATTGGCATATGAAAATCCTGTTTGTTAAGAGGAGCAGCAAGCTTAACAGAATCAAGCAGTGCCTGATCTGGTGCTGCAGTTGAAGCATGATCCTGATAGACCGCTTTGCTGTCTTCAGCAACAGTCTGCCCTTTTACCATCGTCATTGTGACAGTGACATTTTCCAGATCAGATACAAAGAGCAAATCAGCGTCAAAACCCGGGGCAATCGCTCCCTTTGTATCTAATCCGTAGCATTCGGCCGCATTGAGGCTTCCTAATTGATAGGCTAAAAACGGATCAAGTCCAGCTTGAATCGCCATTTTCACCTGATGGTTTACACTTCCCTCTGACAATAAATCATCCACATGCTTATCATCCGTACAAAAAAAGAAACGGCGTGCGTTCTTTTCATTCACCGCCGGAAGCACATTGAGCGTGTTTTTGGCGACTGATCCTTCACGCATCATGACATACATGCCTCTTCTGATACGATCAAGGGCTTCTTCCTTCGATGTTACTTCATGGTCATTTAAGACAAATGCGGTTCTATAAATGTTAATGAGATCTGTTGATAAACCAGCTAAATGACCGTCTATCCGTTTTCCTGCCACACGGGCATCGAGCAGTTTCTGAACCATGTCTTCTTCAGCCTGCTGAACCGACACATAATCCATAACTTCAGCCAGTCCTAATACTTCTTCTTCTTCATAAAAAGGCTTGAGATGGGCAGCTTTGAGAATTGCGCCTGATCGCTCAAAACTCGCGGCAGGCACACTGGAAGGAAGCATAAAATGGATATTCAGCGGTGTATGCCGAGCTTGTTCAAGCATAAACACAATCCCTTTTTCACCAGACACATTCGCGATCTCATGCGGATCTGTAACAACCGTCGTCACGCCATGAGGCAACACTGCTTTAGCGAACTCAATCGGTGTAACCATTGACGACTCAATATGTACATGTCCATCAATAAAACCCGGAACAATCATTTGTCCCTCTGCATCAATGGTATTTTCACCTTCATACTCACCGAGGCCTACAATAACTCCATCTGTAATCGCAATATCTTCATATATCCATTCTTGATTATATACGTCCATGATTTTTCCGTTTTTAATGACGATATCAGCTTTTTGTCTTTTGGCTGAAGCATTCAGCCTATTGACTAGCGCTTCTTTATTCAAATAGGCCCCTCCTCTTTTTTATTATATGGTACAATATGCTATCGGAACACCTGTGCTTAGTCAATGAAATTTCAAGAAATTGACGCTCAGTTCATTAAAGTTGTTATATTCTGATAATATGAAAAACCGCCCTTTGAGGACGGCTTATTTGGCTGCTATTTTGTATGAAGAACTCTTTTTTCGAAACGGGAGATGTCTGTAACTGATCCAATAACAATGAGTATATCTTCTTGGTGGATGACTTCGGTTGCAAGCGGTGATACGATAACTTCCTTGCCCCTTTTTATGGCTACGATATTAATACCGTATTTTGCGCGAATATCTAAATCGAGAAGTGTATTTCCAGCCAGGCGGCTGTTAGCTACGATTTCAACAAGACTATGCTCTTCAGACAGCTCCAAATAGTCAAGTACATTGTTGGACACGATATTATGCGCAATTCGTTTTGCCATATCGCGTTCCGGGTGGACGATGTGATCCGCACCAATTTTAGACAGCACTTTTTCGTGATAATCGTTCTGCGCTTTAACTGTAATCGTATGGACGCCAAGTTCTTTCAGAATGAGTGTCGTTAAAATACTCGCTTGAATATTTTCCCCGATTGCTACAATAACGTGGTCAAAATTTCGCAGGCCTAAATTTTTCAGGACAGATTCGTCTGTCGAATCACCGATAACTGCGTGAGATGCAATCTTGGCATACTCGTTGACTTTATCTTCATCGATATCCATTGCCATAACCTCGACGCCTTCTTCGCTTAATGCTTTGCAAATACTGCCACCAAAACGGCCCAGCCCAATTACCGCAAATTCTTTTTTCATCGTGGTGCTCCTTTATATGACATGATATTGATCAAATTTTATCATATTCTTTTGTTACAGTGTTATCCTTTTGGCAGCGAATTCATATGCCGCTTGAGCTTTTCAGTAAACTCAGGCGACAAATACAGCTCCGCTCCGCGTTCGATTTCAATCTGATAGTGCTGAGGCGGGGCAATTTCCGCTTCTTTTTGGAGGACGAGAAAGGTTAAACAGTCTTTGTAGTGCCTTCCGCCAGCTTCAACGTCTACAAATGCCGGCCGATACGTAAGAGATTCGACGCCCTCCCTTTTATATAGATAGGAGAGAGCAGAATAAGGGATACGGTATAAAACGCCTTCTGTTGTTCCTCCGTCTTCCAACATGTCCGCTCTTGAACCGTCTTCCCTTTTTAGCGTGAAGCGGGTTGTGTATCCTTTTAAAACAGCTCTTCCTACTGGATCTTGAAAATAGTGATCGACTCCCGCTTTTTGAAAGCGGGCATTATCCATGCATGATCCATAGGCAAAATAATAAATGGGATTTTTCGATTTGCTGATCATCTGATGTTCTTTCCAGTCGCCGCTGCTTATTTTCGTAAAACCGGCACACCCGTCTTTGTTCATAAAATAAATAAGCGCAATTTTAATCCCGACATCCGTTTCTACAAACACCGTTTGTTTATGATATCCTTGAAAAAATTGATCGAGCTTATGTATACACAATTCATCTGCTTCATATACTTCGCCATATATATAGCCTTCATCTTCATCATTGAAAACAACTGTGGGCCCCTCTTTTGCAGCAAACAAACTTCCCTTTGTTCTCGCCTGCTCATTGATACATGCCGATTGTGCCAGCAAATGGTGGTTTTTTTCATGCTTTCTTAATGTCCCGTATACAAACAGAAGCGAGTTCACTTTATTTTTCTCCTCTCAGCTGTCTGATTTTAAAGGCAAAACCACTTGAAAGACGCTGCCTTTTCCAGCTTCACTTTCGATTTTCAATTCCCCGTCATGTTCCTTCAGGATTCTCAAACAAATGGGAAGTCCCAGTCCAGTGCCCTTTTCTTTTGTTGAATAAAAAGGTTTGCCAATCTGCTTCAGCTTTTCCTGCGGCATGCCGTTTCCTTCATCCTTTACGCTTATCACTGCATGAGAGGCGGTTTTAGCAGTTGAAATGGTTACGACACCGCCCTTTGGCATTGCCTCAATTCCGTTTTTAATGATGTTGATAAAGACCTGCTTCAGCTGATTTTCGTCTCCATTAATCATACAGCCATCTGTCTCTTTGAAATTTTTCTCTATGACGATATTGGACAGAATTGCATTGGTATCAAGCAATGTCGTGACTTGTTTCAAGATCTCATTAAGCTGGTGTGTTTTAAATGTGATTGCCTGCGGTTTTGCAAGCAGCAGCAGCTCGCTGAGCACTAAATCGATTCTTTTAATCTCTGAAAAGATGATGTCAAAATAGTCTTTTCTGTCCGGATATTGTGTTTTCATAATCTGGAGGAAACCGCTGACAGATGTTAAAGGGTTTCTGACCTCATGAGCAATACCTGCGGCAAGTTCACTTGTGATTGATAGTTTCTGGGATTCCCTCGCCAGCCGTTCATTAATCTCAATGAGCTCATCTTCAGCCTCTTTCCGCTCAGTGATATCTGACATTGTACCCAGGCTGCCTGTAAATTGGTCATCCCGGTCATAGTAAAGTTTATAATGAACTTCTCCCCAAAAAATCGTGCCGTTCTTTGTCACGTATTTTGCCGTAAACATGCCAGCAGACGCTTTGTTTTGGATTTGGGTGTTAATGTGGTCGGCTACGTGCTTTTCTTTTATGAAGTAATCATTATACATTGTTCCCATACATTCACTGATTGAAAACCCGGTTATAGATGCCCACGCTTGGTTTAAATATGTAATTTCGCCTTTTGCATTTGTTTGAAATACGATTTCCTGCAAATTATCCATGATGCGGTTTTTTTCTTCAGAAAGCTGTTTATACTTCCATTCGTTATCCTTCATTTTCTTAACCAGCTGCTGTTTCTCATCAATATAATAAGCCAGCATCCAGACACTTACCAGCGTGACTGCAGTATACACAATATCAACAGGCCAATTAATCGGGTTTTTGCCTATAAAATAAAATAAATAATCCCAAAACATTATAAAAATCATTGCCAAAATGATGGAAATGATACGAGCTTGATATTTTCTCATATGACCACCTGCCGCTTGTGTTTCTCTACTTATTGTACCATTCTTCGACAAATAATTGAGTAAAATATGTAAAGTATCCCAAATCATTCATTACCAAATATCTTGATGTCTTATCTTAGGCGGAGGTAATCAAAAATTGATACGCAAAAAAGGCGGAGATGATATCGCTCCGCCTTTTTTAGCATAATTTTATTCTTTTAAAGCGGCTTGAATTTCTTCGAGAAGCAGCTGTGCACCCTCAGGGCTTAGCGTAATTTTACCGTTGCCGTATTCTTTATTTTCTGAAGTGATTTCTCCAGTCATTAAACAAACGCCATGAGGTTTGTACTTTTTCAAGATAATTTTATCTCCGTCAACAAAAAACTCAATGCTGTCTTTTATGGCAATATCCAATGCCCGTCTCAACTCAATCGGCATGACAATGCGGCCTAATTCATCTACTTTTCTCACAACACCTATTGATTTCATAAAAACCCTTCTTCCTTTAAATGTTTCTTTTCTCATGTAATGTTTTAAGGATGTACCTCAATATATCGTAGACGAATGAAACTTTGAAAAAGTTTCCCGCTTTCTATAAGAATTACAAGATATTTTTTCCATAAAACCGAAAAATGTATTACTTCTATTACACAGTTCCTTGATTTTTTACAAAAACATTTCTTTACCGACACACACCCCCAAAAATCGCAGTATTTCTGAGAAACTTTAAATGTAGAATCATATTAAATTAGGATAGAGATTGGGTGAAAACATGTTTCAATCAACTGAAATCGGGATTGACTTAGGAACAGCTAATATACTTGTTTACAGCAAAAATAAAGGGATTATCCTAAATGAACCATCTGTTGTCGCAGTGGATACGACGACAAAAGCAGTGCTTGCAATCGGAGCTGACGCGAAAAACATGATCGGTAAAACACCGGGAAAAATTGTCGCTGTCAGACCGATGAAAGATGGCGTGATCGCAGACTATGATATGACAACTGACCTGCTAAAGCACATTATGAAAAAAGCCGCAAAAAGCATCGGCATGTCGTTCAGAAAACCGAACGTAGTCGTTTGCACACCATCAGGCTCAACAGCAGTAGAACGCCGCGCCATCAGTGATGCGGTGAAAAATTGCGGCGCGAAAAACGTTCATTTAATCGAAGAGCCAGTTGCAGCCGCCATCGGAGCGGATTTACCGGTTGATGAGCCGGTTGCCAATGTGGTAGTAGATATCGGCGGAGGGACGACAGAGGTCGCTATTATTTCCTTCGGTGGCGTTGTTTCCTGCCATTCTATCAGGATCGGTGGAGACCAGCTTGATGAGGATATCGTTTCTTTCGTCCGTAAAAAATACAATTTGCTGATCGGCGAACGCACAGCTGAGCAGGTAAAAATGGAAATTGGCCATGCTCTGATTGAACATATACCAGAGGCAATGGAAATTCGGGGACGCGACCTCGTGACAGGTCTTCCAAAAACCATTATGCTTCAATCCAACGAAATTCAAGATGCAATGCGTGAATCCCTCCTGCATATTCTTGAAGCCATCAGAGCGACACTTGAGGACTGTCCGCCTGAATTGAGCGGAGATATTGTTGATCGCGGCGTTATTTTAACAGGCGGCGGCGCGCTCCTTAATGGAATTAAAGAATGGCTCACAGAAGAGATTGTCGTGCCTGTACACGTGGCACAAAACCCGCTTGAATCTGTAGCAATCGGCACAGGCCGTTCTTTAGAAGTGATTGATAAGCTGCAAAAGGCAATTAAATAGTCTTTACCCGCAAAATTCTCACACGCGGCAAATTTCTTGCTTCTTTTTTCCTCACTTCCTTCATATTGTGGGAAATGGAGAAACGTTAAGGAGGAAACAGATGCTAAGAGATTTAGGAAGAAGAGTAGCGATCGCAGCCATTTTAAGCGGAATTATTCTTGGAGGCATGAGCATTTCTTTGGCAAATATGCCTCATTCGCCTGCAGGCGGCACTGTAAAACTGAATCATCCATAATATTGAAAAACCCAAGACGTGTCGTTTTGGGTTTTTCACTTTGGGCTCCTTCTTTCCTTTATAGGATCATATTTGATATGATGAGAAAAAAGCTTGGAGGAATGATTCATGGATTCATTTTCACAGAAATTAAATACATATGCACAGCTGGCGGTAGAAGTCGGCGTTAATGTCCAAAAAGGCCAGTATGTAGTCGTAAATGCTTCAACAGACGTCCGGGATTTTGTCCGTTTAATTGTAAAACACGCATATGAAAAGGGCGCAAAAAACGTCACCGTGAATTGGCAGGATGACGAAGTCGCCAAATTAAAATACGAACTTGCGCCGTTTGAAGCATTTGAAGAATATCCTGAATGGGAAGCAAAAGGCAGAGAAGAGCTTGCCAAAAATGGAGCTGCTTTCATTTCTGTTGTGTCGTCAAACCCAGACTTGCTAAAAGGTATAGATTCCAAACGGATTGCGGCATTCCAAAAAGCAGCAGGCAAAGCATTACATACATACAGACAATATATTCAATCAGACAAAGTCAGCTGGACTGTCGTAGGTGCGGCATCAGCAGGCTGGGCTCACAAGGTGTTTCCTGGCAAATCAGAGGAGGAAGCGATCCACCTTCTGTGGGAAGAAATTTTTAAAGCGACGCGCGTAAATGAAGACAACCCGGTTCAGGCGTGGATCAATCATGACCAAAATCTTCATGAAAAAGTTGACCATTTGAACGAGAGACATTACGCTGCCTTACATTATCAAGCTGAAGGAACTGATTTAACAATTAAGCTGCCTAGGAAGCATGTTTGGGCAGGTGCGGGAAGCGTGAATGAAAGCGGCCATGAGTTTATGGCCAATATGCCGACAGAAGAAGTATTCACGCTGCCGCAAAAAGACGGGGTTGACGGAGTGGTATCAAGCACAAAACCATTAAGCTACGGCGGAAATATTATTGAAAATTTCACCCTGACGTTTGAAAATGGCCGTATAGTCGACATTAAAGCTGAAAAAGGTGAGGATATTTTAAAAGAACTGGTGGAAACAGATGAAGGTTCTCACTATTTAGGTGAAGTGGCACTTGTTCCTTACGATTCACCTATATCACAATCAAACATTCTTTTCTATAACACGCTGTTTGATGAAAACGCGTCAAATCATTTGGCGATCGGAAGCGCCTATGCCTTTAATATTGAAGGCGGAAAGCAGATGTCTCGTGAAGAGCTTGTCAAAGAAGGCCTAAATGAAAGCATTACACACGTGGACTTTATGATCGGTTCTAAGGATATGAATATTGACGGAATTACGGCAGACGGGAAAAGAGAGCCTATCTTCAGAAACGGAAATTGGGCTTTTTAAGTAAATAAAAGGAGGCTTTTCCGCCTCCTTTTTTTATTTTTCTGCTTCATACATTTGCAGATTCGCATAAACGGTTTCTAATACTGGTGCTGCGAGAGATAAACGTTTTGCTTTTTCAAGCAAAAATCCATGCAGGTGGTCTCCTTCAGTCGTTTGGCCGTTTCCCATATCCCGAAGCATGGAGGACTTCATATGGTAAGACATGTTGGTCATCGTACGAAAGCTCTCTTCCTCAAGATCCGGATCAGCCGGAACACCTTCTTTTCGTAAAACAGCGCAAATTTCCCCAATAAGAGTTTGGGCCGTGTGACGTCCGGCTTCTGTGGCGAGGATTGGGCCAAGCGGTCGTTGAAATAACGTTGTGATCCCCGCTTGCGCTGCAATAAAGAGATACTTTTTCCAAATGTCCTTCTCGATATGCCCGCTAATGATGACTTCAGCCTTCACACCTGAAAATGCCTCTTCAAGCGCTCTTATCCGCTCCGTACGCTCGCCGTTCCATTCTCCAAATACAAAACGATGCGCTGCGCTCGTATGATGAATTTCTCCTTTGTTGTCTAAAGCACTTTCTATAAAACACAGGCCGCCCAGCACCTGTTCTTTTGAAAATGCCGCAAATAGCTGCTCATAGTGGCGGTACCCATTTAAAAAAGGGATAATGACAGATTCCTGATGGATAAATGGTTTGACATCCTCTATCACTTGACCAAGCGAGTATGCTTTAGAAGCAATGATAACGACATCAAATTGCCCTGTTTCTCCGGCACTGATTAGTTCGGGCTGAAATGATACATTCCCTTTTTCACTATGGATGACAAGCCCGGTTTTTTTAAGCTGCTCAGCTCGTTTTTGGCGCACGAGAAATGTCACATCATTTCCTTTCTCCGAAAGCCGTCCGCCAATATACCCACCTACTCCACCTGCTCCGACAACCAAAAATTTCATGTTGTGATCTCCTTTCATATTTAGGTATCAAAAAAAGCAGAGAAATCTCTGCTTTTTTTATTCCGCGTATAGTTCAGTCAATTTTTTCTGCACATCAGCATTTTCAAGGAACTCGTCATAGCTCATTTGCTTATCGACGATGCCGTTAGGTGTAATTTCTATAATTCTGTTTGCAATGGTCTGCACAAACTGATGGTCATGGGAAGTAAACAGCATAGCGCCTTTAAAGCTGATTAAGCCGTTATTGAGCGCTGTAATGGACTCCAGGTCTAAATGGTTAGTCGGCTCATCCAAAATTAAAATATTGGCGCCAGAAAGCATCGCTTTCGACAGCATACAGCGGACCTTTTCTCCCCCGGAAAGTACATTTGCTTTTTTGTGGACTTCTTCTCCAGAGAACAGCATGCGTCCTAAGAAACCGCGTAAAAAGCTCTCACTTTGGTCGTGCGGAGAATATTGGCGAAGCCAGTCTACAAGGTTCAGATCACTGCCTTCGAAATATTCGCTGTTGTCTTTTGGAAAATACGCTTGAGATGTGGTAACACCCCATTTAAACGTTCCGCTGTCAGCTTCCATTTCCCCGGAGATGATTTTAAACAGCGTAGTAACAGCAAGTTCATTTCGGCCAGTGAAAGCAATTTTATCTTCTCGATTCATAATAAAGCTGACATTGTCAAGCACCTTTACGCCATCGATTGTTTTTGTTAAGCCTTCCACGCGAAGAACATCATTTCCGATTTCCCGTTCCGGCGTGAAGTTAACATAAGGATAGCGGCGGGAAGACGGTTTAATATCATCCAGCGTGATTTTTTCGAGAAGTTTCTTTCTTGATGTAGCCTGCTTAGATTTAGACGCATTGGCGCTGAATCTAGCGACAAACTCTTGAAGCTGTTTAATCTGCTCTTCTTTTTTCTTGTTCGCTTCTTGAGAAAGCTTTAACGCCAGTTGGCTTGACTCGTACCAGAAATCATAGTTTCCGACATAGATTTGAATTTTGTTAAAATCAAGGTCGGCAATGTGCGTACATACTTTATTTAAGAAGTGGCGGTCATGGGATACGACAATAACTGTGTTTTCAAAGTTAATCAGAAACTCTTCAAGCCACTGGATTGCCTGAAGGTCCAAGTGGTTCGTCGGCTCATCGAGGAGCAGAACATCCGGCTTGCCGAATAATGCCTGTGCCAAGAGAACTTTTACCTTCTCCGAACCGCTGAGGTCTGCCATCTTTTTTGTGTGCAGATCTTCTGAGATACCAAGGCCTTTTAACAGGATCGCAGCTTCACTTTCCGCTTCCCAACCGTTCAGTTCCGCGAATTCACCTTCTAGCTCAGCAGCACGAATCCCATCCTCATCTGAGAAATCAGGCTTCATGTAAATAGCGTCTTTCTCCTGCATGACTTCATACAGGCGTTTGTGGCCCATAATGACCACTTTCAGCACTTCATACTCTTCGTACTCAAAATGGTTCTGCTTCAAGACGGCAAGACGCTCGCCAGGACTCATATGCACGTCGCCTGTCTGAGGCTCGATTTCGCCTGACAGCACCTTTAGAAACGTTGATTTACCGGCACCGTTTGCACCAATTAACCCATAGCAGTTGCCTGGGGTAAATTTAATATTAACATCTTCAAATAACTTGCGATCCGCAAACCGCAAGCTTACATTATTTACAGCAATCATTTATTATCCTCCATCATGTCTATCATCAATAAAAGTATACCATGAATGCAGGACAAGAGAAATGATTCCCTGATAAAACAGAGAGAAAACACTTATACACCCAAACCAGCCAGCTGTGTTACAATTAAAGAGAGAGAATGCATCCGCCTGGAAAATTACACACTCTCATGGAGGAACACGTTGAGGCTTTTAACACTTACTGAATATTGCTTACTGATCTTTTTTACGGGCTTTTACCTTGCCGTAACAGGCTTTACCGCCAAAGATATCGGCTTATATATAGGCATAGCCCTTATTTACATATTTTCGCACATTTTTTCTAAACGGCTTTTAGAAAAGCGCGGAAAAGAGAACAAACAGGTTCACCTTTTCTTCAGTGTGCTAGCTATTATCGGTTCAGTGTTCATCACGGTTTTATGCATTGCATTGGTCGCTTCTTTTTCAAAATAAAAACGCCTGCTGTCCTAGGCCAGCAAGGCGTTTTTATTTTGTTTGACGCATTTCGTTAAACGGGAAAAAGACAAACTTCGATGTGCCGACAATTCGATCTTCCGCGATCAGTCCCAGCCCGTTTCGGCTGTCCATAGAATTCAGCCGGTTATCTCCCATGACAAAGTATTTGCCTTTCGGAACCTTAACCGGTCCAAAGTCTCCTGTCAGACTGACACCAAGTTTTTCTGCTTCCTTCTTGTTTTTAGACAAGTAAGGCTCGGCTACTTTTTTACCGTTTATATAAAGCGTGTCATCCTTCATTTGAACGGTTTCTCCAGGCTTTCCGATCAATCTTTTTACATAATGGATTTTAGAAGTTTCACCGTTGATAATAACGATATCTCCGCGCTTCAGCTCGCCGATATAGTTGACTGTTTTATTCACAAACAGCCTTTCTCCGTCATGTAATGTGGGATACATAGATGAACCTTCAACTAAATACGGTTCAAACAAAAAGTGACGGATCAGGAGAGCCAGCAGAACAGCGATGACAATCGCTTTACCCCATTCCAGGTACGTATTGTTTTTTTTCTTCGTCGTTTTCTCAGTATTCGTATTTTTTTCCTCGGTCAAAGTGTTTCCTCCTAGACAATTGCTATGTCAGTTGTTTCTCTTCTTTTACTTTATCATAAAAAAGAATAAAATACATAACTTAACCGCGCTCCCTGCCGGCCGGATAAGAAAAAGCGTCCTTTCGAACCAAGGACGCTTTTTTTCTTATTTTTCTGTAACAGGTTTTTTGACGATACCGAGGATAATTGCCATCACGACAGCACCGATCACGATACTTAAAAGGTAAAGCATCGGATGGTTTGTAATGAAAGCTACGAATACTCCTCCATGAGGCGCCGGAAGCGTTACTCGGAAGAATTCAGTTAATCCGCCGGCAACAGCTGCACCGACTACAGCAGCTGGAATGACGCGAAGCGGATCAGCCGCAGCAAATGGGATCGCTCCCTCTGTTACGAAAGCAGCTCCCATGAAATAGCATGTAATACCAGCTTCACGGTCACGCTGAGTGAATTTGTTTCTGAAAATGGTTGTTGCAAGTGCGATACCAAGCGGAGGAACCATACCGCCGGCCATGATTGCTGCATGAGGCGCATAGTTGCCTGCATCGATCATGGCGATACCGAACGTAAAGGCTGCTTTATTAAGCGGGCCGCCCATATCGATCGCCATCATGCCGCCCAAGATAATACCCATTAACACAAGGTTTCCAGTACCAAGGCTTTCAAGCCAGTTTGTTAAGAAATTCATAAAAGCTGCTACAGGTGTATTGACGACAAATTGCATTAATACGCCAGTGATAAAAATACCGAACAGCGGGTAAATCAAAACAGGTTTTAATCCATCAAGTGACTGAGGGATAAACGTAAATACTTTTTTCAGTAAAATCACGACATAACCGGCAAGGAATCCGGCAATTAAGCCGCCTAAGAATCCAGCATTCGCTTGAGTAGCCATAAATCCGCCGACCATACCAGGCGCAAAACCAGGACGATCTGCAATACTCATCGCAATGAAACCGGCCAGAACTGCAACAATCAGTTTTAATGCATTGTCGCCGCCGATAAAGTTTAATGCTGCTGCAAACGTGTTGTAGCTAGGATCATTCGGATCAGCAGAGTGAATTCCCCAGAAGAATGAAATCGCAACGAGAATACCGCCGCCGACTACGAACGGAAGCATGTTGCTGACACCGCTCATCAGGTGCTTATAAAACGTGTTTCCGATACCGCTTCCAGACTTGCCTTTCGCTTCTTCATCATCGTTTGAAGCTGCTGAACCGCCGCCGCTGCCTTGATAAATCGGCGCATCTTGATTCATCGCTTTTTCGATAAGCTCTTGCGGACGTCTGATACCCGCCGTTACAGGAACTTGAAGTACGCGCTTGCCTTTAAAACGTTCCATTTCAACCTGCTTGTCCGCTGCGACAATGATTGCAGGTGCATCTTCGATTTCTTGGGCAGTGAGCTTGTGCTTAATGCCGCTTGACCCATTTGTTTCGACCTTAATTTCCACACCAAGCTCTTTCGCTTTTTCTTTAAGGGCATCCGCAGCCATGAATGTATGGGCAATACCTGTCGGGCATGCAGTAACCGCTAAAATTTTCCCTTTTCCGGCAGGTGCTGGTGCCGCTTCTTCTTCCTCTTCGTCATCATCTTTATCGTGCTGATTAATAATGTCGATGATGGCATCTTCAGACTCAGCTTCAAGGAGCTGCTTACGGATTTCTTCACGCATTAACAGCGTTGAAAGTCTTGACAATGCTTCAAGGTGAGTGTTGTTTGCGCCTTCAGTCGCCGCGATCATGAACACTAAGTGAGCCGGCTGGCCGTCTAATGATTCATAATCGACGCCGTCTTTTGAACGTCCGAACGCGATCGCCGGGTTGATAACGCTTGCCGTTTTCGCATGGGGGATAGCGATTCCTTCACCGATACCCGTGGAGCTTTGGCTTTCGCGATTTAAAATGGCTTCTTTATAGGCTTGTCGGTCATTTAACTTTCCTGCCTTATCAAGAACAGTGACCATTTCGTCAATAACATTTTCTTTTTCTTTGCTCTCAATATTAAGCTTTATCGTATGCTTCGTTAAAAGCTCAGTTATTTTCACTTGTGTTTCCTCCTCTATAGACGTGTGACCTTAACTTCAGGAAGAAGCTGCTGGACAAATTCTTCTGTTCCAAGTTCTTCAGAGAACGCGGTAGCACTGCCTGAAGTAACTCCTAAGCGGAATGCTTCTTCAAGCGGCAGCTGTTTGGAAATTCCGGCAAGGAAACCTGCAACAACGGAATCCCCTGCTCCGACTGAGTTTACCAATTTCCCCTTTGGCACGTTAGCAAAATAAACAGCTTCGTTCGTAAACAGAAGCGCTCCGTCTCCGGCCATTGATACGATTACATGTTCAGCGCCTTGTTCTACAAGCTTTTTCCCATAAGGAACGGCTTCCTCAACAGATGTAATGGCCGTGCCGAACATTTCTCCAAGCTCATGATGATTTGGCTTCATCAAAAATGGTTTCATTTCTGTTGCTTTCAAAAGAGCCTCGCCTGAGATATCCAGAACAACTCGTGCGTTCTGCTGTTTGCAGGCCTCTGCGATTTTTTCATAAGTATCGTGAGGGAGTGAAGATGGAATGCTTCCTGCAAGAACAACGATATCTCCCTCTTGCAAAGATTGGAACTGTTCTAAAAAGGCTTTGAAATCTTCATCCGAAATTGTCGGTCCCTGCCCGTTAATTTCAGTTTCATCACCCGTTTTCAGCTTTACATTGATACGGGTATCCCCTTTTACTTCAGAAAAAGCTGTTTCCAGGTTTTCTTCCCGTAAAAATGTTTTGATATATTCTCCGGTAAATCCGCCGACGAATCCGAGCGCTTTAGACGCCACATGGTGTCTTTTCAGCAGTCTCGATACGTTGATGCCTTTGCCCCCTGGATACTTGGTATCATACGAAGAACGGTTCAGGCCTCCTACAGAAAAATCTTCAACGTGAACTATATAATCGACAGATGGATTAAGTGTTACAGTGTAAATCATGGTTTCACTACCTTTACGACAGTTTTTTCTTGGTAATTATCGAATGTAAGCTCTTCAGCGTCAGTCGTAATGATTGTTGCGTCGCCTATTCCGGCGAATGCCGAAAATGAAATTTCTCCGAACTTCGAAGGGTCTGCTAAGACGTAAGCGTGTTTTGCCTGTTTGATCGCTTTCTGTTTTAAAAGGGCCTCATCAGGGTCCGGCGTTGTAAATCCAGCCTCTGTATGGACACCGTTTGTCCCCAGAAAACTCTTATCAAATCTGTACTGGTCCATGGCAATCAATGAAGCGCCTCCAATAATCGCGCCCGTTCTGTGCTTTACGTATCCTCCAAGCAGATAAAAAGAAATTTCTTTCCTTATTAATGCCTCGATATGCATTACCCCGTTTGTGACAACGACAATATCTTTGGTTTTATCCATAAAATCAATCATGTGCAATGTCGTCGTGCCTGCATCAAGGTAAATGCAATCCCCTTCTTCTAAAAGAGAAGCTGCTTTTTCAGCAATCTTCAATTTATCGTGAAGGTTTTTGGATGATTTTTCAAGCATATCGGGTTCAAGTCTGATATCAGAAAGCTTGGCCGCTCCACCATGAACGCGCTTTAAAAAACCGCGTTCTTCAAGGGTCGATAAATCTCTTCTGATTGTTGATTCAGAAGCATTAGTCAGATTTATAAGCTCTTGAATCTTTACCACATCATGCTTTTCTATTTGATCAATAATCAATTGATGCCGTTCAGGAGTTAGCATGCTTCACCTCCTAATGAAAACGTATTCATTTTGAATACAATTTCATTGTAAACGCTATTTTCGGTTTAGGCAACTAAAATCATTCAAATTCATTCAATAACTATCAAAATCTTTCACGTTTCTCCATATTAACGTATGTCTATAGGGTTTGTAAACTGTAAATTCGACAAAAATAAGGACAATTGTACGACATTTTCTTCTTATTTTAATGAAAAAAGTCTTTTATATTCATAGTAGAAATCACTAAACATAAAAAAACCTCATGCATGTTGCATGAGGCTACTCATAACGCAGCGCTTCAATGGGATCAAGCTTTGCAGCTTTATTTGCAGGAAGCATGCCGAAAATAACACCAATGAGCATACTGAACAGCACGCCCCCGCATACAACCTGCCAGGATATGAGTGACGGCCAGCCCGCAATGGCTGAAACAAGCGCGGCCCCTCCGTATCCAATACCAATCCCGACCAGACCGCCAATCAGCGTCAATACGACTGACTCAATTAAAAACTGAGTCAGAATCTGTCCCCTCGTCGCACCGAGGGATTTTCTGATTCCAATTTCCCGTGTCCGTTCTGTGACTGATACGAGCATGATATTCATGACACCGATTCCGCCGACCAAAAGGGAAATACCTGCAATTGAGCCGATAATCGTCGTCATAATTGCCGTTACCTTGCCAATTCCGGCCGCAATCTCCTCCATGTTCATCACTTGATACGAATCCTCTGTGCCATGATTGTCATTTACCAGCTGTGCCGCTTCTTTTCCAGCCGATTTTATGTCGTCTGCTGATTCGACCTGCAATGATACGTTACTGAAATCACTTGTGCCAAAAGAGGATTTCATCATATTAAATGGCACATACATTTCACTTAAATCGAAAGAAAGCAAGCCTGTTACTTTTTTCAGCACGCCGATAATTTCAACGGGCTGTCCGTTAATCCAGACAACTTCACCTAGAGGGGAGGTTTTATCAAACAGCTCTTTAGCCATTTTTTGAGAGATGATTCCGACTCTATTCCCCGCGAGAAAGTCATTGTCGGTAAATGTTCTGCCGCTTTCGATTTCTAAAGAATTGACATTCATGTATCCATCATTTATTCCGTTAACCGTAGCATCGGTTTCTTCTTCGTGATAACGCGCTTTCATACTTTCAGAAGTCGAAGCAACGACTTGTTTAATGCCTTCTATTCCTTTTAAACCTTTAATATCGTTTTCTGTAAACGTAGATTCAGCTGCGGCGTTCGGGTTGCTTGCAAGCTCCTCGTCGCTAGGCATATAGTACAGCTCCACAGTATTTCCCGGGCCGCTGATCGACTGCTTCAGCATTTGCTCGCCGCCCTGTCCTACCGCAACGACAACAATGACAGAGCCTACACCAATGATAATGCCGAGCATCGTTAAGATCGAACGCATTTTATGGGCAAGGACAGAGCTTAGAGCCATTCTGATGTTTTCTAACAGGCTCATTCTCCCACACTCCTTTGTCCGGAGCTGGCAGGAACAATGTTTCCGTCACGCACCATGACGATCCGATTCGTGCAATCTGCTACTTCAGGCTCGTGAGTAACCAGAACGATTGTCGTTCCCTCGGCATTTAATGCTGTAAACTGATCCATAATCGCCTCGCTTGTTTTCGTATCCAGGGCGCCGGTCGGTTCATCAGCTAAAATCAATTTCGGCTCATTCACGATCGCCCTCGCAATCGCCACCCGCTGCTTCTGCCCGCCCGACAGCTCGTTGGGCATGTGGAGCATTCGATCGGCTAACCCGACCTTTTCCAATGCTCTCTCAGCCCGCTCTTGACGTTCCTTTTTGCCTATCCCGGAATAAATCATCGGCAGCTCGACATTTTTTTTTGCGTTCAGCCGCGGAAGAAGCTGAAATTGCTGAAATACAAAACCGATGGACCGGTTACGGACTGCCGCCAGTTCTTTATCTTTATATGAAGAAATGTCTTCGCCGTCCAATTGATATGTACCGGAAGTCGGCCGATCAAGACAGCCGATAATATTCATGATCGTCGATTTTCCTGATCCTGACGGCCCCATAATCGAGACATATTCACCTTGATGAATGTCCAAATCAATAGAATGGAGAACATCAAACGTTTCCTTTCCGATCTGGTAGCTTTTTCGCACATTAGAAAGCTGAATCATTTAAGATTTCACTTCCATTCCGTCAGTCACCTGATCAGATGGATTCAAAATGACTTGATCATCTTGGGTAAGCCCCTCTTTAATTTCTGTCAGGTCATCTGTCACTTCGCCGATTTTGACATCAACTCGCTTTGCTTTTCCGTCTTTTACTGTATACACATAATATTGGTCATCTTCTTTTTTGACTGCCTTTGAAGGAAGCGTATTTGCTTTCCGTTTATCTGTTTCAATATTCATGATAAATTTAAAGCCTGGCTTTCCTTCTGGAAGATTTCCTTTTATTTTCACTTGAAGCGGGTATTGGACCGCCTGTTCTGTTCCTTGTGCCGCAGCGCTCTCCTGCTGATCCGGAACAAGCCCGACTGCGGAAACCGTGCCTTTCCATGTTTTACCCTGTATTACATCTGAAGTGAGTGTGACCTTCTGGCCTTTTTTGACTTTCAATGTATCGTATTCAGACAATTTCCCTGAGACGACAAGGTCTTTTGGGTTGCCGATATGTATGACAGGCTCTTGAATATCTGACTTTTTGGATGCCGCCTCTTGGTTGACAGAAATAACGGTGCCTTCAATTTCGCTTTTCACTTCAAGATCTGATACCCGGTTGGCAAGTGACTGTCGCTGAAGCTCGGTTTGTTTTAATTCGATCTCCGCTGTTTTTTTCTGCATTTGAAGCTCTGTTCGTTCAGATTCGATTTGTTTTTCTGCTTCTTTCTTTCCTACCTGTTTTTCCAGTTCTCTTTCTTTGCTGTCTAAGGCTTTTAACTTTTCTTGAATTTGGTCAATTTGAAGCCGATTGGATTCAGACGTTAACTGGTTCTGTTCTTTTTCCAGGCTCAGCTGCTCATTTGTATAGGTGACTAAAGGCGTGCCCTTTTTAACTTTATCGCCTTCCTTTACTTTAATGTCTTCTAATGTCCCTTTATCAGCTTCATAAAAGACATACTGTTCATTTGAAAATTTTAGCGTGCCAGGAACCATAACCGTTGATGAGATTTCATTTTCTTCAACGCTCCCCGCCTGTATCTCCTTGCCGGCGCTGCCGCTTGTTGGAGCGGCAGACCGGTATATATTGATTCCAACAAAAAGAGCGACTATAACTGCGATTCCAATTCCGATCCAGACTTTTTTCATGAGCTTATGCACCCGCCACAGAATTGATTAAACCTGAAAAAAGCGAAAATACAACTAAAATTCCGAATAGAATGATTGCTGAAATCCACCCGGCTTTTTTGGAGATGCCTCCCGTTTTGTGAAGTCCGATTGCTAATAATACAAAGCTCCAGATGCTGAAAATTTCAAAGGTATTTAACACGCTGGCAAGAGCCCCGTCAGATGGGATAATCCCTGCCAGTGACGTCGTGCTGTAAAGAGGATTCACGTCAGTCGTAAAAGCAACGATTCCATTAACCAATAATCCGAGACTGCTAATCAAAGAGACAAACAGACTGAGAGAAAGCATTTTTTTATATGTCGTAACACCGCCTGATACTTTTACACAGAGCCAATAAATAAGAGGGGCAATAAATAATGCTGCGATACCGCCGATAATAGCGCCTGCCATTCCGCCAAATTTGGTTATTGTTGCGACAGTTTCCATTTGTTCAGCAGATAGCCCTTGCGTATCCTGGCTTTTCAAAAGCTCACTATAATCCGTACCGAGTGATTGCAGCACGGCACCGACGATGATAATTGCTGCAACAATCAAAAGCGGTCCCCATACAGCCGGCCTTTCTCTTATTCTTTCAAATTGAACGGACGGACTTGTGATTACTCCGAAAAGTGAAGGCTTTTCAGTCGCCGTTCCGCTGTTTTTTTCTACATTCGTTTCCATTTCAAAACCTCCTTGAGAATATCTAACAAATAGTACGGGAAGGATATCAAAAAGTTTCATGTTTTTCTAATAAATTTCCAAAAACCTTCAATATTGAAGGCTTTTCATATTATTCTATCGCTGTGCTGTATTGCGCTTTCACAAGCCCGGCATAAATGCCTCCTTTAGCGAGAAGCTGATCATGGTTCCCTTCTTCTATTTTCCTGCCGTGATCAAGAACAATGATGCGGTCGGCGTCGCGGATCGTAGACAATCTGTGAGCGATCATCACTGCTGTACGCCCTTTCAGAAGCGTTTTTAACGCTTGCTGAATTTTTACTTCTGTCTCTGTATCAATGCTTGCCGTTGCTTCGTCAAGGATGATAATAGTCGGATCGGCGAGCAATGCTCTTGCAAAGGAAATAAGCTGACGCTGACCGGCAGACAGTACGCTGCCTCTTTCCTCCACCTCTGTTGCGTATCCTTCCGCTAAATCAGAAATAAACTCATCCGCTCCGACCGCTTGGGACGCTTTCATCACCTCTTCATCCGAAGCATTTGGCCTTCCAAAACGAATATTTTCCATGATGGTCCCAGAGAAAATAAATGTATCTTGCAGGACAATGCTGATTTGAGAGCGCAGACTGGCAAGGGAAAGATCCTTAATCGGTATACCGTCTATTTTAATGGTGCCTCCGGTCGCATCATAAAAACGGCTGATTAAATTGGCAATCGTCGTCTTCCCGCTCCCTGTATGCCCGACAAGCGCAAGCGTCAAGCCCGCCGGAATAGAGAAAGAAACGGCGTAAAGGGCTTTTCGTTTTTCATCATACGAAAATTCAACCTCTTCAAAACTGATCTCCCCATTTATCTTTTCATTATGAATGGCATTCGGCTTCTCCTTGACATTTGGCTGTTCGTCCAGAAACTCAAAAATCCGTTCTGATGATGCCATCCCCATTAACAGCTGATTATAGACCTGACCCAGTCTCGAAATAGGTTCCCAAAACATTCCCAGATAGAAAGCAAAAGAAACGAAGACGCCAATCGTAATGGTTTCATTCATGATGAGTGTGGCTCCATACCAAATCAAGACAGCCGTCCCAATCGCATTCGTCATTTCTACCAGCGGACGGAACATGGCATTTTTTCTAGTTGCTTCCCGCCATGATTCGTAGTTCTCCTGATTGACACCGTCAAAATACGCCATGTTTTCTTCTTCCTGCGTAAATGCCTGTGTGACCCGGATGCCCTGAATGCTTTCGTTTAGATGAGAGTTGAGCTTCGATTGCTTCAGCCGTACCGTTTGCCAGGATCGGCGTATTTTTTTTCTGAGACTTGTTGAAATAAAAAACATAATCGGCAATGTCACCATGATGGCTATAGTCAGCTCAGGGCTCAGCGTAAACAAAATAATAATCACGCCGGCCAGAAGCAGCAAGTCGGTCAACAAATTGATGACTCCGCTTGTAAAGAGCTCCTGAAGAGAGTTAATATCATTCATGATCCTGACTAAGATCGATCCCGCCGACCGCTGATCAAAAAATCGATGGGATAAGCGCTGCACATGGGTAAATAAATGCTGTCGCAAATCGTAAATGACATGCTGGCCAAGCTGATTCATCCACCTGATTCTTAACACATTGGCGGCGTAATTGAGGACATATAAACCGCTAATAATAAAAATGAGCTGAATCAGCAGCTCCGAGTTTCTTCCTGTAATCGCTTGATCAAGAACATAAATGCCGATCAGAATGGGGATCACAAGCTTCACAGCAGTGCCAATCAATACGGTGAGAAAAGAAAGCGGCAAAATTGTTTTTCGATATGGTTTGACATAGCTCAGCAGCCGCCACATTTGAGCCCAGTTAAACGGCTTTTCAATGATTTCATCTGAAGAGTAATAGAAACGCTCTAAAATCCCCTGTTTTTTCGTTTGTTTCATTTGGCCCCTCCCTATCCGACCTCATGCGGCTCATTAATCATTTTGACATCACGGTATTGCAAATCGTAAATCTTTTTATAGTAGCCGCCTTTTTCAAGAAGCTCGTGATGTGTTCCCCTTTCACGAATGCGTCCTTTATTAAAAACGAGAATTTCATCGGCGTGTTTCAGTGAAGAAATGCGGTGAGCGACGATAAAGGTTGTGCGGTTTTTCATGACTTCTTTTAAGGCAAGCTGTATGCTGTGCTCCGTTTGCATATCTACTGCGCTTGTGGCATCATCCAATATTAAAATGCTCGGGTTCAAGCAGATGGCTCTCGCAATGGCAATACGCTGTTTCTGCCCGCCGGAAAGCCCCATTCCCCTCTCTCCCAGCATGGTGTCATACCCATCAGGAAGCTCCATAATAAAGCTATGAGCCTGCGCCCTTTTTGCCGCTTCGATGACGTCTTCCATTGAGGCATCCGGCCGCCCATACGAAATATTTGATCTAATCGTAGATGAAAACAGGAAGGATTCTTGAAGTACGACCCCGATATTGGAACGAAGGGTTTTTAACGAATAATCTGTGATTGGTTTGTGATCAATGGTAATCATTCCGCTAACAGGACTGTAAAAACTGGTGAGAAGCTGTGTCACTGAGCTTTTGCCTGAACCTGTCGGGCCCAACAGTCCGATTACCTTCCCGCTGTTTGCCTCAAAGCTTACATTGCACAGCGCGTTTGTTTGTTCTTTTCCGTATGCAAGAGAAACATTTTTGAAATGGACATCTCCGGTTAATTTTTGTTTATGCAAAGCATGAGGATGATCTGTAATGTCTTCTTCTTTTTCCAGAATGTCGAGCAGGCGTTCCCCTGACGCTTTTGCTTGAGAGAACATATTGATGACAAAACCTAAGTTCATAATGGGCCACATCATATAATTGACAAGGCTGAAGAAAGCAACAAGCTCGCCGGGATTGAGCTGATTTTGCATAACCAAGTAACCGCCGTATGAGAGGAGAGCTACAATACAAATGTTACCAATGAACTCCATTAAAGGGAAATACGCAGACCAGATGGATGATGTTTGTAAATACTGCGCCCTGTATTCTGCATTGGCTTTATTGAAAGTGCTGATCTGAAAATCTTCCCTGGAAAGAGATTTAACCGTATTAATGCCGCTGATATTTTCCTGAACTTTTGTATTGAGTTTCGCAAACGATTTGCGGATGCCTCTGAAGGCGGGATGGACTCTTTTGTCAAACCGGTATACCGCAACCGCGAGAAATGGCAGAACAGCTATTGTCACAAGCGTGAGAGGAACAGAATAGTAAAACATAACCGACAGGCTGATGGCTACCAGCAGGCCGAAGCGAATGAGCTCAGCGAGACCATATGATAAGAAAAAACGAAGCCCTTCAACATCAGCAGTCAGCCTGGACATCAAATCTCCTGTTTTCGCGTTATCATAGTAAGAAAAAGAAAGCCGCTGCAGTTTTTCATACAGACCATTTCTCAGCCGATAAACGGATTTGATCCCGAACATATCACCTAAATACTGATGAAAAAAGGTAGCCATTCCTTTCAAAACCATTACCGCAATAAATCCTAAGCTGACCCACGCCGCAAGCTGATACTGCCGTCCCAGCACGATCTCATCAATCGTAATTTGCAGGATAATCGGATAAACGACAGTAATTGCAGTCATCAAAAGCATGGCTAGAAGCGACCACATAAACACTTTTCTGTACGGCCAATAATACATTTTTAATCTTTTAAATGTCTCCATATCCAGCACCTTTCCAACATTTATCATCTTCACTATATCGATACCCGAAATAAATTTCTATTATTTTTCAAAATTTCAGTCTAATTATGGAGTGAGTCTCTTACTTTATAGGGAGTAACATATGTAGAATAAACGCTTACAGAAAATCATTGTATGCTGAGGATACTTGGGGATATGCCAATGAAATACAGAAAAACCAGACGGCTGAAATGCCGTCCGGTTTTCATCCCCCGCTGACCGGCGGTATGATGGCTACCGTGTCACCCGAAGATACAGAGGTATTTTCTTTTACATAGCTTTCGTTAACGGCAATCATAGCCGTATCAATAGATTCAAGACCGTATTGTTCTTTTAGACTCGCTTTTATTTCATCTGTGGTTGCTTGTTCCACATCTATTTCTATTGCTTGTGTACCGGCCTGTTCAGCCAGTCCTGCAAATAAAAGAATTTTAATCATGCTGCTCTCCCTCGCTTAGGTCTGGTTTTCCGTTCGGATAAGCTGTTGTTTCTAGCTGGTCGCCGATCCATTGCTCACCGTCTTCCCAAATTTCTTTTTTCCAAATCGGCACAATCTGTTTAATGCGTTCAATCGCATACTCATTGGCTTCATATGCGGCTTTTCGATGGGGAGAAGATACAGCAATCACTACCGCTGCTTCACCGATATCGAGCACACCTATACGGTGCGTGATCGCAGCTGAGGCACCTTCCCATTTTTCTTCGATTTCAGCGCCGATTTGAGCAAGCATTTGCACGGCCATCGGTTCATATGCCTCATATTCAAGCCGAACCGTTCTTTTTCCGTTTGTCCATTCCCGAACCGTACCAATAAATGTCGTAATGGCCCCTGCTTCCCGTTTCTCCACTTTATTGATGATGTCTTCAGTATTAATGGGTGTTTTCGTAATCTCAAACCGTTCCATTATGCAGATTCCCCCTTCAGCTGTGAAAGCACAAAATCCACGGCAACCGGATCATCCGCATGAAAAACGGGTAATCCCTGATGCTCTGTCATATGCTCTTTTTTTCTATAGATGATGGCGATTATATTTATTGCTTGCAGCGCTTCCAGATCTTCCTTTTCACTTAGGATAACCACTTTAGGATAAGGGGCTTTTTTAAAGCCTTCAATCAGAAGACAGTCTGTTTCGAGAAATTGGTATAACTCGACCAGCCGTGCCAAATCCCAATTGCGGCGGGCAGTCAGCTGTAACACACCAGCACCTTCTACCGCTGTTACATCAGCACCTGCCGCCTTGTAACGGTCCGTGTCTTTTCCTTCCGTGAGCGTTTGCGGTTCACCGCCGTGACCATGGTGCTTCAGGCAGCCCAAATGGACTCCCTGTTCAGAGGCTTTTTCAAGAATGCGCTCAATAAACGTTGTTTTCCCGCTGTTTTGAAATCCTACAACTTGGACGATCGGGAAAGGACGGACCAAGGCCATTCACTTCCATTCTCTTCTCTGATGAGCAGCACTTGAACCGTTCTGCCAGATTCGTAGCCTCGCGTGCCGCCCGGCAGGATAATAAATGCATTGGCATCTGCAAGTGTTGTGACAGAGCTCGACTTATCTAAGCCAACGGGTGTCGCCAACAGCTTCCCTTCCTGATGGTGCACGAGCGCACGAACAAATCGGGTAAATGGGTTCGGCTTCGGAAAATCCTTGGTCAAAACAGCTTCCGCACAAATTGAATGCGGTGTTTCATTGAGCAGCCATGTCTGGATTATCGGTTTGACAAACAGTTCAAAACCGACATAGCATGCCGACGGATTACCAGAAAGGCCAAACAGCAGCATATCATTTGCATGCGCCACCGTTGTCACGCTGCCCGGGCGCATGGCAACTTTATTAAACAGCACGTCCGCTCCGAGTTTTTCATTGATCGCAGGCAAAAAGTCAAAGTCACCGACTGACACACCGCCAGTTGTGATCAGGAAATCCACTTTTTTCATCGCTTCTTTAACTGCAGCAAAGCTTTTATCCAGTTCATCAGAGATTTTCCCTAAATAAAGCGGTGTTGCGCCTGCTTCTATCGCTTGCGCATATACCATACTCGCATTGCTGTTGCGGATTTTTCCCGGTTCCAGCGGATCACTGACATTCAGCAATTCGGTACCGGTTGCGATAATCCCGACTACAGGCTTTCTCACGACAGGCACAGATGCGTATCCGAATGTTGCCAAAAGAGCCGTCACTCCTGGTGTCACCCGGGTGCCCTTTGTCAGTAAAACACTCCCTTTTTGAGCGTCCTCACCTGTTTTTGAAATATTATCCCCCGTCTGAAAGCGGCGTTTTAAAGACATAAATGACTTCCCATTCTCCTCAAAGGTTTGAGTCAGTTCAATCATGACGACTGCATCTGCCCCTTCAGGGATTTGCGCGCCAGTCATAATCCGTACGGCTTGAAACGGGCCAAGTTCTTTTTCAGATACTGCTCCCGCTCCAATATGGTCAATAACTTCAAACCGAACTGGGTTTTCACGTGAAGCTTCTGCCGTATCGCACGCTCTGACAGCAAAACCATCGTATGGCGAACGATCAAACGCAGGTACGTGGTGATCCGCAGTTATATCTTCGGCTAAAAACCGATGAAGGCTGTCTTCAAGCGCCACCCATTCTGTTTCACCTTGTTTTTGAAAATGGCAGACACGCCGAACTGCCTCGTCTACCGGTATCGGTGTTCTTTTCTCCAGCATTCTGACCCCTCCTGTTGTTACAGTCCAATCACTCTTGCCAACACGGAGTTGGCTTCTTTCACATCATTTGTTCCATGCACCAGTGCCCGTCCGTCATTGAAAATGACAATTCTGAAATCCTCGTAAAAAATATGCAGCAAAAACGCATTAGCCTCGACCTTGCCGATTGTTTTCAGCCGCTTAATGAGTTCCTGTTTCGGGATTCTTTTTAATGATTCTGACCTTACCTGCACTGTATCACGGCCGCATAATACAGCAGCTTTTGGTGTATTCCAATCCTGAAGATAAGGATATACCGCATTTGCTCCGCAAGATGGGCAATCCTCACGGCGTACATGATTAACGTTAATCTTCATATGCGAATTGTTCCAGACATCAAATGTCACAAACCCCCGCTGTATTGCTTCTATTTGGCCGGTTAACAGCTTAAATGCCTCAGCCTGCTGATATGCTGAAACGATATGCACAGCAGGCGGAATAATGCCGGCAGTATCACACGTCGCCCCGCCGACAGGAATTTGCTCAAACAAACAAGACAGACAAGGGGTTTCTCCGGGAATGACTGTCATGAACATTCCCTGGCTGCTTACACAGGCGCCATAGACCCAAGGTGTCTTTGTTTTCTGGGCAAGGTCGTTTATCAGCATGCGGGTTTCAAAATTATCTGTCGCGTCGATCACGACATCTGCTTTTTCAATGAGCGGCTCAAGCGTTTCGGCTGTTCCTTCGGTAACATACGCCTCAATATGTATCTCGCTGTTAATCGCTGATAGATGTTCTTTGGCAGCCATGGCTTTCGGCATGCGGAGTTTGGCATCGCTTTCTGTATAAAGCTGCTGCCTTTGAAGATTGCTCCACTCCACATAGTCACGGTCAATAATGGTAATCGTACCGACTCCCGCTCTCGAAAGCCCTTCAGCTCCTGCAGTGCCGAGCGCTCCCGCTCCGACAATCAGCACGTGGCTGTCTGCCAGTCTTTTCTGGCCCTCTTCCCCAATTTGCTTAAATCTGATTTGCCGTGAATAACGTTCCTCCATCAAACCTGTTCTCCTTATCTTTTATGTCATCTTATCATGTTATTGCCCCGTCAGTCCCGCTTGAGGGAGTTCGATTTTTCTTTCAAACAGCTAAAATCATCACGTGTATTAATGTTGATAAACTCTGCCGGGTTTGCTCCGATATTTTCAGCCTGTACGTAACAAACCGAAATTCTGCCTAATAAATCTGATATTCTCAACCTCTTCTCAGAAAGCTGATCGTATAGAACTGGCATGATACGTTTGTGGTAAATCGCAATCAATGGCTGCACTTGTCCGTCTGAAATTGGGACTACCGCGTCCGCACCGGCAGTCATCAGACGTTTGAGCTCCAGCATCGTCCTTCTTTGTATCAGCGGTGTGTCACAGGAAAGAACAGTATAAAGATCACCGTCTGTCTTTTTAAAAGCGGTATATATACCAGCCAATGGCCCCATGCCTTGAAATGGCTCAGCATCTTGATACACTTCATTTTCACCGTTTTCTTGAAATCTATCAATAAATTCGGGACGGCTGATGATAACCGTTTGTTCTCCAAGTGCCTCTTTAGCGCATTCGTAAAGCATCCTGCCCTTCCATTTGACAAACGCCTTCGGTTCTCCAAATCGCCGCGAGGCTCCCCCTGCCAGCAGTACGTTTACATGCTTCATATCATCTCACCTCTAGTTTCGTTAAAAGCATAGCAAAAGCAAAGGCTCAACGCTACTGCTTGTCTGTTTATTAAAGAGGAATAGCTGTTCAGTATTTGCATATTGTAGTGTTAACATCATGAGGGAGATGGTTCGAATGAAAAGATCAGGTCCTTTTTTCCACGACGTGTCTCAGGAGAACCTTTATTTAAAATCCGAGCTTTCAAGGTGCCATAAGCTGATTGCTGAACTTGAAGCAAGCTACTTCCATCAGAAAAATAACAAACTGCTCAAAGAAAATACCGATATGAAAGAAAAACTCCAGCAGCTGTCTGCCGAATTAACACATATGTCAACAAAAGAAAAACATGCCTCCCACACCAGCCAAACCCTGCACCAAATAAGAGCGGAACTGCTTGATAAAATCGTTGTTTTGCAGGAGCTTCTATCTGCTGAAACCTATAAACGCAGAGCCGAAATCGAAGAAAAACATAAACTTCATATTGCTAAAGTCAAAATCGAAGAAGAAAATAAAAATCTTCATAAACGGATCAGCGAACTTCAAGCCTCGATTGAGCAGGAACAAAATGCACTGCTTCAGGCAAAACAGCAAGCCGAATTGATAAAAGCCGAAAACGGGCGTCTAAAAGAGCAAATGGTAGAAAAAGAATATCAGCTAAAACATATTAAAATAGAAGTTGATCATATGAAAGATCGAATCATAGAAACGAAAGAAAGACTGCTAGACATAGAAAAAACGAAAGAAAAATTATTTCACGAAACTATTATATCGTATAAACGGCAGCTTGATGAAAGCGATGCCTGGATTGCTTCTCAATTTGCCGATATTGATGGCGGCACGAAACAAAAAGAAAAAACGGAAGAAGAAGCTCCAGCGGTCTACGCGCAGCCAAATCATGTAGAGACTATCCTTGAAGATGTCACCAAACAGATACATGTGCTTCAAAAACAGCTTGCCCACGCCCAATCATCAGACCAGGCCAAGAGCCATACAATCGAAGAGTTGAAAAACAGAGCCGCTGAAGAAAAGCCTTATCAAAAGTGGGTGTATAAGCTTAATCTTGAAAAAGAAAACAAACCTTTACAGAAAAAACCTCAATAAAAAAACTGCTTGAGCGATGCCAAGCAGTTTTTCTTTATATTTATTCATTTGCTGATTCTGCAGATTCGATTTCACCCTCTAAAATGTACTGCCCGCGATATGGCTTTTTCACTTCCGGGTACATTTTAATTAAGCTTTGCATAAATGTTGTCATATTAGGGATTTCAAGACCGCTTTCTTTTTCAATCTCTTTTTGAAGCTCCGAGCTCTTAATCGCCGCGTTGTGGCGTTTTAATGTTTTAATAGCAGCTTCACGCAGCTTAGCTGCTTTTGATCCCGGTCTTGCCGTTCCTCTTCTTCTTCGTGTTGTTCCGTCTGGTATACCGGCAGGAAGAGAGGAAATAGATTGAAGCTGAGGCTGAACAGACTGCTGCTGTGATTGCGGCTGATAGCTTCTGATTTCCTGAGCCGCAAGCTCAGCGAGAACCGGCAGAGAGTCAGGTTTTTTTTCAGAACGGAAATCCTTTTTGATTTCGGAAGGGCTTCCATTTCTGTCCAGCTCTCTTAATTTTGCGTATATTTTATCACGTTCAATTTGATATTCACGAATGACTTTCACTTCAGCTTCATTTAATTGTTCTAACCGCAAGCGCAAAGCTTCTCTTTCATTAAACATTCCTCAATGTACCCCCTATCAAAATTAACATCTTTAATTAAGATATTAGATTACAAAAGTAATTTTATCAACTATTATTTTAGCATTTTACTATTATATTTACTCTATGAAAAATTCCTTATTTTCTGAAAATGTTTTATTTTTCAAAAGAGTCCTTTATTCTCAAGGGATTAAGGGGCTTTCTAGTTTATTTGGTATAATGTTGAAAATATATATTTTACTTACTTCTTTAAAGAAATTTAGTGTAATATCTACAATTTTCGAGTTATGAGATATGAGATTTATCTAAAATTGAGGAAAAACATCAAAAATTAGCTGTGTTTTCTAGCGTATCAATCAAACAAACCATCAATTCCTATACCCAAATTTGGAAAAATAAGCTTCTTACTCTTCTTCCATTGCTTTTTGCACAAATAAAAAACCTGATGTGATCAGGTTTTTAGGAAATACTATTTAGTCAGATACCTATTCCGTTTCAGCCAGAACGCGGTTCACACGTTTTTCAAGCATTTTCATACCGCTCCCGCCGGCTTGGAAGTGACGGAGCTGTCCTGTTTTATCAAACACATAATACGCAGGTACGTATTCATTTTCAAATGCATCGGTTAAAGCATGGTCACTGTCAACAAAAATCGGCTGAGTGATATCGTGTTCAGCGGCTGTTTCTTTAATTTTACCAAGGTCAAGATCATCTTCGGAACGGGGCATATGCACAGCTACAACATTCAGTTGATCTTGATATTTATCACGAAATTCATTCACTTGCGGCATCGCTTCTTTGCACAAGTGGCAGCTGATGGACCAGAAATGAATAAGCGTCGGCTTTTCCCCAATCAATTGCTCTCTCGTCACTTCACCATTTAACCAAGCTTTTTCTCCCGTCAATTCCGGCATGGGCTGACGTAATTTCATTGCTTTTTCCCTCCTATTTTAAAAGAGAGGCCTAACGAATATGCTAGACCGCTTTTCGTTCATGGAAAGAATTAAAGTGTTTTTTGGCCTGGTTTCCAGTTAGCCGGACAGAGTCCGCCAGTTTGCAGCGCCTGGAGAACACGAAGCGTTTCATCAACATCACGCCCAATGTTGTTATGGAAAACAGTTTGATATTGAAGCTCCCCTTCAGGATTAATAATAAACAATCCGCGCAAAGCCACACCTTCTTCTTCGATTAAAACGCCATATTCCCGGGATACCTCATGGTTTGTATCAGCAGCAAGCGGGTATTTCAGCTGGCCAAGACCGTTTTCTTTGCGGTCTGTATTGATCCAAGCTAAATGAGTATGGATGGTATCAGTTGAAACCCCGATGACTTCTGCATCAAGATCTTCGAACTCGTCATAGCGGTCAGACATTGCTGTAATTTCTGTCGGACAAACAAAAGTGAAGTCCATTGGATAGAAGAATAGCACTGTCCATTTGTCATTTTTCATGTTTTCCTCAAGACTTACTTTGCCGAATTCTTTGCTTGCAAGGACTGCTTCCATTTCAAAACGAGGAGCTTGTTTACCTACCATACGTTCTGCCATATGTATCCCTCCAATTTATTGTTTGGCTTTAAGGTCAAAATCGCATGAAAATAAAGGGTGATTAACCATTTTTAGTTATATTGCAATGCCATTATATAAAAGCAGATTTCCTGAGTCAATTTTTAACAAATCATGTATGTCTTTGGCTTCGACATTTTTAAATAAAACGTTTAACATGGTCATGTACAGGGTAACTAGCCTCAATGTGCAGCAATCAATTAGAAAAGGAGCTCAACATGGACTTTATTAAACAATATGATTGGGCGGGACTGATTACAAATGCCGGTGTTCTGCTCATTAAACTCGCCATTATGATATTGCTCTATTTTATCGTTCGATCATTAGGCATGAAAATCATTAAACATCTGTTTGCAAAATTCGAGGAGCAGAATAGCTTGTCTATCGGACGTGCACATACGCTCCGAAGCCTGACTCTTAACATATTTGCTTATACTTTGATTTTTATATTCTTCGTCATGGTTCTAGATTTGTTTCATTATGATCCAAGCGCTCTTTTAGCGGGGGCAGGAATCGTCGGCCTGGCTGTCGGATTTGGCGCCCAAGGGCTTGTCAGTGACATCGTGACAGGTTTTTTTATTTTGCTTGAGAAACAATTGGATGTCGGAGACTATATTACCGTTTCCACCTTTGACGGAATTGTCGAGCAGGTTGGCTTAAGAACAACTCAAATCCGCAGCTTTGACGGAACATTGCATTACATCCCCAACAGAAACATCACAAACGTGAGTAATCATTCTCGTGGTACCATGCAGGCTCTTGTTGATATTAAAGTGCCGGCTGAAAGAAACATTGATGAAATGATTCATATTTTACAGCAGGTTTGTGATGAGACGGCAGCGGCTCTTCCACAAATAAAAGAAGGCCCAAATGTCATCGGGATTCAAGAACTGGGGACTTCTGAAATTGTGATCAGGGTCATTGCCAAAACAGAAAATATGGAACAGTGGCGAGTCGAACGAGTGTTGAGAAAAGAAATAAAGAACGCGTTCGACCGCGCTTTCCCTAAAGAAACAGAATAAATAAAAGAACCGAAGCTTTTTGCTTCGGTTTTTATATTACTGAATTCTGCTTTCAACTTCGCTGCAAATTTCTTCAGCCGTCATCCCGGAAGCTGTAATGACAGGTGCTTGTGTTACCGTATCGGCTATCCCTTGCACATTATTATCAAGACCTGTTACGACACAGCAGTCACAGCCTTGAGCATCAGCAGGGCTTTTCATCATTACAACGTCATATCCTTTTTCTTTTAAAGCAGCTTCTACATCTGATAATGATTGTTCAATTCCTATTTTTTTAGCCATTTTTGAACACCTCCGTTTACTAGAGTGCTCATTTTATGGAATTTTATTCTTTCATTTGTACTTAATTGGCATAAACAGAAAAATAACCTGTCATGACATTAACCGCTGTTTCTATCGCATTTTCATCGGGATTCAGCTTAGCATGATGAAGCCCATGTTCAGAATCAGCGCCGAGCCAGAACATGAAGCCGGGATATTTTTTCAGCATGTAGCCAAAATCCTCTCCAGTCATTGCTTCTTTTGCTTCAATTACTGTCGCCAGTTGATGTTCAGCAACAAAAGACATAAATTCTTCTGTTAATCCGCTCGTATTGTAAACTTGGTGATATACAGACGGATATGTCACTTTTCCTTTGCAGCGGAATCCGATTTCGATTCCTTTCACTACATCTTCAATCCGTTCCTTTACTTGTTTCATCGATTCTTCAGAAAGCGTGCGGATCGTGCCTTCCAGGTGGGCCGTTTCTGCAATGATATTTTGTGCCGAGCCTCCGGTAATGGTACCAACTGTAATAACAGCACTGTCTAGCGGATCTGTGTTTCTAGAGATAATCGTTTGCAGCTGGGTGACAAGTGTACTTGCTGCTACAACCATATCCTCAGCCAAATGCGGATATGCCGCATGTCCCCCTTTGCCTTCCAGATCGATGACTAGCTCTGATGTATTCGCAAATAGAAGGCCGCTTTTTGTCGCAATGGTGCCTACCGGAAGCTCTGGAGCAATATGAAGGGCAGTGATGAAATCAGGCTGCCATTTTTTTAATACATCGCTCTCAAGCATTGGTTCCGCACCGCCAGGCCCTTCCTCTGCCGGCTGAAACAGAAAAAGCAAATCATGTTTGACTGGGTGGTGAACAAAATGATCAATAATGCCGAGTGCAATTGTCATATGCAAATCGTGACCGCAGGCGTGCATGTTGCCGTGATGCTCTGATGCGAATGGAAGACCAGTTTGCTCTTCTATAGAAAGCGCATCGATATCCGCTCTGTATGCCAGCATTTTTTCCGGCGCCGTCCCGTTCACTTTTACAAAAAGCCCTGTTCGCCATTTCTCAATTTCAATTCTGTCTTGCGGATATTGTTCCAAGACATTTAATAAATACTGCTGGGTTTTGAACTCCTGAAATCCAAGCTCCGGTATACGATGCAGATCTCTGCGAATTGCGATGAGCTCCTCTATCTTCATTTCTATTCCTCCTGCCTATACGAATAAGGCGTGGATATATTATCCACGCCTTTTTTATCAAACTTTTCCTTACAGCTGGCGTAATTCCTGCTTGATTTCAGTTTTGCCTTTTGTTTTTTCATCAATGTCTTTGATTTTTTTAGCTGGTGTGCCTGCAACGACAGTGTATGGCTCAACGTCGTTTACCACGATCGCTCCCGCAGCAACAACAGCTCCTTTACCTACTGTTACACCTTCAAGCACAACAGCATTTGCGCCGATTACGACGTCGTCTTCAATCACAACCGGTTTAGCGGATGGCGGCTCAATAACGCCCGCAAGTACAGAACCCGCGCCGATATGGCAGTTTTTTCCGACAGTAGCTCGTCCGCCAAGCACAACGTTCATATCAATCATTGTGCCTTCGCCGATGACTGAACCGATATTAATAGAAGCACCCATCATGATGACTGCGTTATCACCGATTTCAACTTGGTCGCGGATGATCGCGCCCGGCTCGATACGCGCTTTGATGTTTTTTAGATCAAGCATTGGGATCGCAGAATTGCGGCGGTCATTTTCAACCACATAGTCTTCGATTTTGCTTTGGTTTTCTTCGATTGCTGTTTGGATTTCGCTCCACTCACCGAAAACGACACCAGTGTTTCCGTTGATAAAAGCTTTCGCAGATTCGCCGAAATTGATTCCTTCCAGCTCACCTTTCACGTAAACCTTTACAGGTGTTGATTTTGTACTATTTTGAATAAATGAAATAATTTCATTTGCGTCCATCATTTTCATATGTATAGTCCTCCTCCTGATTTTCTACCTCATTACTGTATCAAAGGAAAGATACAAAGACAAGAAAAAAAGGAACAGCCGTTTTAGCAGTTCCCAGTGAGTGATCAGACAGCGCACCCGCTTTTCTTTGCGAATTGTCTCCCGAAGTTTATTAATTCTTCCTCTTCTTCACCTTCTGGATTATTTTCGATTTTTACCGAAGGCAGCACAATGTCTCCACCGCGTTCTTTTATTTTTGCCTCTAGCGTATCAACCGCTCCGCAGAAAAATTCATATGCTGTATCACCGGAACCGAATACAGCGCATGTTTTGCCGGAAAAATCAATCTCCTCCATGTCTTCAACAAGATCTAAAAATTCATCAGGCAGATCTCCGTCTCCCCACGTGTAGGTTCCCATTATGACATGGTCATAATCGGTAAACAGCTGGGCATCATCAATATCCATTGCTTCGAAACGGTCTACTTCTGCTAACGCCTCCTGAAGCCCCTTTTCAATCAAATCTGCCATAGCTTCAGTGTTGCCTGACATTGTTGCATAAACGAGCAAAATCTTCGCCAATTCCTTGTTCCTCCTCTAATGAATCATTGCTGAAACTTCGTACGGCTGGACAAATTTACATTCATACAAGCCTGCGCAAAAGAAATTCTCTTTCTGATTGGCCACTCTCCATCCATGTCCCTTAATGGTATCGAACCATTTTAACGACCGGGCTTCGAGATCAACCTGGTAAATTCTCGAAAAACCATTTTCATCTTGTGTTGTAGTGACATATATAATGCCATCATCCTCTGAAAGATCAAGAAATGATTCTTCATTTCTGATCATACTGGATTGTATGGTGAATTCTTCACCATTTAAAAGATTCCTTACAGTGACAGCACCGTGCTTTCCTTTCACAGAACCCATCGCCGCCACCAGCCAATTTTCATTGAACACGAGCATGGATGCCGTCATCCGGTTTTTTTCTTTTTTGACAACTTGGACAGTGTCACGCTTAATGTCGTAAGCCCAAATGCCGCCAAAATATTCGTGTATTTGCGTGCCGATAAAAAGATTGCCCCCGTGAAGGCATAACGACCGGATAACAGGGGGATTATGAAATTCGGCAAAAGGTTTGGCTACGCGCCATGAGACACCAAAATCATCCGATACATAAATACAATGCTTACCGTGGGCGCAGACAAACCCGTTGTTTCTGCCGGTAATCGCCCACACTGTTGCATTTGTCGGAAAGCTCGACATCGTCCAGGTTTTCCCTTCATCAGCCGAACGAATGACTGTTCCCTTTTCACCAACGCCAAATAAGTAAGGCCCTATGTAGCTGATACAGTGTATCTTACTTTTCAAACGAAAAAGCTTTCTCCAGCCCTGCTCCAAAGAGTAATGAAAAATGCCTTCTCTTTGTACCGCCACAAAATATCCAGAAAACGCCGATGCCGTAACAGCGGTTGCCCCTTTATGAAACATGGCTTTTTTCCTTGTTCATATAATCTGCCCATGCAAGAAAACCTCTCGCAAACGCTCGGCAGCTTTCCACATCTTCATCTGTTTCAGGCGCTAATTCAATTTTTAGTGTTTCCTGGTAAACAGCAGCTCCCGCCTCTTGCAGCATGACATTGAACAAATTCACCGCTTCGCAAAACTTTGGATAAGAATAATCGCCAGACCCGAAGCAGGCTGTTTTTAAACCATTAAGCTGAATCTGTTTGACCTCTTCGAAAAAATCCTCCGCTTCGTAGGGCAAATCGCCGTCCCCCCATGTATAGGTGCCAATCAGTACATAATCATAGGAGGTTAAACAAGACGCATCCATATCATCTATCTCGACACAATCGATATCCAACTCATATTCCTGAAGCGTATCTTTTATTATGAAGGCAATGTCTTCTGTATTTCCTGACATGCTGGCATATGTAATCAAGGCTTTAGCCATGTTATCACCCCATTAGTTGATAATGATTTTCAATATCATATGTATCACTTTAAATGATAATGATTTTCATTGTCAACAGATAAATAAAAAAAAGACAGCACCTCGCTGTCTTTAAAATGGATTTTCCTGATCCAGCATATCCTTTATCACTTGTACAAAAGCTTGAACTTGTTTCAGTTCAAAGGCAGGCTCATAGCCTAATAACCATGTATCCCGACCGATCGGATGCCCTTTCATGTCTAAAAGAGGCATTTTATTCACTTTATCTTCATTTTGAAGGGTAACAGACGGCAAAATGGCATACCCGATTCCGTGCAGCGCCATCTGTTTGCACGTTTCAATCTGATCAACCAATATCGTCTGTTTCGGCGACGTTTTAAATTTTTGGTGCCACCAGTGCTGAATTTCCTGAAAATAAGTGCTGTCACTTTTAAACTGGATAAACGGCCGTTCTGTATGGGCAATATCTTCGATGCAGGAAATTTCAGTATCCACTAAATACAGATGATCTGTCATTAAGTAATCTTTGCGCCCCTTCCACTCAGGGTTGCCTCTTATAATGCCGATATGAACCTGATCCTCATACAAGCTTTTCAGCATTTCGCTGCTCCACCCGGTTATGAGCGAGATCTTTGCATTCGGATACTTTTCCACATACGTCTTCAGGACTTTAGGGAGCCAATGCTGACCGATTATGGAGGCGACGGCAAGCTTCAATGTGCCGTGAATTTCACCTTCAAGCTCGTCAATATTTTCTCTTATTCTTTCCTGCTCTAATGTCACATCATTCGCAAACTGAATGATTTTCTCACCGGCGGGCGTTACCGTTAATCCTTTTTGTGATCTTAAAAAGATTTTTGTTCCCCACGCCTTTTCAATGGTTTGTAAGCGCTGAGATAAAGCCGGCTGAGATACAAAAAGCCGTTCTGCCGCCTTTCTCATATTTAATTCCTCAGCTAAAACTACGAGCATATGAAGCTCTTGAAGCTGCATGTCGTCCTCCTTTTTGTTATCAATAAGTTTTTCTTATCTCCCATTCTAATAAAATCTTAGTTTCTTATTCAAGCCCTATTCTCGTTTAAATTATGTATGCGCTTTCTTTTTTTCGCTCTGGCTATATAATAAAAATAGGCCGTACAGCCTACTTATTCAACGAGCGTATATGCTTATTCAATTCCTTTAAAACGACTCTTCTCGTAAAAATCCCTTCAAATACCTGCTCGTCATTTTCAACACAGACAAATCCGTTATTAATGACCATGCCGAATCCCTTCATAATCGGATCATTGATATGAAGGCGCGGAATGTCGGTCAGCATGACTTCCTCAACAGTGATTTGGTCAAGCTTTTCAAACTCAATTCGCTCAAGTCCAAAAATACTGTTCATGATCATATTTGTCCCGATTAAGCCATGTAAACGATAGGAAGGATCCAGAACCGGGATGGCTGTGTATCCGGTTTTTGTCAATACTAATAATGCGTGCTCAAGGTTATTTCCGACTTGCACGTGCGCTACTTTGTCCGCCTCAATCATAAATTGTCCGACTGTTGCCTCAAGAAGTTGATCTGATTGTAAGCTTATCATGTTTTCGACCCCTTTTCATTTTCATCATCAATACATTCCCTATATTGCAATAATATAAACTTTATCAGTATTTGTCGAAAAGTTTCCTTTCAATAAAAAAGATACTCTTTGTGGAGTATCAATTATAGGGTGTCCCATTAATTTTCAAATCGAAATCGGTCGTATAGCGTTACAAGTTTTTTGTAGGTGGTTCCGTCAACGTTTTTGGTCCCTGTCTCTATATCGTTGATCTCACTGCTTAATAGCTCGATGGCATACTCATGGTTGATCAGGATATTCAGCAGAAGTTTTTGTTCTTCTTCTGTAAATCGTTCACCGATAAGACTCATTCGCAATCAGGCCCCCTGTTTTATACTGAATACCTCTGAAAGCAAGACAACTTACTTTCAGCTCTACCGCTAGAATAAGTAATCAGATAACAAACGTCAACCGCATAATTCGACATTTACCTTGGCTTTTTCAGCCAAATTATTTTGTGAAACGATTTGCATAGCTGAAGGCAGTGTATGAATCCGGCTTTATTTTGGCCTCAATCCCCATGGAGGTAATACGTCCAGTCATTTCTTGGATCAGATCTTTTGTAAGCCCTTTTTTCCCAATATCCAAGTGAACTTCAAAGGTAAGATCCGCCCCCTCACCGGTAAAGGGCAGGAGCAGATCGGTAATATCCATTAAGTGTCCATCAAGAATATGAGCGGCAGTTTCTTGGCTGTACGCCGTTTCTAACGAAATCTTCTCCCGAAGGCTATGTATGGGTCTGTCGACTGTATGATTTTTCAAGCAGCCCCAAGCTCCCTTGCCTGTACGATGCAAATGCAATGCGGTAATAAACTTTGTGTAGTCGCGGTAAACCTGTGAATCGGTTCCGATCGATAACACATAAGAAGAACGGGGGTCCTTTTGAACAAAGGCTTTAAGCCGTTCCATCACATCTTGAAAGGTCATCTGTGCTTCTGAAAGATTATAAAACAGAAAAGAATCAGCCATCACGACACTCCTTTTCAAGGATTTACAACCATGAAACAAGTATGTTCCTTACCGTTTATTTCGATTACTTTTGCAAAGGTGGAAGCTTGTTCCCCCCTATTTCAGGAATCTTACTGAAGAAGTTCAAAGATTTCGATGGAAACCATGTCGATATTATCAAACGGATATGTGTTAGGTTTTTCACCTTTTTGGAAAACCGTCAGTTCAAACGTTTGATTTTTTTCGAAATATTTAACACTGCATATTTTCTCACCATTCACTTCGAAATAGCGCTGCATTGGCTCGTTAGCCGCTTCCGCTGTTTCTTGCAGACTTTGCAGCCGTGTGATGATACCCATTAATTGTGACATTCTAAAAAAAGACTCCTTTCAAAAAGCAACTTCAAATCAACAAGTATTTATTATAATACAAGTTCTATTGAGCATCATACCATAAAGTCGGACAGGATGGCATTTTCACTGCTGAATTTAAGTAAAGAAAAAAAGTGAAAAAAACTATTTTTCTTTAGTTTGAGGCTTTTTTTGAATGTCATGCACACAATTATAATTTTTTTCGAATCTTTGGCAGCATTAAGAATGCCTTTTTGCAACGTTGTCAAAACCTTCTTTTGAATTTTCTGGTGAAGTCCCGCGTGGCCATAATCAATGGGAGTCATGCTGGATAGAGGTAAACAACGGAACTGAAATAAACATTTCAGAACGAATTTTCCTCCTCACCCGTGCAGCAGTGTCAGGGGTGTTCGGCACTGAATGTTTCTCCCCGTGTTAAACGTTTACCACTAGTTAGGTTTATTGTTTCATTGGATTGTCCTATGCTTTGACAAATAAAAAACTTGGCGGGGGTAGCGCCAAGTTTTTTCGGATCTTGATCTGATAGAGGGGTTGGGGAACAGAGAGTAGCTTCTCTCTATAATTAAATGATAATGATTCTCAGTATCAATGTCAATCGTTTTTTGATATTTTTTTCAATTCATAAAAAAAAACGGCCTTTCAGCCGTTAAATCAGTCCGTCCTGCTCATATAAATAAGAATAAGGCAAGTCTATAAATAAATACATCTGATCATCCATCGGATATGAAAACGTTCTGATCATTTCACCTGTTTCCAAATCACTGTACAGATCACTGAAAAAACCTTTTCTGAGATTTCTCATTCTCATAATGTTCTCCAGAAAATAAGGGCGCCAGCTCCAGTTCTTTTCCGCATATTCCGGCTGATAAATCCATTCTCCATCTTGCTTAAACACATTTCCCGTCAGCTGATCGCCTTCTTCATCACACATGTAAATCCTGAAGCTGCAATCTGTCAGCTCTTCCGCCAGCTTTTTAATAAAGTCATCATCAGAAGACAGATTGTTTTTTCTCAAAGAGGTCACAGCCTGATGCACTCGTTTGTAAAACTGTTCAGAGTGCTCATAGACGGTCTCCAGTTTCTTTTTCTCATGTGTGATAAATTGGTGAAATTCAGTTTTAAGTCTTTGTTTCAATACATCTCTCTCTAGAAACGTTTCAGATGGAGACACCAAGTAATAGCCCTGAAAATAACGGCCTCCGTTTCTCCAGGCGTACTGTAGCTGGAAGTTCGCCTCAATGTCTTCATACAATAGCGCCGCACCGATTTTTCTTGCTAATAAAGATATGCTGTACAGCACATGCTCATATGACGGTGACGGCTGTGACACTTTCAGCGCCTGCAAATCGATTTTTAACAGATCTGGTGAGAGCAGCGCGATTCTGTCCAAGTTGCTGCTTTCTTTTCCGATGTTGTCAACTGCGATTTTAATTCCGTATGTACGATAGTATGCAAGCATATGGTAGAGCTGCTCAATATCCCCTTCAAAATTGTGCTCTGTAATTTCAAGAACAAAACGGTGGAGTTCGATTCCTTTCGCTTCATATTCTTTCAGAAGCTCCAGAAAGCTTTCACCATGATCCAACATCAGCAGATTGGCATCCTGATTCATAAAAATCAGCAGATCAGAATCCGCCTCTAAAAAGCGGTCAAGAGCCTGGCGGATAATTCTGTTATCAACCTCTAGTTTATATTCTTCGGGTATCCCCGCATCTAAAAAGAAGGGCCCGAGACTTTGGATTTCTGAATCTGCCAAAATTCGTCCAAGCACCTCATATCCGACAACCTTCTGCTCCTCGGCACTGAAAATCGCCTGGTAATATGGAAGGACATCATCAATGTTCGTTAAAATATCAAGTGGATCCAACATGTTATCACCTGCTTCTCTATCTTTGTCTGATTATACCACATTGAATCCAAAGATTAATATTCTTTAAAACGGATAAGGATTCAGCCATTGCCCCCCGTCCATTGTGATACAATCCCCGTTTATATAGGATGCTTCATCAGAAAGCAAAAACGCTGCCAAAGCGGCGATTTCCTCCGGTGTGCCCAATCGGCCGAGCGGCACACTGTTCATCGTGCGGGCCATCGCTTTTTCCGATTCAAATAGCTTCTCCGCACCGCCTGTTCGTTCAATCGGTCCGGGGGCTATCGCGTTTGTACGAATGCCGTATTTGCTCCCCCATTCAACGGCCAGCGTTCTTGTCAATGACAATACCCCCGCTTTGGCTGCAGCGGAATGAACGACCCCCGCTCCCGCTCCCCAAGCGTACGTGGCTGCCATATTTAAAATGACACCCTGCTGCTTCTGGTCAATCCAATGCCTTGCCGCTGCTTGGCTGCAAAAAAATGTGCCGTTTAAAACAATCTCAATAACGGCTTTCCATCCATTGGGCGTCAGCTTTTCTGCCGGACAAATAAAGTTTCCGGCCGCGTTGTTAATCAGCGCGTCAAGCCGGCCAAAGGCTTTTACCGCTTCTTTAATCATGTCTGAAGCGGCGGAATCGGAACGGACATCCATTTGAAAACAAGCGACCTGTCCCTCAAAGGTCTGAATTTCTTTTTTTGTTTCCTCAAGTGCCTCATGGTTCCTCCCTGTCACCATAACGTGCCACCCTAATTCAGCCTGTTTTTTTGCCATCGCTTTTCCCATGCCGCTTGACCCGCCGGTAATAATTACCGCCTTTTTTTCCATGTTTATCCCTCCTATTATGAATGAGTATTCATTCAATAATATTCTATCATTATATCCCTGCCTCTGTCAGCACATGCTCATATGAGATTTTTATCAGATACAGATGATATAATAGAAAAACTCTATTAAAGGTTGGTTTGAAATGAAAAAGATGTCCAGAAGACAATTTCTAAAAGGAATGTTCGGCGCTCTTGCTGCCGGGGCTTTAACGGCCGGCGGGGGATATGGCTATGCCAGGTATCTCGAGCCGCATATGATCGAGACAACCGAACACACAATAAAAAGCTCTCTCATCCCGCACGGATTTGACGGTTTTAAAATCGTGCAGTTCAGCGATGCACACTTGAGTGATTACTTTACTCTCGAAGATTTAAAAACCGTCATTCTTACAATTAATGAATCTAAACCTGATCTCATTGTTTTTACAGGTGATATTATCGATAATCCTGATACGTACCAGCACCACCAGGCAGTCATTCCATTATTGAGAAAGCTTAATGCTCCCTTCGGCAAGCTTTGTATTTACGGCAATCATGATCACGGAGGCTATGGAACTGCCGTTTACAAAAGCCTGATGACGGCCGGAGGTTTCACGGTATATCGCAATGGCTATCAAACATTGTCACTCGCAGATGGCAGCAAAATCGAGATTGCTTCGCTTGATGACTTAATGCTGGGAAACCCAGATTATGAAGGCACCCTTTCAAGGCTGAGCGACAGACTTTTTTCCATTCTTCTCGTCCATGAACCTGATGCGGCCTTGAAAACAACAGATTATCCCGTAAACCTTCAGCTTTCCGGCCATACACACGGCGGCCAGATTCAGCTGCCTTTTTACGGACCGATTATTACGCCTCCATATGGAAAAGTCTACACAGAGGGAATGTATCAAACGGGCAGCACTCATATTTACGTAAACCGAGGCCTCGGGATGACCAGGCTGCCTTTGCGGTTTCTGGCCAAGCCTGAAATCACTGTCTTCACCTTAAAAAGCACAAATTAATGTAGCAGGATGGGCTCCTCATCAATACTTATAAGTAAAAAAGGAGGATGAGGAAACTGCTTACGTACCAGGTGAAGCAAGGTGATACACTGAACAGCATCGCGGCTGATTTCAGAATCAGCACGGCTGCATTACTCCAGGCTAATCCGTCACTGCAGGCAGGGCTCACCGCAGGACAGTCCATAGTCATCCCCGGACTGCCGGACCCTTATACAATTCCGTATCATATCGCAGTCTCAATCGGAGCGAAGACCCTTACGCTGTTCCTAAATAATCGGGTAATGAAAACCTATCCCATCGCCGTTGGTAAAATACTAACGCAAACGCCTACTGGCGAGTTTTACATTATTAACCGCCAGCGCAATCCCGGCGGCCCATTTGGCGCTTATTGGCTGAGCCTTTCAAAGCAGCACTACGGAATACATGGGACGAATAATCCCGCTTCGATTGGTAAGGCTGTTTCTAAAGGCTGCATTCGCATGCATAACAAAGACGTGATCGAACTTGCTTCAATTGTGCCAAACGGAACGAGAGTCACGATTAACCGGTAATGTTTTCTTATTTGTTTCAAAAACAGGCGGTTTATAATATGATAAAGTGGGACCTTTAGGGTAAGGAGCGTTTTTATGGATATATTTAAAAATCGTAATTTTGTTCGTCTATTTTTCGCAGCACTCGCTTCTCAAATGGGCACGACAGTAGGCAACATGGCCTTTGCTTTTTTTTTGCTGGACCGATTCAGTAGCCAGCCTTCATATACGACCTTGGCGGAGCTGATGTATTCTCTTCCGACCATATTTGTATTTCTGATCGTGGGAGTCGTCGCGGACCGGTTTGACAGAAAAAAGGTGGCAGAAAATTGTGATTGGATCAGAGCAGGCCTGACTGTCGTGCTTTTTTTCACTTTATTTACCGGCAATATTCCTCTTGTTTTTTGTATCTTATTTATCAGAAGCGCTGTAACAAAGTTTTTCTTTCCGGCAGAAAACAGTTTGGTACAAGCCATTCTGCCGAAGGAGCATTATGCGAAAGCGGCAGGGCTTAATCAGATGCTTTTTAGCATTTTTATGGTGTTTGGAGTCGGTATAGGCGCATTTATGTACAACACCATCGGTATTGAAGGCGCCATTATTCTTGATTTTGTCAGCTTTATCATTTCCGGGCTGCTCATCCGCAGCTGCCGGATTCCAAAAGAAGCCCGACAGCCAAACGGTGCATTCAGCTGGAGAAAGACTTCTGTTAAGGATTCAATAAATGACTTTAGAGAAGGCATCCTCTATATTTTAAAAAACAAATTGCTGGCATCTCTTATTTTTGGCTTCTTTATTTTTGGATTTGTCAATGGAGGATTCGCCGTATTGCCTATGTTTACAATGAAATATGGATTGGCGCCTGACCGTTATGAGTGGCATACGTCTGTATTTACGATCGCACTCGGGTTTGGGCTGCTGGCAGGCAGCGTAATCGGCACGATCATCTCTAAAAAAGTGAAGCCGCACTTTTTAATGTCGATACCGATTTTCATTGCAGGTTTGCTGATCTTCGTCCTCGGCTACACCAATATTTTATGGGTGTATTACGCGGCAGCTTTTGCACTGGGAATGTGCATCGGACCGATCAACATTGCAATCGGAGGCTGGATGCCCAAAATTGTTCATCCAAAACTGATGGGACGTGTAAGCGGCATGCAGGACCCTTTTATGATGTTTGCACAGTCTTTGACACTCGGCTTAGTTGCGCTGTTATTCCCTAAGTTCGTTTCAAACATTGATTATCTTTATTACGGCATGGGTGTTATCATCCTGATCGTTTTTATTTTTTATTTTATTGCACTGCCAAAATACAGTGCCCAGGCTGTGGAAGTGAATGTTCAGGAAGCATTTCAAGAACAGCCGAAAAAGAAGGCAAGATCTGTATAATGCAGGTTAAAAATGCGCTTTTTTTCTTAGAAAAAAGCGCATTTTTACATTCAATATTTGCATTTCAACTTTAAAAAAGTATAATCTAAACATATAGAAATTGATAAGAGCAAAGGAGAGAAATAATGGACGACCATGCATATACGAAAGATCTGCAGCCAACCGTAGAAAATCTTTCAAAAGCAGTTTACACTGTGAACCGCCATGCAAAAACCGCCCCCAACCCTAAATACCTATATCTGCTGAAAAAACGGGCTTTGCAAAAGCTTGTCAAAGAAGGTAAAGGAAAGAAAATAGGGCTTCATTTTTCAAAAAATCCAAGGTTCAGCCAACAGCAATCGGACGTGCTTATCTCAATCGGAGACTACTATTTTCACATGCCTCCAACTAAAGAAGACTTCGAACATCTTCCGCATTTAGGTACACTTAATCAATCGTACCGAAATCCTAAAGCTCAAATGTCTTTAACAAAAGCGAAACACCTATTGCAAGAATATGTCGGCATGAAAGAAAAGCCGCTAGTGCCAAATCGCCAGCAGCCAGCTTACCATAAACCGGTCTTTAAAAAACTTGGCGAGAGTTACTTTTAAAATAAAAACAGCCGTGCCTCTTTCTGGCAACGGCTGTTTTTATTTATTCAATAACATACGTATCCACTTTTTTAATCAAATCACTAATCTCAGGCTTGCTGATTTGCTCATCTGCGCCTACAACTTCGCCGCGGTGACGCAGATCATCCGTAATTAACGATGAGAAAATCATAACCGGCACATCTGAGCTTTTCGGATTTTCCTTCAGCAGCTTTGTGAGCCTGTGTCCGTCCATTTTTGGCATTTCAATATCAGTGATGATCATATCAATCTGTTCTGATAAATCAGTTTCGTTTTCAGCAAGGTTCATAATGTATTCATATGCCTCTTTTCCATTTTCAAACGAAGCGATATTGTTGTACCCTGCTTCTTTTAGTTCATCCTGCAAGAGGCGCATCAAAAGCGGTGAGTCCTCTACAATGATTAGCTTTTTATCAGTTCTTCTTTCATCGAAGCCCTCGGTATGCATATTATACGTGTCAACACCTGAATCTGATTCAATGTCATAAATAATTTTTTCATAGTCAGGCAAAAAGATCATCAGGTCTTCGAGCTTAATAATCCCGGTAAGGTGCCGCTCCATTCCTTGATTTAACGATGTCGGCTTTTCAATCGCTTCCCAGGATACTCTGTGAATTTGAGAAACAGAGCCGACATGAAAAACAATTTTCCGTTTATTAAATTCAGTCACGATATATTTCTCATCTTTTGATCCTTCAGGCTCTACTCCAAAAAATGAGAAGAGACTGATCACAGGGAGGATTTCTCCTCTGAGTTTAATCATTCCTTCTACATGCTGATGGGAGTGAGGCACTGATGTCACCTCGACAGGCTGAATAATTTCTCTTACCTTCATGACGTTAATTCCGAAAGCATTTTCACCCACGCCAAACTTCACAATTTCTAATTCATTTGTACCAGAATCCAATAAAATTTCGTATTGTTGTAACGACAATTCAATCCCTCGCTATTCGCATTCAGTATTGTACTGTATATATCGGCGTAATTTGTAAAAAGTGAATGGCAGCTCTTCAAAATCGAATTCCGAAGGCAACAAGCCGCGTTCCTCAAAAAAGAAACTTTTTTCCTAATAACCATTGACTTTCCAACTAACAGTGATAAAATAGTCAAGGATTTTTCCAAAGAAGGGTGTAAATAATGGGTACCTTAGTAATATTTAAAGAAAACGAAATGACTGTTTTAGAGGATATCAGTGAAGAAACTTACCTGAATATGAAGAAAGAATCAGCTGACCTTCAAGAAGAGCATCCTCCGTATCTGATTTGGCACGAAGACCTTCATTTTGATTATGGCTATTAATGAAATTGGCACATATAAACAATAATAGAACATGATACAATAAAGACAATCAAATCTCTGGTTGTCTTCTTTTTTTCTGAAAAGAAAGGTATGTTTAGAAAAAAGGCGCATACAATCGAAATATATCAGTTAAAAAGGTGACAAATGATCAGCTAGTGGTAAAATAGGATAAACTCATTATATTTGTTAAGGTGATGAATTATGGAACATTTGCTGAATCCGAAAGCAAGAGAGATCGAAATTTCAGGAATACGCAAATTCTCGAATCTTGTAGCCCAACACGAAGACGTCATTTCACTTACAATCGGCCAGCCTGATTTTTTCACACCGCATCATGTGAAAGCTGCCGCAAAAAAAGCCATTGATGAAAACGTGACGTCATATACTCCGAATGCCGGCTACCTGGAGCTGAGACAAGCTGTGCAGCTTTATATGAAGAAAAAAGCGGATTTCAACTATGATGCTGAATCTGAAATTATCATCACAACAGGCGCAAGCCAAGCCATTGATGCTGCATTCCGGACGATTTTATCTCCCGGTGATGAAGTCATTATGCCAGGGCCTATTTATCCGGGCTATGAACCTATTATCAATTTGTGCGGGGCCAAGCCTGTCATTGTTGATACTACGTCACACGGCTTTAAGCTTACCGCCCGGCTGATTGAAGATGCTCTGACACCCAACACCAAGTGTGTCGTGCTTCCTTATCCGTCAAATCCTACCGGCGTGACTTTATCTGAAGAAGAACTGAAAAGCATCGCAGCCCTTTTAAAAGGCAGAAATGTCTTCGTATTGTCTGATGAAATATACAGTGAATTAACATATGACAGACCGCATTACTCCATCGCAAACCATTTGCGGGATCAAACAATTGTCATTAACGGCTTGTCAAAATCACACAGCATGACCGGTTGGAGAATTGGATTTTTATTCGCACCGAAAGACATTGCAAAGCACATTTTAAAGGTTCATCAATACAATGTGTCGTGCGCCTCATCCATTTCTCAAAAAGCCGCGCTTGAAGCTGTCACAAACGGCTTTGACGACGCATTGATTATGAGAGAACAATACAAAAAACGTCTCGACTATGTTTATGACCGTCTTGTTTCCATGGGACTTGACGTAGTTAAACCGTCCGGTGCGTTTTATATCTTCCCTTCTATTAAATCATTTGGAATGACTTCATTTGATTTTAGTATGGCTCTTTTGGAAGACGCTGGTGTGGCACTCGTGCCGGGCAGCTCGTTCTCAACATATGGTGAAGGATATGTAAGATTGTCTTTTGCGTACTCGCTGGACACGCTGAGAGAAGGCCTGGACCGTTTAGAATTATTTGTATTAAAAAAACGTGAAGCAATGCAGACGATAAACAACGGCGTTTAAGCCGTTGTTTTATTTTTTTGGAAATGAAATTTTAAACGCTGTGCCTTTTTCAGGATGGCTGTCCACATGTATAACTCCCTGATGGTTTTCAATGATATTAAATGTCACCATTAATCCAAGCCCCGTACCTTTTTCTTTTGTTGTTAAAAATGGCTCTCCAATCCGGTTTAGTACCTTTTCAGGTATACCTTCCCCTTCGTCTTTGACAGTAACATGAACAGAATGCTCATCTTCGGTTATGATAATGTCTACTGTTCCCCCATCAGGCATTGATTCAACTGCATTTTTGATTAAATTAATGAATACCTGCTTTAATTGGTTTTGATCCCCGTTTATATAAATGCTGTCTTTTTCATAACTTGTTCTGATAAAAATGCCATTTAAATTCGCCTGCGTTTCTAACAGGGCTGAAACCTCACCAATTAATTTTTTCAAGTTCAAATATTCTTTGACAGCATTTTGCTGAGGTTTCGCCAGCATGAGCAATTCACTGAGTATTAATTCGATACGGCTGAGTTCAGAAAACACAATATCAAAGTAATGTTCGTTGCCTTCCATTGTCGGTTTCATCAGCTGTAAAAATCCTTTGATCGCTGTAAGAGGGTTCCGGATCTCATGGGCGATTCCCGCCGCGAGCTGCCCTGCGATTGATAATTTTTCCGATTTCAGCATCAATTCTTCTGTTTGTTTTCTCTCTGAGATGTCCCGAAGAATGACCTGGACGGCCGCTTCACCAAAAAAGGTCGTCGGAATGCAGACCATCTCCGTATAGATGACCCTGTTCTGAAAGGTGAACCAGGATTGCTTGACAATTTCAGATTCTGATTTTTGCTCGGCAATGTTTTGGATTCTCTCTTTTACATCCTCGTGATCGCAAGGATGCAGCTGATCGTATATGTTTTTGCCAATTAAATCCTCATATGTAGCCGCTTCAAACAGGGAAATTCCAGACTCATTCATAAATACCCATTTTCCATTGTGAATCACCGCAATGGTATCAATGGAATTTTGAATCAGCAGCTGATATCGTTCACGGCTTTTTTGCAGGATGGTTTGGAATTTTTTTCTTGAAGAGATATCGATCAGCAGCAGCAGCTCAGCCTGCTGGTTTTTGTAGACGGTCGGGGATGCTTTCACTTCTAAATGAACAGGTGTGCCATCAAGCCTTTTCCACGTCTGTTCAATCATTCCGACTTCCATTCCTTTTTGCATTCGTATAATCCTGTTTTTCACGATATCATGATATTCTTCTTCAATAAATTCATAGGACCATTTACCAATAATAGCATCCTTGCTTTTGGCTCCCAGCATTGAAAGCATCGCGCTGTTTACATAGACGATCTTGCCTTTGACACTGATGCATAGCGGACTCGGGAGATTTTCAACCAACCGTTCATAATCATCCGTTATATATGTAGTCGATTCCGGGCTTGCAGGTTCGATTTCATGTTTTTCGCAGTTTAGGGATTGATGGCCTGTTTCTTCTTCAAGAACCTTCATTTTCAAAATGATTTCCCGTTCTGTCCGCTCAGCTCTTGTCGTAACAATATCTACCGCAGCCTCCACCCACACAATCGTATGATCTTTTTTAATAAAACGAAAGGTGCACGGCATCAGATGATGTTCATTATAAAAATAGCTTTCAACCAAAAATTGGTCTTCCTCATGCAGAAACGTTTTGAGGAATGATCCGATCATCTCTCCTTGGAGATAGCCCAAATGCAGTTTGGAGTTGGCAGATATATAAATGATGCGTCCATTAGAGGCCAAGACTGCATGAATATCGGTTTTTGTTTGAAGTGGTTTAACATGCTGCGTATCCTGTTCCACAGAATCCCTCCTTTGCATGATCATCGTGTTTCGACATATACAGATTGACTTTTACCTAGTATGATTCGCTAGAAAATGAGTATTCTCCTTCTATTCTTATGGTGAACGTCAATTTTTGAATAAAAGAAAGGGCACACAATCTTTTCGTTGTGCACCCTGTTTTTTATTTTTTACTGTGTTTTTTTTCGAGCTCTGCGTAGGCGTGGATAGCTCTTTTGGCAATAATTTTATTGATCTTATCATCATCATTTACTGATGGAACAACAACACTAAAAGCCACTTTTGGATTTTTCGATGGGTAATAGCCGACAAAAGTCAGATTGTATGTTTTTTTCCCCCACCAGTTGCGATTCGTGCCGTAGTAAAATGTTTCCGCTGTTCCCGTTTTCCCTGATACATCTTCTGTAAACGTATTTTTTGCTGTCCCTGAAGTGGTAACTAGCTTCATTCCGGTCTTCACCTGCTGAATGTCACTTTCTGAGTTGTTAATTTTGTTGAGAATGTTTGGCTTTCTTTGTTCAATGGTCTTCCCAAGGCCTTCTTTTTTGCTGGGCTCATGGATACTTGTAACAATTCTTGGCTGAACACGGTAGCCCCCATTGGCAATTGATGAGATGTACTGTGCCATTTGAAGCGGTGTATATGTATCGTATTGTCCAATGGCCAAGTCTAAAATTAACCCCCCTACCGCATCAGGTGTAGTTTGCATTCCGGCTGATTCCTGCGGAAGATCAATACCTGTCTTTACTCCCAGGCCAAATTGGCTGTAGTAATTTCTCATTTTGTTTAAATCCTTCTGGTCAGCAGGAAGAGGTCCATACGGCTTGTATGTGACACCGGCAATGTGCATGGCAACATTAAACATATATACGTTTGAACTTTTTTGCAGAGCGGTTAATTCATTGATGGTTCCCATGTTCATGTAGGATTTCTTCGGTTTGTTACCGTATCCTGCTAAATAAAGAGGTGTATCAACAAAATATTTATAATGCGGGATCCCGTCCTGATAGCCGGCTAGCACGGTGGCCCCCTTTACTGCTGATCCCATTTCATATTGGGTGGTAAATGCCCCTATCGCATAATCTTCAATTTTGTTGGTTTTTAAATCTATCTTTTTCCCTGCCATCGATAAAATATCGCCGTTATTCGGGTCCATCATCACGGCAAAGGCTCTGTCAAGCATGTAATTTCCGCGTGCACGGCTGTTTCTTACTTCTTCTTCAATGATCTTTTCTACCTTTGCCTGAAGCTCCATGTCAAAAGCAAGCTGAAGATCGTATCCCCTGCTGCCTTTATCAATGGTTTTTTGGCTGACGACATTTCCTTTATTATCTTCTACGTATTCCACTTTTTCTTTATGCGAATTTAAATATTCTTCATATTGATACTCTAAATAACTTTTTCCCACCCTGTCATTATTCGCATAGCCTCTTGTTAAGTAGAAATCTTTCCGGTCGCTCAGCAGGCCCTGATCAGGTGTCGTGACGCCCCCGAAAACAGAATAAAGGGTTTTGTCATAAGGATATTTTCGTGTCCAATCGTTTACGATATCGATTCCCGGAAGTTCTTCTAAATGCTCAGAAACAATGGAAATTTCATCATATGTTAAGTCATTTTTTGGTCTTTGCGAGGAGTTTTTCTTCTCATCAAGCAGCGCTCCGTTTTTTCCATTGCTATTGCTCTTATTTGGATTCATTGCCTTTACGATTTGAGGTTCGTAAGCATTTCCGCTTGAAAACCTTGTATATATCGCAGCAGTTTCCATTTCTTCGTCATCTTGCTGAATAGCCTTTAATTCTTGATCCGGAACACGCTCTATTTGAAGCTTGTAAGCTTGGTCTCCTTTCAGATTGCTTTCTGATTCCTTAAGCAGAGCGGCGGCTTTTTTCGGATGAGCTGCGATCCAGTAATCACGAAGATCCCTTTCCTTCAAAAATTCGGTATCAATATGAATGAAAGAAGCAAGCCGCTTCGCTGTTTTGATTTTATCTTCTGTTTTTGTGCTAGATGTTGATACATACACAATTTCTGGAACGCTCTGGTTGTCGACAGCAACTTTCTGGTTTCTGTCGTACATCTTCCCGCGAGGCGCAGGATAGTAAGCTGTTTTTGCATTTGATTTCTCAGCGTCTTCTTCATGCTGTTCGCCTTCAACAATTTGAACAACCCCGAGCTTAAAAATTAATGCAGTGAATAGAACAAAGACAGCTAGGAAAAAAAGGTTCATTCTGATTGCTCTGTTTCCTTTGCTCTTTTTCTTTGGTTCACGTCCTATTTCAGTCACTTCTGGTTACCCCTCTCAAATCATTCAATATATTTACATATACTGAGATTAATTGTAACACCTTTGTAATAGTTGTTACAGCGAAAAGGAGTAAAAAAAGCTGTCAATATAAAAACACATTAAAATATAACTAACGGTTCAAAAAAAAGGAAGCTATGTAACGGTACGATAAAATCATATATACCGCTGATTCCCTTATTCTTAGTGATTCAACGGATTTACTTTACGAAAATGACAATCTCTATTTGTCAAAGGAAATTGCTGGAATCTTTATGACAAAAAAGCTATGTTATGATTTTTCTGTAGAAACAAACAACTCTAGGAGGTTACGAACTAATGAAGAAAGCATTTATTTTATCTGCTGCCGCTGCGGTTGGATTATTCACATTCGGGGGCGTACAGCAAGCATCAGCGAAAGAACTCTCCTGCCAGCCTGTGGTTACAGTAAAAACGGGGAACACAGTACAAAACATGTCACTTAACGATGCAGTGAAAAAACTGCATATTAACACAAATATCAAAACGTTAAACGCTGCAAACGAAAAAGAGATGAAGCAGCTTCTTCAAAAACATGCGAAGCAATCTAACGTGAAAGTTCAGGATGTTCAAAAGACAGAAACGGCCAAACCTGCACAAAAGACTACTGAAAAAGCAGCTGCTGATCAAAACACTGCTTCTAAAGCACCCGCAACTGCTGAAAAAACAAACACAACAACATCTGCACCTTCATCTGTAAGTGCATATGAGAAAAAAGTTGTTGAACTTACAAATGCAGAAAGACAAAAACAAGGATTAAAGCCGCTTCAAATTGATGAAACGTTAAGCAAATCCGCACGCGCAAAATCTCAGGATATGAAAGACAAAAACTACTTTGATCACCAAAGCCCAACATACGGCTCACCGTTTGATATGATGAAATCTTTCGGAATCAGCTACAAAACAGCAGGTGAAAACATTGCGAAGGGCCAAAAGACACCAGAAGAAGTAGTAAAAGCTTGGATGAACAGTGAAGGACACAGAAAAAACATTCTAAACCCTAACTTTACTCACATCGGTGTTGGTTACGTTGAGTCTGGAAGCATCTGGACACAACAATTCATCGGAAAATAATAAAAAAAAGATTGCCTGTTTCGTACAGGCAATCTTTTTTTATTTCACCCAAAGCTTATAGATACTCTGTGTTCCGCTGTTTTCTTCACCTTGAGCAGCTAGCTTGTCATATAAGGATTTTGCGAGCGACAAGCCTGGCATTTCTTCCCCCATTAATTCTGCTTCCTCTAGTGCGATTCCCATATCCTTAATAAAATGCTTCACATAAAATCCCGGTTCAAAGTTGCCTTGCAGCATACGGGGAGCAAGATTTGACAGTGACCAGCTTCCGGCTGCGCCCGTTGTGATGCTTTTCAGAACATTTTCCGGCTCTAGGCCTGATTTTTGGGCATAAGCCATCGCTTCAGCAACACCGATCATACCGGCTGCAATTGCAATCTGATTGCACATCTTGGTATGCTGTCCGCTTCCAGCCGGTCCTTGATACTGAATATTCTCTCCCATTAAAGAGAAAATCGGCATGCAGGCTTCAAAAGCTTCTTTTTCTCCACCGACCATAATCGCGAGTGTTCCGTTTTGTGCACCGATGTCTCCACCGGAAACAGGAGCGTCTAAAGCGAACAATGCTTTTTCTTTGGCCGCTTCAGCAATCTTCTTCGCAAGCGAAGGCTTAGATGTCGTCATATCAATAAGATATGCCCCTTCTTTTGCGTTTTCAATAATTCCATTGCTTCCGAAATACACTTCTTCAACATCACTGGGATAGCCGACCATTGTGATGATAACATCCGCTTCTTTCGAAAGATCTTTGACCGTATCTTTCCAGATCGCGCCTTTTTGAAGTATGCTTTCTGCTTTTTCTTTTGTCCGGGTGTACACCAATACAGGATGGCCGTCATTGAGAATATGTGATGCCATGCTTTTTCCCATTACTCCAAGACCGATAAAACCAATTGTTTTTTTCAAGGTCATTCCTCCCAGATGTTTCGTTTAGATTTTAGTTAAAATTTATCATTTTTCCTTCATTTTCTAGACTACCATATCTATTCATCTTATAAAATAAAAAATCCCCAAAACAAATGATGTTTGGGGATGTAATTGGATTACAATGTGAATTTTGCAATTGTGTTCATAAGCTCTTGGCTTGCATGTTTTAGTGTTTCCGTTGAGTGTTTGACTTTCTCAAGGGTGACAAGCTGTTCATCGGTTGATGCGTTCACTTCCTCTGCTGCGGCAGCTGATTCCTGTGATATGGCTGAAATGCTTTGAATAGCTTCAGATATCGCAAGCTGTTCTTCACTCATTCTTTGAATTTCCGCGTAAATGTGATCAATACCTTGTACCAGTGACTGCATTTCTGCAGTTATCGTATTTAATACCTCTCCAGTTTCGTGAATGGCACTGTTTTGTTCATCATTCATTCTGCTTGCCTCAACCATCGCGTGAGAGGCCTCTTTTGTCTCAAGCTGGATAAGCTTCACAGTCTCGCTGATATGCTTTGTAGAAAGGGCTGATTGCTCAGCTAACTTCCGCACTTCATCGGCTACGACGGCAAAACCGCGCCCGCTTTCTCCGGCTCTGGCTGCCTCAATACTGGCATTTAAGGCAAGCAAGTTGGTTTGATCAGATATGTTTGAAATCGCTGTAACGACTTCTTCAATATTCTTAGTTTGATTTTCCAAATCCAGCAGCATCGTTTCAACCTTTTTCGTTTCCATATTGGCTTCGTTTGATTTCATCAGCAGCTGGCCGAGCGCATCAAGTCCTTTATAGCTTGCATCCTCGGACGATTTTGAGCGTTCTTTAATTCCGCCTGCCTCCTCAGCGATTTGCCTGATTTTCGTTGACAGGCTTTCCGATTTTTCATTAATGGTTTCAACTTCAGAAGCCTGTTCCGATGCCCCTGCGGCTACTTCTTCAATCGCTTTTGCAATTTGTCCGCTTGTTTCATTAGTTTCGGCAGAGACAGCCGTTAGTTGTTCAGAGGTGTCAGATACTTTCCCTGAAGAGAGTCTCACTTGCTCAACCATTTCCTTCATATTTTCAACCATCAGATTGAAATCTCTTGTTAAAATACCGACTTCATCCTTAGATTTTGATTCCGCGCGCACTGTTAAATCGCCTGCGGAAACAGCTTTCGTTTTTACGATCAGCTGCTGTATCGGACCGGTTATCGTTTTGGCCAGGAAGTAGCTGAGAATAATTGTTATGATAAGCGCAATCAATGATATCCAAAGATTTGCCCGATTCATTTTATCTGAAATCCACATTAATTGATCGGTATCAAACTGCGTTCCGACCTTCCAGCCCGTTTCGCCAATCGTTTGGTACACAACCATTTTCCCATTCACATCTTGTATTCCTTGTTTCTCGGATGCGATGGTTTGCAGTGTTTGATCCTTTGATATATTTTTTCCTTGATTTGACGGATGGGCTAAAAGATTGCCGCTCGCATCAGCTAAAAAGGCAAATCCTTTGTAAGGCACCTTTTGTTTATTGACCATACTCTGGATAGCAGAGAGTTTCAAGTCATAGCTGGCAACCCCTATCACTTTTTGCCCGTCTAAGATCGCTTTCGATGCAGTAACAATCATGTCTCCTGTCACGACATCTTTATAAGGTTCCGTCCAAACAACTTGATCCGGGGTTTCAGCTGCAAGCTTATACCATGGTCTTGATGTTGGATCGTAATCCTCAGCGAAATCCGCTTTTGGATATGTAAACATTTCTTTTTTTGCGGTGCCTATGTAAGCCATCGCAACATAATCATCGTTATCTTTGATTTGCTTAATGTCATCGTGAAACAGCCGAGCAACTTCTTTACTTGGTTTCGTTACAAATGTATGCGTTAATTCCCCATTAGCCAATCTTGATAACGAAATGGCATAACTCTTTAATTGCAATTCAATATTTTGTTCAAGTGACTGCGTCACGTTTTGAGTTGTATTTTTCCCATCCTCTGTAATCATCGGTTTTAGCGTCAAATAAGAAGACAGCATTAAAAGAACAACTGTGACGATTAACATAATCGAAACAAAAACAGCAATCTTCATGTGAAGTTTTTTAAACAAACCAATCCCCTCCTAATTTCTATATCGGCCCTTTCGTTTGAAAAATGAATAATCAAAAAATAAATTATAAGAAAATCGGAATATATTTACTGAAAATTCAATCTTCGTTATAATGAAACAACATAAGGAGAGTGATGATCATACTAAAACAAATGTATGTGCATGACGGCAGAAAATTTGAGGCTCTGACCATCAGAAACTACACTGAGACTGACATCGAGAGGCTGATTTCTCTTCAAAAAGAATGTTTCCCTCCTCCGTTTCCCCAGGAATTGCTGTGGTCAGAGGACCAGCTTGCCAGCCATATCAAAACCTTTCCAGAAGGCGCTTTATGCGCGCTCATCAATGGCAGAATTATCGGTTCCATGACTGCTCTTATTGTACAATTTGAGCCTGATTCTCCTGATCATACATGGGCACAAGCAACAGACAACGGATCGATTAAAAACCATGAACCTCATGGAAATACTTTATATGTAGTGGATATTTCTGTTTCTCCTCATTATCGAAAGCTTGGAATCGGAAAATGGCTGATGAATACGATGTATGAGCTGACTGTTGATAAGAGACTGGAGCGCCTTCTCGGCGGCGGCCGCATTCCTTTATATCATAAATACGCACACGAGATCAGCGCTGTTCAGTACGTTGAAGATGTGATGGAAGGCAGGAAAAACGACCCTGTGCTGTCCTTTCTCCTCCGTTGCGGGCGTTCACCTATTCGTGTAGTCAGCAATTATGTAGAGGATAAAGAATCATTGAATTACGGTGTTTTGATGGAATGGAAAAATCCTTTTTATAAAAAGAGAGCTGTTGATCACAACAGCCCGTTTAAGTGAAATATTCAATTTTCGCGTTAGGGAAAAAGGTATCAATATAGGATTCAAGTGCTTCTCGAAGTGCATGCTCTTCATCTTTCTGATAAATATATTTTCCGATCCCGTAACGGCCCCATTTATAACGGCGCTTTTCTTCATCTAATTCGAGCTTCGTCTTCGGATAATTTTTCTCTATCACTCGTTTGGCCGGTTTTGTAAAACGGTGTTGAATTAATTCAAACGTTATGTTATGTCTAACGTCCTGCGGCAAAGCAGCATCAAGCTTTTCAAACAGATGTCTGTATCCTTCTTCCCAGCCTTCATGAATATAAATCGGAGCAACAATAAAGCCTAGCGGGTAGCCTGCTTTTGCAACTTTTACTGCTGCTTCTATCCGCTTATCAAGAGGTGAAGTTCCCGGCTCAAAGTTTTTAATCACATAGTCGGCATTAATACTGAATCTGAATCTCGTTTTCCCGTTATGCTTTGCGTCTAATAGGTGATCGACATGATGAAATTTCGTTACAAATCGGAGCTTTCCGAGATCACTTTGGCCAAAATGTTCAATGGCGCGCTTCAGCGTGTGTGTCAGATGATCAATTCCTACAATGTCTGACGTACATGATGCTTCGAACCTTGTGAACTCTGGTGCGCGCTCCTTCATATACTTATCTGCCTGATCTAAAATCTCTTCGACGTTTACATAAGTTCTGATATACGGCTTTGATCCCATGGTTGTTTGCAGGTAGCAGTAATGACAATGCCCCATACAGCCTGTTGCAAACGGAATGGCATATTCAGCCGAGGGTTTGGATGAATCAAACTTTAATGTTTTCCGGACACCGATAACTAAAGTTGATTTCGCATTGCGATATTGCTGAAGATGATTTTTCCCAGGAATATTACGCACCTGATTGTGGGATGTTGTTTCTCTGATTTCAATGCCCATATTCTCAAATTTTTCTTGTAATTCTTGGCCTAGCGGATATTCCAGCGCCCTCGGTTCTATATATACAAGCTGCGGAACAAATGGGTTCTGCATGATGCCACATCCTTTTCCTTTACTAACGTTACTTTTCTCACTAGGCGGAAAGGATATGAGTTGTAATGATTTCCTTGTTACTCATACGGATCAATATCAAAGAGTTCTTTGTAAAGCGATTTAGCTTCTTCATAGCTTGCAAACACAGCATCGTCCTCTGCGAACGGATGATAGGTTTCATAAATAAACAGGGAAAGCTCGCCTTCATGGTATGGATGGTGCACAATTTTGGCTTCCTTTATGTGGGCTACATTGGCGGCGTGCGGATTTCTGTAGATCACATAAACAGTATCTCCTGCGTTAAATTGGTTTGACATACTATCCCTCCTAGCCATGTTATTGTGTCCTTCTATACCCTTACTTATGAAAAAAACCAGACAGGCCGTAGGCCGTCTGGTTTTTGTACATTACTTGAAGGTTTCTTTTACGAACGCGACAACTTCTTCTGTCGTGCTCATAGATAAGATTTTCTCTTTGAATGACTCAGCTTCTTGTTTAGACAATTTGCTGATCTGTGTTCTTGCCGGAAGAATAGACGTTGCGCTCATTGAGAACTCATCTAAGCCTAAGCCGAGAAGGATTGGAATCGCAATCTCGTCTCCTGCCATTTCTCCGCACATGCCAACCCATTTTCCTTCTTTGTGTGCTGCTTCAATTACCAGTGTAATTAAGCGAAGGATTGCCGGGTTGTATGGCTGATACAGGTAAGATACACGTTCATTCATACGGTCAGCTGCCATTGTGTATTGGATCAAATCGTTTGTACCGATACTGAAGAAATCAACCTCTTTAGCAAACTGATCAGCGATGACTGCAGTTGACGGAATCTCAACCATCATTCCGACTTCAATATCGTCAGATACAGCCTGTCCCGCTTTTACGAGCTTTTCTTTCTCTTCAAGAAGGATCGCTTTTGCTTCTTTGAATTCGTTAACTGTCGCAATCATAGGGAACATGATTTTCAAGTTTCCGTATGTACTTGCACGAAGCAGCGCGCGAAGCTGTGTTCTGAAGATTTCTTGCTCTTCAAGGCAAAGACGAATCGCTCTATATCCCAGGAACGGGTTCATTTCTTTAGGAAGCTGCAGGTAAGGAAGCTCTTTGTCTCCGCCGATATCAAGTGTCCGCACGACGACTGATTTTCCTTCCATACGCTCAAGAACCGTTTTGTAAGCATCAAACTGCTCATCTTCTGTAGGTAGCTGATCTCTTCCCATGTAAAGGAATTCTGTACGGTAAAGGCCAACTGCTTCTCCGCCGTTTTCAAGAACACCTTTTACATCATCAGGAGTACCGATGTTCGCTGCAAGCTCTACATGATGTCCATCTTTTGAGACAGTCGGTTCATTGACAAGCTTCGCCCACTCAGCTTTTTGAGCCAAATAAGCATTATGTTTTTCTTCATACTCTTTTACAGTTTCCGCAGATGGGTCAATAATGACATCGCCATTGATACCGTCAACGATAACAGTCACGCCGTTTTGGATCGTGCCTGTAGCCGCTTTCGTTCCAACAACTGCTGGAATCTCAAGAGAACGTGCCATGATGGCAGAGTGAGATGTGCGTCCGCCGATATCAGTAGTGAATCCTTTTACGAACTCACGGTTTAATTGAGCTGTGTCAGACGGTGTTAAGTCTTCAGCTACAATAATAACCTCTTCTGAGATCATGCTTGGGTTTGGAATTTCGACGCCAAGCAGGTGGCCGGTTACGCGTTTTGTTACATCGCGGATATCTGCCGCACGCTCTTTCATATATTCGTTGTCCATAGATTCAAACATGGTAACGAACATAGAAGACGTTTCTTTTAAAGCGAATTCAGCGTTCACTGAATCAGTGCTGATTTTTTCTTTCACAGGGTTCAGAAGCTCAGGGTCACTGAGAACTAAAAGGTGAGCAGAAAAAATATCAGCTTTATCCTGACCCAGTTCTTTCAAAGCGTGCTCTTTGATTTTTTCGAGCTCTTCTTTTGAACGTGCAATCGCTTCATCAAAACGGCTTACTTCCGCTTCAGAATCAGAGATGTTTTTCTTTTCAACCGTTAAATCTGGCTCTTCAAGCCGGTATGCTTTTGCAATCGCGATGCCGGCTGAAGCACCAATCCCTTTTAATTCTTGCATTACTCGCCGAGTCCTTCGCTTTTCATTGTTTCTTCTAAAGCGTTAAGAGCATCGTTTTCGTCAGCTCCGGAAGCAGAGATTGTGATCTCAGCGCCTTTAGCGATACCTAAAGACATAACACCCATAATAGATTTAAGGTTAACTGTTTTGCCGTTATATTCTAAATTAACGTCAGCGTCGTATTTGCTAGCAGTTTGTACAAGAACTGTCGCAGGACGAGCATGGATTCCAGAATCTGCAGTTACTTTAAATGTTTTTTGTGCCATTTTTATCATTCTCCTTTTAACTTAAAGCTTTATTACTTCACAATATTATATCATACAACCGTACTTGTCATCTGACAAGCACGGCGTACTAACACCCTTATTTTTCAATCTTCACAATATCTTCTTGTTCTCTGTTGACTGAACCGCTTGCTTTAATGCTGACTGTTTCTCCTTCAGCAAGGTTTGTAAATACAATCGGTGTCATGAGAGATGGTACATTCGGTTTGACTGCATCCAGATCAACTTCAAGAAGTTTTTGTCCAGGCTCAACACGGTCTCCTTCTGATACGAAAGACGTAAATCCTTCGCCCTTCAGGCTGACGGTATCAATACCAAAGTGGATTAAAATTTCTCTTCCGCCGTCGGATTGCAGGCCGATCGCATGTTTCGTCGGGAACACATTTAGAATTTTTCCGCGAACCGGTGATACGACAATTCCTTCAGAAGGGAGAATCGCAAAACCGTCACCCATCATTTTCCCTGAGAAGACTTGGTCAGGAACATCCGTAATCGGGTGAATTTCCCCGGTAATCGGAGAAACGAAAACTTCCTCGCCGATTTCATTTTGCAGCGGTTCTGCAATCACTTCCTCAACCTGCTGGCCTACTTCCTCTTGAGCAGATGTTTTCGGTTCAGGTCTAGGCTTGCGTCCCGCAATAATGTCTTGCATTTGTGTTTTTAACCCGTCAGAACGCGGTCCGAAAATAGCCTGAATGTTGTTGCCGACTTCCAGCACTCCGGAAGCGCCAAGCTGTTTCAGACGGTCTTTATCAACCTTTTTCTGATCGTTTACAGTCACACGCAGACGAGTGATACAAGCATCAAGGTGTTTGATGTTTTCCTGGTCACCCATTGCCTGCAGAATCTCATAAGGAAGATCCCCTGCTTCACCTGTTTTCCCAGGTGCTGCTGTTTCTTCCGCAGCATCCTCGCGTCCAGGTGTTTTCAGATTAAATTTGCGGATGGCAAATCGGAATCCGAAGTAGTAAATGACCGCTAACCCTAAGCCGACAGGGATGACAAGCCACCATGCCGTCCGGTTCGGTAAAATACCGAATAGGAAGTAGTCAATTAAACCACCGGAGAATGTCATACCAATCTTAACATTCAACAGCTGCATGACCATGAATGAAAGTCCCGCAAACAAACAGTGAATCGCAAACAGGACTGGAGCAACGAATAAGAAAGAAAATTCCAATGGCTCTGTGATCCCCGTTAAGAAGGATGTCAAGGCCGCTGAACCCATAATACCTGCAACGAGTTTTTTGTTTTGCGGTTTTGCTTCATGATAAATGGCAAGCGCCGCAGCAGGCAGACCGAACATCATAAATGGATATTTACCTGTCATAAACGTACCTGCCGTTAACTGTACGCCGTCTTTAATCTGCGCCATAAAGATACGCTGATCCCCGCGGATGATTTCTCCTGCTGCACTCTTATAGCTGAAGAATTCATACCAGAACGGCGAATAGAAAATGTGGTGCAATCCGAATGGGATAAGCGAACGTTCAATCACCCCGAAGATAAATGCAGCAAGGGTTGGATTCGCTTCCACTAATCCTGTTGAAAAGGCATTCAATCCATGCTGGATCGGAGGCCAGATCACTAACATAATAAGACCCAGAATCAGTGCAGAAATTGACGTAACAATTGGAACGAAACGTTTACCCGCAAAGAAACCAAGGTATTGCGGCAGTTCAATTGTGTAAAATCTGTTAAACAATAATGCAGCTAACACACCGACGATAATACCGCCGAACACCCCTGTCGCCAAGGTAGGTATACCAAGCATGTTTACATATGCAGGATGGTTTTCCGTAAAGAACTTGGCTCTTTCAACTGAATCCGAAGGAATGGTTCCGTTTGCAAGAAGAACCGCACTCATGGATACATTCATTACAAGATAACCGATAATTGCTGCAATCCCTGCAACTCCATCACCATTGGCAAGCCCGATGGCTACACCTACTGCGAAAAGAAGCGGAAGGTTATCGAAAACAATCTGCCCAGCGCTTTCCATCACACCTGCTACAAGCTGAACATTGTCATTGCTCAAGAAATGCAGGACCTGAATCATGTCCTTATTTTGCATCGCATTCCCGATCGCAAGCAAAATACCCGCAGCCGGAAGGATCGCAACTGGAAGCATAAGCGCACGCCCAATTTTTTGAAGAACGCCGAATAATGCTTTAAACATAAGAATTGACCTCCTCTTTTTACTAGTCTGACCTTACAGCTAAAAATCATGACAACGAATTCACAGGCGTAAGTCTTCCAGTTTAACCGTTTACATTTGCCCTTTTACACAACAAAAAGGCATGAGCAAAATTGGGTGCGCAAAAGAACGAGAATGAACTTCCCGTTTTTTTCCCTCAATCACTCATGCCTGATCGAATCAGTAACACGTTATAAGGATAAACTGAATTTATGAAATTTTATTGGTTAATCGGTACAGATGAAGCGTCAGATAAACCGCTTCCGCCTCATGAACTGGTTTCTTCAATGTTTGCTGCAAGATTTTAATCAATTTCCAAGCTGTATTGTAGCATAGCGGATATTCATTTTTCAATAACAACATTAATTTTTCTGGTTCTTTAGTCGGTTCTTCTTTTTTAATTCTTTCTATTGTAAATCTGATATGCCTGATCAGCCGCAAATAGTTGACACTTTCCTTATTTACTTTCATTTGAAATGAGTCTTCAATCACCTCGACAAGCTGCGCCATGAGCTGAGAGTGCTGATTGACCTCGGACAGCGGACGGTTTGTCAACGCTGAATGGATATGCAGAGCGATAAAACCAATCTCCCCTTCCGGAAGGCAGATTCCCGCTTTTTCATTGATCATATCTATGACTTCTTTGGCAATTTGGTACTCCTCAGGATATAGTGACTGAGTCTCCATTAGAAATGGATTTTTCATATCAAATCCCTGCTGCTGCCTTTTGATCGCAAATGCGATATGGTCTGTCAACGCAATGTGAATATGTTCATTTAATGAGTGATTAGTCCTATTGCTTATGTGATAGATGACATCGTTTGAAATATCAACGAGCTTTTCATCAACATAGTCAAGGAGCTTTTTAAACTGCTTTTGTTCCTTCTCGTCTTTTAAAATGAACATTTTATCGTAGCCTTTATCTTCAATGACATCATCTTGTTTTTTTCCGAAACCAATACCTTTTCCGATTAAAACGACTTCGCTGTATTTATGATGAGAAGCAATTAATACGTTATTATTCAGTACCTTTTTCACTGTGAAGGACCCATTCACGATCCTCAGCTCCTTTGTCATTCAATACCTCATATCGTACATAACGAACAGAATGCACGTCAAACCTTTTTTCAATGCATTCACTAAACAGTCGATCTTTCGATGAGACGGTAATCCAGAACTTTCCTTTCAATCGGCTGTCCTTGAATTCTTTTTTCCAATATGGCAAATGCCTGCTTTCCCATTTCCCTTGTCTGAATATCGATCGTTGTGATTCCGAGCGCTTGGCTGATTTCGTGGTTATCAACGCTTAAGATTGCAAGCTCATCCGGTACTGACACCCGCTGGTTCTTTGCTTCAAGAAAAAGTCCTGCTGAGACTTGGTCATTGGCAACAAAAATAGCCGTCGGCTTTTCCTTCCACGTTTTCCATTTATGAAAAAGCGCCTTCCCATCATTGATTGTAATCGCTTTCTCAATTACCCAGTCTTCACGAAATACCTCGCCGATCTCTTCCAATGCCTCTTTGTAGGCTTTGATTCGAAAATGGCTGTTCATGCCTTTTTTTCTTGCCAAACAGATGGCTATTTTTTTGTGCCCTTTGGCAATTAAATAGTCCAAGCCGTTCCGAAATGCTTCTTGGTGAGGAATGCTGATGGTTGGGAAGCGGGCATTATCTGAATTCTGGCAAAGCAAAATCGGGCCCTCCCATTCCATGAGTTTCTCATCAGCAAGCGCCTTTGAGCAAAAAATCAGGCCGTCAACCTGGCGCTGCTTTAATTGGGACAGCGCAAAGATTTCTTTTTGTACCTCATAGTTTGTTTGGAATAAAGAGAGGTGAACCCCGGATTCCGCGGCTGCGTCGGCTATTCCTGCAATCAGCTCTGCAAAATATGGCAGATTAACCGTCGGCAAGACAACACCAATCATGTTTGAAAATCCTTTCGACAAATGTACAGCGTGAATATTTCTCGTGTACTCCAATGATTCCATTGCCTCAAACACTCTTTTTCGTTTGTCTTCACTGACGTATGGATGATTGTTTATGACTCGGGAAACCGTTGTAACAGAGACACCGGCTTTTTCTGCAATGTCTTTAATATTAGCCATAGATTCCCTTCTTTCTAAATCCCCTTGATCTGGAATGCGTTTCATACAATATGATATGGACGTACCAGATATCTTTTTGTGTTTTAAGCTGAAAGGAGAAGATCACATGGGTTTCTTCATTTTAATTGGGTTATGTCTCACTGTTCTCGGTGGCAGCTGTCTTGCTGTAAAACCTCTCAACCAAAAACATGAAATTAAACCCTTTCGAACATTTGATGATTTTTTTATTTAATGCAGATAAAAAAGGACGATGTCGAGAACAAAGTCCTTTTTTATTTCTATTACGGCAGTATGATTAATTCCTTTGGATATTGGGTCAGAGCAACTGCTCCGTCCTTTGTTACGTGAACGTCATCCTCAATGCGCACGCCGCCGATCTCAGGCACATAAATCCCCGGTTCGATCGTGTAGACCATGCCTTCCTGCAGCAGTGTATCGTTGGCCTGGCTCATTGATGGATACTCATGGACAGAAATTCCGAGTCCATGCCCAAGCCGGTGAGGAAAATAGTCACCGTATCCCGCTTTTTCAATGATTCCGCGGGCTGTTAAATCCAGATCTCCGATTCTCACACCGGGTTTGCTTGCCTCAATCGCGGCTTTTTCCGCTTGAAGCACAGTCTCGTAAATGGCCTCCTGCTTCGGATTGATGGTTTTGTATGCAAACGTTCTTGTAATATCAGAGCAATAGCCGTCAAGAATAACACCGAGATCAAATAAAACAAAATCACCTTTCTTCAACGTGGCTGTACCAGGATTTCCATGAGGCTGGCCAGATTTTTCTCCGAATAAAACCATTGTAGAGAAAGACATGCCCTGAATTCCTTTTTTCTTCAGCTCATACTCAATTTGAGCGAGCACTTCCACTTCACTGATGCCTTCACGCAAAGCGGCTGTGCCGACTTCAACACCGTAATCTGCAAGCTTTGCCGCCTCTTTCAGCAAACGAATCTCATTGTCATCTTTAATCAGGCGAAATTGATTGAGTGTTTCTTCTGCTGAAACAAATTGAGCCCCGCCCGTCGCATGCTTCAGCTGTTCTGCACGTGACAGCGAGATTGAATCCTTTTCTACCGCAAGCATATGTATGCTGATATTTCGCTTTTTCAAAGCCTTCTCTATCAGCTCCCACGGATTTTCGTGATCCGCATAGCCAATGATTTCATGATTCCAGCCTGCGTTGCGGGCCTGTCCTGCTTCCATTCCTGGACAAACAAAGAAAGGCTCCTCTTCTTGAAAAATAAATAACCCCATTAATCTTTCATGCGGCTCTGTGTAAAAACCGGTTAAGTAAAAAACATTTTCTTTTGTATGAATAAATGCGGCAGTATGCCCCGCTTCCTTCAGCCATGAAGAGACGCGTTGTATTCTATTCACTTCTTGTTCCTCCCTGCCATTTGCAATGCATTGTTCTGTCTTCCATTGTAACAGGTTTTACCGGTGTTTGCCTTTCACGACGCCTTCATTTTCTAATGCATTTTATTTCCTGCTCCTCTTCCTGTATACTGACAGTAACGTTCAATCGCAGGGGGGTTGTTCCGTTTGCTGATGAATTTTTTCAGACGAAAAGCAGTTATGCTCTTAACGGTTTTGGGAATTTCCGCTCCTTTTATCGGGATGAAGATGGTGGGCTTTTATTATTACAGCTCTATCATAGGCTGTGCAGCGGGTTTCCTTTGCTGCATCCTCGCTCTCATCCTGGTTATGAAAAGATCTGATAAAGACAAAAATGAAGGGAAAGCTTGATACATAAAAAACCAGCAGCCTGATTAGGGCTGCTGGTTTTATTTTAGGAGTCTTAAACCGTTTAGTATGACCAAAATCGTGCTGCCCTCATGACCAATCACGCCAAATGGCAATTCCATCACCTGCAAAAAGTTTGCACAAATCAGCAGGCAGATTACAGCTAGAGAAAACACGATATTTTGTTTGATGATCCTGTTCATTTTCCGAGACAAGCGGCACATGTTTACGAGCTTTTTCAAATCGTTTTTCATGAGGACCATATCAGCGGTCTCAAGTGCTACATCTGTTCCGCCGCCCATCGCAATGCCGACATCCGCCGCTTTGAGTGCCGGCGCATCATTGATTCCGTCACCCACCATTGCAATCGTTCCGAATTCTTCTTTTAACCGTTTGATTTCATTCACTTTTTGGTCAGGCAGGCATTCTGCTACGACAGTTGTCATGCCGGCTTCCTTGGCAATCGCTTGAGCCGTGTCTTCGTGATCTCCTGTCAGCATGGCCGTTTTAATCCCAAGTCGGTTCAGTTCTTCCATGACCTCTTTTGCTTCAGGCCTGATTTGGTCCTTCAGTGCGATACAGCCTGCTATTTGATCATCCTTTTTCACAAATACAATTGTATGACCGCTTTGAATGACATCTGATGCTGTTTGTTTCAAAAATTGTGCTGCCATTTCCTCGCCGATAAAACCTGCTTTACCGACCTTCCATTTCGCACCCGACACTTCTGCCATAACGCCAAACCCTGAGGTTTCTTCTATAGATATGTAGCCGGACTGATTCACGCCGCGGCTTTCAGCGTACGCCGTTATGGCTTGGGCGAGCGGATGGCTTGATTGCGTTTCGATGGCATAGACAGCCTCAAGAACTTCCGCTTCACTGAATCCTTCAGCTATTCTGATCGTCTCTACGGCAGGCTGGCCTTTTGTTACAGTGCCGGTTTTATCAAAGGCGATCATTTGCACTGAGCCCAGCTGTTCAAGAAAGACGCTTCCTTTCACAAGCATACCGTTGCGGGCGCCATTTGAAATCAGGGACAGCGCCGCCGGCATAATAGAGGCGACAAGCGCACAAGGTGACGCGACAACCATAAACACCATTGCGCGGTAGAAGGTTTCACTCCAGCTCCAGCCCAGCGCAAAGTGCGGGACGAATAAAAGGAGCGCCACCGCAATTAGCACACCTTTCACATAAGCATTTTCAAATCGTTCGATGAAAGCCTGCGCGGGTGAAACACTATTTTGCGCTGATTCAACCAGTTTGATAATTTTTCTGAATAACGAATCTTCATTTGCTTTCGTGACACGGACAGTCAAGGAGCCATTGCGATTCACCGTTCCTGTGAATACAGTGTCGCCTGTGTTTTTTTCTACAGGCATTGATTCACCTGTTAAAGCCGACTCGTCAAGACTTGTCGAGCCCGATTCAATGATACCGTCTGCCGCTACGCGTTCTCCAGGTTTGATCACAATCATATCACCGGCCTGCAAGTCTGAAACCGGAACTCTTTTGGTTTCACCATTGACCATCAATGTCGCTTCTTCAGGCTCAAGCTGCATTAAAGACGTTAAATCTCTGCTGCTTTTATTCATCGTGTATGTTTCTAAAGCTCCGCTTAAGGAAAAAATAAATATTAAAATAGCACCCTCTGCCCAGTATCCGATCAAGGCGGAACCAACGGCAGCGAAAATCATTAAAAGTTCTACATTCAGCGTTTTAGATTCGAGTGTTTCTTCGATTCCTTCCTTTGCTTTAGCAAATCCGCCGATCACAAAAGCCAGCAAGAAAAGTATTATGGATAATACCTGATATCCGGATAAGAGCCAGCCTGCCAAAATAAGAGCCCCTGATACAAGTGCTGCAATAAGCTCCGCGTGCTGTGCCCAGTTTTTTTCCCTCTTGTCTGTTTTCAATGGCTCATGCGGGTCGCGTTGAACGATAACTTGTTCATTCATATCGAATTCTCCTCTCTAATTGAGAACGTAAATCATCTTCATTTCTCTTATAAAAACAAAATCGCTGCCCAAAAGGCAGCTTTATCGTCAGTTATTTCTTGATGTCTTCCTTTATTATAGCACGCACGAAGAGAATTTCAATTATAATTATTTTAATTTCTTTTTGATAATAATTATCATTAATGTTTATTCACTTCTTCTCTATATGTAAAAAGCTGAGAGTCGATGCTCTCAGCTATTCTTCCGTCCATTCCTTCAGTTGTTCCGCTGTCATCGGGCCAATTTTTGTTTTTTCAATTTCTCCCTTTTCATTCAGCAAAAATGATGTTGGGATCGTAATGATATGATACTCCTTCATCAATTCCCCTTTTGAGTCAAGGACAATCGGGAACGTCAGCTTGTTTGCTTTAATAAAATCTTCAACGACTTGCTGATTTTGTTCCGAATTCACTAAATTCACCGTTACCAGCTTTACACTGTCGGATGGATGGGCATCATAAAACGATTGAAACTGGGGAAGCTCCTTTTTGCAGGGCGGACACCATGACGTCCAAAAATGGAGAATTGTTTTTTGCCCTTTATTCGGAATCGAGATGTCCTCCCCTTCTATCGTTTTCATAAGAAAAACAGCGGGAACAGCAGGCTGTTTTTCCTCAGCTTGTGCCGCACCTGGAATCCATACAATCAACCCTAATAACATAATGTATATAGTAAGCAAGCGCTTCGTCAACATGGAATCTTCCTTTCATGCTTTTCAATTAGCTTGCCCCTGCTGTTCCTTTATCATCCTTCAATTCGCGGCGTTCTGGTCCCTCCCGTAAGAAATACGGATACCTTCAATGCTTTGCAGATCGTGGCATAGTGCAGGCTCGTCAAAAGAATCATGCCAGTGTTCATTCCAAGGATAATCCCGAGCATTTGCAGATTCTCCATTGATCCCAGTACATACATCATACTTAGCGCAACGATATGGCTCCATACATTGTGATAAAAAGCCTCTTTCACAAAACCCATCCCGATTAAGCACGCCTGCAGCGGCATGACAAACAGATGAAAGAGAAAGTAAGGCCACAACAGCTGCAAGTAATACTGCGCTTCAGGAGAGTGAAAAAACAAATGCGTGAGAGGTCCCGCAAACTGGAACATGACCCAGACGGCAGGTATACCGTAACCTAATGTAATGAAAATCGACTGTTTCAGCCTTTTTAACACGATGTCATACTGAGAAAGTGCATAAGCTTCCGAAATACTCGGTATCATGACGACCATTAACGAATGGGCAATAAAAGCAGGGAACGACCCTATCGTCACAGCCACTCCTGCCAGCATTCCGTATTGATCGATCGCCGCTGTCCCGGCAACGCCCGCAGCCAAAAGAGCTCCTTTTACTAAAAAGGGTTCAATTGCATTGACAACCGCATGAAAAATGCGCAGTCCTGTTGTAGGAATTGAAACAGCAAGCAGTCTTTTCCTTACATCCTTTCCGCGCAAATGAATGTGCTGCTGGCCGGATAACGCCCGCCTTGCCATGATAAATTGTGAATATAAATAAACAAGCACGACCACATCACTCACGACTAGAACAAACAAGGAAATCAGCACAGCCATGTCCAATTCAAATGAGTACCATTGAAAAAAGAGGAATAAGCACAAGAGCTGGATGATTTTTTTCAGCACATTGGCAATTGCGATCTTCCCCATTTTCTGCACACCCATAAAGTAGCCCCTGGCGATTGAAGTAAAGGCGACAACAGGAATTAAGCCGATGACAATCCCTTTAATAAACGGGTGGTATGTATCAAATACCGGAATAAACGGAAGCGCAATACTAGCGGCGACAGTAGAAAAAGCAGTAAAAATGGCTGTCATTCTGAAAGCGTGCCTCAGCATGCTTTCATGAAGCTTAGGATTTGACTCGGCAATGAATTTAGAAATGGATATCGGCAGTTCCAGGCTCGCGATGACAATAATTAAAAAGATCGTGGGCAAAATACTCATGTAAAGCCCCATCCCATGCTCGCCAAGCTCCCGCGCCAAAATCATATTGACGACAAATTCAAGGCATTCAGCGAAAAAGGCGGCAATGGATAAAAGAATGATCCCTTTCACAAATCGATTCATGATGTCTCTCCTTGTCTCTTGTACTACCAACATCATATGAGACAAGTTCAAAAATTATTTTATTTTTACTCTTTATATGAAAAAAAGCACAGCTGAGACAAATTGTCTCTTCTATGCTTAGACGGCAAAAACGTGTCTGCCGATTTTTTCTACGATTTTTCTTGAACGAATCCAATTATCTGACGCTGTTTTCGGATTATAAAAGAATATGGCATCTGTTTCTCTATTTTTTGAGGACAGCGCTTCTTCGGCAGCTTCAATCGATTCTTTATCAGGCTTTTGGTTAATGCTCCCGTTTGCGACCGGTTCAAAGGCGTTTTTCTGATAAATAACTCCTCTTATCGTATCAGGAAAACCTTTTTTCTCCGTCCTGTTCAGTACAACGCTTGCTACAGCGACCTTGCCTTTATATGATTCTCCTTTGGCCTCTGCGTGAACGAGACGGGACAGCAACTCTTTTTCAGACTGTGTATATGTTTCTTTCTCATCATTTGTTTTGTCCGGTTTATCTTTCTCTTTCTTTTCAGTGTGTGCTGATAGCTTAATCGGTTTTATTTCCTTGTCTTTATCAGCAGACAGTGAAGGGAAAGATTCATTCGTATTTCGATCTATATGTGTAAGCCATTTCGCTTCTTCATGTTTTGTCTTCTTTGCGCTCAGTAGTGAAGCTTGTGTATGCTCAATTTTGGCTGCAGGCATGAAACAAAGAAGAAAAACAGCCAGAGCAGTGAATTTCGTTGTCATACAGTTTCCTCCTTAAAGTGCTCCAAAAAACACTCCATAACCTTAACAAGAGATCCATTCATTTTCACGGAAAAAGATTTTCCAACTCTCCCAAGGAGGTATCAGGATGGAATAAAGAGGATGACTCACTGCTTAATGGCAAAAAAACAGTCTGGAATTCCATAAATATTGTCAAATTAAAACATGTTTATCCATCTTTGGCACTTTACATTTTATTTACACCTGTTACAGACAGCTGTAATAAAAGGCTTGTGTTCTGTCATATATGATAAAAAGGCTTCTCACGTATGAGAAACCTTCAGCTTCTTGGCTGTTCTAAGTATTGAAAGATAACATCTCCGCCTTGCTGGGCAATTCCTCGGAAATGTTTAAAATCATCTTGTTTAGATAACACGGCCCTGAAATCAAGAAAATGCTCTTTCTGGACTCTCAGTTCGTTTATGGCGCCGGTGCGCAGCTGTTCAATCATTTCTGTTATTTCTTCGGGACGCAACAAAAATTCCCCCCTTTTCTTTCTATTGACGAAAATCAATATATCATCTTTATAGCGACAGAACAATTCATAAGGGAGATAAAACTCCTTATCGCTTTACTTCTCAATGAAAATACTGCAAAATACTTTCAAAAGGCATTATTATGTTTAAAGGAGAGGAAGCTTGTGAAAATCGCTAAGGTTGGGAATGTCATTGAATTTAAAAACGGATTAACCGGTGTTGTTGAAAAAGTAAATGAGAATTCTGTTATCGTTGATGTGACGATCATGGATAACTATCGGGATCTTGAGTTAGATTCATTGACAGTTGTTAATCATAAAAATTATAAGATCATCAGAGACTCCTATTAAAACCTCCTTATTTCCACATTTATTCAAAAAACTGCAAGACGGACAATTTAACACCTTACATATGAAATTCGCTTTCTCAAAAGCTGCCGGCCGGCAGCTTTTTTACATAAAAAACACCGATCATGAATCGGCGTTTTTGTCTATTTCCGTTATTTCTATATAGAACTCGCTGACGGCCCCTGGTTCGTACAGGTTGGTCAATGATGTTGAATAATTTGTCATTTCCCCCCGGAAGGCAAGATCGCGTTCCGGAACCTCGACATTAAACGTTTTTTCATACAACAGGACAGCGATATCATGGTAAGTCTCACTCGTAACGTTTAAGGTAAATGCAATTTTTCGCTTCGGCTCGCTCTCCTCTTGATATGCAGCCATTTCTAACGTTACATTGTTTAACCGCAATGTCTTCACTTCATATCACTCCTTTATAGTCCATGCATCTTAGCATACCTTAGCGAATGTTTACAATGAATCTGTTCTTAACGGTTATATGAACCAATTCATTCGAAAAGACACCTTTACAAACATACGTTCGTTAAATTATAATAAAACAGACGAGCTGCCATCCAGCATCCCGTCTTTTCATTAGAAAGCGGCGAGTGGAATTCCCCCCGGATTCGCTCGTCTTTTTTATGTAAAAACCCCCTCATTTCTAAGGAGAAACTATATGGTTGATTATCAACAAGTCATGTTTCACCATGCGTACCTTGGCGCCTTGAATTTCCCCATCCTTTAATGAGAGCGGTCAATCAATTCTCATCATGTTTTTTAGATAAACCAGCATCCATTCAGGAAGTATATGAGTGTATGTTTTTAAAGTTCTAGTTATTCGTGCGCTTCCATATCGATCCTGAACAATTCTGAATGAAATGCAATAATCCTGCTATTAAGGTAGCATGTGTATGACTTAAATCATGGAAGCAGAATAAATTCAACACATCCGTAATTACTTGAAATGCGTACTATAACATAAGTTTGAATGGGGATTTCAAGCCCAATGTAATGCCTCGTATAGAACATTTCGGGAGAAGGGCCTATGGAATGCCCACACTGTTTTACCCACACTCGTAATAAACTCCTTTCAGTATGTCCATTTAGAGATTCATTGCAATTATCTTCGAATTTTGTTCTGAACTATAAATCATTATATATTTTTAAACACTGTATTCCAGACTGACGCATCTTCTTGTCCAAGACTCCAGCTGCCAAGACCTTTCAGATTATATTTTTGAGCGAGTTTTATTTTTGCTCTGAGTGACTGTTCATTTTCAAACCATAATGTATATGTTCCCGAAGGCAACGGCCCCTTGTTATCGTGATTGACAGTAAAAATAGCTTTTGGAGATTGACTCTTGGTGTCAAAAATAATTGTTCCGCTATGCCTTTTTACTAATGAGTCAACAAGGTAAAGGGGAATGGCTTGAGAGGCAGATTGGCCTTCCATCCAGCAGCGGCCATAGAATGGCAATCCTAAAACTAGTTTTTGAGGAGAGATTTTTTGGGTCAGAACATATTGAATGGACTTTTCCACCCATCCTACACTTGCGGTAGGCCCAGCAAGGCGGCTTTCATCATAGGCCATAACCATAAGATAATCTGCATATTTAGCTAAATACTCGTAATCATATGATCCGTGCCAGCCCTTCGTCCAGCCAAAAGGATTTGCCGCCACTGCAACTGATACTTCTTTATGTTTAGGAATACTTTTCCTTACTAATCTAATAAAATCTGTAAATAGATTCCGATCTTTTTCTGTAAGGTTTTCTATATCGATATTAACTCCGTCCAAATCCAGTTCTTCTATTGCATGAGAAATTTGTTTAGCTAAAAGAACTCGGTTCATTAATGCAAATCGTCCCAAATCCTGATCCCAATGATTGCTTAGAAAAGGAACTACTTTTAATTTTCTTCTATGAAGAGCTTTAATCACATCGGGATTAGCTGAACGGAGAAGTAATGATCCATCTTTTCTGATATAGAAAAAATCAGGAGACACAACATTTAATACTCCGTTCGTTTGATCAACGTGTTGAATAAAATCCCATCCTAATCCAGAATAGAAATAGCTCATTTGAAACATCTCATAACCCCTTCATCCCCAAAAATATCAAGTTCCCCACAAATAAAAAAATAAGGATTGTCATTTCAATTTGATTCGTTTCCGAAACCTCAAAGATTATCTTTCTCTTATCTTTATAATTTGTCCAGGATAAATTCTATCTGAAGAAAGCTTATTAAGATTCATAAGTTGTTGTACCGGAATTTTAAAGGATTTGGCAATCGTCCATAATGTATCGCCGGATTCCACATGATATACTTCGTATGTCACGGGAAATTCCATATAACGAGGCGTTCTTTTTACTTTATTCGCTCGATTTCCTTTTTTTGGTATTTTCTCCTTCATTCATATTACTCTCCTTTAGAAAAATTTGTTATTAATATTTCTAAACAGTTTCTCTCTAATCTTAATGATTTGTCCAGCATATATTTGATCTGATTTGAAATGATTAAGCTCCATGAGTTGCTGCAGGGAAACATTATACTTCCTGGCAATTATTGATAATGTTTCACCGGGAGTAACATGATGGATCAGGTATTTTTCTTTGAGAACATCTACATAATGAATGGTTTCCCCTAAGTTTCTTATAATTCCTCTGCTTTTTAGCACCTCAAGCATTCTCTCGGCTCTATGCCGATAGGAATCATTCTTTACAGCCTTTTTACCGTTTATCTGAATCTTTTTTCTCTCGCTATCATGATTCAAATAGTATTTAACCTTTTCCAATGTTTCTTTTGGGGAGGAAGAAACGATGAGATCGCGGCCAGGTTTGAATTTACCTCGAACTGCTGGTGTATCCGATGTCAATAAAAACCCCCCGGAACCAAGAATCTCATAGGTGCGTTGTGTAAGTTGGCTTTCACAGTTTTGCAAACCGATAATGATTTTTGCTGAACTGTAAACTTTATATGCTTCAGTATAATCAAGGTATCCATGGATCCAATTGCGGGGAATTTCTCTTCCTATATATTTACTCATTTTTTCCCAGTTTCTCCCCCAAAAATCAATGCGAATACCCTTCCGTATAAGAGGACGAATAAGCGTTTTTAAAGAGGACGAACGGAACACTTCCGGATGTTCTTCAAGAAAATTAGGGTAAGCATTAGCCACCACTGCTATATCACAACTGTATTTCGCTAATGGTTTAATCTGGTGATGTATACTTTCGTGAAATGCAAAGTCTAAGTGAGCTGCTTTAATCCCCATGCTTTCATAAGTTTTACACAGAGAAGGCGTAACCGTGAAAACAAAATCCGGTTTCATCTTTTTAATTAACGGGATAGTAAAGTTTTGAGTGTGCAGCGGGTCTTCAGTTGCCCAATAAACGAGAGGGATATTCACCTTTTTAGTAGCGTTGCGAATCCAGGCCTGCTTTTCCCTTGAATGCTCTGGTGTCCATCCCATAGATACTATTAGATCTGGTTTAAATTCGTCTATCATTTCAGTGATATTTTCCCGACTTACAGGACCGGAAATCATTACGGTATGTCCTGCTTCCCTAAACCCATTCGGTAAACCATAGAGCCACATGGGATGACTCTCAAGGAAAAGAATTTTCACACATTTCCATCCTCTCTTTCACTTTTTAATGTCTACTTTATTGGTATGTATATGTAATATAACTTGTCGCGGTACTAGTCTATAAAAAAACGTTCAGGTGTGAGATCACGAGATAGCTTGTGTGGGATGCCCCACAAAAAAAGAAAGCAACCTACAACATATTTTCCTATGTGGTTATTCAGGACATAAGGATTCCTTTAAATATTTTTAAAAGTATTAGAATACAAGGACAGGGATATTATTATTTTTTATTAAAAGTCAAGAGCCCCCGTTACTTTAAGTACATTTATTCACAGTGTAATCTTTTTTACAGGTCATTTAGTGGTAGCCCCAGGAAAATGCGAATTTACAACGTTAATCAAATTCAAACATAAAAAAGTCGAATTCCCTGTCCTTTAAGGAAAACGACTTTTTTATACGACTTCTTCAAGTAAATCCCCATTAACCTTTTTTGGGGACTATTTGTAATCTCTGCGCAGTGAAATTATACCTGTGCTAGCCCGCCATCTACGAACAATTCAACACCCGTCAAGTAACTGCTTTCGTCTGAAGCAAGGAAAGATACAGCGTTTGCTACTTCTTCAGGTGTCCCAACTTTTCCAGCTGGAACAGTATTTCTGCTATTTTCCAGTACCTCTTCAAGTGCATCACCAAAAAGCTCATCGTAGGCAGGTGTAAGAATACCTCCTGGACTAACCACATTTACACGGATTTCAGTACCTTTTAGGTCAAGAATCCAGTTGCGAACCAGTGCTCTTAATGCTGCTTTAGATGCTCCATATACACTAAACGCTGGGTTGGCAATTGATCCAGCAGTAGAGCCCGTTACAATAATAGAACCTACTTTGTCCGGGAATAGTGATAATGCTTTTTGAACAGTAAAGATGGTTCCTTTAACGTTAATGTCGAACGTTCTATCAACCTGCTCTTCAGTAATTTCACCTAATGGAAGGAAGTTTCCGATGCCTGCATTAGCAAAAAGAATGTCCAACTTACCTTTTTCCTGCTTTATAATGTCATATAGTTTGTCTAAGTCTTCAAGCTTAGAAATATCACCTTGAACGCCGCTTACGTTCTTGCCAATTTGGTTAACAGCTTTATCAAGTTCGTTTTGTCTACGTCCCGTAATATAAACATATGCACCTTCGTTTACAAATTTTTGTGCTGTAGCAAGACCAATCCCACTTGTTCCACCCGTTACAAGCGCTATTTTACCTTCAAATTTACCCATACTTAACACTCCTTTAGAATTAATTTTATTTTATGTCTAGTACCTTTAAGTACTTGAAGAACAACTTACAAGATATAGTATCCTTCAGTAAGCACATTATCGGAAGTACCCACTTTTTTGTGATATAGTAACTAAAAAGTAATAAATGTGGAATGGAGAGCTTTAGACATGAAAAAATTTAGCTGTGGGTTTGAAGTGACAAAGGAAGTTATTGGCGGAAAATGGAAAGGACTTGTATTATACTTTTTAATGAATGGACCAAAGAGAACGAGTGAATTAAAGCGCATTATCCCAAATATAACTCAGAAAATGCTGATTCAAACACTTAGAGAGCTTGAAGCCAGTGGACTTGTGAGCAGAAAGATGTATAATCAAGTACCGCCGAAGGTTGAATATTCATCCACTGAACTTGGAGAATCTCTTAAACCTATCTTGCAGGAGCTCTGTCAATGGGGAGGCTATTATGCGGAGCAAGAGTATGCAGAAGGTGAATATGAAATTGTACAACCAGAACAACTAAGTTAGGATTGATGTAGCTGCTGAAGTAAATGCTAAACAACTTCAATACCATCACCTAACAGATGAAGAACAGTCAGAAATAAATGAGATATTCAATTTTGAAAGTGAAGTTTTTATAAGAAGTGTCATGGACTATATTCAGGAGAACTTTGATGAAATTCAAAAAAGAGCTGTTTCAAATGTTAAAGAGAAGGTTCAGAAACTTAGCCAAAAAATAAATGAAGATATTGATAATAATATTTAATGCCTATGATCTCTAGATAGGCATTTTTTCTTTCGGATAAAAAAGAAAAGACGTACAAATTGTACGCCTTAATCTGCTTCTGTACTATCAATTTTTCACTGCATAAAAGTCACAGTTCAGGTTGCACCTCAGGTCACACTTTTTAATACAATTCCCATAGTAGAGCCAATTTCAGGTGTGACTTTTCCCACTTTTATTGAGCTTAGTGCGGGTCACACTCCGGTCACTTCGGGTCACACTTCGCTGTGACTAGGTCACATTTCCGCTGAAAATCAGCACTGAATGTTCGGATTTTACTGTGACTCCACTTCGTTTCACACTCCATATCACACAACGGAATAATTAACGATTATCAATTGTCTCCGGATACAAATCATGGTTCATCATACGGTATTCGGCCATTTTCTCATACTTCGTGCCAGGCTTTCCGTAGTTTGTGTACGGGTCAATGGAAATTCCGCCTCTTGGCGTGAATTTGCCCCATACTTCAATGTAGCGCGGGTCCATTAATTCAATCAAGTCATTCATGATGATATTCATGCAGTCCTCGTGGAAGTCACCATGGTTTCTGAAGCTGAATAGATACAGCTTTAATGATTTGCTTTCAACCATTTTTTCATCAGGAATGTAGCTGATGTAGATTGTCGCAAAGTCAGGCTGGCCTGTTTTAGGACATAAAGATGTGAATTCCGGGCAATTGAATTTTACAAAGTAATCACGGTTTACATGTTTATTCGGGAAGGATTCCAGCACGTCCGGTGCATATTCGAACAAATAATTTGTACCTTGATTGCCTAGCAATGTTACACCTTCTAATTCTGATTCTTTTCTTGTCGTCATGTTCATCTTCCTTTCTATTATACTCCGCGTTTGTTGCCCCATAACAGGGTGTGCAGCTGCGGGAGCACTCTGACGAGATTCAGCTCCGCATCGACAGCTACCTTATCAACAAGCGCTTCATATTTTCCAAGCAAATGTGCAATCAGTGACTGATCATCTGTCGTATGCACGTCATCATTTCCGACTTGTAAATAAAACGGGATTCCCGGATACCGCTTGTGCACAGTTTTGGCAAATTCCAGATCTTCATCATTAAAGATGACAACCTTCAAGCTGACAGCATGCTGTCTATCATTCTCTTGAAGTGAAGTTAAAATGTGGTCAAGCTTTTGAAAGTTCGTTACCATTTTTGAGCTTGGCGGTTTTGGAGAAATTGTCAGGTCATCAATCAGCGTAAACCAATCCTGATAAACGGTCCCTTGAGTTTCAAGCGCTGCACGGATGTTATTTTCCTTCAACAGTTCAATAAAAGCATCCAGCTGTTTTAACAGAGCCGGGTTGCCGCCTGAGATCGTCACATGAGAAAACGCATCTCCCCCAATGTCCTTAAGCTCCGCAAAAATCTCCTCCGCCGTCATCCAGCGAATATCTTTTTTAGCAGACCCATCCCAAGTGAAAGCGGAGTCACACCAGCTGCAGGAATAATCGCAGCCGGCTGTCCGGACGAACATCGTTTTCTGTCCGATCACCATGCCTTCTCCTTGAATCGTCGGGCCGAAAATTTCTAATACAGGAATTCCTTTAGCCATTCAAACCACCCTTTTTCGGACGGTAGACACAGTAGCTTGTCGGTGTTTCACGGACAAACACCTGTACACAGGTCGGCTTATTCTCCAAAGTGTCTAAATAAGCCTGTACGTTGTCATAAATCGTTTTCGCCACGACTTCAGTTGTCGGCAGCGAATACCGGTCGTCCTGAGAAAAATCTTCATGATCATTTAATAGCGTGTGATCATAGTTTCCGTGCACCAGTTTTTTGAGTACGCTGAAATTGACAAGAAAGCCTGAATCGTCAAGTTCGTCGCCGGCAACGGTTATATTTACGGTATACGTATGCCCGTGAACCCTGCTGCATGCTCCCGCACTTTCCCGAGGGATAAAATGAGCGGCTGAGATATGCATGTCCTTATTCAGTTCAAACGAATAAGGATGCTGGGCCTGCGGATAAATTTGAGATAACAATTTATGCACGCTCTCCTTTCATCACCATATATTCTTCATAACCTTTTGAACGAAGGTGACATGCCGGACATTCGCCGCAGCCGTCTGCGATGATGCCGTTATAGCATGTCAGCGTGTTGTTTTTCACAAAATCCAGCGCGCCAAGCTCATCTGCAAGCTTCCACGTTTCCGCCTTATTGAGCCACATGAGAGGCGTGTGGATCACAAACGGCTTCTCCATTGCCAGATTTACCGTGACATTGCAAGATTTCACGAATTCGTCACGGCAGTCAGGATAACCACTGAAGTCTGTCTCGCAAACTCCTGTAATAATGTGGCGCGCGCCAATTTGGTAAGCCAGGATAGACGCAAAGGATAAGAATACCAAATTGCGGCCTGGAACGAATGTGGATGGCAGTTCGCCGTCTTTTACTTCTATCTCAATATCATTTCTAGTCAGGGCATTCGGTGCAAGCTGATTTAAAAGTGACATATCAAGCAAATGATTTTTCACACCAAGCTTTTCCGCAATGGATTTTGCCACTTCAACTTCCTGCGAATGTCGCTGATTATAATGAAAAGTCACCGTTTCGACTTCTTCGAATTCTTTTAAGGCCCACAGTAAGCATGTTGTGCTGTCTTGACCGCCGCTAAATACGACAATTGCTTTTTCTTTTTTCATGATTCCTCTCCTTCTCCGCAATAAAAACGCCGGCGAGAGACATCGCTACAGCTAATTCACGCAAAAAAACACCTTTTTTCGGAAGGTGCTCTAGAAAAACATAAAAAAGGCCGTATCCAAGGATACAGCTCGTCCTTAGTTTTTTATAGAGGGTGTAGCTAGAACCTCTCCCGCATATCGCACGGATTTTCTTCAATTTTTTCACTTCTGCTATCTTACCATAATGATGTTTTTCTTGACAATAAAAAAGTCAGTCCCCGGTTCCTAGATCAATTATCGCTCTATAGTGACGGTTCGTTTCATTATATATATTTATAAACTGCGCCGCCGAGGAGCTTTTTTGCAAAGCAAAGCGCCTATGAAGGCCAGGCTCACATAGCCAAACAAGGGATAAATCGTTGAAATAAGCCTGCCGTACCCTATTTGGCTCGTAATATAAGCCGTGATCATAATGGCCGCAAAGATATATTTGCTTTTCACTGGAAGAAAGCTTTGCACTTGTTTTTCTAATCCATATAGATTACCGATAACTGATGTGAACACTTCTCCGAAAATAATGAGTAAATAAATCAAATGGACAGATCGTGCAAAGAGATAAACCACTTGTGCCATCGGTATATCATACAAAAATACATCCGGAAGAGTTGACAAAGACAGAAAACTCGCGGACAGCACAATCGTCAGCATCGTCCCTCCGATTAAAGCGCCTTTTTTGATCACTTTCTCCGAGGACATTTCATTCGCCAGCGGAACCAAAACTGCTTGGGCAAGCGATAAATTCAAAGCCCCGTAAGAAAAGGCTGATAACAGCCAATCCCAGCGATGCGGCCAGACCCACTGAGCTGCGTTTCGTGATTCGCTGAATATAAAAGAGTCGGCCACCACAATCATTGAAAAGATGATTAAAAGGGGAACAACAAACACATTGACACCGAAAATGCCTTTTACTCCTCTAGTCATCACAATTAAGCTCAGACCGATTGTAATAAGCATCCCAATCTGAGCGGACATCCCCAGCTGTTCCTCAAAAAGCGCCCCTGCCCCTGAAAGCATGACAGATGTAACTCCGAGGAGAACAAACAGCATAAATACATTGATAATCCGCCCAGCCGCCGCCCCGAACAAAAAGATGTTCATTTCTTGATATGACTTGGCATTGATTCGCTTTGAAATGATCATCAGCTTGGCGCCCAGAAACGTAAACATTCCACCGCTGACGAGAATGCCGAATAAACCGAACCAGCCGAACTTCAGAAAAAACTCAACAATTTCTCTGCCAGTCGCAAATCCAGCTCCGACTACTGTGCCGACATACACAAAAGCAAGCTGACTTGCAGACCCTTTTGATTGTTCCATTTCTCCCCTCCGAACGAACCGCAGTTTTGTCCATAGGTGCCTTTTTATAACCTATGAGACAAGTTCCTTGAAAAGACGAAGAAAACATGTTTTACTTTGTAACAAATCAAAAATTTTTTGTGCGTAAGACTTGAAAGTCAAAAATAGTCAGAGTATACTATTAATCAAAGTTGGTCAAACAAACCGGCCTTTTTTTTAAAATCAATTGGTCAAAGATAGTCAAATATTCAGTCTGCTTTGAGCATATTGGTTTGAATGCCGTTAAGTTTGCCGTATACTAATAGTCAAAGAAGGTCAAATCCAATAGACCTTTTTATTCACTTTCATTGGTCAAAGAAGATCAAATTATTAAGGAGGTTTTGGCAAATGCGTTGTCAACATTGTCATCAAAACGAGGCGACGATTCGCCTTAACATGCAAATAAATTCCGTTCATAAACAGATGGTTCTTTGTGAAACTTGCTATAACGAACTGACCCGTAAACCTTCAATGAGTATGGGTCCTCAATCTTTCGGATTTCCGTTTGAACAGGCATTCCAGCCGAAAGAAAAGAGCGCAGCAAAACAAAGCGGAAAAAAAGGGTTGCTTGATGAGCTGGCTCAAAATATTACAAACGGTGCTAAAGCCGGTCTCATTGATCCCGTCATCGGCCGTGATGATGAAGTGGCGCGAGTGATCGAAATTCTAAACCGCCGCAACAAAAACAATCCGGTTCTTATTGGTGAGCCGGGTGTGGGGAAAACTGCCATCGCTGAAGGGCTCGCTTTAAAAATTGCTGAAGGCGATGTTCCAAACAAACTGAAAAACAAAGAGCTATACTTGCTTGATGTTGCATCCCTTGTTGCAAATACAGGGATCAGAGGCCAATTTGAGGAGAGAATGAAACAGCTGATCACTGAGCTGAAGGAACGAAAAAATGTCATTCTGTTCATTGATGAAATTCACCTTCTCGTCGGCGCAGGCTCTGCAGAAGGATCAATGGACGCCGGCAACATTCTCAAACCGGCCCTAGCCAGAGGCGAACTGCAAGTCATTGGCGCGACAACACTGAAAGAATATCGTCAAATCGAAAAAGATGCCGCGCTGGAAAGACGTTTTCAGCCTGTCATGGTGCAGGAGCCTTCAATTGAACAGGCTATCCTCATTCTGCAAGGGATTAAAGACAAATACGAGGCATACCATGGCGTAACATTCAGTGATGAAGCAATCAAAGCGTGTGTCACTTTATCATCCCGCTACATTCAGGACAGACACCTGCCGGATAAAGCAATTGATTTATTAGATGAAGCAGGTTCAAAAGCCAACCTGTTAATTGATGAACTGAATGATGAGGATGCCGCTGAACGCTTAACTGCAATTGAAGCCGAAAAAACAAAAGCCCTGGAAGATGAAAATTACGAACTGGCGGCAAAACTCCGTGATGAAGAACTCGCATTGGAGAAAAAACTGAACAGCTCCTCCGCTCATACCGCTGTCACTGTGGAAGCTGAGCACATTCAGGAAATTGTTGAACAAAAAACAGGCATCCCTGTCGGCAAACTGCAGGCAGACGAACAAACGAAAATGAAAGAACTCGAAGCAAAACTTCATGAACGCGTGATTGGACAAGAAGCCGCTGTTCAAAAAGTGGCAAAGGCGGTAAGACGAAGCCGCGCCGGTTTAAAATCCAAAAACAGACCAGTCGGCTCCTTCCTCTTCGTCGGCCCTACCGGCGTAGGGAAAACAGAGCTTTCTAAAACACTGGCAGATGAATTATTCGGCACAAAAGACGCTATTATCCGACTCGATATGAGCGAATACATGGAGAAACACGCCGTATCTAAAATTATCGGTTCACCGCCTGGATATGTCGGCCATGAGGAAGCTGGACAATTAACTGAGAAAGTGCGCCGCAATCCTTACAGCATTGTGTTGCTGGATGAGATTGAAAAAGCACACCCAGACGTTCAGCATATGTTCCTGCAAATTATGGAAGATGGCCGTCTGACAGACAGCCAAGGCAGAACTGTAAGCTTCAAAGACACAGTGATCATCATGACAAGTAATGCGGGTGCTGGTGAGAAACAAACGAAAGTCGGTTTCCAATCAGATGACAGTGTCATCGAAGAACAAACATTGATTGATTCACTGAGCATGTTCTTTAAACCTGAGTTCCTCAACCGTTTTGACAGCATTATTGAGTTCCGCTCATTGGAAAAAGAACATCTTGTCAAAATCGTCAGCCTTCTTCTTGGAGAACTTGAAGAAACATTGGCTGAACGGGGCATTAGCTTGAATGTGACAGATGAAGCGAAAGAAAAAATTGCTGAGCTGGGCTACCACCCTTCATTCGGTGCACGTCCGCTTAGAAGAACCATCCAAGAATGGGTTGAGGATGAAATGACCGATCTGCTGCTTGATAATGGCGAGATCACAAGTTTTCACGTGATTTTAGAAGATGATAAAATCAAAGTACGAGCGAAATAACAATCAGCGGTTTCCTTTTAGGAAGCCGCTTTTTTTATACTTTCATACTCTTGACTTAGAAATTACCGTCCCTTCTCCTGAAGCGCTACTTCCCTTCATCCTTTACACTTTTTTTAAGGAGGGATGGAACATGTTTATATACAGTGAATATGTATTTCTACTATTATATGAATACCATCTGAAGGACAGCTTGCAAGCAAGCTGCTAATTTCAGTAGACCCCCGGGCTTTTCAATTTTGGAGAGCCCGTTTTTGTTTATTTCTCCCTTCTATGCCTCTTCCTTGAATATTTCATGAACAAATTCACAATGTCCCTAAAGTTCCGGGCACCAAAACCGATATTAACCATAGACAAGCTAGTAAAAAAGGATTTGGTGAAAACTATGGATAAAACTTCGTTAATCGGTATTATTCTTGCTTTTGTGGCATTGAGCGTCGGGATGGTTCTGAAAGGCGTCAGTTTCAGCGCCCTTGCAAACCCCGCTGCCATTTTAATTATTATCGCCGGGACAATCTCAGCAGTCGTTATTGCGTTCCCAACAAAAGAAATTAAAAAAGTGCCTGCGCTGTTTCGAGTGTTATTTAAGGAAAATAAACAGCTCACAATAGAGGAACTCATTCCTATGTTCTCTGAATGGGCTCAGCTTGCACGCCGCGAAGGTCTGCTTGCTTTAGAAGCAAGCATTGAGGATGTAGATGATGCTTTCTTGAAAAACGGGCTCAGCATGGCTGTTGACGGGCAAAGCGCGGAATTTATAAGAGATATTATGACAGAGGAAGTCGAAGCAATGGAGGACAGGCACCAAGCCGGAGCCGCTATTTTTACACAAGCAGGAACGTACGCTCCGACACTTGGAGTACTCGGCGCTGTAATCGGGCTGATTGCCGCTCTCTCTCATATGGACAATACAGATGAGCTGGGACACGCCATCAGTGCCGCCTTTGTTGCCACACTTCTCGGTATCTTTACAGGGTATGTGTTATGGCATCCTTTCGCAAATAAATTAAAACGAAAATCAAAACAAGAAGTAAAACTGCGTGAGGTCATGATTGAAGGTGTTTTATCCGTTTTAGAAGGACAAGCACCGAAAGTCATCGAACAAAAGCTTTTAATGTATCTTCCTGCGAAGGACCGCTTGAAATTTGCAGAACAAGGAGAGGCGCAAAATGGCGAGAAAAAAGAAGAAGAAGCATGAGGACGAGCACGTTGATGAATCATGGCTCGTTCCTTACGCCGACATCCTTACTCTTCTCCTGGCATTGTTTATTGTGCTGTACGCGAGCAGCTCGATTGACGCAGCTAAGTTTCAAATGCTCTCAAAATCATTTAATGAAGTCTTTACAGGCGGCACCGGTGTACTGGACTACTCCAGTGTCACTCCTCCTGAAAACGAGTCAGACGGCATCGATGAAGTGAAAAAGGAAAAAGAAGAGAAAGAGAAAAACAAGAAAGAAAAAGAAAAAGCAGCTGATCAAGAAGAACTTGAAAATGTGAAGAGCCAGGTGGAAAAGTTCATCAAAGATAAAAAGCTGGAACATCAGCTGGAGACGAAGATGACTAGTGAAGGCCTTCTGATTACGATTAAAGACAGCATCTTCTTTGATTCTGGAAAAGCGACCATCCGTAAGGAAGATGTGCCGCTTGCAAAAGAGATTTCAAATCTTCTTGTGATTAACCCGCCAAGAAATATCATTATCAGCGGACATACTGATAATATGCCAATTAAAAATTCTGAATTCCAATCAAACTGGCATTTAAGCGTCATGAGAGCGGTAAACTTTATGGGGCTCCTGATTGAAAACCCCAAGCTCGATGCAAAAGTGTTCAGCGCCAAGGGTTATGGCGAGTATAAACCGGTGGCTTCCAATAAAACTGCGGAAGGCCGAAGCAAAAACCGGCGGGTTGAAGTTCTCATTTTGCCGAGAGGCGCAGCGGAAACAAATGAAAAATAGCAAAAAAGGAAGCCTTGTGACATATCAGGCTTCCTTTTTTTACTTATTATGAAACTGTTTTGCGTTTAATCCTACTCTTTTTAACATTTCGGTGCACATCTCTACCTCTTCTTCGCTTAATACGCTGATCATTTCATCAATTTCAGCAGCGTGATCAGGGAAAATATCGTTCAAAAGACCGATGCCTTTTTCAGTAATTTGCGCAAATGTCACTCGTCTGTCTGTAGGAGACGCTTTCCGAATGAGAAGTTCTTTTTGCTCCAGCTTATCTACAACGTATGTGATGCTCCCGCTAGCCAAGAGAATTTTATCTCCTATCTGCTGCAGCGGCTGATCGCCTTTATGGTACAAAAGCTCTAGCACAGCAAATTCAGTCGGATTCAGCCCATGCTTATGAATATGCTTATTCATATGATCGTTAATAGACCGATACGCGCGCGACAGCACGATAAATAACTTCAGTGATTTTTCTGTCATGTCTCAATCATCCTTTTAGAAACCGTTACAGAGAAACATTAATAAACAAAGACCAAAATGTCAATAAAAATCTTTCCAATATTTCTCTTCTTTTTTAAAATGTAAGCTTGCCAACACCTTTTTCTAATTTTTTTGGTTATTTTTTCTTATTAAAGAAGAAGAAACAATGATATAATACCTCTAATCAGGTGTATGTTGGAGCGATGCAAATTGAAAATACTAAAAGGCGCCTGCGGGAGAGTCAAACTTTATATCATACTGGTCGTGATTCCGGCAATCGTCATCAGCTTTTTCGTATATGAAAAAGAAAAAGATACAATAGCTGCAGAACATAAACAAGAAGCAAGTGTCCTGCTAAACCTTCACCGCAACAAAATCAATTATTTAATCGGAGAAACAATGGCGAGAATGACCTCCTTGTCCATCGCCATTGACAGACCGGTTGATATAAAGAAAATGCAGTCAATTTTGGAAAAGACCTTTGATTCAGAGCCGAGATTTTCCGGTCTCTATTTTCTCAATGCCAAAGGAGACGTCACCGCAAGCACAACCGAATTAAAAACGAATGTAAACCTGGCCGACAGATCTTTTTTTACAAAAGCAAAGGAAACTAAAAAGACAGTCATTTCAGATAGTTATTCGAGCAGAATTACTGGTCAGCCAATTTTCACAATTTGTGTCCCTGTTTTGGACTCAAAACGTAATGTGACAGATTATCTTGTCGCAGCTATTCAAATTGATTATTTGAAAAATCTCATTAACTTACTAAGCCCTGATGTTTATATTGAAGTTGTGAACCAAGACGGGAAAATGATTTTTGCGAGCGGACAAGCCTCTCATGCAGAAGATCAGAAACCTGTCAGCGGATATCTGGATGATATCAGCTGGAATATGAAAGTCTATCCGAACCCGGTCACCATAGAAGAACTGACGAAAAGCCTAGTGCTTCCACTTTCATGTATTATTGTTCTGCTGAATATCCTATTTATTCTCGTGCTGTATTATTTGCTGAAGCGGCAGACCCAGCTGGAGCGCTCAGAAAATGAGGCGCAAAAATTAGAGCTAATCGGGACGCTTGCTGCCAGCACAGCCCATGAAATCCGTAACCCCCTCACCGGCATAAGCGGCTTTATTCAGCTGTTGCAAAAGAAATATAAAGGTGAGGAAGATCAGCTTTACTTCTCCATTATCGAACAGGAGATAAAGCGCATCAATCAAATAGTGAGTGAGTTTCTTGTTCTCGGCAAGCCGACAGCTGAAAAATGGGAGCTGAACTCACTTCAGGACATTATCGGAGAAATTATGCCGATCATTTATTCTGAGGGCAATCTATACAATGTTGAAGTCGAATTACAGTATTTAACCGAGCAGCCCTTACTCGTAAAATGTACAAAAGATCATATTAAACAAGTGATTTTAAATGTAGCAAAAAATGGCCTCGAGTCAATGCCTGAAGGAGGCAAACTGACGATCTCCCTGGGAGCTTTAGATAAAAAAGCCATAATCAAAGTTGTGGATAACGGTGAAGGGATTTCTCAGGAAATGCTGGATCACATCTTCCTTCCCTTTGTTACTTCTAAAGAAAAAGGAACCGGTCTCGGCCTTGTTGTTTGTAAACGGATCGTGCTGATGTACGGAGGCTCTATTCATATTGAAAGTGAAGTGCGAAGAGGCACAGAGGTGACGATCACCCTCCCCGTATCCGCTTCATAGCCCCCCTGACCATGTCAGGAGGGTTTTTTATCTTCGTGATCGGTCATTGCCATTCGATTTGCTTGCTGGTCTTCCAGAAAAAAGGATTTTGATGAAACGCAACAGCATTTTCAAAAGCAAAAAAAACATAAAAAATACTAAAAAACCCTTTATACCTTCCGTGGCATCTAAAAACTCCATATTCCCTCTCCCCGTCACCTTTTGCTGAATCTCAATCGCAAATACGATGACAATGATGACTGTAACGGTATAGATAAAGGACAAGGCTGTCATACTCCATTTAGAAAGCCATGTAAACACAGCGTGAGTGACGCCGAAAAAGAATATGCCAAAAATGCCGATCACCCAAAAATGCATTTCTTTGTCAGTTAAATGAATGCCAAATATTCCGCATAATGAAATAAAAGCATCATGAAATTGATTGACCATTTCGGTAATGAGAATCGCCAGTTCTTTCATTAGTTCCCTCTTTCATATGAATTTTTCCCAGAAAAAAAGAGCGCTTCCGAAAAGCTCTCTCTTTATATATGCATCTGATAGGCCGCTATTTATTTGCATCATATGCTGGCATAACATCTCTGCGGGGCCACAAGCCTAATTTCTTTACAAGGCCTTGAATCCCTTGGGAATGTTCGTTTTCTTGCATAAGCTGGTGATATTCATTTATTAAACAATCCAGCTCCTGACTGTGCCTGATCGTGTCATGCCCTGTAAATCCCTGCTTTCTAGCGGCATCTATCATTAACTTTCTTTTTTCATCAATAGACACCAACAATCTTTCTTGTTCAGAAGAACCGCCCATTCACTTCACCCCTCGCCGCTAAGAAATAGGAAACAAGTTTGATTGGGTTATTGTGCATTATTACAGATTATACTTTATTTGTAAACATATTTTCATTAAATAAGTTAATTTTTCAGGTATAATAGATATATTGATAGGATTAGAAGAATAATACCCAGGTGAAGAATATCTTAAACACGCCGCCAGGCAGGAGGTATGCCCAATGAAGAAAAAGAAAGCAATTATGCTCGGAGCGGCAGGCGGAAAAGCAATTTTGAAGAGGAAAAACCGAAAAAAATGTATCCAGCACATCACTACTTTTTTTCAGATGCTTCGCGATTGGCGAAATGGCGACTACCCTCGTTCACAGGTTAAAACACTTTTGCTGTTAACTGCCGCAATCCTGTATATCGTCATGCCGCTCGATATCATTCCAGACGTAATCCTCGGTCTTGGGTTCATTGACGATGCAGCTGTTTTAGGTTTGATTTGGACACTGATTAAAAAAGAACTGTCACAGTATGAAAAGTGGCGTTTGCAATAAATATAAAAAGCCCCGTTCGATGAACGGGGCTATCTCATGCTTATTGATTCACGCTGTCTTTTTCATAAATAGGAACCCAGCCTTCAGTTGTGACAAAAATTCTCACCGCGACAACTTTGCGGTCCTCCTGAAGCGTGAAGTAATGGCGGATATTTTCAGGCACGGAGATTAAATCTCCAGGGTTTAAACGGACATCAAAAAACGTGCCGTCCTTGCCTTGAATGACAAAAATACCGTGTCCGCTTACAATAAAACGAACCTCATCGTCTGTATGGTGATGCTCTCTTTTAAAGTTTTCAAGCAGTTCATCAAGTTTCGGATTGCTGTCTGACAATGAAATAACATCCTGTGCTTTATAGCCGCGGCGGGTTGAGATATCTTTAATTTCAGTTTCGAAGGTATCAAGAATTTGCTGTTTTTCTTCTTCTGTCAGGTCATATTTCTCTGAGAGATGTTCCGGAAGCTTCGTGATATCCCATTGCTCATAAATAACCTCTTGACTGTCCAGAAAGCTTGCCACTTCCTCTTGATTTTCAATCGTTGTATTTGCCTCATCATGAATTCGAATTGTAGCCATTTCAATTCCTCCTTTTATTTAACCAGCTGATGCTGGAGTGTTTTCAATTTCAAATGGTAGCTGAACAAAAATTCATACGCTTCAAGCACTCTTTTTGCCTCAAATGCTGTTTTCCCCCAAGCCGTAATACCATGATTTCGGATCAGAACAGCTCCTGAATCTTCTGAAATCTCTTCCGCAAACAGTGCCGCAAGCGTCGGGATATGTGCCGGATTTTCTATAATCGGAACGGTCACTTCTGCGTTCTCTTCCCACAAGCCGAGTGCTTTTATAATTTCCTGGCCTTTGAATGTGATTTTCTTTTGGTCTCCGTATAACTCTGAAATCACATTATTGTTTACCGTATGGACATGCAGGCAGCATCCGGCATTGGTTTTATTGTACAAATGTGTATGCAAAAGCGTTTCTGCTGACGGTTTCAGAGAATGCCCGCTTTCAGCAGGCTCTCCGTTTTGATCGACCAGCAGAAAATCTTCAACCGTCTCTTTGCGTTTATCTTTTCCGCTTGCAGTGACGAGAAATGTTAAAGGCTCATCTGTAACCTTAATTGACAAATTGCCGCTAGTCGCTGGAAACCAATCTCTCTCTGCCAATTCCCGTTTTACTTCAGCGAGCTCTCGCCAGCGTTCTTGTTTTGCAGCCATTCCTGTACCTCCTTTACATTCTCAATTTCCTTTCTGATCTCATAAAAATCTTGATACGGAAGATGATTGAGGTTCTGCTCCCGGCATTCGTTTAATAAATAATCCCTTGCAAAGCATAGGTCAGACAGCTTTGCTGCCTCCACATCTGTAACCGAATCACCGATCATGATGATATATTGGTTCGGTTCAGAAAGTTCATGGATGACCGACGGCTTACAGCACCCGCATTGATTGCTGCATGTGCCCTTGCAGGAATGAGGCCAGTCAATATGGATATAGTCATTGTCAAATGAAGCATGGTTGCAATAAATGCGGTCTTTCTCCACAATGCCTTCAAGCAAAGGATATACAAAGAAGTCCATTCCACCGCTTATGACATAAAACGGAATCTCGTGCTCATTGATAAATGCTACAAATTCCCGAAAGCCTTCCCTGATTTTTGCATCTTCCAATACAAAACTTGTAATCTCTTCTTTTAAACGGCTGGGCAGAAGGCCGAACATCCGCCCGACACCTTCCTTGATCGATAGCGTTTTGGAAAGTACGCCGTCTTTTAATGCCACCCACTCTGGGGGAGCAAATGTTTTCATGATATTTATAATGTTGTCGTTCATCGTGATTGTTCCGTCAAAATCACAAATAACAAAAGGTTTTCGAGTCGTCATACGGCTTCAACCTTTCCCCATTTATCTAGCGCAAGCTTAAGATCCTTGCATTGTTCGGCTTTTTCATCAATCGGCTGGGCCTCTAGGACCGCATCAATAATGGCTCTGAACGCTCGCCCCCCGCCTTGGGCACCGTTCGGATGTCCATGTACGCCTCCTCCGGCGTTAATAATGTGGTCTATGCCGAAATCACGCATTAATAGCGGAACCATGCCGGGATGAATGCCTGCTGACGGAACCGCAAATGTTTGGTTAAAAGCATCCTCTCTCACACATTCTTCATGGATCGCCAGTGCGTCTGCTCTTGGAAGCGCAACCGAACCATATGGAGACGGAAAGAGGCTGAAGTCAGCACCGCAATATCGATTTAATTTTCCGAGTAAAAGAGCGTGAGAAAAACCGTAAAACGGAGAAGACGTAAACGCTCCGCTCACTGCTGGATGCGCCATAATCGGAACTGGGATTTCAGGATCTTCTGCTAGGCCTTGCATAACGTCCAAGCCGTAAGCAAAGACATTAAACAAAAGCGCATCCGCTCCCAGCTCGGCGGCGCGTCTCGCTTTGTCTTTCAGATCAGCCGTACGTCCAGTCAAATTCACCGCATACAGCGTTTTATGTCCGGTTTGCTCATACGTTTCTTTCAATATTTGCTTTCCTTCTGCAATTCTTGTTTCAAAAGGCGCTAGACCTGTCTCAAAGAAAATTTCATCGTCTTTAATCAAGTCAACTCCGCCAAGCGCTTGCTGCCGGAGCTGTTCTTTAATATCACTCAGGTCCCTTCCGATTACGCCTTTAAATATGCTCATTAACAGCGGTCTCTCAAACTCTCCCAGCAGCTTTCGGATGCCGTATACGCCAAACTTCGGTCCCGGCAGTGCACGCTTAAATGCTTCAGAGAAGTGAAGATCGATTAATTTGATTTTTCCGTCCAGGGACAGCTTGCCAAACACTGTTGTCAGCAAAGCCGGAATATCCTGAGAGAAATTGATTTCAGGATAGGCAATTGTGATGACCGCTTGTTTTTCTGATGCAGGAGTTCCCTCTCTCTCCTCAACTTTTATCACACGCCCCTTGTGCTTTTGCATTTGCTCCTGTTTTACAAGGGGCAGATCAGTCCAGGAGCCTACTGTCAATCCTGTTGCGATTTGTTCTGCTTTCTTCTCTGTATCGGCTCCCGGTTCGGTCAGGAGATATGTCGCTAATAACTCACTCATGCCAGAGCTCCTTTCATTTTCATCCATATCAAAAAACCTCTTCAAACTGCAATCGCGTCTAAAGAGGTTTCGTTTCTCGTCCGAATCTTATCTCTCAGCCGCTAGCTGCAAGAATTAGCACCGTGCTTTATAAGTCGGTTGCCGGGCTTCATCGGGCTCGTCCCTCTGCCTGCTCTTGATAAGAAAATATAGATTTTATAAATTATTTTGAATTATCCCATCGTTATAAGGTCTTGTCAATGCTTTTTTGGGTAAACAGGTTCAGTTTGCCAATTCGATAAGCAGCTTCCTTAAGTCTTTCTTCACTTGTTAAAAGTCCGACTCTGACGTAGCCCTCGCCATATTCACCGAAGCCGTTTCCAGCCGCAACTGCCACATTCGCTTTTTCCAGCAAAAGATCTGAGAACTGCTCTGAAGTATAGCCTTCAGGCACAGGCAGCCATGCAAAAAAAGAACCTGCGGGAGCTGTTACATCCCAGCCGATTTCCCGGCATGCCGTGATCCAAGCGTTTCTCCTGCTCTCATACCTGGCATTTTGCTCTGCCACACACGTCTGATCGGCTAACAGTGCCTCTGCTGCAGCCTCTTGAGTCGCTCTGAAAAGACTGACAAACATATGGTCTTGATAAAGATTGATCGCTTCAATGACCGAAGCGTTTCCGACGGCAAAGCCAACCCGCCATCCTGCCATATTATACGTTTTTGACAGCGTGTAAATTTCAATTCCGATATCCTTCGCACCTTCAGTCTGCAAAAAGCTTAAAGGCTTGCAGCCGTCAAATCCTACAGCGCCGTAAGCAAAATCGTGAACGACGCAGATTCCGTTTTCAGTCGCAAAACGCACGGTGTCTTCAAAGAACTCGGAAGTAGCAACAGCTCCAGTCGGATTATTCGGATAATTTAAATACATCAATTTCGCCTGTTCCCTTACTTCAGCGGTTATGCTGCTGTAATCAGGGAGAAACGCCCTGTCCTTTACGAGCGGCATCATTTCCATCTTTGCTTTTGCAAGTGTGACACCCGACCAGTAATCTGGATAACCCGGATCGGGAACTAAGATCGTATCACCGGGATTCAACAAGCATTGCGGGAGCTCGACAAGACCGGCTTTTCCGCCGAATAATACAGCGACTTCGGTTTCCGGATCCAGATCAATGCCGTACTCTCTTTTGTAAAATGCAGCAGCCGCTGACTTCAGACGGTATGAGCCGCGAAAAGACGAATATTTATGATTCTCAGGATCAGCAACAGCTCGTTTCATCTCCTCGACAATATGTTCAGGAGTCGGCTGATCTGGATTTCCCTGTCCTAGATTGATAACGTCATGTCCTTCTGCGAGCTTTCGGTTCACTTTCTGCACCAGAGAAGCGAAGAATTGTTTAGGCAATTCCTTCAATACATGAGACTGTTCAAATTTCATCTATTCTCACCTTCTAAAAAAATCTTGAAATGATAGTCCATCATCATATATGGTTAAATGAAAAAAGTAAAGAAAAATTTGGGGTGTTAAAAAGATGAAATGGACGATATCTTGTCTTCAATTTGATATTTCATACGGCAAACCTTCGGAAAATATAAAAAAGGCTGAATTTTTCATCGAAAAAGAAAGCAAACATGCTGATGTTCTTGTTCTGCCTGAATTATGGACGACCGGATATGATCTGGCCAATCTTGATGAACTCGCTGACGAAGACGGGCGCTCCGCTCAGAGCTGGCTGAAGAAAACGGCAAAAAAACATGGTGTTCATATTGTCGCCGGGTCGGTCGCTGTCAGGAAGAATTCTGATGTTTATAATACAATGTACATTGCGGATAAGGAAGGGCAAATCATTAAAGAGTACAGAAAAGCCCATCTTTTTCAGCTGATGGATGAGCATCTGTATTTATCAGCCGGTTCCGAAGACGGATACTTTGAGCTTGACGGCGTCAAAAGCTCTGGATTGATCTGTTACGATATCCGTTTTCCGGAATGGATCAGAAAACATACGACAAAAGGCGCCAACGTGCTGTTTATTTCTGCGGAATGGCCTCTTCCCCGCCTTGATCATTGGAAAAGCCTGCTTATTGCGCGGGCCATTGAAAACCAATGCTTTGTCGCAGCCTGCAATTGTACCGGTTCAAATCCGGATAATGAATTTGCAGGACATAGCCTGATTATTGATCCATGGGGACGTGTACTTGCTGAAGGCGGCCGGGAAGAAGGCATAGTCCGAGCGGAAATCGACCTTCAAGAAAGCGCAGAAGTTCGGGAGAGCATTCCTGTTTTCGATGATATCAGAAAAGATTTATATTAAAAAATATATTGACAACTAACTAAATTACCTGTTACCATGTTCATCAACTGATAAATTAGAATTGTCAAACAAGTGAATATATTCTCTTATCGAGAGTTGGGCGAGGGATTTGGCCTTTTGACCCCAACAGCAACCGACCGTAATTCCATTGTGAAATGGGGCGCATCTTTTTCGCGCCGAGACGCTGGTCTCTTAAGGCACGGTGCTAATTCCATTCAGATCTGATCTGAGAGATAAGAGAGGCGGACATAGACTGTTAAGCCTCCTTCTCTCTGAGAAGGAGGCTTTTTTACGGCTACATATTAAGTGATTACATAATTGGAGGTTATGATGATGGGAGTCACAAAAACACCTTTATACGAAACGTTAAATGAAAGCTCCGCTGTGGCGTTGGCGGTGAAGCTTGGCCTTTTTCCAAGCAAAAGCACGCTGACATGCCAGGAGATCGGAGACGGCAACTTAAATTACGTTTTTCATATTTATGATCAAGAACATGACAGAGCATTAATCATTAAACAGGCGGTTCCGTATGCAAAAGTGGTGGGAGAAAGCTGGCCGCTGACAATCGACCGTGCAAGAATCGAAAGCAGCGCTCTCATCCGTCAGGGCGAGCATGTGCCTCACCTGGTTCCAAGAGTGTTTTATTCTGATACGGAAATGGCGGTTACCGTCATGGAGGATCTCTCTCACCTCAAAATCGCAAGAAAAGGACTCATTGAGGGTGAAAACTATCCTCATCTGTCGCAGCACATCGGTGAATTTTTAGGAAAAACACTTTTCTACTCATCAGATTACGCGCTTGAACCTAAGGTGAAAAAACAGCTTGTTAAACAGTTTACAAATCCAGAGCTATGCGACATTACGGAAAGACTTGTTTTTACAGATCCTTTCTTCGACCATGACACAAATGATTTTGAAGAAGAGCTTCGTCCTTTTGTCGAAAAGCTTTGGAATAATGACAGCGTTAAAATCGAAGCCGCTAAGCTGAAAAAGTCATTTTTAACGTCTGCAGAAACGTTGATTCATGGTGATTTGCATACAGGAAGCATTTTCGCAAGTGAGCACGAAACAAAGGTGATTGATCCTGAGTTTGCTTTTTACGGACCGATCGGCTTTGATGTAGGGCAATTTATCGCCAACTTATTTTTGAACGCACTCAGCCGTGACGGGGCTGACAGAGAGCCGTTATATGAACATGTCAACCAGGTCTGGGAAACGTTTGAAGAGACGTTTAGTGAAGCCTGGCAGAAGGACAGTCTGGATGTTTACGCCAACATCGACGGTTACCTCACTGATACGCTCAGCCATATTTTTGAAGAAGCAATCGGATTTGCGGGCTGTGAGCTGATACGACGCACGATCGGCCTTGCCCACGTAGCTGACCTGGATACGATCGTGCCGTTTGATAAACGAATCGGCAGAAAACGCCTGGCGCTCGAAACCGGCACAGCCTTTATCGAAAAACGTTCGGAATTCAAAACGATAACAGATGTTATTGAATTATTTAAGTTACTTGTAAAGGAATGATCCATTCATGACCCATTCATTTGCTGTTCCACGTTCTGTTGAATGGAAAGAAACAGCTATTACCATTTTAAATCAGCAAAAGCTTCCTGATGAGACGGAATATTTGGAGCTGACGACGAAAGAGGATGTATTTGATGCGATTGTCACGCTCAAAGTAAGGGGCGCTCCGGCGATCGGCATTACGGCTGCCTTCGGACTGGCGCTTGCTGCCAAAAACATTGAAACAGATAATGTCACGGAATTCCGCCGCAGACTGGAAGACATCAAACAATATTTAAACAGCTCACGGCCTACCGCCATTAATTTGTCATGGGCGCTTGAGAGACTGAGTCATTCGGTCGAAAACGCGATTTCCGTAAATGAAGCAAAAACAAACCTTGTCCATGAAGCCATTCAGATTCAGGTCGAGGATGAGGAAACGTGCCGGTTGATCGGCCAAAACGCCCTGCAGCTTTTCAAAAAAGGCGACAGGATCATGACAATCTGCAATGCCGGCTCAATCGCGACAAGCCGCTATGGAACGGCGCTAGCTCCGTTTTACTTGGCCAAACAAAAAGATTTGGGATTGCACATTTATGCCTGTGAAACAAGGCCTGTCCTGCAAGGTTCACGCCTTACTGCTTGGGAGCTGATGCAGGGGGGCATTGATGTCACTCTGATCACAGACAGCATGGCCGCCCATACGATGAAGGAAAAACAAATTTCCGCTGTTATCGTCGGAGCCGACCGAATTGCAAAGAACGGTGATTCGGCAAATAAAATCGGCACATACGGTCTTGCTATTTTAGCAAACGCCTTTGATATTCCGTTTTTTGTCGCCGCACCTTTATCTACATTTGATACAAAGGTCAAATGCGGCGCTGATATCCCGATAGAGGAACGGGATCCCGAGGAAGTCAGGCAGATTTCCGGAGTTCGGACCGCTCCATCCAATGTGCCTGTCTTTAATCCCGCTTTCGACATTACACCTCATGATCTCATTTCAGGAATCATCACAGAAAAAGGGATTATGACCGGAAACTATGAAGAAGAGATTGAACAGCTGTTTAGAGGAGAAAAGGTGCATTAAAAAACCGCCGGACTTTGCTCATTTGGAGCCGAGTCAGCGGTTTTTTTGTTTCTTTTTGTTAACATTGATGATTTCATCTTTTTGAGCGCTTGATAAGATATGCAGTTTCACAAACAGTTCGGCAAAAACGGCAAGTTTCTCAGAGCGGCTCGGCTTCAATTGCTTTGTCCTCCTTTTTCATCAGACCAACTTTTTTAACTTAATAAAATGATATGTCGGCCGTGAAAAAAGGGAACGTGCCATATGTTTTATTTTTCTTTATAGGAGATTCGCTCGATGTTTAGCAAAAATGCTTTGATCTCCGTTTTGGTTCCGGCGTATCCTGTTAACGCACTGTTTTTGCCGATCACTCTGTGGCACGGGACAAAAATCGGCAGGTCGTTACGTTTATTAGCCTGTCCGACAGCGCGCACCGCTTTCGGACTGCCGACCGCAGCGGCAATATCCGCATAGCTTCGGGATTCGCCATATGGAATCCTCTCCAGCGCCTGCCACACTTTTTGCTGAAAAGGAGTGCCCTTTTGGCTGAGCGGCAGGGAGAATGTCTTCCTTTCGCCTGCGAAATATTCTTGAAGCTGTTGTTTCGCTTCTGCAAGATTAGGTGTTTCCTTGTGCTCAGTATTCTGAACCGTTTCTTTCCAATCCACCCAATCTTCCTGACTGAGAAATAGACGAGTGATCCGGTCCTCCTCTTCGGCAATGATAAGTTCACCGAGCGGCGTTTCGGCTGTCGTATAGTAGTTCATTCATCATTCCTTCTTTCTTCAGCATTCTGTCTGACAGGAAGCGTAATATGGAAAACGGTGCCCTTCCCTTCTTCACTTTCTACCATAATTTCGCCTTGATGTTCTTCAATAATTTTATAGCTTACCATAAGCCCAAGTCCAGTTCCCCGTTCCTTTGTCGTATAAAACGGTTCACCAAGTCGCTTTAATTTATCTTCTGTCATTCCGATTCCCTCGTCTTTTAAGGAGATTAGAACATGATCTTGATCCAATGCCTTTATCGTTACAAAAATATTTCCGCCGTCAGGCATCACTTCGATGGCGTTTTTTAATATATTTATAAAAACCTGTTTCAGCTGATTCGGTTCACAGTAAATCGGGGGAATGTCGTCAATTAAATCAAGTTGCATTTGTACATTGCTGAGATTGGCTTGCGCATTTAGAAGGTCTATCGTGTCCCTCATAATTTGGGTAACATGTTTTTCCTCATACATAATGGCCTGGGGCTTAGCTAAAATCAAGAATTCGGTGATGATGGATTCGATGCGCTTTAGTTCTGAGGTGATCACGTTGAAGTAAAGGGCGTAGTCTCCCTCGACACTCCCTTTCAGAAGCTGAATGAAGCCTTTAAGAGCAGTCATCGGATTTCTGATTTCATGAGCAATGCCGGCTGCGAGTTCGCCGACAACATGAAGGGTATCTGATTTGCGCAGGCGTTCCTCCAATTCTTTTCGCTCTGTTACGTCTTTAAAGATAGCCAAGTTCATATTTTGAATAATATTCCGTTTAAATGAGAATTCGAGTTTTCTGTTATCACCGCTGCTCAGCAAAAATGGAATTTCGTTGTCCATTTCATCAAAATTAATCTGCCTTGCCGGTGATGCCAGATTTTCTATTTCATAAGCAGAAATAATATCTAACAAGCTGTGCTGTTTTATCTCTTCATGTGACAGTCCCAAAATATGGCTTGCTAACGGGTTGGCGTCAATGATCCTGTATTGATTGTCGAACAATACATTGCCGTCCATTGAGCCGTTGAACACTTTTCTGAATTTCAGCTCGCTTTCCCGAAGCTCCTTTTCCATCCGCTTTCTGTCGCTTACATTTCTTAAGATCGTCAAATGCTGATTTTCAAGGATTGTCCGTTTTGAAGTAAATTCAAGCTCTTTGAATTGGCCGTTCCCCATTTGAAACAGCAGCTCTTCTCTGATCTCTCCGTATTTTGCGTATTTCCTCTTCGTTATGCTGTATTTCTGCTGCGAGTCAACGAGAAAATCACACAGCTTTCTTTTCAACAGCAAATTCATCGGCAGCTCAAAAATTTTACAGGCTGATTGATTCGCTTTTACGATTCTTCCGTCATTCGACCAGATGATGATGGCGTCCATTGCATTTTCAAAGATTTCTCTGAAGCGCTCCTCACTTTTAAAGAGCTGTAGCTCCATAGACCGCTTCTCTGTGATATCCCTCATAATGGACATATAAAAACCGCTGATGATGTTTGATGTAATCGTGAATTCAAATAGTTTTTGAACTCCTGAACGAAGCTTGACAGGCAGCTCCCCCTTCGCTTTTCCCTTGCGGTTGAGCGCCTTCCAGATATTGTCGAAATCTTTTCGTGAGCCGCTGTCTATGAACTCATACAACGATAAATGAGACAGCTCATTATGATTGATTTCAAAGCTTTTACAAAAGGACAAATTGGCATCAATAAAACCGCCATCTTTATCAAACAGGACGATTCCGTCAACTGCTCTGTCAAACAAGTCCTTAAAAAGCTGTTCATTCATAGAGAATTCCCGCTCCAGAATCTTCTTAGAAGATATGTCCCTCATGACAACAAAAAAGAAATCCTCACCAATGCCTCTTTTGGCCAGAAACTCTATGTATTTTGTTGCCCCGCAATCAAGCCTGATCGGAACCTCCTTCCATAGAAAGCCTTTTTTAAAAAACTTCTTTACGGAAAGATTCAGTTCATCCTTTGGGATTGAAAACAAAAAATCCAAAACAGAACGCTTTTTCAAATCTTCCGAGTCAACTTGAAGCATCCTTTCTGTTGCTTCATTTGCCTGAACAATCCGCATTTCGTTATCACAAATAAAAATAGCATCGAGCGTATTGTTGACAATCACTTGATGCTGATTCAATTCCTTTTTCAGTCGCGCGTTTTCTTCTTTGAGGCGATTCAGTTCCTCTCGCAGCTCCGAGTTTGTCTGGACACCAAGAGTTTCCATGCATGTACACTCCTTCTTCAAAACCTATCCCTCAATATTTCTACAAAATGCGGGAACTTCCTTCATTTGCCCTATAAATTTCAGAAAATTTCAGCGCCATTACATTACGAAGACATTTTCTACGATCCTTACCATCACTTTACATCGACCTAACAATCAGCATTTTTTTAGATTCCTTTTTCATCTTTTATTTTAAAATATGTACCAGCAGGGAATAATCTCTTAGTGACTGATGAAAGAGAAGGTGATGCTATGAGTAAATCGCGGGACAGTTATTTCGATAACGCAAAATTTTTATTGATATTCCTTGTTGTATTCGGTCATATCCTTCGTTCCTTTATTAATGATAATCATTTTATGCTCTACCTCTACAAGTTCATTTACACATTCCATATGCCTGCATTTATTCTTGTATCCGGTTATTTCGCGAAAGGCTTTAAACGGGCGGGATATGTAAAAAAGCTGGCGGTCAAGCTGATTATTCCGTATTTGATTTTCCAAATCATTTATTCCGTCTTTTATTACATTATGCAAGATGAAAGCATGGCAAATGTGAACCCGATTGATCCGCAATGGTCGTTATGGTTTCTTGTAAGCTTATTCTTTTGGAACCTGCTCCTATATCCTTTTTCAAAGCTTTCAAAGCAGTGGGCGCTGTTTGTCAGCTGCGGAATCGCCGTGCTGATCGGTTATCTGGACTTTGTCAGCAGCACGCTGAGCTTGTCACGGACATTCGTATTCTTACCGATGTTCCTTGTCGGTTTTTATTTAAATAAACATCATTTTGATTTATTGAGATCAAAACGCGGCAAACAAATTGCGCTCGGAGTGCTTGCCGCAGTATTCGTCATCTGCTGGGGCATCGATTTTGACTATTCTTTTCTGTTTGGTTCAAAACCGTATTCTTCATTTGGAGACGTTACCCTGGTAAGCGGACTATCCCGAATCGGCTGGTATGTACTCGCCTTTGGGGCAACCTTCAGCTTTTTAGCGCTTGTTCCGCAAAAACGGTATTTCTTTACCAAATGGGGAACCCGGACATTTTACGTGTATCTGCTTCACGGGTTTATTATTAAGACATTACGACAGGTCGGGCTTGAGGATTGGCTTACTGACTATCAAAGCTTAGTGATCCTCTTGCTTTTAACAGCAGCCCTGACATCAGTCCTCTCCAGCAACTTTGTTAAGACAGTCGCTCAGCCCTTCATTGAGCTGAGGATGACCAGCTTATTGCAATTTGTCAGAGGAACGGGCAAAAATGCTTATTTAAAATAGAAAAGCACCTCTTAAGCGGACGCCGCCTAAGAGGTCTTTTTTATTGGTGTTTTTTATTTTTGTTTTTTTCTTTTTTCTTTTCAGGCTTGGTGACTTCCAGCGTTTCGATGATCTTCCCGGCATTGTAATCCCCAAGTTCACTTGAGAACTCTTCCTCCAGCACCTTTTTATTCATAGGTTTTTTATGATTTTGCATGTCTTTGCTATGACGGTTTTTCTTCACAATTACATGCCTCCCTGCTGGCCCTGTTTGGAATTGCGGTTTGCCCCTCTAAAATTGGGGTCATCATGATATTGTGTCTTATATGAATTAGGGTCCATGCTCTCGGTAGGTGTATTGTTATTTTTAATGGCTTCATTCACTTCAGCTTTACGCTTCATACGAATCCTCCTCGCCAATTTTCAGACATTTTAAGATGCAGGAGCGTAAATTGCACCTGTCGAAGTTAGGTTCTCCAACTGAACAGGAGGCACACATCTTTTTTTTGGCAATCAAAAAACACCGCAAAATATGCGGTGTTTTGCCTATCCGATAATCACTCTTTCTTTCGGATAGTGATAATTCGCTTCAATTTCCTTTCTTCCGATCAGATACAGGAAGGTCAGGATGCCGATTCGCCCGATAAACATGACAATCATAATGACGCATTTTCCAACACTGCTCAAATCTGCCGTAATTCCAAGCGACAGGCCGGTTGTACCGAATGCCGAGCACACTTCAAACAAAAGCTCCAGCAGGGAATGCTTTTCTGTAATGGTCAGAATGAGTGTCGCGCCAAAAACGAGCAGGATCGCCATCATCGTGACAACAAGCGACTTCATCAAGTCAGCAGGGTGAAGCTCCCGTTTGAATACCTTTACGGCCTTATTGCCGCGGGCAAAATGAAACAGCGCAAGAAGGTTCAAAGCAAAAGTCGTTGTCCGTATGCCTCCCCCGACTGAGCTTGGCGACGCTCCAATAAACATCAGCGCACAAATAAAAAAGAGTGTGGAATCTGATAATTGGCTGATATCGATTGTTGCCAGTCCCCCGCTTCGGGTTGCCGTTGATTGAAACAGGGACAAAAACAAAATATCATGCCATGATTTTCCTGCGAACGCATGGTTTGCTTCCAGGGCAAAGATGCCAATGGCTCCAAACAAGACAAGTGAGCCGAACGTAATCGTCGTGATCTTTGTAAAAAGCGTAAATGGATAACGCCGATGCTTTGAAAACAGGAAATCCTTTACTTCAACAAGCACGGGAAATCCAATCGCTCCAAATATAATTAAAAGCATTGTAATAAACTGCACAAAGTAATCGTGGCGAAATGGAATCATCGAATTACCGGTAATATCAAACCCGCCGTTTGTCGTTGCACTGATACTGGCAAAAAATCCGTGTAAATAGGCTTCCTGATAGGAGTCATAGTAGGTTAAGAAATATGTGCCGAGTATCAGCCCGCCAAAAAATTCAATCCACAAGATCAGAAACAGTACCTGCTTCATCAGATTGACAATTCCTGAAAACTGGGATTGGTTTTGATCAACCATAATCAGCTTCCGTTCTTTCAGCCCGATTCGTTTTCCCATGATCAGCCAAATGAACGTTCCGAGCGTCATAATTCCGATTCCGCCAAATTGCAGAACAAATGCTAATATAAAAATCCCTATTGTGCTGAATGTATCAGCTGTATCAACAACTGTCAGTCCCGTTACACTGACTGAACTGACAGCTGTAAAAAGCGCATCAATAAACGTCCAATCCGCCCCCGGTTTATGGGCCGCCGGCAAACTCAGCAATATAACGGCCACAGTAACTGCAAGAAAATAATATAATGCGATCAGCTGGGCCGGTGACAAGGCCTGTATCAATTTTCCAAACTTTAATCTCATGTAAAATCCTTCTGCCTCTCTTTTTAAGTACGGTAATTATTCTAAAGATATTAGGTCCATTTTTAAAGGCTTTTACGAAACATTTTCTTAACTTGCTTATTTTTTTATGATTTTAGTCAATGGATAAAATAAAAAACCTCTGAGAATTCTCTCAGAGGAACAATGTGTTTGTATTATTTAGCTTCCAGCCGTCTGATTCGCTCATCTAAATCAGGGTGAGTAGAGAAAAGTGAAGAGCGCTTCTTGCCATTAATCTTTAACGTTTGGACAGCTGTCTGATCGTCTTCCATAATCCGGGAAGAATAGCTTTTAAGCGTCCGCAGCGCATGAATCATCTTGTCCTTGCCGGCAAGATCCGCTCCTCCTCTGTCAGCATGGAATTCACGATGGCGTGAATACGCAAACACAACCAGGCTGCCAAGTATCGAAAAGACAATCTGAAAAATAATCATTGCAATAAAATGAACGATCGGCGCTAGATCTTCTTTGACAAAACGGCTTGCTATCCAAGCAGCGATACGCGATAAAAAGACGACAAAGGTATTAACGATACCTTGTAAAAGCGTCATTGTTACCATATCACCATTTGTGATATGCGCGACCTCGTGGGCAAGCACACCTTCAACCGCTGCGTCATCCATCTGCTCCAGCAGCCCTGACGATACTGCGACAAGTGAACGGCGTTTTGACGGTCCAGTCGCAAACGCGTTTACTTCAGGTGAACGGTAAATCCCGACTTCCGGCATTTTCGTTAAACCGGCAGAGCGGCTTAATCTGTGAACACGTTCAACCAATTGCTGTTCCTCATAGCTGAGCGAGTGTTTTTTCGGATTCAGCACTCTGACACCCATCATCGTCTTTGCCATCCATCTGGACATCGCAAGAGACGTAAAGGAACCGACAAATCCAACGACTAAACTGAACACAAGAAGCGCCATTGGATCGATACCGCCATCAGCTGTAAAGTACGTCCCGACTCCTGTAACAGAGCTTAAAACAGACAAAACGATCCCGATTGTTGTAAGCACCAAAATATTCGTTAGAATAAACAGAAAAATTCTTTTCGCCATAACAACCTCCGTTATTTTAAGTTCAAAAGAACCCGTATATTTAAATTATAAAACATCCATTTGAAAATGCAAGGAATTCGACGTATGATGTTAATGTAATTTGCTGACGCTTGAATTTTGAACTTATACATAGACCTATATCCGCGTCAAATTGTTTAAAGAGGTGAACAATGAACATTTTTAAACTCTCTCGAACCGATATGGTGCGGCTGCTCTATTCCCTAAAAGGACAAGGAGAACATAGCCCGCTCGACATTCTCGTCCAATCAGCGAACATGTCAGCAGAAAAAGCAGCCAATCATCTAGAAATTCCTGAATTTCTTACAAGATATGAACGAAAAAAACAGAAAAAAGAATACGGACTGTCTACAAATGAAATCGTAGAGCTTGGCAACTTATGCGAGCTGACTTCGTTAAAGTCAACCGCAATTCAAAACTGGGTAAAGCGTGATATCAAAGATCTGATCGGACACCCTGAGCTGGGCAAAAAATACTCAGTTGAACAGGCAGTTATTCTTTTAATTGTACGTGATTTAAAATCCATTTATGACTTTGAACACATACGGGCTATTTTAAAAGTGGCCTTTAACACAATCTCAGACAGATCTGATGATGTCATCAGCCCGATTGCTTATTATGAAAGCTGCGCATATGTGCTTGATGCCATCCATCACCAAGATACTCCTTCTATGAAAGAATCAAATCTGCAGGAGATCGCCGAACAGGAGACAGAGCGTCTCCGTCACCGTTTTGAAGAACTGAATGACAGCCAATGGCTTAAAATCAGACAAATTATCGCCATTACAGTCCTCTCCATTTTGACGTTCCATATTCAGGCAACCGCACATAAAATGACAGCAGACATTCTATAGTCTGCGTCACCTCGGCTTAGAGGCCGGGGTTTTATTTTTCTCCACAACAATTGCCAGCATAAATAAACCCCGTATATTTCAAACTAAATACGCGTTAAGAATTTCTTTATCGAAAAAGGAGATGAAAAAGATGGCGAGCAGAAATAAACTCGTTGTTCCAGGGGTGGAGCAGGCACTAGACCAATTTAAACTCGAAGTGGCTCAAGAATTCGGTGTGAACCTTGGTTCTGATACAGTCGCACGCGCTAACGGCTCTGTAGGCGGAGAAATGACAAAGCGGCTGGTACAGCAAGCACAATCACAATTAAATGGCACAACTAAATAAATTCAGGTCTTTATTCGCCGGGGGCACTCGGCGAATCTTCATTTTGAGCTGAATGATTATCACTGCTGTAGCCGTTTGGATTACGTCGGTCTGAAGCGTTATCCCTTCTGGACGAAGAACGGTTCTTGCCTTGTTCACCATTGTTCCAGTCCCTGTGATATTGGCTTTGACCCTTGTCAGCGCCGTTATTTTCATTTCCTTTATCTTGAGGATCTTGTATTGGGGTTTGCTCATGGTCCCCATCTTTTTCGGTATTTGTATTTTCATCTGATTCCTTTATTTTTTTATCTTGGTCACTATCATCAATCTGGTCATCCGCTTTCTCTTCTTTCTGGTCTCCGGAATCCGCATCATTCAGCTGTTCATTATCTCCTTGCTTGCTGTCCTGGGTGTCAGTTTGATCGGTGTTTTCATCCTCATTTTCATCACTCTTTTGATCCTCTTCCCCGGATGGTTTGCTGGAGTCATCTTTTAAATCTTTATTGTCATTCTTTTCATTTGATTTGATGTAGCTGCCTGTTGAGACGCCTTCTTTCTTCGCTTTTTCCCTCGTTTGCATATCTGACTCGAGAGATTCCATGCGGTATGTCGTTTTATATTTTTCAGTCACATCATTCAGCTGTTTTTTCACAGCCTTTTTATATGTATTGTCTTCTGTGTTTTCATAAACAGTGGAAATCAATATTTCTTTCGATTTCTTTACATACCCGTGTTCACTGCAGTCGGTTATAATATCGTCAATCACCTTTTTAAAATCAGTCTTCTCCCAATCATCTATATCATTCACGACTTTCTGTCCCTCATCGTTTAGAGGCGTCAGTTCAATCACTTCATAATCGCTGTTTAACGCCATTTCGACGCTTGGATTGATATCAATTGTCATATACGCATAGGCCTTATTATTAGAAAAAACGGGGAGAACTATAAAAATAAAGAGCATAATAGCAGTCATCGTAAAAATCCCCATTTTGAAAGGGCGCAGTTTAAAAAAATCAAAAAAGCTGGCCCTTCTGCCCATGCGTGTTTCACTCGGAAGCATGATTTCTTCTCCGATTTCATAGCTGTGTCGATCATTTTTGGCTTTTAAAAATTGTCCGTCAGGGGTCAGCAACGTGACGAATTTTTTATTTTTCTCTACTATAATCCCTCTTCTCATGAGTGCAGCACCCCTTTAAGATAATCTTTTAAATAAATATAATCACCCGTAATGATAATACACATCGCAATAATATATTTTCTGTTTCTCTCAATCGTTTTTCGGCTCACAGAGACAAGCTGTTCAAGCTGTTTGACTGGAAGCTGCTTCTTTGTATACAGGATAGCGGCCAATTCTTCATGTTCAACAAGCGTCATTGCCACCTTTATGGCGTTTTGCCTTGCATCCGTGTGCTTTGGAGAATTTTCAAGCAGTTCTTTAAACGATAAACCATAATCCTTGAGCTGCTTTTGAAAATAGAGGATTTCCTCCCGCCTCTGCTCCTGTTCAATCTGACGGCGGTATTCATCTATGGAAAGCTCGGCTTCAATCAGGCTTTGTGATGACTCCTGATCGTCTCCTTCCTGTAAATCGATATTTATATTTTGTGCGCTTCTGGCTTCTTTTCTAATGTAATCAATGACTTTTCTTTTTATAATAAGCTCAGCAAATGCGAGCAGAGAATTTCCTTTTTCAGGTGAATATTTTTCTATAGCTTCATTAAACGCGATCAGTCCAATACTGAACTCATCGTCTTTTTCATCTATATATCGTTTACAAACGGATGAAACCGTCTTTGCGATAAATGGCTTATATTGCTGTATTAATTCATTTTGCAGATCTTTATTGCCTTTTTGTATACTCTCAACAGCTTTTTCAAGTGTTTGCTTCTTTTTTCCCAATTTAAACAAAAGGCTAAGCACTGGTTTCACCTCAGTTCCTCCCTATAACTACTCATTAATGATAGCTAATTTGATAGGGATTCGCAAAGGAGAAAAAGAAATATTGATTTCCAATGTCTCAATTATGACAAACCATTCTGACGTCCTATACATGTTTTCGTGCCTTTCTAAAGAATTAAGGGGGTTTAATGCGTGTTTTTTGTAACAAAGATGTTATAAAAATGTTATTTTATTTCGCTTATGAAAACGCTTCAAACACAAAAAGACTCTGCTTTTAAGCAGAGTCTTTCAGATTATGCCCGTTCACGGGTGCTGTTTTTTAGTTCGTTTTGTGCACCCTCCGGCTGTTTTTTCCCACCTGACATAAACCAGCCGCAAACCGCGATTGCTGCTAAGACACCCCAGAATATCAGCTTCCATGTTCCAGAATGGATAAAGTGCTCAGAAACAACCGCTATGTCGCGATGGGCAAGCGTATATAAAGCAAGCTTCACTCCGACCCAGCCGACAATCACAAAGGCTGCTGTTTCTAGGCTTGGACGTTCCTTTAATAACTTCACAAACATGGAAGCCGCAAACCGCATGATCACCAGTCCGATGATACCGCCGGCCAAAATGACGAGAAATTGTCCTCCGTCAAGTCCGCCGATCTTCGGGAGTGATGTCCCAGGAAGTGTAACCGCCAGCGCTACTGCTGCTAAGATGGAATCAACAGCAAACGCGATATCTGCCAGTTCAACTTTTAAAACAGTCGGCCAAAAACCGCTTTGCTTCGTCTCTTTATGTGTGTCTTCTTTCTTAAATACATATCTTTTCAATAAGTGGCTTGCTGAGATATACAGCAAATAGATCGCGCCAATCGCTTGAACCTGCCATACGTTGACCAAGAAAGAAATTGCAAATAAAGAGCCAAATCGCAGAACAAAAGCCCCTGCCAATCCATAAAATAACGCTTTTTTTCTTTTTTCCTCCGGCAAATGTTTTACCATTACCGCCATAACCAGCGCGTTATCGGCGGCTAAAATCCCTTCCAGCCCGATCAAGACGAGAAGAACCCAACCATACTCTAATAATAATGCTGCATCCATAAATGATACCCTCCCAAAAAAGTTGTTTTCTTTCTCTTCATCCGATCTTATGCCGGCCGGACCATGCAAAAAAGACCTTTGCCGACATAAGGCAAAGGTCTTGCTAGACATGAATTCAGGCATGCCAACAAAGCCGATGGATACAATCCATGAAATGACGACTTTGTTTCCGGAATACATTCCGGACGCTACTCCCCTTTGGGATTTCAAGAAATATGATTTTATACGTCAATGATATGCGGAGCGCAATGATTTGTCAACGTTTATTTTTCAAAAATACAGATAATTGTTCGGAGTGCGTGCGTTTCTTCCTCTTTTTCATCAGTAAGTAGAGCAGGAAAAGCGCCAAAATCGCTATCCCGATCGGAAGCATATATTGATCAAGAATAGAGCCGACTTCCTTCCAATTTTCACCGAGCTTCACACCGAGATAAACATATACAAATGTAATCGGAAGCATAGCAATGAATGTATAAAGCGAAAACACCCAAACATTCATTTTTGCAATTCCGCACGGTATGGAAATCAATGTCCTGATACCAGGCAAGAAACGGCCGCTGAAGGCGACAAAGCCCCCATGTTTTTTGAAAAAATTATCTGACTTATCAAGCGCTTCAGGTTTAATAAAGAGATACTTCCCAAAACGTTCAAGAAACGGCCTTCCTCCGTACCGGCCTATCCAATACAGCGTAAGCGGACCGGCCACTCCCCCAAGCGATCCTGCCAAAACAACGCCGGCAAGTGTCATATCGCCTTTAGATACCCAATAGCCCGCAAGCGGCAAGACGACTTCGGCCGGGATAAACTCAATACTGAGCGCTAGAAATATTCCAAAATAAGATAAGCTTTTAAATGCTTCAATCCATGACATAACCAGCTCTTCGATAGCCACCAACTCCCTTGTTTCATGTTTATGTATCATACATTTTTGTTTTTTCGGAAAACATCAAGATGATTTTAACACATTTTTCACGGTCAGTTGAACTAAAAATAGATCTCCCTCGTATTTCTATCGTTTTGAAGGCTGAAACTCTGCGGTTAAGCAGCCGATAATAAAGAGAGTCAACAAGACTGGAACACACGATACGGGGGGAATCTCCATTTGGAAATACACGTTACATATAATACGACGCTCATATGTTTATCTATTCTAATTGCCTGTACCGCCTCGTATATTTCCCTTGAACTTTCAAGGAAAGTCACCATCAATACAGGCTTAAAAAGTAAAATTTGGCTGATCGGCGGCTCACTTATTATGGGATTCGGTATTTGGTCAATGCATTTTGTAGGGATGATGGCCGTCCATATGGAAATGCCGATGGAATATGAATTCATGCCTTTAATGGCAGCCATTGGCGCATCTGTTTCGGGATCATTTGTGTCATTATATTTTGTCAGCCGGCACATTCTTACATATTACAGACTGCTTACCGGATCAGTTGTGCTTGGCGCATCTATTGCTTCTATGCACTATATCGGAATGTCTGCCATTTCCCGGGTAATGATTGTTTACGAACCGATTTTATTTACAGTTTCAATTATCATTGCGATTGCAGCCTCTTTCGTCTCGTTAAAAATATTCTTTGACTTGGCCGTGAAAAAACATTCTGAGCATCTTATATTCTATAAAGTCATCAGTTCAATTGTAATGGGTATTGGGATTTCGGGCATGCACTACACAGGGATGCTTGCGGCAACTTTCCATAAGAACATGGCTCCGCCCGGAAGCCATATGGAGGTGCAAACGTTTCATTGGTCAATTTTTGTTACTTTAATTATTTTTTGTATCCAAACGTTATTGTTATTCAGTTCCCATGCAGATCGAAAGTTTATTAAACAGAGCGAACGCATAAAGGATAACGAACAGCGATTTCAGTCTTTAATCGTCCACAATATTGATGCAATCTTTATTTTATCATTAGAAGGAGACATAATATCTTCCAATCACGCTGGTGAGGAAATGATCAGCAAATTTGGCTTCAGCATGCATGACTGGAGGAATTATACATCACAGAAGATTAAGCGCCTTTTTGAGCAAGTTAAAAAAGATAAACAAGCGATGAACAGCGATAGCGATCTTATCACTGAAAAAGGCCAGTTCCACTTAAATATTACGCTTATACCTGTTGAGGTCAATCAGGAACTAGACAGCATTTATGTCATTTGCAAAGACATGACGAAGCAGTACAAAGCAGAAAAAGAAATCCATAGAATGGCTCATTATGATTCACTTACAGACTTACCTAACAGAAGGCATGCCATCTCTCATCTAACAAAGGTGCTGAATCGCGAGCATTCCTTGCATTATAACACCGTTGTATTCTTTCTCGACTTAAACCGGTTTAAAGTGATTAACGATGCATTAGGGCATAATGTCGGTGATCAACTGCTTCAGTTTGCAGCTAAACGCCTGTCATCTGTAGTCCCTGATAACGGATTTATCGCCCGTCTTGGCGGTGATGAATTTATTATTATATTAACAGACGCCAATACAGGAACAGGCGAAGCAGATGTTTTAGCAAGAAAAATTATCCAAATATTCAAAAAACCTTTCAAGATTCAAGATCACACCCTTGTCACATCTGTCAGTATCGGGATTGCGATATCTCCAAAAGACGGGACGGATGGCCTTGAATTGATGAAAAAGGCTGATATGGCGATGTATGCGGCTAAAGAACGAAACAAAAGCAAATACAGATACTATTCTTTTTCAATCGGCAACAAAGAAACCGTCAAGCTTAACCAAGAGATGGTACTCAGAGAAGCAATCGAAAACGATAGATTTGTCTTGCATTATCAGCCGCAATTCAGTGTAAAAAAACAAAAAATGACAGGAGCAGAAGCACTGATACGCCTTGTGACACCAGACGGGCAACTGCGTCCGCCCGGAGAATTCATCGGTGTCGCAGAAGAAACGGGACTTATTATTGATATCGGAAAGTGGATTATAGATGAAGCATGCAAGCAGGCAAGGATTTGGCACGACAAAGGCTATGATCTTTCTGTCGCCATTAATATTTCCGCCAGACAGTTCCAATCCGAAGATCTGATTCCCCTCATCAAGGATACGCTTAATAAATACCAGCTTCCTCCGCAGCTTCTTGAAGTGGAGGTGACGGAAAGCATGACAATGGACAATCTCGATCACTCCAAAAAGGTTTTGTCATCTCTTACAGAATTAGGAATCAGAATCAGTATTGACGATTTCGGTACTGGTCACAGCTCCCTTAGCTATTTGAAGGACTTCCCGATTCACAGGCTGAAGATTGACAAATCATTTATTGACGATATTCAGACCCATCCTAAATCAGAGCAAATTACCGGAGCTATTATTGCCATGGGGCATCAGCTGTCTTTGCAGGTGATTGCCGAAGGTGTGGAAAATGCAGCTCAAAAGCAGCTTCTTTTTGAAAAAGGCTGCGACCATTTGCAGGGCTTCTTTTTCAGCAGGCCAATACCTCCGGAACAATTCGAACAATTCATTATTGAACAGCCGTCGCAATAACAGCGCCGGCTTTTTTTCACCCATAAGTTACTACACATGAATCGTACTCCTTCTCTTCACACTAAAGAAAAAAAGGGGTTTATCGATATGCATACAATGTGGAAGGGATCGATCAGCTTCGGATTAGTAAACATCCCCATCAAGCTATATGCGGCCACAGAAGATAAAGATATTAAACTGCGCAGCCTCCATAAAGAGGATCACGCACCAATCAAATACGAGAAAGTTTGCACAAATTGCGAAAAAACTCTTAGTCCTGATGAAATTGTGAAGGGATATGAATATGTAAAAGGAAAATATGTAGTGCTGACAGACGAAGATTTAAAAAGCTTAAAACAGGAGCATGAGGAGAAAGCAGTTGAGATTGTTGACTTTGTTCAGCTTCAGGAAATTGATCCGATTTATTTTAACCGCTCCTACTTTGTCGGCCCCGGGGATAATGGGACGAAGGCCTATACCCTGCTGCGTGAGGCGCTGCGCTCAACCGGAAAGATCGGTATCGCCAATATGACAATCAGGTCAAAGCAGCAGCTGGCGATTCTCCGCGTTTATGAAAATTGTATCGTCATGGAGTCTATCCATTATCCCGATGAGGTCAGAAGCGCCGCTCAAGTCCCAGGTGTACCTGATCAATCGAATGTAAACGATAAGGAACTGCAAACTGCTATCACATTAATAGATGAACTGACTGCTAAGTTTGAGCCTGAGAAATATGAAGACACGTACCGACAGGCGCTGCTGCAAAGAGTCAACGACAAGCTAGAAAATAAAGAAACGGCTGTCACTCCTGATAAAGCGCCACCTCGTGAAGATGTCATTGACCTGGTAAGCGCTCTGCAAGCCAGCATCGACAGAACCAGAAGGCCGAACCGGGAGACACCGGCTGCCGCACCTGCACAAGCCGCTGAACCGAAAGGAGCCGGAGATAAAAAACAAAAAACAACTAGAAAAAAAGCCTCCGGCACATCATAGCGCATGGCGTTTACCATGCAGCCGGTCTTAACTTCGTCACCGCCAATCGGAGCAGAATGGCGTTACGAAGTAAAATATGATGGGTACCGCTGTATTCTCCGCATCCATTCTTCAGGTGTGACCTTAACCAGCAGAAATGGTGTGGAGCTCAGCAGCACCTTCCCTGAAATCACACAATTCGCCAAAACTGCCTTTCAGCACCTAGAAAAAGAGCTTCCGCTGACACTTGACGGTGAAATCGTATGTTTGGTGAATCCCTGTCGTGCAGATTTTGAACACCTTCAAGTGCGGGGGCGTTTGAAAAGGCCAGACAAGATTCAGGAATCGGCAAACGCGCGGCCGTGCTGCTTTCTCGCCTTTGATTTGTTAGAGCGAAGCGGAGAAGATGTAACGCTTCTTTCGTATTTGGACCGCAAAAAATCGCTGCGTGAACTCATATCCGCAGCAAAGCTTCCTGCATCTCCAGATCCTTACGCAAAAGAAACCATTCAATCCATTCCCTGTTATGATCATTTTGATCAACTCTGGGAGATGGTAATAAAATATGACGGAGAAGGAATTGTAGCGAAGAAAACAAACAGCAAATGGCTTGAAAAGAAGCGGTCGTCCGATTGGCTCAAATATAAAAACTTTAAACAAGCTTATGTTTGCATAACAGGGTTCAACCCTAACAACGGGTTTCTGACGGTATCGGTGTTAAAAAACGGAATAATGACACCGATTGCCTCTGTCTCGCACGGAATGCGCGATGAGGAAAAAAGCGCTATACGCGAGATTATGGAACAGCACGGACATCAAACACCCTCAGGCGAGTTTAAGCTTGAACCTTCGATTTGTGCAGCTGTTCAATACTTAACAATTCTCCATGGCACATTAAGAGAGGTATCGTTTATCGGTTTCGAATTCCAAATGGACTGGACCGAATGCACGTATGCGCAAGTCATACGACACTCCAAACCGGTTCACCCAAAACTCCAGTTCACAAGCCTGGATAAAATCATATTTGAAAAGAATAAAAAAACAAAAGAAGATTTTATTCAGTATATGATTGAAGTCAGTGACTACCTGCTCCCATTTCTGAAAAACCGGGCTGTCACCGTCATCCGCTATCCGCATGGATCTAGGAGCGAATCATTTTTCCAAAAAAACAAGCCGGACTATGCGCCGGATTTTGTTCAGTCCTTCTATGATGGAAGCCATGAACATATTGTCTGTGAGGATATGTCTACATTGTTATGGCTTTGCAACCAGCTTGCTTTGGAGTTTCACGTTCCTTTTCAAACCATTAAAAGCAGGCGTCCGGCTGAGATTGTCATTGATTTAGACCCGCCTTCGCGAGATGACTTTCTTATGGCCGTGCAGGCCGCAAATGAACTGAAGCGGCTGTTGGATTCCTTTGGCATCACATCGTACCCGAAGCTGTCCGGCAACAAAGGCATCCAGCTTTATATTCCCTTGTCTCCCGAGGCATTTACGTATGAAGAAACACGCCAATTTACGCAGCTGATCGCAGAGTACTGCACCAATGCATTTCCCGAGCTCTTTACCACTGAACGCTTGATTAAAAACAGACACTGCAAATTGTATCTTGATTATTTGCAGCATGCAGAAGGAAAAACGATTATCTGTCCCTATTCGACGAGAGGAAATGAGCTTGGGACTGTTGCAGCCCCGCTCTACTGGCATGAGGTGCAATCATCTTTAACACCCGCTCTGTTTACAATTGATACGGTCATCGATCGAATTAAGAAGCAGGGCTGCCCATTTTTTGATTTTTACCGCAACCCGCAAGACGAACCGCTTAGCGCTATATTGCATCAGTTGAAGAAAAAGAGCTGACTAATGAAGTCAGCTCTTTCCGTGTTTAACTGTACTTTTTTTCTAACCGCTCTTTTTCCTGGCGCTGAAGCGGGCTCAGCTGTTCATTATACAAATCAATATCAATCGCGTATTTCGGCCGTCTTTTCACTTCAGAAAAAATCGTTCCAATATACTCTCCGATGATTCCAATTCCCATCAATTGCAGCCCGCCCAAAAACCAAATGGATATGATAAGAGACGCCCAGCCTGCATTCGTATGGCCGAGCAGCTTTTGAATAAACGCGCCAATCCCTGCCACAGCGCTGAGGAAAAACAAAACAAACCCTAAAAGCGTAAAGAATCGAATTGGTGCGACACTGAATGAAGTAATCCCGTTAAAAGCGAAGGATAGCATCTTTTTCAGCGGATATTTCGTTTTGCCGGCAAAGCGTTCCTTGCGGTCATACAAAACTTCGGCCGATTTAAAGCCGATCATGGGGACAATACCTCTTAAAAACAGATTCGCTTCCGGATAACGCTCAAGCTCTTCAAGGGACCTTTTATTCATTAAACGAAAATCAGCATGATTATAAATTAATTTAATCCCAAGTTTATTCATGAGACGATAAAACCCTAACGCGGTCGTGCGCTTGAAAAAGGTATCGGTTTTTCTGCTCCGGCGTACACCGTAAACGATCTCGCAGCCCTCATGATATTTCAGCATAAAATCCCGGATCACAGAGATGTCGTCCTGAAGATCAGCATCGATCGAAATGACGCAGTCTGACCTATTCTTCGCTTTATGCAGTCCGGCTAAAAGCGCTTTTTGGTGGCCGACATTGCAGGCTAATTTTAAGCCGGTAACCTTCTTGTTTCTTATGCTCTCCATAGCAATTAAAGCCCAAGTGCGGTCTTTGCTGCCATCATCGACAAACAGAATTTTACTGTCTTCAGCAATTAATTTTTCTTCAATTAAATCATCTACAACCTCTGTCAGCTGACGGCTTGTTTCTTGAAACACTTCCTCTTCATTGAAACACGGGACGACGATGGTTAATACTGGCTGTGACTGTTTCAATCGATATCCTCCTTATCTTGTTTCATATAAATAAATGCGCCAGGCGGAATCTTTATGGTCAAACGTCTTTACGAGCGCGAGATGGTTTTGTTCAGCATTCATGATCGGAACTGAAGAAAAAATGTACCGTCCGCCCATTTTTTTAAATACATCTGTATTTAATTGAAGGTTGTTGATCGTTTTCTTCGAGTTCTTTTTGAAATCATATCGTTTACCGAGTTCATCGACAAAAAGGTAGCAGCGGCTGCCCCATTCATCAAAGTATTGTTTCAGCCGAGAATTTTTTTCCAGCTCTTTTTCGATGATTTTCCTAAATTCATATTTATATGAAAGCGGATACAGATTGTTATACGTATCTAACGTATAAAACCCGTTATATTGGGCGATAGACGGATGCAGTCCGATGCTCGCCACCCTGTACGAATCCTGCGGACGTCCGATATATTCCTTAATCTCTTTGAATTGCTCCGATGCATAAAACTCCTTGAATGTCGGCGCGTTGTAATGAACGCCATACGTATATTCTTCATTAAAAGGCGCCAACACCATCAGCTGTGCAGCGACTGCGGCGTACACAAGCCATTTCCATCCTTTCCCCATCCGCCAAATGAGATATAAAGCAAGCGCAAAGCTCACGTATATAACAAGCGGCCGAAGAAAATGAAAACGGGCAAAATTAAATTCTGCTAAAAAGGCAAATTTCTGCTTTGGAACAGCCCAAATTTTGTTGAACCAAAACGCATACCATAATGACAATCCGTAATTAAGCACACATAAAAACAGATAAACATTTTCTGGCTTTGTCCGATTTCGTTTGAACAGCAGAGCAGCAAATACGACCAGCAGGATCGGAAGGATGACAACGGTATGAACGGTCATCACATGATTATGGCCATAGACAAAGTTTTTTACGGATAGCCGAAGAGAATGCCAAACGTCATGCCTGGATGAGATAAATTCGATACGATGCATCGGTGCGTGTTCAAACAGCATCGAATAGACAAGCCGATATTCAACGAAAAGATAGATACTCGTCATAAATGCAATACTGCCTAAGAACATCAAATTCCATCTTCTTTTTGTAATGGCATCATACAGCCAAAAACACGCCATCCCTGCCAGGAAAAAGAAGAAGCCTAGAACAAAGCTTGAGTATAGAGGGAGCAAGCCCAGCGTCAGCCACTCTCTCCATGAGATATCCCCTTTTCGGATATTTAAAAAAGCCCACAGTGCCAAAGGGTACCCAAGCGTACTCAGCATTCCCGAAGGCCAGAACGGTGTTAAGGCAAATGCAAGCGATACGCCAATTCGGATGAAAGCCGCTTTTGGTTCCGGGATTATATGTTTCTTCAGCAGCACATACATTCCAAAAAAAGCGACAACTCTTGTAACCGTCTGGCTTATTGCATAGGCGGTCATGGAAGAAAAGAAAGCATGGAGCCAAACAATTCCGCTCCACTCGGTGCCAAAGGCATCCCGGGGCAGCCCGTTAATGATTTGCGGAATGGCAGCGTCAACCTTGCCGACGATTTCTCCGCTATCGGCCAGAACCTTGTACCAAGCGATGTTGGAATCTAAATTATCGTGGACCCGGATATGGGCATCTTCCTTTAAAATAAAAAGCGGGGATACATACAATAAAAGAAGAAATAATGCGATCCAGAGATAATATGTTTCTTTTTTTTGTTGTCTCATCAATCGTAACATTGCTTACACATCCATTTGTTATTCTGACTCCGTCGGCATGTTCTGCCTCATGTGTCAAAATTTATTATCCCTTTTCCCTTCCAAATCATTCATCATATGACAATCCGTTTTTCAACCTGTCTCTACCCATTAATTCCCGCTATCCATAGGGCTTGATCACTTACTATACTGATAGAAGGGAGGGGATATATTTTGTTTACAATCTTACTTTCATTGGCCATACTCGTATTTGTGCCATTTCTATATAAAGCGAACCGCAATACAAAAGATGTGAAAGTCAACACCATTTCAATCGACCAAAAAGACGGCCTTCCAGCCAGAAAAAAATTAAATATCCTTCATTTATCAGATCTTCACTTGGAAAACATTTCAGTCTCACCTGAGGAGCTGTATCATTTAACAAAAGATCAGCCTGTGGACATCATTGCTCTTACCGGGGATTTTCTTGATCGGAAACGTAATATTCCGAAGCTGGCAGGTTACTTGAACGCCTTGCAAAAGCTGAAGCCTGCATATGGAATGTACGCGGTGTTCGGTAACCACGATTATGTATTAAAAGAAGAGGACTTTCAGAGATTGAAGCGAGTTTTAGAGGAAAACGGCTGTATCACGCTGCAAAATGAACATGTTCGAATCGAGACGGCTGCAGGGCCAGTCAATATTATCGGCATTGATGATTACAGTACGAATCGGAGTAATATCACCGGCTCTTATCAAAGTCTGGAAAATGGCTATCATCTTGTCTTAACACATGACCCAAATATTATTCTGGATATGAAAGATGTTCATTATGATTACCTGCTGTCAGGGCATTTTCACGGCGGGCAAATTCACTGGCCAAAACCGTATCATTTGGTGAAAATGGGCAAGCTCGTGCGGATGAACATGATTAAAGGCCTTCATTATCATCACGATAAACCATTTTATATCAGCGAAGGCTTGGGACAAACCGGCGTAAATATCCGTGTCGGAAGCCGCCCTGAAGTGACATTTCATCAGATTTAATCAAAAAAGACTGTGCTGACCGAGGCATCAGTCTTTTTTTTGATAGGTTTTCTGCAGCTTTTCTTTTGAGATAAACAAATAGGATGAATTCGGTAAATGCCGCAATCTCACAGGCTTTGAAGTCAAATATAAAATCGGCACATGAGACACTTTTTTAAAGCATCTGTAAAAAGGGTTCACCGGGGTGATCACATCAAAGCCGAGCCTTTCCACACCTTTGTCAAGCATTGTAATCCCAATGATTCCTTTGATTTTCTCGCTTTTTTTATGATTGTTGATATAGTCAAGAAGAAGCGGCATCGATTGATATACTTTCTGATAAATAATGATTCCTTTTCTGACCGCGCTCTCAATGCTTTGCAGTTCTCTTATCAGCTTAATATTGTGCAGATGAATTTTAACGAGCACATCATTTTTTCTAATATGCGTTCCATCGCTCAGTACGACATGATGTCCTTTATACTTCGTCAGCCTGACTCGAAAAACGCTTTTTTGATCGTTGTCAATCAAGCTTAGCCTTGAAAAAAAGAAATAAATCGGATCAACCATTCTCCAAATGGAAAGGAAACAGGTTTTCATCTTTTCACCTTCCTTGTGATCAAAGACACCCTTATATTTTGTGAACGTTCTCCTCAAAATATAGTTGCCATATTTTTTAAGGAGGACTGTCATGAAAAACATTCTCATTTTTCCTTTTTTAAGCATTTCCACCGGCCATCATCATGTGGCTGATGCATTGCAGGCTGAATTAGAGTCTCAAGGGCTGGCAGCTGAAAAGATTGATATCTTTTCACATGCGTATAGGCGGTTAGAAAAATTGTCCTCCGTGGCTTATTTAAAATGGATTCAATATTTCCCGAAAACGTACAGCGGCATTTACAGGCTCCTCGCCTGCGGAGAATTTCAGCATGACAAACGCTATTTCATGTACGAATGGCTGTTCACACAGCAAATGAGGCACATTCTCCAAGAAAAACAGCCTGATATCGCCTTCTGCACACATGCGCTGCCTTCTTATCTGCTGAACCGATTAAAGCCTGAATATCCGAATCTGACGGTTGTAAATGTATACACTGATTTTTTCGTAAATCAATTATGGGGACGGAAGAACATTGATTACCATTTTGTTCCGAGCACGGAAGTAAAGAAGCAGCTAATATCAGAGGGGATCGATCAGAACAACATATACTTGACCGGTATTCCAGTTCACCGAAATTTTGAAATGGAATCAGCAGATACCTTGCAGCACCACCCGCCATATACCATCATCATCACAGGGGGCAGTATGGGGGTCGGTGGGATTTTAAAATGGGTGCAGGAACTGTCGCCAGGCGGAAAGATCTTATACAAAATATTATGCGGCAGAAACGAAAAGCTCTACTCCTATGTCAAAAGTTTACACCACCCCTTGATTGAGGCGATTCCTTACCTTCACAGCAAAGCAGAGATGAACCGTTTGTACGAACAGGCGACAGGCATCATGACTAAACCCGGAGGCGTGACCATCAGTGAATGCTTACAGAAACGGCTTCCGGTATTTATTTATCATGCACTGCCGGGACAGGAGGAAATGAATTTAAACCTCCTACATGAAAGGAAGCTCGTCACAGATATGAGAAACTGGGACATGCAGAAAGCAGAAGAGTATATCGCGGCATTTTTTCAATCGAACGAACAGAGGAAGGAGTATAAAAAACACGTCAATGGATACCTTGGCGAAATGTCTGATAGGAAGATTGAAGATGTTTTAAAAAGAATCATATGGAATCAAAAAAACACTCTCCTGAAATAGAGAGTGTAGAATAGTTAACGAAACAGCAAATGCTGGCTGTGTATGCCTGCTTTCTTGAGCAGGACGATCAGCTGGTCCTGTTCATCAGGCGAAAGACCTGAAAACGCTCTCGCAATACGCAGTGCATGAATCGGATAAATTTTATCCAAATACTCATTTCCTTTGTCAGTTAAATGTGCGTAAACAGAGCGTTTATCTTTCGGGTCCTGCTCCCTAACTAAAAACCCGTTTCTTTCTAGTTTGTCAATAACATATGTGACGTTTCCGCTTACAAGCAGAAGTCTCGACCCAATTTGCTGTAATTTTTGCGGGCCTCTTGTGTACAGGAGTTCCAGTACAGCAAATTCAGTGGGATTAAAACCGTGCTCTTTGCTATCACGGATACTATGTTCGGACACACTTTTGAAAGCCCTTGCAAAAACTCTGTACAAATTCATCGCACGCTCAACTTCTTCTTCGTTAAACGATAATCTCATCATATCTACCTCGTATATAGGATTTTTATAAAAAAATAATGAAAACCCTTACATATAATAAGAGTTCAGTCCCTTACTATACGTATTCGCTATAATTCGAGAAATTCCTTCTAAAAGCAAAAAAATCCTTATACATTATCTTGTATAAGGATAATTTTTATGATTTGTAATGCTTCGAAAGAAATAAGCATATTCTTTCCGAAGCTCAGAAATCGTCATTTTGTTCATGACCTCTTTATTATAAACCCCAATCTGATAGAGTTTTTCAGAATAATGGCTTCGTTCTTTTTCTAAAGCGGATTTCAATAAATTACTCATAGCGTCCTCCTTCATTTTGAGGTATCCTATACAAAAGATACTCTTTTTAAATGAACGTGGTATGAATCTAATGTAAAGAATTTATGTTTACGAAGATTTTCGGTATTGTCCGTTTTGAACCGATCTTAATAATTGAAAAGCCTGTTCTCCGGCAAGCTGCATAAACGTCTCCAGCATTTCATCACGCCTGATATCCAACTCTATAATTTCTTTTGCCAGTGAGACCGCTTTTTCTTCCTCCATGATTATCCTTCCTCCTCGTTTGATTCGTTACATAAAGGATAAAACGCGCTTGGGTGTTACGCATTATTCTTGTTAATTTTTCTTCCGTATTTTTTCAAAAATCTTCTATTTGATGTTAGAAAATATGACAAGCGTCAGGTTTTTTCTCTTTGTTTTTTATATACTATTATCAAAAGACATCCAGGGGTGGAAAAATGACCACAGAAGATCATTCTTATAAAGACAAAAAAGTGATTTCAATCGGAATTGTGAGTGAATTGACAGGATTGTCCGTAAGACAGATCAGGTATTATGAGGAACGAAAGCTCATTTACCCGCAGCGTTCTTCAAGGGGGACAAGAAAATACTCCTTTGCCGATGTGGAGCGGCTGATGGATATCGCCAATAAGCGTGAAGACGGCGTACAGACGGCAGAGATTTTAAAGGATATGCGCAAAAAAGAACAGATGTTAAAAAACGATCCGCAAGTGCGGAAAAAAATGCTGGAGGGGCAGCTTAATGCTCACTTTCGGTACAAAAACCGTTAAATAATAAAAGTCCGGCTCGCAGTTGAGACGGACTTTTTACGTTTATAATGAGTGAATGAATGCAGTGGCAATGCCAAAGTAGATTAATAAAGATAAAATATCGTTTAACGTTGTAATCAGCGGTCCAGAAGCAATCGCCGGGTCTACTTTCAGTTTGTGCAAAATAATAGGGATAATCGTTCCTGACATCGTGCCGATGATTAAGGTTAAGAACAGTGAAGAGGCGACAACAAATCCCAAAAGCGCATTCCCCTGCCATATGATAGAAACAATCGCAATCAGCACAGAACAAACCGCTCCGATAAAAATACTTGTTCTGAACTCCCGGAAGATCAGGCGCACAATCGTTTTTTTGTTCATTTCTTCTTTAGACAAACCTCTGATAACAACCGCGAGAGATTGTGTTCCCGTATTTCCTGTCATCCCTGACACCATCGGCATGAAAAACGCAAGCGCGACAACCTGCTTCAGCGCGTCTTCAAAATAGCTGATAATGCTTCCTGAAATCAGTCCGATAAACAAGAGTAAAATCAGCCATGGCAGGCGCCGGTATGCCGCCACGTAAGCTTTTGTGTCAAAGGTGATGTCTTTACCGGAAGCGGCAAATTTTTCGTAATCCTCATCAGCTTCCCGAATAACGACGTCGATAATATCATCGACCGTCACAATGCCGACAAGCACGTTGTTTTCTTCTACAACCGGTATTGCCAAAAAATCGTAACGTTCAATCAGGCGGGCAACTTCTTCCTGGTCCTGAAGAGCATCTGCTGATATGACGCGGGTAAACATTAAATCCTGCACCTTTTCTTCAGGTTCACCCAGAATCAAATCGCGGTAGGAAAGAACCCCAACCAGCTGTTTGCTTTCATTAATAACATATAAGTAGTTGATCGATTCAGCTATTTCAGCGAAGCTTTTCAGTTTGACGACCGCGTCTTTTACCGTGTAATGCTGAGGAATCCACACATACCGGTTTGTCATCATGCGTCCCGCTGAATCAGCCGGGTAATTCATCAAGAGCTGTACAGCTTTTGATTCTGACGCTTCCATGCTGGACAAAAGCTGTTCCTTCAGTTCTTCGTCCATTTCTTCAAGCAATTGAGCGAGGTCATCGTTGTCCATTTTGTTCATCGCCAGTGTTGCTTTTGTTTTTCCGACTTTATTTAAGACGACAAGCTGAAATTCGCGTTCCAGCTCCCCGATCATATCAGTGATATCGTCTACAGTTAAATAAGATAAATAGCGGGCGCGGTGTTTTTCCGGCATTTCTTTAAAAATAAATGCCATGTCATAGGGCTGAAGCTCATCAATAACACTTCTGAAATCCCTGATTTTCCCGTCTCGCAGTAAAATAATGATGCGTAAAATGAGTTCGTCATAGGTCATGTTTTGAACCATCGGGACTCGTACCTCCTCTACGGAGACGTGCCGGCCTCGCCAGAAGGTGCGGCAGTTCGTCTCCTCATCGTGTAATCAATTGTCTTGCTGTCATAGTATATGGGTACTTCTTCAGATTGACTCGAATGGGGAGAATCCATACTCCGCACCTCCTTTGATTGGTTTCGTTTTAAAGGCATAAAAAAAGCCTTCGGGATTGAAGGTGAAAGAAGCACGGCAAAAAAAGCGTGCGGGCGCCTTCAATCGTAGAGCTTTAGCACTGTATGGCATAGGACAAGCATCCAGCTGCATTAAAAATCACCTTATGTCGATGATTTCTGTTGACCCATTGGCGTCTTTGGACATTTTTGGGCAGCAGCGTATCTCCATACAGGAGCCTCACCTAACGAAGTTCCTAATTGAATTGACACACTGAGATTACAGAAAAAAACAAGCTGTGTCAACTCAAAAAAGTAATAAATGCGCTTACATCACAATTACGGAACAAAACAAGGGCCAAAGCCCTTATTCTGTTGTTTGTGTCTCGTCATCTTCAGAAAGCAAATGATACGTTTCATGAAGAAATAAGGCATACTCTCCTTCCTTCGTCGGATGAGGGACATATTCAGCCTGATTGATGTATTGCTCCTCTTTCTTTTCCATGCGTTTCGCCTCCTTTTCTACTTAGATTGTCCAAAAGAAGGTTTCTTATCATGAAAAACCCCCGCTGCAGCGGGGGTTTTGATTAGTCATCTATCTCCTGTTTGATAATGCGTCCATCTTTTGCGGAAATTTCAAATTCTGTCTCAGTTCCTTGCTTTGTTTGGATTTCCATTTCATAGATGTAAGCACCGTCATCTTCGTCAAGCTTACTTTCTGTTACGGTTCCACCTGTTTGCTTTAAAGCAATTGCTTCTGCTTCTTCTTTGGTTATGGCGACTTGTTCTGCTTTCTCCTTTAGCGGGTCATTAAGCGCTTGTTTTGTATGAATATCTACATAAACGTCGTAGTCTTCACCTTCTTTTTCAATCTCCACTTCATAGACTTCTTTACCGTTGTAAAGGTCTCTGTCAATGTCTTCTACTGTGCCGTCAACAACTGTTTTAGCAATTGCTTCTGCTTCTTGTTCAGTGAGTGCATCCGTCTTAGAAGAAGCCTGTCTGTTTTCATTGTTTTCTTTGGCAAACGCGTTGTAGCTGAATCCTCCGGCCGCTAGGCACCCTGCTAAAAGACCGACCATCCATTTTTTCTTGAGCATTTGTGAGTCCTCCTTTGTTTTGTATGAGTACAGTTTACACACTCAACATGAAAGGAAAACGAGAGCAAGATGAGAATTTGATGAGAAACCGTCAGTCTTCATACACAATGTTAGCTACCTTTCCTGTGTAGGCATTGATTTTCACTGTCGCTTCCTTATTATCAGGAAGATCAACGTCTACTTCAAAGATGAGAGTGCCCTCACTTTCTTCGAGATCTGCGTCATCCGCTGTTCCACCCGTTTTTCGCTCTGCAATTGTTTTGGCTTCTTTTTTCGTAATCGGCGTTTTTTGTTGAGCTTTGCTGCTGATTTGATCGGCAGACAAGACTGTTTTTGCCTGCATGTCTACCTTCACTTCGTATGTTTTCCCGTCTTCTTTTTGTATGGTATAAGTGGCAACTCGACTTTGTCGTGTTTGTTTTTTGACCGTTCCCGGCACTCGCTCAAGCGCGAGATGCTCGGCTTCTTTTTCTGTCATGGCAGATGGATTCACTGCTTTTACTCTATTCATTGAAAGAATGTCAGCCGATATTGCGTCTGCTTTTACAAAGTAAGTTCCCTTTGGATTTTCAAGGGTTATATCATATGTTTTTTTATCCTTTGATTGAGTTGCTTTCGTGACCTTGCCTTCATAGGAGGCTTCGACTTTTTTTACGACAGTCTCCTTTGACAATACGTTCTCATGGGTTTGCCGAATGATGAGAAACGTACAGATGATGACAACTAAAATGGCTGCTGCAGCAAAAGATACTATTTTTATTGTTTTAGTCATCGGCCTCCCCCATTCTGTTCGCTGAATTGCATGGTGACAGCTGTTCCTTGTCCCGGCTTGCTTTTGACAGACAGCTCAATGCCATGCTCATCGGCGATTTGCTTGGCAATGGAAAGGCCTAAACCCGTTCCGCCTGTTTTTCGATTTCGTGCCTCATCTGCCCGGTAGAACCGTTCGAACAAATGCGGGATATGCTCCTCAGGTATTCCGATGCCTTCATCCCTCACTGACAGAAATGGCCGTCCATTCCTCGTTCCGGCTGACATCTCAATAGGCTTTTCACTATACTTTATTGCATTATCAAGCAAAATGGTCAACAGCTGCTTGATGCGTTCTTCATCAGCCTTTACAAGCAGGCTCTCTTTATCTGTTTCAAGCAATATGTCACGCTGATAAACGGGCTGGAGCGTTTGCATAACCGCGCGCGCCGCTTCAATCAGATCGATTGTTTTCAGATCAAGCTCAAGCTCTTGATGACTTTTGGCCAGCGCCAAAAGCTGATTGGTCAGTTTTTTCATATGCACCGCTTCTGAGTGAATGGCTTCTATCGACTCCTCAAGCACCTCCGGCTTTTTTGCCCCCCACCGCTTCATCAGGCTGCTGTAGCTTTCTATAATGGTGAGCGGGGTTTTCAATTCGTGTGAAGCATCTTGAACAAATTGCTGCTGTTTATCATAGTGCTCCTTCAGCATCATTGCCATTTCATTAAATGTCAGCCCCATTTGATACAATTCATCGTTGGACTGTCCTTCTAAAGAAATCGTTTTAAATTCTTTGTCTCGCTGTATGTCTTTCATTGTGATCATTAATCGTCTGATCGGATTGATGATTCGGCGGGCTAGCAAGCTGCCTGCAAAAAAAGAAGCAATGCAGACAGCAGCACTTGCAGCGATTAAGATGATTTTCAACAGAAACAGACTCTCTTCTGTGTTCTCAAGCCTTTCAACCAGCTGAAGAGAAACCACTTGTCCATCGGTCCAAATCACCGGAACAGCAGCCTCGGCAAACAGCTTGCCGTCATGTTTCCTCACATCTGCCGTTTCTCCGCTATGAAAAGAGAGAGGAAAATCTTTATAGGCTTTTTCTTTTGTGATCGTCATAACGGCTTTTTGATCACCATTCACTACACGCACCATGCCATTTGCCGGAAGATAGGCCTGCAGCATATCCTGCAAAGCCACTCCTTCTGTTTCAGCGGCACGCAGCGCTTCGGCAATGTTATCCGTCTCATCAGCAAGCCGGGATGCATCCTTTGATGTCAGCGCAGACGAAAAAATGAGATAGACTGCGGTATGAACCAAAATTAATAAAATCAACAGTGATATTGATGTGTATAGATGAATCTTTGTCTTCAGCTTCATCGTTTACCCCTTAATGGCATAGCCGACCCCGCGAATCGTATGGATCAGCTGTTTTTCGTAAGGATAGTCCAGTTTTTTTCTGATGTATCTTATGTAGACGTCCACGACATTTGTATCACCGATATAATCAAATCCCCATACCGAGCTTAGAATTTGCTCCCGTGTCAGCACTTGCTGCGGATGCTTTAGCATATAGACGAGTAAATCAAATTCTCGCGGCGTTAATTCCACCTCTTTGTCTCCGCGTCTCACTTCACGGGTTTTTTCGTTCACCCGTAGATCGTCATATGTTAGAAAGGTGCCGATATCTTCCGTTTTTGTTCCATTTTGCCGCAGCACCGCCCTGATTCTCGCAAGCAATTCCTCGATTTCAAACGGCTTGGTGACATAGTCATTTGCACCGATGTCCAGACCTGTTACCTTATCAGGAATACTGTCTCGCGCCGTTAATAATATGACCGGTGTCTGCGAATCCGTTTTTCTCAAGCGGCGCAGCACTTCCAGTCCGCTAAGCCCCGGAAGCATGACATCAAGAAGCACCAAGGAATACCCGCCCTCCGCTGCCGCATCCAGACCTTCTGTGCCATTTTGTTTGATGGTGACGCTGTATCCTTCATATTCCAATTCAAGCTGAAGAACCCTGGCGATTTTTTCTTCATCTTCCACAATTAATATGTGTCCTTTTTCCAAATTTGATCATCCTCTCCCGTCCCTATTTGAAAAAAATGATTTCGTTGTTTACAAAATGATTCTTATCATCTATTATGATGTCAAAATAAAAAATTGTATACGGAAAGCACTAGGGGTGCTGTTTTGGCTGAGATAAAGCGCGAAAGAAACGCGCTTTGATCCCTTATGACCCGATCTGGATAATACCAGCGTGGGGAAGTGCAGGTTGACCGAATGGTGTATTTTTTGTGCGCTTAATCGATCTATGACTGCATATTCCCTTAGGATATGCAGTTTTTTATTTTACCAAAAAAACAGGAGGTCGGAGAAATGGAGCATATTTGCGGTACAAGCAGAATCGCCGGTTTTCGCTTCTCTTTATATCCGATGACGGATGATTTTATCAGTGTGATCAAGTCTGCGCTGAAAAAAACAGATACATCCAAGGTATGGACGAAAACCGACCATATCAGCACGGTGTTACGCGGATCGATTGATCATGTATTCGATGCTGCAAAAGCCATTTACCTTCATGCAGCAAACAGCGAAAAACACATCGTCATGAACGGCACGTTTTCCATTGGATGCCCGGGTGACACACAGGGGGATACATATCTTTCCAAAGGCGATAAGCGTGTCAATGAAGATGCTGTCCGAGGCTTGAAGGCGGAAGCGCCGTGCCAATTTGCCCTTTATCCAATGAACGAGCCGGATTATATGGGATTGATTATGAAGGCTGTCGACATTGCAAAAGCCCAAGGCACTTTCGTACAGAGTGTCCATTACGCGAGCGAGCTTGACGGGGATGCGCATGACGTATTCAGCACATTGGAAGCCGTTTTCCGCATGGCCGAGCAGCAAACAAACCATATCACCATGACTGTGAATCTTTCGGCTAACAGTCCATCAAGAAAAAACAGAAAGCAGGGATAAAATGAAAAGCTGGAAAGTAAAAGAAATTGTCATCATGTCCGTTATCAGTATCGTATTTGCCGTTGTTTATTTATTATTTACACATTTCGGAAACGTGCTTGCAGGTATGTTTGGGCCAATCGCCTATGAACCGATTTACGGCATTTGGTTTATCGTTTCTGTGATCGCCGCGTACATGATTCAAAAACCGGGTGCGGCGCTCGTTTCTGAAATCATTGCCGCTCTCGTTGAGTGCCTGCTGGGAAATCCGTCTGGCCCGATGGTCATCGTGATTGGCATTGTTCAAGGGCTCGGGGCTGAGGCTGTATTTCTTGCAACACGCTGGAAAGCATACTCTCTCCCTGTCCTTATGCTGGCCGGTATGGGGTCTTCAGTAGCCAGCTTTATCTATGATCTCTTTGTTTCTGGCTATGCAGCCTATTCACCAGGTTATCTGCTCATTATGCTTGTGATCCGTCTCATTTCCGGCGCGCTTTTGGCGGGGCTTCTCGGAAAAGCTGTCAGCGACTCTCTCGCTTATACAGGTGTGTTAAACGGAATGGCACTCGGAAAGGAACTGAAAAAGAAACGGAAGCGGGCGTCAGAACATGCAAGCCTTTGATGAGCTTCTGACGGTTGAGCAGCTCAGCTTCTCTTATGAAGAAGACGAGAAACCGGTTTTTCAAGACATTTCGTTTGAGCTTCAAAAAGGAGAATGTGTTTTATTATTAGGACCGAGCGGATGCGGTAAAAGCTCGCTCGCCCTTTGTTTAAACGGTCTATATCCGGAGGCTTGCGACGGCGTTCAGTCCGGACATGTCTTTCTATTTCAAAAGCCGGTCACAGATGCTGAAACCTCCGAAACGATTGCTCAGCATGCCGGGGTCGTTTTTCAGGATCCTGATCAGCAGTTCTGCATGCTGACGGTGGAGGACGAAATTGCGTTCGGGCTGGAAAATCTGCAAATTCCAAAAGAAGCAATGACAGAGAAAATCAACGCCGTATTAGAAAAATTACGCATTACCCATTTAAAAGAAAAAACGATCTCAACCCTTTCAGGAGGACAAAAGCAGAAAGTGGCTCTCGCCTGTATTTTGGCGATGGAGCCTGAGCTTATTATTTTAGATGAGCCGACCTCTCTTTTAGACCCTTTCTCAGCGCGGGAGTTCGTTCATCTGATGAAGGATCTTCAGCGGGAAAAAGGTTTCAGCCTCCTCGTCATTGAGCACCAGCTTGATGAATGGGCGCCTTGGATTGAGAGAACGATCGTACTCGACAAATCAGGCAAAAAGGCGCTGGATGGCCTGACGAAAAATCTATTTCAGCATGAAGCGGAGACACTAAAGAAATTGGGCATCGCCATTCCAAAGGTCTGTCATCTGCAGGAAAAGCTGAGTATGCCGTTTACTTTATCAAAAGAGATGCTGTTCAAAGAGCCTATTCCTGCCGGGCATGTCAAAAAGAAGAAAGCCCCTTCTGGGGAGAGTGTGCTTGAAGTCAGCAGCCTTTCGTTCGCGAGAGGACAGCAGGCGATTTTCAAAGACATCAGCTTTTCGTTGCGCGAAGGCTCTTTAACGGCGCTTGTCGGTCCGAACGGAACTGGAAAATCGACGCTCCTATCAGTTCTGGCCCGTCTCATGAAACCGCAAAGCGGCAAAATCCTTCTCTATGATCAGCCGCTGCAGAAATATAAAGAAAAAGAATTGCGTAAACGGATGGGATTTGTTTTTCAAAACCCTGAGCATCAATTCGTCACCGATACGGTGTATGATGAGCTTCTGTTCGGCCAGAAAGCAAATGCTGAAACTGAGAAAAAAGCGCAACACCTGCTGCAGCGTTTTGGTCTTGCACATTTGGCTGATCATCATCCGTTTGCGATCAGCCAAGGGCAAAAACGGCGACTGAGCGTTGCTACTATGCTCATGCATGACGTAAAGGTTTTATTATTAGACGAACCAACCTTTGGCCAGGATGCCCGCACAGCGGCTGAATGCATGGAAATGATTCAGCGTATCAAGGCAGAGGGAACCGCTGTCCTTATGATTACACACGATATGGAGCTAGTCTCTTCGTATGCTGACAGCGTGCTTGTCCTTCACGATACAGGCCTGGCCTTTGACGGATCTCCAGCGCAGTTGTTTTCTCAAGAAACAAGGCTTGTCAAAAAAGCAAAGCTCACCCTTCCCCTTCTATATGAATGGATGGCATTTCAAGAGGAGGTGCGTGATGAAGCAGCCGTTACATCTCATTAATCCGACTGTGAAAGCGGCGGCGGTTTTTTGTTGTGTCGTCATGCTGTCGTTTATTTACAACCCTTACACTCCGGCATGTTTTTATATCATCATCGTTGCGGGCGTTCTACTATCGGCCGGAATCCCATTGAAAAAATGGTTGTTGTTCACGATTCCGTTTTTGGTTTTAGCATTCGGATGCGTGTGGACAGCCGCAGTTTTTGGAAAGGTGCCGACAACACCGGATAATTTTTTGTTTCAAGCAGGCCCTATCTCAATTAACAGCGATAATGTGTCTGTCGGCATCTCCCTTGGGTTTCGTATTTTATGCTTTTCCGCCTTATCGATGATGTTTGTTTTTACAACCGATCCGATTTTATTTATGCTGAGCCTTGTCCAGCAGTGCAGGCTCTCACCAAAGCTCGCGTACGGTGTCATTGCAGGCTTTCGCTTTCTTCCGCTGTTAAAGGATGAGATCCAGCTGATTCAGCAGGCTCATAAAATCAGAGGAGGAGCGGCGGAGAGCGGCATCATTAAGAAAATCAGTGCGTTAAAACGATATACCATACCGCTATTGGCAAGCGCCATCAGAAAAGCGGAACGGACAGCGCTTGCGATGGAATCTAAAGGTTTTACAGGAAGCAGAAACCGGACATATTATAGGAAATTGAGCGTGAACCGGCGCGACTGGGTGTTCTTTTGCCTCGTCCTCTTATTATTCGCGGGATCCTTTCTCGTATCTTTATGTTTCGCATCATAAAAAATCCGCTATCACAGATAGCGGATTTTTTTATTGATGATAGTTTAATGCTTGGGCAAGGTTGGTTTTAATGGTAATATTCGAAAAGTCAATCCCCAGCTGTACAGCAGTTTGCGCAATTTCAGGCCTGATTCCTGACAGGGTTGACCGGACACCGATCAGATTAAGCGCCTCAATCAATTTAAAGATCTGGTGCGCCACCATCGTATCCACCACAACAACACCTGACAGATCGATTAACAGATGCTCCACACGTCTTTTCGCACAAGCTTGAAGCGTGTTTTCCAGAATAAACTTCGCCCGTTCGGTATCAATGTCACCGACGAGGGGCAGCAAAGCTGTTGATTTGCTCAGGGTAATGACAGGTGAGCTTAATTCCAATATCATTTCTCTTTGGGCGTTTAATTGCTGCTTGGCATTCATTTCAGCGTGATCAACGAATGTATAAATGGTGAAATCAAATACTTTTACAATCAAATCTGCCCATTTTTGCTTCTCTCCCGGTTCAAACGCTGATTCATTTTCTTCTGCGAACTTCTCAAAATACTTCGTATATAATCTCCTGTTTCTCATAAACTCCCGAATGACATACTGAACCGGTGTGTCGAGATGTTTTTGATCGTTGGTCAGCTCAATGACCCACTCTTGAAACTCTTCGAGAAATTGTTTTTCCGGTAAAACATACATGTAATTCAGATGCCGGTAAAATTCTCTGTCCTGCTCTTTCAATTCTTCCGTTACTGTTGCATTATGTAGGGCGTAAAGCGAATTCGGATCACTTTCCTCCATCGTTTCAATCCATTCCTCGGCCATTTGTTCCACATGCTCTGAAAAAAATGCATATAATTTTTCATTCAGTTTCATGACACTGCTCCTTTCCCCAACACTATTATAACTTGACTTACAGTTGAATCCCAGTCATACACGCCGAAGCCATCCAATATTTTGAAAATTACTAATTCTTTGGTGTGTCTCCTATTTTTTCAAAATACTTCAAATGGCTCTGTCCGAGCGCTTGTTTTTTTCATATAATATGAGGCAACACCCTTGAATCCACTTGAAAGCATAAAAAAGGAGGGCTTTTTTATGAATGGTGAAATCCGCTTGATCCCGTATGTGACGAATGAGCAGATCATGGATGTAAACGAGCTTCCTGAGGGCATTAAAGTGATTAAGGCGCCAGAAATGTGGGCAAAAGGGGTAAAAGGCAAAAATATTAAAGTTGCTGTATTAGACACGGGCTGCGACACAAGCCACCCTGATTTAAAAAATCAAATCATCGGCGGAAAGAACTTCACGGATGACGACGGCGGCAAGGAAGATGCGATTTCCGACTACAACGGACACGGCACACACGTCGCCGGAACGATTGCAGCTAATGATTCAAACGGAGGCATTGCCGGAGTCGCGCCTGAGGCAAGCCTATTGATTGTGAAGGTTCTTGGCGGCGAGAATGGCAGCGGACAATACGAATGGATAATTAACGGCATCAACTACGCGGTGGAACAGAAAGTTGACATCATCTCAATGTCCCTTGGAGGGCCAAGCGATGTGCCAGAGCTGGAAGAAGCAGTGAAAAACGCAGTCAAAAACGGAGTGCTTGTCGTTTGTGCAGCGGGAAATGAAGGTGACGGCGACGAACGCACAGAAGAGCTTTCCTACCCCGCAGCTTATAATGAAGTGATTGCAGTTGGATCTGTTTCTGTAGCGCGAGAATTATCAGAATTTTCTAACGCGAATAAAGAGATTGACCTTGTGGCACCAGGAGAAAACATCTTATCCACCCTTCCCAACAAGAAGTACGGTAAGCTGACCGGCACTTCAATGGCTGCCCCTCATGTCAGCGGTGCGCTTGCTTTAATCAAAAGCTATGAAGAAGAATCATTTCAAAGAAAGCTTTCTGAATCTGAGGTTTTCGCACAGCTAATCCGCAGGACACTTCCTCTTGATATTGCAAAAACGCTGGCAGGCAATGGATTCCTGTATTTAACAGCTCCTGATGAGCTCGCAGAAAAAGCAGAGCAATCACATTTGTTGACCCTATAAGATTATTTTTCTTATATAATATACACCACATCATGTAAATAAAAATTTCAAATTCTATGTTGACAATGAATTTGAATTACTGTTAAGATTACCAACAAATGATTCAACTTTTCAAAAAATTAATAACATTTTCTCTTATCGAGAGTTGGGCGAGGGATTGGCCTTTTGACCCCAACAGCAACCGACCGTAATACCATTGTGAAATGGGGCGCACTGCTTTTCGCGCCGAGACTGATGTCTCATAAGGCACGGTGCTAATTCCATCAGATTGAATCTGAGAGATGAGAGAGGCAGTGTTTTACGCAGAAAAGCCTCTTTCTCTCATGGGAAAGAGGCTTTTTGTTGTGAGAAAACCTCTTAGCAGCCTGTATCCGCGGGTTAAAGAGAGTGTTTTACATATAAAGGAGGAGAAACAATGACAACCATCAAAACATCGAATTTAGGATTTCCGAGAATCGGACTGAACCGGGAATGGAAAAAAGCACTTGAAGCGTATTGGAAAGGCAGTACTGATAAAGATACGTTTTTGAAGCAAATCGACGAACTATTTTTATCCGCAGTAAAAACACAAATTGACCAGCAGATTGATGTTGTGCCTGTTTCTGATTTCACACAGTATGACCATGTACTCGACACAGCAGTCAGCTTCAACTGGATTCCGAAACGTTTTAGACATTTGACTGACGCTACCGATACATACTTCGCTATCGCCCGCGGAATCAAAGACGCCGTATCTAGTGAAATGACAAAATGGTTTAATACAAATTACCATTACATCGTTCCGGAATATGACGAGAGCATTGAGTTCCGTCTGACAAGAAACAAGCAACTCGAAGATTATCGCCGGATCAAACAGGAATACGGTGTGGAAACAAAGCCTGTGATTGTCGGCCCTTATACGTTCGTTACGCTTGCTAAAGGCTATGAACCGTCTGAAGCAAAAGCGATCCAAAAACGCCTTGTGCCATTATATGTACAGCTTTTGAAAGAGCTTGAAGAAGAAGGCGTAAAATGGGTTCAAATCGATGAGCCGGCGCTCGTTACCGCCTCTAGTGAAGATGTCCGCGGCGCAAAAGAATTATTTGAAAGCATTACAAGTGAGCTTTCATCCTTGAATGTGCTTTTGCAGACGTATTTTGATTCTGTTGATGCTTATGAAGAGCTGATCTCTTACCCGGTTCAGGGAATTGGCCTTGATTTCGTTCACGACAAAGGCAGAAACCTGGAACAGCTTAAAACACATGGCTTTCCGACAGACAAAGTGCTGGCAGCCGGCGTTATCGACGGACGCAACATTTGGAAAGCGGACCTTGAAGAGCGTCTCGATGCCGTTCTTGATATTCTCAGCATTGCAAAAGTTGATGAACTGTGGATTCAGCCTTCCAGCAGCCTGCTACATGTTCCAGTAGCGAAACACCCTGATGAGCATTTGGAAAAAGACCTATTGAACGGATTATCCTACGCAAAAGAAAAGCTGGCCGAGCTGACAGCTTTGAAAGAAGGCTTAGTATCAGGAAAAGCGGCGATCAGCGAAGAGATTCAGCAGGCTAAGGCTGATATCCAGGCGCTTAAACAGTTTGCAACAGGCGCCAATTCTGAACAAAAGAAAGAGCTTGAGCAATTAACTGATAAAGACTTCAAGCGTCCGATTCCGTTTGAAGAACGTTTAGCCCTGCAAAATGAATCTCTCGGCCTTCCGCTTTTGCCGACGACAACGATCGGCAGCTTCCCGCAGTCTGCTGAAGTGCGGAGCGCACGCCAAAAATGGCGGAAAGCTGAGTGGTCCGATGAACAGTATCAAAACTTTATCAATGCGGAAACAAAAAGATGGATTGATATTCAGGAAGAATTGGGGCTTGATGTCCTTGTTCACGGCGAATTTGAACGGACAGACATGGTCGAATACTTCGGTGAAAAGCTGGCCGGTTTCGCCTTCACTAAATATGCCTGGGTTCAATCATACGGCTCACGCTGTGTCCGCCCGCCAGTCATTTACGGAGATGTTGAATTTATTGAACCGATGACAGTGAAAGACACAGTCTACGCACAGTCATTGACTTCCAAGCATGTAAAAGGAATGCTGACGGGCCCGGTTACAATCTTAAACTGGTCTTTCCCTCGAAACGATATCTCGAGGAAAGAAATCGCCTTCCAAATCGGGCTTGCCCTTCGCAAAGAAGTTAAAGCGCTTGAAGACGCAGGCATTCAAATCATTCAAGTCGATGAACCAGCGCTGCGTGAAGGCCTTCCATTGAAAACCCGCGATTGGGATGAGTATTTGACTTGGGCGGCAGAAGCATTCAGATTAACCACTTCTTCCGTGAAAAACGAGACACAAATTCATACACATATGTGCTACAGCAACTTCGAAGATATCGTTGATACAATCAATGATCTTGATGCCGATGTGATTACAATTGAACATAGCAGAAGCCACGGAGGATTTTTAGATTACTTAAAAAACCACCCGTATTTGAAAGGGCTTGGCCTTGGTGTATATGACATTCACAGCCCTCGTGTGCCGTCAACTGAAGAAATGTACAATATTATCGTTGATGCGCTTGCCGTCTGTCCGACTGACCGCTTCTGGGTAAATCCGGACTGCGGATTGAAAACAAGACAGCAGGAAGAAACGGTTGCAGCATTGAAAAACATGGTTGAAGCCGCAAAACAGGCAAGAGCACAGCAGACACAGCTAGTATAATTTGAAAAAACCATCTGCATTTGGCAGATGGTTTTTTTCTATAATACAACCACAATCGGTTTCTTATTTAGCAAATCCCCCAAATACTTTGTTTATTTTGCACTTTTTTAAGAATGTTCTTTGCATTCTTTTCGGCTATACTAATAACACTCTATTGACAGGAGGGATTGGGATGAATCATGAAACGTTCTTAAAACGGGCTGTCACTCTCGCATGTGAAGGAGTGAATGCAGGAATCGGCGGGCCTTTTGGAGCCGTTATCGTGAAAGACGGAGCCATTATTGCAGAGGGACAGAACAACGTCACAACAAGCAATGATCCGACTGCCCACGCGGAAGTCACAGCTATTCGGAAAGCCTGTAAGGTGCTAGGAGCATACCAGCTTGATGACTGCATTTTGTATACGAGCTGTGAACCATGCCCAATGTGCTTGGGCGCCATCTACTGGGCCCGGCCTAAAGCCGTTTTCTATGCAGCTGAGCACACAGACGCTGCCGAAGCCGGGTTTGATGATTCATTCATTTATAAAGAAATTGATAAACCTGCTGAAGAAAGAACGATCCCCTTTTATCAAGTGACACTAACAGAGCATTTATCCCCTTTTCAAGCATGGCGGAACTTCGCCAATAAGAAAGAATATTAAAAGGATCAGGCATGCGCGGCCTGGTCCTTGTTATTTCTCCAAGTAGCGCTATGCCCTGTGCAAATACAAAACAGCCATCATGCGCGCCGGAATTCAGCTTTGCAGACACCGAGCCAGCCGCCCCCTTCATCTGTAACTTTTGCAGGCTTTAAACGCTGTGATCGCTTCTCTGACGTTTTATCAATTTCTGTGCCCACCCCTACCCCGTTCCGCGTCAATTCATAATGGATATAAGTCTAAATCCATTTATAAGAAATGTCTCAGACTTCGAAAAGATCACACCCGCTCCGACACCAAAAAACATCCTGAGAACACTCAGGATGCCGGTCATTATTTTAATTCGAGTTTTACATCAACATTTCCTCTGGTTGCCTTTGAGTAAGGACAGAATTCATGAGCGGCGTTGACAAGCTCTTGTGCCTTTTCCCGATCTAAATCTTTCGTGTTCACAACAAGTGTGACACCGATTTTAAACCCGCCGTCGCTCTCATCCTTCATGAGGCTGACCTGCCCTTCAATCTCCGAATCAATTTCGATATTCTGCTCTTTGGCTACGTGTTCGAGCGCGCCGCCGAAGCATGCAGCATACCCTGCCGCAAAGAGCTGTTCCGGATTTGTGCCGGTTTGTCCTTCTTTTTTGGCATTTGGCATGACAATATCAAAATCAAGAACACCGTCATCTGATGTAATATGTCCTGCTCGTCCGCCTCGCGCGGTTACTTTTGCTGTAAATAGTGCCATATTTCCCAACCTCCTTATTTGTATCTAGTTGTTATATTTCCCTTTCTGATCTTTTTAAACATGCTATGTTTGCCGAGAATAGGAAAAGTGAGGTTTTTCAGATACAATAGAATCGAATGACAAAAAAGAGTTGGTGAACAAAATGGAAAATAAATTTGATCATATGAAATTGGAGAATCAGCTTTGTTTTTTGCTATATGCGAGTTCGCGGGAAATGACAAAGCAATACAAGCCGCTGCTTGATAAGCTGAATATAACATACCCTCAATATTTGGCTTTGCTATTGTTATGGGAACATGAAACGCTTACTGTCAAAAAAATGGGCGAACAGCTGTATTTAGATTCAGGGACGCTCACTCCGATGCTTAAACGAATGGAACAACAGGGTTTGATTACGAGAAAAAGATCTGAAGAGGATGAGCGGTCCGTGTTGATCAGCCTGACAGAGGCCGGAGCATTATTAAAAGAAAAAGCGGTTGACATTCCAGAGACAATTCTGGGGCTCTCAAAGCAGTCTGGGGAGGATCTCAAACAGTTAAAATCCGCTCTATATACATTGCTGGAAACACTTCATCAAAAAAATTGAGGATGCCTTGTACAGGCATCCTCTTTTTATTTATTCAGCAACTTCAAGTGTCACATCAATATTTCCGGAGGTTGCTTTTGAGTACGGGCAGACGCCGTGCGCTTTTTTCACAAGCGCCTCCAATTCTGATGCACTGACTCCTTCTCCTTTTACTTGCAGCGTCACACCAAGCTTGTAGCCCTGGTCCGCTTCATCCTTTAACAGACTTACATTCGCTGTAACCTCTGTCTCTACTTTTACCCGTTCTGTTCTTGCGACGAGCTGCAGGGCGCTGTCAAAGCAAGCTGCATAACCTGCTGCAAACAGCTGCTCTGGATTTGTCGCTTTTTCTAATTTCTTGGCTCTCGGTGTCCCCGGCATTGCGACATCAAGCTCAAGAACGCGGTCTGATGAAATGACCTTTCCTTCTCTTCCTCCTACCGCTGAAACAGTTGCTGTAAATAATGGCTGACTCATTTTTCATTCCCCCAATATATTTTATACAATTAAATTGTACACAATTAAATTTGAAATGTCAATTTTTCGCGTATAAAAAAGCTTATCTCGTAATGAGATAAGCTTTTTCATTGAACATTGCCCCGCTATTCACGGATTTGCCCAGTTCCTTTAATGATGTATTTTGTAGAAGTCAGTGCAGGAAGCCCCATCGGTCCTCTTGCATGAAGCTTTTGCGTGCTGATGCCGATTTCGGCTCCGTAGCCGAATTCAAAGCCGTCGGTAAAGCGGGTTGACGCGTTATGATAGACAGCGGCAGCATCGACAGCCGTTTGAAAATATGCCGCGTTTTTGTCATTTTCAGTTAAAATCGCTTCAGAATGATTGGTGCCGTATTGTTGGATATGCTTCACAGCTTCTTGGACGTTTTCAACCGTCTTTACGCTGAGGACAGGCGCTAAAAATTCGGTTTCCCAATCTTCTTTTGATGCTTGTTTGCCTGAAGGATGAAGTTCACATACCAATTCATCACCGCGAATTTCAACTCCCGCGTTTTCCAGCTGGTCCAGCAATTCTCTCCCATGCTGTCTTGCCCAAGCCTTGTGAATCAGCAATGATTCAATCGCGTTGCATACGGAAGGGCGTTGCGTTTTGGCATTTACGACAACCTTTTCTGCCATTTGCGGTTTGGCTGTTTCGTCAATGAATATGTGGCAGTTTCCTGCTCCCGTTTCTAATACAGGAACCGTTGATTCTCTCACAACGAGATCAATCAGTTTCTTGCCTCCGCGCGGAATCAATACGTCTAAGCCATCATTTAACGTAAAGAGCTCTTTTGCTGTCTCTCTGCTCGTATCCTCAATCAGCTGCACAGCGTGAATCGGAAGCGCTGATTGCTCAAGTGCTCTGTGAATGACACTGACGAGCGCTTTGTTGCTGTGGATGGCTGAGGAGCTTCCCCGCAGCACAACCGCGTTCCCTGTCTTCAGGCAAAGGGTAGCCGCATCAACTGTGACGTTTGGCCTCGCCTCATAAATCATTCCTACGACACCGAGCGGCACACGGATTTTTTCAATAAACAGGCCGTTTTCTTTTTCAATCGTTTCAAGAGAGTCGCCGACCGGGTCCGCTAAGTCGATTAAGAGCTCCACCGCGTCCGCGATATCGCGTATCCGTTTCTCATCCAATGTGAGACGGTCAATGATGTCCGGTGTTAAACCATTCTCTTTTCCGTTCACAATGTCTTTTGCATTCTCCGCCAAGAGAAAATCCAGTTCTTTGCGGAGTCCGTTTGCAATGAGGCTGAGCGCCTCATCCTTCTCGGCTGTTGTTTTCATGATCATTTCGGCTGCTGCTTCTTTCGCCAGCTTCGCTTTTACAGAAACTTCACTCATTTTTCCGCCTCCTAGTCTTTTACATTGACCCAGTCATTCCTATGAATAACCTCAAACGTTTTCTCAAAATCAAGTTCGTCACTGCGTTTGCCCTTGGCCTCCATAATCTCCTCAGAGGAGTAATGGGTTTGGCCTTTGCCGATCACGCCGCCCGGTCCCCTGACTTCCACGACCGCCCCTTTCGGAAAGCTTCCGTTCACGCCCACAACGCCAGCGGGCAAAAGGCTGCTTCCATTATGGATCATCGCCTCCTCGGCACCCGCATCAATGATAATTTCTCCCGATATCGGCGAGTGGAACTGAATCCACTGCCTTGTGTTGTTAACCGAAGATAGTTCTTTGTCTCCGATATAAGTGCCGTCTCCCCTGCCGTCCAAAATGTCCGCAAGTTTTTGCTCTCCGCTGCCAGTTCCAATGAATACTTTCACTCCCAGAGACAGCGCGGTTTGTGCGGCTAACAGCTTTGATTTCATTCCGCCGGTGCCGACCTTTGATCCAGCTGAACCTGCATATCCAAGCAATTCAGGCGTGATCTCTGGCAAATAATCAAATCGTTTCGCCTCAGGATTTTCATTTGGATTGGCATCATACAGTCCGTTAATGTCGGTGAGAATCATGAGCTGGTCCGCGTGAATCAATCCGCTGACTAACGCAGAAAGCATATCATTATCTCCGAATGTCAATTCTTCAACAGATGTAGAATCGTTCTCGTTGATAATCGGAATGACGCCGCGTTCCAATAATTCCATTATCGTAGCATACGCGTTTCGATACCGTTCTCTTTTCGAAAAATCATTTCTCGTTAAAAGGATTTGTCCCGGAGTCAGTGAGTATTGTTTAAATTGATTCATATATTGCTGCATTAACAGTGTTTGTCCGACCGCGGCCGCCGCCTGTTTTCCTTTGATGGTAACGGGACGGGACGGATAACCGAGGCTGGAAAACCCCGCCGCTACGGCACCCGAGGTAATCAGAATCATTTCATGCCCCGCTTTTTTTAACACGGAAATCGCCTGAACATGCTCTCTGATTTTTGCCTCATCAATGCTTCCTTTGCTATTCGTGAGCGAACTGCTTCCTATTTTCACTACTATTCTTTGTTTTTTCATTTATTCTCCTCCGCGGCTCTTCTACAATAAAAAAACCCATTTCATCCTGATTCATAAGGACGAAATGGGTTTCCGTGGTACCACCTTGATTGAACGCGCTTGTGCACGCTCCGCTCTCCTGTAACGCCAGGTTATGCGCCTAGGTTTTTCCCCTAGGACTCCAAGGCAGGTTCGGCAGGTTTCATGCGGCAAAATGTTTCAGCGATTCATTTTGCTCTCTGTCACAGAAAGGTCTGCTTACTAATCCTCTTCAACGCTCAATGATTTTTTTATATTATGCAAAGAAAAAAGACACTTGTCAAGGTTTTTTGTCATCAAAAATAGCCCGCATTGCGCGGGCCTCTTGCAGTCTAGTTAAAGACGATTGTTTTATTTTCATGAACGATGACACGGTCTTCCAAATGCCATTTCACAGCACGGGCAAGCACGCTGCGCTCAATTGTTCTTCCGATGTTTTTCAGCGCTTCCGCATTATCGCGGTGGTCCACACGCTCAATATCCTGTTCAATGATCGGCCCTTCATCAAGATCGTTTGTCACATAATGAGATGTCGCACCGATCAGTTTCACGCCGCGCTCGTAGGCCCGTTTGTACGGATTCGCACCGATAAAAGCTGGCAGGAATGAATGGTGGATATTGATGATGCGATTCGGATGAGCCGAAACAAAATCAGGAGTTAGAATCTGCATATAGCGTGCGAGAACGATGACATCAACATCGTACTGCTCCAGCAGTTCAAGCTGCTTCTTTTCGACTTCCGCTCTGATGTCTTTGTTCGCTTTCATATAGTGGAATGGAATGTTCAGGCGCTCAACCAGCTCTCTCGCTTCCTCATGGTTACTGATGACAACAGCGATCTCCGCCATCAGGTTGCCGGTTTGCCATTCCCAAATCAGCTCATGCAGGCAGTGGAGCTCCTTTGAAACAAAAATGGCGACACGCTTCAATTCACTTGCCAAAGTTAAGCTCCATGTCATGGCGAATTTTTCCGCTACAGAGGCAAACGCCGCCTGAAGTGATGTTTTTTTCTCACGAATGCCTGCGCAGTCGAATTCGATTCTCAGGAAGAACCGGCCGCCTTCAGGGTCTGTCGTATATTGATTTGATTCTATAATATTGGCACCGTGTTCAAATAAAAACGCGGAAACTGCAGAGACGATACCCGGCTGATCGGGGCAGCTGACCAAGAGCCGACCTTTATCCTCATTTCCGTCACGGTATTCGTCCAACCGCTGAGTCATATATGATTTCATGAATAATCCCTCTTATCTTTGTAAGTCTAAACTATTTATCCATTATACTGAAGATTTGATAAAAATCAATTTATGACAGAATTTTTAAACCAACTGCTGAGCATAAAATCAACGCGATAAAGAAGATCCGTTTGGCGTCTTTCTGCTCCTTGTAAAAGAGGATGCCGATAAGCGCCCCGCCGGCGGTGCCAATTCCTGTCCAGACCGCGTAAGCCGTTCCCATCGGAATGGTTTCCATTGCGTACGACAGCAAGGAAAATGAAGCGGCAAAACCAACAATGATCAACAGCACCCATTTCACGCTTTTTTCTTTCGCATATTGATTCATAAGGGCCACGCCGGCCATTTCTAAACAGCCCGCGCACAGTAAACTGATCCAGTGCAGCATTATGCCTCGCCTCCTTTTTCCTCTGTCTCATCCTGTGTCACAAGCTTCAACCCGATTACACCGATTAAGAGCACGCCAATTAACAATAGCTTCGGCCATCCAACCGGTTCATGAAAGAGAACGATTTCACTAAGTACTGTTCCCGCTGTGCCGAGCCCGGTAAAGACGGCATACACGGTACCAACAGGCAGACTGTGAGTCGCCTTCATTAGAAGGTAAAAGCTGAATATGATGCCGATGGCAGTGCCGCTCCATGTTAAGGCTGAGTCAGCGTGCTTTAAGCCTATCACCCAAACAACCTCGAAAACAGCGGCAAGCACGACCAATCCCCATTTCATTTTGAGTCATTCCTTTCTATCTATTAAGATTCTCCGAAAACAAAAAAACCCCGGACAGTCGTCTCACATGAGATTGACTCTCCCGGGCTTTTTTCCCTCCGTGTGCATACGCGCTTCTATTTACGCGTATGTGTTTTCTCTCGGACCAGTCCATGTCAATTGACATGCGGAACCCTAGAAAACTTTACATGATATCATGATACTAAACTCAGCTCTATCTTTCAATTGTAAGATTTTCTTTCATATACCGCGATCGGTTTATTCCATTTTCTGATCGTTTTGCTGTAATGCATGCCGATTTTCTCCGCTACCCGTATGGACGCTTTGTTACCCGGATCAATCAAAGCCGCCATTTTGCCGAACTGCCGCTCGTTAAAGCCATAGTCCAGACAGGCCCGAGCCGCTTCTTGCGCATAGCCGTTCCCCCAGTGGCGGCGGGCAAACATATAGCCAATTTCCATTACGGTTTGATTTTCGATCTGCTGGGGAACGATGCCGCATTGCCCCAAAAACTCCCCTGTCCGCTTATCTTCGGCGATCCACAGACTAACGCCGTACCCTTTTTCATTTCGTTGGTTCCAATTGACCCACTCGCGGGTTTGCCTCTTATCTTTTAAACCGGAATAATATGTCATGACGTCAGGATCATTAAAAAGCAGCCCAAACAAAGTGGCTTGATCCCGATCTTCCATACAGCGCAAACGAATTCGATCAGTCACAAGCTTCGTTTTAGCGTTCATACTTCGCCACATCCTGCTTCCATTCTTTTTTGAGAGCTTCAATATGTGCCTGATGATAGCGGTTATGATCTGCCATATGCCAAATTCCCCATCGTATCGTCGCGGTGTCACCTTCGAAGGAAAGCGGCTGGTTCAAAGCATTTTCAGTTAAAGTGAAGCATACCGATTTCAACTCCTCTACTACATGCTGATGTCTTTTCAGGAGTTCATCTAAGCCTGGCTGATTCACCGGTTCAGGCAGCCGTCCGCTTTCATCTGTCATCGGGCCGTATGCCTGTTCAATATGGTCCGGTATCCGATTTTCCTTGATACGCCAGACCCATCTGATATCAACATTTGTGATATGGTGCAAAAGCTGAGCCGTGCTGTTTTTTGTTTGGCAGCGCCCCTTATAGTAAAGTTCACTGTGTGTCATATGGCTTACGATGGAAGCCAGACGGAGACTGTTTTCTTCCACTGCGGAATACAGCAAACTGACCGTTGGCGCCATGTCGTTTCTTATGGATAAGTCCTTCATGTTCAGTTCCCCTCCTAACTAGGTACATTTGACACCAAACAAAAATTCCCTTTAAAAAAGAAAAAAGCTCTCATTACAAGAGAGAGCCATCTTAATTGTTATTTCCCGGTTTATATAAGTAAGGATCATGCTGCGGTTCATTAGCGGTATTTAAATCAAGGGATATATCACCGCGTGCATTCATCGTGCCAAGGGTAATCGAAGACAGCAGTTTGGGGCTGTACCCTTTTTCCTCAAGCTTCTCAAACAGCCAAGATCGGTTTTTTTGGAGATATTTCAAATTATGATCAAGGATTTCGCCATCCAGTATGAGCGGAATCGGGATAAAATTCCGTTCAGCTTCCATATTCAAATCCCGCACCTGCACCGCTCTCGCTTCCTCTTTCGGGATGACGCTTACTTCTCCCGTTTCTTCAATGATAGCAAGATCAATGTCAGCCGGGTCGGCATAGCCCTTTTCCCTCAGCTTTCCAAGCAGCTCATTAACAGTCAGCCTTTCTTTACGAAGGCCGCGTTCATCAATATCCCCGTTTCGGATTAGGACAGTCGGGCTCACGACCAGGAGCCATCGCCATTTATTAGATAAAGAGAGCTTGCTCATGATAAGATAAAGCACCAAAAAAGCACCCGCATAATAAATTGACATCGGCAGCTTGGATGTAAGGATCGGCTCACTGATAATGGTTCCGATTGCGAAGGTCAAAAGCAGGTCAAAATTGTTCATTTGTGACACAGCTTTTTTACCGGCAAGCCGAAATAAAATATATGCAATCGAAAATACGATAACTGGCTTCAGTAAAAATACCCATACCATCCATAACACCGATCTTTACCTCCATCCGCTGGTCATATTGAACCTATTGTGCCCCGTGGCAGGCCCTCTATGCATCAGTGTCTAGGCGAACGTGCATATCGCCTGAACATAACATAATAGAAAGTGACACCGATTGGAGGCGCAATACGCAATATGAAAAATCAGAAGTCGAATGCCCTTTGGCCCTTTGATCTGCCATTGGCTCCCCAACCCGAGGGCTACCAGCAGCAAACAATCGACAGGCTGGCCGGTTTGGAGCTAAGGATGGAGCAACTAATTAGAGCGATTGAGGTAAACAATGAATTGCTGAGAACAATGCAAGAACAGCAAAACCGTGTATGCACAAATGGCGGCGGGTCTGTGATTGTCCGGATGTAGAAACCGGCGCTTGTCTGCCTTCTTATATCTCAATAAAAAACTCTTCTCTGAAAGGAGAAGAGTTTCATGTATGTGTTCAAACGGACTGCGCCAAACTTAATTGCGGGCCGAATAGCTCGTAATGGATAGACTCCGGCGCTGATCCGAGCTCTGATACAAGCTTATGCATTGCCGTAATAAACGACGGTGAACCGCAAATATAGTAATCCGCATCTGTGTTGGCAATCAGTTCTTTGAGGAATTGCTGATCAATCTGTCCTTCATGAAAATGCAGATCACCTGCACGGTCTTCCTCTGTCGGCTCGCGATACACAAATGCTGTTTTAACAGCAGAATGTTTTGCTGCTTCTTCTACTTCATGGCGCAATGCATGATATTCACTGTTTTTCGCCGCATGAATGAACAGAATTTTCCGTTCAGGCTGTTTGGAAACAGATGTTTTCAGCATGCTGATCATTGGTGTAATGCCAACTCCGGCACTGATCAAAACGAGATCTTTTTGTGATGCATGATCTAAAACAAAGTCCCCTGCCGGTGCGCTGATCTCTATTGAATCTCCCTCCTGCAGCCCATCGTGTAAGTAGGAAGACACGACACCATCTTTCTTCACTGAAATTCGATAATAGTCTTTTCCCGGCATATCAGACAGGCTGTACTGGCGGATATGCGTATATTCAGAATCAGGAATCCGCACTTTGATGCTGATATATTGCCCTGCTTGGAATTCAGGTAACGGCTTGCCGTCTTCCGGTTTCAAATAGAAGGATGTAATTTCTTTGCTTTCCCGCTCTTTTTTTGCGATAACGAATGGCTTATACTCCTTCCAGCCGCCGGCTTGCTCTTCAGCCTGTTCATACATGTCTTTTTCAATTCCGATGAACGCGTCAGCAATGACTCCGTACGCTTTTTCCCATGCCTGCATAATGTCAGGAGTTGCAGCGTCTCCCAATACATCTTTAATCGCAATCAGCAAATATTTACCGACGATTGGGTAGTGCTCAGGCTTAATTCCGATACTGCGGTGCTTGTGGCCGATTTGTTTGACAACCGGAATGATGTTTCCTAATTGGTCAATGTTTGCCGCAGCTGCAATAACGGCATTTGCCAGTGCAGTTCGCTGTGTTTTTTTCTTTTGGTTTGTTTGATTAAAAATGTTCAAAAGCTCTGGATGGTCTTGAAACATCCGATCGTAAAAACGGCCAGTGATTGTTTCTCCATGCTGTTGCAATACGGGTACAGTGCTTTTAATAATTTCGATTGTTTTGTTATCTAACATTGTATAAACAATCCTTTCGAAAAGATGTATTTAAAATATATCTTTAAAATACATGATCTTACGAATAAAAGATATATTTAAAATGAATCTTTAATAAAGTTGTCACAAAATTATCAATTTAACGTGACATTTGTTGCTTTTTTATAGAATCTCCTAGCAAAAACGGACTAACCATTGTAATAATCACCATTGAAAAGTACAAAAAAACCCAAAACAACTTATGTTTTGGGTTTAACGTTCACCAAGGCTTATCAGTTCCGAGCGCATTTGCAAGCGCCTGGCTGTGTTTCTTGCGGTTCTTACGTTCATTAGCACGCTGTACAGCTGTATTATGCAGCATGATTTCTTCTTCTGTTTCCGGTACAACCCTCGGTACAGGCACCGGCTTGCCATTTGAATCTAATGCGACAAATGTCAAAAAGGATGTGGCAGCGAGTTCCCGTTCGCCAGTCATCAAATGCTCCTTAATAACTTTCACAAATACTTCCATGGAAGATGTGCCGACCCATGTCACATATGACTCTAGGCAGACAGAATCCTTTTGCCCGATCGGCTTTAAAAAATCTACAGAATCCATTGAAGCTGTTACCGTTTCACGTCTGCAATGGCGCGCCGCTGAAATAGAGGCAATGTCGTCTATGTAGCTCATTAATTTTCCGCCAAACAGCGTATTATGGTTGTTCGTGTCAAGCGGGAACACCCTGCTGGTTTTCACAACCTTTGACTCTTTACAAAATCTTGTTTCCGGTGTTTCCATACCTTTCTCCCCTTTGATGTCTGATCTTTTAGCTAAATGCACTTATATTCTCCTATTAAACAATATTCTCTTCCATTTGTCTAAAATTTAAAATGGTTTAATGATTTTCATGATGAGGGAATAATAAATGTATTCTTCACACTTTAGGAGGAAAAACAAATGGACGTATCCATCCCGAAATCTCAGCACAAAACGGTATGCCGAACGGAATACGGCACACTTCAAAAAGTGATCTTATGCAAACCTGAGCACATGACCATAAAAGATGTTATAAACGAAACACAAAAACATTTTGAAGATGACAATATTCATGTAAAAACCGCTAACGACCAGCACAGCCGCTTAGTGGAGGCACTTAGGTCACACAACGTTGAGGTCGTCCTTTTGCCCGTTCGCGACGGACTACCAGAGCAGGTTTTTACTAGGGACATAGGATTTGTCATCGGAGAAAAAGCCTTTCTGTCAAGCATGACTGAACCGATTCGCCAAGGAGAAGAAGCCGTTATAAAAGATTTTTTTCACAGCCAAGGTATCTCTTACACCCGCATGCTTGATACGAGTATTGAAGGCGGAGACGTCATTATCGATGATGACATTGTCTATGTCGGAATCAGCCAGCGCACCGACATTTCAGCTATCGGCCAGCTGGAAGAGGCACTTCCTGAATATACGATCGTTCCAGTGAAGCTTCATGAAAAATTTTTGCATTTGGACTGCGTATTTAACATTATATCTGAAAGCGAAGCGTTAATTTATTCACAGGCCATTGAGCCAGATGCAGCCGATATGCTGGCAAAACGTTATGATCTTATTGAGGTGCCCGAGGACGAACAATTTACGCTTGGCACCAACGTCCTTTCAATCGGAAAAAAAACGATCATCAGTCTCCCTGGCAACCGCCATGTCAATCAACAGCTATCGAAAAGAGGCTATCACATTATCGAAATTGACCTGTCAGAAATTATTAAATCAGGCGGCTCCTTCAGGTGCTGCACAATGCCGCTGATTCGAGGCGAATGAAGAATCTTCCCCTTTTTCATGTTTTGAACAGCTTATTTTATCAAGATACGTTAATATAGAGGTGACATCATTTTTAAGGGGGAAATCGCATGACAAAATACATAGGATATGTGGGAACATATACAAAAGGCGGAAGCGAAGGAATTTATTCATTTGAGCTTGATACTGAGAAAAAAGCACTCAGCGAGCCAAAGCTGGCCGCTAAGCTGGGCAACCCGACATATGTGGCGACGAATAAAAACAACACCATCCTTTATTCCATCGAAAAAGCAGACGGCCAAGGCGGAGTTGCTGCCTATCAAATCGATAAAAACAGCGGCGAATTGACATTTCTGAATCATCAGTTAATTGATGGCCCTTCGCCATGCCACGTAAGCGTTGATGATCAAAATCAATTCGTACTGACTGCCAATTATCACAGCGGGAAGGTACACGTTTTTCCGGTTCAGGAAGACGGCAGCTTGCAATCACCTGTTTCAGAGGCCGCTCACACAGGAAAAGGGCCGCACGAAAGACAAGAAAAACCGCATACACACTACGCGGGGTTCACACCTGAACACAATTATGTGGTAGCGGTTGATTTAGGTATAGATAAGCTCTGCACCTATAAGCTTAAAGACGGTGTGTTGACTGAATCCGGAAGCCATTCCTTCGCTCCCGGTGCAGGACCTCGCCATATCGCTTTTCATCCGAAAGAAAAATACGCTTATGTCATGACAGAATTAAGCAATGAAGTGATTGCGCTTGAATACAACCCGACAGCCGGCGAATTTAGAGAAATCCAAGTCGTTTCTGCCATCCCTGATGATTTTACAGATAACAGCCAGGGAAGCGCAATACATGTCACGCAGGACGGACGTTTTGTTTATGTCGCAAACCGCGGCCATGACAGTATCGCCGTATTTGAAGTGAATCAATATTCAGGAGAGCTGGCTTTCGTAGAAAGAGTGTCGACAGAAGGAAACTGGCCTCGTGACTTTGTATTTGACCCAACGGAAGAGTTCCTCGTTGCTTCAAATGAAGAAACAGGCAACCTTGTCTTGTTTGAAAGAGACAAAGAAACCGGCCGATTGACACTCCTCCCATCAACGGTTTCTGTCCCTTACCCGGTTTGTGTAAAGTTTTTACATCAAGTATAAACAAATGGAGTGGCTCTAGTAAAAAGGAGCCACTCTTTTTATTTATCTTACTTTTTCCTTCGTTTCAGCATTTCGATACAAATGGCAAGCGACAAAACGGCCGGGTTCGATTTCTTGAAGCTGGGGACGAGATTCTCCACATTCAGGCATCGCCTCCGGACAGCGGGTACGAAACACGCAGCCGCTTGGCGGATTGACCGGGCTCGGCAGCTCCCCTTTCAAGAGAATACGCTCACGCTTGTCCTCCAATTCAGGATCTGGAATCGGAATCGAGGACAAAAGCGCCTTTGTATAGGGATGGAGCGGTTCACGATACAAGGTGCCGCTCTCTGTAATTTCCATCATGTGTCCTAAGTACATAACACCGATCCTGTCACTGATATGCTTCACCATCGAAAGATCATGGGCAATGAATAAAAACGTAAGCCCTTTCTCTTTTTGAAGCCGCTTCAGCAGGTTGACCACCTGCGCTTGAACAGAGACATCAAGTGCAGAAATCGGTTCGTCCGCCACGATAAATTCAGGATTCAGCGACAGTGCTCTCGCAATCCCGATTCTTTGCCTTTGCCCGCCGCTGAATTCATGCGGATAACGGCTGCCAAAATCGGGATGAAGCCCAACTGCCTCAAGCAGCTCGTCCACGACGAGAAGCCGCGCTTTATGAGTATTGTAGAGATTGTGAATCTCCATCGGCTCCAAAATAATTTCTCGAACGGTCATGCGCGGATTAAGTGAAGCATAGGGGTCCTGAAAAATCATCTGCAGTTTGCGGTTGAAGGCAAACTGCTCTTTTTCACTCAGCGCATGAAGATTTGTGCCTCTGTATATCACACTTCCTTCTGTTGGCTGATAGAGGCGCATCAGCACTCTCCCCAAGGTTGATTTCCCGCACCCTGATTCCCCGACTAGCCCGAACGTTTCTCCTTCACGAATCTGAAAGGTGACCCCGTCGACGGCTTTGACTGTCCGCTTTTTCCCTGCGTCAAAATGCATTTTCAGCTGGCTGACCTCTAACAAAGGCAGTGGCGTCATTTGTCTCCCTCCTTATTCTGAAAAACAGCGGCGCACCGCACAAAGTTCTTTTTCATAGATTGTGTCTTTTAATGTGAGGATTTCGATTGACTTCCCTGTCTTTGGAGAATGAAGCATTTTCCCGCCGCCTACATACAGACCGACGTGATGAATCGCTCCTTTTCCTTCCTCATAAGCAAAAAACAGCAGGTCACCGGCTTTCATATCATCAAGCGGGACACCCTTCCCCGCCTTAGCCTGATCTCCCGCATCACGGGGGATGCTGTATCCATTCGCCTTAAATATACTGTACATAAATCCGGAGCAATCAAACCCAAACCCGCTGATCCCTCCCCACAGGTAGGGAAGGCCAAGGAAAAACGCACCCGTTTGAATGATGTCTTCAGCAGTCCCTTTCTGTTGGCTGACAGGCACTGCATCACTTTGCTTCACAAACCTTTCTCCCAAAACGGTCGAAACCTTAAAATATCCTTTTTCATCTGCAATAAGGGGGAGAACTGTCAAAAAGCTCAATTCGATCTCCTTTTCTCCATTGCTTTTGTACAAAAAGGCAGCAGGTTTGCTGATCATCACATCGTGTTGTGAATGGACGGGCATAGATTTTTCCAGCTGGTTCTTTTTCATCCAGCCTGGGTATCCGCGTGGATCCTTTCGGGATGGCTGGCTAGGCACGATCACAGAAACCCATTCCCCCTGTTCCGCTGTCACAAGTACCTTTTCGCCAAAAAGAACCTGAGTTTGGATTACATTGTCTGTACATAATCCAAGCCGTTCATCATACGTCATGCGCTCCAGCCAGTCTCTGATCCTTACAGTCCGTTGAAGCATGAATTGATCAGACGGACGCGGTGAATCAGGCGCTGTCCAGATGTTGGCCAATGCTGATATGACAGTGTGCATCATTGCTCTTTTTCCCCTTTCAAAAGCGCAGCCCCGGTGATTCCGAGGCCCGGTTTGCCAGGCATCGAAATCGTGCTGCCGCTATATGTTATGCCGCCTATGAATACATCTGTTTTCAGCATCAGCGGCGCGTCAAAATCAAAGCGTGTGATGTTTCTCTTGCTTGCCGCAAAATGCGCCGCGGCCGTAATGCCCAGCTTCGTTTCGATCATGCTGCCGACCATACACTCCACCCCGCAGGCCTCCGCCATTGCATTAATTTTCTCTGCTCCGCTGATGCCGCCCGCTTTCATCAATTTAATATTGATCAAGTCTGCGCTCCGGGTTTGCAGAACTTCGAACGCCTGGCGCGGTGTAAAAACACTTTCATCAGCCATAATCGGCGTATCTGTTGCATCTGTCACCTTTTTAAGCCCAGCGAGATCATCTTTATGGACAGGCTGCTCGACAAGCTCAATGCCTAGGCCCGCATCCTCCATTTTCCGAACGGCAGTTACCGCTTCCTTCGGCGTCCACCCCTGATTAGCGTCTAAACGCAGTTTCACAGCTGATCCGACACGTTTTCTGATTTCCTGGATACGGGCGATATCTGTTGCAATATCATCTTTTCCGACCTTTATTTTCAGCGTTTGGAAGCCTTGTTTGAGATAATTCTCGGCATCAGCTGCCATCTCTTCAGGTGAGTTGACACTGACGGTATAATCTGTTTCCAGCGTATCTCGATATCCGCCAAGCATTTGATAAAGCGGCAGCCCGCACATCTGCGCCCAGCCGTCGTATAGCGCCATTTCTACAGCAGCCTTCGCGCTCATATTTCCTGTAAGAAGATGCTGGATGTCGTGCAGAATGGCCTCATAGCCCGCCAGGCTTTTTCCAAGCAATGCCGGCTTCAACACATGGTGGATGGCACTTTCAATGCTATCCATGCTGTCTCCTGTAATCACTAACGTCGGGGGTGCTTCTCCCCATCCGACTGCACCGCTGTCATAAGTAATCCTTACTATGACTGATTCAGCCGTATACACAGTGCGAAGTGCGGTTTTAAACGGCTTTGTCAGCGGGACAGCGATTCGGCTTGTTTCGATTCGAATGATTTTCATGTCTTCAGCGCCCCTTCTGAAACGCCCGCCTCTATTACGACTGTTTTTTCTGCTGTATTCATAGCAGCTTTCGCACCGATCGGAACGGCAATACTTGGCGAGCAGTGGCCGATTTTAAATCCTCTCAGAGCAGGCCTGCCCGCAGAAATAATATAGTCTTCCAGCACCTGCTCAAGCGAGAGAGACTTCTCTCGCTTCACCGGGACACAATTGTGAAAATCACAAACTAGAATTCCCGCCGCGTCCGTCAGCTTCCCCGCCATTTTCAGCTGATTCAGCATCCGGTCGATTTGATAAGGCTCCTCGTCAATATCTTCAATAAACAGAAGCTTTCCTCTCGTATCAATTTCAAATGGCGTGCCCAGTGTAGACGTCAGCAAAGACAGATTTCCCCCGACAAGCTCGCCTTCCGCTTTTCCAGGAACAAGCTCGGTCAGCGGAGAAAGCTCTTCTGTATAGGTGAATTCCGTCTCATGGAAGAGCTGCTTATATGACGCTTTTGTCAGCGGGTGAACGTCGTCAAGGCCAATATCCGTGCTGAGCATCGGGCCATGGAAAGTGACAAGACCTGTGTTTTGATGAATGGCAGTATGTAAAAACGTAATATCGCTGTATCCCCAAAAGATTTTAGGGTGTTTGCGGATCAAGCTGAAATCAATGCCCGTGGCGATACGTCCTGTCCCAAAACCCCCGCATGCGCACAACACTGCTTTTACCTCATCGTCTCTGAACATCTCATGGAGATCCGCCAGCCGCTCATCATCCTGTCCCGCTAAATAGCCGTGCTGGTTTTTCAGCGCCTTGCCCAACTTCACCTGAAGACCGAGCTCTTCTAAAAATAAAAGCGCGGTGTCAAGCTTTTTTGGATCCGGCGGACTTGCGGGCGCGATCACTCCGACTGTATCACCCTTTTTCAGCGCTTTCGGCTTGTGGTTCAACGAAAACACTCCTTTCATTTGCTCTGCACCCTACGTATACGTGCAAGAAAGAGAAAAAATACCGCTCCTTCGCATAAAGAAGCAGTATTTCCTCAATCACCGCCATCAGTTTTTATCTGCCCATTTTAAATCGATATAGCCGACAGGGTGACGGACAATTCCCTTTACTTGTTCATTTTGCAGGTGAACCTGATTATAAAAATAAACCGGAATGATGGGCGCTTCATTGATGAGCAGCTCTTCAGCTTGATGCATAAGAGAGAAACGTGTTTTTTCATCGGCTTCATTTTTCGCCTGTTTGATCAGCTGATCGTACTCTTTATTGGCCCAGCCTGTGCGGTTCATCGAATTTCCCGTTTGAAAGGCTTCCAGAAAACTGATAGGGTCCGCGTAATCAGGCAAAAATGAGCTTTGAGAGAATTGGAATTTCAGCGCTTTTTGATCCTCTAAAAATACGTTCCATTCCATATTGGCCAGCTTTACATCGACTCCAAGGCTATTTTTCAATTTTTGCTGAATAGCTTCGGCAATCTTTTTATGCTCCGGCTTTGTACTGTAAGTAAGCGTGATCGCAGGAAGCTTATTATAGTTTTCTTCCTTCATGCCCTTTTCGAGCAGCTGCTTCGCTTTGCTTTCGTTAGGCTTGATCAAGTCTCCGCCTGCTTCACGGAAATCTTTGCCGTCAGGCTGCGTAAACCCAGGCGATACAAAGGCGCGCGCCGGTTTTTCATTATTTTTCGTGACGTACTTTACAATTTCCTCTTGATCCACAGCCATCGCAAAGGCTTTTCTGATGTTTTCATTTTGGAATGGCTCCATGTTGACATTAAATCGATAGAAATAGAGACCCGCCTGGTCAACAATATTGACGTTATCCTGATCCATCAGCTGGTCGCTTAACTCTGCAGGGACATAAGCGGTATCAAGTTCCCCTGATTGAAACATCTGATAATCTGTATTTCTGTCACTGACCATCGCCCATTTCACCTTATCAAGCTTCACGGTATCTTTATCCCAATACGTGTCGCTTTTCTCCATAGTGATGCTGTCATCATGCTTCCATTCCGTCAGCTTAAACGGGCCGTTTCCGACAAATGTATCCGCCTCAGCAAACCACTTTGGATTGTCTTTATCGACCTTTTCATTTACCGGAAAATACGCAGGATTGGACACAACGCTCAGAAAATATTTTTGCGGTGCTTCCAGTGTAACTTCAAGGGTTCGATCATCCTTTGCCGTCACCTTCACATCGTCTTTTTTCCCTTTCCCGCTGTTATATGCTTCGCCGCCTTCAATAAAATAACCTAGGAATGCTGATGAAGCGCCTTTTTTCGGATCAAGCATCCGCTTCCACGCGTATTCGAAGTCTCCGGCTGTTACAGGATCTCCGTTTGTCCATTTCGCATTTTCCCGAATCGTAAATGTGTAAGTTTTATTATCTTTCGAAACAGACCACTTCTCCGCCATTGCCGGCTCAGGCTCATGATCTTTGCCAAGACGCGTCAGCCCCTCCATGATGTTATTTAACGGCTGCCATGACACATTATTAAAGCCGATCGGCGGATCGAATGAAGTCGGTTCATTTTCATTATTTACATACAGCACCTTTTCTCCGCTGGTTTTTGCCTTATCATGACTGCCTTCTTTTCCGGCCTGTTCATTTGCTGTGCACCCCATCAGCGCAAACGAAAGTCCTAATGCAAGACTCATGCCCCATAGCTTTTTCACTCGTTTCATCCTCTTCCCCCTTTTCATGTTCAATCCTTCGCATCTCCTGACAGCACCGCATGCTCTGCTCGTTGATCCTGCAGCCAGCAGTTGACGGTGTGCGAGTCAGATCTGATCGTCTGGCCCGGGTACACCCTGTCACACACAACCATCCTGTTCGGACAGCGGGCGGCAAACGGGCAGCCCGGCGGAGGCGAAAATAAATCCGGCGGCGTTCCGTCGATCGGGATCAGCTCCGCGCCATCTAAATCCAGCCGCGGGACAGAAGCCAGCAGTCCTTTTGTATAAGGGTGCTGCGGCTGATAAAAAATATCTTTTCTCGTGCCGATTTCCGCCATTTTCCCGGCATACATGACTGCGACTCTGTCAGCTACCTGGGCAACAACCCCTAAATCGTGCGTAATCAGAATGACAGACACATCCGTTTTTCTCTGAATCTCTTTAAACAGCTCTAAAATCTGTGCCTGAATGGTTACATCCAGGGCGGTGGTCGGTTCATCCGCAATTAAGATATCAGGCTCGCAAATCAGCGCCATCGCAATGACAATCCGCTGTCTCATACCGCCGCTGAATTGGTGGGGATATTGCTTTAGGCGCTCTTCGGGATCTGGAATACCAACCAATGACAGCATGGAAAGCACCTCTTTCCGTGCCGCTTTTTTGCTCATTTTTTTGTGGCGCAATAGCGCTTCCCCCAGCTGGTCGCCGACAGTCAGCGTAGGGTTTAACGCCGTCATCGGGTCTTGAAAAATCATAGAAATGTCGGCTCCCCTTATACCTCTCATTTCTTTGTCAGAGAGACGGCAAAGGTCTTTGTTTTTAAATAGAATGCTGCCGTCTGTCACCTTCGCCGAATAAGGCGGAAGCAGGCCCATGATGCTTTGGGAGGTAACGCTTTTGCCGCAGCCGGATTCGCCGACGATCGCAAAGGTTTCTCCTTTATACAAATCAAAGCTCACCCCTCTGACCGCCTGAACCGTCCCGCCGTAAGTCGTAAAAGACACGTGCAGATTTTGGACTGACAGAACTTTTTCCATACAGCTACCTCCTCAGCTTAGGGTCAAGCGCATCCTGCAATCCGTCCCCCAGCACATTAAACGCGTACATCGTCAGAGATATGAAAAAGGCCGGAAAAAACAGGCGCCACCAATGCCCAGATAAAATCGTGGGCAGGCCGTCATTCGCCATCACGCCCCAACTTGCAAACGGAGCCTGTATGCCGAGGCCGAGAAAGCTTAAAAATGATTCTGCGAATATGGCGGCAGGTACGGTTAATGTCATTTGTACGATGATCGCTCCCATAGTATTCGGCAGCAAATTCTTCCGGATGATGCGAAAGGTTTTCGCGCCAAAGGTTTTCGAGGCGAGTACATATTCATAATTTTTAATCTGAAGCACCTGGCCTCTTACAATTCTCGCCATGCCGACCCACCCGGTCACAGTCAGCGCCACAATAATCGTGCCCAGTCCCGGTCCCATGAGCACCATCAGCAAAATGACAACAAGCAGGTACGGCAGTCCGTACAGCACTTCGATAATCCTCATCATAATGCTGTCAATCCTGCCGCCTTTATAGCCGGCAACGCCTCCGTAAATGACACCAATCAAAAAATCAATCAGTGCTGCCATCACGCCGACAAACAACGAGATTCTCGCGCCATACCATGTTCGGGTAAACACATCCCGGCCGAGTTCATCGGTGCCGAACCAATGATCGGCTGAGGGCGGAAGATTTTGTTCTGTCAGTGATTGGCGTACGACACTATGGGGCGATAAAAAGGGCCCGATAACTGCCATGACAAAAAGAAATAAAAGAATAAAGAGTCCGGCCATCGCTAATTTATTTTTTTTCAGCCTCCTCCAGGCATCCTGCGTGTATGACAAACTCGGCCGCTTGACCGAATCTGCTTCCCGATTTTTTTCCTGATTCGAGACAAACCACTCATCAGGCACCTGATTGTGCTGTTCTGGCTGGCGTTCATCCGTTTGTACAGGGAGATTCACACGCTTCACCCTTTCTTATGCAGTTTAATGCGCGGGTCTAAGAGACCGTAGGCCAAATCGACCAAAAACAGCATGATAATCAGAATGACGCTGTAAAAAACGGTCGTTCCCATAATCACGGGATAGTCCCGCTGATTAATGCTTTCAACAAAATATTTTCCCATTCCCGGAATGGCAAAGATTTTTTCAATGACAAAGCTTCCTGTTAAGATGCTGGCGACGAGTGTGCCCAGGACGGTAATGACGGGCATGAGTGCATTTCTGAGTGCGTGTTTTACGATAATTTTGAATGGAGAAAGCCCTTTTGCTTTTGCTGTGCGGATATAATCCTGTGTCAGAACTTCGACCATGCTCGACCGTGTCAGCCTGGCAATGATCGCCATTGGCCCTACAGCAAGCGCTGCGGTCGGAAGCACCATATGAATCGGGCTCGTCCATGTCGCAGCAGGAAATAGTTTGAGATTGACAGCAAATTGCTGAATGAGCAATGTTGCCAGAATAAAATTCGGGATGGAGATGCCAAGTACTGCAAGACTCATCGCGGCGTAGTCCAAAAAGCCATTGCGGCGGAGTGCAGCAATTACGCCCAGCACCAGCCCAGAAATCACAGCAATGACAATCGCTGTCATCCCAAGCTCAAAGGAAACGGGAAATCCGCGTTCCAGCATATCATTTACGCTGTCCGACGGTTTTTTAATTGAAGGTCCGAAATCGAATGTAATGATGGATTTTAAGTAGAAAATGTATTGGAAAATGAGAGGATCGTCTAAGTGATAGTAGGCTTCGAGATTTTTTTGAACGGCTTCATTTGTGCCTCTCTCCTCGTTAAAAGGAGATCCGGGAATGACCTTCATGAGAACAAAAGTCAGGGTGGTAATCACCAAAATCGTAGCTGCCATTGCCCAAAAACGCTTTATCATGTATCGCGCCAAAGCCTAAAACACCCCTTTAGCAGAATGATGTCCGCATCGCAAGCTCAGTCATGACAAGCATCGCCTGATAGGCTTCAAGCATGTCCTTCGCCTGAAATTGAACGGTTGTAGTTCCCGTCTTGATTTCCGTTCCCGGCATCAGATTCGCCCATTCTGCTTGGCCATAATTGGCGAATTCAATGCTCAGAACTGGCCTGTCAGGCGGTGTGAGCGGCTTGACTTTGTCCTTGTTTTGCAGGGCAAACGCAGTTTTTTCTGTCAACAGCCGTCCGGCTTTCGCAGGGGACAAGCACTTCACTGCGGATCTTGAAATGGTTTGTTTGACTGCGGCTGTCGTCACGTTCGGGATAAGCTCTTCCGCTTCCTTCGCCGCCCGGTCATCCCCGGCTACCAGTAATACCGGGACATCATAATAACCGGCAACGTATGCATTTAATCCAAGCTCACCGACAGGCCGATCGTTTATGTAAAAATGACGGACGCCGAAAATCATGCTGTGTGACATGACACCGGGAGTCGAGGCTCTCGCATGATAACCGAGAAACAAAGCGCCTGTAAACGTATCATCCAGTCCCTCCACCATTGAAAATGGTTTGACGTCACCAGAAATCAAGTCTGCTTCAGGGTGAAGCTTTTCAACCATCAGATTATTCATCTTCGAATGACTGTCATTGACCAGCACCTCGGTACACCCGCTGTTAAACGCTTCAGCAATACAGTAGTTTGCTTCTTCAGTCATGATAAGCCGTCCGCGTTCATAATTCCGCTTGCCGGAATCCACAAAGGTATCGTCCGGAAGACCCGAAATACCTTCCATATCTACTGACATGTACAATTTCATAACGCTCCTCCTTTTTTACTAAATTATGAATATTCTAACAGATTATATTAAAAAAAGAGGAAAAATGCAATATAACTGGGGAAAATCTCAACCATTCAGTAATAAAAAAAGAATCCTCTTTCAAGGATTCATGTCTGTTTACCAACCTGTTCTGTAAGCAGTTCATATTTTTTCAGGGTTCTTTCAAACACCTCATCAAAAACGTCTGGCACAGAGGCGCGTATCACCTCAGCTCCCTCTCCCGTTATTCCGCCTTTGGTTGCGACACGTTCCAGCGTCTCCTCGAAAGACATATTTTTTTCGATCAGCATCTTGCCAGTTCCGTATAGCGAATGAATCAGAAAATCAAAGGCTTCTTCTTTGGACAGGCTGCTGTTTCTGACGGCAGACAGTGCCAGTTCTTCAAAGATTGCGGCTATGAATCCCGGTGCCGAGCTCGTTAAATTGCTGGCCGCATCTAAATTCGATTCTTTGATTTCTCGTACACGGCTGAAAACCGATAACAATTCATTCAGACGTTCTTTTTTCTCTGCAGCCAGTGCTTCACTGTGAACGACAAGTGAGATGCCAGCTTCTGCTTCGGACGTAATGGCAGGAATAACACGTGAGATACCCGCCTCTGTTTCTGCCTCCAAAAGACGCAGCGGCACACCGGCAGCTATGGATACGATGTGAGTATTTCTGTTCACATACGGGTGCAGACGGCGCATTGTTTCGATGACATGGAGTGGCGGGACGCATATCAAAATCAATTGGCACGTATTTGCCCAATTCTCCAACGGATCAGCCGATACGTTTGGATAATCTGACATGAGTGCCCGCAGCCGCTCCCCCTTCGTTCTCGTCTCAATAAATAGCTCATTCTCTTTTATTTGTTCATGTTTCAACAGCTGTCTAGCGATCATATCCGCCATGCTGCCATATCCAATCAATCCAATCTGTTCCATCGACTCAGTCCTTTCATATACAATATGAAGTGTACCGTTTTCCGCACTTTTTCACAATTTCCCATAATCTTTTCATTTTTATCCCACAGTTTTTGTTTATGATAAACTCAAGTCATAAACCTATCAATATAAATAGACATGTGAAAATAGAGAAACGGAGTGAACATGATGGATAACTATCGTGATGAAAACAGAACGAAAGGTAATGAGAATGAGGTCTTTTTAACGAAAGAGAACGATCAGAGCGCCTCCTACTCGGCCCGCAATGTCATTCATGATCAGGAGAAGAAAAAACGAGGATTCGGATGGTTCAGACCGTTGCTTGGCGGAGTGATCGGCGGCAGTCTTGCTCTTGGCATTTACACGTTTACACCGCTTGGTGACCATGATTCTCAGGACACTGCAAAACAATCATCCAGCCAGCAGCAAACGCAATCTGTTACAGCAACAAGCACCTCCTCTGAATCTAAAAAAAGCTCAAGCAGCTCATCTGCATTCAAGAGCGAGGACTCTTCTAAAATCTCAGATATGGTAGAAGACCTTTCACCAGCGATTGTCGGTATTACAAATCTTCAGGCACAATCAAACAGCTCTTTGTTCGGCTCTAGTCCTTCTGATTCCAGCGAAGATACAGAAAGCGGTTCAGGGTCAGGTGTCATTTTCAAAAAAGAGAATGGCAAGGCTTATATCATTACAAATAACCACGTCGTAGAAGGGGCATCATCACTGAAGGTATCTTTATATGACGGCACTGAGGTTACTGCAAAGCTGGTAGGCAGTGACTCGTTAACTGATTTAGCCGTCCTCCAAATCAGTGATGACCACGTCACAAAAGTGGCAAACTTCGGTGATTCATCTGATCTTAGAACAGGCGAGACCGTTATTGCGATTGGGGATCCGCTTGGAAAAGACCTGTCCCGCACAGTAACACAAGGAATTGTAAGCGGCGTGGACAGAACGGTTTCAATGTCTACATCAGCCGGCGAAACGAGCATTAACGTCATTCAGACAGACGCAGCAATTAATCCAGGTAACAGCGGCGGTCCTTTGTTAAATACAGACGGCAAAATTGTCGGCATTAACAGTATGAAAATCAGTGAGGATGATGTTGAGGGTATCGGATTCGCCATTCCAAGCAATGACGTAAAACCGATTGCTGAAGAATTGCTGTCTAAAGGACAAATTGAACGTCCATATATCGGTGTCAGCATGCTTGATCTAGAGCAAGTGCCGCAAAATTACCAAGAAGGCACACTCGGCCTGTTCGGCAGCCAGCTGAATAAAGGCGTTTACATCCGTGAGGTCGCTTCAGGCTCTCCTGCTGAAAAGGCCGGATTAAAAGCGGAGGATATTATCATCGGCCTAAAAGGTAAAGAAATTGATACAGGCAGTGAATTGCGCAATATCTTATATAAAGACGCAAAGATCGGTGATACCGTTGAAGTGAAAATTCTCCGAAACGGCAAAGAAATGACGAAAAAAATTAAACTGGATCAAAAAGAAGAGAAAACTTCGTAAGACATAATGCCTCAGGCCGTAAAAGCGGTCTGAGGCTTTTTATTAGATAAAAGACCTAATTGTTCTATGAAACTTTCTGACGAGATATCCGTATATCATACAGATTGACATCATTCACATCAGATGCTAGAAACATCGTTTGCTAGGAGGCATGAACATGAAAACCGTGGGACTGGGTATGATCTGCGCAGGATTGGCTTTTCTTTTGCTGAGCTTTCTTCTCTCTGAATCGACGTTGACGTGGGGAATTGTATTGGGTACGAGTATTCTATTAAACATAACTGGTACGGCTCTAATCATGCGTTTCTTAAAAGCCCCCCAATATAACAGCTGACATGCAGCAAAGCCGAGGACGAAATCTTTAAGTTTTGCTGTTTTTATTTCAGCATGACTGAACCGCAGTACAAGCTCACAATCTCTTCTTTACCCAATTTCCATATATCTATCAGCATCTTTTGCTTTAGATCGTGCTCAGAGCATAAAAACCCCCTGTCCATTACGGACAGGGGGTTTGAGGTTATGACATATGCTGGTCTCTATAGAGTCTTTTATTTTCAATTCCATACGATTTTTGGACGATGTAAAGCGGCCTGTCTTTGGCTTCATCGTAGATTCTGCCGATATATTCGCCAATCACGCCCAAAATCAGAAGGACAATGCCGCTGAACAGGAGCTGGATCACAATAAGTGATGACCAGCCGGTAATCGTGCTGTCTGTGAATAGCTTCAGATACAGCACGATAAACATATACAGAAATCCAGTACCTGACATTAAAATCCCCGCATAGCTTGCCAGCTTCAGCGGTTTATGTGAAAATGTCGTGATGCCGTCCATTGACAGCTTCAGCATTTTCTTGAGCGGGTACTTTGTTTCTCCGGCGAGCCTTTCATCACGTACATACTCGACCGCTGTCTGTTTGAAACCCACCCAGCTGACTAGCCCTCTTACAAATGGATTTTTTTCTTTTAATCTCTTCATTTCATCACAGACTTTTCTGTCCATGAGGCGAAAATCCCCCGTATCAATCGGGATATCAATATCTGTCATACCGCTGAGAAGCCGGTAAAACATAGCCGCGGTTTGTTTTTTGAAAAAGGTTTCCCCTTTTCGTTTAGTCCGTACGGCGTACACGACTTCATAGCCTTCCTTCCACTTTTCAATCATTTCTAAAATCAGTTCAGGAGGGTCCTGCAAATCGGCGTCAATGACGACGATTGCATTCCCCTGTGCATAATCCATACCTGCCGTAATGGCGATCTGATGTCCAAAATTCCTTGAAAAATCAATAATTTTCACTCTCGGATCGATCAGGCTGTGCTCTCTTAAAATCTCAATACTGCGGTCTTTGCTGCCATCGTTGACAAAAAGCAGCTCGTAGTTTTCCTTCGTTTGATCCATGACCTCTTTTAAGCGCTGATAGGTTTCATGAATGACAAGCTCTTCATTATACACAGGTACAACAATTGAATATTGAATATGTCTGCTCATGTTTTTGCCTCCTATTCATCAGCATGTAGTTCGTATAATGTTGCTGACTGATTCATTCCGCCAGGTCCGCCCATTTTGCCGTTTTCACCTGAAGCCTTGCTGCTTGATGTATCAGCTGAATCAGTATTTTCTGTTTTTTGATCAGAACTTGATTGCCATTTTTCTGATGCTACTTCTTTTCCATTTTTCTCAACCCATTCAACAATGTCATTGTTTCCGCCTCTTCCCATTCCAGAAGCCAAGAAGTATTTCACTTTTCCTTCTTTTACAAGTTTTTTGAATTGAGTCAGTGTGATTGCCGGGTCAGAACCGCTGTATCCACCAATAGCCATGACAGCTTTTTTCGTTTTAATGATATATGGTGCCGCTGTGTTCGAATCGGTTGTGGCGAATAGGTATTCAGCTCCGGAGTTATTCTCCTCTAGATATTTGATCAGTTTTTCATTTACAGTCGCATCAGACATTCCCATGCCTTTTCCGCTCATTGATGCGAGTTGAGGGCCTGTTTCAGGCAGTGAGCTGTTGCCTCCGTACAGAAGCGGTGTACTTGCCCAATACATCGGCATCACCAGCAATGCGAGGAGAGCTGCAAGTGAAACATAATAACTGAACGGTTTTTGGCGCTGTTTAAACAGCAGCAAAGCAATCGCTGACAACACGCCGATAACACCTACCCCGATACTCCATCCAACACCGATTTGATCGTTGTAGTTTCTGAGAATAAACAATTCAAATCCAGTTGTCGCAATAATTGCTCCCGGCAAAAGCCATGCTTTCCAGCCTGTCTGATTGCGGTACAGATGAACAAGAGCGACCCACCCCGCACCGACAAGAGCCGCAATCGGCGGTGCCAGCATGATGAGATAATAATGATGGAAAAATTCTGCGACACTGAAGAATCCGGCAATCGGTACAAGCCACGCAACCCAGAACACCGTTTCCTTCTGCTCTACAGATAATCTTCTTCTTTCTCTTGCGCCAGCGATCAGTAAGCCTGCGATTCCAAATATCGCAAATGGCAGAAGCCAGCTGATTTGATCAGATAACTCTTGTTGGAAAAGCCGCAGTGGACCAGGTGTTCCCGTTCCAAACATCCCTGAACCTGATTGCATTTTCGAACCGGTTCCTGTACCGCCTTTCCCTCCGTCTCCGCCGGGTCCGCCTTGGCCGCCATCTCCGCCGCTTGGAGGGCCTCCTTGACCGCCGCTTGGCATTTGGCCATTGGATGGAGGCGCCGCCATATTGCCATTTGAGGATTTACCATCGCTTGATGAGCTGTTGCTTGATGACTGATTAGGCGGTGCTTGAGTGTTATCAGAAGAAGACATTTCTTTTGAAGCGTCTTTGTTTGGCGCACCCTGGCCGCCGCCTGAATTTTGGCCTGTCAGCCGCTGGATTCCGTTATAGCCGAAAGCCAATTCCAAAACAGAGTTGGTTTGGCTGCTTCCGATATAAGGCCGCTTGCTTGCAGGGATATTGTCGACAATGAGCGGCCACGATAACGAAACGGCTGCTAATACGGCTAACGCACTTACCAATGAAACGATTTTTTTCTTGATTGTGGCGTTTGCCGCAATCAGATAGAACAATAAGAAAGCCGGTAAAATCATGTAAGCCTGCAGCATTTTTGTATTGAAACCTACTCCAACAACGAAAAATGCTGCTAACAGCCAGATCAGCTTTCCTTTTCTGATCGCTTTAAAGAGAAGCCATGTAGCAAGCAATAAGAAAAATACCAGTAATGCATCAACATTGTTTGTACGTGCTACAGCTACAGCAATCGGTGTACATGCCATGATGAAAGAGGCAATTCTTGCTGCTGTCTTACCGAATGTCGGTTTTATTAACAGATACATTAAAAGGACAGAACCTACACCAGCAAGTGCCTGAGGCAGGATGACGCTCCAGCCGTGCATACCGAATATAAGTGCGCTGATGGTTTGTATCTGGAACGTAATAGGCGGTTTATCAACCGTTATAAACCCCGCCGCGTCGAATGAGGCATAGAAAAAATTATGAAAGCTTTGCATCATACTTGTGACTGCAGCGGTGTAATAAGGATTCACCGTATCATCATTCCAGATGTTATAGATATTTAAGAATGCAGATGCGAGCAAAATGAGGATGAGGAAAATATCCAGCTCGCGTTTTTTCTTTTCCACGTGTTTTTCACTCCTTTTTGTCTAACTTGGGAATAGTGTAACAAGCAAATATGAATAAACTATTAATAAACAAAGACAATATTTTTGCCGAGGCCATTCCATACCAATCACCCATATTTGCAAAGGGTTTTAAGCCATTTCTCCCAATCAGCATCTGATATTTCCTCCCTAATAAGGCATGCTGTTTAGGTCAAAATTAATTATGGTAATAAAAAAAGCCCTCCGGCGGCGCCGGAAGGCAAATGAATCACAATTTATTGGATCGGTTTCAATTTCGCTTCAATTTCAGCTCTTCGATGCTCAAGATACGGCGGAAGAGCGATCGTTTGGCCAAGCTCATCAAGATTCTCATCTACCATAAAGCCCGGTCCGTCCGTTGATAACTCGAACAAAATGCCGTTCGGTTCTCTGAAATACAGCGCCTTGAAATAGTAGCGCTCCACAATGCCGGAATTGCTAAAGCCTTCGCGGCTGATGATCCGGTGCCACCCGGCAAGTTCTTCTTCATCTCTTACCCGAAATGCGACGTGGTGAACACTCCCTTTGCCTTGACGCTCGCGCGGAAGATCATTTCTTTCTATTAAATGGATTTCCGTTGCAGCACCGCCTTCTCCTGATTCCAGAATAACGGCGGTTCCTTGCCCTTCGACTGGTTCACGGCTGATTTCTGTAAATCCAAGAATATTCGTCAATACGTGTAAGGTTGGTTCAGCATATGGCACAGTCAGTTCAATCGGCCCTAACCCGCGAAACGAAAATTCTTCCGGGATGCCGCTCTGTTTAACAGGCAGGCCATATCCTTTTCCTTCCTCATCAGCAGTCAGCACAAGTCGCTGCCCTTCATGATCTTGAAATGCCAATATGTCACGTCCAGCTCTTTTGGAGATACCGCTGTGCGTTACTTGCTGCGCTTCAAAACGTTCTTTCCAGTAATGCAGGGCTTCTGTGCTTGGAACGCGCAATCCAATAGAAGAAATACTGTTTGTTCCTGCATGAAACGGTGCAATGCGGGGAATCTCGAAAAACGTCAGCTCAGTTCCCGGGTTTGCCACTTCATCTCCGTAGAACAGATGGTACATTGTCGGTTCATCCTGATTGACGGATTTTTTCACGAGCTTTAATCCTAATACTTTCTTATAGAAATCCAAGTTTTTTTGTGCGTCGGCCGTTAATGCCGATACGTGGTGAATGCCGTTAACTTTCATATGTGTCCCTCCAGGTTATTTTATCTCGATTTCGAGATATCATATCATAATTGTATATTTATTGTTCTAATAACAAATTATTTTATTCGCATGAGAAAGTCAACATATCAGCTTCACCGAAGGTTCGTTCATTTTCTGAATTCTCATCTCCCCTCTGTACCGGCTAAAATCCTAATACATAAAACACGAACTTTATAAATAAAAATCACGAAGTTTATTCGTTTATAGATTGTTAAAACAGGCGTTTTTACAGTTTTATTTGCTGTACACAAAGCAAATTTCGAAAATCAGAAAATTTATTTTATTTCACTTTTCTAAAATAGGGTTTACAATATGAAAAAATAGATTCTTCAACATGAAGCTTCAACATCATAGGAGGTTAAGGACATGCATACTGAAGACAACGGTTTGAAAAAAGAGATAGGCCTCTTGTTTGCCCTTACTCTTGTCATCGGAACCATTATCGGTTCTGGTGTTTTTATGAAGCCCGGCGCTGTGCTTGCTTATTCAGGTGATTCAAAAACGGCGCTTTTCGCCTGGCTGTTAGGCGGTATTTTAACACTGGCGGGCGGTTTGACAATCGCGGAAATCGGAACGCAGATTCCAAAAACCGGCGGGCTTTATACGTACCTTGAAGAAGTGTACGGCGAGTTTTGGGGATTTTTGTGCGGCTGGGTGCAGATTATCATTTACGGCCCGGCGATTATCGGCGCGCTGGGTTTATATTTTGGATCTTTAATGGCGAATCTTTTCGGCTGGGGATCTGGACTATCAAAAGTCATTGGAATTATAGCAGTTCTCTTTTTATGCGTCATTAATATTATCGGTACAAAATACGGCGGTTTTGTCCAAACGCTGACAACGATCGGAAAACTGATTCCGATTGCCTGCATCATCATCTTTGGCCTTTGGAAAGGCGATCAGCACATCTTCACAGCAGTAAACGAAAGCATTTCTGATATGAACTTCGGGGCGGCTATTTTAGCTACGTTGTTTGCTTATGACGGATGGATTCTCCTTGCCGCTCTCGGCGGAGAAATGAAAAATCCCGAAAAGCTGCTTCCACGCGCTATGACGGGCGGATTATTAATTGTAACGGCGATCTATATTTTCATTAATTTTGCATTGCTTCACATCCTGTCAGCGAACGAAATTGTCACGCTTGGTGAAAATGCGACAAGCACCGCTGCAACCATGCTGTTCGGGTCAATTGGCGGAAAGCTGATCAGTGTAGGGATTATCGTCAGCATCTTTGGGTGCTTAAATGGAAAGGTGCTTTCTTTCCCGCGTGTTTCATTTGCAATGGCGGAACGCAAACAGCTTCCATTTGCTGAAAAACTGTCACATGTACACCCGTCGTTCCGCACACCATGGATTGCAATTTCTTTTCAAATTGCTTTAGCTTTGATTATGATGCTGATCAGCAACCCTGATAAGCTCTCAGAAATCTCCATTTTCATGATCTACATCTTTTATGTGATGGCCTTTTTTGCAGTGTTTATTCTCCGCAAGCGAGCAAAGGGAAAAAAGCGCGCCTACAGTGTTCCGCTTTATCCATTTATGCCAATTCTGGCAATCGCGGGCTCCTTCTTTGTGCTAGGCAGCACACTCATTACAGATACAATGAGCTGCGGATTATCCATCCTCATCGGCCTTGCCGGACTGCCTGTCTATTACGGGATGAAAAAACGAAAAGCAAGCTGATAAAACGGTTCCCTTGTTTAGGGAACCGTTTTTTGGTGAAACAGAAGATAAAAGTTGACAGGAAAAACACAACTTTTGATATACTTTTTACGTTAAGCAGAAAGTTTTTGCAAACTTGGGTCGTTTTTTTAAAGCGAAGTAGGTCAAAATAAGGAGACACGATTTATCAAAAAAGTCAAGATACGTTTTTTTCGACTTTACCTGTTTTTTTTCGACAAAAGGCTATATAATAATTTGATGTGTGCATTGTTCATTCAAACTATGGAGGGTTTTTAATGATAAGAAGAAAAAAAGATAAGTTCTCACTCCTTTTAACAGAAATTGCAAAGAACATAGACGAAACTGCAGAATATTTTGTGAATTTTAAGGTCACTAACCAAACGACTCTTAAAGAATTTGCAGATACGTTAAAGGAATATGAAACAAAAGGTGACAATCATGTTCATGTCATGATTAAAGAGCTTAACAAAGCGTTCATCACTCCTATTGAGCGCGAAGATATCCTTCAGCTGACAAACAGCTTGGATGATGTGCTTGACGGAATCGAACATTTCTCTGCCATGATGGAGATTTTCTCAATTACTTCATCAGACGAGCATATTGATAAATTCAGCGGATATATCAGAGAATGTGCGAAAGAGATTTTGATTACGATCGAGCTGCTGGCAGAAAATCGCTTAAAGGATATTCAGCCTCACGCAATCAAAATTAAAGAGTATGAGCACAGCTGTGACAACTTGCACAGAAAATCATTAAAGAATCTTTTCGGAAATGAAACAGATCCAATCAAAGTCATTCAATATCGTGAAATATACGAAACGCTTGAAGAAATCGCCGACTCTTGTCAAAGTGTTGCCAATAATCTTGAAACCATCATTATGAAAAACGCGTAACGAGGGGTAAAAATGGATATTCTATTAATATTAACGATACTAATAGTCATTTGTGCTCTGGCGTTTGATTTCATCAACGGGTTTCATGATACGGCAAACGCAATTGCGACTTCGGTATCAACAAAAGCGTTAAAACCGCGCCATGCCATTATATTGGCGGCTGTGATGAACTTTGTCGGAGCAATGACGTTTACAGGTGTTGCCAAAACCATTACGAAAGACATCGTAGATCCTTATACGCTGGAAAATGGCTCTGTTGTCATTTTGGCTGCGCTACTCGCTGCAATTGCCTGGAACCTTATCACATGGTACTACGGTATCCCAAGCAGCTCATCCCATGCCATCATCGGCGCTATTGCCGGTGCAGCCATTGCGGCAGCCGGATTTGCAGCGTTAAACTATAAGGGCTTCATTAAAATCATTGAAGCACTGATTCTATCACCAATTATTGCCTTTGTCCTTGGTTTTATTCTTTATAGCATCGTTAAGCTGATTTTCAAAGACAGCAACTTGGCGAAAACGAATAAGCAATTCCGCAGAGTGCAGATTGTAACAGCTGCCCTGCAATCGTATACACACGGAACAAACGATGCGCAAAAAGCAATGGGAATTATCACAATGGCTCTCATCACAGCGAATTTACATACTTCTGCTAATGATATTCCTACCTGGGTGCAATTCGCCTGCGCGACAGCCATGGGTCTCGGAACATCAATCGGCGGCTGGAAAATCATCAAAACCGTTGGCGGAAAGATCATGAAAATCCGTCCGGTAAACGGTGTTTCCGCTGACTTAACCGGAGCAGCCATTATTTTCGGCGCCACGTTTATTCATTTGCCAGTCAGTACAACCCACGTCATTTCTTCATCAATTCTTGGCGTCGGTGCGTCCCACCGCGTAAAAGGCGTAAACTGGGGTACGGCCAAGCGAATGCTCATTACATGGGTCATCACGCTTCCGATTTCAGCGACACTTGGTGCCATCGCCTACTTTATTTTAAATATGATATTTTAATGTCACACCGCTTCTGTCAAAGGAGCGGTTTTTTTGATGGAACAGGAAAACTATCCGGATCTCTCGAATACAATAAGCAGAACCTATTTCAGATGTGAGGGATTCGAATATGGTTTTATTCTTTCAGATCATGGTCTGGTGCATTGTGGCCGGACTGGGGTTATACGTATATGCCACGTGGCGTTTCGAAGCGAAGGTCAAAGAAAAAATGTCCGCCATCCGGAAAACTTGGTATTTGCTGTTTGTTCTGGGCGCTATGGTATACTGGACATATGAGCCCACTTCCCTATTTACCCACTGGGAACGGTATCTCATTGTCGCAGTCAGTTTTGCTTTGATTGATGCTTTTATCTTCTTAAGTGCATACGTCAAAAAACTGGCCGGCAGCGAGCTTGAAACAGACACAAGAGAAATTCTTGAAGAAAACAACGAAATGCTCCACATGTATCTCAATCGGCTGAAAACATACCAATACCTATTGAAAAACGAACCGATCCATGTTTATTATGGAAGTATAGATGCTTATGCTGAAGGTATTGATAAGCTGCTGAAAACCTATGCTGATAAAATGAACTTAACGGCTTCTCTTTGCCACTATTCGACACAGGCTGATAAAGACCGGTTAACCGAGCATATGGATGATCCGGCAGATGTACAAACACGGCTCGATCGAAAGGATGTTTATTACGACCAATACGGAAAAGTGGTTCTCATCCCTTTTACCATCGAGACACAGAACTATGTCATCAAGCTGACGTCTGACAGCATTGTCACGGAATTTGATTATTTGCTATTTACGTCATTAACGAGCATATATGATTTGGTGCTGCCAATTGAGGAGGAAGGTGAAGGATAATGGAACGTGCGTTTCAAAACAGATGCGAGCCCAGAGCGGCGAAGCCGTTTAAAATCCTGAAAAAACGTTCAACCACCAGTGTCGCAAGCTATCAAGTCAGTCCGCATACAGCAAGAATCTTCAAAGAAAACGAACGGCTGATTGACGAGTATAAACGAAAAAAAGCATGATCACACTAAAAGGACAAGGGAAAACAGCTCTTGTCCTTATTCCTTTTCTTAAAGGGTGACATATAATAAATACAAACAGAGGATAATGTCAGGTGATACAGTGAAAAAATTGGTGAGGCGTGTGAAGTTTGTTGATTACGGAAGGTTTGGGCTTTCCGGGTACTCGCTTCGGGTGAGGGAGCGCAGTGCTGGAATTATAAAAAAGTTGAAGAAGAAAAAATAAATCCCGGAGCAGCTCCGGGATTTTTATGGTCTTTGATCAGCTTAATTGCGCTGCGATCTTCTCTTTCGTCGCAGGCCCGTAGATACCGTCAGCAGTTAGACCGTTAACAGACTGAAAACGGGCAACTGCGTCAGCTGTTTTCGGTCCGTAAACGCCGTCAATTCCGTTGTTAACAGCGCCTTTATCAGGGTAAAAATACAGAGCCGCAAGTGCTCGTTGTACCTGAAAGACGTGTTCTCCTGAGGTATAAGGTGTTGTCAATTGAATGATACCATCAGGGAGCGGATAGAGCTCGGGTTCTTCAGCGGACGATGGAGCACTTACAATTAATACTTGACCAACGCGAATAAGATTCGGGTCTTCGATATTGTTCCACTCTTGCAGCTGAGCAACCGTAACACCAAATGCTCTCGCTATGGATGTAAGTGTGTCGCCCTGTTTCACGACGTAAGTTTGGCTGCCGCCTCCCCCAATTCCTGCTTTGAACGAATCCCACGTATCTAATAATTTTCGCGGACATTCCTTCCCTGACCAATACTTATGAGGGACGACATTGGCGAGACTGATATTATGTTCAGCCATTAATGTTTTGATGAGCCACTGGGCATTTGCTGTTGCTTTTGCAAAATCTCCATCAGCATTTTCGCAAATTTCAATTCCGATAGAAGCCCGGTTGCCGCTGCCATTTCCGTCTCCCGCATGCCAGCCGTTTTCATTCAAAGGCAGATGCTGATAAATTTCTGTATCATCAACTGTAAAATGCCAGCTTGTCGTCGTATCAGGATTTTTCAAATAGCGGGCATGCGCTGCAGCATCTGCTCCTACTGCGGTATTCGCTGTGTTGTGCACCGTAATGTAAAGCGGCGTCATTGCGTAGCCTGGACGGTTATTTGCGCCAACCGGAATAAAGTCTTGAATAATGTTAACCATTTTCATCTCTCCTTATTTCGTCAGATTATTGTCCCTTAACAAGTCGCGCTGTTTTTTTCCTTTTTCTGTTACATAGTTGTTTTTAAACCAAGCGGCAAGTGTCGTTCCAATTGTAAATGCGATGGAACCGGCTGAATAAAGAGCGTCAGCGAGCTGATTGACCTGCTCCTCCTGAATGTCCAATGGTGATTTGCCGAGCATCAGCATGGTCTGGTTGATTAAAGCAATTAAAAGAAGCACCGTCCTGATGACCGTGCCCTTGTCAAACGTGTTCATAAAAATCCCCCTTTAATGCTGCAGCAGGCTGTACATAATGGCGATGGCTCCGCCAATGATGCCTGTAGACACTGCTGTAATGATGGCACCTGTGATGGTGCGTTTAATCCACGTGGTGTTTTCTTCAATTTTGTTTAATTTTTCGTTCAGCGTCATGATTTGCTGGTCTTGCCGGTCAGACACGCGTTCTAATGCAGAAACCCTCTGCTCAAGTGCTTTGTGCTCGCCTTTCATGTCTGCTAAATCCTGCTGAAACACATTCACGTCTGCCTCTTGCTGCATCTCTCACTCCTCCTTCACATGCAGATCACCTCCCTTCCGAGGGCCGAGACTATTATGAAACCGCGGTCCCTTTTACCGAAAGAGTACCGCCGGTGATACTGATAATCTCCATGATGATCTCCTTAAACCCTTTAATATCAAAGGCCCATGCCTCAGCTTTTCCTAATGTACTGGAGGCAGTGGTAGCATCATCAGTTTTCACGCCTCTGATCGGCAGTTTCTGTCCTGACACCGATTTGCCCCAAAATTTGACTTCGCTCATTTCTGCTGTGCCGTAGACTTCAACGAGTAAATGCGCGGCACCGTCAACAGGTAAAGCAGCCCCCTCGCCGGCGGACTCTGCATTTTCATGAAAGACAAAGTCAAATGTTTTGCGAGCCTCGACTTTCAGCCGTCCATCGTGTGTTTGATTCTCCGCAAAGTCAATCTGTAAAGGCGTTTTTTCATTGACACGCACATCCATCTCACCCGCACCGACTGATTGGTATAATACAAACTCAGATTGCTGAAGATTCCCGTTCACATAGCGGAAACGGTAATAGCGTTTAGAAAGATATACCCAGTCCGTCGCTGTCAGGACGCCTGCTGCGACATTAACTGCTGCTGTCGTTGTCCAAACATTGTTGTTGTCGCTTTCTTCTATAAAGAGCGTACCTTCATGATCTGCATACGCCCAGCCCTTCACTTTCGAAATCAGAACTGCGCCAAGCCTGTCCTGCCCGAGCTGACTGTATGCCTCAGTAGCCTTTAAAGCAGCATTTGTTAAAATCTCCGCTACGCCTGACAAATTCGAAACAGGTGTCACAAAATCATTTTTCCCTCCTCGATAGGGCTTTACAGCGCCGGCTTTTCCAGCCTTATCGAGAGGAAATTCATATTGATACTTCACCATCTTCATCCTCCTTTGATCTAAAAACAGGCAAAATAAAAAAGCCTTACTACATGGCTTTACCGGTAATTTCTTTATACTGGTCAGCTGTGATCAGCTTTTTGTTCACACCCTCTGCCAGATCCTCAATTGAACAGTCTTTATATGCTAATGCTTGCTTTACCATATCTGCTGTCGCCCACTCATAATAGAGGGCAAGCACCCAATAATTCATTCGGCAAGATCTCCTTTCAAGGAAAGTAATGATAGCTTTATATCTGACAACTCGTTACCTAATGTTTTGTTCAATTCTTCAAGCTGCTTGCGTGCCAGCTTTTCTTGTGACAATTCTTGAGCGAGAAGCTCTACCTGATCGGGCGGCTCGTACGGCGGATTATTTTGCAGCTCTTCCCACCAGGATTCGAGTTCTTTTTGGGTTGGGATGGGGGCGCGCAGGTTCCATTTTTCAATGTAAGAACCATTGCCGTCATTGCGCAGCTCAAAATCCTTTCTTGGCACAGCGTCAGGGTATTTGTACATGATTGCGTCGTATAATATCATTTTTGCACCTCCTAAGTTCTCGGGTAATTTCTGCCGCCGATTTCTGTAATATCAAAGTAGTTATACCACCCCGAGCTTTCTGTTGTATACCGAGTAGTACCACCGTTATATCCGACATATAAGTAAATTTCAATATAATCCCCTTGATTTGCTGGAACTGTTGCAGCCCCATAAAGTCCAACATTTATTTCGGTAGTATCCGACTGGTCTCCTGGATTTGCCCTATAGTGTGCAATATTTTTATATCTAACACCATTTAAATAAATGTCCAATTCATAGTTTACATACCTTTGATAATTTTCTATATACAATCCCGCGTTCACCAAAAACATTCCATCATTCGGAACAATAAATCTATTGTTTTTAGTATCAAAAGTATTATGGCTATCTTTTATTTTTCTATTATATTTTACTTTTTGAAGTTCTCCTTTAATCAATTGCTGCTTTCCTGTAGTTCCGATATTTGCATGAGCAAATCCAGAAATTTTATGCCAAGCTGTCCAACCGGAATCGGACCACCAATGGCGAATCCAAGAACCTGTACTAGTAAAATAAGAGTTTGACTCATTTCCTGTCCCATAAAAATATTGAGCAAATCGATAATTACTATACTTTTCATTTTTTACTATGCCATAGGTAAGCGGGTAACCTGTTGTATTATTTGCTCCTATATCCATAAAAGTCAGCCCAGCTGGATACTCATTGCCGCTTGTTCTAGCGTCTTGAATTGCATTGGATCCTGTAAGAACTGTTAATTTATTATTCGTATAGTTAGAGTCAACATAGTTTTTAGCATCAGCTAAAGCTTTATCTGCTTTACTTTGTGAACCTTCCGATGTTTCCAATATATACCAATCGGTATACTCAGTACCATTAACAGCTACCCTTGTATAAAGTGTTTTCGTAGAGATGCTAAACCAATCTTGACGTGTAGCCCATTTATTTGCAGAAGGGTAGATAATTAATAAACCTGTTCTGTTATCATTTAGCGGAAATTGATTTTGCAATTCTGGATTTGCATTCATGTAATTAGTGTCTAAACGATAAGTGCCAGGCGGAAGATTTAAATCATTTGCATCGGTTATTGAATTTAATGGTCTAGTAATAAAGGCCGTGCTGTTAGTATAATCTTTTGATTGGTTCAAAGCAGTATCAGCTTTTTTTTGCGCACCATCAGGTGTCTCCTGCTTAACATTCTCAACATTTCCGAGACCCACTTGTTGTTTAGTAACTGAATGTGGATTAGTTTTATCATTTTTGTGAATATCTAATTCTGATTGAACTCTATCTATAAAATCTGTTGTTGCAATTTGTTTCCATCCTCTAAATTTTCCATCAGTGTGAACCATTCCAATCCACATCATGCTTCCCCAACTTTGGTAAGCTACTATTGTTTTCCTTCCTGAACCGCCTTCTACAATATCGTAGTTATACCAAGTTGCATCGCCTTCCACCGGGTTGTTTACAACTGACTGACCAACTGCACAATAAAACCCAGAAGATAATGTAAGAATATCTGTACCGTCTTGGAGTTGTATTCTTTTACCATCGTCTCCAGTAAGTTTAATTAGTTGGGCAGCATTCCATTTGTTTCTTTCCCCTTCAGATACATGAACTTTAGTATTGCTTAAATGAGCATCAAAATCTGCTTGTGAGGCTTGTTTCACATTTTCGACATTCCCAAGTCCAACTTGTGCTTTTGTTACTTGGTTAGGATTATCTCTTCGTGCAGCAAAACTATCTGTATAGGCTTTTGCGTTGGCTTCGGCTTGATCTGCCTTATTTTGAGCTTCACCTGGAGTTTCTTTTGCGTTCCAGTTTTCACGCTCTGTCGATGTAATATGCCGCACCTGATCTTGCTCATGCTTGTCAAAATCCTTCTTCGCCGCTTGCCGCACGTTATCCACGTTCCCCAGCCCGACTTGCTCCTTTGTTGTGTTGTGGGGGTTGTTCATGTCGTTTTTGTGGGCAGCCAGGTTTGTGTGGGCGTCTTTTATTCCTTTTTCCCAGCGGTTGACGTCATCTTCGTTGATGGGGTCGTCCGGAAGCCAGTCTGTTTTTTCTTCGTATGCCATGTTTACACCACCTCAAAAGTAAATCTGAAATCGAGTGTTCGGTTTTCGCTGACGTCCAGGTCTGTTTTTCTTTCTGTAATGATGTTGCCCAGCTCGTCAAAAATTTGGACCGTTTCGATATGCTTAATGTCTTCTTCGCGTTTTGTCAGAACGGTAACTGTCGCTCCGTCAATGGCGAGTTCTGTTATTTCTGTTTTTTGTCCGTTAAGCAGCACATGATCAATTCTGCTTTTTAGATCTGCCGCTGTACGTTCTCTGTATATGGTTGAAATCAAGTTAAAACCACCTCATTGTTGTTAAGGGTGACTGAATAACCGACTTTCAGCTCACTGGCTGTTCGGTATCTGCGGTGATTCAGGATGACTTTGTCTTTGATTTGAAGCGTCTCGTTCAATCCGCCTCTGAGCGTATACGCCAAATGAGCGGGCTTCATGTTTTCTATCGTTTCGATCAGCTCATTCATGTGCTGAAGGTCATCAACATTGATATCGACGTTAAATCTGTATTCGCCGGGAAGCAGACGGACCTGTGCAGACGGGTTTTTCAAAAAGCGGTTCACCGCCTGCTCAATGGCCTTGTAAGTAATTGGCGGGATGTTCGACATTTTTGAAATAAGCCGCAATCTTCTGATCTCGTCGTTGTCGCCTGATTCCCGCGGGACGTTTAAAATCTTTTCCCAGCGGCTGAGCCCCCATGTCGCTGTCGGCACAAATAATTGATCGGTCAGATCAAATATGCTGTTATTCTGCTTGTCAAACTCAGGTGCCTCCGCTTTCAGCAGCTCGGCCATTTCTTTCAGGCTGGTGAGAAATGGCGGCAGGTATGCTGTCATGTCATCTTGTTTGCTCAATGATCTTCACCTGCCCAAGCTTAGGAATTTCCACGTCGCTCAGCACGAGATTTTCAGACGTGCCGTTGATTTGAATATTAGCGTAGTCACTGACTGACGGTGAATTATAAACAATATTGTTGATTTGCGATAGACGGATGATGTTATCTTCAAACGCCATTTTCTTAAAAAGATTTAAAACGCCTTCTTCAATTTCCGCCTTCACTTCATCAATCGAGTGATTGATCTCAGGCAGCACTTCGGCCGAAATCTCAACTTCCTTCCAGACCGCGCTTTCCACTGTGACAACGGCTCCAATTGGCGCCTGCCCCTCACCCTGCCCCGGTTCAGGATCGATATAATCCTTCACTTTTTGAATTAAGATATCGGAAGCTGGCTCGAGCTTGGCATTCGTGACGACAATTTTGACCGTGCCGTCCCCGTTCCAAAGCGGGAAAATCTTCGCCTTCCCAATACCATCCACTTCTTCAGCCCACTCTTTATAATGCATTTTATTGGCACTGACAGCCTCACGCCGAACTCTTGTAAAATACCGCTCTCTTAAGCTGTCGTCTCCTTCTTCCTCGCGGCCCGGAATGAGGATTTCTTTGACAATGGCTGTTTCTAACCCGGGAATGGTATCCAGTGACAGTAAATTACGTCCGGTCAGGTTGGCGTTTCCTGCTTCACCAGGTGTTTCACAGACGAGCGTCCCATCTGCTGTATATTGAAAATAAAGATTATCAACATAGAAGCGGGAGCCGGCCGGAATGGTCACACCAGACGTAAACTCTCCTGCTCTGACCGCCTTTGTCGCGGCTGTCCGTTCAATCCCCGCTTCCGCTGCGCGCCGGTCTAAAAACTCACCTTGCGCGGTATCGGAGAAAACCAGCTCTAGCACAGTATCCAGCCATATATAGGACTTCGCAAGCTCGGCCGCCGCCGGAGCTAACGCATTATAAATGACACTGCCTTCTCTTGTGTCAATATCTGCGGAGATGCTGTTCAGCATACGCTCCATAATCTCCTCAAAGGTCTGATCCTCAAACATCTTCGCCAATCACCTCCTCAATCTCAAGCGTCCCTTCATCTGTCTCCACCACAAAGGAAACATGAAACACATCGCCTTGTTTTTCAATCTCAAAATCTGTTACAGCAGATATCCGGTCGTCATAAACGAGCGCTTCCTCTATCAGCCTCGGAATCTCCATTTTTTTATAAGCATCAGTCGTCTCATGATCTGTCAGCACGTCCTGAAGTTCATTGCCGACATTATGGCTGTATACGGAATACGCATAGCGCTCTGTCTGTAAGGCGATATACACAAACTGTCTGATCGCTTCAAGACCGGTAATCAGCTCATTTGTAATTCTTCCGTTTTCAAAATCGATTTTGTACGTTTGCGAGGTTTCAATGACTTCACTGTCATCTTCAAAATCCTCAAACTGAACTTCCGGTGTCAGGGCCATGATGCCCACTCCTTTATAACAAACTAAATAAAAAACCACTTCTAGCTGAAGCGGTTTGTCTATACTTTATCTAAAATAAAAAACGATTGCCCGCCAGTCAGAGCAGCTGTCATAACACGGTCTCCCGGCTCGAGTGCATCGTCTCCTCCAGACTGCATCCGTTTTGGGATAATGATGACGTCTTCCGGTATGATCAGTTTGCTGTTTTCTTTTAATTTGATTTCCACAGGAGAAACCGAAACGACCTCAGCCGGGAGCAGTTCCACCGGAGACTCAGCGTCAACTGCGCCAACAGCCAACTGTTTTATAGCCTCACTTAATCTCATCAGGATACTCCTTCCGGCATCGTATTCTTTTCGACAACATCGATTGTCATCGTATGTTTCGTTCCTTTAAATTCATGCCGGTCCGTATCTACCCAATAGGTTTTCTTGATGCCGGCCTCCGGAATCGAAATATAGACGGGCAAGCCGCTCTGCACTTCCGGGATGCCCACTGCCTGAATATTTTTCAGTTCTTTTTTTACGCCCTTTTTTTCAGCAAGGCGTACATCTGCCCGCTGCTGAAGCTGTGCCTGGTTGATGTCATCTGTGACCGTTTCTGTATATTGAAGCACACCGTATTTATTTAAGCCTGAACTGTCCTTGGCAGAGGCTTTATATGTCTTATTGTCCTTCTGCCGGCGAAGCACCACCCGAGTAGCAGTGTCGTTTATAGAAGTGCTGTATTGGTAGCCCGTAATATTGACGCCCGTTTCAAGCACCCATATCTCTGACGGATCTGGCCACGCGCGCAGGCCGAGCTTTCCTTTTTCCGAATACAGCTGGTAATGTTGCCCTGTCTGGCTTTTCGTCTGTTTCAGCGCTTTTAATATGATGTCATACAATGTCGTATCATTTTTAATGACAAGACTTTTGATCGTATGGCCTGTGTTCGCGATCGAGGTTGTCGGTATCTGGAAGTCACTAGCAATCCTTCTGATGATCTGGTCGGCCCGCTGATTAGAAAACACGTACATATCCTGGTTTTTGACCAGGTACTGCAGCATGTCATAAGCGCTGAAGGCAAGCGTATGCTCGTCCGGGGTTCTTGCAAAAACAATGCCCCGAAAAAGCTCTTTTCCCTTCCATTTAAACAAGACCGTATCTCCTTCTGAGACACTGTAATACGTCTGGTCGCCCTGCTTGGTGACGATGGTTGCTTCAATGGAACGCGGCGCCTGATAACGATGGCCTTCAAGCGATACGCTTTCTGCAACCAGCTCCAGCCACTCTGTGTCTTTAATGACGAACAGTTCTATCATCATACATCACCTGTTTCATTGCGGTATCTTTAATTTTTGGCCGGGAAAAATCCAGTGGCCCGGCTGCCTGATGTTCCGTTTGCTTCGTTTGATCATTGCTGTTTTATTGGCGTTCCAAATTTTGCGCCATTGGGTGCTGTTCCCGTAAAATCTGCCTGCAATGTCCCATAGCGTGTCTCCCTTTTTGACTGTGTACGTCTTCGGCGCAGCCTTCGACGGACGTTTTGCCTTTGTTTTTTTCTTCTGCTTGATTTTCCGCGGGGAAGCGGTTTTGTATTCTTTTAGCACAATATCAAAATCCCGATCTCCTATTTCATTGTCTCCCTCACTATATTTAAGGCTTTCAATACTGCATGTCATATTGATTTTTGTTCCCGTAATTAAAAATTGAACAGGCTTTTTTGCCTTCATCCATTTTTCAATTTTCGCAATGACATTTTCCGGAGACGGGAGATTTTGATATTCAGCTATCGGCGTATACTTTTTTGGAAAAAAAGAAGAAAATGAAATTTCTTTTGCTCCGGGTTCTTCAATAAACGTTAGTTCACCCAATCCCGTTATCTTTACTGAGTCATTTTGTACACTATTCGCTATATCAATCGCTTCAGGAAGAACAGGGAATCGCAGCTTTTCTTTCCCCTGTGATATCCAAAATTCATAGATAGACTTAGTCAAAAGCCACGACCCCCTTTGTTCCAGTGTTAATGTCATTTTGTAATTCATCAAGTAATGCCTGCTTGATTTTCGCAACCAGGCCATCAGCATCCTGTCCATTATGGAAATGCTGATCGCCGTTAAACTCAATCTTTATTTCTTTCGTTCCGGCTGTTTGTATCGTTTGCCGTGTACCGGATGTAACTGCTGAAACTTGTCCTGAAGAAAGCTCAGACTGCTGGGATTGAGACGGATCTGTCACTTCCATACCAAGAGCTTGCGCAGCTCTCTGAAGGAGGTAGCGGCCGCGGATGCCTCGCTCCTCCGGAATGATCCATTCCCGCTTGTTTCCTTCACCGACACGTGCAATTTGTTCTTTCGTAATCAGTCCGCCGTTGGCATAACCAACGTACGGACCGCCATGATTCAGGCTTTTAATCCCCGGCACATTATTGATTGACCCATATCTGCTTTTAATGTAGCCGATCGCAGCAGCTGCATTGTGAATCGGGTTTCTAATGTTACCCATGCCCGGCGCTTTGTGATCATTAAAGGTACTTGGGATCGTCTGCATCAGCCCCTGTGACGGATGCCCTGCTTTTGCGTTGCTGTCCCACAAGTTAATTGCATTCGGATTGCCTCCGGACTCATGCTGCGCAATCGTCATGAGTCCCGGAAGCCAGCTCATCGGTGTCTTGGTGGCCATGAGAGCAGCCATAATCCATTGTTTTACGTTCCCGCCCATGTCTCCCATTCCGGAATAGGCAGCCGCCAGTGATCCAGCTTGTTTTTCAGCATATTTCTTTACATCTACTGAGCCAAGTCCTTTGACAACACCAATTGAAGCAAAACGCCCCAAGCTCATCATGACACGGGAAGGTGAATGAATATCTAGCTCCTCACGGAAAGCCTGCTCCACTCTCTTGGCCATATCCTTTGCTGCTTGTTTTACTTCACTGGATTTAGAATTCATGCCTGTCACAAAGTTTCCGATCAAACCGGAGCCCCAGCTGTTCGATGTGTCTTTTGAACGCAGGAACGGTTTGTCAACATGTGTACTCACATACTGTGCAGTCCCTGTTTGGGTTGAGTTTTGTCCTTGCGCAAAGCCTTTGACCGTTCCTGTGCCCCATGAAGACGATTTGTTCACAGTGGCTTGATACGGCGTTTTAACTTTTGATTGCAAAAAGCCGTCCGTTCCGGTTGCTGTACCGTTTTGGCCCTTGGCATACCCGCTTACCATTTGTTTACCGTAATTTGGTGAAGCAGAAATCATTTGTGTAAATGGCGTATTGATGTTTTTCTTTTTCCAGTCTTCCATTTTGACCGGCTGATCGCTGATGCCTTTACCAAAGCCTTCTGAAAATTGCTGTCCGAGTGTGGACGCTTGGCCTGTAAGATTTGCAGTGTTCATTGCTGGGGAGGCTGAGCCTGATAGAGGACTGACAGCTGCTCCTCCTGAAACAGATGCTGGACTTCCGCCAGAAGACGAAGCTGCTCCCATGTCGTCTACAACTTGCATACCCAGCTTAGACGCCGCTTGTGAAAGAAGCATCTTCCCCCGGCCTCGGTTGTTATCAACCGGGATAACGAATTCCTTGCCGGCTTCACCGATCCACGAGATGGTTGGTTTGGTGATGTAGCCGCCTGTGGCATTTTTATCCGGATCCTTACCTTTATTCGGATCACCGCCGCCGGTTACAAAATTAATTACTTTACTAGCTACGCCGCCAGCTTTATCCCAGATTTGCTTCACCCAGCCGAACGCTTTAGAAAAAGCATCTGAAATCGCTTCTCCCACCTTTGTAAGAGGTTCTTGAATATTCTTTTTAAACCAGCCGCTCAGGCCTTTCCAAATGTTCTTAACGGTGTCTATCGCTTTTTTGAAAGCATCTGAGATTCCCTTGCCTACATCTGAGACTGTATTTTTGACCGGGTTCCAAACTGTATCCATGAACCATCCCGATACCGTACTGAAAACACTCTTAATCTTATTCCAAGCACCGGTCATTTTATCCCAGATTGTAGTTGCCGCTCCTATTACAGCAGATTTGACTGGCCCCCACACATTACTCATAAACCATGAAGCAACTGTACTGAACACATTTTTAATCGTCGTCCATGCATTTACGATTTTAGACCATATTGCTGTTGCTACACCCACAACTGCTGATGAAACCGGCGTCCAGACATTGTCCATAAACCATGTTGCCACCGTGCTGAATATCGTTTGAATCGTTGTCCATGCATTTACGATGTTGGACCATATGCTTGTTGCTACACCCACAACTGCAGTTGATACTGGCGTCCAGACATTGTCCATAAACCATGTTGATACAGTTCCCCAAGTATCCTGAATGGCTGACCAGGCATTTTGCGCACCCTCTGTAATGCTGTTCCATGTATCTTCTAGAGCGCCAGCATCAATTGCCTTGCCTAAACTTTCACCGCCGAAAGTACCGGCAATTCCTCCTACAACACCGCCAATAGCGGTCCCGACTCCCGGCACAACGCTTCCAATAGCCGCTCCTGCAGCGGCTCCTGCTAAACCTCCGCCGGCTGAACCTACTTTTTCACCAGCATTATCCTTATTGATACCGGCTAAGTCAGTAAGGGACAGTATTTCGCCTAATCCTGGTATTCCTTTTGCCGCTCCTTTTAAGCCCTTCAGTCCGCCTTTTAAGCCTTTTGATTCACCCAATGTTTTCAGAAGGCCTGAAAAACCTTTGCCTGATGCTCCTTTAGCAGATTTAGGTGTATTCACAGGATTTGTTTTATTCCCTTTTGTTGATGAACCGTTTCTATTTTTGACTTTTTTGCTTTTGCCTGTACTGATTCCGGCACAGCAGCAACCACAAGCCCCGCCCCATTTGCCGCCTGACTTTTTCGATTTTGAACCTGAAGGTTTTTGGTTCATAGAAGGTTTTTTAGTGCGGTTTGAATTGTTAGAAGTTGAGTTCTTTGTATTGGCTTTTGAAACTTTTTGTTTGCCTTTGCTTCCGCTGGATTTGCCGCCAAGCAACCCGCCAATATCCAGATTCCCCAGCTTCTCAGCAATGCCTTTTATAATTTTTTCAAAAAACTCTCCCACTTTTTCAATAATTTTATCCGGGCTGAATTTCTCGAATTTCTTGGCGATTTTTGAAACAATGTTATCAACAAACTTTTCTGCTTTATTAGCGATTTTATCCGGGTTCAGGAAATTAAATTTCTCTGAAATTTTGTCAACAATATTTGTTACAAAGTCTTCCGCTTTAGTAATAATGGCGTCTGGACTGAATTTGCTGGCGACATCATCTACTTTTTTCATAAAGGAATCTGTAAACTTGTCAAGCTCGTTAAAAATGGTTTCCGGGCTGAATTTACTTACGACATCGTCCACTTTTTTCATGAAGGAATCTGTAAACTTGTCAAGCTCGTTAAAGATTGTTTCCGGGCTGAATTTACTTACGATATCATCCACTTTTTTCATGAAGGAATCTGTAAACTTATCAAGCTGCTTAAAAATCGCTTCTGGACTGAATTTGCTTGCGATATCATCCACTTTTTTCATAAAGGAATCTGTAAACTTGTCAAGCTGCTTAAAAATCGCTTCTGGACTGAATTTGCTTGCGATATCATCCACTTTTTTCATAAAGGAATCTGTAAACTTGTCAAGCTGCTTAAAAATCGCTTCTGGACTGAATTTACTTGCAATTGCATCCACTTTACTCATAAACGATGTTGTGAATTTATCCAGCTGCGACAAGATTGTCTCTGGACTGAACTTTGTCGCAATTGCATCCACTTTACTCATGAACGATGTTGTGAATTTATCCAACTGCGACAAAATCGTCTCTGGACTGAACTTTGTTGCGATTGCGTCCACTTTACTCATGAACGATGTTGTGAATTTATCCAGCTGGGACAGAATCGTTTCTGGACTGAACTTCGTTGCAATTGCGTCCACTTTATTCATGAACGATGTTGTGAATTTATCCAGCTGCGACAAAATCGTTTCTGGACTGAATTTCGTCGCAATTGCGTCCACTTTACTCATGAACAATGTTGTAAACTTATCCAGCTGTGCCAGAATCGTTTCTGGACTGAACTTCGTTGCAACTGCGTCCACTTTATTCATGAACGATGTTGTGAATTTATCCAGCTGCGACAAAATCGTTTCTGGACTGAATTTCGTTGCAATTGCGTCCACTTTACTCATGAACGATGTTGTAAACTTATCCAGCTGCGACAAAATTGTCTCTGGACTAAACTTTGTGGCGACTTCATCCACCTTATTCATGAACGATGTCGTAAATTTATCCAGCTCTGTTAAGATTGTTTCCGGGCTGAACTTTGTAGCGATTTCATCCACCTTTTCCATGAATGAAGCAGCAAATTTGTCCAGTGCTGTCAAAATCGTTTCTGGATCAAACATGCTCGCAATATCTCCTGTACCTCCTGCTGAAGGCGCTCCTTTTTCGGAGGGACCTGAGCTTCCCATGCTGTCAATTCTTTTCTGCAATGAATCCAGCTTATTTGACACCTTGTCATTAATAGCGAGCTCAAGTTTGTTGTCTTTTCCTGTTAAGGCATTAATACCAGCAGAAATACGACCGACTGTTTTCATGACGTGATCAATCACGCGTATCGTAACAGAGTAACCATTTTTAAGTGCAGTTTCCATATAGCGCTGTATTTTTTGCACAGCCGGCAACACTTGATCTTCTGCACTCAGCATAATCGTAAAGCCTTTAAAACCTGCCACGAGCTCTCTTAATCGTTCAAACTTTTCGGTTGCTTGGTCACTAGCATCTATTTTAATAGATACAGATGACGGCAATCCCTGCAATTGAACATTAACCTGCTGAATGACACTGCTGGCTTTATCCTCAGTTGAAATGGAGATCATTTGGGCGCCAAGCTTTTTCTTTAATGATTTTTGTATGCGATCAATTGTCCTTAATACAGTTTTGCTTTCTTTTCGTACATCAATAGCGCTTTTTCGCTGCACCATTTTTCTATATTTTTCAAGTGCTCTAAACCCATTCTGGATCTTTCTTAACTTTTTACTTACACGGTCTTCCATTTCAAACCTTGCTGTCAGCTTTGCCAATTACGATGCCCCTCCTTTCTTTGCTTGTTTTTCAAGGAGATCGAGCTTATATCCAATCAGTCCATACAACAGCGCTTTATAGTTTCTGGGCGCTTCGTAGAGCGCCAATAAATCTGATGGGGAATAGTGAAGCTCGTGCATCGCATAGTAGAGATACACGGCTTCTTTATGCCCATCCTTGATTAGTTTTTTGCTTCTTCTTCCAGATCCTCTAATTCATCTTCAAATCCATTAATCTCAATCGCTTTGTTTAACCAGTTCGCATACTCGCCTCCAACTGAGAGCACGCGTTTCGCAACTTCTACCGGGTCAGCCGTTTTGTAAGCTTCTCGAAGCTCTTTTGAACGGAAGTCCGGATAAACGGTTGATTCAACTGCGATTCGGGCATAAAAGCGCTGGCTGTCTAAATCTTTTACACGGCCTCTGCCTTTGACATTTTTATACGTTGTTGTTTCTTTCTCCAATTCATCAATGCGCTCCGTCGTGATCGCTTTAAAAATAAATGGCACGATGTTCCCTTTTTTATCAACAAAACGCTTTGAGATCGGCACTTTGATTTCCTCAGCTTCAATTGTTTTTCCCGGCATAAAAAAGGAAAGATCATATACGTTTTCGTTCTTCTCGCTCATGTAAAAAACTCCCTTGTCTATTGTTTGGTTTCATCTTTAAAAAACAGACCTTTCTGAGAAAGGTCTGCGTATGGGCTGATTCAGCTTTGATTAAAACGTGTCAGATAGCTTTTCAGGGACGTCGAAGTCTTCGAATGTAAATGGAACTTCTTCCTCTAACGCTTCTGAATCGACATCAAGGCTTGCGATTTTGGCAGAGTCAAAGTTGACGTCGTACAGCGTGACTCGCTCTGTGCCCCGGCCTGAGGATTGATCATCCAGCACAGCTTGGAGCGTGAAATAAGGGTCGCTGCCTTTTTTGACATAGTCCATCATCAATAGCACGAATTTTGATGTGACTTTATAAAACGTTGCTGTTCCAGTTCCGTTTGCCCCTGTTGTTTTATGGCCTGTCATGCGGCGGCCCATAATGTTGACTTCGGATTTGTTTTTCTCAACGTTTGCTTCAAATGTTTTGATGTGCGCCATTTCCTCACCATCGAGGAATAAACGGCCTTCTTTTCCTGAGATTGTGTTTTGTGCTTTTAATGCCATATTAGTTTACCTCCACATTAAAGTAGAATTTTTCTGCTGCGTCGACAGGCTGTACAGCCAGGTCAATCAAGAAGCCGTCACGATCTTCATTCATTGAAATTGTGATATCTTCATCGGAATCAAAGCCAGTGATGCCGCCTGCATCCTGAAGTGTTGTCATGTATTGCGTGATCATCGTTTTTACATACTGCAGTCCGTCTTCAGATGCCGGGATATCGCTTCCGCTGCCTTTTCTTGATTTAATTAAGGCTTTCAGCTCGCGTGTTAAATCATTATTCACAGCATCCAGGACACGAACGATTTTGTTCTTCGCAAATTTCTTGTTTTTCTCAGCTGTGAACGTCACGAGTGAGTTAATGTCCTTTTCTACGCTGACGGATTTATCACGGGCGTCGAATGTGAATAAAAATTCACCTTTGCCCAGACGTTCAACAATCGTATCGTGGTCAAGTCGGTGTAACACATCAACTGCGCCTTCGTACTCTACAAATGTGAGTGATTGGTTAAAGGTTGCTCCTGCACTCGCTCCAGCTACCCAAGCTGTTGCTTTGTCCGGTGTAACTTCCGTGCCATCTTCAAGCAGCACACCCTCAGTTACGTTGATGATGCCTTCATAATCACCGGCATAATTGGCTGTGACGCCTTGCACTTTTTGTCCTTGGCCGTCGCGCAGGCGTTTAATGAAAGCAGCAAACGTCGCCTTCAACTGGTCACCTTCTGCAACAGGCAGCGCAATCACATCAAAGCTCTCCGTTTCAGCCGCGGCTAAGAAATCTGTATAGTCGGAGTTGACAGGGGCTTTATCCGTACCGCCAGATAAACGGATTCCCGCGGATGCATTCAGCGTCTCAGCTGCAGTGTCTCCTTCTGATCCAGTGAGAGGAATCGTTGAAGAAAGATCGCCTGTCCCGGTAAAAGTGACATAGCCGTTAGCTGTTAATTCTTCAGCCTTTTTGACAGTCTGTTTATCAACCTCTGATTCGTCCATATATGTTGTCACATCGAAAGAATTAGCATCCAGCACATTTTGATTGATGCGGATGATAATGTCATTTCCTTTTGTTCCGCCATATACTGCAGTTGCTTTGACGCCTTCAGCAATATCAGCAGACGCTCGGACACCTTCGGTTAGACGGTACATCAATACCGTTTTCGCATTTTTCTTCGCTTCACGCAGCAGCAATAAAGACGGGTCATCAATGCTGAGGCCCACTTTTTTGTTTAGGTCTTCAACGCTGGAAATGGAGACGAACGTTTTCGCTTCGCCCCAGCTTGATGCGACCGGAAGTGCGACTGTTCCCCGTTCACTGAGTGATACCCGCTCCTGTGCCGTCGTTTTAAAGTTAAAATAAATGCCTGCACGTTCTTTTTCTTTGCCTGTTGTAAATGTTCCGCCATTCATGATGACATAACCTCCTTGGTTAGAAATGTTTGAATCAATTGGTTGGCTTCTGATTTCGTCATACGTGGTTGATCCACGCCAAATAAAGCCCCCTGAAGAATATCCGGCTTAACGCCGAACAGTTCCTTCGCGTGCTTAATCAAATCCGCTGTATCAAATAGAGCTTCCCGGCTCTTTGTATGTACAGCCTTCTTCTGTTGTTTGTCCTTTGACACCGTTTATTTCACCCCGCTGTTCATGTCGATATCCTGTAAGACAGGCTGTTCTGTTTTGTGATAATAATATCGGCTGCTCCACCTGATCACCATGGCCGCCTCGCCCCTGTCCCCTACCCTTGTCTCGATTTGGGAGATGCGAACCATATCCCCCGTCTTCTCGCCGGATTCACTCAGCAGCGGAATCATATTTCTCGCTTCTCTGATGGCATCCGCGAGCCTGTCCGCTTCATCCAGCGCCTGAACGGAGTCCAGATGAAACAGTTTTACATTGAGACTGTAGTTTTTTTTAAATGTGGAGACCGTATCTGTTTCCTCGAAAACAGATGGTGGCGGGACATATAACGACGGCACCTGAAAGTGATCAGGAAGCTCGCGTTCATAAATGGGAACAGACCACCGGCTGTACAAAAACGCCATGATCGATCCTGTTTCACTGTTCATCCTGCTCCTCCTTTACAGCTTCTTCAGCCACTGGCGCAGTTTGCTTTCCAGCGATTTTTCAAACAGCTGTTCATATAAAAGCAGTGCATGATCCCAGTAACCCGTGCCCGGTATCCATTTTCTCTTGAGCGCCATTCCCGTTGAAGCCGCTGGATCATAAATAAACCGTGAGCCTTGAAAACGCCCCGGCACCCATCTCACATCTTGTTTTGACGTCCAATGGCCGTCATTAAGAAATGAGGCGTAATCAAGCTGTGTCCCCACCTCAAGCGAAAGCCCGCCGCTTTGCACAATCCAGAGATTGTCCTCTGCGCCTTTCTCAAAGGAACTGAGCAGTTTTTCTGTATCAATCGTTTGTGTGCTGATGAGTTCAGATTGGACGATCTTCAGAAAATCTTGCCCGCACTCCTCAAGCCACCGGGACGCCTGTCTGGAAAAACCGCCTGAAGCCGCTTCTTTTAATGCCGTGTTCAGCTGTTTCAATCCCGCTATTTTCATAGGCTTTCATCCCTGACTGCGACGACCTCCCAATGATGATGCCTGATCCTTTTCGGCAGCTTTAATATATATTTATGATTCTCCCAAATGATTTTATCGTTCACGCGGATGTCCGCTGACAACGGAAAATGGACGAGAAAGCTATGATATACAGTTTGATCCGGCTCCTCCTGAATCAGCTGCTGCGTTTTTTCGGTAAAATAACAAGGGACATCTTGTTCATCGGGTGTATCCGGATATGAAATCACCGGCTGCAGCCTGTCTGCCGGAATCCCAAATCGGCCTGCAGACGGCGCTTGCGCTGCTTCATGATAAATGTCGCAACGGTGAATGAGCATCTGCCTGTAGCTCATAAAGATCTCACCTTCAGTCTGGAGGATTCAGGGACGTAGCCCGGCGTGATAAACTCCTCGAGCAAATGATATACCTCTGGCCGCTGAATGCCGCCTTCTCCGGAAACCGTGTAGGAATAATCCCCCATTTTCTCAGACTGATAGCTTGATGAGGCAGATTCATCGCTGTTGACAAGCGCAAAATACTGGGCAAGCTTTACTAAAGCCAACTTCACCTTGCCGGGCAGCGGATCATACAAGCTGTCTTCAAAGCGGTGGCCCGTGATGAGAGCCGCTTCCGCTTCCGCCTCGATGATATCCTGCGCCAGCAGCTCTTCCGGCCTGTTTTTCACCCGATCATAGACCGAATAGGAGGCTACGTCAGTCGGTTCAATGAGCATGAGCTGACCACCTCGTTTCTATTATTCTTTTACGTTAATTAATTTCGCGCAGGCATCCTCTTCCTCGAACTTGCTGTCCAGCTTGGCCGTTAAGACAATAATGAATTTACGGGAGCGGATGTCTTTGTCGACTTCAATTCGGATATTGCGGGAGAAGCCGAGAATGATATTTTTCGGATGTGTGAGAATGATATCAGAAGCGTCATATTGCGCGTCTCCCTCACCGACTGTGTACGGCTGAATATTGGATACTCCTTTGACCGGTACGCCGAATGCTGTTGACAAGCCGCCCTGAACAGCCTGGTCCCCAAGGTTTGTCTGGCGGTCTGCCACGCGGTCCTTCCATTCAACTTCTAAGCCGTGAGACGTATAGAATCTGAATTCCTGAGGGATGCGCAAATATTTCGGCGGAACTGCCTTTAAGCCTTTCTTGAATGTCGCTCTGGACAATTCTTCACCGTTCATGTCAACGATATGGGAAACCGCCTGTTTACGGATGCCGTCCAGCTGTGCCAGATACGGATCAGCTGATGCTGTATCACCGTTAACGATCAGCTCTTCAATATCAACTGCTGCGCGCTCTGCTAAAATTTGCATGATTGTCTGCTGCAGGCCGTCTTTTTCAATATTGTTTTCAAGTGTGTCATACGTAATGTTGATTTCCGCAATGACTTCCTTCGTGTTCAGCTGGACAGTGCTTGTCGTTGGAACTGTCAGCTCGTCGTTTGACAGTGCTTTTCCTTCTTGCGCAGCCCGCAGAATACGCTGGCCGAAGCCGATTTTCTCAAATTTTTGCGAGTCATTTTCCATTTGAATCACGCGGGATTCACTGAAAATGGTCGGCGTGTTTTGCACCATGCGGATAAAAGCCGATGCTTGCGCAGGGTTCATAAGCCCGCCGCTTTTTAAAGCAGAAAGCGACATTTCCGCTTTCCGAATGATCTCTTGATTTCTCAATTGATTTCCTCCTCCTTGACTGGTTTTACAGCAGTCCGCTCCAGATTGATTTTTTGACTTGCTCTGTATTGCCGCCCGTATCGTCCGCTGTCTGCTTAGACGCGCCCCGCGCTTTTTCCAAAGCCTCGATGCGTTCGATCAGCGGGGCAAGCATGTCTTCAACGAGCTTTTTCAGACGCTCGTCATCACCCGTCTGCTCCGGCTTTTCCTCCGTGTCTGTGTTTTTTTCAATCCGCTCAAGCCGTTTGAGCAGAGGGTAAAGCGCATGCTCGAATGATTCTCTCATGTCTTCTTTTCTCATTTCTTCAGTCTCCTTCACTGTTTTGTCAGCAAGCATTTGCTTGAATACACTAAAGAACCCTGCTTTTTCGACCGGTTCTTCTTCATACACATCTGCAGTGCCCGCCATGCTGTAGCCGGTGATGATTCCAGCCTTGATCTGTTCCCACACCTCGTCAGACGCTCTTGTCACGAGCACCCATGAGCCCTTTGTAATCCGCTTTGACCCGATCATAAAATCATCGGGCGCCACATAGGACTCGACCACGACGCCGGTTCCGCCCTCAAAGCTGTGATTGATATCAATCTCCCGTGCCTCCGCGAGAAAACCGTGCGCCGCTTTTTCAATTTCCTCGGCGGTCATAAAATCGCCGTGTGCATCAGGAACATCAGGCTCATACACGATTCCGTACACGAGCTTTTGTTCATCCTGCTCACTTTTTGTAAACAGCCGAACCTTTTTTTCAAATGACGGAGGTTTGGCTGACTTCGTAAAGAAAAATTCTGTCTGGTTAGCCGCCTTGTCCACATAACTGACAAAGCTGATTTTGGCATTTCTTAATTCTCGCGCCACCTGCTTGATTCACCTCCCTTCAGGACGTTTTGATATCTTCGATGCTTTCTTTCAACTCCTGCATGAGCGCAGTCAGGTTTGTCTTTTCCGCATCCTGTCCTGCAGGCCGTTTATAAATGTCCTCAGGCCACTCCTCAAGTGTTTTGCCAAGCACCCGTCCGGCAAGGTCGCGTAAATCATTCGGCGAGACCGCTCCTGCTGTAATAAAAGGACCGAGCACCTTCGCAATCTCAAGCGGATCACGAAAGTCCGGTCCTTTTAATGTCAGCCTGACGTCATGGATATTCAGCTCCGGCAAAAGCAGCGTGTTCAGTTTATTCACGAGCGTTTTTCGCTCCGGCTGAAAAACCTGCTCCTCCGTAATTTTTCTAGCAGTATCAGCTGTCGCCCGGTTGTATTCCTGGGCCTCGCCTGTATACAGCGGCGGGAGACGGAACGCGGAACGCAGCTTATTTCTGCTTTTTTCATCGTATTCAAGAAACAAGGCGTCGTTTTGGAGAATTTCCGCCAAGGATTTGATTTCCACGGAAACCGGCGTAATATCCTCGCCTCCGTGGAGATCCTTTTCTTTTGCGATTCCTTCCGCTTCGATCAGGAGAAATTTATGGGCGTTTTCCACGCCTTCAAGATCATTCATGTATTCCTGCAGCTCCCGGTAAGAAGCTTCAGACAGCATCCCGTTTTCCACTGTAATCGCAGCGGGGACGTGACGCCCCTGCTTAAAATACATAAAATTGAGCTCTTCTGCTTTTCGGGCCCCGTATAAATTGACAATATTGCCGATCCAGCGGGGTACACCGTATACGCCGCTTCCGATTTTGAGGTGAATGGCTTCATTTGCTTGATACTTCTCTGCCAATGTGTTTACATATTCACCTGTGCGCATATCCATTTTTCGCGGATCGCCGTATTCTTTAAAAAATACTTTCTTTCCATTGATCATCTGCACATATTTTCGGAAGCGTTTTTGCCTTTTGATCCTTTTCATTTTCCCGTTTTCTTCATATACAAATGAAACCTCTACAGGCTCGCCTGCTCCGCATACACGCATATATTTCACATCTAAATATTCGATGCCGGCAGGTTTTCCCGCCCCGTCGCGAAGCACTTCCATAAATCCGTTGCCTGTTTTTTCTCTGTCTTCGATGGCATAGCCTAAAATCATTTCAGCTGATTCATCAAAGTGAAGACATTTATAAAAGGCTTCGAGTCTGGCCCAGTCTTTTTCCGCTCTTTTCTTTTTTGCCTGATCGACATCACTTGCGTTGACATCAAATGTGTACTCAACATCGAATCCAAAGCCTGTAATATTCACTCTGTACGCATCAATGCATTGCTGAAGAATAGTCGAGTATTCGGCAATGGTTTTGAGCTCGATGATATTGTAGGGCGGAGCGATAATGTCCTCTCCGTACAGCTCAGAAAAGTCATCTTCATAGATTTGCTTTGTCTGAGGAGCCGCGGCATTGGCTTTAAATACAGTTGCTCTGACTGTTTGATTGTGCATGATTTATGACCTCCTCCTTTCTCGGTTCGGCCGGATTCGTTTGTGTGCTGTCTCTTTCATATCAGCAACCTCATAATCATCTAGCGCATACCAAATGGCAGAAAGCGTATGCGGGTCAATCGTGAATTCATCCTCAATCAGAGCTCCGTTTTTATCTTTGGCATACGTAAGTGTCTTGAGCTCATAGATGACATTTTCACAGCGGTCCGAACAGAAGATTTTTTTGAACCGTTTTACCTTTTTGGTATATTGAAGCCTGGAGCCGGGAAACTTTCTGGCTCCAACCATCCGAAAGCCCTGCTGGCGGAAATATTGGATGCTTTTCGGCTCAGCCGAGTCGGCTTTGATCAATTCCTGTGTCTCAATAAACTCACGCAGCTCCTCAGCCGTCCTATCATCTGTCATTTTATTTTGATAATACTCCCAATAAATGTAGAGGTATTTTTTTTCAGGATCTACAGCAAGCCGGACGACGGCATTATAGGATTCCTCGAATCCAAAATCCATACCTGTACGAAAGATTGGCTTGCTGATGGCTGCGATACATTTTTTTACTTGATCATGCGGGAGTACCTCGAACTGCGGCAGCACCCTGATCCCGTTGACGCCGAATCTTCCTTTGCGGGCAATCCGGTACAGGTCGGGATCATATTCTTTGAGCCCGTCAAGCTGTTTCACATAGCTTTCTGGGAGAAAAAGATTGTCGTTAGCGGTGGAATGATGGTAATACGTATCTCCCTTCACAATTGTCCGCTTTTCGTAAAGTTCGCTGTCATCCAGCACAAACCGTTTATTGCGTTCGTCCCGAAAAAAATGCCTGTACGTCCAATTGGAGGTGCCGACGGGATTGGTGGTACAGATCATATGAAGCTTCAGCTCAGGATGGCGAAGACGTCCGATTAATTCCTTGAACCCCTCATACTTCACCTCTGAGCACTCTTCAATCCATATTAATGAAATATTATGAACCGATTTTAATTTTGCCGGATTGTCCATTCCTTTGAACATGATCCGGCTGCCATTGTGAAATCGCAGCTGCAGCGGGGAAGAAAGAGATGCCACAGCCTTTGTGAGACCGAGCTCTTCGATCACCTCTTGAAACAAGGCGAAGGTCGAATCCCGATGGGTATCGAACACCTCCCGGATCACAAGGGCCGTCCGTTTTTCCTTCAGCAGCTTTAGCACGATTTTCAATGCGGTATGATAGCTTTTGGATGAGCCGTAGCCGCCGACGAGAAATTGGTACGTCTGCTCCCAATTGAACACGTAATCTTCGAAATGAGGGTTGATTTCTTTTACAATCATGACTTGCCCTCTTTTCGTTTGATCATAATTTCAATCGGCTCTTGGCTGTCATCTGTTTTCTCCGCTTTTTGTTTGGCAAGCTTCAACTTCTCATTTTCAATTTTTTGTTTAAATTGATCTGGAAACAAATCAAAATATAAGGATAGCTTCTCAAGCGCCTTCATTTTATCTGCAAGCTTGATGGCAATGCCTTCTTTCCCAAGCTTTGCTTCCGTTACAATGGTGCCATCAACGAGCCCGGAGTCTTTGACATCGACAAAGCTGATTTCCTTCATAATCGGATTATCATCTTCATCAAACAGCGGACCCGATTTCCCGACAGCCTGGACCTCTTTTTTTCCGAAGGTCACATAGTCCGTAATATCCGCAAACGCGATCTTGATATAAACCTGCAGCACATCCATCGCTTCAATAAACATCTCATTGACCATTTCTTTTTTAATGCGTCTAATTTCAGCAGCGACCTTTTCGTTTTTTAAGAGCCGGCTGCCCGTCACATGAGCGCTGTCCGGAGAATAGCCCGCTTTGATTGCTGACTGTGTGGCATTGAAGCTTTTGACGTAATACAGGCAAAACAGCCGCTGGCGTTCATTTAATTCATCGTTGTTTATAGGGCGCTGTTTTTGTTCGTTTTTGGACGCAGAAAACAGCGCCTCTTTCCATTTGTCTTGTTTTTTCCAGATGCCGATTGTTTTCGGGGAAACACCGATTGTGTCCGCAATCGCCCGATTTGTGATCTTTCCTTGATGTTGTTGATAGATTGCTAATGCTTGTTCGCGCTGTTGTGTTTTCATGCTACGGCATCACCGCCACCTCCAGCATGGTTGTTTATTCATAAAAGCGGCTGATCATGCCAGCCGCTTATGTGTCATGCTCTATTCACTTATAGGTGGCAAACGTATGACAAGCTTTCAGGCAAGTGATCGATTCATGTCTTCCTGCTGTCTTTGCATCTTTAAACTCGCCCGTTTAATCGTCGTTTGCACTGTCGATTTTTTCACGCCGAGAAGATCGGCGATCCGTTCATAAGAAAAACATTCTACCTTATGCAGCAAAAACATTTCCTTTTCTCTGTCCGTTAACAGGGCTAATGCTTCTCGAATTCTATCTCTGTCTTCTTCTGATACCTGTCCGTCCGGCTCAAACATCATAGCGCTGGAAAATGATTCGATGATTCTCGGGTCCTTGATCATCAGCCGCTGGTAAGCATCACGCCGGTCAATCGCCCGTCTGATGCCGGGCTGCCTTCCTTTTTCAAGCCATTCTGTTACATATTCAAGATCAGTAATCATATTTCTAATGATTTTTTTATCCTTCAGCTCTTCAGCTGAGAGCACGGATTCATCTGCCTCAGCGAGCGGTTTATATTGGTTTCTTGTTTGTTTGAGCGTTCGTTTATATTCAAATAGTAAGTCTTGCATTCTATGATCCTCCTCATTTTTGGCAAATAAAAAACGGACACCAATCAACGCACAAATGCTGTGCAGTTGATCAGTGTCCGCAGGCTTTCCGTCTTGGACGTATTCTGTTTTCGCTTTAATTTAATTTGTAGCCGATTTCAAATTCCACTCGGGCAAGGTCGCCCTTTCTTGTTTCGACGAGCGTTTTTCCATGCTCGGGCGCTTCTGTGATCCATGCTTCTTGCTTGATGCCATCCACAATAATGACACGGATTTTCCCGTCCTCCAGCTGGCTCTTAAGCGTGACGGAATCGATATGCAGCAGTTTTTTAGGATGAATCATGTTTTATTTCCTCCCCTTTTCGGTGCAGCGCTTGCTTCAGCTTTTTCTAATAGCTGAATGATACGCTCCTTTGAATGAACAGAATTCCCCTTCAGAAAATCAAGCGCTGCTTTAGACGCTTCCAGCAATTCAGGCGCAGCGGCCATCAAAGCGGCATTGCTTTTTTGCGAATAAGAGCTAAGGTCAAATACAGCGGCAATCAGCCGTCCGTTTGAATATGGGAATCTTTCTTTTTCTTCTTCACTGTAAGCTGAATAAATATAGATCGGTTTCGTATCCCCGCACGGGACAGCACGCCACGGCGCAGGGCTTTTCTCTGTCTGTTTTGTTTTTTCCAACACTTTCACTTCCCGTCGTCCTTATACCATTGTTCAATGTTTTTTTCTGTTCGCTTTGCCCGAAACAGCAAAGTGATTAGAGCAGTCAGCTGTTTAATCATAGATATTCAGCCTCGCTTTTCCCGCTGTCAGCATTTGCTCCAGCTTTTGAATGACAGGCGTTAAGTCAGTGCCGGACCGGCAGTTCGGACATGGATGAAAAACGACTCCAATACCGGTATGTTCCACAATGACTTTCTTTGTTTGACAAAGCTTGCACATTATCTGACGCCCTCCAATCTATGGTTAAGCTCGTAGGCTGCTCCTTTGATAATCACTAGATAGTCACTGCACATCTCATAGATTCTCGTGCCGAGCGCTTCATCAACCCGTACAAGTGCTTCAATTGTCAGCTCGCTAGAAAGCAAAATCGGTTTATGATTTAAGTAGCGATAATTGAGTACCGAATACATTTGCTCTAATTGCCAATCTGTAGCGCGGGGTTTGCCGTTAACCGGTTTAAACAGATCATCAATGAACAGCACATCCGCCTGCTTCATCCGGTTCAGCTTCGCTTCTAATAGGGCAAAATCATTTTTCAGATCAGTAAAGCCTTCCACGAACGGAAAATAAATGACAGGCACATAGCATGTTCTCATTAATTCGTTGGCAGCGGCAGTCAAAAGGTGTGTTTTCCCTGATCCAGGCTGTCCTAAAAGGGCAATGCTGTTTTTTCGGCAATCCTTGATTTGTTCATAATCGGCAACATACTCTTTTGTACACTCAAATGCGTCTTTTATAGCCTGCGGCTTTCCCTCCGTGCGGAATTCCTTGAAGCCGAGCTGTCTGAAAGCGTGGGTAATCTCACTTGCACCCAGCAGCCGCTTCACTTTTCGTTCTGCCATGCAGCTGCACATCGTCCAGACTTCCAGGCCATTCTGTCTGACGAGATAACCTCCCTGATCCTTGCAGCGCAGGCAATCATACCTGCTTGCGTCTGATTCGGCCGGTTTGTCCGCCAGTAATGGACGTCTCCCTCTTCTCAGCTCGTCCAAAATCTGTTCGATTGTTCGTTTTGTCATGTTTTTTCATCCTCTCATGCTGAATTGCGGCATTCTTTTTGGCTTGCTGCGCGAAAAATCGATCTTCAATGAATTTCGAGCAGTAGCGAAAAGCCTTGATTGTTTCAGAAGCGGCGGTCCGCCGGTTTTCAAAAGCCTGAAAGCATTCTTCAAGCCATTTGATTGTTTGCGTGACAGGAACGCCGATGGCAACAATGCGGGCGATGGCTTGATAATCTCTTGAGGAAGGATACACGGTGCGTCCTTCTTGAGCCGACCGTAATTGTGTAAACCGCTTCGCAATGTGATCCACTGCATCATCAGCAGCAGTATATTTGTTTGTTTTATCTATATCTGTACGGTCGTTTGTGTCCGGTGTCTGCGGCGAAAATGGCCGTTCTTTTAGACTCCCGTGTACAGTATTGTCCGATCTGAAGCTGAATTTTTTGGAATGCTTGACCGAAATCATCAGTCCGTATGGCGCACGGACGGCCTTTATGTAATCATGGTTTTCGAGAAGCTCCAGCCATCTTCTGACGGTTTTTTCACTTACGCCGAAGACTGCCGCCATTTCTCTCGCTTTTAACGGCTTATGGCCGAGTACGATGCCCCAGCTTACGCCGTCTTTTTCGATTTCTCTTGTTGTTGAGCTGATAAACCAGAGAAACAGCCATAACGCCGGGCCAATTTTGTCATAATGTTCTGAATTCAATAACCCTGAATACGTCGGAAAAGGATAGCTTTTATCGTTTTTCATTGTACGCCGCTTCTCCTTTTAACATCATGTATGCTTGAAACTGTTCCTGCGTTTCAAAGTGAAACACCGGAAGGCCGCATGCGGTAAACGAAATGGTGCCGCCGGATTGTCCGAGATGGCGCTGATCTATGGGATTTTCACTAAAAACAATTTGGATTGGATACATGTGATCACTCTCCTGATTTGTTTTTGATACATTTCGTATCAACTGTTACCAAGTATAAACGATACGAACTGTATCATCAAGTAATTTTTGATACTTTTTTTATCATAACTTTATTTTGATACATATTGTATCTATAATCATAAGTAACGTAGGGAGTTTAAAAAAGAGAGGTCATAGTATGATAGGCGGCAGATTGAAGAGTCTCAGAGGGAAAAGGACACAGGAAGAAATCGCATCACACATCGGTGTGTCACGGGCACGATATTCCCACTATGAAAATGGGCGAAGCGAACCTGATTACGACACACTCCAAAAGCTGGCTGATTACTTTCAAGTAACGACTGATTACTTATTAACGGGAAAAGACAAAAAATCCGATGACGATATGTTCTCAGATCCCGACCTGCAGCTTGCATACCGCGATATGCAGGATTTTTCCCCAGAAAGCAAACAGCAGGCCATCGAATTTATCAACTATTTAAAAGAAAAAGAGAAAAACCGCAAACCGAAAAATAAATAAATCGTTCTCTGTTCTCTAAAACATATAAAAAGTAGACCGATATAAAGAAAAAAGTGTTTATTTTTAAAAGAAAAGGGAAAGATTTCTACACTACTTTCCAGTCCTATACGGGCTTTTCTTTCTCGCTAAAAACAGAACAAACGTTCGAAAGGGAGTATTCAATTGGGCGATTACTTATCACATCTGGAGGAATACGTTAAAAATTTATACGGCCGGCTGGGCATCACATCCCCTCATCACATTGACATGCTGAAAATCGCAAAGGATCTGGATATTTGGGTGCATTTTGAGGATATGGGGAGCATGATGGTGAAATACGACGGCATGTACAGTATCGTATTGAACCAAAAAAAGTCACGGGAAGAGCAATGGGAGGATTTTGGCCATGAACTGTGCCATGTGTTAAAGCATGCAGGCAATCATTTTCAGATGAACAAGCTCTTCAGAGAGCTTCAAGAATTCCAGGCAAATCAATTTATGTACCACTTCTGTGTGCCAACCTTTATGCTGTTGCAGATGGAACTGCCGCAATGGAGAAGCCAGGCACTCGCCACAATTGCGGCGGTATTCCGGGTAACAAAGGAATTTGCTGATAAAAGGCTTGACATGTTTGAACGGCGTAAAACAGGTATTCAATTTCAGAAGCGGCTCGCTTATTTATTATCTCACAAGCGGCCACATGCGTACGAGGAAGGCGATCAGCAGCACTTGCAGGTCGCTGAGGAAAAAGCGTTATATCATATTGGCAAAAACATCTGATCAAATACGGGCTAAGGATATATTCCTCAGCCCAGAAGAGAACCTAACATTTCGACATTGGGGGAACTGTATTATGCAGCCACATGGGCGCCGGTTTAAGATGAGGCGCAGATGCGAACGCAATCGGAGCCGGGATATACCTGAATTCACCCCGGCCGTCAAAGGCTTCCCCATGTGCCCATCTTCCTTGTGAGCTTTCATCCCCCCTGGAAAAGTTAAACAGGTCATAGGAGACTTCCTGCTTTTCGAGCTCACGCGGAAACGTCGTCGGGACGACAATATCCCGTTCTCTCTCCTCCAGCTCTTTAATGGCCGCGTACCACATATTTTGATGATAGGTATCCCTTGCAATCAAAAATGACAACATATCTCTTACCCCTGGATCATCGGTCATGGCATAAAGCCGTGTCACCTGAAGGCGTCCTTGGGCCTCCGCATTTAAGTTAGCGCGAAAATCGGCCAGCAGGTTTCCGCTTGAGATAATGTATTTTGCATTCCACGGATAGCCCTCACTATCTGATGCCATCGCCCCCAATCCGGACACAATCGCGTGCTGAGGATTCATCCCTGACATGACTGCTGCAATAGCGGGATTGCTTTTATAAGCATCCTCCTGTACATCCGCGGGTGCATTGTCCAGAAGTCTGGAAATCATCGTTGCCAGCATTTCTACGTGCCCAATCTCTTCGGTCCCCACATCATATAACAAATCTTTATACTTAGCATCCGCCCTGCAGTTAAACCCTTGAAACAAATACTGCATCATGACGCTAATTTCACCGAATTGGCCGCCGAGCACCTCTTGAAGTTTTTTCGCATAAACCGGATCGGGATGAGCTGGCTTTGCTTGATATTGAAGCTCTTTTATATGATAAAACATGAATCATTCCTCCCCACACTTTCGCACAACCCCAGCGTATGAAGGAATAGGCCAACCGTGCAGGTCCCGTCTAGTTTTATTTATAAAAGCCAAGCTTGACGGCTTCCACATATCGATCAAACAAATCGTTTTGTATGTAGCTTTTATCACGGCACCCAAAATTGCGGAATAGCGCATTTCGCTGTGCCGTGCTTACCTCCAATTGCAGTCCCATTTCTCTTTTCGTCCGATTGACAATATTGTTTGGGTGTACACCTGCCAGGCGGTCTTTCTCATTAGTGAGCTCGGCGCTAAAACCCGCTTCATTCAGACGCTCACAAATGAGCTTGGCTTTTTTACGATCCGCCCCCCCGACCAATGTATGCGGGATTTTCGGATCATAATACCCGTGAAACGCTAATGCGTAATGGTGGTCATTCACTTTTTCTAAAGCCAGCGGCTCATCAAAACGAATGCTGGTGAGATGCAAGGAACGGTTGTTTCGCTGCTTTAGACCCTCAAACAAATAGATGGAACATCGATCCGAAAATGCCCGCACCAGTTCACTGACGCCAGGCTCAATTCTGCCGCCGTGAGGACCGAGGACGATAAGCTCACTTCCGTTTTTCTCCTCATAAATAATCCGGTACTCCGACTCAGAAGCAGAAAGGGCCGCAAAGCTGTCATACATATCTTCCATTTTGAACGCCCCCTTTACCAGTCAGCACCAGTTTACTCTACTCATCTATGAATGAAAACCTTTTTTATAGTATGATTTGATAGAATACGCAGAGGAGGTATATGATGGGGTTTATTGATGGATTACTCGGCAATGCGTCAACACTGTCAACGGCTGCTGTGAAAGAAGAGCTTGCCCATATTTTGCTGGAGGGTGAGAATGTTGAAGCCGCGTTTAAGCTGGTTCGCGATTTGATTGTCTTTACTGACAAGCGGCTTATCCTTGTAGATAAACAGGGAATCACAGGCAAGAAAACGGAATTTCAATCGATTCCGTACAAAAGCATTTCCAGATTCAGCGTGGAAACGGCCGGCCGCTTTGACCTCGATTCAGAACTGAAAATTTGGATTTCCGGCGCAGAACTTCCTGCCGTCTCAAAGCAGTTTAAAAAAGATGAGAGCATTTATGATATTCAAAAGGTGCTTGCCGCAGTTTGTATGTAAGATAAAAAGACGGAAGCTTCACAGCTTCCGTCTTTTTATTTACAGCTTTTCCTCCATTTTCGCTTTCGTTTTCGGACCGTAAATCCCATCAGCCGTTAAACCGCTGACAGACTGAAAACGTTTCACTGCATTTGCTGTTTTCGGGCCATAAACGCCGTCAACGCCGTGATTTTTCGCTCCTTTATCAGGATAAAAATAAAGAGCGGCTAAAGCGGTCTGCACCTGCTTTACTTTTGTCCCTTTCGTCAGCGGGCTTGTCACTTTGATCACGCCGGATGGGAGCGGATATGAGGATGCGGCATGGCTTTTAGAAGCAGATGCCGTCTGAGGCAGTTTGATCACTTGTCCGACTTTAATGTAATTCGGGTCAGTGATATGATTGATGCTTTGCAGCGTTTTCACACTGACTCCGTGTGATGCGGCAATCCCTGACAATGTGTCGCCTTTTTTCACATGATATTCAGACGCTGAAGAAGAGACTGCAGCTTTTTTAGCTGATACGCCCCCGTTTAATTCCTTTTCAATTGCCGCCTTCACTTGATCCCAGCGCCCCTCTGATAAAATGCGGTGCGGGCAATACTTTCCGTTCCAGTCCTGGTGCTTTCTCACCCGATCGATGCCCCAGCCGCGCTCCTTCAAAAGCTGTGCTACAAATGAAATCGCCAAGGCTTCAGCTGCCTCATACTTCGGGCCTCCCGATTTGCTGTAGCAAATCTCAACACCGATTGATTTGCGGTTTCCCGGACCGTTTGTGCCGTCACCTGTGTGCCAGGCGTTTCGGTTAAGCGGCAGACCTTGAATCACCTCTTGATCATCGACCGCAAAATGAAAGCTTGTCGAGCTTGTGTTCCCGATCATATAGCTGATTTCATTGGCCGCTGATGCATCGTTTGCCGTGTTGTGAATGGTAATGTATTCAGCGGACATTGCATTAGGACACTTCAACGCGTATTTCGCCTCAGAAACCAAATTTTTCTTTACTGGAATGCTCACCTATCATCTCTCCTTTTCTTTTTTCATAAATAGGTGGCATTCGTAGGACGAAAAGCTCATATCATCTATCACCGTAATATGGATAAATGTGTTAAACTGAAGTTCACGGAGGGTCTGAATATGTATACATATTTAATGCTGACAATGAGAACGGAGAAATTTAATCAGGAGCATGTGGCTGGGCACTATGAATTTCTGGATCGTTTACAAGCAGAAAAACGTTTAAAAATGTTTGGGCCATTCAGCGACGCCACAGGCGGAGCGTATGTCATCGAAGCAGATTCACTGGAAGAGGCAGCGGAAATCGGCCATGCGGATCCGCTGGTGGCAAGTGGATCTTCTGAGCTGACGATAAAAGAATGGAAGCTGAAGAAATAAAAAAGACCCCTAAGGGTCTTTTTTATGCATCATGTTTGATTGCGTGCCGCAATATGAAATGTTTTCCCTTCTGTGTTTGCTGTTTCACCTGCATGAACCATCACCTGAGTAAAGCTGAACCCGATCGCAACGAGCAACAAACCTGACATCCATTTAGATTTCATATAAACAATCTCCTCTCTGGATTTGTTTTTGTGCGTGCACCATTTTCTCATAAAATGAAAGTGCTTTTTCGGGCTGTCCGTTTTCTATATAGAATTGGGCAGCATCATGCGCCAGCTCTTCAATATAAGGATACAGCATATGTTCTTCAAGAAATTGAAAGGTGTGTGAGACCGATTCTGTGTCAATGTTTTTTCCGTATAACGCATGTAAAAATTGAAAAAGCTCCACAAATAATTCATCACTGTATTGACGGGCGATTTCCAATCCTTCACGATACTTTTTTTGCGCTTCGGCGTCATTTTTTTGTTTATACAGAACTTGTGTTAAAGAGTAGATAGAATGCGGAAGATTATCGAACTTTTCCGACTTGCAAATAGAAACAGATTTCTCAAAGTATTCGGCTGCCTTTTGCAGTTCACCCATTTTCTCATAGCAGTTTCCGAGATTATATAGGGCAGAACTGATCAAGCGGGGATTGCCTTCTTTCTTTGCAAGATCTAAAGCCAGTTCTAAGTGGGGCAATGCTCTTTCTGGATACTGCATATCATCATAATTACCTGCAATAACGAATTCACATTGGATTCTGCGGACGGTGTACGTTTCATACATTTGGTATGTTTCTAATGCCTGAACGGCGTAGCTCATCGAAACATAGGTTTGTTTTAAATTGTAAAAAATCTCAGCCATTTTAAAAGCAAACTCTGCTTTCTCAATATCATCCGAGACGAGGGCAAGATTCTTTTCTGCCCGTTTATAATACATCATGGCACTGACAAACATCTTCTGCTTAAATTCATACATTCCTCGAAAAAAGTTAAAGTAATATTCGAGAAGCCCTGTCAGCTTGTACTGATTCCCTTCGATGTCTTCTAACAATTCTGAAAACTCTAGCTGCGACGTGTCCTCTTCAAAAGGCTTAATGTAATCCAGCATGACACGGTGCCTGAACTCCATTAAAGAATAATACAGCAGCAAATCTTGGTCTTCTTCCATATCCTCAATTTCTCTTTCTACTTCGAGCTTGACCCGTTCGGCTTCAGCGACGTGGAACTGCCGGATATGAGTATACCATTCATTAATTTTAAGCCCGACATAAGAGGACGGAATCGTCTGCTTCATCCTCAATTAATCCCCCCTTTTTGAATTACCCGAGATATGTCATATTTTATCATATTTGCAAGAAAAAGAAGAACGCAAAATAACCGCAATTGTCGAATTTCGGCTAACCGCAACAAAAAAGCACGGGTTTTTCAAACACCCGTGCTTTCTTTTAGTGAAAACCGACTTTGTTTCTTTCCATCCAGCTTCCCCGCTGGCTTTTTCTTTGCTCTCCTGTCATGTCTTTCACCATGGTTTCAATATGGTGATTCCCTTCTTGGTGCCATTGAAGGGCTGAAGATACATATAATTCTCCCAGCTGTGCAAAGGAAAAGCCTTCTGTAAGTTTTGCGGCGTTTTTTATTTCTCCTTCACTCAAAAAGATGCCAAAGCCTCTCATTTTCATATATTCCAGCCGCAGCTCTTCATCCGGAAGCCCGATTTCATAGGCACGGTCAAATCGCCCTGCACGATTCATCAAACCTGGATCGATCTCTTCGGGATAGTTTGTCGTACCGATGAGAAATAGCCCCTCTTTTGATGTCGCGCCGTCCAGCGTATTGAGAAAAAAGGACCGCACATCTTCCGGCATCGAATCTATATCCTCGATGACCAGAACTGCAGGAGCGAGGCGTCTCGCTGCCTGAAAGACTTCTTCTATTGTCTCGCTCGACGTAAATTCAGTAATTTGCCAATAAGCAACAGGTGCATCGATACTGCCTGCGATCGACTTCACTAACGTCGTCTTTCCGTTTCCAGGAGGTCCATATAACAGAATGCCGCGCTTATAAGGGATGTCATATGTTTGATAAAACGATTTATCACTATGAAAAAACTGATCAATTGATCTGTATATCTCTTTTTTCAATAGCGGATTCATGATGACATGACTCCGCTGAACCTCTCTGACAATAGCTTCCTGCTCTCTTGAAGTCCCTCCATCTCCATCCGTAAACACGGTCACTTTCCGCTTGCTTTTTTCCCAAAGACGCGGTCTGACTCCCTCCAGAAATGCACGCATCTTTTCATCGTTAACCGCAAACAGACAATCAAAACTCATAATGCTCCCATCTTGAAAATATGGAATTCTGGCAAAAGCAACTCCCTTTTCGGGATACGCGTATACACTGTTTCTTATAGACTTATGGACGGTATAATCCGGTTCTTTCTCATCTTCATCGTAAGCAAAGGTTTTCTTTTCAAGCTTTTCAAATATATATGCCACATGCTCAGGCTCCAATGAACCGCTGCGGACATCTTCTACAAGAAGCTCCCAGTATTCCGTATTTGGATCATCACTGGCATAGAGTTCATAGAATACACCGTATTGATCATAAAGCATTTCTTCAATCCGTGTGATAAGGTAACCGAAAGTGCCGTAGCCCGCCGCAGCTCTTTCATTCTCTTTTTCTTCGTACTGATAAATGAAAGGTATGTTAGTCATGTTTATACTCCATTTCATGTTTTGTGAACGTTATATATACGATTGACATAGCATTTTGTTTCATCCCACAGCATATTACTTGTGAATTCATAACCGTTGATATAGGATTTCATTGCACCATTTATTTTTACATATGGAGGAGATCATAATGAGCCAATCCAATCAAATTGTCAGCCATTTTTTATCCCATCGAAACGTGACCAATGAGCTTGCCGAAAAAATCAGCAAAGACCACTACAGCTACAAACCGGCAGAAACATCAATGTCAGCAGAAGAGCTGGTCAAACACATTCTTACGTCTTTCCACTTGTTCGCAAATGTCATTAAGGAAGGCAATGCCTCACCATTTCAAAACAAGCAGGAAGAAACAGAAACAGACCTCAATGTTCTGGCAAAAACATATACAGAAAAAACGGCCGCTATCCTTGAACAGCTGACTGAAGAGCAGCTGGACAGAGAAATTGATCTGACATCCGCTTTCGGCAGAAAAGTCACAGGCCGCGCGCTGCTTCAGCTTGCAATGGAGCATGAAATTCACCATAAAGGCAACCTGTTCGTGTATGTGCGGGAAATGGGCCACACTGAGCTTCCTTTCTATCAGCAGCGCATGTAGCGTAAACAAGAAAAAAGATACCTGTTAAGAGGTATCTTTTTTTTTGTGCCTTTAGTACTTCTCGATTTCGTCCAGACACTCATTATAGGGCAAATGAATAGAGATATTGAGCATACCAAAATTTCAAGCAGCTAACGTGCAAAAATTCAAAAAATTTAATTGATTAACGCGTCCTAATCATATATAATCTGATAAAAATAGTCGGGTTTTCAGGAGGCCTTTATCATGAGTGTAAGCATCATATTGATGGGTTTGTTTGTCGGAGCCTTAGTCGGATTGACGGGAGTGGGTGGAGCGGCCTTATTAACTCCCCTTTTAATTGTGCTTGGAATTAATCCTTCCATCGCGGTCGGTACAGATCTTGTATATAACTCGATCACAAAGCTGTTTGGCGTTGCCTCCCATTGGCGGCAGAAAACGATTAACTTTAAATTGGTAAAATACTTAGCCATCGGCAGTATTCCGAGTGCTTCGCTAGCCATTGGCATATTGCATTTGTTCCCCGCCTTTCACCAGCATCAGGAAGAAATTATTAAGCATGCTCTAGGATATGTGTTAACGCTGGTTGCCATTTCAATCATCGTTCGTTTGTTTTTGGATAGAAAACTTCGCCCCAACCGCTGGCAGCTGATGCCGCTTGAAAATAAGAGGGCGCTGACAATTCTTATTGGTGTGGTGTTTGGGTTTATCGTCGGATTAACATCAATCGGTTCCGGCTCATTATTTGCAATCGCCATGATTTACTTATTTAACATGAAAGCGTCACAGATTGTCGGAACCGATATCGCGCATGCATTTCTTCTTGTTACGGCAGCAGGCATTTTGAACGCAAGCTTCGGAAGCGTGGATTACATGCTGGCAGCTAATCTGCTCATTGGTTCAATTCCCGGCGTACTGATCGGGAGCCATCTTTCGCCTCGATTCTCCCCGCGTCCACTGCAATTTATTATGGCGTCCATTATTTTAGTCAGCGGTTTAAAATTGATTTAATGAAGAAGGCTATCCGCTTGAAGGATAGCCTTTTCTTATTATAACGTCACACCCGATTTAAAAATGGCGAGTTCTTTGAAATCATTTTTTTCATGGTTCACAAGCTGGCCGCTTGCCACCTCAATCATATAGTGGATAAACTCACGCAGCACATATTCCTCATGAACATCATCCTCTGCTAAAAGGCCTGCGTTAAAATCAATCCAATGCGGCTTCGCCTCATACAGCTCGGTGTTTGTCGCTACTTTCACCGTCGGGACAAAGGTGCCAAACGGCGTGCCTCTTCCCGTTGTAAAGAGGACAATTTGGCAGCCGGCAGCCGCCAATGCGGAGGAGGCGATCAAATCATTGCCCGGTGCGCTCAAAAGAGTCAGCCCTTTTGTCTTGAGTACTTCACCGTATTTCAAGACATCCGTGACAGGAGAAATCCCCGCTTTTTGCGTACAGCCCAGCGATTTATCCTCAAGTGTAGAAATGCCGCCCGCTTTGTTGCCCGGTGAAGGATTTTCGTACACCGGCTGATCATGTTTAATAAAGTATTGTTTGAAATCATTGATTAAATCGACTATCTTATGAAACACTTCTTCATTGGCAGCCCGCTGCATCAGGATGGTTTCTGCGCCGAACATTTCCGGTACTTCCGTCAGCACAGTACTCCCTCCCTGTGCAATGAGATAATCTGAAAAACGTCCAAGCAGCGGGTTTGCGGTTATGCCGGAAAAACCGTCCGAACCTCCGCATTTCAGCCCGATCTTCAGTTCAGACAGCGGAATGTCTTCTCTCTTATCTCCTTTGGCCGCTTCATGAATTTCCTTCAGCAAAGCAACGCCTGCCTCCATTTCGTCGGTCACCGACTGGGATTCCAGAAACTTCACCCGCTTCAAGTTCACATCTTGCAGTGCTTCCTTCATTCTTGCCAGCTCATTGTTTTCACAGCCAAGCCCTAACACCAAGACGCCGCCGGCATTTGGATGGCGAATGGCATTCAGCAGGATCTGCTTCGTATTTTCATGATCGTCGCCAAGCTGCGAGCATCCGTATTGATGCTTTAACACCAGTACGTTATCAAATGGAGCAATATCCCCTGTTTCTCTGACAAAACGCTGCAGCATTTTTTCTGCTATTCCATTGACACAGCCGACAGTTGGGACAATCCACAATTCATTCCGTACACCCGCATCTCCGTTTTCTCTTCTAAAACCTTTAAACGTCCGGTTCTCATTAGAATACGGATTTTCATCAAATCTCGGTGTATAGCTGTATAATTGGATATCAGACAGGTTTGTTTTCGTATTATGGACATGAATATGCTCTCCGATCGAGATATCTTGTGATGCATGACCGATTGGAAACCCGTACTTGACGATGCTGTCGTTTTCTTTGATAGACTGCAATGCAATCTTATGGCCTCTTTTTATATCATCCTTTACTTCAATCGACACGCCGTCCGCATGCAGCCTCTCTCCCTTTTGGATATCCCGCAGAGCAAGAAGGACATTATCTTGCTTATGAATCTTTATAAACGACTTCAACGTACCTCTCCCCCTTGTATGCAGTATTGTTCAAGAGCCCGCTGCATGCCCAGCTCATGAATAAGATTCAAGTAAACAGCGACTCTATCAGTCAGCTTCGGTATCTCATTGAGATCTGCCCCCCACAGCCGCTGTTCGCCTAACACTCTTGATGCAATCCGAAGCATGTCGCCATCCTCCTGACACCAAACCTCTTTGAAAAATTGAAAAACTGCCGGATCATCCTGCAATGTCTCGTTATCATGATAAAAATACAGAAGAGCGCTGAAAGAAAACACCAAGCGTTCAGGAAGCTGTCCCTTTTGTTCAGCATATTCCTTAAGAGTCGGCAGGTTTCTCGTTTTGAATTTGGAAACGGAATTCAATGCAATGCTTTCCAGGTAATGCTTAATATACGGGTTTTTAAAACGGTTCAGCACATCGTCAGCATACTGAGAAAGACCTTCCATTTTTAAAACAGGAAGAATTTCGTCGTCAATCAGCTCTCTTATAAATCGCCCAACTTCCGGATGCTCGACAGCATCTTTAACAGTTTTTAAGCCGTATAATAAAGCCACTGGCGTCATTGCTGTATGAGCGCCATTTAAAATTCTTACTTTTTTAGTCCGGTATGGGGTGAGGTCGCTGACGATCTTTGTATGGAGCCCTGCAGCCGCAAAGGGAAGTTCTTTTCCAATCCAATCAGGCCCCTCGATAACCCATAAATAATATTGCTCTCCCACAACTATCAAATCATCCTGATAGCCAAGATCTGCCGTGATCTCCTCGATGCTGTCGACGGGAAAACCCGGAACAATCCGGTCTACTAAACTATTACAAAACGTATTGGCCTCATGAATCCACTGTGTAAATCCTTCCTCAAGCTTCCACAGACCTGCATAATGAAGAACCGTTTCCTTCAGCTTTTCACCGTTCTTCTCGATCAGTTCACATGGGAGTAGGACACACCCTTTTGTCTGATCTCCTTTAAAAGCCTGATAGCGGAAGTAGAGAAATGCAGTTAATTTCCCAGGGAATGTTCTTTGCGGCCTATCCTCTAAACGATCTTTTTCATCACATACAATCCCGGCCTCAGTGGTGTTGGAGATGATAAACCGAAGCCTTTCGCTTGATGCCAATTCTTTGTATGCTTCATAATCAGAAAACAGGTCAATTCCCCGGCTGATTGAGTTGATAATCATATGCTCGTTTACCGCTTCTCCATCTTTCATTCCTTGTAAAAAAAGCGTATATAATCCATCTTGCTCATTTAATCGTTTGATTTTTTCTGAACCCCTTGGCTGAACAACCGCCACACTCCCATTAAAATCAGTGTGTTGATTCAATTGATCAATCTGCCAATCGATAAATCCCCGAAGAAAGTTTCCTTCTCCGAATTGGAGAATTTTTTCTGGATACTGAGTATAGTGATCGTACACATTTTTATTCAGCTTCTGCACCCTTATTGCCTCCCTCTTTTTATGCACACGTTAACATTTTTCTGTGTAAAGAATGCCCGCTGAAAAACGGGACATCACGTCGTCAATCGTCTGACTGAATCACGCACCATAAATTCTGTGTTTTCCAAGATTTTTTCTGCTTTTGTTTCGGGCTTGCTGATCAGAGACAAGAGTTTTTGCGCGCCAAGCACGCTGATTTTCTCCACTGGGCGCTTTACTGTTGAAAGCCTTGGCGTGATGTACTGTGAAAAACCAATATCATCAAACCCGATCACCGAAATATCATCAGGGACGCGCAGGCCCTTTGCGAATATCGCATTCATCGCTCCGATTGCCATGTCATCATTCGAACAAAAAACAGCGGTTGGAGGATTCGGCAGTGCCAGCAGCCGCTCCATCGCTTGAAAGCCGCTTTCCATATCGTACTGTCCTTTGACACTGTATTCATGCTTGATCGGAATATGATGTTGAATCAGTGCAGATAAGTAGCCTTCCTTTCGCTGCTGGGAGGATTTAAAGCCTTCGATCCCCTCGATGATGGCGATGTCTTGATGTCCGGACTGAATGAAGTATTCTACAGCTTCTTGAGAGCCTTCCTTGTCATTAGACAAAATATTCGTGATGGTGCGATCATCAATATCACGATTCAGCACGACAAGCGGAATGTTTTTTTCGCGAATATGGTAAATAAAAGAATTATCAATGTCACTTTGGCTCATTAAAATGATGCCGTCATATCTCATCGGTGTAACGGAGTCATAGTTTTTCAGATCATCAATGCCGCGCACATACAGATTGTAATCCTCACTTATGGCTTGATTGACGCCTTTGATTGTGTCTGCAAAGAAGCTGTGTGAGGTTCCGTTTGTAATGCTTGTAAAGAAAAGCCCGATCGTATGCGACTTTTGCATCGCCAAACTTTTCGCATTTACATTTGGTGTATAGTTGAGCTGCTCTGCTAGCTCTAATATTTTTTTCTTCGTATGTTCTTTGATGTAAGGGCTGTTGTTGAGTGCTCTGGAAACGGTTGTGTGGGATACGTTTGCGAGTTTTGCGATATCTTTTATGGTTACCATCTAATTCCCTTCCTTATCATACCGGCTGCGATTATTTACTGTATATTGTATCATCAAATATACCGCCTCTCCCACTATATTTCCAGATTAATAAGACACAGGATTCTTAGCTTCTGTTCCCGCTGGCTTGCCGATGATTGGACGGACAAAACGAATCACAGCAAGTGAAGCGAAGACAGCCAGCCCACCGGCAAGCAAAAATGCTCCAGAAAACGTGCCTGTTTGGTCAACAATAAATCCGGTTAAAGCCGGGCCGATAATTCCTGCCGTGTTGGCGAGGAAATGCATGAAGCCGCCAACAGAACCGACATTGTTTTGATCAACCACATCTTGAATGACAGCCCAATAGATAGCACCGGTCAAATAAAGAAAGAACACTGACAGAGCGACAAGAGTGACAGCCCCCGCAGTCGTTGCCACAAGCCCGGCAAAACCAATCAGGACAGCTGATGAAAACAAACACGTGACAAGCACAACCTTGCGCGAGAACAGCACACCTTTTCGGGCCGTTTTTTTGTACACATAGTCAGAAACAAATCCCCCTGCAGCCAGCCCGATAAAGCCTAAAATCCACGGTATGACCGTGATGACACTCATCGATTCAACACTTAATCCCCGCTCGTCGACAAGATAGCTCGGAAACCACGTCAAAAAGAAGAAGAGGATGTAGTTGTAAGCGAAAAAAGCGAACGCCGTGAACAGGACCGTTTTTTGCTTTAGGTAAAAGGTGAGCGGAATTTTTTCTCCGGGAGACGTTTCTGCTTTTATTGCCGGTGCTTCCTTCATCGTCTCTTGCGGCTTTTCTTTGACAAACTTGAACCAGAGCACTGCCCATATCAATCCAATAATCATAATGAGAACGAAGGATACCTTCCAGCTGAACGCCACTGCGATCATGCCGACTATCGGGCCGGAAATGGCTCCCCCGAGCGGCGTGCCGCTGTTGGTTACACCGATAACAGACGCCCGCTGGGTCGGCGGGAACCAGTTGTTCACCATCTTGTTGATGGTCGCCGAAAGCGGGCCTTCTCCCATTCCGAAGAGAATGCGTATAATCAGCAGGCTGACAAAGCCAAAAGCGAGGGCGACTGCTCCGCTAAACAGCGACCAAACAACCATCGCGACAAACAAGGTCAGCTTTGCCCCATAGCGGTCGGATGCCACGCCCCCAAGAAAGTTAAAAATCGCATAACCAATCGAAAAACTGCTGAAAATCAAGCCCATTTGCGTGGCAGACAATGTGAGATCATCCTGAATAAAAGGAGCTGCAATGGAAAGCGCCGAGCGATCCAGGTAATTAATCACCCCTGCCAGGAACAAAAAAAGGATAACGGGAAGCTTATCTTTTGAAAACATCTCAACCTCACCCCTATGTTGGTTCAGTTTCTGTTGCATCGCTTTCGTTACACACCTGAATAAGCCATAAATCCTCCATCGACAGGAACGGTGATCCCAGTGACAAAACCGGAATAGGATTCATCCGCCAGCCAAAGAAGCGTACCGAGCAAATCCTCGGGTTTTCCGAAGCGCTTCATCGGTGTTCCCGCAATAATTTTGTGAGATCGGCTGGTGAATGTTCCGTCTTGGTTGATCAGCAGATCATGATTTTGTTTTGTCAGAAAGAAGCCTGGGGCAATCGCATTGACCCGCAGCCCGGTTTCGGCAAAATGAACAGCCATCCACATCGTAAAATTATTGATCGATGCTTTGGCGGCACTGTATGCCGGAACCTTCGTCATAGGTGAATAAGCACTCATCGAAGAAAGATTGATAATCGCCGGTGAATCGGCTTTCAGCAGCTCTTTTCCAAACACTTGCGAGGCCAGAAACGCACCGGTGAAATTGGTGGAGAATACAGTTAGAAAGCCCCTCTCATCCATATCAAAAAAGGATTGGCCTTCTCCCGCTTCTTCATATGTCTCCACATCGGTTATCGCGGCAGGATGATTGCCGCCAGCCCCGTTAATTAACAGATCAACAGCGCCAAATTGGCCAAGGATGTCTTCCTTTGCCCGCTCCAGTGACATCCTGTCCAGCACATCCGCAGCAACAGCGCACGCTGTGCCGCCAGCCGCCGTTATCTCCTTCACGACCGCTTGGCCTTTTTCAGCCGTCCGATTCAATATCGCCACCTTCATGCCATGACGGGCTAGCTCCCGTGCCATCGCAGAGCAAAGCACGCCGCTGCCGCCAGTGATGACAGCCGTTTTACCAGCCAGGTTCTCATGCAGCGGGATCATACGTCCACCTCTTTTTTTGCCATTGCTTCATAGGCGTCCCACAGCCCGTTCAAATACATGATGCCAAGTGCCCGATCGTATAAGCCATATCCCGGGCGGCATTGCTCGCCCCAAAGATGGCGCCCATGATCCGGTCTGACATATCCTTCGTAATCCTGCTTATGCAGTTCTTCCATCACGCCTTGAATGTTGATTGAACCATCCTTTGTTAAATGAGATGTTTCAATAAAATCGCCATTCTCATAAATTTTCACATTGCGAATATGTGAAAATGGAGCGATGCCGGCATACGTTTTAGCGATCTCCACCATGTCGTTAGCGGGATTGGCTCCCATTGAACCTGTACAAAGGGTGATACAATTAGACGGTGAATCTGATATCGCCCGCAGTTTCTTATAGCTTGCCTCTCCTGTGATAATGCGCGGCAGTCCGAAAATCGGCCACGGCGGGTCATCCGGATGAATGGCCATTTGAACACCATAGGCCTCAGCAACAGGAAGAATTTCCTGCAAAAAGAATGATAAATTGTCCCATAGCTTTTCTTCATCGACCGTTCTGTAGGCAGCAAAAAGCTCTTTGATCCGAGCCAATTTTTCGGGCTCCCACCCCGGCAGTGTCATGTCAGATGCTTCCTCCACCGTCCGAATCAGCTCTTGAGGATCAAGGCTTTCCACCTTGGCCTTTTCAAAAAACAGAGCGGTCGATCCATCTTCTAGCGGCCGGAACATGTCCGTGCGTGTCCAGTCAAAAACCGGCATAAAATTATAGCAAATCACTTTCACGCCAAATCCGGCAAGGTTGCGGATCGTTTGCTTGTAGTTTTCAATATACCGGCTGCGTTCTTCGTTCCCAAGTTTAATCGCTTCGTGAACATTCACGCTTTCTACAACTTCAGCATGAAAACCATAGGATTGAATATATTCGGTCTCGGCTCTGATTTCTTCTTTTTCCCACACGTCGCCGACAGGCTTTTGATGGAGAGCCCAAACGATGCCTTTGACTCCGGGAATTTGCTTCACGTGTTCAAGTGTGACTGTATCGTTGCCTCGTCCATACCATCGGAATGTCATATTCATGCTCGCACCTCCGGATTCAGTCATTTAATCAAACGTGATGACGGCTTTCCGCACCTGATCTGGATGCTCCTTAATAAACTGAAATGCATGATGAACGTCATCAACTGAAAATGTATGGGTCACCAGTCCGTTATGCACTAACCGGCCTCCATTCAAAAGCTCTACCACTTTTGGAAACTGATTGGTCTGCAATCGCGATCCGGTTATCGTGACTTCTTTTTTTGTAATTGGCAGCTGTGAAATCTGAGCCGCTCTTTCATCAAATCCAAGCACAACCACATGTCCCGCCGGTGACACAGCCTCAATTGAAAGTGCAAAAGTCTCCGGCAGGCAAACAGCATCAATGACCACGTTTGCTCCTTCATTCCCAGTCCATTCAAGGACCCGCTCGGCAACATGTTCTGCTTGGACATTTACAACAGCATCGGCGCCGTTTTCTTTCGCAAATAACAGCCGCTCGTTGTTCAAGTCAGTCATCATGACAGCAGCGCCCGCCAGCTTTGCCATTTTTAACACACAGATCCCGATGGGCCCCGCTCCCTGGATCAGGACGGTATCACCTTTTTCCACCTGGCCTCTCCACACTGCCTGGGCGCCTATCGTATAAGGCTCGGCCATGACTGCTTCCTCCCAAGGCAAGTCCTTTGAGACCGAGTGAAGCTGCCTTTCCGGAAGCACAATATATTCCCGCATGCCTCCGTCCTCATGTACGCCAAATACAGAAAGCTTGGCGCAAACATTCGGCCGCCCTTTGCGGCAGGCATAGCACGATCCGCAATAAGAAATCGGCTCAATCACGACATGATCACCGGGTTTTAGGCTCTGTACATTCGCACCAACTGCCTCCACTTGTCCCGTTACCTCGTGTCCGATAACTCTCGGGAGGGTAGCAAGCGGATTCGTTCCATGATAAATGTGCATGTCTGAACCGCAAATGCCGACTCGCTTGACTTTCACGAGCACTTCATCATCCTTTGAAAGAACTGGCTTCTTCACCTCCGCTGTCACCAGATCATACGCTTTTCGCACTTGAACCGCTTTCATTTTACTCACCTGCTTTTTAAGAATTCATACACGCTCCGGGCGATAGAAATTCCGTTTTTCTTATTTCTTTCTTCATGCAGCTGCTCGATCTCGCCGGGCACATACACTCTTTCGAATCCAACAGCCGGCGGTGATTGCTGCAGTTCATCAATCATGGCATCCATCTGCTCTAAAAACGTATCCCAGTCAGTAAAAAAGGCTGGATTGATCGCGCAAACGTAATGCCCCAGCTTTCTTTTTTGATCAAGGCCGCTGTACATTTTGGCAATATGAGGGCCAAAAGCCGCGCCCGCCAGCAATCCTGAAAACACATCCACCACAATCGATAGTCCATAGCCTTTCGGGCCCCCGAATGTTGAAAGTGAGACGACCTTGTCAGGATCAGTTACTGCTTCTCCGTTTTCATCGACTCCCCATCCTTCAGGAATTTCTTTGCCCTCTTCACGGGCCTGCAGAATCTTCCCAAAAGCCACTTTGGATGTCGCCATATCTAGGATAAACGGTTTTTTATGCTTAGCCGGAACACCGTAAGCAATCGGATTTGTTCCTAAAAAAGGAGTCCTCCCCCCAAACGGGACAACGATACTGTCTGTATGCGTCATTGCTATTCCGATCAGCTTTTCGTCAGCCGCTTTTTGCACAAAATAGCTTAGCGCTCCGCAATGGCTGCTGTTTACGGCCGTGACCATGCCGACTCCTTTTTTCTTCGCCATGTCAATTGCATGGTCCATCGCCATGTCGCAATTCACATGACCGAAACCATCGTCTCCGTCAAGCACCCCGGTCACAGGCCCCGTTTCTTTAAAAACAGGCTGTGCCCCAGGATTGATCCCTCCCGCTAAAAGCCTGTTCACATAGTGTTCTGTGCGCAGCACGCCATGCGAATGTACATTGCGCAAATCAGCGTGTACGAGAACATCTGCTACTTTTTCAGCATCTCGTTCATTCAAACCGGCACTGGCCAGCTTTTGCCGAACGAGTTCCTTTGCTTCTTTAGCTGCAATTGTTATCGTTTTCAAGCAAGTGCCTCCTTCCTTTTCAGTTTTTTGGGCACTCTCCTAGCGAACCCCCTACAAACACATTTTATTTACAAATTATTTTAAATATTCTCTATATTATATTGTCAGATCTTTTGCTGAAGATCCTGAACGATCTGAGCATGCTGCTGGTCTGTGAGTTTATAAAGAAAGCCGATAATGATCATCGCTAATGCCAAAGCAATGGCCGGATACAGAAGCAGAAGCGCTTTGATGCCAATCAGCGCCTGTGCTGTCTGGACTGCATTCGGGACATAGCCGATAATCCCCAAACCGATCCCCGAGAGAAAGCCAGACAAAGATTGAGCAAGCTTTCTTGAGAAATTGAAAAGTGAATATGTCGTTGCTTCCTTCCGTTCACCGGATTTCCATTCGCCATAGTCGATAATATCGGAGACAAGTGCCCACGTGATGCCATTTGGGATACTGATTCCGATAAAGGCGATACTGGCGAGAATTGTAAACACATAAACGTTAGATGGAAGCATAAAGTTGATCAGATCCGCGGCCACACTGATGCCGAAGCCGATCATTGCCGTTCGTTTCTTTCCAAACATCTTGACGAGCTTTGGTAGGAATACGACGCCCAAAAAGGAAGAACCAATAATGATGAAGTTCATATAAGCCATTAATTCAACATTGCCCAAGTTATATTGTGCGAAATAGACGAGCATGGCGGATTTAATGTTGTATGCGGAAATTGAAAAAATCGTCATCAGGACAAGGGTTAACAGCGGTTTATTTGTAATAAATGTTTTGACGACAGATGAGAGTGTTAATTTTTCTTTTGGTGCTTCCGATATGACAATGCGCTCTTTGCAGTTGCGATAGCAAATATAAAACCAAATCACACCGAGCGCGGCGAACAAGCCCATGACCACCGGGTAGCCGACCTTCGGATTATCAAACTTGACGAGCAGCGGCATCACGGCCACACTTGTGATAAACAAGGCGCCAAGTGATCCGATTTGGCGGAACGTCGAAATGGAGGTCCGGTCCTCAGAATTTTGAGTCATCGCTGCCCCTAATGAGCCGTACGGAATATTCACAAACGAATAGCCGATGCCCCAAATCATATAGGATGCATATGCATATATCAGTTTTCCGGTCGTTGATACATTGGGAGACAGAAAAATAAGAACAGTAAGCACCGCAAGCACGATGCTGCCGATTAATAGATAAGGCCTGAATTTCCCCCGTTTGCCGATGTTTTTGCGATAATCGATTGATGAGCCGACAATTGGATCTGTTATCGCTGCAAACAGCTTACTTACTAAAAAAATGCCGCCGGCCATCGCAGCGGGGATTCCCGCTACATCAGTGAAATACTTCAATAAATAAATCTGGCCGAGATCAAACATAAAACCGTTGCCAAAATCACCAAAGCCATAGGACATTTTCTCTTTCAATGAAAGCCTTTTTTCCGTTTCGACCGACACAACCTTATTTGCCAGTTCAGTTCGCATGTTCCACCTCTGTGTCTTAAGAATTTTCGGATAGTGATCCGCTCAGCGATACTGAGCGGACACTTTGTTACACGTTTGCTTTCTCTTCTTGAAATTGAAAGTAGTGTTTCGCATTGTCATAGCAAATCCCCTGAACGATGCTTCCCAGAAGCTCCATATCGCGCGGCACTTCGCCGTTTTCCACCCATTCTCCAATCAAATTGCAGACGATCCGCCTGAAATATTCGTGGCGCGTATACGAAAGAAAGCTTCTGGAATCGGTGAGCATGCCGATAAAACGGCTGAAAAGGCCAACATTTGATAACGCTTTCATTTGGTCGAGCATTCCGTCTTTAGTATCGTTAAACCACCAGGCTGTGCCGAATTGTATTTTTCCCGGGGTAATACCGTCCTGAAAACTGTTGATCATGCTGGCGATGACATAGTTATCATTTGGATTCAGTGAATATAAAATCGTTTTCGGCAGCTGGTTCTTCATCTCAACTGAGTTCAGCAGCTTGTATAAAGGCTTAGCAATTTCTTCATCGTTCATTGAATCATACCCTGTATCAGGTCCGAGCCTTTTCATCATTTTTGTATTCGTGTTTCTTAAAGCGTTGATATGAAACTGCATCGCCCAATCGAGCTCCGCATACAAACCGCAAAGAAACTGAAGCGTATATGTCTTAAATTTCTTCTCATCTTCATAAGAAACCTCTGTTCCTTGTAATCTGTCAGAAAAAATCCGTCCAGCTTCTTCTTTTGTTGTTTCGGCAAATACCATTGAATCTATCGCGTGATCAGAAACTCTGCCGCCGGCTGAGTGGAAGAATCGCACTCGTTTTTCCAACGCCTTTAAAAACGCATCATAGGTTGCAATGGATATGGCGGCGGCATCTTCAAGCGCCTGCACCCACTCAGGAAAGCCTTCACGATTGATCTCAAGCCCTTTATCCGGCCGAAATCCAGGCAGCACGCTGACAGGAAAGTCTTTGTCTTCTCTTAATAATAGATGGTATTCAAGAGAATCAACAGGGTCATCTGTGGTGCACACAACCTTTACATTTGATTTCACGATTAAATCCCTTGCCCCGAAGCCTTCCCCTTTGAGCAGTTCATTTGTCCGTTTCCATATAGCCGGCCCGGACTTCTCGTTTAAAATCTCGTAAATGCCAAAAAAACGCTGCAATTCTAAGTGAGTCCAGTTGTAGAGCGGGTTGCCAATCGCCATCGGCACGGTTTTCGCCCAAGCCATAAATTTCTCCTCATCAGGCGCATCTCCGGTAATGTATGTCTCCTCAATTCCATTGGCTCTCATGATGCGCCATTTATAATGGTCACCATACAGCCAGGCTTCCGTGATGTTTTGAAATGTCTTATTTTCATAGATTTCTTTCGGACTTAAGTGGCAGTGGTAATCAATAATTGGCATGTCTTTCGCATAATTGTGATAGAGGCTGACAGCGGTTTCATTTTTCAATAAAAAGTTTTCGCCCATGAAGGGATCCATGTCCTCACCGTCTTTCATTCTATTTCAAAATGTTAACGTTAACATTTTGATTTGTTTTTATTTTACCTTTATATTCCTCTGGGTTCAATCTCTTTTTTGAAAATAAAATGTTAACGTTGGCATATAAACAAAAAGGACATTGCCAGAAAGCACTCGGTAAGGAACGCTTTTGGCAATGTCAGATTCATTAAAAGGATTAGTAAGCCAGGCTGAAAAGTCCTTTAATGTGTGTTAAGTAGCGTACGTTACTTGCTTCTTTCATCAAGGAAGCAGGAAGACCTTTAAGCGGTGTAGAATTAGCACCAATGATGGCAACCGCGTCTTTGCGTCCAAGGCTTGCAAGTGTACCAGAGTTTACTGGCTTGAATGTTTCAAGCGTTTTGCCTTCTAGGTAAGCGAATAGGTTGTAACCGATCAGCTCACCCATTTGCCATGCGATTTGTGCAGTTGGCGGGTATGGACGGCCGTCTGGACCGAAGTAAACTGCGCTGTCTCCAGCAACGAATACATCTTCATGAGATGTAGATTGCAGGAAGTCATTTACAGTCGCGCGTCCGCGGTTCACTTCTAGGCCTGATTCACCGACTAATGGGTTACCTTGTACGCCGCCAGTCCAAACAAATGTGTTGGCAACAACTTTAGATCCGTCTTTCAGATCGATTACGTTTCCTTCTACATTTGTAACAGGAAGACCTGTTAAGAACTCAACGCCGCGTTTTTCAAGGCTTGCAGTCGCACGCTCGATAAGATCATCCGGAAGAACAGGAAGGATCTTCGGACCTGCTTCAACAAGTTTCAATTTGATTTCTTTATGGTCTACGCCGTATTTTTTCGCAAGGTTCGGCATGATGTCAGCAAGCTCACCAACAAGCTCAACACCTGTTAAGCCGCCTCCGCCGATAAGGATTGTTGCATCTGCTTCGTTTTTCGTTTTAGAGTACTCGCGCACACGATCTTCAACATGTTGGAAGACTTTGTTCGCATCGGCAGCAGATTTCAATACCATGCTGTTTTCTTCAAGACCTGGGATGCCGAAGTAAGCCGTTACAGAACCAAGACCTACAACAAGCGCATCGTAAGTTAATGTAGAACCGTCAGCAAGCGCAACTTCTTTTTTATCAACAGAGAAAGAGCTTACTTCCGCAATTTTAAGATCAATGTCTTTGCCTTTGAAAAGTTTTTCTAATGGCATTGCAACCGCTTTTTCAGACACGTTGCCTGCAGCAAGGCGGTGTAATTCCGTAATGATTTGGTGAGTTGGGTATTTGTTTACCACTGTCACGCGTGCTTGTTCTTTTGTGTAATGTTTGCGAACTGTTAGAGCAGAAAGAACTCCGCCATAACCAGCGCCTAGAATGACAATATGTTTTGACATCGTATATCCTCCGTCCTTTATATCAATTTGAATCTGAGATTATTTTTGGTTTTCGCGTTCGTTCATGACTTCAAGGTAGCTGTTAGCAAAACGGAACAGCTTTTGAGCTTGAGGATCTTTCAGCATGCGAAGAAGGCCGAAAAGTCCAATTGTTTCGTTGCTTGCTTCCGCGCGGTCTTTTGCTTCGATCGCAGTCGCAGCTACTTCTTTCGCTGTTTCTTTTACAGGCTCGAGAATTTCAGTGATCGCACCGACTGTGTCGCTCTTTAACACTTCGTCAGTCGCTACAGACTGAGCGAAATCATAAGACTTCGTTAAAATATTCACTAACTCAGTCAGCTTCGGAAGCTGGTCAACTAAAACAGTCAATGATTCTTGAACTTCTGGCTTTAATAGCTGATCAATAAGATCTTGCTGGCTTTGGCTGACAGACGCATTTGTTTGATCGATTGTTTCTGGCATATCCAATTCTCCTTTACTATAAGCAGTTTGCTGATTTTTTTGGAAAGGGTAGTGCCTCTCCCTGTCTCACGCTTTTAAGGCATAAGAATAAGGATTGTGAATTCGTGCACAATCATTTACAAAAATAAATGTTTACTACCCAGTTTTTCATCTTGCCATATTCAGTATTATTTTTATCTAAAAATAAACAATTGAATAAGTCAAAATCCTTTACTCTCTCTGAAAATAGCAAACACAAAAAACTCCAATTCGATTACCTTCTATATGATAACACTTTTTGAACAAAATTTGAACGTGAATTGCTTCGATTATGAAATTAATTTATATGGAGCTCATGTCATAACGTTTCTGCGGCACTAGTTATTGACAATCCAACAATTTCTCCCCTTCACTTTACCCATATTTCCAATAGAGGCTCTCTTTTTCCTGTGATCGGATCATTCGCCGGCAACGCCGCCTGCTTAATCTGTTTGACCGCTTCCTCCCGCTCATTGGGCTTCCCCGTCTTCATATCATACTGAACGCCTCCGGGATAGGCGCCAAGGACAGTAAAATCGGGGCTTGAGCTGAGCTTTTTATGTCCGACTCCGGCTGGAATCACGACTGCGTCGCCTGATTTGAAAGGGATGGCAGCCCCTTTTTCTCCCCCAAACTGAATCACAGCCTCTCCCCTAAGGGCAATCAGGACTTCATGCGTATTGCTGTGATAATGATGGTATGGAAAAACACTCCCCGACCAGCTGTTTGACCAGCCATGCCGGATGACGATCCGCTCTGCCAGTCCGGTGTCCTTAAGCGCGTTTTGATACACCACGAGCGGAAAATCAGGGTGATTCGGAATCCTGCCGTCATCCGGAAAGAAGTATGTCTGTGTCTCTTTTTCCATCAATTTCACCTCCCTTTTTTGTCTTCCACACATAGCAGTTCGCCAAACATGATGTTTTTCTCATGATTCCATTGATCTGCATGATACCGAATAGTATAGTATAAAAAAATAATGCCAGAATGAGGGATATCATGAAAGCTATCGTTATCGGAATATTGGCTTCACTCTTTTTCGCCGTTACCTTTATATTAAACAGAGCGATGGAGTTATCAGGAGGCAGCTGGCTTTGGAGCTCTTCGCTGCGCTTTATTTTTATGGTGCCGTTTTTATGTTTGATTGTCATCATGAGAGGGACATTCACGCCTCTTTTACTAGAGATGAGGAAAAAGCCGTTTTATTGGATCAAATGGAGCTTCGTCGGTTTCGTGCTTTTTTACGCGCCGATTACATTTGCGGCTGCATACGGTCCGGGGTGGCTCATAGCCGGAACCTGGCAAATTACAATTGTAGCCGGGGTGCTCTTATCTCCTTTGTTTTATGTCAAACAAGATATGCCGGGCGGTCCGCAGCTCGTTCGCCAAAAGATTCCCCTGGTTTCACTTGGCACTTCTGTGATCATCCTGATTGGAGCGGCTCTGATTCAGCTTCAGCATGCAGAATCGCTTTCTGGGAGGATGCTGCTTTTCAGTGTGCTGCCGGTTGTCATTGCGGCTTTTGCCTATCCGTTAGGAAACAGGAGAATGCTCGAAGAATACGGAGGCCGGCTTGATACATTTCAGCGCGTGCTTGGAATGACATTGGCAAGCCTTCCATTCTGGCTTATATTAGCAGCTTACGGCTGGTGGTCAGATGGCCTTCCAACAGCAAGTCAAACCGTTCAATCCTTTATCGTTGCCATCAGCTCAGGCATCATTGCGACGGTTTTATTTTTCTGGGCCACTGATATGGTAAGAGACAATCCGCAAAAACTCGCAGCTGTTGAAGCCACTCAATCCGGTGAAGTGATTTTCGCGCTGCTTGGTGAAATTGTTCTGCTGTCAGGCGTTTTCCCATCTCTATTATCATTTGCCGGTTTGTTCATTATAATAGCGGGGATGATGTTACATACCTTCGCTTCACAGCCGAGAAAACCGAAAAAGAAAGCACAGTCAAATCTGACTGCGTAGCATCTGCAGGAGAATGGGTGAAAGCCTGTTCTCCTTTATTTGTGCTACCAAAAGGAATCTGTTTCACGTTATAGTTAAATATAATGTCAGCCTACTTATATTGAAAGGTGATTATTGTAATGGAAGCAAACGATCAAACACAAAACATACCAGCCATCTCCTTCAGATCAGTCCGAAAAAGCTATAAACAAGATGGACAAACCTATGATGTGCTGCAGGATGTCACCGGAGACATTCAACAGGGTGCAATCGTAGCCGTTTTAGGTCCTTCCGGCTCAGGCAAAAGCACCCTCCTTTCTATGTGTAATTTAATGAGAACGCCTGACAGCGGCGAAGTCAACATATATGGAAAGGAAGTCAGAGAATGGAATGTCAATGAGCTGAGGCGAACGGCAGCCCTCGCGTTTCAATCGGCTCCCGTGCTCGACGGGACAGTGCGTGACAATTTAAGTCTTGTACAAAGGCTGCATCAATCCCAGCTGTACTCTCCTGAAAAGCTGGCTTCTCTTGCAGGGCTGCCGCCAGAGCTGTTAGACAGAAGCGCCAGAGACTTATCGGGCGGGCAGCGGCAAAGACTGTCACTGGCCAGAACGCTCTCAAATCCTTCCTCCATTCTATTGTTGGACGAAATCACGTCGGCCTTGGACCCGGTTTCTGCTCTTGAGATTGAAGAACTGATCAAACGTCAGCATCAAGAGAAAAAATGGACAGTCATGTGGGTCACTCATAATATGGAGCAGGCAAAACGAGTAGCCGATACCATTTGGTTTATGGCAGATGGCCGGCTGCTTGAAATCGCCGAAACCGAAACATTTTTCTCCGCTCCGCAGCATGAAGCAGCGAAAGAATTTTTGAAGGGAGGCACTCGGTAATGGATTACCTTTCTCTCTCTTTAACGATGATCTTTGTTTTGATCGCCTTGTTTTTATCAAAATCCTTTAAAGCCGGTGTAGAAAAAGACATGATCATCGCCACCATCCGGGCCGCGGTGCAGCTGCTTATCATCGGTTATGTTTTGTCGCTGATTTTTCGCGGAGACCACCCTGTTTTTATCCTGCTGATGGTGCTGTTAATGCTCGCGGTGGCGGCGCAAAATGTCATCAAGCGAAAGAAAAATACAATCGGTTCGTTTTGGAGGGTGTTTGCCGCGTTAGCAATCGTAGAAATGGTGACGCAGGGAATTCTGCTGTCTCTTCATATCATTCCGCTTACGGCACGATATGTCATTCCGATCAGCGGGATGGTCATCGGAAATTCGATGGTGCTCTCAAGTTTGTTTCTAAACCGGCTCAACTCAGAAGTCGGCGTTCGCAAAGAAGAAATTCAATTAATATTGTCACTTGGCGGCACACCGAAGCAATCCATACAGCGCATTCTTACTTCAGCGATGAAAATGAGTATGATCCCGACGCTCGAAAGCCAGAAAACACTGGGTCTTGTTCAGCTTCCCGGCATGATGACAGGCCAGATTCTAGCCGGCGCGGACCCGATTCAGGCAGTACGCTTTCAACTCTTAATCGTGTTTACAACGATGGCCTCAGCCGCGCTGACTTGTGTAATCTTAAGCGTGCTGACATACCCATCATTATTCACCGTTCATCAGCAGCTGAAGCAGAATGAATGACAGACAAAAGCCGCTTTCCGAGGGAAAAGCGGCTTTTTGTACTTGTTATTCCTTTTCTTCATAATACTTGGCCAGCTCAACAATCATCGCACCCATCCGCTCAATCTCTGGCGCAAGCAGTCTCGTAATGCCCTCTTCCCGCAGTGCTTCAGCAGTCACTTTTCCGACAGCAGCTGCGATGGCGCGTTCTTCGAATACCTTCTTCACTTCATTGATATAACCTCGCCCCTTGGCAAAATCAAACAGGGAACGAACCTGAATGGCCGTTGTAAAACAAACGGCATCGACCTCATCGTTCATCAGCTCTCGGCATAACCGCTCCACCGTTTCCTCCTCCGGCGGGATGTGCTGATAAGGCAGAATCGGCAGGACAGACGCGCCTTTTTCTTCAAGAAATGCCATGAGAGCCGGCGCTTTTTCGCCATGAAGCTGCACCATGACTGTTTTTCCTGAAAAGTCGTGAGGCTCCAAGGAACGGATTAAGCCTCTTGTTGTCCCGTCTTCATCCGAAGCTTCCGGTGTGATTCCAAGCTTTTTCAGCGCAGACAGCGTTTTGTATCCCCGGCATGCCGCTTTCGCTTGGCGAATGGCCTGCAGAAACTCATCTTTCAGTCCAATTTTCTCTGCCATATCGACAAGAGTCTCCAACCCGATGCCTGTCGTGAAAATGACCCAGTCAGCTTTTTCTTCCGCAAACGTCCGCAAATCCGGCTCCACCTGCTTCTCTGCTAAGTAAACTGTACCTTGGAGAGGCCGGATGACAGGTATTCCGCCCTGTTTTTCAATGATTGTACTAATTTCTTCCGTTTTTCGTGAGCCACCGATTGCCACGCGTTTTCCAAGTAACCCTTTTCCCATACCCGTTTCCTCTCCTCTTTGCATAGGCTTTTTATGTATATAAGCTTAATAAAGCTATTTTGGCGCAAACCAAGGGAGAAATCAAGATAAACCCAACCTCCTAAAATCCATTGAATACGCCGGAAGCTTGCTGTAAGATAAACAGCAGACACGTCTTGTAACGGAGGATCGACATGGAAACCAAAAAAGAAGAATATGAAACAAAAGGCTACGATACATCGATTGTTTACGAATTCAATGAATATCCGGATGCCCGCAGCGGGCGCTGCGACAACTGTGATTACACACTGTTCAAAAGCTCTGTAAAAGGCGGAAAATTTCTTAGAGAATGCCGGAGATGCGGGATGAAAAAAAATATTTAAACAGAAAACCGAAATCAAATTGATTTCGGTTTTTATGTTTTTACTGCGGGACAGCGGATTTTTTCATAAACGCTTCAATCTCAGCTGCCGCACGCTCCGCTCCGCCAGCTTCTTTTACATCCTTTTGCATATTCTTGACGCGGCTGAGCAGCTCTTGATCACTGGATACAGCCTGAACCGCTTCCTGCAGGCTGGAAACAGTCACTTCCTCTTTCGGCAAATAAACGCCAAGGCCTAATTCATCAACCCGATTTGCAGTGAGCTCCTGCTCATACATTTGCGGAATGACGACAAGCGGCACACCTGCGTTCATCGCTTCCATCGTACTGTTCATCCCGCCATGAGAGATGAACAAATCAGCTTTCTCTAACACCTCAAGCTGCGGCACACTTTGGCGAATGGTAAAGTTAGCAGGAATATCCTCCAAGCTTTCTGGATCAATCGTTTTCCCAACCGACATGATCACTTGCCATGAAGAATCCCGAAATGCCTTGATGCACATCTTGTAAAATTCCGGCCATGCGTTAAACGCCGTACCCAAAGAAATCAGCATAAGCGGGCGATCATCCTTGTCAATCAACAGGCTTTCTTTTTCCTTCCGTTCTCCGAGAGAGGGGCCGACAAAACAGAAACGGTCATCGAACGTCTCATGCTGAATCTGAAAAGACTTCGGCATAAAGACAATATTTAATGCTTCCGGCACAGCTAACTGTTCAAATGAAACAGCCGGCAACTTCTCTTGCTCCAAGTAGGCTTTAAATTCAGCCTCTGCTTCTCTTATTTTTTTCAGCATGTCTTCATTTCCTAACTGAAAGGATTCATTTTGGGCATATGACGAACAGAGCTTAATGACCGGAACATTAAGCTTTTCAGCAAACAATTTACCAGCCAGCGCAACAAAGTCATAGATGATCAGATCAGGCTGATCATCCTTATATAACTCCTCAAGCTGCGGCAGAATGCTGAGTGATTCTTTCAAAAGGCTGAGGGGCGCGTCATTCTTTTCCATCATCTCCCTGATTTGCTTAGGATCAATATTCAAGGATGTATGATAGATCAATGCTTCTCCACCGGCTTGCTGAACAGCGGGCGCAAACTCCTCAGTCGTCGCGTACGTGACACGGTGCCCTTTCTCACAAAGCTTCTCTACTAAAGCAAGCGTAGGATTGACATGTCCGTACGCCGGGATATTGATCATCGAAATATGGTACTTTTTCATGAATCTCCAGTCTCCTTATCTATTACATTTTCACACGGAAGCTCTTTAATCCGTATATCACACTGTTTTCAATCGGAGTGATACTGACGCACTCCATATGAGGAAAAGCAGAAATCAAAGACGTTAACGCGATATTTGCTTCAAGACGGGCAAGCGGGGCCCCAAGGCAAAAATGGATGCCGTGGCCAAACGCAATATGCGGATTGGGATGGCGGCGGATATCAAACATGTGCGGTCTGTCAAACTTTGCTTCATCACGATTTGCCGATGCCACAAACGCCAAAACCATATCACCTTCTTTAATCAGGTGCCCCCCGATCTCCGTATCCCGCTTGGCAATGCGCCTCAAAACCGGGGCCGGCGCTCTGAAACGCAAGGCTTCCTCCACTGCCTGAGGCATCAGTTCAGGATGGCTGCGCAGTTCCTCGTAAACGCCTGGCGTTTCTAATATGCTGTACATCGCATTTGAAATCAGGTTTGTAGTGGTTTCATTTCCGGCCACCAGCAGCAGCGTGCAAAACGGAATCAGCTCTTCACCGGACAGCTTCTCGCCTGTTTCTTCCGCTTCCACTAAAATAGAAATAATATCCTGTGCCGATTTGTTTCGCTTTTCTTCTATGATGCCGGCAAAAAACGCAGCCAGTTCTTCCTCACACTTATCTCGTTCTTCCAAAAAGGCTTTTTCAGCTTCTTCACTTTTATCCTTCGGTGTACTGACCAGAAGATCAGACCATGCTTTAAACTGATCCATATGCGCTGAAGGCACTCCAAGCAGCTCAGATATCACAATAACCGGAAGCGGGTATGAAAAATCGTGAACAAGGTCAAACTCACTGCGCCCCTGAAATTTTTGAATCAGTTCATCTGTGATTTCTTGAATTCTCGATTCCCATTGCTTCATCACGCGCGGAGTGAAGGCTTTATTCACGACTGAACGGATTTTTGTATGCTTCGGCGGGTCCATGTTAATGATGGAATTTCCAATAGAGCTTGTCTGCTGCGGCATGTAACTGGAAAACAGCTCTTTATCCCCAACAACTTTTTTGACATCATCATAAAGAAAAACGCTCCACACTTGGTTTTCTTCATCGAAGGAAACAGGCGCATCCTTTCTCATCGATTCGTACCATGGAAACGGATGATACGCATCCTGTTTGTTTTTCCCATTGAGCAGCGCTCGCTGCAAGGCTTGCCGGCGGTTTAACACATTCATGTACGGTCACTCCCCTTGAAAGAATTCAGCAATTAATGTTCCACTTCACCTCCCGCTTTCGAAAAAGAGAGGGACTACCACAAATAATTAAATTGATAACAGCAGGCAGGCGATCACGATGTTCGATGCAGGCATCATATATTCCCCCTCGAATTTCGTTCATCTTACCATAATCTTTCAATTTTTTTCTATTCTGCACTGCTGTTTTGGCTCACAACGTGACCTTAGGCATAAGCACGCAAATCCAATATGGATTCAATTGCACCGCTCCGCTCAAAAAACGTCTCTGTTTTCAACCAAATGCACTAACTCCAAAAATGACTTTCCCATTATGTAAAATAAGCTGATTCTATGATTAAATAGAAGGTAAAAGGTGAAGGAGAGAACAACGTGGCAGCACAGACTGATTACAAAAAACAAGTTGTCGGCATCCTACTTTCACTTGCATTCGTACTGTTTGTGTTCTCTTTTTCTGAGAGACATGAAAAACCGCTTGTTGAGGGAAAAAAACAGGAAAACTGGCATACTGTCGTCGACAAAGCCTCCGTCAAAATTTATGGCAGCCGATTAGTTGAAGAAAACAAATTAAAGCAAAAACTCGGCCATAAACAAGCCGATTCTATTTTGACCCTTCTGAAACTCGCCAACGAAAAACACATTACATTATAAAAAAGAAAGAGCCCACAGGCTCTTTCTTTTTTAGTCAAATATCGTTTTCTTGTCCGGATGGCGCAAAAAGTCAAACAGCATGCTAAGCTGTGAGGGTGTGTTTCGTTTAGGAGAAAGCGGCGGGAGTCTGTCTTCCGGAAAAAAAGCGGCATGATTCGTCTCGATCCCTGTTTCCCCCTGCCCGTCCGTCATGCTGCATGCGATGAAGATTTTATAATAGTGATAAGGCTGAGGGGGATGAGAGTGTTTATGGCTGTCTAGCACGGCCAGCAATCGAGACGGCTCTGTATCGTACCCCGACTCTTCTTTGATTTCCTTGACAACGTTTTCAGCCGGCGATAAACCAATCTCGCAAAATCCGCCCGGCAGCGACCACAGCTCATCATGCTTCTCCCGGACAAGCAAAATCTGATTCTCTCTGAATACAGCGCCGCGAACATCCGCTTTCGGTGTTGGATAGCCCTTCTCGCCTTGCCATAAATCAGTGATAACTTCAATGTCCTTCTCCGAGTAATCCGCCATCATTTCCGCGCTAAGCTTCATTAGCTCTTCGTACCTCTCCCTGTCGTACACATCCTTGGAAAAAGCAAGCCCCGCTTGGGCGATCGCCCGAATCCGCTGTGCCCGTTCCAGCCATTTGGTTTGCACTTTTATCACTCATCCTTTCAAGTCAAGTTTCGCTATAAAAAATGCACGTTTTCCACAGATGAAAAACGTGCAACTGTAAATTAGCTTCTAATCTAACTTCACCAAGTAATCAATATCGTCCTTTACTCTCTCTTCTGTATTACTGCTATTTGTATCAGCTAAAAACGGATTATATACCAGTGTGTAATGTTTCTGTTCTCCTTTAGGGATGACATAACTGAGTACACCTGTAACCTTTTTCCCCGATACTAGTGTTCCTCCCATAAGGATTCTGCCCTTCTCTTCTATAGAAAAAACAGGCCGCACTGATTGATCATTCTTATCTCTTAAATCAAACCCGATAAAATTGTAGCTTATTGAATCTTCCCCTATATTTTCCATCGTAACTTCTATAATAAGCCGTTCCTCATCATCTTTTATTGTTTTTGTCTCCTCATTTACAGCTCCGCCAACATTCATATATTCACCTTTTTGCACTCTATCAACTTTATTCACTGTAAAATTCGTATGTCCTGCTTTAAATGTTTCTCCTATTTTATGTATTTGATCATCTTTTTTGGTCTTCGGCTCACCGCCTTTTTTCAATTCCTTATCAAGTTCCTTTTCAAGCTCTTCTTGCGATTTTTTCTCTTTCGGTTTTTCCTTCTCTGACGCATCGCTCGATTGGCTGCACGCAGAAAGCGCTAACCCGATCGTCAAGACAAATAATAGTAATAAGACTTTTTTCATGATTGTTCCCCCATCTAAAGTAATCGATTTCTATTATAATCAGATTTTTCCTTTTCTTAACAGGTAAGAAAGTAACGATTATTTCTATCTCATTCATCACAATCTTACTTCTTCCTAGTATTTGAATATTTTTTACTAGTCCATTAGACCTTTTCATCAAAAAACCCGAGCTGGCTGAAGCCGCTCAGGTGGGAGGTCAATCTCGCTTATTCATTCCTCTTTTCTCTCGAGGTTCCTGATGATGTTTTTGGTGTTCCGGAGGCTGCGTCGTGCGTTCCAGCTCCTTTGTATCTTGTCCCATTCCTTTTAAAAAGGAAAAGAGCAGTGTAATTGATTTGTTGATTTCCGGGTCTTTTAGCGAGCGGATAATATCAAAATAACCTGTCTTTTCTTCACTGTTTTTCTGCTCTACAGCGCTTGCCACACCCGCATTCACTTTCAAAATGAGAGGCTCCAGCTGCTTCACGTCCAGCATGCCGAGTGTTCCAAACAGAAGAAGCAGATTTTTCAGCGTATTGGCTGTTTCCTCTGTATCTGCCTTTTTCACCAGGATATCAAGAACTTTATCCCCTTGGCCAAAAAGGCCGCGGAGCAACGGCAGGACCCCGCGCTCGTTCATATGGCCCAGCATATGCAATGTTTCGAGAATCGCTTCTTTGTGATCAACTAGAGCATCTTCAATTTCCCGCAAATCACGCTTTCGCTGATCCTCCTCGGTTACCTCGATTTTCTGGATTTGTTTAATCGCTTTAGCCATTATGGCCCATCCCCCTTTTCACGGCGTCGCCAGGGAAAATATAATCCTTCCGCGCCCATTTCTTTTGAACCTGCACACCGATTTGCGGCTGCGGATTGCCGTTGCGGTGGTTGATCTTAGGCAGCGGGCTGATTCCGTCGTGCTTCAAAATTTCCATCTTGGCCGATGTTTCTTTGTAAGCAGGCGTATCGGTATCCTTATCGGCATGGCTGCCTGTTAACAGGTTGATCGCCGCTTCCCCTGAATCGTTCATTGGCAGATATACTTCCTTCCCTTTGACTCGATCAGTAATCAGGCACTTCACTTTGACATTTCCGAAAGGCGATGTGAGTCTGACGAGGGTTCCGTCCTGAATCCCTCGTTCTGCCGCAAGCTCAGGAGAAATTTCTAAGAACACTTCCGGTGTTTTCTCCGAAATCCCTTTTGATTTGTAAGTCAGGTTCCCTTCGTGGAAGTGCTCCAAGAGCCGCCCATTGTTGACATGGATATCATATTCCTCACCGAATTCCTTAGGCTCTGTCCACTGGACAGGGTAGAGAATGGCCTTGCCGTCTGGGAAAGGGAAGCGCTCTGTAAAGAGTAAAGGCGAATCCTTTCCATCAGCGTTTACAGGCCATTGCAGGGAATTATAGCCCTCAAGACGTTCATAGGTGACACCGGCATAAATCGGCGACAGCTTGGCTGCTTCCTCCATAATGTCTGCAGGATGCTCATAGAGCCAGCCGGCGCCAAGCTTATTGGCAACCTCCATAATAATCTGCCAATCCGGCTTTGATTCACCCAGCGGTTCAAATACCTGATACAAACGCTGAATCCGGCGTTCTGTGTTTGTAAACGTTCCTTCTTTTTCAAGGCTCGGGCTCGCAGGAAGAACCACATCAGCAAACTCCGCTGTACGTGAAAGGAAAATGTCCTGCACCACAAAGAAATCAAGCTTTTCATATGCAGCGTGTACATGATTGATATTGGAGTCGACAAGGCCCATTTCTTCACCTTTTACATACATCGCTTTCAACTGTCCGGAATGGATTTTTTCAATCATTTCGTGGTTGGTCATACCCGGCTCCTTCGGCAGCGGTACGCCCCATGCCCGCTCGTATTTTTGGCGGACTTGTTCGTCCGTCACTTTTTCATAGCCCGGTAGTCTGTCAGGCATACTCCCAAAGTCACTTGCTCCCTGCACGTTGTTATGGCCGCGCAATGGGTAAGAACCTGCTCCCGGTTTTCCGTAGTTCCCTGTCACAAGCAGCAGATTAGAGATCGCCGTGCTCGTGTCGCTTCCTCCAATATGCTGTGTCACGCCCATCGCCCACAATGCGCACACACTGTCAGCTTGCCCGATCATCTCTGCCATTTGGATAAGGGTTTCTTGATCAATCCCGGTTTTCTCCTCAGCATATTCAAGTGTGTACGGCGCGAGGCTTTTTACATATTCATGCCGTCCGTTCACTCTTTCTCTCAAAAATCGTTCATCGGCCTTGCCGTTTTCTATTAAATATTTGGCGATCGCATTCAGCCAGACGATATCCGATCCGGCACGCGGCTGGACAAATAAATCGGAGCGTTCTGCCATTTCGTGTTTTCTGATATCCGCGACGATCACTTTCTGCCCTCTTAGCTTATGAGCCCGTTTAATGCGAGTGGATAAGACTGGATGCGACTCAGACGTGTTCGAACCGATAATCAAAACAAGGTCCGCTTGCGCGATATCTGTAATTGATCCTGAATCACCGCCATAGCCGACTGTCCGGAACAGGCCGGCAGTCGCAGGAGATTGGCAATAGCGGGAGCAGTTGTCCACATTATTTGTGCCAATGACCCCTCTGGCCAGCTTTTGCATAAGATAGGATTCTTCATTTGTACATTTAGAAGATGTAATAAAAGCGAGAGAATCCGGACCAAACGCCTCTTTTAATTCCGTGAACTTGCTGGCGACCAGCGATAACGCCTCCTCCCACTCTGCTTCACGGAAATGGTCACCTTCACGGATCAGCGGCTTTGTCAGGCGTTCTTCGCTGTTAACGAAATCCCAGCCGAACTTGCCTTTCACACAAGTAGAAATGCCGTTGGCTGGCGCTTCCTCCTGCGGCTCTACTTTCAGAATGTCTCTGCCCTTTGTCCAGACATCAAAGCTGCAGCCGACGCCGCAATACGTGCAGACGGTTTTCGTTTTTTTGATTCGTTCATCGCGCATGGCCGATTCCATATCAGAAATCGCGAGAATCGAGCCGTAGCCTGTCTCTACGCCTTTCGTGATCTCAATCATCGGTCGCAGCGTTTCGTTATTGATGCCTGTTAAATATCCGGCTTCCCCTTCCATTCCTTTTTCCATCATCGCGTTGCACGGACAGACCGTTGAACAATGGCCGCATGACACACATGACGACTCATTGATCGGCACGTCGTTATCCCAAATGACGCGCGGGCGTTTCCGCTCCCAGTCAATGGTCAGCGTTTCAGTTACCTGAACGTCCTGGCATGCCTCAACACAGCGTCCGCACAAAATACATTGATCTGGATCATAACGATAAAACGGATGGGATTCATCCTTATGGTATGGCTTGTGATCAAACGGAATGCTTTGGTGATTGATTTTCATTTCCTTCACCGTATTATGTATTTCGCATCCCCCATTGTTGTAATCGCAAACTGTACAATAAAGCTCATGATTATATAAAATCTTGTCCATCCCGATGACCTGCGCTTTTTTCACGTCAGGTGAGAGCGTATCAATGATATCCCCATCCTTTAATTCAGCGGAGCACGACCTCTTCAGCTCACCATTGATGCTGACGATGCACGTATCACATGTCTCAATCGGCCCTAAGCTTGGATGATAGCAAACTTGCGGCACTTCAATCGAGCTGTTATTCAAAAGCTGCAGCACCGTCTGTTCCTCGGACGCTTCCATTTCAACGCCGTTTATTGTGATTTTTTTCTTGCCAGGCATCTCCATTCCCCTTTCTTGCTTTATATACCGAATTACCTATTTCAGTTCCCTTACAACAACTCAATAAAACATACAAAGCGCACTCACATGTTTTATTGCACTAACACCGGGAAACGGAATGGTAGATCAATTAGGAGGGATTAACATGAAAAAGACAATGTCTGCTATAACCGCGGCAGCAGCAGTAACAAGCTGTTTTACCGGCTTTGGGGCTGCGTCCTTTTCAGCACCGGCAAAGGCCGCAGCTCAAACAAACACACTCTCAGAAAACACGAATCAATCAGCCGCCGAGCTCGTCAAAAACCTCTATAACACCGCCTATAAAGGGGAAATGCCTCAGCAGGCGCAAGGCCTTACCATTAACAAAAGCACAAAAGGGGATGTCCACGCTGCGTTTGGGGAACCGGAAAGACCAGTCGGGGGAGACAATCGATTTGATTTATATCACTGGAATATGGGACAGCCGGGCTACGGATTTTCCTATCATAAAGACATGACAATTTCAGAAATCCGCTACTTTGGAACCGGTGTGGAACGTCAGCTGAATTTAGGCGGAGTTACGCCGGAAGTGCTGCAGAAGCAATTAGGACCAGCAAATCGGGTGTTAACCGTCCCGTTTACCGATGAAATCGATTATGTATATGATACAGGCCGCTATGAACTCCATTTTGTAATAGACACGGATCAGACAGCCGACCATGTAAACCTAAAAGCAAAATAAACACCCTACGCGGCTATTCAGCCGCTTTTTTAGTGGACAAATAAAAGCTATATTCCTTACAATACAGGGAGATGAAAAAGAGACGGGGTATCAATTCGCAATGAAGCGAAATCGTTGGATATATGCAGTTTTCACCGTACTGATCATTGGGCTGGGGCTTGGATCCAGAGCATTCTCCAGTGTTCTTCCTGATACTCTCAATACTTATCTGGGAGACTCGTTGTGGGCCGCCATGATCTTTACGGGATGCGGATTTCTATTTCGGAAGCTGAAGACAATGATAACGGGCATTATCAGTCTTTCTTTCTGTTTTGTCATTGAATTCAGCCAGCTCTATCATGCCGAATGGATCGACCAGATTAGGGATACTTCTCTTGGCGGGCTTGTACTGGGGTACGGTTTTTTATGGAGCGATATCGAAGCATATACAATCGGAATTGCCGCCTGTGCCGCCATAGAACTGCTGGTTTTGGGAATCAAAAAGCGCCGCTGTATGTGACGCTTTTTTCATGTAGAAAACAGCCCGCATTGAGAAAGAATGGTCTTCGCATCCAAACGTGTGGCCTCGCTTATCGTGATATGATGTTGATTCATAAATGACTGAACGGCATGATAGCCAACTGCATAACCCGCAAAAGCCGATAAATCTGCAGGCTTAAAGCCTTGGTCGTTAGCAAATGGATCACCAAAACATATAACGGCTGACTTCCGAAAATCCTTTCACATCCAGCACCTCATTAATCACATCAATGGAATATTGCAAGTCTTCATGATCAAAACGAGTTACCCAAGGGCCCAATCGTTCCGTACCAAACAGCTCTCTGGCGAATGATTCCGCCAATCCTTCAATCACAAGATAATCCCCGACACTTACAGAGCCATGATGAAAATCTATATACGAAAACCGCACATTATGATGAAACTCATGAGCAATAATGGAAGGAATCCTTGGCAGGTTATAACTGTTCGGATTAATCCATACATGAATAAAGCCCGGTATCCCGCCAAACCCGCAGTAGCCTTTTTGCAGCTGAAGCTTATTTGGATCAGCGATATAAAGGCCGAATTTGATCTCCTTTGCATTCACCCGCAGCTGTTCGCGCTCAGCAAAAAATATGCATTGCCGAAGTGCAGATTCAGCTGTCTCTGAAACATGTGATTCTTTCAGTATTTGTAGTGCTTTCTGGCCGCTTTCAGCATCACGGACATCCAAATAGCCCAGCATTTTCGCAGCCATGATCACATCATAGCCGTTTGGCTCCTTCGCTTTCAGCGGAACTTGGATGGCGGTCCACATCTTTTCAAACGGCCTCATCATCGTATACCGAAATACATCTTCTCTTTTCTGTTCTTCCATTGAAAACAGCTTTTCGTATTGCTCAAAGGTCTTTTCCATTACTAGATTCATCCTGATTCCCTCCTTGTCAAAAACATACGATATGCCGCAGCGTAAGGGTCAACAAGAGAAATTAAGCCATTTTTCACTGTAAAATCATACAAACCCGCCGATAGGTAAGGCATAGGAGGTGGAACCATGGATATTCCTGCTTTATCGGTTGCGATGCATCAAGCATCCCTTGCCCAGAATGTAAATATTGCTTTAACGAAAAAAATGCTGGACACCGCCCAGCAAAATGCCGATCAAACCTTAAAGATGATTCAACATCCAACTCTCGGACAAACCATTGATGTAAAAGCATAACCTCATACCAGAGGCGGCCAAGAACTCCATCCTCCCGGCCGCCTTTATTGTTCACAAAAAAGCATGCATGTTTTGATTGTTCCTCCATATGATTTATTGTTTGCCATATTAAGGAGGTCATAAATTGAAAAGACTGTTTATGAAGGCTTCATTGGTGTTATTCGCAGTAGTATTTGTTTTTGCCGTCAAAGGTGCACCCGCCAAGGCGGAAACCCATGCCTACGATGGAAAAAGCCCTTATTACAATGATTGTGCGTCCAGCGGCTCTACAAAAAAATCCTCAAACTTAGTGAATGCCAGCAATCAAGTCATCGGAGTAGTCGAGCTTAAATTCAGCAGTACATGTAAAACGGCTTGGGCAAAAATCACGATGAATAATACATTGACGTCTGGCTATGAAGCAAATGCGGAGATTACCCGGAACACAGACGGAAAAAGATATAATTGTGATTCTGCAGGCGGCAATGGAAAAGCGGTGGCCGGCCAAAAGTCTTGCTATACACCGATGGTATATGATTTAGATCCAAGGACTTCTTACGCTTTCGGCAAGTATTCAGGACCAAACTTAAATGTTTGGGCCACCACAGGCTCTTATTAAATAGAAAAAAGGCTGTCCGTACGGACAGCCTTTTCTAATTTATTTCGCTTCTCTTTGTTTTTTAACCTCTTCAAGCTGAGAAACTGTCACCAATTGATAGCCTTGATCGGTGAGCTTTTTTATAATTTCATCGGCCGCATCAGCAGAGGTGCGGTAAATATCGTGAATCAAAATGGTTCTTCCATCTCCCGCCTGATTCATGACACGGTCAACAATTGTTTTTTTGTTACGGTCTTTCCAATCTTCCGGGTCAACATCCCATAACGCAACATCCATTTTCATTTGACTCCGCAGTTCATCATTAATGCCGCCGTATGGGGGTCTTACAAGCGTCGGACGATATCCGCTTATTTTTTCAATGATGTCTTGCGTATCATTGATCTGCTTTAACGCTTCTTTCACTGAAAGCCTTGTGAGAAGCGGATGGCTCCATGAATGGTTCCCAACCTCATTTCCTTCTTTCAGCATTCTTATTAGCGTTTCCGGATAATATTGAACTCTGCTCCCCAAAACAAAAAACGTGGCATGACCCTTATATTTCTTCAAGGAGTCTAGAATCTGATTTGTTGTCGCAGGATTCGGGCCGTCGTCGAAAGTAAGCGCAATGACTTTTTGATTTGGATCAACTGTTTCCTCTTTGGGTAAAGAAATCACTTCATGCTTCGGCTTTTGTTCTTTGATTTTATTTTTATTTTTTGCTTTATCAATATATTGTTCTTTCAGAATGTCTTTCAAAAGACTTTTCTTAATGGCAATCGATTGCTCTCCAAGATAGCCTGCTGCAACCTGATATGTGTCAAAGTAAAGTTCGATATAATCCTCCTTGATGGCAAAGCGGCTGAAATTTTCTTTTTTCGGAGCCGTCCCTTCCTTTAACAGTGCATCGTCCGCGGCAATGTCCTTATTCTTTTTCAGCTCGTGATAAGCGATTAACGAAAGCTTATGTAAGTAGTCAGCGTCCTCTTTGAAAATATCATCAATGGAAAGAAACGCTTGTTTACTAAAATCATAGTTAAACGTTTTTTTCACGGTTTGCCCGTGTGCCCCGCCGATGTATTTATATTCATTAAATACAATCGCCACTGTCTGTTTGGCATAATGGACAATTTTATAATCAACATTTAATTCGTTGCGTTTTGTCGTATGCTCTTGGTCAACGTCCTTTGTTTCCTTTTGAAATTGACGAACCTCTTTTTCTGCGAATCTTTTTAATGCCGAATCCATTTTTTCATTTTTGAAAACAGGATAGTTTACCGCGTAATTAAAAGTTTTCCCGTCATTCACAAGCGTTGCGATCTCAACATTCCCATATTGAGAATCAGTTCTTACTTTATTCATGACCGTTTCTTTTTTCAATGAATGATTATGGAAAAAGCCGATAAGGCCCACCACACATACAACTGCTATTAATACATGAAACCATTTGATTCTTTTTGCCAACAACAAAAACTCCTTCTTTCGTAGCCATTTCGATTTACTCTTCATCAGTTGGAACTGTATCTATTTAGAAATGTTTTTGTAACATTGTAGTAACATTTATTTCACATTTGTAATACTATGAGATTTAGAAGTTCATGTCAATCCTTTTTAAGGAATTTCATCATAAAAAAAACCGAATTTCATGAATGTACATACACCCAACTTAAGCATCAGGAATATGGTAAAAGGAATAAAAAAAGCTAGGGAGGTTTTCCTCTTGGATTACCCTTTGAATGAACAGTCATTTGAACAAATTACCCCTTATGATGAAAGACAGCCTTATTATTATCCGCGTCCGAGACCGCCATTTTATCCGCCTTATTATTATCCAAGACCGTATTATCCGTTCTACCCGTTTTATCCGCGCCCGCCTTATTACTACCCGCGCCCGCGACCGCCTTACTACCCTTGGTACGGTTACGGCGGAGGTTATGGCGGAGGATATGGGGGAGGTTACGGTTACTAGTCGCCACATATCAAAATGGGGGCAGTCCAGCTCCCCATTTTTTTGTTTTAAAAATGACAATATCATGACAAATATGGGAAATAATTGTGATTCTGTCCCCCTCTTGTTACGATAACAAAAGCATGCAGTTTTGGGGGAGGCGTCTATTTTTGGAGAATACAAGAGATTCTGCAGCCATATCTGAAACAAAATACATAAAAGCTTCGAACCGGGTAACCATTTACGATTTTATCAAACTTGCAAAGCCGGGCATTATCATATCAAACTCGATAGCAGCCTTCGGCGGGTTTTGGATCGCGTTTGCAAGCGCAGAAAAAACGTTAACCGGCTTGGCTTTTTTGATGACAATGGTAACAGCAATGTTGGGAACCGCGTTTGTGATGGCTTCCGGCACTGTCTATAACAACTATTTTGATCGGCATATGGACGCAAAAATGGCACGCACTCGCAGCAGGGCCTCGGTCACAGGGAAAATGCCGCCAGCCATGATCTTAACATATGGCTCTGTTTTAGGAATCGCAGGTCTTGCCATGCTTTATTCCCTCAATCCATTAACGGCCTTTCTCGGACTGGCCGCCTTTATTTTTTATGCGATCATCTATACGGTATGGGTGAAACGAACGTCTGTGTGGAGCACATTTGTCGGGAGCTTCCCAGGAGCTGCGCCGCCATTGATGGGGTATTGTGCCGTAACCGGTGACTTCAGTATGACAGCAGTGCTGTTGTACACGATTATGTTTCTGTGGCAGCCGCCGCATTTTTGGGCGATTGGGATAAGACGCAAAGAGGAATATCGCGCTGCTGGCGTTCCGCTCTTGCCAGTAGTCAAAGGCAATCATGTAACAAAAATAAAAATGATGCAATATATTGCCGTCCTGGTGCCGGTCACGCTATTATTTCCTTTCTCTCTCGGCACCGGCCATATAAGCCCATTTTATTTCTTAGCCGCCTTGGTTCTCGGAGGCATATGGATCAAAAAAAGCATCAAAGGATTCAAAACAGACGATGACGTGAAGTGGGCAAAGGATATGTTTGTCTACTCGCTTATTTATTTTTGCTTGCTGTTCTTCATCATGATGATCGATTCATTTATGATGTTTCTGATCAGATGATGCAAAAAGAGCCACACATTAATGTGACTCTTTTTTGTTTGGAAAAACAGCATCTAATAGAAATGTCATGGCAAAAAACACAACCATGCAAATCAAAAATCGTATAATCTCACTCAAAATCCAGCTATCAGCTATGCGCATACCATCGGTTTCTCGGAGTGTTGCGCATATTGAAAAAATCATGAGTATGTTTTTTAGGGTTTCTTTGTTCATAAAATACCATCGCTTTCTCGATAGGATGACTTAAAGGCAATGAAATAAGTCATCAAGATATAAAATGTGTCGCATCGTTGCATGTTTTGATTGAAAGAAATCATTGTTTTTTTGCCAGCCAATTGTAAAGCTCAGGCAAACAGATGAAAACCGTTTCTGTGAAAAAGCAGATCTAATCGAATGCTTCTATACTCTCTCCACAAATAAAAAATGCTAAGAAATACATTTGTTTCTCTAATCTATAAACCCGCACTCTTTTTCCATCATCAGGTATTATAAGCCAAAAACAAACAAAAAAATAGACTTGCGTTTGAGTTGTATGGAAGTGAAATTGCAAGAATAACCCATACGGTGGTAATATATTGTTTGATTTTCCCATATTCATAGATTTGGAGGTCATACAAAAGTGAAGGGAATATTTTTAGTTGTTCAGCTTGGATTTTCTATTATGGTATTTCTGTTTTTAGCTGCTGTTAATTGGTATCAAGGAAGCGAGCTTGTTTCAGATCGATTTGATTGGAACTATACTGCTAAACTCTCAAAACTGCTTAATGGAATTGATGCCGTCAGCAGCCCCAAACAAATTTCACAGCTTGATTTTTTCATCTACTCCGCTAAACACTACCCTGTTATGAGTGCGTTAATGATCATCTCCTTCTTATATGTTCTGGCCGCTCTTTTTTTACTTATATACTCAGTCAAATGCAATAAGCAAGAGATTCATTTGGACTGCTGACCCGGTAAAATTCGTTTTTATAGCCCCTTAACTCTTCAAGATGTTCCTGTGTTTAGTGAGGCAGACCTTAACCTAGGTTTTCGGAACTTCTCGCTCCATTTTACGTATACCTTAATAGGAGGGATCAAACGATGAAAGAATATGAATTCGTAAGAGTTGAGCTGAGCACGATGAGAAGAAGGCCTAAAGAAGACTACCAGCAAATCATCCATGATTATGCGAAAAAAGGCTGGAGATTCGTTCAGATTTTTGCTCCCAGTATAGATGGGTATGGGGCAGCTGCTTATTTTGAAATCATATTTGAAAGGGATGCGGAAAAAGCTTAATCGATATGACTAAGCTTTTTCGTTCCCCTATATCTGCATCTATACAATTTCTGCAAATGCGGCATCACATGATCTGGCTAAATCTTGTGGCGCCAACTTTAGCTGCATACCGATTTTCCCTGCACTGACAATAATAAAATCAAGCGTTTCTGCAGATGCATCAATATAGGTCGGGAACAATTTTTTCATGCCAATTGGCGAGCAGCCGCCGCGAAGATAGCCAGTTACCGCTAATAGCTCCTTCATTGCAATCATTTCTATTTTCTTTTCCCCTGTCACCTTTGCTGCCTTTTTTACATCTAACGCTTCTGCAACGGGTACAACAAAGACATAATAATGATTTGTTCCTGCTGCTGCAACCAACGTTTTATATACATATTTCAAAGGATAACCGATTTTTTCCGCCACAGAGATGCCATCTACCGGCTGGCCGTCTGTTTTATACCCTAATACCTCATAAGAGATGTTCTGCTGTTCTATCAGACGAACCGCATTTGTTTTTGCTATTTTTTTCGCCATTGTTTTCACCCGCTATCAAAATGATGTATGTCTAACTTCTTGCAGTAATATGTAAATTCTATCATCCTAACCTGCATTTTCAAGGTTACTAGCATTGAATCAACGAAAGGACAAATTGATTTCCTTGGACGCCTATAGCCCATTATTAGTCTACATGGAACAAAACAGGAATGAACAAATAACTCCCACATACAATTTGTATGAATGGAAAATAAAGGAGTGGTTGCTTTGTATCATTACTTTTATGGCCCTGCGTTAATTCCTTACTTTTCACATACTCATAACCCTCAAAGAAGTCCAGATTTTTCAGAAAGACAGCGAAGAAGAGAAATCACATTGACTGTAGATGGCTTTGTCCCCCCATCTTCCACCGAAGATCTTGGAGACGGCTTTTATTCTTACGCATGGACGAACCAACAGGTCATCAATCCAGGTGAATACTTAGTTTGTCATCTTGAAGGAAGAGATATCAACGTGATAAATGGTGGGTTCACTCCGCGCGATACTGCTCCATTGTATGCGGTAGCAAGCTTTCCAAGACGAAGAAACCAATGGGTCATTATCATTCATAATCCCGTTCAAACCCAAAGAGCCATATCACTTTATTTGATTGCGAAAAGGTAGCACAACATGTTATCAGAAACCCTGCATTCAGGAACAGAAAAACGGGTAGGGACACATTAACATCGGTATTTTCCTACCCGTTTTTGGTCTGGGCAAACTCTCACCTGTCACTCTTTCAATCCCCCTCAATTTTTTCATCTTTCTCTACTACCAAGGTATCAGAGAAAATTGTTATATGTTATCATTATTCCCAGTAAAAAGAAAAGAGGATTAGATATATGGTTCTCCTTGAAACGAATCGATTACGATTACAAACGATTGATATTCCCCTTCTTGACGCCGCGTCTAAACAAGATCATCAGGCTATCAAAGACTTAGGTTATGGAACAAATGGTGAATGGCCAAATTCTGATTTTTTTGAAGCGATACCTTATTTCCGCGAGATTTTAGTCAAAAACAATGGAACAAAAGGATTTGATTCATGGATTATTGTAAAGAAGGACAGTCATGAAATTGTTGGAGGAACTGGATTTTTAGGTGACCCAGACGAAAATGGCATGATTGAAATCGGTTTTGCAACAAATAAAAGTCATCGCCGCAAAGGTTATTGTGTGGAAGCCGCCCAAAAACTAATAAACTGGGCATTAAGCCAAGAAACAGTAAACCGGATCACCGCAAGATGCGAACATGATAATCTAGGCTCACAAAAAACCTTGGAGAAGTTAGGGTTTATATTGGATCATAAATCAGCGGATTATAAACATTGGATATATGTTACAAAGTAGAGTCCTTAATTACAAAAGCAGGCACTGCGCCTGCTTTTGTTTGGATTATTTACCTCTGTGCTTCTTTTTCGCTTTTTGCTTTTTGAGCATATACCTTTGCTCTTTTACATGTTCTCGTTGTTCTTTCATTATTTGTTTTTTCTTTTGCTTTCTTGCTTCAAGCTCTAGCTTTATCGCCTCTTGAGCTTTAGAAGTTACTCCGGCGTTTTTCAACTCTTTTGAAACCTGGCGCTGCAATCTTTTTGGATTGATCTTTTTTTGACGTCTGCCTTGTAAACGAACTCCTTCCTGCTCAGCTTGGGCCAACATATTCAGGAGTTGGTTATGAACAAACTCTAATACTTCAGAATCCCTCGGCTCTTTGCCAAAAAGATGACGAAAGGCTCTTAGCTTTCCATTGTCCACAACTTCAACAACGCCTATCCAAAACTGACCATCGTAGTAAATCGTTAATTTCATAACGATTCCCTCCTCATAAAAGATATTAAAGAATGATGGACATCCCGAGGAGGGGAAGGTTACTGACATTCTCAATCATGCATCCGGACTACCAACCGAATCGTGTTTTTTCATTCTTTACCATATACAGAAAAGAGTGTAACATTTCTTCTCCAACTATTAAACTCTTATTTTATTTAGATCATTGCTGCAGAATAGGCGTCTTCACTCGCAAATTTATTTCTCAAGCCCTGCCATGTTACAGATGGGAGACGATACATTCTGCATATCCTTCGAGTTTAAATTCTCCAAGACCGTAAGGCAGCAACATATGATCTCCTTTTTTGAAAGGATAGACATACTCACCAGAGATCATACGGCCCTCCCCTTCAATCACACTGATAAGAAGGAATGGTTTTTGCTGCTTTAAGCTTGCTGATCCTGATAAGTTCCATTTCCCCACCGAAAAGTAAGCGCATTCAACCAATGTCGTTGTAAGCAAATCCCCAATTTGTTCATGGTGAACTGTATGCCGTTCTGGAATAGACGGGACCTCTATCACTTCGATGCTCTTTTTCAGATGAAGCTCGCGCAGCTTGCCTTCTGCATCTTTTCGGTCATAATCATATAATCTGTAGGTTGTGTCTGAGTTCTGCTGCGTCTCCAAAGCAAGAATTCCTTTTCCAATCGCATGAACAGTACCGCTTGGCACATAGAAAAAATCCCCCGGCTTTACCTTTACACGGCGCAAGAGCTCATCCCATTCTCCACGCTCTATCATGGTAGTTAGTTCTTCCTTTGTTGTTGCATTGTGGCCATAAATAATCTCGGCATCTTTTTGGCAATCAATAATGTACCAGCATTCTGTTTTTCCAAGCTCACCGTTTTCATGTATGTTGGCATATTCATCATTCGGATGCACCTGAACAGATAAGTCCTGGTCAGCATCTAATATTTTTGTAAGCAGAGGGAAACGGTCCCCTTCAAGCTGTCCGAATAAATGTCTGTGATGTTCCCATAATTCGCTGAGCGTGAACCCCTTATACATTCCGTTTTGAACAACGCTTTGACCATTTTGATGCGCGGCAAAAGCCCAGCACTCCCCTGTTCGTTGTGACGGAATGGTATAGCCAAAATCAGCTAAAGCGGTCCCGCCCCAAATTCTTTCTTTGAAAACAGGCTTGAAAAATAACGGTTCAGTCGTCATGAAAATCCCCCGCTTTATTCGATTTCTTCTAGCAGCTTGTAGGCTTCTTCTGTTGTTTGCACAGAGAGCAGCCGCTCCCTATAATTGTCATCCATTAGCTTACGAGATAGCATCTGCAGTATTTTGAGATGCTGGTTTCCCCCGCTCTCTTTCGGTACAGCAATCATAAAGATTAATTTAGCTTCTGATCCATCCAGGCTATTCCAATCAACGCCTGATCGTTTGATCCCAAAGGCAACACTCGGCTCCCTGACCGCCTCAGACTTTCCGTGCGGAATCGCGATATTCATGCCAATCGCCGTTGTTCCCTGTTGTTCACGATTCAAAATGGCTTGTTTAAACCCGCTCTCTGAAAGCAGCGCACCTCTTCGTGACAATTTCTGAATCAATTCATCTATGATGTCATCCCTCGTTTCCCCCGATAAATTTGGTTCAATTAATTCCGGGCTGATAATGTCTGTCAGTTTTTTAAATTCCGACATCTCAGCTTTTTGGCTTTGAATTGGCTGCTTTATTTCATTTGATGCCGCAGCTTCACTTGGCGCGGAGGGCGGTGCAGTTTCACTGAGCACAGGAGACGCCGTAATATCCTTTTTTAGTACATTGACGAACAGAGCAGTGACAAGAGATCCTGCAATCACAGCAATAAAAAACATCAAGACATGATCAACTGCGCCAAGCACTGCAACGATAGGTCCGCCGTGCGCCACTCTGTCTCCCACATTGCCAATCATCGCTATCACAGAACCTGTCATTGAGCCTGCCATAATACTTGGAATGACGCGCAGAGGGTCCTGCGCCGCAAATGGAATCGCTCCTTCAGTAATGCCGAAGAGTCCCATCGTAAATGCCGCTTTCCCCATTTCTCTTTGAGATGCCTCGAATTTTCTTTTTCCTAAAAACGTCGCAATGCCAAGGCCAATCGGGGGGATACAAATGGCGACAGCAATTGGTCCCATAATTTCATAATTTCCTTCTCCAATCATTGCCGATCCAAACAGAAACGCCACCTTATTTACGGGACCGCCCATATCAAATGAGATCATCGCCCCTAAAATCAATGCCAGAAGGATCGAGCTCGACCCTTTCATCCCCGCCAGCCAAACTGTTAAAGAGGCGAAAATTTGAGCTACAGGCGCGCCGATCAAAAACACAAACGCTAAACCTACAATCAGTGATGCAAACACTGGAATAATAATAATTGGCATAATCGGCTGGATGGCTTTTGGAACTTTTAATTTCTTTATCCAAAGTGCAGCATATCCGGCCAAAAACCCGGCAATAATCCCCCCGAGGAATCCGGCGCCGCTTGCGCTGTCATAAAAACTGCCAGTCGCCGCAATATAACCGCCGATCATCCCTGGCACAAGCCCCGGTTTATCAGCGATGCTATAGGCGATATAGCCGGCTAAAATCGGAATCATAAATGAAAATGAAGCACTGCCGATCTGTTCAATCGTTTTCCAGAAGGAATCATCCGGAATAACTAAGCCTTTAGGTGTTTTCTCCCCTCCAAGCGTTAATGCAACCGCTATCAATAATCCGCCGACAACAATGAAAGGAACCATAAATGAAACGCCGTTCATTAAATGACGGTAAATTGGATTTTGTTTCTTCTCCTGATGATTGACGGATTCCGATTTTAAAGCGGAACGATAGACCGGTATATCCCCGTTAAGAGCTTTTTGAATCAATTCTTCCGGTTTGCGGATGCCGTCCTGTACCCCCACAGACAGCAGTTTTTTGCCTATAAACCGGTCTTTGTTTACCGAGCGGTCTGCAGCAATAATGATTGCGTCCGCTTCGCGAATTTCCTCTTCGGTTAGCTTATTTTCGACACCAATTCCCCCCTGGGTCTCAACTTTGATGCTAACGCCCAGTCTGTCAGCAGCTTTTTGCAGATTTTCCGCTGCCATATACGTATGGGCGATTCCATTCGGACAAGATGTAATCGCTAACAGTTTCATAGGAAACCTCCTTTAAAGTGTGAATAATAAGATCTTGTCTCAACTGTATACCGAAATCAGCTCATTAAAATCGTTTTTTTTACCATAGGTTCCGGTAATAAAGGCATTTTTCCCTATAACAAAAAAAGCAAGGAATAATCCCTGCTTTAATAATCCAAATGAGATAAAAATGTCATGACATTGGCTTCTTTCGTCAGCTTCTGGACGAAGGCCGGCTGCTCGCTAAGATATGAAAGCTCGCTAAACAGCTGCTTTGTCATGGTTTGATCCTCGTGTTTGACAGCCAGCATAAAAACGAGCGAAACTTTTTCATTTCCCCATTCAAGCGGCTCCTTTAATGTGGCAATCGCGATTGCTGATTGTTTAATAAATTTAGCGTTTGCATGAGGAATGGCAATGCCTGACCCAATATTTGTCGCCGACATTTTTTCCCTCATCACCGCATGAACCGCATAGTCCTTATCAACATAGTCTTTCTCAAACAAAGCTGTCGCCAGCTGTTCGATTAACTTGTAGCGATGCTCCGCCTCCTGCTGCAAAAAAACCAAAAAAGGAGTCGTATTGTTCAGCATCTGAAACGTTTTTTGTTTTTGGCGGTGTGATTCGCCCAGCTGACGTATAAACGCACTTAATTTCTTCTCTTCGCCAGGCTCTAAAAGCGGGGACACAACAATATGGGGAACCGTTATATTCTCCAGCGCAATGGTGGATATGACAACATCAATATCCTTATGCTTTTTGATATAATCCTTTAAATCGGCCTTTGCAATACAGGCCATTACAGCGATTTGATGACATTTCCGTTCAATTTTTGTCCGCAGCAATTGTGACATCCCAATCCCCATGTGGCAGACGATAATCGCCTTTTTATGTGTCTCGCTGCTGCACTGCATCCGTTCGATCGCTGCCTGAAAATGCAATGTCAAATATGCTGCCTCTTCCTCAGGAATATGAAGATCAAAAGTTTGATTGATATCTTCCAAAACATCAATGATGAGGTGGAACAAATAAGGGTACATCTTTTTGATGTCATTGAGCATAGGATTTGCTACAGAAAGATCGTAGCTCAGCCGTTGCAGCACAGTATTGAGATGAATGTTCAAACCATTGATCAAATCCTGATCCTTATGAAAATCCATCATTTTCAGCTCTGAAACACGATTGATTAAATGCCCTACAACCTTAGGAAGCACAGCATTTTCAAAGTTCTCTTCTGTCTGCAATGGATAACGAACTTTACCGCCCAATATATGTAATGTTAAGTACACGGCTTCTTCTTCAGGGAAGCGGATTGCAAAAACCGGTTCAAGCCGCTGTAAACAAGCAAATGTCCATTGATATTCTTTCTTCTTTTTTACTGCCGCCATTTCTTTTGGGGACAATGAAATCGGCTGCTTCATTTTGATGCGGCGGACCATTAACAATGTATGCAGCAGCAAGCTTTCAAACGTTTCGTCTGTGAAATAGAGGGAATGCTTTTTTTGCAATGATTTGATTTCTTTCGTCACAAAGTCTACTTCATAATGTAAAAACTTACTTTTAATAAATTGGCTGGTAAACGCTGTATTGTGGATCAAATCAGATATTCTTGCCAATGCCTTTCTTTTATTTCTTTCGTTCCCTTCAACCTTTAATCCAAGCCGCTGCCTAGAAACCAGTGTGAGATCAAAACGCTTCAGCCACTCTTCTACTGCGTATAAATCCTTTTTAATGGAAGATCGATTGACAAAATGCCGAGCGGCAATGTCTTTTGCGGAAACAGGCTTTGGATTCATTAATAAGTCATAAGCAATGTGCAGCATTCTTTCTTCATCGCTCCGCTGCCTAGAAGAAAAATGTTCAGTATGTAATTGTTGGCTTAGCCAGGTCCTTTCCTGTTCTTCTATATGTAAATAAACGCCCAACCCTGGTTTTCGAATAAGCTGTGCATGAGAATGCTCATTGAGATAATCCTCGATCACTTTCAAATCATTCCGGATTGTTTTTTCAGAACACTGTACCCTATCTGCGAAATCTTGCACAACTAAATAGTCATCAGGTTCAGATAACAACAGATACAAAATCTCTTTTTGTCTTGTATTTATGTATTCCATCTGTTTTTCTATCCTTCCTGTCAGTGTCTACTTGAGCAAATTGATAGTATAAGTATACTATATAAGAAACCGTTTACATTATAAAATAAAATCATAGAGACAAAAGTTTCGTTTTTTACCGAAGCTTCCGGAAAAAAGGGATTTTTATACTCTTTGAGTTTGCTATGTAATGTATATTCAGCAGAAATTCATAAAAATACTCCAATTCTTCACCTATTTAGAACGAAGATTTTCTAATGTATGAGTACGAAAGTAAGAACATGATGAAGAAAAGTGATTTGGTATCTTCGGAGATAAAGTGCAGGTAACAAAATTCCCACATGCTCAACAAACTAATACCCATCAAATGTGTGCTATTAACATTTTAAGGATGGCCATTCTCTCTCAGCAATTTTCCATCATAAATACAAACTCTGTGCAGGGCACACAATATTCTTAGCTCAAATCAATTGATCGTTCACATATTATTAACATTTATTTACAAGGAAAATAATTACTTTTATTGAATTGTTATAGTGCAAGACAAAAAACTTTAAAGGAGTGTTTCAAAATGAATTTCAAAAAAACGGTTGTTTCTGCTTTATCGATTTCTGCGTTAGCTCTGTCGGTCAGCGGGGTAGCTTCAGCTCATGAAATAAACTCCACACCTACTGAAGTAAAGAACATTTCTATTTCACCTACACATGTTATCAAGATTCAAGACTATAATTTACCTCTAAAAGTTGGAGAAACCTATTCTGTTAAAAATAATTCAGCTACTCGTTATTGGACTGATAACCAAAAAGTTGCTGAAGTCGATCAAAATGGTTTAGTGACGGCTAAATCAAAAGGAAAAGCCACGATTACTTTGTTTAAAGGTACTGCAGTATTCGGAAAAGTATATGTAACGGTTTATTAATCTTTATCCGCCAGATTTTCTGGATGCAAAACATGCATGAATAAAATAAGGTCCCCCTCTAAAAAGAGAAGGGACCTTATTTTCGCTTCAAGTTTAGATTTAGTTTTGGGAATACATCATACATTGGTGTATATTGTGTTTCAGTAGCTTAGCCCCGAATAAATCCACCTTCTGAATGAATAATTTGTCCAGTTATCCATTCAGCCTCATCACTTGCAAGAAAAGCAATCATTCGTGCTGCATCATCTGGTGTGCCAATACGCCCCATTGGAAATTTAGGTGAAAGAAAATTTCTTATTTCATCTGTCATCCATGTAGAATCTGTTGGACCTGGGTTTACGGCGTTAACAGTGATGCCCAATGGTGCAAGTTCTTGTGATAACGACCTAGTAAATGCAGAAATAGCTCCTTTAGTTGCTGCATACGCTAACTCCCCAGGCAAAGGACCTAAATCCTGCCCTGATGTCATATTGATGATTCTTCCTGATATTAAATTAGACTTTTTAAACCGACGGGCGAATTCAACACAAAGAAGAAAATTTGATCTCATATTAACCGCATAATGATCATCAAGTGATTTAGCATCTAACGATACATAATTATCACTTGCGGAATGAGCTGCATTATTAATAAGTATGGAAGGATATCCCAATTTATCTGAAATTTTTTCATGTATTGTGAATGCAGCATGTGCATCTGATAAATCAATTTTCATTGCCTCACAGCGCACACCCATACGTAAAATTTCTTGTTGAAATTCTTCTATCCAAGCCACATCAGAGTTCCAGTGAGTAAAGAAGATATGTATACCCTGTGAGGCTAACTTACGACAAATAGCCGTACCAATATCCCCTTGACTGCTTGCTCCTGTAATTAGTGCAATTTTTTCTTGAGAATGACTCATTATTTTAACCTCCAATTTATACGGAGTATCTCCATTATGATGGTAACAAGCTATCCAAAGAATATAATCCATTAAATCAAACAGAGCTGACTTTGAATACATTTCAAAATCAGCTCAAAAAAACATTTTCGTCTCAAAAAATATTAAATAGAAAAAAATAAGAGTTGGACAATAATTTACTACTTAATCACAAGTGGCTGATTCTAAGTCATTGAATGTCTCTTTTTAAAGAGCCTTTCAATCATTCACATTGCTTTTCATTAACCATTCTACTTCCGTTAATTCTTGTTTTTGAACGTCTATTGTGTGTTTTTTCGTGAAATGGGTTTTCACAGCTTCTTCGTTTTCCCAAATCTCCCAAAGCATTATTTTACGTTCTGATGGCTCAAGCGGATAAGCATGGAATGTAATACAACCCTCTTCTTTGTTTGTTTCTTCCTCAAGTTTTTTGAATTCCTTCATTATTTCATTAAGGTCTTTATCACTGATGATTTTTAAACATGCCGTTATGTAATGCATCGAAATTTCCCCTCCCATCATTTTATGGCTTTTCATTATAACATTTTGTTGAAAAATAAAAACAACCCCCGACATTAAGGCAGCGATTTAAGGGGTAATAGTAGAGTAATGAATGCGATTGACGGTACTATATTTGGTGTTAAAGACTTAGTCGTGGGGGTATGGGAACCGACGAAGAACTGATTCAAAGACTAGCTAAAAGCAAAATGAGTAACAAGAAGATTTCCAGTTCATCATCATTTAAAAATAAAGCACTACAGAAAGAGCTGTTAATAGTACTCTTAATTTACAGTTAGATAGAAAAATGGTTAAATTGTGATAAGAACAAGCCTTTATACTCCTATAAAGGAAATGAAGATTTAAGAAGAGAAATAGCCAAGGGAGAAGATACAATTACTGTTTTAACAATTGCTAAAATTTATTGAAAAGGTATCTTTATATTAACTGGCTAGCCAACGAGATGATATCATGATAGATACAAACTTATCTGAACCTGTATTTCATTTTCTAGGAGGTATATTTCATCAAGATATAGAAACTCCAGAGTCAGCACTGGACGAATACTTAGAAGAGATTCCAAAAGAAGAGCAAAAAACTGATATAGTAGCATTAAAAGATTTTACAGTGATTATTTGGATGAAGACAAGAATGATTTTATAGATGAAGCTGCTGACGGAGTGGACATTCTTAGTTACGGAGTATCTCCATTAGTATGGCTCGAACAAGTTATTCAAATAATAGAAAAGAATATTGAAACCTTATAATCCATTAAACCTAGCATAAAAATAGGGCTGATTTTGAATTCACTTCTTAATCAGCAAAAAAATTTTCGTCCTCAATTCGTCCCTATGTAGACACAAAGCTAACAAATATAACTAAATAAAAAACCCTTGTTACGCAAGGGTTTAAGCTATGATTTCGACTGGTCTCAAACCAGGGGCCTCTCCCCCTGTCACAAGGTAGCGATTATATTCTAACATTAAGCTGGCTTGCACATGCCCGCTTAACCCCGAGTAACGCTGCTACCACTATACACTTATGGTCTGCTGGATAAGGGAAACATCATTTCATATACCATTAGACATATTACGGATTGCTCAATTTTTATATAACTGTTGGAAACGGTTTTTCCGTCTGCGATAATTAAATAAGAGGTGAAATCAATGAATGGTATAGAGTTTTTAGAGTCCGTGTCTCAACTGGGACAAATAATTTTATTATTCTCCGGCTATGCCCTTTACTGGAGATTAGGTAAAACAAAAAAAGAACGAAAACTTACAAAATACGAAACTTTTCTTAGATTCTTTGTAATGTTCGGGATATTTGCATGGGCACTTTCGTTTCTTGCTTTGCACTTGTGGTAACAATCTTCTGTCGATATTTGACTTATTATGTCTAATTTGTTTAATTCTAAATAAAACTCCCTTTTTCTTGAAAAAATGTATGTTACTATTGAATTGCTTTACCATTTCAAAAAAGGGGGAGTTCACACATGTTGAAAAGATTGTTTTTTCTGGCGTCGATTTTCTTTCTTGCTATTGCCACAATTGCACCAGCAGCTTCAGCAACACAATTGAATCCGGAGGACGGTTTAGATGGCTTAACTGAAGAACAAATTGAAAAATCTGTTGCAGAAGTTGAGTACATCTTTACTAAAATTTTAGTTTTTGACAAAGAGACGGGATATACAGTCAATGAGGACGAGCTTGAAAAAGCTCCTTATCCTCCAGCTCAAAAAGAGGGCATGATTGCTTTCGCTAATTATATGAATAAGGAATATAATTATACCGATGTCAAAATCAATAGTGTTCAAGGATGTTTAGAAGATGCACTTAACTTAAGTAAAGGTGCTTTAAATCAAGTTCAAAAAGCCATTCAAAACGGAGATTGGTTGACTGTTGTAGGATTTCTAGGAACTATAGGTTTAGCAGTTTCCCCACCAGCAGTATTTGCATTCTTCCTACTCTGTGGTGCTCCAGTGGCAAAAATTGCTCCACAAGAAAATTGATAAATGAATTTTAAACCCCTTCTACAACAGAAGGGGTTTAATTTTTTATAATTTCGCTTCAAGTTTCGCTTTAGTCTTAGGTCCATAAATACCGTTAGCTTTTAAGCATTCATCAGTTGGAACCGTTTAACCGCGTTTGCGATTTTTGATCCGTAGAATATGAGATTCAATTAAACACCACCATTGCATATATAAAAAAAGATAAAACGGTCGTAGAACATCTTTATACAGAAAGTGTAAATGACAAAAGTTCCATGGAAACAGAAAATTTTAAAAACCTTATGTTTGTTTGGAGAGAAAAGTTCGCCAACAACTCGCGAATTTGATAAACCTGCTTTATTAAAGCAAAGTAAAAAACCCTTGCTGCACAAGGGTTTAAGCTATAATTCCGACTGGGCTCGAACCAGCGATCGCTACCCTGTCAAGGACGAGACACGTATTCTGATTAATATTTATCAATCCTAAATAATTGCCTAAACCCTTGTCACATAAGGGTTCATAGTATTTAGTTTCCTGATTAATATTTGTTGTTACTAAGTGGTTTTTAAAGTTTTTGTGACTCCAATGTGACTCTAAGGTGTTCAAAATACACAGTGAGGCTATAGGTTGTAGATAGATTCACTGGATAATAACACCTTTTCTTTTTTTGTACGGTTTAATAATAAAAAGGGCACTTAAGCTAAATGCCAATCAGTTTTCGGTTCCATTTTTTGATAGATTTCGGTTTTTATTGAACCTTTTATTACAGACAAAACACTTATCCCAGAAATACAAGAGGTAAAAGAGGCCTGAAATGCTGTATATGCTTTTGCTACTACTGCTGCAACAGCTGCTCCTCCAGTTGAAATTGCTCCTGGCATCTCGGTTGCTAGTACTTTAAGAGCAACACCTGTAGCGATGTTCACACAATTTTGCAGTAATTTTCTTGCTTCTTGATCAATTGTGTCTGGATAGCGAACTCGTAAATACACTTTATAAGTACTTGTTCTTTTATAGATACATGGATAGCTAACATTTTTATTGCACATTCTAAATGGATTTGTTGTAGTTGGGCAAGGTACTCTCACACTTTTTGTGCATGTGCTCGCCTTTAACTCAGGAATATTCCCAGCGGAGAAAATTTCCTTTAAAATTTCTCCCCTATAGTCCCTATCATCTAGAAGCAAAAAATTTGTAAAAATAAAACCGTCTTCTTGTGGAGCTAAAATTAAGCTTTGATCACTATTGTAATAAACTGCATCTTGATAATGAATTCCTTGGAATGGCATAATAATTTTTACCCCCCTTGTTTAAGTAGAACATTCCTAAAAAGATTATTCAATTATTTTTCCAATAATTACCTAAAAACTCAAAAAAGAATCTTTAGTAATGCTTTCATTGGTTAATTTGACCTAGATACTGTTATACTTTTATTATTTGTCTTGACTTTTCTTTTGATTTTTTGCTTGATTGGTTGAGACTGTGGACAACGGCTGGGCAAGTTGTCTGCCTGAATTTGCTTGTAAAAAAATAAACAAACTCAGGCAGGCGACTGAAACTTGATTGTATATCCACTTGTGGTATCCGTGTGTTCACCCTATTTGCCGTTGGTTATTCCCCAAACAAGCCTACTGTGTCAAGTGTCCCTAACAGGTTCAACCAACCCAAAATTGGGTTCGTATACTTATGGCTTGTCCTGCATCGTCAGAAACGATACACCCATCCTTCGTCAGCACTTAATGGCAGCTTTCGCCTTTCAGATGCATGTGTAAATAGGGAAACACAGAAGGCATCCTATCCTCATTTATTGCGTCGGCTGAGTCACTACCCTGTCAAGTTTTACGTGTGTTAGCGCATTCCACGGCAGTCTGATCCTTAAAAAAGGCATCACTAAAGACAACACCTTAATTCAGGAGCATAGACTGACTTTATTTAATTGTAAGGAGTCGCATTGCACGCCCCCCTTGATTAAATTGTTGAGTTTAAATACAATGGAAAGGTATCAACCCTTTTACGATTAGGAGAGTGTGCCCGCACTCCCTAATCACCCAAACCAAGCTACAAACTGGATACATATAGCCGGTACAGCTACAAATAATACTCCAAAAGCCACTTTACAGAACCAATCGTTATGTATCTCAGTTTTATTCATCAGCGTCAGCTTCCTCTACGTCATACTCACCAATCCTACATAAATTATCGCTAACTCTAGGGATAACTATTTGTCCTCCGCCCATTTCAAACAACACATGTATATGATTAATTGCCATTTGCAACATTGACTCTAAATTGTCTCTTGCATCCTCTTTACTTTCACCATCTATATTGAAGGAAACAGGAATAGTGATTTCAGTATGTATGTTGAAGCGCTTTGTAGGCGCTCCATTATTACTTGTTTCAATGAAATTAACTTCTTCTGATTTGTTATTCAGGATGAAATGGTGAAAGTGATTAGCTATATCCTCAAAGCGTTCCTCGTTAGTGATTGTCCCTAAGCTCGTTACGTTAGTTCCTACAGTGTGTCGGTTAATTTGCATTGTCAGTATCCCCTTTAGTATGTTTTGTTTTTGTCTAACAACTGAAAGCCTTCTAATGTAATTAGCTCTCGATTATCAATAAGTGCATCCCATAAGGTTGTGTGAAGCAGTTTATCAACTACTGCATTAGTCAGAGTGACAAGACTTTTGTATTGAATATCTTCGGCCAAGAAATCTGAATGAAGCCTATCGTACAGCCCATCCCCTCTTTTTAAGACTTGATATAGATGAACTTGACCATCTTCACCAGCTATTGCGAACTGCTTATAAAAGAGTATTGCGGGTAAATTACCTAAGTCTTTTCTGTGGATGATTATGTGTTTCAATATTATCACCTATTGTTAATCTCTATTTGTTTAACTACTTGTGTTAATAATATATCATCATTTGTTTAACGTCAATCGTTAAATCGTCATTATTTTTTGCGTTGGTTTGTGGTATTATTATTTGGAGGTGAATACTTTTGATCAAATTTAAATTAGATAAACTATTAGAAAAACACGATAAATCAATGTATTGGCTTTCTAGAAAAACAGAAATAAGACCAAATACTATTAGTAAATGGGTTAATAATGAGCAACTGAGCGAAGAAGAAAAAGTAAAATCTATAAATGTTGAAGCGTTAGACAGAATTTGCAAAGTGTTAAATTGCAAACTGGAAGATGTTATTGAATTTGTCGAGGATGATCCTAAAGACTCTTAAGCAAAAGTATTGCTTTTATTTTTTAATTCGTTAAACAAAACCATTGAAATATTCGATTGTCGGAATTTCCGACAATCAAAAGTATTGCAATAGCTTTACACTGTACGGAGAGGTGAACGGGATGGAGAACAATATGCTTCAAGCAATATTGGATGAAATAAAGAAAATTGATAACAAAATTGATGGTGTGTCATCTGAATTAAAGTCATTTAAAAAAGAGATGAATGAATTTAGAGAAGAAACAAAGAAGGAATTCAATCAGATTAACGTTAAATTAGACAGACTTGAGGAAAACCAACCTCAAGATATTACAGCTCATCTTAAACAGCTGTAGAATGTAGATAAGAAGACTGGTGTGAAAAGGACGATTACAATGAAATTTCTAGGTTTAGGACTAATTCTAGCAATAATTGAAGGAGTTATTGGATACTTTTTCAGAGGAAGTGTATCTTATGAAACAGTATTTGGTACAGTATCAATCATTTTAATAGGTATATCCGTTCTAATTTCAGGTTTAGCAGTAAGTGGAGACCGTCAGCGAGCAAATCATCATTCTGAAACAAAAGAACACAGACAGTTTAGAATCAAAAATACTTTAAACCTCATGATCACAGCAATACCCTCTATTGTTGTTCTTATTTTCTTACTCAGCACAAAATAAAAAATCTTAATAAACGAGTGTTTGAACTTGATGAAAGATTGAACAACTGAGTAAAATTGTGAGAAGTATGTTCGAATAATCTACTCTGACCGAGCTCCCACATTTTTCATTTGGTATGTGCTATGCTTTTTACATACCAAATAAAGGGGGCTTTCAATTGACAACTTCTCATGAAATTTCTGTTTCTGTAGGGAATGAATTTAGGCGTTCCAAACACTTTAAATCACGTAGGGAAGCGTGTAAATTCCTTGAAAGTATTAGATTAAAGTTTGAAGATAAAGAGGTTATTTCCATGGGATGAGGAATTCCCACGATTCAATGTGTATCTAAAGTATTGTCATAGTCACCTGGGGAAAGTAAGAAAAGGGATAATGGCACCACTTGGTACGCCTCATAGCCATTTCCCTGCAGAATTAGAAAGTGAAATATTGACGTTTATGGAAGAAGAATACCTAAAACGATAAATGAAAAACCCCTTCACATTTTTGTGAGGGGGTTATTTCGTTCTTATTAATCTTCCCAGTCTTCATCTTCTTCCCAGTTCTCTTTTGCTTCTTCAAGCTCTTCCATAAAAAACTGCAAAAAATTATCTGCAACTGTGTCTCCATAACCAGCTTCGTTTGCCCAAACAATTACTGGACATTCGCCGTTTTCCATCTTATTTGTATCAAGACAATAAGAAAATTCATCTACATACTCTATTACGATAATACCGTCACTTAAATCATAATGAGTTCTATATTCCTCAGTAACTGTAACAACTCTTGCAGAAACTTTGCCATGACCAAGTATATTTACCCCGTAAATTCCACCTGAACCATACTTATTTAAAAACCACTTATAACTCTCGGGAAGTTTTACATTTAAACTGTTTTGTATCTCTTTTATTTTATCTTCACTTATTCCGCCTGTGAAATCATCATCTTCAGCGTTTTCTTTAATAAATTCTTCAATTTCATGATAAGTCATTGTTACATCTCTCCTTTCTCAAATTGGCTCGCTCTCCATTTCCAATATCTTCGTTGGAAGCTTTTATACTGATTTCGCAGCTCTTTGTCATTTCTAAAACTCTCTCCACCTTTTTTCAATCCATGAAGAACTTTTTTATTATTTTGATGCACTGAAGCCGGAATTTCCACCATCGTTCCTGGCTCTTCTTGAATTAAGTGATGCAAGTTGATCTTTGTGCCGTCATTAGCAAAAGGAGCGTCACCTTTTTTCATGAGTTGTAAATTTGTTTTTCCACTTTCAGTATCAACTTTGTTTATATCAATATCTTTCAATGTGTATACTCTACGACTCACATCTTTGGTTTTACCTGAAGCTTTTACCTTCCCTTTAACCTCAAAGGCACCATACTTTTCTTTATTTAACCAAGGGAGATTTATTTCCTTACCTGTAAATGGCTTTCTTGTTTCATCTAATTTCTTAGCAAGCTGAAGCAACCTGTCTTTTGCGCTCACATCATTGATGACATTATAAGGCATGCCGCCTGCTACAACAACATCATCTCGCATGACAAACGGTTTAATTACTGTTAGTGGATCAGGAGTTTCATCAAGTTTTTTAGACACTTTTTTGACTGCAGCTTTTCCGGCTGTTTTTACTCCTATTTTAGCAACTGAACCAGCACCTTTTAAGCCAAAGATGTTTACTGCTGCATATGTAAACCAATGAGCCTTTGATTCTGTGTCTCCGTTCTTTACGTCTCTTACATAGGAGGTTATAATCGCATCTTTAATTGAGTTAAATGTGGAATCATAGTGATAAACTGCAACTGCAGAATTAATAAGCATGTCGACAGGATGATTGTGTGCCATATAGTCTAATGTTTCAGCTGCCATATCATAAAGAGCAGTAACAGTACCTTTGGCTCCAGCCATTAGCTCACGTGTGTTTTCAATCTGTGTGAAATATCTTTGTTGTTCTGCTGTCAGATTTTCATACCCAATTGTTTTGGCCATTGAATAGAATTCATCGGCATCTGCATAATCATAATTCTTTAGTCTTTCTTTCAGTTTTTCAATCTCTCGTTCTTTTTCCTCCTTCTTCTTAATCGTCAAGTAAGCCTCAGTACGTTTTTCAATATCGCCTTTTTTCTTATGTATATCACTTTCTCTATACGCTTTAGCGTTATAGTGAATCGGAGTGGCGTTCTTCCCTTTGCCTGTTGATTCCTGCAGCTTTTTAAAATCTTGCTGAATGAATTGTTCGTTAGGCTCAGTTAGTGCATATTCAGTTGTTAAATCATCATCTACTTCTTCAATTTTATCAATTGTTTTTTCACGTTTCTTATCTGCACTGGCAAGTTCATGTTTAAAGTTTTCTGTTGAAAACAAATCAAGTGGTAGGATATCGTTAATATCGTTCAGAATGTCCTTCATTGCTTTCTTCTGTTCGGACATAATAGCCTTTGATTTCTTATATGCATTTGCAATTTCATGCTCTAAAAAAGATTCCTCGACGTATGCATCTAATAAGCTGGCTTCCTCTACAACTCCAGAGATACTTGTAAGGAAAGCAATCTTCATGTCAATTAAATCAATCCATTGGTCTGTAACACCGACATGATCATGATAAAACGCTTTAATGTTGTCTGCACCCTTACCTGAAAATTCGCTGTCATCTAGATCAGCTACTTCTTTAAACGCTTTTCTGAGCTTCACCATTTGTGACCTTAGTTCCTTGTACTCTTTTGCACGTTTATCCACTTCAGAAAGTAATGACTTTGCTTCAAATACCTTCATACCATTCTCCTTTTTTCTGACACTCAATACTCAAAATTTTACCATAGTTTAGGAGAAATGATAAAAAAACTGTACAAAAAAACTAAAGATAAGCATAGCTTCATTTGCTTACTTCAAAATAAGTTAACTAATTATGTATAGAGATTAAAAGAGGATGAGCCTTACTTATTAATCAGTGGGCTTACGTGAAAATACCCCTCTACATAATTGTGAGGGGTATAATTTGTTATCAAACAATTGTTTTATTTAATTGATACCCCCTATTAAGTTTCTTTAGTTGTCCAATACTAACTTCATATTTGCTCCCCGATACTCTACTAATTGTTTTCATTTCTTCCTTCGGCCCAAAATAAATAACTTTAAAATCATCATTCTCGTATTGAACCACAAAAAAATCGTCAAAGTTATCAAATGTATTTTTATTAATAGGAATATTACCACTTGATGATTGAGCTGTTGTTTTTACACTAATACGTCTGCCATCACTTACAACATCAAAACCATGTTGATTAGTTTTGCGAGCTAAAGAGCCATTGGTTTGAATTGCGCAAATGAATTCACCAATCCTACCAGTTAAATGTCTCAATTCTGTAGGCTTACAGTTCAATATATTCATTTCATATCTCAAGATTTGATTATATTCATTATAAAGGTTTACAAGTTGTTCTTTACTAATGATTTCAGCTTGATCATTTATTTGGTTAGTTATAGGTGCTTCTCGGAGTGATTTAACACCGTTTACCCATTCGCCTACAAGAACTTCCTTTTCTTCTCCTTTTGATTTTCGGAAAATAAGTCCCGTATATAGAGAGTCTTCACCTAAGTACTTGTACGAACTTCTATTCACATATTCAAAGAGGTGCTTATTAAAAGAAATCCCCTTATTATATCGGTTATAACAATAATCAGATAAAATAACGCTATCCGGATTAGTTCCATATTTCTCTTGAAGGGTTTTCTTTACTTCTTGAGGTGTAACTAACTCATTGACTTTATTATGTAAAACGGTTTTTATTTGTTCGTAAATTGTCATCATATTTCCCTCTAATCGTTAAGTTTTTTTCATTAAATGCAGGATTGAAAATATAAAGTGTTCTCTAATTATTATTATCGTATGTAATCGGAAAATGTTTGAATAGGGAGATTAAGAATTACAAATGTGAAAAAGAAAGAAGCTGTCAAATTATTGACAGCCTTGAATGAAACTATATGCGTTATCCTACTTTGATTCTTTAGCAGCATAACGTAATATCTCTTTAGCAGCATTTATTCGAACCATTGCATCATCAGACAGCAATTCCTTTTCCAATGTGCTTAGGGATTTATTTATCAAATCATCCAATTTAAAATTAAGCGCTGAGTTATCAGGTTCTAACCATTTATCCAATCCGGATTTCTCAAAAGGATATTTAAATTGAGTAATCGTTCCTCTATTCCTGAGCAATTCCTGAAGTTCTGGTACCAAGTCAGATTTGTTTAGGATTACAAGTAAATTCGCTTCTCTTTGATGACACATTCCATCGATATCATTGTCATATTCCTTTACATACTTATAATCTCCAACTTCAAATACAAATACTTGATCAAGATTATTAGAAATTAAAACCAAGTCTTCATTTTTTACAGTGTTTACAAATGCATTAACTGCACCCAAATAATTTGCTAGTTGTTGTCCTTCATATTCATATTTCTCAATCAGAAGGTCTCTTATCTCTTTTTTGCTCTTGTTGGTTAAATCACCTATACCTGGCCATCCAATAGCCACGAAGGAAAGGCCATTTTCATTCGAGTTAATAAATTCATTCAGTCTTTCAATTCCATGAGGTTTTGATTTCATTTGAAAAATATTCACATTATAATTGAACATACTTATGTCCCTCCTTAACCCTCACACATTCCTGAGGGATGATATGATTATAATATAGCACATCCCTACGCCCTGATCAACCCTAAAACACCCTTACGATCCATTAGGGTTTTTAGGGTTTGTGGATTCTTCAGAATATAAACAATAAAAATACCCCTTCACTTTACTGTGAGGGGGTTACTTAGCTCTTGTTTGTAAGCTTAATCCATTGATTTTTTTATGTTACAAATCAAAACCATCTATTTGTTTTGGTGATTATGATCTTTAATTGTTACCACCGTACAAATTGTGTTTAACAACCTTACTACATCTGTTTTTGACCATAAAGATGAATCGTCTCTCCCATGTAAAATCCAATTTCGATTTAATAAATCTAACCTGTCATCTTCAAATCCATGCCCAATAAATAAACGCTCTGATAAGTACTTTATAAGAGAATATGTTGCAACGTCCATAAAATCTGTTTTCTCTTTATCAAATTTAGAATTATTTTTCTTACGCAGTTTTGTTTCCCAATTAGTAATCAACCTTTTTCCAACGTCTGAACTTTGGGCAATATCACTAATTTCCCCTTCGATTATCAAGATCGCAGATGGGATACATAGTTTATACAAACCTTTCTCAAAAGCCATGTACATTTCTTTAAGTAGATCATGGTGAATTTCATTAACGTTTTCAAAAATAAATTGCTTTGCTGTCCCTAGAAAATCTTCCTTATATTTGTTGTCCTCACTATATAAAGACATAAAGTGTTCATCAATCTGATCCTTATTTAAATCTAGTAACTCTTTTGAAAACAATTCATCTGCAGGCAAATGATCCACATATGTCCAACCAAAATTTGCAGTGTGATTTAGAACAGGTTTTAAGTCTTCATGTATTATTGTTTCAGTATCAACAACTAACCTAGATTCACTTAGAATCTCTTTAAATTGCACTATTGGATTTATTATATTATCCACTGACTTTGGTATATCTGCAATCCTTTCACTAAAAGAAACTAAATCAAATATACTTTTCAAATAATCCACTACCTTTCTAAATAATCACAAACATCTATTCTTAGATTATGGTGCATTCCGAGGGAAAAATAAACAAAAAAGGCGTACTTCCCACTCAATAAATGAATGAGAAATACGCCCCTGTTATACCATATTAAAATTCAACCCTTTTCCTTTCAGACCATTTGTGATTTGCTTATAAACTAAGCTTGCTGTTTCTTTTGCATTGTTGGCTTCAGTGATTGTAAATTGGAGTTTTACATCATTATTAACCGTTGAGTTTTCAGTGTTATTGTTCACTATGGAATTTGGAACATTCGTCTTTACATTTGCATTTAGGTTTGGCAATCCAAGTTTCCCAGCTGCAAACGATACAGAACTGAGAATATCTTTGTACTTGCTTAGATCGGGTTTAACTTGCTTGTCAGCTTCTAAATCACTATTAGATAGCTTACGTACTTCTTTTACAGCTTGAAGCATGTTCTCAGTATCTGTCTTATTTAAGATCAGTTCTTTGTCATGCAGGAATGCAAGCTTACCACCACCTAAGCCTGTTCCAGTGTATCCGCCTGTATCAAATGACGATACTTTTTTACCGGTTGTGTTCCCCTTAACTACTGTGGAGAGGGCATTTGAAGCCTCTTTTAGCTTATCAATAAGGTTGTTTGAAATGCTCTTACCGATAGACTCCATATTGCTGTTAATAAACTTTGAAAACTCGTTCAATTGCTTGGTGATATCAGTTATCTTTCCATTCATGAGTTTGTCTTCAATCTTCTTAAAATGCTCTTTCGTCATTCGTTAAAATGTCGTACTTATCATTTATGGCGTCCTGATCTTTTTCAAGCTGATCTTGTAGAGCTTCTTTCCATTTTGTATTGCTGCGGTCTTTAATGAATTCATCTAATGCTTCCTGCTGTTCTTGAAGCTGTTTCTCCAGGTCTTTGACTTGAGCATTCGCTTCATCAGAATCATCCATTGAAAGCTTATTAATTTTATCTTTGGTTTCCTGGATGGCTTGATTCTTCTCTTTTAATTCCTTTTGATACTTAGCTTCAGCATCTTCTTTGTCGATCTCATCAATCTTATCTTGTGTCGCTTTCCAGTAATCAAACTACATTCGATAGATATGGCCATGCAACAATAAAATTAGCTGATAAGACAGCTGATTTTCCCAACAATTTTGATGCTATACAGGTTAATGAATTCGAAGCCAAAAATCAAGTTTGCCAACAACTCCGAATTTGATAAACCGCTTTATTAAAGCAAAGTAAAAAAACCCTTGCTACGCAAGGGTTTATGCTATGATTCCGACTGGGCTCGAACCAGCGACCTCTACCCTGTCAAGGTAGCCGCAAGTGATCCGATAAGTCAATCGGTAAGTCAAACGTTGGTATATCAGCGTTAAGTCAAACGGTTTTTATTTCGATATTACGAACTATAGCGTATAGCACCGCCACCGCGCAAGTCCACGTACCGTAACCCGCAATATTATTCAAACGCCTTTCTGAAACGTTCCATAAGCGATCCGCCACGGTTTAAGCGCGCCTTAACCGTCCAAGCCGCCTTCCTTAACCCAGCGTATAGGTAATCGTCGAAACGCTTAATTTCGTGCGATTTCGCTTTCATAATCGTTGCGTGCCACGCTTCAACGAAAGGCTCCGCGTGATCTTCGAGTCTGATCGTTCTATCTACGCTTGCCTTAGCGCGCAAAAGAATTCCGTAGTATTTATAAATCTTTTCGGCGTCAAAGTAGCGAGCCATTGCGTTATAGATTTCGTTAGGCAACGCGCCTTTTAACGCTTCAGCCGGTACCGTCGCCGTATCTAATACGTTATTTTGGTTTTTAGAACGCTTAATTAAATCCGATGGTTCGTTTTTCGTTTTCGGCGCTTCAGCCGTTGATTCCGTAGGCTTTTCGGCTTGTCCGCAATTGGACATTGTCGACTGGTCATCTGCGCCTCCAATCGGCAGGATCACGATGATATTCGCGCCTTTTCCTCCGTTAATCTTCCGCGTCGTAGCGACCTTCTTTACGATGCCGAGCCCCGCTAATTTATTCAGCGCTCGTCTCGCCGTCTTAACGGATTTCTCGATCAGGCCCGCCAACGTTTCCGCCTTGAGATGCGCTGCCCCGCTAAACTTAACCGCGTACCTTGCGATCATCTTAAGCGCCCGGCGATCCGTATCGTTAAGCTCGTATGTATTGCGTTTGATATGTTCGTAAACAGATTCGTTAAGTTGATCCGTCGAGTCGAACGTTTGGTGTTCCGCTAAGTAATGCATAACAATTCCGCCTTTACGTATATTTGTTAATACGTCTTTACGAATTAATCGTCAATAACAAATTACGCTTTTGCGAAAATGAAGTTTTGTACTATAATTAAATAAAACGAATAGAGGCGTAGTAGTGAGACGAGTAGTTCTTCGAATTGATATGCTGATGGATCGATATGGACTAAACCAAGGGGAATTCGCCGAAAAAGTCGGTATCAGACCTGCAGCGATTTCACAACTTTCTCGAAATCACGTGGTCCGTATTTCAATCGATCATTTAGAGCGAATTGTAAATACATTTGAGATCGATGATATTCGGGAAATTATCGAAATAGAGAATATTAGGTAATGCGACTAACACCTACCTATGAATTTAATATATAATGGAATTAATAAATTATTAAGGAGAGTTTTATGAACCACAATTTTATACTTATTGATTTCTTAGACGAAGTTAGATCCGGAATGGCTCTCGCAACTGAAAGACGCGCCAATATGGTCGCTACTGAAAGAGGGGCTGTATCATTTCTTACTCTTAATTTTCAAAATAATCATGCGCATATAATCTCGAAGATGAAAAAAAGACAGAGGCTTGCGGAGAATATTGAGGTATACAATTTTCACGAGCACTTCTACAACCTCCCTGGGCACCTTTCCGATAACGTTAGTTCTCCAGAGGTTGAGTTGTTCGAGGATGGCTTCTCCCACTATATAGACGACGATCGTCCTAATACAAACGGCTACAGATACTATGATAAAGAAGGCAACTACGTAAAGTACAAGCTGTTCGACGAAAAAATGAGACTTAAGTTCATTGATTACCGTGACCTTAATCTTCAACGTACTCATAGAGTTGAATATGATCTTAATGGCAGAAAAAGACGTGAGATTAGATATAATCTTCAGAACAACAAGCCCGCGTTTGAAAAATACTATAACATTAATGGAAATTGTTATTTATCTGTTTGGGTAAACTCTTCAGGGAAACGAACAAAGTGTGTTCTTCATGCTGGAATTAACAAGGCATTCAATCATATAACTGATGCACACGTCTATTGGGTTGAGTCTATCCTAAAGGATTACACGAATCCGTTTTTAATGCTGGATGAATTAGGTTTATTAGATGTTTTCCGCAAGGTAGGAAACGATTGTCACAAAATTGTAACACTACATAATACACATCTTGATAAACCGCACGTTAAAGGGTCTCCATACAGACGCGTGTACAAAGAGATATTTGACCACAAAGACGAATTCGATGCGATTGTTTTCTTAACTGAAGAGCAAAAAAGAGATGTTGAGGAAGATTACGGAACGGATGAGCGATTTGTTGTAATTCCTCATGCTGTTACTCTAGATAAAGGCGCGATATTAGATAAGTCTATTGAACGAAACCCTAAATCGGCCATAACACTAGCTCGCTTGGAGGACAGTAAAAATATTGCGGACGGAATTCGTGCTTTCCGTATTGTGGTCGACGAAATTAAAGACGCCGAGTATCATATCTTTGGTTATGGAAAAGAGAAGGAAAATTTACAAGCGTTGATAAAGGATCTGCATTTAGAAAATAACGTTCATATACATGGGTTTACTCATAACGTTAATAGAGAAATTCAAAAACACGGGCTGTCTATTATGACATCTCGATTCGAAGGATTCTGCTTAGTAATTATGGAAAGTCTAGCCAATCAAACGCCCGTAGTGAGTTACAGAACGAAGTACGGTCCGGAAACACTCATTAGAGATGGGAAAGATGGGTACTTAGTAGAATATAATAACTATGAAGAAGCTGCAGAAAAAGTGATCGAATTAATGAAAGACAGTAAGCTGCAGAAAAAGTTTGCCAAAAATTCGTTAGATGTATACAAACGATTTAGTTATGCTCGCTATAAGAAGAACTGGCTAGACTTATTTAAACAGCTTTCGAAATAAGAACGCATAAGGGAGTTTTCATCATAAAGATGAAATGGTGTATGTAGCCGCTGAGGAGATCGGCGAGAATGAAGTATATTAAAAGAAAAAAGCTCTACCCAATAGGGACTGACCCCCGTTTTTGAGACAGGGATCAAAACACCTTTTAAAGCCAATTGCCGATAGCTTATCGGTGATTGGTTGTTTAGTTTGGTTTGAATACGAATATTGTTATAATAATGAATGTACTCTATGACAGTGCGTTCTACGATGGCGGTCGTAGTTCGATCAATGCTGTTAAGATAGAACGTTTCAGACTTTACTGAGGAATGAAACGATTCGATGGAGGCATTATCAGCGAGCTTCTCTTTGCGGGACATGCTCATGGTAATGCCTTTTGTTTTAACAGCTTTTTGATACTCGTAAGATGTATACACAGAACCTTGGTCACTATATAACACGCAGTTCTCAGGCAGCGTTGGTAGCTGATCAAGTGTGTCTAATACAAAGTCTGTGTCCTGCTTATCCCCAATCGTAAAAGCAATCACTTCTCCATTGTATAAATTCACAATATACTGGAAAGGTACAATTGTTTCTGTTCATAAGGCAAATATGTGATGTCCGTTACTAGTTTTTCAAGAAGGCGATCAGACTTAAAATTCCGATCCAATATATTATCGACCACGGCATATGGCTGCCCATTCTTCTTACGCTTTTTCACCTTAACCCGGCACTGCCACTGATTTTTCTGCATAATACGTTGAACCGTTTTATGGTTAATACACATTCTCTTTTTTAGTATGGCTGTGATTTTTCGATATCCATATCGATACTTGGCTCTCGACACAACGTGCCGATTTGTTTTCCAAATAGCGCTTGGGATGATCTTCATTAGATTCTTCTTCTAACGATAATAAGACGCTCGAGCGATACCTACATGAATACAGATATCCTGCACGGTCATTGTGCTGTGCAACATTTCTACAATTTCGACTGATGTTTCGCTATCAACTTCCTTTCCAATTCGTTGTACTTTTTTAAAACTTCATTCTGTTGTCTCAGGTGACGAATCTCTGCCTGCAGTTTCTCTAATTCGGAAGAATACTCCGGACCTTTTCCATAAGTGTATTGCTTTCCAACAGGCTGTTCAAATCGATGTGTATCCCCAGTCTTATGCCATCTAACCCATGTCTGAATCTGTGTCTTATTCTTAATATTCAACTCCTGCATAATCTCTTTCATAGGTACACCTGCCAATCTCATTTCTACAGCCTTCTGTTTCACTTCTACCGGATAACTCACTCTTGTCCCCATAGAAAAAACACCTCCAAGTCTAATTTCGGATAACAATCATCCGTATTCAATTCTTGAAGGTGTTTTTATTTGTCTCATCTTATGGGGTCAGTCCCAATAAGGCTAGGGCTTTTATTTTTTCCGCATCCAATCTATCGCTATATTCTGCTTACACTTACGGCAAGTTACGTTATGTTTTCCATACATGACAAAGTTGTTCTTAAATTCACATTGCGGACATTCTAAGCGCTTACCACCAACGAAGGCTCCTAGAAGAAATACGCTAATGGCGCCGAGGCCAAGTCAAGGCAAGATGCCGATAATTGTGACGATCAAAATAACACTCAACAATAAAAGTGCAACCGAGCATCCCCATAATTGAACGTGGAACCCACCGTCCCGAACCACTTAATAAAATGCTATATTTTATATGGACCAATGGAACATGAATGGGTACCATGTACCTGACCCTGTATTAGGATTCCTGGTATTAATAATTTTGACTCTGCCATTTGGCTGAACTTGCCAGTTACACTGGTATCCTGAACTGGTAACCTGCACCATCTGTATGTTACGATCAGGAGCTAATTCCTTAGGAAACTCAAGGTATTCTGTATTAAGGTTGGATACATTTTTTAGTGCTCCATTTAGCTCTACCAGATTGCCGATTCTTCTTATTCTTGGCACAGTGTCAGCGCCATATGTCTTACACCCGTTTAACAGAGTTACGTTTAAGTAGCCAGTATCTACTTTATAGATTGGGATTTCTGTTTCTAACGCAACGCCTCTAGGGGAATTATGAACAAAAATAAAGCATTCTCCGTCAATGATCTGAGCTAAGGATAGTCTCCCTTTGTACTTGCATCCGCCCTCGTTTTCGTAGTCATAGTTAACTGCATCTGGTAGCCGTCCGGGGAATTTACTATTGACAGCTTTTGCAAGACTACTTTTAGTATAGATGAAGGAATTTACTAATTGTCCTGCTGTGTTGTATACAGTGATGGCAGGTTTTCCTTTTTGAGCACCTTGCGTTATGAAGATATAACCATTGTTCACAACAATACCCTGAGATTTTTCAGTTAATCTGCCATAGTTATCTGTCCTAATACTATTAACCAGTACAGGGTTTCCTGCTTTTACACTCTCCCAAGTGTAAATGTATATATTTTTAATAGTGTCAGTCCATACATCAGATGTGACAAAGTAATCCCCATCAACGTCAGATTTTGCTTTTCCTTTAATAGGAAAGGTGCTCCCTAAGACACCAGTTTCATAGTTGAATATAGCCGCAGATTCTTCATTTTTGGGTCGTACGATAAAACTTAGTTGATCGTTCTTATTATAGAAGTAAGGTAGAGATTCTGTAAAAGACCCACTATCAATTGGGATATTTTTACTACTCTTAAGTTTACCATTAAGGTCCCGTACATCAATACGAAGTACTGTTCCTGTGTTTTCTTGATTGGCTACATAAATCTCTTGTCTTTCTTCATTAATTGAAACACCTTGAATCCACGTCTTCATGTCTTTCTTATATCTGACTGGGAAAGAGCAAAGGATTTCTGCACTGTTTATATAAGCTAAGGGGTCCCTCATTATTTCCCTCCTTTTGTTTGTGTCTAGTATTTCAGTAGAAAGTGCGTCTGTTTGTGCTTGCGATTAGCTTTATCAGACCATTAATATCGTTCATGCGTTTTATTTGCTCAGTTGTCGCCATACCTTAACCCCCTATCCCCGGAAAAACTGCGATTACAAAGAATAAAACCATCGCCCCATTGAGCCAACCGTTTGTCTTGTCTCTTTTTGCAATAATTGCGTCATTGCCTATCATTTTCAGATCATCAGCCTGAGCAACGATCATAGGCACTTGCTCGATATTAACCTTTTGTTTGCTTTGCTCTTTCATAGTGTGAAGAGTTGTTTTGAAAAGCAGCTTTGTATTTTCATCAGCTTGCGGCAAGTATGTTTGGATGAATAACTCGTCATTTGCAACGTAGCCGCCCGTTTTTCTGATTGCGGGATGACTTCATGAGTGATCCACCTTTTGAATTGTTTAGTCTCTGGTTTGTTACTAGTTAAAATAAGTGAAAACAAACCAGCTTCATTGACAACTGTTGTTTTTTGATTACGGCCTAATGAATCGGTGAGGTAAACTTTACTTACCTCGTCTTCGTCGAGCCGGGACACTGCTACTTTGTGATTTGAATGACTTAGTACATTGCAGACATCCTTTGCGACAAACCAAGGTTGTCCATCCTTTCCAACTGTCCGAACCTACTGATCTTGATAATTGAATACTTTTTGTAATTCGTTCATTCATGAACCTCCTTAGAAAAAGTTGTCATTCACTAAACGAAAATTTTCGTTCAGTAGGTTCCTTGCTATTGCGCTTGTTTCATATTTGCTTGTTCCTGCGCTTCAATCCACGCATCTATGTTGTGCTTAGTGGGGAAAATACGTGTGCGCACTCAGAAGTGAGGAATTTCTTTTTCACGAACCATTGTGTAAATCGTGTCATGATGAACACCGAGGTATTCAGCAGCTTCCTGCACGGTCATTGTGTTGCGAGACATTTCTACACCTCCTACGCTACGGTTTTACTCTTTTCGTGTAACTTTTCATCAAAAAAAGTTCATTTACATCACCATCTAGGAGCTCAGAAATTTGTTGGGCTTTCTCAAGGCTGGGTTTTGTGCGACCCATTTCTATGTTGGCATAGCCGCTAGCATATCTATAACCAGGTTGTTTCGCCATGTAAGACTGAGTTTTTCCTTGAGCGAGTCTTGTATCTCGAAGTTTTCTAAGCATAATATCTTTCCACCACCTTACTCTATATGTGTAACATTTGTTGATCTCATCATAATATACACACGGTGGGTAAGTCAACATATTTTTATTCTTTTTGTGTAACTATTTATTTATCTTGTGTAAAACGTGTTAAAATTTACACACCAAATGAAAAAAGGTGTATAAATATGGATAATATAACAGGGAAAGTCTTAACCGAATTACGAGAAAAAAAGGGTTGGAGCAAATCTCTAGTTGCAAAGAAATTAGGTCTTAAAACCATGTCAACTTATGCAAACTGGGAATATGGTTTGCGAAAGCCTGATGGTGAAATGCTTGTGAAAATTGCCAATTTATATGGCGTAACTACTGATTATATTCTTACAGGCAAAAGACCTAACAGCTTTAATAGTGACTTATTCGAAGATCCTGATTTACAAATCGCCTTTAAAGATGCATCTGATTTTTCAGAAGAAGCACGAAGACAAGCTATCGATTTTATTAAGTATTTGAAAGAAAAAGAAAAAAGTCGCAAATCTCCGAATGGGGAGAATGATTGACATTCCTTTAAGCAAAAGTATTGCTATTTTTTATTATCAACTGAAGCAAAAAATAATTACATAACAAACACATTATTCTTTATTTATTATTATTGTTTTATTTTGTTTAGTTTAATTAGTTCTGAACACTTCGCCTCAAAATTTGAGGTAAACTATTCAGTTGAAATCATTTCAACCTCAAATCTTTGAGGTTATATTCTCTTTCAACCGCAAATTTTGAGGTAATCCATTAAGTAAATTCACCATCTTATCCCCGTTGATTTTAAGAATCTATTAACATTTTTGGCGAAATCCTCTTGAATTTTTGGCAGTTTTAGCCGATTATTAATAGGTATTCTAATTTATGAACTGGGGGAATTAGGTTGAAAAAGTGGTTCGTTTTATTCATGTCTTTAGGACTAGCGCTTGCGTTAGCAGCATGTAGCTCTACAGATGATGTCTCTACAGGGAGTAGTGATTCAAAAGACAAAAAAACTGAAGAGACTAAAGATGACGGCTCTAAAAAAGTCGATGCAAGCAAACAATCTGCTGAAGCTCTGGGAATGAAAGTTAACCTGGGCGATGTAAAGATCATGAAAGACAAGATAAACGTTGGTATAAACATTGAAAATACTACTGACAAGGTCCTGACTTTCTATCCAGACCAAGGAAATGCAGTAATTGGCAGCATGCAATTATCAGCAAACATGTTCTTGACTGATGGAGAAGTTGGCGGTGAAGTTCAAGGCGGCGTTAAACAAGAAGGAGTTCTTGAGTTTTCAGCTCCTGATGGAAAAGAAATTGATGTTAATAGCGTTAAAGAAATCAAATTAAACTTCGGTGATGTTACAACTGATGACTTCATGAATACTAAAGCAGTAACAATTAAAGTACCAGTTAAGTAAGGGGATTTTGAAATGAAAAGAACAACTGAATTTGTTTTAGGTCTAATTGGTGGAATTTTTGGATTTATAGGAGCCTTTTTGGCATTAATTGTTGGTGGTCTTGATGCCTCTTTTAACTCATCTGGCACAAGCGATATTATCGGTTTAGGTTGGGGCGCTATCTTCCTCTCCATTCTTGGTATTGTTGCTTCTGTAATTATTAGAAAGAAAGCAAAATTGGGTGGAATTTTACTTCTTATATCTGGTATCGGTGGCCTGATTTGTATTTCTTTATTCTACTTACTGCCTGCTGTTCTTCTCATTATCTCAGGCATAATGGGACTCGCAAGAAGAGACAAAACAACGACGACAGCAGCGTAACGAAGAGCCCTTCAAAGGGCTTTTCTTTCACACTAAAAACAGAACATACATTCCCACCAGGTGGTGCTATTATGACAATTCAGTTATCTCATCTAGAAGAAGAAGTAAAGAAGATTTATACAAAATTGAATATGTTTACTCCTGAAGAAGTTGACATGGAACGGATTGCGGCTGCTTTTCAGATTTGGATACACTACGAAAAAAAGGCAGCAGCATGTTTTGTATAAATGGTCTTTATAGCATGGTTTTGGATTCAAGGACTTCTCATCAACAACAATGGGAGGACTTTGTCCGTGAGCTCGGGCATGTGATTAAACACTGCGGGAACCAATTCAATATGAATCGTATGTTCCGCCAGCTTCAAGAGTATCAAGCCAATAGTTTCATGTATCACTTTTGTGTACCGACATTCATGCTCGAAAAGATTTCGTTGCCGCGCATGCAATCGGAGGCTATAAAGTTAATTGGAGATACCTTTAACGTCACATACCCTTTTACAGCTAAACGGCTTGAAATGTACAAAAGAAAACTGTTTTCTATTCTCTGGCATCAAAAGCTTTATCAAGCAAATTAATTTGAACAAGGAGGTAGCCACATGGTTAGTATTGAAAGGCGCAGTGAAAAATCTTTTAGATTAATAGTCGAAAATGGATATGATGACAACGGTAAAAGAGATAGAAAAAAGAAATCGACTCGTATCGAAGATCCAAAAATATTAAAGTCTAAACGGAAATTACAGGAGTATCTCGAAGATCAACTGGACCGTTTCAGAATTAAAGTAGAGGCCGGCGAGTATATTGCTCCTGAAAAATCTACTGTTGAATCATTTGCAGTGCAGAGAAATGGGTCGAAAAGAAACTCTTTAATAAAAATGGAAAGCCTTACTCTTTTACAATATCTGTTAAGTATTCAAATCACTTAAACAACCACATTCTCCCTGCATTATGTCATAAAAAAATAGACAAAATAAAAAGTCTTCATATTGTTGATTTTATTGATATTTATCTAAAGATGGAGCTAGAAAAGATGGAAAGCCTGGCGGATTAGGAGATCAAAGATATATTTAAAATTCTGCAAGCATTGTTTAAATCCGCAACAAAGGAATGGAAATTGATAAAAGATGATCCTATGGAGGGATTGAGTTCACCTGAAGCTGAGAATAAGGAAATGAACTTTCTTGAATCAGAAAAAGCAGCTGAATGTATTAAAGTGTTGTATGAAATAGATATTAAATGTCGTTTATATTATCTTGCAGCTCTGATCGGCGGGCTTCGTAGAAGAGAAGCTCTTGCTTGCGAATGGCATTTGGATATAGATTGGGACAAAGGTAGAATATACGTAAATAGATCAATTTCTAAAACAATTAATGAAGAACCCCATGTCAAAAGTCCAAAGTCAAAAAGTTCTCAACGATTCGTTAAAATGCCTGATTTTTATATGGATGAGTTGGCTAAATATTATCGCATATGAAAAAGAAAAATTGTTGCTTAGCGATGCCTGGGAAGGCGGAAAACATCAATTTGTATTTCACAGTGGTAAAGGAAAACCTTACTACTATACAACCCCTACCGCAAAATGGACTAAAATTAAAAAAGAAGTACGGCCTAAAAGATGCTCGTCTTCATGACTTGCGGTGGCTCTCCTTATGGAAGCTGGCGAAAGTCTCAGTGCTATCCAAAGAAGAGCTGGACATGCCAGTACTCGAACAACTAGTGATATTTATGGCCACGTTACCGAGAAACTCGAAAATAGCACAGTAAAACACTTTAACCAGTTCGATCCTAGAAACCTAGCACAAAAACAGAGTTGATTTTGAAATTCTTCTTCAAAATCAGCTCAAAAAAATAATTTCGTCCCCAATTCGTCCCCAACTCGATGAATGATGACAAATCAATAAATAAGCAAAATAAAAAACCCTTGCTGCGCAAGGGTTTAAGCTATGATTCCGACTGGGCTCGAACCAGCGACCTCTACCCTGTCAAGGTAGCGCTCTCCCAGCTGAGCTACGGAATCATGATATGTATGTGTTGCTGGGTATGTTATTGTCTTTCTGACAAGTTCTATTATATAACCTTCCCTTCTATTCGTCAACTGCTTTTTTAGAAAAACTTTTTTTGGACTTGCTGTTCCGTTCCCCGGCTATTATAATATGTCTTAATTTTCTAACAATAGAGGTGATGGGGTTTTGCATTCTTTGATCTCTTCCGATGATGTTTGGGTATTATGGGGGTTTATTGCGGTGTGGGCGGCAGTGAGTATCGGGCTGGAGCAGCGCTTTAAGTGGGCTTCTGCTGTGTCGGGCGCTATTATTGCCCTTGCAGGTGCTATGGTGTTTACAAATGTAGGAGTGCTTCCTGTTGAGTCGCCTGTGTATTACACTGTGTGGTCTTATGTGGTACCACTGGCGATACCACTTTTATTGTTTCAGATCAATGTTAGGCAAATTTTTAAGGAAAGCAGGCGTTTGCTGTTTATTTTTCTGATTAGCTCCGTTGGAACAGTGCTTGGCAGTATCCTGGCTTTTTTTCTACTCAAACAGCATATTCCCTATCTCGATAAAATCGGCGGGATGATCAGCGCCTCTTATATCGGCGGCGGGGTCAACTTTGCGGCGATGGCGGCAAAATTTGAGACGCCTGGTGAATATGTGTCGGCTACCGTTGTGGCTGATAATTTTATGATGGCGCTTTTGTTTTTTATTTTAATCAGCATTCCTGCACTCAAATGGTTTCAGCGGCATTATGCCATGCCGTTTGAAGAGAAGGTAAAAGCCGATGGAAACAGCGGAAACAGTGCTGAAAGCTATTGGAAACGGAAGGATATTTCCTTAAAGGATATCGCATTTAATGCCGGTGCCGCTTTCGCACTTGTTGCGGTTAGTATGAAGGTTTCCGGTTATTTTAAAAGCATTTTTTCTCATCCCCTGCTGACCGGTACGCTTGGCGATCAGTACCTGGTGCTTACGTCTTTAACTGTTCTTATCATTTTTCTTTTCCCGCGTTTTTTTGAAAGGCTCAATGGATCTCAGGAACTTGGAACCTTTTTGATTTATTTGTTTTTTGTGGTGATCGGCATTCCTGCAGATCTCCGCTTAATCGTCACGAATGCGCCTCTTATTCTATTATTCGTGTTTATCATTGCGATCAGCAATTTAGCAGTTTCCTTAGCTGCCGGAAAATTGTTCCGCGTGCGGCTTGAAGAAATTCTGCTCGCCGTCAACGCTACTGTCGGGGGACCGACGACTGCGGCTGCGATGGCAATTGCCAAGGGATGGCGGGAGCTTGTCGCCCCGATCATGCTTGTCGGTACGCTCGGCTACTTAATCGGCAACTATGTTGGCACTTTTATGGGAAATTGGTTTTCTTCCTTCTTATAAAAAGGATATTTGCATTTCCCTGAGAATAATGTAAGAGGAATGCTGACACGAGAACGGAGAGATCACTGTATGTTAAAAGGAAAAACCATTTATGTTAGACCTTTAGAAGTAACGGATGCCGAAGAAAATCTGCGGCTGCAAAGTGAAAATCGAGATTTCTTCGAACAGTTTTCTATGATACGCGCAGACGATTATTATACGATTGAGGGGCAAAGAAAACGAATAACCGAGTATCAGCAAAGACTTGAGAAAGATGAAGAATATCATTTTGGCATCTTTACAGCGTCAGACGATAGATTAATCGGGACGGTTTCGCTCTTTCAAATCATCCGCGGAGCGCTGCAAACTGCGTTCATTGGGTATTTTTTAGACAAAGCCCATAATGGAAAGGGCATTATGACAGAGGCAGTCAGATTGGTTGTTGGTTATGCGTTCCACGAATTGAAACTGCATCGGATTGAAGCCGGTGTGATGCCCCGTAATCTCGGGTCCATGCGTGTATTAGAAAAAGCAGGATTTCACAAAGAAGGCATCGCCCGAAAAAATGTAAAAATTAATGGCGTTTGGGAGGATCATCAAGTCCTCGCGATTCTGAATCCTGATGATGAACAATAATAAAAGAAGCCGGACCATCCCCGGCTTCTTTTTTAACGAACCGCAACTGGAGCAATTTCTTTCAGCGCTTGTTCGAAATCGTGTTCTAAATCGTCTGCATGTTCGACGCCCACACTCAGACGGAGCAGGCCATCAGTGATACCGCGTTTTTCACGCTCTTCCTTAGGCATTGCCGCGTGAGACATCGTTGCCGGATAGGACAAAATCGATTCCACGGCGCCAAGGCTGACAGCGAAGACCGGCAGTGACACATTCTCGACTAACTTCTTAACGGCCTCTTTGCTTTCAAGCTCAAAAGATAGCACGGCGCCCGCTCCCTTCGACTGACTTTTATGGGTTTCAGCGCCGGGATGATCAGCCAGTCCCGGATAATACACGCGCTTCACCGCCGGATGCTTCTGGAAAAATTCCGCAAGCCGCTGGGCTGTTTGACTCGCTTTCTCTAAACGGACCTGCAATGTTTTTAATCCGCGCAGGACAAGCCAGCAATCCTGTACGCCAAGGACGGCGCCGAACGCGTTTTGCAGCTTATACAGCTGCTTCCCAAGCTCTTCATCTTTGACAGCAGCCAAACCTGAGAGCACATCGCTGTGTCCGCTTAAGAATTTTGTCGCGCTGTGAAGTACAATATCCACGCCGAGGTCAAGCGGTCGCTGCAGTGCCGGTGTCATGAATGTATTGTCCAGAAAGGTCAGACAGCCGTTTTCTTTTGCAAGCTGAACAACCGCTTTAATATCCGTAATCCCAAGTGTCGGATTTGACGGTGTCTCCATATAAATGACCTTTGTGTTCGGCTTGATGCTCCGCGCCACTTCATTACGATCCGTCATGTCGACAAACGTATGCTCAATGCCAAACCGGGTCAGCACCTCTGTCACCATACGGAAGGTTCCGCCGTATACATCTTCTGTCACAAGAACGTGATCACCCTGTGACAGCAGTAAAAATGCTGTTGAGATGGCAGCCATGCCTGAACTGAAAGCAAATCCTCTTGTTCCGCCTTCCAATGCGGCAATTGTTTCTTCGAGAGCTGTTCTTGTCGGCGTGCCAGAGCGGCTGTAATCATATGCCCCGAACTCTTCAAATGAAGATTGGTGAAAAGTCGAGGCGTGCTGAATCGGTACACTGACCGCCCCGGTTCCGCCGTCTGTTTTAAATGGATTGTGCACGAGCTGGGTTTCCAGCGTCCAATTGTGTTTACTCAAATGAAACAGCTCCCTCTTTGACCTGACATAATGCCTGTTTTAGATCCTCTTTTAAATCTTCCGCATGTTCAATACCGACAGAAAAGCGCAGCAACCGATTGCACACCCCGTTTGCGATGCGGATCTCTTCAGGAATATCCATGTGCGTCTGGGTCGCAGGGTATGTAATAAAGCTTTCCACCCCGCCGAGGCTTTCTGCAAAACAAATGGTCTTCAGTGCTTTTAAAAACGGATTGACCCATTCTTCTTTTTGCAGACGGAAGGACAGCATGCCGCCTTTTCCGGGATACAGCACATCCGAAATTTCTTCCTGCTCTTCTAAAAAAGCCGCAAGCTCCTGCGCGTTTGCCTGATGCTGACGCATTCTGAGGCTCAGCGTCTTCATTCCTCTCATCAGAAGCCACGAATCAAATGGCGGCAGGACGGCGCCGATCGCATTTTGATGCTGAAACATTTCCTCTCCGAGCTGCTCATCCTTCACCACGACAAGTCCAGCAAGCAGATCGTTATGCCCGCCTAAATACTTGGTTGCGCTGTGAATGACAATGTCAGCTCCCAGCTCTAGCGGCCTCTGCAAGACCGGTGTATAAAATGTATTATCTACGATCAGCAGAAGACCGTGCTCCTTTGTCATCCGGGCAATATGTTCAATGTCCGCCTCCTGCATGAGGGGGTTTGTCGGCGTTTCCACAAACACCGCTTTTGTATTCGGCGTAATCTTAGAGCGTAAACAGTCCTCATCGCTGAAATCATCATAATGAAAAGTCAATCCGTATTTTTTCCATTCATTTTCAAATAAACGGTACGTGCCGCCATATAGATCCGATGAAACGATCAGTTCATCTCCGCTTTTAAACAGCGCCATAATCGTTTGGATAGCAGCCATTCCCGAACTAAAAGCAAGCCCTCTCGCGCCGTTTTCTAAGTTAGCGATGGCGTCCTCAACAAGCTGGCGTGTCGGATTTTTTGTGCGGACATAATCAAATCCGGTAGATTCTCCGATCCCTCTGTGGCGGTATGCTGTTGATAAATAGATAGGAGCACTCACTGTTCCCGTGACTTCATCGCTACGGTTCCCAATTTGAGCTAATTTCGTTTCAACGTGCTGTGACATATAGCTGACACCTTCCCTTTTCAAAATAAAAACCCCTTCTTCATAAGAAGAAGGGGTTTAACGCTTCTTCTTATCTTCCAAGCATAAAAAACGCTTGCTGGATTTAGCACCTTGGCGCTTTGCACATGCAAAACAAGCCGGTTGCTGAGGTTTCTAAGGGCCAGTCCCTCCACCTCTCACGATAAGAAATATCGATTTAAATTTTCTGATTGTTTTATATTAGCGCAATTCACAGTTTATTTCAACACTTTTTTCTTCGTGAACCGAACCGTTTAAAGAGAGAAATTTCTAATAATTCATGGTACAATAATTGAAAATGCAAGAAAGTATAGTGATGTCCTGGAGGAATGTTTTTATGGCACCGAAAAACGGCACAGTGCAAGAAAAGAAATTCTTTTCAAAAGAGCTTAACGAAGAAATGACCTTGCTTGTTTACCTGCCGTCCAACTACTCCCCGCTTTATAAATACCATGTCATTATCGCGCAGGACGGCCACGATTATTTCAGGCTGGGGAGAATCGGCAGACAGGTTGAGGAATTGCTGTCAAAACACGAAATAGACCGGAGCATTATTATCGGTGTTCCCTATAAGAATGTAAAAGAGCGCAGAAACACCTATCATCCGGAGGGTTCAAAATTTTCGGCTTATAAACGGTTCATCGCCCATGAGCTCGTTCCTTTTGCAGATGATGAGTATCCAACCTATCAGATCGGTTACGGCCGAACGCTGATCGGTGATTCGCTCGGAGCAACCGTGTCACTTATGACAGCGCTTGATTATCCGAATATGTTTGGCAACATCATCATGCAGTCTCCCTATGTTGACAAACATGTACTAGAAGCCGTGAAACAGTCAGGCGATATCAAACACCTCTCTATTTATCACCAAATCGGAACAAAAGAAACTGACGTCCACACGACAGACGGGAACATTCTGGACTTTACAGAACCGAACCAGGAGCTGAAGCAGCTGCTGGAGAAGAAACTTTCCGATTATGATTTTGAGCCATTTGACGGAGACCACAAATGGACATACTGGCAGCCGCTCATCACCCCGGCGCTGAAAAAAATGCTTTAACACTCTATCATACTTTATTTCCAGGAGGGACATAATATGAAATATGGAATCGTTTTATTTCCATCAAAAAAGCTCCAAGACCTTGCAAACTCTTACAGAAAGCGCTATGACCCAAGCTACTCTCTAATCCCGCCTCATTTGACGCTGAGAGCATCCTTTGAATGCGCGGAGGAGAAAGCGGATCAGCTCGTATCACATTTAAGAAACATCGCAAAAGAGTCCCACCCACTCGTTCTCAAAATGACAAAATACAGCTCATTTGCGCCTGTCAATAATGTCATTTACATCAAAGCAGAACCGACGGAAGAGTTAAAAACACTCAATGAAAAGCTATACACCGGTGTGTTGGCAGGAGAACAGGAATATAATTTCGTTCCGCATGTGACGGTCGGCCAAAATCTTTCCGACGATGAGCATTCAGATGTGCTGGGACAATTAAAAATGCAGGAAGTGTCGCATGAAGAAATCGTTGACCGTTTCCACTTGCTTTACCAGCTGGAAAACGGATCGTGGACAGTATATGAAACCTTCTTGCTAGGCAGAGGAGAATAATGTTTGAAAGCAGTTATCGCAAAAAATGAAGACCAACTGAAAGATGCATTCTATGTAAGAGAAGAAGTCTTTGTCAAAGAACAAAACGTGCCTGCTGAAGAAGAAATTGACGAACTTGAAAATGAGTCAGAGCATATCGTCGTGTATGACGGTGAAAAGCCTGTCGGTGCCGGAAGATGGCGTATGAAGGACGGCTACGGCAAGTTAGAGCGGATTTGCGTACTGAAAAGCCACCGCTCAGCCGGTGTCGGCGGCATCATTATGAAAGCGCTCGAAAAAGCCGCGGCAGACGGAGGCGCTTCCGGTTTCATTTTAAACGCGCAAACACAGGCTGTGCCGTTTTACAAGAAACACGGGTATCGCGTGCTTTCTGAAAAAGAATTCCTCGATGCCGGCATCCCCCACTTACAAATGATGAAGGACTGAACGCATCCGGATCTTTTTGAGATCCGGATTTTTTCCGCATATAAAAAACCGTTCTCTCGTATGAACGGTTTTTTATACATATCGATTAATATATGTGCCCATTCCTTTTTCTCGCAATCTCTTATAAAGAGAGCGCTTACGTTTCATCTCGTTTACCTTTCTTTCAGCGGCCGTTTGATTCTCCTGCTGCTTTTCCAGTTCTTTGTATACCCGCTGAAACGGGACATAGCTGATTTTTTCGGTTCCGGCATAATCCTGCTTATGTCCAGCCGTTCTATTAGCATATTGAGCGTATTGCTGGTTCTGAATTTGACCTGCATATATCATACAATACCCACCCCTCTGCTGTCTCTTTTCCCTTAAACTTACTTTTTGAAACACATTTCTTTTGATATGATAGTCATTGTCTGTAATGAACACCTTTTGATTGGGAGGACCCCTTTTTGAAATGCGCCCGACTGAATGATAGAATCATACATTTACATACATATTCGAGAGAACATTATCAATTCCTCTTTGAAGAGGGAATAAAAGGACATTTATTTTGTTCTCATTGCGGAAAGCCCGTTTTGTTACGGCTTAACATCGCCGATCCGCCAGAGTTTATCCATCGCCAGCCAGGCGATTTTCCGGCATGTGAGGAGGCGTGCGAACCGAAGCCCTCTAAAGAGGGGAAAAAAGAAGATGATCAGGAATCTGGTGTCATTCGTTTACCCAAGGGAAAAGCGATCGCCGCTGACCCGTCCCCAGCTGTTACAGAATGGCACCGTCCTAGAAGCATTAAACCAGGAACACCATTTGTGCCAAAAACAATAGAACCCGATACGAGCCTTTTTCCGTCTGTCGGTTTAAACACGGATCAGCTGAAAGCTGTCACGGAAACAGAGGGCCCGCTGCTCGTGCTTGCAGGTGCGGGGAGCGGAAAAACACGGGTGCTGACAGCCCGTGCCGCCCACATGATCGAACACTTAGGCATACCGCCTGAAAATATGCTGCTTGTCACCTTTACAACAAAAGCTGTCGCTGAAATGAAAGAGCGTATGGCGAACCAGTACGGATTACAGCCGGCAAAAGTCAGAAGACTTGTGACAGGAACATTCCACAGTCTGTTTTATAAGATCTTGTATCACTCTAATTCTGCTAAATGGAACGGTGAGCATCTGCTGAAAATGGAGTGGCAGCGGGAACAATATATCAAAAAAGCACTCTATGAAGAAGGCATCGATGAGAAAGAATTCCCAGTTGACCAAGCTCTGCAGCAGATCGGTTTTTGGAAAAACACTTATGTCCCAAATGAACGCATCCCTCTAAAAGATGAGTGGGAAAAACAAGTTTATCGTTTATATGAACATTATGAACGCCAGAAAAAAGAACACAGCCAATTTGATTTTGATGACATGGCTTCAGCCTGCTATGAATTGTTTATCGAGCGGCCTGACCTTCTGGAACAATATCAATCTCGGTTTACGTATATCTTAATTGATGAGTTTCAGGACATTAATCCGGTTCAATACAAAATCATGCAAATGCTCGCCAGCCCGGAGCAAAACCTGTGCTGTGTCGGAGACGATGACCAGTCCATCTACGCGTTTCGCGGAAGCAATCCGTCTTTCATTCTTGATTTTCAAAAGGATTATCCGGGAGCGAAGACGATCTATTTAACTGCGAACTACAGGTCTACGCACCCGATCGTCTCTAGTGCTGATATCGTTGTGAAAAAGAACAAAAACAGATATGCCAAAACGCTTGAAGCGGCCCGCGATGACATTCAGGTCCCTGTGCTGTTTTATCCTTATGATGAAGAGGAAGAAGCCACAATGGTCGTTTCCGATATCAAAGAAAAAATTCAAAATGGAGCCAGTCCAGAAGACTTTGCGGTTCTTTACCGCACAAACAGCGGAGGCCGTGCTATATATGAAAGGCTTCATCAATCGTCAATTCCGTATACAGCTGACCGCGGCGTCCAATCGTTTTACAGCAGACGGATCGTCCGCCAGATTCTCGCCTACTTGTACGCCAGCCAAAATGAGGATGACACCGAGGCGATTAAACATTTGCTTCCCGCCTTGTTTTTAAAACAGTCCGCTTTGAATACGCTGAAGGCGCTCTCGATTACAGAGGACTGTACCATGATCAAAGCGCTGGCCAAATTGCCTGATCTGAAGCCATTCCAGCTGGACAAAATCAAGAAAATCGTACCGTTTTTTGCAAGCCTCCGCACAATGAAACCCGTAGAAGCCATCACCTTTGCAGAAGGAAAAATGGGCTTCTCCGAATATTTAAAAAAGCGGGGCAATGAGGGCAACAAGCTGGAAAAAGGCTCTGATGACCTGCGTGACATCAAGGTTGTCGCCAAGAAGTTCAAAACGATTCCTGACTTTCTTGCCCACGTAGACCATATGAGGGCCGCTGAGAAAAACAGAACGGATGAACATGGCGTTCAGCTGATGACCATTCACCGGTCAAAAGGACTTGAATTCAAAACAGTCTACGTGTTAGGCACTGTAGACGGCTCGATTCCGCACGATTTCTCATTAGAAACGGCAAGAAAAGGAGACGAGGCCGCTCTTGAGGAGGAAAGACGCCTTTTATATGTAGCCATGACCCGGGCGAAACAGCATTTATATTTGTCTTGCCCCGCTAACAGGCGCGGCAAAACAGCCAACCGCTCAAGATTTTTGTATCCCCTGGTACAGAAAGCAAGACAGCCCTTGCATCATTAACAGCCCGGCAGATTACTGCCGGGTTTTTACTGTAAAAAAAGGCCCGCTGCAGTGAGTCAGCCAGGCCATCCACTTATTTATTATCCATCATTTTAGAAATCGTGCCAAAATCAAGCTTTTCTTTTCCGCTTGTAATAGATTCCACAATTTTATCTTCTAATTCTTTTGGCACGCGTCTGTTTGCCATCTGCGCTACGCGGTTAATCACACTGCGCACTGTATTTTCATCTTTAAAATTAGCGTTTTGGAGTGATCCGGCAAGATTCATTACATCCTGCATCTTCACACCTGTTTTCTTTTCGATGTTCTTAAAAAATTGATTATCCATAATGCGCCTCCTTTTGGCGGAGTAATACGGTATTGTATGAATGCACATAATACAATGTGCTTTTCCAACATTTTTAAAAATAAACACAAGGCAAGGAAGCACGGGTTATAACCCGTACTTCCTCAATACATCTTAAAAGAAAGATGCACCTACGATGATGAGGAGAATGAATAATACGACCAACAAAACAAATGTTGAACCATAGCCGCCGCCGTAACCGCCAGCATAACCGCCATAACAGCCGCCGTAGCCGCCGCCGAATCCGTATCCAAAGCCCATAGATAAGCACCTCCTTTACTCTCTATACACTATGTGAGCTGCTTGGATCGGCTTGGATATTCGCATAGGGCGTTTGCGGATTTATGATTGATCATATTGAGCTTGATGTTTCTTAAGTAAGGCCTCCGTTTTTTCAGCCAGCTCTTCAATCTCATCTTCAAATTCCAGACCGGCTTTATCAAATGCATCCAAGTCTTTTCTGATACGGCCCATCGTGTCTTCATACTCTTTTTGCTTTTGTTCGTGTGGTTCATATCTTCCTTCTATCCATTTTTCAAACTCATTCACTTTTATCCCCCCGCTTATGATATATGCTGAGCGAGGCCGCCCCGTTAAAAAAACAAAAAACCGGAGTTCTCCGGTTTCTTTGCCAGGCTATTGAGGCTTTTTCTTTTTATTTCCGCACCCGCAGCCTTTCTTTTTTATCTTTTTTGATTGATACGATGAATCTGTATATGGAGATTTTTGGGAAGGTTTATGATGTTGGCTCATTTTTGTCCCCTTCCTTTCCTTATGTCATATATGCTACTTTATGCTGATGCTAGTGAAAAGTTGCTGGTGGTAACGCCTCATTCTTGCAGCCATTTTGATACGAGCGTTTCTATGATGCCGGCAAGGCCGGCGATCGCCAAAAGTAAAATCAGCCACTGCGCCGCTTGCGGGATCAACGCCTGGCATAAAATCAAAAAGCCGGCGCACCACACGCCTGTGCACCAATAGCAGCTCAGCAATTCACCAATAAACGCCCTGACACCGGTTCCCTTAATCACGATATAGGTTTCAATGTTCCCGTCCGCATCCTTTTCTTCCTTCTCTTCATGAAACAGACTGCGAAGCGGCGCCATAATCGTGTCAAACACCAGCAGGCGGGCGAGCCGAAAGACCGCAAGCGATAGAAGAACAATTGTCAGCCCATTTATAACCACTCGTTCACTCCTTTGCCAATCATGATCCCTTCACATATATGCGAAAACCCTATTCTTCATGAATTGTATCTTGTCCGGCAGAAAATTGGTTATTTTTATTATTCCGCTCGGCACCCCATTTGCATTATATAGAGTATGGATAAGAAAGGAGTGAAGGTTATGTCATTTGAAACAAAAATTGAATCCCTGCATCCTGACATATTTGAGCAATTATCAAGCGAATTCGAGCAGCAGATCGAAGTGATTGATTGCGAAAATATCACAATAGATACGTCACATATAACAGCTGCCCTTTCTATACAAGCCTTGGTTACAACATTGATTATCCTGTTGACACAGCTCGTTATTGCCGACGAGGACTTGGCCGACACAGTAGCAAGCGAAATACTCATTCTTGATAACTCTCAAATCAAAAAAAGAACCATCATTAAAATTATCAACAGCCGAAACATCAAGATTACTTTGTCTGCAGACGAAATAATAACCTTTGTACAAATCTTGCTTCAGGTGTTAAACAGTATGCTCCTTGAATTCGACATCCTTTAACCCTTTCTTTTCACAAACTAAAAGTTGAGGTGAGAACAAATGTCAGATAACGATAAAATCAAAGAAGAGCTTGAAAAGCTCCCAGAAGTTGATCCAATGATGAAAATGCTGGTCCAAAACATATTTGTAAAACACGGCATCACAAAAGACAAAATGAAAAAAGTATCAGATGAAGAAAAAGAAATGCTTTTGAATATGGTAAAAGACCTGCAAGCGAAATCAGCGGAGCTAGCTGAAAAACACAAGAAGAAAAAAGAAGAAGAAGCCGTACAAGAGCAAAAGAGCGATAAACCGCTTAGCCGCAGAGAGCAGCTCATTGAACAGCTCAGACAAAGACGGCAAAACAATAACAATTCAAATTAATCATAAAAAATAGGGCACATCATCAAGATAAATGCCTCAGTCAAAGTAAGAGGCTCGCTCATTTAATAACAGTAAAAGAAAAGGAGGAATAGATATGGAAAGCAGACCATACTCTTGGGTTGCACTTGATCCTGACTGTGACCATCCGTTAGAGCACAAAGAGAAAGAAAAAGAAGAAAGAAAATGCAATTGCGATATTTGCTGCAATAACAATGGGTTTGGCAATGACAACAACGCCTTTATCGACCAAGATCTAGCTCAGGCAAATCTCAACAAACAAGTCTCAGATGAGACAATTATTATTAGAGACTCTTGTGACATCAACGTTTCATCTACAGACGTTCAAGCCGTAACATCTATTGTAACAGCGCTTAATGCAGCTGTCTTGACAGTAGCTCTCACCTCCATTGCAGATGGCGTTATTGCTGAATTAGTCGCACAAGATTTATTGCAGCTTACAGCTAACAAGCAAGTAAACCGCCAGAAACTTCTTATCGAATGCTCCCGCGGCGTAAACGTCACAACAGTAGATGCCGATATCGCAACCCTTGTCTCTACAGCTACAAACGTTCTGATCGCTGTCCTAGTCATCACTCTTGTCCTCTAGAACCTAAAAGCAGAGCTAAAAACGCTCTGCTTTTTCTTATTTTCCAAGCATATGATGAATATATAGACGTTCACCCACACCAAGTGGGGCACGGGTACATATGTTGTTAAGGACTAAAGTCAAATACCCTATAAAGAAGGAGCTGAAATCAATGAGCTGCGGAAAAACCCATGGCCGGCATGAGAACTGTGTATGCGATGCAGTGGAAAAGATTTTAGCAGAGCAGGAGGCAGTTGAGGAACAGTGTCCGACTGGCTGCTATACAAACCTTTTGAATCCGACAATTGCAGGTAAAGACACAATTCCGTTTCTCTTGTTTGATAAAAAAGGCGGATTGTTCTCCACATTCGGAAACGTGGGGGGATTTGTGGATGATATGCAATGCTTTGAATCCATTTTCTTCCGCGTTGAAAAATTATGTGATTGCTGCGCAACACTGTCTATTTTACGCCCTGTCGATGTCAAAGGCGATACCTTAAGTGTTTGCCACCCTTGCGACCCGGATTTCTTCGGGCTAGAAAAAACAGATTTCTGCATTGAAGTGGATCTCGGATGCTTCTGCGCGATTCAGTGCCTGTCACCAGAGCTAGTTGACAGAACATCGCCTCACAAAGATAAAAAGCATCATCACAATGGATAAACACTTGTAAAGAGGAATCCCCTTCCAAACTCTATTACAGGTGCAAATCATTCAGCTGCTTCCAGCGTGAGGCAGCTGACTCTCCATCATTTCGCCAGTCTCAAATTTATAAGGCAGGAGGGATAATATGAGCCAGAAAACATCAAGCTGCGTGCGTGAAGCTGTAGAAAATATTGAAGATCTGCAAAACGCTGTTGAAGAAGACTGCCCGACCGGCTGCCACTCTAAGCTTTTATCTGTAAGCCATTCGTTAGGCGACACAGTGCCTTTTGCAATATTTACATCAAAATCAACGCCATTAGTCGCCTTCGGAAATGTCGGCGAACTCGATAACGGCCCTTGCTTTAATACAGTATTTTTCAGGGTCGAAAGAGTGCATGGAAGCTGCGCAACACTGTCATTATTAATCGCATTTGACGAACACAAACACATTTTGGACTTCACCGATAAAGATACGGTGTGTGAAGTGTTCCGACTCGAAAAAACGAACTACTGTATTGAAGTTGACTTAGACTGCTTCTGCGCAATCAACTGCTTAAATCCTCGATTAATCAATCGTACACATCATCAGCATTAATCATAAGCTGGAAAAGCTTGCAAGCCTGCAGGCTTTTCTCTATGTAAAAAAGCTGCCCGGCAACATCAGCCGGGCAGCTTTTTTCTTTTTCGTTAAAAACCGAGCGGGTGCAAAGAGGTAATATCATCGATTGCCAGTTCGGTTGGGGCTCCGTTTCCGGTTGTTCGAAGCAGGACGGAATCATTTCTTCTTCCGACAATCACGCCCCTGTACGTTCTTCCATTGGCTTCAATCAAACAAAGCGCTCTCGGCATGTTATGAGGCAGCTTTGTTAAAAAATCAATTTTTTCGTGGATCGTCATCTTGCTCATCGGTTTTTTCACTTTTCGTGCCGGCGGTGCTTTTTCCTCCGCTTTATCAGCACTATGGACAGCTTCCGGTTCTTTCTCAGGCTTCCGGGTCTCAAGTGCAGGCTCTTCCTTTTTTTCTGCTTTCGCGGGCTCGTGTTCGACGGTTTCTTCTACGGCCTGCGGCTCTGCTTTCTGTTCCTCCTGGCTTTTTATGTTCTCTGGTTCTCTCACCTCTTGAGTTTGCTGACTCACTGGTTCGGCTGCAGGCTTTTGGTCTTCTTGCAGGACATCCTGTGCCACAGCTTCCTCCTGCTGCTTCTCATGGTAAGCCGGCTTTTCCTCAGCTTTTGGCGGAGCGGGTTTGTCGGCCTTTCTTTTGATGACAATCTCCTGCATGGATGACCTTGTAGTTTCTGCATAATCCGGCTGAACAATATACATGAGCGGTTTTTTATCCGCGTTTCTTTTCTTATTAGACATCTTCATCCCTCCGATTGTGTCATATTCTATCTATATGACAGAAAGCTGAAAATCAGAAGAAATAAAAAAGCAATCCCTATTCGGGATTGCTTGAAATAGATCCTGCTTAGCGGGCAGTGATATGGAAACCTGAATCAACGTGAAGATTTTCACCTGTAATCCCGCGGGACATATCGCTGAACAAGAACGCAGCTGTATCGCCCACTTCTTCAGGTGTTGTCGTGCGGCGAAGCGGTGCACGCTCTTCGATGTCTTTTAAGATAGAGTTGAAATCGCTGATGCCTTTAGCAGATAATGTTCTGATCGGGCCGGCAGAAATGCTGTTGACGCGGATATTTTCTTTTCCTAAGTCAGCAGCTAAATATTTCACACTTGCATCAAGAGAAGCTTTTGCTACACCCATGACGTTGTAGTTTGGCATCACAAGCTCTCCGCCAAGGTACGTCAAAGTGACAATGCTTCCGCCTTCAGTCATCATCGGACGTGCCGCTTTGACAACAGCAGTCAGAGAATATGAGCTGATGTTATGAGCCAAAAGGAAGCCGTCACGATTTGTGTTTAAGTATTCGCCGACAAGTTCTTCTTTGTTGGCAAACGCGATACAATGCGCGATACCGTGGATTACACCGACCTGCTCCTTAATGCTTGCGAAGCAAGTTTCGATTTCTGCGTCGTTTGTAACATCGCAAGGAAGGATGATGGAGTCGTTGCGGTCTAATGTTCCGGCAAGCTCGTGAACGGATTTCTCCAGGCGTTCACCAGCGTATGTGAAAATCAAACGTGCACCCGCTTCATGTAAAGAACGCGCAATGCCCCAGGCGATGCTGCGTTTGTTGGCTACCCCCATCACAACAATGTTGCGGCCTTCAAGTGAAAAATTCATATGTATAAAGCCTCCTATATTTAATAAAGACATAGTATTAGTACCTGATCTTAATTCCTATCATATCATAACCTTGTCCAGATGAAAAGCGCATACCGTAGGAAACGCAAAAGAGATCACCATCAGATGGTGATCTCATCGGCTTGTATTTAAGCTGTTTCGTTTAAAAGCGAAATGGTTTGTCGGCCCGTGTCCTGATCCGATGCCGAGCGTATTTTCCACCGCTTCGCGGACAAAGTTGGCCGCAATCTCAAATGCCTGATGGATGCTGTCTCCTTTAGCCGTTTGGGCCGTTAAAGCCGCAGCAAAGGTGCAGCCTGTGCCATGCGTATGCTTCGTATTGATATAAGGATGGGTGATTTGCATAAACATGCTGCCATCAAAAAGAAGGTCAGTAATGTGATTGTCCTCAGGCTGGTGCCCGCCTTTGATAATGACATGCTGCGCACCCATCTTGACGAGCTGCTCTGCTGCTTTTTTCCGGTCATCCAGCGAGCTGATTGTCATTCCTGTCAGCGTTTCTGCTTCCGGGACATTCGGCGTAATCGCGTAGCTTCTTGGAATGAGCAACTCCTTTAAGGTGGCAACTGACTCATCACGCAGCAAGGATGCCCCGCCCTTTGCGATCATAACCGGATCAACAATTACACGATTGAATCCGTACTCGTCAATTTTTCTTGCCACTTCTTCAATCATGTCGGCATTCCAGAGCATTCCCGTTTTGACTGCATCCGGTCTCAAATCCTCAGCAACAGCGTCAATTTGCTGTCTCAACGCCTCTACAGTCAGCGGATGCACCCCATGAACGCCAAGCGTATTTTGAGCGGTTACCGCTGTAATCGCAGACATTCCGAATACATCAAGCTCTTGAAAGGTTTTAATATCAGCTTGTATCCCTGCGCCGCCGCCTGAATCTGATCCGGCGATTGTCAATGCTTTATATATACTCATTACACTACACTCCTTTTATTACCCAATCCATTTATGATAAATGGATTTTGCCCGGGCAATATCATTTGTTCCATGGATCAAAGCTCTGCCGTCCCGGAACAGCACCATTTTCATATCATCCGAGCGGCAGGAAATTAAATACGGGTTCGCAGCTACTTCAAGCCCGGCCTGCCTCAGCTGAGCGGCAAGCGCTTCAAGATCCGCTTCTTTCGTAATAGATGATCTGATCTGCACCGTGTTCCTGCCGCACAATACAGCCGCTTTTGTTTGATTTTCATATGACAAAAACGGAAAATCCTTTGTGCCGCAGCTTGGGCATGCGTCATGTTTGAGACTGGCTGCTCTCACTTCTGACCGCTCATTTTTCCACAAATCAAAAGAGCGCAGCACCGGCTCGCACTCCTCTCCCGTCAGCAGCTTCAGTGCATCTGTTACCTGAAAGACTGCTACCTGCAAAACAGCCGGACTGATGATGCCGGCTGTGTCACATGTTGCTCCGCCAATCGGAAGTGTATCGAGCAAGCAATGCAGGCAAGGAGTAGAACCCGGCACCACGGTAAAGGTGAGGCCGTAGCTCCCTACACAGGCACCGTAAAGAAAAGGAATCCCTTCCTTTACCGCAGCATCATTTACGATCAGGCGGGTTTCAAAATTATCAGCCGCATCCACTATAATTGATGCATCCCTAATCAGCTCGAAGATATTTTCTGCTGTCACATCCATGACAAGGCCGGTCACATCAACATCGCTGTTAATCGAACGGAGACGGCGCTCCGCAGCAGCTGCTTTCGGCATTTCTTTTTTGACATCAACTTCTGTATAAAGCTGCTGGCGCTGGAGGTTGCTCCATTCAACATAATCTCTGTCGGCAATTTTCACAGAGCCGACTCCCGCTCTCACCAGCATTTCTGCACTGGCTGTTCCGAGCGCGCCGGCGCCGATAATCACGGCGCGCGCTTCTTTCAATTTTTTCTGGCCGAATGGGCCGATCGGAGCAAACAGCTCCTGCCTTGAATACCTGCCCGTCATACAGGAAGACCTTCTCCCGGACTGCTTGCCGTTCCGTATTGCTTAAGCGGGATGCGGCCCGCCTCATAAGAAAGGCGCCCTGCTTCCACTGCGAGCTTCATGGCACGAGCCATTTTCACAGGATCGTCAGCGCCCGATACAGCCGTATTGAGCAGTACGCCATCCGCTCCAAGCTCCATTGCGTATGCCGCATCTTTAGGCGAGCCGATTCCCGCATCCACGATGACCGGCACTTTCGCCTGTTCAATAATAAATGACAGATTCAAAGGATTTAAGATTCCTTGTCCTGATCCAATCGGAGATGCACCCGGCATGATGGCATGAACGCCGAGCTCTTCCAGCTTTCTCGCCAGCACAACGTCATCCGACGTGTACGGGAGCACAATAAAGCCTTCTTCAAGAAGCTGTTCAGACGCTTTTAATGTCTCAACAGGGTCAGGCAGCAAGGAACGGCTGCATCCGATGACTTCAACTTTAATCATGTCACAAAGGCCTGACGCTTTCGCCAGCCTTGCAATCCGAACTGCTTCTTCAGCAGTGCTGGCACCCGCTGTATTCGGCAAAAGCGTATATTTGGATAAATCAAGCTGTTCCAGAAAATTCGGCTGAGATGCTTCAAAAATGTTCATTCTCCGCACAGCAAATGTTAAAATATCAGACTCAGAAACAGCTACTGCTTCCTTTTGAATGTCAAACGATGGGTATTTCCCCGTGCCCAGCAGCAATCTTGATTGAAATGATTTTCCGCCAATTGTTAACATGCTCATCCGCCTCCTACAAAATGGACAATTTCAATGACATCACGATCACAAAGCTCAACCTCGTGATAGCGTTCTTTCCCGATTATTTCTTTATTTCTTTCCACGATAACGATTTTATTTTCAAGCTGATACGACGCCAGCAGGTCTTGAATTGTACCTGCGTCTTTTTCCCACTTCACGTCTTTACCGTTCAGCTGTAGCATCATATCTGAACCGCCTCCTTGCGATCAATTCGGAATGCGTGCAGCCAGTCTTGGTTGACCTCTTTATTCATGATGAGATCACTGATCAAAGCGCCCGTTGCGGGAGCAAGCAGGATCCCGTTTCTGAAATGGCCCGCCGCAAATAAAATACGGCTGTCCTCAGGATGTCTGCCGATGTACGGTTTTCCATCCTTTGTTCCCGGCCGGAGTCCCGCCCAAAAACGATCCACCTTCATATTCTGTATAGCCGGCAGCATCGTTTTTGCTTTTTTCATAACGGATTCCAATCCGCCAAGATCCGGTGTTTCACTCCAGTCCCCCGGCTTCATTGTCGCGCCGACAACCAGTTTGCCGCTTTTTCTCGGTACGATATAGCAGTGATCATGGTAAAGCGTTTTTGTCAGCGGGATATCATCATTCCAAACGGACAGGCACTCCCCTTTTACAGGGAGAAAAGCATTGTTCAGTCCAAGCTGTTTAAAAAACATTCCGCTCCACACCCCGCTGGCAACGACAACATGATTAGCCCATACGTCTCCGCTAGGGGTCTTGATGGACAGGGCTTCACCGTCACGTTCGACATGCAGGACGGGCGTATGCTCAAAAATCTCCGCCCCAAGCATTTTTGCTGCTTTCACATACGCCTTGCAAACAAAATAAGGCTCCACATGCACATCATCCTGAATAAAAGATGCACCAAAGATGTCACCAGACGCATACGGCTCTTTTTCTAACACCTCTTCTTTTGAATACCAGCTGACAGAGTCCAAATCGTCCATCTGTCTCAGCTGCAGCACATCTTCTTCAGAAAATGCAAGCTTAAACATACCGCCGTTATGCTGCCTGATATCCACACCGGATAATGCATAAAGCTCTTCTCCAAGTCCTTTGTACAGACGCTGGCTGTGCATAGCGAAATCAAAAAACGCGTCACGTTCCTCGCATTCGGCATGGGCGCCCAGCATTCCAGCAGCGGCACTTGTCGTTCTGCCGCCCATTGTTCCGCTTTCAAACAATGCGGCGCTTTTGTTTTCCTTTGCCAAATGATAAGCAATTGCGGAACCGATAATTCCGCCTCCAATCACCACTGCTTCATAATGCCTTTTCATAGCGCATCTCCTTTAGCTTGCGGGAATATCGTCTGGCTGCTTCCAAGGGCTCAGCGGAAGAGAAAATTCCTGACATAACAGCGATGCCGTCTGCCCCTGCTTGTTTTACGTCTCTTAACCTGTCCGGCGTCATCCCCCCGATGGCTATAACCGGGATGGAAATCCGCTGTTTGATAGTTGACAGCAAAGATACTCCTCTGCCTTCAAGACCCTTTTTGCAATCCGTTTCAAACACATGCCCGAACAGCACGTAGTCCGCGTCTTCCTTATCTGCTTGAACCGCTTCCTCCAGTGAATGCACCGACCTCCCGATATGAAGGTGTGGAAATCTGGCTCTGACCTGCTTCGGTGAAAAGCTGCCGCTTGGCAGCTGCACGCGGTGAATAGTAGAGAAAAGTGCAATATCCACGCGCCCGTTCATCACCAATTTTCGTTTATCTATACCGCCTTCAAAAATAAGCTCGAGCAGTTTCAAAATATCCGCCGCCGATTTTGAGCGTTCCCGAATGTGAATAAAATCAACTTCATTCTGAATCGTAATGATGATTCTCGCTAGCTCTTCTACCGGCTTGCTGTCATCCGTTATGGCGTGAAGCTCCACATTCCTCCACCTCTTTTATGGCGCTGTCAGACCAGCCTTCTTTTCGATAGGCCATTCCCCAAAATTGATATTCGTAGTAGCTGGAGATGACAAAATTCTCTTTCATCTTGGCACGCACTTCCTCCGTGCTGTTTTCCGCCAGCTCATCAAAGCGGTTGATTTGCTCCTCGACCTGTTGTCTAAACCAATCACCGCCATATGTGCCAATCCACTTCTGATAAATTGGATGCCCCGGATCACAATGCAGCAATTTTTCACCAACCTCGTAATAGAGCCAATAGCATGGCAGCAAGGCCGCTAAGATTTCTGCGAAATTCCCGCTCAAAACCGAACGGTACATATGGGATGTATAAGAATACGCAGTAGGAGACGGCTTAAACGCCTTACGCTCTTCCTCGCTGATTTCCAACAGCTCGGCAAACTCCCGATGAAGCGCCATTTCCGCCTCATATGTACCTTGGGCATGGCTTGCCATCCGCCCCGTTGTATAAAGATCCTTCGCATAAGCGGCGCCAAATGCCTGCACCTTTGCAAAATGCGTTAAATAATAGGAATCCTGAAGCACGTAGTATTTAAAACGGTCAATCGGAAGCGTTCCGTCACCGATTCCTTGAACGAACGGATGGACAAAGCTCCCCTCCCACCATTCTGCGGCTGCACTGCGGCATTCTTCTGAAAACTTCACAAATCATTCCCCCTCTGAAAATAAAAAAACCACTTTCCCGCAAGGAAAAGTGGTTTGGAATTGGCATAGTAAAATAACACAAATACCGCTCCACTTCCCTACGCAGGTCTGAACCTGTTCAAGTTATGAGGGTCTAAAAGTCACACTTTTATCTCAGCCCTTATGAAGGACACCCCTAGTGGTTAAACGAATACATATTGAATTGTTCTGCACCTCTATATTAACACGAATCCTTATTTGGTCAAGATTTATCCTTCCAATGTTTTCTTAAGATCCGTTACGTACCCCCGAGATCCGGTGACAATTAAACGGTCTCCAAGTTTCAGCCTTGTATCCCCATGAGGAACGATGCTGTCCACACCTCTGAAGATCCTGACAAAGATGACGTCACCTGTTAAAGGGAATTCCCGTAAAATGACACCATCATATTTACTGTTCTCCATATTAATTTGATACAGCGAAGACTCTTGGTTCGTGAGCAGCTTCATGACGCCAGGCGCTTCTATCAGTGCGCGAAGCAGCGTTTTTGTCGACAGCAGAATAGAAAAGATGCTGATTCCCTGCTCCTTCAAAGCTGCTTCATGCTCCGGTGATCCTACGCTTGCAATGACTCTTTCTGTGCCTTTTTCTTTTGCAAGTAATGCAATGTCTGCATTCATATCTTCATTCCCGGTCGCCACAACGAGAATATCCGTTTCAAAAATGCCGAGTGATTCAAGCGTCTCGTGTTCATAGTCAGAAATTGTTTCAACAGCAAACACTGATTCTGACAGCTTTTCCTCTGCATTCTCTTGGTAGACGTGTACAACACGCACGTCATACTCTTCCTCTGGCAATTCGAGTGTGACAGGCAAAGTCATTTGATTGGCGCCGATGAACGTAATCGTCTTTTTCTCCTCCGGCTGCTCTTCCCGTTTGTATAACTTTTTAAAACAGATCGGCGTAAAAATACTTGCGATGACGGCTACTAAAATTAGCGCTCCCGACATATTTGCGCTGATCACGTGAAGCTGCTGGCCGATTGTTGCAGCGGCAATCACGAGCGAAAGCGTTGATGTCAGCAAGAAACCAGACGCGAAAATGGTTCGGTTATCATACCACTTCTTTAAGTACATGACAGGAATGATTTTGCTGACTAACAGCGCCAGCAGCAGGAGCGGAATCATGATTAAAATTGTTTTATCCTGAAAAAGAGTCCAAATATCAAGCTTCACACCGACCATCACAAAGAAAATCGGTATTAAGAACCCATAACCAAATGAATCCAGCTGCTGAACAAGTTCTTTGTTTGGCGAAAGCAGGGAAACAAGAACCCCCGCTAAGAAAGCGCCGAGAATATTTTCCGCCCCAAGTGATTCAGACAGGGCAACGAGTACAATAATTAACGTAAAAATGGCACGCGTCCCGATCTGGATCGTCCCTTTTGACATGGACTGAACAAAAGAGCGATGTTTAAAGACCCGGCCGAAAAAGTAAAGCACCACTCCGGCCGCAAACAGAATCATCAGGAGCCACATGTTACCGCTGTCCTCTCCGTATAAGGAAGAAAAAACAGCAAGAAGAATCATCGTGGCCAAATCAGCAATAACAGCAACAAGCAAAATAATCTGCCCGATATTCGAATTCATGATCCGTTCTTCTTTTAATGTTGGAACGACAACGCCTAATGAAATCGTTGAAATAATCAGGGTCATCAAAAATGCATTTTGGATAAATCCGGCCAAGACGAACCCATAGGACAAGAGCAATGATAAAATAAAAATACCGACGAAAATAACAGATGCCGCAGCAAACGTATTCGGCGCTTCCTTGCCATTCGGCAGGAACTGCTTTTTCTTTCCTTTCTCAAACGACGAAAAATCAATTTCAAGCCCGCTTAAAAACATTAAAAAGATAAATCCGAGCATAGAGAGTGTCTGGAGCCAGGTGTCACCCTCCACAACTAAATTAAGGCCGCTTTTCCCAATAATCAGCCCCATAATGATTTCAGCAACAACAACCGGGATGCTGAGTTTAAACCGATGCAAAAGGATGGGTGTCAAAAATGCAACGATAAGTACAACAACTAAAGATGCGACAGATGTATGCGCCATAATCAGAACCTCCTTTTTAAGTCAGGGTTATGCTAGTTCTCACTCAGAGAACAAAACCTCATTTTTAAAAAACATAACGCGATTTTAACAAGGGTGATGATGAAAAATAAAGTGATAAGGTCTTAATCCTGTTTAGAAAATGATTCTTCTATAATTTGCACATAAAAGCTTGTGATGACTCACAACACTTTGCTTCATAATAAATAAAACAATCGGTAAGGAGGATACCGCATGGCTTACGATATCATCAGCGATATTCATGGCTGCTATGACGAAATGACTGCATTAATCCAAAAGCTTGGCTATACAATCAAAAATGGAGTACCTGTCCATGAAGAAGGCAGGGTGCTTGTTTTTGCCGGAGATTTAACTGACAGAGGGCCTAAATCTATAGAAGTCATCCGATTTGTAGCCGGCGCTTACGAAAAAGGCGCTGTGCGTTATGTCCCGGGAAACCATTGCAATAAATTATATCGTTACTTAAAAGGAAATCCGGTAAAAGTGATGCATGGTCTCGAAACAACAGCGGCAGAGCTTGAGGAACTTTCCAAAGATGAGAAAAAATCAGTCAGCGAACAGTTTATGAAGCTGTACGAAACAGCGCCGCTTTACGACATCTTACATAATGGAGAATTAGTTGTCGCCCATGCTGGCATAAGAGCTGACGATATCGGCAAATATACCCGCAGAGTGAAGGACTTTGTGCTTTACGGTGACGTGACGGGTGAAACATATCCGGACGGCAGACCCATCAGGCGTGATTGGGCGGCAGCCTATAACGGAAAGGCTTGGGTGGTATACGGTCATACACCTGTGAAAGAGCCTCGGAAGGTCAATCGCACCATCAACATTGATACAGGCTGCGTGTTCGGAAATCAACTGACAGGCTTTCGCTTTCCAGAAATAGAAACCGTCTCTGTTCCAAGCTCCCTGCCTTACGACGAATCAAGATTTCGCCCCATATAAAAAAGGAGAGAATCAATGATTCTCTCCTTTTATCAGTTTTCTCATGTCCTGAGGCAGTGGAGCATGAAACCTCATGTTCTCCTGTGTCAGCGGATGGATAAACGAAAGATGCTCGCTGTGCAGAGCCTGCCGGCCAATTTCCTGTCTCGTTCCGCCGTACAGTGTATCGCCGCACAACGGGTGCCCGAGATAGCTCATATGAACACGAATTTGATGGGTTCGTCCAGTCTCAAGCTGCAATGCCACCGAGGTCATGTCATCATTTGCACATGTGACGTAAAAATGAGTAACAGCCTTCTGGCCGTCCGGTGTTACCGTCCGTTCTATAATACTGTCAGGATGTCTGCCAATCGAAGCATCGACTGTTCCCTCCATCTGTGCCATCCGCCCGTGAACCACTGCCGCATACCGGCGTTTCACAAGGCCGTTTTTTTGCGCAGACGATAAAATGGAGTGGGCAAATCGATGCTTGGCAACAAGCATGACACCTGATGTATCCCGGTCTAGCCGGGTGACAAGATGTACTGTCGCCCTCACTCCGGTTGTTTGATAATGATCAATAATTCCATTGGCAATGCTGCCGGAGGGGTGCTCTCTCGAAGGGATTGATGACACATACGGCTGCTTGTTTATCACAAGCACATGTTCATCCTCATAAAGGATATCGAGCGGAACAGGCTCTGCCAGCAGCGTCTCGCTCACCTGTTCCTCAGGAAACTTCACGATAAGAAGATCTCCCTCTTTCAAAACGTATTTGACCGTCACATGCTCTCCGTTAATCTGCAGGTCTCCCCCGCCAAACTTAATATCGGTCAGCAGACGTTTCGAAATTCCCAGTTCACCGGCATATTCTTTTACAGTCATCCCGTCCTCAGCGGAAGTAATGTTCTTTCTGATAAAAAAATGCTCCACGATATGTCCTCTTTCTATTCACCTTTTCCAATAAACGAATCCTGGACTCTTTTCCAAAATGGAAACGGACGGAATCTCGCAAACCGCACTTTTTCGGATGCAACTTGGCAGCGGATCGACTTTACATCCTTATGGAGAAGGGTTAAATGGTCAATCGTCACTTGAAAGTCAACTTCGTTTCTCGGCTTAATCATGCAATCATGATGGGATGGGAGAAGCAGAGGTGACCCGACCGTACGGAACACGCGGTTATTAATTGAAGCCATTTCCGCAAGCTGGATCGCCCTGATAGACGGATGGATAATCGCTCCGCCCAGCGCCTTATTGTAGGCTGTACTGCCTGATGGAGTTGACAGGCAGAGGCCGTCGCCCCGGAAGGTTTCAAAGAGCTGCCCTTTGATTTCCACATCAGCAACAAGGCTTCCTTCGATGCTTTTAATCGTACATTCATTCAAAGCTAAGTATCTTTCTTCCCGCTCGTTTTCGTGATAGGTCACAATGACTTCGAGAAGCGGATATTCGACTGTATGATACGGCGTTTTCGCGATGGCAAGAACAAGTTTTTCAATTTCATGAGGAACCCAGTCGGCATAAAAACCCAGATGACCTGTGTGAACGCCGACAAATGCTGTTTTGTCCAAGCGGTCGCTGTATCTGTGAAAAGCATACAAAAGCGTTCCGTCGCCTCCGACTGAAATAACGATTTCCGGTTCATTTTCATCCAGTTCCATATCAAAATCCAATAAATACGCCTGTATTTTGCTTTTCAGCGTATCAGAAACTTGATCTCCTTTTGATGATACGGCAAATTTCATGCTCTTCTTCCCCTTTACCTATTGTTGCTCGCTTCCTTTTTTCTTTCTTGAAAAGGCAGCTTGAGCTTCCTGTACTTCACCCCTGATCTCCGACATCTCTTCATCAAGCCGGGAAGCCGCTTCAGAAGCGCGCTGAAGCCTTAGTTTTACTTTTTCAGGAATGTTTCCGCTGTATTTATAATTCAATGAATGCTCAATGGTCGCCCAAAAATTCATCGCCAGTGTACGGATCTGTATTTCCACGAGAACATGCTTTTCTCCGGATACCGTCTGCAAAGGGTACAGCACAACAAGATGGTATGATCGGTATCCGCTCTCTTTATGTTCCGCAATATAATCCCTCTGATCCACAACGGTGAAATCTTTTCTGGCAAAAAGCATCTCTTTTACGATTTGGATGTCATCGACAAATTGGCACATGATTCTAAGGCCAGCAATGTCCTGCATGGTTTCAATTTCATGCAGCGGTATGCTTTTCCGTCTCGCTTTTTCAAGTATGCTCGCCACAGGCTTGACGCGTCCGGTCACAAATTCGATCGGTGAATGGTCGTCCTCGTATTCATATAGTGTGCGGATCCCCTTGAGCTTCACTTTCAACTCTTCGACAGCCTGGCGGTACGGCACTAAAAAACGCTCCCATTGTTTGTCATCCATCATACATCCCCCAATTCCGAACCAGTTTCTATAAAAACACGCGTTTCACTTTTTCTTCCATTTCTTCTCCATAGTTTGCATTATCTTTTATATTTTCTAAAAGATATTCCAGCTCCTCATGCAGGCCTGCCAGTTCAATTGTTTGGTCTCCTGCCTCTAAAACAACCGGTATTTTTTGTGCATGGGCCTGCTTTAGTTCCGGCCATACATGTTCCTTTATAATGACATATTCAAAAGAATCAGCTAATTCAAGTATGTATACAAAAGCAAAGTGGTCAGAATCAACAAGCATTTGACCTGACGGCTTGCGTTCCGCTTCGTTTCCTTCTGTCTGACAGGCAAGGCGAAGCTGATCATCCGATAATGTTGCATTCAAAATTTCGATTCTGTTTTGCATAATGCTCTCCTTTTTTAAACAAAGTACAGATTCATTTTATCATATCGAGCTCGATATTGATAAACCTAACATCTAAAGAGATAATAGTAAAAATAAGATTTACAGGGCGGAAAGGAAGAGCATCATGAGCCAAGAAATTGAAATCGAATTTAAAAACATGCTGACCAAACAAGAATTCAAAAACATAGCAGCGGCACTCCAGCTGACAGAAAAAGATTTTACAGATCAAAAGAATCATTATTTTGATACAGACAGCTTCGCGCTGAAACAAAAACATGCTGCGCTTCGTATCCGCAGAAAAAACGGAAAGTATGTCCTTACATTAAAGGAGCCGGCAGATGTGGGGCTTCTGGAAACGCACCAACAGCTTTCAGAGGTATCAGATCTCGCTGGATTTTCAGTTCCCGAGGGCCCTGTGAAGGACCAGCTGCACAAGCTTCAGATCGATACGGATGCCATACAATACTTTGGATCTTTAGCAACAAGCCGTGCGGAAAAAGAAACAGAAAAAGGCTTAATAGTTTTAGACCACAGCCGATATTTAAATAAAGAGGACTATGAAATTGAATTTGAGGCGGCGGATTGGCATGAGGGCAGAAAAGCCTTCGAAAAGCTGCTTCAGCAATTCAGCATTCCTCAGCGCGAAACCAAAAATAAAATTCTGCGTTTTTATGAAGAAAAACGAAAGTCTATATAAGGTGGAATGACATCGTGAATGTAACGAATTGGGCAGCTTTACTTCAGCTTCAGGCACTACAGTCCATATCTAATGCACGCAGCAGCTCGGATAATCAGAATACGGAAAGCCCGCTTTCAAGTTTCAGTTCTTTGCTCAGCCAATATACAAACGGTCTGGCATCTCAGCAATCAGCACCTTCTTCATCGCCAAGCCCGCTCAGCATGCTGAACAGCGCGAATACAACAGCGCCGCCACTGCTTTCAGCGTATGGGCTTAACTCATATACGAGCAGCAATTCAGGTTCAGTCACAAAAGCGGCAGAAAGCACTGAAACAGCTGTTGCAGATTCAGCTTCAAACAAACATGAAGCAAATCAGATCAGTTCGGGAGACTTCTCTATTGACAGTGCGATTAAAAAAGCCGCTGATAAATATGGCGTTGATGAAAAACTGATCCGCGCCGTCATCAAACAGGAATCAGGCTTTAATGCAAAAGCGGTCAGCGGAGCAGGTGCGATGGGCCTCATGCAGCTGATGCCGTCAACAGCAAGCTCACTTGGCGTTTCCAATCCGCTTGATCCGCAGCAAAATGTGGAGGGCGGAACGAAATATTTAAAACAAATGCTGGATAAATACGACGGCAATGTGTCTATGGCATTAGCGGCTTACAACGCCGGACCGGGGAATGTTGACCGATACGGAGGCATTCCTCCTTTCCAAGAAACGCAAAACTATGTAAAAAAAATAACTTCAGTTTATTACGCGTAACCAGAGGTGCTCTTTCCCTCTGGTTTTTTTGCGAAGTGAAATCTTACGCATTCCTGATTTTTATGTGATATGATATGAAATACAAACCCCGGCTGTCAGCCGAAATGAGTCATCAAACGCATAAAAGGCAGTTTGTTTGTAGAAATGATGCCTTGTTGCTAAAATAAATCTAGATGAAACAATGAAATACAGAAAATTACTTTTTGCAATAGGATTTATGATTCCTATTAGCCATATTTAAAGGAGTAGTCAACATGGGACAATCGTTTAACGCACCTTATGAAGCGATTGGAGAGGAACTTCTATCGCAACTTGTTGATACTTTTTATGAGCGTGTCGCGTCTCATCCTTTGCTGAAGCCGATTTTTCCAAGCGATTTGACAGAAACCGCCAGGAAACAGAAGCAATTCTTAACTCAGTATTTAGGCGGGCCTCCTCTTTATACTGAGGAACACGGCCATCCTATGCTCAGAGCAAGGCATCTTCCCTTTCCAATTACAAACGAGAGAGCTGATGCGTGGCTCAGCTGTATGAAGGACGCAATGGACCATGTAGGGCTGGAGGGCGAAATTCGTGAGTTTTTGTTTGGCCGGCTGGAGTTGACAGCAAGGCATATGGTGAATCAAACGGAAGCGGAGGATCGATCATCTTGACAAACTATCAGCATGAGCTATACTTCGCCCATTGCCACGGTCATCCAAAAAAACCGCTTGAAATTTATATGTTTGTAGACCCTTTATGTCCTGAATGCTGGTCCTTAGAGCCCGTCATCAAAAAGCTGAAAATCAGATACGGACGTTTTTTCACTTTACGCATTATCGCTTCCGCAAGCCTTACCGCTTTAAATAAAAAGCGAAAAAAGCATCTTCTCGCAGAAGCATGGGAAAAGATCGCGAGCCGCTCTGGCATGTCATGTGACGGCAATGTGTGGTTCGAACAGGATCAGCCGCTTTCATCGCCTTATATGGCTGCTCTCGCTTTTAAAGCAGCCGAACTGCAAGGACGAAAAGCCGGCATGCAATTTCTCAGAAATATGCAGGAGAGCCTATTTGTTTCAAAGAAAAATATTACGGATGAAAACGTGCTTTTGGAGATTGCTGAAAATACAAGTCTCGATCTTGAAGAATTCAAAAAAGATCTGCATTCTCAAAGCGCGGTCAAGGCGCTTCAATGTGACATGAAAATTGCTGCCGAGATGGATGTTTCTGTTAATCCGACACTGACGTTTTTTAATACGCAGCATGAGGATGAAGGGCTTAAAGTTCCTGGCAGCTACTCATATGATGTATATGAAGAAATTTTATTTGAGATGCTTGGCGACGAGCCGAAGCCTTCGGAAACACCGCCTTTAGAATGTTTTATTGAATATTTCCGCTTCGTTGCCTCGAAGGAAATTGCTCTTGTATATGACCTGAGCCTTGAAGAGGTAGAAAAAGAAATGAAAAAACTGGCGTTTGCTAAAAAGGTTGCCAAAGTAGAAGCCAAACACGGAATGTTTTGGAAGTCTCTCAGCACTTATTCTGATGAATATCAATCATGTGAAAAATAGCCGCAGGCGTGCATATGCTTGAGGCTGTTTTTTTACGCCATAACCGAACGCACGTTCCGTTTTTAACACTAAAGAAACCGCGCCGGGATAAGCGCGGTTTCATATGTCTTAACGACAACAAAGGGGATGGGAGAAATTTTTCACGGTCAAACAAAGGGGTAATGTTTGTTTGTGATCAATTTCACATCCTTATGATAACAAAAGATGTCGACTTTTGACAACCTCTATGCTTAATGTTCATATTTTTGTCACAAAACATAACGAAGTGCATTCACTCATATCCTTATAAGGAAAAAGGACGAGGAGGATCGCCATGATGTCTACTTTGATCTCAATTGTGTGCATTGCCGTTTTTTTCTGTCTGAATATCTTAGGCATGATGCATATGCTGCCGCTTTATATTACCTCTCCTCTGCTGTTTCTGTCTATTTTGTTTACCCTCTACCGCTTGAATCACCGGAAAACCTTTAAAGGGTTTTAAAAAAGCCTGTGCTTCATTTCCGCACAGGCTTACTTTTTTAAGACTGCTTGACTTTCATCAGCAGCTCTTCCATTTCATCAAGTTTTTCTTCAAACATTTTGCACGCGGCTTCGATTGGCTCTGGAGACGTCATATCAACACCCGCTTTTTTCAGGACATCAATCGGGTATTGTGAGCTTCCCGCTTTCAGGAAGTCAATATAACGGTCAACCGCCGGCTTTCCTTCCTTCAAAATCTGGCTGCTTAATGCTTGGGCAGCGCTGTACCCTGTCGCATACTGATACACATAGTAATTGTAATAGAAGTGCGGAATACGCGACCATTCAAGACCGATTTCCTTATCAATCACCATGCCGTCTCCAAAATACTTTTTATTCAGGTCGTAATAGACATTTGTCAGAAGCTCAGGTGTAAGCGGCTCGCCTTCTTGCGCCTTTGTATGAATCAGATGTTCAAATTCAGCGAACATCGTTTGTCTGAAGACCGTTCCCCTGAAGCCCTCAAGCATATGGTTGAGAATATATAAGCGCTGTTTTTCATCCTCTAAATTGTTCAGCAAGTATTCGCCAAGGAGCGCTTCATTTGTCGTAGAGGCAACTTCCGCGACAAAGATGCTGTAATTGCCGTATGGATAAGGCTGGTGCTTTCTCGTATAGTAGCTGTGTACGGAATGTCCAAACTCGTGCACAAGCGTAAAGAGATTATTGACGTTATTATGCCAGTTCATCAAAATATACGGATTCGTGCCGTAAGCTCCTGATGAATAAGCCCCATTGCGTTTTCCTTTATTTTCGTAAACGTCCACCCAGCGGTTTTCCAGTCCTTCTTTTAGGATAGAGGCATATTCTTCCCCTAAAGGTGCGAGGCCTTTCAGCATGTAATCTTTGGCTTCCTCGTATGTCACCTTCATCCCAGCATCTTTCACAAGCGGTGTATACAGGTCATAGATATGCACTTCATCAAGCTCAAGCACTTTCTTTCTTAGCGCAATATAGCGGTGCAGGAGCGGCAAATGCTTATTAATCGTCTTAACAAGGTTATCGTATACTTCCTCAGGAATACTGTTGTTAGAAAGCGCAGCCTCACGCGCGGACTTGTACTTTTTCACTCTCGCGTAGAAGTTGTCCTTTTTCACAGTGCCGCTTAGCGTCGTGGCCATTGTGTTTTTATATTGTCCGTACGTTTTATACACTGCGTCAAACGCATTTTTGCGGACTTCACGGTTTTCACTTTCCAAGAAATTAATAAAGTTGCCGTGAGTGATCTGTTTTTCATTCCCATCTTCGTCTTTAATGGATGGAAACGTTATATCTGCGTTATTTAACACACTGAATGTATTTGAAGATGACCCCAGTACCTCGGAGGCTTCAGCAAGCAGTGCCTCTTCCTTCTCGCTCAGCACATGCGGACGTTCCTTTGTAATCTCCTCAATCGCATGAGAGTACAGCTTTAATTCTTCTTTTTCAAGAATGAACTGCTGCAGTTTGTCTTCTTCTATGGATAAAATCTCCGGAACCAGATAAGCTGTCGCGCTTGCGGCCTGTGTATACAGGTTTCCCGCCTTGTCATTCAGCCCCTGGTAAAAGGAGTTCCCAGTATCCTGGTCAGAGCGCATATGCGCATATGTGTACAGCCTACCCAGCCGCTCCATCACTTTATCTTGATACGTAAGAGCCTCGTATAAATGATCAGCTGAATCTGCCAGCTTTCCTTTATACTTAGATAAATTCGGAATTAATTCTTTTACAGCTTGAAATTCTTTATTCCAGGCCTCATCACTAGGAAAAATATCCTCAAGTCTCCATGTGTCTTCTGCCTTTACCTCACTTCTGTCAGGCAGTTGGTTTGCTTTTTTTTCCTCAGCCATGGTGATCCCCCTCGTCTTCTTTGATTCAAGCCAATTGAAAAAACAGCTGTTTCTCAATAAACTTGTGTTGTGAATATCTTCCGGTTTTTCACTGCCTTTTGTCAAATCATATGCAGTAATGAAGAGAACGAATGCCAAAAAAGCAGTAAAAACACGAAAAACCTTTCCTTTTGTGCCTTTCACAGCCTGCCCACCACCTTTGTCTTAGGGTGAGCCAAATAAGACAAACTCATTCTATAAAACAGCTGCGGTCTCTTTCTATGAGATCCTGCATGGAGTGTATGCCGCCTGCAGGCTGATTCAGCACATATACTTCTTTCTGAGTCTCCCTTAAAAATCCCTTCTTGCACAAAAAATCAATATACTGTTTAACCGCTTCTGAAAGACACTCTTCGCTGCATTCAAACCTGAGTGCAATGTTCTTATTATGAATGTGCAGTTTGCACTGCTGCAAAACGGCTGAAAAACGAATTGGCGCACGTTTACCTCCAAGATCCGTCATAAACAAATAAAGAAACCCCTGCCACACAAAAACCGGACTCTTAAAAACTGCCCCTTTTCTAACAGGAACAAACACTTCAGTCGGCAGAAAAGAAAAAGGCGTCTGCCGCTTCTCATAAAACAGCAGCCTAAGGCGATTTGTTTCCTTTGAATTAAACCGATGGGGTTTATGGCGAAAACGGTGAATCGCTTTCGTCCAGCCTGAATATTGAATTGAGGGTTTCGGTTCAGTGAAAAAAAGATCGTCTACACCTGCCCGATGGATAGGGATCGTTTGGACTGAGGAATAAGAATGGTTTGTGTAGAATGGAATGATGTGGCTGAGCCGGAGAAAAGAACGCCTTTCAGGACAATAACATATCATCTCTCTGTATGGACTTGCATTGATAAACTGCCAATGAAAAGCTGAAAGCTGATAAAAGGACGAAGCAGTCCGTTTTAAGCGGCTGTATCCCATAATCCACTGCGGGATGATTCCTTCTTGTTTGAAGCCCTCTGTCCGCTTTTGAAAGACATCTGGAGCGATAGTGGCGCATTGATATTCAACAGCAAGCATATGCTCCTTGATCCTTGCCATGACGTCTGGTCTTTGGTTGATTGTCCTTATATACGGCTCCAATATTGGTGAAGCCCGTTGCGTTTTCAGCCATACATACAGCTGTCTTTTTCCTTCTAAGTGGTAGGCGCTTTCCGGCTCGATGTCTATGGAGCAGGACTTGTTCTGTTTATGGGCAAAATGCGGCGCTTTTTGAAGTCCGAGCTTCACAGCTAGCTCTCCTCCGCATACCGGACAGAAGAACCGTCTCCGCTTTAATTTCTGGTTTTGCTGAGCGCCTAGAAGGTGAAACATTTGGCCGTCTTCAGTCACAGCACTAAACAATTGTCATCTCTCCTTTCCAGATGAAGTATACTTTCTGGAAAAGATGATCAACTCCTGTTCGCTGTATTTTCTGCTTGTCTATATGTTTTTGATTTTTCACATCTCTAAAATGGCATTTTCGTGCATAAAAAAAACCGATTTCCGGAAGGAAATCGGTTTGCTATGATGCAAAGTGTTTTTTTATCGTTTCTAGAGCATGCTCTGAAATAATCAGCTTGCCGTACTCTTCAAGACGGTGTATGCTGATTGAGGATTCATTTGCGTACTCCAGCAGGATGCTTAGCTGATTTTCAACCTCTTCATCAGTCATATTGCAAAAATCTACATATAAATAATATCGGTTCTCAAACGAATATAAAGTCGTTTTGCTTCCGTTAACGTTCAAATTAGATAGAGAAATAACATCCTCAAAATCGCCAAATCGCAAGACAAATTGAAGCTTTTGCTCCTTCTCTTCCTGATTGACGGCTTGCTCTTCTTTCTGGAAATCATCCAGCAAGGCGTCAAGATCCTCAGATGCTGGTTCTTGCTTTTTATCCTCAGGAATCGGCAGTTCGAGCTTTTGTCCGTCTTTGGAAAGCTGGGCTTTTGTGACGATGATTTCTAATCCTTTGTCCAGTGCCTGAACTTGAATCCAAAGTGGGCCTTCAACAGCGAATTCCTCTTCTTCATGAACTTCATCCATGACTTCCCAGAAAAGTTCTTCACTGCGCTCACGGTTATACCAAATTTCTTCTCTGTCAAAACCGCGATCTTCAATATCTCCGTAAGACATATAAAATTTTACTGTATGCTCGTTAATTCTTTCAATTTCCATTTGCCAACCTTCCCTTCTATATAAGATGTTGAAGGGACATCTAAGCTCCCGATTAATTGTACTTTACTACACTTTACCCATTCCGTCCACATCTTAACCTTAACCAAGGCCAGTGTGAATTCCTTTGTATTTCTATTTTATGATAAAACAGTCACAAAAGAAATAAAAATGCACCTTTGCCTAAAAAACGGCAGTTCAGGCGGCTGATATCATAAAATACAACCTGTCTCATATAGTAGTAGTACAAGCGAAGGACTGAAAGCGAGGTGCCGCTTCATGGAGCATGACTATCTGATTTCTCTGCTTGTCATTGTTGGGATTGACCTGATCCTCGGCGGAGATAACGCGGTTGTTATTGCCATGGCCAGCAGACATTTGCCGGACAAGCAAAGACAGCAAGCCATTATTCTCGGAACATTTATTGCCGTTGCCATGAGAATCGGATTAACAAGTGCAGCTGTATATCTTTTGAACATTCCGTTCTTGCAGTGCGCCGGCGGAATTTTCCTGCTGTATTTAGGATATCAGCTGCTGATTGAAAAAAAAGACACGAAGCACATTAAAAGCAGCACCTCCCTGTGGAGAGCGATACGAACGATTGTGCTTGCAGATCTCTTTATGTCGCTGGACAACGTCATCGCAGTTGCGGGAGCATCACATGGTGAGTTTTCTCTCGTTGTTATAGGTTTGTGTGTATCGGTTCCGGTTATTATTTGGGGCAGCAAACTCATCCATATTGCACTAGAGAAAATACCGCTTCTGATTTACGCGGGAAGCGGGCTGCTTGCTTATACTGGCGGAGAAATGATTGTCAGAGACAAAAAGCTGTCGCTTTTTATGGCGCAGCACGGCACAGTCGAAACGCTCCTCCCCATTTTGACGGTTGCGTTTGTCATCCTTGCGAGCATTTATTACCAGCAGGTTGAAAAATAAAAGAAGGCTGATCACTCAGCCTTCTTTTGATGATACGATCTATTAGTTTGCCAAACGCTGTGCTTCTCTTAATTGGAAAGAGCGAACTTTTCTTGGCAGGAAACGTCTGATTTCGTCTTCGTTATATCCGACCTGCAAACGTTTTTCGTCAATGATGATCGGACGGCGAAGCAAACCTGGATGCTCGTTGATCAAGCGGTACAAATCTTGCAGCGGCATAGATTCAACGTTCACATTCAGTTTTTGGAATACTTTTGAACGGGTTGAGATGATTTCATCTGTTCCATCCTCAGTCATTCGAAGAATTTGTTTTATTTCATCAATTGATAAAGGTTCAGAGAAAATGTTTCTTTCTACAAATGGAATATCGTGCTCCTCGAGCCACGCTCTCGCCTTTCTGCATGAAGTACAGCTTGGTGATGTGTATAGTGTAACCATTCATCTTCACTCCTCTAATTAGTAGGATGAACATCTATTTTATTCTTAAATTGAAATTACTCTAAAAAAGGAATCTTTACAGGTATTATACTATAAAAAAGTAAGTGTGAACAGTATCCTAAGAAAAAAATGTGTCAATCCAGCAAATTTTTAATGTTTATGATATGTTCTAATTCTCAATTAGCTTAACTGATCGAAAATATTTTTTTGTTTTTCTTCATCAATGAGTTTCAGGACTTCATCCGTTTTTTCGTACGATTCCCCGTACCATTTCTCGTCTTTATAAGTATGAATGTTTTCATATGTTTGTTTCATGGCTTCAAGAATTTCTTCTTCTGATTCTGTTTTTGGTGACCAGTACAGAATCTCCATCTTGTTTACTTCATTCGTAGCCAATGACCGGCGCCGGTACCCAATTGACTGAGCATGCTTGAAATGCTCTCTTTGATAAAACCTCAGGCGTTTTTCTGTATCAGTATCATCTTCATCCACAGGTTCCACCTCGAGCAATATGGGCTTATTTTTCTTTTTCAGCTTCGCGATCAATTTGCCGCCAAGCCCCTGCCCTCTTGCATCCTTAGACACATACAGATAATCAACGAAGATAAAAGAATCGAATTCCGCAAACATTAAAATATGATGTTTGCCTTCATCTTTATGATAAATATCGCTTCGCTCTTTCAGAAGAGCTTCCATATGCGCTTTTGATTTCATTTCTTCAATTGGAAAGTACTCGCTAAGCTTTTCATACCAGTTCATTGATTTGCTCCTTATGAGTTCGTTGTCTTCATACTTTTAGATATACCCCATTTCTTCTTGTTTAAACAGCCTTACATCTATAAAGACGTGCGAACTTCCGCCATGGTTTCATTTTTTTTTCAGCAAAACGGAGCCAGCTGCTCCGTTCATTTTGAAGTGTTTCTCATTGAACTCGATTTTCTCGCCTGTAATGAACCAGACGGGGCTGCGCCAGTGCAATCAGAAATGTCATGATATATAATGCAGCAGCCGCGATAAAAGCTATTTTCGCACCAGCAGCATCAGCCACTAGCCCCATAATGGAGTAGGTGACGCCTGACCAAGGAGTCAAAATCGCATTTTTTGCAGCCATGATTCCGATTCGTTTCTGCTCGGGAATAACTTCCTGCAGCATGGTTTCCTGGCAAATATCACGCACCTGATAAAAAGGCCCCATTGCAGCACAAGCCAGAGCGCATAAAAATGGGAGTGGAGAAAATGAAAACAAAAGGGTCAGCGCCGACATTACAAGCGAGCTGAACATAATGGCATAGCCCATATTCCGCTCAAAAAAAGAAGAAAAACGAATGGCAATCACACTGCCGACAATTGCGCCTATAAAATAGGAAGCGTTAAACATCCCCCACCACACCTCTGTTTCATGCAAAACAGCCGCAGTAAATGCGAGGAGAATAGCAGATGACCATACGGAACCCGCCAAAGCTTCTATCACGTCCATTACAGTAATGTCTCTTACAATAGGGATGATCATTAAATCCTTCCATATACTTCTGACAGATGCTGTTTCAGCAGTTCCTGCAGCCTCTTCTTCATTTACATGCAGCACACTGATGGAAGCTCCCGATAGAACTAACAGGCAAATGGCAGCGCCGACAACGAGTTCAAAAGGGACGGCGTACGTCAGAAGGCCTCCAAGGCCCCAGCCTGCTGTTAAGAACAATTGATTCGAGAGGGAGATCACACCATTCGCTTTTACATATTGCTTCTTTGGAACAATAATCGGCAGCAGCGCAAATCTTGCCGGCTGAAAAAAAGCGCCCGCGAAGGAAAAACAAAACACAAACAGCAGCGTAATCCAAAAGAATGCCTGTCCGTGATGAGTGACGCTGTATGCCATCAGGATTGTAAAGACCGCTCTAAGCAGATTCGCTCCCGCAAGCACCTTTTTAAAACCGAGAATGCGAAGCACCGGAGAGACGCAAAAGCTTGCTGCTATACTCGCAAACGACATGAACGATAAAATAAGGCCTGCCAAAAAAACGGAGTCAGTCATTTGATAGACCCGGACCATTAAAACGATTGTGACGAGGACTCCTGCTAAAGATTGAAAAGATTGAGACAGCAATAGCGCAAAAACATTTTTGTTATGCAGAAATTGAATCGTATTTCGCCTCCGCTTTTTCCTCTAATTGTAAATGTTATCATTCTCACTTTCTATGAAGACGCAAAAAAATCCTTCAAGAGAAATCTCTTGAAGGATTGATGAATCATGAAAAAGCTTTAAATTCGGCTTCCGTGCACATCACAAAATGTCCCGGTTTGACTTCACGGAATTCCATCGTTTCCCCATCCTTTAATTGATGGACAGACGGATCATATTTCTGGCGAACGCGATTTCTCTCATAGTCCGGATCAGGAAGCGGAATCGCAGAAAGCAATGATTTTGTATATGGGTGAAGCGGATTTTCATAAAGCTCATCTGCCGGCGCAAGCTCAACCAGTTTCCCGAAATACATGACGCCAATGCGGTCACTGATGTATTTGACCATCGATAAATCGTGGGCAATAAACAGGTATGTGAGCCCTTTTTCTTTTTGCAGTTCTTTCATTAAATTCACGACCTGCGCTTGAATGGATACATCCAAAGCGGAAATCGGCTCATCCGCGATAATGAATTCCGGATCAACAGCAAGAGCTCTGGCAATCCCGATTCTTTGGCGCTGGCCGCCGGAAAATTCATGCGGATAGCGGTTCGCGTGTTCCTTGTTTAAACCAACTGTTTCCAATAGTTCATGAACCCTCTGCATCCGCTCTTTTTTCGTTTTCGCCAGCTTATGAATATCAAGGCCTTCAGCAATAATATCAGCAACTGTCATTCTCGGATTCAGGGATGCATAGGGGTCTTGGAAAATCATCTGCATTTTGCGGTTGAATTCCAGCAGCTTTTTCCGCGATTTTCTCCCGTGCACATTTTCACCGTTAAACAGCACCTCACCATCGGTTGCTTCGTACAGCCGGATAATGCTTCGGCCTGTTGTCGATTTACCGCAGCCAGATTCACCAACCAGCCCTAATGTTTCACCTTTATAGATATCAAATGATAAATCATCTACAGCCTTAACCGTTCCCCTCGGCGTGACAAAGTGCTGTTTTAAATGTTTGATTTCTAATAGTTTTTCAGTCAATTCATTCACCTTCTCTCACTAAGACAGGTTTTTCATACGTATTTGCCAGTTTACGCATTTTCGCTTTTACCGCTTCTGGCGGCTCTACCTTTGGCGCGTCGGGATGAAGCAGCCACGATTTGACATAATGAGTATCAGATACCTTAAACATTGGCGGCTCCTGTTCAAAATCGATTTTCATCGCATAAGGGCTCCGCAGGGCAAAAGCATCTCCTTTTGGCGGGTTTGTCAAATCAGGCGGTGTGCCCGGAATGGCAGTCAGCTCTTCCTCTCCTGAACTTTCCAGTGTCGGCATGGATGCAAGAAGCCCCCAAGTATACGGATGTCTCGGATCGTAGAAAATTTCGTCTACCGTACCTGTTTCTACAATCTGTCCCGCGTACATGACAGCGACCCGGTCAGCAACATTTGCCACAACACCAAGATCGTGTGTAATAAAGATGATGGACGTATCAATTTTCTTTTGCAAATCCTTCATCAATTCCAGAATTTGCGCTTGAATCGTTACATCAAGTGCAGTGGTCGGCTCGTCGGCGATCAGAAGCTTCGGATTCGCCGCAAGCGCCATCGCAATGACAACCCGCTGCCTCATCCCGCCTGAAAATTCATGCGGAAATTGGTTCACCCGCTTTTCCGGCATTGGGATACCGACTAATTCCAGCAGTTCAACCGCGCGTTTTTTAGCCGCTTCCTTCGAGATCTTTTCGTGTTTAAAAAGCACTTCCGTAATTTGTTTACCGACCTTCATCGTTGGATTTAAGGAGGTCATCGGATCCTGAAATATCATGCCGATCTCTTTTCCTCGGACATTTTGCATTTCTTTTTCGGACAGCGGCACCAGATCCTTCCCTTCAAACAGGATTTCACCGCGTTTGAAATAACCCGGAGGCATTGGAATCAGCTTCATGATTGCCTGAGAGGTTACACTTTTTCCGGACCCCGATTCGCCGACGATAGCCAGCGTCTCTCCTTTATCCAGATGGAAATTCACTCCGCGGATCGCTTGGACCTCTCCGCCATATGTTTTAAATGAAATTGCTAAATCTTTTACTTCTAATAGGCGTGTCACCCGTATCACTCCCTTATTTACGTAACTTAGGATCCAATGCGTCTCTTAATCCGTCGCCGACAACGTTAAAGCCAAACATTGTAATGCAGATAAATCCGGCAGGGAAGAATAAACGCCACGGATAATAGGTCAATGCAGGCAATCCGTCAGAAGCCATCGTTCCCCAGCTTGCCAGCGGAGCCGGAACACCGAGTCCCAAATAGCTTAAAAAGGCTTCTGTAAAAATCGCAGTAGGAACTGTCAGTGTCATCGTGACCAAAATAGAACCCATTGCGTTTGGCACGATATGTTTAAACAGAAGACGGGATGTTTTTGCACCCAGTGTCTGTGAAGCAAGCACATACTCTTGATTCTTCAGCTGCAGCACTTGTCCGCGCACGATTCTGGCCATGTTAATCCAGCCTGTAATCGTCATGGCAATAATAATCGTAAATAGACCTTTCGGAAGAACAACCATCAGTAAGATAACCATTAATAATGAAGGAACTGCCCAAAGGATATCAGCGATACGCATCATGATTTCGTCCGTTCTGCCACCGCGGAAGCCTGAAATGCTCCCCCAAATGACGCCGATCAGCAAATCAAGAACAGCAGCTGCAACACCGATAAAGATTGAGATTCGCGCTCCTACCCATGTACGGACGAAAATGTCCCGTCCAAGATCATCTGTGCCGAACCAGTGATCTTTTGAAGGCGGCTTATCCGCATTTAAGAGATTAGTAGTTGAATAATCATACCTTGAGAACATCGGCGCAAAAATTGCCATAAGGATAATAAGTACGATAATGATAAGCCCGACCATTGCAAGCTTATTGCTGCGGAAGCGAAGCATCGCATCTTTCCAGAGGGAAAGGCTCTTTTTACTTATTTTTTCTGCATCGCCGGCATTCGCTGCGGCTGGTTCAAACATGTTTTTTGGAATGTTCTGCATGGCCTAGGCTCCTTTCTTTGCTTTGGAAAGCTTGATTCTTGGATCAATAATGCCGTATAACACATCTACGATTAATACACACAATAGCAAGATGACACTGAAGAACACCGTTACACCCATAATGACTGTATAATCACGGTTTGTAATACTGTTTACGAAGTGTGAACCAAGCCCCGGGATCCCAAAAATGGTTTCAATAATGAAGCTCCCCGTTAAGACCTGTGCGGCCATCGGGCCCATGTATGTAACAACCGGCAAAAGCGCGTTTCGAATGGCGTGCCGCACAGTAACTGCTGGACGAGACAGCCCTTTCGCTTTCGCAGTGCGGATATAATCACTGTTTAACACTTCGATCATGCTTGAACGGGAAAGTCTGGCAATGAACGCCATCGGCATGGAAGCAAGTGCGATTGAAGGCAAAAAGGTGTATGCCCAGGACTCCCACCCCGCGACCGGAAACAGCCCAAGCTTCATGGAGAACACATATTGCAGAACAGCCGCCATGATAAAGCTTGGAACTGAAATACCAAATATCGTTAAAATCGCGACGGTATAATCCTGCCACTTATTATGGTAAAGAGCTGCAATGACTCCAAACAATACACCTAACGCTAAAGCGAGGAGAATAGCTTCTGCTCCAAGAGTGAATGAAACGGGGAAACCTGAATTGATCAGGTCGTTAACACTCTGACCTTTATATTTAAATGATGGTCCGAAATCCCACATTGCAACTGATTTCAAATAACTGACGTATTGTACAAACAGCGGCTTGTCCAAGCCATAGTGCGTATTTAAGTTTGCTTCAATTTCAGGCGGAAGCTTTTTCTCACCTGAAAATGGCCCGCCCGGTGCTGCTTGCATTAAGAAGAATGTCACAGTTACAATCACAAATAGTGTGATAATCATATAGACTAAGCGTCTTCCGATATATTTTAGCAAGGGGGAACACCTCCATGGTTTCTACTTTTTTATATTCCTCAGTAAGAAAGGTATATGGGAAATAGGTCCCCATATACCTTGAGGTTATTGTTTTCACAAATAAGACTTATTGAAAGTACGCGTTTCTGAAGTAAATTTCTCCAGTTCCAGTAATAATAGTTCCTTTCAGATTTTCGTCTTGTACCCAAGGAATCGTATAAAAATAAATTGGAGCTACCGGCATTTCATCAATGAAAATACCTTCCGCTTTTTTCAGCAGCTCTGCACGTTTGTTTTGATCTGTTTCAGTTTGTGACTGATTCAGCAATTTTTTGAATTCTGGGTTTTCCCAGCCTGTATCGTTATTTCCTCCGTCTTTGTCACGGAACAATTCTAGGAAGTTGATAGGATCATTGAAGTCCCCAAGCCAGCCCATACGGCCGATTTGATAATCTTGGCTGTGGAGCTTATCAATATAGACATTCCATTCTGAGTTATCAAGCTCAACATCAACGCCTAAATTTTTCTTCCACATTTCTTGTACAGCTTGAGCGATTTTCGCATGTGCATCATCAGTGTTATAAGACAATTTGATTTTCGGAAGGTCAGATGCCTTGCTTAAGCCCATTTCTTTTAGGCCTTTTTCAAGGTATTCTTTTGCCGTTTTAACATCGTTGTCTTTGTAGTAGCCTTCTTTGTTATCCTCAAATCCCTTCATTGTCGGCGGCACCGCAGCCATAGCCGGGATTTGTTCACCTTGCGTAATGTTTTTAACAATCGATTGACGGTCAATCGCATAAGATAATGCTTTACGGATATTGACGTTGTCTAACGGCTTAGCTTCAGTGTTGAATTTGTACCAATACACACCTGCCATCGGCTCAACATGTAAAGAACCGTCTTTTTTCAAGGAAGGGAGAGATTCTGTCGGAAGCTGCCCGAGCGGCAAACCGGCCCAATCAAGTTCGCCAGCTTGGAATTTTTTTAGTTCCGTATTGTTATTGTTGATCATAACCATATCGATTTTCTTCAGTTTGACTTTGTCTTTATCCCAATACTGGTCATTTTTTTCGAGAGTAATAGAACCGCTGTGTTTCCATGCCGTCATTTTGAACGGCCCGTTTGATACATAATCATCTCCGGCATTTGTATTCCACTTTTTATTTTTCTCTGCAATTTTCTTATTGATCGGCATATACGTATAGAACGCAGTTAATTCAGTGAAATATGGCGTCGGGTTATTTAATTCAACCTTCAGCGTTTTGTCATTCACAGCTTTTACTGCCACATCATCTAGGCTGCCTTTGCCGGTATTCGCCGCTTCAGCACCTTTTATGTAGTAGAGCTGGTAAGCGTATTGTGATTCGTTATTAGGATCAAGCGCCCATTTCCAAGCATATTCAAAATCTTGTGCTGTTACAGGGTCTCCATTAGACCATTTCACACCATCACGAATAGTGAATGTATATGTTTTACCGTCCTTGCTCGTTTCAATTTTAGAAGCCATGCCTTCTTCAGGCTCACCATCTGCATTGATACGTGTCAATCCTTCAAAAGTCTGACGGATGACACCGCCTGATACTGAATCATTTGCCAATCCCGGATGTAAGGAGAACGGCTCAGTTTTAATATTAATGTTAAGTGTCGTCTTTCCTTTACTGTCCTTTTTCCCTTCACCGTTTGATCCGCTGCCGCCAAAGCCGCACGCGCTCAGCACGAGAGTGAAAATGAGCATCAACGTGACAATCGACCAACGTTTTTTCATATTCGCAAACCCCCTAATAATAATTTTCAGCTCCTTACGGCTAAATCCTCAGAAATATCAGACAAATGAACCTGAGTTTCCACAACTTTTATTCTGTTCCGTCTTTTCTGATTATTTTTGTAAAAAAGCTGTAACAATAGAGTGAACAAGTTCATTATAATGAAACAAATAATTTATTGCAATATTATTTTATCAATTTAAAATATTTAAACTTCGTTAGTTTTTCTTCCATGAACATAATATCCTTCTACCATTTAAAGCATAAATTGATTAAAAACTTTTTCATGTGTTTTCTGCCCATATTGCTTTTTACATATAATATCTGCCTGTTTTTACGCTGATAGCAGTTATCATTTAAGGATTTTACAGCACTCGTGTTATTTATATTATTACAATTTTACTGGAAAAAAGAATGTTTTTTCATGATGACAATTGGTTATAATTGATTTATAATGAAGCAATCAAAAGAAAAGCTTGCTATGAAAAAGAGTAGTACACGTTTCACCTGTTTGAAGAGAGTCTGCGGTGCTGGGAGCAGATAACGGGCAATGTGGAATGGACTTTGGAGCAGCTGACCGAACTGGAAAAAAGTAGGCTCAGCCGGAGCAGTCTCCGTTACAAACGTCAGAGTGATTCCATTTTAATGGAATAATCAGGGTGGTACCACGGTTCATTCGTCCCTTTTTTACAGGGGAAGAATGAGCCTTTTTTATTATGTTTTAAGAAATGAGGTTGATGTTTTCATGAAACAAACGATTTTTTCAGGCATTCAGCCAAGCGGCTCAGTGACGCTCGGCAACTATATCGGTGCAATGAAGCAGTTTGTCGAACTGCAGCATGATTATAACAGCTATTTTTGCATCGTCGATCAGCATGCGATAACTGTTCCTCAAGACCGGCTTGAGCTTAGAAAGAATATCCGCAATCTCGCGGCGCTTTACTTAGCTGTCGGACTTGATCCAGAAAAAGCAACATTGTTTATTCAGTCAGAGGTCCCCGCGCATGCGCAGGCCGGATGGATGATGCAGTGTGTCGCCTATATCGGCGAGCTTGAGCGGATGACTCAATTTAAGGACAAATCCAAAGGCAATGAAGCTGTCGTCTCCGGCCTGTTAACATATCCGCCGCTGATGGCCGCTGATATTCTGCTGTACGGAACGGATCTTGTACCTGTCGGCGAGGATCAAAAGCAGCACCTTGAGCTGACGCGGAATCTTGCAGAACGCTTCAACAAAAAATACAACGACATCTTTACGATTCCGGAAGTGAAAATTCCAAAAGTCGGTGCACGTATCATGTCTCTGAATGATCCGCTGAAGAAAATGAGCAAATCTGATCCGAATCAGAAAGCTTATATTACATTGCTGGATGAGCCGAAGCAGCTTGAAAAGAAAATCAAAAGCGCTGTAACGGATTCTGAAGGCATTGTGAAATTTGATAAGGAAAACAAACCGGGCGTTTCAAACCTTCTTACAATTTATTCAATCCTCGGCAATACGACAATTGAAGAGCTTGAAGCAAAGTACGAAGGAAAAGGCTACGGCGAGTTTAAAGGTGATTTGGCAGAAGTCGTGGTGAACGCATTAAAACCGATCCAGGACCGCTATTACGAGCTGGTAGAATCTGAAGAATTAGACCGGATTCTTGATGAAGGCGCGGAACGAGCGAACCGGACAGCAAACAAAATGCTGAAAAAAATGGAGAATGCCATGGGTCTTGGAAGAAAAAGACGCTAATCAAAAAACCGCTCTTTGCAAAGAGCGGTTTTTTTTAGTTGACCTTTGATTCGTTTTCCATTTCCCATAGCTTTTCGAAAAAAGGCTGTCCTTTTATTAGGTTTTCGCAAAAAGCTAGGTGCTTGTCCGACCAGCCTTCAATTGTTTCGTTATACAGCATGTCCCAAATCTCTTCAAAGCTCATCCTTTTGATTTGTTCATACATATGCGGATTCCACTCTGTGTACCAGTAGCCGATTTCTGCCCGGTTTTTCAGCCCTTTCAATTGGTCAAGCGCCATAAACATCAGCTGCTTGATTTGCCGTTCTTTTCTTGTCAGTCCTCTGACATGTTCTGGTGCTAATGATAAGATGTGATATTCCTTAGAGGATTCCAGCTTCTTTGGCTCAAATTCATATGCTTCAGGCTCTACATCTTTTACCATTTCATAAACGAGCTGCTCCTGTCTTGGGATCAGACGGCTTTTTCTGACAGGGATCGTGTAGCCGATCGTGTCGACAGCTAAAATGCCGATTCCGTCTGTTACGACAAAACAATACTCAAGCTTTGTCCGCTCATGATTTTTCCGAATGTACGATTTCTGATGTACGTCTTCAAGCAAACCTTCCGGAAGCTCTGACAAATCGTTTTCTATGTAATGAAACAGTACTGACGGCACCCTTAACAGCGGCACCTGATCCAAAAGCTCAACCGTATCTTCCTTGCGCCATTCGTGAAAGTGGCATACATTGTAGCCATTTTCTTCCCCTTCAAACCAATTGACCCACACATCATGAAGAAATAACATCTCTAACCCCTCACTTTTATAAAAACTGTTGTCCACAGTATAGGCAAGGGATAGAGAAATTATTCCAAAGAGATTGAGGAAATCTGGAATCATTGGGTTTATGTAAGAATCATAAAAAGCAGATCTCTTTGTATATTTTCTGACAAAAGGAGACCTGCTTTTTTTCTGATTTGGTGATATTTTATAACAGATATTATTTTCATTTTTATTTAATATTTTTCGGGTCAAGCGCATCCCGCAGGCCATCACCGACAAAGTTGAAGCATAAAACGGTCATTAAAATAAATAGCCCGGGAAATAACGGGTACCACCATGCTTGAATCATTAATGTAAAGTTTTGAGCATCCTGAAGCATGTTTCCCCAGCTAGCAATTGGCGGCTGGATACCGAAACCCAAATAGCTTAGCGTTGATTCAGCTAGAATGACACTGCCTACTTTTAGAGTAGCGGAAACAATAATTGGCCCAATACAATTCGGCAATATATGCGAAAAAATAATTTTGTGATTTTTTGTGCCTATTGTTTTAGCAGCCAATACAAATTCCCTTGACCTTAAAGATAAAAACTCACCTCTGACTAGTCTCGCTGTTGTAGTCCAACCCGTCAAAGAAAAAATCAAAATTAACTTATCCATTCCGGGTTGAAAAATTGTAACCAAGGTAATAAGCAGAAAAATATCAGGAATAGATAAGACTACGTCGACAGCCCTCATTAATACAGCATCTACTATTCCTTTAAAGTACCCTGCTACAGCTCCAACAACCGTACCTATAGTAATCGCACCAATTACGGAAGCAAAACCGACTAATAAAGACACACGAGCTCCATATAACACCCTTGTAAATATATCTCGCCCAAACTTATCCGTTCCCATTAGATTTTTAGGGCTTGGCGGCTTCAGTTTGTTTAAAAGTGATTGACTCTCAGGTGAGTAAGGCGCAATAAAAGGGGCAAAGACTGCCATTAAAATAATAACTGTTAATATGATACCCCCAACAACAGCAAGCTTATTTTTGAAAAATTTCTCAAAAAAGATCCTAGTCATTGTTTCTGGTTTTTTTCCAATATTTTCTTTTAGCTTTACCTCATTAGAGGGAGCCGCAGTGTTTGGATGTGCCATATGTGTCTCCCCCTTTTAATATTCAATTCTCGGATCAACTAATGCATACAAAATATCTGCAATCAAGTTCCCCAGTACAACCAACACAGCAGAAATCACAGTCATGGCCATAATAACCGGATAATCTCGAGAGAATGCCGAATCAATAAATAACTTTCCTAATCCTGGCCAAGTAAAAATCTGTTCCACCACGACCGCACCGCCAATAAATGACGGAATCATCAATCCGAAAATTGTAATAACAGGAAGCAGGCCATTTCTCAAACCATGTTTGAAAATCACTTTATTTTCTTTGAATCCTTTGGCTCGAGCTGTTCTTATATAATCTTGCTTTAATACATCAAGCATACTTGATCTTGTATAACGAGTAATACCTGCCATATCCGCAGTTGCTAAAACAAACGCAGGTAAAATTAAATGATGGAGCCTATCAAAAATGTTAAAGTCAGCGTTTAAAGTGCCGACACCTCCCGTAGGAAACCAACCGAGATTTACGGAAAGAACCATAATAAGAATTAATCCGAACCAGAAATTTGGTATTGCCAGCCCCAAAAATGACGTGACGGTTATACCATAGTCAAGCTTAGAATAAGGGCGTTTTGCAGAAAGAACACCGAAAGGAATTGAAATCAGAAGAGCAACAAGAGTTGAAAAAACCATAAGCACCAGAGTATTTGGCAAACGTGAAAGGATTAGATCGGAAACTGGTGTCCCCTTTTTCACAATAGATGTCCCAAAGTCGCCTTGGAGCATGTTCCCAAGCCATTTTAAGTACTGAACAGGTTCTGGATCATTGAGCCCGTACTTTTCAATAAATTTGGCTCTGTCAGCTTGGCTGATTGTCGGATCCATCATAAGTGACATCGGATCACCTGGTGCCGCTTTCATTATCGCAAATGATAAAATTGTAATGCCCAAAAGAATTGGCAGAGACATTAATGTTCGACGAACAATATATGTAACCATATTCTTGTCCCCTTTTCTAAAATAGGATAAAGAGGAAAGGATGCATAATCCTCACCTCTCTAGGGATTTAACTATTATTGTTCAAGCCACCATTTTTCAATATGATATAAGTCATTTTTCGGATGGAATACATATCCATGCATGTTTGTCGGGATTGCCCTATGATAATTGTAATAAAACAGGAATGAATAAGGCTGGTCCTCAGCAATCAATTTATAGATTTCTTCATATTTTTTCTGATATTCTTCTCTGTTTGTAATTGACTTTGCCTCAACCAAAAGTTTATCAACCTCAGGGTTTTTGTACCAAATATTGTTCAATCCATTTTTAGACTGACTTGAATGGAAGATCGTGTATTGGTCAGGGAACGTAGCTAGACTCCATCCGAGCAACAATGCATCATAATCCCAATTTGGTGGATTTGTCTGTTCGATTAGAGCACTAAATTCCACAATTTGCGGTTTTGCTTCAATTCCTACTTCTTTAAGTTGCTGCTGAACAACAACTGCTAAATCCTCCCGAATCTTATTACCCTGGTTAGTTTTAATGGTAAATGAGAATTTTTTTCCGTCCTTATCAAGGTAACCGTCTCCATCTGTATCTTTCCATCCTGCTTCTCCCAAGAGCTTTTTAGCTTTTTTAGGATTGTAATCAAATGTAGGTACATCACCTTTTGGATAGTTCCAAGAAAGCGGACTTTCAGGAACGTTTGCAACTTTACCATCACCATTTAACACCTGATCTACCATTGCTTTTCGATCAAGCGCATACGTAAGAGCTTGGCGGACTTTTTTGTCTTTAAATAATTCGTTTTTTTCATTCCATCCAATATAGCTGTAGTTCAAACCAAGATCTGATTTAACTTGAACATTATCAAATGTTTTAACTGTCTCAATGTCTGTGCCCGGTACAACAAAGAAGTCAATATCCCCAGCTTTTAACTGAGCAACAGCGGCATTAGAATCAGGAATCGTCTTAACTGTCACTGTATCTAAATATGGTCTTCCGCCATAATAGTCATCATTTGCTTCAAGTTTTACATAATCGCCCTTCTTCCATTCAACAAACTTGAATGGACCCGAACCAATTGGATTCTTCCTGTTAAATTCATTTTCGCCTAAATCTGCAACTGGCACTTTCCCTAAAATGTGTTTAGGCAGAATACCGTAACTGCCTAAAACAACATTGTAAAAATACGCATCCTTTTTCTTTAATTTAAATTCAATTTCATAATCACCTTTTTTTGTAACAGATTTTAGTGATTCAAAACCAGAACCGCGTTCACCATTATAGTCCTTGTTTAAAGGGATGCTATAAGTGAAAACAACGTCATCGGCTGTAAGTTCTTTTCCATCATGGAATTTTACACCTTTTCTAATTTTGACATCATAAGTCAGGCCATCTTTGGATTCCGTTACTTTCTCAGCTAAAGCAGGTTTCACATTTAGTTTTTCATCCGTTTCTAATAATGTACTATAGATCATCCCTTCAATATCTGAACTGGAAACGTCTGTAGAATAGAGTGGATTAAACAACGTTGGCTCCCCAGTAGAACCAACAACCAAATCCCCGCCTTGCTGCGGTTTGCCTGCTGATTTTTTCTCGCTGCTGTTGCTCGATTTTGATCCCGAGCAGGCTGATAAAAAGATGGCCAGAACCATCAATACACTTAGCATCATCAGTGCGGTTTTCCGTCTTTTCATTAGATATTCCCCCTCTTGAAATGTTCGTTCTTCTCAGCTGTTGTTTATGTAGTGTGCATACCCCCTCTCAAAGCTGTGCGGGCAACATTAGCTATAAAGGTGACAAGCCACAAAGTGGCTGGGAGCAGCTTCTTTAAATTCTGGTATTTGTTCCTTGCATATCGGTTTTGCAACAGGACATCTTGTGTGGAATACGCAGCCTTTTGGCGGTTTGGCCGGACTAGGCAGTTCTCCCTTCAGGACAATGCGTTCACGTTTGACAGATCCTCTTTTTCTTGTAACCGGAACGGAGGATAAAAGCGCTTGGGTATATGGGTGAAGCGGGTTGTCATAAAGCTCATGCTTGCCGGTCAGCTCCATCATTTTGCCAAGATACATTACTCCGACTCTGTCGCTGATATGGCGGACGACACTCAGATCATGAGAGATAAATAGATACGTAAGATTAAATTCTTCCTGTAATTCCTCCATCAAGTTAATCACTTGGGCCTGAATGGATACATCAAGTGCGGAAACCGGCTCATCTGCAATGATCAGCTCTGGATTCAAAGTGAGTGCTCTGGCAATGCCGATCCGCTGACGCTGGCCGCCGGAAAACTCATGGGGATAACGGCTGGCAAACGACGGGTGAAGCCCTACTCTTGCAAGCAGCTCTTCAACTTTTTCGTTTCGTTCACGCATGGTATACATGTTGTGCGTATTAAACGGCTCCTTTATGATGGAACGCAGGGTCTTTCTCGGGTTTAACGAAGCAAATGGATCTTGGAAAACCATTTGAATATTTTTGCGGACACTCTTCCGCAGCTTCTCCTCTGACAGATTGGAAATATCCTGCCCTTTAAAAAGAATTTGGCCCTCTGTCGGTTTGTACAGTCTGATCATCGTTCTGCCGGCAGTCGATTTTCCGCAGCCCGACTCTCCAACAATTCCGAGTGTTTCTCCTTTTTTTAACGAAAATGAAACACCATCCACCGCTTTTACATCACCGACTTTTCTTTGAAAAAGGCCTGACCGGATCGGAAAGTATTTTTTTACGTCACGAAGCTCTAAGATTGTTTCTTGATTAGCTGCTGTCATGATTGTTCGGCACCCTCTTCCTCATATAAAAAGCATCTCACCGTTCTTCCGCTTTTGTGTGTCAAAAGCGAAGGCTGATTTGTCCAGCACTTATCCATAGCTTTCGGGCACCTTGGGGCAAAACGGCACCCCGGCGGCAGATTATCCGGTGTAGGCACACTGCCTTTAATCGCATTTAATTTATCAATCTCTCCATCTATAACAGGAATTGACGTAAGCAGGCCTTCTGTATACGGATGAAGCGGTTCTAAAAATAAGTCATCAACAGTGGCGTTTTCTACGACTTGTCCGCAGTACATGACAATCACTCTATCGGCAGCCTCAGACACGACACCTAAGTCGTGTGTGATGAGAAGAATCGATGTATTGAACTTCTGACAGAGATCTTTCATGAGCTCCAGCACCTGGGCTTGTATTGTCACGTCCAGCGCTGTCGTTGGTTCATCAGCAATGAGCAGTTTAGGATTACAGCTCAGTGCGATGGCAATCATCACCCTCTGTCTCATACCGCCGGACAGCCGATGCGGGTACTCCTTCATAATTTGCTCCGCCCGGGAGAAACCGACCATCTGCAAGAGTTCAACAGCTCGTTGACAGGCTTCTTTTTTCTTCATGTTTTTATGGTAAATCAGCACTTCGGTAATTTGTTCTCCGATTGTTAACACCGGATTAAGGGAGGTCATCGGTTCCTGAAAGATCATGGATACTTCGTTACCGCGGATTTTGCAATAATCGTTTTCAGTGAATGAGGTGAGGTCTTTGTCTTCGAGTTTAATAGAGCCGTCCATGATTTTTCCGCCTGAGCTTTGGACGAGGCCCATAATTGATAAAGAAGTAATGCTTTTTCCGGAGCCCGATTCACCTACAAGCGCGACGGTTTCGCCTTTGCTGATGTGAAAATCGACTCCGTCAACCGCAGGGATCGGCTCCTTTTTCCTGAAAAAATATGTCTTTAAATTATTCACTTCTAAAAGTGTGCTCATGCTAGCTCCCCTTTCCCCCCTCTTGTTGTCAAACGTTTTCAAGAGAAAGCAATCCCCTTATTCAGAAATAATAAATAATATGAATTATCGAAAAATTTTATAGTTGTATATTATTACAATCATTTTGCAAAATCAAGAATTTTTTAGGATAAATGTAATATTATTAATGAAATTCCATTATTTTATCCTTTTAAAGCATTGCATCCAAAAAGGTTTCAGCAGGAATGGACAGCCCGTCTGCGGTGCTTGCCTTGCTGGCGGTTAAATATTTTTTTACAATATTGAATCCAACTGCGTATCCAAGCATTTTTGGCTGATATCCTTTGCCGAATAACAGCTGGGGAAATAATCGATTATCCCGTTTGATATCCCGATGGGGCGCAATCTTTTTTTCATATAAAGCCTGAAGCTGCTCCGGTGTATACCAAGTCGTCCACTCAGCCGTTTGACTTCGGCCGAACCTCTCATAAACAGCATATTCCGCCAGCCCTTCCATGATGATTGTATCAAGTAATGTGACATCCTTTTCCTCTTTTGTCAGATGACCTAACCGGCAAACGTGATGATACTCATGCGTCATAAGGGCAGATACCGACCCAAAATCTAAATCTGACGAAAGAAAAAGGAACATTTTGTCTTGAAAGGCGAGTCCTGATTTTGATCCGAATTCTAAACGGATTCTCCTGTTTCGTTCATCAACCGGCAGCGTGACAATTGGTACATCAGGACCTTGCCATTTGTTTTTGAGGTACTGTTCTTCCTTTTGGATATGTCCGTAAAAACCTTTTTCCTTCAGCTTGGAAACCGTCTGAATACCCTCTTTTATGTTTTTAAACATCCCATGATGCTGAAGATGCCCCAGAATGCCCTTCCAGTTCTTTTTCTCCGCACCTGAAAAAAGCGGGATAATGTAATGCGCCAAATCATCTATTGAACCTGCCTTCCTGAGCCAGCTATATGTTTGTTCTACACTCATGTGATCGCCTCCTCTTTTAATCCTATGCACACAAAAAAAACCGGCTACCCTTTAAGGGCAGCCGGTTTGGCTTGATTATGATTGATATTTTTTAAAGATTAATGTTGCGTTGTGTCCGCCGAATCCTAATGAGTTGCTGAGAACATAATTAAGTTCCTGTCTGCGGGCTTCATCAGGCACATAATCCAAATCACATTCTTCGTCAGGTGTTTGAATATTGATTGTCGGCGGAATCACGCCTTCTTTAATGGCAAGGATAGAGAAAATGGCTTCAATACCGCCGGCTGCTCCTAAGAGGTGGCCTGTCATCGATTTTGTAGAGCTTACCGCAAGTTTATGCGCATGCTCGCCAAAAACGGTCTTAATCGCCATTGTTTCGTATTTGTCGTTGTAATACGTGCTTGTCCCGTGAGCATTGATGTAATCAATTTCTTCAGGTGCAATGCCTGCATCTTTAATGGCTTCTTGCATCGCTCTCGCTCCGCCTTCACCGTCTTGGGCCGGCGCTGTGATATGATAAGCGTCTCCGGTTGAGCCGTAGCCGACAATTTCTCCGTAAATTTTAGCGCCGCGGGCCAGGGCATGCTCAAGTTCTTCAAGAACGATAATCCCTGCACCTTCCCCCATGACAAAGCCATCACGGTTTTTATCAAACGGGCGGCTCGCTGTTTTCGGATCTGGATTAGTAGACAGCGCTTTGTTGGCACTAAAGCCGGCGAATGACATTCTTGTCAGCGGCGCTTCTGTTCCGCCTGTGACCATCACGTCTGCATCACCGCGCTGAATAACCTTAAACGCGTCACCGATGGAGTTCGTTCCTGTAGCACATGCTGTAACCGTACAAGAGTTCACCCCTTTTGCTCCTAATGCAATAGAAATCTGGCCTGTCGCCATGTCAGGAATCATCATTGGCACGAAAAACGGGCTTACCCGTCTTGGGCCTTTTGTTAAGAAGATTTCAAATTGAGACTCTAGTGTTTCAAGTCCTCCGATACCGGAGCCTACCCAAACACCGACTCTCGGCGCGATCTCATCGGTAATGTTAAGATCTGCATCTTCAACCGCCATTTTCGCAGCCACAACCGCATATTGTGTAAAGCGGTCCATTTTTCTGGCTTCTTTTTTATCCATATAATCTTCAACATTAAAATCTTTTAATTCAGCGGCAACTTTTGCCGGATATTCTTCAGCGTCAACACGAGTGATCGGACCGATTCCGGACACACCGTTGATTGCGTTATTCCAACTTGTATCGACGTCGTTGCCAAGTGGAGATAATGCTCCAAGTCCTGTAACAACTACTCTTTTTTTAGTCATCTTGTGTGCACCTCACCTTTTTTTATCGGCCCCAGCGGATTGCAATGGCGCCCCATGTTAGTCCTCCGCCGAACCCTACCATAACGACCACATCGCCGTCTTTGATTTTACCGGCTTCCAATTCTTCTACAAGAGAGATCGGAATGGATGCGGCAGAAGTATTTCCATATTTATGAACAGTTTTAGACATCTTTTCGACAGGAAGCTCTAAACGCTCGCGAGCAGCTTCCATGATGCGGATGTTCGCCTGATGCGGAATCAAAAAGTCGACATCCTCTTTTGAAAGTCCGGCTTTTTCAATGACATTTACGCATGATTCTCCCATTTGGCGGACTGCAAATTTGAAAACTTCTCGTCCATTCATGATTGTATGTCGTTTTTCATTCAGATACAAGTGCTGACCGCCTGTGCCGTCGGCTCCTAGTTCAAATGAAAGGATTCCTCTGTCATCACTGACTGGCCCGACTACCGCAGCGCCTGCTCCGTCTCCAAACAGAACGGCTGTATTGCGGTCTTCCCAGTCGGTAATGCTTGAGAGCTTCTCTACACCGACAACTAGAACATGCTTGTAGGTTCCGGATTCAATAAATTGTTTACCGGTTACAACCCCGTACATGAAGCCCGCACAAGCCGCGCTGATATCCATAGCACACGCTTTCTTCGCGCCGAGCTGTTCTTGAATCATACAAGAGACCGTAGGAAATGACTGATCAGGTGTAACAGTTGCAACCAAGATCATATCCAGATCCTCAGCAGCCACTTCAGCTTGTTCCAGCGCATTTTTCGCTGCTGCAACAGCCATATGTGATGAAAACACATCATCTGCTGCGATTCTTCTTTCTTCTATTCCTGTTCTTGTACGAATCCACTCGTCAGAAGTTTCAACCATTTTTTCAAGATCATGATTTGTTAAAACCTTCTCAGGAATGTAACGTCCAACACCAAGTATTCCAGCTTTCATAAGGGAAGACTCCTTTATATCTTAAATTTAGAAGATCAATCAGGTTGTGATCAATTATTAGTATCAGGTACTAATTCTATCCTATTTTTTTTCACATGGCAATATATTCGTCTAAACTATCAGTTCATCTTACTCATAGAGTATGGTATATGGAAAGGAGGCGTATGCAGTTGGATGTGTTTTCAAGAATGATGTTCGGCGATGCAGCAAAACCAACAGAAGAGAAGGAGGAGGAACAGCAAGAGGAAGTTTCTCAGGTTTCTCAGACAAACGACGAAGAGACGATTAATTACATGCATATTATGGACCAAATCGGTTCAATTATGAACTCTCTTGATCAAATCAAGCCCGCTTTAAAGGAGCTTGCGCCCATGCTCTCCGCTATTAAAAAGAAAATCATGTGAAAAGCCACTTTCAAAAAAGTGGCTTCTTCTTATTCTGTTTCAGATTTAGCGTCAGACTTGCCAAGCTCATAAGCTTCCGCCATTACCGTTGTAAATAGATTCATAAACGGCTGGATGGCCTCCATTGAGAGCTCAATGCCTGATTTCTCAAGCTGTTCTTTCGCTTCAGGGAGATATTTCATGGCAATTTGCAAGAATTCAAGTGATTTTTCGTGCTGCATGTGACGTCACTCCATTATTCGTTTTTTGGCAGCTCGCCTGTTTTGTTGTATGTTTTGATCAGCTTGGCGATTCTTTGCTGAAAGTCTTTGTCGACGAGCGGGCTGAATGTTCCCATCTCAACGACTCCCGTATTCAGGTCGTAGTAATGATCGCCGCCCTCAAGGGTGCCTTTATTAAATTGTTCAGCAATGATTTCATAGGCCTTGTCCACATTTTGCACCGTGCTGGTTAATACGGTATTCTCGCCCAGATCCGATTGATCTGTGACGTAACCAATGGCATAAAGACCGTCTTTTTTGATTTGCTGAATAACAGGAACATTATACCCGTCTCCGGCGGGATACACAACATCCGCGCCTTCGTTCTTCATTTTCTGATAAAGCTTTACTGCTGTTGTATCATCATCCCAATGATCCGTATATTTCGTATTTACCTCTATATCCGGATTTTCATACTTGGCCCCTTTGATAAAACCGTCAACCTCAGGCTGCCACGTAAAGGAGGCAATTACACCGACCTGATTCGTTTTCGACATATGGGCAGCAGTCATTCCTCCAAAAAAGCCCATTGCTTCCCCGCTAAAATGGACACTCGTTACATTATCAGCTTTCGCTTTCGCATTGGAAATGACGAATTCCATATCTGGATAATCTTCGCCGACCAAGTTAAACACCTCAGCATATTCACTCCCATGACCGTAGAGCAGATTGACGCCCCTCTTATGAAAATCCTCAATCGCATTTATGATATCTTCTTCTGTTTTAACGCCTTCTTTATAATAGACGTCCACATTGTATTTGGATTGTATATTCAGTAATCCTTTATACCCTTTTGTGCCCCATACGAGGTCATTAATCGTATCAGGAAAGAGCATGCCGACCTTCTCAATTTTTCCTTTGAACGGAGTTTGTCCACATCCACTCAATAAAAGGAGGACAGAAAAGATCATGACAAGCCTTGTGATCAAGTCATGTTCAACTCCTTTTGACAAGCTATAACATGTTTATTTTTATACGTTTATTGTATCTAGAAAACTCGAAACATGGAAGGTTTTTCTTAATATTTGTCGAAAATTGATGAAAATTGTCTTTTCCACTCGATAATTTTTGTTTTTGCTTCTTCTTTTGAGGTTTTTTCTGTGACTTGCAATTCAAAAAGCTGATCTTTGCTATGACGGCTTGGTTCTAACAGGAATCTCAGCAACTCGTCAGCCACGTCGTTTGTGTAATAGCCATTTTCCTCTGTTTCTTCTTTCCATGGCCCATACATTTTCGGCAGGATCACGGTTTTTTCCGAGCCTGTTTTTTCACGTTTTTCCCATTCTTTTCGGTCTTCTTCATATACTAAAATATAAGGAGAATCACATTGGTCTAAAGGCAAAAAACTTCCGAACTGGATACAAATTGTATCATACTTTTGATCTCCAATGTGCTCAAGCTGGCGAAAGAGTTCATTTCTCCCAAGCCACATGAGTCTTTCTTCTAAGTACATTTGTCTCATTTTATCTTCTGTTTCCGCCAGAACAACGTCAACATGTATGCCTTCATCCATCATTCGCTCACATAATGAAAGGCCGAAAAATTCGTCCGCACCTACAATCAGCGTTGATTCCATTGCATCTGCCGCCCTTCCGGTTTTTCATTTCCCAAAACAAAACAGCCTCCGCAAAAGAGAAGGCTGTTGTCATTATATTCGCTATAATTCTTTTTCATGACTATGAAAGAATTTGCAAATTGATGCATAAATTCTGCTTGGATGCTCAAATAAATGAAATGTCATGTCGACCGGTGAGCCTTGCTTTTGCTGCTTTTCCTTGAAAACTTCCGCATGTACACTGTAGGGATATGGAGCTCCGGTCATACGCTGCCATATATGAACCGGTACGCCGCTCGGGTAGCTTTGAATTGTTTTATAACGAAGCGCTTCCGCTTCTTTTTCAGAAATTCCGTAGCTTTTCGATACTTCTTTCAAAAATTGCTTATAGAAAAATTTATTTTCTTTTTCCGATTCATAATGTGCCTGAAGATCGAGACAAGGATTCAACATTGCGGCTGAGCGGATATGATCCGGGGAAAAACGAAGCAGTTCATCGGCCACTAGAGCACCCATGCCTTCTGCTAAAATATGAATCTTCGGATTGAGGATTTCCTGCTTCAGCACAGAATGTATCAGCTGTTTGGCATAGGTGACTGCTTTTTCCGCCCCCCAATGCCTTCCGAACAGATTGCTGTTAAAAAGAGTATATCCTTCATTCATCAACATGCTCAGAAGCTGATTTCTGCCATAATGCTGCTGCCAAAAGCTTGAATCATGTCCGACAAAGTGGGTTCTGTCCCCCAAGATAAAGATGCCGAAGCCGTTCGGGCGATAGGGCAGATGAATGACATTATGCTCCGTTCCCAGTTGAAAGTATCTTTCCGTTATTCCCATCGCTTGCCCGCCTCCTTTCACACTTCATCTCACGCTATCTTATGTAAATAGAAAAGAAACGAATAAGGTAAAGTCCTAGCCTTTTACATTTTTGGCTATTATACTGATTGACGTTTTATATTTTACCATTAAAGTGTGACGAATCAGACTCTTTTGTCACCTCACTTTCTGCTAAAATTGGATTCCCCCTTCGCTTTTTGTATGGTATGATAACTTTTAGAATAGAATGAGAAGGACGAGGTGGAAACGTGCGATATATTATTGCCTTTATTTGGACGTTCCTTTTATCACATATGGCATGCTACTTGGTTGCAAGCATGAACAGCGTTACGTATAATTTCAAAACATCATCTGTCATTGCTGTTGTACTGTATGTCTTAATCATTGTTTTAGCAGAAATCATGCCTATGAACAAAAATGCAAGCCAGCATTAAAAAGCCAAAAACCCAAAACATTTATTGTTTTGGGTTTTTTAGTGGTCACGGCTTTCTTTTGTAGGTCCACAGCCGGTTGTGGTTTGATGTTTCGGGGAACATTTCCCCTGCTGACAGATGGACCTTTTGAGGGTTTTTAACCATGCTCCCTGTCTCGCCGATTTCTACGTAGACACCGTTATTAGGCGCTTTCTGTCCGGGCCGGAATTGGTGCTGCTGTCCCACTGTTTTTCCTCCTTTTCCTTTTTGCTGTAGTATGCGCCTAAGCGGCTGTGAATATGTTGCCATCAAAAAAACTGCTGAGTTTGGCTCAGCAGTTTTTTGATGATTCCCCTTTATATAAAATAGCCTTCAGCAGTGCTTTTTGCACATGAAGACGGTTTTCCGCCTGCTGGAACACTGCAGAGTTCAGCCCGTCAATAATCTCCGCAGTCACTTCTTCCTCACGATGCGCAGGGAGACAATGTAAAAATGTATAGTCAGGCTTGGCATGGCTGACCAGCGACGCATTCACCTGATAAGGCGCAAAGACAGCAAGACGTTCTTGCTCTTCCGCTTCCTGCCCCATGCTTGTAAACACATCAGAATAAATCACGTCCGCGTCTTTTACAGCTTCAATCGGATCATCTGTCAGCGTGATAGAAGAGCCGGATTGAAGTGCGTATGTTTTTGCCGCTTCAGCTGCTTCATCTAACACTTCATATCCCTTTGGCGAAGCGATCGAGATATCACAGCCCATTTTCGCGCAGCCGATCATCAAGGAGTGCGCCACGTTATTTCCGTCACCGATGTATGCGACTTTTACGCCTTTAAGCTTCCCTTTTATCTCCTTAATCGTCAAGAGATCCGCCAGCGCCTGGCATGGGTGGTATTTATCGGTAAGTCCATTGATCACCGGAATGTCAGCTTCTTTGGCAAGTTCCTCCACCTTTTCATGTTCAAAGGTCCGGATCATGATGGCATCCACATAGCCTGACAGCACTTTTGCCGTATCAGCGACAGTCTCACCGCGCCCCAGCTGCAGATCTTTCTGGCTTAGAAAGAGGGCGTTCCCGCCCAGCTGCGCCATGCCCGCTTCAAATGAAACACGGGTCCGCGTTGATGATTTTTCAAAAATCATCGCCAAGGTTTTGCCATGGAATATAGGCTGAATTTTGTTTTGTTTCAGCTCACCGGCTTCTGCGAGCAAGGCGTTTATATCCTCTTCACTAAGGTCCTTTAACGTTAATAAATCTTTTCCGTATAAACTGGTTTGCGTCACTGTGTGCATGATGCCACTTCCTTTTTATAGAGGTCTTTGAGAGATACAGGCTGCGGATGGCCTGAACCGCTTTGTAAAAACGCCCGCACAGTTTCTTCTTCTGTAAAGACGGGGATGCCGTGCGTCATGGCTTCCAAACGTTCTTTGCGTGCTTCTTCAGAACCGCTCAGATTGATGTGGAGCGATTTTCCTTCCTGTTCCATCCATGAGGCAAATGTCCCTTCATGAATTGTAAAACCTGCGTTTTCTGCTAACTCCTTCACTTCTTCCGGAACGTTTTGCAAATAAATGCTTCCTTTTTGACTCCAGACTCTTGTATAGATTTTTTTCAAGGCGCTGTTAGAATCATATGCGACACACATGCCTTCTCCCGTTGATTTCATTTCCGGCCCAAGCTTGACATCCACATCCTGGATTGCATGAGAAGAAAAAACAGGGAACTTCACGGCAACTCCATGATGATTTTGAACTTCCGGATTTAGATCTTTTAAGGACGCTCCCGCCAGCAGTCGTGTGGCGAGCGGAATCATCGGAACGCCCATTACTTTGCTGACGACAGGCACCGTGCGGCTCGCTCTCGGATTCACTTCAAGAACGAGTATGTTTCCATTGTCGATCACAAATTGAATGTTCATGATGCCTTTAAATGAAAGTTTTCGGGCAATTTTTTGTGCCGCATCTTTCATGCCCTGCTGCAGCCCGCTCGTGATGGACGGTCCGGGAAGAATGGCAAAGCTGTCCCCTGAATGGACACCTGCCCGTTCAATATGCTCGGTATATGTCGGGATAAAGACATCCTCGCCGTCGGAAATCATATCAATTTCGACTTCCTTTCCAGACACATACTGATCAATCAAAATCGGGTATGGCATGCTGTCCTCATCATTCAGCAGCTGAGAAAGCTGGGCTTGCGAGTCAACAATGATCATGCCCATTCCGCCGATAACGTAAGATGGGCGGATTAACACCGGATAGCCGATCTCACTCGCTTTTGAAGCGGCTTCTTCTTTTGTATAAGCAATTTCTCCTTTTGCGTGCTTCAATCCCAGCTCGTCAAGAAGCTGATAAAATTGATCCCGATCCTCTAACACGTCGAGCGTTTGAAATGATGTGCCAAGAAGAGTAATGCCGGCTTTTTCGAGCGCTTCAGCAGCATTGATTGCAGTTTGGCCGCCGAATTGCACAATTGCAAAATCAATATTTTCCTGCTCCGCCACGTTTACAATATGCTCCGTTGTCATCGGTTCAAAATACAGGCGATCCGCAATTTCATAATCGGTGCTGACCGTTTCTGGGTTATTGTTAATCATGATGGTTTCGAACCCAAGCTCTTGCAGTGTCAGCACGCCGTGAACCGCACTGTAATCAAATTCAACGCCTTGGCCGATCCGAATCGGTCCTGATCCGATAATCAGCGCGCGTTTTTTCTCTTTGCGGCTGATATCTCCATCGGTCTCTCCGAAATATGTGGAGTAAAAATAGTTTGTTTTCGCATCAAACTCAGCCGCGCATGTATCGACAATTTTGAAGGAAGGTGTAATGCCCATCTCCTTGCGAAGCGCGCGCACCTCTTCCTCTGTTTTGCCGATCAATGAGGCAATCGTTGCGTCTGAGAACCCCTTTTCCTTTGCTTTTTTCAATAAGTCAAAAGAGAGATCGCCGCCCTCTTCCATCAGGCGGTTTTCCAATTTGATGATGTTGTTAAAGGTATATAGGAAAAACGGATCAATTTTTGTTTTCGCATGAATGTCATCAATCGAGACGCTGCGGCTCAACAGCTCCATGACAACGAAAAATCTGCGGTCATCCGGAGTGACTGCCAACTCCCATAGCGCATCAATTGACAAGCCGCTGAGCTCTGGAAGGTGTGTCCCGATATTTTTTAATTCAAGCGACGCGGCTGCCTTCTGTATTGCTGCTTCTAAATTCCGTTCAATCGCCATCACTTCACCGGTGGCTTTCATTTTTGTGCCAAGCTTGCGGTCTGCGTTTTTGAATTTATCAAACGGCCAGCGCGGAAATTTGACGATCACATAGTCCAGTGCCGGTTCAAAGCTTGCGTAAGTTGAGCCTGTGAGCGGATTTTTCAGCTCGTCAAGTGTGTATCCGACTGCCAGTTTCGCGGCCATCTTCGCAATCGGATAACCGGTCGCTTTAGATGCGAGAGCCGATGACCGGCTGACACGCGGATTCACTTCGATCACGTAATATTGCTTGCTGAAAGGATCAAGCGCGAATTGAATATTGCAGCCGCCTACGACATCAAGTGCTGAAATGATGGTCAGACTAGCCGTCCGCAGCATTTGATAGTCTTCATCTGTCAATGTTTGTGAAGGCGCCACAACGATAGAGTCACCTGTATGCACGCCGACCGGATCGATATTTTCCATGTTGCAGACGGTAATGCATGTGTTATTGCTGTCACGCATGACTTCATATTCAATCTCTTTAAAGCCGGCAATGCTTTTTTCGACAAGGCATTGATTGATCGGGCTTGCTAATAGCGCCTGTTTAATCATAGCTGTAAAGGCTTCTTTATCAGGGGCGATTCCTCCGCCCTTTCCGCCTAATGTGTAAGCCGGTCTGATAATAACAGGAAAACCGATGGATTCCGCAAAATGGAGGGCATCGGCCTCGTTATCAACAATTTCACTCTCCGGCACGGGCTGTTTTAATTCATTCATTAACGAACGGAATTTTTCCCGGTCTTCTCCTTTTTGTATCGTTTCAACGGATGTGCCGAGGAGTTTGACGCCGTGCTCTTTTAAAACACCCGTTTCTTCAAGCTCCACCGCTAAATTCAACGCGGTCTGACCGCCTAAATTGGCAAGAAGCCCATCAGGCCGTTCTTTCTTAATGATGGCTGTCAGGCTTTCTGCTGTCAGAGGCTCAAAATAAATTTCATCAGCGAAGGCTTCATCAGTCATAATTGTCGCCGGATTGCTGTTGACGAGAATGACCCGGTAGCCCTCCTCCTTCAGCGCGATGCACCCTTGAGTGCCTGAATAATCAAATTCTGCCGCCTGCCCGATGATGATCGGGCCTGAGCCGATTACTAATATGCTTGAAATACTGGTGTCTTTAGGCATGCGCGATTTCTCTCCTTGCTGGTATCACATTCTTTAGATAATCATCAAAAATCCATTCGCTTTCCGCAGGTCCGGGATGGGCTTCCGGGTGGAATTGAACACTCATGACAGGCAGTTTTTTATGGGCAAGCCCTTCAACTGACGTATCATTGACATGATGAAACCTGATCGTGAGCTCTTCTTCATTAATCGACTGTTCATCAACCACATAGCTGTGGTTTTGGCTTGTCATAAAGACCCGTTTCGTCTCACGGTCGATGACCGGATGATTAGCTCCCCTGTGTCCGAATGGCAGCTTAAAAGTATTCCCTCCGAACGCGAGCGCGATCAGCTGATGTCCGAGACAAATGCCGAGAGTCGGAAAGCGGCTGATGATGCTTTTGATCTTTCCTAAATATGGCTGGATTGCTTTCGGATCTCCAGGTCCGTTCGATAGCACAATGCCATCGGGTTTGATGTTGTATACGGCCTTCATTTGCTGGTATGGCACCACGGTAACCTTGCAGCCTCGTTTGACAAGTGATGATGCGATTGACTTTTTATAGCCAAAATCAATGAGAGCGATATGTTTATTCCCGTCGCCGAATGTGCTGATTTCCTGGGCGGAAGCCTGCTCTGCCACATTCTCTGGTTGAAGAGCAATCTCAGCTCCTTCTTTAGAGGCTGTGACTGTCGCACCCATCGTCCCGTTTGCCCGGATTTTCTTCACGACAGCCCTCGTATCAACATGGGTTAACAGCGGAATATTCCATTTCTGTAGATACTCCTTGAGGCTGTATACCGCTTCATAATGAGAAAAGTGATCACACGCCTCATAGACAACCGCGGCTTTTACTTGCGGTTTCTTGCTTTCAAAATCCTTTTCATTTATGCCGTAGTTGCCAATCAGCGGGTAGGTAAATACAATAATCTGTCCCTTATATGATGGATCTGTCAGCACTTCCTGGTAGCCTGTCATTCCTGTGAAAAAAACAGCTTCTCCCGTGCAGTTTTCATGACCGTCCAGCTCGCCGCTGAACGATGTCCCATCTTCTAACACTAAATAACCTTCCATCTAACAGCCCACCTCTTGATGAATAATTAATTATAAAAATGAATTTTTATGCCTTTATATCGAAAAAAAATCACTGGTTTACAGCGGAATGATGAGCGATTGCCTGTTTCAGCTTGCTGACGGCTTCTGCTATTTCATCCTTAGTCACGGTGAGCGGCGGCAGCAGCCGAATCACGTTCGGGCCGGCCGGCAATACAAGCAAGCCTAATGTCTGCAATTCAGCAATAATGTCAGCAACCGGGCCATCACACTCAATTCCAAGCATTAATCCTTTACCTCGGATTTGTTTAACAAAAGGGCTCTTTAGCTCTGCCTCAAGCTGTTCTTTTAAAAACGCCCCTTTGTCAGCAGCCTCTTGCAAAAAGTCAGGCTGGAATACAATTTGCAATGTGGCATTCACAGCAGCCATCGCCAGCATGTTTCCTCCGAAAGTCGTTCCGTGAGAACCAGGGGTAAACGCTTCTCCAAGCTGTTTCTTTCCGATGACAGCGCCGACCGGAAAGCCGTTTCCCAATCCTTTGGCGACTGTGATGATATCCGGTGAGAGTCCGAAGTGCTCATATGCGAAGCCTTTTCCCGTCCGTCCGATGCCGGTCTGGATTTCATCAATGATGAGAAGGGCTTGCTTTTCCTTGCAAAACGACTGTACGGCTGATAAAAATTCAGCACTCGCCGGATTGACTCCTCCTTCTCCCTGCACTGTTTCAAGCATCACCGCGGCAATATCGCCTTCCTCCCCAAGAGCTTTAAAAGCAGAAGGATCATTGTATGGCAGATAGTGAAAGCCTTCAAGCATCGGGCCGAAGCCTGTTTTGATTTTATCCTGTCCGGTCGCAGCCATCCCTGCATACGTGCGGCCATGGAACGACTGAAGAAAAGTGATGATTTTTGTTTTTCCAGTTGCTTTTCGGGCAAGCTTTATCGCACCTTCATTCGCCTCCGCGCCGCTGTTGCAGAAAAAGACAAGATCTCCTGCACTATGCGCTGCCAGCTTCTGCGCCGCTTGCTCTTGGAGACTGTTTTGAAACAGGTTTGATACGTGCCATACGCTGTCAAGCTGTTTTTTGACTGCCTCTGTCACCGCTTCATGGCAGTGTCCTAGATTTGATACCGCAATCCCCTGAATGAAATCAAGGTACATTTTGCCGTTTTGATCCTCAACGTACGTTCCCTTTGCTTTTTTGATGTCAATATCCCAACGGCCGTAGGTTTGAAACAAGCTGCTCATGAAACAGCCTCCTTTGCTTTGACGATTTTTGTCCCCTGAAAGGTTTGTTCTGCGAAGAATGAACCTTTTCCGTTTACGATCATGACTTCAGACACCTGATCTGATAAAGCTGACAAGGCTGAATTGACCTTCGGGATCATCCCTCCGGTGATCACTTCCTGCTTGATCAGCATCTGAATCTCCTTAGGGGTCAGGACGTCCAGACGTTGCTTTTCCTTCATGATTCCATCGACATCCGTGACGAACATCAGCTTATCGGCTTCAAGCGCTCCGGCGACTGCTGAAGCAGCCAGATCAGCATTTACATTCAGCGTTTTGCAGTCGCTTGTCATAGACAGCGGCGCAATAACGGGGATGATGCCATTTTCCATCAGCGCGTTCACCATGGACGCATCGACTTTTTTGATTTCTCCCACTTCTCCGTATGTTTCCGGATCTAGATAATCAGCCTCCAAAAGACCTCCATCCTTACCAGAAATGCCTGCGGCTCGCAGTCCGTGTTTGGCAAGCTCAGCAACGAAAAATTTATTGACAGAACCGGATAAAACCATTTCCGCCACTTCCAGCACCGGCTTCGTTGTTTTCCTCTGTCCGCCCGAAAACTCTGTCTTGATATTTAACCGTTTCAGCATATTTGTGATTTCCGGTCCCCCGCCATGTACGATCGCCAGCTTCCAGCCTGACGCCATCAGCTCTTTCAGATTTTGAAAAAATTCTTCCGACAGCTCACGGATTACACTTCCCCCGCATTTAAAAACGATTGTCTTCTTCATTTCGCTCCCCTTATTACGTGCGATAGCTCGCGTTAATTTTGATATAGTCATAGGTCAGGTCACAGCCCCACGCTCTCCCGTTTCCGTCCCCTTCATCCATCTTGATGACAATGGTGATTTCATCTCCTTCAAGGTATTCCTTGGCGAGAGATTCAGAGAATGGCTGAGGTTCGTTATTCTTAAACAGGCATTGGCCGCCAAGATAAACCTCTACTTCTTCTGCCGTCACCTGTGCTGCGGAGTGTCCGATGGCTCCGATGATCCGCCCCCAGTTGGCATCTGTTCCGTATACTGCCGTTTTTACAAGATTTGATCCGACAATCTTTTTGGCAATGACGTTTGCATCAAGATTGTTTTTCGCTCCCTGTACTTGGGCTTCAATTAGTTTTGTCGCGCCCTCTCCGTCTCTGGCAATCTCTTTAGCCAGATCCTCACAAGTGAGCATGAGCGCTTTTTTAAAGACCGGCCAGTCTGGATGGTCTTCTGTCAGGCACTCGTTTTCGGCGCAGCCATTCGCCATAACTAATACCATATCGTTCGTGGATGTTTCTCCGTCAACTGTGATTTGGTTAAATGAAACGTCAGTGATTTCCCGAAGCGCCTTTTGCAGCGCTTTTTCTTCAATTGCCGCGTCAGTTGTCACAAATCCCAGCATCGTGGCCATGTTCGGATGTATCATCCCTGAGCCTTTGGCCGCTCCGCCGATCGTGACTGTTTTGCCGCCAATTGTCAGCTCATAGCACGTCTGCTTGATCACCGTATCAGTTGTTAAAATCGCTTCCTCAAAATCGCCTGATCCCGCAGGTGTTTCTTTCAGCAGCTCGATCCCCGTGTGGATTTTTTCCATGTCTAAATGCTCGCCGATGACACCCGTTGATGAAACAGCGACAAGCTCCGGCTCAATGCCAAGCTGTGAAGCAAAGCTCTCCCGCATTGTGTATGCGTCCTTTAGACCTTGTTCTCCCGTGCAGGCATTGGCAATGGCACTGTTGACGATGACGGCTTTCAGTGTCGGTCCGTGCTTTAAGCTGTCTTGTGTCACTTTGATCGGAGCAGCCTGAAAGTGGCTTTGGGTATAAACTGCTGCACTCACAGCCGGTGTCTCGCTGATAATGACACCGAGGTCTTTTTTCGAGTAGCGCAGCCCGCAATGCACACCCTTTGCCTGAAACCCTTTTGGCGAGGATACATCCCCTGTTACTTTTACAATTTGATCTTCACTTAACTGAATCATAGTTCGATTCTCTCCCGTTCTATGGATAAATTGGCGTGATGGTGAGTCCAGTTTCTTCATTCCAGCCATTCATCAAATTAAAGTTTTGCACTGCCTGACCGGCGGCACCCTTCATTAAATTATCGATTACCGAGACGATCGTGACTCTGTTCGTTCTCTCATCGAGGGTCACGGCGATATCACAGAAATTGCTGCCGTACACTTCTTTCGTTTGCGGGTACTGACCTTTTGGCCTCACTCTCACAAAATATGAATCTTGGTAAAATTCCGAATATAAATCATGCAGGTCATCTGCTGATAGATCACAGGTTAATCTGGTATACATCGTCGCCATGATGCCCCTTGTCATCGGAACCAAGTGAGCCGAAAATGTAATGGGCCCGAGGCCTGGCTGCCATTCATTCAGCGCCTGCTCAATTTCCGGCGTATGCTGATGTTCATTGACTTTGTAAATTTTAAAATTGTCGTTCAGCTCAGAAAAATGGGTTCCCATGGATGCTTTTCTTCCCGCTCCGGAAACACCCGTCTTCGCGTCAACGATAACGAAAGATTCATCGAGCAGTTTCTTTTGAGCCAATGGCGCGAGGCCAAGCAAAACAGCTGTTGGAAAACAGCCTGGATTGGCAATGAGTTTCGCCTGTTGAATTTGCAGTTGATTCAGTTCTGCCAGACCGTATACCGCCTCTTGAATCACCGCCTTCGGTGCCGCTGTCCGTTTATACCATTTTTCATATTCAGCCGGTTCTTGTATCCTCAGATCACCTGACAGATCAATAACCGGAATTCCCGCGTCTGCCAGCTTTGGAGTCAATTCACTTGATACTCCGGGCGGCGCAGCGAGAAACATGATATCTATTTCGTGTTTGATCGTATTCATATCAATCGGCTTCAGCTTCTGATCCGCTAAGCCGGTAAGATGAGGATAACCCTCGCTATAGACATTCCCTTCTCCGCTGGATGAATAAAGTATGCATTCCTCTGCATGAGGATGATGCGAAAGAATCCTGACAAGTTCGGTGCCTCCATATCCTGTAGCACCTACAATTCCTATTTTCAAAACAAGTTCACCCTCTTGGTCTTTGTGAAATTATTTAACATTATAACATGAATAAAAATTAATTCAATCGTATATTTAATATTTTTATTCATTTATAAATTTTCTGTTCAATGGAAATTCCGCTCAAAAAAATCAGCACGACTCCAGCACAAAAACGTTGATGCGGCGCCGCATTTCAGCCGCATAAAAAAACAGGCTGACCGCGTCAGCCTGTTTTCATCATCATCAATCCACTCAAAAAATATAGAATAGAGCTTGCATAAAAAATCATTTGCACTGTAAAAAAGTCAGCGAGAAAGCCCCCGAGCATAATGGCTGCTGCTGAAAAGACAGCTGTCCAAAAATGGTAATTTCCAATCTTCTTTCCACGCTCTCCGCTGTCTGTAAAATTAGCGATCAGCACTTTTTCTCCATGCTTTTGCATCGCTCCAAAGAGCCCTAACAGCACTTGGACGATATACACTTGAACGACGCTTCCGATATGCGGGACATATAAAAGCAGAACAGCCATCCCCCACGAGTTCAGAAGCAGAAAATAACGGCTGTCAAACCTTTCAGACAGCCGTCCGAGGAGCGGGTAAATGAGCGCTCCGCTCAACCCGAACAATCCGTAGGAAAAACCGAACTGTGTGTAGCTTGAGCCGATATTTTTCACAAACAGAATATAAAACGGAAAGATTAAGCTGCTTGCGAAAAACACGCTGCTTTGTGATAATGTCAGCCATTTTAATTTGTTTTTCCCCATTATTTATACCTCTGATAAAAGTAATTCATAAAGCGCTCATCCGGGTCATAGGTTCGTTTTTTCTGAAAAAACGCTTCACTTTTCGGATATGCCTGTCTCATTTGCTCTTTTGTCTGGTAGGTCATATAAGGCAGATAATAGCTGCCGCCGTGCTTGATGGCAACGTCTGTCATGCGCCTGATGATTCGGGCAGTATCTGCCTGGTCTTCTTTTGAAAAGCCCTCGTTTATTAATAGCACGAGCGAAAACATATCGTCCTTCGCATAGGAAAGGTCGGCCTTTTCATTTTTCTGCACGTAGCGGATCGTAATGTTCAGCAGGTTCAGATCTTCGTCCGACAGCGTTTGTCTCAGGTCATCAATATAGGACCCATACTCCTTCACGGGCACAAAGTATTCTTGCAAAACATCTGTGTTGTCATTGTTTTCATACTCAAGAAACTTTGATTCGGACCGCATGACGTTATTGCGTGAAATCTCTGTGCCGTTTTGGCTCAGGAAATAGGATTGCTGTGTGTCCCACAGCCAATTCCTGCCCCATTCATACTGTCTTGACAAACCGAGTGCAAACTTTGTGGCTCCCGTATACTCATCTTCTTTGAGATCGCTGTATGATGGCAGTTGATCCTGATGATCAGCCAATACGTAATTTGTGACATACATGTCTTTCAGAAATCCTTTTTTCACTGTTGAAATTCGCGCCAGATGCATTCGGACATCTGGATTTCCTTTTACATGCTTTGAAAAATAGTCTGAGTATGTGCTGTAATTCATTTTTTCTGTCTTCATGACATACAGCTCATCATCTGTCAGCTCAAGCGTTACATCAAGAATCACGCCAAAAAGGCCGTACCCTCCGATGACCGCCGTAAACAAATCATCTTTTGGAGTGACAGTGATAATCGTCCCGTCAGCTTTTAAAAGCCGGAATGATTTGACTGTATCAATTAGCGAGCCGTAGCGAATATCACGTCCGTGTGCATTTGCGCTGAGAGATCCGCCGATTGTAAAAATGTTTTGTGACTGCATGACTTTTACCGCGAGTCCGTATGGATTCACGTATTTCTGGATATCATTCCACGTTGCACCGCTTTGCACCCTGATGGTTTTCTTCTCTTGATCGAGTGACAGGATTTTGTTGTAGCCCGTCATGTCGAGAACGATGCCGTCCTCATAATATGTATGGCCGCCCATGGAGTGCTGGGCCCCGGCGATTGAAATTTTTATGTTTTTTCGATTTGCCTCTTTGACTGTGTCAATGAGCGTTTCCTCTTCCTGCCCTTTCACTGTCTGCTTTATTTTTACAGGCATCAGGCGGCTGACATCCGTCATCTCGCTTGTGTCTGTTTTTTGCTCTGAGTTCACAGAGTACGCAAACAGGGCCGCATACGCGCCAGTACAAAGCGCGAATGCAAGCAATTTCTTTTTCATAGTGCTCTCCCTGCTGTTTTTTATGACCATTATACCATGACTGCGTCCTCATTTTTCCAAATTATCTTCTTGCCCGTTTTTCGGCACGGCGGTCGGCGACGATAAAGCAGGCATGAATCGCGCCCGGCAGCCAAAAGATACAGGTCAATATGAGATTCAGCAAGGCCTGAAACGGTTTTCCCGAAAACAAAACAGCAAGCGGCGGGCATAAAACTGCCAGCAGGTACATCATTTCCTTTCACTCCTTTCAGCTGTAAAAAAGGACAGCCTCACATGTCAGGCTGTCCTCTTTTGTTTTATTGAATGCCAAGCGCAATTTTTGCGTATCTGGACATTTTATCCCTAGTCCAAGGCGGATTCCATACAATGTGAACCTCTGTGTCTTTCACTTCAGGAAGGTCCGCTAATGCTTTTTTCACCTCATCCACGATAATCGGCGCTAAAGGGCATCCCATTGATGTTAGCGTCATCGTCACGTGCGTCAAGCCGTCTTCATCCATATCAACGTCATATACCAAGCCGAGGTTCACGATATCAACGCCAAGCTCAGGATCGACAACCTGTTCCAGGGCGCCCATGATGTTTTCTTTTAATGCTTCTTCCACGTTCCCTCACTCCTTTTTTCTACAGTATAACGTAAATTCAGCTCTTGTTAATAACTTAGTGCTTTATAAGTACGTTTCAAACCATTCAATCGTTTTTAACACAGCTGCCCGCGGGACTTTATGGTCAGCGTTTTCATCTCCGATAAATTGCAGGCGTTCCGGCTGCTCGCTGTAATGGGATTTGATCGTGTCATAAAATTTCCGGGTCGGCGCGTAAGGCACGACCTTATCTTTTGCACCGTGCCAAAATAAAAGCGGGCGCTGTTGCAGTTTCTCCGGCTGAAGGCTGAGATCCCGCAATTCGAGACGTTTCATCAGCTCCTGTACCTTCTCTTCCGGCACATTGATTTCAATGCCCTGAGATTGAATATGGTCAATCTGCTGCTGAAACAGCTCCACGTAATTGGGGCTTCCCATCAGGCTGACGCCGGCTTTTATCCAATCATATGCAGTCAAAGCGCCAAGCGTTGTGATGCCGCCCATTGACGTGCCTGCGAGACCGATGCGGCCGCCGTCTATCAGGCCCTCTTTTTCAAAATGGTTTTTAAGTACGCCGATCTCTTCAATCTCGTTTAGGACGATATCCCAAAAATGCCCCGCCAGCTCTTCGACAGCCATTTCTTCTCCCCGTTCCCCATGGTGCAGAGCCTCCGGCAGAACGGCTCTAAAACCCTTCTCCGCAAGCAGGTAAGCAATATGAAGGTTGTGTTCCTTCGCGCTTGTAAAACCATGGATAAAGATCACGAGAGGAACAGCGCGGTGCCTGTTCTCTTCCTTTACAATATGTAAAAACGGAATACCGGAAACGGTTTGATTCTCAATTTGTATCACAATGTGCCCTCCTTAGGATAACCATAATCATAAGTGTAACATGTAGACAATAAAGATGGTAAAAAGCTACACTGTAAGTAAGGCCAAACAAGCAAAATCTAAGGTTAAAGGAGCTTTTCATGGAGACAAAACCCTATTTAATCGCATTAGATTTAGATGGAACATTATTAAAGGATGATAAAACCATATCTGAAAACACCCTTCAGACGATACAGCGCCTAAAAGATGACGGGCATTATGTCTGCATCTCAACAGGCCGTCCGTATCGTTCAAGTTCCATGTACTACCAGCAGATGGAGCTGACTACGCCAATTGTCAATTTTAACGGAGCATTTGTCCATCACCCGCAAGACGACAGCTGGGGACGGTATCATACGTCACTGCCGCTTGATGTTGTCAAACAGCTCGTGGATATCAGCGAAAGCTACAACGTACATAACGTGCTTGCTGAAGTGATTGACGACGTATACTTTCATTACCATGATGAGCACCTGATAGATGCCTTTAATATGAACACAACAAATGTAACGGTCGGAGACTTGCGGGAAAATCTTGGTGAAGATGTGACGTCTGTACTCATACATGCAAAAGAAGAGGATGTGCCGGCAATACGCTCATATTTATCGGATGTGCATGCCGAGGTAATCGACCATAGAAGATGGGCCGCACCGTGGCATGTCATTGAAATTATCAAAAGCGGCATGAATAAAGCGGTCGGCCTGCAGAAAATCAGCGATTATTACGGCGTGCCGAGGGAGCGGATCATTGCTTTCGGGGATGAGGATAACGATTTGGAAATGCTTGAATTTGCAGGCTGCGGCGTTGCAATGGGAAATGGAATTGACGCGGTCAAGCAGATTGCCAACCGAACAACGGCTACAAATGAAGAGGACGGCGTTGCAAGATTTTTGAAAGAATATTTCTCATTTTAAAGAAGGTCCGTATTAATTTTTCCCACTCATAAACCTTACTTTGCCCCACCATACTATTGAAGACGACTCAGCTCGTCAAAGTATGGAAGGGGGCAGTCTCAAAATGGGTAAACGAAGCAAATCCAGAAGGTTTATTCAGCAGGGTAAAGACTCCATCGGGCTACACGCCGCAAGATTTCCATATCGGTCTACTTTAGAAGAAGCTCACCAGCATGCCGCGGCACGAGACTCGGCCGAAAGCCAGGTTGAATATTAAATGAGGAATGAACTGTTTCAGCAGGCAAAATCATTTGTTCAACAGGCGGTCATGGTGACAAACGGCTTTGAGAAAGGCGATCAGGAGCAAGCGATTCTGAGAGCCAAAAATGCTGTATCTTCTGCGTATGCCAATTCGACAGATGCGGAACGTCGACAGCTCCATCAATTTCAAAATCAGCTGGACAAACTGCAATAAAAAAAGGCTATGGCGACTCGCCATAGCCTCTTATTTGACTTCAAACTGCTGAACAGCCTGAACCTGCTTGAGATTTTCCGCCCTGCCCTTAAATGTCACCTTTACCTCATAGGTTCCGGGCTCTGGGACTTCCTTCCACACATCAGAGAAATCATATGTTTCTCCAGATTCAAGCGTCAGGTTTTGAAAAGCCTGCGTAAACATTTTGTCTTTCGAATAACGGTATCTTTCTTTGTGCTCAGAATCATACACGACAAGTTCAAATTTTTGCCCTGTGCTGAATTGAAACTCAATAGCACGTTCACTTTGGTTCTTCAGCGACATGTTAAACTTGATTTGTTCAGGCTCCTGAATTGCGTCAATAGATAAAACAACCTCTTGATTCTCCATTCCGCCTGATACCTCCTTATCGGGTTCTGTCTGCTCATCTTTCCCGCAGCCTATCAAAAGCAGCACGGGGAGGAGCATCACAAGCAGCCGTTTCACGACTTCCACCTGCTTTCGTCAGTCTTTTCTAAAGAAACCAAAAATCCCTGTCGTTTGAACAATGTTCGTAAATGCTTTCGGATCAACTTCTTTGACGATCTTTTCTAAATCGTACAGTTCATACCTCGTGATGACGATAATCATCATTTCTTTCTGTTCGTTCGTAAAAGCTCCTTTTGCCGGAACAGTTGTGATGCCGCGCACCATTTTTCCGTAAATGGCTTCCTTGATTTCGTCCGCCTTTTTCGTCACGATCATTGCCGTGAGCTTCATGTGGCGAGTGTGAATGGCGTCGATCACCCTTGTTGTCACATACAGCGTAACCAGGGTATATAATGCTTTCTCCCAACCTTGCAATAATCCTGCCGTCAAGATGATAATCCCGTTCAGAATGAAGAAATACGTGCCGACGGGTTTATCCTTCCACTTTGCAAGCACCATGGCGACGATATCAAGCCCGCCTGTCGAAGCTCCGTATTTTAATGTTAAGCCGATACCGACTGCGGAAATGACGCCGCCGAACACCGCGTTCAGCAAAATGTCATGTGACAGGCTTGTTTCCGGCAGGATCCCCATAAACAGAGTAGTGAGTGCGACACTTAAAATGCTGTACACTGTAAACGATTTGCCGACCTTCAGCCATCCTAAAATACCGACCGGAATGTTTAAGAGGAACAAGAGCGTTCCCGTCGATATGTAAAAGGGGGCATATTGATCAACGACGCTTGATAAAAGCTGGGCAACACCTGTAAATCCGCTGGCATATACATCTGCAGGTATCAAAAATAAGTTCAGCCCGGCAGCATTGAGTAAAGCGCCGATGATGACAATGAGTAATTTTTTTGTTTGATCTAGTACCATGGCATGTTCCTCCGCTCTTTCTTCTTTATTATGTTTTCCCTTAAAACAAATATTTGAACACGATTTTGGCAAATTAATATGATATAGTTGGCTTAACTCTCATGATAACGAGCGATAACGGAAAGAAGGGAAGCAATATGACAGTTCATCTCATCGCTGACAGCGCCACTGATTTGCCTCGTTCTTATTTTGAAGAAAAAGGCATTGGCTTTATTCCGCTCAGGGTTTCTCTCGGCGATAAAGAATTCGAAGATGCAGTCACAATTCATGCGGATCAAATATTTGAAGCGATGCAAAATGGAGAAACGCCTAAGACGTCCCAAGCCTCACCGCAAACGATTAAAAATGTGTTTTTGCAATATGCCGAAACAGGTGATCCCGCTCTTTACATTGCCTTTTCCTCAGGTCTCTCCGGCACGTATCAGACAGCTGTAATGATCGCCAATGAAGTGAAGGAGGAATTCCCCGATTTCGATTTGCGGGTCATTGATTCCAAATGCGCTTCATTAGGATACGGTCTGGCTGTCCAGCATGCTGCCGATCTCTGTATCAACGGGAATACAATACAAGAAATTGAAACGTCTGTAAAGAACTTTTGCAGCCAGCTTGAACACATTTTTACCGTTGATGATTTAACATATCTCGCGAGGGGCGGCCGGATATCCAAAACGTCCGCTTTTGTCGGCGGCCTGTTGAATATTAAACCGCTGCTTCAGATGGAGGACGGCAAGCTTGTGCCTCTGGAAAAAATTCGCGGACAGAAGAAACTTTTCAAACGGATCATCGAGCTTATGAAAGAGCGGGGGGATGATTGGAGCAATCAAACCGTCGGGATCAGCTACGCCGCGAACAAAGAAAAAGCCACGGACATGAAACACCTGATTGAGGAAGCGTTCAAGCCGAAAGAAATCATTATGCATCCAATCAGTTCAGCAATCGGCTCGCATGCCGGTCCAGGTACATTGGCGATATTCTTTTTAAGAAAATGAGCAAACAAAAACAGTCAGACTCTGTGTCCTGACTGTTTTTGTTTGCTCATAGAATGCCGACAGCCTCATACGCCTTTTCGACTGAAGCTGATTGCTTCGAGCCTTCACCGTATAAATCATTGGCAGCTTCAATCGCCGCTTGCTTCATCATGCTGAAATCTGTAGATGCCGTTACATAATATGTTAAAGCCCGATAGTAAATTTGTTCACTTGCTTCACGCCCAATCCCTTCAACCTGTACACCGTGGTGCACGCCTCCTTGTGCAAGAAGATAAGCTGCTTTATTGTGAATGGACGAATTGATATGGACTCCGCCATAATCCTCTGTTCCTGTGTAGCGGTTCGAGTAATGATCTGGATTTCCCTGCTTAGATGGGTCCTCCAATGACCGCAATGAATCTCCTGCAATATCAGGAGTATAGACATCTTCGCCGATCTCCCAATCATCACGGTCAGCCATCACGCCCATAATGTCAGAAATGGACTCATTTAATGCACCGGGTTCTCCTTGATATAAAAGACCGGCGGAATACTGTGTGACTGCGTGTGTGATTTCATGCGCGACAATGTCGAGCGATCCAGACAGCGGCTTAAATTTCGAACCGTCTCCATCCCCGTATACCATCTGGACACCGTTCCACGCAGCATTGTTCCATTGTTTGCCGACATGCACGGTAGACGTAATCCTTGCTCCGTTTTGATCAAAAGAATCACGGCCAAATGTCTTGCTGTAATAATCGTAAACGGCTTGCGCATTTGCGTGTGCGTCTACAGCCGCAGGTTCATTAAATACGGACGTGCCGCTGACTATTTCTTTGCCCGTATACCCAATCAGTTGAGACAAAAGCGTAAACAAGGTTTCGTTCAGGTTCTTCGCGTCAAATGTATTGATCCCTTTTCCCCTTGTTTCGTCAGCCAAATAAAAGCGCCCATTTTGTTCTGTGACGTCAAAGCTTTTTTCATCACCTGACACGCCGATTCCTGTACCTGCCGCTTCATGAATGGCATTAAAGGACTCGATGACCTTTCCGTTTTTGGCATCGATGAAATAATGCCAATAGCCAGGCTCAGGTTCAGATGTCGAGAGTCTCACAAGGTAGGCGAGATCATATTCACCGTCGTGTGGATAGATATATAATTCGCCTTTTGGTTCCCCATCAAGATATTCGATTTTTCCAATGGAAGCCTCGAGCTCACGCCTTGCTGTATGTATTGCTTTTTTCTCAGAAATAGACGGTGTGACGGAGACGTCCTTGATTTGCGGATGCACCTTTCCAAAGAAACTTTTCACTTGTTTGTTTTCCTTCATCGCGACCGCTTGTTCAAAGCCGTAAATCGGAATTCCTTTGTAAACCTCCGTTAATTTAAAAAACGTTTGTTTTGTCTTTGGATCCTTTATGGTTTTCGAAACGCGAAAATGGCTGTTCGCATTCCCTTTGAGCTTAAACTGCGTTTGATGCTTGTCAAGATAGGAAAATAGCGATTCTTTCTGGGTTGTGTTTTGTACCGGCTTCTGCGATGACTTTTCGATGATGTATGAAGGGGTTTGATACGTATGGTCGTATTCGATGCTTTCTTCAGCTGAGGCATGTGTTACAAAAACCATTTGGGCCGCTGTGCATAAGCCGGCCAGTAATAGAGATGTCTTGGTCAAGTTGCGCAAAACACCACATCCTTCCTATTTTGGAATCTACCATTTTTCTTCATCCTATCAAAAATACAAAAACTTGTATGTGGTGCTTCGTTCTTATTTTCCCAAAAAAGAAGGGCAGAGATATTTCGCTCTGCCCTTCTTTTTCTACTCTACTAATTTTTTATTGACATAAATAATAACCCCTGCTCCATATGCCAGTATAAGCGGAGGTATGAGCTGCTCCTGACCTTGAAATGAGATAAAACTATTCAGCAATATGAACAAACCGGAATTCAAGAAAAAGTAGCCTGCTATTCTGGCCAGCCGGTCTTTATCCCGTATACGCGCCTCGTTAAACCCAGCCAGCATCCAGGTTTGTTTTTTGATTCCGACAAAATAGGCAACCACAAAGAATAAAAGCGCGATGACAATTAATAGATAATTGATGCTGATTTCCATCTTACAGCCTCCTACAAGATTACTTGATGTTAAGAAAAAGAAAAAAAGCGGCGCAGCTTACTGCAATCAGCAGCAGGACGACAAGCGCATTGAGGAACGGGCTCAAAAAAAGCAGCACTGCTAAAAACAGCAGATAAACCGCACCGACTCGCGAAATCTTGACAATCTCCTTTTGAGAGCGCATTTTGTTTTTTCTGACACCTGCAAACATCATCAATTTTTTCCGCTTCCATACATATCCGGCGAGCACCATTAAATAAACAGCCAGCGGCAGATGTCTGAAGTCGGACGGCAGCAGCGGCAGGGCGATAATCGTGACAATGAGAAGGACCGAAAGCCAGCTTTTGCCCAATAAAGACCTCCTCCTTTTCGTCTCTCCCCCATCACCCATCATCAATTCGGCAAGCTCCTTCGGATGAGAAAATTCAGATTCAACAGCTTCCTGCAGTTCCTCTTCACTAAGGCCGGCTTTGATTCTGTCTTGAACGAAAGCGGTGATATGCCCCTTTAATTCGTCGATAGCGTTTTCTCTCTCTACATCAGGCATATTCGCCAGCTCTGCATTTAGTTCCTCCATGTATCGGTCAATGATAAGCTGTCCATTCATAGCAAATCCCCCGATAAAGACAGTAAGGCTTGATGGGTTTCCAGGTATTTCTCCAGCCGTTCTTTTAACATTTCTTCTCCTTTTTGCGTCATTTTGTAATACTTTCTTTTCGGGCCGTCCAGTGAATCTTCCCAAAAAAATTCGATCCATCCCTTCTCGGTCATACGTTTCAAAATCGGATAAATCGCTCCCTCTGAAATAGCCAGCGCCGAGGTGGTTTTTAAGGATGACGTCAGCTCATAACCGTACATCGGTTTAGAACGCAGTAGGGATAGGATGGCCAGCTCGAAAATCCCTTTTCGAAATTGAACAATCCAGCGGTCATTAACTTGATTCGTTTTCATGGTTTAAATATATCGAAAAAACTACTATATATCAATCACATATAGCAGTGTAAAATGTCCTGTTTTTTTCTTTTAACAAAAATGGGATTTCTCATACTTTTTAACCTTTTTATTACATAAATGTTTTTATATTATGAAAAGTGTAAAAACGATTCTTCAGGTTAAAAGGAGCAGTCGAATGCAGAAATCGATATCATTTTTTGTCATTTTTTCAATCCTTTGGGGTTCGCTATTTCTGTTTTCTATTATTGGCAGCTTAGGGACAACCCCGATTCCGCTGACAAAGGACTCCAAATTTCTCATGTCCAGCATCCTCCCTCAGGGCTGGGGCTTTTTTAGCAAAAATCCGCGTGATACTGCAATCGGCTTATATGAGGCTGAAAATGCCAGCGCCAAGGTCAGATGGCCCAATATGAGGGCTGACAACCTATTTGGCCTGTATCGGTATGGGCGGTCACAAGGCGTTGAAATGGGCGTGATCTACAGCCAAGTCGGCAAGGAACAGTGGACAGCATGTAAAGAAAAGGACCTCGGCGCATGCAAAAGCAAAGCCAAAACCGTGCAATTAAAAACACCCGCTCCCCGCCCGCTGCTTTGTGGAAGCTACTATTTGACGAAAGAGGATATTGTTCCTTGGAGCTATTCTAAATACACCCCTTCGTCTTATCAGGTAAAAAGCATAGTCAAGGTTGTGATCTCATGCTCGAAAACATAAAACAGACCATCACCAGATGGGACGAAAGAAACCCGTGGACAAATGTATACGGCCTCGCGCGAAGCATCATTGCGCTATCCAGCCTGCTGACGCTGCTCATCAATCACCCGAGCCTCATTATGAAGCCAGCCAGCGGGATCAGCAGCTATCCAGCTTGTAAAATGAATCTCAGTCTCTTTTGCCTCGGCGAAAATAACTATATGATGTTAAATCTTTTCAGATGGGTCTGCATTGCCATTCTGGTGCTTGTTGTCATTGGCTGGCGCCCCAGAATCACCGGGGTTCTGCATTGGTATGTCAGTTACAGCCTGCAGTCATCGCTGATCGTCATCGACGGAGGCGAGCAGGCAGCAGCCGTCATGACCTTTTTACTGCTTCCCATCACGCTGACCGATCCGAGAAAATGGCATTGGAGTACGAGACCTATAGAGGGCAAAAGAACACTTGGAAAAATAACAGCTTTTATTTCTTATTTTGTGATCAGAATCCAAGTGGCGGTGCTTTATTTTCACTCTACCGTCGCTAAGCTGTCTCAGCAGGAATGGGTGGACGGAACGGCCGTCTATTATTTCGCCCAGGAAAAAACCATAGGCTTCAACGGCTTTTTTCAGGCGTTAACGAAGCCAATTGTAACAAGTCCGTTCGTGGTGATTCCGACATGGGGGACGCTGCTGGTTCAAATTGTCATCTTCGCGGCGCTGTTTGCGCCGAAGAAGCATTGGAGATTGATTTTGATCATCGCTGTTTTTATGCATGAGATTTTTGCAGTCATGCTGGGCCTCATCAGTTTTTCGATTATCATGGCCGGCATTTTGATATTGTATCTCACTCCTATCGATTCCACGATTCAATTTACATATATTCGCAGACTGTTGTGGAATAAAAAACACAAGAAGGGAGAGGTTTCAGTTTGAAGAAGGCGTTTCTAGTATTTTTGTCGGTTGTATTGGTGACGACTGTGTTTTTGGTGAAGCAGCAAGAAAGTGTGGCACAGGCAAAGCAGCTTGAGTATTCAGGTGAGGAAATTTTTAAAGGCTTTGTGTTTGCCCAAGGGGAAGTTGGCAAACAGCTTCCAGAGGTCTTTAATAAAGCGATGACAGACAAACTCAACACAAAACAGGCAAAGGCTTTTGCCAATCAGGTTGTCGCTGATATTAAAAAAGAGGATGCTGACTTTTTTGATAACCTGAAGAAAGCTGTTTACAGCAAAGATGCATTGAAAGTGGATGAACTGCTGAAAAAAGCAGGTCAAATCGTTGAAGAAAAAGTAGAAGCTGCAAAGGAAATCGCCGCTTCTAAGGATGATACATCCAGAGTTCAGGCCGAGCTTGTCAACACTGTTGATACCGCTAACTATTTCTATTATGTTTCTTATGTTGCTGCAGCAGGTGCCCTGATTCTGATCATTCTCGCCATTGATATTACGCCGATTGCGATTTCAGACAATGTGGATCGCGAAATGGCAATCAGAACACTGGTTGATGAATTAAACTAGACATAAAAAAACGGCTCGCTCCGCAGTCTGCTGCAGGCGAGCCGTTTTCATGCTATTTTTTCTCGTATGTCCATCCATTTTCCTGATACACTTTTCCGTTTTTCATCAAATGGCCCAGTGCGCGTTTAAAGGCGGCTTTGCTCATATTAAAACGTTCTCTGATATCGTCAGGCTGGCTTTTGTCACTGTACGGCATGGCACCGTTTCTCATTCTCATATACGTTAGAATGCACTCAGCATCAACTGACATTGCATCCTGTTTTCTCGGAAGCAGCGACAAGTTGACTGAACCGTCTTCTTTCACTTGAATCACCCGGCCTGTGACTCTTGAACCCAGTCTTGGCTCCTCTTTTCTTTCTGACGGGTGAATAAAACAGCGGATACCGTCATCCGTGATCACGAATGAACCCGATGCGATCAGCCTGTACACCGTACCTGTCAGCTCTTTATTCATCAGATCTTCTGAAGCGTCGGTAAACAGTTCGCTGATGATATCTTCCGGCGCTGGTTTCGCAAACATGCGCCCCCGGTTCGTCACCTTCAGCATACAGTAAAGTTTGTCCCCTTTTTGCGGCCAGACATCTTCGTACGGCGGCAAATGCTCAGTTGCGACTAGTGCGTCCTTCGATAAACCGACATCAACGAAAACGCCCATATCTTCCACTTTATCCACCACTTCAACCCAGCCATATTCATCCGCGCTGATGACCGGAATTTTCATCGTGGCCGCAAGCCTTTCCTGCTGGTCGACGTATATAAAGACTTCTACTTCGTCTCTGTCCTCGATATCCTCAGTCATTTCACTGTTATGTAAGAGAATCGTATCTTCCCCATCGGTTAAAAAGTAACCGAAGTCGGTTTGGTGATCTATACTCAAGGTTAATTGCTGCCCTGGTCTCATGCTATCGTCCTTCCTGTTCCGCTTATTCCTCTGCGGATTTTGTTAACATTTTTTCCAATCATCACAAATTGATTCTTTGTTCTGTTGGAAGTTTCTCTTTATTCTACTATAATCAACACATAAGTTAAATGTTATGGAGGTTTTCATATGGCTAAAGAAAGCTCATTTGATATTGTATCCAAGGTGGAATTGCCTGAAGTGCAAAACGCAATCCAAATTGCACTGAAGGAAATCAGTACCCGATATGACTTTAAAGGCAGCAAAAGCGACATTTCTTTAGATAAAGAGGAGCTCGTCCTCGTTTCCGATGACGAATTCAAATTAAGCCAGCTGAAAGATGTGCTGGTCAGCAAATTGATTAAACGAAACGTACCGACAAAAAACATTGAGTACGGCAAGGTTGAAAACGCGTCAGGCGGAACGGTACGCCAGCGTGCAAAGCTTGTTCAAGGCATTGACAAGGACAACGCAAAAAAAATCAATACGATCATCAAAAACTCCGGACTGAAAGTAAAGTCTCAGGTGCAGGATGATCAAGTGCGTGTCACCGGAAAAAACAAAGATGACCTGCAGCAGATTATCTCAGCTGTGCGGGGAGCAGATCTGCCAATTGACGTTCAATTTATAAATTTCAGATAAATTTTCTGATTCCTATTGATTATTGTCTTTATTTTCGGTAAATTTGGAGAAAGGGAAAAACGCCAGGTATCTTTTGGCACTTCCTGACACGAAAATTTCATATCCGTTCTTATCAAGAGAAGCAGAGGGACTGGCCCGACGAAGCTTCAGCAACCGGTGTAATGGCGATCAGCCATGACCAAGGTGCTAAATCCAGCAAGCTCGAACAGCTTGGAAGATAAGAAGAGACAAAATCACTGACAAAGTCTTCTTCTTAAGAGGACTTTTTTTATTTCTCTTTTTTCCTTGCTGATGTGAATAAAGGAGGCAGACAATGGGACTTTTAGAAGATTTGCAAAGACAGGTGTTAATCGGTGACGGCGCCATGGGGACGCTCCTCTACTCCTATGGCATTGACAGGTGTTTTGAGGAGCTCAATATTTCAAAGCCGGAGGAAATTCAGCGCATACATAAAGCGTACGTTGAAGCGGGAGCCAACATTATTCAAACGAATACGTACGGGGCCAACTATATTAAATTATCCAGACACGGGCTTGAGGATGACATCAAAAAAATGAATCAGGAGGCCGTAAAGATCGCGCGGGCTTCAGCAGGCGATGCATACGTGCTTGGAACGATGGGCGGCATACGCACATTTAATAAAAACGCATACAGTCTTGACGAAATTAAGCGCAGCTTCCGCGAGCAGCTGTATCTGCTGCTGCATGAAGAGCCGGATGGCTTGCTGTTAGAAACATATTATGATTTGGAAGAAGCCCGTGAAGTGCTGAAAATCGCGCGCAAAGAGACTGATCTTCCGATTATGCTCAATGTCTCCATGCACGAGCAAGGCGTATTGCAGGACGGAACGCCGCTTTCTGACGCATTGCGCTCGATTGCGGATCTCGGAGCTGATATTGTCGGCATTAACTGCCGCCTCGGCCCTTATCACATGATTGAAGCGCTAAGCGAAGTGCCGATTTTTGATGACGTATTCTTATCCGTTTATCCGAACAGCAGTCTTCCTTCGCTTGAAGAGGGACGGCTCGTCTATGAAACAGACGACACGTATTTTCAAAACAGCGCGTCAGAATTCCGTAAGCAAGGTGCGCGGATTATCGGCGGCTGCTGCGGCACAACGCCGAATCACATCAGGGCGATGGCGGAAGCGGTTGGCGGGCTGGCTCCGATTACGGAAAAAGAAGTCAAAACCCGGGCGAAAGAATTCATTTCTGTTCATCACGAGCGAACCGAGCCCGGCCTGGATGAGATCGCAGCGAAAAAACGCTCTATTATCGTAGAGCTGGACCCGCCGAAAAAACTAAGCTTTGACAAATTTCTGTCCGCTGCTGCTGAATTAAAAGAAGCGGGAATCGATGCCCTGACACTCGCCGACAATTCTTTGGCGACCCCGCGGATCAGCAATGTTGCCTGCGGCGCCCTTGTCAAGCAGCAGCTCGATATGCGTTCCCTTGTCCATATTACGTGCCGTGACCGTAACATTATCGGCTTACAGTCACATTTAATGGGCCTTGATACGTTAGGGCTGAATGACGTGCTTGCTATTACAGGTGACCCTTCTAAAATCGGGGATTTTCCTGGTGCGACGTCTGTATATGATTTAACATCTTTTGATTTAATCAGGCTGATCAAACAATTCAATGAAGGTCTGTCTCTGTCTGGAAAACCGCTCGGCAAGAAAACGAATTTCTCAGTTGCCGCCGCATTTAATCCTAACGTCCGCCATCTGGATAAAGCGGTAAAACGGCTTGAGAAAAAAATAGATTGCGGCGCAGATTATTTTGTTTCTCAGCCTGTCTATTCCGAGCAGCAGCTTGTCGATATCCATAACGAAACAAAACATCTGAAGACGCCGATCTATATCGGCATCATGCCGCTGACAAGCAGCCGGAATGCCGAATTCATCCATAATGAAATTCCCGGCATTAAGCTGTCTGATACGATTCGCGAAAAAATGGCCCATGCCGGTGAAGATAAAGAAAAGCAAAAGGCGGAAGGCCTTGCAATTGCACGCTCCCTGCTGGATACGGCATGCGAGCTGTTTAACGGCATCTACTTGATAACGCCTTTCCTCAGATCTGACTTAACCGCTGAGCTCACTTCATATATTCAGCAAAAAGATGAGCAGCGCCAAAATATCTTTTTGCATTAATCCCTTAAAAGACTGTCTGATCCAATCGGGCGGTCTTTTTCAACGGGATTCGTGTTACGATATAGAAAAACAGTCATGAGGAGGAACATTATGCTCGAAGTCAAAACCATTTCCGCGGAAGATACATATGAAATTCGGCACCGCATTCTGCGTCCCCATCAATCCATTGAACAATGCAAATATGAAGAGGATCATGCAAAAGGCTCCTTTCATCTCGGCGCGTTTTTTGAAGGAAAGCTGATCAGCATCGCTTCTTTTTCCCCGCAAATTCAGCCATTAATAACAGAATCCCCAGCATATCGGCTGAGAGGCATGGCAACGCTTGAAGGATATCGTGATCAAAAAGGCGGGAGCACGCTGATCAAACACGCGGAGCAGAAACTGGCAAAGAACGGCGTTCAGGCAGTCTGGTGCAATGCCAGAAGCCATGTGAAAGGCTACTATTCAAAGCTTGGCTGGGAAGAACTCGGTGAACCGTTTGAGATTCCCGGCATAGGCACACATATCATCATGTATAAAAAACTCGAAACAAGCAGGTGATCTGTATGAGGGTAATCGATGAGCTGATTAAGCTTCATGAAGAACATATCCCTAGTCTATTGCGGCTTTGCAGGCAAGCCGGGTGGCCGGATTACGGCGAACAAGAGCTGGCACTGCTTGTCCAGCAAGGACGCTTTTTCGGCTATCAAAATGTCAGCGGTGAGATTATTTCCTGCATCGGCTTGTTTTTGTTTGGCCGTCTTGCTTCTATCGGCCTCGTGATCGTGGACAAAGAATATCAACGGCTCGGTCTCGGCCGGCATATGGTAAACGCCTGTATCCCCCAAGCGGGTGAAAACACCGCCATCAGGCTTTGCGCCACAAAAGAAGGTTTGCCGCTTTATGAAAAAGCAGGTTTTCATACGGCAGGTTCAGTGCGAAAGTACAGCTGTCACAGTTTTCAACCTTATACAAAAAAGCTTGATGCTGAACTGACATCCTTTAGAGAACAAGACTTTCACGACTTAACCGCGGCGGATCTGGCTGCCTTTGGCGGAGATCGATCAAACCTTTTGCAGCAGCTTATTTCTGCTTCATGCGAATGTATCATCGCCCGAAATCAGGACGGACAGCTAATTGGCTACGGACTTTCTGTACAGACACCGGCCAATTTGAAATTCGGCCCTATCATCGCTCCATCATCAGATGTTGCAGCACAAATAATTAACAGGCTGGCGGCCGGCAAACAAGGGCCGATGCGAATCGATATACCGAGTGAACATACGTCTCTGCATAACAGCCTGATAGAAATGGGATTTCTTAAAGATGATGAACCTCCGCTTTTGTTCTATCAGAAAAAAGCGCCTATTCAAAATGGACACATATATGCTTTGATTTCACAGGCTCTCGGTTAACCCTCTTTTTTCCCGAACAGGTATCTTCTGTTCGGTTTTTTGCTGTCTGATCGCTGAATAAACGAAGCCATCAGGGACATTCTAAGCAGAAGAAAAGGAGTGTGCTCTGAGATGGAATCATCAAAACAAAATAACGGAATGACGATTGTAGCGATCGGTTCAATCCCTTTAATATTAACCCTAGGAAACTCGATGCTTATTCCGATTTTGCCAAAAATGAAATCTGAACTTCATTTATCACAATTTCAAGTCAGTCTCGTGATCACAGTATTTTCCTTGATTGCAGCATTTGCGATTCCGATTGTCGGTTATCTCGCAGACCGATTCTCAAGGAAAGTCATCATTATTCCCTGCTTAATTTTGTATGGTGCCGGCGGTTTGTTAGCCGGGTTTGCGGCAGGTTTTTTTGACAATGCCTATCCTTGGGTCATGGCAGGACGAGCGTTACAGGGAATCGGGGCAGCCGGAACCGGCCCAATTGCCATGGCACTGACGGGAGATCTGTTTAAAGGCGCCCAGGAGAGCAAGGTGCTCGGCCTTGTTGAAGCTTCAAACGGCATGGGGAAAGTGCTGTCGCCGATCATTGGCTCGCTGATCGCCCTGCTTGTCTGGTATGGTGCGTTTTTTGCCTTTCCTGTGTTTTGTATCATTTCGATCGTACTGACTTGGATTTTTATTAAAGAAAAGAAAAAGGAAAAAGAACCGCCACCAATCGGAAAATATGCAAAAGGGCTGTTAAGTGTCTTTAAACATGAAGGCAGATGGCTGTTTACCGCTTATTTAGCCGGTGCGACCTGTTTGTTTACTTTATTCGGCATCCTGTTTTATCTCTCAGATGTTCTTGAAAAAACATACGACACTGACGGCGTGAAAAAAGGCTTAATTTTAGCGATCCCGCTTTTGGTTATGTGTGTGACGTCCTATACAACAGGAAGCAAAATCGGGCAAAAGCAATCGTTAATGAAAAAGCTGATTGTACTTGGATTGGCGTTCATGACCGTATCCTACGCGGCACTGTCATTCATTGAAAATCTTGTCCTTTTTATCAGTGTTCTTGTACTGAGCAGTATAGGCTCAGGTCTTGTCCTTCCTTGTGTGAACAGTTTCATTACCGGGGCTGTCGGTAAAGAAAGACGGGGATTTGTCACCTCGCTGTACGGCTCTGTACGTTTCTTAGGGGTAGCGATCGGTCCTCCGATTTTCGGCCGCCTGATGCAATGGTCCAGACCCGGCATGTTTTTAAGCATCGCGGGATTGACTCTCGTTGTCGGGATTCTTGTGATGATGCTCATCCATGTGAAGCAAAACAATGAAGAAACAAAAGAAAAAGAAGACCCTAAAATGGCTGGCAATCGGCTCCAGCCCGCTGAGGAAAGGTAGCACCCAGTGTGAAAATTGTACGGATTGAAACCTTTCCGCTATTGCACCGATTAGAAAAGCCATACGGAGACGCCAACGGGTTTAAACGATATCGGACTTGTTATCTCATCAGGATTATCACCGAAAGCGGGATAGACGGCTGGGGAGAATGCGTTGATTGGCTCCCTGCTCTCCATGTCGGTTTTACGAAGCGGATCATCCCATTTCTATTAGGAAAACAGGCTGGCAGCCGCCTGTCATTAGTGCGCACGATTCAAAAATGGCACCAGCGGGCGGCCTCCGCTGTAAGCATGGCGCTGACAGAGATTGCAGCCAAAGCTGCGGATTGTTCGGTTTGCGAATTATGGGGCGGGCGATACAGAGAGGAGATTCCTGTGTACGCGTCTTTTCAATCGTACTCAGACTCCCCGCAATGGATCAGCCGCTCAGTCTCCAATGTTGAAGCCCAGTTGAAAAAAGGGTTTGAGCAAATCAAAGTCAAAATTGGCGGGACTTCATTCAAGGAGGATGTCCGGCACATCAATGCGCTGCAGCATACAGCAGGCAGCTCCATTACGATGATTCTGGACGCAAACCAAAGCTACGATGCCGCTGCGGCTTTTAAATGGGAGCGCTATTTCTCCGAATGGACGAACATTGGCTGGCTTGAGGAGCCTTTGCCCTTTGATCAGCCGCAGGATTACGCTATGATTCGAAGCCGTTTGTCTGTTCCTGTTGCCGGCGGAGAAAACATGAAAGGCCCGGCGCAATATGTGCCTCTCCTTTCACAGCGCTGTTTGGATATCATTCAGCCCGATGTCATGCATGTCAACGGAATTGATGAGTTTCGGGACTGCCTCCAGCTCGCGCGTTATTTCGGCGTCAGAGCATCCGCCCATGCATATGACGGATCGCTCTCACGGCTCTATGCTTTATTTGCACAAGCCTGTCTGCCCCCATGGTCTAAAATGAAGAACGATCACATTGAACCGATCGAGTGGGACGTCATGGAGAATCCTTTTACAGATCTCGTCAGCCTGCAGCCTTCAAAAGGAATGGCCCACATCCCGAAAGGAAAAGGCATTGGAACAGAGATCAATATGGAGATCGTCAATCGCTACAAGTGGGATGGCTCAGCATATTAAGCTGGGCCATTTCTTTATTTTGAGACATAAATCATGGACAGCCTCATAAAATGAAAACAGCGGACAAGTCTTTTCATAAAGGAGCAAATGACTTAATGGCTGAACTGCTGATGAAAGCAAAACTTACGTTTATGATTGTCGTAGGCGGCGTACTACAGGGACTCGGCATGTCCTTGTTTTTATTTCCGCATGATATTCCAACAGGCGGTGCAGCAGGTATTGCGGTGCTATTGCATTATCTGTTTCAAATCCCCCACGGATTTTCAGTGTGGGCTGTGAATGTATCAATGCTTTTTACCGCTTTAAAATGGCTGGAGATGAGAACATTCACCGGCACCCTCGCTTCTATCACCGTCACCTCTGTCTCGGTATTGATCTTTGATGCGGTTTTTCCGGATATCACATCTAATCTGTGGCTTGATCTGGCAAGCGGCGCAGTGTTATTGGGACTCGGCATCGGACTTTTATACAAATATAAAATTTCGAACGGAGGATTCGGAGCCCTTGCTCTGATGATTTCTATCTACCGCGGCGGGAATCCTGGAACGATCCTGCTCATCATGAATTGCATCATTTTTATGGTCACCGCGTCTATTATTGACTGGGGCATCGTCATTCAAGCCCTCATATGCCAGGTGATATCGACAAGAGTCATCGACTTCATCTACAACATCCGCCTGACCTCTCTTCCCTATCTCACGCCTATGTACCGCCATAAAAAATAATAGGCAGAGGCTCTCTTCACGACGAGAGCCCCGCAGCCGCTGTTTTACAGAAAAAAGGTATCGGATCTTAGCCCTAAACGCAGCGTTTCCAACGCGATGGCATCATGAAATGGAATATTGGCCAGATTCACATTCGGCCCGATTTTTTGAATAAACCCTTGCTGAAGCATTTTGTTAGGCGCTTCAAAAATCAGCCTGTTGATATCAATATCCGAGGAAATGATGTCGTCAACAATTTGAAACCTGACATCGCCGCTGCTGGAACAGATCCCTCCCGTTCCGCTTTCTCTGGCTTCTGTAATCACTTTTTCCGCGCCCGCTTCCATATCCTCAACGATATATTCAAGCCATTCCTCAGAGCTTTGCCGGCTTGCTAATTCCGCATCCTTGCTGCCCACCTCACTGAGCACAAGAAATTCATCAGAAAAATCAGCAATGTAAGCCGCTTTCTCTTTATTTGTCATCGGGAGCGTACCGTTTGAAATCTCAATATATTCACAGCCGAAATAGGTGCAGTACCGATGAAATTCATTCACTTTTTTCTGGCTTACGTACTTCTCAAACAGTGTGCCGCCAAAGAAAAATGTAATGTCATGTTCTTTCAGTGTGCTGATTTTTTCTTCAAGATCTTTCGTAAGTAATGAGGTGCCCCAGCCGAATTTCACAAAATCAATATAGTCGGACGCTCCAGCTATGACATCTTTGAAAAATTGCAAGGGATAGCCGTTATCAATTAAAATGGACTGCCCGGTTTCTCTCGGCTTGTTTGTTCTCACTGGCAATTCTAGTGAAAAATCATTCATATTATGACCCTCTCTATCGTTGGAACTTCTCCATCTTGTTTCACTTTCATCACAAAATCGCCCGTCAGTTCTTTTGTACAGTAAACGATGTCTTCCGAATCAAACAATGGCTGGCGGCTGTCAAAAAACTTCTCCGCAACAGAAGAGCCTTTTATTCTTTGAATCGCCTCCGCAGCCGTTACCGCATTTGTCCCTTCAATGATGCCTTTGATATACTCCGCACATGCCATATCGTCATCACCGGATGGATGGGAAGCCACTATGTTTATGACACAATCGTTTGCGGCGAGCTTTTTCACATGCTGTGCCGTTGTTTTGGCATTGGAAAATCCAGTTACGAACAGATGCTTTGCGTTCAGCGCCCCCAATGCTGCTGTGACGCCGTTTGTTGTTTTCTGGATCAGGCTTTTATCCGTCATATTCTGCCCAGCCATACGTTTTGGAGAATTATCTAAATCAAATCCGCTGATACCGACCCCCTTTTCCTCTCCCGTCAAAACATAATCCGGATAGGTGTCTTTCAGCGCAAAGGCTTCATCAGCTGTCCGGACCAACAAAATCTCTTTCGCCCCGCCGATAAACGCATAATGGGCGACCGTAAAGGCTCTGATGACATCAATGACGATGTTAATGTCCGCCGGGGCAAGCGAATGATGATGCCCCTGATAAATGGCAATCGGCATACTACCTCTCCTTGGGCATAAAACCATTTTGCTAAAAAGCATATTCAGCCGGGCTCTTAATGGTTCCGCACCTCATTTTAGGCGGGCGCGGCACCTAAAACCTGAACCTTTATGCAAAAAATGAATAGTCTGCCTATAACTCGATCAATAGATAAAAAAAGCAGATGCAAACGGGGGGAAAACATTGAACGAAACCATCACATATGACACTTGGAACGACATGCTGTCCAAACGGATAACGGATCAATTGATCGATGAGCTCGATGTGTTGAAATGGGCTTACCGAACGTACGGAGAAAAGATTGTGTACGCCTGCAGCTTTGGCGCAGAAGGAATGGTGCTTCTCGACTTAATATCAAAAATCAACAAAAATGCACACATCATCTTTTTGGATACCGGGCTTCATTTTCAGGAAACATATGAGCTGATCGAGACCGTCAAAGAGCGATATCCGGGATTTGCAATCCAGATGCTCGAACCCGAGCTGAGCTTAACAGAACAGGGGACGAAGTACGGCGGAGAGCTGTGGAAGCATAACCCGAACCTCTGCTGCCAATTGCGGAAAATCGAACCGCTCAAAAAGCACCTGTCCGGCATGACAGCTTGGATTTCAGGACTGCGCCGGGAGCAGTCACCAACGAGAAAGCATATTCAATACGTAAACCTGGACCAGAAGTTTGAGCTCATCAAAATTTGCCCGCTTATCCACTGGACATGGGATGACGTTTGGACGTACATCCGCCTGCACAATTTGCCTTATAACAAACTGCACGATCAACATTATCCGAGCATAGGCTGTGAAATGTGTACACTGCCTTCCCCGGACCCGAACGATGAGAGGGCTGGAAGATGGGCCGGACGGGAGAAAACAGAATGCGGCCTGCATCAAGAATAGCGGATGGCAGGTTCTTGATGTGAGAATCGAAATGATGTTAAGGCGCTGATGTCAAACTTTCATTAAGTGCAGAAAAGAAAACAAGGAAACGTATAAATGGAGGTTGAACACGTTGAATGGAAACGAACCCCACGGAGGGGTATTAATCAACCGCTGTGATCCCGCATGCCATTTTGAAGGGTGCGCGTGCCAAGCAGAGCTGGATCAGCTTGCACTGAGTGATCTGGAGCTTATTGCGATCGGCGGCTACAGCCCGTTAACAGGTTTTTTGGGAGAAAAAGATTATCATTCCGTTGTGAAAGAGATGAGGCTGGCAAACGGCTTGCCGTGGAGCCTGCCGATTACGCTGCCTGTCGGAGAAAAAACAGCAAGACAGCTGTCTGCCGGAGATCACGTCAAGCTTGTGAAAGACGGTGTTACCTACGGCATGATCACAGTCACCGATATATACCAGCCTGATAAAACACAAGAAGCACTGTCTGTTTTTAAAACAAACGATCCTGCCCACCCAGGCGTAAAAAAATTGCTGGCGCGCCCGGATTACTATATCGGAGGGCCTATCACGGTCAGCCGCCTGCCTGACAAATCTTTCAAACAGTTTTATGCAACGCCCGCAGAAACAAGAGCGGCCTTTCAAAAACTCGGCTGGAAAACGATTGTCGGCTTTCAAACCAGGAACCCTGTTCACAGAGCGCATGAATACATTCAAAAAACAGCGTTAGAAACGGTCGACGGTCTGCTGCTTCACCCACTTGTCGGAGAAACAAAGTCAGACGATATCCCCAGCGATATCAGAATGGAGAGCTACCAGGCTTTGCTTAATCACTATTATCCAAAGGATCGTGTCATGTTATCGGTTTTCCCTGCCGCCATGCGTTATGCAGGTCCGCGGGAAGCGATTTTCCATGCGCTCGTCCGAAAAAATTACGGCTGCACCCATTTTATTGTAGGCCGTGATCACGCGGGTGTCGGCAGCTACTATGGAACATACGACGCCCAAAATATTTTTCAATCATTCACAGAGGAAGAGCTGGGCATCAAGCCGCTGTTTTTTGAGCACAGCTTTTATTGCCGAAAATGCGGAAACATGGGCACCTCCAAAACATGTCCGCACAGCCCGAGAGACCACATCCACTTATCAGGCACAAAAGTGAGAGAGCTTCTCCGCCAAGGCAAAAAGCCGCCTAAAGAATTCAGCCGGCCTGAGGTCGCAGCCGTGCTGATCAAGGGACTTCACCAACAGCCTGTTGCCATCAAGCAAAACAGCGGGGAATTGCAATGACAAACAATCCGAACATCATTTGGCATCCCGCTGCCATCTCAAAGTCTGACAGACAGTCCTTAAACGGACACAAAAGCTGCGTCCTCTGGTTTACAGGTTTGTCCGGCTCCGGAAAATCGGTGCTGGCCAATGCAGTCGATGAAAAGCTTTACCGCAAGGGCATTCAGAGCTACGTGCTTGACGGTGATAATATCCGCCACGGCTTAAACAAAGATCTTGGATTTCAGACTGGTGACAGGATTGAAAACATCCGCCGGATCGGGGAAGTGGCGAAGCTGTTTGTCGACAGCGGGCAAATGATTTTAACGGCTTTTATTTCTCCATTCAGAGAGGATCGGGACATGGTTAGAGCGCTCTTTCCTAAAGGTGAGTTCTTCGAAATTTATGTGAAGTGCCCGCTGCATGTTTGTGAACAGCGCGATCCAAAAGGGCTTTATAAAAAAGCGCGAAACGGAGAGATCAAACATTTCACCGGGATCGATTCTCCGTATGAAGCGCCGCTTTCACCCGATTTCATCATTGAGTCTGACCAGACCTCTATTTCCGATGGAGCTGATTTCATCATTAACGCACTGCAAAACAGAGGAATTATATAAAAAACCCGATCAATGTCGGGTTTTTTCTTATGAGTTGGAGAACTGCGCAATCAAACTGTTGATCTTCTCTTTTTCCTCATAAAATGCTCCGTGCCCGCTGTTTGCAAACGGAACCAATTCCGACTGTTTGATGCCGCGCTTCAATTCTTTCGCAAAATCAAACGGCGCAATTCTATCCTTTCTCCCGTGCAGAATCAGCGTCGGCACCTTGATTGCAGCAAGTTCCTTTCTGAGATCTTCGTCTCTTAATGCGATGCCCGAGTGGATCGTCCCGTAGGAGGAGGCCTCCAGCATCAGATTGAGAAACCACTGTCTAAGCTCTGGAGACACTTTTTTCTCAAAAAACTGTTTCCCTAAATCAGCCAGTGTTTTGGGCCGATCAGCTTTGAACAATTCAATCATATCGTCAATATCCTGCTTCCTCATCCCGTACGGATAACCCGGGCGTTTTGTAAACGCGGGGGCCGCCGCAGACAGTAAAATCAGCTTATCAACATCGGCTCCTTCATGCCTTGCCATATAACGGATTGCAATGGCGCCGCCCATTGAAAAACCGGCAAGAATCGCATTCTCAAGCTGCAGCGTATAAATGACTGCTTTCACATCATCGGCCATCGTGTCATAATCGTAGCCTTCCCAAGGGCGGTCAGATTGCCCATATCCCCGTAAATCAACGCCGATAAAACGAAATCCCCTTTTCGGAAGCTCATTCATTTGATATTCAAACATCTTATGATTCAACGGCCACCCGTGCAAAAAGATGATCGGCCTTCCATGTCCGATATCCTCTACAAACAGTGTCACATGCTCCTCGGTTTTGATGTAATGCCCCATTCCGCATTCCTCCTGTTCCCTTTGGCTTTCCCGGCCTGTAAACGCCTTGACGTATAGGAAGCTTTCCATTTATGCTTACAAAACAAGCGGGCTGCTGTACCAAGAAAAGGCTCTTCACGATTTACTATATGTATCAATTTCCTTAACGATCTATTAAATTGAACCCGGAAGCCTCTGTTTTTCGGGCAGCAAAGGATGTCATCACATGAATAAAATCGCAATTCAAAAACCGAACATACCGGAAAACCTGCAAACCGCAGATTTTCATGATGCCGTGACGCAGGATGATGTAATCAGCATGCATTTGTTTGAAGATTGTACAATCTGCGGCGAAGATATCGAAAGACTCTGTGTGGAAAAAACGGTATTCAGAAATGTCGTCTTTATCGATGTGTCTTTTCGGCATATTGAACTGACCGATGTGATCTTTGAAAAATGTGATTTATCAAACGCCGATTTCAGCGGGGCTGTCATTCACAGAACTTCAGTTAAGCAGTCAAAAATGGTTGGAATGAATGTGGCGGAAGCAACGCTGCGAAATGTTTCATTCGAGGAATGCCACGGACATTTCAGCTCATTTTCGTACTCAAATATGAAACAAGTTCGATTTGACCACTGTGCTCTTATGCAAAGTGAATGCAGCAATACAATGCTCCAGCAGACACACTTTGACGGATGCGAATTGGAAGGCGCCAGCTTTACCGGCACGTCCCTTCAAAACATGGACATCAGCACGTGCCGTTTTGAACAGCTTCATGTCTCCCTCGACAAATTGAAAGGCTGCAAAATCGCACCTGAGCATGCGATTGCCTTCGCCAGGGCACTGGGAGCTGTCATCGTATAACCAAAGCCTAGGACATCATCAGGCGGCGTGCTGTTTCAGCTGCCGCTTTAATGCCAGTTTCCAAATCTCCAAGAGATGCATAGGAATATGACAGCCTGATGCTGTTTCGGTCTTCACCGTCATAAATGTAGCCGGGATTCACAAGCACCTGCCGTTTCAGCAATCCATAAAAGAAACGGCTGACAGGCAGGTTTTTGTGAAATGTCACCCAAATATAAAAGCCGCCTGCGGGAATCCGCCACGTGGCAATGTCCCCGGCATACCGCTCGAGAAAATGAACGGCGGCGTCTCTCCTTTCTTTAAGCTTCCTGCGTACCCAAGTCAGATGCTCTTCATAATACCCCTGTGACAGCCACTCGGCAGCCGCCCACTGGGACAGGCCGCTTGATCCGTAGTCTGTCTGCATTTTAATGTCCGCCAGCCTTTCAATAACCGGCTCCGGACCGGCAAGCCAGCCGATTCGCAGACCGGGGCTAACCGTTTTTGAAAACGTGCCCAGATACAGAATATTGCCCTCATGATCCATTGCTTTCAACGGCTGCGGAGGTTTTTCTTCAAACCATAAATCACCGTACGCATCATCCTCAATGATGGGCAGCTGCTCTTTTTTTGACAGGCTGATGATCTCTTTCCTTCGCTGCTCTGACATGACTGTGCCTGTCGGATTATGAAACGACGGAATCGTGTAAAGCAGCTGTCCTCCATATTGTTTTCGATTAGAAGAAACAAGCCCCGCTTTGACCCCTTCATCATCCATCGGCAAGCCGCGAAGCCGCATCCCCGCTGATTGAAACACATGCAAGGATTGAAGGTAGGACGGCTTCTCCGTCAAAATGACAGAATCTCGTTTTAAAAGTCCAATTGAGATGAGCTGAAGTGCCTGAAGTGCACCGGACACAATTAAAATTGCAGACGGTGACACATGAATCTTCTTTCCTTTTAAATGGTCGGCCACTGCCTCCCTCAGCTGACGGTTTCCTTTCGGCTGCTCGTATCCTAAAGACAGGGCACGCGAATTGATTTGCTGAAACATCCGGCCCATTGTGTCAACAGGCAGCAGATCCGGTGAAAGTTCTCCTGTGCCTAATCTGATGATATCCGCTCTTGGTTCGTTCTGATTAATAGCCTGAATGATGGCAGAGTTAGGGCGATGAATGCCCGAACGGACGTAATCGCTCCAATCAAGCGGAGGCTCAGCCGCCAGCACGCTCCAAGTACTGTTTACAACCTTTGTACCGCCGCCTCTTCTTCCCTCTAACAAGCCTTGAGACGTGAGTTCATCTATGGCTGCTGTGACTGTGCTGCGGTTGACCTGAAACATGCCGGCCAGCGTTCTCTGTGAAGGGATTTTCGTCCCTACAGCCCACTCTCCGTGAAGAATCTTGTCTTTCATATATTGTTCGATCTGCCGATGCAGCGGAACATCTGACTTTCGGCTTGGCTTCCATTGCGACAAGGTCATGCCCCCCTTTTTTCACATTATACATTTGGCTGGCTCCATACCCAACCAAATGGCTGGAGACTTTGGTAAACTTCTCTTTTATGATTGAAAAAAAGATGTGAAAGGAGCTTTTTTCAGCATGAATGCAATCATTCACGGAATTGTGCTCGCGTTTGGCTTAATTTTGCCGCTGGGTGTGCAGAATGTGTTTATTTTTCAGCAAGGCGCGTGGCAAAAGCAAGTTTGGCGAGCACTCCCCGCCGTCATCAGTGCTTCAGTCTGCGACACCCTGCTCATTGTATTAGCCATTGCAGGCGTATCTGTCATTGTGCAGCAGCTGCCCATGTTTAAGGCAGCAATGATGGCTGGCGGATTTTTATTTTTGCTTTATATGGGATGGGTGACTTGGAACAGCCGTCCAAAGACAAGCCAAGATGAGAAACATGCGTTTACAGCAAAAAAGCAAGCCGTGTTTGCGGCCGCTGTTTCTCTTTTAAACCCGCATGCCATTCTGGACACGATCGGCGTCATTGGCACGAGCTCTCTTCAATATTCGGGGCTTGAGAAATGGCTCTTTATGGCCGCCTGCATCGCTGTGTCTTGGATTTGGTTTATCAGCCTTGCGATAGCGGGCCGGCTGTTTCAGACGATAGATACGAGCGGCAGGCTAATGGTGATCGTAAACAAATGCTCTGCAGCGGTAATGTGGGCAGCGGCAGGATATTTTGGGGTGTCACTCTTTTGCAATTGAAGGAGAAACAAATGAAAAAAACGAATTTCTTAGAAAAGGGGGCATACTGATGACTGATGCAAAACAGTTTTATGACTATCATTCTTGGGCAAACAAGAAAATATTTACCCATATCGAAAACCTGCCGGAGGAAACTGCCTATCAAGAAGTAAAGAGCGTATTTCCTTCTGTCAGCGACGTGCTGCTTCATATGTGCAGGGCTGACTACATTTGGCTGAATGTTCTTTCGGGAGTGGCCTACCAAGAGATTATAGACAGCGCAGGCAAATTAGAGTCCGCGCAAGGTAATATGGCAGCGATTAAACAGCACGCTGCCGAGCTGGAGTCACAGTATCATGATTTCTTCAGCCGCCAGACGGACTTAGAACAGACCTTCACAATGCAGCATCCGAAACTAGGTACACTGGAATCAACCTATGCAGACACCATCCTGCATGTCGTCAATCACGGCACTTACCACAGAGGAAACGTAACCGCCATGCTGAGACAGCTGGGCCATTCTGGCGCACCTACTGATTATATGTACTATTTATATGAGAAAAGAGAAAGCAAGGGCTAAAAATGTCCTTGCTTTTTTTTGCGGAAAGCCTAAAATGCAACATATTAGCTTTTACATACCTGTATAAGCGCGCTTCACATCTAGCTGTACCGGCCTGCCGCTTCGAAAGGAATTGGTTGCGGCGATACCCACTTCTAAATTGATCGTCGCATCAATATCTGTCACAATCGGTGTTTTTCCATTCCGGACACACTCGGCGAAATGCTGAAGCTCCAAGCAGTAGGCTTCATGAAAACGAGTTTGAAAGTCTGGAATGATATCAAAACTGCTCCCTTTAGCCGATAGGATGGTCACATGTTGATGTCTCAATGTCCCTATGAAAATACTGCCCTCTGTCCCGATAACCTCCGCCCGGATGTCATGTCCGTATGGAGAGGTTCTGCTTGCCTCGACGTCCCCCGCTGCGCCGGAGTCAAATTCAATATACGTCAGCGCCTGATCCACATCGCCATACTGCTCCATAAACGGATTGTTCAGAATCCTGCCGTGTCCTGAAACAGAAGTGATTTCCGCCCCTAGCAAATAACGGGCAATATCATAGTCATGGATGGAACAGTCGATAAAAATCCCACCGCTGTGTTTGATAAACTCTGCGGGAGGTGCGCCTTGGTCACGCGTAAAGCCTTTATAATAGATAGGTTTGCCGATTTCACCCGCGTCAATCCGCCGTTTGGCATCTGCGTATGCTGGATCGAACCGTCTCATAAAGCCGACTTGGCAGATGACACCTGTCTCTTTCACTTTTTCAGAAACTGCTCTTGATTCCTCAAGGCTTAATGTCAGCGGTTTTTCAACGAAGATCTGTTTGCCGTTCTCGGCTGCTTTGATGATCATATCACCATGTGTGCTTGTCGGCGTTACGATAATGACAGCGTCAATGCCGGGATCTTCTAACACTTCATACGGGTCCTCTGACCATTTTTCGATACCGAGTTCTCTGGCAACCTGCTCCGCTCTCCCTTTTAACGGATCACCGACACAAACCAGCTTTGCCCCCGGCACACTGGTGACGAGATTTTTCGCATGATAATAACCGAGCCTTCCTAATCCCAATACTGCACATCTTACTTGATGTTCCACGTCCCATCCTCTCCTTTATCTCATTTCAGGCTCGCTTTGAGAAAGCGCTTTCTCTTAACAGTTAAAAAAACAGCGGTTCTATCCGCTCTGCCATTTTGCGCAAGCGCTTTCTCAAAAGATGGTTTCATTTTACACCGCCTTTGGTTTACACGCAATATGTTTTTTTGGCTTCAACTGTCATAATGAAAAAACCCGCTCATTAGCGGGCTCATGTGTTGAGCGGTGATGTAGAATGTCTGACTACAAGCTCAGGCGGGAGCACTATTTTTTGTTTCGCCTTTCGTTTTCCCTCTATTGCTTCTGCCAGCAGTTCGATGACGCTCCGCCCCATCTCTTTTATCGGCTGGGCTACGGTTGTCAGGGGCGGAGCCGCCATTTCTGCGAGTATCGTATTATCAAAACCAATGATAGAAAGATCATCCGGCACTTTTATGCCTCTTATTCTCGCAGCTTGTATGGCGGCACAAGCCAATACGTCGTTGAAGGCAAAAATAGCAGTCGGAGCGTTTCTGTCGAGCAATTTTCCCGCTTCTTCCTTGCCGCTTTCCAAGGAAAACCGCGTCTGGATGATAAGTGATTCATCAATGGGCACGCCCGCTTCCTCCATCGCCTGACGGAAGCCTTTGATTCTATTTTTTTCGCCTGTCGTTGACCCGTCTCCGATAATGCAGGCGATGTTCGTGTGGCCGAGTGACAGAAGATGCTTGGCAGCCTCATATCCGCCACGAACGTCGTCTATCACAACAATATCCATCGGAAGAAGCAGCTTATCCTGAGAAATCATGGCAATCGGAATTTGTTCACTGGCGATTTCCTCCAAAGCAGACATACTGTCATGGCTTTCAATCCCTGTTGCAAAAATAATGCCATCCACCTTTTTCTGTTTCAGCACAGAAAAATACTTTGTTTCTTTTTTCGGATCGTAATCGGTGCTGCAAATCAACATTTGAAAACCGAGCTCATCCGCTCTTTCCTCAATGCTTTTGGCCAGTTCTCCGTAAAACGGATTTGAAATATCAGGCGCCACGAGAGCAATCATATTCGTTCGTTTTCCCGTTAACGCCGCGGCGTGGACATTGGGCGTGTATGCCATTTCATTCATGACATTCATGACCTTCTGCCGTGTTTTATCGCTGATTCTCCCCGTATTGTTTATCACACGGGACACAGTTGTGATCGAGACACCCGCCGCCTTTGCCACATCGTAAATTGTTGTTTTCATGTTCATCCCTCGTCTGGTTATTGAACTTTCCGGCTGACAATTTTCCGGTATTCAATTGGTGAAATGCCTTCTATCTGCTTAAAGAGTTTTGAAAAGTATGTCGGATCTTCCATTCCGACCGTTTCCGCAATAACGCCCATTTTATCATTTGTAGAGGATAAAAGACGCTTCGCTTCCGTCATTCTCACCCGGTTCGTGTATTGTGCCGGAGTTACGCCGAGCACCTGCTGCATGCAGCGGCTCACATAATCCTGATGATAGTGAAGGGCGAGCGACAGATCCTTGATTGTCGTCTTTTCCTTATAGTGCTCCTGTAAGTACCGGGCCGCCTCCCAGGCTACTCGCTCTTTCGCAGACGGTATTTGGAACGCTTCTTTTTGAAGATGCAGCATCAGCTCCTCAAATAAGATTTGCTTTCTGAGCGGCAAATCAGAGTTTTCCGCGGAGTAATCGATCAGCTTTTCAAACTGCTGCGCCATAAACTGCGGGCGCTGCACCTTGCCTTTTCTCGGCAAGGCCAATCCGTAGCGGGCCGGCTCTTCGAAGCTCCCTTTTTCCTGCTGAAGCTCAGACCAGTTGCTGCCTCCCTTTGCCGTAAATTCATATCGATGTTCATCGAAGTGAAGCCAATAGTAGGAGGTTGCTTCATCACTGCCCTTCGTCCCGTAGTGTTCAAGACCGGGAGAAAGCAAGATGTACTCGCCGCCTTCAACAGAAAACGATGTTTCATTTTCCGTTATATATAACGTTCCCTGTTTGACATATATCAGATCAAACACGGAGAATACACGTTTCACATGGGTTTCTCCTTTTTTAAAAACCCCTTCCCCAGCTGCAATAAATACCGGAAAAGGCGGGACTGTAAACAGGATGCGAGGCATTTGAATCATCCTCCTTTTTAAGTCGGATTTTTACAAGAAGTATCGTTTCTATCCCTTTTTATTATAAGGAAATGGAGGTACACTTTAAAACGTTGATTTTATTTACGAAAGGGGTTAGACACTATGAAACAAGCTGTCTTCAAATCAACTGCTTTGAAAAAACCCGCTGACAAAACGTTCTCATTATTTTCGCTTACTTGGCCGATCTTCATTGAGGTCTCATTATATATGTTTATGGGTAATGCCGATACACTGATGCTCAGCCAATACTCGGATAACAGCGTGGCAGCAGTCGGCGTCAGCAACCAGATTTTAAATTTAATTATCGTGATGTTCAGCTTTATCGCAACAGGAACGACCGTTATCATTTCGCAATTTCTAGGCTCACGGCAAAAGAAAGAAGCCATGGAAGTCGCTTATGTGTCAATCGGCGCCAACTTCTTCATCAGCCTGGCCATCAGCGCCGTCGTCTTTTTCGCGGCTGTCCCTCTGCTTCATATGATGGGATTATCAAACGCACTGATGCCTGATGCGAAAGTCTTTTTACAAGTTGTCGGAGGTCTGTCCTTTATTCAGGCTTTAATCATGACATTCAGCGCGATCTTAAAAAGCTACGGCTACACAAAAGATACAATGTTTGTCACTATCGGCATGAACATTTTAAACATTGCCGGAAACTTTGTTGTGATTTTTGGTTTGTTCGGCTTTCCTGTTCTCGGCGTTGCCGGTGTGGCGATGTCTACATCTATCGCCCGCGTCATCGGATTAATCGCGATGATTGTGATTGTCAACAAACGCATTCAGCTGAAGATGTCGCTGAAAAAAGTCTTTCATATGCATAAAGAGCATTTGTGCAAGCTGCTGAAAATCGGCATACCTTCTGCGGGAGAGCAGCTTTCATACAACCTTTCGCAAATGATTGTCACGTATTTTATCGCCATCATGGGCGCGCAGGCGTTGACAACAAAAGTGTATACGCAAAATATTACGATGTTTATTTTGCTGTTCGGCACTGCGATCAGCCAGGGTACACAAATCTTAATCGGCCGTTATATCGGCGGCAAACAGTTTGATGCCGCTTATGAGCGCTGCATGAAGAGCTTATATTGGGCACTCGGAATTGCTGCGGCTACCTCTGTTTTGATGACGATCTTTTCAAAAGACCTGATCGGACTCTTCACACAAAGCCCTGACATTATAGCAACTGCAAGCCTATTGATTGCCATGACCATTATTCTTGAACCAGGCCGCTCGTTTAATGTCATTATCATTAACTCTCTGCGGGCTGCGGGGGATGCGAAATTCCCGGTTTACATGGCAATGATTTCAATGTGGGGCATCGGCCTCCCGCTTGCTTATCTTTTCGGCATCCACCTCGGTTTCGGTCTTGCCGGCATTTGGATTTCTTTTATCGCGGATGAATGGGTCCGGGGAATCTTAATGTACAGAAGATGGCGCTCACGTATCTGGATTCAAAAAGGTATGGCGTAACACCCGGCTCAATCAAGGCCGGGTGTTTTTTAGATATCAGACAGAATCTGCTTCACTTCGGTCTCTGTGAGAGCGAAGTGATATTGAAATACATCGTGCTGCTTCGCCCGGATTTTTTCTAAAACAGCCCGGTGCAAATGAAGAGCGGCTTTCACCGTTTTTTGAGAATACTGCGGAAATAGCGGCAAGGCATCCTGACACTCTTCAAGGTAGGCTTCTGCTTCAAAAGCGATATACTCCCACGTCATTGTGAACGCTTTATTTACGGTGCCTTTTTGGAGATCAGCCTCTGTATAGCCGAATTGCTGCATTACCTGACGGGGAATGCGGTTTTTTTGCTGATCTGTGCCAAGATCACTTAAGAAGCGAACCAGCTGTATGGCCAAGCCGAGAGAGACGGCTGCTTGTTTGAGCTGATCTTGTTTTCGGCGTGTCAGTATCGGCAGCAGCATCAATCCGGCAGCACCGCCCGTCCGATATGCGTACATGAGCAGTTCATCAAGGTCATCATACGGCTTGGCGTCTTCTTTTTGTGCGGCAATAAACTCCCGAAAAGGTTCGCTTTCCAATGTAAAGGTCCGATACGCATGATCAAAAGCCTTCCATAGATGTTGTTTACCGTTATTTGTCCTTTGGTAAACATGATCAGCTTTAGCTTCAAATGCGGGCAATACCTTTTCGTCTGCACTGGCCGCCGTGTGGCAAAACGACAATACTGCCCAAGAGGCTTGTCTTTGCTTTAGCGGGAGATATGATAATGCTTTGAAACAGGCTGGCGCGTATTCGCCAACAATCTGTCCGCATTGCTGGTAAGCTTCTTTTATCTCTTTCATTTTCTCACTCCTATGTATCACTGCTTCTTCAAGTCTAGTATGTTTTTTCCTAATTGTATATGAAGAAAATGCCGATTCTTACTTTGTAAAAGTAACAAGACGCACAGCATCATCGACGAGATATGCATTATTATTTTTAATGCCATACAACAGGTAGAATGTAAACATTTCTCAATCATCACTTCAATAATAGAGGAATCACGGAAAAAAGGGCTAATTGTTATGATACATGATAGTATTGGAGTGAGTTCAGTGATAAAATTTTTTGAATATAACTGGCAGGTTAGAGATCAATGGTTTACTTGGTGTCATCAACTAACCACTGAAGAATTACTTAAAAACCGTCTTGGCGGAGTAGAGAATATTTTATATACCCTTTTTCATATTATTGATGTGGAATATAGTTGGATTCGTGCTATCCAAGGAAAAGAAGATATCGCTGTTCAGTTCGCTGATTATCAAACACTCAATAAAGTGAAATCTCTCTCAAATACATTCCGAACTGAAATAATTGATGTTTTACAAACACATTCAGATCAAATAAAAGATGAACTTGTAAGCGTTCCTTGGGAGACAAGTGTTTTATATACGCGAGATGAAATATTACACCATATCATCGCTCACGAAATTCACCATATTGGTCAACTTTCTGTATGGGCTAGGGAATTAAAGTTAAGCCCGGTATCAGCTAGTTTTATCGGCAGAACATTAAAACCTATTCATTCTTATTGAAGGAATGCGGGGGCAATTCGATAGTGCTGTTGTACAAAAAAGGATAGATAGAGCATATATTTCCCTGCTCATCTATCCTTCTTATTTAAATCTATACATCTCTGGCTTTTAATCACATTTGCATTGAACCTACCTCTCGTCAATATCAATGCGATACGCTTCAAACCATGTATGAATTTGAGCAAGATGGGCGATCAGCTGAGGCCCCTTCATGAGCTGCCCGAACCACGGCACCTTGAAGGAGGAGCCTTCCGTTTCTAAAAGCTGATCTAATTGTTTTCTGTCCAGCAAGGTATGGAGCACGGAGTCCTTTTGGCTTCTGATCGTTTTCAGCCATTCGCTGACGCCTTTTGTATATTCCGGATGATGTGTTTTCGGATACGGGCTTTTTTTGCGATACAGAATGTCATCAGGCAAAATACCTTCAAGCGCTTTGCGTAAAATGCCTTTTTCCCGATTATCATGCATTTTCATTTCCCACGGAATATTCCAAACATATTCCACAAGCCGGTGATCGGCGAACGGCACCCGCACTTCCAGGCTCGCCCCCATGCTCATGCGATCCTTCCGATCCAAAAGGTTCGTCATAAACCAAAGCATATTTAAATAGAACAGCTGTCTTCTTGCTTTATCCACACCCGTTTCTCCGTCTAATAATGGCGTTTCTGCCAAGGTTTCTTCATATTTGGCATTTACGTATTCTTTCAGATTCAATTTTTTCTGCCATGAGTCAGAAAGCAGCTTGATCCGCTCCTCCGTTGATCTCATCCATGGAAAGCCAGACTCAACATCTGCCGTATGGAACCACGGGTACCCGCCGAAAATCTCATCCGCGCACTCTCCCGATAGGCTGACGACAAAGTCCTTTTTGATTTCCCGGCAAAACCACAGCAGGGATGAGTCGACATCCGCCATTCCCGGCAAATCTTTGACCAGAACAGCTTCCTCCAAATGATCAACGAGATCTTTTTGGCTGATGACGCATTTGTGGTGCGTTGTGCCGAAAGCCTCTGTCATTTTTTCAATCCATGGTCCGTCATCATTCGGCTGAAAAGCGCTTGCTTGAAAAAATTTATCGTTCTCTTCGTAATCAATCGAATAAGTATGAAGCGGTGCTTTTCCTTCCTTTTCAAAATGGCCCGCCGCAATCGCTGTAATTGCGCTTGAGTCCAGACCGCCTGATAGGAATGTGCAAACAGGCACATCCGACACAAGCTGCCGCGTCACCGCGTCCTGAAATAACGATCTGACATTGGCAACCGTGTCATCAAAACTGTCCGTATGTTTTTCGCTTTCAACATTCCAATAACGCCAAATATTAAGTCCGTCTTTGGAAAATGTCAGCGCATGAGCCGGGCGGATTTCTTTTATACCTTTAAATATGCCAGTGCCCGGGGTTCTGGACGGTCCAAGACCGAAAATTTCAGAAAGTCCCGTTCTGTCCACTCGCGCTTTTATATCAGGGTGCGCGAGGATTGCTTTGATTTCCGACCCGAAGAGAAATGAAGAGCCTTCCTTCGTGTAAAAAAACGGCTTTACACCGAGACGGTCTCTCGCGGCAAACAGCAGATTACGCTTTTCATCCCACACAGCGAAAGCGAATATGCCATTGAGATGGTCGACACAGTCTTCCTGCCACTCGATGTAGCTGTGCAGAAGCACCTCGGTATCTGACGTACGCTCGAATTGATGGCCCCGCGCCCGCAATTCTTTGCGTAAATCTTCCGTGTTATACAGCTCGCCATTGTAAATAATGGTGTACGTATCCCCTTTATAGGTACACGCCATCGGCTGGCGTCCTCCTTCAATATCAACAACTGCAAGTCTTTTATGTCCGAATAAAACATGGTGCTCCCCCCAAACGTTTGAATCATCAGGCCCTCGTTTGGAAAGAGTGTCTGTCATTCTGTCCATCGTTTGTTTTTCCTGGACGAGCTGCTTTTTAAAATCGACCCAACCCGTAATTCCACACATGTGACATCAGCTCCAATCCCGTTTCTTTCGTAACAATTTCGTTTCTTTCAGCACCTTAGTAAGTTTATGCATCTATAGGCAGATAGTTGATTTGTCCATAAAAGAGTTGTATGGGACAGGCTTGAATTGGAAAGAAAAGAGAGGAATGAAGAAAAAGGAGACAGCATGGATGAAACGGAAACAATTGTTATATACAGAGGAACGAAAGTGGGAATACGGCACCATCCTCATTGAAGACGGCATCTGCTTAATCGAAAACGGTGAAGGCGATATACTGCTGGCGGACAGTCTCCAACACAGCCCAATCTGGATACATCATAAAGGAAAGTGGGAGCAAGCCGGCTTTCAGGACAAGTTGGTTTTGGCATGCGGTGCAGAAAACATCTCCCTTTCCGGCGGAGAACGCATCCGCTATGAGAAATCAGTCAAGCGGCCTCTCATGGCGCTTTTGGATTCGCTTGACGACGAAACCTTTCTCGCATTTCTGCAGCACTTGCACAGCTTCGGCTTATCGGTATTCGATTGCGTCTTTTCTTATAATAAAGGAGTCTTTTCGAATTCTTCGGCGGAGCAGGGTGTGTCCTTTTATCACTTTTCAAATGACACCGCCCAATGCGCGATGCAGCATCACTACAGCAGCGAAGGGACAGGAGACCGTTTTGAATGGACGGCTTCAAACGGAAAGCGATCCATTATGTATTCAGCAGTCCAACGGGGGGGCAAATAAAAAAGCGGTGCATCGAGCACCGCTTTTTGGTTACTTTTCAACAACCACTTTTGCTTCCTTGCTTTCTTTTTTATCTGTATCCGCAGCCGTGACGTACAGCACCGTTCCGGCTTTTTGTTTTTTGATTTTCACCGAAAACGTTCCTTTTGCGTCAGCTTTGGCAGAAGCAATGACTTTCTTTGATTTGTTTTTCACTCTGATCATCGCTTTGCTGTTTGCCTTCCCTTTTACTGCCGTATCCTTCGTTTTCACCGCGTTTACTTTCGGTGTGCCGGAAGGTTTTCCTTTGACGACAACAACTTTATACGATGTTTTCGCATCGCCTTTTGTTGCTTTCACATACAGTACTTGATCCTGTTTTTGAGTCGCGATATTAACCTTGAACGCATTGTCTTTTCCGGCTTTGGCGCTGCCGAGTTTCTTTTTGCCGTTCATCACCTCGATAAGTGTGCCTTCCTTCGCGCTTCCTCTGACAGCTGTTTGAGTGCTTTCCAGCTTGTTGACCTTAAGCTGTAAATCAGCTGCGCTGACAGCCTTCATGACATTCAGCCGCCCGTAGCCTGAATGCCAGTCTACACCAGGTGTCTTCGGAATTTCAATCGGATCGCCATAATCGTCATACAACTCTTCTTCTCCGCCATCGACACTTTCAAAGGAAATATCATCTGCCGTCTTTTTCAACATATCCTCAACTTCTGTTCTTTTCAGCTTAGGATTTTGAGCAAACAGCAATCCTGCAGCAGCGGCAGCATACGGCGTCGCCATAGACGTTCCGCTCATGTACGTGACGTTTCCGTTCGGCACTAAGCTCGGGATATCAGACCCTGGAGCAGATATGTCCAGACCTTTTCCATAGTTAGAGAAATCAGCGGTCATATCCATGCGGTTCGTTGCGCCGACTGACATCACATATTTAGAAGATGCAGGATAAGATAAGGCATTTTCTCCATCATTCCCGCTGGCTGCGGCAATCAAGACATTTTTGTCAGCTGCGTACTTCAAAGCAAATTCAAGCACGCGGCTGTAGCCTCCGCCTAAACTTAAATTAATCACCTTTGCTCCTTTGTCAGCAGCATATTTGATGCCGAGAGCAATTTGTTCAGTATCTCCGGAACCTGCGGAATCAAGCACTTTGACAGGGATGATTTTTGCTTTGGCATTCAATCCAGTCATTGAATAGCCGTTATCGCTTTGGGCCGCAATAATGCCTGCGACATGCGTCCCATGCCCCTGATCATCCATTGCATTGTTATTCCGTCCGACAAAGTTGTGTCCGAGATCTGTTCTTACTTTTCCTTTTAAATCAGCAAGCGTGCTGTCTACGCCTGTGTCTACTACTGCAATGAGTGTATCGTTAAGCTTGCGTTTGGACAGCAATGTGTTGGCAGGCTCATATTTCACATCCGCATTTTTGACACCGCCGTTTTCACCGTTGTTTTTAAGCGGCCATTGATAAGGGTACTGAATATCGTTTGCCAGGCTTTTGTATTCCTGTACGGGTTCCGCAAACTCTACATTGGACATCTTGGATAGTGTCGCAGCAGCGCTTTTGACCCTTTTGGCGCTTGCCGTATATGCGCCGTTCTGTTTCTCGTCTTTCGGAAGTTCAAATGAATACAGATTGTCAAACAGTTTCTTTGCCTTTTTCACATTGGATATGTCTTTTTTCGATTGCGCGCTTGCAGAAAAGCCCTTCATTTCATTATGTACGGATGAGAGGCTTTTATTGTCCTTCACCTTGAAAATAACCTTTGTTGTCTGAACTTCACTTTTTGCTGCAATATTGTTTTCTGTTAAAATGGCTCCGGCTGTTTTGCCTTGCAGCTGCTTCATATTTAGTCGGTCCGCTTGTTTCTTTATCTCCTCTTTAAGGAATGACGGGACTGATTGTAAAGCTTTATCATATAGCCGGTTGATCGCTTTTTGATCCTTTTCAGTGATCTTATACGAAGATGATGCTCCGTTTTCTGACACATCGTCAAATAACGGCTTTAATGTCACAAGATCCTGATAGATTTCATTTCTTGCTGTTTTATTGAGTGCGAGCTTTGCAACGATAAACGGTGCTGCTTTGTAATAAAGGCTTGTCAGTTCTTTGCCTTCTGCTGTTTGGCTCAGCTGCTCATCACGAATCGCTCTCAGCTTATCCAGGATGCCTTTTCCTGATTTCTTCTGATCGACACTCATTTCAACCGGACAAGCTTCTTCCTCTTCTAAATCTGACGGCTGTTTTTTGGTGCCTTTATACCCAATCGTATACTTGGCTTCTGCAGCTGCTTCTGTTGTTCCGCCGTCCTCTGGTTCTTCTTCTCCGAGGTATTCAACTTTTACATAGTAAGGGCCGCTCCACGCGTATGGAAAAATGACTTCGCTTTTTCCATCCTCCGCTGTGAAAGAACGGTACATCTCAAACGTCTCATCTTTAAGCGCTTTTTCCTTACTTGGATATACAGATACATTCAGTACTGAATCACTCTTTACGGTCAGTGCCATATGTGAGTTTTTCTGAATATCCGTTGCTCCCGGGGTCACTTTGTACCATTTCACCTGTTCCGGCTCCTTCATGGCGCCTGTCTGCTCTTTGCCGTTTTCCAGAGCAGCCGCCTGATCGATCGCGCCGGCCGCTGCAGCTTTGGTTCCCGGAGAAAAAAGGCTGAAAATCAGTGCAAAAATAAGCACTGCCGCCACAACCGAGCTGAATTTTCTGCGTTTCATGTTATCCCTCCTGCAAAATAATGAATCTCCTTGAAGGTATCATAATTTCATAGGACGAGATACCGCTTACAGGGAATTTTAAGGTTATTTTAAATGATTTGGAATATGAGGGGATAAATATAAAAAAACCCAACTCTATCAAAGAGCCGGGTTCATAGGTTTTTCTATTAAAACAATTGAAAACCAATTGGCAAATGCAGACCGAGCAGCACTGTCAGCAAAAGGACAATGACGAAGCCGACCCACAGGCCTCCTGTTGATTTTTCTTTTTTCTTGCGGATGAGGAGCATTTCCATCAGGCCGATGGTGATAATGCCCAGAATCATTTTGCCAGCGTATTCTCCGTTCCAGTTGGCGAAACGGACAAACAGCTCAGCTCCTGTCAAAATAATAAGGATATAGAATAACCGCAGAATCATATGAGTGATTTTTGCGCCCTTTGCACTTCCTGACGAATACAGCGAGTAGCTGACGAAAAGCAGAATCAGCGCTACCACCCATGTCGTAATATGTAGGTGTGTCATATATGTTCCCCCTATCAGATAAATTACCCCACTTATAGTACCATGAACTTGTCCTCTGCCACAAAGATGATTATCAGAAAAAACGGGCGGGTCCGGGTCCGCCCTCCAGTTTTATTCAGCCAATTTGGTTTGACAGCGTTCCGATCGGGTCAATTGTAATATCAATTTTGTCACCTGACCGCAAGAATTTTGGAGGCGTAAACCCCTTGCCGACACCAGACGGCGTACCGGTGGCAATGATGTCGCCCGCTTCAAGCGTCATCCCCTTTGAGAGGGTTTCAATTATTTCCGGAATGGAAAAGATCATCTCGCTTGCTGAACCGGATTGGCGCAGCTCGCCGTTGACTCTTGTTTCAACCTTGAGGCGCTCTGGCTCCTGAATCGATGATTTATGTACAAGCACGGGCCCCATCGGACATGTCGTATCCAAGCTTTTTCCAATAAAAAACTGCTTATGCCTTTTTTGCAGATCACGCGCCGTGATATCATTCACAATCGTATATCCGAAAACATGGTCATATGCATCTTCTTTTGAAATGCGGGTCCCGCTTTTTCCGATCACGACAGCAAGTTCTCCCTCATAATCAAGCTGAGAGGTAACCTCTTCATGGCTCTTTACGATATCACCATGCCCCGTAACCGTTACCGGCGATTTTGTAAATACCATCGGATGCTCCGGAATATCAGCCTCGCTTCCCATTTCAATCGCGTGATCCCGGTAGTTTTTGCCGATGCAGATGATATTTTTTGATGGCTTCGGAATGGGTGCATGAAGCTTCACCTCAGATAATGAATACATAAATGATCCCAGCTCATCATTCGGTTTCTTTGCCCACTCGGCCAGCTGCCTTGCATGCGCAACGAATTTATCCCCTTCTGCGATACATTCAATCAGCGATCCCGGAATCGTCTCAAGTTCAAACAGTTTTTTTTCAGCCTTTTGCAAATCCATAATTTTCTCATCGTCAATGATCAGGCCGACAAACATTCGGTTGTAAAGTTCCCCTGTCGCAAATTTCATGTTATTCCTCCATCATCTTTTAAATCAGAATGCTCCTTCATGTATTCTCTGTCGAATGCTGAAATCCCTTTTTCTCAATTCCGTTTTCATTTCGTTTCAGGACGGGCTTGCTCTACATATCATACAAATGTCGTTTTGAGAAGGAGGAAAGAATATGGAGCGCGTGCATTTATTTTTTCATCGGGAGCAGCTGAAAAGGAAAGGTACAGCCAAGGGGCTTTTCGTAACAGATCGATCTGTTTCTCCCATTCTTCTCACACAGCGTGACAGAGCGGAAAAGGCATCCTATGAAATCAGCTGGGAAAAGTCTCTGCTTGGTGAAAGGACACTTTTTTTGAATGCAGAACAGGATGATCCATCCCTGATGCGGCGCAGACTCGCCTATTGTTTTTTTGACCAGATCGGCGTACCTGCTCCCGTTGCCTCGTACAGCTTTCTGACCATCAATGGCCAGCCTGAAGGCATTTATTTGAACATCAAGAACCATCAGCCAGCCGGTAAAAGGAGTTACGGAGTGAAGACGGCCGATCCAAGGGTTCCGTTGTCCCTTTTTAACAGTGATTCCTCGGCATTCTTACATGAATTTTTCATACTGATCCGCACAGCCGGAGATGACGAATTGGCTGAAAGGATTAAATTGTATCTGGATGTCAAGCTGTTTTTTTTGTGGCTGATCGGCAACGCCTGCACCAATCAAGGCTTTTACTACACATTTTGTTTAAACGAATCCGGCCGGCTTTACGTTTCCCCGATAGAGACAAGATCGCTTGCCGTACAAGAATGGTATGACGAAGACCCGCTTCTGACAAAAGGAAAGACGCTTTCGTCAAGGCTTCTATCCATTCCCGCCTTCCGGTCGCAATATCACACATTAATGAAAAACGTGCTGAAGCGGTCGTTTACTATTGAACGATTATCTCCTCTCATCAACGAATGGCACCTTGACATTTGTCAAAGTGCTGCTGATGATCCTTTTATCAAAAAAAGCCCCTTTCAGATCGAAAAGGAGCAGACAAACATACTTAGAGAAATTGAGGAACGGCAGGACTTTTTGCAAGCACACTTAGCAAGACTTTAGTCCTTTCTCCATTAAAAAGGCTGCAGCAAAAATTGTCGCTTTTTTAGTCAAATTGACGAAAGGCAACCTTTTGAGCCAAAATAGGTTATACTAACGATATCCTGTATTTATATCAAAATAAAATCTAGAATTGGAGATAGCGTAATGAACAGTAAAATTGAAGAAATGAGGATCACACTAATTGAAACCGCACAAAAATACGGCATGAATTCAAAAGAAACGATTCAATGCAGCCAAGAGCTGGATATCCTGCTGAATACCCGGATTAAAGAAGAAATGATTTTTGGGAGATATCTTGAAAACTCCCGTATGTAAATCATTTTCTATAACAATTAGAATACACCACATGTAACTCCGCTTTTTGCTCAGCACTTCTGGGATATACCTCAGGGCGAGAATGTGCCCGCCCAAAAATCGAATACCGCAGCACGACATACTCCAAAAAGCATTCTACACGCAAAAACATCAAAGAAATAAACAAAAATCACCATAGGCGGATAGCGGCATCCTTCGCCGCATTTCCGCTCAATTTATACCCAACATCCTCTTTTTCCATGTTTAAACATAACGGCCCGAAAAAATAAAACGCTTTCATCAAGAGCCGATATGTCCCCTTTAAATTTCTCTCACACATATGTGCGTTTGTCATAAGCTATCGTGAATAGCCCAATTGAAATCAGAATTGTCATTTCACTTTACCTGTCTTTTTTTAATTTTTCAACAAAGGATGTGCTCGTATGCCGGCCATTGTCGGAGCGTTTAAAATTAATGCGATTGGTACGAGCGGAGTCGTTCACATCGGGGACTGCATTACGATTTCTCCTCAGGCTCAGGTCAGAACGTTTGCCGGTGCTGGCAGCTTTAATACCGGCGACAGCCTCAAGGTGATGAATTATCAAAACGCGACGAATGTGTATGACAATGATGCGGTTGATCAGCCGATCGTGGCCAATGCGTAAAAGGAGTGAGGCTCATGAACTTCTATATTAATCAAACCATTCAAATCAACTATCTCCGGCTGGAATCAATCAGCAACTCCTCCATTCTGCAAATCGGGAGCGCCGGATCAATCAAGTCACTGTCAAATTTGTATAATACAGGAAGCTATGTAGAACCGGCACCAGAAGTTTCTGGCTCAGGGCAACCGCTCCAGCTGCAGGAGCCCGACACAGGTTCATTGGTCCCGCTCCAGCCTCCTGGCCGTTAATCATATGAAAGAGGTGAAGAACATGTATGATCAATCTGTTTCCTCTTACCTGCAAAACTTGAATTCCTTCGTTCAGCAGCAGGCGATTCACATTCAGCAGCTCGAACGTCAGCTGAAAGAGATTCAAACTGAAATGAATACGATGAAACAGCGGCCGGCCACTACCATTGAGCGTGTGGAGTATAAATTTGATCAGCTGAAAATCGAAAGGCTCGACGGGACTTTGAACATCGGTTTAAATCCGACTGACCCGAACAGCGTCCAAAACTTTGACGTCAGCCAGTCGACACCGCAAATCGGGATGATGCAGCAGGAAGAGAGCGCTCAGCTCATGCAGCAGATCCGCCAGAATGTCGACATGTACTTAACCGAGGAAATCCCAGATATTTTGGAACAGCTTGAAAACCAATATGACAGCAGACTTGACGATACAAACAGACATCATGTTATTGAAGACATCAGAAAACAAATGGACAGCCGAATCCATTATTATATGTCCCATATCAAAAAAGAAGAACATACACCGCCTGCACAATATGCAGAACATATCGCTGAGCATGTGAAGCGTGATGTCATCCGCGCTGTAGAACACTTTCTGGAGCATATTCCATCAGAAATGAAAGGAGATGAGCAAGCATGATCTTTACAGTCATCAACCGCAGCTTGGAAGTCGGGGACATCCGGATGAACGGTGTGTCCAGTTCCTCCGTTTTCCACATCGGAGACACTGAATCCATCTACCTGTCTTCTATTTTTGATACACCGCCTGAATCTCTTATTATTGGGCCGTTTGCTCCGCTTGCGCCAGAATAATGCTTAAACGCATATCACGCATCAGACTAGTTAAGTTTAATTCCCTCGGGATCGCAAGTGTGTTTCAAGTTGGCGACACAAATGAAATCGATATGAGTGTAAAAGTATTTGCTGTGCAGCGTTCTCTGTCCACGTTTTACCATAATGAAGGCTCATTTAACAAAAAGGAGTATCAGATCTTTCAGCAGCAGGCCGTGAAGCCGCTCCCCGAAACAGGTGTACAAAGCGCTTTTTGCCACGAGGTGCCGGCTATTTATGTTCGCAGCATCAAAATTCAAGGGGTCTCAGCCTCTTCTGTTTTACATGCCGGATCAGCTTCGCTTATTCGCGGTGATGCGAGACTCAAACATATCAGACAGATTCAGTCTCCGCGCTCACAATCGCCCGCCAAGAACATATAATAAACAGAGACTTCGATAAAGGGTGTCGTTTATGCCAGCAATTGTCGGGCCTATAGCTATCAATTCCATATCGGGCGGAGTCGTAAACTTTGGTGATTCCTTTTACCTTTCTCCGAAAAGCTCTTCAAAATCTGCGCTCGGTTCGGGAGCAGGAAACACGGGAGATTTCCTTCTATTAAATAACGCAGTCAACGCGACAAATTATATAGACCCCGATGTCAACGATCAGGATATGGTTGGAAACGGATAAAAGCAGCCGCTCTGCAAAGAGAGGGCTGCTTTTTAGTCATTTTTTCTTTTTTCGTTCATTTGATTTCTTTGTTTTGATCAGCTTCTCAGGCGGCTGTTTTCTGATCCATTTGACAAACCGGGCAAGCTCTGGATCGCTTCTGAGTTCAGCCATTCCGTTTAAACGTACGGCGAGCTCTTGATTGGTATATAAGGCATGAATCTGTTTATGGCAAGGAATACAGAGCATCGCTGTCGGCAAAAACGTTCCGCCTTCCTCTTTCGGTGTGAGATGATGCTCTGTCAGCTGGACATTGCTCCGGCCACACAGCTCACATATTCCGGCAGTCTGCTTTGCCATATCCGCTCCTCCCTTACATCAACTCAAGTGATACCCGCGTACCGCGGCCGCTCGGTTCAGCCGGATGGACGATCAGCTTTTTCGGAAGCCGTGCACGCAGTTCCTGCACATGGCTGATGACACCGACAGCCAGATTGTCTGACTGAAGTTTTTCCAAGGCCGTTACAACCGTATCAAGCAGATCTTGATCCAGTGTGCCGAAGCCTTCATCTAAGAAAAAGAACTGAAGCGGGTATTCCCCGCGAAGCTGAATCTGCGCAGACAGCGCAAGAGCAAGTGAAAGCGAGGTGAGGAAGGTCTCTCCTCCAGACAAACTGGAAACCGGGCGTCTTACGCCTCCATTCGCATCATCCCGCATCACGAAGCCGCCTTCTGAATCTACTTCGATGGCATAGCGCTGTCTTGTCAGCATACTGAGTCTTGCTGAAGCGTCCCTCGCAACGCTTTCAAGCTGCTCCTCAGCTAAAAATTCGACGAAGGTATTGCCTTTAAACACAGCTTGCAGCTTGTCCAGCCTGTCGATATGCGTCTGCCATTTTTTCAGTTCAGCTTCAATTTCATTAAACCGTTTATGATGGTCGCGAATGACAGCCAGTGCTTTTGCTGCCGCGCCTTTTTCCTCTATAGCAGCGCCAAATGCGTCCTCAGCTTTTTGTAATGCTGCAACGGTTTCGGTCCATTCGCTCTCTGATAATGCTCTGCCGGCAAGTATCTCTGCTACTCGTTTTAAGTTTGCAGCATTTTGCTTCAGTTTATCCATAAACTGGTCTATGCCGGTTTTCATCTTTTCAAGTTCATCAGCTGGGATGAGACTTTGTTCAACCTCCTCAGTCCGGGTAATGGAGGTGTTTTTTGTATGCTCAAGCCAAGCAGCTTTTGCTTTTTCCAATCTGCCCTTCGCCTCTTGAAGAGTGAGCTCGCTTGCCGAAGCGCGGCTTTTCGCCTGGTTGAGCTTCATTTGGGCGCTTTGCAGTTCTTCATATAAAGATTGTTCTTTTTCCTTTAACAGCTTTAGATCCTGCTGGACAGAGCGGAGTTTGATTTGAATCGAATCTCCTTTTGCATAATCTCCGAGTTCGTGCTCATAATCAGCTATCACGCTCTTGATGCGTTCAGCCGCATAATGAAGCTCCAGCTTTTCCCGCTCAAGCCGGTGTCCCGATTCCCGCAGTTTTTCCTTTTGTGCTTCATGCTCAGCAAGAAACGTGATACTCTTCTCAATTCGTTTTTCACATTCTTCTGCAGCCCGGTCCTTTTCTTCAATGGCTTGCTGCCATTTTTCTGCTTCGTCCACAGATTGATTCTGAAATGCTTCTTTAAACATGTTCAGACTGCCGTCCATTGAGGATTGAAGCTCGCTGATGATGCTTTCAATACGGTCAGCTTCTCTTTTTTCAAAACCGATTTTTTCATTAAGCTGCTCGGCCTTTTTTAAAGATTCCTGATAGGCGCCGATCATTTGTGCCATTCGTGTCTTAACAGAAAGAATGTCCTGCTTGATTCGTTTCCATTCGAATTTGGCAGTTTCAAATGCTTCATACACCGGCTGATGTTCGAAGGAAGCTGCCGCTTCAAGGTTCTGTGCTTGAATTGTCTGCAAAAACGGACACTGTTCAATAAAGCGCGCGGACTGTTCTTCAAGCGTAATTTTGGCTGAAAGAATCTCCTGGCTGAGAGCTGCAGCTTCCGTCAATAACACATCTGTCCGTTTGATGTCCTCTTCAAGATGGCTGTCGGCTTCATACGTTTCATGTACTGAGGCAGATGGATCATGATCGGTTGAACCGCATACCGGGCAAGGCTTTCCGGCAGTCAGCTTTTGGGCTAACTCTTTTGTCAGCAGTGCCACCCTTGCTTTTTCACGCTGTAAGTGAAGCGTGTGTTGACTCTTTCTAGCCTCTTCCGTCATATGTGTTAATGAGCGTTCCGTTTCGCACACCAAATGGTACACAGTTTGTACAGCCTCATATGCCTGAATGATGTTGTTTTCTTCCGCTTCCGTCTTTTGAACGAGTGTATTCTTCTCTTCATTCATCTTCTGCAGCACGAGGTTCAATTCTTCACTTCGTTTTTTCTCTTTTTTGATTTGCTCCTCGGTTTGTCTGATGCGCAATGCCATTTCTGCAGCCTGATGGCAGCTTTTTCGCTCATTGGATGTCACCTGCAGGGATTTGAGCTGCTGTTTCAATTCTGTCTGTCTGTTTTGCCCTCGTGTCAGGCGGTCTGTTACGGTCTCCAATTCATTCATGACAGATTGAAGAGCCTCTTCTTTCTGCCGGAGGTCAGCCTTTTTGCGCTCTTCCTCTTGCTTGGCCTCACTCAGTTTGATTTCGATTTCCTGCAAGCGTGAAAGCTGTTCCTGTTTGGCTAAAAGCTCAGGCTCTTTCTCGCTTTTATGCTGGCGCCACGCTTCATACTCTTCATGTTTTTGCTGAAAGAAAGCTGTCCGGTCTGCTAAATCCTTTTGGGCTAGCGTTTGTTCCTTTTCAGCTTGCTCCTCATGCTGGATCGCTTCTGCGTACCGGTCCGCATAGGGCTTAAGGGCTGCTGCTGTTTCTGCTTCCAGCAGGCGTTTTTGCATGCTGTCTATATGCGACTGTTCTTCTGCGAGACGTTTTTCCTCTTCTTCATAAGCGGATTTTTCCTTTTGGACATTCCATATCTCCTGATGCTCTGTAAACCGCTCCTTCGCCTGATCACGGTTCTTCCTCATCGCTTCCAGCCGGGCTTCAGCTTGTTCGAGAGCCTTTTCAGCCTGCTCCACTGCCTCTGAGCTCGCCTCACCGAGACCGGACTGTTCAGCAAGCATTTCATTTTTTCTCGCATTGGCTTCCTGCGCCTGCCGTCTCAGCTTTTTCACAAGCCTGTCTCCATATTGCTCCAAATTAAATAAACGCTGAAGCATATGCCTGCGCTCTGCCCCTTTTAAAGACAGAAATTCAGCAAATTTCCCTTGGGGCAGCACCACCGCTCTCGTAAAATCGTCGATCGTCAGCCCTAAGAGCTCCTCAACTCTTTTATTCACTTCGCTGGCTTTATCAGCCAGCACCGTATGCTCGTCCTTGATTTCGATGAAGCGGCAAAGTGCCGTTTTTACCTTCATTTCATCCGTTCTCTTAAACACACGCTCGACTTTGTATGAGATTTGGTGATTCGTCTGAAGCGCAAAGGTAAAGGAAACAGACAGCGTATCTTCCGCCTGGTTTAAGATACCGTGCGTATTATTCGCCGCCCGTTCCACCTTTCCGTATAAAGCAAGCGTCATTGCGTCGAGAATAGAGGATTTACCGCTTCCTGTCGGGCCGAAAATGCCGAAAACACCGGCACCGGAAAGGCCTTCAAAATCTATCGTCTGCTCCTCTCTAAAGCTGTGGAGCCCCTTAATGCTTAAGGCGATCGGCTTCATTTCGCATCCTCCTCTTCAACGCCTGATGCAAGCTCTAAAAACAGCTTCACCATTTCTTCATCCGGCACCGCACCGCCAGTTTGTTTTTCATAAAATTTCTTAAAGCGGTCCTCGATTGAGACATGTTTAACCTCGATCCGTTTCCGGTCTTTGTTCTGTTCTTCAAAAACCGGCCTGATATGGATAAAGCCCGGGTGCGCCTTCCGCAGCCTGTGAATCTCTTCAAGTGACAGCTGGTCCGCGACACGGATTTCCAAGTCAATCCAAGCATTCTGATCTCTGCCTTCATCCAGCCAGCTGTACACCTCACTTAATCCATTTGCCGCTTTCCACTTCACAAGTGGCTTGCCGCTTGATAATAACACCTCTTGCCAACTGGCCTCTTCCCCAGGCTTTGCGTCCACAATCGTCACTGATTTAGCGTAGCCCGCTTCAGAAAAGCTGTAGGCGAGCGGAGATCCTGAATAACGCGCAAGCGTCCGCGCCCGCTTGATCGTTTGCGGGCGATGCAAATGGCCGAGCGCAACGTAAGCGGCATCTGCCGGCAGGCTTTCAGCAGCCACCGTGTATGCACCGCCGACTTCAATCGGCCGCTCTGAATCGGTTTGGTTTCCGCCTGCCACATAAATATGGCTGGCGGCAATCTTCACTGCATCGGTCCGGAACCGGCTTGTCATATGCTCAAACGCCTGCCTGATTTTCACATCATAGTGATCACGGAGCAGCTTTTCATCAAACGTATCGGATAGCACTTCATTTAACCGCGCTTCAGATGGGTACGCCAGTGCTCCAACCGCCAAAAGCTCTCCTGCTGAAGGCACTTCAATATGAATCGGCTCTGTTGTCGGATAACCGATTAAATGAATGCCGTTTTCATGTGTCAGCGGTGAAGCGGCGGACAAACGGTCAGGATTATCGTGGTTTCCGGCAATGACGACGATCGGGCGCTTTCCTCTGTCGCTAAGCGCAGACAGGCTTTCATAAAACAGCTGCTCGGCTAAAGCTGGCGGGTTTACGGTGTCAAATGCATCCCCCGCCATTACAATGGCATCGATCTGCTCATCCTTTACAATCGTATTCAATTCATCCAGCACATCGGCCTGCTCACTCAGCCTGCTTCTTCCTTCAAGCGTTTTTCCAAGATGCCAGTCAGCTGTATGTAAAATCCGCAAATGCTTTCACCTCTCTTTTATATAGAAAACGAGATCCGCTCCGCCACAAATCCCGGAGCTTATGGATCTCGCTATAATGTGAGAATGTGCCCCCCGTCAAAGAAATAAAGCGCACATCCCTTTACCTTTGTTTTTGCAATTTGCTCCACTGCCTTCGTGTACAGCTGAATTTGCGTTTCATATCGTTTCTTCAAGATCGGGGCCGCTCCTTCAAATCCATGCTGGAATTTGCCCTCAATCCGGTCCGACTTATAATCCAATAGATATAATCCGTCCTCAGTTTCATAGAGACAGTCAATGATACCCTGCACTAAAAGCGGCTCATCTGCCTCCTGTGCATCAGGATAGATCTCCTTGGCCGGAAGCGCTAAGCTGAATGGTATTTCCCGGTCCTTCCACTTTGCGCCGATCAGCTGTCCGCCGATTTCTGTATGGAAAAATTGCACGATTTCTTCTATATCAATAGCGTCTTTTTGTTCTTCAGTGAGAAGCTCTTTTTCATAAAGCCTGTGAACCGTCTGCTCAGCTTCTTCTATCGACGGCACATGTGACAGCGGGATATGCTGCATAACCGTATGCATGGCAGTCCCTTTCTCTGCCGCTGTCAGGCCTTTTTTCATCATAAAAGCGGGACGTCTGTACAGAATGCTTCCATCAGCCGGCTTTACAGGGGCCCTGCCGCTGTATTCATCCTCGTACTCTCTTTTTCTTTTGATCTCAGAAACCGATTGCTTTGTCCGAATTTGCGTCACCTCGTGATGCGGGTATGTCCAGCTCAGCTGCTCGCGGGCTTTTTCATCAAACGCAAACGAGCCGGGAACTGGTTCACCTCGGCGGATCGCTTCTAGGCGCTCGCTTTTTTCTTCCATTCTTTCTTCCAGATCATCATCAAGCAAATCATAGGAATGGATCATTTGAACGGCAAAACGAGCCGGGTGATCTGAGATGTCAGCGTGTGCTGGCACACCACCCAAATCCTCCAAGTCTCTGTGCCTGGCAAGAGCCGGCCCGATGAAATCTAGATACGTTTTCGCCTGATAGCGGTCAAATTCTGGCAGAAGCCAATCAGTTTGGGACGCGGATGCCTGCCATTTTGCAAGCTGTTTCTGATGATCCTTACATGAGCCAATCAGAAACAGCTTTTCCTTCGCTCTCGTTAATGCAACATAAAGAACACGCAATTCCTCTGACAGCAGCTCCCTGCGCATTTTTTTCTTCATCGCAATGAGCGGAAGTGTCGGATAGCTGATGCGTAATTGCGGATGAATATACTTCGTGCCAAATCCGAGCTCCTTATCCAGCAGGTACGATTTGTTCAAATCCATCATGTTGAAATTCCGGCCGAGACCTGCTGCAAACACGACTGGAAATTCGAGCCCTTTGCTGCTGTGGATCGTCATTAAGCGGACAACATCCTCCTGCTCGCTGAGCGCTCTCGCCGTACCAAGATCATCGCCCCGCTCCTGCATGCGTTCGATAAACCGCAGGAAACGGAACAAGCCGCGAAATGCCGTTGATTCATATTGACGCGCCCTGTCATAAAGAACACGCAAATTGGCCTGGCGCTGTTTTCCGCCCGGCATGCCGCCGACATAATCCATATATTTGGTGTCGCGGTACACTTCCCAAATCAGCTCAGATACTGAGTGGTTTTTCGAAAACGCGCGCCATTTTTGCAGATGTCCGTAAAACGTATTTAGCTTTTGATAAAGCTCATCGTTCCGGTCACCAGCAGCCAGGTAGTCTTTCATCGCCTCATAGTACGGCGCTTTTTTATTTTCAAGCCGGATCAAAGACAGCTCGTTTTCATCTGCTCCGACAATCGGTGAGCGCAGCACAGAGGCAAGCGGTATATCCTGATACGGATTATCGATCACTTTCAGCACAGAAAGCGCGACGGCGACTTCGACCGCTTCAAAATAGCCTGACGTTAAATTGGCGTAAACCGGTATGCCCTGTGCTCTCAGCTCCTCCATGATTTGCGGAGCCCAAGGCATGGAGCGGAGCAAAATCACGATATCCCGGTATTGAATATTGCGATGTGTTTTCGTTTTTCCGTCATACACCTTAAATGGCGATGAAATCAGCTTGCGAATTTCCTTAGCGATGGCTTTGGCCTCGAACTGCACCGTTTCAAGCTCTTCTGCTTCCTCGCTTGCATCCGTATCTTCTGCGTTGTCGATCAGCAGCAGCTCTGTTTCCGTCTCGTCATTGTCCGGATACGCTGCACCAAGCTTCAGCTCGGCCTGCTCGTCATAATCGACCTCACCGATTTTGCCGCCCATCAGCTGTTTAAATAAAAAGTTTGTGCTGTCTAAAATATCAGCCCGGCTTCGGAAATTTTTATTTAAATCGATTTTCCGCCCCGTGCCTTCTCCGCTCTCTGTAAACCGTTTGTATTTAGAAAGGAAAAGAAGCGGCTCCGCAAGCCTGAATCGATAAATCGACTGTTTGACATCTCCTACCATAAACAGGTTGCCAGTCTCCTCCGGCCCGCTTGTGACGAGCTGCAGAATCGATTCCTGCACGAGGTTGGTATCCTGATATTCGTCAACGAGCACCTCATGAAACTGTTCCTGATAAAACCTTGCAGCCTCGCTCGGCTCACATTCACCTTTGTCATTCTCAGCTGTCAAAATCGCTAAACAGTAATGCTCCAAATCAGAAAAATCGATGATTGATTTTTCCTGTTTCGCAGCTTCGAATCGTTTTCCATAGCTGATGACAAGCTGTACGAGCGTTTCAATGACAGGCTTCATCTCGGCTAGGCTTTTCAAGTGCTGTTCAGGACTTCGCGTGAAGTAGTCGGTTTTGAGCTTTTCAAGCAGTTTTTTTGCGCCGTTTCTCAAATCTGTCGCCTCATCAAGGAGCGCTGGATCGAACTCATCCCCTTTTACTGCTTTGGCACGCTTAAAAGAGACGGCGGGCACCCGCTTATATAGTTCACTGAAATCGTCCTGATGCTGAATCAGTTCATCAATCTGCGCAAGATCATCAAGAAAATTGTCAGCACGCGGCGCCGGGCCGCCCGGCGCTTTCGTCAGCTCAAGCGCGCGCAAGAGCTTTTCCTTCGCCCCGTTAAGCACCATTGCAATATCTTCTTTGACATATTGATAAAACGGCAGCTCCTCGATGGCGCTCTTTTCTGATACATCATACAAATGAACAAAACTTTCCAGCCACGCCTCGGGGTTGGGATGGGATCGGGAATACTCGTACACCTGTTTAACGAGAAATTGCAGATCCAGATCATGCCGGTCTGTCGTATAGCGATCAACAAGCTCAAAAAACGCCTTTTCACCCTTTGCGTATTCGTCTTCAAACAGCTCGTCAAGCACTTCATCCCCGAGCAGCTCGCCTTCCGTCTGATCAGCTATCCGAAAGCCCGGATCAAGATCGATCAAGTAGTAATATTTCTTCAGCACTTGCAGGCAAAAGGAATGGAGCGTCGAAATGCTGGCCCGGTTTAAAAGAGACAGCTGGCGTCTAATATGCAGCGAGCCGGGGCGCTGTACAAGCTCTTTTTCCAAGGCTTCTGCGATTCGGTGCTTCATCTCTGCCGCTGAGGCGTTTGTAAATGTCACAACGAGAAGACGGTCTACATCTATTGGGTTTTCCTCCGCGGTGATTTTCCGAATCATTCGTTCAACGAGCACAGCGGTTTTACCAGAGCCCGCAGCCGCTGCCACAAGAATATCCTGGCCGGTTGAAACAATGGCATTCCATTGGTCATCTGTCCATGTGCTGTCTGCCGGTTTAGGAATGTTCATTGCCATCCGCCTCCTTTTTTATCCACTCAAGTATTGTCTTGTCCTTTTCAGCCTTTAATGGGCGATACTCGTTTTCTTCCAGTGATTCATCAAATTGGCATACTGATTTGAACGCACAGTATGTGCACGGCGTCTTGTTCTTCATTTTGTACGGCTCAATGGATACGCGCCCGTCGGTGATTTGTTCGCCCGCTTCCTGGAAGGTGCGGCGCACATGCTTTGTCAAAAGATCAAATTCCTTTTCACCGACTGCTGCCGAGTCTGATCTAAGAGATCCGTCTTTTTTCAAGCCGGCGTTTATGATATTTGACCGTCCCTCTTGAAGGGTTGTATCCATGAGGCGAACCACTTCCTGATCACCGAGGAGCAAGCCCTTCATTTTAAATTTCTTAAAGATCTCCTGTTCAATCTCGTCAAGCCCAAGCGGGAGATTAGATTGAATCATCGGGTCATGAATATGGAAATACAGCACTCCGGCAGGCGTCGCCCTCATCCCGAGCCAGTCAGCTGAATGTGTAATCGATAAATCAAGGTACGTCAGCATTTGCAGTGCCAATCCGTAATATACTTCCGCTAAGTCAAGGCCTTTGTCGCTTGATTTATAATCGACAACCCTGAGGAACAGGCCTTTTGAGCTTTCAGCCTTATCAACACGGTCAATTCGCCCGACGAGTTCCATCGTACAGCCGTTTTTCAGTTGAAAGGTCAGCGGCGGAAGCGGCCCTTTTCCTCCAAAGCCTAGTTCAAGCCCGATCGGTACGAATCCGCTCGCTTTCGCATGCTCGCTTAAAATGCCGGACACACGTGTCACAATTTTTTGCAGTTTTTCCTTCACATAATAATGCCGGTTTGAGCTGAGCAGAATTTCCTTTTGCAGTTTCGGTGCCAGCCGCTCTACCGCATCATAGGAAAACAGCTCGCACTGCTCCTTCGTTAAATCGCGCCAATCCAGCTTTTGCTCACGCAGCCTGTCAGAAATCAGCTTTAAGCTGGAATGAAACAGCTGGCCGATATCCGGTGCTTCAAGCTTGAAGAATTGCCGTTCCTTCAGATGCAGCCCGTGTGACGCAAAATGGGAAAACGGACACGCGTTAAAGGTTTCCATTCTCGATACACTGCCCTGAATGCGTTCACCATAGAGCTGTCTCGACACGCTGCGTTCAAGCTGCTTCACTTCATTCCGGAAAAACAGGCTTGAGAACAGCTTTTTCGATTGCAGCCTGTCCTGCTCACTCATCAGCACATTGTACGTGCTCCACCAGACGTCGCTGATGTCGTATTCCCGAGTCCATAACCTGAGCTGGCTCGCGGTAAAGGACTGTGCCACGCTTTTATTCACAACATACATCAGCTGTTCCTCATCGCTGACCTGTTCAGGTTCATTTGTTAACAGGCGCTCCATATGATGCGGAAACAGTTCTTCCAGCCGCTTAACGATCATCGACGGCAAAAGCGTTTTTCCTTCCGCATCAGCAATCGGATACGATACGTAAAGCCGGTCAGACGGACTTGAAAACGCCATGTAGATGAGGAAGTGCTCATCAAGCAAACGCTCCCGTCCGCCTGAGGATAGCTCAACCCCAATCGTTTTCAGCCATTCCCGGTCATCATCCGACAGGACCCCGTTTTCATCAGGGCGCGCAGGCAGAACGCCGTCATTTGCCCCCAGCACAAAGGTGCAAGAGGTGCCATATATTCTGGATAAATCCATATTGCCGACAAACACCTGGTCAAGCGCAGGCGGAATGAGAGAAAACGTAAGCGACTCCGCGCCGGCTTCTATCATTTGCTGAAACAAATCAAGAGAAATCTCATCATCTCCCATCATTTCAACAAACTCCTCAAGCAGCTGAATGACTGCGTCCCACGCCTGCTGATGCTGCTGCGCTTCAATGATTCTGCCGTCATCCTCAGCACGCTGCCTTTCCTGATCCAGCTTCAGCGGCACATCCGTCTCTTCTAAATAACGATAGAGCGCCTCCGCCTTCTCTTGAACCGTCTTCGCTTTTTTCATGCGTTTTTGAAGCTGAAAAAGCGGCGGAACAATCCAATCGCGGGTGTCATTCAACATGTTTTCCATTTCGATTTCCTGATCAGTCTGCGCAAAATCATCATCCAATGACACAAAACGCCTGTATTGGAACCGATCGCCCTTTGTCCAGCGGTCGCCTTTAATACCATAGGCGATACAGTAATTTTCGAGCTGATCGACCTGTTCTCTCACTTTGGCCTTCGGTTCATTGAGCGGGAATAGCAGTTCGGTTTTCACGCAACGAAACACCGCTTCATAACGCCAATTCCCTTTCAGAACATCAAGGCTTGACCGGATAAATTCAATTAACGGATGGTTCAGCATAGATGCTTTTCCGTCAATGAAATAAGGAATCTCGTAATCTGCGAAAACTTCCTTCACCATATCCTTGTAGTCTTCCGGCTGGCGCACAAGAATGGCTACATCCTTATAGCGATATCCCTTCTCTCTGACTAGGGCGTGAATTTCCCGGGCAATTCCTTCCAGCTCAGCTCGTCTGTTTGCGGCCTGCATCACAGTAAGGGCTTCTTGTTTTTCTACGTATGGAACGGCCGGACGCGCTTCATACTGTGTCTCTAGATGCGCCAATTCCGGCGTCTTTGTATGCCGCTCAGTCCCGCTCAGCTCTTTATACGTAATGTCCAAATTCAGTTCCTTCGCCTTCTGATGCAGGCGGTAATAGGTTTTCCCCGTCATTCTGAACAATTCCAGTTCATGCGGCTCCCGCTCATATGACGGCTTGTCCGCTGTGAGCGAAAACGTGATATGCTCCGCATGAACCATAAGCTGCTCCAACACCCTGAATTCCTGCGGGGTAAACTGATAAAAGCCATCCACATAGATATGGGCGCCTTTTATATCTTCCGCAAGCGGGATATGCTCTGCCAGCAATGTCAAATAATCCTCAGAGTGAAGATATTGATCTGCGAGGCTTTTTTCCATTTGCTGATACAGAATTGATAAGTCATGGAGCTTTTCAGATAAAACACGTTCTCCGCGATACTCGGAAGCCGTTCCGCTTTCCGCCATCCGGCGGATATCCTCCGGTTCCAGACAATAGCGCTTAAACTCTGTCAGCATCCGCTCAACCTGTGCGGTAAACCCGCTTTTGTCACTCGCTTTTTGATAGACTTTGAACTCCTGTTTATGCTCCTCTATGAGCTTCCGCAGGAGCATTTGTACGCCGGTGCTCGTCAGAAACGGCCTGCTCATTCCTCCCGTATGCTGGAGGATGCGCCAGGCCAATCGTGAAAAACTGAACACTTGAGCGCGTATCATCCCGCCCATATCTGGCGTTTTAGCAAGCTCGTATTCCATTAAAAACGTCATTTGATCCGGGACTAGAAAAATGATCGGCTTCCCGAATGGAGCCCGGCGCAATTCATCCTGAATGCTGTCGATGATCAGCTTCGTTTTTCCACTCCCGGACCTGCCTACTAAAAACTCTGCTCCCAAATTAGAAGACCCCTCTCTTTTTATCTCTATATATTTTATCGAATGTTGACGAAAATGACCAATCTGATCTATTGGTAAAAACGGCCTTTTCACATATAAAAAGCTGATTATCTCCGCACATCTCTCCCTGCCCAACATATACTTTTACAGAAGCCCAATTCCTAAGAATGGAGTTGAATCCCCTTGCATTACAGCTACTATCCCTATCCGGTGCCATACCGGGAAGATCCTGTTTTGATTCGGAATTTGCAGAAGGCCATCAACGGAGAATTCAGTGCAATTCAATGCTACCGCAAGCTTGCCGAACTCGCCCACAGCGATGAGGTCAGAAAACAGATTGAAGAAATCAGGCGTGACGAGATTCGCCACCTCCGTGAATTTTCCACACTGTATGGTTCAATTACCGGCAAACACATCATGCCGAAACAAACGGAAGAATGCCCGGACAATTTCACAAGAGGACTGGACGCCGCTTTTAAAGATGAACAAGAAACCGTCGACTTTTACTTGCGTGCGGCCGAGGAAACGTCAAACTTAAAAGCGAAAGGCGTCTTTACACGCGCAGCACGTGATGAACAAAATCACGCTGTCTGGTTCCTATACTATCTGATGGAACGTTAGATATACCCGTTCAGGGTATATGTACATATCACCTCAGCTAAAAACACACTCCCCTGTTTTTTTCAAATGCAGCCGGGAAACATAAAACCATATACTGTCATACAGGGGGAATCAACCATGGAGCAATATTCTGAAGCTTGTATTGAGGCTTGCATCGATTGTATGAAGGCTTGCAATCATTGTTTCACTAAATGCTTGGAAGAAAGCGTGCAGCATCATCTCAGCGGATGCATCCGGCTTGACAGGGAATGCGCGGATATTTGCGCGCTGGCGGTCAAAGCCATGCAAACGGACAGCCCGTTTATGAAAGAAATTTGTGCACTTTGCGCCGATATTTGTGAAGCATGCGGCACTGAATGCGGAAAGCACGATCATGATCATTGCCAAGCATGTGCGAAAGCCTGCTTCGCCTGTGCTGAACAATGCCGCAGCATGGCAGTTTAAAAAAGAGGGTTCAAAAAAGAACCCTCTTTTTATTTGGACAGCCATACGGAGTACAAATCAATCCATCCCTCTTCATCAAGCACCAGGCCTTTTACATTTTTACTTGATGTCACCTGGAGCACATTTTGATACAGCGGAATCGCATTCAGCTCCTGTATCATCTGCCGGTCAATGTCACGCAGGATGTTGATTCTTGAACAGCGGTCAGGCATGGAAAACATCTGCTCTGTCATTCCTGAGCATATCTGTGTCAGCTTTTCAGATAGATGCTGATACAAGAAACTGTTCTCCGACAGCAGCAAATGCAGAAAACCAAACTCGCTGTCTTGATAAAACGTCGCACTGTCATGAATGATATCCGCCATGCACGATTTCCGGCCGTCGCAGATCAGCAGCATCACAGAATTGAAGTGTAAGCCTGATACCGTGCTGGGCGCAAATATTTTGAATCCATTCGGCGTCCTCACGATGATCCGTTTCCGAAAAGGTATAAAGCACGATTGTTTCGCCCTCGTATCCGCTTTTCTTCAACAATTCAGATGGCGAAACGCCCTCCCACTCAAAAGGACTCGGATGCAAAAAGGACGTAACCGGGATTCTTCGGTGCCCTCCCGCTTCACGAACGAGCCGTTCAGAGGAAATCAGCAGCCGGAGCGCTTTTCTAAAGCTTCGGTGCTGCAGAGGCCCCTTCTTTTTCAGATTGAGCGACAAATACTGAACATGCCGCTCATCAAAAACAGTTTGCTGCTCAGGGCATGTTTGTTTTTCTTGAATGGTAAAACCGTTCATCTCTCCGGCTTGCTCAGAAAAAACAAACTCAACGCGATCCAAATAGGGGCGTCCCTTGAAGTAGCGCTCATTGGCTTCAAGCACAAGCATCCCGCTGTGTTGCTGATTCACCTGAAAAGGCCCTGTTCCATCTTTCCCGCCGCCCTGTTCTGCCGGAAGTATGGACAGCCGTTCATCACAAAGAGCATACGGCAAAAGCGCATTCGGCTTATCGAGTATGAGCTCCACACAATAAGGGCCCTTTTCTAAGACTTGTTTCACTCCGTGCAGAAGCCATTTATACGGGTTGTCACCCAGTTCCAAAAAGCGTTGAAACGTAAACGCAACGTCCCGCGATGTCAGCGGCTGTCCATTATGAAATGACACACCTTTTCGAAGAAAAAATCTCCATTTTTTTCCGACCTCTTCCCATCCATGAACCAAATGAGGCTTCGGCTCCTGTATATCCGAATCAAACGTCAAGAGTGTATCAAATATCTGTTTGACGAAATGGCCCTCAGACCGCAAAAATATTTGGCATGGATCCAAACTGCTGACAGATTCAGGCGCGATGAACAGCCGCAGAACATCCTTCGTCCCATTCTCGCCCGTCTCCGTCACAAATCCGAACACCTCTGAAAGCCACATGTTATATTCGTTTTGAAGCCCTGGAAACACGGACTGATACTGCTGAAGCAGCTCCTTTGCCTTTTTAAGCTTTCCTGACATGGTATATTCCTTTGCAGTTTGAAGAAGCAGTTCCTCAGGCATCCGAAGAAACGCGATTTTAGATTTGCGGCCGCGCCCCGCCCCGCTTTCCCGGATAATCCAATTGCTGTTCTCCAGCTTATGTAAAATGAGCTTTGCATTTCTTTCTGTACAAAATAAACAGTCGGCAATCTCAGTAAGCGTCATTTCGTTCATTTGCCCATACTCGGCGCAGCCTGTTTTTACAAGCGCCACGTAGTGCTCTATCAGCTTCAATCCCCGCACCTCCCGACAAAAGGGGAACTTTTATCTCTTCTTTTCTTCACTTTTTGGGCCGCCGCCCCTTCTATACACTACTACTATATCAAACAGCGAAAGGCGGCGATCACATGTTGACCAGTTTTCACTCTATAAAATCGAGATATACCGCTCCCGTTCGGCTCCGCTTTTTCGGCGAATTGCTGACAAGCCTGACAGGTGCAATGATGGGACCTTTTATGGTGCTGTATCTGCATGAACAATTAAACGGCAGTATCATGATACCAATGCTGATCATCAGCCTTCAGCCATTTGCTGATATTTTCCTGACGCTCGCTGCAGGAAAGGCGGCGGACCGGATTGGGCGGCGCACAGCGATTTTGACCGCATTGCTTCTTCAATCAGCGGCAATGACAGGGTTTGTATTTGCTGAGCATGCGTATGTTTTCGCTATTCTCTATGTCATGAATGGCATTGGAAGATCGTTGTACATTCCCGCTTCCCGCGCCCAAATCGCTGAAAGCACGCCGGAAAGCAGACGTTCGGAAGTGTTTGCGATCATCAATGCGATCTATTCGGCGGGTCTGACGGCAGGGCCGCTAGTGGGGATGCTTCTGTACAATCATAACCCCGTGTGGATATTCGCATTAGATGCTGCGGCATTGTTTATCTACTTTCTGATCGCTGCACTGAAACTGCCTGAGACAAAGCCGCTGCACCCAGCTGTTACCCCGAAAATATCCGCGAGCTTTATGATATACAGGCCTGTCCTGCTTCTTTTGCTGCTTTCTCTCCCCATCAGCATGTTATATGCACAAACAGAAACAACATACAGGCTGTTCAGCAAAAACATGTTTTCTGATTATCTGTCCATGCTGACCATCTATTCAGCAGCAAAAGCTTTATTCAGCTGTGTTCTCCAAGTACCTCTTGTCAAAGGGACCGAAAAGCTTTCAATGAAAACGATCCTCTTCATTACTTATATTTGCTACTCCCTTGCGGCAGCCGGCTTTGCATGCTCAACCTCTCTGACAATGCTTTTAGTGACGGCAGCGGTGATGACGGTTGGCGAAAGCATCGGGCTAACCCACATCCAGACCTTCATATCGAAATTGGCGCCGCCTCATTTGCTGGGCCGGTTTTATGCTGTCTATGGTCTGCATTGGGATATATCCCGCTCAATCGGACCGCTGGCAGGCGGGCTGATCCTGACATCATTTGGCGGAGAAGTGATTTTTTACGCTCTTGCCGTGTGTCTGCTGACAGCGGGTTTATCTCTGACTTACACAATAGAAAAGCTCGAACACAAGGTCATAAGAAAAGTGAATCGCTTATAGAAAATAATTCATAATTTCTTTATCAACAAAAATATACTATAGTAATAAATACATTCACTACGTGAACAATTGGAGTGTTACGTGAAAAAGGAAGAAGGGTTTTACATTGAAGAAAGACGAAAATCTCCTCAAAGATCTATGGTTTATCGCAATCAGTGCAGCCGGGGGGTTTATTCTTTCATTAACCGGAATATCAATTGGATGGATGATCGGAACACTGATTGTCGCCTGCTGCCTCGCCATGATACGGCCGGCATGGCTGATGATGGCACCAGACCAAAAAGGAATTAACCGACGATGGCTCGCCCTCGGGCAGATGATCCTCGGCATCGAATTGGGCCAAAAGCTGAATTTATCCGTTCTTTCTGTTCTCAAAGACCATTGGTTTTCAGTCGGCGTTATGCTGATATTGTCTATCCTGCTGGCCATGCTGTCAGGATATGTGCTTTGGCGTTTCAGCAAAACGGATATGATGACTAGCTTTGTCGGCACCGCTCCCGGCGGGCTTTCCGCCATGCCGAGCATCGCACAGGAAGTAGGCGCCAATACCGCTATAGTCAGCCTCGTTCAAATGATGCGTGTGCTGCTCGTGGTGCTTTCCATTCCGTTTTTAGTCATTCTGATCTATACAAAACAAGATCGTACCGCAAGTGCCGCAGCAGAGACAATTTCTTCTGCAACGACAGATTTTAGGCTCGCTCCCGTTTTGTGGACCGTCATTCTTATTCTCGCTGCCTGGGGAGCTTGCAAAGCTGCGAAATTTTTAAAATTTCCAGCTCCATGGCTGCTCGGCAGCATGCTCGGTGTAGCAATTGTACATGTTGGCGGAGCTGCGGTGACAGGGCACGACATGACGGCATGGTGGCCGTCACAAGCTAACCATGTATCACAAGTATTTCTCGGGGCAACGATCGGCTCTAAGATGTACAAAAGCATGTTTGCCGGCGTCACCCGTATTATCATCGTCGGGTTTGTCTCGTCCGTCGGTTTAATCGCAGCAATGTTTTTGAGCGCCGTGATCGTTTCCGAGCTCACAGGAATTTCGCTCATCACTTCTGTTCTGGCATTTGCGCCCGGCGGGATCGCAGAGATGGCGACGACGTCAGTTACCTTACATGCTGATTCCACCTTTGTCGTTGCGGTTCAGGTCATTCGCGTCATTCTGGTTATTGCCCTGCTGCCGCCGTTTTATCGCCTGCTTCACCATCTTCATGGTGAAAAAAAAGACAAAAAGAGCTCAATCAGCGGCAGTAATGCCTAGTTGAAAAAAGGGTTCAAGAACTTTTAATTCGCAAACCATCGAGATGGGGAAATATAAGCGGATATTTCGTTGTTAATGGATCAGATTTGAAGTGAGTGCTGCCAGAGGGTGAAATGAAAGAAATAATTGACGACTTACGATTGAAAAAGAGGTTAAAATGAATAACCTCTTTTTCTTATATAAAGATATAAAATGTTAAAGGGAAATCTATCGTTACGTTGATTCTCTTATAATAAGCTTTGTTGGCAGTTTAATAATTCTTCTGTTTAAAGAGGCATTACCCGAAATGGACTCGATGATTTTCAACACAGCCTGTTGGCCTAATTCTATTACGGGAATATCAATTGTTGTTATGGTCGGAGTAACGACTTGGCAAATCAATTGGTTGTCAAAACCAATTACAGCTAAGTCTTCTGGAACTTTAAAGCCATTTTTCATCGCCTGTTTAATAATACCTGCGGCGACTTGATCATTTCCTGTAAATATTGCTGAGGGTCTGTCCTTTAGATCCTTTATCTTATGAAAAACACGAAAGCCATCCTCGATATTAAACATTTCGCCGAATATCCATTCGCTTCTATGATGTAAATTGTAATCTTGTAAAGCTTTCAAGTAACCCTCTTTCCTCTGACATTGAGCTTCGCTATATGGAGTATCAAAACAAAACCCAATTTTTTCATGCCCTCTTTCAATTAAATGTACTACCCCCATGTATGTAGCTTCAAATTCATCATACCCAATTATCGTGATGTCCGCTGAGTGATGATATTCATTACATAATAAGATAGGACCATACTTTAAGAAAGGGGATATCTGATCCCATTCATTTTCTAAAGTTCCAAGAATAATACCATCCACTTCTTTATGTTTCAATAACTCTAATAATTCTAGCTCTGTCTGTTTGTCATAAAAGGTCTGAAATACAATTACCTTGTAATTCTTAAACAGTGCTTCATGTGAGACCCCTTTTATTAATTGAGCAAAAAATGGATGGTCGATACTCGGAACTGATAAAGCTATCGTTTGTGTCTTATTTCTCCTAAAATTCCGAGCTAAATAATTGGGAGTGTAGTCAAGTTCGTTAATAGCCTTTAAGATCATATCTCTTTTTTCTTTCGACACATAAGGATGATTATTCAATACTCTTGACACTGTGGTTTTAGACACATTGCATAATTTTGCTATTTCATCAATTGTAGGCATATTTTCCCTTCCTTAAAAAAGTTGTTGACATGTTACCGATTTCAGAAATTAGGATAAATTTGTAATAAATTTTTAGATTATAAAATCATTGGAGGTACTGTTCATGCAAAAACAGGTTAAGATTTCAGGTAAAAGCAAAGAAAACATGTCACTATTAAAACACTTAAAAGGTGACGTACAAGGAAAAGAACTTGTTATTGAAGACAGTATTGTAAACGAGCGGTGGAAACAAGTATTAAAGGAAAAGATAGATATTGAACATGATCTTTTCAACTATCAAAAAAATCGTGAAATCAGTAAAGTCCCTTTTTTGCCTGTAGACAGATTAATACCCAATGATGAAGTGGAAGATATCTTAAATACATTAACTGAAGTTTTGCCAACTGGAAAATTTACGAGTGGTCCCTATTTAGAGCAATTCGAAAACGTTTTATCTACATATTTACATAAAAGGTATGTAATTGCAACCAGCAGTGGAACCGATGCTATTATGATAGGTTTATTGGCTTTAGGGTTAAACCCAGGGGATGAAGTTATCATGCCGGCCAATAGCTTTTCAGCTACTGAAAATGCTGTGTTAGCTTTGGGAGGCGTTCCTATCTATGTAGATATTAACCCACAAACATTCTGCATCGATCCTGACAAAATTGAAGAAGCAATAACTCCTTATACAAAGTTTATTCTACCTGTGCATTTATACGGAAAACATTCAGACATGCAGCATATCCGTCAAATCGCAAATCGTTATGAATTAAAAGTAATTGAAGATGCCTGCCAAGGAATTGGACTGACAGACTTAGGAAAGTATGCAGACATCACTACATTAAGTTTTAATCCCTATAAGAATTTGGGTGTATGTGGCAAGGCTGGGGCAATAGCAACTGATAATGAAGAACTCGCTAAAAAATGCATTCAATTTAGTTATCACGGTTTTGAAGTAAATGTAAAAAATAAGAAAGTCATCAATTTTGGATTTAATTCAAAAATGGACAATTTACAGGCAGCAATTGGTTTAGAGAGAATGAAGTACCTTTCATTAAACAACTTCAAAAGACTGTTCTTGGCGGATAGATACATTACCCAATTAGCAGAGTTGCAGAATAAAGGCTATATTGAATTACCAGAATTAAGTGAAGATCATGTATGGCATCTGTTTCCTATTAAGGTAAGAACAGAAGATAGGGCAGATATCATGACTAAATTAAATGAAGATTTTGGTGTTCAAACAGATGTATATTATCCAATACTGTCTCATATGCAAAAAACTCCTTTAGTACAGGACAAGTATGCAGGACTCCAATTGGTTCATACGGAAAAGGCTCATAGTCAGGTACTGCATTTGCCTTTATATCCGTCATTTACTTTAGAAGAACAAGACAGAGTAATGGAGGGACTGTTTCATGTTATTAAGCAAGAAATCGGAGTATAAAACGTTATCCACGGTTGAACATCCTCAATATATTGTTTTTTGTGATTTTGATGAAACGTATTTTCCGCATACAATCGACGAACAAAAGCAACAAGACATCTATGAACTCGAAGACTATCTAGTACAAAAAAGTAAAGATGGGGAGCTAATAATCGGATGGGTTACTGGAAGCAGTATAGAATCTATTCTCGATAAAATGGGACGAGGAAAATTTAGATATTTTCCGCATTTTATAGCTAGTGATCTTGGAACTGAAATTACGTACTTTTCTGAGCATAACTTCGGACAGCAAGATAATAAGTGGAACAGTCGCATAAATGAAGGGTTTAGTAAAGAAAAGGTTGAAAAACTTGTGAAACAGCTGCATGAAAATCATAACATTCTTTTGAATCCTCAAACTCAATTAGGAAAGTCACGGTATAAGCATAACTTCTACTATCAGGAACAAGATGAAATAAACGACAAGAAAAACCTATTAGCAATTGAAAAAATCTGCGAGGAATACGGCGTTTCAGTAAATATAAATCGGTGTAATCCCTTAGCAGGCGATCCAGAAGACAGCTATGATGTAGATTTTATCCCCGTAGGGACAGGAAAGAATGAAATTGTAACGTTTATGTTAGAGAAATACAACCTAAATAACGAAAGAGCTATCGCATTTGGGGATAGTGGAAATGATGTTCGTATGTTACAGACAGTAGGGAATGGATATCTGCTAAAAAATGCAACACAAGAAGCCAAAAACTTGCACCACCTTATAACTGATAGTGAGTACTCAAAAGGAATTACTAATACCTTAAAAAAATTAATTGGATCATAAGGAGGAAATAAAAATGAAGAAGATAGGCATCATAGGTGCAGGTGGTATTGCAAGAGCGCATGCAACTGCTTTATCTACAATAAAAAATGCAGAGTTAGTAGGGGTATATGACATAAATCAACAAAATGCGGAAAGCTTTGTGAAAACTTTCGGCGGGAAGTCATTTGAAAACGTAGATGAACTAATTGATGCCTCAGAAGGTTTAATTGTAGCATCACCAAACTTTTGCCATAAAGAACATGCTTTGCAAGCATTAGGAAAACATAAGCATGTTTTGTGTGAAAAGCCTATGGCTATTTCTCTTGAAGAAGCAAGCATAATGAAAGATACTGCTGAAAGGTTGAGCGTAAGAGCCAGTATGGGATTTAATTATAGATATTTATCTTACGTAAATATCTTAAAAAGCTTAATTATCAATAATGAACTAGGTAACATACTGTCCATAAAAGTACACTTCAAGAAAAATAGTGCACTTAGACGTAAGAAATTTACTTGGAGAGATGACGCTAACAGTAAGAAGACGAGTGGATCATTGGGGGATCTGGGTATTCACCTTATTGACATGGTATGGTATTTGTTCGAGAGTGATTTCATCACAGAATCAGTAAGGGCAAAAATGAACACAAATGTAAAAACAAAAGAGGATAAACAGGTACTCGTAGATGACTATGCAGAAATTTATGGCCAGCTGAAGAACAAGGTATTTGTAAATATCATCACATCAAAATGTTCTGTACCTGAAGACTGTGGTTTTAGCATTGAGGTAGTTGGACACAAAAAAGAGTTTAAATACCACACAGGTAATCCTCACGTTTACAAGCTCATAGATGGCTTGAACGTGGTAGACTGCCCAGTACCGCAAAGCCTATTAAACGATCCGCCAAACGAGTTTTATGGATGGGCTGATTCTTTTAGAAGCGAGTTAATCAATTGGATTGCATCAACTCAGAATGATTGGGTTGAGATCCCTTCTTTTAGTGATGGTTTTAGATCTCAGGAAGTGTTAGAAATGTTCTTTGAGAAAGACAGCAACTCTCAACCAATGTCTGTTTCAGCAGTCAACTAGTATTTCGAAGAGAGAAGTTACTAAAAAAGCAGGAATTTATTTTCCTGCTTTTTCATATAGGGGTGTAATGAATGTTAAGAGGGACATATTTATTTGGATATGCTTTCTTTTTTACAGTAGGTATTATCCATATATCAACAGGGAGTTTGACACCATTTCTATTAGAGGCTTTTAACAAGACAACAGATGATATTTCAGTCATAATCTTTTTTCAGTTTACCGGATTTCTAAGCGGAGTATTAATCGCACCGTTAATGATTAAGAAATACAGTCATTTTAGAACACTTACTTTAGCTTTGACAATAATGCTTGTAGCGTTAAGTATCTTTTTTCTAACCAAGGATTGGTATTATATTATTGTAATGGCTTTTCTCTTAGGATATGGGGCAGGCACATTAGAAACGACAGTTGGTTCGTTTGTTATTGCTAATTTCGAAAGTAATGCAGAAAAAATGAGTAAGCTGGAAGTTCTCTTTGGATTAGGCGCTTTATCTTTCCCATTATTAATTAATTCCTTCATAGATATCAATAACTGGTTTTTACCGTATTACTGTATATTCACCTTTTTATTGGTCCTATTCGTAGGGTGGTTAATTTTCTTGTCCAAGAACCGAAAGTACGCTAAGAATGCTAACCAACAAGTGACCTTTCCAGATGGAGGAGCATTTCAATACTTTATAGGAGATAGAAAAAAATCAAAGCAATTAGGCTTTTTTGTATTTTTTGCTTTCCTATATGCTGGAATTGAAACAAATTTTGCCAACTTTTTACCTTCAATCATGATAAACCAAGACAATGAACAAATTAGTCTTATAAGTGTCTCCTTTTTCTGGGTAGGGATCATCATAGGAAGAATATTGATTGGTTTCGTAAGTAGAAGGCTTGATTTTTCTAAATACCTCCTTTTTAGCTGTAGTTGTTTAATTGTTTTGTTGATTGCTTTCTCTTATATAAGTAACCCAATACTTCAATTGGGCGGTACATTTTTGATTGGCCTAAGTATAGCGGGCATATTTCCCATTGCTTTAACACTAGCATCAATCATTATTCAGAAGTACGTTGACGAAGTTACAAGTTTATTTATTGCTTCGGCAAGTTTCGGAGGAGCGATCATCTCTTTCTTAATTGGATGGAGTTTAAACCAGGATACGATCTTATTAACCATGGGAATATTTACAACTATGGCGGTCATTCTAGTAGGTATTTCTGTAAAGATTAGGAGAACTAAAACAGAAGACCCTATTTCACTTGAAAACAAAGCATCAAAAACACAGTAAAAAACGTATAAAATAAAGATACTAATAGACATATCGTATAAGCAGTGCAAATTCCTGAACATCTTGAATTTCATTCTTCAAGAGGAAATCTGATTTACGTTACAGCCTTGAAAAAGATAGAAAAAAAGCGAAAAACACGCACCGCAGTGCGTGTTTTTTATTTAAAAATGCTCGGAAGACCCCCTTCAATTTCTTCTGACGACGGATACCATTTTGTCACCAGATCCCGAAACAGCCGTTCCGCAAAAAGAATCTCTTCCTCAGTGTAGCGGTCAAAAAATGACAGAAAACGCTGTTCAGCCTTCTGATGATAATATTTGTGCAAACTGTGCAGCTTTTTTCCAGCAGGCGTCAATCGGAAGTAGACCTCCTTTTTATTATCGCTGAGCTGTGTTCTGTGAAGGAAGCCTGCGCCGAGCAATTTTGTGCTGATGCGTGATACAGTCGCTTTTGTCGTATTCATTTTTTCTGCTATCGACGTGACATTAATTGGTTCATTGTCCCCGACACAGGATAGAACATGAATTTCTGTCATCGTCAATTGAGATTTACTCCCGTGCTCTACATCCAGCTTCCTCAATTCGTCAGATAAAAAGGCTTTAATAAGCCCCTCCCATTTCTCCTGCTGATGTATGAGCTCCGCATACAATTCAAAAAGATTGCGTTTCGTATGATCTGTGTTCATCGAGTCTTCCATCCTTTTTCATTCGATTGTTTCTTCTATCATACCGTTTTGTTACAGATGAAACAATCGAATTGAATTATACTCGGCTGGTGACGGAAAACCAGCGGCTGATCCCTTTTTGAATCACCTCGGCACAATCGGGCGCTGCTGATGCATCCACCGCCCAGGCTACATGTCCATCGGGACGAATCAATATGGTATGCACATCCCGCAACTTTTCATTCGGTTCTGCAAGCGAGGCGGTTACCGAACGTAAGCCATTCACTTCGATATGATCATCAGCTTCCTGCCTCAATGACAGCAAAACGAATGTCCCGTTTTGGAGAAAACTGTACAGCCATTCCGAACTGCCGTCGGAAAGAATCAGCTCCATGTCAGGGAGCCTTGCCCCGTTCAAACGATTCGGCGGCATGGTACGATCAGCTTCATATCTGACATCGAGTGCAGAAATTTGCCCTGCTACATATCGATTCACATCAGGGAAGGCCAGCAGCTCCGACATCATGCTTCGCAAATGGAGACCTGCTTGAGTGAAATCGATCAGCTTTGTCTGCGCCTCCGTGTTTCTGAGGAGCCCTTCCGCTGCCGGATGCCGCTCGTCATGGTAGCTGTCCAAAAGCCACGAAGGCGCAGAGCCTTTGATGGCCGCCGCCAGTTTCCACCCGAGGTTCATTGCATCCTGAAGGCCGACATTCAGTCCTTGCCCGCCCGCTGGAAAATGAATATGCGCGGCATCACCCGCAAGAAAGATTCTGCCGTCCCGATACCGTTTCGCTTGGCGCGCGGCATTCCCGAACCGCGACATCCACGAAGGGTCGGTTAAACCAAAGTCAGTTCCGCAAATTCGCAGGAGATCAGCTCTCAGCTCTTCCTCAGTCACAGGCACATCTTTCGGCATTTGTGTGCGATAAGGACTGATCACAACGACACGGTATCGGTCTGAAGATAACGGAACAATCATAACACCGCCCTCTTTTGTGCAAAGGGACAGCACGCCTGACGGCGGCGGAGAAAGGAGCGCCACATCCCCAAGCGCAGCGGTGACAGTGCTGTCTGTTCCCGGAAACTCAATTTTTGCCTGTTTCCGGACGGTACTCCCGGCGCCATCTGCCCCAACGGCAAACTTGCTTGTGATCGTCCGTACACTGCCATCCCGATCCTTAAAAATCGTTTGGACCGCTTCCCCGTTTTGCGTAACCGCCAGCGCCTCTGCACCCCGAAACACCTCTGTTCCCAGGCTTCGTGCATGATCTTCAAGCAGCTTTTCTGTTTTTGACTGCGGGAGCAAAAGCGTGTAAGGACAGCTCGTATCCAAGCCTGAAAAATCCAGACGGGTATCCAGCATTGAAAAATGTCCGGAAGGTATCTTGCTTCCCTTGGATACAAACCGCTCTAAAATCCCTCTCATCTCAAGGAGCTCCAGCGTTCGGGGATGCAGCGTCAACGCCTTGGAATGCGGAACAGGTTTTTCAAGCCGTTCAATCACACATGTTCCCACTCCGGCCATCGCAAGCTCAGAAGCCAGCATAAATCCAACCGGTCCTCCTCCTATAATCACTGCTTCGTATTTCATCATCATTCACCACTCCTTTTGTTTCATGAAAAACGAACAAAAACCAATAAAAACGGCCCTCCAATCAAAAAATATATAAATTTTGTTACTCAGGTAACAATATTGATTATAGCTCCTTACAAATTTTTCTTCAACACATTTTTCCAAACGGCATACAAAAAGACGCCTCTTCCATTAGCGTCTTTTTATTCGGCATCAGAAATCACACCGACAATATTTTTTTCTCTTATCGGACCAAAATGCCGGCTATCGAAGCTGTATATGCGATTATCTCCAACGACAAAATATTTTCCTTTCGGCACCTTGCTTGTTCCCGTCACATCTTTCAAAGAAAAATCACCCGTTACATGGCTGCCGGCAGAAACAGATTTCAAATGCTTCAAAAATGGCTCAGCAACCTGCTTTCCGTTCACATACAGCTGATCATCTTTATATTTGATCGTTTCACCGGGCAAGCCGATTACCCGTTTAATCAGCACTTTATGATCAGGGCCTTTAAAAAGGACGATGTCAAAACGATGGATGGTTTTAAATCGATGCGAAAATTTATTGACCAACAATTCGTTTCCTTCCTGGAAGGTCGGGTTCATACTGACGCCTTCTACCTTGTAATCAATAAAGACAGCATTTTTAACCTGAATGGCGAGAACAACGGACACTACACCGGCAAGAAACCAAAACCGTTTTTTCATGTTACTGTCTCCCTCCATCATGCTCACGCTGACTGGCTCTTACATGCAGATACCGCTCCACCTTTTTGCCGACATACCATAAGACAGTGATCACCAATACGGCGATGACCGTTCGAATCGGCTGTGTAATCAGCGCGTGCAGATCATATCCGATGAAGCTGATCATAAAAATCATGACAAGCTTCCCCGAGGCTGCCGCCAAAATAAACGGCCGCGTTCCGATTCTTGACAAACCGGCAACAACATTCACCGCGGCTGACGGTGTAAATGGAAAACAAAGCAGAAGAAACATGGGACCGAAGCCATGTCTTTCCACCCATAACATCAGCTTTCTGACAGACGGATGACTGCGGATAAATCCAAGCAATTTTCTCTGTCCGTATTGACGGACAATCAAAAATACGAGAATGGAACCAGCAGTTGATCCCGCCCAGGACAGGATGAATCCTTCCCACAAGCCAAACGAGTTCGTATTCGCCACCACAAACACGATCAGCGGCAAAAACGGGAGAAATGCTTCAATTAAAGGCAGCAGCACAGCAATGAGCGGACCGAAAGCCCTATAGCTTTGAAATAATTCAGTTAAATGTTCTTGTGTCAAATAGGATAAAAAATGCTCCAACATTTATACTCCTTACCGGGTTTGTCTATCCTTATTCTACACATTATCAGCAGAAAACTAAAAAGTTTTGGTGATTTTTTCTGTCTTGAAACATTTCACCAGCCGATATAGAATACAAATAGAACAAACGTTCCCTTAGAAAGAAGGAGTCAACATGCCAAATCTGCAGGAGGAAATATACGATTTAATTGAACGGGCTCTCTTTTTGCCCATGGCCATTACGATTTTTAACCGTGATCTCGCCGGAATTGAAGAAAGCACATTAAAATTGAAGCATCCTTATAAACAGCTTATCAGCGAATCATTAAAAATAGCACAAAAGGATTTGATGGAGGTCAGAAAAGAACTGAGGAAAAGAAAAATTGCAATCCGCGAGACGGAACGCGATGAGGCCTTTACACTCTATACATTTGTCATCGACGGTTATGAAGAAAACCACCGCTATTTTAATCCGCGAATCCGTGAGCAGGTCAGCGAATTATTAACATACTATCTATTTGCCCCAAACAGACTCTGAGCCTTTTGAATCATACTGCCCGTTCCCTCTTCGGGCGATTCAGAGCATTAATTTCAGACAATTCACACTATACAAACAAAATAAATTTATTTATAATTCGAACCACAGCCTTTCACCCTAAAAAGTGACATGTTCTGCCATATCTGCGACATCATTTTCATTACGCTTGGGCTTGTACACCCCAATCCTAAATAGAAGGAGGATTCTATGAAACTGATTCACGTTCTTGCCGCTTTGCCCTTTATCGGAATCTTACTCGGCATCCCTTTTGCAAATAAGGTGACCCCCTATGTGCTCGGCATGCCGTTTATTCTTGCCTATATTGTGATGTGGGCTCTTTTGACCTCTGCGCTGATGGCGATTGTGTATGTCCTCGACAAGGAAAATAAAAAGGAGGAAGCAGAATGAACACAGCTCTCATCATCATTTTCGGTGTCCTGCTCTTGAGTATTTTTCTCGGTATACGCGCCCAAAAAGGAAAAGACATGAACCTGGAGCAGTGGACGGTCGGAGGGCGCGGCTTCGGAACTGTTTTCGTCTTCCTTTTGATGGCAGGCGAAATTTATACTACTTTTACGTTTCTCGGCGGCAGCGGCTGGGCCTACGGAAAAGGCGGTCCAGCCTTTTATATCATCGCCTACGGATGTCTGGCCTACATCCTTTCTTACTGGCTTCTTCCAGCAGTTTGGACGTACGCGAAACAGCATAAACTGATGTCGCAGTCTGATTTTTTCACAAAAAAATACAACAGTCCGCTGCTTGGCATTCTCGTTTCACTGGTCGGCATCGCCGCACTCATTCCCTATCTTGTACTGCAGCTGAAAGGCCTCGGGCTGATTGTATCGGAAACCTCGTACGGCAAAATCACCCCGACCGCCGCCATCTGGATCGGCGCCGTTTCCATCACGGTTTATGTTATGGTTTCAGGCATTCACGGGTCTGCCTGGATATCGGTTGTGAAGGACATCATGATTCTGGTAGTCGTTCTGTTTTTAGGTGTGTATTTGCCAATTCATTACTACGGCGGATTTCAAGACATGTTTCAGCAGATTGAAACGGCAAAGCCTGGCTTTCTTACGCTCCCCGAATCGGGACAAAGTGTGGCCTGGTTCAGTTCAACCGTACTCTTGACAGCGCTCGGGTTTTACATGTGGCCTCACACGTTTTCCGCTTCGTATTCAGCCGAAAACCCAAAAGTGTTTCGTAAAAACGCCATCATCATGCCTTTGTACCAGCTGGTCCTGCTCTTCGTCCTTTTCGTTGGCTTTGCGGCTATCCTGCAAGTTCCAGATCTGAATGGCGCAGACGGGGATTTGTCGCTTTTGAGACTGTCTCTGCAAGCATTTGACCCTTGGTTTGTCGGAATTATCGGTGCTGCCGGACTGCTGACAGCACTTGTGCCAGGGTCTATGATCTTAATGTCCGCCTCCACGCTGTTTGCAAAAAATGTGTACAAGGTAATCGCGCCCCGCACGACAGAACAACAGGTATCGGCTCTTGCTAAGTTTTTAGTGCCGGTGATTGCGCTGATTTCGGTGTATTTTACCTTCAAAGGCGGGAATACCATCGTTACGCTGCTTTTGATGGGCTACAGCCTTGTCACACAGCTATTCCCCGCCCTTTTGTTCAGCCTGTTCAAGCATAATATGGTAACAAAGCAAGGAGCCTTCGCCGGCATTATTGCAGGTGTCGGAGCAGTTACTTATATTACAATGACGGAAACGACGATCGGCACTTTATTTCCGGCTCTGCCGCAAGCCGCAAAAGACTTGAATGTAGGAATCGTCGCCCTGCTTTTGAATATCACGGTCATGATGGCAGTCAGCCTTATGACAAGGAAGGCGAAAAGTGCTGCGGCCGATCAGGCGGCCTAAGCATAAAAAAAGCAATCTGGACACCAGATTGCTTTTTCTTATTTACCGTTCACAGGCGATAAGATCTTTATCGCGGTCTTTGTTTTTATTGGCATCATAAAGGTCCTTAGAGACGTAAGGCTTGTACTTTGTTTTTCCGCCTTTGTTTTTCGCCTTCGAAGTGCGGGCCACTCCGCCTTTGTATACTTTGTTTAACTCCTTGCAGTTCTTATAGACCTTCACCTTTGTTTTGGCTTCCGCCACATGATCAGCTCCGTATGAAAAACCGAAAACGAGACCGAGTGACAGCAAAACCGCCGCCGCTTTTTTCATGACGATTCACTCCCCCAACACCCAATATTTAGTTGATTTATAGCTCGAATTTATCATAATTCATATAGTCTTATTTGACAAGATAAATATGGAAGAAGGCTTTGTTTTTTCTTGTTTTCTTTTTCCTTCACTATTCAAACTGCCAAAACATGTTTTTCTGCTTATGCTCAGGGGTACACATACGAATGTACACCAAACAGAAAAGGAGCGTTGCTGATGTCTGATTCAAATCTTACGAATCCTATAAAAGCATTTTTTCATGATGAATTTCCCGAACAATATCAAGAACCGCCAGGCCTGCAAAAGAACATGAAGCCTGTCCCTGATTGCGGAGAAAAAAGCTACAAAGGATCAGGTAAACTAACGGGTCGAAAAGCGCTTGTCACGGGCGGCGATTCCGGTATCGGCCGCGCTGCCGCAATTGCTTACGCCAGAGAAGGTGCCGATGTGGCCATTAACTACTTGCCCGAGGAACAGCCAGATGCTGAAGAGGTAAAAGAACTAATTGAAGCAGAAGGCCGAAAAGCAGTGCTGATCCCCGGAGATTTGAGCGACGAATCCTTTTGCCAAGATCTAGTCAAACAGTCGCATCACAAACTCGGCGGACTTGATGTGCTAGCGCTCGTTGCAGGTAAACAGCAAGCGGTCGAAAACATCGAAGATCTGCCTACTGAACAAATCTATAAAACATTTGAAGTGAACGTCTTTTCCCTTTACTGGGTTGTAAAAGCGGCGCTTCCGTATTTGCCGGAGGGAGCTTCAATTATCACAACTACCTCAGTTGAAGGCTATAATCCAAGCCCGATGCTGTTAGATTACGCAGCAACGAAAAACGCCATTATCGGCTTTACCGTCGGACTGGGAAAACAGCTTGCTTCCAAAGGCATCAGAGTAAATTCAGTTGCGCCCGGACCAATTTGGACACCGCTGCAAATTTCCGGCGGACAGCCGACGGAAAACATCCCGAAATTCGGACAAGGCACGCCGCCAGCTCCATTAAATCGCGCTGGGCAGCCAGTGGAATTGGCCGATGTTTATGTATTTCTAGCTTCAGAGAATTCAAGCTATGTGACATCTCAGGTATATGGCATCACCGGAGGAATTCCGACGGCATAGCTTTATGAAAGGAGCTGCCCTGTTCGGTCAGCTCCTTCCTATTTTTCTAATACCGTTCCCCGAGCTCACGCAAAATAAAATCATAAATCATCTTCGTCCGCTCTTCTTTCGGGTACAGCATAAATTCCTGTCTTTTCGGCACGCGGTGGTCGATTCTGTCTTGGAATTTGGTTCTGAGCCACGCTGTTCGGTATACCTGGTTCTCGAACGAATTATAAGAGATCGGCAGCTCCATCGTTTTCCCATTGGAAAACGTCACTTCCGTATCGTCGAATTCAGTCGCTTTGAATTCTTTTACATGCACATGGGAAATCCAGCCGCATTGGGGTCTTGTCGAAGAAAGTGTAGGGAATAAAAAGATTTGGTTCGAAGGGTCCACCATGATCGGCGGCTTGTGTGAAATTTTTGTCACTTCATAAGTTCCTGCTTTTCTTCCCGCATAGCTTGATCCAAAAAATCGGCAGCTTCTGTCGACAATTTGCAGCGGCTTCATGTTGACATAAAACACGCAATCTTTTTCAATAATTTTGGAACAGATTTTGCCGTCTATTTCTTCTGGCAGCACGGCAATTGTTGCGCCGTTCACTTCATACGATTCTAAAGGTGCGTCTGTTTTCTGACTCATATTATGGCCTCCATCCTTTTTCTGCAAAATTTATACTAATAATCTATCATCTGTTTTTGTAAAACGACAGGTTTTTTTAACATTTAAGATAAAATCATCTTTTAATGATATTTAATGGTACTAAATGACTAGTAATAAACCGATTTTACTTTCATAAGACTTGCCGGTTTACGGCATTTTGCAGGATATGTCGATAGATTGCCAAGTATTAGTTGTCTAAAAATTATAAAAATTTATTGATTTTTTCGACCGTTATCCATATACTATAAAAAAGGCATTGGGGGGATTCTTTATGAAAGAGAAAAAATCGTACACTGAGCTCATGAAGTCCCGCAACACGCAAAAAACAAAAGAATTCGATGTCACAATGACGGATATTTACATTCAAATGGTGCTCGATGAATCCTTGTATAACCGTCGGCTTGCCATGCTGACGGACCAAATTAACAAAGCCTTGGACGAAAAAGATAAAGATGCGTTTCTTACGCTCTCTAAAGAATATGCAGCGCTCAAGCAGAGCGAATAAGCCAATCCTTCAAGGATTGGCTTTTTATTATCCGTTCACAATGGTTCCGCCATTGACGTGAATCGTCTGCCCTGTGACGTATGTGGAATCGTCGCTGGCAAGGTATAGATAGCTTGGCGCCACTTCGACCGGCTGCCCCGGGCGTTCCATCGGCACGTCTGAACCAAACACTTCCACGTCTTTTGCGGCAAAGCTGGCCGGGATAAGCGGTGTCCAAATGGGACCCGGTGCCACTGCATTGACCCGTATGCCCTGCTGAACAAGCGACTGGGAAAGGGACCTTGTAAACGTAACGATCGCGCCTTTTGTCGCTGAATAATCGATCAGCGTTTTATTGCCTTTATAGGCGGTAATTGAAGCGGTATTAATAATAGAGCTCCCTTTTTTTAAATGAGGCAGCACTGCCTTTGTTAAGTAAAACATGGAAAAAATGTTTGTTTGGAAGGTTCTGATCAGCTGGTGGCTGGTGATTTTTTCAATGCTGGGCTGGACATGCTGCTCAGCTGCATTGTTAACCAATATATCAATGGATGGAAACACTTGGCTTGCCTGCCCGACCACATCATTGCAAAACGCTTCATCCCCGACATCTCCTGCAATCAGCAGGCATTTTACCCCTTCCTTTTCTACATACTGCTTTGTTTCCTCGGCGTCCTGATGTTCATTCAAATACACAATGACCACATTAGCCCCTTCTTTTGCGAATAACACCGAGACAGCGCGTCCAATCCCGCTGTCTCCTCCAGTAATAATAGCGGTTTTGCCCTCTAATTTTTTCGCTTTCTTCGGCTTATCAAAAACCGGACGCGGGTCCATCAGATATTCAAAACCAGGCTGCTGGTTCTGGTGCTGAGGCGGTAATGTTTTCTTTTTTTGATTCGCCAATGAAATCACTCCTTTTCAACCTTATTATGTTATGAACAATGCCTGCTTCCTATGTATGAAAAGATAGAATATGGAAAAATTAAGAATAAATCTGATTGGAGGTATAACGGCTTGGCTAATCAACATTTTGCAAAGGAAGCACCTGAAACATACTGGAAAACATCAACTGACCTGCCTTCTTTTCCTGCGCTTCAAGAGGACACTGAATGTGACGTCACCATTATCGGAGGCGGGATTACGGGAATCACAACGGCATATGAACTTACGAAGAGAGGCTTCCGTGTCGTTTTGATTGAAGCAAATCAGGTTCTTAACGGAACCACTGCGCATACAACTGCTAAAGTTACCGCACAGCATGACATGATATACGACGAATTTATCCGCCATTTCGGATTAAACCATGCGAGGCTTTATTATGAAGCAAACCAAAACGCAATTGATTACATAAAAGGCATTGTGGATGAACATCAAATTGATTGTGAATGGATCGAGCAAGACGCATATCTTTATACGGCAAATGAAAACGCTGTTCAAAAAATCCGCACCGAGCATGAGGCATACACAAAGCTCGGAATTGAAAGAGACCTTATCAAGGATCTTCCAATTCCCTTAGGTTCTAAGCTGGCGCTTGTCATGAAGAATCAAGCTCAATTTCATCCGCTTCAATACTTAAAAGCGCTTCTGGAGCAAATTGTTCAAAAAGGCGGCCGAATTTATGAAGAGACCGTTGCGCTTGATATCAAAAAAGGCGAAAGGCCCGAAGTGGTAACAAAAAGCCGGCACGCCATTAAGAGCCGCTTTATCATATGCTGTTCCCACTTCCCTTTTTATGACGGAGGCGGATTATATGCTGCGAGAATGTACTCCGACAGATCTTATGTCCTTGCCATCAAGCCGAAGATCGAGTATCCCGAGGGCATGTATTTGAGTATCGATCAGCCGTCAGTGGCGCTCCGCTATACGGTTGTAAACGGTGAAAAGCTGATTCTCTTCAGCGGAGTAAGCCATAAAACAGGCCAGGGAAAAGCCATGTCTACATATTATGAAACACTGAGACAACTGGCCGAAAGCACAATCGGCATCGAAAGCATTCCATATTATTGGTCCACACAAGATCTAGTGACGATCGACAAAATCCCGTTTATCGGGCCGATGTCGGAAAATGAGGACAATATTCTAGTAGCGACCGGGTTCAAAAAATGGGGCATGACGTCCTCAGCAGTCGCAGCCACTCTATTGTCAGACCTTGTGGAGAAAAAAGACAATCCATACGAAAGCATTTTCACGCCGTCCCGTTTCCATCTGAATCCCGGGTTGCAGAAAGTGATTTCCTACAATGCCGATGTCGCCAAACATTTGATTAAAGGAAAGCTTGAAAAGCCTGATGTCCAATTTGAAGACATTTCGCCAGGAGAAGGGAAAGCCGTCACCATAAACGGCAGGCGAGCGGGAGCATTTCGTGATGAGACAGGCTGCCTCCATCTCGTTGATACGACTTGTACCCATTTAGGCTGCGAGGTCGAGTGGAACGACAGTGAGCATACGTGGGATTGTCCGTGCCACGGATCACGCTTTAAGCCATCTGGCGAAGTTGTAGAGGGTCCGGCCATTAAACCATTAAAACAAATAGATCTCGATTAAACCGTTCATTTTAATGAACGGTTTTTCAAATATTTTTCATCTGCAGCTTCATTCATGTTTCCCTTGGCCGATAAAAAAGAAAAAGGCTTAAAAAGCCAAAAAGTAAAAATTATATTTTTCCCAAGGGGGATCATTGTATTGTTATTTAAAAAAGACAGAAAACAAGAAACAGCTTACTTTTCAGATTCAAACGGACAGCAAAAAAACCGCATTCAGCTCACAAACAAACATGCAGATGTCAAAAAACAGCTCAAAATGGTCAGGTTGGGAGATGCTGAGCTTTACGTGTTAGAGCAGCTTCAGCCACTCATTCAAGAAAATATCGTAAATATCGTTGATGCGTTTTATAAAAACCTTGACCATGAAAGCTCATTGATGGATATCATTAATGATCACAGCTCAGTTGACCGCTTAAAACAAACGTTAAAACGGCATATTCAGGAAATGTTTGCAGGCGTTATCGATGATGAATTTATTGAAAAGCGTAACCGAATCGCCTCCATCCATTTAAGAATCGGCCTTTTGCCAAAATGGTATATGGGTGCGTTTCAAGAGCTTCTTTTGTCAATTATTGACATTTATGAAGCGTCAATTACAAATCAGCAAGAACTGCTAAAAGCCATTAAAGCAACAACAAAAATCTTGAACTTAGAACAGCAGCTTGTCCTTGAAGCGTTTCAAAGCGAGTACAACCAGACCCGTGATGAACAAGAAGAAAAGAAAAACCTTCTTCATCAGAAAATTCAAGAAACCTCTGGATCGATTGCCAATCTGTTTTCAGAAACAAGCAGATCAGTTCAAGAGCTTGTGGACAAATCTGAAGGCATTTCTCAAGCATCCAAAGCCGGCACTGTAACATCCAGCACTGTTGAAGAAAAGTCGATCGGCGGAAAAAAAGAGCTAGAAGTCCAGCAAAAACAGATGAACAAAATTGACACAAGCCTTGTCCAAATCGAAAAAGAAATGGTCAAGCTGGATGAAATCGCGCAGCAAATTGAAAAAATCTTCGGCATCGTCACAGGCATAGCTGAACAAACAAACCTTCTCTCGCTCAATGCATCTATTGAATCCGCCCGCGCCGGAGAACACGGCAAAGGCTTTGCTGTCGTGGCAAATGAAGTGCGGAAGCTTTCTGAGGACACGAAAAAAACCGTCTCTACTGTTTCTGAGCTTGTGAACAATACGAATACACAAATCAACATTGTATCCAAGCATATCAAAGACGTGAATGAGCTAGTCAGCGAAAGTAAAGAAAAAATGACGCAAATTAACCGCTTATTCGATGAAATCGTCCACAGCATGAAAATCAGCAAAGAGCAATCAGGCAAAATCGACGTCGATCTGCAAGCCTTTCTTGGAGGGCTTCAGGAAGTAAGCCGCGCCGTTTCCCATGTGGCCGCTTCCGTTGATTCGCTTGTCATCCTGACAGAAGAATAACCATCAAAAACCGGTCTGCCATACGGCCGGTTTTTTTGCGTTCATTATGTAAACTTAAATTAAAAATAAGTTGACATAATAATTGCCTGCATTTATTGTATAACCATATTTGATTACTGTTTGGAGGATTTCACATGCTGAAATTAATCGACATGATGCATATTGCGATTTTCACCGCACTGATGGCAGTGCTCGGCTTTATGCCCCCTCTCTTCTTATCCTTTACACCTGTTCCGATTACATTGCAAACGCTTGGTGTCATGTTGGCAGGCAGCATCCTCAGGCCAAAGTCTGCTTTCTTAAGCCAGCTTGTCTTTTTGCTGCTCGTCGCCTTCGGAGCGCCGCTGTTGCCCGGCGGACGCGGCGGTTTTGGTGTGTTTTTCGGACCGAGCGCAGGCTTTTTGATTGCTTATCCCCTCGCTTCATGGCTGATCAGTTTAGCCGCTAACAGGCTGCGGAAGGTGACAGTATTGCGTCTCTTTTTCACTCATATCGTATTCGGCATCATCTTTATTTATCTGCTCGGTATACCGGTACAAGCTTTTATCATGCATATTGATTTGTCACAGGCCGCCTTCATGAGCCTTGCATATGTGCCTGGTGATTTGATAAAAGCGGCTGTATCTGCATTTCTGGCGATAAAAATCACTCAAGCCTTGTCTCTTTCTGATACGATGTTTACAAAAGGAGGATGACACTACATGACAATTACTCATACCTATTCATCTACTGCCGAAACATCGCCCGGCCGTGTAGCGATCCAGACTGAATCGGAGCAAATCACGTACCATGATTGGGATCGGCTTGTCTCTCAAACCGCAAATTGGCTGCAGTCACAGCCGAGCATGCCGAATCGTGTGGCGATCCTGCTCCCAAATAGTCTGGCGTTTTTACAGCTGTTTGCCGGAGCCGCAGCGGCTGGATGCACAGCCATTCCCATCGACACACGCTGGAGCCCGGCTGAATGTAAGGAGCGGCTGTCCATAAGCAATGCGGATCTTGTGGTTACTTTAGCCTTTTTCAAAAACAAACTGACAGATAGCCAGACACCTGTTGTTTTGCTGGATAACTGTATGGCAGATATTTCTGAAGCAACCGCTGATCCCTTGCCTACCATTGATCCGGAGCACCCTTTTTATATGGGATTTACGTCGGGCTCAACAGGAAAACCGAAGGCCTTTACGCGATCTCACCGCTCATGGATAGAGAGCTTTACCTGTACAGAAACAGATTTTTCGATTTCATCAAATGACACGGTATTGATTCCCGGGACGTTAATGTCCTCTCACTTCTTATACGGGGCAGTCAGCACTTTGTTTCTTGGAGGAACCGTTTGTTTGCTGAAAAAGTTTTCTCCTGCCAAAGCGAAGGAATGGCTGTGCCGTGAATCCATCAGTGTTCTCTATACCGTACCGACGATGACAGACGCCCTCACAAGGATTGAGGGTTTTCCCGACAGTCCCGTCAAAATCATTTCATCCGGCGCAGACTGGCCGGCAGAATCCAAGGAGAAGCTTGCCGCTGCATGGCCTCATCTCAAGCTGTACGATTTTTACGGCACATCAGAGCTTAGTTTTGTGACGTTTTCTTCACCGGAAGACAGCAAACGGAAACCGCATTCAGCGGGCCGCCCTTTTCATAATGTCCGGATCGAAATCCGCAACGCTGAAGGAGAACGCTGTCAGCCAGGCGAAGTCGGAAAAATATTTGTCAACAGCCCGATGCGGTTTTCCGGCTATGTGAACGGCAGCACACCAGATGAATGGATGACAGTGGATGATATGGGCTATGTTGATGAAGAGGGCTTTCTATACATATCAGGAAGAGAAAACGGGATGATCGTGTACGGAGGATTAAATATTTTCCCAGAAGAAATTGAACGTGTGCTTCTCGCCTGCCCAGAGGTTGAAAGCGCGGCTGTCGTTGGCATTCCCGACGAGTATTGGGGAGAAATCGCTGTAGCTGTCATTCATGGAAACGCTAATGCCAGAACACTGAAAGCCTTGTGTAAACAGAAATTAGCCTCCTATAAAATTCCGAAAAAATGGGTGTTTGCAGACAGCTTGCCGGAAACGAGCAGCGGAAAAATTGCCCGTTCCAGCGTGAAAAAATGGCTGGAAGAGAGTATACAGTATAAATGAATGCGGTTATTGTTGATGCAAAACGAACGATCTTTGGAAATCAAAACGGACTGCTGAAGCCCTTCCTGCCGGAGGATTTGTCAGCTCCCATCATCCGCTGTCTCAGCCGAAAGCTAGAGGATCAAATTGACGAGGTCATTCTCGGAAACGCTACCGGCAGAGGCGGCAACCTCGCCAGACTGTCAGCCCTTCAAGCCGGACTGCCTTTATCGGTTCCCGGAATGACAATTGACAGACAGTGCGGCTCCGGCCTTGAAGCTGTGCGCTATGCCTGCAGCCTTATTCAAGCGGGAGCCGGCACGATGTATATCGCGGGCGGCTCAGAAAGCAGCAGCCAATCCCCTTTTTCAGAACGGGCCCGCTTTTCTCCAGATGCCATCGGCGATCCAGACATGGGCATTGCGGCAGAATATACGGCTGCACGCTATTCCATCAGCAGAAGCATGCAGGATGAGTACGCGCTTCTCAGCCATCAACGCAGCAGGAACGCGCATGATGAAGGATTTTACCGTGAAGAAATTGTTGCTCTCGGGGAATTGGAGACGGACGAAGCATTTTTGAAAACGCGGCCGATAGAAGCGATTATTCCCCGTGCAAAGCCGGTTTTCGACACCAACTCCGGAACAGTCACAGCAGCCAACAGCAGCGGCATAGCAGACGGAGCAGCCGCTCTTTTGGTAATGGAAGAAGAAAAAGCGGCAGCCCTCGGACTTAAGCCTGTGCTTCGGTTTATCGGCAGCGCTGTCAGCGGCATTCACCCCAACTATCCGCCCGCGGCACCGGTTGATGCGATCCGTAACCTCTTACATACACACGATGTAACACCTGAGGATATCGGTTTATTTGAAATCAATGAAGCCTTTGCCGTCAAAATTTGTGTCTGCTCGCAAGAACTCGGCATTCCCTTTTCAAAAATCAATGTGCGCGGCGGCGCCTTAGCTCTTGGCCATCCGTACGGTGCATCAGGTGCAGCTCTGGTAACCAGATTGTTTTATGAAGCGAAAAGACGGACAGACTGTCAATATGTGGTTGCAGCCATCGGAAGCGGCGGCGGAATTGGACTTGCTTTATTATTTGAAGTTCTTGCATAGGCTTTTTCATAGGACACACGCTTTCGATTTAGTATAATAGCGATATGAATAAAGTCAGGAAGGGGATTTTATGACAGCCGTTTGTTTAGTAAGACATGGAGAAACCGATTGGAACCTGCAGCAAAAATGCCAAGGCAAAACCGATATCCCGCTAAACGCAACAGGTGAACGCCAAGCAAGAGAAACCGGAGAATATGTAAAGGACTTTTCTTGGGATATTATTGTGACGAGCCCGCTGAAAAGAGCGAAAAGAACCGCGGAAATTATTAATGAATATCTGCATCTTCCGATAGTCGAGATGGATGATTTTAAGGAACGCGATTACGGCGATGCGGAGGGCATGCCGCTGGAGGAACGGACAAAGCGCTATCCAGATAACATCTATCCGAATATGGAAACGTTAGAAGAACTCACTGACAGGCTGATGGGCGGTTTGGCAAAAGTGAACCAGGCGTATCCAAACAAGAAGGTGCTGATCGTGGCGCACGGTGCGGCAATTCACGCCCTGCTGACGGAAATATCCGGCGGTGACCCGGAGCTTCAAAGCACCCGCCTCGTCAACGCCTGCCTCAGCAACATTGAATTTGCAGAAGAAAAATGGCGGATAAAAGACTATAATATCAACTGCCACTTATCCGGCTTTATCAAATAAGAAAAAGACAGGCGTTTGCCTGTCTTTTCTTTTATTTCTTAGCAGCCGTCATCTCTTTTTGAAGCTCGTCCAAAATGGCATTCGCCCCGTCTACACTGCGGCGCAGAGACCACACCGCACGATCCACGTGGTATACATGCCCGTTTTTCACTGCCTTCAGTTTTTTCCAAAGGACATTCTTTTCGATCGGGCGTTTACCGTCGGCGTCGAGGTCATCTGTTTTTCCTGTCATCAGGATGATCACATCCGGATCTGTTTTCAGCAGCTGCTCCAGTGTCATTTTCATATTCACAGAGTCGCCGCCATTGCTTGAATCGCTATTGCCTGACGTACTGATTGCATATCGATAGCCGACCTGTGTTAAAAGTCTCGATGTAAAGAAGTTTTCATCCCTGGCCATAATCGTATCATTTGTATTTCCGATCAAAAGCACGGACTGGCTGTTCGCGCTGATTTTCTGCTTTGTCTCGCTAAGCTTTTCTTCATGCGCCGTCAGCTTTTTCTCCATTTCCTTCTCCTTGCCGACTGCTTTTGCAATCGTAAGCGAAGCGTCAATTGTATCCTGATAATCAGCATTTAAATTATTAAGCGCAATCGTCGGCGCTATTTTTTTCAGCTGATCGTACACCTTCTTATGCCGGGTCGTGTCAGCAATAATTAAATCGGGTTTTAATGAAGCAATCTTTTCCATGCTTGGCTGTGAGCGAGTGCCGACAGATGTGTAGCCGTCAATTTTCTTCAGCACATCCTTGTTGATCAGCTGCTTCGCTTTGTTGTCATCGGCAACCCCGACAGGCGTAATGCCGAGATCAAGCAGTGTATCAATAAAACCAAGCTCAAGAACAACAACCCGCTTCGGATGCTCAGGCACATTTGTCTTCCCTAAATCATGTGTTACCGCCACTTTATGTTCTTTACTGTTTTGATTGCCGCTTGAAGACGAGCAAGCAGCCGTTAAGACAGAAAGAAGTAAAACTGTAAGAATAATCAGTGTTTTTTTCATATGTTCCAGTCTCTCCTGTTGGTAGTTTCTATGGTTAAGATGTCCAAGAGTAGTATAACACGGAATGAGAATCATTATCACCAATTATTTTTAAAATGAGAAGAGAAAGTTCGGCTTACAGGAAAATCTTGTTTCGCGACACAGCAGTTCAGCAGCTGATCATCCTGTCCACAAAAAAGCTTGCAGAAAAATAACATTCTCTGCAAGCTGATCCTGTTAAAGCTTCACAATCACTCTTCCTTGAATGCGATTTTGCAAAATATCTTTTAACGCACCCGGCGTTTCTTCCAATGATACTTCCCTGTCCACGATGGTCAGCAGCTGATCAGGCTTGAGATCAGAAGACATGCGCTCCCAAACAGCGGCTCTGACGTCCATCGGACAATATACTGAATCGATTCCGAGCAGGCTTACTCCGCGAAGAATAAAAGGATACACGGTTGCCGGAACTTCTCCTCCGCCGGTTAAGCCGCTCACTGCGACAGATCCGCCGTATTGAATTTTGCTTAAAAGCGAGGCAAGCTGTTTTCCGCCGACTGGATCAACCGCTCCCTGCCATTGCTGCTTGGACAGCGCCTTAAGCGTTCCGTCATAGACATCTTCCCTGCTGATTACTTCGCTTGCACCAAGCTGTTTCAAATAATCAGCCGCCTCCCGGTTTCCGGTACTTGCCACCACATCATAGCCCCGCTTGTTCAGCATCGATACCGCAATTCCGCCGACACCGCCAGTTGCTCCTGTGACTAGCACGCTGCCTTTTTCCGGAGACAGACCGTTCTGTTCAAGCCGATGCACTGATAACGCCGCAGTAAATCCCGCCGTTCCGTACACCATCGCTTCTTTTAACGAAAGATTCTGTGGCAAAGGCACCAGCCAGTCACCAGGCACCGAAGCGTATTCACTTAATCCGCCATCACGGGAGACACCGAGCTCATAGCTTGTCGCGATCACCTCATCCCCCTCCGCAAAACGCGGATCATTGGAAGAGACGACCGTACCCGCAGCATCAATGCCTAAAATAAGCGGATACTCTCTGACGATATTGCCTCCTGCTTTTCCGGCCAGACCATCTTTGTAATTGATGCCGGAATAAGCAACTTTAATCAGGACACCATCCTTCGGCAAATCCTCTGTTGATATGGTTTTCACATGGACTGAAACATCATAGGCATTTTTTTCTGCCTGCAATGCTTGAAATAACGTTGACATTCGGCACACTCCTTTTCATTTATATCGTAACCGAAGAACGTTCAAAAAACCAAATCATCAAGCCGCCATTTTCACTTCGCCGGCACATTGAGACGATAATGGACAAATCCGGTATCCTCTTCATAGCCGTTTTGCTCATACAAGCTTCTTGCCTTCCGGTTGTGGTGCTCAGTCTGAAGTGTTAAACATTTTGCCCCGTTTTCCTCTGCATAATCCTTTGCGGCAGAAAGAAGCCGGCCGCCGGCTCCCTTTGTACGCGCATGAGGAACGACAAATAAGTCATTTAATATGTAGATCCTTTTCATTGACACAGAAGAAAACGTTGGATAGAGCTGGGTAAAGCCTATGAATTCTCCATTTTCTTCTGCTATCAAAATAACAGACTCGTGATTTTCCAAACGAGCTTTCAAAAAAGCCTCTGCCCCTTGCAAATCGGATGCCTGTCTATAAAATTCCCGATATTGGTTAAACAGCGGCGCAATGGCGGCCGCATCTGATGTCTTTGCTTGGCGAATGTTCATCTTATTTCTTCCTCCCTCTCAATAATTTTTTCATTCTATCCCTTTTCTGTAAAGTTTATTTTTCAGAATACTTTTATCATCATGCTTTGAAAAAATATCACGATAATATCCATTGTTCTCACGGAAGCACACGCAGGTCATTTGAACGAATTTTTTCGACAGGAATTTGCCGGGACTCAGGAGCATTTAACCTAAAAAAGCATGACATTTCAGCATAATGAACATTTACTCATGTCTATTTTCGTTCTTTTCTGTATGAAAATAGTTATTTCGAGTCTCTACGGAAATAGCGAGAGATGATATACCTAAATAGAGATAAAATCATCTCAAAAAAATGGGTCTACTAAAATATTATTCCATCTATTACAATAAATTCACAGAATAGTCTTTTAAGTAAGTCTACTCTGAATTTTTTTAAAAGGAGAGGGTAAAGAGTGAGAAGCAAAAAATTGTGGATCAGCTTGTTGTTTGCGTTAACGTTAATCTTTACGATGGCGTTCAGCAACATGTCTGCGCAGGCTGCCGGAAAAAGCAGTACAGAAAAGAAATACATTGTCGGATTTAAACAGACAATGAGTGCCATGAGTTCCGCCAAGAAAAAGGATGTTATTTCTGAAAAAGGCGGAAAGGTTCAAAAGCAATTTAAGTATGTTAACGCGGCCGCAGCAACATTGGATGAAAAAGCTGTAAAAGAATTGAAAAAAGATCCGAGCGTTGCATATGTGGAAGAAGATCATATTGCACATGAATATGCGCAATCTGTTCCTTATGGCATTTCTCAAATTAAAGCGCCGGCTCTTCACTCTCAAGGCTACACAGGCTCTAACGTAAAAGTAGCTGTTATCGACAGCGGAATTGACTCTTCTCATCCTGACTTAAACGTCAGAGGCGGAGCAAGCTTCGTACCTTCTGAAACAAACCCATACCAGGACGGCAGTTCTCACGGTACGCATGTAGCCGGTACGATTGCCGCTCTTAATAACTCAATCGGTGTTCTGGGCGTAGCGCCAAGCGCATCATTATATGCAGTAAAAGTGCTTGATTCAACAGGAAGCGGCCAATATAGCTGGATTATTAACGGCATTGAATGGGCCATTTCCAACAATATGGATGTTATTAACATGAGCCTTGGCGGACCTTCTGGTTCTACAGCGCTGAAAACAGTCGTTGATAAAGCCGTTTCCAGCGGTATCGTCGTTGCTGCCGCTGCCGGAAACGAAGGTTCGTCCGGAAGCTCAAGCACAGTCGGCTACCCTGCAAAATATCCTTCTACTATTGCGGTAGGTGCGGTAAACAGCAGCAACCAAAGAGCTTCATTCTCAAGCGCAGGTTCTGAGCTTGATGTGATGGCTCCTGGCGTATCCATCCAAAGCACACTTCCTGGAGGCACTTACGGTGCTTACAACGGCACGTCCATGGCGACTCCTCACGTTGCCGGAGCAGCAGCGCTAATTCTTTCTAAGCACCCGACTTGGACAAACGCGCAAGTCCGTGATCGTTTAGAAAGCACTGCAACATATCTTGGAAACTCTTTCTACTATGGAAAAGGGTTAATCAACGTACAAGCAGCTGCACAATAATAGTAAAAAGAAGCAGGTTCCTCCATACCTGCTTCTTTTTATTTGTCAGCATCCTGATGTTCCGGCGCATTCTCTTCTTTCTCCGCATGTTGAATCCGTTCCATGATCGACGGATGGCTGCCTCTGAAAATCTTCACAAGCACCGGAGGATCAACCTGGCTCAGCCCCGTCACGGCCAAATCCTGAAACGTTTTAACAGCGGCTTCTCTGTTCTCTGTCAACTCGATCCCATACTGGTCAGCCTTATTCTCCTGATAACGCGAGACAGCATTAGAAAAAGGCGTCACCGCAAAGCTCAAAACAGAAAACAAAAGCAATAACAGCGGAAGTGCCGCAAGATCATGCCGCCCTTCTAAATGAAACATGCTGCGGGTTAGGCGAACCGTCCGCTTGTAAAGCTTATCAATGACATAAAATCCGGCGAGCGACACGAGCAAATAACCAGCCAGACCGATGTAAACGTGCTTCATGACATAATGGCCCATTTCATGGCCCATAATAAACAGGATTTCTGAATCGTCAAGTTTGTTCAGCGTCGTATCCCACAATACAATCCGTTTATTGGCCCCAATTCCTGTAACATAGGCATTCAGCGCATTTGTTTTTTCTGACATGTTCACTTCATATACATGGTCAGCCGGAATATTGGCTTCATCTGCCAGCTCTAAAATTTTGCTTTCAAGCTCTTTGTTTTTCAGCGGATAAAAATCATTGTATAAAGGATCGATAATGACCGGCTGAATAAAAAACAGAAACAGCGAAAACGGCACTGTTAACAGCCAGGCGTATAACCACCATTTTTTTTCATGCCTTTTGATCAGCCAATAAAAAACGAGAACGCAAAGCGTAAAGATTGGAAAGCTGATCCAAAAGCTGATAACCTGATCCTTAGCCCAGCTGGCCGTTGTCTGTGTGGAAATGTTATAGTCAAGCGATACTTGATAGCCTATCCAATCTAAAGGCAGCGTCACCAATGTTGTAATCAGCGAAAGCACAAACACAAAACCAACGGTCTGCAAAAACCGAAAAGGCACGGCCGCTTCGATCCATTTCTTGATTTTCTTTGAAACACCGCTGACAAGCAGAACAAAAAACAGAAACCAATCAAGTGGTACCCCGATAAAAAATAAAAAATTCTTGACATTCGAATACTGCTCGGCCACTGCCAACTCAGACGGCTTCATGAAAGAAGCCGGATCAGCCTGCGTCCCTTTCACGGCTTCCGGTATTGCGGAATCACCCGACAGGAAAAAATACCAATAAAAAAACAGCCCGTACAGCACGTAAGCAAGTCCTGCTGCCGCAATCCACTTGCGCATAACGCCTCACTCCTCACATCAACCCGTTACTTCTATTGTAATCATAAATTCAAATTCTTAGAACCAAGCTGTGTTCCGCACTTTTCCACCCTTTTAAGCATGGAAAGCCCGATCGCTGGGAAAACTAACAATGTTTGGAGTGATGCAAATGAAAAAAATAGTGGCAGCCATCGTGGTAATCGGTCTTGTGTTTATCGCATTTTTTTATCTTTACAGCCGATCAGGCGATGTGTATCAATCGGTAGACGCGGATTTGATCACACTGTCTTCAAGCGGCCAGGAAGATATCGAGATTGAAAAAAGACAGCACGTCAAAGATATGCTGGATATTATGAATCAGGGAAAACAGGTGAAGACAGAAAAAACATCAGCCCCTGATTACGAAGGGACAATCAAGTTTCATAAAGACCGGTATGACTCATTCAGACTATGGATTGACGGCAGCCAGCAAGCCGTTTTTTTGAAGGATGGCACATACTACAAATTAAGCAAAAATGATACAAAGGCGCTGCTAAATATTATTAAAAAAGAAGCAAAGGATTGAAAATGAAAAAGCGAAGCTAACCGCTTCGCTTTTTCATTTTATTGGGGCAAAATATCTCTCAGTGCCCGTCTGAGCATTTTCCCCGTCGCATTTTTCGGAATATCGTCAAGAAACGTAATGGCGGCAGGCCGCTTGTATTTTGCCAGATGCTTTTCACAGTGCTGCATGATGTCCTCCTCTGTTACCCCAGAGCGTTTCGGCACCACATATCCCTTTACCGCTTCCCCGCTTTGGGGGTCCGGCACGCCGATGACAACCGCCTCCTTGACGTCCGGATGGCTGTACAGCACCTCTTCCACCTCCCGCGGATACACATTGTATCCTCCTACAATGATCATGTCTTTTTTCCGGTCAACAATGTAAAAATAGCCGTCCTCATCCCGTCTTGCCAAGTCCCCCGTATAAAGCCACCCGTCTTTTAATGCATGCTCTGTTTCCATCGGCATTTTATAATAGCCCTTCATCACATTGGGGCCTTTCACGATCAATTCGCCGACCTGGTGAGCGGGCAGCTCGCGTCCGAGCGGATCTACGACCTTGTTTTCGACATGTAAGATACTTGTCCCGATGGAGCCCGGCTTCCTGCCCCTGTCAAACGGGTTAAAGCACGTAACGGGTGATGCTTCCGAGAGCCCGTAGCCTTCCAAAATGGTAACACCGAATTTTTCTTCAAACGCCGTCAGCAACGCGACTGGCATTGCCGCGCCTCCCGAAATACACAGCCGGATGGAAGAAAAATCATCTTTCTTTCCGTTTTCATGCTGAAACAAGTAATTATACATCGTAGGTACACCGGCAAAAATGGTCGCCTGCTGCTGCTTAACAATCTTAAAAACAGATGCCGGACTGAATTGAGGCTCAATCAAGACAGTTGCGCCGCTCATCAGCGGTGCATTCATGCAGACGGTTAAACAAAACACGTGAAACATGGGAAGAGCGCAGACCACATTGTCCCTCTCATCCATTCCCAAATAGCCTGCGACATCGTTGGCATTGCTGTACAAATTCTGATGAGTCAGCATCGCGCCTTTCGGTTTTCCAGTCGTTCCTGACGTATATAGAATAACCGCGGTATCATCAGGGACAAGTTCTTGGTTTTGTTTAGCGGCAGATGTCGGCCGCAATATTTTTGCAAACGTTGTCATTTTCATCCTGACCTCTGGGTCCGCAGCTTCCGGCTCGGCCTCCCCCGTCTGGCATAAAATGACGAGCTCAACCTTTGGCAGCGATTCATGCATGCTCTCATAAAGCGGCAAAAGCTGGCTAACGCCCACGATCGCCTTTACATCGCCATTTGTCAGCATATAACCAATTTCTGTCGGCGTGTACAACGGATTGATGGGAACAACCACGATCCCAGCTTTTAAAGCGCCAAAAAACGCGATGATAAAATCAGGCGAATTGCCAAGCAGCAAAGCTAGATGGTCCCCTTTCTCCATACCGGCTTCCTGAAGGCCGTCCGCAAATCGCTGAATATGTTCATTCAGCTCTTGATACGTGATCATGTGATCTTTAAACCTGCATGCGATGCTGTCGGGCTTCTCAGATGCTGTTTCTTCCAATTTTGAAACAAGATTCATTCTCCCACCCCTTAAAGTGAATGAATAGTCATTCATTATTGAAGCCAAGCTTTCTCCTCCATTATAGAGAAACAGAAAAAAACACTCAAGAGCAAAAAGCCCTGAGTGTCAGTACTGTCATAGTTTCTTCAATGCTTCGGCAATCGGCGTATCTCCTTCTGTCAGATCAAAGGCCCGATTTTCCGTATTCTTCTCATCTAAAGAGGCAATGACCGTTTTTGCAACGTCATCACGGGAAATAAATCCCCGCTCCAGATCCTTCGCTGCTGAAACAGTTCCCGTTCCAGGCTCATTGCGAAGGCCTCCCGGACGGATAATCGTATAGGTTAAACCGCTCGCTTCCAGAATTTTATCAGCATAATGCTTGGCCACATAATAAGGCTTGAGTGCCTCATTCCAATTTTCACGGTTATGGGCTTGCAGGGCGCTGACCATAATAAACCGTTTGATTCCGGCAATGTCCGCAGCTTCAATGGCTTTCGCCGCTCCATCGAGATCCACCAACAGTGTTTTATCATAGCCTGTGCTGCCACCGGAACCGGCTGTGAAAATGATCGCGTCACAGCCTTTTGCCGCAGCGGCGATTTCTTCCGGGCTGCCCTCCAGATTCGCAAGCACAGCTTCTGCACCGGCAGCTTCAAGAGACGCTTTCTGTTCTTCTTTTCTGACCATCGCTCTGATGGAATGATCAGGATTATCTTGGAATAAAGAGACGAGTCTTTGCCCGATTTGTCCGTTCGCTCCGATTAAAAACACTTTCATGTGAATCCCTCCTGCCTCCATTATTTCAAAAACACAACCGCTCTTTCAAACGATGTGTTTTGCCTTAATAAATCAGATCAAGGAAATCCTCTTTCGTAATGTTCCCAAAGTAATGCTTGAGATTCACACCTTCGAGCACATCAGCGATGACGCTGCGTTCGTATTGTTTTCCGACCAGCAGGTTTTCAATTTCAGATACATCACCGACACCGAAGAAATCTCCGAAGATTTTGCAGTCCTCGATTTTGCCTTTCTTGACCTCTAGGCGCAAATCGATCGATCCAACCGGATAACGTTTCGAATGATTAAGGTTAAATTTCGGCGAGCGGCCGTAGTTCCAATCCCAATTCTGATAGCGCTCTTTCGAAATTTGATGAATGGTCTCCCAATCTTTTTCCGTCAGCTTATACTCCGGCACGTTTCCAATGTCGTTTGTGTTAAAAATATGGCGAAGCAAATGGCTGCGGAATTCTTCGGTGGTCATTTTATCATCGAGAAACTCACTGATGTTTGCTACTCGGCTTCTGATCGATTTGATGCCTTTTGATTCAATTTTATCCTTTTTCACCTTTAATGCTGATACAACATGATCAATGGCTGAATCAAACATGAGGGTGCCGTGGCTGAAAATACGGCCTTTCGTTGCAAACTGAGCGTTTCCGGATATTTTCCGGCCATCCACTACAATGTCGTTCCGGCCGCTTAATTCGGCTTCAACTCCAAGCTGATGTAACGCCTGAATCACCGGCTCAGTGAATTTTTTAAAGTTATGAAAGCTGTCCCCGTCATCCTTGGTAATAAAGCTGAAGTTCAAGTTCCCCAGATCATGGTACACAGCGCCCCCGCCTGATAAACGGCGGACGACGATAATCCCGTTTTCCTCAACATATTTTGTATTGATTTCTTCTATTGTATTTTGGTTTTTCCCAATGATAATAGACGGTTGATTCACATAAAAGAGCAAATATTGCTGTTCAGGGTCTAAATGCTTGACACAGTACTCCTCGATAGCAAGATTGATCCGCGGATCATTGATATTTTGATTGTCTATAAATAACATGGTGCTCCTCCTTTATCCTTCCCACACAAAACCTGATTTCGCAATATTCACTTCTCCGTTAAAAACGGTTTTCGCTTCTTTGCGAAGATTGTCATGCACGCCAAAATGCGGCAAATGTGTCAGCAGCAGTTCTCCCGCTCCCGCTTCTTTTGCAATGCGCCCGGCTTCCAGGCTGTTCATATGGCCTGCACTTGTTCCGTCTTGATCGGCATAAAAATTGCATTCCGAGATCAATAAATCAGCATCTTTCGAAAACGGTATAAATGAATCCTGATAGCTGGAATCAGCAGTATAAACGACAGTGTGGCTGCCGTCAGTAATCCGCATGGCATAGCACGTCACCGGATGAATCGTTTTTAAAAAGGTGATCGTAAACGGACCGGCAGTCAGCGGCTGATCCGGCTGATAGGCGATCCCTTTTGTATGTGTTTTATATGTAAGCTTTTGAAACTGTTCTATATCAGCATCATGTCCGTAAATCGGAAGCGTATGCTCTCCTTTGCCGAGAAACGAACCGACTTGCTTGGCAAATTGCAGCGGCCCGATATCAGCGATATGGTCATGGTGATAATGAGACAGAACGACCGCATCCAGCTTTTCCGCCGGCACATATCCGAACAGCTTAGACAATACGGCACTGCCGCAATCAACAAGCAGAGAGTAATCACCTGACTGAAACAAATAGCCTGACGTCGCTTCATTTGCGGCCGGAAAACCGCCATAGCATCCGATAACTGTAACTTTCATAATGTCCTCCTATCTTTTCAAAAAAAATTGATCCTCCTTCAATATACCCATTTTTCTTGAAAAAAGCATGTTTTAAACATTGTATCAAAACAGTTATTGATTTTTGTGATCTGTTATATTACAATGAAATCACTACAAAGGGGAAAGAGGGATTGGTTATGCTGGGGAAAATCACAGAATTTTTTAGAAACCTGCCTTCGAAAAAGTGTGCGGAATGCGGAAAAAAGATAGAAGAGCAGCATGAGTGCTATGGTAATATCTGCAATGACTGTATAAAAGTAAACGATTTGTAATGAGCGAAAATCCCGCGCCTTACGCGTGGGATTTTCTTATTTTTTCACATATCTCTTAATTTTGAAATAATAGTCAGGTTAGGTCAAAGCTCACCTGTTTTTAGATAATTCTGGTGATTATCATAATGTCATTGAATATTCTTTATTTTCGAAATATAATTTACTATAGACGAATTGATTTCTTATCTATTATAATTTGATCTAATAGTGAGATTAAATATATGTCTATTCATGATATATGTTGATACTTTGTTTTTTGGGAGGTAATCTATGAAAAGAATTAAGTTTGGATTAGCCACACAAATATTCGTTGGACTTATTCTAGGTGTCATTGTTGGCGTCATTTGGTATGGCAACCCAGCATTGCCTACTTACCTGCAGCCAATCGGGGATCTCTTTTTACGCTTAATCAAAATGATAGTGATTCCTATTGTTGTCTCCAGCTTAATCATCGGTGTAGCCGGTGCAGGAAATGGAAAGCAAGTCGGTAAATTAGGCTTCAGAACGATTCTGTACTTCGAGATCATCACGACTTTTGCCATTATTCTCGGACTAGCCCTTGCAAACATCTTCCATCCGGGTACAGGAGTTAATATACACGAAGCTCAAAAATCGGACATCAGTCAATATGTTGAAACTGAAAAAGAACAAAGTAATAAATCAGTGGCGGAAACGTTCCTCCATATTGTGCCGACAAACTTCTTCCAGTCATTGGTCGAAGGGGATCTTCTAGCCATCATCTGCTTTACAGTACTATTTGCATTGGGTATTTCCGCGATCGGTGAAAGAGGCAAGCCTGTATTAGCCTTTTTTGAAGGTGTATCCCATGCCATGTTCCACGTTGTAAACCTTGTGATGAAAGTGGCGCCATTCGGCGTTTTCGCTCTTATCGGAGTGACTGTGTCTAAATTCGGACTCGGTTCTCTTATCTCTCTCGGAAAGCTCGTCGGATTGGTTTATGTCGCGCTTGCTTTCTTCTTAATTGTTATTTTCGGGATTGTCGCAAAAATTGCCGGCATCAGCATCTTCAAGTTCCTTGCTTACATGAAGGACGAAATCTTACTGGCGTTCAGTACGTCCAGCTCTGAAACGGTTCTTCCGCGCATCATGGAAAAAATGGAGAAAATCGGATGTCCGAAAGGCATTGTTTCATTTGTCATTCCGATCGGTTACACGTTTAACTTAGACGGTTCCGTTCTCTATCAATCTATTGCCGCACTCTTTTTAGCACAGGTATATGGCATTGATTTGACGATTTGGCACCAAATTACGCTTGTGCTCGTCTTAATGGTGACATCCAAAGGGATGGCTGCCGTGCCTGGTACTTCTTTTGTTGTCTTGCTTGCAACGCTTGGCACCATCGGCGTTCCGGCTGAAGGACTTGCCTTTATTGCCGGCGTAGACCGCATCATGGATATGGCACGTACAGTTGTCAACCTGACTGGTAACGCGCTTGCTGCCGTTGTGATGTCTAAATGGGAAGGCATGTTTAATCCTGCGAAAGCAGAAACTGTTATGTCCCAATCGAAAACAGAACAAAACGCAACCATTTCTGGTTAATGAAAAGCCTGCGGGGTTCTTGCCCCGCAGGCTTTTTTAATCTTTAACAAGCACAAACAGCTCTGTAATCAAAACAGTATCCTCATTCAGCTCCAGTTCACCGCTTTTGATCAGTTCCGCCCATGCCATCCGATGATCCTCTTGAAACTCCTCAATTCGGTCTCCATTGCCCTCTCCTTTGACTAACCTCATATCAGGCGCACCAAAGGTGGTTTCAAAGACATCTGTTACTTTTATATTGCATCTTGGATTGTCATGTTTATCATAAACGGTAACAAGCTGACCCGCTGTTTGATAAACGTCCCTCAATTCATCTTTTGAATACAATGATTTCGGCGCGCACGTGGCGGTTTTTTCTCCGGCAAGGATCTGCTGAATCAGCTGTTCTCCCAACCCGTCATCACCTTCCCAGCCGAATGTGCTTTTCAGCTTATAAATCTTCATTGGTCCTCCCCCTTATACCATTGGTGACTGTACATAGTAATACAGAAGCTTAGCGGTATGGCGAAGAGATGATTTATGGGTGCGTTCAAATGCATGGGAAGCGTCAATTCCCGGCCCTATGAGGCCATGCACAATATCATGCCCGGATTTGATCGCTGCTGACGCATCAGACCCGTAGTACGGATATATATCAAGCTTATAGTCAATATGATGCTTCTCGGCTAATTGAACTAAATGCTTTCTGAGCTGATAATGATACGGCCCGCTCGCATCCTTCACACAGATTGATACTGAATATTCATCTGTCGCCTGCCCGTCACCGATAGCGCCCATATCAACCGCCAAATATTCAACTGTTTCAGGAGGAATATTCGAATTCCCGCCGTAACCGATTTCTTCATTATTGGAAATAAGAAAATGGGTTGTATACGGCAGCTCAATGTCTTCTGTTTGAATTTCATGAATTAAGCGGAGCAATAAGGCGACGCTTGCTTTGTCATCCAAATGGCGCGATTTAATAAATCCGCTTGATGTGATCTCGACACGTGGATCAAACGACACAAAATCTCCGACACCAATGCCAAGCTCCTCCGTATCTTTCCGGCAGTGAACAGGTTCATCTAGGCGGATCTCCATATTCTCTTGATTCCGCTCAGCCTTTCCCGCGTCTTTGTATACGTGCACAGACGTTTGATGCATTAAAATGGTGCCTGTGTACGTTTTTCCCGAGGCGGTTTCAATTTGGCAATACTCTCCCTCAATCGAGTTGTAGCGAAACCCGCCGATTAAGTCGATTTTCAGCCGGCCGTCCGCTTTAATCTCCTTCACCATAGCGCCGAGGGTGTCAACGTGCGCTGTCAGCATGCGATGCCGGGATGTGTCGCGTCCTGGAAGCGTTGCAATTAAGCCGCCCTTGTGGTTCCGAACCGTTTCTACCTTCCATTCTTTTAAAAGGCTTTCAATATAATTGATCACCTCATATGTATTTCCGGTCGGGCTTGGGATCGATACAAGTTCTTTAATGAGCTCCATCGTTTTACGTACGGACGTCATAGGGCATTCCTCCTTTTATATTCTACTTAAAATATACTCTTTTCCCGAGGGACCCGTCCAATCTTTTCCTATCAATCTCTCATATGCTGTAGAGAGCATGGGAAGAGGAGGGATTTCTATGTGCTGTCGTCATTCACATGAACAGAAATGTCGTTGTCACGATTGGTTCGATGATTTTTGGTTCTTTGACGAGTGGTTCGATAAAGATTTCCACGACCATTGCAAGAAAAAGAAAGAATGCCATGACCCTTGCGAGAAGAAGAAAAAGAAACACCATTGTTTCTCTTGTAAAAAACACAGACATTCTTGCTGTCATTGTAAAGACTGAATCAGAAATATTCTGATGACCCATGCTTAATGAATATTTCCATTCACATTTTTTCCAAGCGGGCATTGCTGCTGCTTGGACCTTTTATTGAAACACCCTTTTTGCTTTTACAATCCAATAAACTGATAAAGCCGCTATAAGAGCAATAATGATTTCAACAGCTGCAGCATGCTCTATGATTCCTCTCTGATATAAAACCGCCGGTACATTAAACAGTGCATGTAAAAGAATAGAATACAACAAAAACAGCGGCCGGCGGCTTTTAACCGCGTACAAAACAAGCAGAGACAGACCAATCTGGACGGCAATGGCACTGATTCTTTCTATTCCGCCCAGCATCCATTCATACGAAGGAGTATGCAGCAGCTGCTCCTGTATCGGCAAAAGCGCCTGTTTGACGTCGCCATTGACCAAAAGCTGTTCAAACGTCCCGCTATTGATTGCAAATGCGTATACAATAAGTGAGATAGAGGACAAGCCTGTAATCAGGATGGCTTCAAGCCCGCCATGGCCTGCCCCGAAAGCCAGACCATCCGCCCAGGTATGATGGCGCTTCATAAAAAATCGCATCATCATATACCTTCCGCACTCCTCAAAAATTCCGGCCATCAAGCAGCCGTAAATGCCATACCATAATGGATGTTGCATCGCTTCTTTCGTCATTTCATTCACTTGCAGTACATAAACATGAACGCCGCCTTCCAGCAGCTGAGCGAAGACAAAAAACGTGAGAGCGCCAATAAAAAACACTTTAAGCGAGGCGCCATACTTTCGCTTAAACCATACAATCAGCCCGATTGGCAACAGAAACGCAATAGCCCCGGATAATGCCAAAAAGACTACTGCTTCTTGACTGACCATTTTTCAGCCTCCTTTTTCTTTTTCATAGATTCCCTATTCTACACTTCTCTTTTTTTGTAAAAAAACCTCCTTTTTAGTACCAGATACTAATATCTAGTGTTATAATCTGACCATAAGGAGTGATTCATATGTCAAAAGCAAAAATTACAGCTATCGGCACCTATGCGCCGAGCAGACGTTTAACCAATGCAGATTTAGAAAAGATCGTTGATACCTCTGATGAATGGATCGTTCAGCGCACAGGAATGAGAGAACGCCGGATTGCAGATGAACATCAATTTACCTCTGATTTATGCATAGAAGCGGTGAAGAATCTCAAGAGCCGTTATAAAGGAACACTTGATGATGTCGATATGATCCTCGTTGCCACAACCACATCCGATTACGCCTTTCCGAGTACGGCATGCCGCGTACAGGAATATTTCGGCTGGGAAAGCACCGGCGCGCTGGATATTAATGCGACATGCGCCGGGCTGACTTACGGCCTCCATTTGGCAAATGGATTGATCACATCTGGCCTTCATCAAAAAATTCTCGTCATCGCCGGAGAGACGTTATCAAAGGTAACGGATTATACCGATCGAACGACATGCGTTCTGTTCGGCGATGCCGCGGGTGCGCTGTTAGTGGAACGAGATGAAGAGACGCCGGGATTTCTTGCATCTGTACAAGGAACAAGCGGGAACGGCGGCGATATTTTGTATCGTGCCGGACTGCGAAATGAAATAAACGGTGTGCAGCTTGTCGGTTCTGGAAAAATGGTGCAAAACGGACGCGAGGTATATAAATGGGCCGCAAGAACCGTCCCTGGCGAATTTGAACGGCTTTTACATAAAGCAGGACTCAGCTCTGATGATCTCGATTGGTTTGTTCCTCACAGCGCCAACTTGCGCATGATCGAGTCAATTTGTGAAAAAACACCGTTCCCGATTGAAAAAACGCTCACTAGTGTTGAGCATTATGGAAACACGTCCTCGGTTTCAATTGTTTTGGCGCTCGATCTCGCAGTGAAAGCCGGGAAGCTGAAAAAAGATCAAATCGTTTTGCTTTTCGGGTTTGGCGGCGGATTAACCTATACAGGATTGCTTATTAAATGGGGAATGTAACAAAAAAAGAACTTGTTTCCAAGGAAACAAGTTCTTTTTCTTTATGAAGCCGGCTGTTCTTCTGATGTTTCTTCCTTCCGGCTTAACATTGTAAAGTAAGTAATGCTTAGTGCAATCATGACGAGGGCGATGCCGATTAAGACGCCGGCCATCTGCCACATGTAGCCAAAGTCACCGTTTGAAATGACTGCTCTGAATCCGTTAATGCTGTAGGTCATCGGCAATGCGCCGTGGATGACCTGATAGAAATTCGGAAGCAATTCAAGCGGGAAGGTTCCTCCGCTCGCTCCCAGCTGCAGCACTAAAATAATGACTGCGATAAAACGTCCAGGGTTGCCCATCGTGGTAGCCAAAAATTGAATCATCGCCAGGAAAGCGAGACTCGTAATGATCGTAAACACGTAAAATCTCCACGTGCTCTCTACCTCGAGACCAATTCCCAATAGAAGAACCGTCGCCACAATCAATGATTGAATGATTCCTACAAGCATCATGACATTGAATTTGCTGAAGAACCACTCAAAACCGTTTCTCGGACGTCCTGACGCTTCCTTCAGCGGGAAGACAACCGTCAGCATGATGCCGCCGACATATAAGCCCATTGACAGGATATAAGGTGTCAGCCCTGTACCGTAGTTAGGAACGGAATGAATGGCATCATCTTTGGTTTTAACCGGATCCGCAAACATGCCATATGTTTGATCATTAGCATCGATATCTCCTGTTTGGTCTGCCGCATCCTTCAGCTTACTAGACAGCTCTCCTGTGCCGTCCAATAGCTTGCCTAAACCTGTATCAAGTGATGCAGATCCGTCTGCAAGTTTTGATGATCCGCTTTGGACCTGTTTAGACCCGTCTAACAGCTTAAACAATCCGCCGGATACTTGGCTGCTTCCTGTCACCAATTGCTCTGAGCCCGCTTTTGCTTTTGCGAACTGCTTATTATATTCACCGATACCCGCTGTCAGTTTAGTTTGGCCATCTGTCAGCTTCTGTGAACCATTGTATATCTTATCAGCTCCCTCAGTTAATCTGTCAATTGCATCTTGGATTGTTTTTGCGCCGTTATAAAGCTTAGATGTAGCTTCCGGCATGGCTTTCACCTGCGCCACCTGCGCTTTCACGTCTTCAAGAGAGCTTTTTATCGTTGCGATGTCAGGCAACTGATCAGCTGCAGGAAGTCCACTTAAAATTTCATCAAAATCAGGCGCATCAACTTTCGGAAGCTGCTTTTCAACAGAGCTGATCAACTGGCTTTTTTGCTCCGCTGTTAAGAAATCACTCGAATTGATGAGATTTTTGAATGCCTGATCACGGTTTTTTAAGCTGTTTTCAAAGTCAGACAGCTGTTTTTTAAATTCCTTCATCGCAGTTTCTGATTTTTCCAGATTGTTTACAGCAGTTTCAAGCTTCGTTAAATCGAGCGCATTTATGAGTTTTTCCGCTTTTGCTGCTTTTTCCGACTCTTCTTGCGCTTTACTGTTGAGCTGATCCAGCCCGTTTGTCAGATTAGGCAAGCCCTGCTGCACCTTTTGAAGGCCGGCATTCAGTTCATTCAGCTTGCCCGTTATCTTGCCTGATCCTGCTGCAAGCTGGCCAGATTTATCATAAATCTGGTTGCTGCTGTCCTGGAATTTACCGAGCGAGCTGTCAAGCGATTGGATGCCGCTCGTCACCTGAGCCGCTCCATCTGCAAGCTGCGCTGTTTTGTCACTGATGGTAGCGGTGCTTTCCTTCAGCTTCGCCAGATTTTCTTTCAGCTGGGCGCTTCCGTTTTTCGCATCCTTTGTGCCGTCATCAATTTTTTTCGCGCCGCTGCTCGCGTCGCTCAAACCTTTTGCGATATCTTTAAAGTTATCAAAAATAACTTTCGTATATTGCTCGGTCACTTCTTTTGAAACAGAGGCTTTCAGTTTATCAATCGCTTTTTCGCCGATCGTTGCCCCTACATAGTTAGAACCTGCATTTGTATGGTATTTCAGATCCAATTTTTTCGGATTTTTGTCTAATACAGTGCTGGCATTCTTAGAAAAATCCTCAGGAATCTCGACAACTAAATAATATTTTTGATTCAATAAGTCCTTTAACGATTGGTCGAGATCATTGGAAAAATGCCAATCAAAGTTGTTATTATCCTTTAATTCTTTGACCAGATCATCACCGATTTGAAGTTTTTCTCCTTCATACGTTGCTCCCTTGTCTTGGTTGACGACAACGACAGGCAGCTGGTCAACTGTGCCGTACGGGTCCCAATAAGCCTTTAAGAATACGCCGCTGTAAATAAGCGGGACAAACAAAATGGCGATGATGGGAATCAATAATTTTTTACTTGTTACGATGTCTTTCCACTGACTTCGTATTGTGTTCATCCTGATGCCTCCATTCTAAAACTGACTCATCATGAAAAATGGTCATTTTCTTGCAAAGAGAAAGGATTATCTAGTTCGCTGACAATCCTTTGACAACATACAATTCAAGCAGTCCCGCAATTGTCTCTTTATCAAGCGGGGGGTGTTGTTTTTCCCAGTCAAAAATGAGCGCGATATAAAGCTTCAGCATCACAAAGGCTGTCAGTTCAGGGTCGCACGGCTTGATTGCGCCGCTTTTGATCCCGTCTTCAATCTTACTTTTGATATAAGACAGTATGGCTCGCTCCATTTTCTGGATCACTTCCTGAACTGCCATTGTACCAATCTCGGCATTCTCTTGGAAAATTTTAATCGTCAGCTGATGTGTTTTCCTGAACTCCAGAATGGCAAACAGCGCTCTGTGCACATTTTCATGGAACGGAAGGTTCGGCTCCATCGCTTCATCCGCTTTTTGCTTCATTTCCTTTAATAAAGTAGTGAAAATCTCGTCAAACAGCTCTTCTTTGTTTTTGAAAAAAGTATAAATGGTTCCCTTCCCCACGTTCGCAAGTTTTGCGACAAGATCCATTGTCGTCGCTTTATACCCGAACTGCGTGAAAGACTTTGTAGCCGCCTCCAAAATGAGCTTTTTTCGATCTATTGACATTGTATTCACCTCGAAACTGACCGTTTGAACATTTTAGTCATTAAGTACATATGCAAATGTATCATAACCTGCTGTTCAATTCAATCATTTTTTTACACAATATTGCCATTGAACATCAAAAAAAACCTCCGCGATAAAGCGGAGGTTTTAGCTGAATAAATAGGTAAGCGCGTCAGACACGGCAGCTTTTCCTTGATCAATGCAGTCGGGAATGCCGACACCTTCAAAAGAAGCGCCTGTCATATAAACACCCGGATACGCAGATGCAAGTGCTTCACGCAGCTCCTTGATACGCTGCTTATGGCCGACATGGTACTGCGGCATGCTTTCATGCCATCGGGTTACACATGTCATTTCCGGCTCGCCGTTTATGTTCATGACTTTCTTTAAGTCTTCTAACACAATGTTGATAATGTCATTATCTGATAGATCGACAATGGATTCGTCTCCGGCTTTTCCGACATATGCCCGAAGCAGCGTTTTGCCTTCCGGCGCTGCGTGCGGCCATTTTTTATTCGTCCACGTACAGGCTGTGATCGCAAAGTCACTGTTTCTTGAAATGACAAAACCCGTGCCCTCATGCTCCATTTGGACGGAGCCTTCAGGGAAACCTAAAGCGACGTTTGCCACGGATGTGGAGTGCATATTTTTCAAATGAGAAATGGCAGGAAGCTCAGAAAGCATTCCCGCAGCCGCTTTATGCGGAGCAGTCACAATTACTGAATCAGCATCAAGTGTGACGCCGTTATCCAGTTCGAGCGAATAGCAAGAGCCGCTATGGCTGAGTTTGGTCACTTTTGTGCCTTTATACACCTTCGTCAGCTTTAACTGCTTTTCGATCTCTTCTACAAGGGTCTGCAAACCGGTTGACAGAGTTTGGAACTGCCCTTGTTTTTTTGCCATCAGCTGCTGGCCTGAGCCTTGAGGCCTTGTTTTTTTCATGCCGAGAATCAGGCTTCTATGCTTTTGTTCCGTCTGATAAAATTGCGGAAATGTCGACATCAGGCTGAGCTTGTCAATGTCGCCTGCATAGATCCCTGATAGTAGCGGCTCGATTAAGTTCTCGACCACTTCATCTCCGACACGTCTGCGGAAGAATTCTCCCAATGACTGATCATCCTTTGTTTTGCTTGCAGGCAGGATGAAATCCATAGCAGCTCTCGCCTTCCCGGACAAGGAAAACAGACCCGTAGAAACAAACGGCGCAATTTTTGTCGGTATCCCCATTACAGCGCCCTTCGGCATTGGATGCAGGGTGCGGTTTACAAGCACATAGGATTGCCCGGTCGCATTGTTGACAAGCAAATGCTCAAGACCTAAGTCTTTAACAAGCTGCGGGGCGCTTTTCTTTCGTTCCAGAAATGAGTCTGGCCCTCTTTCGATGATATAGCCGTCTTTCTTGACAGTCTGGATTTTCCCGCCGACTCTCGGACTTGCCTCAACAAGTGTCAGCTCAAGCGGCAGATTCTTTTCTTTGATTTCTTTTTCCATATAGAAGGCGGCGGCTAAACCGGTAATGCCGCCGCCGATGATGACTACATGTTTTTTGTCGTCACTCATGTTCATCGCCTTCTTTAACGTCCTAATTTTTTTAATACGACTGTTGCCAAAGCATCAATAAATTCAGGCTTGGCATTTGGCATTTCCGGCCGGTAATAGCTTGCGCCGATATCGTCAGTAACCACTTTGCATTCATAATCATTATCATAAAGCACTTCTAAGTGATCCGCGACAAATCCAACAGGAACATATACAAATGCTTGATAGCCTTTTTGTTCGAATAAATCACGTGTTAAATCCTGAACATCGGGTCCGAGCCAAGGATCAGGCGTGTTCCCTTCACTTTGCCAGCCGACAGCATATTCGGAAACGCCTGCGCCTTCAGCAATCAATTTCGCCGATTCATGCAGCTGGTCCGGATACGGGTCTCCAAATTCTTTGATTTTTTCCGGCAGGCTGTGTGCGGATACGATGAGCATCGCGTTTTCTCTTTCATCCTCAGGCATTGACGCATATGTTTCCTTCACTCGGTCAACCCAATATGTCACGAACTTCGGTTCATCGTACCAGCTTTCAACTGACGTAATCGTTAAGCCGCCGAGTTTTTCAGCCTCTTCTTTGGCGCGTTTGTTGTAGGACTGAACGCTGAACGTGGAGAAATGCGGCGCCAGCACGATGCTGACTGCTTCTGTAATGCCATCCTTATGCATCTCTGCTACGGCGTCTTCAATAAACGGCTCGATATGCTTCAGTCCGATATACGCTTTAAACGTAATCTCATCCTGAATTTCATTCAAGTGCTGTTCCAGATTATGCGCCTGCTCTTCTGTGATTTTGGCAAGCGGTGAAATGCCGCCAATCGCTTCGTATCTGTCTTTCAAATCTTGAAGCATTTCAGGTTCAGGCTTTCTGCCTCTTCTGATATGTGTATAATAACGTTCAATATCTTCTTCCTTATAAGGCGTGCCGTACGCCATCACGAGAAGCCCCATTTTCTTTCTACTCACTGTTTACACCCTCTTTAATGATCTGATACAAACATTTTGACAGGATATCATTAAGATACCAAAAGATATGCTTAGGAATATTGACCCATTTTTTTGTTTTGTGAATATTCATGGACAAATGCTGTCAGTTTTTTCAAAACCTCGGGACTGACATCAGGAAATACCCCATGGCCAAGATTGAAAATGAAGCCGTCTGACTCCATACCCTGATCAAGTATTTCCTTCGTTTTCTGCTCAATGACTTCCCATGGCGCAAGCAAAATGGACGGGTCCAGGTTGCCCTGCACTGTTTTAGTAATTCCTTTTGATCTGGCTTCATCAATGCCGAGTCTCCAGTCAAGCCCGACAACATCAAGAGGAAGGTCATGCCAATCACCTGCAAGATGGCTTGCGCCAACGCCAAACATGATCAGTGGCACATTCTCCTTTGCGAGCTCTGAAAAGATCCGGTTCATCACGGGTTTGATGTATGTTCTGTAATCTGCCTGATTCAATGCGCCGACCCACGAATCAAAGATTTGAATCGCTTTTGCGCCTGCCTCAATCTGCGCTTTCACGTACACGATGATCATGTCGGCAAGCTTGGACATCAGCAGATTCCATGCATCTGGCATGCTGTACATGAAGGCTTTTGTTTTATTGTAGTTTTTCGACGGGCCGCCTTCGATCATATAGCTTGCAAGCGTAAAAGGCGCACCTGAGAAACCGATGAGCGGGACGTTCAGCTGCTCATTGACAAGCAGTTTAATCGTCTCAAGCACGTACGGCACGTCCTGTTCCGGATCAATCTGGCCGAGTTTTTCAATGTCCGCCAGAGACCGGATTGGCTGATCAATCACAGGACCGATCCCGTTTTTGATTTCAACATCCACACCGATTGACGGCAGCGGCGTCATGATATCTTTATAAAGGATTGCAGCATCGACTCCGTATTGCTCAACCGGCAGTCTTGTGACATACGCACAAAGTTCTGGCTGATGTGTGATCTCAAACAATCCGTACTTTTCCTTCAGCTTGCGGTATTCCGGCTGCGAGCGCCCTGCTTGCCTCATATACCACACAGGCGTGTGATCCGCTTTTTCTCCCCGCGCAGCTTTTAAAAACGTCTCGTTAAACGTTTCTCGTTTACTCATCTGATTTCCACCTTTCATACGGCAACCATACGTTCGTATTTCTTGACTTATTACACTATACCTTGTTTTAGGCAAATGGTATAGAAATGTAGCTCAAAGTTCAAAAAATCGCCGAATTCCATTAAGAGGAAAACAATTTTGGCTGAACGTAATCGGTTCCTTCCCCTTCTCTTTTTGTCTGTGTATTATAAGGCACAATTTTATAAGACGCGCCCGAAAATAAGTTGGCATAAGGAATTTCATAGCTTCCCTTCCCTTCAACCGAATCAAGAAGCGTCTCCTCGCCGTCCTTGTTTACATAAATTCTGTATACGGCCCGATCATCCTCTTGAGCGTCCCACTTTAATTCAATAGTAAAGAGCCCCGCTGCTTTAAATGTGTAATCGGCTGTGAGTGTTTTGACCGGCTTCAGCTCAATCGGGCTTTCCAGATCTTTAACGTTTTTAGGCTTTGTGAACACATGACCGGTTTCTCCTGCCTGTGTCAAAATATCCTTAAACAGCCGCGTCGGGTATGAGCTCCCGGCTTTCAAATAATGGTTTTGATCCGTTTTGTCATAGCCCATCCAGACTGCCCCGGTTATTTTCGGCGTATAGCCTGCAAACCAGGCGTCCTTTGTCGCGCCGGAGACGCCTGTATAAGATGTAGAACCTGTTTTTCCCGCCAGGTCGCCGTGATAGGTGCCGGACGTGGCCGTTCCCTTTTTGACTACCTGCTGCAGCATTCTCGTCATATTCCAAGACGTCTGCTTGTTGAAAACCCGCTTTCCTTCTTCTTTATGATCGGCTATTGTTTCTCCGTCTTCATCTATTATGCTCGAGATAAAGAAGGGTTCAGTATACATTCCATTCGCGGCAAATGTATGAAACGCGCCGGCAAGCTGGAGCGGCGAAACGCCTTTTTCCAAGCCTCCTAGAGCGAGAGCAAGGCCTTCATCAGGGATATCAATGCCGTTTGCTTTCAAATAAGATTTTCCTGTTTCAACGCCGATCTCATTCAGCGTCCAGACAGCCGGCGCGTTTTTGCTGTACGTAATGGCGTCAGACATAGTGACTTCGCCCTCATACCGGCTGTCGTAGTTTTTCGGCGTATAATCTCCGTAGGACTGCAACTCATCCTTCAATAGAGAATATGGCTTAAATTTCTTTTCCTGCATCGCCGGTCCGTATACAGCAAGCGGCTTAAATGTGGAACCCGGCTGGCGGACAGCTGTGACACGGTTATATCCTTTGGATGTGTAATCCCTTCCGCCGATGGCCGCTTCTACACCGCCTGTCTTGTTATTAATAAAGACCGCGCTTCCCTCGGCATTCTGATCTGTTCCGGGATAATAGCTTCCCTCTTTCATCACCTGGTAAGCCGTCTTCTGCAGCTTCGAATCGAGCGGCACCTTGATCGTGTATCCGCCTTGAAGAAGCTGCTCTCCGGAAATGGAATACTTGTCTTCCGCCTCTTTGATCACAAGGTCAATGTAGCTGTCAAACCAAGGTGTTTCCGACTGTTTCTTCACATGCAGTCCAAGCGTCCGGCCCTGCGCGGTGACAGCCTCTTTCGCACTAATATAGCCTTGGTCATTCATCATGCCTAGAATTGTATCACGCCGCTCCTTATTTTTATCAGGGTGCAAAATCGGAGAGTACGTAGAAGGCGCCTTCGGAATAGCGGCCAAAACAGCGCCTTCAGATACAGTCAAATCTTTTACTTCTTTATTAAAATAATAGTGGGACGCCGCTTGTATGCCGTAGACCCCGTGTCCGAAGTAAAGCTGGTTTAAATACATTTCAAGCAGCTTGTCCTTGCTGTAATCCCGTTCAAGATTAATCGCAATGATCACTTCTTTTGTTTTTCTTAGAAACGTTTTGTCATGTGTCAGAAAAATATTTTTGGCAAGCTGCTGGGTGATTGTGCTTCCGCCTTCCACCTTACCACCTGCTAATATATCGCGGTACACTGCCCTTCCGACAGATTTTGCATCAATGCCGTGATGCTCATAGAATCTTTTATCCTCAACAGCGATAAACGCTTCTCTGACCTGCTTTGGAATCTCATTGATCGAGACCGGTTCGCGATTTTCTGTATACAGGCTTGCAACCTCATCTCCGTTTTGATCAACAATTTTTGAAGAAGCATGAAGAATAAGCTTTTTTTCATCTATGACATAATGGCCGAGAAAAATAATTGAAATATATCCTATTAAAGCGAGAAAAGCAGTTAACACTAAAATAATGATAGGTATAAAAAGTTTCTTTTTCTTTATCTTAAACATGAACTCACCTCGCCTTTCTAAAGGTAGTATGGGAAAAATTGTTTGGAATTATGTTCGAAGCACTCGCCAATAGAAACTTATACCATTGTTTTGATATACTAGCAAGCAGGAGGTGGCTGATATGAAGGTTTATATTACATATGGGACAGCCGATTTTTTAAAAACGATCGTAGAGAAGCATCCCTCAGAAAATATCCTTTTGATGCAGGGGCAGGAAAACGCCATTTTAATTCATGAAACAAACGGAGATACCGTTTTCCAGGCACCACACGCTTATGAAGTCATTGACCAAGTCGGAGAGATCAAACATCCCGGTTTTGCAGTATTGAACAATATTGCCGTCACTCAGGAAGGGCGTCCGCTGTTTGAAAACAGATTTAAAAACAGAGCGGGAAAAGTCGAAAACGAGCCTGGCTTTGAAGCAATTCGAGTGCTCCGTCCGCTTGACAGTGACACCTATGTCATTCTGACCTTGTGGGAAACGGAAAGCGCCTTTCAAGACTGGCAGCAGTCCGGTTCTTACAAAGAAGCCCACAAAAAACGCGATACATCTGCTGGAATTGACACAACGTCGATCTTCTCCCGGCCTTCCTATGTCACCACATATTTCGCTGTCGAATAGCTGCCGGCATGTCCGGCAGCTTATTTTTATTGGGAGGAAAGCAAAATGAAGCATACTTGCCCAGTCTGCGGGTTTAAGAGATTGGCTGAACCGCCATATGATCATGAAGGCAATCATTCTCATGATGCCCGTGCTGCGGTTTTCAGTTCGGATTTGATGATTACGAGATGCAGCACGAGGATGATTCATATTTAGAGCCATCGGAAAGCATCATCGCCTATAGAAAAAACTGGCTTGCTGAAGGGTGCGTCATTTTTTCTCCTGAATGCTTCCCAAAACATCTGCAAAAAGCGAATAGAGTATTAAGGCATCATCTGATTGAGCAGCTGAAACAGATCAATGTTCATCTTCCATCATAACCCTCCCCTCTGTCCCGGCACCTTCCGCCCGCCTATGAATAATCTGTAAGCGGAAGGAGTGATCGATGATGGAAGTCGGGATTTTATCTGTCCATGTTCTGTATGTGTTTTTTATCGGTGCAATTATCCTATTTATGCTGCTGAGAAAAGACACGACATTTATTTCTCTATTCGGCATTTTTATCATATCGCTATGGGCCAGCCATTCACTTTCAGCTTCTGTCAGCAGTTTATTCCACAGCTTTATCTATGCTGCCGGCGAACTGCTGCCCACGATTTTCATCATTTGCTTTATCGTTTCAATGAGTGATTTGTTAACAAAAACAGGGATAAATGAAGCGATGATTTCTCCCTTTGCAAGCCTTGTGAGAGGGCCTGTGACTGCCTATTGGCTGATTGGAGGCCTGATGTTCGCCATTTCTCTCTTCTTCTGGCCTTCTCCGGGTGTCGCTTTGATCGGCGCCGTCCTGCTCCCCGCAGCCGCACGTGCCGATTTGACGCCTCTTGCCGCGGCCATGGCCATGAACTTATTCGGACACGGTTTTGCCCTGTCAGGAGACTTTGTCATTCAGGCGGCTCCAAAGCTGACTGCGGATGCAGCAGGCATTCCAGTCGGTGATGTCGTCTCGGCCAGTATTCCGCTTGTGCTGATTATGGGTGTGACAACAACAACTGCTGCCTTTATCATGATTCAGCGCGAACGCAAAAAACAGGAGCATCCCGCTTCTTTTTCCCCCGTTCTTTCCGGCGAACAAGACAACTCGCTGTACTTGCCAAAACGCCTGCGGTCCATACTGGCTTTTTTGATTCCGCTTGCCTTTCTTGCAGATATTTCCTGCATGCTCTTGTTTAACCTACAAGGAAATGATGCAACCGCGTTAATTGGCGGGTCTGCAATTTGTATCCTCTTTACCGTTCATTTTTTCGTGTATAAGCATAAAGGGCTTGAAAAAATCACCGGCTATTTTATTGACGGATTTAAGTTCGGTTTTAAGGTTTTCGGCCCCGTCATCCCGATTGCCGCTTTCTTTTATCTTGGCGACTCAGGCTATGAAAGCATACTGGGCACTTCACTCCCTAAAGGTTCCCACGGCATTGTCAACGATCTTGGCATTGCTTTATCCCATATGATGCCTATGTCAAAGGAGCTTGCCGCCGCTGCATTAACTGCCGCTGGAGCCATAACAGGCCTTGATGGCTCAGGATTTTCTGGCATTTCTCTCGCCGGCTCCATCGCAAAGCTCTTTTCGTCAGCTCTCCATGCCGATCCCGCCGTTCTGACCGCGCTCGGACAAATCTCTGCCATCTGGGTGGGCGGAGGAACACTGGTCCCATGGGCGTTGATTCCCGCCGCGGCCATTTGCAAAGTTGATCCTTTTGAGCTTGCCAGAAAAAACTTCATTCCCGTCGCGATTGGCCTTTTGGTGACAACTCTCGCAGCAGTGATGATGCTTTAAAACAGCATGAGTTGAAATATTCAGACTTTTTCTATACAATCATGGAAAAGCATAGAAAAGGGGGAAGCGGCTTTGTCCATATCCACACTGCAGAAAGAGATAAACAAACAGCTCGACGGCTGTTTTGAAGAAATGGTTGAGATCAGGCGCCATTTTCATATGTATCCTGAGCTTTCATTTCAAGAAGAAAAAACCGCCGCATTTATTGCTTCCTATTATGAATCGTTAGGAATCCCAATCCGCACAAACGTCGGCGGCAGAGGGGTTTTAGCATATATAGAAGGAAGCGACCCCGGCCCTACAGTCGCTTTGAGGGCCGACTTTGACGCTCTCCCCATTCAAGATGAAAAAGATGTCCCTTACGCCTCCAAAGTGCCTGGTGTCATGCATGCATGCGGCCACGACGGCCACACCGCAGCTCTTCTCGCAGTGGCCAAGGTCCTTCACCAAAACAGACATGAACTGAAGGGAACATTTGTGATGATCCACCAGCATGCAGAAGAATATTATCCTGGAGGCGCAAAGCCAATGATTGATGACGGATGTCTCGAAAACACGGATGTGATATTCGGCACTCATCTTTGGGCAACTGAGCCGCTCGGAACTATTCTCTGCCGCCCCGGCGCCGTAATGGCGGCGGCGGACCGATTTACGATTAAAGTTTTCGGAAAGGGCGGCCACGGCGCTCATCCGCATGATACAAAAGACGCCGTCCTGATCGGTTCGCAAATCGTTTCCTCTTTGCAGCACATTGTCAGCCGCAAAGTCAATCCGATTCAATCCGCCGTCATTTCGACAGGCTCCTTCATCGCAGACAATCCGTTTAATGTCATCGCAGACCAAGCAGTACTCATCGGCACAGCGCGTTCTTTTGATGAAAATGTCCGGGACATTCTGGAGAAAGAAATTGAAGCGGTTGTAAAAGGAATATGCAGCATGCACGGCGCGTCCTATGAGTACACCTATGAACAGGGTTATCCGGCGGTTGTGAACCATCCTGCCGAAACGAGCCACTTGGTGAGCACCGCAAAGAATACCGAGGGCGTTCAGCAGGTCATTGAAGGTGAACCGCAAATGGGCGGCGAGGATTTTGCTTATTACTTACAAAACGTGAAAGGCACTTTTTTCTTTACAGGTGCCGCTCCCGAACAGCCAGATCGAGTCTTTTCCCACCACCATCCAAAATTTGATATCAACGAAAAAGCAATGCTGACAGCGGCCAAGGTCCTTGCCGGCGCTGCGGTCACCTATCATCAGCTATAAAAAAAAGCCGGAGTGTTTATTCTCCGGCTTTTTCCTTTAATATCCTCAGATGAAAAACATGTCTTGCCGTTTCTCCAAGCTGAGCAAGCAGCTTATAATTGGCAATTCCGCCGACTGCCGCTCCTACGCCCGGCAAAAGCTGAAAAAGCTTCACGACGTCGATATAATCGCGATATTCCTGCTGGAACACTCTCCAGTCGATGCTCTTTTTCTCCGTCTCCCAATTTTCGATGACAGAAAAAAGCGATTTACGGCCATCATCACTCGAAAACGCAAGCTGAAACACGAGGAGCAAAAACATCCTTTCTTGTGCATCCTTGACATCAAAGCCGTAAATGGAAGACAAGGTAAATAAACACTTCATCTTAATTGAAAGCAGCAGCGGAAAATCAGCAATGCCTAAAAAAATGCCGCCCGCTCCGGTGCCGACTCCCTCAGCAGCTGCCACTTTCTGATAAGAAACAATCGTTTTTTTCGCCAATTCGTTTTTTTCACTGAGCGACAGTGCACTTGTATCCTTTTTATAAGTGATGATATTGGAGCCGGCCATTGTCGCTTCTACCATTTTTCTTACACTCTCGGTGACGACCGTATGGATTTTTTCAGGAATCCGTTCATTCACCTTCGTCTGCACACGCTTCGAAAAGCGTTCAAACATGGAATCCTTTCGCAAAAAATGCATTTTCCATTCCAAAGCATCCTGCATCAGCAGCTGATTATCTGTCATTTGATTACCTCTTTTCAGTTCACAGCTTTCCGTGCTTTTTCAGCCTGGTTGCCATATAAGCAGGCATAACAACAAAAATCAGAACGGCAGAACCGATCAGCGCGTACAGAAAACCGGTCAAGCCGGCTGCATAGGCAGATGCAACAGACATCAGAAGCGCTTGAATACTAAGTGCAGTTTTTAATAGAGAGAAATAGCTTTTCAGCTTTGTTTCTTTTTTCACAGGGTACAGCTCTTGAAGCGCCAGATGGTCAAAGTGGCCGAAGAGCGGCAGAAGCTGAATGCCCGTAATGAAAATGGCAAACACAGTCAAAACCGCTGTAATCAACGGGCTAGCTGAGACATACATAATGATCAGCGCGAAAACGATCGTTAATCTGACAAGAATGCCCAAATAATCACTCGAACGCAAAAAGGCGCGGGTGAACATATAGGCAAATGTTTTGCGCTGTTCAAACGGCACAAGCCGCAGCAAAAAGTCGAGATAAGCTCTGCGTTTGGCTTGCTTTCGCAAATGCGGCACATCAGTAAACAGGTTGGCAATCCGATAGAAACGCTGCTTTCGTCTCAATTCGGACTCAATATGGCTTTCCCATTTAAATGTTTTCCGTTTTGCTGCGGAAGACATATACAGATAAAGAACAGCCATAATGACATAGACGAGAAGCGCATACATATAAACAGATTGGAAAACAAAATAAAGAACGAGTGTATTCGCCGCAAAGCGAATGATGACGTCCATCCGTTTCATGCTGCGGTCGTTTTGGAAAGTCGTTCGCCATTCCATTACCTGATTCCACGCTTTCAGCAGCAACAGTTGGACAAAGACCGCGGCATACGATACGAGCGAAGCCCCCGGTGTGACTGCGAAATAAAGCGGCATCGCAACGATGCTCAGCGCAATAAGCGGAAACAGCTGAGACACATAGCTGTAGACAAACGCCTGCTTCAAGTAAGGCTCCATTTTTGCTTCAAGAGGCAATAAGAAAACAAGGTCAGCCTCCTTCAAAAGCGTTCGCACATAAGAGCTTGTCAACACGAGCGAAAACAGCACGGCCATCACCCAAAAGGATGGAAAGTGAGCGGGAATGTCCCGTATCCATTTGCTGTACCAGCTTGCAGCGCCCGCTAGAAAAAAAATCAAAACAATGACGAGGTGATCATTGAGCATATATTTCATGTATGTTCTTGTTTCTTTGATATGCTCCTGCAGCCGCGACTGCCAAATATCAAGCATATTATTCATGGCCAGCGTCTTCCTTTGTAAGCTCAAGATACAAATCGTCCAGCGCCGCGTCCTTCATTCCAAACTGCTCTCTGAGCTCTGACAGCGTGCCGCGCGCCCGCACCTCGCCGTTATGTAAAATAATAAACGAATCGCAATAGCGTTCTGCCGTTGCCAAAATGTGTGTTGACATCAGCACGCTCGCCCCGCCTTTTTTCGCTTCATTCATCCGTTCAAGCAGCGCGTTAATGGCAAGCGGATCAAGCCCTAGAAAAGGCTCATCAATAATGTAGAGCGCAGGCTCTGCCAAAAAGGCGCACATAATCATAACCTTCTGCTTCATTCCTTTAGAAAAATGGGCCGGGAACCACTTCAGCCTCTTTTCCATTCGGAATTCCTTTAAAAGCGGAGGCAGCCTTTTCTCCATCGTTTCTTTTGACAGTCCATATGCCATGGCTGTTAGTTCAAGATGCTCCATCAGCGTCAATTCTTCGTATAAAACAGGTGTTTCAGGTATATAGGTAAATTGTGAACGGTAGCCTTCCGGATCCTCAGCAAACGTTTTACCGTTTAATTCGATTGAACCTTTATGCGGGTCCATCAGCCCGATGATATGTCTGATTGTTGTACTTTTACCAGCACCATTCAGCCCGATTAAGCCGACAATTTGATTCGGTTCAAGGGTGAATGATACGTTTTTTAAAACCGGATTCCTTGTATATCCGCCGGTTAAGTCTTTTACCGATAGCAGAGACATAGTTTCTCCCCTTATAGTGTTTTTCTTCATAGTACCAAAAACAAGGCCTGATTTGAAACAATTCCCTTTTAACAAATGATGAATTTGCTGTCATAAAGAGACAGGTTCTGGACATCATAATAGTTGTAGAGGAAAAGCATATCAACTGAAAAATGAGGTGTTTGTCAAAGACGTCTTAGAAACAGTTGGATAGAAAATAAACATGTCCAATGCTCAAACCATTTCTCTTCACTGAATTGATGAATTCTTCATGTATGAAGCAAATTGTCAAATGAGGTGTTTATCGCAGGAATCGTTAGGCATTAAACAAGTCTTCATTTTATTGACAAATGAGGTGCTTACCAAAGGCATAACACATTTTCTTCATATAAGCTCTTCCTCTGCATTCAGGGTGAACGCTCGCCGTTCATCCTGTTTTCTATTTTCTGCATTTCTGTGGTACGATGAGTGTATACATACTAAACAATTTCATAAGGAGGAACCCTCATGCATTGTGCAGAGAATTGTATCTTTTGTAAAATTATCGCCGGCGACATTCCATCCGCGAAGGTGTATGAAGATGAACATGTACTTGCCTTTCTTGATATCAGCCAAGTGACAAAAGGCCATACGCTTGTCATTCCGAAAACACATATTGAGAATGTATATGAATTTACAGATGAATTAGCAAAACAATATTTCCATGCTGTTCCAAAAATCGCCCGCGCTATCCGGGATGAATTTGAACCGATCGGCTTAAATACGCTGAACAATAACGGCGAAAAAGCTGGACAATCTGTGTTCCACTACCATATGCATATTATCCCTCGCTACGGAAAAGGAGATGGATTCGGAGCGGTTTGGAAAACGCATGCTGATGATTATAAACCGGAGGATCTGCAGAACATCTCTTCCTCTATCGCAAAACGCCTGGCCTCATCATAAGATGAGGTTATTTTATTTTGTGAACATTTCGCAAACATCCGTCAATTTCTTTTGATAATTCTAATTTTTTATCAAAAAACTGAATTTTTGTGATAGGATAATTGTATTATTTTATACATTAACGTGAAAAACAGGGAGAGATCATAATGGAACGTACAACGAATTTTAACGCAGGTCCTGCAGCGCTGCCACTGGAAGTTCTGCAAAAAGCACAGAAAGAATTTATTGATTTTAACGAATCCGGCATGTCTGTTATGGAGCTTTCCCACCGCAGCAAAGTGTATGAAGCGGTGCACCAAAAAGCGAAAAGCCTCTTAATCGAACTGATGGGCATTCCGGAAGATTACGATATCTTGTTTCTTCAAGGCGGGGCAAGCCTTCAATTCTCAATGCTTCCGATGAACTTTTTAACACCTGAAAAAACCGCACATTTTGTGATGACAGGCGCTTGGTCTGAAAAAGCACTGGCAGAAACGAAATTGTTCGGGAACACGTCTATCACCGCTACTAGTGAAACAGACAATTACAGCTATATTCCAGAGGTTGACCTTACGGATGTAAAAGACGGCGCATATTTACATATCACATCCAACAATACAATTTTCGGCACTCAGTGGCAGGAGTTTCCGAATTCTCCTATTCCGCTCGTAGCCGACATGTCCAGCGATATTTTAAGCAGAAAAATCGATGTGTCCAAATTTGATGTGATCTACGGAGGCGCCCAAAAGAACCTCGGCCCTTCCGGCGTGACTGTAGTCATTATGAAAAAAAGCTGGCTGAAAAATGAAAATGCGAACGTCCCAAAAATCCTGAAATATTCCACGCATGTCAAAGCGGATTCACTCTACAACACTCCGCCGACATTTGCGATTTATATGCTGAGCCTCGTTCTGGAATGGCTCAAGGAAAACGGCGGTGTGGAAGCTGTTGAACAGCGCAATGAACAAAAAGCGCAGGTTCTCTACAGCTGTATTGATGAAAGCAACGGCTTCTATAAAGGTCATGCCAGAAAGGACAGCCGCTCACGCATGAATGTCACCTTCACGCTTCGGGATGACGAATTAACGAAAACATTCGTCCAGAAAGCAAAAGATGCGAAGATGATCGGCCTTGGCGGACACCGTTCGGTGGGAGGCTGCCGCGCTTCTATTTATAACGCGGTCTCTCTCGAAGACTGTGAAAAATTAGCTGCGTTCATGAAGAAATTCCAGCAGGAAAATGAGTAAAAAGTCTGGCTATGCAAACCGTCCGTTTGGTATACTGTTTGCATAACACATTCTGTAAAGCCTTCGCAATAAATGATGAGCATATTATTGGAGGGCAAAAAGCTTAGCAGAGGAGAGCATAGTTATGAAAACAAAAGAGTTAGTCATTATGGCTCTGTTTGCCGCAATCGGCGCAGCGCTTCATTCCATTATTCCGCCCTTTTTAGGCGGCATGAAACCAGATATGATGCTGATCATGATGTTCATGGGCATTCTGCTGTTCCCGCGGGTGCAAAATGTACTCGTCATCGGGATCGTGACCGGAATCATTTCCGCGCTTACAACCGCGTTTCCAGCCGGACAGATCCCCAACATCATTGATAAACCCGTATCAGCGTTTCTGTTCTTCTCCCTGTTTCTCTTGTTCAGAAAGAGCCGAAAAACAGGTGCAGCCGCTGTGCTGACAGTGATCGGGACCATCTTATCAGGTATTGTGTTTCTATCGTCAGCTTTATTGATCGTCGGTTTACCGGGCGGTTTCGCCGCATTGTTCGCTGCTGTTGTTCTGCCGGCCGCTGTGCTGAATACAATCTCAATGATCATTATTTATCCGATTGTGCAAACCATTTTAAGGCGTTCAAGCTTTATGGAAGCTGCTAAATAATTGTCACACAAAACCTCTTCCGCTACGGGAGAGGTTTTTTGAACAGAGCGTCCGCAGCATGTCAGCATGTTTTAAGCGAGGAGTTTTGTGAAAAAGATAAGACATAGTGTAAAGGCGGTTCCGGTTGAACAAACAAGCGCTTTCTGCCGGATAACCCTCTTGGGCGGATAAGAAGCAGCCTGGCTGAGAAGTTTGATATAGTAAACAGCGCCTGAAGCGAAGGCAAGGGTGATGCAGGATAATACAATCAAAAAGACAGACAACCTTCTCCCTCCTTTTCACTTAAAAAATATGCTAAAATAAAGCAAGCTATGTATAGAAGTTCAGGCTTTCAACAAAAATGAAAAATGCTGAATGAATCCTATTTTGAAGAAAAAGACGGGGTGATTGTAATGGCGAGCGGACGTTCTCTATTAACAGGACTATTCGTAGGCGGCATCATCGGAGGAGCAGCGGTTCTTCTTACTGCACCTTCCTCAGGAAAGCAGCTGCGTGAAAAAATGAAAACCAATTATGATTCTTTTGAAGAAACAATCAAACGCTTAAAGTCAGACGGGCTTGCATTAAAAGACCAGCTGATCAAAGCGGCAAAAGAAAGCACGGATGTTATTAAAGACGTGGGCGGCGAGCTCCAAACGTCAATTAAAAAATGGCAGGAAGAGATCAAGCCTCACCAGCAGGATCTGCAAAAAGAAATTGCCGATATCGAAGAGAAAATCAGACAGCTGGAGAAAACCTTACAAAACTAATATCCTATTCAAAAGAAAAAAATGCGGGCCAAAATTGGACCCGTATTTTTTTTTGGCCGAAAAACCCTTTCGTCGCAATGGTTTGTGAATTTATTAAAAAATTCTTACATTTTCATCTTTATTAATCTTTATTTTATTGGCATAATAGAGAAAAAGAAAAAGAGAAGCAGGTGACGTAATGAATCGAGTGGAACCGCCCTATGATGTGAAAGAAGCTCTGGTTTTCACCCAGAAAATGGCTCAGCTTAGCAAGGCTCTTTGGAAATCGATCGAGAAGGATTGGCAGCAATGGCTCAAACCGTATGACCTGAATATTAATGAGCATCATATTTTATGGATTGCGTATCAATTGAATGGAGCTTCCATTTCTGAAATCGCGAAATTCGGGGTCATGCACGTATCAACCGCATTCAACTTTTCAAAAAAGCTGGAAGAACGGGGATATTTAAGGTTCTCCAAACGGCTGAATGATAAACGGAACACATATGTCCAATTGACTGAGGAAGGTACCAAGGTATTCTGGAGCTTGCTTGAGGAATTTGATCCGACACGCAACGCTGTTTTTAAAGGTTCACAGCCTTTGTATCATTTATTCGGAAAATTTCCTGAAGTGGCAGAAATGATGTGTATGATACGCCATATCTACGGCGATGATTTTATGGAAATTTTCGAAACGTCACTCACCAATATTGACAATGACTTTGAAAGCGTAAACGGAAAACTGAAGAAAAAAGCAAAGGACAGTGCGGCGGATGAACCGGCTGAAGAGCTTGAACCTGTAAACAGTTAATCAAAATGCTTCATGATGTCGATAAAGACTTCCATCAGCTCTTGATAAAGCCCCTGCTCATACAGGGCAAAAATCGTTTCATGAACATCTAATTTTTCATTCAGCTGTCCGGCAAAAAGCGCAAGGAGCTTATCAAAGGTTACAAATCCTTGCGCTTTTTGTGTTGCCAGCTCTTCCGACAATTCATCGCATATCCTCATAACCGCTTCCCCTTCTTCCTTGCTCAGCCCTTTGTCAATGAGAAGCGCATAGAAGGGGTACCTGTCCATATCTACTGTTTTCACTAATAATTGTATGTAATATTCTAATCGCTCAATGCGATGATCCATCGAATCCATCCACACCACTTCTTTCTATCTTTAATCTTATTTTAGCTGATAATTCACTGAGAAGAAAGTTCTAACCCCATATTTCGCAGTTTGTTTGCTTGTTTCAAAAAAATACCTGCCGGATGATATTTTTTCTTAAAAAAGCATTGATTTTTTCTCTTGGGAGGAGTAAATTATTTTGAGATTCTATTCAAGATGTATGGAAGGATGACTTTGATGAATTGCTGGAAGACCATAAATCTCATGAAGGATTATGGCGCCGTTCGCATAATATTAACTGCTGTATGTTTTATGATTTTGGTTTTTATATCTACCTTTTTAGCTTTTGAGCTGCTGCGGCCTGGCACAAGCTTAAGCGATGAATATGTATCTTTATTCGGCGGTTTGCTCGTCGTTATTTTATTTGTACATAAAGTCATCCATGTCCTGCCAATCATCTGCAAAAAAAGAAAAATAGAAAAAAAGTTTTACATATTGCGCATGCGCACATGGAAACGTATACCAAAAAAAACAATGCTGATTTCACTCGTCAGCCCGTTCTTGCTGATTACACCGGTATTGTTTTACGCAGCACTGGCATTTCCGAATCACGCTCATTATTTTTGCATGATCTCGGGCATTCACGCCGGCTACTGTCTGCCTGATTTCCTGCTGGCTCTCAAGCTGATAAAAGCACCGAAAACCGCTTTTATTGATCAGGAAGCTGACGGCTTGGATATTCTTGTTGAAAAGTAGTCAAACCCTGGTGCTGGTGGCGATTTTTCAATTTGCATTCTATCTTTTTTAATAAATATTTGGTAATGTAATATGGGACAGTTCAGAGAGAGGGGGAATCTCCCATCATTTTATTCTATTTTATCGTGGCTGCCGTGTTTATTTTATATTTCATAAACAGGCTCACCAATACATTATGCCTTGTCAGAGAGATTCCTGAAGAGCGGCAAGATAAGGTATTCCGATTTATTAATGTATCTATATTAATTTTACTGATCTCTTCGTTTGTGGAGATCTCCTTTACAGTGTAAATACGAAAGAAAGCATAGCTGCTGATTAAGCAGCTATGCTTTTTTATGTTGATTAGTACAGCCAAGAAGCGCCGATGATAATCAATAAAATAAATAACACAACCAATAAAGCGAATCCGCCTGCAAATACTTCACCCATCTTAAAAAGCACCTCCTGTAATAAGCTTTATTTACCAATTACATGTTATGCAATTCATGTTTGAAACGATTAGGCGCTAGTGAAAATAAAGGATCGCTTATGTTGCAAGCGATCCTCGGGCTGCTTAGTAGATGTAAGCTGCACCTACGATGATAAGCAAAATGAACAGTACTACGAGCAACGCGAATCCGTTAGAGTATCCTCCGCTCATGTTACATACCTCCTTTTCTTGATCAATATATAAGTATGTCATCAGCAAAAGTTTGACTAGACGAATGCCCTTTATTTAAAATCTTTTTACAGAAAGCCACAATATGTTATGATACGCATAGGTAATTTAATTTGGAATGATTAGGAGTGTTTGAAAACAATGAAGAAAATCGCAATAGCAGCTATCACTGCTACAAGCATCCTCGCTCTCAGTGCTTGCAGCAGCGGCGACAAAGAAGTCATCGCAAAAACAGACGCAGGCGATGTCACAAAAGGCGAGCTTTACACAAACATGAAGAAAACAGCTGGCGCAAGCGTACTGACACAGCTAGTGCAAGAAAAAGTATTGGACAAGAAGTATAAAGTTTCGGATAAAGAAATTGACAACAAGCTGAAAGAATACAAAACGCAGCTTGGCGATCAATATACTGCCCTCGAAAAGCAATATGGCAAAGATTACCTGAAAGAACAAGTAAAATATGAATTGCTGACACAAAAAGCGGCTAAAGATAACATCAAAGTAACAGATGATGAAATTAAAGAATACTGGGAAGGCTTAAAAGGCCAGATTCGCGCAAGCCACATCCTTGTCGCTGACAAAAAGACAGCTGAGGAAATAGAGAAAAAGCTGAAAAAAGGCGAGAAATTTGATGCCCTTGCGAAGGAATACTCTACAGACACAGGCTCAGCTACAAACGGTGGCGAACTTGGCTGGATTTCAAAAGATAACGAACAACTGGATTCCACATTCAGAAAAGCTGCATTCAAGTTGAAAACAAACGAAGTCAGCGATCCTGTGAAAACACAATTTGGCTACCATATCATCAAAAAGACAGAAGAACGCGGCAAATACGATGATATGAAAAAAGAACTGAAATCTGAAGTGCTTGAACAAAAACTAAATGACAGCAATGCCGTTCAGGAAGCTGTTCAAAAAGTCATGAAGAAGGCTGACATCGAAGTAAAAGATAAGGATCTGAAAGACACATTTAATACATCTTCAACAAGCAACAGCACTTCTTCATCTTCAAGCAGTTCCAAATAATAAAAAAGCTGTGCAGGCTCATTGAGCCGCACAGCTTTTTTTATGCGATGGAATGGTTTTGATTTTCTTCTTCATGCTGCTGAGAACTGCGGCGTTCTCGTTCCTTTTCCATCCTCTCCATATAAATCTGTCCTTCTTTTTCAATAAAAGCCTGGTCTACTTTTTCTTCCTCTTTGGCTGCCGCCACAAGTTTATATGCGCTGAAAATGATGCCTACAATACAAAGATACACCCACCACGGAAAAAATAACACGGGCTCCTCCCCCTTTGCATAGATTCTTTATTCTTAAACATATGCGGGAATGAGACGAGTTATGTGCGGGAAAGACGCATCAAAAAGGACTGAGCTGAATATGTCAGCATCAGTCCTTTTTAAGTTATTTATGAAATGTCGGTTTATAAAAGGAACGGTTTTCCAGTGCAAATACACGTTCAGTATACTCGCCCGGCTTCACGCGCTCAAGCGCTCTGTCCATCATATTCATTTTTGCATCCAGATTGTCTATATAGTGAAGAATTTCCGCTTCTTTCACCATCGGCGGTTTCGGGCTGCCCCATTCTGCTTTGCCGTGGTGACTCAAAATCAAGTGCTGAAGAATTAACACCTCTTCAGAATCGATTTGAAGCTCCTCAGCCGCTTTTGAAAGCTCTGTCACCATGATGGAAATATGGCCGAGCAAATTGCCTTCAACCGTATATGAAGTGGAAACAGGGCCGGACAGCTCCTTCACTTTTCCAAGATCATGCAGGATAACACCGGCGTAAAGCAGATCACGATCAAGAGACGGATATAAATCTGCTATTGCTTTCGCCAGGTTCAGCATAGAGACAACATGATACGCCAAACCTGAGACAAACTCATGGTGGTTTTTCGTAGCCGCCGGATAATCCATAAACTCAGCTTCGTGTTTTTTAACCAAAAACCTTGTGATTCGCTGGATATTCGGATTTTTCATTTCAAATATATATTGAGTGATGGTATCCATCATTTCATTTTTCGGAATCGGCGCGGTTTCTAAAAAATCATCAATATTGACGTTTTCTTGCTCGCTTACCGGTCTGATATTTCTTAGCTTCAGCTGGGTGCGTCCGCGATAATGGTGAACATCGCCGACGACCTTGACAATCGTCTGCGGCGCATAGGTCACTTCATCACTTTGCTTGGCATCCCACAGCTTCGCTTCAATATCGCCTGACTGGTCTTGCAGCATCAGAGTCAAAAACGGTTTTCCATTGCTTGCAATCCCTTTCGTCGAGGATTTAATCAATAGATACTGGTCCACCTGTTCGCCAACCTCATGTAGCATAATCCCTTTAGCCATTCTATTAAAGCTCCCTCCGTATCTTACATAATACCAGTATATCACATACCGATTTTCAGCTATAGAACCTCTTTTATGACACCAAATGGATGATTTGGCTGCTATGAAATGCATCTTTTACATGCTCATGGCATGTAAAATACAAAATCTGCCTACCGCCTTCAGATAAATCATACAGAACATGTAATACACGTTTCAGCCTTTCCTGATCAAAATGAACAAAACTGTCGTCAAGCTGGAACGGAAGCATTGACCCATCCTGGCGCGTAACAGCCAAAGCAAATCGGATCGCTGTATACAGCTGTTCACATGTCCCTTGTGACAGCTCTTCCGCATGATAGACAGTTCCATCGCGATGCATAACCATGATCGAATCATCCGTTTCGGAAAAATAAATGGTTTGGTAGTTTCCGTCAGTCAGAGGGCGGAAAAATTCTCCTGCCGTCTCCAGAAGGCGCGGAAGCTCAACCTTTTTATGCCGCTCCAATTTGTTTTTGATCACCTGTTTGACCATTTGTATGGAGGCCCATTTTTTAGCCGTTTCTTTCACACGTTCTTTTTGCATTTCGGTTTGAAGCTTGAGGTCTGAGACCAATCCCGAAGCCTCTAATTGTTCCTGTTTGACTGAGAGCAGTGCGATTTGGCTGCGGAGCTGCTCGATCTCCTCAGTCAGCCGCTCTTTTCTTTCATTCTCAACAAATTGCTTATCTTTCAATTCAGAAAGCGTATTGGAATCCGCCAGTTCAAGTTCCTCCGGGTGCCCGCCTTGAAGCTGTGCGTTTACGTGATGAAGCTTGTTCTCCGTATCCTTCAATTGCCTGCTGATGTCGGCTATGGCAAAAAACGCATCTCTGTCTTTTGCAGCAGCCGCGGCAAATAACTGTTCAATCTGTGCGTGGAAATACTGTATTTCTTGCTCAAGTTCAAGCATCTGTTCCTTTGTATAATGAATATCTGTTTCAATTTCCTTTTTTTGCTTCTCAATTTCTTTTTCACGTTCAATGTTTTTCCGCAATGTGTGAAGGGCATCCGAAATGGAGATATCCTGACTCTGATTCACGGGACGAAGCATACTGACACGTTCTTCGAATGTTCTCCGGTGCTTTTTCAGCCTGCCTGCTTCAATGGTCAGCTCATGCTTTTTCTTCACTTCTTTTTTAACATCCTTCATTAAGCTGTATGCATCAAGCAAAAATGATGGATCTTCCTTAAATCCGAGCTCATTCATAAAACGCTCAACCTGTGTAAAGGACGGCGCCATTTCGGCTTCCCACTGTTCAAACTGCTGGATGACCCTTTCATACGCCGCCTCCTTTTGCTGGAGCGCTGCACGCTGTGTGAGAAGGTGCTGCTTATTGCGGTCATCCTCCCATAACGCTTCTCTAAGCATTTCAGCTTCTGCTGGTGAAATATCCGTCATGGGCTGTCTTGTCTCTCGGCTGTTTCGAGAAGACGATTTTCCTGATACAAGCCAATACACAATAAGTGCAGCGCCAAAACTTATGGCGGGAATCCATTGCTGCAGCAGAGAAAAGAGAACGATGAACAACATACCAGCTGCAATAACAGTCTTTTTCTGTTTAGCCTGCTGTCTTTCAAAAAACTTCAGCTGTTCTCTTAGCTTCGCTTGCTCTTGGTGCTGCCCCTGTGTTTCATCATATGCTCTAAGAGCTGCTTCTTTATCTTTTCTTTGGCTGTTTTCAAGAATCGCGGACGAAGCGGCATGAACGGCCTTTTCCGCGTCTTCAAGCTCTTGCCGGGCAAGTTCAAACGTCTCGTCAAGCTGCCGTTTTCTGTCTCTTGCCTGTACATATTGCTGCACCGCTTGCTGAAGCTGCCATTCATAATCATATGAGGTGTTCATATTCAGGAGCTCATTTTCATCCGTTTTATTGAGCTGTTCCAGCCCTGCCGCTGTCTGCGCAGACGTCTGGCGCAGCTGTGCCTGAATGGCGGCCAGCTGTTCTCCCCAGGATTGGTACATATGAAACGCTGCCGAAAGCTCTTGTATCAGCGTTTCTTTCGTCAATAGCTCTTTATCGGGGATAAGCTTTTGCCTCTGTTTGTCCAACTCCGCCATCTTCACCCGAAGCGCCTCAAGCTGTGCTGATTTCGGGTGAAGATGGGATTCATATTTTTCCAGCTGATGCAGTCCGTCAGCTGGAAATTGTCCTGCATGTTCCGGACATTCTGCAATCACCTGTTCGAGTGTCGCTTTTTCATTTAGTAATGGTTTTCGCTCAATCGCTCCCTCAATCATTCGGATATGTCCCGCCGTCTCTTTCAATTCGGTTTCCGCGGCTGCAAGGCGGGCTTCAAGCGTTCGTTTTTCCTCGAGAAGCTGATGATAGCCCGCTTCCTCTGCTTCAGCCTGTTTTAGCTTCACTGCCAGCTGCTTAAGCGTTTCCAGCTCCTGATTCAATTGAGGGTTTCGCCCATTTGGTTTATAGAGCCTTTCGCTTTCCTTCGTCAGCCTTGAATCAAGCTTTGATACGGCTTCAGCACCAAACAAGCTGGAAAAGAGCAAAAATTCCCCTATCTTGTCCCGATTAAAGGCGTGAATTTCCTGCAGCCCGAATACGTCGAACGAATATATGGCTTTGTACAACGACCTGTCTGTGCCCTGGAACAGCTGCTTTAAAACATCTCCCTGCTTTACTTCGCCCTTTTCTGTGTACACGCTTAGTTTTTCGGCAGTCCCTTTCGTCCGTTCGATCTTCAGCACCCCATACTCAGGATGTTCAGCTTCAAGAACACCGCCGTAGACACCGCCTGTTTTCGGTTCATATTTTTTCGTTTTCGGAAAACCGAACAGCATGCTTTCAATGAATGACATCATCGTCGTTTTTCCTGCCTCATTTAATCCGTAGATGACTTGGACAGGAGAGGCGGAAAAGTGAAAGGTCCGATTGGAAAATTTTCCGTATTGGTAGATATGTAAAGATATAATTCGCAAAGCTGTCACCGCCTCATGTATCAAGCACCTTAAGCTGTCTTTTCAATAATATCTGTGCCTGCTCTTTTATTTCCTTTACCTCCTCTTGGCTAAACCGGTCCGCGTGCCTTCTATACACTGGATGCCGCTCAAGCCCTTCCAGCACGTCTGACAGATCGCTGCGATCAATGTCTTCAAATAAACCGCCAAAAAAAGGATCAAGGTTTGTTAGGTTTGCTTCGTTTTCTGTCTCATCGTCCAATCTAAGAGGCCAAACGAAATGTTCCTCTTCCGCTTCTTGTTCCTGAAGAGCTTCAAGAAACTCATCCAAGGTGCCTTTTGGCGCCTCCAGCAGCCATTCCGGCGCCGTCCCTTGTAAAACAAGCCTTACACAAACAGGGCTCCCCTTTTTCCGCAGCTTCGAAAACGTGTCCTCCACCATTTGGAAGAGGGCTGTCATATTCTTTGCCTCCGTCACATCAACCGCCGCTTTTTCCCACAGGACATCATGCGCTCTCTGAAATTCATAAGATATATCTCCGTTTGTCACATGAACGAGATAATAGCCTTTATCTCCCGTCTCCTTTATATGGCGTGCTTGCGTGTTTCCCGGGTAAATGACTGCCGGATGCTCGGCAGATAGAACCTGGCGTTTATGTATATGGCCAAGCGCCCAATAATCCATCCCGCTTTTCACGAGGTCGTCATGTGTAAACGGGCAATACGGATCGTGTCCTTCAGATCCTGACAGCGTGCCGTGGAGCATGCCGATATGAAACGGTGCATCAGTTGATCTCCGATAGCGGGCGGCTTGGTTTTCCGTCACTGCTCTGGCTTGATAGCTGAAGCCGTAAATGCTTGCTATGCGCCTGCCTTCTTTAAAAAACGATTTTTCTTCTGGAACAGCGGACGAAAAAATATGGACATTCTCAGGCCATTCAATCGGCGTCCACTCCCCGCCAAGGTGATCGTGATTCCCAAAGATGACGTATACTGAAATCCCGCACTCTCTGAGTCTTTCAAACTGTTTTTTCACAAAGAGCTGAGCCTTTAAGCTTCGATTGGCTTCATCAAACAGATCTCCCGCCAGCAAAATGAAATCAACGTGCTCTCTCACTGCGGCGTCTATCATATGTCTCACGCTTGCAAACGTGCTTTCTTTAATCCGGGCAAAAATCGGCTCCGGCAGATGCGATATCCCGTAAAACGGGCTGTCAAGATGAAGATCTGCCGCATGAATAAAGGTTAGATCAGTCAACATTCTGCTCCTTTCCAGGATGAAGTACCCTTATTTTAGCACCGAATTCTTGCGAATGCACGTTCTGTCAATAAAGAAACAGCCTGAGAATCCCCAGGCTGTTTTCCAATCAGTTTTTCGCTAAACGAAGCGCTTGTTTGATCGCTTTGAACGCGCTTGAATTGCCGTAAATTAATACACCGCCTTTATAAATTCTGGCGCCGATAACGGCCAGTATGACAATGGTGAGCAGTGTGATTCCGATTCCGACAGCCGCCTGCCAGAACGGAATATCAAGCATGCCGACGCGCAGAAACATAATCATTGGCGTAAAGAACGGAATAAACGAAGTTACCGTAATAAATCCTGCGTCAGGCGCATTCAAACCGAACATCGCGATCATAAAACCGGCGACAACCAAAAGCGTCATCGGCGTGATCGTTTGCTGCACGTCCTCTATTCTGCTGACGACACTGCCGAGAAACGCGGCGAGTGTCGCGTACAAAAAGTATCCGAGCAAAAAGAAAATGACAGCATAGATGACAGTGGTTGCAGATACGTCGGTCAAATTAAGGAATCCGCCGACAGATGAAGCCGTTTCGCTCTTTTGGTTCAGCTTAAGCGACAGAGAGCCGGCTCCTATAATAATAGCAAGCTGTGTGATCCCGACAAGCCCGATACCAAGCAGCTTTGCAAACATTTGTTGGATCGGCGGCATACTTGAGATCAGGATTTCCATAACTCGCGAAGATTTTTCGGTTGCGACCTCCATCGCTATCATGCTGGCATACATAATCACCGAAAAATAAATGACGAACAGCATAATGTAAACAAGCCCTACTGTCTGGCCAAGCTCTTCCTCAGACTTCGCCCCTTCTTTCAGCGCCTTCTGCCCCACAGTAACGGGCGCATAAAGGCTGCTGATCGTTTCCTGCGACACGCCGAGCTCCGCTGTTCCGACAGCTGTTTTGGTTTGCGTCAGCGCCTGCTGCAGCGTTTGATACGTGCTTTCATCAGAAATCGTTAACGCTTTATATGTTCCTGAAATGGTCCCTTTTTCATCTCGTTTGATGATGAGCATGCCATCAAGTGATTCATCTTTGACTTGCTTTGTGACCTCATCCTCCGATTGCTTCGACAGCTTCACATCAAGATCGCCGTCTGTATCCACCGCTTTCAGCTGCTTAGAAAAAACCGGATATAATTCGTTTGTTTCATCAACAACGGCGATTTTTTCTTTCGCATCGTCACCTTGAAACAAAGAAATGATCGACTCCAGATTCGTTACAACTAAAACAAGCAGCACCGTGATGACAGTCGAAATAATAAAGGATTTTGCCATAATCTTATTTTTGTATGTATGAGAAAGCATGATCCAAAATTTATTCATAGACGGCCCCCACCTTTTCTATAAAAATATCATGCAGTGACGGCTCTTCAAGCTCAAACTTTCTGATAAACCCTTTTCCTTGGAGCATCGCAAAAATCTCTTGAGAAATGTCTTCATTGGCAATCTGCAGCTTGACGCCGTCTGCCGTTTCCTTCCATTGAAGAATGCCTTCATGGGACTGCAAAAAGCGCAGATCGTCATCGGAGTGAATGGTAACATTCTTTTTACCGAAAGAACGCTTGATCTCCTTCAGCTTGCCTTGCACGACCGGTCTTCCTTTCTGCAATATGCAAAGGTTCTCACAAAGCTCCTCCACATGTTCCATCCGGTGGCTTGAAAATAAAATAGAAACGCCGCTGTTTTTCAGCGAGATCACAGCCTCTTTTAGCAGCTCAACATTGACAGGGTCCAAGCCGCTGAATGGTTCATCAAGAATCAGGAGCTCCGGCTTATGCAAAACTGCCGAAATGAATTGGATTTTCTGCTGATTCCCCTTTGAAAGCTCTTCCACCTTCTTATTCTCGTAATCTGTAATATTGAAGCGTTCAAGCCATGTCCCGAGCTCTTTTACAGCCTCCCGCTTCTCCATCCCTTTTAATCTGGCAAGATAGACGAGCTGATCCCTTACCTTCATTTTCGGATAAAGGCCCCGCTCTTCCGGCAAATAACCGATTTTGTTGCTGATATGATAATTCACAGGACGGCCCTTCCAGCTGATTGAGCCCTCCGTAATGCTTAATAATCCTAGGATCATGCGAAACGTCGTTGTTTTTCCCGCTCCGTTTGCGCCTAATAGACCGAACATTTGCTGTTCCGGAATATCTAAGTCCAATCCGTCAACGGCTTTATAATCTCCAAATGTCTTCGTTACGTGATCAATTGTAAGCACTGAATCTCCTCCTTCCCTGACCCATTATATACTAATTTTGGATTAAGCATAATAAAGGATTTTGATTTCCTATTTAGAATATAAATGAAGAAAGACTGATAAACCTTAAAATGGAGGAGAAACCTGATGGCTGATTATTTCCTTACCGTATTTGATCCTTCGGGGAACACGCTGGTAAACGAGCAATTCGAGGCAGAACATGAAGAAGCGGCAAAAACGCATGGTGAAGCCCTCTTAAAAGAAAAAGAGCTTCATAGTCATACTCATCGTTTAGTCAATGCAGCCGGAAAGCTGATTTTGTTTCACAGATGATCAGCTTTCCGGCTGATCTGTTACGCTTGAAACTTCGGCTCCCGTTTTTCTAAAAAGGCACGGATTCCTTCTTGGTGATCCTTGGTCCTTCTCATTCTCTCTTGGGCGCTGCGCTCAAGGAATAGCACTTTTTTCAGTTCTTCAATTTGGAGGCTTTGAAAAATAGCTTTCGTTTCGATCATCGCCAAAAGAGGGGAGGCCAACAGGGTTTCGATAATGGGTCTTGCGCCTTCGGCAGGGTCTCCGGCAAATGTCCCATCAAGAAGCCCCATATCGGCAGCTTCTGAAGTAGATAGTTTTTTTCCGCTCCAAATCAGTTTTTTCGCTTTTGCTTCACCGATTCTTTTCTTCAGCAAATAATGTCCTCCGCCGTCCGGAACAAGCCCAATGCCGATAAAATTCATCGCGAGAACGGCGTTTTTTTCAGCGAGCACAATGTCCGCACAAAGCGCCAAACTCAGGCCCAGTCCCGCAGCAGCGCCATGAATGGCTGCAATTGTCACTTTCTTCATCTGATATAAATTCAGGGTGACAGCCTCAATCGTATCCATCAGCCGTTTAAATTGATCAGGGTCATGCTCTGATGTCATCATCCTGATATCACCGCCGGCCGAAAAGCCTTTCCCGCTTCCTCTCAGGAGAACGATGAGCGCCTCGCTTGCAGCCGCCATTTCGACTGCCTCCTTCAATTCAGACAGCATCTGTTCATTCAGGGCGTGATGGGCATCAGGCCGATTCAGGATAATCTCTGCAACAGCCCCATTACATGCATATTGAACAAACTCCATATAAAGCACCTCCATGTATGCGCTTACTTTTTTTCTTTCTCCTATACATTCCCCGCCATCCTCAAATAAACCTTTTTATTTTTCAAGGTCAATAGATACTGAAAAATGCATATTGTTTGAATAGAAACATAAAGTTTTATATAGTGAAAAAGAAGGGATATCTTGATGAGAAGGGAGGAAAGGAACATGGATAAATTGCTGATCAGTTTTCTGTTAAGTTTATTTATGGTGTACTTTCCCCCTTCGGACGTGGTTCTGCCTTCTCAGTTTGAAGCAAGCACTGACAGCTATGTGCCTATGACTTCATATCCGCAGGAAACACAATCGGCAAAAACGCCGTCGCCGGGCAGCATGCACCCGGCTGAGCTGATCAAAGAGTACAGCCCGCTGGCGCAGTCTGTCAGGCAGCTCTCTGTCAAACCACTTGACGAACCGCTAATAAACAGGCTGGAAAAGGCTTTGGCCGTCCCTGTCAAATACCAGTCTAATTACCTCCGAATATAATTTGCTCAAGTTTTATTTGTAACTCACCCCATACTGCCAACACTACATTCGGAGGGATTTTCATTGAATATTAAAGAAAACGATCTGCCGGGCATCGGCAAAAAGTTTGAAATCGAAACGAGAAGCCACGAAAAAATGACGATTATCATTCATGATGACGGAAGAAGGGAAATTTACCGGTTTAATGACCGGGACCCGGATGAGCTTCTTTCAAATATTTCATTGGATGATTCTGAAGCAAGGCAAATTGCAGCTATTCTCGGAGGCATGGTCTATAAACCGCAAGCTCTGGAGTCCATCGAAATGGCCTTCAGCGATCTGATTATTGAATGGTTTAAGGTCGAAAAAGGCGCCAAATCGATCGGGCGCACACTCGGAGAGCTTGATGTCCGCCAGAATTACGATGTCACTGTGATTGCCATTATCAAACACAACCAGGAAAAGCTCCTAAATCCCGGAGCCGATTCGATTATTGAAGAAAATGACACCCTTGTCCTCTCAGGTGAGAGAAAGCATCTGAAGAAACTGATTCACGATTTTCTTTCTGGAGAGGGCGTGTGAGCCCCGATGGACCATCTTGTATTTGAAGTCGGAACTGCACTTGTGCTTGTGGCAATCGCCAGTGTGATCGCCAATAAAATTAAATTTTCGATTATTCCGTTTCTGATTGTGCTGGGAATGCTTGTTGGACCGCACGCGCCGAAAATAGGGATTATTGATCTAACATTTATTCAAAGCAGTGAAATCATCGAGTTTTTCGGGCGAATGGGCGTACTGTTCCTCCTCTTCTATCTCGGACTCGAATTCTCTGTCGGGAAGTTAATCAAATCAGGAAAATCAATCGCGGTCGGCGGAACGATTTATATTTTGATTAACTTCAGCCTCGGACTGCTTTACGGGTTTATCACCGGATTTTCCTTTCTGGAAGTCCTCATCCTCGCAGGCGTCATCACAATCTCGTCAAGTGCGATTGTCGCAAAAGTGCTCGTTGATTTAAAAAGGACCGCCAATCCGGAAACCGAATTGATTCTCGGCATCATCATGTTTGAAGATATTTTCCTTGCCGTATATCTGTCCGTTGTTTCCGGGCTTGTGCTAGGTGATGCGACATCCGTAGGGAGTGCGCTCTTGTCCATTTTGATCGCCTTCGGTTATATGCTGCTGTTTTTTATCGCAGCAAGAAAACTCCCGCCGCTGTTGAACAAACTGTTGGACATTCGCTCAAACGAAGTGTTTATTATCGTCATTTTCGCAGCACTCTTTTTTATCGCCGGGTTTTCAGAGACGATTCATGTAGCAGAAGCAATCGGCGCGCTGCTGCTCGGTTTGGTCTTTTCAGAAACAGAGCATTCCGATAGGATTGAACACCTCGTCGTTCCGTTTCGCGACTTCTTCGGTGCGATGTTCTTTTTCAGCTTCGGCCTCAGCATCGATCCGTTTTCGCTTGGTGAAGCGGTTTGGCTTGCGTTGGGTGCAGTGATTTTGACCATTCTGGGAAATTTTATCGCCGGAATGGTGGCAGGACGACGCGCAGGGCTTTCTCATAAGGCTTCATCGAATATCGGGCTGACGATCGTATCGCGGGGAGAATTTTCGATTATCGTTGCGAATCTCGGAATAGCCGGCGGACTGTCAGCCACTTTAAAGCCGTTTGCCGCATTATATGTCCTCATTCTGGCGATTTTGGGACCGCTTGTCACAAAGGAATCAAAACGAATTTACCGCTTGCTGAACAAGGTATTTAAATGGAAGCCTGAGGTTCAGCCCGCAAAAAAACAGGGATAAAAAAAGCAGCACTGTAATCAGTGCTGCTTTGTCGTCTTTTCAAAAATCTGCTCTAAATATTTGATTTTTTCGTCCGTGTAGTGCTCGAAGCGCTCATTGTACGATTTTGGATCTTTCGGATTCGCAAAATGCGTGATTTTCCCTGTATCCCGATCAATAAATTTACTAGCAGCGCCGCAGCCGATTCCGATAATCGTCTGCACCTCTTCCATAATCATAATGTTGTAGATGCTTTCTTGTCCCGGCAAAGAGTATCCGACGTTTTCAAGGTTTCCAAGAATGTTTTTCTGGCGGTATAAATAATAAGGTACGTACCCATGCTCTTTCGTCCAGGCTACCGCGTCTTCCATCATTTGAGAAACCTCTTCTCTGCCGGCAACTTTGTACTTATGCTTGTTTCTCGTCATTTCTGACGCCCGTTTAAATGAAAGAGTATGAACGGTAAGGGATTCCGGCATCAGTTTTTCTGTTTCTGAAAGACTGTGCCTAAACTCCTTCACGCCTTCCCCAGGCAAACCAATAATCAAGTCCATGTTGATATTATTCATGCCGTGCTGGCGTGACAGATGATATTTCTCAATGGTCTCTTCAACCGTATGGTGCCGCCCGATCGCCTTTAGCGTTTCGTTTTCGTAGGATTGCGGATTGATGCTGATCCGATCAATGTCATATTTGTTTAAAACGGCGAGTTTTTCTTCTGTAATCGTGTCAGGACGACCGGCCTCCACCGTAATCTCACGAATGTTTTTCACATCCGGGAAGGAGCGGACCATTTCTTCATACAGCAGATCCATCTCCTCCGCTGTAATGCTTGTCGGCGTCCCGCCGCCAAAGTAAATGGTTGTAACCTTAACATCATGCTCCTTCAGCCATTCACCGATTTTCTGCATTTCGTAATGCAGTCCCCATAGGAATGAGCCGACTCTGCCTGCCTGTCCCTGGATGGCATACGCAGGGAATGTGCAATACGCGCATTTTGTCGGGCAGAACGGAATGCCGATATAAATGCTGACTTCATCCTTTACTCGGTACAAATCCGGCACTGCCGCCAGCTGACGATCAACAATTTCCTGCATTAGCATGATTTTTTCATCATGAATTAAATAGTCTTTTTTCAACTCAGCATGCGCTTGCTCCTTGGACATTCCGCTTTGCAGTTTTTTATGAAGCAGCTTTGTGGGCCGGATTCCTGTGAGGATTCCCCACTTCTGCGTAATGCCCGTATGCGCCTGAAGAAGATTGAGATACACATAAGAAATTGTGTTTTTCACTTGCTTAAAAGCTTCTTTTTCATTCATGCCGGGAGAAAAGAATTTTGTATGCTGTTCCTTTATGCCAGTTCCCTTCACTTCTCCCGAAACCGTCACATGCTCATCCGTTTGTGACAACGCTAAAGAAATGACAAAATCTGCGGGCTCCTCTCCGCCATACGCAAGCTCGCACTCTTCATAAAACAAATTTGCAATATTTTGCAGAGGCCGATGCAGGCGGTCATCATGTATGCCTTCTATTTTAATTTGCAACTTCATCACCTAATTTATCAGATTCAAAACTTTCTTTAGTGTACAGAAATAAACTGCTAAAATCAATCCGGCAAAAAAGCCGCCGCACCTGTCAGGGTGCGAGCGGCTTATTTACACACGTTTCATGTGGAACTTATCAAGAAATCCTTTTCGCTGCTGCATTCGGAAATATTCCTTCATCATATAAGCGACACCTTGCTCGTCATTGGACCTTGTAACCCAATCTGCCTTTCTCTTAATTTCCGGAACGGCATTCCCCATCGCTACCCCAAGACCGGCAAGTTCGATCATCGGCAGATCGTCATACTGATGCCCAATGGCCACGACATCATCCATACTCAGGCCCAGCTCTGAAGCGACGAGGGCCAAACCCGCTTCCTTCGAGACACCCTTCGGGACGATATTCAGTTTCTCATCGTTTACGCGAATCACGTCCACCGCAGGGAAGGCTTTTGTAATCGTTTCTGTAATGTCATGCTGAATGTCGTGCTCCGTGTACACCTCGATGACGGGTGCACTCACCGGCTCATCCATGAGGAGATCGCTTAATGATTCAACGAACTGGACTGGATAAAAGATCGGGTCAGACGGATGAATGAGTGCTTTCCCTAATAAATTCGAATTCACCTTTTTCTTGTTTCCGATGGAATACTTTTCGTGAAGAAGCCGAATATTGCATTGATAGCTCTCCAGCACTTGAACAATGTTAAAGGTATGATCATCAGAAATTCTTTTTTCAAAAAACGGGGCGTCAATTTTCTCAGCGATATATGCCCCGCTATGGGTGATCAGCTTGGCATCAAGCTTTAGCGATTTCGCTATTTTCTGTGCTGAGCGAAAATGACGGTTGGTCACAAGTGTGACGTAAATCCCTTTTTTCTTTACATATTCAATCGCGTCTTTCGTTGCCTGATGAATCTTCCCGTTCGACCGAAGCAGCGCTCCATCTATATTTAAGGCAAGCAATTGTTTTGACACAGAGATGTCCCCCTCCTTGATGACTGTACTTGTGTATAGGATATGACCCTGTCTCTGTGTTTAGAACAACCTTTTCTTAAAGCAAAAAAAGCCTGGCTCAGCAGACTTTATGTATGGCTTGTTGATAGGATACGATCGAAGCAGCCATTCTCCCTAATATCGTTATTTCGATTTACGAAAAATCATGTATCAGGAACCCCTTGTTTGACCAATGATGCGCTCCGAACACTTACTCTCTGTTGCTTATCCCCTCTATATAACGGCATGATATGCGACCGTATCCATTTGAAATAGGTAAGTGTAGGCGCTTTCAATGTTATTATCTCAGTTTTCTTTTCCGATGACAAGGGTTTTTTTAACTAAAAAAAGTAACCAACTTTTGTATATCCGTGGTAGGATCAGTTGTTAATTTTTAGGACTATACACTTGATCCAGAACGTACATTCCCATACAATATAAATAATAAACGAAAAAGCGGTGTTTATATGGCTGATTTAAAAGAAATATATAATGAAGAACTGATATCTCAGTTGATCCATCATGTAAGGTCATCCTATCCTGATTTTAACAAAAACAGATTCTTGGATACTTTACGGCTGGAGGACTGGCCTGAACTCACTTTAAAAGAGCGGATGCGCCGCGTGACAGTTTCTTTATACGAAACTTTGCCAAAACAATACGTTGAAGCGCTCACAATTTTACGGGATACAGCCCCTCATTTTAAAGGACTCAGCGGAATTTTATTTCCAGATTATGTGGAACAGTACGGGTTAGCGCATTGGGAAGAATCAATAAAGGCATTGGAATACTTTACGCAATATTCGACCTCAGAATTTGCTGTAAGGCCTTTTTTGCTGTTAGATCAAGAAAAGATGATTGCACAATTGCTTGCATGGTCTGAGCATAAAAATGAACACGTGAGAAGACTTGCGAGCGAAGGCAGCAGGCCCCGCCTGCCATGGGGAAAATCGATACCGGCTTTGAAATCGGACCCTTCCCCCGTATTGCCGATCCTTGAGAAGCTGATGCAGGACGAGTCTTTATATGTAAGAAAAAGCGTGGCCAACAACCTTAATGATATATCAAAAACGCATCCTCATTTACTGAGAAAAGTCGCAGATCAATGGTACGGAACACATCCCCATACAGACTGGATTATCAAACACGCCTATCGGACCTTATTAAAAAAGGGTGATAAACAGGCCTTAGCGCTTTTTGGTTATGAAAATGCTGATTCGATACAACTACATGATTTAACATGCCAGCCCAAACGTATAGTTATTGGCGAAAGCCTTGAATTTTCTTTCTATATTCATTCAGACAGGGATCAAAAAGTAAGAATTGAGTACGCAATTGATTTTGTAAAAGCAAGAGGCCAGCGTCATCAGAAAGTATTTAAAATAACAGAAACAAATATACGAAAAAACGAAACGAAGTCATACACAAGAATCCAATCCTTTAAGGATTTAACCACCAGAAAGCATTACAAAGGAATTCATACATTATCAGTCATCATCAATGGAGAGGTAAAAGATTCATTGGATTTCCAAGTTTGCTGAGTGAATAAAAAATCCCTTCTTATCCAAGAAGGGATTTTGCTTATTAGCCTTCAACACTGCCGTAAAGCTCTTCTAAAGGCTTCATAATGATTTTGTTCAATTCACCAATCAGCATGCTCATGCGCTGCTCCGCTTCCATCAGCTGAGAAATTTTTTCGTGCTGCTGTACAAGCGCAACTGTTTTTTGAGCCTGCGTCACTTCTTCTTGTGTAATCTCTTCTCCTGCCATTTGTTTTTGCTGGAGTCTAAGCTGTACATCACGGAAGTTTTCGAACATGCGCTTCGCTGATTCATCTGCGTTAACTTCGTCGTAAAGGTTTTTTAAACGGGTGAATTCTTCGCTCCCGCGTAATGCATTTTCCAGATCATACGCTACATCATAAAAATTAACAGCCATTGTAAATAGCTCCTTTCATCATTGCCGTTTGACATACCACTCCACTATAACAGACTATGGAGCTCCTTTCATTAATCAAAAACCATTTCTTCTTAAAAAAGGATGACAAACAATGCTTGAATCGCGCCTATAATTCCGCCGAGAAGGCCCCCCAAATAGGTAATCATTTTAAATTCTTTTTTTGAAATGGACAGCACCATTTCTTCAAGACGCTCCACCGGGAACTGATCCACCTGCTCCTTGACGATTTCCTCAAGACGCAACCGTTTTAAGACACTTTCAAGGTTGGACGAAATCCCTTCAAGCAATTTGTCTAACAGTGCCGGCAGCATTTGCTGGGTCAGCTCAGATTCATAGCGGACGGTAAGCGTGCCAATCGTATTGTCGAAGAAAGGGGCAGTCGAAAATGCTTGCAGCATTCTTCGTTTCAAACTGAAAATGAGCGCCTTTGCATTCCATTTTTCGTCTGCTTCATTAAACGTATACTCCCTCAGCTTGCCCCATTCGTTTTTTAAGAGATCAGAAAGCAATTTATTTGTTTCCTCATTGCGCAAGAATTTCAGCAGCTCCGGCAGCACGCGATCCGCAAGGCTTGAATTGCCAAGAAACATTTGCACCATGCTTCCAAGCATGCCGCGCTCTTTTAAAAAGTCATCAATCATATTGCCAAGACGGATTTTTCCTTCATCACTTTCAAAATAACGGACACTCCGTGACAATATATATCCTGAAATCATCGGAATTTTTTCCTCAAGCTTTTCCTGCACCTCTATAGGCACCAGCTCTTTTAACGATTGATCCCCGTATTGGCGGAAAAGCTCATTCAGCTTATCATCGGTCCAGCTGCTGATCCATGCATCAGCAGCTTTTTCTGGGCGCTTCATCCCGGCTTTTTCAAGCGCTTCTTTTACTGTCACTTCAGAAAGTGACAGCTTTTGAATCAGCTGTTCCCCCACGCGAAGAGCCTGCGTTTTGGCTGCATCAGAGACGAGCCGCTTTTTAATGCCTTCAGGGGTTAAGAGATGATTGACTACCATCAGTCCCATTTGTTTTGCAAGCTCATCTCGCCGTCTTGGAATCAGCCCGGGCGTAAAAGGAACTCGCTTCCCAAACAAATAGTACGCTTTATACGGCCTAAACAGCATTTGAATTGCTAAATGATTGGTCACCGCCCCAATGGCAGCGCCGATCACGATCATAAAAATAAAGGTTCCTGCAATACCCATTCCTATTCATCTTCCTCCATCTGTGCTTCAGCTTTTTTCATATAGATTATGTACCTATACGTATTATAGAGGCTCATGCAATCACTTAGCAAACGAGGAGACAAATTCCTGTTCTTAGAAAATCAGCTTGTTCTTTTGGAATAGGGCAAGGTGGAGAATCGTATTCTGTAAAGTAGAATACCGTCAGCTGCGTTCGTCTTACATGTATTTAGTGTAAAGCTGCGGACACCCGCCGGCAGCTTTTGAATAAAAGGGGGAGTCTCACCATGATAACACTCGGTTTTATGTCCTTATCCCGCCAGCATGAAGCGGATTATTCCGCAGAACTGGCCAAAAGAGCACCCGAATTCGGCATACGTTTCATCCGGTTTACACCATTTGATATTTCACCTGACACTTTGCGTGTCAAAGCATCGGTCTATCATTCGGCCAGCAGCACATGGAACGAAACTGAAATGGCGATTCCAGATTATATTTATGATCGCTGTTTTTACGGCAAGGATTCACATTCCCAAAAAGCAAAACCAATCGTTGAGTGGCTCAAAAAATATCCGAAAACGGAATTTATCGGGCGGGGTCTTCCCGATAAGTGGACCGTCCTTCACGATTTGCAGCAGCACTCTGTAATCAATCCCTATATTCCCGAAACGATAAAGGTGAGCCGCTACGAACAAATTCACTCCTTTTTATCCAAAGAAAAAGCCTGCATCCTTAAACCGGCATTTGGCGCGGGAGGCAGAGGCGTGATTCTTTTGAAGCTGGGCAAGAAAAACATCACTGCTACTTATCACATCGGAAAGGATAAGCAGACAAAAACGTTTTCCAACCAGACTTCTTTTAAAACATGGTGCAAAAAAGTGCTTCAGCATCAATATTTGCTTCAGCCTTACTTAAACATTCAAGATAAGGAACAATACCCTTGTGATATTCGTCTGTTTATGGAAAAAAACGAAGCAGGTGAATGGAATACAGTCGGAAAGGCAGTAAGACGCGGATACAAACACGGGCTGCTGGCCAATTTGTCAGGCGGATCTGATGCGCTGACATTTGACTCCTGGTTTGAAGATATACCGAAAAAACAGCAAGTGGTCTTACTAGATGATGTGTTTTCGATTACCCAATCGGTTCCGTATTATCTTGACGAGCGCTATGGGCCGTTGTTTGAACTCGGTCTTGATATATGTCTTGCTAAGGACGGGAGAATTTGGATTTTAGATATCAATTCCAAACCAGGCAGAAAGTCAATCCTGCGTGTCTCTCCCGAGCAAAAAGAACAGCTGTACACTTGTCCCCTAAAGCGCTGCCAATATCTGTTTTCTGAGCAAAGCCAGAAAGGAGTTCTTCCGCGTGAATCCTAAACGGTTTTTGATCGGCATAGACAAAACCAGTGAAAATACCCTGTTTCTGCCCTCTTCGCTGAAGCAAGACGGACTTTTGCATGCTGCATTCGGAACGAAGGTTGTCAGATGCCACGTTGCTTACAGACGGCATCTGGAACAAACCGTGCTTCTCTCTGAAAATCTGTTTCATGAGCTTTTGCTTCCCCACCGAAGCAGGGCAGATATACTGATTCATGATCATACAGTGCATATCGGGCCGTTAGTCGGCATCTTTACGGCAGGGTTTACTGTATCTCTTGAACGCCCATTTAAGGATCGTTCCCTCTTTTTTTCTAAGCTTGTCACGTTACACGAGCAAGCCGGGGGCTACTGCTTCGTTTTTGGCGCGCACCAAATCAATTGGGAGGAAGGCACGATTGAAGGCCTCCTTTACAGGGAAAACGGCTGGGAGAAAAAAATCGTTCCATTGCCGAACGTCGTTTATGACCGTTTGCCGAACCGAAAAATTGAAGATTCACTTCTCTTGCAACATACAAAAAAGAGGCTGATCGATGAATATCAGATCCCATGGTTTAATAAAACGTTTTTCAATAAATGGAACGTTCATCAATTGCTCGAAAAAGATCCAAGAACGGCACCCTTTTTGCCTAGATCCGAGCTGACACCGTCTGTGGAGCTGATAGATGAGCTCTGTGGCGCATACAAAAAAGTCTATATCAAACCGGCAAATGGAGCACTCGGCACCGGCATTTATCAGCTGACAAGAACAGATGGCGGCCTGACGGTAAAGCATACGAATGACGCCAAAACTTTTACATCAATTGATTATTCCGATGCCGCCTCATTCCTTGCAGAATTTCAAAAACATCACAACCCGTCCGACTTTCTCATTCAGCAAGGTGTTGATCTCATCGAATTTCAAGGCAAACCAGCGGATTTCCGTGTCCATACCAATAAAAACAGAAAAGGAAAATGGACAGTGACAGCAATCGCCGTAAAAATTTCCGGAAAGAACAGCATTACAACACATCTTTCTAACGGCGGCACTGTAAAGACACTTGCGGAAGTATACGATGATCCCGCTGAAAGAGTTGAGGTCATTAAAAAGCTTTCTGCAGCGGCACTGACTGCAAGCCATGTCCTTCATGATCATATCGAGGGGTTTATCGGGGAGATTGGTTTCGATTTTGGCATTGATCAGAACGGTAAAGTATGGATGTTTGAAGCGAATTCGCGCCCGGGCCGAAGCATTTTTTCTCATCCAAATTTGCATCATGTTGATTCTCTTACAAAACGAAGAAGCTTTGAATACGCGTCATATTTATCTGAGAAGGCAATCATATCTCCTGAAGCATTGTGGCCTTCGTAACCTGTCCGCTTTTTTAATAAAGCGGGCTTATCTTTATCCAAGGCTGGGACAAACTGCATATTAAGGCCTCTTCAATGATGTTCTGGAACAATGATACAATGAACATAAGCCGTTTATATTCAGGTCAATTGATACCAAATGTAAGGAGCGTGGCCGTAATGATTTCTCATTTCAGCTGGAAACCTTTGTTCCCAAAAGAAAAGCTGCCCGGATGGAAAATTTCATTTTATTATAAAGGGACCCATTATGAAGGCATCTATCATAAGAGCGGTGAGATTGAATGGGGAGACTTGTTTCCCGCCCGCGCTGACGAGCCTGCTCTTACAAACGAGATACATGAACTGATGCTTTTTCATATTTATGACTAGCTTAGCCGCCTAAACGGCTAAGCTTTTTTTCTTTCTCAAGATTTACCACACAATTCTCCGCATGAGTTTCCGGACATTTTAACATAATACGTAGTAACAAGCCGGCAAAGCATTGGGTTACGCCGAGGCGGCAGTGACACCCGAGAAGGGTTCACAGATTGGTGCAACTCCAGTTAACCCAACCATACTAAACAAAAAAGGAGATTTTACACATGGCTAACCAAAACTCTTCAAATGACTTACTAGTTCCTGGCGCAGCTCAGGCTATCGATCAAATGAAACTTGAAATCGCTTCTGAATTCGGCGTTAACCTTGGAGCGGACACAACTTCTCGCGCTAACGGTTCTGTCGGAGGAGAAATTACAAAACGTTTAGTATCTTTCGCTCAACAGCAAATGGGCGGCAGAGTTCAATAACAATTCAATATATGGCTATAGAGGGCGCGGTTTCCGCGCTCTCTTTATTTTGTCACCCTTTTTTCCTGCTCCACATATCCTAGAAAAAAAGGGAGGGAATCGGGGTGTCATTCATCACCATTGTGAATTGGGAGCTGGTTCAGTTCGTAAGTGTATCCATGATTCATGAATATGTTTCCCATCGTTCTGTTTATTTGTACAGGTATTCTTTCCCGCGCTGTTCAAACTGAGAACATCCTTTTATAATGAAAGGCGAGGAGGTTTTTTGATGAAAATCGCTTTATTAGGAGCCAGCGGCCGCGTCGGACAAGCCTTTTTAACACAAGCTGCAGCAGATGAAAGATTTGATATTTTCGCTCTGATCAGATCTCAACATGCTGATCTTCCCCTTTCAAAAGACAGAACCGTCATGGGGAACGCCCGCCGCTTAGAAGATGTGAAAAAAATAATGGAGAATGCTGAAATCGTGATCAGCTGTCTAGGCACAGATGGTGATGATACCTTGTCAACTGCTATGGCACACATTCTCTCCACTATGGAGGAACAGCATATCAAACGGCTTATTACGATCGGCACCGCAGGGATCCTAGATTCCCGATATGAACCGGGAAAATACCGGTTTGAAACAAATGAATCGAAACGAAAGCAGACCCGCGCAGCCAAGGAGCATGCAAAAGTATACGAAATGCTTAAAGAATCATCATTAGACTGGACAATCATCTGCCCCACTTACCTCCCGGACGGAACAGCAACCGGCGTTTATCGTACGGAGCGTAACGTTTTGCCTGAGGGCGGCACAAGCATTTCGGTCGGCGATACTGCGGACTTTTTATATCGTGAGCTCGTTACAGGTAAGCATGTCGGATACCGTGTCGGACTGGCTTATTGACTACATAAACCAAAAACCCAAAACACAATTGTTTTGGGTTTTTTGAGCATTATGCAATGGAATGTTTCTGTCCCTTTTGCAGTTCATACATTTGATAATATTGGCCTTCTAATGCCATCAATTCCTCGTGGTTCCCTCTCTCAACAATTTCTCCTTTATCAAGAACCAAAATCTGATCAGCATTTCTGATTGTTGAAAGCCGGTGAGCGATGACGAAGGTGGTGCGTCCTTGTTTGACGACATCAAGCGCTTTCTGGATTACGGCCTCTGTCTCTGTATCAATATGCGCCGTTGCCTCATCTAAAATCAAGATCGCGGGATCAAACGCCAAAGCTCTAGCGAAAGAAATTAACTGCCGCTCTCCAGAGGATAGCGTGCTGCCTTTTTCAATCACGGGCTCATTAATGCCCCTCGGAAGCTTCTTAAGAAGAGGCTCAGCACCGACTTGCCACAGTGCATTTTTTATTTCTTCTTCAGTCATTCTTTCGTCATCCAGACTTACGTTAGATCCGATTGTACCCGAGAATAAGTACGGGTCCTGAAGCACAATGCCCATATGGGATCTGAGTTCCTGTCTTGACATGTTGTAAATGCTTCTCCCATCAATCAGAATATCCCCTTTTTGCGCATCATAAAAACGAAACAGAAGATTCAAAATCGAGCTTTTTCCTGATCCGGTATGGCCGACGAGCGCTACGGTTTCGCCTTTTTGCGCAGTAAAGGAAATATGCTTTAATACCTCTTCACCTTCTTGATACGCAAATGACACATCACGAAATTCAACCCGCCCCAGCGCGCGCTCATTCGCCAATTCACCCGCTTCTTCCGTATTCTTTTCTTCAAGCAATTCAAAAACACGCCCGGCGGAGACCCTTGCAAGCTCCAGCTTTGAAAACTGATTGACGATGCCTGTGATCGGCTGAAATAACCGGTTCAAATAATCGACAAACGCGTACAGCACACCGATAGAAACAATCCCGGCCGCATTCAGGCTCGCACCGCCAAAATGCCAGATCAGACAGACGAACGCAAGATTGCGGATGACATTGACCAGATTATGGGACATTAAGGAGTTTAAATTCAGCATCCTGTTTTGGAAATAAAAATGTGATTCATTTAATTCCTCAAATTCTCTCATTGTTTCCTTTTGATGGCGGAAAGCCTGAATAATGGTCATGCCTTGAATTGACTCATTCATTTTTGCGTTAATGTCACTGTTGATCGAGCGGATTTTTTGGTTGTAATATGACGCATATCTCCGGTATATGACCGACCACAGCCAGATAATCGGCACAATTGCCAGACATACAAACGCAAGCTTCACATCAAGCAGAAACAAAGCCGTGAATATCCCGAACATATAGATTCCGCTTGTCACAAATGTTGAAAGCACTGTGACATATAAATCCCTGATAGCCTCCGTATCATTGGTAATCCGCGCAACGACTTTTCCGGCCGGAAGGTTGTCAAAATAGCGAATCGGCATTTTCTGTATGTGCGAAAACACGTCCTGCCTCATCTTTTGAATAATCCGATTGGCGCTCATCTGCAGCAGATAATGCTGTCCGTATTGAAAGAATACCGAAAACACAAGCAAGCCCCCATACAGGCAGATCAGAAACACCATTCCCTTTATTTCCGGCTGATAGAACTGGAAAAGTTCCTGCTTAGTCAGCTTTTCGGCAGCATATGCCCGGCTCTTGTCTCCGTTTGTGATCGTCAGCTTCCCGTCAGAAACCGTTCTATTCCCGTCGAAGCTGACAGCCTGATCAACAAAATAGAATGCCATTCCCACTTGATAAATATGCGCTTCTTTTGCTTTTGAAACAGGCTCCTGCAATCGGTCCTCTCTGACATATGAGACGCCGTGAAACTGAACGGCATTTTTATCTTTTTCCGCAGCTTCATACCATGTTTTCTCAATGCCGAGGATATGGTCGTCTATCATTTTTTTGCCAATAAAGGGCCCAGTCAGTTCTGCACCGACGGCAACAGCTAGCAAAAGGACGGCTGTGATCAGCAATTTTCGATAAAGAAGTGCGTATCTCCATAACGTTTTTCCTATTTTCATGCCCCTGCTCCCCCTTCTTCCGCAGTGAACAGCTGCTGTCTTTCATATTGTTCCCGGTACCACCCATTATTGGCCAGCAGTTCTTGATGCGTGCCACTCTCAGCAATGACGCCGCCGTCCATCACAAGGATCAGGTCAGCGTGCTCTACCGCGGATAATCGGTGCGTCAAAATAAATGTCGTTTTTCCTTTGCGGTTTTCTCTGATGTTCTTGATAATTGCAGCCTCTGTTTTGGCATCTACAGCGGAAAGCGAATCATCCAGGATCAAGATTTCCGGATTCGCCATGAGTGCTCTCGCAATCGAAATTCTTTGTTTCTGCCCGCCTGACAGTGCCACGCCTTTTTCACCGACCATTGTCTCCAGACCGGACGGAAGCATGTGCAAATCTTTTTCAAAATGTGCTTCGGCAATCGCTTGCTGAACCTCTTTATCAGTTGCATCCTGTTTTCCGTATAAAATATTTTCTTTTACAGTCCGTGAAAACAGTAAATGATCCTGCGGCACATATCCGATCCACCCGCGGAGCCGGTCAAGAGGGATTTGCTGAATCGGTACGCCTGAAAATGTAATGCTCCCTTCACCTGGAGGGTACTGGCGCAAAAGCTGCTTAATAATTGTCGTTTTTCCGCTCCCGGTTTTACCGGCAATCCCGACAGTCTGCCCTTTTCGCACCGTAAATGAAATATCCTGAAGATTGTCACTTGTTGAGCTTGGATATGTAAAGCTGACATGACTGAAAACGATATCTCCAGGCTCTTTAAGATCAGCGGGCTGTTTTGGATCTGTCACATCCGTTTCATAAGAAAGAGTTTCATTTACCCGATCTAATGACGCATTGCCGCGTTGCATCACATTAATGAGTTCACCGATTGCAAACATCGGCCAAATCATCATGCCGAGATAAACGTTAAAGGACACTAACTCTCCAAGCGTCAGCTCGTTCCGGAATACAAGAAACGCTCCGTAGCCGAGCCCAATCAGATAGCTTGCGCCGACAAGCAGTTTCACCGTCGGCTCAAACAGTGAATCAATAAAAGCCACTTTCATATTTTTCTGATAAACATCAGCGGTCATTTCATTAAACCGGCGAACATCGTTTGTTTCCTGAACATACGCGCGAATCACCCGCACGCCTGAAACAGATTCCAGCACTCTGTCATTCAGCGCCCCGAACGCGTTTTGGGCCTCAGTAAACCGCTCATGAATTTTACTTCCATATAGACTGATTGCAATCGCCATGACTGGAAGCGGGATAATGGCGGCGAAGGTCAGCTTCCAGCTGATCAAAAACCCCATCGTCAAAAAGATCGTCATCATAAACATCGTAGAATCGACTAACGTCAAGATGCCAAACCCTGTCGTTAAACTGACGGCCTGAAGATCATTTGTCCCTCGTGCCATTAAATCGCCTGTCCGGTTTTTTTCATAAAACGGCGGCGACATAGTCAGCAAATGCCCCATCAGCTTCGTACGAAGAATTTTCTCCATCAGATTCGCTCCGCCAAACAGCTGATGCATCCAAAAATAAGACAAGATATACACTGCCGCCGTCAGCACAAAAAAGATACCGATATAAAACAGCAGCCCTTCCGCAGTAAACGCCCCTGCTTTCATATCATCTATGGCGTTCCCCAAGAGCTTAGGCGGAAACATTTCAATGACATTGACTGCTAATAAAAGGACAATCGCAATCGTATAGCGCAGCCAGTACGCCTTAAAAAACCAGCCAAGCTTTTTCAAAACTGAAAACATCTATCCCCATCTCCTTATCAGCCGCCTTCTATTTTTTCCTTGCAGCTTTTTTCATCCAGTTTGGCACGAACAGCCCTCGCCTCTGTATTTGTCTTCACATCCCATACACCTGTCTTTCCTTAGATTTTGTATATAAAAAAGGCATGAAGCGTCAGCTCCATGCCTTTTTTAACCGATATGTTACGCACAGCGCTTTTCAGCGCGCGGTCCGACCTAAAAAACCGTTCACGAAAACAGAACAAAAGGTTTGCCGCGCCAATATGAAACTGTTTGATAAACACGCAAATTCCTTGGCATAGCAAACCCTCCTTCCATTCTGATTTCATCTTTTTATCATCATATAAACAAAACCTTTTATTGTCAATCATTACTTGAATAGGAAAAGGTTAATTGTGCTCAAATTCGGGTAGTAGTGTTGTAAGACGCTTTGAAAGGGTGAGAAGGATGTTCCATGCTGACCGTATCATCGTTGCGTTTGACGGAAGTGAAAATAGTAAGAAAGCGCTTCAGACAGCCATTGATCTTGCTAAAACCGTAAATGCCGCTATTACCGTCGCCCATTCACATGATATGAAAGACAATCAGACCGTCATCGACCCGCCCAGACCCGCAGCTGAGGCAAGCTATATCAGCGGAGGCATGACAAGTGTTCCTGATCCGCTGATATCGGATGTAACATCACCTGAGACAATGATCTATGAAGACCGTACGGAAGAAGTCATCGCCGAAGCCAGAATGATGCTTAATGAACAGCAGGCAGATGGAGATATCGATATATTAGAAGGCGATCCGGCTGAATCAATTATCGAGCATGCAAACCGCATTTCTGCCGATATGATCGTAACCGGAAGCAGAGACCAAAACAGGCTGAAAAAGCTAATATTCGGAAGTGTAAGTGAAAAGCTTTCAGCGAAATCGGATATACCCGTCCTGATTGTAAAGTGAGCACGCCCTGTGCTCACTTCTTTTATATTCATAATTGTGAAAAAACATAGATTTTCGTTTTTTTCTGTTATAATGCTTTCGTGCCCAAAAGCACAAAAGCATTAAAGATAAATATGGGGTGTTATTTTGGATTCTCAAAAAAAGCTGACGTTTCCGTTAGCCGTCGGTTTATTTATATTGATGTTATGCATTATTATTTCTTGCTTATTCTTGCTTCATGTAGAACCTCATATCCCGCTGTTTTTAAGTGTTGTCATGCTTTCAGCAGCAGCTTTATGGTTTGGATTTTCCTGGAAGAGTATTGAAAAAGGGATTGTAGACGGGATCAAAAACGGCGTACAGCCGATTATTGTTCTAGCGCTGATCGGCATCTTAATCGGCGCCTGGATGTACAGCGGCGCAATACCGACTGTGACAGTTTATGCCCTATCCTTTATTGAACCAAGCCACCTTCTGTTGACTGCTTTGTTTTCATGTATGATCATCAGCACACTTGTTGGCTCAAGCCTGACAACTGTAAGCACAATCGGAGTAGCGCTGATCGGCGTGGCGAGCGCGGCTAGCGTTCCGCTTGAATGGACAGCAGGCGCAGTCATATGCGGCGCTTGTTTTGGGGATAAAATGTCGCCGATGTCGGACACAACCAACTTTGCAGCCGGAATAGGCGAAATACCAATCTTTGAACACATTCGCCATATGATGGGCACAACCATTCCAGCTTTGCTCATCACTGTCGTTCTGTTTTACTTTCTCGGTTCATCAGTGTCAGCGGACGCTGCTTCAACCGATAATATTCAGCAGGTCATAACCGGAATAAAAGATGCTGCAAACGTGACACCGTGGGCCCTTCTTTCTCCGCTCTTAGTCGTTTTGCTGGCAATGAAACGGGTATCAGTAATCCCCGTTCTGACTGCCGGAATTATTTCCTCGGGAATTTTGACTGCTATTTTTGTACCCGACAGCAGCCTGCAGGCGTTTATGACAGCTTTACAAAATGGCACAACTTTCGAAACTGACAATGAGGCAGCCGCTAAAATTATTAACAGAGGCGGACTGCAATCCATGATGGGCTCTGTCTCTCTCATTATGATTGCTTTTGCACTCGGCGGATTGATGGAGAAAATCGGATTGATTTCTGCACTATTGGAAGGCGTCATGAAAGGCATCCGCTCAAAAGGCCGTCTTGTTGCAGCAACTGTCTGCTCAAGCATCGGCGTCAACTTGGCAACGGGCGAACAGTATTTATCGATATTAATACCGGGACAATCATTTAAATCTTTATATGACAAACGAAACATCCAGCGAAAATTTCTGACAAGATCATTAGAGGACGGCGGAACATTAATTAACCCATTGATTCCTTGGGGCGTCAGCGGCGCATTTATGGCGAGCGCACTTGGTGTTCCAGTCATAGACTACATCCCATTTACGTTCTTCCTCTATATATCGCCAATGATCTCCATTTTGATTGGATTTGTTAAAAAATAAAAAGAGCCCCGCTGTAAAAAGCGGGCTCTTTTCTTCGTTCATTTATGAAATGCTAGCAGCCTGTTGAATGCTTTCTTGAAAAGCAGCCTGAAGCTGTTTGGTCACCGGTCCGGGTTTCCCGCTTCCGATCGATTGTCCATCGAGCGTCACGACCGGAATAATTTCTGCCGTCGTTGACGAAATAAAGATCTCTTCCGCCTGTTTCAACTCTTCTTCACTGACAGGAGTCTCATCCAGTTTGATCCCATTCTTCTCAATCAGTCCTAAAATATTCATCCGTGTAATTCCATTGAGAATGAGCCGATTAGCCGGATGTGTTCGCACTGTGCCGTTGATAACGGCATAAACGTTAGAGGATGTACCCTCCGTAACAACGCCGTCCCTAAGTAAAATGGCTTCAAATGCTCCGGCTTCATAGGCCCTTTGCTTCGTCATGACATTATACAGTAAATTCAGACTTTTGATATCACATCTTAACCAGCGAAGATCCTCATCTGTAATGGCCGCCACTCCGTATGCCTGCTCTTGCTCCGGTTTTTTCACCGTAAACGTATAGGCAGTAGTCTGCGGCTCGAGGCCGGCTTCATACTGGTGTTTTCGCGGGGCCACACCTCTTGTTGTCTGAATGTATACCGCTCCCTCACTGACCGCATTTTCCTGTACAAGCTTTTGCAGGTCCCACTCGAGATCTTCTATACTGAATGGCAGTGAAATTCCGATTTCAGCAGCACTTCTGAAAAAACGCTCTGCATGCTCACGTAAGCCGAACAATACTCCTTTGTACACCCTGATCACTTCATAGATGCCGTCACCAAACTGATAACCGCGATCTTCCAAATCGATTGATGCTTCACTGCGCCCAATCAGCCGGCCATTGACTAAAACCTTCATAAAAGCCCTCCCTTTTCGAGATGTCCCTGATGTCATTCAAGCTGTCATTATCACTAATTCTACCATATTGGACAAGCTGAAAAACAGAAAGATCAAGAGATCTATAGCGGAAAGGAGTTTATTTTTTCCTTAAAATCTGACATTTCGACAAATTTTCTATGTGCTTTCCAGTTTTATTCCTGTATACTTGACTGGTAATACATAGGTTGTAAACATAAGGCATCTTCATAAGCTGCCTGCTGTACAGCATTATGTAGAGATTTTATGCCAATGGAGAGATTGTTATGCGACAAACGAGAGGAGAGGCTTCTCCTTCTGCAGTTTCGCTTGCTTTTAAATTTGCAAGTTTAGCAGTTTTATGTGTGCTGCTTTTGCTTATGGTGATTTTGGGTTATTCCAACAGTTCAACGAAAGCAAAGGAAGTCACTGTCACAACAAACGGCCAGCTTCGAGATGAGAAGGAAAGCCTTAAGCTGAAAAACGACTCCCCCGATCTCCTGATAAAACATCTGCAGACAAAGCAGAACATGGGAGATAAAACGGTTTACTTAACCTTCGACGACGGCCCTTCAGCCGTTACAACCCGCTTGCTCGACGTACTGAAAAGCGCTGATGTAAAAGCGACGTTTTTTATGCTGTCACCGCGGATGAACGAATTCAAGCAGGCTGTGAAAAGAGCAGAAAAGGAAGGCCACGCACTCGGTTTACATGGCGTTACCCACAATAACAGATTGTTCTATCAAACACCGACATCTCCGCTAAAAGAAATGCAGGAGGCGCGTGACACGCTGCAGGACATTACAGGATATAAAACCGATCTTGTCAGAACGCCATACGGAAGCAAGCCGTCACTAACCGCCTCACAAATTCGCAATCTGGAGAAAGATGGGTTTGTGTACTGGGATTGGACGATCGACAGCATGGACTGGAAATACCGGAATTCACAGTATGTGACCGCCGTATTACAGCAGCTTGAGAATATGGAACACAGCTCTTCAAGCCGCCCAAATGTAATTCTCATGCATGATCTTCCTGCTACTGTAAATGCGCTGCCGGTACTAATCAATAAATTAAAAGAAAAAGGCTATTCCTTCGGAGTGTTAGAGGACACAATGGTTCCTGTTCATGAATAAAAAAGTGAGGCGCATAAAGCGGCTCACTTTTTCATGCCCAAACTTCGGGCAAACTCGCCGATTTTTTGATGGATGACCATGTCAAACAAGCTGTCGCAATACGTTGGTTCAAGGTTTATGATGACTTTCTTCATGCCGGGAATCAGGCTTGCATCCTCAGGCACAAATCTAGCCGGAGCCACTTCGAGAGACGTGCCGATAACCAATAAAAGATCTGCTTGATCCAGCTTTTCATAAAGGGTGTCAAAGTGCATGACGGCATCGCCAAAGAGAACAACATCGGTTTTTAATACCGTTCCGCAAATGTCCCCATTGTTTCCGGCCGCCGTGCACTCCGGCACCTCCCGCTCCAGCAAATGGGGAAGATCATATCGGGCGCCGCATGCCGGACAAGCTGCTGTCTGGATAGAACCATGCAGTTCGTACACATGCCTGCTCCCCGCTTTTTTATGAAGACCGTCAATGTTTTGCGTGAAAATATCGACCTGCTTCCCTTGCTTCTCCAGCTCAGCTAAAAGCAAATGGCCTTCATTCGGTTCAAAGCTGCCGCTCATTTTCATCTGGAACAATTCTTTGAATTTGGGCCAAAACAGACGCGGATAACTTAAAAAATAATCAAGGCTCATCGCTTCCATTCTTGAGGCATCCTCCGTCCAAATGCCCCCTGCTGAACGAAAGTCGGGGATCCCTGATTCTGTGCTCATTCCCGCTCCGGTCAGCACAACAATTCTCTGTGCTTCATGTAGAATACTTTTGAATGTTTCCAACTCAACACCGCCTTTTTCTCTTATTTTACCATGAAAAAGACTCCGCCTCTGTCAGACGAAGTCTCTCTTTTAAGCCCGTTCCTTTTCCTCTTTATTTAGATTCACCTGGAATTGGTCGCTTTCGTGCTTTTGCTTGACAACAACCATTTGGCCGGGATATGCAAACTGAACGCCTTCTGCACCTAAAATCTCAATAATTTTATAGTTGATATCCTCTCTAATATTAAGGTTTTCAGCCCAAACCGTCGTTTTTGTATAGAAGTTAAAAAATAAATTGTAGTAGCTGTCGGCAAACGTATCAAAGTTGACCATGATTATTTCATTATCAACGCCCTCATGCTCTAAGAGCATTGTTCTGAGAGAATGAATGGAGCGTTCAAGGTTCTCAATCGGCGTAGCGTAGGACACATGGATGGAAAACGTAATCTGGCGTTTGGTCATTCTTGTCCAGTTCGTGATCGCTTCCATCGACAGCGTAGAGTTCGGCACCGTTACAAGCGCCCCCTGTGCTGTTCTGAATCTCGTGCTCCTAAAGGTAATATCCTCGACTGATCCTGTTACTGTCGACGTCTCCACCCAGTCACCAATTGTAAACGGCTTTTCAGTAATAATGATAATACCGCCGAAGAAGTTGCTGATGGTATCCTTCGCGGCAAGCGCAAAAGCCAGTCCGCCAAGACCAAGGCCCGCTACAAATCCGTTGACATCATAATTGAATTCCTGAGCGATCACACTGACACTGAGCGCAATGATCACAAAACGGAGCAATTTGGATAAAAACGGGGCCAGAATGTCATCCATGTCAAGCTCGAAGCGCTGGTTCACCTTATGGAAGATAAACGACGATGTTGCGGTCAAATTACAAAGACCCCAACACAAGAGCGCCACAATCAGTGAGCGGTATATTTTGCTGATGACCGGCATTTGCTCATCTAAAAACGGTGAATACCGGATCGCTAAAAACAGCCCAAGGGCAACAAAAAACCATCTGGCCGGCTTATCAAACGCCAGAACCACCTGTTTAAAAATTTCTGTTTTCGGCCGGTTTGTCAAATTAAAAAGCAGGTTAAAAAAATATCTTGTGAATAATTTTCTAAGTATAAGAAACACCAGCAAAATCGCCAAGCTGATGCCGATTTGTATGATGTTATCAAGCGTAAAATACTGCTGCAGATAATCCGGCATGACTGTCTCCCCTCTATCCCAATCAATTGTTTATTATACTAAAATATTCGTAAGGATGTTCATTTAAATGTCTTATGCAGCACAAAACCCCGGCGAAACGCCGGGGTCATTTCTCAATTCATCTATCAGCCAGATTCAATAGGGACAGTCACTTACCTTTTTTCGTTTGTGTCTGATCAAGGAGAGTTGCTTTTTGCATTTCAGCATCCGTTTCGGCTTTAATTCTTTCCTCCACTCTGATTCTCCCTTTTCCCATGATCTCGCCTCCTTTTTTGCTATTATAAAGGATCATATTTTGTTGTGAACATGTCGAAAGACCTAATTTTCTGACGAAATGTGTTCTGATACGCTGAGTGTCTTTTTTTAGTTATACGCATTCCTCAGCCCGGACCATTCCGATATGGCAGAAAAAATTCACCAGTTTGTATCGCGGTGCATATATGGATTTGATACAATAACAGAAATGCCCATACGAGGAGCTGACTTAGCTTGTACATCATTGCCCATCGCGGAGCATCCGGCTACGCTCCGGAAAATACGATTGCCGCATTTGACCTTGCGGTGAAAATGAATGCAGATATGATCGAACTGGATGTCCAGCTTACAAAAGACAGGCAGATTGTTGTGATACACGATGACAGGGTTGACCGAACAACAAACGGATCGGGCTTTGTTAAGGATTTTACCTTGGAGGAATTGCAAAAACTCGATGCAGGAAGCTGGTACGGTCCCGCTTTTCAAGGAGAGCGTATTCCAACCCTGGAAGCGGTGCTCAAGCGCTACCACAAAAAAATCGGCCTTTTAATTGAACTAAAAGGCCATCCGTCTCAAGTCGGAATTGAAGAAGAGGTGGGACAGCTATTAGGGCAATTTTCTTTTTCTATCAATAATATTGTTCAATCCTTTCAGTTCCGCTCCGTCCAAAGGTTCCGCGAGCTTTATCCTTCGATTCCGACAGCGGTCATTACAAGGCCCAACTTTGGCATGCTGTCCAGAAATCAGATGAAGGCCTTCCGCTCTTTTGCAAACTATGTCAATATAAAACACACACGGCTTAACCGTCTGATGATCGGCTCCATCAATAAAAATGGCTTAAACATATTTGCATGGACTGTCAACAATCAAAAGACAGCGGCAAAATTACAAGCCATGGGCGTGGACGGCATCGTTACAGATTACCCGGATTTCATCATAAAGGATGGCAAACATGAAAATATATAGCGCGGTTTTTATCGGAGGCGCGCTTGGCGCCTGCCTCCGATACGGATTAAACTTATGGATACACACCGGTCAGTTCCCGGCGGCAACCTGGCTGGAAAATGCGGCAGGCAGCCTTCTATTAGGCATTTTGACCGGATTTTTTATGATCGGGGCAAAACGGCCTCTGCTGTCGGCTTTTTTAGGCACCGGCTTTTGCGGAGGCTTCACAACAATGTCCACGTTTTCTAAGGAAACGGTGATGCTTTTGCAAGGACAACCCTCATTGGCTCTTTTATATGTGGCAGCCTCATTGATATCAGGGATCATATTTGCACTGATTGGTGTTTTTGCGGGACGGCGCATAGCAGGCATTCAGCAAAGAAAGGGGCTGCAGGAAAGATGACACTAGCGGGTATTTTCATAGGGGGCGGACTTGGCGCAATGCTTCGGTTCTGGCTTGGCAATGTCATAACCGCCAAAACCAAAGGTCTGAGCCTGCCCATTGGCATACTGACAGTCAATATTCTCGGAGCTCTCGGGCTCGGAATATTTACAGGACTTCACGTTGCAAATGCTTCGGTCTCGCTTATCATCGGCACGGGGTTTTTTGGCGCCTTTACGACCTTTTCCACCTTCAGCGTTGAAAGTATTCAACTCCTTATGGCCAAACGTGTAATAGAAAGCATCTTGTACATCGCCCTGACACTTTGTGGGTCGCTTTTGGCATTTTGGTGCGGCTGGACAATCACAATATAAAAAAACCTTGAGCTTATTTCTCGCTCAAGGTTGCACTGTTCAGCATCACAGGCTCAGGCAGCGGCAGCTTGTGGTGCGCCATAATCCCGGTTGTGTTGCCGGCTTCTTCTTTTATATCGATTTGCTTGATTAATCGGCCGTCCATCTTCAGCACCTTTATCGTATATGAACCGATGCGAATGGATTCACCAGCCTCAATATCGATGTTTTCTTTTAATATCAGCCCGCCGATCGTATCGACATCTTCTTGAATCGATGCGCCAAGAAGGCTGTTCACCTGATCGATCCGAACCTTTCCATCCATCACATAATGTCCGTCGCCAAGCTTTTGGATCAGCGGCTGTTCATCTTCATCAAATTCATCTCTGATCTCTCCGACAATTTCCTCAAGAATATCCTCTGTCGTCACAAGTCCCGAGGTTCCTCCGTATTCATCCGACAATATAGCCATATGAATGCGCTCGCGCTGCATTTTAATCAACAAGTCATGAACCGGGATCGTTTCAATCACTTCGATGACCGGCCTCACATACGGATGGATCGTCATCTTCATTCGTTCTTCTTCTGTCATAAACAGCAAATCAGAAAACAAATGCTTCGTATTGACCAAACCGATCACACTGTCTTTGTCTCCATCTGTGACTGGCCAGCGCGTGTATTTTTCCTTCAGCATGACTTCGAGCATCTCGGCCATCGTCATCTCAGTTGACACAGCAGCCATTTCCTTCCGCGGTATCATAATTTCTTTGGCGATCCGATTATCAAATTCAAAAATCTTATTCACATATTTATATTCAGACGGATTAATCTCTCCGTTTTTTAAACTCTCAGATAACAGCATCCTGAGTTCTTCCTCAGAATGGGAACCATCATGTTCTGACGCAGGCTTCAAACCGAACATCCCGCATAAAAACCGCGCCGATCCATTGAGGATCCAAATAAATGGAAACAGGAGCAAATAGAATAAACGCAAAGGGCCCGCTATCAGTAAAGTCAGCTGTTCTGCCTTTTGAATCGCGACCGTTTTCGGGGCCAGTTCACCTACAACAACGTGCAGGAACGTGATCAAGCCGTACGCGACTGCAAAAGAGGCTGCATGTGAAACCGAGTCTGGCAAGCCGAGCGGTTCAAACAGTGGATGCAGCAGCCGTTCAAAGGCCGGTTCACCCAGTACGCCAAGTCCAATTGATGTCAATGTAATGCCCAGCTGGGATGCGGATAAATATTCATCCAAATCTGTAATGACACGCCTTGCGAGTATCGCCCGTTTGTTTCCTTCTGTGATAAGCTGATCTATTCTGGATCTCCTTACTCTAACAATCGCAAACTCGCTTGCAACGAAAAACGCGGTTAAAGCAATGAGCACGCCAATTAAAATCAGACTGTCAATATCGTCCATTTAACCCTATCCTCTCAACAAAGGATAAGGAGTCACCTCCTGATATAATCATTTTTCCTTAACATTGAGGTACGCGGTGTATTGTTGCCTAAGCAGAGGGCCCCATCATACCACCTCCAAAAGTCAAAGTTTGATTATAAATTGTATATTTTATTGTAACACAACTCATTCCAAAAATGATTTTTAATTTTTAGACTTTTATCATGAAGAAAGCCTTAATTGCCTGCACTGCTTTTCAATTCCTGCCTGTCTGGATTGGAAGAGGAAGGTTTTTGCGGATATAAAAAGAAAACAGCCTTAAAAACTGTTTTCTTTTCTTTGCCTTCTTAAGCAAAATCTTTATATAAAGAAATGAAAATGTCCCGTGAGTTTTTAATCTGCTCGATCGGCACACTGAAGGATAATCGGAAATGCCCGCTCATTCCAAAACTGCTGCTCGGCACAATTAATAATTTGTATTTTTGGGCGGCATGCACGCAAAATGCAACTTCATCTTCAATCGGCGATTTCGGAAAAACAAAGAAACCTCCCTTTGGCATTTCAAATTCAAAACCGGCTTCTTTTAAAATGTCTACCATTAAATCCCGGCGCTCTTTATAAGCGCTCGCGTCTACTCTTAAATCATCCATTCGTGCCACAGCCCGCTGCATCATGACAGGGGCATTCACAAATCCAAGCGTTCGATTACAATACACAAAAGCGTTGATCAAAAGGTCCGCATCCGGCATTCGGCTGTCCAATCCGATATACCCGAGCCGCTCCCCGGCTATGCCTAGATCTTTACTGAATGAGCTGGCCAATATCACACGATGGTACGATTGAAACGGATTTGCCAGTTCTTCATCATAGATTAATTGACTGTACGGTTCATCAAACAGCACATAAATCGTCTGGCCGCTCTTCTCTTCTATTTCTTTTAATAAAGCGCCTAAATCGTCTATATTTTTCTGGCTGAGAACCGTGCCTGTGGGGTTATGCGGTGTATTGAGGATCAGCCCTTTCGTCTGTGGAGTGATCGATTGCCTTACCGCTTCAATGTCGATCTCAAACCGGCCTGTCAATGGGCAACTGACGGCCTTTCCCCCGTAGTTCTCAATATACAACTTATATTCGGCAAAATAAGGTGCGAGAATAATGACCTCTTCCCCAGGGTTTACGATGCTTTTTAACGCAACATTCAAAGCGCCTCCCGCGCCCACCGTCATGACGATGCGCTCCGCTGAGAAATCAGCTTCAAAACGCGAGCCCAGAAATTGCGCGACTTTTTCTCTCGCTGCAGGAAGCCCTTGATTTTGTATGTATCCGTGGCTGCCTTTTTCAGCTTCCTCTATTAACGCTCTCTTAAAAGCTTCAGGCGGTTCAACAATCGGGTTGCCGAGTGAAAAATCAAATACCTGGTCTTCCCCGAACTCCTTCTTCAGCCTTGCACCTTCATCAAACAGCTTGCGAATCCATGATCCTTTATTTAAATTTTCTTCAACTTCCCGGGATAACCCAGCCAATTTCATCTGTCCCTTCCGCATATAAAAATTTGAAAATTCTATCTTCCTATGTTACTTCAATCAGATGATGAATTCCACAACTTCCAATTCCGGTCTGAAAAAAACAATAAACTTGTGCAAGACACCGTTCATATATTAAACTATTCTCATAACTATAACGTGATGGTTGGGAGGGATATAGATGGGGCTGAGACTTATCGCATCAGTGAACTAGCGGCACTCGCCGGAGTAACGAAACGGACAGTTGATTATTATACGAATCTCGGTCTGCTTACGCCGGCCAGATCCTGTTCAAATTACCGTTACTACGACGAAAATGCACTCAAACGACTTATATTTATTGTAGATTGCAAGAAGCAGCGATTGGCCCTGTCCGATATTAAAGATCGACTGGAGAACCAGTTTCCCTCTTCAGCTAAACTTGATGATGAAATTGGAAATCTGGCATTAGAAATTGATCATATGAATCAAAACATCTCCGGAATCTTGCATCGGTTTGAACGGCTGAAGCCCGAGGATCGTGACAAGCTGAAAAGCAAACTCCCGCCTGAAAAGCTCGCCGTGTTCCAATCATTTATGCTGCTGTTAAGTTAAAACCATTTTATCTAACAGGAGGTGTTACCTTCATTCTCATTGCTAGAGTGAAGGTTCTAATTGGACATAGTGAATTTGATTTTAGTTGCTGTTTTAATCGCCCTGACGGCATTTTTCGTGGCATCTGAGTTTGCCATTATCAGAATCAGAGGCTCACGGATCGATCAGCTGATCGCGGAAGGAAATAAAGCAGCAATAGCCGTAAAAAAAGTGACCACGCATCTTGATGAATATTTATCTGCGTGTCAGCTCGGAATTACATTGACTTCCATCGGATTAGGGGTTTTAGGTGAATCAACGATTGAAAGGCTGCTTCACCCGCTTTTCGTCCAAATGAACGTTCCAGGTTCCCTTTCACATGTCATATCGTTTATTTTTGCGTATGCCATTATCACGTTCTTACACGTTGTTGTCGGAGAACTTGCACCTAAAACAGTCGCTATCCAAAAGGCGGAAGCAGTGTCTATGCTGTTTGCGAAACCGCTGATTTGGTTTTACCGCATCGCGTTCCCATTCATTTGGCTTTTGAACAATTCCGCACGGTTATTGACCAAAGCATTTGGCCTGGAGACCGTTTCAGAAAACGAACTGGCTCACTCAGAAGAAGAACTGCGAATCATTTTGTCTGAAAGCTATAAAAGCGGTGAAATCAACCAATCAGAGTTTAAATATGTGAATAAAATCTTTGAATTTGACGACAGGCTCGCGAAAGAAATTATGATTCCGCGGACCGAAATTGTCAGCCTTCCGCATGATATCAAGATTTCTGAAATGATGGACATCATTCAGATTGAAAAATATACCCGCTACCCTGTGGAAGAGGGCGATAAAGATAACATTATCGGGGTTATTAACATTAAAGAAGTGCTGACAGCCTGCATAAGCGGTGAGGTATCTGTTGATTCCACCATTTCTCAATTCGTCAACCCGATCATTCATGTCATTGAATCTGCGCCAATCCAAGACCTGCTTGTCAAAATGCAAAAAGAGAGGGTCCACATGGCCATTTTGTCTGATGAATACGGCGGTACTGCCGGGCTTGTGACGGTTGAGGACATCATTGAGGAAATTGTCGGTGAAATCCGCGACGAATTTGATATTGATGAAATTAGCGAAATCCGCAAAATCGGCGAAGGCCATTATATTCTTGACGGAAAAGTGTTAATTGACCAAGTAAACGACCTGCTAGGCATTCATTTAGAGAACGAAGAAGTCGACACAATCGGCGGCTGGTTCCTTACTCAAAAATACGATGTTGAAAAAGATGATTCCATCATCGAAGAGGGCTGCGAATTCATCATTAATGAAATTGACGGCCACCACGTGGCATATATTGAAGTGAAAAAGCTTCAAGAAGAAGAACTTCTGGAGACAGCTAACCAGCAGGAAGCATAATAAGAAAAGCACCTTGTATAAGGTGCTTTTCTTATTTTCACAGTTCAGGGCAATCTCTCAGAACGCCTTATAGCTGATCAAGTTTATTCTCTAGTTCTTTAATCCGCTGATTCAAAGCCTCTGTCATTGCTGCAAGTCTTTCCTTTGAAGGCAGGTGGGCAAAATCTGCCTGGTGAAGAGGCTCACCGATAATCAGCTTCATTTTTCCTTTTTTGAATAATTCTTTTCCGCTTGAAGGGCCCTGATATGCAGCGGGGACAAGCGGCGCTTTCCCCATTTGCGCAATTGTCACCGCACCTCTTTTCAAAGGCACATCCTCAGAGGTTCTTGTTCCGCTTGGGAAGATACCGACGATCTCTCCTTCTTTCAGCAGCTTAATCGGCGTTTTAATACTGCTTGGCCCGGGATTTTCCCGATCTACCGGAAAGGCATGAATTTTCTTCAGAAACGAACCGATCCATTTATTTTGAAAAAGCTCTTTTTTCGCCATGTAGTGTATTTGATAAGGAAGAATCCCGACTCCGAGTGTAATCACATCAACCCAGCCGGAATGTGTACACGCGATGACAAAACCTGAATCGGCCGGAAGGTTTTCTTTGTTATACACCTTCACTCCTCCGCGAAGAGAAAGAATAACTTTTAAAGCATTTGCACAAAACTTATACATATCGCACTTCCTTTGTCGTAATCAATGATTCTTTCTGTCATCTATTATAACAACATTTTTTATTACCTGGTACTAATTTTTAAGATTTCTCCCGTTAAAACGCCAAAAAGCTGAGGATTCGCCCTCAGCTTTTGTTATATTTCCTCTCTGGTCGGCGGGGCCATAAACTCCGGTCCGACAGGGTCTGATATCGTATTTTCCAATATAGTATTGATATCTTTCTGATCTTCACTGTTCAGCGTCCAGCCTGTAATCTCAGATAGGGCCTCAAGCTGCCCAGGCTTTCTTGCCCCCCAAAGAGCGATATCCGCTCCCGGCTGATCTAAGATCCATCTGACAGCCAAGTGAATCACTGATTTTCCATAACGTGTCTTCGCCAGCTTATCCAATTGATTGACAGCAGAAAGATACTCTTTAAAGCGGGGCTTCTGGAATTTTGGATCGTGATTACGCAGATCATCGCCCTCAAATGTATACTCTTCGGTCATTTTGCCTGTTAACAGCCCTCTGCATAAACTGCCGTATAATAATGTTGTTATCTTGTTATCTTTCGCATAAGGAAGGACACTCTCTTCCATCTCTCTTTCAAACAGATTATATGGAGGCTGAATCGTATGGAGAGGTGCGACGGCGCGAAATGTATCCATTTGCTCAATTGAAAAATTGCTGACGCCAATCGCCCGGATTTTTCCCGCATCATATAATTCCTTCATGACTTCAGCCGTTTCTTCAATTGGCACAAGCGGATCGGGCCAATGCACCTGATAAAGATCAATATAGTCTGTTTGAAGCCGCTTCAAAGAATTCTCAACTTCCTCTACAATTCTCGCTCTGTTCGCATGGCGGAACAGCTGGTTGTTCTTCCAGTCCAGAGCCGTTTTCGTTGCGAGAATCACCTGGTCTCTTTTGCCGTACTCTTTGATTGCCTTTCCGACGATTTCCTCGGACTGCCCGAAGCCGTAAGCCGGCGCGGTGTCAATCAGTGTAATCCCCTGATCAAGAGCGGCGCGGATTGTTTCAATCGATGTTTTTTCGTCAGTGCCTCCCCACATCGTTCCGCCAATGGCCCATGTGCCGAGGCCGATTCTGGAGGCTTCTATTCCTGTATCTGCTATACTGGTATATTCCATTGTGCCACTCCTTCACTTTTTCACTATCTTTTCCCCTCTGGAAAAAATGTTAAACATTTCTCCGCACTATCTTTTGCGGCCATTTTTGGGTACTATATAGTAATGGTGTTTGATTAGGTATAAAAAAGCCGTTTGCATGTAATGTGCAACTTTAAACCTTTCTTATGCGTGTATAACATAGAGGGGAGAAAAGGCAGTGACGATCGATGAAATTTACCAAATGTACATGAATGATGTTTACAGGTTCCTGCTCTCCATGACAAAAGACAAGCATCTTGCTGAAGACTTGCTGCAGGAAACCTTTATGCGGGCATACATACACATTCACTCCTATGATCACAGCAAAGTAAAGCCCTGGCTTTTTCAAGTGGCGCGAAACGCCTTCATTGATTACGTCAGAAAGCATAAGAAAGAAGTAACCATTTCTGATGACTTAATCGGAAGCCTCTTTCAAAATGCTGTTCAAAGTCCTGCCCATCAGGTAGAGATAAAGGAAGTGCTGACTGGTTATATGTCCGAGCTCCCCGATAATTACCGGGAGGCCTTAACGCTATATTATTTAAAAGAGTTAAACTACAAAGAAGCATCCCATATTATGAATATTTCAGAGGCGAATTTTAAAAGTGTTTTATTTCGTGCCAGACAGCGGCTGAAAGCACTTTATAATAGAGGTGTTAATGATGAATGAAGAATTTAAAAAGCGTTTTGATCAATATAAAAATGGGGAAATGAGCGACCAGGAAATGACTGCATTTGAGGAAGAACTTGAGAAGCTCGAAGTATATCAGGAACTGATTGACAGCGAACTAGAGGACGATAACGATTGGGAACTCAGCATCAGTCCTGAAAAACAAAAAGCGATTTTAGCCTACGGCAAACGCAAGTCTTATTTGCGAATTTCTGTGCTTGCCGTCATTTCGACATTGATGATTTTGCCGCTTTGTACGCTGGGAAGCTACCTCTATTACGGAATGGGTGGAAAACACAGCACCGGCAATGAGTTTATGGAAACTGCCGCGGTCACTGTAGCCCTGACCATGCCGAATGTTCTTGTTGATACTTCCGGACTGAAAAGCCAAGTGAAGCTATTTGGAATGAATACGGAATTCCCGCTGCAAAAGCAGATTGGCACGAAGACGGCTGCCGTAGGGAATGAACGGGTTGAAATGTTTTATAACAAAGTAAAAGCGCCGGCAGTAAACTACTATGACTTAGAAGTGAATAAAACCGGCCATTACTTTACACATCCTTCAAACAAGTCTGAACAAACGACCGCAAAAGCAGAAAAAACGTTAAGCACATTGCCTGAAGGAACGGTATCAGAGGTCTACCTTTCATATGACCGTGCATATCCGACAAAAGACGTGTATAACAAATTCAAAGGCTATGATGTGAGCTTTTTGTGGAACGCAATCGAAACAGAGAAAAACACAAATAAGACAGCTTCCACAGAACCTCTTGGCTATCCTGGAAAGGATTCAAAGTTCTTGGCCGCCCTTAATACAAAAGGCAAGTCGAATGGCGATCAGTTTATCAACGCCCTGAAATTCATGTCCAAACACGAAAAATGGGCTCAGGTCATTTCAAAACGGAAAGACCTGAATGTAGATAACCGATTAGATTATGTAGAGAAAAACGGTGTCAATGTATACGGTTCGGTCGTTACAGGGCCAACCAAGGAAATCCAGCGCATGCTGAAAAATAAATCTGTAAAATCAGCGAATGTCGGCGAGGTGGAATTATGGAATTGGTAAGAATTTTTAAAGAACACAATGTATTCGGCTGGATCTCTGTCGGGACAGCGGTTCTGTCCCTGCTGTTGCTGAATTTGGCCATTATCAGCAACGTCACGTTTTATTCCTATCAAATGCTTCCGTTCGCCATGGCTGCCGTTCCGTTCGGCGTTGTTGAACTCTTCATCAAGAGAGGGCGCACAGGTCCAGGCCTGCTCGGCGTCATCCTTAATCTCTTTGTGATTATTTGTGTGTATACCATTGTATCTGTAGATACGAATTTACAGTTTGGCTTTTAAAAAAGACGCCTTTTCAGGCGTCTTTTTTTCATTACACCGGTTTTTGGAACAAATAACTTTCTATAGTAAAACCCATTTTATCTGTATAAAATCGATGTGCGTCTTTACGCTGAAGGCCAGATGAAAGACTGACAAAACCAAGTCCGGCTTTTCTCGCCCAGTCTGAGGCATAATCCAAAAGCATTTTGCCGTATCCCTTTGATCGGCAAGGTGCCGTTGTAACAAGATCCGCAATCCACAAGTGCTCTCCTTTATGAATGGAAACTCTCGGCAGAGCCCCGCATAGCGCTCTGATTGCTGTATCTTCATATAAGGCAAACAGCATATACGATTCTTTCTGCACACAGGCTTCAAGCCTTTGTAAATACGTCTCTATATCCAGTTCTGTTCTCAATTCACTCATAATCGGATACGACTCAGCCCATTCTTCTTTCGAGGTTAATTGTTTCATATGGATCATCTTCTCAATCCCCTTTCCTTTCGTTACAATGATCATAGCTAATAAATGGCATTTGCCAAATAGCCAATATCAGAAAAAATGACCATGCCAGCTACAAAGGAGACATGAGATGGATATTACGCCGTTTCTTGATAAAAAGAGCAAAACACCGCTGTATGAGCAGCTTTATACCTTTTTTAAACAAGAAATTTCACATGCGCGAATAACAAAGGGAACAAGACTTCCGTCAAAACGCAGGCTCTCCAGCTTGCTCGATGTCAGCACGGCAACTATAGAACGAGCTTATGAGCAATTAACTGCTGAGGGCTATGTCAAAAGCAAGCCGAAAATCGGCTGGTTCGCGGCGAAAGTAGAACAAGGATTCCCGACAGCTCCTGACCATTTTCAGCAGTCTGTACAGCCGGGATTACATGAAAAGAACGCACCTGCTATTGACTTCCATCAGGGCAACGTTGATCCGACCCTCTTTCCCTTTAACGCATGGAGAAAAAGCATAGTAAAAAGTCTTGATCGCTATTCAAGATCGTTTCACACCTCTGGCGCCCCTCAAGGAGAATACGAACTCAGGCACATGATTGCCCGATTCGTCAGGCTGTCTCGGGGAGTAAATTGCGAACCCGGCCAGATTATCATCGGCGCAGGAACCACCGTGCTTCTGCAAATTCTTTGCCTTTCGCTAAAGCCAGGTACAAAAATCGGCTTTGAAGAACCGGGCTTTCACCGTTCAAGAAGGATGTTTGAAGCAAATCACATGGATGTCACTCCAATTTGTTCTGATGCAGAAGGCGTCCTGCCGGATGAGCTCTACCGCCAGAAACCTTATCTCATGTATACGACTCCTTCGCATCAGTTTCCGATTGGGACCATTATGACGATTACCCGCAGACAGGAGCTGCTGGCATGGGCGGCAGAAACAAATTCATTCATTATAGAAGATGATTACGATGGAGAATTTCGCTACAGCGGCCATCCCATTCCGTCTTTACAGGGGCTTGATCCGAATGGCAGAGTCATATATCTGGGCACTTTTTCAAAGTCACTTCTGCCTTCCTTGCGGCTCAGCTTCATGATTGTGCCCCCTGAACTCATGGAACCGATCAAAAACAGTGCTCAGTTAATGAAGCAGACCGTCTCTGTCCACTCGCAATTGGCACTGGCAGACTTCATCGAAACCGGAGAGTGGCAAAAACACATAAATAGAATGAGAAGCACCGAAAAAAACACACTATCCTGTTAGAAACCATCCGCTCTGAACTGGGAAACACCGTTGAGATTCTCGGTAAGAACTCGGGGCTTCACATCCTGCTGCGCCTTTTGTTTCCAGCAAGTGAGGAAGAAGCAATACAAGCAGCCGCAGACCACGGTGTAACCATCTATCCCGTGTCTCCCTCATATAAAGAACAGACGCCTTTTGCTTCTGTCTTAATCGGTTATGGCGGTTTGTCAGAAGAGGACATCAGGCTCGGCATCCAAAAACTGAAAACGGTATGGGCACCGTTGATATCATCTTATTAAATAAAAAACAGGCCCCGGAAACGGAGCCTGTTTTTTAAAATGATAAAATTCCGATTAAATTTAAGAACACGATAATAATGGCAAGCGGCACGATAAAACGAAGCAAATAAAACCATGTGTAAAAGAATGCTTTACCTGCATTTGATCCATCTCGCATTTCAGCCAAGAGTTCGCTTTTCGAAATTTTAAGCGGGATAAATAGAGAAATTAACAGAGCGCCTGAAGGCATCAAAACATTGCTGACGGTAAAGTCGGCAATATCAAAAAATGTTTTGCCAAATAGGTGCACATCACTCAAAACGCCATAAGACAAGCAGCATGGGATTCCGACCAAAAAGATCAAAAGCCCGCTCGTCCATGACATTTTTTTTCTCTTCTTTTCGTCCCCTTTTCCGATTGTGGCAACGATAATTTCAACCATCGAAAATGCTGAGGTTAAGGCTGCAAATAAAAATGCAACGAGAAAGCCGATAAAAAACAACGTGCCGAACGGAAGCTGTTCAAAAACGGCCGGAAGCACTGTAAACAGCAGTGTCGGTCCTTCATTTGGCTGAAAACCGAATGAGAAAACCGCCGGAAAAATAGCCAAACCTGCCAAGAGTGTCACAATGATATTCATCAAGACAATGGAGGCTGCCGAACGAGGGATATTTTGTGTTTTCGGCAAATAGGAGCTGTAGGTCACCATCACCGAAACCCCCAGTGTTAACGTAAAGAAGGCCTGTCCCAGCGCGAATAATATGGATTCCGGAGTCAGATCGCCGAAATGAGGCACAAGCAGAAACTTTACGCCTTCCATTGCACCATTAAGCGTAAGAGACCGAAGAACGAGCAGAATAAACAATAAAAACAAAATCGGCATCATCACCGCGCTTACCCGTTCAATCCCTTTTTGAACCCCTCTTGCGACAACGAGTACAGTCAGTGCCATAAAGACAAGCTGAGCCGCGAGCGTCTGCACCGGATTTTGGATAATAGAAGCAAAAAGAGCGCCATACTGTGCTTGAGAAAGCCCGGACAGTGAGCCTGACGCCGTTTTTACTATATACAGCAAAATCCATCCCCCAATTACACTGTAAAACGACAGCACTAAGAAACACGCGGCTACGCCGATCCACCCCGTAAGAAACCAAGCTGATCGCGGCGCTTCTTTTTTATATGCATCAATGGCATTCGTCTGGTTCCGTCTTCCAAAAATAAATTCCCCCACCAAAAGCGGATAGCCTAAGAGGATGGTAAATAACACGAAGATAAGAAAAAAGGCTCCTCCCCCATTGGTCCCCGCTACGTAAGGGAACTTCCAAATCGCGCCCAAGCCGATAGCCGAGCCGGCGGCTGCCATGACGAAACCGATTTTCGAAGCCCATTGGACTGGTTTTTGCTCAGACAATAAACGTCACTTCCTTTCCAGCCTATATTATCTCTTATTTTTGTCTTCATTTCTATAGATTCATTTGCCAAGAACAGAAAAGAGAGCGGCCTGTATGGACGCTCTCTTTATCAAAAGGTTATTGATTTAATTTTGAATGCTTTCTTGAATACAGAAAATAGATTACCAAGCCGATTAACAGCCACACTAGGAAGCGGACAATCGTCACCCATCCCAGATTTAAAATCAAGAACAGGCAGAACAGAATCGCCAGGCCTGGGATCACGGGAACTCCCGGGCATTTAAAAGCTCTCGGAAGATCAGGCTGTTTCTTTCTCAAAACGATAACTGCCACAGAAATCAGGACAAATGCCGACAACGTCCCGATGTTTACCAGCTTTGCAAGTTCATCCAGCGGAACAAGTGAGCCGAGAAGCGCCGACATCGTTCCGAAAAACCAAGTGGCCACATAAGGTGTTTTGTGCTTTGGATGCACTTTAGAAAGTGAACCCGGCACAAGTCCGTCACGCGACATGGCAAACATGACGCGGGTCTGCCCGTAAAGCATCACGAGCATAACTGTTGTCATTCCCAGCACGGCGCCAATATCAATGATGCCTGCCACCCAATTTTGCCCTGCGCTTTGAAGAACAAGAGAAACCGGATGATCCACACCCGCAAATTGAGCAAACGGGATAACCCCAGTCATGATGGCTGATACGGTGACATATAAAATCGTGCAGACCAGTAAAGAGAAAATAATGCCTTTAGGCAGATCCTTCGCGGGATTTTTCGTTTCTTCCGCAGCAGAGGATACAGCGTCAAATCCGATAAAAGCAAAGAATACGAGCGCCGCTGCACTGAACACGCCGCCAAAGCCCATTGGCATAAACGGCTGCCAGTTGTGCGGCTTCACGTAAACGGCTGCCACCGCGATAAACAGCAGAACAACCAGTATCTTCAAGATAACCATGATATTGTTGACTCTTTTTGATTCTTTGATGCCTAAATAAAGCAAATATGTGATCGCCATTACAATGACGAATGCAGGAAGATTAAACAGGGTAAAGGTGCCTTTCACTGCGCCCGGTGCCGCTGTTAAAGCAACCGGAAGATGAATGCCGAGCCCTGATAAAAACGATTGGAAATAACCAGACCAGCCGACCGACACTGCACTTACCGCCAGCATGTATTCTAAAATTAAATCCCACCCGATAATAAAGGCCATAAGCTCTCCCAATGTCGCATAAGTGAATGTATACACCGAACCTGAAACAGGCACACTTGACGCAAATTCCGCGTAAGACAGGGCGGCGAATAAACAAGCCAACGCCGCCACAACAAATGAAATGGTCAGTCCGGGACCTGCCGTGACTGCGCCTGTTCCCGTCAGAACAAAAATCCCTGTGCCAATAATGGCGCCGATTCCAAGCAACGTTAAATCAAATGCCCCTAATTCTCTTTTTAAAGACTTTTCACCGCTCGTCGCAGCGATTAAATCCTGAATGCTTTTCTTCCTAAAAACGCTCCCTTTCATTCCCCTTCAACTCCCGATCATCTATTTTTATATATTTTATTTGAATTTTCTGAATTCATGAGCAACAATGGTCATTTTTCTGTTTTTCTACTATATTTGTCCTGGTCGCGAATCATTCCTTTCTCCTACTCAATATTATATATAAAATTGCAAAAATGAAAACAAAATTGTTAGAAAAATCGACAAATTTTTTATTTTGAAATTTCTCATCACAAAAAAAACCAGCTCTGAAGCTGGTTTTTCGTTGATTACGTTGAAATAAAACGGCCGCCATTCACATGAATGGTCTGCCCTGTCATATAGGAAGATTGGTCAGACGCCAGCAGAACATAGGCGCCTGCATGCTCAACCGGCTGTCCCGGTCTTCCCATTGGGGTATCCAAGCCGTGCTGTTTCACTTTTTCCTCAGGGAATGTCGCCGGAATAAGCGGTGTCCAAATCGGACCAGGCGCCACCGCATTCACTCTGATGCCTTTATCTGCAAGCGACTTCGCCATGGAACGCGTAAAGGAGACAATCGCACCCTTTGTGCTGGAATAATCAATTAACGCCGTATCCCCTTCATAAGCGGTAATCGATGTCGTATTAATAATGGCACTCCCCTCTTGCAGATGAGGCAAAGCTTTCTTCGTCATATGAAACATGGAAAAAATATTTGTGCGAAAGGTTTTTTCCAGCTGCTCTGTTGAAATATTGAGAATGCTGTCCTGCGGATGCTGTTCAGCGGCATTGTTCACTAAGATATCGAGTTTACCAAAATGGTTCACTGTTTGCTGCACAGCTTGTTCACAATGGTTCTCGTCCCCGACATCTCCCGCGATAAGCAGGCAGCGGACATTCTCCTTTTCGATCCGTTTACGTGTTTCCTCTGCGTCCGAATGCTCGTCTAAGTATAGAATGGAGATATCAGCCCCCTCTTTAGCAAAGGCAATAGCTGCTGCTCTCCCTATTCCGCTGTCGCCTCCAGTAATGATCGCGACTTTTCCTTTCAGTTTTCCGCTTCCTCGATAATCCTCGTCCTCTGACAGCGGCAGCGGGTTCATTTTTGATTCAATGCCCGGCTGTCTGTCCTGATGCTGCGGTTCTTGTCCTTCTGTTTGTCTGTCCATTGGGTTCACATTCATCACTCCTAGACATGTGGTTGATACTGAACGTTACCACACGACAGAAATGAATAAACGCCAAAATATGTTATGAAAGTACTTCCTCGGGAATGGCACCGGTATATTTCGCTGACGGGCGGAAAATCATGTTGTTTTCTGCCTGTTCCAGCACATGGGCGCACCACCCTACCATTCGGCTTGCTGAAAAGGTCGGAGTAAACAATTCATCGTCAAAATCGATGGCCTTCATCACTGCAGCCGCGTAAAATTCAACATTTGTGTACAGCTTTCGTCCCGGTTTGTAGATTTCAAGCAAACGAATCGCTTCTGCTTCTACATGCAGCGCAAGATCAAGATCACGGTCATTGCCGGCCACCTCTTCTGCTTTCTGTCTCAAAGCTTCTGCCCGCGGGTCTTTTGTTTTGTACACCCTGTGGCCGAATCCCATCAAGCGCTCTCCTTTTTCGAGTTTTTCTTTCAGATATGCTTCAGCATGTTCTTTTTCTCCAATGTCTTCAAGCATTTTTGTCACCGCAGAAGGAGCGCCTCCGTGCAGCGGACCTTTCATCGTGCCGAGAGCAGACGTGACGGCTGACACTAAATCACTCTCTGTTGATAACGTGACTCGTGCCGAAAAAGTGGATGCGTTCATGCCGTGCTCCATGGCCAGAATCATATAGGTTTCAAGCGCTTTCTTTTTTGCCTCTGAAGGCTGTTCACCTGTGAGCATATAATAGTAGTTTTCGACATGTCCGTACTGGGAAGAAGGTGCAATTGCTTGTTCACCGCGCGTCCATCTTTTTCTGTATGCAATGATGGAAGGCGTGATTGCAATCAGCCGGATTGCTTCTTCTGTTTTCGGATGGAATATGTACGTATTTTCCCCCAATGCTGAAACAACCGTTCTCAGCACCGACATATCGTCCATGTTGTTTGGCAGTGATTGAATCAAGCGCTCAATGTGTTCCGGAAGATTCCGTTCCGCAGCCAGCTTACCTTTAAATACCTGCAATTCTTCAGTTGAAGGCAGTTTCCCAAATAAAATCAAATAAGCTGCTTCTTCAAAGCTGTGATTCAGTGCGATGTCTTTTGCATGATGTCCTCTGTAAATCAGACGCCCTTTTTCACCATCAATATGGCTGATTGATGTTTCCACACATGTAATTCCCTTTAATCCGTAATGTACCATTTGTATTCCCCCTATCCTTTTCTGTTATTATAGTAAATATAATATTTAAAAAATAATGAATATTTTAAAGGGAATTAATTAAAAATATTAATCAGAGGGAGAACAGAAATGGATTTCAAATGGCTTCACACCTTTGTGACCGCTGCAAAATATGAGAACTTCCGAAAAACGGCGGAAACGCTTTTCTTATCTCAGCCTACTGTGACCGTACATATCAAGCAATTAGAAAAAGAAATCAGCTGCAAGCTGTTCGAACGTAAAGGCAGGCAAATCCAGCTGACTGATGAAGGCAGGGCGTATTTGCCGTATGCGCTCAGGCTTCTTGATGATTATGAAAACAGCATGGCAGAGCTTCACAGAGTGAGACAAGGCTACTCTCAAACCTTACAGCTCGCGGTTTCTCCGCTTATTGCAGATACTGTGCTTCCTTCTGTCATGAAACGGTACACAGCAATGAATACGGAAACAGAAATGGCGGTTACGATTTTCGAATCAGCGGAAATCGCGTCACTGATTAAAGCCGGGGAAGCAGATATCGGACTAAGCTGTTTAAAGGTACAGTCTTCTTCTTTAAGCTGCCACTGCTTATACAAAGACCCTGTCGTCCTTGTTGCCCCGCCCGATAAGCGTTTCATAGAAGACAACGAAATTGATGCCAAAGAGGTGCTCGAACAATACCTGCTTTTGACCCACAATCATCCTGATTACTGGGACGACTTGCTCCGTCAAGTCAGAATGACATTTCCATTTGTGAGAACAATGAAGGTCACTCAAACACATATAACGAAACGGTTTATCAAGGAAGGACTCGGAGTTTCATTTCTGCCTTTATCTACAGTAAAGCGTGAATTAGCAGAGAAACAGATGATCAGAATTCCTTATCAGTCTGTACAGCTGCCCTATGCCGGCGCTTACGCGATTGCCCTTTATGAAAATAAGAAAGAAAAAAAATTCTTGGATTTTTTATCACATTTTCATTTTTAGGAGCAACCAAAACGCCTGTGCTCCGTCTAATGAAAAAAACCCGTTCCAATGAACGGGTTTTCTCTAAAAATCAGAATCTTTTCGCACCGAGGTAACGAGGCTTCCAGTAGCTGTTGTTCAGGCTGCTGATTTGTACGCCGTCAGATCCTGCATGAATGAAACTATTGTTTCCAATGTAAATCCCCATGTGAGAAGGGCCGGATTTATATGTTGTGAAGAAGACGAAATCACCAACAGACGGGCTGGCAATGCTCTTCATAGAACTCCAGTATCCTGCAGTGCTTGTTCTGCCCACACTTGTTTGTTTATTCAGTACGTACCAAATGAATCCGCTGCAGTCAAAGCCGGAAGTTGTCGTTCCGCCCCATTTATATGGCGTTCCGACTAACGCTTTTGCATCAGAAACCAGCTTGCTCACATTAAGTGATGTAGATGACGTTTTGCTGCTTGAAGACGATGAAGATGAAGCAGGTTTTGAGCTGCTTGTGCTTGTTCCTTTCACCTTCAATACTTGGTTGACATAGATTACATCTGATTTTAAGCCGTTTAAGCTTTTTAATTTGCTAACCGTAGTGCCGTATTTGCTCGCAATTTTAGAAAGGCTGTCTCCGCTCTTCACTTTATAAGTAGAAGTTGAAGACGATGACACTTTTGATGAGCTGGAGCTGCTTGAACTAGTTGAACCTTTCAGTTTCAGGACTTGTCCAACACGAAGCAAATCTGATTTTAAGCCATTCAGCTTCTTCAGTTCATTGATTGTCATGCCGTATTTTTTTGAAATTTTCCAAAGGCTGTCCCCGCTCTTTACTTTGTATGTAGAAGAAGAGGAAGAAGAACTGCTGCTTTTTGAACTTGTAGATTTGCCGTTAATCGATAAAGTTTGTCCCACATAAATAATGTCTGAACGAAGGTGGTTCTCTGATTTAATTTTACTGATCGTTGTGTCGTATTTTCTTGAAAGATCCCATAACGTGTCGCCTTTTTTCACCTTAATGCTTTGTGCAGATGCCGCTCCTGCAAATAACGTCGATCCTAAAACAACTGCTGTCGTAGCTGTAATGATTTGCTTTTTCATATTTTCCTCCCCAAATGTTAACTCTCTATATATGTATCTCTTTTTTTAAATTAATCTTATTGATTTCTATTATAAGGATAGATTCCCATCAGAAATAGTCTTGACTTCATGTGACAAATTTCTTAATTATTCGTTCTAAAAAAAAGTTTTTAAGGGTATTAAATATTTCATTTTCGTTGCAAAGGTGACAAAAAACGAGTGCTTTTGTCATGTTTTATGGGATGTTTTTCAACATAAAGGAAATAAATGAAAAACTTTCGGGGTCGGCTCACATACCGGAAAAATGAGTGGTAAAGAATATTCGAGGAGAGCTGCGGTTATCCGCAGTTTTTTTATTTAAACAAACATATCATGCAAAGACAGAGAGGTAAAGATTTTTCTGAAAAATGAATGCTTTACATCAAATAAGGCAAGATAACGAAAAGCGTTTTTTCATTTCCTTACAAGGCTTTACTTATTGTTTACATGATCAACAGCCGCATTTAACAAAATTTCCCTAACATGATAAACGGAATACATTAAAGGAGGCATGAAAAAAATGAGTTTGTTTCAAAATATGAAATCAAAACTTCTGCCAATCGCCGCTGTTTCTGTCCTTACAGCTGGAATCTTTGCCGGAGCTGAGCTTCAGCAAACAGAAAAGGCCAGCGCTAAAAAACAAGACAAAGCTGAGATCAGAAATGTCATTGTGATGATAGGCGACGGCATGGGGACGCCTTACATAAGAGCCTACCGTTCCATGAAAAATAACGGTGACACACCGAATAACCCGAAGTTAACAGAATTTGACCGGAACCTGACAGGCATGATGATGACGCATCCGGATGACCCTGACTATAATATTACAGATTCAGCAGCAGCCGGAACAGCATTAGCGACAGGCGTTAAGACATATAACAATGCAATTGGCGTCGATAAAAACGGAAAAAAAGTGAAATCAGTACTTGAAGAGGCCAAACAGCAAGGCAAGTCAACAGGGCTTGTCGCCACGTCTGAAATTAACCACGCCACTCCAGCCGCATATGGCGCCCACAATGAATCACGGAAAAACATGGACCAAATCGCCAACAGCTATATGGATGACAAAATAAAAGGCAAACATAAAATAGACGTTTTGCTTGGCGGCGGAAAATCTTATTTTAACCGCAAGGACAGAAACTTGAAAAAGGAATTCAAACAAGCCGGCTACAGCTATGTGACAACTAAACAAGCATTGAAAAAAAATAAAGATCAGCAGGTGCTCGGGCTTTTCGCAGATGGAGGGCTTGCTAAGGCGCTCGACCGTGACAGCAAAACACCGTCTCTCAAAGAAATGACGGTTTCAGCAATTGATCGCCTGAACCAAAATAAAAAAGGATTTTTCTTGATGGTCGAAGGGAGCCAGATTGACTGGGCGGCCCATGACAATGATACAGTAGGAGCCATGAGCGAGGTTAAAGATTTTGAACAGGCCTATAAAGCCGCGATTGAATTTGCGAAAAAAGACAAACATACACTTGTGATTGCAACTGCTGACCATACAACCGGCGGCTTTACCATTGGCGCAAACGGGGAAAAGAATTGGCACGCAGAACCGATTCTCGCCGCCAAAAAAACCCCTGAATTTATGGCAAAGAAAATCAATGAGGGCAAACCGGCAAAAGATGTGCTCGCCCGCTATGGCAATCTGAAAGTCACATCTGAAGAAATCAAAAGCGTTGAAGCAGCTGCACAGGCTGACAAAAGCAAAGGGGCCTACAAAGCCATCATCAAGATTTTTAATACTCGCTCCAACAGCGGATGGACGAGTACCGATCATACCGGCGAAGAAGTACCGGTATACGCGTACGGCCCCGGAAAAGAAAAATTCCGCGGATTGATTAACAATATGGACCAGGCAAACATCATATTTAAGATTTTAAAAACTGGAAAATAAAAAGGATGCAGAACGCTGCATCCTCTTTTTTATAAATATCTGCGGTGAACACCTTTTCCGTCGTACGAAAACATGACTTCCTTATCCTCAAGCACAGACTCAATGTGCACGCTTCTTCCCCAAAGCTGGAATAAATAAGGGAGCACTTTCTCCAAATATTTCAAATCTAACTCTATTCCTTCATACCAATGCTTAATATAGAGCTCGTTATTTTTCATATAATCGCCGTCGTTTACTGTCAAATATGGAAAACCGCCATTTACCCGCATGCTTACGAGCTGGTCGCGCACCGACTTCCACTGTTTATCGATGATTTTATAATCTCGGCCCTGTTTTTGAAACAAATAAAGATCCTCGCGCATGACTAATTCTTTGGTTAAATAATTGCGGATGAAAGAGATATCGGATTCAATCTCCCTGACCTCAAACATTTTCTCCCGGCCGGAGTCAGGCTGCACGCCCATTTTCTTCATTTCCTCCGTCGGGTTGTTGTACCTCTTTTCAATGTCTTCAAATATTTTCAGCCCTAAATAATAAGGATTAATGCCTGTTTTGGACGGCTGAACGACACCTGCATTCAGCTTGGCGAACTCGATCGCTTCATCAGAGGTTAAATCAAGCTCACGTATAATTCGCTGGTGCCAATAGGAAGCCCAGCCCTCATTCATAATCTTGGTTTCCAGCTGAGGCCAGAAATAAAGCATTTCCTCTCTCATCATCGTTAATATATCACGCTGCCATGGCTCCAGCTCCCGGGAATGCTCCTCGATAAAGAGCAGGATATCTTTTTCAGGCCGCGGCGGGAACGGTTTTTTCGATTTTTTCACTTGTTTTTTCGGTTTCTTTTCATCCAAAGACCATAGATCATCGTAAGGCGTGGCTGCCTCTTCAATCTCCTCTTCCTCATCATCCACACTCCATTGGAGCTTTGGTCGGACCAACGACGGATCGATATGCTCCTGAATCGAAAGGATCGCATCTAAAAAAGATTCGACTTCTTTAATCCCGTGAACCTGCTCATAGTGTTTTATCCGTTCAGCCGTTGCCGCCATGCTTTCCACCATATCGCGCTTCGTGTTTTGGAAACGGCAGTTGTTTTTGAAGAAATCGCAATGGGCAAGAACGTGTGCGACAATCAATTTATTTTGGATCAGTGAGTTGCTGTCCAGCAAAAAAGCGTAGCATGGATCTGAGTTAATGACCAGCTCATAGATCTTACTTAACCCTAGATCATAGTGCAGCTTCATCTTATGAAACTGCTTGCCGAAGCTCCAGTGGCTGAATCTTGTCGGCATCCCGTACGCGCCAAATGTATAAATAATTTCAGCCGGGCAGATTTCATATCTCATCGGGTAGAAATCAAGGCCGAATCCTTTTGCAATTTCGGTAATTTCCTCAATTGCCCGCTGTAATCCCTTCTTCTCCTCCGCGTTCAACCGAATCCCCCCTACTTGGACTTATCTATAATGTATGAGCCCGCCATACAAAAGATGATAGTCTCACTCAGGCAAGAAAAAATTCCCCCGGCACATTCATCTGTTTGCTTATTGGATCAGTGGGTAAACACACACCATACTACGAAAAAGGAGCGATACCAATTGAATGTAGCAGACGTGCTTTCTACTTATCTCAGTAAGCTGCCAAACGTAATCATTGCTTTACTCGTCTTATTAATCGGCTGGGCTATTGCTAAAATCATTGAAAAAGCGGTATACAAAGGACTCAGCAAAACAAAAATCGACGACAAGCTCTTTGCTGGGAAAAAGCCTTCACGCTATTCCTCGGAAAAAGTCATAAGCAAGGTCGTTTATTTTATCGCACTGATCATCGTCTTTATTTTATTCTTTAACATTTTGCACCTGACAACAGTGGCATCGCCGTTTGTCAGTATGCTTTCGGCGATTGCAGCCGCGATCCCAAGCGTACTGAAAGCTGGACTCATTCTGCTGTTAGGATGGGCTGCAGCCTCTGTTTTGAGCTTCCTTGTCAAAAAAATCGGGATGAAGCTGAACACGAGTGACAAACTGCGCAAGTGGAATTTGGTGTCTGAAGGAAAAGATATTCACCAGGCTGTCAATACCGCTTCACAAATTGTCTTTTATCTCGTGCTGCTTGTTTTTCTGCCAGGGGTCTTCTCTTCTTTGAAAATCAGCGGCATTTCAGGTCCTTTTACAAATATGATGGAAAGCGTGCTCGCTTTTCTGCCGAAATTATTTGCAGCGGCGCTTATCGTATTAATCGGCTGGCTTGTTGCCCGCCTTGTCCGTGATATCATTACGAATTTCCTTGCAAGCATCGGCACGGAAAGATTCGCGGCACGTATGGGTTTATCAATTTACTTAAAAGACACAAGCCTTTCAGCAGTCATCGGAACAATCGCTTATGTGCTGATTATGATTCCGGTGGTCATTTCAGCGCTTGATCAGCTGGATGTCGCCGGCATTTCAAAACCGGCTGTCTCTATGCTGAATACGATTTTAAACATGCTTCCGAACATCATGATTGCCATCGTGCTTGTTTTAGCAGGTATCTGGGCAGGAAAATGGGTGAAATCCATGGTGTCCGGACTGCTCCATCGCGCAGGCTTTGATTCTGTCTTAGGGAAAATGGGCATGGAAGCCGGAACGCCTGCAAAGCTGTCCTTGTCTCAAGTTGTCGGTATGATTGCGCAAATCATTGTCATTCTGCTCTTTACAGCTGAGGCTCTTCAAATTGTTCGGCTGCACTTCCTCGTAGAAATTGCCACTGGCATCATCGCGTATCTGCCGAATGTCCTTGTCGCAGTATTCATTCTCGGACTCGGCCTTTACGCAGGAGAATTGGTGAGAAAAGTGCTCGCAAGCATGATAAAAGGCCAGGAATTCAAGTCTTTAGCGCCTATTGCTAAATATACGATTATCGCACTTGCTTTCTTTATGGCCCTGGATCAGCTTGGTGTCGCTGCGACAATCGTCAATTCCGCGTTCATCATCGTTCTTAGCGGCTTCGCACTCGCTTTCGGTTTATCCTTCGGCCTTGGCGGTAAGGATTTTGCATCACGTTATCTGTCTACATTTGAACGCAAAATGCAAAACACAGAAATCGAAAAAAACCGTAAAAACCAAAATCCGCCGAATGACATGTAAGCAAAAAACATGCACCCAGCTGGGTGCATGTTTTTTAATTCCTTTTTTTTCATTTTTCAATCGATTATGATAAGATATAGAAAATGTCTTATTCTGAGGTCTTATTATGAAGTTAACCAATTATACAGATTATTCATTAAGAGTGTTGATTTTTCTGGCTGCAGAGCGTCCCGGAGAACTTTCAAATATAAAACAGATTGCCGAAACGTATTCTATTTCAAAAAATCATCTCATGAAAGTCATATACAGGCTCGGCCAGCTCGGCTACGTAGAAACGATACGCGGACGGGGCGGCGGCATACGATTAGGCATGGAACCTGAAGACATCAACATCGGTGAGGTTGTCAGAAAAACGGAGGACGATTTTAATATTGTTGAATGTTTTGATGCGAACAAGAATCTCTGCGTTATTTCCCCGGTTTGCGGCTTAAAACATGTGCTGAATGAAGCGCTTTTGGCCTATCTTGCGGTTTTAGACAAATATACACTGCGCGACCTCGTCAAAAACAAGGAAGATATCATGAAGCTTTTAAAAATGAAGGAATAGATCCATGATTCCTTCTTTTTTTATGCCCTTTTTCCCCCTTATTGTTAAGATAATTTGGCTATTTTTATAAAAAGGCAAAACGATGAGACAAATGTGCCGATATAAAAAAGAAACAGCAAATGCAAAATCATTGGGGGAAAAAGGAGAGCTAAGATGAAAAAGAAATTAGCAGCAGGGCTGACAGCATCTGCGATTGTCGGCACAACTTTAGTAGTGACACCAGCTGAAGCAGCAACGATTAAGGTCAAAAGCGGAGATTCTTTATGGAAACTGGCCCAAACCTATAACACAAGTGTGGCGGCCCTCACATCCGCCAATCATCTTTCGACTACTGTTCTGTCGATCGGCCAGACGCTTACTATTCCAGGCAGCAAATCCAGCACTTCTTCATCTACTTCAAGCTCAACAACCAAGAAGAGCGGAAGTTCTGTTTACACAGTGAAAAGCGGAGATTCACTTTGGCTGATCGCAAATGAGTTTAAAATGACCGTGCAAGAACTGAAAAAATTAAACGGACTAAGCAGCGATTTAATTCGTGCTGGGCAGAAATTAAAGGTGTCCGGTACTGTTTCTTCAAGTTCCAGTACAAAAAGCAGTTCCAATAAGAGTTCAAGCTCCAGTTCAAAAAGCAGTTCTAATAAGAGTTCAAGTTCTTCATCTTCTACGGGAACATATAAGGTGCAGCTTGGAGATTCACTTTGGAAAATTGCAAACAAAGTCAATATGTCCATCGCTGAATTGAAGGTCTTGAACAACTTAAAATCAGACACCATTTACGTGAATCAGGTGTTGAAAACAAAATCAAGCGGCTCTGATACGTCTTCTAAAGACACTTCATCCAAATCGAACCAAACTTCAGCAACAACTAAATATACCGTTAAAAGCGGTGATTCACTCTGGAAAATCGCAAACAACTATAACCTGACTGTACAGCAAATCCGAAATATTAACAATCTGAAATCAGATGTGCTGTACGTTGGACAAGTATTGAAGCTGACAGGTAAAGCATCTTCAGGCTCTTCATCATCGTCGTCTTCTTCGTCAAATGCAAGCTCCGGCACGACGACTACATACACGGTGAAAAGCGGTGATTCCTTATGGGTGATTGCACAAAAATTTAATGTAACAGCTCAGCAGATTCGTGAGAAAAACAATTTAAAAACGGATGTCTTGCAGGTTGGCCAAAAGCTGGTCATTTCCGGAAAAGCTTCATCATCGTCTTCATCCGGTTCTTCAAACACCACCAGCTCAACGAGTGCGAAGATTAACACAATGATTTCGGCCGCTAAAGCGCAGCTTGGGGTTCCGTATCGCTGGGGAGGCACGACACCGTCCGGGTTTGACTGCAGCGGATTCATTTACTATGTACTGAACAAAGTCACATCCGTATCTAGATTAACGGCAGCGGGATATTGGAACACAATGAAATCAGTTAGCCAGCCTGCTGTCGGAGATTTTGTTTTCTTTACAACATATAAAGCCGGCCCTTCCCACGTCGGAATTTACCTAGGCAACGGGGAATTCATAAATGCCAACGATTCCGGAGTTGTCATTTCCAATATGAACAACTCTTACTGGAAACAGCGCTATCTCGGTGCAAAACGATATTTCTAAAAACAGAAACTGTGCGGCCTTAACGGCTGTACAGTTTTTTATTAGAGCCTAAAGACGTTGATGCTGATCATATGATTTGTCACCGGATGAAAATAGACTTCGGCCCGAACAGAAAAAGTGTCATCTTTCTGTCTGACTGTCACCCGAAAGACATCTTTCGTCTGCTGATCATTCACCTCTGTACGCCCCATATAAGCATAATCAGAAAATGAAGCGCCCTTATATTCATCCTGAATTTTGCTCCAGGCAAGCTGTTCCCACTTTTGAACGGACTCGTCTGTGTCCGTTGAATGACCTTTTGCAGCCATTGACACGATAATCAATCCGCAAAAAAGAAGCGCAATGGTATACGGCAGAGATTTCATTTTTTCAGTCTCCTGTACCCAGAATATGTTCCCTCATAGGTTTACCAAAAGCGATATCTTCATTCAGGCATTTTGATTTTATGTCTCCCTCATATTGCTACCCCTTTACTGACGCAGACGGCAAGTTTTGCCCCGTCAATAACAGAGGATGCGGCATAAACTAATCATGAACTTCTCACCCAAGAAAGGAGAAGCGATTCATGGATTATGCCGATTACGATAAAGCGCTTTATTACACCCATCGTTCTCAATGGGATAATTTATTAATTTTAATGGTGCGTACAGAGGACGATTTGTTATCAAAACGAATTGAGCATTTTCTGCATGCGTATCATTTTGAACAGGATTACGCCGTTTTAGAAAAGATGCTGTATTCCCTTCTCCGATATATTGATCATGCCACAGAGCTGACTTATGAAGATCAAATAGCCCTTCTCACATAAACAAATCCCGGCGTTTAGACGCCGGGATTTCCTGCTTTTGCGAACATGCTGAGTTCTTCGACAAGCTCTTTTATGCTTTCCTTAATGTTTTCAGCCACTGTAGCATTTTCAACATCAATATGCACCGGATCAAGCACCAGCTGCTTCGGAATGACATTGGCGTAGACACCCCGCATCACAGTTCTCATATTGTTCAGCGCATTGATGCCGCCTTTTCCGCCTCCCGCTACTGCCAATAATGCAACGGGCTTATATTTGAATTGTTCGCTGCTTAGAAAATCCAAGGCATTTTTTAAAGCGCCGCTCATGCCGCTGTGATATTCAGGCGATAATAATACAATCGCATCCGCTTTCGTAACGCGTTGCTTAAGCTCCTGTACTTTCAACAGTTCAGATTGTTCCGCTTCACCGTTAAAAACGGGCAATACAAACTCGCTTAGATCAATCAAATCCGTGTGATACAGAGCTGCAATATAGGATGCTGCAATTCTTGTTCTGCCATGTTTTCTTGGCGTGCCATTTATGACTAACATGTTCATTTTGAGATCTCTCCATTCAGGTTATATTTCACTGCGAAAAGCGCTGCTTGCGTGCGATCGGCCACTTCAAGTTTTGCTAAAAGATTCGATACATGGGTTTTTACTGTTTTTTCTGAAATAAACAAGGCTGCTGCGATTTCTTTATTGCTTTTCCCGTTCGCTATTTCAGTCAGAACGTCTTTTTCCCTTCTAGTTAATTGATAGTATTTTTCTTTTTCCGGGTCGTGCTGATTTTTCATATGTGTCAGCACATGGGGCATAATAGCTGTAGAAAGCTTGTATTCGCCACCATGCACTTGTCTTAGTGTTTTCACCAATTCCTCGGGCTCCGTATCCTTTAATTGATACGCCTTCGCGCCTGCCTGAAGCGCGGGGATGACGTGCTCCTGATCAGAGTAGCTCGTCAGCACAATGATATTCGTATCCGGAAATTGCTGTATTGCTTTTTTAATGGCTTGAATGCCGTCCATCTCGGGCATAGACAAATCCATTAGCACAAGATCCGGCTTTGTCTCTTCGATGACACGGAGGGCTTCTAATCCAGTTGCAGCTTCTCCGACGACTTCAATATCATCCTGGGTGGCAAAGAAAAAACGCAGACCCTTTCTGACAACATGATGATCATCAGCAATGACAATTTTCATACCGCCCCTCCTTTTCGGCTTTTTAGCGGAAGCCTGATGGACAGCTTTGTTCCAGTTCCAAGCGCTGACTCAATCCAAAACTTAGCTCCGGCTTTTTCCGCTCGTTCTTTCATACCCTTGATGCCAAGTGAAGGCAGACCGGTATGCGCTTCATAGCGAAATCCTGCCCCATGATCGATGATATCCAGCTCCGCATGGCCCAAAGAAGCAGTCAGACTAACATACGCCGTATCCGTTCCGGCATGCTTTTTGCAGTTATTTAAAGCTTCCTGTACGACACGCCATAGCATATGCTCCTGCTCATCAGTCAGAACAGGACATCCTTTTTGTGTAAAAATGATCTTCAATCCAATGAGCGCACCATAGCTTTTAATGGCTTCAGCCAGCCCTTTTTCCAATCCTCCGGGGCGAAGCTGCCAAATTAACGCTTTCATTTCTGCGAGCGCGTCCTGTGATAGGTTTTGGATGAAATCAATCATCTGCTGTAAATTCTCATCTTTTGTTAGTGTCTTTGCAGCTTTGGCAGTTAAACTGACGGAAAACAGCATTTGATTGACTGAATCGTGAAGCTCCTGAGCGAGGCGGTTACGCTCCATTAAAAGAGCATTTTTTTGTTGATATTCAGAAAGCCTCATACGCTGGATTGCCGTTCCGATCTGAAAGGCGACAGACTCGAGTAAATGCAGCTCTTCCTCATCAAACATGGTTTTTCCGGCCGCCGCTACATTTAACAATCCGAATCTTCTGTCCCCGTCTTCTAAAGGCACAGTTGCATGATGCGTAATCCCTTCTGTGTCAAAACAATGCAGGTTTTCTGCTGATTCGATGCGTTTGCAGTTCATGATATTTGCAGCCTTTCTAAGCCCTCCGTTATTGAATTTCGTCAGGCAGTAACACTCCCCTTCGCACATCAGCACTTTTTCCTTGCGGCTTAAAGCCGGGGGCAAATAAGCGTCGGCCGCTAACGTATAAGTTCCATCTTCTTCGATCAGAAAAATCCATCCGGATTGAAGGTTTGTCAGACTCAGCAACTCTTTTAAAACCTCATCCAGTGTTGCTTTGATATCGTGCCCTTGATTTAAGGTTTCCGCAATCGTTTTAAGCGTTTTTAATTTTTCCATCCTCGTTTTGCTCACGTTTCTCACTCCGGCATTGATCTTGTATTTAAGATTATACCAGTTTTTTGTATTTCATTACTTCACTGATGGGATGATTTTCTTTCAGACTTTTGAATGAGAAAAAGAAAAAGCCGGATCATTTACAATGACCCAGCTCATACTTGAATTATTTTGCCGTCGACTCAACAATTTCATCCACCGTCTTCATTACATCTTCAGAAAGGACGGCAAGTCGCTTTTCACTGTCTTCCAAAGATGACCCTTTTACGGCGAAATAAAATTTAACCTTCGGCTCAGTTCCAGAAGGACGAAGACAGAACCAAGACCCGTCTTCCAGGAAGTATTTCAGTACATTTGATTTTGGCAAGTCGATAGCTTCTTCTTTGTTTTCAGTCAGAAGCGTCCGTTTGCTTACAGCGTAATCTTCTGCTGTGACAACCTGTTTGCCTGCCATTTTCTGCGGCGGATTTTGTCTGAAGGAAGCAAGAATCGCTTCAATTTGCTCTGCTCCTTGTTTTCCTTTCAGCGTCAGTGATTTCAGCCCTTCACGATAAAAACCATACTCGTTAAAGAGATTGATGAGCGCCTCATACAATGACATTCCCTGTTTTTTATAGAACGCGCAAACTTCAACTGCCAAAAGCGCAGCCTGAATGGCGTCCTTATCGCGGGCAAAATCCCCGATTAAATAACCGTAGCTCTCTTCATAACCGAATTGGAAGGTATACTGGCCTGATGCCTCGTATTCCTTGATCTTTTCACCGATAAACTTAAAGCCTGTCAGCGTATCAATCGTATCAAGGCCGAATGAAGAAGCTACAGCACGGCCGATTTCGCTTGTGACAATCGTTTTGAGAACAACACCGTTATCAGGCAGCATGCCTTGTTTTTTCTTTTCAGAAAGCAGGTAATGAAGCAGCAGCGCTCCGGTTTGGTTTCCTGTCAGCACTGTATATTTGCCTTGATCGTTTTTCACCGCGATGCCGAGGCGGTCAGCATCAGGGTCTGTCGCGATGAGAATATCTGCATTCTGCTCCTCCCCAAGCTTAATGGCATATTCGAATGCCGCATGCTCTTCCGGGTTCGGCGATGTAACAGTGGAGAAGTTTGAATCCGGCAGTTCCTGTTCTTTGACAACCGTTACATTTCTGTAGCCGAGTGCTTCAAGACCGCGTCTGACCGGTTTATTTGCAGTTCCATGCAGCGGTGTGAAAACAACCTTTACATCTACTTCTTCCGATAATTCAGGATGTACAGAAATCGACGTCAGTTTTTCTGTATAAACTTTATCAATATCTTCACCGATGATTTTGATTAAGCCTTTTTCTTTTAACTTATTTTCTTCGTCAACTGTGATCGTCAGCTCATTTTCAATCGCGTTTACCTGCTCAATGACGATGTCCGCTTCCTTTGGAGGCAGCTGGCCGCCATCATCCCCGTATACTTTGTAGCCGTTATATTCAGGCGGGTTATGGCTTGCCGTTACCACAATTCCCCCATAAGCGTTCAGCTGTCTGACAGCGAATGACAGCTCTGGCGTCGGGCGAAGCTCATCAAACACGTATGTTTGGATGCCTTGTGTCGCAAGTGTTTTTGCCGCTTCCATCGCGAACTCCGGAGATTTATGGCGGGAATCATAAGCAATGACAACGCCCCGTTTTTTCGCTTCCTCACCTTGCTTCGAGATGTATGCCGCAAACCCGGCCGATGCTTTGCGCACAGTGTAAATATTCATCCGATTTGTCCCAGCGCCGATTTCTCCGCGCATTCCGCCGGTACCGAATTCAAGGTCTTTATAGAAACAGTCCTCAAGGGCCTGTTCATTCCCCTCTAATTCAATAAGGCGCTCTTTTAATTCCGGATCTAAATGTTCTGTCTGTTTCCAGCGTTCATAGCTCTTTCTCCAAGTCATATTCGTCCTCCTATGTATCAGCTTATGCCATTATTTTATATGAAGCGGGTGCCTCTGTCACTTGATAACCTGAGATCTGGCACTTTCGGCACGTAAAAAGAAATAACGGGCTGCAGACAGCCCGTTATGATTTATTGCTCAAGCGGTACGACCGCATCGTGTAAAAGCTTGTTGAGGTTTTCTGTATGTTTGTTTTTCGCCTGCTCATCCCATTGGAATCGCTCGCTCATAAAATCAATAACGGCATCTTTATATGATCTTACCCAATTGATATCAAAAAATAAACGTCCCGTTCTGCGGACAAAGAAGTCAGCAGGGGTTGCAGTCATCTCTTCTTCTATACTGTATTCTGCCTCAGCAAGAATATGAACCGGAATGTTGCGTTTCGCGGCCTCATCTTTCAGCGCTTCTACCCGGTCAAAGACGCGATCTACGTTAGAGCCGTATCTGATCGCAAGCTGTTTTGCGTCTTTTTCTGATAAACCGGCTGCAATTCCTTCTTTTGTTTTCGCGGTAACGAAGGACATAAGATTTTTCGAACCGCCGACGTGCCCGCCAGAGATTGGCATGTTTTTCGTTTTACATGGTCCAAAATCCTTTTCGCCCTCTTCTTTTAAGCGATCACGGACAAGATCAACGATGTGCTCCGCCATTTTTCTGTATCCAGTCAGTTTTCCGCCGGCAATGGTGATCAGGCCTGAGTCAGATGTCCAAATCTCGTCTTTCCGTGAAATTTCAGAAGGATCTTTGCCTTCTTCATGAATCAGCGGACGCAGCCCCGCCCAGCTGGATTCGATGTCATTCGCAGTGATATTCAGTTCCGGGAACATGTAATTGATTGATTTGATGACATAATCACGATCCTCCGTTGTCATCCGCGGATGCTCCAGCGCCTCTTTGTAAACAGTGTCTGTTGTTCCCACGTATGTTTTGCCTTCACGAGGAATCGCAAATACCATCCGGCCATCAGGTGTATCGAAATATACAGCCTGTTTCAGCGGAAAGACAGACTGGTCAAATACAAGGTGAATGCCTTTTGTATGCTGCAAATGCTTTCCGTTTTTCGAATGGTCTTTTTCTCTGAGCTGATCGACCCAAGGGCCTGTAGCATTGACAATTTTTTTCGCATACACTTTATATTCTTTCTTTGTCAGCACATCTTCAATTAATACGCCGACGGCTTTGCCTTTTTCGTAAAGAAGCTCCTTCACTTTGGAGTAATTCACAGGCTCTGCCCCGAATTTCACCGCTTCCTTCATGACTTCGATGGTCAGTCTCGCATCGTCAGTGCGGTATTCCACATAGTACCCGCCGCCTTTTAAGCCGTCTTTTTTTACCAAAGGTTCTTTTTGCAGCGTTTCTTTTGCTGAAAGCATGCTTCTTCGTTCTGACTTTTTCACACCTGCAAGGAAGTCATAAACCCTTAACCCGATTGATGTTGTAAATGAACCGAATGTGCCGCCTTTATGAAACGGAAGCAGCATCCATTCCGGTGTAGTGACATGCGGGCCGTTTTCATACACAATCGCCCGCTCTTTTCCTACCTCAGCGACCATTTTCACTTCAAATTGTTTTAAATAGCGCAAGCCGCCATGTACCAGCTTCGTTGATCGGCTTGATGTTCCTGCCGCAAAGTCCTGCATTTCGCTTAGTGCGACCTTCATTCCCCTTGATGCCGCGTCAAGAGCTGTTCCGGCTCCTGTAATTCCTCCTCCGATAATAAATAGGTCATATGTTTTTTTCGTCATGTCTGTCAGCATGCGATCTCTTTCAAGACTTGAAAATTGATGTTTCATCATTACGTTTCCTCCTTGTTGTCACGGTAAATAGAAAAAGAGACCACAACAGCCAAAGTGCATGCTTACTTACACTTTGGTGCTGTGGTCTCTCCTCATCTCAGGACCGTTCTTATTAACTTGTAACCATTATACCATAGTATTACTTTACTTGAAAGCCATAGCTGCTTTTACGGCTTTTTGCCAGCCTTTATACAGCTCATTTCGTTTTTCTTCTTCTAATTCAGGTTCAAACCGTTTATCCAGATTCCACTGGTTCGCGATTTCAGAACGGTCCTTCCAGAATCCCACAGCGATACCTGCCAAATAAGCCGCGCCAAGTGCAGTCGTTTCATTAATTTCCGGGCGCTCCACAGGAACATTCAACAGGTCTCCTTGGAACTGCATTAGGAAATTGTTTTTTACAGCTCCTCCGTCTACACGAAGCGTCTTTAATGAAATGTTTGAATCTGCTTCCATTGCGTCAAGCACATCTTTGGTCTGATAAGCCAATGACTCCAGTGTCGCACGGATAAAGTGCTCTTTTGTTGTCCCTCTTGTCAGGCCGAAAACCGAACCGCGCACATCGCTGTCCCAGTAAGGCGTTCCCAGTCCGACAAAGGCCGGAACGACATATACGCCGTCAGTTGAATCCACTTTCTCTGCATAAGATTCGCTAAGCGAAGAGTCCTGGAACATTCTCAATCCGTCTCTAAGCCACTGGATGGCAGAGCCTGCGACAAAAATGCTTCCTTCTAACGCATAGTTCACTTTTCCGTCAATGCCCCAAGCGATTGTTGTCAAAAGCCCATGTTCGGACTTAATTGCTTTTTCCCCGGTATTCATCAGCATGAAACATCCTGTGCCGTATGTGTTTTTCCCCATGCCTTCTTCAAAGCATGCCTGGCCGAACAATGCGGACTGCTGGTCGCCTGCCGCTCCAGCAATCGGGATATTTTTTCCGAAGAAGTGATAATCAACAGTCTCCGCATACACATGAGAGGACGGCTTCACTTCAGGGAGCATGGATTTCGGTACGCCTAGAATGTCGAGCAGTTCATCGTCCCATTTTAAATCGTATATATTAAACATCAGTGTTCTTGAGGCATTGGAGTAATCGGTCACATGCGCTTTTCCGCCTGACATTTTCCAAATGAGCCACGTATCAATCGTTCCAAACAGCAGCTCGCCTTTTTCCGCTTTTTCTCTCGCGCCTTCCACATTGTCTAAAATCCACTTCACCTTCGTGCCGGAGAAGTATGGATCGATTAAAAGCCCAGTTTTTTCTCTGAATTTATCATTATATCCTTTTTCACGAAGTTCCTCACAAATGCCGGACGTCTGTCTGGACTGCCAAACGATTGCATTATAGACAGGACTTCCTGTATCTTTATCCCACACAACCGTCGTCTCGCGCTGGTTCGTGATGCCGATGCCGGCAATTTGAGAAGCGCTGATTCCTGATTCAGAGATGACTGAGGCGATAACCGCGAGGACAGAGCCCCAAATTTCATTGGCATTATGCTCAACCCAGCCAGGATGCGGGAAGTATTGTGTAAATTCCTTTTGAGCAGAGTGAACGATTTTGCCTTCTTTATTAAACAGAATCGCTCTTGAACTTGTCGTCCCCTGATCTAAGGATAAAATGTACGTTTCCATAAGATGTCTCCCCTTTGATTAAATATATTTTGAATTTGATAATGTTTTAGCAGAATGTGATTTCGTATAAACATAGAGTCCTAACAATACCACAACCAATATAACGCTTACAATCCAGAAGCTGCTTGTGATGTGCCCTTTAAATGCAGCGTTGTAAAATACGCCGCCGAATGATCCGCCTAAAATCGGGCCGACTACCGGAACCCATGCGTATTTCCAGTTTGATGAGCCCTTCCCCGGAATCGGAAGAAAAGCGTGGGCTATCCGCGGACCTAAGTCACGTGCAGGATTGATAGCATAGCCGGTGGTTCCTCCCAGAGAAATACCGATTGCTACAATGAGGAAACCGACGATTAAAGGATTAAGTCCTTCTGTAAATTGATTTGCCCCAATGGCCAAGATTCCAAGCACAAGGACAAATGTCCCAATCACTTCGCTTAAAACGTTTGCAAATGTATGCGGAATGCTGGGCCCTGTTGAGAAAACACCCAGCTTGGCAGCGGGATCATCCGTTGACTTCCAGTGCGGGAGGTAATGCAGATAAATAATCACCGCACCGATGATCGCTCCGATCATTTGCGCCGCAATATAAACCGGAACCTCTTTCCAAGGAAAATCTCCTACAAATGCAAGCGCTATCGTTAGCGCCGGATTCAAATGGGCACCGCTGATGCCGCCAACCGCGTATGCCGCCATGGCAACACCCAATCCCCATCCAAATACAACAACAATCCAGCCAGACTGGAATGAAAGCGATTTCTTTAAATTGACACCTGCACAAACACCTGCACCAAAAATGATAAGCAGCATCGTACCGATGACTTCTCCCCAAAATGCTGTCATAGCACATTCCTCCTAAAGTCACGATTAAAAAGCATGATAGAGAAGAAGAGAATAAAAAAACCACAACAAACCGCTTTACGGGTGCATAAACATTTGCCGTAAAGAGCTGCTGTGGTCTCCGAGTTCTCCATCACAATGTATTAACCTAGTGCAATTGTATCAGTGCATGAAAGCGGTGTCAATCACTTTCCGTCAAAAAGTTTTCATATTTTTTCCACAATTTGGTATTAGATGTTGTGACAGCTACAGCCCCCGCTTTCAATGCCTGCTCTACATCCTCTTCCGTACGGATGAACCCCCCGGCAAAGATGGGAATCCCTGTTTTCTCTTTTATTTCCTGAATGAGTGACGGAACGATGCCGGGAAGCACTTCGATGAAGTCAGGCTTATGCTTGCCGATAAACTCCATGCTTTTCTCCATCGCGCTTGTATCAAGCAAAAACAGGCGCTGAATGGCATAAATTTTCTTCTGCTTCGCTTTGGCAATCACGTTCGATCTTGTGGAAATAATCCCAGCGGGCTTGATATCCTGACATATAAATTCCGCACCGTATTCGTCATGCTTAATCCCTTGAATGAGATCGACGTGCACCATCATGTTCTTTCCGTGCTTTTGCGCTTCTTTGATCACGCCCTTCAGCTGGCCGAGATGAATATCAAGAATAACACCGTAAGAGAACGAACTGTTCAAAAACTCATCAAATTGCTTCATATTGCGAATAGCCGGTAAGATCGGCTGGTTGTGAAAACTCATCATGTGCTCCTTTAATAATTCACTTTTATATTATATCGTTTGAAAGCTTTCTTTCACCGTTTTCACGATAAAGGAAAGGTCCTCTTCTGTCAGGCAAAATGGCGGCGCAAGCTGGATGACATTGTTGTAGCCGGCGACTGTATCGCCGTTTTTGCCGATGATCAGTCCTTTTTCTTTGCACGCCGCAACCACTTGGTTTACTTTGGCGGCATCAGCCGGCTCTTTAGTCAATTTATCTTTGACGAGTTCGATTCCAATCAGCAGCCCTTTTCCTCTAACATCTCCGACTGCCGGGTGTTCTCTCAGAGCTTGGAGCTCACCTAAAAGCTTTGCTCCAAGATCGCGGGATCGCTGAATCAGCTGTTCGTCCTCCATAATTTGCAGGTTTTTTAACGCCAAGGCACAGGCAGCCGGGCTTCCGCCGAACGTGTTCACGTGGCGGAAACGGTCATAAGGAGCTTCCCCCTGATACGCTTCGAAAATGTCCCGTTTCACAGCAGTCGCTGACAATGGCAGATACGCGCTTGTGATTCCCTTTGCCATCGTAATGATATCAGGCTTCACACCGTAGTGCATAAACCCGAACGGCTCACCTGTCCGTCCAAACCCGCAGATTACTTCATCGCAAATCAAAAGGGCTCCGTGGCGCCGGCAAATGTCCTCCACCTTTTTCATATATCCGTCCGGCGGCATTAGGATGCCCCCGCCTGTAATGATGGGCTCCATAATGACCCCGGCAATCGTTTCGCTTAATTCCCATGTCATGATGCGGTCGATTTCATTTGCGCTTTCAAGCGTGTCTGCATCATCAGGATTCCGGTATATATCTGGCGGAGCTGCATGCAGAAATCCTTGGCTCAAAGGCTCGTATTTATATTTGCGCTGCGCCTGTCCGGTAGCTGAGAGCGCTCCCAATGTATTGCCGTGGTATGCCCGATATCTTGAGATGAATTTATAACGGCTGTGGTCGCCGTTTTGCAGATGGTACTGGCGGGCAATTTTAAAAGCAGTTTCGTTTGCTTCCGATCCGCTGTTGGAAAAAAAGATAACATAATCGCCGCCAAGCCATTCATTCAGCTTTTCCGCCAGTTGAATTGCGGGTGCGTGACTTTGCGTTAACGGGTAGTAAGGCAGCTCCTTTAGTTGCTCATAGGCAGCCTCCGCAAGCTCCTTTCTGCCGTAACCAATGTTGACGCACCACAAACCGGACATCGCATCCAAATAGCGGCGTCCGTCTATGTCGGTTACCCAGGCCCCCTCGGCCTTCTGGGCTATCAGGCTGTCCGTTTGATGCGCTCCCTTCATGGCATGCCACACAAATTGCTCATCTTTTTGCTTTAATCCCTGATTTTGCTGAATGTTTTCCATCCCCATCATCTCCATTTCATTAGCGTTCCCTATAATGCCAATTCAATTGAAACAGACCTTCTCTTTATGTGATGTCTTGGTGATGATTTCCCTGCCTTCAATATAAAGCCAGACCGGGTCAGAGTCAATAAACCGCGTAAATAATAAAACATCCCCTTTCTCAAGAAGAAAGAGGATGCAGCTTCCAAAGCAAAACAGGCAAAGTGACAATGCTCCAGCATCATACTAATAAAGGTCGCACTCGAAACAACTTGGACAGCCATTGCAATAGCAATGTGAAGCCTAGCCGTTTTCTGTATGATATAGGAAATGGCGAAAATACAGAAACTCCATAAGGCACCTCCACTATACCTACTTTTATTTTAAAGATAGCACCTAAACAATTCCGCTTTTGTTTTAAAAAACCCGCCTGAATTGGCGGGTTTTTTGGGAATTATTTTTTATATTGAATATGATAAATATCACGCCGTCTGTCTTTTAGCTGGCGCACTGTACCGTTTTGGCGCTGTCTTCTGAGAATTTCCAGGTCAACATCGCCGATGACGACCATTTCAATATTCGGGTTTGTTTCGCCGACAATGCCGTCACGAGCGAATTCAAAATCAGACGGGGCAAAGATGCCTGACTGGGCGTATTGGATATCCATGTTTTCCGTTTGCGGAAGGTTTCCGACCGTTCCAGAGATAACCGTATAAATTTGATTTTCAACCGCTCTAGCCTGCGAACAGTATCTGACACGCAGATAGCCTTGACGGTCTTCTGTACAAAATGGCGTAAAGATGATTTTGGCTCCTTTATCAGCCGCAATCCGGGCAAGCTCAGGAAATTCAATGTCATAACAGATCTGGATCGCGATTTTCCCGCAGTCCGTATCAAACACGCGAACTTGGTCTCCTGCGCTGATCCCCCACCATTTGCGTTCATTCGGCGTAATATGGAGTTTGTATTGCTTCTCGATCGTTCCGTCCCGTCTGAACAGGTAAGCGATATTATAGATCTTGCCTTCCTCTTCGACGAAATGAGATCCGCCGATAATGTTGACGTTATACTTCACAGCCAAGTCAGTAAACAGGCTGATGTAATCTTCTGTATACTCAGTAATTCTCTGCACCGCCAAGCTCGGTGACCGTTCCTCAAGGAAGGACATCAGCTGGGTTGTGAAAATTTCCGGGAACACCGCAAAATCAGATCTTGCGTCTGAAGCAACATCGACATAGTATTCTACTTGATTCGCAAATTCCTCAAAGGAATAAATTTTCTTCATTTCGTATTGAATCACACAAATTCTAACAGGGAACGCCGATTTATAATAGCGTTTTGTCTGCTGCGGTAGATAATCCACATTATTCCATTCCATCAGCGTCGCATACTTGATCGAAGCTGTATCATCCGGGAGATAGTTCGGGTTAATTCGCATAAGGGTAAAGCCGTTCATCAGCTGAAAAGAAAGAACCGGATCGTAAATTTGGTGGCGTGTCACCTGTTCAACATACTCTCTCGCTGTCATTTCCTCTGCATATTTGTGATAGTTTGGAATCCGTCCGCCTATGATGATGCTTTTCAGGTTTAAGCGTCTGGCTAAGTCCTTTCTCGCCTCGTACAAACGGTGGCCGATTTTCATTCGTCTGTATTTCGGGTGCACCATGACTTCAATTCCGTACATATTCAAGCCGTCAGGATTATGGTTGGTGATATAACCGTCATCTGTAATGTCCTGCCACGTATGGCGGTCATCATATTCATCAAAGTTAATCAGGAGACTTGAGCACGAACCGATAATTTCACCCTCGAATTCTGCACAAAACTGTCCTTCTGGAAAATGCTCCAAATGGCTGATTAAATGCTCCCGCTTCCAAGGCTCCATTCCTGGAAAGCAGTCCTTTTGAAGATCGATAATCTTGTCGATGTCTTTCTCTTCGATATTGCGGATAACCATTTTCTTTTCAAAACGGGTCAAATCTAATTTCTCAGACAACCTACTCGCTCCTTTCTAGTTTTGTGAGTTCAGATGATCAAGCAATAGGGCGAGCTCCATTTCCGCCATTGATTCAAGCCTGTGATCATAGTCTTCAAACATCAAGGTGCCCGTTACTTTATTCGGGACAATGACACACTTCATTCCTGCGCGTTTCGCAGCAATCGAACCATTGACAGAATCCTCAAACGCGAGACATTCCGCTGGCGATACCCCCAGGTTCTTTGCCGCCAATAAATAGAGCTCAGGATTCGGCTTCACCTCTTCCACATCATCCGCCGTTTGAATAACTTCAAAATCATCAAACAGGCCGATTTGCTTCAAATGGCCGGACACCCATTTATAATCAGAGCTGGAGGCAAGGCCTATTTTTAAGCCTAAATCCTTTGCCGCATTCAAATACGCTTCGACACCAGGTCTCGCTTTTTCTGATTCCATGCGTTTGGCAAACCGCTCTCTTCTCAATTGTGTGAGCTCTTCATGGTTCAGCTTTTTCCCGATCTGCTCTTCTAAATATTCAAAAGGCCGGAAACCCGCAGCAGTTCCGATGACCTTTCCCCAGACAGATAGCGGCAGCACTGAGCCGTGCTCTTCAAATATTTCCTGAAGAACCTCATATTCGTGTGTTTCTGTATCTAGAATAAGCCCGTCAAAATCAAAAATTAACGCTTTAATCACTGGGTACAACTCCTTTAGTACGAATTGAGACATATGTATACACTCACTATACCCCGAAACAAGTCTGCTTTCAAAAAGTAAGGTTTTATGTGAAGAAAGAGCCTGCACACTGCAAGCTCTTTCTTATTAATGAATGTTTTGGTGAGAAATGTTTGTCAGCGCTGATCCCGCAGACTCGTTCGACATCTGATTGACTGCCAGGTCTCCAAGCGCAACGATCCCGACTAGATTGTTTTGATCTACAATAGGAAGGCGGCGGATTTGGTGCTGGGCCATCAGCTGCGACGCGTCTTCCAGACTCATATTAGGGTTTCCTGATACGAGTTCTGTTGACATCACTTCTGAAACGGGTGTCTGGCCATCACGGCCCTGAGCTGTAGTTCTTAATGCAATGTCACGGTCAGTCAGCATTCCTTTTAAAACACCTTGCTCTACAACGGGGATCGCCCCGACGTTATGCTGTTTCATTAGAGAAGCCGCTTCCTGAATCGTTTGATTCGGAGAAACGGTTGCCACCTGCGTTGTCATTGTATCTTTAACTGAACTCATTGTCAGCACCCCTTTCAATCATTAGTATGTTCAGACACGAGCCGTTTAAAAAGGGAGTTAGAGGAAAGGTTTTATGATATGATTTCTCTGATACAAAAAGAGCTTTTCTAAAAATAGAAAAGCCCTTGCCGCATGATTATATCAGCCTTCTTTGACCGAAAAAGGCTTTGTTAGTCTTCTTTTGAAAGTCAGAAAAAGCAAACGGAAAATAAATCCCAAAATCATTCAGCATCTTGCTGTTTTTTTCAAAAATCGCCTGATCACTCAAATCAGAGTGCGGCGAAGGCTTGGTCAGGATAATATGTATCATTTGCAGACAAGCCATAATTTGAAATGCTTCTTTTAATGTTCCTTGGTAATAATGGTTATTTAAAGACAGAACGCCTTTCTTTTTAAAGCGCTGAATGTCCAGTTCGGAGAAATAAAGAGGAAATACATCATGGATCAGCTCCATAGACAGCTCCTTGATAAAGCTCTCCTGTTCTGCAGTTGCTGCGTTCACAATTCTCACGTCAATCACCTTTCTTGCCATCGAATATCCTAAGTCTTACTCAAGAATAGCACAGAAAAAAACGCGAAAGCTAAGGTAAGTGTTTCCTATGAGAAACAGCAGCCTTCCGCTTCGAAAAGGAGCCATTTAACATGAACCAAAAAGGCAGAGGGCTTGAGATCCTCATCAATGAAAAACAGGACGGCCAATGGCTGTTTTCCGTACTCAAAACAGCGCTCAAAGCTTCTAAACCAGTGATACAAGACTGGATGTCCCATCAACAGATAAAGGTCAATCACGAATCCGTCTTAAACAATATGATTGTAAAAAAGGGAGACCGCGTGTTCATTGATCTTCAGGAAAGTGAAGCATCTTCGGTCATTCCGGAGTATGGCGAGCTTGATATTTTATTTGAGGACAATCATATGCTCATCATCAATAAACCCGCTGGCATCGCGACGCATCCGAATGAGGATGGGCAAACCGGCACACTGGCTAATTTGATCGCGTATCATTATCAGATAAATGGCGAAACATGTAAGGTGCGCCACGTCCATCGTCTTGATCAGGATACATCTGGCGCTATCGTTTTTGCCAAGCATCGTTTGGCACACGCCATCTTAGACCAGCAGTTAGAGAAAAAGACGCTGAAGCGTACGTATACCGCTATCGCTGAAGGTAAGCTACGGACGAAAAAAGGGACAATTAATTCACCGATCGGCAGAGACCGCTCACACCCGACAAGACGCCGGGTTTCACCAGGCGGGCAAACAGCCGTCACTCATTTCAAGGTAATGGCCAGCAATGCGAAAGAACGGCTGTCGCTCGTTGAATTAGAGCTGGAAACAGGCAGAACACACCAAATCCGTGTTCATCTGGCGAGCCTCGGCCATCCGTTGACAGGAGACTCGCTTTACGGAGGCGGGAGCAAGCTGCTAAACAGGCAGGCACTGCACGCCAATAAAGTACAAGCGGTTCACCCGATAACAGACGAGCTCATAGTTGCTGAAGCCCCTTTCCCTGCTGATATGAAAAACCTTTGCCGCACATATTTTTCATGAAGAAAAGCCGCAGGCACTGCCTCGGCTTTTTAAGTCACTCGTTTTCCATATATAATATAGCGCTTCGGGGCATTTCTGACGTATGAAAACGGATAGCAGGTCGTCAGAATCAGCTCTTCCTTTTCATGCTGGAGCGTGATAATAGATGTGTCATCCTTATCGACAATTTTTGTTTTTACAATTTCATATGTGAATTCTCCATATGACAGGAGAAGACGGAGCTGATCCCCCTTTTCCAGCTCTCCCGTCCGGCGAAACACGGTATCCCGATGCCCTGACAGCACAATTTGTCCGTTTTCATCAGGATAATAGCTGTCCTTGTAATGCCCGACACCTTTTTCTAAATCATCAGCATCGGTGCCCTCCACGATCGGAAGCTCTGCATTGATTTTCGGTATTTCTAAAATGCCGCTCGCTTGGCCGGTCTCAGGCTTAAATGATGCTTTGTTCTTTGCTTGATCTGTGCTATTTTTCGTCCCCGAAGCTTCCTGCGGCTTTTTAGCCGCCAGCTTTGCTTCTTTTAATGTCTGTTCCGTTTTCGTATTCGTATCGATCAATTTAAAGCCTCCATAGCCTGCGATCACTAGGCCGGCAGCAATGATGAATAGTGGAATAACTTTTTTCACGTTCTGGAGGCGCTCCTTTTTCTTCTGACATATAGATAAGTTCCTGACAATGTCACCGCCGCACCGATTACCATAAAGTTATAGTAGCCCGCTGACGTATCCGGAAGCTGATGATCAGACCCGCTTTCCGCAGTCTCGGTTTGTAACGGCAATGTGCTGATGCTATTAGCAGTATCAGCGGTTTTTGTGTTGTTGATTGGTATTTCATTGAATCTCGAAATGGCTGAAGACGGAAGCTGATGAACCGGTGCTGTTCCCGGAGTTTCTTTTATATCAGGCAAATCTTCACCTGGCCTTGGATCCTCTTTAATCGGATCCTCCGTCCCCGGATCATCTCCAGGCTCTTCCGTTATCGGGTCTTCTGTTACAGGGTCTTCAATATCACTGGCTTCAGCAAGCTTAATTCTTCCCTCTTTTGTATACGCAATTGGCTCATCAAAACTCTTCACGTACTCAACTGTCGCTTCCAAATCCTCAGGCCCTGTCACCGGATTTTTTCCCAGCAGTCCGATTGGCTGATATTTGGCTCCTGTCGCCGTCGCCATAAAGTTGTTGACGGTCAATGTATATGTGGCATCGGGCTGGATCTCGGTGCCATCTGCCATTTTCATATCAACTGCTTTTCCGGTTTCTTTATCCCACGTATACGTAAACCCGCTGATGCTGTAGTCAGGCCCAAAAACCGGCGAGATTTGCGCATTGATAATCTCTCTTAAATCTTTTCCTTTAATCTCAAGCTTCGTTAACACATTTCCAAACGGCTGAATATTGTAAAGATCTCCCCACGTAATTGGACCCTTCTTCAGCGCTTCACGTATGCCGCCGCCATTCATAAGGGCAAAATCCGTTTTCATGGCAGCTCTCATACCATCCGCAATCAGGTTTCCAAGAGGTGTATCGCCGTCATTTGAATACCCCCCTTCCATATCAACAGCGGCTTCGCCGACTACCTCGCTGATAATCGGTTCCGCAATTGTTTCGTATTTCTTTAAAATGGCTGACGCGCTGACATCCGGTTCGATTTTACTTTGATCAACATATACGATTTCCGCGGACTTTTTGACAATGTCTTTTGTCGTTTTATCGATCTCTACATCAACGACACCTATCGCTTTTCCATATTCAAACGCTTGAACAATCAGTTTTCCATTCACTTCACCGTTAACAACCTGATGATTATGCGCGGCAAAAATCACGTCAATTTCAGAATCTGTTTTGTTTGCAAGATCAGCAGACTCACCGGTAATGGCGTTGCCGTTTTGTTCAGCTGACATATGTGCGAGAACCGCGATGGCCTTCACGCCTTTTTTCTTGAGCTCTTCGGCCGCCTTATTCACCGCTGTTGCTTCATCTGTAAACTCGATATTTTTTATTCCTTCAGGCATAACCATGCCAGCTGCCGACTGTGTGACAACTCCGATAAAAGCAACGGGTACGCCCTCCACATTAATGATGTCGTAAGCCGGCAAAAAGGGCTCTCCAGTTGATTTCATTTTACAATTGGCACATACAAGGGGAAAGTTCTGTCCATCATATCCGCTTGTGCCTTTCGGATGATCACCGCCATTTAAGATCCTCAGAAGTTCATCCGTGCCTTCATCAAATTCGTGGTTTCCCACGGTTCCGACATCAAATCCGATGTCCTCCATCAGTTCTACAGTCGGTTCATCCTGAAGAAGAGAGGAAACTGGAGAGCTTCCGCCGATCATATCTCCCGCGTGCACAATCAGCGAGTTTTTCTTTTCAGCCTTTTTTTCTTTTAAATATGCGGCGGCATAATCCATGCGTCCAAACGTGCCGTCTACAGTTCCATTTCCATCAAGATCAAGCTCATATTGCTGATCGATTTTGCCATGCAAATCATTCATGCTGAGAATTCTAAGCGGCACATGTTCTTGAGGTGCCGTTTGCCTTTTTTTATATCCCGCGCTCTCCGCTTCACTTGCTGAGGCGAAGAAAATTCTGTTTTCCACAGCTATCTTCTTCCAGTCAGCTGGCTGCACATATGTTTTATTCGACGAGTCCCCCACATATCTTGTCAGGCCTTTCCCTTGCTCTCTGGCTCTGAATTCAAACGGCATTTCCATGAGGGGATCGTTTTCATTCCAAATTCCTTTTTGATCTTTTTTTGCAGCGGCTACTGCGGCCTGAAATTGCTGATAATCCTCTTCATTGTCAACCGGCCAAATAAAATACGTCGGAGCATAGCCGTTTTTTACAAGCTCTAAGTTCACGTTTGAACCTGATTCGGTTATGACTTGTCCGAGCAATCTGCCATAGCTGTCCTTGGCTTCACTCCCGACCTTGACAGTAATTTTATCACCCGGGGACAGAACCGTTTTTAGATAGTCAGATGCTTTTTTGCCAAATCTTAATTGATTTTCATCTGCGTCATTTTTTGGTGTGTGATATGTTTCGGGTGTATCTACATTTACAAACCGGATTTTTGTCGTTCCAAGCACCGGAGATTTAAGATGAATGGTATCGCCGTCAACTACCCGGTCAACAATCCCTTCATATTCTCCCTCTGCAGACGGAGGTGCGGGCTGCTCTTCAAGCAGCTTCAGGTCAGCCGATTTTCGCGGAAGCAGCTGAAAGGTTTGGTATCTGCTTAACACACCGGTAAATTCATACCATTTGCCCTCATCAAGCTCGTTTATCACCCCTGTTTCATTCATAACCCGGAGCGTCATTGCATGATGGTCGTCATCAATCATTGTTACATTGTAACCGCCGCCGGCAGGAGAACTTGGAATTGAGGAAACAAAAGCGGTTAGTTTCACAAGGCGTCCTTCATACTGATCACCTAGGCTGCCGTTAATAAGTTCATTGATTGTTAAGTGTTTGGGGGCGGGGAGGGATTGATTTGACTGGTTGATTTTGATGCCTGATGAGTTTGGAACGATTTCTTTCAGCCCCTGGTAAGACGTGATTTTCCCTGTCACCGTGACATCCATACCCTCTTTTAATTCGGGAAATTGTTCAGGGGATGGCGAATAAATGTTAATGCCTCCGGTTTCATCTTGCAAAAAGGTCGACAGCTTCCCGCCTCCGATTGCGTTTTGATCAGCTGTAATGATCCCTTTTATCGTTACTTCTTCATTCAGCCTTCCCCGTGCTTCATTTATGGTCACTTGCTGTTCAGCCGGCGGAGTTTTTGTGTCATCGGTTACGTTCATCGACTGAACGTTTTTAAGTCCTGTCGTGTTAAAGTAATTTTCAAGCTTTCCTTGAACCGTTATCTTTTTCCCAAGAAGAAGCGGATTGGTTTGCAGCCCAAATTGGCTTCTGAAGGCGGAGGGGATTTGCACAGGAAGGATGTGTTCGGGCGATGTTTCGTTTTTACGGTCTGCCAGCGCAACATTATAATCATTTGAAAAAGGGCTTGTCAGCTTATAATGCTGCGGGGAAACAGCCTGGCCGACTGCATATCCTTCGACAAGCGCCTGTCCTTCTTTTTGCTGTATTGCCTTCTCAATCGATATAGGCTGTTGCGGTTCAGCTGCCTTTACAGCTTCGAACGTGTACATTACATTTAAGAACATTAATGCCGTGATCAACACAATATGCAGAATACGCCTCATCATATTTCCTCCCTTATACACATAATGACAACGATTTTGTTTGCTTATCATTTCGACAGACAGCATATAATTCCTTTCAGGCTTCTGCATAATACACGGCAGACTGACACAAAATACAGCTGATCTGAAAAAAAAGGAGGAATTCGGTTTGGATCAGTTCAATCAGCAGCAGCAATCCCAAATGAACAAAGGTATTCCTGGCAAACCGCATAAAAACCACGGCGGACATGAAATGTTTGATATGCATGAGGTGCTTTCCGGAACACTTACTGTGCTTGATCAGTTTATGATGCTGAGACAATTCTGTAAGGATCAAGAATTACTAAACATCCTTGATCGTCAACATCAATTCATCACATCTCAATACAATATAACTGCAGAATGCTTCAAAACAGGAAGCGAACCTTCACAAAAAACAGCAACTTATATGATGAAGGAAGACAACCAGACTGTTTACGGCATGCAGCCGTCACAGCCTAAAAAACCTGTTCAATCCATGAATGATATTGATGACAGCATCATCAGCCGACAAATGCTTTGCGCGATTAAAGCACAAGCTTCTATGCTGACGATGGCTTCTCTGGAAATGACAAATCCGGCCGTAAGACGCGTACTGTCTGCGCAAATTCAGGAGTATGTTGAAATGGCATTTGAAATTTTCCTATACCAAAACAAACACGGCTATTACCAGGTTCCTCAGCTTGATGCGCAGGATATGGAACAGCTGCGAAATTCATTCGCCCCTGCCCAAGGACAAATGCCTCCGACACAAGGCGGAATGGGTCAGCAAGGACTTCACTAATAACAAAGGCATTGGATAGATACTATCCAATGCCGCACTGTTTTTTTCAAATTTTTTCTTAAAATCTTTTTCAAATTGATCAAGACTTTCCTTTGTTGCTGATTTAAACCCTTTTTCAAAGTCCCCTTTTTTTGCTGTTTCCTTAATCATTTCTGAAATAATGTCTTTCCCATATTTGTCCGTCAGCTCATCGATCATATAAAAGCTTTGCAAATAGACATCAGTGTCATATTCGGCTCTAGCTTCCTGCCAGTCTCGATCAGTCTGCAAACGGTCAAAGGGCACGACAGAAAACGTGATCGGATCTATGAGCAATTCGTAGTTCGCAATCCACTCGCTTAACCCTTCATGAAACCATAACGGAAACTCATCGGGATCCGTCTCAAGCTCCTTCAATTTCTGGTGAAACGCATGGTGCGAGTATTCATGAATCAACAATCTCTGGTACAAATAAACCGCTACCTCGTCCCCTTCTAACAGTTTCTTTTTCTCTTCAGGCAACAATCCGATCAGCTGCTCCCGTTCAGAATAAAAACCAACTACATCCAATAAACCGGAGTAAGCCTCCATCTGTTTTTCATTAGGAAAAAAAATAATGTCAATAGGCTTTTGATTCGAATATCCAATCATAATCTGATTAATACTGACCGCATATTCAAGCGTTTCTTTCGTCAATGGCAGTAAGGACTTTTCCTTAGAAGTGTAATAAATATCGGCCTGTTTGAATGACTCTTTCTTCATGTGCTTCGTCACTTGTTCTTTTGTTATTCCAGATGCCTGACCTGGAAAAGACAGGATATACATCGCGCTTGATACGATGGCTGAGCTCACAGCCAGCATCACAAGGACTCCGCACAGGAATAGAGCGGATGCCGCACGCTTTCCTATGCCATCCCGCAAACGTCTCCCTCCCTGAGCCGGTCCGTCTTGTACCTTTTTATTTTTACTCTATGCAGCCTGAGTTCGCAGTGTGTCATTAACGCAAAGAAAAAGCCGCACAAATTGTGCGGCTTTTTTTATTTATTCAGCGTTAGGGAATACGCGCTGTACAGTTTGTGTAAATTCATCAAATAATCCGGCGATTGGGTCACCATTTTGAATACGTTTTCCATATCCTTGCATACGCTCTACAAAATCAGGGTTAGCTGAAACGTAAACATTATCAATGTTTTTGTCAGTAGATCTTACCTTTTTGGCTATTTTTTTCTTCAGATTGTTTTCTACTGCACCTTTATTTCCATTGGTTAAAACGACTGCAACGTAGGCTTGATTTCCAGCCACAATGATATCGGCATGCTTTACTTCTTTTAGGTCTGTTACTTTATTAGCTGCTTCATCAGCAACCTCAAGTTTTCGGTCGTTGTTATTATCGTCATTTACACGATTGTTATTGACATTATCATTAACATTGTTGTCAACGTTATCCCGATTGTTTACATTCCGCATATCGTCATTGGCCGGATTTCGATAATTTACGTTTCTTACATCATTATTATCACGTCTGCCCTCACCTTGGTCGGCTACACCGCAGCCAGTCATAAGCAAAGGGATAAGAAGCACAGACGCAAGGACTTGTTTTTTTCCAAACATGTGAATTCCTCCTTTATCACTTTACTTATAGGTTTTTCTAACTGGCTTTAATTATGCATGCAAATCTGGAGGAAATGCTTTCCCGGGAAATATAACGGTTAATTTGTCTAACGAGGGGGAAAATATGAATACACTGCAAAGGAGGGATCATGTTGTTCAACCAGCGAAGAGGAATCAGCCCCGCAGCATTGATCATAGGATCAACTATGCTTATTGCTGCATTATCACCTCAGATCCGCCAAAGAATCAGCGGGTTTATCACAGGACAAATGAACAGACGAAATTCAGAAAATAACACGTTTGATGCTTCTAATGTAGGAAACATGGTCAAACAAGCATTTAGCGGAAGCAGCGGTGATAACCAGGACCGTTCGCAGCATCAAAGCCAGCGGCAAAATGGCCGTCAGCACCAGCACGCTGGACAGCAGCAACCACAGCATCAGCATACACAGTCTCAAACTAGGCAAACTGAGACAGCCACGAAAAAAAGACAGCCGCATTATGCTGAACCCATTCATTTTGAACAAAGCGCAATGAATGTCATGGACGACAACACGATGATGGAAATGCTGGAGGACTTAGAACCTGGCCGTTAAAAAAACGTGTAATCCTGTTGGGATTACACGTTTTCATATGTTACGCTTCTTCAGCTTCAATCACTCTGGATTGATCATGAAATGCCCCTTGATCAATTTCCTTTGTGACCTTACTTGTAATAAGACCGGATGTCATGCTTCCGCTGACATTCAAAGCAGTACGCCCCATGTCGATTAACGGTTCAATTGAGATTAATAAACCCGCGAGCGCGACAGGCATGTTTAATGATGATAAAACAAGAAGCGCCGCGAATGTCGCTCCGCCACCGACTCCGGCAACACCGAAGGAGCTGATGGCAACGACTGCAATAACAGTGATAATAAACACCGGGTCAAATGGATTTTGGCCGACAGTCGGAGCAATCATCATCGCCAGCATCGCAGGATAAATGCCGGCACATCCATTTTGGCCGATCGAAAGACCGAACGAACCGGCAAAGTTTGCGATTCCCTCCGGTACACCCATGCTTCTCTGTGTTTTAATATTCAGCGGTAAAGCACCTGCGCTAGATCTTGACGTAAATGCAAATACAAGTACAGGCACCGCTTTTTTCAAATAAATCACCGGATTCAAGCCGCTGAACGTCAGTAGCAGCAAATGAATGATAAACATAGTGATTAACGCGGCATATGAAGCAATCACGAACATGCCCAGTTTTAAAATGCTGTCAAGATCACTCGTGGCAATTGTTTTTGTCATGATTGCCAGCACCCCATAAGGCGTCAGTCTCAAAATGAGTGTGACAACACGCATGACAATGGCATAAACGGCATCAACCAGTTTTTTAAATGTTTCTGCCTGTTCCGGCTGTTTGTTTTTTACGCCGAGGAATGCCACTCCAAGGAAAGCGGCAAAAATAACGACAGCGATCGTTGAAGTCGGTCTAGCTCCCGTAAAATCTAAAAACGGGTTTCCAGGCAGCAGTTCAACAATCTGCTGCGGCAGCGTTTTCGCTGTCATATCCTCTGATTTCTGCTGAAGCTCCTGTCCCCGTGAAAGCTCTGTACTTCCTTGGTCAACCTGAATCGCCTGCAGATCAAATGAAAGCGCGGACGCGATACCGACAGCTGCAGCAACTGCTGTTGTTGCTACTAAAATCCCGATAATCAAACCGCTGATTTTTCCAAGATTTTTTGTCAGCTTCAGCTTTGTAAATGCGCCGAGAATCGAAATAAAGACGAGCGGCATGACAACCATCTGAAGCAATTTGACATATCCGCCCCCGGCAATATTAAACCAGTCGGCTGTTTGAATGACTATATTAGAAGTCGGGCCGTAAATCAGCTGAAGCGCAAATCCGAATACAATTCCCAGCCCCAGCGCAGTAAATACACGTTTAGAGAAGGAAACATGTTTTTTCTGCATAACAAAGAGCCCTAAGATAAGTAAAAATAAAATAAATACATGTAATACAACCAGTAAAGTCTCCAAAGCAGGTAAACTCTCCCTTCAAATTTTCTCATTTACTATATTACACTAATTCCGATGGGTCAAGTGCGAATTATTTTAACTTATCAATTCAAGTAAAAAAACCTTATGTAATGCCTTTTTTGTTCTTTTCTTTCCCTTCCATCTTTAGTACCTTATATAAGGGTGATAATATTGCTGAAAGAACTGTTTGTAAATTTGACCATTTTAATCACATTTAATTATCTCTTCACCCACCTGTTTAAAGAAAGGTTAGTACATAAAAAAGACAGCATATCTTTTCAAGCTGTTAAGGGACTGGCCTGCGGTTTACTCGGGGTTATTCTGATGGTTTTTGGATTTACCTATCAGCATTCAATTATTGATCTTCGAAATATCCCTATTATGATTGCCGCTCTTTATGGAGGCTGGGTTTCAACGGCAACGGCCCTGGCCATGATCACTGCAGGCCGCTTGCTGATTACGATGAACACATCTGCACTATACTCGGTTATTATCATTTGTATCGCTGCCATCCCGTCACTCATTGTTTCTAGAAGAAAAAAAGTTCAACTAAAACATGCTTTCTATCTTTTAATAATCACAAATAGCTTGATCTCCTTTTCCTTTTATTTTCTTATAGATTTACATTCATACGAACTTCATTTGTATTTTTGGATCATATCAATAGCGGGCGGCATGCTCAGTTTATATATTATTGATCATGAAACAAATGCACATCTTCTTTTTAAACAATATAAGTTTCAGGCGCACTTTGACTTTTTAACAGGCGTGTATAACCGAAGAAAGTTTGAAGAAACCACAAAAGCTCTGTATCAGCAGGCGGCCGATACCCCGCATTTTCAATTTGCACTGATTTATATGGATATCGATCATTTTAAGACCATTAATGACCAATATGGCCATCATGAAGGAGATCAGGTGCTCAAAGAGCTAGGGTTACGTCTGAAGCAGAGCATCCGAAATACTGATCCTGCCGCTCGGATCGGCGGTGAAGAATTTGCCGTGCTCCTGCCGAACTGTTCTCTTGATAAAGCAGCCCGGATCGCTGAACGGATCAGGAGAACTGTAAGCGATGCACCGATTGTATTAACAAACGGCGAAGAGCTTTCAGTTACGATATCACTAGGGGCCGCTCATTACCCCAATAATACGGAACAGCCAGGATCCTTGCCCATTCTTGCCGATCAAATGCTTTACAAAGCGAAAGAAACGGGACGGAACAGAGTGTGTTTATCAGAAAAAAAAGAATGAATTCAATGTTCGAATTCATTCTTCCAATCTGAAAGACGTTTCAAAGGCAGAAAAGCCGGGACAAGATCTCCCTGATATTCTTTTTCTATAAATGCCGCTGTATCATCTGCTTGATAAAGCTCAAGAATGGTTTGCAGCGCTTCCCGATCTTGATCCTCCGCTCTGACAACAATCAAATTCATCTCTTCCTCAGACATGAGTCCGCCGCTCTTTAGGGTATGCTTTTTCGGGTTCAGGCCCGCTTTATTTGCTTCTGATGGTTTCATGACAAACACGTCGGCACCGCTCACTGCATCCTGTTGCCGGACAGCTTTTAATTTCAGGTGTCTCGGATTATCTTTAATCATATCAACTGAACCTGTTCCGTTAAATCCGTTTTTCAGCGTTAGCAAACCCGCTTCCTGGAGCACTGTAAGCGCCCTGCCAAAATCGAACGCTTTATCCGGAACAGAAACGACAGCTCCTCGCGGTATATCTTGGATTCGGTCATATCGTTTTGAATAAATGCCCATGGGCGTTATGTATGTCGTCCCGAGCGGCGTCAAATTAAGTTTGTATTTTTGGGTGAACGACTGAAAATATGAAATGGTTTGAAAGGCGTTGGCATCAATTTCTTTGTTAGCAAGTGCGATATCAGACTCCGCATAATCAGAAAAAGGGATCAGCTGAATATCCAGCCCTGCCTCTTCAGCCTTTTGAGCAATATAGTTCCATATTGCCCCGTCAGACTCAGCAATCCCGATTTTTATCGATTCATGTTCTGCAGACGGTGAACATGCAGTAAATGAAACGAGAAGAACAAGGACGAAACTGCATATAAGCCACTTTTTCATTGTGACCATACTCCTATCTATGTATTAGAGCATGCAAGCAATATCAGACATAAAAATCATACGCTCTCTTAGTTGATAAACGTTGTCATTTGTAATATTGATTAACTTTTACCTTACTCATATCCAATAAGGTTGTCAATTCCTATTACTTATCTTCCCAAAATGAAGGAATACTGAGGCAAACGTATGATCACATATCGAGAAAGCAGATGAATTTCCGCAAATAAATATCAAATTGAAAAATAAATATGGTATTTTCCGAAAAAAGTTTCAATAAGCAGTTGTTTTTTCTGAAGATTACTGGTAGAGTAAAGGTAATTATTTTTGTTCGAACTATCTTTAAGAAGAAAGTTTTGTAAGAGTTTTCGTCTTGAAAGTTTGTTAAGAGCAAGAATAGTGAATTTAAGCGTTATGATCGCTTTAGGAGGAAATTTCATGTTAGAAGGTAAAGTAAAATGGTTCAACTCTGAAAAAGGTTTCGGATTCATCGAAGTAGAAGGTCAAGACGATGTATTCGTTCATTTCTCTGCTATTCAAGGCGAAGGCTTCAAAACTTTAGAAGAAGGCCAAGCTGTTTCTTTTGAAATCGTTGAAGGAAACCGCGGACCACAAGCTGCTAACGTTACTAAAGAAGCGTAAGCATAAATTGATATGAAAAACTGCAGGTGCAAACCTGCAGTTTTTATTTTGACAAAAAAGCTGTTTTGCATAAGCAAAACAGCTTTTTTTATTAGTTTGCAATATCCCGCTTCATGAAGATTCCGAAAGCAAGCAACAGGAAGATGATAAAGTAGATCGCCAGCATGACGAGAGAAAACGTCATAGTCATCCCTTTTATTAACGGTGTGCCATCCACATACTGAGTCAAGTCGACATTAGCAAACAATATATACTTTGCCCAGTCAAATTTCGCTGCAATAAATGCAGTTGCAGTCGTACCGGCAACCAACAAGAAGATGGAAAAACCAACCGCAAGAGAGCTGTTTCTGAATACCGCAGACAGCATAAACGCCATCGTCGCCACCATTAAAGCCGAGACGGATTCAGAAAGATACGTTGTGGCCAAATGCCCCATCATGTTTTGCTCAATGACATGGCCATCCTTATAGATTAAATGAATGTTCGCGGCGGTTTCACCACCCGTCCCGAAGAAGATCAACCCTAATAAAGTAGAACCGATAAATAAAATCAACAGCAATAGGAGCCCAAACAGGAGAACTGTAATATATTTGGACAGCAAAATTTGAAAACGGCTGAGCGGCCGAATCATTAATAGCTTAATCGTTCCCCAATTAAATTCGTTCGCGACAATTCCGGCCGCGATGATAATAGTAAACAGACCGGTAAGGATGGTAAAGTTTGCTGAATCCGTTACATAAGACCATACCGTATAGCCCGTGTCACTAGGGATATTATGCTCGATGCGATAGTCGTTGAGTGTGATTGTTTCTTTATACCCATCTTTCAGTGAAGGATCTTCTTTGATTTCTTTCTTTAATTCGGCGTTTTGTGCTTGAAGTTCTTGTTTCCAATGGGAATTTGATTCACCATCAGAAAAATGATTCGCCAAAAATGCAAATCCAACCATTGTCAGCCCCAGAATTCCGATCATCACCCATGTTCCGGCACGGCTGAAAATTTTGAGCCACTCATTATAAATCAAATTAAGCATGCTGAACCTCCTCTTTTGTTTCACCTGTCATTTCTAAGAAACGGTCCTCTAATGATTTTGTTATGACCTTGACCTCATAAATACGGATTTGCTGCATCACCAGCAATTCAATAACCGCAGGGACTTCTTCTTTAGCCAGTTTGATTTCTACACCATTTGTCTTACTCAGCAAATCGTACTGATTTAAAACAGCAGCGGCTTCATTCGGCTGCTCAACCTGGAAGAAATATGTATCGTTTTCATCAATGTTTTCATCTTTTACATTTTGAATATCGATCAGCTTTCCTTTTTGCAGAATCGCAATTCGATCACACATCAGTTCCATTTCTGACAGCAGGTGGCTTGAAACGATGACAGCCATTCCTCTTTCTCGGGTCAGCTTCTTTAAATGATCTCTGATTTCTCTGATCCCCGCCGGATCAAGGCCGTTTGTCGGTTCATCCAAAATCAGCACTTTCGGATCGTGCAGAAGGCATTGTGCCAAGCCAAGACGCTGTCTCATCCCCAGAGAATATGTTTTCACCTTGTCGTGGATTCTGTCTGTTAAACCGACCAGCTCAACAACTTCATCAATTTTTTCCTTCGTGACACCCTTGACCATCCTTGCGTATTGCTGGAGATTTTTATATCCGCTCAAAAATTTATACAGCTCGGGATTCTCAACGATCGCTCCAATATGCTTAATCGCCTTGGCATATTCTTTCGTAATTGATTGGCCGCAAATGAGGACATCACCTTTCGACAGCTTCATTAACCCCACCATCATCCGGATGGTTGTCGTTTTCCCCGCTCCGTTTGGTCCCAAAAAACCGAATACCTCGCCTTCACGAATCGTAAAACTGAGATCATCAATGATCGTTCGGCCTCTGATGTTTTTAGTCACGTTTTTCAATTCCAACACTGTTTTCATCATATTCCTCCTCTTTCTAGCAAACTTCCATTTTTGATTTAAACCATTGCAAAACAGACATGCCTTCCTGTTCACGAATATCTTCTACTTCACGCTGCGCAACTTTTTCTCCATTGGCGAGGATGATTACTTCGTCTAACAAAGTCTCAATTTCATCAATTTCATGTGTCGCGATCACGACAATCTGCTGCTCAAAATCAATGTACGACACAAGGCTGTTTACGATGGAATCCCTGACCATCGGATCAAGCCCGGAAAAAGGTTCATCAAGCAAGATGACGTCTGCCCGTCTCGCTAAAGCAAGAACGATTTTCAGCCTACCCCGATTTCCTTTTGATAGCTTTTTGATCTTTTTTTCCGGATTCAGCTGCATCTCATTCAATAGCTTATAAGCCTGTTCTGTTTGAAAATCAGGAAACTGCGACTGATAAAAATTCACCATATCTTCAACAGTGAAATGCGGATAAAACATATCAAGCTCAGTAAGATAAGCCGTTTGACGCACCATTTCTCTCGTAACCTGCTCTTCATCAACTTTCACAAATCCTGAAGTCGGAAACAGAAGGCCAGCCATCATTTTCAGGGTCGTTGACTTGCCGCTGCCGTTCGGTCCGATCAGGCCATAAATCCGTCCGGATGATAGGGTGATTGACACATCATTGACGGCCGTATGGCGGCCGTATTTTTTTGATACATGTTCTAGCTTGATTTCCATTTTAGCCTCCCTCTGTGAATGTTTTAATCCCTTCTACCATTTCCTCTTTCGTTAGCCCCAGCTCTTTCATTTGCTTGAAAAATCCTTCCAGCACCTCTCGTGTCAGCTTGTCTTTCAGCTCGTCTACGATTTCTGCTTTTTCCGCAATAAACGTCCCTTGACCTCTTCTTGTCTCCACAATACCCAGCCTTTCCATTTCACTGTAAGTTCTTTGAATTGTATTGGGATTTACCTTAGTTTGAATCGCCATTTCTCTTACTGAAGGAAGCTTGTCTCCTGGGAGCAGCTCCTTCCTGACCAGCCTATAAAAGATCTGATCAGCGATCTGCAGATAAATCGGTTTCGAGGATTGGAATTGATTGTCCATATTTACACCTCTACTTTACGATCAAGCAGTTTTGAAGCCATAATGAGCAGCAAGAATGTGATGACTAAAGTAATAGGAAACCCTGGCACAGACAGATGGATAGGTTTTAATTCCAATCTCCAAACATTGTGGAAGTGGAAATCAAAATTGCAATAGACTGTTACAGGCCAGAAATGCTTTTGAGATTCAACCAAAGGGCTTATGATGTATTCATCGAAGAATAACCACATTGCGACCAACAGAACCATCGCTGCCCACCGCATTCCGCGCCAATTTCTGAGAGAGTGAAAAACAGCCCAAAACACAATGACTGTTACTGACATATCTAACGAAGAAATAAGCCCATACATATTCAGCAAAGCAACTGTACTCGTTATATCAACTTGATGCTCCAGCAGATTTTTTACAAAGAGCATATGATACATCCATATGCCATAGGCTGTTAATGCCAACTGAATCACAAATTGATAGAGCAAAGATGCTGCCAATTTAGAAGAAAACAGCCAGAAGCCGCCATTTGGATTGTACAGCCAAAGCTGTGATTTCCCTTCCTTGCGAAGGTGATAAAACACAAAAACAGGAGATAAGAAAAGCAGAAAAAAAGCAACTGCAACAAAAAAACCAAAAATGACTAGAGGTTCTTTCGTGCGAGAAGCTATAATATGGCCTGTTCCCAATAAGAAAATGATTCCGCATATCCATACTAGCAGCCACATTCTTGAAAGCTTGATATCTTTCTTTAATAAACCTAAAAAAGAATTCATGTCTTTACCTCCCAGAAAAAACCCTCGGTGTATGAGTAACATAGTACACTAGATCAAGATGGAATACAACATATTCCATGGATTTATTTGATAAAAACCGAATTGATGGAAACAGCAAAAAAGGCAAACCCGCATGAGTAAACGGATTTGCCTTTTTCATTACTTTTTCTTATTTTTCATAGAGAGCAGCGCATCACGATAGCTGCGGTCCTGCATTTTGTCACTTTCCTCAGTGACCTCTTCTTCTGCATGAACTTCATCAGAATGCTTAAACTTTTGCAGCGCCTGCCTGTAAATATCATCACCCATTGTGTCACGCTTCTCTTTTGGAGAATCGTTTTTGACAACGGATGGCGTATGCTCGGCAGCCCTTGCTTCAGCAGGGTAATGCGCTTCGTTTTTTTCCTCTTCTGGAGGTGCGATTCTATCGGTTGCTTCTTGCTTCTCAGGTCCAGGTGAGGCGTTGCGGACGTTAAATGTAATAAGGGCCGCAATGACAATGACAGCAGCAATTATTGCTATAATAATGGCCATTTCAACCTCTCCTTACTGTCCTGCTGTTAGGTTTCCTGTAACTTGGCTGACACGTCTTCCCAACGCGCGTCCAAGCTGAATACCTTCCTCAGACATTAACTCATCACTGTCTACCGGACAAGTGACACCTGCTCCGTAATAAGAGCCATAAAGTGCGTTTTCAGGCACGTTGCCAGGCAGTCCGACAACAATCATGCCTTGGTGGAACATCGGCGTGATTAAATTGTGCATTGTCATTTCCAAGCCGCCGTGTGTTGTTGCCGTTGTGCAGAAGACAGCACCGACTTTGTTGATCAGCTCGCCTTCAGCCCACAAGTAGCCAAGTCTGTCGATCCAAGTTTTAAGACCGGAGCTGATTGTTCCGAAATGCCCTGGGCATCCCCAAATAATCGCATCCATATCTTTAAGCTTGCGGATATCAGCCTGATCTACATGGTCGATGAACACTTCAGCCGCGTCGTTTTCTCTCGCGCCTTCAGCAATCGCTTCTGCAAGCACTTTAGTATGTTCGCCTTCACTATCATACACTACATAAATTTTCATTCAGGAAACCTCCCTGTACAGATTAAGATTCCTTAGCTTCTTTTGGAGCAGGAAGTAATGAAAGCTCCTCTTTTTTCTTCTTACGCAATTTATCTTTTCTGACGTCACGCAGGAAGATACTTAAAATCAAACCTGCTACACAGAATAAGGTTGCCCACATAAAGGCATCATTTATCCCCATGACATTGGAATCGAGTGATGCGTGTTTATAAATATGTGAGTACACATATGTTTTCGCCGTATCATAAGACACATTCATATTCACCATTAAATTCGAAACTGCATTTTGGAACGCATGGAGGAAGTTCGGGTCCGCCGTGCTTGTTTTATCTGCAATTTGTGAATAATGGAATGTCGTCCGGTTTGTATAAATCGTCGTAATTAAACTTGTTCCGATTGATCCGCTGATTTGGCGAAGCGTGTTACTCATCGCCGTTCCGTGGCTGTTCAGACGGGCAGGAAGCTGGTTCATCCCGGCTGTCATGACTGGCATCATTAAGAGAGACATACCAAATGCACGAATTGAATAGATCAGCATGATGTGTGTATATGGTGTATCAATTGTCAATTGCGTGTATTGATACGTTGTTACCACTGTCACGAGAAGCCCGATAATCGCAAGCGGTCTCGGTCCGAATTTATCGAACAAAATACCTGAGATCGGTGACATAATCAGCATAACGATCGCACCCGGAAGCAGAAGCAGACCGGATTGAAGCGCCGTAAAGCCGACCAGGTTTTGCAGATAAATCGGTAAAAGGAACATACCAGTGTAAAGTGCCACTGTAATAATGATATTAATGACACTCGAGAGTGAGAAAATGTCATATTTAAACACTCTGAAATCAAGCATCGGATCATCATGACGCAATTGCTGAACAACAAAAGCAACAATTGCAATGGCTCCGATAATAACTGTAGACAATACAATCGGGTCGGTCCAGCCGTCAGACCCGGCTTCACTGACTCCGTATAATAAGGAAGCGAATCCGACAATCGAGAGGATTGCGCCAAGAGTATCGAGTTTGATTTTTTGCGGCTCCACCATATTTTTAAAGATGAAGAAAGCCACAATGATAACAATTGCGCCGATCGGTACAAGTCCGTAAAACATAATGCGCCATGTATAATGCTCAATAATCCACCCGGAAAGAGTCGGGCCGACCGCTGGAGCAAACATCATCGCTAGCCCGAAAATCCCCATTCCTTTCCCCCTGCTTTCAGGCGGGAAAATTAACAGAATGGTTGTCATAACGAGCGGCTGCAAGATACCTCCGCCCACGGCCTGAATCAAACGGCCGATCAGCATTGTAGAGAAGTTAGGTGCGATACCGCAGACTAACGTACCGAGCGTAAAACAAAACATCGCGACGAGAAAGAGACTCCGCTGGCCAAATCGTGTAATCAGGAAAGCAGATAACGGAATCAATACACCGTTAACAAGCATGTAACCTGTTGTCAGCCACTGAATCGTCGTTGCACTTACGCCAAATTCAGTCATTAAGTGCGGCATTGCAACATTAAGCAGTGTTTGGTTTAGAATTGCCAAAAATAAACCCGCCATTAGCACAATCAGCAATGACATAGGGTTTTTTGCATTTTTTTCTTTGCCTGTAGCCATCTAAGACAACCTCCTTTCATGGTTTGATGACTGATCTGTTTTACTCAGAAATTTTAACAGATGCATTCATTCCAGGAAGCACCTTATCAGATGGGTTTTTGATTGAAATTTTCACAGGAACTTTTTGTGTTACTTTTGTGTAGTTTCCGCTTGAATTTGTAGAAGGAAGCATATCAAAAGTTGAGTTAGTCGCATAACCAATTTCTTCTACAGTACCGTCAAATGTAGTATCAGGGTCTCCGTCAACTACTACGTCTACACTATTTCCTACTTCAATATCCGCAATATCTGTTTCTTTAATATTTGCTGTGATGTATAGGTTGTCCATGTCAATCGTTTGTGCAATTGTTGTACCAGCTTGTACGGTTTGTCCGTTTTTCACTTCGTTTTTCACAATTGTGCCATCCATAATGGATTTTACGTCAACAGTTTGTTCACCTTTGATTTTTGCAACTGTGTCGCCTTTTTTCACTGTTTTTCCTTCGTCCAGATCCCAGTCAGATACTTTACCTGCTGCTGGAGCAGTAATAGCAGCCATATCACCCGCTACTTTTGCTTCATCTGTTTTTACGTAGTTTGTGCTTTGATAATAGTAGTAAGCACCTCCAGCTATAATTGCAAGAACAACAATCAAACCGATAATGTTGGTCAGAATTAAACGTCCTCTGTTCATTTTGTTTTCTCCTTTCGTTTCATCCTCTATCATTTTGCGGAAAGCTGGTGAAAATATGTGAGAAGTTTTTAATTACCGCTTTTTTCTGAACAGCCTTCAGCAAGCTTCGTTAAGCTTCCGGCTAGTTTGCGCAAATACTGCAGCTGGGAGGTATCAAGCTTTTGGTACAAGCCAGCACCCATTTTTGCATATTGCACAGCGGCTTTTTCTATCAGTTCTTCCCCCTCTTCGGTTAACTGAATCATGACGATACGGCGGTCATCCGGACTGTCATATCGATTCATCAATTGGCGCTTATACAGAATATCTGTCATCCGCGTCACAGAAGCAGGCTTAAGATCAAGCGACATTGCCAGCTTGCTTAGCGGGGTGCTTCCGCTTTGATGAATTTTAAACATCAGCAAATATTGAAGGACTGTAATTTCAAAAGGCTCAAGCACAATCTCCAATATCTTCTTCTGTTTTTTATATATCGCCCGAGACGTATCGAAGAGCTGTTCAAAAGTGAGCAAAGCACGTTCTGATTCAGTCAACTCCTTTTCACCTCATTCCTCAATAATAGTTCACAAGATAAAATATTAATAAATGAAAGAAGATTTGTCAAAGGAAAAATTTCTTTTTCTCCCGTATTTTTTTCGCAAGCGTTTTCTTGCTTTTATTAAATAAAAAAAAGCCCTGAAATGGGCTTTTCATTACGAAAATTGATGGCTTACACCAGACTCTTCATTTCTGAAAAAGTTCTTTAGAGCCTGAAAAACATCAGATTTCTGTTTTAAAATATAGTACTTAAATTTCTCATCTTTTACATTTTTATATGCAGACATTAACGTTGAATGCCTGTTGTACTGATTGACCTCGCCGTAGCAAAACAGATTGGCCTTCTTCATAATATCATTGACCAGCTTCACACAGCGCGCGTTATCAGATGTCAGGTTGTCACCGTCAGAAAAATGAAACGGGTAAATGTTATAGCGGGCGGGATTGTACTTTTCATCAATAAGCTCAAGCGACTTCCGATATACGGAAGAACAAATGGTTCCGCCGCTTTCTCCCTTTGAGAAAAAATCCTCCTCCGAGACCACTCTTGCTTCTGTATGATGGGCAATAAATTCAATTTCCACAGTCTCGTATTTTGTCCGCAAAAAACGGGTCATCCAGAAAAAGAAGCTTCTGGCCATGTATTTTTCCCAAACCCCCATACTGCCGCTTGTATCCATCATGGCTAAAACGACGGCTTTTGATTCGGGCTTTGTGATGTCATTCCACGTCTTATATTTCAGGTCCTCCGGATAAATTGGGTAGAACGACGGTTTTCCTGACATTGCGTTTCGTTTAAAGGCTGACATCATCGTTCTTTTCTTATCAATATTACCGGTTAACCCTGTTTTACGGATATCATTAAACTCGATATCTGTATGAATGATATTGTCCCGCTCTTTTTGCTGGAGATTCGGAAGCTCTAATTCTTTAAAAAGCGCTTCTTCTAAATCCATTAATGAAACTTCCGCTTCATAATAATCCTCGCCTGCCTGATCACCGGCACCCTGCCCTTTTCCAGGCCCTTGTTTTTTGTCTGATCCATCCCGGGCCACAACATCTCCAACCTGGCTCTCGCCGTCTCCTTGCCCTACATGTTTATTTTTATCATAGTTATAACGGATTTTATACTCATCAAGTGAACGGATTGGGATCTTCACTACATCTTTTCCATTAGACATAATAATGCTTTCCTCAGTTACGAGGTCCGGAAGATTGTTTTTGATCGCTTCCTGCACTTTTTTCTGGTGGCGCTGCTGGTCATCGAAGCCTTTGCGATGGAGGGACCAGTTTTCCTCAGAAATCAAAAAATGGCCGCTGTCATTTTGGGACATGAATTCCCCTCCTTAACCATTTGTGGTCGTGATACATACGTATTCCGGCTTGTGCCAGATTATGAAACAAGTCTTTTGAAAAGATTTATATTCATCATATGCACATATGCACGTTTAATTGACAAACTATTTAGAAAATGGGACAAAATAACCCGCCCTATTCGGACGGGTCACGTTGCTTATCGGTTCAGCAGGCTGCCGACATATTTCAGCAGCTCATTGGCGCTCGTCGAGTTGTAGCCGTGCTCATCAATTAAACGGGCCACGACTTCATTTACCTTTTTCAGCTGCTGCTCATCCGGCGTTTTTGTTGAGGTCGTAATTTTAACGACATCCTTCAGATCAGCAAACAGCTTTTTCTGAATAGCTTCACGCAGTCTTTCATGGGAATTGTAATCAAACCGCTTGCCTTTTCTCGCATAGGCCGAGATGCGGATTAAAATTTCTTCGCGGAACGCTTTTTTGGCGTTTTCCGAAATGCCGATCTGCTCTTCGATGGATCTCATCAGCTTTTCGTCAGGGTTCATTTCCTCTCCTGTCAAAGGATCACGAAGCTTGTTTTTATTGCAATAAGCCTCTACGTTATCGAGGTAATTGTCCATAAGTGTTTTTGCTGATTCTTCATACGAATACACAAACGCTTTTTGAACTTCCTTTTTCGCAATGTCGTCATATTCCTTGCGGGCGGCAGAAATAAAATTCAAATACCGCTCCCTGTCCTCGCTTGAAATTGATGGGTGCTGATCAAGACCTTCTTTTAAGGAGCGAAGGACATCAAGAGAATTAATCGATTCCATATTTTTTCTGATAATCGTTGAAGAAATCCGGTTGATCACGTATCGCGGATCAATGCCGCTCATGCCTTCATCATTATATTCTTTTTTCATATCCTCAACGTCGACAGAATTATATCCTTCCACACTTTCTCCATCATATAGTCTCATTTTCTTGACCAGATCAATATCCGACCGCTTCGGCTCTTTTAACCGGGTAAGGATTGAGAACATCGCGGCGACCTTCAACGTATGCGGGGCAATATGAACATCCGCCACATCGCTTTCTGCGATCATTTTTTCATAAATTCTCTCTTCCTCAGACACTTTTAAATTATAAGGAACCGGCATCACGATGATTCTCGAGTGCAGGGCTTCATTCTTCTTATTAGCAATAAATGAGCGATACTCCGTTTCATTCGTGTGAGCCACGATCAGCTCATCAGCAGATATTAACGCAAACCGCCCAGCTTTAAAATTCCCTTCCTGTGTCAAGGAAAGCAAATGCCAGAGAAATTTCTCATCACATTTCAGCATCTCCTGAAACTCCATCATCCCGCGGTTCGCTTTATTCAGCTCTCCGTCAAACCGGTAAGCGCGCGGATCCGATTCTGAACCGTACTCGGCGATTGTTGAGAAATCAATACTCCCCGTCAAATCGGCAATATCCTGAGATTTAGGATCAGAGGGACTGAATGTTCCAATTCCCGTACGCTTATCTTCTGAAAAGAAGATGCGCTCCACCTTCACATCCTCAATTCTTCCTCCGTACTCTTCCTCCAGCCTCATGACATTTAAAGGAGAAAGACTTCCTTCTATTCTAATGCCGTATTCCCTGTAAAAGTCATCGCGTAAATGATGGGGGATTAAATGTAGAGGGTCCTCGTGCATCGGGCAGCCTTTAATCGCATATACAGCGCCATTATCTGTCAGCGTGTACGCTTCGAGACCTTTTTTAAGCATTGTGACCAGCGTGGATTTACCGCCGCTCACAGGCCCCATCAGCAATAGAATCCGCTTTCTGACATCTAGACGTTTGGCAGCCGGATGAAAATACTCTTCCACAAGACGCTCCAGAGATTCTTCAAGCCCGAACAGCTCGCGGTCAAAAAAACTGTACTTCTTGCGTCCGTCAATCTCCTCTATCCCGCTGTCTTTTATCATATTAAAAACTCGAGAATGAGCAGATTGCGCGACCATCGGATTTTCTTTAATAATCTCCAAATAATCGGCGAAAGTTCCTTCCCATTTCAGCCGCTGCTCTTCCTCTCTGTACTGTTCAATTTTCTTTAATATATCCATAAGGACCTCCTCTATCATGTTTGATACACTATGCAAATAAGGTACTTTGATACAATCTATGCCGCCATCCCGTGATACATGCTTTGGTTTCTTAAAAATAAAGATACTTATACATCGTTGACAAGGCAGACCGCGACCGTTCATAATAAAGAAAAATACAGAATCATCCAGACTCGGACAGCACGGAAAAATTGAAGAGGGGGAGAGACGGTGAAAACAATCATCATGATGGGTGTCATTGTCACTTTTTTAGTATCAATTTTTACCGCAGGATACGAAAGCAAGCCTGGAAAAGAATAAAAAAGGGTGCTCCTGAAAGAGCACCCTTTTTGTATAACAGAACAATGTTTTACAGTTTTGTTTTTTCTTTAATCTGTGAATGCGGATCGCATTCATATTTGTTTTCGTACTCAATTGTTCCGATACTGCATCCCGGCCCGATGATCACTTCTTTTCCCCTGACGACTGCCGCTTCGGTATTCTCCAAATAAACCCGATCGCCTTCTATGACATCGGCGATCAGCTTCCCTTTCTTCCGGTTAAAAAAACTCGCGCGTCTTTTCACTGTAATTGTTGTTCCGCCGATTTCCTGCACATAGCTTATATCATGGCTCAATCCCAGCTTGATCTCACCCGAATTTAATAACCCCGATACATCAACACAGCCTGTGACATGGAACATTTCTGTTTCACAATCACCTTTTACGCTAAGCTTCCCTTTCACATCGCAGGATTCTCCAGTCATATTCCCACCAATTTCAGTCTGGCCTTTCAGATTGAATCGATCAAATTGAAGTGAGCCGCTGACTTTCATTATCCCATATATATTGATTTTGCCGGCTGTCAGATCGCCTTTACATTCACTTTCTCCGAGCACACGCAGCCGCTCAGTCTCTGCTTTTCCGAGAAAAAGGCCCGTTCCGTATATGCGGCAGCCTACAGCAGACAACCCTTCTCCAACTACACCTTCTCCTTTGATGCTGACATTGTGATACGCGCCTCCTGCGGCATGCCCAGCGCCATATAATTTTAAATTTCCCAGTTTTGTTGTCTCCATTACGATCCTCCTTACAACTTTGTGGATGTTTCAACCGATGCGCTTGGATCACAGGTATAGTCCCCGCTGTATTCGACAGTTTCAATCTGGCAATCCGGGCCGATGACCACTTTATTTCCGCGCACGGTTTTCGCCTTTGTATTTGTCAATTCAATCACGTCACCTTCGATCAGCTCTGCTGTTAGAACAGGCTGCGGCATCAATCTGAGCAATGTCAGCATTCCTTTTCTGCAGGTCACTTGAAGATGGCGGCAGCCGATCTCCCGCGCATAGCTTTCCCCTGCAGAAAGCTTAATGATCACCTGGTCTGCATTTAAAAGCCCGCTGATTTTGCATTTCCCTTCTGATTGAAAGGTTTCCGTTTCACAATCTGCTTCCATGACAGCTTTTCCGCTAATGTCAATGCCATCAGCCTTGACAGTGCCGCCAAATGTTGATGATCCAGCGATTTTCAATTGTTTTGCAGATACCTCTCCTTGGATAAAACCAGTGCCATTCATCCGGATAGATTCTGCTTCAACGTCTCCATGTATCTTTCCTGAACCGCTGATGGTTACCGCTTTCGCTTTGACGCTGCCGTCAGCTTTTCCGTTTCCATTAAAAGAACTCCACGTCCCCGGTCACTGTCCCGCTGCCATTAATCTCAACAGATTGAAATGTTCCTCCCTTTGAACTTCCTGATCCGTTTATCACCAGCTTTTCCACTACATCCATTGATGGCCCTCCTGCATAAATGTTGTTTTTAATTCCTCTGAAGCTTTTAATAAATCTACCCGTTCCACAACTTTTACGGATGATTCAAACAAAATGCTGTCCGCCGCAGCCGCTATAAAACAAGTTGTGACACCGAGCTTGCGGAGCACAATCAGCTCCGTCTGTTTTTCAATCTCTTCAGTATCATGCTTCTTTAATACCTCTGCAGCCATTTTTGCTTCTGCAAGGCTGACATTTCCAGACTGCAGCAGTCCCTCAAGCACATACAGCGAAAGCAAATCGCTGGATGAAAAAACCGGACTTCCTCCGTCTTCTGAATAGGCTTCAAGAGCAGGCCTTGAAACCAAACCTTTATGAAGCAATTCATCAGCGGTCATGCTGACATCCTTCATTTTCGGCGACAGCATTTCCCTCATTTCATCCAAAGACAAATTTTCTTTCATCTTTTGAATCATTGATATACGTTTTAAAATCTCCTCTCTCGGAAAAAACGTCTCTTGCCCTGTAAATGTGGATTTACGAATAAACCATTCCTCAGGTATTAAGTTTTTCCGCTTCCATCGATACAGCTGACCGTATGAAATCGATGTTCTTTCAAGTAATTCTTTTTTAGAGATTAATTGTTCTTCCATAAGTCCAGCTCCTTTGTTGGGTACATTGTAACATAACACTGTTACGTTGTTAAGCCCAAAAACGAAACAAAGCATTTCAACATCCGCAAAAAAACCCGCCCATCATCGATGAGCGGGTTTTTTCACTATTTTAAATCACGGTAATTTTGCTGGCGCAGCGCTTCATAAACAAGAATCGCGGCAGTATTGGACAGATTTAACGATCTGACGTGCTCTGTCATCGGAAGACGCAGGCAGCGGTCCATATTATTTTGAATTAAATCCTTTGGCAAACCGCTTGTTTCTCTTCCGAACACGAAGAAATAATCCTCGTCAAGATCAGTGTAATCAAATGATGTATGAGGCTGCTGGCCAAATTTTGTAATAAAGAAAAACTTGCCTTTTTTATATGCCTCAAACAATTCTTCTAACGAATCATGATACACAACGTTAACAAACTCCCAATAATCGAGTCCGGCACGCTTCAGCATTTTATCATCCGTTGAAAAGCCGAGCGGACGAATCAGGTGTAGCGTTGTATTGGTTGCTGCACAAGTACGTGCAATATTCCCTGTGTTAGCGGGAATTTCTGGTTGATATAAAACGACATGTAATGCCACAATGTTCACCTCTGTTTTTCTTATCCGCCCATCATTATAACATTAATTACTCTTTTGTCGTATCATCAACGATATGAAAAAAGGCATATCGTATTGACGGCGTGTATGCCGTAGAATCCTCATATGACCAATACCTCATCCGGCTGTCATAAGTCTGGGCGTTGACAAGCGGCATATTGCCTTTGTCCTTTGCCACGACAATCGTTGTATGATTAAACCGGCCGTCTCCTTCGAAGTCATAGCAAATCACATCGCCCGGCATCAGTTCTTCCGCTGATTTCATCCGCACCGCACGCAGTCCGGCCTTTGAATTCGACAAATACATTTTCATAGAGTGAGCCACCGTCCAGCTGTAGCTCCATGAGCTTTGTTTCATCCACCAGCCTGATCCCCTGTTCGGATGACCGCGCATCGGCGCGCCTCCTGCATGAAGACATTGAGAAATAAAATTTGTACAGTTATCGCTGAAATTTTTATAAGCAGGATTGCGCTTGTTCCAAAATTTCTCGGCATATTGGACAGCGCCGAGACGATCGTATTGAAAAGCCCTGCCAAACGCTTCTCTTTCCTCTTCAGCTTCAGAATAGTCAATAATACTGGTCCCTTCATGAAATCCAGCCGGCTTTTTCGCAATTTCCTGATCACTAATCAAAATGTGATCATACAGGAAAGCCATTCGCTCCTCTATGTGCTCTTCTATATACAAGCTGTCATCTTGTTCCTTACACACGTATTCGTAATGAATGGTATACGAAAGGCAGGTCGTTCCGTCATCCTCAACCCGCACATGATTAATCACGGCCTTTGCTTTCGCTTTTATGATGTCAACTTTACGTTTTTCCAGAAGCTTTTTCTTACGCTCCATGACTTTAAGGTCTCCGACTTGAGACTCCTGTCTCATAGCATGCCCGTTAACCAGAAAGCCCAGCCGCTCCTCCGCTAATTGTTCTAAAATGTGCTTCAAGCTCACCCCACCCGCCATACTTTTTTATAGAGAAAAAACACTTGGATGATCTCAAGTGTTTTTTCCTTCTGCTCTATACGTATGTCAGGACAAGCCTCGTTTAGTCATGCCTGAAGCTTTTAGCAAATCAATTCCTTTTTCAATTTCCAGCTTTACCTCTTCATCCTTCTCTTTTTCCAGCGCTTTTTCAAGCTCTTCCGCGTATGCGGGGTCTCCGATTTTTCCGATTGCCCATGCGGCTGTCCCCCTGATGACAGGACGCGGATCCTTGTGCATCAGTTCCGTCAATTCAGGCAGTGCGGAAGCATCCTTAAAATGCGCAAGCGCGAGAATGGCGTTTCGCTGAATCGGTTTTTTTCCGCGCCAAGAACCTGAGACATGCCCGAATTTCTCCTTAAATTCCCGATTGCTGATGGTCAAAAGCGGCTTCAATAACGGTTTGGCAATCTCAGGATCAGGCTCCATTTCCGGATGAAGATGAAAATCCTTCCCTTTATTGAGAGGGCATACCGTTTGGCACGTATCGCACCCGTACAGGCGGTTTCCGATTTTTGTCCGGAATTCATCAGGTAAAAATCCTTTTGTCTGGGTCAGAAAAGAGATGCAGCGCTGCGCATTAAGCTGCCCGGGATTAACCAGTGCTCCCGTCGGACAGGCGTCCAAGCATTTCGTGCAGGACCCGCACATATCTTCAATCGGCACATCAGGCTCAAAAGGGATATTTGTGATCATTTCCGCCAAATACACATAAGAGCCATACTCGGGTGTTGTGATCATACAGTTTTTCGCACTGAATCCAATTCCGGCACGTTCCGCAACGGCGCGATCAGACAATTCACCTGTATCAACCATTGACTTCGTTCTGATATCCTCATGCTTGCTTTTTAGAAAATCCTCCAGCAGATCAAGCTTTTCCCTCAGCACATCATGATAGTCTTTTCCCCAGGAGGCTCTGCAAAAAATGCCCCTGCGCTCAGTTCTCGTGCTTCTCGGCGCATCCTTCATTCTGGAAGGATATGCGAGAGCAATTGCCACTATTGATTTCGCTTTCGGCAAAAGAAGCTTCGGCGTCACCCTTTTTTCGATATCCGGCTCTTCAAAGCCGGAGAGATAGCCGAGTGATTCTTGAAGAATCAAACGGTCTTTTAAACTGTCAAAAGTATCAGCGGTCGTAAAACCAATCTTGTCCACGCCAATGCTTTTCGCGTATTCAATTAATTCTTCTTTGAGCTGATAAACGTTCATGTTTTGCACAGCCTCCTTTCTTTGTGATAAAACGATACAGCGTTTATAATAGGTTGATATCACGTAACTGGAGTGAATGCTAGTGAATATCAAACTTGATTCTGTTATTACTGAACGTGCGGCCGACTTACATGCAGCTGCTGTCATTTATGAGAATATCGAAGTCGGCTCCTCACCGCAAATGCTGAAAGGCAGACTCCGCCTGTTTCAAGAATCCTTGTTTTTCGACTATGCGGACGGCGGTATATCCGATGAATCCTTCGTCAAGGAATGGCAGAAACTCTTTAAACAGCTTAACCCTTCATTTGAGGGAGAAACAACCCCAATGGAGGACATGCTGGTCCCGATATCCAAGGAACAATTCATGGAAAGTAAGGACTCGGCCCATGACACAATCGATTTTTTCGCATTAAAATATTCTCTGCCTATTATGATTTATGATGCCAGAAAGCTTCATGAGCCGGTCCGGATCTCATTGGGAGAAAAAGAAAACATACTGCTTTTCTCTGATGAAAACGGCATTTTTGGCGATTTCAAAAACAGCATCAACCACTATCCCGTTTCAAACGAGACTAAGAATATGCTGCAAATCATTTTTTTCCCGCCATCTATTGAGAAAAGCAGCGCTGTTAACCTCTTATCATCATTAACGAAAATGTTTGAACAAATTCACGGCGGCACCCATACAGTACATTGGCTTACGTAAAAGAACACGAATGTCGTGTTCTTTTTTACATAAAAAAACGCAATACTTCGTTTATCTGAGAAACGAAACACTGCGTTAATAACGTATGTATGGAGCGGGTGATGAGAATCGAACTCACGACATCAGCTTGGAAGGCTGAGGTTTTACCACTAAACTACACCCGCATTTGTGGTTGTCAGTAACAGTACCGCTCTGACTTTTTTTATATTACATGTTTATTTATTTTTCGTCAAGGGAATATAAAAATTTTGTCGAAAAAAAGTTATCTTTTTGTAAAGTTGTTAAGTTTCATTTACATAATGTTAAGTATACTATACAATATAATAAATAGAGAAAGTGAAGGGGACAGACGTCATGATGAAAAATAAAGTAAAAGAGCTGAGGGCACGCTTCGGCTATTCTCAGGAAAAACTCGGAGAAACGGTCGGCGTCACAAGACAGACTGTGGCAGCGATTGAAAAAGGCGATTATGTTCCCTCACTGCTGTTAGCACTGAAAATCTGCAAAGCCTTCTCCATGAAAATGGAGGATGTCTTTTGGTTAGAGGAGGAAAACTAAGATGAGCATGAAAACAAAAGCAGCTTTTCACCTTGTTTTATTTGGCCTTGCATGCTGGGCGCTGATTTCATACTTTGAAGCCTCAGAAGGCATAGCATCTTTTTTCGGCACAAAGAGCGGCGGGATGGTATTTGATTTAAACCTCACTCCCTTTATTCTGTTTGTTGCGGCGTCTGCGGTTTATTTGTACTTACAGAAAAAAAGCCGCCCTGCCAGAAAGCAGCTACTTCTGCCTGATGAGTTTGAAGAGCAGGATGAAAGAGAGCAGATGATGACGGCAAAAGCATGTCGCGCGTCATATATCGCTGTCTACTTCTCGCTGCCTGCCGCAGCGGTTCTTCTCATTTTTTATCCGCTATTTCAATCGCGCATTCCGTTTTTCCCTATTATTATTGTGTTTATCATCATGATCATCCAGCACCTTTCCTACGTCATCTCTTTCAAGAAAAACGAAAAAAACTCCGGCGCGCTGTAATCGGCCGGAGTTTTTCTTACCAGCTTGCTTTTTTCACACCGGGAATCTGGCCTTTATGGGCCAGCTCCCTGAAAGCGATTCTGGACATTTTAAACTTCCTCATATATGCTCTCGGGCGCCCCGTTACCATGCAGCGGTTGTGAAGCCTTCCCGGTGCTGAATCTCTTGGCAGCTTGCTGAGTGCCTCGTAATCTCCTTTTTCCTTCAACTCGCGTCTAATACCAGCGTATTGCTCAACAAGCTGTTGGCGTTTTAACTCTTTTGCCACTTTTGATTTTTTAGCCAAGTCACATAGCCTCCCTTTAAATCGAAATTGTTACGATTTAAAATGTATCATGCACCATTCAAAAAAGCAAGCATACCGCTTTGTAAAACAGACGGCCTGAAGCCGCCCATTCTAATGATGCAATTCCACATAATACAGTAACGCATCTTGATGCTTAATGAGCTCTTTTTTATGTTCAGAGGTGTGCATTGTCTCGTCAGTCCCTCTAATACTGCTGCCGATCAAAGCAGGCTTCTCGAAAGTAATCGGTTCCGGCGATGAAATATTCTGAGTCATTTCCTGTGTTGTGCTATCGTCGCGTTTCACCGATGAATCAGCCGCTATAGTTCCCTGTTTATCCACAATGCCAAAATGAATGGTGGTATGTTTATTCTTTCCTTCCCCCTCTTCATTCTCAAAATAAACAAATTGTATGGTATCAGTTTTTTCCTCTGAATAATCTGCACGAACCGGTCCAAACCTCTCAACAAGCTTTCCCTTTTGATAATGTTCGATGTACATGTCAGCTGAAGAAATACCTTCACCGATATTGACGGCTTCGGCAGTGAATGCCTGTGAAGCTGCGACATCCATTCTGTTTTTTTCAAGATCTGATATGTCCGCCGCTTTGATTTCCATCTGTTTTGAATGTCCGCATGCTGACAGCATAGCTATGAGGCAAATGACTGCCGCGCTTCTCAATGTTTTCAGAAAAAAAGCCCCCTTTTTTTGAATATCATACCATGTTCGGGGGGCTGTATTTTAGTTAAACTCATGCATTTTTCTCTTTGACAAAATAAGTGTTTCCTACCGCTTCTCCCCTTTTGTTCTGAAGCTTTCTCGTCCGATCATTTTCAAACGGCAAAAGCGGAAATACAAGCTCTGCAAAATAATACGCTTCTTCTAAATGCGGATAGCCTGAGAATATAAACGATTCTATGCCGAGTGCCTGGTACTCCGCTATCCGGTCGGCAATCGTCTGCGGATCACCGACAAGAGCTGTTCCTGCCCCTCCTCTGACTAGGCCGATCCCCGCCCACAGATTCGGACTGATTTCAAGCTTCGTCCGATCGCCTTGATGAAGGACGGCCATCCGCTGCTGGCCTGAAGAGTCGTAACGGCTCAAAGCTGCCTGCGCTTTGGCAATGGTGTCATCATCCAAGTGGCTGATCAAGCGCTCAGCCGCTTCCCACGCCTCTTGTTCAGTTTCACGGGCAATGACATGCAGCCTAATGCCAAATCGAACGGATCTCCCTTCTTTTGCCGCTTGCTTTTTGACTCTCTCTATCTTTTCTTTTACTTGTTCAGGCGGCTCCCCCCATGTCAAGTACACGTCTGTATGCTTTGCGGCAGCTTCAATTCCAGCCTGTGACGAACCACCGAAATAGATGGGCGGATGCGGCTCTTGCTGCGGCGGGAAAAGCAGATTGCTGTTTTCCACTTTTATATGCTTTCCTTCATAGGAAACCGTTTCTCCCTGCAAAAGTCTCCGCCAAACGGTTAAAAATTCGTCTGTTGCCTCGTAGCGCTCATCATGGCTGATAAACAGGCCATCGCCTGCCAGCTCATACGGATCGCCCCCTGCCACAACGTTGATCAGCAGCCGCCCGTCTGAAATGCGGTCTAGGGTGGATGTCATTCTGGCTGCCAGAGAAGGCTGCATTAAACCAGGTCTTACCGCGACTAAAAACTTTAAGTCCTTTGTTTCTCCTGCCAGTGCCGACGCTGTAAGCCACGGGTCTTCGCACGATCTTCCCGTTGGCAGAAGAACTCCTGTATATCCCAGCCTGTCTGCCGCCTGGGCGACTTGTTTAAAGTAAAGATGATCCGCAGTCCGTCCATCACTTTCAGATCCTAAATATCTCGCGTCTCCATGAGTCGGTATAAACCAAAGAATTTCCATATTCATCTCCCCTTTATATCTTTTATCCTTCGTAGCTGTTTCTCCACTTTAACAGCTTTCGTTCCAGCAGCCTGACGAAGGAATCCGTCAGCTTTCCAACCACTGCAAAAATGATAATCCCTGCAAAGACTTTATTCGTTTGTGAAAACTGTCTCGCATCCATGATCATATAGCCGACTCCCGAGCTTGAGCCCATCAGCTCTGCCACAACGAGCCCGAGCCATGCAATGCCGAGCGATAAGCGAATGCCTAGCAATATATTGGGCAGGGCTGCCGGCAATATCACTTTGGATATCTGCTGATGCCATTTAAATTCAAGCACCCGGGCGACTTCAAACAGCTTCGCGTCAACCCCGCGGATGCCGTTAAACGTATTGATATAGACAGGAAAGAAGGCACCGAGCGCAATCAGCAAAATTTTAGATACTTCGTCAAATCCGAACCATAAAATAAACAGCGGCGTGACGGCCAGATGAGGTACGGTTCTAAGCATTTGCAACGACGGATCAAGATACAGCTCCGTCCGTTTGGAGAATCCGGCCAAAATCCCGATCATCAATCCAAGCCCCGCGCCAAGCAAAAAACCAAGCGCCGCCCGATAAATGCTGATTTGCAGATGGCCGAACAGCTCGCCGGACAAAATAAGCTCCTTAAAGGTCAGAACAATCGTAACAGGTGTAGGCAGCACTGTAGCGGACACAACCCCCAGCCCGCCGATGACCTGCCAGATAGCTATGATGACAGCGGGCAGTAAAAGCCCCTTCATCCAGCCGTATCTCTTCCTTCCGGGCTTTTTTCGCACCGCTTCCGCATTCGTTTTGGGCAGCGAGCCCGCAGCCTCTGCTTTCATCATTGATCACCTCCTGAGGAATGTTCCTTTAATGCTTTTTTGATAAAAGTGTTATCGACAACATCCTTCACATCAATTTTCTTATCTATCGCCTTTGTTCGAAATTGAAAATCTGCTGTTTCCTGCTGCGCTTTCACAATGTCGTCACTGATGACCTCATTCAGAGGCTCAGTATTTTTCAGCACATTTTCGACGACCTTTTTATCGAGATCTTTAATGTCAGAATACAAGTCCGCTGCTTCATCCAGATGTTCCTTTTGCCATACAACGGCTTTATTAAACACCTTCAGAAAACGGACCACTTCGTCTGGATGCTCCTCTGAAAACTTTGTTCTTACTAAAGTAAAACCCGGTGAATATAAATCTGTGCTTTCTCCGTTCACAAGGATTTTTGCTCCGTGTTTCATTGTTTCTAAGGACAAGTACGGCTCCCAAATGGACCAGGCATCAACAGATTCGTTTTCAAATGCGGAAGCTGCTTCATCAGGCTGAAGCTGAATAATTGTCACATCGTTAGCTGACAACCCCACTTGATCAAGCGCTTTATACAAAAAATCAAACCCGCTGCTGCCTTTGGCGACTGCAATTTTCTTCCCCTTTAAGCCCTTAACGTCTTGAATGCCGCTGTTTTGATTGACAAGGATGCCGTTTGCTTTCAAACCGTCCTGAGACAAACCGATTTCTTTAAAGTCAATGCCTGCCGCCTGTCCAGCGATCACAGGCGAATTACCGACTTGAGAAAAATCAAGTTTGTCTGCCGCAAGGCCTTCAAATTGGGGGGGACCGCTTTGAAACTCCACCCATTTCACTTTGATGCCTTCTTTTTCAAATGCATCTTCGAACCAGCCTTTTTCCTTTGCGATCAAAAGCGGGCTTAAGCTTTGCTGAATACCAATACGAATTTCCTTCAATTGTTTGTGGTCACCGCTGGCTCCATTTGCTCCACAGCCTGCGAGCAGAAAAATAACGGCAACCAATACAATGAGTCCTTTTTTCATTTCCGCTTCCGCCCTTTCTATATCCCTGATCCTTCTGCGTACTCCAAATCTTCTGTTTTCTCGAATTCCGACAGCACTCTCTGTCTGATCGCTTGGAAATCCGGAGTCGTCCGGTTTCGCGGATACGCCAGGTGAATGGGCATCAGCTTATGGATTTTCCCCGGTTTGGCCTTAAGGATCGCAAGCTCATTTCCTAAATAAACAGATTCATCTATATCATGAGTCACGAGAATCATCGTTGTTTTTTTCCTCCTCCATATATCCAGCAGCACGTCCTGCAGGTGTTTTCTTGTAAAAGCGTCGAGTGCACCAAACGGTTCATCTAAAAGCAGCACCTCAGGCTCCCGCAGCAGGGCCCGGGCGATGGCTACTCTTTGTGACATGCCGCCTGACAGCTCGCGCGGATATGCTTTTTCCGATCCTTTCAATCTGACAATCTCGATCAGTTCATCCACCTTTTGTTTGACTTTTGGGTCCTTCAAATTCAAGTCGGCTGCAATATTCTGCTCAACAGTCAGCCAAGGAAAGAGGCGGTGTTCCTGAAAAATAAATCCTTGCTGAATACCCGGAGCTGTTACGCTGCGGCCGTTAATTTCAACACTCCCGTCATATTCAGAATCAAGCCCTGCAATAATCTTTAACAGGGTGCTTTTTCCGCACCCGCTCGGTCCGATAAGCGTTAGAAATTCGCCTGGTGCGATTGATAATTCTATGTTCTCTAAGACCGTGTTTTTGCGGCCCTCTTGAACAAATGCCTTTTCTTTGATGCTGATGGTCACAGCCACTTTTATCCCTCTCTTTCTGCCAACCCCGCCTTCAAAAAAACAAAAAGGCCCCCATCTCTGTTCTTGTAGAGATGAGAGCCTTCGGCGGTCCGATCAGCTGCCCAATTGTTTTTTTGTTTGAATAACATGTTAATTCAAATTATTCCGATATGTCAACTCTTTTTTAAATGCGATTTTTGATATCCTTGTTTATCACTTACTCTGCTTGTTTCGCAAATAGAGAAGGAAAAATTATTTCTCTAAAAATTATTAAGTGTCATTAAAAGCTGTTACAACAAGGTTTTTCAACACTTTCGATACTAAATATCGATTAATAGAGATAACTATTTTATAATAATTATAAAATAATATTGACTTTTTACTTAGAGATGATATTATGTTCTTATAAATTCCAAGAGGTGATAACATGAGTTCAAATAAACTGACAACTAGCTGGGGCGCTCCGGTTGGAGATAATCAAAACTCAATGACTGCCGGTTCTCGCGGACCAACTTTAATTCAAGATGTACATTTACTCGAAAAATTGGCCCATTTCAACCGAGAACGTGTTCCTGAACGTGTTGTTCACGCCAAAGGAGCAGGCGCACACGGATATTTTGAAGTGACAAACGACGTAACAAAATACACGAAAGCCGCTTTCCTTTCTGAAGTCGGCAAACGCACACCGTTGTTCATCCGTTTCTCAACAGTTGCCGGTGAACTTGGCTCTGCTGACACAGTTCGCGATCCGCGCGGATTTGCTGTTAAATTTTATACTGAAGAAGGAAACTACGACATCGTCGGCAACAATACGCCTGTATTCTTTATCCGCGATGCGATTAAGTTCCCTGATTTCATCCATACACAAAAAAGAGATCCAAAAACACACCTGAAAAACCCTACGGCTGTATGGGATTTCTGGTCACTTTCACCAGAGTCACTTCACCAAGTGACAATCCTGATGTCTGACCGCGGAATTCCTGCAACACTTCGCCACATGCACGGCTTCGGAAGCCATACATTCAAATGGACAAATGCCGAAGGCGAAGGCGTATGGATTAAATATCACTTTAAAACGGAACAAGGCGTGAAAAACCTTGATGTCAATACGGCAGCAAAAATTGCCGGTGAAAACCCTGATTACCATACAGAAGACCTTTTCAATGCAATCGAAAACGGTGATTATCCTGCATGGAAACTATATGTGCAAATCATGCCTTTAGAAGATGCAAATACGTACCGTTTCGATCCGTTTGATGTCACAAAAGTTTGGTCTCAAAAAGACTACCCGTTAATCGAGGTCGGACGCATGGTTTTAGACAGAAATCCGGAAAACTACTTTGCAGAGGTAGAACAAGCGACATTCTCACCTGGAACACTCGTGCCTGGTATTGATGTTTCACCGGATAAAATGCTTCAAGGCCGACTGTTTGCTTATCATGATGCACACCGCTACCGTGTCGGTGCAAACCATCAAGCGCTGCCAATCAACCGCGCACGCAACAAAGTAAACAATTATCAGCGTGATGGACAAATGCGCTTTGACGATAACGGCGGCGGATCTGTGTATTACGAGCCTAACAGCTTCGGCGGTCCGAAAGAGTCACCTGATGATAAGCAAGCAGCATATCCGGTACAAGGTATCGCTGACAGCGTAAGCTACGATCACAACGATCACTACACTCAAGCCGGTGATCTGTATCGTTTAATGAGTGAAGATGAACGTACCCGCCTTGTTGAAAATATCGTTAATGCTATGAAGCCGGTAGAAAAAGAAGAAATCAAGCTGCGCCAAATCGAGCACTTCTACAAAGCGGATCCTGAATACGGAAAACGCGTGGCAGAAGGCCTTGGATTGCCGATTAAAAAAGATGCTTAATGTAGAAATGCAAAAACCCGCTGTAGTCAGCGGGTTTTTTTATATTTAGTTACACATTGCGTATGCTTCTCATCAATCTTCATATAAATTTCTTCCATGAGTTCCGCGCTGTTTATAATCTCTCGTTTGTTTTTTTCAATCAGCAGCTCAAGCGGCAAAATCTGATTCCCATAGGTTTTTCGCTTCCTGAATCGTTTTCTCCCTTTTTCTTTTTTGACTCCCATCAATAATCCCTCCTTTTTCATACAAAAAAGGCCCTTATCTAAACGATAAGAGCCTTCGGTGTTCCGATCAGCGCGAAAAATTTGAAAAATTTGTACTGACCATGTTAATTCATACAATACCGACCTGTCAACTTTTTTAGGGTGTTGACACTGTATCAGATTGCGTCCCCGCTTTTTCCTTATACACTCTTTTCCCCTGACGCATAAACTAGAGAAACTAGAATACGAGAGAAAGAGATGTGGGAGTGTGGAAAAGACAAAATTGACCGGACGTATCGTGACACGGGATGATCCGGACTATAACGAAGCAAGAACCAATATTAACCTAAGCTTAGAAAGGTATCCTGACATCATTGTGTTTTGCCAAAACAAACAGGATGCACTCAATGCGCTGAAATGGGCGCGTGAAAACCGTGTGCCTTTCCGTATTAGAGGCGGCAGACACAGCTATGAGAACTTTTCCCTTTTAAATAACGGTCTTGTTATTGATTTAAGCGAAATGAAAAAAATAACTGTGAATCAGGATAAAAAGCTGGCCTATATTGAAGCGGGGGCTGAATTGGGAGAAGTCTATCGGACACTCTGGCAATACGGCCTGACGCTTCCCGCAGGCACCATTGCTAATGTAGGGCTCACAGGTTTAACTCTCGGAGGGGGAATTGGACTTTTAACAAGGGCTGCCGGCCTTACTTGCGACAGCCTCGTGCAGCTTGAGATGATCGTAGCAGACGAAAAAGAGGGCGCTGATCTGATTACAGTCAGCTGTTCAAATCATCCAGACTTATTTTGGGCGTCTCAGGGAGGCGGAGGAGGCAATTTCGGCATAGTCACCTCCATGACATTTAAAGCAGTGCCCATCTCTCAAGTGTCGATTTTTTCTATTACATGGGGATGGGATGATTTTGAGGAAGTATTTAACACGTGGCAGCACTGGGCCCCCTATACAGATGACCGGCTTACATCATCAATAGAGTTTTGGCCTAAAGAAGCAAACCGCATAGAGGCCCTCGGCCAATTTGTCGGTCCAAAAACAGAGTTAAAAAAACTGTTAAAGCCTTTATTGAAAACAGGAAGCCCGACAAGCGGAATGGTAAAAACAACGCCATTCATTGAAGCGGTAAACTTTTTTAACAGCCCGGGAGGCAATCAGCCTCAAAAAATGAAACGCTCCGGCTCTTTCATTGAAAAGCCATTATCAGAACGTGCGATTTCAACACTAAAACACTTTTTAGAGCACGCTCCGAATCAAAACGCCAGTGTCTGGCAGCAAGCACTCGGCGGGGCAGCCGGACGGATCGCTCCCGACCAAACGGCATTTTATTATCGTGACGCAATCATTGCCCAGGAATACTTAACAAACTGGACATCCCCTGGAGAAAAAAGACAAAATGTCCGCTGGATTGAGGGGCTGAGAACGTCCCTTTCGAAAGAAACGATGGGAGACTACGTAAATTGGCCAGATATCGAAATCAGAAACTGGCCAAGAACATATTACGGCGAAAACGTTGAACGACTCCGCCGTGTCAAAACGAAATATGATCCAGAAAATGTTTTCCGCTTTGAACAGAGTATTCCTCCGCTTCGACGCTCTCTGTTTTTCTAAAAAAATGAAGATGGAGCATGCTCCATCTTCATCTTTTTTATTGATATAAATTGCTTCCCGTATCGACAAACTCTTTTGCTTTTTCTTTTAATCCTTTATTTATGGCTTCTGCTTCACTGAGATCGTTTTTCTTCGCATAATCCCGAATATCCTGTGAAATTCTCATGCTGCAAAATTTCGGACCGCACATGGAACAAAAGTGAGCGGTTTTTGCTCCTTCAGCAGGCAGGGTTTCATCATGGTATTCAAGGGCTCTCTCCGGATCAAGAGATAAATGAAACTGATCCCGCCAGCGGAATTCAAAACGGGCTTTCGATAACGCATCATCCCGGATTTGCGCTCCGGGATGCCCTTTTGCAAGGTCCGCAGCGTGCGCAGCGATCTTATATGTAATGACTCCTTCACGAACATCATCACGGTTTGGCAGCCCCAAATGCTCCTTCGGCGTTACATAACAAAGCATTGCTGTCCCGTACCAACCGATCATCGCCGCTCCGATCGCTGAAGTAATATGGTCATATCCCGGAGCAATATCCGTTGTCAACGGCCCCAATGTGTAAAAAGGCGCTTCTTTACAAATGTCCATTTGTTTATCGACGTTCTCTTTGATTTTATGCATCGGAACATGTCCAGGACCCTCAATCATCACCTGAACATCATGCTTCCAGGCAATTTGCGTCAGCTCTCCAAGCGTCTCTAATTCAGCAAACTGCGCTTCGTCATTGGCATCAGCAATTGATCCGGGACGCAAACCATCCCCAAGAGAGAAAGCAATATCATACATTTTCATAATCTCACATATTTCTTCAAAATGTGTGTATAAAAAGCTTTCTTGATGATGAGCCAGACACCACTGCGCCATAATCGCTCCCCCGCGTGACACAATACCAGTTGTCCGTTTGGCAGTCAGCGGTACATACCTAAGCAAAACACCCGCGTGAATCGTAAAATAATCCACTCCCTGCTCTGCCTGCTCGATTAGCGTATCACGATAAATCTCCCACGTTAAATCCTCCGCTACGCCGTTTACTTTTTCAAGCGCCTGATAAATCGGAACAGTTCCCACAGGCACGGGGCAATTGCGGATAATCCATTCACGCGTCGTATGAATATCTTTTCCGGTAGAGAGATCCATCATTGTATCTGCTCCCCAGCGGATGGCCCACGTCATTTTTTCCACTTCTTCTTCAATGGATGACGTAACCGCTGAATTCCCGATATTTGCATTAATCTTCACATGAAAATTCCGGCCGATAATCATTGGCTCACTTTCAGGGTGATTAATGTTTGAAGGAATAATCGCCCGGCCGCTGGCTACCTCGTCTCTGACGAATTCAGGAGACACATGCTCACGAATGGCGATAAATTCCATCTCAGGTGTAATGATCCCCTTTTTTGCATAGTGCATTTGAGTAACATTTTGACCTGCCTTCGCCCTCAGCGGTTTCCGCTTTAATCCTGGGTAGCTTACGTTTGGATTTGCTTTTTTATAACCGTTATCTTCTGGTTTTATAGCCCGACCTTCATACTCTTCCACGTCACCGCGCTCTGTGATCCATTTTTGGCGGAGCGGCTTTAATCCTTCTTGAATATTAATGGTTACTTCAGGGTCCGTATACGGTCCGCTTGTATCATAGACACGCACAGGCGCGTTTTCCTCTTCGCCGAACGATCCCGTCGTCGGACTCAATAGAATCTCCCTCATCGGCACTTGGATGTCCGAAGAAGAGCCCTCCACGTATACCTTCTTGCTGCCTGAAAAACTTGACATAATGGAAATGTTGGCTTGCTGCACTGAATTGTTTTGCATTACTTTTCCTTCCCCTTTCTACGTTTGAAAGGACAAAATCAAGCCCATAACCAGCACAAAAAACCGGATTCATATAAATGAACCCGGTTACAGTCAGAAAGAAACATATTATTGCCCAGCAAGACAATAACAAAAACAATTCCTCTACTTCCCCACGCTGGTACGAACCAGATCAGGTCCAAAGGGTTAAGAAGCTTACCTTCTCTCTCAGCCCGAAAGCGGGCACCCCCAGTAACTATTGATTTCGCACTCATCTTATCATAAAATCAATCTGAAAAAAAGAGGAATATAGATAATATTCAGCCAATTTCACCCTAAATATTTGACCGGCAACGGGATTTCAGCTATTTCATGTTCAGCCATCATCACCCGATATGCCTTTGCACCCGACCTTGAACTCACAGTCTGAAACAGCTGATCATTTATGAAATGGAGAGCAGCCCCATCATCCACTGCATAGCCACTGCATAAGAACTTGTTAGATATCAGCTGGTGGTATGCCGGTCTCCGATCCTTTTCCCCGTCATAATGGGGACAAAAGCTCCCTTGCAAAAAACCTAAACTTTTCAAACTTGTCAGCGGTCCGACTGAATCCGTCACCCCTTCTTCAAACCAGCAGATCGCACCGGCACTTAATCCAGCTAAAACCACACCGTTCTTCCATGCTTCCCTGAGAATCTGGTCAAGCCCCCACTCTTTCCATAACACAAGTAAATTCCGCGTATTTCCCCCGCCAACATAAATCACGTCCAATTCCATAACAAAAGAAGTTAAATCTGTTGATGGCGGCTTAAACAAAGATAAGTGAGACGGCACACAATCCAGTGTTTGAAATGCATGATAAAACCGCTGAATATAGTTTTGGGAATCTCCGCTCGCCGTCGGCAAAAAACAAATACGAGGCTGCTCTCGTTTTGATTGATTGAGGATATATTGATCGAGGGACAAATTATCCGGCTCCATCGAAAAACCCCCGCCCCCCATCGCAATAACCTGCTTCATCATCACACCTCCAACAAAATTTGTTGCTTATTATAGCATTTTGTATAGAAGCAAGAAACAAAGCCAAATACTTTCTTATCAGGAGCTGCTAAAAAAACAAAGGAGGTGGTTTCCCATTGAACAAAGTCTTTGTCCCAAAGATATTCTTGATTTGTTGACAACAATAAAAACCAGCATTAACAAATACACTGTCGCAATAACAGAAGCCGAAAATCCCCACATCAGAAGAGCATTGCATGATCAATTAGATACAACTGTATATCTCCATGATGAACTGTCAGATCTTCTGTTAGAAAAGGGGTGGCTCGGGTGAGCAATTCCAAATCGATTCGCTTTTATCTTACAGCAAAGACCACAAAAAGAGACGGGATCTCAAAGATGAGATGCCGTCTCTTTTTTATTGCTCCACTCTTCTTAAAGCCTCATTTACCGTTTCTTTTATAAACGCGTCTTCACCGCTTAATCGGTCTAAACTGAGATCGCCGTTTCTCAGCCTTTCGGAAATATTGTTTATATCCTCCTCTACTGTGATTTGCAGCTCACCAGCCAAAAACATTCTGTGTAATTCATCTGCAACCAAACTTTCTTTATTCACTTCCATCCACTCCTTTATTTTCAATATTATTCTTAGTCTGTCCCTAGGCCGAGACGAATAATAGGAAAAAAGTATGAATCAGATGAATCTTTTTTCCTCCTTCTTACGTATATCTGTTGAGAAAAAAGAAAAAGGGGAAGATCTAACATGTCATTTTTTAAGAAGCTTGCGGCAAGTGCCGGAATTGGAGCTGCAAAAGTAGATACAATTTTAGAAAAAGACGCATATTTTCCAGGAGAAGAAGTACAGGGAACGGTACATGTCAAAGGCGGAAAAATCGCTCAGGACATCCGTTATATCGATTTACAGCTTAGCACACGGTATGTCATTGTAAAAGACGATGAAGAGCACCGGAAATACGCTACAATTCATTCTTTCCGGGTCACTGGTTCATTTACCATACAGCCTGGTGAAGAGCATCAATTTCCGTTCACATTCACTCTGCCTCTAGATACGCCGATCACTGCAGGGAAAGTAGAGGTTGCCGTGGTGACAGACCTTGACATTCAAGGCGGTATCGATAAATCCGATCATGACCGCATTTTCGTTGAAGCGCACCCTTGGATTGAAAATGTGCTTGAAGCAATCGAAAACCTGGGCTTCCGTCTTAACGAAGCAGACTGCGAACAAGCGCCCTACTTCCAGCGTCGTCTTCCGTTCGTTCAAGAATTCGAATTCGTTCCGACTTCCGGATATTATCGTCAGATGCTTGATGAATTAGAGCTCATTTTCCTTTTAGACGAAGACGGTTTGGAAATCATTTTCGAAGTCGACCGCAGAGCAAGAGGACTCCGAGGGTGGCTGGAAGAGATGTATAATGACGGAGAACAGCTTGTACGCGTCCGTTTCAGCCAATCAGAGCTTGAAGATACAGAAGAGCTAGAAGAGGTGCTAGAAGAGATCCTAGACCAATACGCTGAGTAAGTATAAAAAGGAGCCTCGGCTCCTTTTCACTAATAAAAAATAAAAACCCGTTCCTGTTAAGAAACGGGTTTTTCAGTATACCGGTGGTCGGGGTCGAACCGACACTCCAGAAGGAACACGATTTTGAGTCGTGCGCGTCTGCCAATTCCGCCACACCGGCAAGTTTTACGTCGTATCTAACCGACGAATATAAATATATCATGGATCTCATAAAGTGTCAACGTATTTCAAAAAAGTTTTTATGGAAATATAAAATAAAAGTGTTGAAAGACTAGCTATACAGCCGCTTTATAATTAGGCCTCGGAACTTAACTTGTTATGATAAATCAAAGCATTAAAAAAATGATCTACATAAGTAGATCATTAATATGATTAGTTATAATGATAAAACACAAACACCAATTCAACTTACCATGTAAGTAAAATTGGTGCCGAGGGCCGGACTTGAACCGGCACGGTAGTCACCTACCGCAGGATTTTAAGTCCTGTGTGTCTGCCAATTCCACCACCCCGGCAATAAGAAGGCGACACCCGGATTCGAACCGGGGATAAAGGTTTTGCAGACCTCTGCCTTACCACTTGGCTATGCCGCCGTAATTGGAGCGGAAGACGGGATTCGAACCCGCGACCCCCACCTTGGCAAGGTGGTGTTCTACCACTGAACTACTTCCGCATTTTTAATGGACTTAATACATTATATGCAGTTGATATAAAAAGTGAGACTGGGCTAGCTGGATTCGAACCAACGCATGACGGAGTCAAAGTCCGTTGCCTTACCGCTTGGCTATAGCCCAATGATAATATGGGGCGATTGATGGGAATCGAACCCACGAGTGCCAGAGCCACAATCTGGTGCGTTAACCACTTCGCCACAACCGCCATAATCTCAAGATGTCATAAATTTGGCAGGGGCAGTAGGAATCGAACCCACACCGGAGGTTTTGGAGACCTCTGTTCTACCGTTAAACTATGCCCCTATAAATGGTGGAGGGGGGCAGATTCGAACTGCCGAACCCTGAGGGAGCGGATTTACAGTCCGCCGCGTTTAGCCACTTCGCTACCCCTCCACATTAAATTTTGAAAAAACAGTGCCGGCAAGAGGACTTGAACCCCCAACCTACTGATTACAAGTCAGTTGCTCTACCAATTGAGCTACACCGGCATAGGTGGTGGCTCGGGACGGAATCGAACCGCCGACACACGGATTTTCAGTCCGTTGCTCTACCAACTGAGCTACCGAGCCTAAGTATTTAAATGGCGGTCCGGACGGGACTCGAACCCGCGACCTCCTGCGTGACAGGCAGGCATTCTAACCAACTGAACTACCGGACCATTTTGAAATTTGGTTGCGGGGGCAGGATTTGAACCTGCGACCTTCGGGTTATGAGCCCGACGAGCTACCGAACTGCTCCACCCCGCGATGATATAATGGTGGAGGATGACGGGCTCGAACCGCCGACCCTCTGCTTGTAAGGCAGATGCTCTCCCAGCTGAGCTAATCCTCCATCATATAATGACCCGTACGGGATTCGAACCCGTGTTACCGCCGTGAAAGGGCGGTGTCTTAACCGCTTGACCAACGGGCCCAGACTTTCAATTGTAATTATGTATAAGTATCAGTGGCGGAGAGCAAGGGATTCGAACCCTTGAGACGGAGTTGACCGCCTACACGATTTCCAATCGTGCTCCTTCGACCACTCGGACAGCTCTCCAATAATGGCTCCGCAGGTAGGATTCGAACCTACGACCGATCGGTTAACAGCCGATAGCTCTACCACTGAGCTACTGCGGAATGAAGTCTGCCTGGCGATGTCCTACTCTCACAGGGGGAAACCCCCGACTACCATCGGCGCTGAAGAGCTTAACTTCCGTGTTCGGCATGGGAACGGGTGTGACCTCTTCGCCATCATCACCAGACAATTTCAGTGACATTTAACATTATACTATGTATTCTTGAGAAAATCAAGTGTTTTTTTGAAAAACTTATTCTCTCAAAACTAGATAACAGGTGTGACATCATTCAAAAATATGGTTAAGTCCTCGATCGATTAGTATCTGTCAGCTCCATATGTCGCCACACTTCCACCTCAGACCTATCAACCTGATCATCTTTCAGGGATCTTACTTCCTTGCGGAATGGGAAATCTCATCTTGAGGGGGGCTTCATGCTTAGATGCTTTCAGCACTTATCCCGTCCGCACATAGCTACCCAGCGATGCCCTTGGCAGAACAACTGGTACACCAGCGGTGCGTCCATCCCGGTCCTCTCGTACTAAGGACAGCTCCTCTCAAATTTCCTGCGCCCGCGACGGATAGGGACCGAACTGTCTCACGACGTTCTGAACCCAGCTCGCGTACCGCTTTAATGGGCGAACAGCCCAACCCTTGGGACCGACTACAGCCCCAGGATGCGATGAGCCGACATCGAGGTGCCAAACCTCCCCGTCGATGTGGACTCTTGGGGGAGATAAGCCTGTTATCCCCGGGGTAGCTTTTATCCGTTGAGCGATGGCCCTTCCATGCGGAACCACCGGATCACTAAGCCCGACTTTCGTCCCTGCTCGACTTGTAGGTCTCGCAGTCAAGCTCCCTTGTGCCTTTACACTCTGCGAATGATTTCCAACCATTCTGAGGGAACCTTTGGGCGCCTCCGTTACCTTTTAGGAGGCGACCGCCCCAGTCAAACTGCCCACCTGACACTGTCTCCCCGCCCGATAAGGGCGGCGGGTTAGAAGGTCAATACAGCCAGGGTAGTATCCCACCGATGCCTCCACCGAAGCTGGCGCTCCGGTTTCCAAGGCTCCTACCTATCCTGTACAAGCTGTACCAACATTCAATATCAGGCTGCAGTAAAGCTCCACGGGGTCTTTCCGTCCTGTCGCGGGTAACCTGCATCTTCACAGGTACTATAATTTCACCGAGTCTCTCGTTGAGACAGTGCCCAGATCGTTGCGCCTTTCGTGCGGGTCGGAACTTACCCGACAAGGAATTTCGCTACCTTAGGACCGTTATAGTTACGGCCGCCGTTTACTGGGGCTTCAATTCGCACCTTCGCTTACGCTAAGCGCTCCTCTTAACCTTCCAGCACCGGGCAGGCGTCAGCCCCTATACTTCGCCTTACGGCTTCGCAGAGACCTGTGTTTTTGCTAAACAGTCGCCTGGGCCTATTCACTGCGGCTCTCTCGGGCTTGCACCCTAACAGAGCACCCCTTCTCCCGAAGTTACGGGGTCATTTTGCCGAGTTCCTTAACGAGAGTTCTCTCGATCACCTTAGGATTCTCTCCTCGCCTACCTGTGTCGGTTTGCGGTACGGGCACCTCTCACCTCGCTAGAGGCTTTTCTTGGCAGTGTGGAATCAGGAACTTCGCTACTATATTTCGCTCGCCATCACAGCTCAGCCTTATGGGAAACGGATTTGCCTATTTCCCAGCCTAACTGCTTGGACGCGGATATCCAATACCGCGCTTACCCTATCCTCCTGCGTCCCCCCATTGCTCAAATGGTGAGGAGGTGGTACAGGAATATCAACCTGTTGTCCATCGCCTACGCCTTTCGGCCTCGGCTTAGGTCCCGACTAACCCTGAGCGGACGAGCCTTCCTCAGGAAACCTTAGGCATTCGGTGGAGGGGATTCTCACCCCTCTTTCGCTACTCATACCGGCATTCTCACTTCTAAGCGCTCCACCAGTCCTTCCGGTCTGGCTTCACAGCCCTTAGAACGCTCTCCTACCACTGTTCGAAGAACAGTCCGCAGCTTCGGTGATACGTTTAGCCCCGGTACATTTTCGGCGCAGAGTCACTCGACCAGTGAGCTATTACGCACTCTTTAAATGGTGGCTGCTTCTAAGCCAACATCCTGGTTGTCTAAGCAACTCCACATCCTTTTCCACTTAACGTATACTTTGGGACCTTAGCTGGCGGTCTGGGCTGTTTCCCTTTCGACTACGGATCTTATCACTCGCAGTCTGACTCCCAAGGATAAGTCATTGGCATTCGGAGTTTGACTGAATTCGGTAACCCGGTAGGGGCCCCTAGTCCAATCAGTGCTCTACCTCCAAGACTCTTACCTTGAGGCTAGCCCTAAAGCTATTTCGGAGAGAACCAGCTATCTCCAGGTTCGATTGGCATTTCACCCCTACCCACACCTCATCCCCGCACTTTTCAACGTGCGTGGGTTCGGGCCTCCATTCAGTGTTACCTGAACTTCACCCTGGACATGGGTAGATCACCTGGTTTCGGGTCTACGACCACGTACTCATGCGCCCTATTCAGACTCGCTTTCGCTGCGGCTCCGCATCTTCTGCTTAACCTTGCACGGGATCGTAACTCGCCGGTTCATTCTACAAAAGGCACGCCATCACCCGTTAACGGGCTCTGACTACTTGTAGGCACACGGTTTCAGGATCTCTTTCACTCCCCTTCCGGGGTGCTTTTCACCTTTCCCTCACGGTACTGGTTCACTATCGGTCACTAGGGAGTATTTAGCCTTGGGAGATGGTCCTCCCGGATTCCGACGGAATTTCACGTGTTCCGCCGTACTCAGGATCCACTCAGGAGAGAACGAAGTTTTGACTACAGGGCTGTTACCTCCTATGGCGGGCCTTTCCAGACCTCTTCATCTACCTCGTTCTTTTGTAACTCCGTACAGAGTGTCCTACAACCCCAAGAGGCAAGCCTCTTGGTTTGGGCTAATCCCGTTTCGCTCGCCGCTACTCAGGGAATCGCATTTGCTTTCTCTTCCTCCGGGTACTTAGATGTTTCAGTTCCCCGGGTCTGCCTTCTCATATCCTATGAATTCAGATATGGATACCACTCCATTACGAGTGGTGGGTTTCCCCATTCGGAAATCTCCGGATCAAAGCTTGCTTACAGCTCCCCGAAGCATATCGGTGTTCGTCCCGTCCTTCATCGGCTCCTAGTGCCAAGGCATCCACCGTGCGCCCTTTCTAACTTAACCGTTAAAAAGAATCACTATGTGATATCTTGTATTACTAATTGAATGTGATGTCTACTGTTATCTAGTTTTCAAAGAACACGTTTCGAAGGAATGATCCTTCAAAACTAAACAAGACAGGGAACGTTCTGTTTATAAGACCCAAGGTCTTATATTCCGTATAATATCCTTAGAAAGGAGGTGATCCAGCCGCACCTTCCGATACGGCTACCTTGTTACGACTTCACCCCAATCATCTGTCCCACCTTCGGCGGCTGGCTCCTAAAAGGTTACCTCACCGACTTCGGGTGTTACAAACTCTCGTGGTGTGACGGGCGGTGTGTACAAGGCCCGGGAACGTATTCACCGCGGCATGCTGATCCGCGATTACTAGCGATTCCAGCTTCACGCAGTCGAGTTGCAGACTGCGATCCGAACTGAGAACAGATTTGTGGGATTGGCTTAACCTCGCGGTTTCGCTGCCCTTTGTTCTGTCCATTGTAGCACGTGTGTAGCCCAGGTCATAAGGGGCATGATGATTTGACGTCATCCCCACCTTCCTCCGGTTTGTCACCGGCAGTCACCTTAGAGTGCCCAACTGAATGCTGGCAACTAAGATCAAGGGTTGCGCTCGTTGCGGGACTTAACCCAACATCTCACGACACGAGCTGACGACAACCATGCACCACCTGTCACTCTGCCCCCGAAGGGGACGTCCTATCTCTAGGATTGTCAGAGGATGTCAAGACCTGGTAAGGTTCTTCGCGTTGCTTCGAATTAAACCACATGCTCCACCGCTTGTGCGGGCCCCCGTCAATTCCTTTGAGTTTCAGTCTTGCGACCGTACTCCCCAGGCGGAGTGCTTAATGCGTTAGCTGCAGCACTAAGGGGCGGAAACCCCCTAACACTTAGCACTCATCGTTTACGGCGTGGACTACCAGGGTATCTAATCCTGTTCGCTCCCCACGCTTTCGCTCCTCAGCGTCAGTTACAGACCAGAGAGTCGCCTTCGCCACTGGTGTTCCTCCACATCTCTACGCATTTCACCGCTACACGTGGAATTCCACTCTCCTCTTCTGCACTCAAGTTCCCCAGTTTCCAATGACCCTCCCCGGTTGAGCCGGGGGCTTTCACATCAGACTTAAGAAACCGCCTGCGAGCCCTTTACGCCCAATAATTCCGGACAACGCTTGCCACCTACGTATTACCGCGGCTGCTGGCACGTAGTTAGCCGTGGCTTTCTGGTTAGGTACCGTCAAGGTACCGCCCTATTCGAACGGTACTTGTTCTTCCCTAACAACAGAGCTTTACGATCCGAAAACCTTCATCACTCACGCGGCGTTGCTCCGTCAGACTTTCGTCCATTGCGGAAGATTCCCTACTGCTGCCTCCCGTAGGAGTCTGGGCCGTGTCTCAGTCCCAGTGTGGCCGATCACCCTCTCAGGTCGGCTACGCATCGTTGCCTTGGTGAGCCATTACCTCACCAACTAGCTAATGCGCCGCGGGTCCATCTGTAAGTGGTAGCCGAAGCCACCTTTTATGTTTGAACCATGCGGTTCAAACAACCATCCGGTATTAGCCCCGGTTTCCCGGAGTTATCCCAGTCTTACAGGCAGGTTACCCACGTGTTACTCACCCGTCCGCCGCTAACATCAGGGAGCAAGCTCCCATCTGTCCGCTCGACTTGCATGTATTAGGCACGCCGCCAGCGTTCGTCCTGAGCCAGGATCAAACTCTCCGATAAATGGATCACAGGTTAAGTTCACCGCATCCTGCGGCGACACCTGTGTGACCTGCGTCGTGCAGGCCCTAGTTTGACTGACTACGCACATCGCTGTGCGATTTTTTAAAAATTGAATTAACAGGTACGTTTTGTCTTGTTTAGTTTTCAAAGATCATTTTCACTTCTTATTGAAGCGACTTTATCAATATAACATTTTGACTTTCTTTTGTCAAATGTTTTTTTGATTTATTTCCCCGCCGCTGTGAGCTTGTTTTCTCAGAAGCGCATCAGCGACGTTTAATAATATAACACGGTCAAGAATCAGAGTCAACATCTTTTTTAAAAGAATATCCTCGGTGATAGACAGCCTGTCCTTTCGTTTCTATTTGACAGACGTTGATAAGTCCCTTTTCTGTCAAGTAATCAAGCATAACCCCAAGATCTTGGGTGAAGTGTTTTAGGTCATGATGTTGAAGAAGCTCACCGAATTGCCAAATGTCTTTTTCTTTCATTACTTCGAAAAGATGCGCCGAACCGATCTCGGCTTTGGAATGGATGAGAAAATCATTTGCTAAGAATAATAATTCAAGTCTTTTTTCCAGGCTCTCATGACTTTCAATCAGCTCGGAATATAATTTGTACACTTGCGGCTCCATCTGGCGCACTTGGCTCCACACCGTGGTTTCAGGATGGAATCCTCTGTCGATTACTTCAATACGTGCTAAATGATGCAGCGCATGAACAACGGCGTTGTAGGCATCTAAAAATTGCTTGGCTTCAAAAAAAGCTTTTCCTTCAACATACCTTCTGATTAATTTGCCGTATTCGAGTCCGATCTTCAGTTTACGTTCGGCAAACGGAAATGTATTCAGCCTGTCAATCAGCTCAGCAATGTATTCATTACGGTCAAACAAAACTCTGCCATTTACAATCCAATCTATGATTCTTCTATTTGTTCCGAGCAAAATCCATTCTTGAATCTGAGAATCTGTTACCACATGCAAAGAAGCTGTTTGATGATCAAATTCATAATGCTTTATAAAAACTGGCTCATCAGCATCCTTTACAATCACCAGCAAAGCTGCATCAAAGTTATCTGTTAAGGAAGATGTTTTGTTTCTTCTCTCAATCATAATGACAGCCAATGTATTGGGGTGACTTGCTCTTTCTTGGTAAATTGGACGGAGAAGATTTTCCATCACTATTCCTCCAATGCAATTGTTCAAATTTTTTTATTCTCTATTTGATTCAATTCTATGGTTAAAACGAAATTCCTTTTTTCTAAACACATTGAACTATTATAAACAATTTCACAGTAACTCTCCATATATAAATTCCAGTTCAACCGAAAACATGAAGAAAATCCCATCGGGTTTGTGCTATAGTTAAATCAGAGGGGGATGGACATGGCGAAATACTCCAGCAAAATTAATAAAATCAGAACATTTGCGTTAAGTTTGGTTTTCGTTGGGTTTATCATTATGTACATCGGGATCTTTTTTAAAGAGTCAGTTTTGCTATCTAGTTTGTTTATGATACTTGGACTTTTATCCATTGGTCTCAGCACGGTTGTTTACTTTTGGATCGGAATGCTTTCGACCAAAGCGGTTCGCGTCATTTGTCCGGGCTGTGAAAAAGAGACAAAGGTTTTAGGAAGAGTCGATATGTGCATGCATTGCCGAGAGCCGCTGACTTTAGATAAGGGATTAGAAGGAAAAGAATTTGATGAGTCTTATAATAAAAAGAAAATGTCGAAATAAAATAAGCTGACCGTTTCGTGCGGTCAGCTTATTTTTAATGATTTTCTTTTTTCGAACACTCTTGGCAGACGCCGTAAATTTCTAAACGGTGGTGGCTTACCTTGAAGCCCGTGACGTGGGCAGCGAGCTGCTCCACTTCATCAAGGCCCGGGTAGTGGAAGTCCACAATTTTACCGCAGTTTTCGCAAATCGCGTGATAGTGATCAGATGTCACAAAATCGAATCTGCTGGAAGCATCACCGTATGTGAGCTCTTTTACCAAACCTGATTCTCGGAACACACGCAAATTGTTATATACCGTCGCTACGCTCATGTTAGGAAATTTCCCTTCCAGAGCTTTATATATATCGTCCGCTGTTGGATGAGCCATAGAGTTAACGAGATATTCCAGAATCGCATGACGTTGAGGAGTAATGCGAACTCCGGTTTCCTTCAACGTTTCTAAGGCTTCTTTTAGTTCATGTGCAGCCATCCGTCATGCACCTCTCTTCTAAAAAAAATTCTTACATTGTAATGTTTATAATTAGTGTAACTCTTTCTACGATAATTTGTCAATTGATATCAGGGTAAAAGTAAGCATAGGCTCATAGAGATTTACTTTTCCGACATATCTTTGAGGGTTTGAAGCGCTTCGGCTACATGGTCCTTTACTTTTACTTTTCTCCATTCTTTAATGAGCCGGCCTTCTTTATCAATTAAAAAAGTGGAACGCTCGATTCCCATATACTCTTTTCCGAAGTTTTTCTTCAGCTTCCACACATCAAATGCTTCCGCCAGCTTATGCTCGTCATCAACAAGAAGCAGAAATGGAAGGTTATGCTTCTCTTTAAATTTTCCGTGTTTTTCCTGGCTGTCCGGGCTGACGCCGATAATGACGGCATCCAGTTCGGCGAAGCTTTCGTGACTGTCCCGAAAATCGCATGCTTCAGTTGTACATCCCGGTGTCATGTCTTTTGGATAAAAATAAAGCACGATGTACTTTCCTTTATAATCCGATAATTTTACTGTTTCCCCATGATCGCCTTTTAACTCAAGATCAGGCGCTTTTTGTCCGATTTCTATAGTCATTACGTTACCTCCGGATGTTTTTTTATTAAGCGTATCCAATTCTTGTCCAGATTACAACCATCTCAGCTGAATCTGAAGCCCGAAGCCATTGTTCTTGTTCGGAAGCATGCTACAATAGAAAGGACGCATGGAGATATAGGAGGTTTTTATTCTTGCATACAAAATCAATTGAACTTCACAATGAGGCATTACAGCACATTGTCGGCGGTGTAAACAGCCCGTCTAGATCATATAAAGCAGTCGGCGGCGGTTCTCCTGTTGCAATGGAGAAAGCAAGCGGCGCTTATTTTTGGGATGTGGACGGCAACAAATACATCGATTATTTAGCGGCGTACGGTCCGATTATTACAGGACATGCCCACCCGCATATTACAGAAGCGATTAAAAAAGCGGCAGAGAACGGTGTATTGTATGGAACACCAACGAAACACGAGGTTACATTTGCAAAAATGCTCAAAGAAGCCATTCCCGCTATGGACAAAGTAAGATTCGTCAATTCGGGTACAGAAGCCGTTATGACGACCATCCGCGTGGCTCGCGCATATACAGGCCGGACAAAAATCATTAAATTTGCGGGCTGCTATCACGGGCATTCGGACCTTGTGCTTGTCGCCGCAGGCTCCGGCCCGTCTACTCTCGGCACACCAGACTCAGCCGGTGTACCGAAAAGCATTGCAAACGAAGTGATCACAGTACCATTTAATGATATCGATAGCTATAAAGCGGCTCTTGATAAATGGGGCAGTGAAATCGCGGCGGTTCTCGTTGAACCGATTGTCGGCAACTTCGGTATCGTCGAGCCGAAAGAGGGCTTCTTAGAAAAAGTAAATGAATTGACACATAATGCAGGCGCTCTCGTTATTTACGATGAAGTCATTACGGCTTTCCGCTTTATGTATGGCGGCGCGCAGGATCTCTTACAGGTGAAACCAGATTTAACAGCACTCGGGAAAATTATCGGCGGCGGACTTCCGATTGGCGCCTATGGCGGCAAACAAGAAATCATGGAGCAGGTAGCTCCGCTAGGGCCTGCTTATCAGGCAGGAACAATGGCAGGGAACCCCGCTTCCATCCTATCAGGCATCGCTTGTCTGGAAGTGCTCAAAGAAAAAGGCGTGTATGAAAAGCTTGATCACCTTGGCGCTATGCTTGAGGAAGGTATTTTGAAGCACGCAGAAACACACGGCATCACCATTACGGTCAACCGGTTAAAAGGTGCGCTCACGGTATACTTCTCTGATGAGAAAGTGGAAAATTACGAGCAGGCTGAACGGAGTGACGGAGAAACATTCGCTACGTTTTTCAAGCTGATGCTGGAACGCGGAATTAATTTAGCACCTTCTAAATATGAAGCTTGGTTTATTACCACAGCACATACAGAGCAGGATATTAAAGACACGCTTGCAGCGGTCGAGGATGCTTTTAAACATCTTAAAAACTAGAATCAGATACCTTGAACAGGAGCTTTGGGCTCCTGTTTTTTTATGGATTCAAACAGTGTGTAAGATTTTGGTCTTTTTCTAGAAAAATAGCTTGAATATTTGTATCGATCCCTGTATATTACTTAATTGTTTAGCAAATAAACTAACCGGGAATTTTAAGGATTAGCCCCTTTGCTATGTCACACAATTTACTATAGAAAGGAATGCACGCACAAACCAATGAAACTTGGTGCCCGCATTTTCAAAACCGGGATTGCGATTACACTTGCTCTTTATTTGGCTTCGTGGATCGGGCTTCCCGCGCCGATTTTCGCTGGGATTGCAGCGATATTTGCGATCCAGCCGTCGATTTACCGCTCTTTTCTCATTATTATTGATCAGGTTCAGGCAAATATTATCGGAGCTGTGATTGCCACAGTGTTCGGCCTTATTTTTGGACCCAGCCCGATTATGATCGGGTTAACAGCAGTTATTGTTATTACAATCATGCTGAAACTTAAAATTGAACATACAATTTCGATTGCTCTTGTAACAGTTATTGCGATATTAGAATCCGCCGGTGACGACTTTTTAATGTTCGCGCTGATCAGAACAAGCACAGTCATCTTAGGGGTGCTTTCTTCCTTTATCGTCAACCTTGTGTTTTTGCCTCCTAAGTACGAAACAAAGCTGATTCATAATACCGTCGAAAACACCGAAGAAATTATGAAGTGGATCAGATTGTCCATGCGGCAGTCGACAGAGCATTCGATTTTGAAAGAGGATATTGAAAAACTGAAAGAAAAAATGATCAAGCTTGATCAGACATATCTTCTATATAAAGAAGAAAGAAGTTACTTTAAGAAAACGACTTATGTGAAATCAAGAAAGCTTGTCCTGTTCAGACAGGCCATTATTACTGCAAATCGGGCGCTTGATACATTGAAGAAGCTGCATCGTCTGGAAAACGAGATCTATCATATGCCGGAAGAGTTTCAGGAAACATTGACTGAAGAACTTGATTACCTGCTTTACTGGCACGAACGGATTTTGATGAGGTTTGTCGGAAAAATCAAGCCGCATGATGACGCAGATGAAGAAGGCATTCGATATAAGCAGCTTTTAACAAAGTCATTTTTAAAAAATCAGCAGAATACGGATGATGAGCTTATTGATTACAACATGCTCAATATTATGGCAAGCGCCGTTGAATATCGCGAGCAGCTTGAACATTTGGAAACACTTATCACAAGCTTTCAAACGTATCATCCGAAAGACTGCGAAATAGAAACAGAAGAGTAACCCGGTTAAACAGCCGGGTTTTTTTATATACAAAAAAATCTTATATCCTTCGTTAAAAGGATATAAGATTGATGTTTTAGTTCAAATTTTGAATGGTAAATAAGTGCTTGTACTGGCTCTCATAGTCCATGAGTTCATTATGGGTTCCGATTTCAATGATTGTGCCGTTTTCCATGACAACAATCTTATCCGCATGGGTGATTGTCGATAAACGGTGGGCGACAACAAAAGTTGTTCTATCCTTCGCCAGTTTGTCCATCGCTTCTTGAATGTAATGCTCACTTTCCAAATCCAGAGCTGATGTAGCTTCATCTAAAATGAGGAGCGGCGGATTTTTCAGGAATACCCGCGCAATTGAGATCCGCTGCTTTTGTCCGCCTGAAAGCTTAACGCCACGTTCTCCCACCCGGGTCTCATATCCTTCTGGAAAACTCATGATAAATTCATGGGCATTTGCAGCTTTGGCGGCTTCGATTATCTCTTCAAGTGTGGCATCAGGCTTGCCGATCGCGATATTTTCCCGAATCGTTTCACTAAATAAAAAGGTATCCTGAAGCACCATACCAACCTGGTTGCGAAGGCTTCTTGCTTCATAATCGCGAATATCCGTCCCATCAATCAGCAGTCTGCCGCTTGTTACATCATAAAATCTTGGGATCAGGCTGACGAGCGTTGATTTTCCTCCTCCGCTCATGCCGACGAGAGCTACAGTTTCTCCTCTATTTACTTTTAAGGATACATCATGAAGAATATTTTCTTTGTCCTTCTCATATTGAAACGAAACGTTTTGAAACTCCACTCCTCCGCGAATCTGATCGGCCTTTATCGCATTTGGTTTGTCAGTGAGTTCATAGGGCTCGTCAATAAATTCAAACACCCTGTCCATTGATGCGATTGACTGTGTCAATGTTGTAGAGGAATTGATCAGCCTTCTAACAGGGTTGTACATTCTGTCAATATATCCGACAAACGCGACCATTGTTCCGACTGTCAGCGGTCCATTAATGACAAAATACCCGGCGCACGCTATGACGATGAGCGGCGCCAAATCTGTAATGGTATTAACGACCGCAAAGGTTTTGGCGTTCCAATTCGTGTGGCGGATGGCTTTATCTAAGAAATGCCCGTTTTTCTCATTAAATTGAGCCTGTTCATGATCTTCTATCGCAAAGCTTCTGATGACAGGCATGCCTTGAATGCGTTCGTGCAAATGCCCCTGCACTTGAGCAAGAGCCTGTGAGCGCTCCCTTGTCAGCTTTCGTAAACGGCCGTAAAAATACTTCACTGATATTCCGTATAATGGGAATAATACGATAGAGATCAGCGTTAATTTAACGTCCAGTGTGAGCATGATCGAGATTACAATCAAAATCGTCAGCATATCGAGCCATATATTCATCAGCCCTGTGATAACGAAATCCTTTGTTTGTTCTACATCATTAATCACTCGGGAAATGACTTCTCCTGTTCTTGTATTCGCGTAAAAACGCAGGCTCAGTTTTTGTATATGGTCAAACAGCTTAGCTCTTATGTCATAAAGCACCTTGCTGGCAGTCCACTGGGCAAAATATTGCCGGTAATATTCAACAGGCGGGCGCAAAATTAAAAATAAGGCGAACATGATCGCCATAATCGTGAACAATGACGTTGTTTTGTCACTAGCCGTGCCGCCTCCTTGAATAATGTCGTCAACTACGTACTTCAGAAGCAATGGGAGAGCAAGCGGAATGGAGAATTTTACGATCCCGATTAACACTGTAACGAAAATTTGCTTCTTATAAGGTTTGACGAATTGCATGTAGCGTTTCATAACCCCCACGTTGATTCCCCCTCTCTCTTTATCATGATGTGTGTGAGCCCATGTGAAAAACCTGTTGTACCCCGCAACAGGTTTTTACGTAACCATTATTTTGTGTAGCGCAAATACCGTTCATACCACATATCGACAAACTCGGGCGCAAACGGTCCCTGACGCTGGTGAATCCAATGGAGCAGCGTATTTAAGTAGTCTCTTAAAATACTGTCGATTTCTTTTGGATAATTCATGGCTTTCCGATGATCATCATATTCGTCTTCATCGAGAATATTGTAGGTCATGTCAGGAAAAACCTTAACATCTAAGTCATAATCAATATATTTAATTGCTTCGCCATCATAGGCAAACGGAGAACTGATGTTGCAATAATAATGAACCCCGTCTTCCCTCAGCATCCCGATGACATTAAACCATTGTCTTGCGTGAAAATAACAGATTGCGGGCTCTCTGGTTATCCATGTCCGGCCGTCTGATTCGGTTACCATCGTCCGGTCATTGGCTCCGATGACACACATTTCTGTACTTTTTAAGATTGTTGTCTCATTCCAAATTCTATGAATCAGCCCGTTGTGCTTATAGCTGTGAATTTGAATGGTTTCTCCTTCCTTGGGATAGCCCATATTTCTCCCCTACTTTCTATAAAGCCCTACAGTTAGTATGTCCAAATTTGCTTACCGACAACGTCTTTTACCTATTATAACGTTACAAATTGAAAAATGAAAATAAAAGAGCCATTCCGGCCGGGGAATGGCACATTCCTGCACTACACAAAGGAAGACGGCTTTTCTGAGCTGCGATATGAACGAATGACCTGCTCTGTCTGCTTTTGAAACATATCCTGTATATCGGCAAGGTGTTTCCGTTTTACCGCAATTTCAGCCTGAATCCCACGCAGCCTTGCATCCCTTTCCAAATGCCGGAGTTCCGCCTCAATTTGTTTGCAGCGGTCGAGCTCTGATTGGAGATCGAGAAGCTTATCCATCGTTTTCATCTGTTCACTTACCAGCTTTTCAAATTCCGTCATCGGTTCCTCCTTCAGCCTGATGAAAGTATAAACATTTCCTCCTTTAATCATTTCGATCTCCATAAAGCAAACCCTTTGACTCATTCTGTAGACCTTCCACAAGTTTTGTCGTTTTTCAAACAGAAAAAAGCACTTCCACCCGAAGATGAAGTGCTTTTTTCTGTTTCAGTGATTAGCTGTTTTGTTGTTTGTTTTGTTCAGCAGATTGGTTTTGCTGTCTTACCTGCTGTACGTCAGTTTCACTAGCGAATTCAGTGCCGAATTGACCTTGTTGGCCAGCTGATTGCTGGTTTTGTTTTCTGACTTGCTGAGCGTTTGTTTCGCTAGCAAATTCAGTGCCGAATTGACCTTGACCAGCAGCTGATTGTTGGTTTTGTTTTCTAACTTGTTGAGCGTTTGTTTTGCTGAAGTTATTTGAGTTAGCCATTGTTATCACCTCCACGGTCATTAGAATGTGCAGGTGATCGTATAGCTATTCCTCTTTTTTAAAAATTTTTAAACCAGCAGTGAACGTCCGCCGTCAACGATAATTGTCTGTCCGCGGATCATGTCAGCCTTGGAAGACACTAGAAACTCAACAGTATCAACCATGTCTTTAATTTCGACCATGCGTCCCGCCGGCGTGTTTTGGCGCGCATCCTCAAGCAGATCTTCTCTATTCGGGAAGTGTTTCAGCGCATCTGTGTCGATCGCTCCGCCTGAAACAGCATTGACGATAATTTGTTTTGGTGAAAGCTCAACGGCAAGATAACGGGTTAAAGCCTCTAACGCTGCTTTTGATACACCGACCGTGGTGTAGTTTTCAAGATAGCGGATAGAGCCTAATGAACTAATGCTGACAATATGCCCGCCACCGTTCTTCTCCATTAGCTTGGCAGCTTCCTGAGCGCAGAAAAGCAATGCTTTCGCATTAATGTTCATCGTCCAGTCCCAGTGTGTTTCTTCTAATTCCATGACAGGTCTTAGTACTCCAGATGCGGCATTATTGACAAAAACATCAAGTCTGCCGAACGTTTCATCAATTTGCTGAAACATTTCTTTGATTTTTGCAGGCTGTCCTACGTTTGCTTTTACGACAAGCACTTTAACGCCAAGCTTTTCGATTTCTTCCGCTGTTTCTAATGCTGCTTTTTTGCTGCGTGCATAGTTAATGACGATGTTATAGCCGTTCTCAGCAAGTCTGATCGCGGCCGCTTTTCCGACACCGCGGCTGCTACCTGTTACGAGTGCACATTTATTTTGTTCCATTTTTCCTCATCTCCTTGTAGCGTATAGTTCTTTTATTTCCACAAACAATAATGGCAAGAACTTTAAAGGGGGTCTTCTGTTATGTATGTCGGACGTGATATGAGCGAATTGAACATGGTTTCCAAAAAAGATTGGAAGAACAGTGAACTCGCTTATTTTCATCATGCCTTTCAGCAAATTATGCCTTATTTGAACGAAGAAGGCCAATCAAAATACCGGGAATTAACGCAAGAAATTGAAGCGCGCGGCGGAATGAAGCGCAATGAAGCGGACTACAGCCACGGCACGCGCGTATCTTACGATTAAGAATGGTTTACGGAGCAGCCGAGATGGCGGCTGCTTCTACTGCCATCTTCCAGATTTTTTGATGTGACACCGGGAACGCAAATTGTTCGAGCTCTTCTTTCGTTACTTTTTTCAGCTCGCTGGTATCCGACACTTGTTTTACTTTACCGAAAAACACTGAAATATTCCATACCAGGTGGGTGAAAACATGCTCGACTACACCTTGCAGATCACTGATATCAGCTTGTATGCCATATTCGTTTTCTAAGAAAGCAATGAGCTGTTCACGCTCAGTTTTGATCCCTTTTTGTGTTTCAAGATTAGGGAATTCCCACAGGTTGGCGAGCAAACCTTTAGACGGCCGTTTGTGGATATACACTTGTCCGTCTTCATCAGTCAGTACGATCGCAGCCATGGTTTTGATCCCGGGCTTTTTCTTTTTGCTTTTTACCGGAAGCTCCCGTTCAGTGCCTTCTTCAAATGCTGAGCAATGCTGCTGAACCGGGCATAGCAGGCATGAGGGTGATTTTGGCGTACAGATCAAGGCTCCAAGCTCCATCAAGCCCTGATTAAATTCAGATGGTTTTTCTTTGGAAATAAAAGCTCGTATGGCGTCTTCAAAGATCGTTCTTGTTTTTGGTTTGGCAATATCATCCCAAATAGAAAGAATTCTGGACATGACACGCATCACATTTCCGTCAACCGCGGGAATGGGTTTATTGTAGGCAATGCTGAGCACCGCTCCCTTTGTATAAGGGCCGACGCCTTTTAACCCGCCAAAATCTTTCTCGTCTGGAGGGACAATGCCGCCGTATTCCTGTTTCACTTCTTTTACCGCGCTTTGCAGGTTTCTGACTCGCGAATAATAGCCGAGCCCTTCCCATGCTTTCAGCACCTTTTCTTCATCAGCATCAGCGAGCGCTTCCACTGTCGGGAATTGTTCTACAAACCGGAGAAAGTAAGGAATCACTGTCTCTACTCTCGTTTGCTGCAGCATCACTTCAGATACCCACACCTTATATGGATCTTGGTCCTCTCTCCACGGCAAAACGCGCTGCTCTCGTTCAAACCATGAGATTAAATCATCGCGAAATTGCTGTATGTCTTTTTGTTTTAATTTGTCTTCAAGTACGTTCATATGTGTTTCTCCCCAGTCTTTCGCGCCCCGCTTTTCTTTAGACTGTTTTTTGTTGTACACTAAGGGCACAGTACGATAATATGTTACATTAAATAGTAATAAAGAAAAAGCGGAAACATATGAGAACGATTGAATCAGTTTAAAAATTGGGTATATGAAAATGGGGAATTTCTTACAAAGTGAATGTGCAGGATCATCCTGCAAGGAGGTCACCTATGGATACGGGCACACATGTCGTTATGGGCATCGCACTGGGCGGTATTGCGACGCTTGATCCTGTTGTCGGATCAGATCCGGCAATGGCTCACGCTGTTATGATCGCAACGCTTGCGGGCTCTCAGGCTCCGGATATTGATACTGTGTTAAAGCTTAAAAACAATGCTGTTTATATAAGGAATCACAGAGGATTTACCCATTCAATTCCCGCCGTTTTGTTTTGGTCTGTCATCATCCCGGCGATTCTGTATTTATTTTATCCTCAGGCCGATTTTCTGCACCTGTGGCTGTGGACACTGCTGGCAGTCGTTCTGCATGTCTTTGTTGATATATTCAACGCCTATGGAACACAAGCCATTCGTCCGTTTTCGAAAAAATGGGTTGCGCTCGGGCTGATTAATACGTTTGATCCGTTTATTTTTATCAGCCATCTGGCAGCTATCGCGATTTGGTATGCAGGCGGGAGTCCCGGCATCACGTTTCTCAGCTTATATATCATATTGGCAGGCTACTACTTGGTGCGCCTGATCATGCAGCTGAGAATTAAACGGAAGCTTCATGAGATGATTCATGATGAGATCGAAAGCATTATTATTTCTCCAACGATGAAATTCAGGCAATGGCGAATCGCAGTGACGACAGCACATGCTTTCTATGTAGGAAGAAGCATGGAAGGACATGTCGTGATTCTGGATACATTTAATCGGGTGCCTGTTCCTGAAACCGATGTAATGCATGCGGCAAAGCAGGATGATAACATCGCGGCGTTTCTGTCCTTTTCTCCGGTTTACCGGTGGGAAGTGGATACGTTTAAAGATCATTATGAGGTGAGATTTATCGACCTGCGTTATCGGAGCAAAGGCCATTATCCGTTTGTCGCAATTGTTCACATCGGCCATGATCTCACGATTCGTTCGTCCTATACAGGATGGATATTCAGCGAAGAAAAACTTCAGAAAAAATTAAAGCTCGGCTCTATATAGAGCCGGGCTTTTTACGTCTTATATAAAAAACAGCAAGCAGCAGACTGACGATAGATATGATCGCCGATATTTTGAAGTATGGCGGATAGTAAGTCAGCTCAATGTGATTGTCTCCCTTTTGCGCCTTGAAGCCTATAAAAGCATAATCCGCTTTTTCGATCTTCTGTGTTTTTCCGTTGATCTTCAGCTCCCAGCCTTTTTCATATGGGATGGGAAGCATGATGTACTGGTCTTTTGACAAATGATAGGCAAAGGTCAGTCGATTTTTGTTCCAATTCAGTTTGTCTGCTTTCTCTGTTTTATTTTGCATTACAGCGTTTTTCAGCGTTTTGTAATTTTCTTCATAGAGCGCTATGTTTCTCAGCTCATAGGTTCCTTTCGGAAGATTGATTGAGATATGGCCTGATTTAGGCACTCTTACCGTTATATTATTTACTCCGGTTTTATATATCGATTTGTTCGATTTCCTTGTTGTGACATAATCATTTACCTTTAACGTAAATCCTTTGTCTTTTGCTTTGCTTTTCAAATAAAAGCTGACATAGTAGTCTCCCGGAGCGGATGATGGCTGTTTCGGGGTGATGATCAGCTCTCCTCCGTTTTCTCCAGTTACGGTTAGCAGCCCGTTTTGATACTGGGCTTGTTTTGCGGTGATGTCCGACTTGGTGATCAAATTGGACGGTTTTGGTGTCTGCTCCGTTTTCCCTGATGGATCTTTTAATATAATTCCTTTCAGCATCGCCTGTTCTTTCGCAAGAGCGGGCAATCGGTCCAGCTCACTTTCGCTGTATACGGCATCGGCTGTTTTGACGAATGGAAGCATGTACTGATTCTCATAAACTGCATAATGCTCTGTTTCTAAATGCTTTTTGAAGCCGTACGGGACGCTGGCTTCGTTTGTTTTTTCGGTCATATAATATTTGCCGTAAAGCAGGCTGTATAAATTCGCCCTGTCTCCCAATGACGCGTAACGGCTGACGCTTTCCCTGCCCATATCGATGCTTAAATCATTCCAATAGAAGGCCAGCAGATCTTTGTTTAAAATGCTGGAATACGCGCTGAAGCCATTAAACCCGTAAATGATTGGCGTATTATTGCGGACCCCGTTCATCCAGTCGATTCTCATGAGCGGATCATCGTCTTCCTTCTGTAAACGTCTGATGAGCTCAGATGATTCCCGCCCTCTGTATTCCTCACTTGTAAGATATTCTTTTGTCACACTATCCAAATCGCCGCCTTCTGAGAGCGCGTATTTTTGATAGGAGTTGGCGACAAACAGCGAAGAAAGAATGATTATACCGTACACAGCCATTTTTGCCCGTTTTTTCGCAAAAGCTGCAGCAAACAAGGCTGCGATTGTCATGAGTAAGAGCAATAGAATACTTTCATTCGCAGGCTTCCATATATCGAGCTTATACCTTTGAATATGATACAAGTAAAGAAGCAGGACGACAGCTGCGGCCGGGAGCAGTTCTTTCCGTTTCAATTCAGACAGCTGTGACAAACCAGCCGCAGCTGCTCCCGCAATGGTAAAGGCCAGAACATATTCAAACCGGTTTTGCGGGGCGGAAAAGCCGTTAAAGACGCTTGCCGCATACGGACTGAAATGAAAAAGGATAAACAGCAGGCTCAATCCGGCAAAGAGACGAAACACACGGTTTTTGTAAAAAGAAATAATAAACAAAAACAGCAGAAAAGCGGCCGGCACAATGATGATCCGGCTCGAAAATAAGATATTATCATCGAAATTGAGCCACTCTATTTTCTGGCTGTATGGAGGGCGCAGGTTGTTTAAAAAACCGTATACTACGGGCACAAACGCCGCCGCACTGATGCCAAAAGAAATGAAGCCTGAAACCAGAAATAATCTGATTTGAATCCATCTTTTCTCTTCATGTGGTTCCAAACGGATCAGCCATCTGAACAGCACATAGATTCCGATGAATATAAGGTTTATGTATGCAAAGTAAAAATTATTGATTAACGTCAGCGAACACGCAACGATAAACCACGCCGGACGCCGCTCTCTAATAATTTTTTCTGCGCCGAAAACAAGCAGCGGAAGCCAAACCATTGTATCGGTGAAAAATTCCCAATACGCTTCGTGACGGAAATAAATAATTGAGACGCCGTATAACACGGCTCCCGTGAACGATGCCGCCCTGTGCTTAAGAAGATAATGAAAAACAGAAGCGGACGTAAAGATGATCAAGCTCAATTTGAAAATACTGATAAAAACAGCTGACTCAGCCCAAAAAAGCGTATCCGCTTCTCCGATCAGCTGGACGGCTTGAAGCAGCCAAACAGCGGCGGACACAGCAAGAAAAAGAAAAGACGCAGAAAAATAATAGCCGAGCTGACTGAATGTGCCGCCGCCAAGTCCGAATGAATAATTGTAGAAAAAATTCCCGTGTGTATATTGGTCAAATAATAATTTTTTAAATACGATCATTTGCGCAAGCCCGTCACCCGGACCTGTCATATACCTGCCTTCCGCCCATTCTTTCACAAAAAAAGCGTGTGCCAGAACGGACACCAGCAAACTGGCCGCATAGATCATGATATGTTTTCTTTTCATATAAATTCTCCAGTCTTGCTTTTAAGATAATAGACACGCAAAAAAAGCACTGCCAATGGCGCTTGGTATTTTCAGTGCATTTTTGTCAGACGCCGCATGCTTTTTAATTCGTTCGTTTCAGGCAGGTCTTTGTTCGGGATATTCGCTTCTTTGATCAAATAATGCGGGCGTTTTTTTGTTTCATAATAGATTCGGCCGATATATTCGCCTATAATTCCGAGGCTTAACAGCTGTACTCCGCCGAGAAATAACACTGCTGAGATAATGGTGAAATACCCAGGCACAGAAATACCGTTAGTCAGAATTTTAACGAATGTGGCAATGATATAAATGATGGAAAGCAGCAGGATGAAAATGCCTGTATAAAAACATAATCTCAGCGGCTTATGATTAAATGAAACGACGCCGTCCATTCCGTAGTTAAACAGACTGCTGAACGACCATTTGGAGGTGCCGTTTTTTCGTTCGACATTTTCATAAAATACAATTTTCTGATCAAAGCCAATCCAGCAAAAAAGGCCTTTTGAGAAGCGGTTTCCTTCGCTCAGCTTCAAAAGTGCATTCACAGCTTGGCGGCTTAACAATCTGAAGTCACCGACACCGTCACGCAAATCGACTTCCACCGCTTTATTAATGAACTTGTAATACATAGATGATAAGAGTGAGCGGACAAAGCTGTCCCCTTTTCTGTTCCTTTGGGCAATGACTTGGTCATACCCTTCTTCGTAGCCTTTGATAAATTCCTTCAGCAAATATGTCGGATGCTGCAGATCGGCATCCATGACAATAACCGCCTCGCCCTGAACATGCTCAAAGCCCGCCAAAATTGCGGCTTCTTTTCCAAAGTTTCGAGAAAAAGATATATATTTTACCCGGCTGCACGTCGCTGCCAAGTCTTTGATCTGCTGAAGCGTGTCATCAACACTTCCGTCGTTTATGAAGAATATTTCATAGTCATAATGAATGTTTTTAAATTCCTTTTTTAAAGATTCATGAATGAGTTTAACATTATACCCTTCATTGTAAGACGGGATAATAATCGAGATTAATCCTTGCTTCATTAAGGCACCTTCTTTTTATTATTCTTTTTAAGTATTGCCTTAGGGGAGTTTTACACAAATCTTCAGTAAGGCTATTCCTTTTTTTAAAGTCGTTTAAACCTGTTTTTTGTTACAATTTTATGGTGACATTCATGATTTTTAATGTTATTTTGTCATGTTTAAAACAGACTATGAAAAAAAACACACAGAAAAAGTCTGCCATTATGACAGACGGATGGAGAGAAATTTTAGCTTATTGGTTCTTAAGATATTCCAAAATCAGCTGATTGACGATGGCTGGCTTTTCGTGGTTAATCCAATGGGAAGCTTCATCAACAAAGATGAGATGTCCATTCGGGCAATGCCTTTCCGTCTCTTTCGCAAGCTTTCTGCTCAAAAAGCGGTCTTCCATTCCCCAGATCATTCGGTAAGGTACTGTTTCGTAAGAGGGTTTCTCTGCCAAGCTTCCTTTTCTGAGGGCTCTGTACCAGTTCAGCATAGCTGTCAGCGCGCCCGGCTGTTTCCACGCTTCTTTGTACCTGCTGACATCCTCGGATGTAAAAAGCGCGGGACGGTCGGATAATCCAATCGCTTTGTCTAATGTTTCATAATCATTTTCCCTTAGTGATGCCTCCGGTATATCGGGGAGCTGGAAGTATGCGATATACGAGCTTTTCAGCCATTGCGGCGGATAAAGCGGCGTTACGGTTTTCATGACGTGCGGGTGCGGAATATTGATCGCGATCAGTTTTTCAAGATATTCCGGGCGTGTGGAAGCCAAATGCCATGCAACAGCCCCTCCCCAGTCATGCCCGATGACAATTGCTTTTTCATCAGTGAATTGCGTAATAAGCCCGATGATATCATCTCTTAATGTATCAATCCGATACGAATCAATTCCTTCCGGTTTGTCACTGAGATTGTAGCCCCGCTGATCAGGAGCAATGACCCGGTAACCCGCATCAACAAGCGGTTTGATTTGATTTTTCCAGCCGTACCAAAACTCAGGAAATCCATGGAGCAGGACAATTAACGGGCCATCTTCCCGTCCTGCGGCTGCAACGTGAAGCGTGATTCCGTTCGTATTGACAAACTGGCATTTAACTCCGTCCACTTCTATCTCCTCCTTGACTGTGCGTCATGATTTTCAGCCTTTTCTCCGTCAGCATAAATGTTATGACACAGGCGGCAATCAGCAGGATAAGCTGAAGAATAATCAAGTTTGATCCCAGCAGCAAACCCATTCCCGCAATCACCAAGCCTGACAGGATCATTAATGATGCACTGTAACGGTTCGCTTCATTCCATAATCTTTGATCTAACATTGAGCGTCTCGTTCTGTACCCGTACACACTGTTGATCGATTTGGGAGGAAACAGTTTGATCAGTATGCCCGCAATGATCATAAGCCCTCCGCCGACTAAACCCGTCATATCATCATCTCCTTTCTCATTGTTACGTGCAGAAAGAAGAAATGTTTCATGCATAGGCAAAAAGACAAGCCTCGGCCTGCCTTTTTATCGCATTTGTAAATCCTTTGTGTGAATATAGCCTTTAACTCCGCCATAATCCACGAACGCCCAAGTGAAGTCAAATCCGCCGTTTTCACTGAATCCCCACCCAAGTATTGTCACCTCTGTTCCAGATGAGAGCTGTTTAGCTTTTCCATTTTCGGGCGTCGGTGCATAGAAGGCTGTCTGTTTCGTTGTTTTCGCTTGGCTTGCGGTTTTCATTAAAAAGTGAGTTGAAATATATGCTTTCTTTCCTTTGAAATGAATTTGAGCCCAATCGGCATTTACGAACCTATCGACTTTTACCTTTTGTTCTGATGATACAGTGCCGAGAATATCACCTTCATGATTTGGCTCAGTCCGGACATTCAGTTTTCCTGCTTTTATGATGTAAGTATCGGATGATGGCATGCTGACAGATATGTCGTGAAGGGGCGCAGCTTTTGCTGCGGGAGCGGAATGAAGTGCTGTCAAACCCAGTCCTGCGGCAGCTGTTAAAGCGAGCATTACTTGTTTCTTTTTCATATAAAGCTCCTCCTCGCATTTTGACAAGATATAAGTGGTATTCCCTGATTGACAGGCTGGTGAAACATGTTTTGTTTATGATTTCTTCCTGTTAAGGTAATTTTAAGAAAATGAAAAAACCTGCCGGTCGTTAACGGCAGGTTTTAATGCAAAAGGCCTCTGCTTTGATTTAAGTAATCATTCACGTCGTTACGGGAGCTTTGAAAAAGGTGGAGCTGGCCGCCATAGTTTTCAATCCATTGTGTGACGATTTTTTCAGTCATTTTTTCACCTTGATAGGCGTGTCCGGCTTTTGCGTAGGTTGCTTCGAAATCGCTCCATAACAATTCCACCCACGTTTTTGCCTGTATATAGCTGATCATCTCGTTCTTTTCCAGAAGCAGATTAGTCAGTTTCTCAATGTACATATTCATGTGTGCAGTCTCCTTTCTTCAGGAAAAAAATAACGCTTTATTACGTGGTGTTCTCCATATACTAACCTTACGTCTTCATCTGAAAAGACGCAACTTTTTGATCTCGAACCTAGGGGGATATGACATGGTCCGAAATAAAGAAAAAGGATTTCCTTACGAAAACGAAAACAAATTTCAGGGTGAACCGAGAGCAAAGGACGACTATGCTTCTAAGCGTGCTGACGGATCTATCAATCAGCATCCTCAAGAAAGAATGAGAGCCTCAGGCAAACGGTAAAGAAGAACAGCTGCATACACTGCAGCTGTTTTTACCCTTTATTGACTTGATATTCGTAGACGCTCTTCTTTTCTGATAAGTGTGCGAAGGTAGAAAGCACAAGTCCGCATGCGGTCATAAGCGCACCTCCTGCAAACAGCCAGGAATAAGAGCCTGTTCCGTTTAAAATCATTCCGCCGATCCATGCACCAAGGGCATTGGCAAGGTTAAATGCTGATACGCTGACAGCTGCGGCAATGGTTGTGCCGCCCTCAGATGAGGAAATGACCTTTGTTTGCAGAAGAGGCGGCGTGCCGAATGCGCATGCCCCGAATAGGAACGTTGCCACAATGGCTGCAGCCGGGTAAATGGCGATGTAAGGAAATACAGCCAGAACACCGATTAAACCGATCATTACGCCGATCATCGTCCGAGTCAGCAAAGGCAGCGGTACCTTTCCAGCAAAGAAATTCCCGGCAACGCCTCCCAATCCATACGCAAAGAGAGCACCTGTAATGCCAACCGTGCTGAATCCGGCTGAATGCCTTAAAATGGGTTCGATAAAGGTGTAGGCGATAAAGACACCGGAATAGCCTAAAATGGTAATCGCGAAGGAAAACAGCACTTGTTTGTGTTTAAAAACACCCCACTCATTCATAAGCATTGGGATCACTTTTGGTTTTCTGTTCGGCACGGCAGCCATAAGGCCTAAAAATCCGATGACACCAAGTGCCGTAATGATGGAAAACACCGCTCTCCAATTCAGGACATCTCCGAGATAAGAGCCGAATGGAACACCAAGCATTAGAGCCACTGTCAGTCCGCCGTTCATTGAAGCAGCAGCTGCAGCACGCTTTTCCGGCGGAACCATTTCACTTGCGAATACCATGGCAATCGCGAAGAAAGCGCCGTGAATGGACGCAGATAAAATTCTTGAAATGGCCAATACCGCAAAATTCGGCGCCAGTGCGCTCATCAGGTTGGAAAGGATAAATATCGCCATCAGCCCAAGAAGCACAGGCTTTCTCGGAAGCTTGACGGAAATGATGGTGACGAGCGGCCCTGTCAAACAAACGCTTGCCGCATAAGCCGTGACAAGAAGCCCTGCGGATGAAACCTGTATATGAAAGTCATTGGCAATCGACGTCAAAATACCCATCACCGCGTATTCTGTATAGCCGATTGAAAATGTACAAATCATAAGAACAAATATAATAAATTTTACAGATGGGTTTTTGATACTCAACGTCATCGCCTCCTTTGATTTTAAAAAACAACGAGTTTCATCTTAAAAGATTTTTCAAGTGAATTCAATGATTTTTTCTTTAAGAATTCGTGTAAATGTGCTGCAAACAAAAAGAGGCTGATCATCAGCCTCCTGTTACGCTTTATTCTTTTTCTTGCAATACTGAGATTGGCAGCGCTTCCTCTTGCTGAGGGGAAGAGGTCCTGTATCCCCATGCGAAAACGCCATTTAAATAACTGATGGTAAACTCGTCCTCAGTGTTTTCCACACGATATGTTTCTCCCGGTGAGTAATCTTCCGGGTTCAGCAAATATGCTTTTGCCATCGTAATTTTCCGTTCGAGCACTGCCAGTTCGTTTATGATTCCATGCTGTTCGGCTTTTCTTGCTTTTTCAGAAAGTAATGCGATTTCGGTATTGAGTTCATGCGGTGTCATTTGACTGTATCGTTTCTCCATTTCAGTACTCCTCTTCCTGCAGTAATTGCTCGATTAAATCGAGTGAGAATCCTTTGCGGAATAAAAATTGTTTGACCTTCATGGCGCTTTCATATGAGCCGTCATAGCGGTATTTTCTAAACGCTTTTTCCGCGTGAAGGCGCAGCGCTTCTTTCTCTGTGTCTTCATCATTTTCATATTCAATCTGATCCATCGCCGCGCTGATAACATCAAATGAGAAGCCCTTGCGCTGAAGCTGCAGCTGGGCGCGCTGTTTGAGTTCTTTCGTCGAAAGCTTTTTATCTTTTTTGAGAAGCTTTTCAACATGCTTGACCGCTTCTCTTGTCTGATCTTCAAAGGAAAAGGAACTTAGCGCCTCCTTAATTGTATCGTCATCAATTCCCTTCGCTCTTAGCTCTCTGAACAAAACATCAGGGCCTTTTCCGTTTGTTTTTTTGTGAGTGCTGACATAGGCTGCGGCAAATTCCTGGTCGTTTAAGTACTTGTAATCGTTAAGCCTATGGATGACTTCCGCAATGACGGGGGGCGAGGTTTCTTTTTTCTTTAAGTGGTCCTCGACCTCTTTCGTCGACCGCATTCGATAGGATAAAAAGTCAAGCGCACGGTTGAAGCCTTTCTTCACTTCATCGCCGTATTGAATCTCAATGATGTCAAGATCATCGAGTTCTTTTCCCTTCTTGAGCTCAAATTTCACGAGCACATCCGCGTCCACGCTGAAGGCGTATTTATCATCCAGAAAAATATTGAAGCGTTCCGTATTCTTTTTTTGCGTTGATATTTTTGTAATAAACGGCATCTTAATCTCCCTTCTCAGGCCTGAAACGCGTTTTCTTTTATTAAAATGAGGTAAAGTATATTTATTAGAACGATGAGGAGAGATGTTCATGAATATCGCAATGACGGGCGGAACCGGTTTTCTCGGCCAGCATCTGACAGGCGTTCTTACCCGCCAGGGACACCATGTTTATATTTTATCAAGAAACGCACGGGAAACTGAACAAAAAAATATGACATATGTCCAATGGCTGACGGAAGGAGCCGCCCCGGAGCAGGAACTTCCTCATATTGATGTCTGGATAAACCTTGCGGGAAAATCGATTTTTGGCCGCTGGACAAATAAAACAAAGCAGCACATTCTCTCCAGCCGTATCAATGCGACGCGTGAAGTGCAGCGGCTTATTCAGAAACAGAAGGAGAAGCCGAACACATTGATCCAAGCCAGTGCCGTGGGTATTTACGGCACTAGTCTTGAGAAAACCTTCACAGAGGATTCTGCAACGTCAGATGAGGATTTTCTCAGCCATACTGCACACCTGTGGGAAAAGGAAGGACAGCATATTGAGGCGATGGGCATCAGGACGGTTTATGCGAGATTTGGCGTGATGCTTGGAGAAAAAGGCGCTCTCCCGCTCATGATTCTCCCCTATAAGTTTCTGGCCGGCGGAACGATCGGAACGGGAAGGCAGTGGCTGTCATGGATTCATGTCGAGGATGCGGCCCAGATGATCCGATATGCGGTGGAAAACGTCGGCATCTCAGGCCCAATGAATGTCACCGCGCCCAATCCTGTGGACATGAAGCAATTCGGAAAAACGATTGCACGGGTGAAGCACCGCCCGCACTGGCTCCCCGTCCCGGAATTCTTTTTATCAAAAGCATTGGGTGAAATGAGTCTTTTGATTGTGAAAGGACAGCGCGCTCTTCCGAAAAAAGCGATAACCTCTGGATTTCGTTTTACATATTCGGATCTTGAATTTGCACTCTCACAGCTGATAGCGGACCGAAAGACTGTATAAAAACAGCAGGAAGCGTCAACCTTAAGAATAACATGGTTGAAGGAGGTCCTTTTTATGGAAAAAAAGAGGGAGAAGCACCAGCAAGGCGCCAACCTGAAAAAAATGCAGGAAGTTCTTTATTCAGGCGAATTTAAAAAAGCGGAAAAAGCTGCTAAGCGGAAGTAGGAATACATAGCCCCTTAAAACCAAATACTATATTTGTTTGATATCACTTTTTAGGGGGAATTTGATATGGGCAGAAATCATATCCACAAAAACCGTGATAAAAACAAACAAAAGCTTCCACAAGTTCCCGATGCCTTAAAAAGGGAAACTGACGGCGTTTACGAAGAATATTCAACCGAGCTTGCTGATGCAGATGACCGCGAAGCGCAAGAGCGTGCGAAAGCAGCCGACAACAGAGCGAAAAAGAAATCTCGTTAATGAAAAACCCCTTGTCTCCGTTTGAGACAAGGGGTTTTTTACATTTCAGTGAATCGGTCGCGGATCGGTGTGCGTTTTTTCACTTCCGGCGCCTCGTCAGGATAACCTGTTTGTATGATGGCGGCGAAACGCTCATTATCCTGTAAACCAAAGGCCTGATGGACTTCTTTGTCATAAAGGATTTTTCCGCTTTTCCAAACCATGCCGATTCCTTTTTCCCAAGCGAGAAGCTGAAGATTTTGAATCAACGAGCTTGTTGCCGCAAAATCGTCGTCCCGCGCTCTTTCGTTTTCATCTTCCTGAAACACGACGAGGAGAAATCCCGGAACGCGCCCAAGTGTGTTTTTGAAATTTTGAAGCTTTTCCTCTGTCATATCCGGCTTGGATTTCTTAGAGAACGCTGCAAATGTATTAATGAGGTTCGCTTTACCTGTCTCACTGGAAACGTAAATAAATCTCCATGGCTCTGTCACTCTGTGATTTGGCGCATATTTTGCCGTTTCAAGCATGTCAAGAATGACTGCTGAAGGTACTGGCTCTTGTTTAAACTTTCGAATCGATCTTCTGCTGCGTATGATGTCCCGCAGTACTGAATGCTGATGTATTTGTTCGGTTTGAGGCATACCGTCTCACCTTCCTATGCAATTGAAAATGATTATCATTTCATAATGATAACGGAAAGTGCATCTTTTTGTAAACCATCATCCGTATTAGATTTTAAGAATACGGGTTTCTGAGTAAACGGCTGTTCCTGTCATGTTCACTTTCACATGGCCGCCGGCTTCGTTCATTTCGATCTCCACTTTTCCGTCTTTTCCAATTTCCTGCCCTTGTTCAATGATAAATTTATGCTGCTCGGCATTGCCATAATGTTTCATATAAGCCCCCATCACGCCGGATGCTGTGCCGGTCACGGGGTCTTCAATCGTTCCCGAATACGGGGATGAAAAGTGGCGCCCGTGCAGGTCGCTGTCGGGATGGACGGTTTCAAAGGTAAACGGATGGACTGAAGCTTTTGGCAGATCAACTAACACTTCCGGAAATTGTTTGTTATCTGGCACCATTTTTTTGGAAGCCTCCAATGATTTAAGCGGAACGATGGCTGTCCATATGCCAGTGCTGCCAAACACAATCGGAAGGTCTTCATGAAAATCTTCATCGGTGATACCCAGTGCGTCCGCAAGTTTTTTCCGATCGCCTGTAAATGGTTTGAATTGCGGAGAGGCCTGTTCAAGCGTGATATGAATGCGGCCATCTTTTTCAGAAATCTTCACAGGCAGGATACCCGCTTTCGTTTGGATGCTGTACGTTTTACCGCTCTCCAGCATTCCTTTCTCACATAATGCGTAAAGAGAAGCAACTGTCGCATGACCGCACAAATTCATTTCGTGTCCAGGGGTAAAGTAACGGAGTTCAAGATCGGCCGACTCGCTTTTTCGGATAAAGGAGGTTTCTGAATACCCGGCACGTTCAGCTATGATCTGCATCTCGTCTTCCGTATAATCGTCTCCCTGCAAAACGACGCCTGCGGGGTTTCCTTTGCCGGGACTGCTTGTAAATGCTTCATATTTTAATACCTCTGCTTCTTTCATTCATCTGCCGCCCTTTCTTTATCAATGTCTCTGTCAGTATAGCAAAAATAATTACGAATCTTCAGTCATTATCAAAAAAACCCATTTTCTTTTTTAAGAAAATGGGTGTAACGATCAAGAATTTCTTGTTTTATAGAGCAAATAAATAAAATAAGGTGCGCCGATAGCCGCTGTAAAGACGCCGGCCGGCACTTCCACCGGAGCAAATAAGGTTCTGCCGACGATATCAGCTGTTAAAACGAGCAGAGCTCCAATAAGTGCCGACGCTGGGAGCAGCGCGCCATAAGATGAGCCGACAAGCCGTCTTGCAATATGGGGCGCCATCAGCCCGACAAAACCGATTGTGCCGGCAACTGAAACTGCACAACCAGTAAGAGCCGTACTCAAAAGGAGCAAGAAAAAACGATTTCGCTGCACAGCGCTTCCTGCACCCGCCGCAATATCTTCACCCAGCACCTGTATATTCATATTTTTTAGCGCGACAAAACAAATGAATAAGAGAATGACAGATAAGATAATAGCTATTTTTACATGCTGCCAGTTTGACCCATAAACTGACCCAGTGATATATACATTGGCTTGTGATGCCCGGTAAATCGGGCCTTTGATCATCAACAGGGTAGTCATCGCCTGCGCCGACATTGAAAATCCGATTCCGATAAGCACCAGCCGAAATGTGGAGGCGCCATTTTTGTATGCCAGTAAATAGACGATGAGCCCGACAGCCGATGCGCCGATAAATGCGGCTGCTGGAAGCCATGACAGACTGATCGTAAGTGAACTGCTGCGGTCTGAGAAGAACATCATTAAAAGCACGACCGCTACCGCCGCTCCTCCTGTTATTCCGATAATATCCGGAGATGCGAGAGGGTTTCTGACGAGCCCCTGCAATATCGCGCCTGCCGCTGCCAAGCAGACACCGGCGCATAAAGCCGTCAAAATTCTTGGCATGCGGAACGACATGATCATCAGTTCATCCAGCTTGGAACCTGCACCAAAGAATGTTTTTGCTACATCCCAGGGAGGAATAAACCTTTGTCCAAGACCAGCGCTTATGATGAGTACAGCAGCTGTTAACCCCAGTAAAACCAAAAAGACGATCCACGCTTTCTTTTCAGCCGCAGTAACGCCAAAACGAAGTTTCATAGCTTCGCCCCCCTTCTTGCGATGTACACAAACACAGGCATTCCGATGATGGCGGTCATGACCCCGACAGGAACTTCCTGAGGCATAATGATATATCGCGCACCGATATCCGCGCAAACAAGCAAAATGGCACCCAAAACAGCGGAAAATGGCAGAACCCAGCGATAATCATTACCAACGACAAAGCGGGCAAAATGCGGAATAATGATGCCGATAAAAGAAATCGGCCCGGCAATGGCGACAGCGGACCCTGCAAGCATGACAACACAAAGCGCCATCACAAATTTCAGCAGGCCTGTTTTTTGGCCGAGTCCTTTTGCCACATCTTCTCCCATAACGAGGAGATTAATTTTTTGGCCGAGAAAGAAGCAGATTACCAGCGCTGCCGCTGCATATGGAAACATCGTCATCAACAGATCCAGACTCCGGCCCTGCACAGAGCCAGTCAGCCAAAAAAGCACCTGGGCAAGCTCGAGTTCGTTGACAGACAGCAAGCCCTGTGTCAGAGAAGAAAACATGGCTGCCATGGCAGCTCCCGCCAGCGTCAGTTTAATTGGCGTCAGCCCTTCCCTCCCAAGCGAGCCTGCTGCATAGACGATCGCGGCGGTAAATGCTGCCCCCAGAAACGAGCTCCATACTAATGCCTGAGGTGACTGAATATGCAGAAAAAACGATCCGGCAACAATAAAAAAACCTGCACCGGCGTTAATTCCGAAAATCCCCGGTGACGCAAGCGGATTTTTTGTGAGCGCCTGCATGAGAGCGCCCGCGGCTGCCAGCGAGGCGCCGACGACTGTCGCAACCAAAGCGCGCGGAAGCCTGACATCCTTGATGATGACATGCTCATTTGTTCCGTTGAAGGAAGTAAACGCCTGATAGACCTGTCTCCATGACGTACCTGTATAGCCGTACACGACGCTTGCGCAGACAGCCGCCAGTAAAATGAAAATCAGACATACTAACACAATCCATTTTGAAGATGCCTTTTTGCAGATCATGATCTAATTCTCCTAGTTATTTACTATGTAATGTTTGTTTTTGAGAATAATCCTCAATTAGGGATTGACACTCTTAACACTGCTTATTATGATCTAAATGATAATGAATTTCAATATTGGGAGGAAAAAGATGAAAAAGCATATCAGCATGCTATTCGTATTTTTAATGGCCGTTATAGTACTTTCTGCCTGTAATAGTTCAGAAAGTTCAAGTAACAGCGAGGGGTCAAGCAGCAAAACAAGAACGGTCAAACATGCAATGGGGACATCAGACAACATTCCCGCCAATCCAAAACGGATTGTTGTTTTAACTAATGAAGGAACAGAGGCGCTCTTAGCGCTTGGCATTAAGCCGGTCGGAGCCGTAAAGTCATGGAAGGGCGACCCGTGGTATGACTATCTGAAAGATGACATGAAAGGTGTTAAAAACGTCGGTCTTGAAACGGAACCGAATGTGGAAGCCATCGCAGAATTAAAGCCTGATTTGATTATTGGAAACAAAGTGCGCCAGGAAAAAATTTATGATCAGTTAAATGCGATTGCGCCGACTGTTTTTGCTGAATCTTTGGCCGGGAACTGGAAGGATAACCTGACTCTATACGCCAACGCGGTGAATAAGGCGGACAAAGGCAAGGAAGTCATTGCCGATTTTGATAAACGTGTTTCTGATTTAAAAAACAAGCTGGGCGACCAGACAAACAAAACCGTTTCAGTCGTACGCTTTTTATCCGGTGAATCAAGAATCTATTATACCGATTCATTCTCAGGGATTATTTTAGACCAGCTTGGCTTCAAACGCCCTGAAAAACAAGTAGAACTGTTCAAGAAACAAAAGGACCAATTTACGTTCTCAACCGACAGTAAAGAATCTATTCCTGATATGGATGCTGATGTGCTGTTTTATTTCACTTATAAAGCCGATAATGCAAAAGAAAATGAAAAATGGGCCAATCAGTGGACAAGCAGTTCACTATGGAAAAACCTGAAGGCCGTGAAGTCAGGTAATGCACATGAAGTCGATGACGTCGTATGGACAACCGCAGGCGGAATTAAAGCCGCAAACTACCTGCTTGATGATATTGAAACCTACTTCTTAAAAACGAAATAAAAAAAGACTCCGTCTTATTAGACGGAGTCTTTTTTGCTTTTGCCAATCAGACGTGTAACGAGGAACATGGTGACAGAAAGAGATCTGTTTTTCCGATACGCTAAGTATTTCCCTCGCCACTCCGGTTTATATTTTTCTTTAAAGGCTCTTAGGCCGCTGAAACTGTACATGTATCTGACATTATTAAAAATGACAGCGGCAAACCTTTCGGACCAGAAGGATGTAAAGGCAGTGCCGACATTGGCCAAGGGTGCCATCCCCATATTAAATGACGTGCAGCCCTCTTCCTTTGCCCATAAAAACATACGGATAAACAATGCGTCCATAATGCCATTTGGAGCGTCGCCGCGATAGCGCATCAGATCGACCGATATCTCTCCTTCCTGGTACATCGGCATGACATTTGCGAATGCAACGATCTCTCCTTCTGCATTTTTCATATAGGCGATCGGCGCTTTCTGTAAATAGGAAGGATCAAAAAATCCGAGCGAGAATCCCTTCTCTTTTTTCGAGCCGAGCCATTCGTCTGAGATTTGCTTCAGCTCCTCCAAAAACGCATCAGAAAATGGGGGATGATCCACATGGAAAGTATACTCCTCCCGCTCAAAGCGGTTATTGATTGCCCGAAGGCCGGCTTTTTTCTTCCCAGTCAAGGTAAATGTATTTAAATCTACATATGCTTCCTCGCCCAATTTAAAGAAGTTGTAGCCAAAATCGTGATACAGCGCCATGTCCTCTCGTTCAATTTGATAGAACAAAACACTGAATCCCTTCTGATGCGCTTCGTTTAGAAATTCTTCCAGCACGAGCGGGAATGATTCTCTTTGGCCAGATGGATCGCCAAGCACGACCAGCCTTCTGGCGATTTTCCCAAATAGAAGCAGTGCATTCCCATCGCTGGAAAAATAAAACCGCTTATCTCCAAGAAAACCGAGATGGCTCAGCGCGTTGCCGCCTTTTTCATTAAGAAACGCAGCAAGACGCTCAGGGTCAGCTTGCTCTCCGATCGGTTTCGTTCTCTTATGATAGACCACTGTAAATATCAAGAAGAACAGCGGCACAATGATGATCGCCATGATGGTTGCATGTGTAATATGCGAGGTGCTGTGGACGAAATATTCGTGACGCAGCACCTTCTTCATCCGGTCCCAAATAAAGCCCGCGATCAGATTGTAGTTAAAGAGTGCCACAGTAAACAGCGCCACAGCGAATATCAATTGTCCCAGTGTATAGGATGCCTGTTCGCGGACAAATTGTTTTTTCAATAGCACAAGCAATACGATAATCATCGGCAGTACGAATATCGCGCTGATGTTAAGCCCTTTTAAAAAGCTGAACACAAAGCCGCCGACAAGCGCTGTAATGGCCATCGTGTAGGAACGTTTTGTCCGTTTATAAAGCTCGATCGGCAATATTAGCAGAATGAGTGCTGAGCTTAAGGACAGGCCGTTGAACAGCAAAAGCGCCGGGCGCGGAATGTGCGGTATAACCGTCAGCCTGTCAATCGGCAAGGAAACTGAGGCCAAGACAATCAGACCTGCTACGAACACAATAAGGGAAAGCGAGCCTTGCAAAATTCTCACTAATACCGCACGCTGAACAACAAGCAGAACGTTTGTCGTCTCAATTGCCGGTGCGATGCGCGGGTTCGTTTCGAGCCGCTTCATTGTATTTTCCGTCAGGTCGCCTGCGGCAAAGAACAGTCCCAAGATAAATGGGATAAATGAATAGGCGAGCCTGTACAACACAATAGAAGTAACGATGGCCTCTTGATGATAGCCAAGCTGCTCCATCCCCAGCAAAAATAAAAGGTCAAACGAGCCGAAGCCGCCCGGCACGAGGCTGATCATTCCTCCGATCGCCGCAATGACGAACACCCCGAACACATACCTGATATCTGCATGAATGCCCATAGCGAACAAAGCAAAATAGATGACGGTCCCGGCCATGAGCCATTCAACAACTGAAGCTCCAATATATGCGAAAATCGGATTTTTCACTTTATCCGCATTCTCTTCGTCCCCAGCTTTGCGGTCTTTTATTTTGGACACCGCCAAAGACAGCGGCAATATCAGCGCAAAACCGATAACGACCGCCCATAGCCAAGGCTTTTCATGAATCACTTCATCCACTGGCAGCACTCTCGCAGCGACGAAAATGCTGAAAACAGATAATCCGAGCAGCATAGATGATGTGAGCCAGGCGATTCCTTTCACGAGTGCCTTATGGTCTTTCGTATGCTCCTTATAGAACATCATTCTTAACCCGACTCCGGCTAAACCGCCGAATCCCAACACATTATTAAATGAATTGGCGATCCAGGAAACCCTGAATACTTTTCCGTTTGTGATCGATAGGCGCAGTGAGTATTTCAGGACGTAATCATACAGCGACATGGCCGCAACAGCCAGCAAGCCGATCAACACAAGCATGAATAAGTCCGTTCGTTCCAGTCCGTTGATGACCATGAGCGTACGTTTGAATGACAGATTTGTCAGTTCTTTTTTCGATTGATAAATAACAAATAGCAAAACAGCAATAGGAAAAACGATTTTTAATATTGATAAAGCATTCTTTTTAATCAGCAATGGTCTCTCCAATCATATTCTAGTTCGATCCTCTCCCCCAATAATCTCCAACTCATTATACACTACCGTTATTTTTCGGACAAAGTCCCGCATGCGGTTTCTGCTCACTTTCTTTCAGGAGTGAAAATCGAGTAATATGGTAAGAGGAGTGAATGATGAGGAAGTGATGAAATGGAATATAATTTACACGATACAACAGTATTAAACGAAAACATTCTTTCATCGGAGGAACGGGAAATATGGGTGCTCTATATGAAAGTCTTAACGTCCGCCGGGCTCGGTGATGTGTCCGAGTGGATGAAACTGGATATGAGCATGCCGCAAATGAAGGTGCTGATGCTATTAAACAACCATGGAACATTGAAAGTGAGCGACATTGCTGAAAAAATGGGGGCTTCCCTATCCAATACAACTGGGCTGCTTGACCGGCTTGAAAAATCAGGATTTGTCAAACGCTCACATTCTGAAGAGGACCGCCGCTCTGTAGTTGTTCAGTTGACAGAAAATGCGAAAAAGATTTTCCGGGGTTTGTATGAAAAAGGCCACCTGAAATTGAAGCGTTCATTAGAGCTGCTGTCCCCTGAAGAAAAGCAGGCTGTTTCCGAAGGGCTGTCTATCCTTTCAAGAGCATTAGAGAATGCGAAAAAAGAATAAATCTGTAAGTCTGTCATCCGCAAACTGCGGGAGCAGGCTTTTTTTATTTGACATTTAGTTCATTTAAAATGAATAATATATTTCAAGTGAACTAAAAGGAGTTGACGAAAATGTCTGAAGCATTAACAGAGCAGAAAAGCCAAAAGTGGGCAATCAGCCTGTTTACGATTGGCGTGTTTATGGCTGCTTTAGATAACGGAATTATTTCGGCTGCTTTAACAACGATAAACGAGTCGTTTGCCGTTTCTCCTTCCTGGGGATCATGGGGCATCACCCTTTATACGCTCGGTCTTAGCGTCAGTGTGCCAATCGTCGGAAAGCTTTCCGACCGCTACGGCAGAAAAAAACTCTTTCTCATTGAGGTTTGCCTGTTCGGACTTGGTTCTTTGCTTGTTGCTTTGAGCCAAAGCTTCCCGCTCTTTCTGATATCGCGGCTGATTCAGGCGCTTGGAGGCGGCGGGATTTTCATCATCGGCAGCTCTCACATTCTCGCGACCCTCCCAAAGGAAAAACAAGGGAAGGCGCTTGGGCTGCTTGGCGCAATGAACGGGATGGCCGCTGTGCTCGGGCCAAATATCGGAAGCTTTCTGCTTGATTGGACCGGGTCTTGGCATTGGCTGTTTTTGATTAATTTGCCGATTGCCGTGCTATTGGTTGTTTTCGGCGCATGTTTTATCGCGGAAACAAAAGCACCTGAGGCTAAGCGCCTCGATGCGGCCGGAATCTTCCTTTTGTCCCTGTCGATTTTAGCTGTGATGTACGGCATGACCAATCTTGACGGGGCAAATCTCTTACACAGCTTGGGGAATCCGGAGGTTTATGGATGTATTATTTTTGGCATACTCTGTTTTGCAGCGCTTATCTCGTATGAAAAGAGAGTTGAAATGCGAGGAGGCGATCCCATTTTGGCGTATTCTCTGCTGCGAAACCATATGTTTCAGCGCACGCTTATCATCGGTTTGTTATCCGGGGGGCTCTTGGCGGCAGTCATTTTTATCCCGTCATATGTCGAGCAGTATTTGGGTGTCCCTGCCGCAAAAGCAGGCTATTGGATGACACCGCTTGCGTTGGCTTCCGGAATCGGCGCTTGGCTTGGCGGAGCGCTTACCGACAAAAAAGGTCCTGTAAAAACCGTTATTCTTTCGGGAATCATCTCATGTGCGGGGTTTGCTTTATTTCCGCTCTGGGTCACGGAAAAATGGGAGTTTGTGATCGCAAGTGTGGCAGCTGGGATCGGTTTTGGCTTTCTGTTAGGCGCTCCGCTGAACGTCCTTGTATCAGAAGCGGCAAAAACAAATAAGGGTACGGCTCTTGGCACGCTTTCATTAGTAAGGCAAATTGGACTGACCTTGGCGCCTACTCTTTATGCAGGTTTTATCACATCCGGGTTTGACCAAATAGGTGATGAGATTAACAGCCGCTTATCGCACAGCGGATATTCAGAAAAGGCGATGCAGATGATTCCGGAGATCGACAGTTCTGATGTTTCTTCTTTACAAGAACAAATCGAACGCATTCCCGTTCCTGAAGTCAAAACCGCGATAAGCGACGCCATTCATGCGAGTGTCGCCAGCGGCTATGATCATTTATATGCAGCGGCTGCTGTGGTCTCACTTCTGGTGATTGCTGCTATCAGTATTCCGGCTTTCCGCCGGCAAAAGCGTTAAGACCACCCCATCCGTCTGGAAAGCTCCGTAATATGAGCGATATGGTGATGTGAGTGCCAGACATACAGGCCGAGCGCGTTCTCCAGGGTAATGATCTCCTTTGTATCAGGGTGATAAAATCCGCGCTTAAATTGCTGATCCGTCAGGGTGCGGAGCAGAGCCGTCCATCTTCCGTGAAGCTCCTGCAAAAGCGCGAGTGAGCCGCTCGGATCTGCCGTTTTCGAGTCTTTTAGCTCCGACCATGCTTTTTCATCATACGGACGGATAGCCGGTGTCTCTTCCGTCAAGCTCAATTTAAAACGAATATAGCTGTTCATATGACTGTCAGCCAGATGATGAATAACTTGCCGAACGGTCCATCCACCGTCCCGGTACGGTGTGTCAAGCTGGCTGTCCGTCATGCCCTCTACAGCTTGCTTCAATTTTGCCGGCACTTCTTCAAGTACTTGAATCCATTTATCTTTTTGCTCCTTCGATATGGATTCCCTCGGCTTGTATTCTCCTATTGGGTAGCTTAGATTGACTGATGTCATGAATGTTCTCCCTTCTATTCACTCTTCTCCTTTATTTTACAAGAAAAAGATTGTGTATGCTGTATGATTTAATACACAACAAGCGGCAGGAGCCCTCCTGCCGCTTGTTTTTCACCCTGCGTGATCACGCACTTCGACTGTTACCTTCTTCTGTTTTGGCTGATAAATTTTCCCCACAAATAAATACCCGTATTTGAATTTATTCAGTGCCCACGAGGTCAGAATCGGGCCGGCTGTACACACGGCAAACAGCAGGAGAACAGCCGGTACGGCAGGAATTTCGGGCATATTCAAAAGCAACACGTAGCCTATAATCATAAAATAGGCATGAAGCAGATAAATCGAAAAGGAATAGTTGCTGATAAACATCATGATTTTCGGCACATGCTTCATTTTGGAAAACAAGTGAAAACACAGGAAAATCATGCTTGTTGAATACAGCATGATATCAGGCCGCTTCGAGCTGATCATGCCGATTTCACCGACATAAGAAACAGTGACAACCAGCGCCCCAGAAGCAATTGCGGCGCCGTACACCACCCAGCGGTATTGGTTCAGCAGCGCTAAAAAACGCTTGTATTCTTTTCCGCAATAGTAGGCTAGACAAAAGTAGAAAAGCCAGCCTGCGAACGGAACCCAGAAGAACGGAAATGCCCCGCCCTCTTCAGAAGCAGGAGCCGGGCTGGCTGCGGAGAAATAGCCTAAATAAGCGGCTGTCACCACAAATGAGATAGACAGCACCCATTTCGGCGATGTTTTTTTCAAGTACTCATGAAACATCATATGCAGCATGTAAAATTGAAAGATGACGAGAATGAAGTATCCGATAAAGTTTCCTAAGAATACGTTCGCCAGATATTTTTGCACAAACGCGAGAAAGGTTACCTCTCCCCCCATCGCACTGGTCATCAGCAGCGCATCGATGGCCGCGATAAATAAAAAAGGAACAAAAATCACTTTTCCCCGCTTCTTTAAAAAACCGTCAGGCACCCCATCAGGATAAGAACGGGCCAGTAAAAATTCAGAGATGAAAATAAAAGCGGGCGTGCTGAACATCAGGAGTGTGCGGAAAGAATCAACAGTGTGAGAAATATCTGCAAGAGCTTCTGCCTGAAGCATCAGGACCATTGAAATGATATGGAGCAAGACGACACTTAAGCACGAAACGCAGCGGATCATAAAAATTTCTTTAATTTGCATAACAGCGCTCCTTTTATTTCAAATTGATAGAAATCGATGGTTGTACCTTAACATGTCCGCTCTATTTGAAAAAGTGCCTGATGTCATAAATTGACGTATGCATGATAGACTAAGGTCATAAGACCCTATGGCTTTCTCAGACGAAAAAACCCACTGTAACGGAGACAGCAGGTTGTTTTTTGAAGATATTAATTTGTATTGAGGCCTCCGCCATTCAGCCCTTCTTTGATATAGCCGTTCACTTGGCTATTAGAAAGCAAGCCAATATGACCGATGCCATAAAGCTGGATGTTTCGCGCTCCTTGTAACCGAGACAAGCTATTGATGACAATTTGATCATTGAGACTGTAAATAGATGTATAGAGGATCTTTTGATTAGGGTCTGTGCCCGGCAGCGCGGTTGATGACACTAAACCATTAGCCCCTCCAAGCGTTACGACATTTTGAATCTTATTGCCCCCGCCTAAATATTTAATATAGTACAGCGTATTGGCGCCTCCCATACTATGAGCCACAATATCTACTTTTTTTGCCCCAGTCTCTTTTAAAACACGGTCAACATATGAAGCAAGCTGCGGGCCGTTATTTAGGTTGTTTCCTGTTTTATCATAAAAATCAATTGCGTACAGTTTGTTGCTTTGCCAGCCTTGAGAAATTAAGTAGTTTTTAATAGCGAAAAAGTTGTATGATGCACCACTTATTCCATGAACAAGAACGACAGGATTATGTACTGACTCAGCTTTTGCGCCAGACGGCGGAGCGGCTAAAACAGATAGAATCAGCGATAAACAAATAATGAATGCCATAAGTACTTTTTTCACGTTTATTCCCCCAAAAAATTTTCATACCACCAATTTCCTATTATATATAAAAAATCAATATCGTTACTATTTTTTCTGAAAATTAAATTTAAATCTCTTTTATATTGACGGAGATAAATCGGATACCTTCTGACAAACCTTTTATCTTCATTTCCAAAGAGCCCGGTTGTGTTCCCTTCCTCCCTTTTCTATAATAAGGGGAATAGGCAGTTAGAATCACAGTTGAGCACCGGCTCATCTGTTTTGCGAAACAGCCAGACACGGAGGATAGCATGAGAGTATTAAAATACGCCATATTAGGGCTTTTGCGAAAAGGCGAATTGAGTGGATACGATATTACGAGTTATTTTAAAGAGGAGCTCGGCCAGTTTTGGAGCGCCAAGCACAGCCAGATTTACCCTGAGCTCAAAAAGCTGACGGATGAAGGATTTATCACGTTCCGGACAACGATTCAGGGCACAAAGCTGGAGAAAAAGATGTACACCCTGACAGACAGCGGAAAGCAGGAGCTGCATGACTGGCTGATCCGCCACCAGCCGATACCCGAGACGGTGAAGGATGAATTTATGCTGAAGGCTTATTTCATTTCTTGTCTATCGCGCCAGGAGGCTTCTGATTTGTTCAAAGACCAGCTGCAAAAACGCCAGGCCAAGCTTTCTGACTTACAGGGAAGCTATGAAAAGCTTATGGCTTCAGCAGAGCCGATGTCATTTTCTTCACCGGACTTCGGCCACTATCTTGTGCTAACGAAAGCGCTGGAGCGGGAGAAAAATTACGTTTCTTGGCTGGAATCAATTTTAGCTATGATAGATAAGGATTAACCGCAGTTCAGGCTGCACCCATACGAATGTACCCACATGCAAAAAAACATCTGCCTAAACGGCAGATGTTTTTTAGGCTCGGAGCGCTTTCAGCCCCGCTGCGAAAGTGATCGCAGCAAATGCAAGCAAAATGCCGCAGATTCCGAGAATATCTGTGACGCGGGCACCGTTAGCGATAATCTCTGTCAACCCGCTCATCGCCCACTTTTGCGGAAGAAATTCAGCGATGGATTGCATAAATTTCGGTTCAATGTCGATCGGCCAATACATCCCGCTCACCATACATGTTGCGATGACAAACAAGTTGCCGAACGCAAGCTGCTGTTCTGGCGTTCTGACGTTGGCCGCAATCATCAATCCAATGCCGACAACGGTCAATAGAAAAAGTGACACTAATACAATAACTGCAGCCGGATTCCCCCAGTTGATGCCAAACAGCCAATGGGTGGAAAGAAGCAATATGCCAAATTGAATCCAGCCAATGACAAAGAAGGACAGCACATACCCAGCACCGATTTCGGCTCGGCTGACAGAGGCTGTAAGCAATCTGGACCATACGCCGTTTTTCCTTGCTTCTAAAATAGTTCCAGCCGCTCCCATCATGGTCAGCATGACAAACAGGATGGAAAACCCTGCTGCTCTGGAGGCTGTGTCACTTGCTTCCGCACCCTCTTTTTTATCACTGAGCGTCTGTCGTGTTACAGCCGGAACTATATCTTCATGTTTTTTGGCGAAAACCGTTTTATACGCCGCCTTCCAGTTCTCTCCCGCTGTCTGAGATGCCGTTTTTGCCGCGGTCACCTGAATATTGAGCGTTGCCAATGCGCTTTCTGCATATTGTTTGACCATCGGCGCTTCCGACAGCTCAGGGCCGTGACGGAAAATCAGCTCAGGATGTTTGCCTTTTTCCAGCTGTGTCTGGAACGAGCGGGAAATGACGATGATCCCGGCAATTTTCTTTTGTTTCAGCTTTTCTGACGCTTTGCTTTCAGACATGTTTTCGAATACATACATATCATCGTGTGCCTTCAGCTGCCGAATATAATGCTGTGAGAGAATCGTATCGTCCTGATCAACGATTGCAAGCCGCACCTTATCATCATTGCCGCTGAGCATACTCCCAAATACAAAGGTAAGCAAAAGCGGGGCAGCAAACATGATCAAATAGTTCTGTGGCTTCTTAAAAATGAGAGAAAGCTCAATGCCGCAAATGGCTAGAATTTTTTTCACCTTTTGTACCTCCTTATCTTGTATGAAGCCGTCTGATACCAATTACAAGTGAACAAAAGCCGATCGCCGCAAAAAGAAGCACAGGCTTTTGAAGGTCAGCCCAGCCTCCCTCTTCCATTAAAGAAAGAAAGCCGTCAAGCGCCCAGCGATTTGGCACCGCTTTGGATACAGACTGCAAGACGTCCGGAAATTGGTACAGCGGCAGCATGGACCCGCCGAGAACCGCAAGCAATTGAATGCCGAAGCCGCCTATCGCATCTGCAGTTTTCATATCGCTGATGCACGACGCAAGCAGCATTGAAATACCAGATACAGCTGCGGCGTAAGAAAGCCCGAGTACACTCACGAACAGCAGATTACCGCCCCAGTCCACACCAAATACGTTGATTGTGACGATCAGAAATATGAAAAATTGTATGATGGCAAACAGATACGTCCCAAGCCATTTTCCGAAGAGAATGACGGATTTTTGCGCAGGCGTCATCAGCATTCTGGCAAGCGTCTCCGTATCCTTTTCCTGTAAAAATGATTTCGCCCCGACTGTGATATGAAACAGCATAAACATGCAAAGCATTGCCGCCGAATAGTATTGAAAACTGGTAACGGCTTTGCTGCCGACAGATTTTTCCGCAATAGTCAGCTTGTCACCTGTTTCTTTTTCTAGCGTCTTTGCCAGCTTTTCTGCAAACTGTGCAGGGTCAAGTTTTCCTTGCTTTACAGCTTCCGTTTTACTGATGTAGTCCATTGAGCCTGACGCGGCTTCCTTTACCGCTTTATATTGCTCTATAAATGAGCTTGCAGCTGTTTCAATGATGGAACTTTTCAATGTTTGATCAGGAGCGGCATTAACAACAGCTGAGGTTTTGCCGGCTTCCCAATGGTTCGGGATAACGATGCCTACATCGATTTTCTTTTCATCAATCAGTTTTTTCATCTTGTCTTTGCTGCCGACTTTTGTGACCTTTATCGACTTCATTTTTTTGAGAACATCTTTTGTAAACATGTTTGCTGTATCTGACTGGTCTGATTGAATGTAGCCGACTTTGATATCATCAATCCGGCTGCCTCCGTCAACAACTGATCCGAGCGCTGCGCCTAAAATACAGGTTAGGATGAGCGGCATTAGGATAAGCATCATAAACCCTTTTCTGTCCGTGATTCTGATTTTCACATCTTTCCATGCGATCCATATGCTTTTTTTCATTGCCGTCCCTCCTCAATCCCGCAACGTGCGGCCGGTCAGATTCAGAAACAGGCGCTCCAGATTCGGTTCCTGCACCTGAAGGGACAGCAGGTTTATATGATGAGCAGCAGCTTCAGCAAGCAGACTGGTGACGACTTTCTCATGATGAGCCGCAGAAATGTCGATTTTGAGCTCTGACTCCTGGACTGTTACATCATTCACATGGGCCAGAGATCGGATCGCCAAAAGAAAGGCTTCATTGATCCCGCTGACCGTGAGCTGAATGATGGTATCGCCTCCAAGGCGGCTGCACAAATCAGTTTTTGTGCCAATCGCAATCATTTCCCCCTGATCAATTATCCCGATCCGGTCGCATAAAAACTCAACTTCTTCCATGTAATGACTCGTATAGATCACTGTCATGCCCGTTTCGTTGAGCTGTTTGACCGTTTCTAAAATGTGATTTCTCGATTGAGGGTCAATACCGACAGTCGGTTCATCCATAATCAGCAGCTCGGGCTTATGCATTAAAGCCGCACCGATGTTGATTCTTCGTTTCATCCCCCCGGAGAATGTTTCAATCTTATCTTTAGCCCGCTCAGTCAGACCGACATATTCAAGGACCTCAGCCGCTCTTTTTTTGGCCTCACCGTGCGTAAGTCCGTACATTTTCCCCCAAAACATAAGATTCTCATGAGCCGTCAGCGTCGGATATAATGCAATTTCCTGCGGAACAATGCCGATTTTTTGTTTCGCTTTGGCCGTTTCTTTTCCGATAACATAGCCGCCCACCGTGATGTTCCCGCTGTCATGCGGCACAAGGCCGGAAATCATCGAGATGGTTGTGGACTTCCCCGCACCGTTTGGCCCGAGCAGACCGAACGACTCCCCCTTTTGAAGGGAAAAAGAAATGCCTTTCACGATTGTTTTTTTTCCATATGCCTTTTTGATGTTTTCTGCTTGCAGCAAGTCGTTTCACTCCTTTTTTTGATCCATTGCCATTGTAGAAGAAAGAAAGGCGTGCGGCATGTAGCGGCAGATAGAACATAGGGCATGAAAAAAAGGCCTGTAAAAGGCCTTTTCAGAGAAGCGTATATGCAAAACGTCATATGTCAAAAGACAGATATACCATATCTGACCGAGTAAATGGCGGCTTGGGTTCTGTCCCTGACAGCCAGCTTGCTGATGATATTTGAAACGTGGTTTTTGACTGTGCCTTCTGTAATGAAAAGCTTTTCGGCAATTTCTTTGTTATTCAGCCCGTACCCCAGCTCAGCCAGAACTTCAATTTCGCGCTCGGTCAGGTCGAGCAGCTCGTTAGGTTTTTCTATCTCATTTATTCCTTTCAGCTGTTTTTCACGCTTCCATTCATTCAGCATTTGGGCAGTCAATTCCGGCGGAAGCACCATTCCGCCAGAATGAACTGTCATCACTGCTTTTACAATCGTATCTGCCGACATATCCTTCAGCAGATACCCGCTTGCTCCTTCTTCAAGCGCTTCAGCAATCAGCGCTGAATCCTTAAAGGTTGTCAACATCAAAACCTTTACGCCGGGCAGCGAGCTTGTGATTAATTTTGTTCCCTCCACCCCGTTGGAAACCGGCATGCGGATGTCCATTAACACGATATCCGGCTCCAGCTCTTTCGCCTTTTCGAAGGCTTCCTGTCCGTTTCGCGCCGTTGCGATCACATCGAGCTCTTCTCGGAGCTGGAGCAGGGATGCCAGCCCTTCTCTGACGATATCCTGATCGTCGGTAATGATGATCTTAATCATGATAAACTCTCCTTTTGCTGCACGGGCCTGAAGCTCCATTTTTTATTGACAAGTGAAAATTCTGCATTCACAGTAAATCCTTGATCCTGTTCACTTTCAAAGCGGATCATTCCGCCATGTTCCGCTGCCCGCTTTTTCATATTCAAGAGACCAAAACCAAGTGCTGCCTCGGGATTGCCTTTGCCGTCATCCTTAATGACAAGGCTGATGCTGTCCGTTGTGCAGGCAAGCTGTATCGAACAAGCTGCGGCGCCGCCGTGCCGTTTGGCATTGGTCAGTGCTTCCTGCACCGTTCTGATCAGGGTCGGATGGAGAGACAGCGGGATGATTGCAGGATCACCGCTGACCGCAAATTCTGTTGTGACTCCTGCATTTTTGCAAAAGTCCTCTGTCAGCTGTTTCAGCGATTCGATTAGCGAAGGATCGTTTTCAGTTTGCAAAGTGCGTACTGATAAGCGGACATCATCAAGCGCTTCACGGGCAAGTGTTTCACAGACACCTACTGTCTCATCCGCTTTTTGGCTGTCTCTTTTTTGCCATTCACGCAAAAGCTGCAGCTGGACGAGAAGGGCCGTCATTTTATGCCCCACTGTATCATGGATTTCCCGCGCCATTCTGTTCCGCTCGTAAATGGCAGTCAGCTCTTCAACCTGCTTCGCATATAAATGGAGCTCCTGATGTGCAGCAGACAACGCCAGATGGGACTCCGTCAGTTCCTGAAACTGCTGTTTTGCCGTATCCTGCGCATCCAACAGCTTGCGGATTAATTTGCCCACGACACCGCAGAAGACAACGAATGTCATGCTAGTCAAATGATCAATGACAAATTCATTGCCGAACATCGCATATGTACGGATGAGGACGGTCAAAAATAAAATAGAGGAAAGACATAAGACAGACCATGCTGTTCTTTTAGGAAACCCCCGCAGAAAAAAGGCGACCGCAACCGGACAAAGCATAATAATGAACAAACCTGTGCCGGGAAAGATAAATCCGAACGAAAAGCCGATTGCAATATCAATCAGGCAGAACCAGATGGCATTTGTCTCTTTTGTCAGCAAAACATGATTGGCTGCATACATGGCAGCACCTGCTGCTATAAATACATATCCAAACCAGTTATCCTCTTTCACAATGGACAGATACATTAAACAGCTCACCATCAAGGTGAACATTCTCGTAAAAAAAAGAGCTTTCACGCTCATCACTCCCGATACCCAATTCCCTTCTTATCATACCTGCCTCAGGGCATTTTTGACAGGAGTTTCTGGAAAATAAAAACCGCATATGAACTTTATGTCATATGCGGCGCATTCCCTCATTTATTTAAATTCAACCCAAACTGACCCTTGGTTTGCCGAGCGCACGCAGTTCTCAATCCAGCGAATGCCCTCGATCCCTGCATCAATGTCAGGATAAACCAAGTTGTTCAAGATTTCTTCATCTTCACGGTTTTTGGCGTCTATCGCAATGGCAAATTTAAGATAAATATTGGCCCATGCTTCGGACAGCCCTTCGCTGTGTAAGGCGCCCAGTCGTTCATCGGCGTTGCAAACATCATCTAAATACGGCATGCCGCGAACGAGTGTCTGGCCCGGCTCTCCCTGCACTTCATACGTCAGTTCATTTGGCTTGCTGTCCCACCACTCAATGCTTGCCTTTGAGCCGACAATCCGGATTCTATGGCCATCCATACATCCGGCATTGATTGACGATGTCCACATCGTTCCGACCGCTCCATTTTCATAATGCATCAGCACATGGGCATTATCCTCTAGCGGTGCGCGGCTGCCGACGAAGCTCTGTCGGTCACACAGCAGCTCCTTAATTTTCATCTTTGGCATAATAAGCTGTGACATATAATACGTGTGGGTAGATAAATCGCCCAGCACAAAGCTTGGCCCGGCGATCGCAGGGTCGACACGCCATTTCTGTGCAGCGCTTATCTTTTCACCTTCATCTGTTGCACAAAAACCGTGTGTGTACTGCAAGTCAACCACCCGAATATCGCCGATCATTCCTTGTTCAATCATCGCACGCATTTGAAGAAGCATTTGATTGCCTGAAAAACCGTACGTCACGCCGACAATTTTCCCTTTTTTCTCTGCGAGCGCTTTGATTTCATAACCCTCTGCTGAAGTGAAGAACAGCGGTTTTTCACAGATGACATGCAGTCCTGCTTCAAGCGCCGCCTTACAAATCTCATAATGAGTGCCGTTCGGAGTGGCAATCGATACTACCTCTATGCCATCCTGTCTTTTCGCTTCCTCGGCAAACATGGTTTGATAGTTGGGATAACAGCGTTCCGCATCCACTCCAAGGTTCATCCCGAAGTCTTTTCCTCTTTCGGCATCGATATCAAAAGCGCCGGCAGTTAATTGAAAAGCAGTATTGTCTCTCAGCGCTCCAGTACGATGTTTATACCCAACCTGGCTAAGCCGTCCGCCGCCTACCATTGCCCAGCGCAGCGGCTTGGAGATGATTCTTTCTCCATTTATCATCATGAAAACCTCCTATTGGCTGATGGTTTGTTTTAATGCTTCTACAGAAGTGCGGATGCCCGCTTCAGGTGACATCGTCAGATCCTCCATTTCTAAAGAAACCTCATCATCATATCCCATCATTTTTACAACTGAAAAAAATTCCTTCCACCACTGTAAATCCTGTCCGCAGCCGACAGCTACGTAATTCCACGCCCGGTTTGCAGGATCTGTCACTTCTTTTGTTTCTAAAAGTCCGTTGACCGCTGATAAATATCTTTCAATTCTGACATCTTTCCCGTGGACATGGTGAATGGCTGAGCCGAGCTCCCTTGCTGCGATGATCGGGTCTGCGCCCATCCATAATAAATGGCTCGGGTCAAGATTCAAACCGACCAGCGGGCCGACCGCTTTTCTGAGCCGAAAGAGAGTCTCAGGGTTATAGACTAATTGAGAGCTGAAGTTCTCAAGCGCTATTTTTTCTACGCCGCAGGCCCCCGCTTTTTTGACAAGCTTCTTCCAATATGGAATCGCAACGTCTTCCCATTGATAGTTGAGGATATCTTTTAAAACGGGAGGCCAGCTTACTGTGTATGTGATCCAGTTCGGCACTTTGTCGTCCGGGCTGCCGGCTGGCAAACCGCTCATCATGATCACTTTTTTGACGCCTAATAGTCTAGCCAGCTCCATCGTTTTGTCAGTTATGTCTCTGTGCGATTTGCCCAATTCACCCGGATCTAAAGGGTTCCCCGAGCAGTTTAATGCGCAAAGTGTCATGTTCCGCTTTTCCAGCGCTTGTGAAAATTCTTTTCTTTTTTCGCTGCTTTGCAGCAGTTCATCAAGATTCAAGTGCGGTGCCGGCGACCAGCCCCCGGTTGTCATTTCAAGTGTATCGATCCCAAGCTTTGCGGCAAAATCGAGCATGTCTTCAAAAGGCAAATGCCCTAGGCTGTCTGTTACATAAGATAGTTTCATCGATAGATTCCTCCTGGTATCTCAGGTTACGATAAGTGAGTTGTTTGATTTTGGATTTCCTGATCAGCGCGGCGGCCATACTGGCGAAAGGAATGCTCAAGCTGTTCAAGTGACCGCCCTTTTGTCTCAGGCACATATTTTTTCACAAATAGAATCGCTAGGATATTCATAGCGACAAAGATAAAAAATGTCGCCGACATCCCAATATGATTGAGCAAAATGGGAAAGGTGAATCCAATGAGAAAGTTAGCTGTCCACAAGCAGAAGGTGCTGATCCCCATGCCAAGCCCCCGCACATGCATAGGAAAGATTTCCGAGAGCATCAGCCACGTCACCGTAGAAATGGCAGTCTGCTGAAACGCAAGAAACAAAATGGTCAAACTCAGCACAACATACGGCAGGGCGGGTGTTCCTTCAAGGACAATGGATAAAATCCCGATCAGCAGAAGGGCTGTCATCGTGCCAATCTGTCCGATGATCAGCATGGGCCGGCGACGGACTTTGCCGAGAAGCCATATCCCAAAAATGACCGCAATAACTGAAATAACACCGTTTGCAATATTGCCGATTAATGCAGCTTCTGTTTGAAAACCGGCTTCTCTCAGAATTTCTGTCCCATAGTACATAATCGAATTGACACCGGTAATTTGCTGTACGATGGCGATTCCAATCCCAATGAATAGAATGCGCCTTATCCACGGCTCTTGAAAATCATGAAAGCCGGCCTTTTTTGCTGTGCCCTCAATCGCATGTTTGATTTCTTTTATTTCCTGCTGTGCCTGACTGTCTTCACGGATTTGCCGAAGCACCCGCAGGGCGTCACCCATTCTGCCTTTAGCTGCCAGCCAGCGCGGGCTTTCAGGCACGATGAGCATTCCGAACCATAACACAACAGCCGGAAGTGTCGCGATGACCAGCATATACCGCCATACATTTGAGCTCTCCCCCATTGTGCTGCCAATAATGGCGTTAAAGGTGTATGCCAGAAGCTGGCCAATTACGATCATCAGTTCATTTTGTGTCACGATTCGTCCCCTGCGTTCTGCCGGCGAAATTTCCGCTAAAAAGGTTGGAACCGTTACAGAAGCGCAGCCAACCGCCAGTCCAAGCAGAAAACGAAAGGCAATCATCACGGACGCGTTTGGTGAAAAGGTACAGCCAAGTGTGGCTGCGATGAAGAGTAAGGCTAAATAAAGGATCGTTTTTCGGCGGCCGTGCCGATCGGACAGACGTCCTCCAAACATCGCCCCGAAGGCTGCCCCGAGAAGCAGGGAACTCGCAACCAGTCCTTCTGTAACAGGTGTAAGATTCAGCTGACCTGCAGTTGCCATAAAAGGAAGTGCCCCATTAATGACACCCGTATCATAACCGAACAACAGGCCGCCGAATGTAGATACCAATGTAATCGTTCGTAAAAGCCCTTTATGAGCTAAGCTTTCTTTTCCTATTACAGCCTCTTTCTTTTTTGTACTCACGGCTTTCTTCCCCTTCTTTCAAGAATGGCAGAGCACCCGACACCAAGCATAAGCCAATGCATCCCTCCTTCAGCAATACCCCTTGTTGTAACCGCTTTCTAAAAAGATTATAAGACAACGAGATTTCTCGCGTCTTTATCATATGAAGACATTGTTTTGTCATTTCAGGACATCTTATTCGTGCGGCTTGGCCTGTTCGATTTTTTGAAAAGGTTTATTGATTTGAAATGCAGTCATTTTTGAGTCTTTATAAAGGGAGCGGAAAAGCCCTGGAGAGCTGCCGATTTTAGCGGAAAAGACGCGAGTGAAATAATGTACTGAGAAACCGATTTCTTCCGCTATTTCTTTAATCGACAAATTCGTTGATTTCAGCAGTTCGGCAGCTTTGTTTATTTTTTCATTTTGGACAAATTCTGAGTAGCTGACGCCCAGTTCTGCTGCAAATAAACGTGATAAATGCCTCCCTGAGATATGAAAGTGGCTAGCGACATCCGTCAGCTTTAACGGCTGTGACAGATTGTCTTTTATGTGCAGTTTCACCTCTGTCAGCAAAGCAGAAGATGTGTGAATGGGCTGCTTTTGTTTCGGGCGTTGGGCGTACGGGAGAAAGGTTTGGATTAATGACAGGATCAATGCATGCGACAAATGAGATAGGATCTCTTTGTCAAAAGCATTGACAGGTTGCGCTGCTTGCAGCATTAACGTTTTCCAAAGCAGGCCCGGCGGTTCGCCATCTTTCAATTGCATTGTGATAAAGGGGCTTTGTTTCACTTCTTCCATCACTTTGATCCATTCGGCGCTTGACTGATCCTCGCTCAGCTCGAAAGCGACGTAAAAAAGGAACAGCCCTGTTTCACTTTTGATTTGGTGCAAATGCTCCGGCTTTGACAAAAAAATCGTCTGTTCACGAAGCGGATATGTACGATCGCCTTCAAGGTAATATCCTTCACCTCTTACCACGTAACAAATTTCATAAAAGGAATGCTTATGAAGCAGTGTGTTATAGTGGTTCGTCATCGCTCCCCAGTAGTGGACGTAAAATGAAACATCCTTTTGCTCTAAGCGATGCACATATTGATTTAATGCTATTTTGCCCGTCACAAGGTGGTTGAGTTCCATGTAAACGCCTCCTAACAAGTTGGTTCTCTCATCATAACAAGGCGGACAAAAATAAAAAATCCCCCTGCCGTTATTTCGGCAAGGGGATTGCAGTTAAATCACAAATGTAATATAGGCGCCGGAAACAGGGTCTTTCACACGAAAGCTGTTTTCCGTCTCTTCAATCGAATACCCGGCATGTTTGACTCGGTTTGCCACCAAATCCAGCTCCTCTTGGTGAGGCAGGACAACAGTGTAATAATCTAGTCCGCTGGCATTTGTCGGTTTAGGCGGCGCATTTCTTCCCGCCCAAATGTTTAAGCCGATATGATGGTGGTACCCCCCGGCTGAAACGAAGAGGGCGGACATGCCCGCATAGTTTCCGACAATGTCAAAGCCCAGTACATCTGTATAAAACGCCTTTGCTTCTTTCAAATCACTGACATGCAGATGAATGTGTCCGATGATTGTATCGTTCGGAAGCGATGTTTTCCGCTCATCTCCTGCCTCTTCCAGAAGGCCCTCAATGTCAACAGCGGTTGTCGTCATGACATAGTTTCCTTCCCGATCACGCTGCCACGTGCTGCGGGGGCGGTCAACGTACATTTCAATGCCGTTTCCGTCAGGATCAGACAGGTAGAGCGCTTCGCTGACAGCATGGTCTCCATGTCCGATAGCAATGCCGTGTTCAATCAGGCGGGCGAGCGCGATCCCAAGTTCTTTCCTGTCCGGAAGAAGAATCGCAAAGTGATAAAGGCCTGTCACAGACCGTTCAGGCAAGACGACAGCGCTCGGATTTTCTTCAAGAATAAGCAGTACGCGTTTCCCGTCAGCCGTTAATTCAGCTTGGCGATCCGTCTTTTTTAAGACTTGAAAACCGATGACGTTACAGTAGAACTGAAGCGAACGCTCCAGACTGCGAATTGTGAGTTTGGCATAGCCAATGTGTGTATCCTCATGAATGCTGGTCATGCTGCATGCCTCTTTTCTTATGCTGAAACGTTTTCGTTCTTTTTTCCTTTAAACACAAATGGGTCCAGCGCCAGGAATCGACTTCCAGTAAGCGCCAGGTGAATGGATGTCAAAAGCAGAAGGTAATCAAATTCTGCATTGCCCATGAATGGCGCTTTCAGCTTAACAGTGATGATGGCGCCGATCAGTGTAAGAGCGAACAGTACACCGACAATACGTGTAGCCAATCCGAAGAAGACAAGCACTCCGCCAATGAGTTCAATCGCTGCGATGACATACGCCATAAAGCTTGGAAGGCCTATGCTGCCGAAAAATTGGATGGTGCCCTCCATTCCCTGAAACTTTGATAAACCGTGAACAAAAAAGATAATACCTGTAATAACTCTTAAAAGTAATGTGCCAATTTCAAATGATTTATTCATTTTATCCTCCTTGATAAATGTTATCACTTACTTAATGTAAGCTAGTATATATACATAACTTGTTTACGTCAAGTAATTTCGTTACATTTTACGAAAATGAAATAAAAGTACTATAAATCTGTAACAAAAAAGACCTCTGTGCAGGACAAAGGTCTATTTCTCAAATTGGCTTTCATATAAGTCACTGTAAAATCCTTTTTGCCGAATCAGCTCGTCATGGCTGCCTTTTTCAATCATTTCACCGTCTTTTAGCACCACAATCTGGTCCGCTCTTTGAATGGTGTTCAGCCTGTGTGCAATGATGACACTTGTTCTTCCTTCCATTAAACGGGCGAGCGCTTCTTGAATGTTGACTTCTGTTACGGTATCAATGTTGCTTGTCGCTTCATCCAAAATGAGAAGAACCGGATCGGCAAGCACCGCCCGCGCTATAGAAATCAACTGCTTCTGTCCTTGACTGATGCCCGAACCGTTTTGCGTCAGCACGGTGTCATACCCTTTTGGCAGCCTTTCAATAAAGCTATGGGCATTCGCTGTTTTTGCAGCGGCTTCGACTTCCTGATCAGAAGCATCGAGCCTGCCATAGCGAATGTTTTCTCTGATCGTTCCCTGAAATAAGAAAGAATCCTGAAGAACAAACCCCATGTTTTTTCTCAGGCTTGCTCTAGTAAGGGTTTTAATATCTGTACCGTCGATTAAAATTTTTCCTTCGTTAGGCTCGTAAAAACGGGCGAGAAGATTAGTGACGGTTGTCTTCCCCGCCCCCGTCGGTCCGACAAACGCGATGGACTGCCCTGCAGGCACGGTAAACTGTAAATGCTTCAGTGTCTGCTGCCCTTTATCGTAACCGAAGGACACATCCCGGAATTCAATGCTGCCTGTTTGGATGGGCTGATGCACGGCGTTCTTTTCATCCTCGCGCTCTTCTTTTTCATCAAGCACGTCAAACACCCGTTCAGCGCCGGCGATTGCGGACAGCATCGTATTAAACTGGTTGGCCAGATCGTTTAAAGGGCGTGTAAATTGTCTTGAATACTCGGCAAAGACGACGATGGAGCCGATCGAGATCCAGCCTTTCAGCGCAAACAAACCGCCGATTGCCGCTATCATTGTAAAGCTTAAGTTATTCAAAGAGTTCATGACCTTCGGGATAAACCCGGAAATCGTCTGCGCCCAAAAGCCCGACGTCTTGAGTGCAGCGTTTTTTTCGAGGAATTCAGCAGTAATCTGCTTCTCACGTGAATATGCTTTGATGACCTTTGCGCCTGAAACAGATTCCTCAATATACCCATTCAGATCACCAAGGTTTTTCTGCTGTTCTTTAAACAGCTTTCCCGTTCGGTTGGTGATCCATTTCAGGCTCGCTGCCATCACCGGAATAATGGTCAGCGTAATCAATGTAAGGAGCGGGCTCATGTACAGCATCACCGCAATCGTCCCGGCAAAGGTGATCACGCTTGACAAAATTTGAATGACTGACGTGTTTAAGGTAGAACTGACATTTTCGATGTCATTCGTCACCCGGCTCATCAGCTCGCCGTGCCGCTGTTTATCAAAAAATGGAATCGGCAGCTCATGCAGATGGGTGAACAATTCGCTTCTCATTCTGAAAACCGTGCCCTGCGAGATCGTAATCATCCAATAGTTTTGAAACCAAAGCGACAGGGACTGAATGATATAGATAGCGAGCAGAAGAAGCAAAACAGGAATCAAGCCGCTGACCGTTTTCCCGACGATAAAATGGTCGATGGCCTTTCCGATCACAAAGGGACCAAGGAGTCCGAATATGGCGCTGATGACAACCATTAGCATGACAAGTATGAGCAGTCCTTTTCTTTCAGCCAAGTAAGACCAGATTCGTCTCAGTGTGCCCTTTGTATCCTTTGCTTTCGCCCGCTTTTTCGCGCCTTCTTTTTTGTCAATTGGCAGTTTGGGATATTGGAAAGGCTTGCGGATGTCTTTTAGCATGACTCGCTCCCCTCCCTTCCGAATTGTGACTCGTAAATGCGCTTGTATAACTGAGATTCAGAAAGCAGCTCACTGTGAGTGCCTTTTTCAATCAGTTCGCCGTCCTCAAGTAGCAAAATCTGATCAGCTTTCATCGCCGTGGTTATTTTTTGTGTAATGATCAAAGTTGTGCAATGGTATGTGCTGATTGCTTCAAGCAGCTTCGCCTCCGTTTGCAGATCAAGCGCGCTTGTGCTGTCATCTAATAGAAGGATAGCCGGTTTTCGAATCAGCGCCCGCGCAATGGAAATCCGCTGCTTTTGGCCGCCGGACAGGTTGACGCCTCTTTGCCCCAAAACAGTGTCATATCCATTTGGGAGCTTCAAAATCGTTTCATGAATTTGCGCATGTTTTGCCGCATCCATTATTTCATCTAGTGAAGCATTTTCTTTGCCCCAAGCGATGTTTTCTTTGATTGTGCCGGAAAACAAGAGGACTTCCTGCGGTACATATCCAATTTGCCTGCGCAGCCCTTCAGCCGGAATATCTTGAACCGGCTTTTCATCTATGTAAATGCGGCCTGAATCCGGCTGATAAAGCCGCGGAATGAGCTGAAAAAGCGTGGACTTGCCCGAGCCCGTCGCACCGAGAATCGCGATCGTTTCTCTTGGCTTTGCGGAAAATGAGACATTCCTGAGCGCTTCTCTGTCCATTTCAGGATAGCGAAAGGATACATGCTGAAACTCAATCCGTCCTGACAAACGATCAGATATGGTGCCTTCCTCCCGCTCGTCGCCTTCTGTTTCAAGCACCTCACCGATTCTATCCCCTGAAGCCTTCGCCCGGGTGAAAATCATAATCAAAAACGGAAACATCGAAAGCGCGCCTGTAATTCGTGTTGCGTAGTTAATTATCGCAACAACATCGCCAACCTGAGTGCTTCCGCTCGTAATACTGTAGGACCCCGCCCACAAAATCAAAAGGATGCAGAGATTCATCAAAAGCATCAGTACAGGCATCGTGAATTCCACAAGCTGAAAGGCCGAAACCGTTTTTTCCATCAGCCTTGTGTTGGCTTTGATAAATCGTTTGACTTCGTGGCTGCCGCGAAGCAGCGCTTTGATCAGCTTGATTGCGATTAAATTTTCCTGCATGATGGTGTTCACTTGATCCAGCCTTTTCTGCACTGAGCGGAACAGTGCCCCGCCTTTCCTTAATACCCACAGCAAAAACAAGATCAGGATCGGAATGGTCACAAGCAGAAAAAAGCCGAGTTTCACATTAACGGCAAGCGACAGCACAATGCCGCCTGCAATCATTAAGGGAGCCCGCAGCATAAACCGCAAACTCATAAAAATCATATTTTGAACCTGTGTGACGTCGTTTGTCAGCCTTGTAATATAAGAAGAGGACGAAAACTGTCCAAATGTGGAATAGGAGAAGGACTGGATTTTTTGAAAAAGCCCTTTTCTCGTATCATAGGAAAAGCTTTGGCTGACATGGGCGGCATAAAAGGAATTCAGCATCCCCGCCGCAAAGGATAACACGGTCAGCCCGATCATGACCGCGCCCCATATCCATACATGCCGCAGATCTTGCTTCAATATCCCATCGTCGATGATTTTTGCAATCAATAAAGGCTGCATCAGTTCAACTGCAAGCTCCGTCAACATAAGAATCAGCGCAATTCCCGCCAGCAATGAATATGGTTTTAAAAACGACAAAGCCTTTTGCATGTAAAAGCCTCCAAACCCCTTTTAGCAATATGTACTTTTTATTTTAATTGTTTATAAGGCTTGATGAAAGAATTTTACTGTCATGAAGTGTTATGAAAGCATAGAAAAGCACTGAATTTATCGATAACCAAAATCACTTTATCTTTTATTCGAGAGCTATTCACTGCTGATCTGCGTTCATTAAAAAATATCAAAGATTTTACTCTACTAAAGTTGAGGCGCTGGATAGACTTAGATAAATTAGGAAGATTGCTGGAACCGTAGGAATAATGAAAAAGATAAATTTTAAAACGAAGACCTTTTTGCGAGGAATATAATCTCATAAAAATGCGGTGAAAAATTTCTATAATCTAATTAAAACTCTAAATAGAGTGCATTGTTAAGCACTCTATTTAGAATCTGTACATTTTAATGTTACCGAATAAAAACTAAAACCACTCCATATCCCTTACTTTTGTCGAACTCTTTGATGACTCTCATGACCTGCCACCTTTGTTTAGGAGATACCGTTTTTGTAGCAATTCCGTTGTTATGCGCTTGAATAAAGTCTCCGGCTGCTACTGTGCTGTCGCACCTTACATAAACCTGTCCTACAAGGCCCACAACATTCCATTCATCCCTCTCTTCCCTAGAGGCATAGTTCTTATCTGGCTTATAATCAGGGTTTTCCATAGGCGCCATGACGATTTGGCCATTGGCACCTTTCTGTTTTTCATAAATATACCCGCCAAAATCATTCTTCAGGTATCTTCCAGACCAATGGAAGCTTGACTCACCAAGTATCACACCAGCTGTTTCAGAAATAACTCCAAGCATAAATTCACCTTTTTTTGCAGGTCTAATTTTATCACCCTCCAAAGTAACTAGGGTTCCTGCCGGAATTTTTTCACCGCTTAGGCTCTCAAAATATTCAGCGTAATCCGAGAACGTTTGGGAACTTTTTATGCTTCCTGAAGCCTTAATCGTTCCATCTTTTGCATGAAATTCTATCTTTCTGTTTGATGAGGATGGTGTGCTCCCACTTGCCCATCCTAGAGCAACAGAGTCTGAGTTCGGATTGATCGTATTATATGAGGCTATCACAGAAGATTGAGCAGCCCCAGTTGCTCTGCTTCGAACAGATCCAGCTACAAAATTATTATTTCCAGTAGCGTGGGAATCACGAGAGCCAATAATCCCGCTTCCTTTATGTTTAAACAAAAAGTACGGCGTCACGACGCCGCCAATCTTAAAATCTGTTTCATAGCCTGAAAAGTCACAATTAGAAACATTAAGATCAGGGTCAACAGAAAAAATCCCAACTGTACCACTGTTATTTTTAGGCGATCTTTGCCCCCATACATTACTAACTACAGACTCGTACATACCGCTCCCAAAAACAACACCCTTTTCGGCTGAATCGATCAATGTTACACCATCAATCATTACCTTGCCGACAGAATTGTCGCCACCTACAATATAAAGATCGTTATCAGCAGTTTTAAATCCTCGAATCGTTATATTCTTTAAATTGATTAGACGCCCTTTATAATACACGCTTACGACTGAATTTCCCTTATAGTTAATGGAGGAATCATCGCATATAGCATGAAAATTAACCACATTGACGCCATCGTAACCTGAAATTTGCAATGCATTCGGCCCTGCCCCTTTGTACAGATCACTCGGCTTAGGGTTATATGCGATACAGTTAGCCAGCTGAACGTCATGAGCTGATGCTGATTGAGGATCACTTGCTGTGTGGTGTCCTATATGCCGAATGCAAAAACTAATTGCATTTTCATAGGCACGGCAGTTCACAAGTTGAACTCTTTTTGCAGCCGGAGCATAATCATGAGCTTTAATTTCAAATCCTCGAACTCCTCCAATTGCGATGCAGCTATCAACCATTACATCCTGAGAGCCATCATCGATTTCAAAACAGTTTGTATTTGAAGACCCATCATTTAACCCCATCGGATGGTAAGAAAGACAATGACTGAAAGTCGTATGCTTTCCAAAGTGACATGTGAAATTATCATCGCCAGAGCCTGTTGCTTCGCAATATGAGAAGGTTACAAAGTTGCAGCCACCAGGCTGATAAAAGGTAGGATCATCATTTTCTCCGTGTCTGTTATAATTAGGGCTTGTAGCATCAAACCCGTGAAGGCCGGCATTTTTTGCAAAAACATGCTCTACAAAAGAGTAATCCACATTTGCAAAAAGCAAGCAGCTTGAAGTGGGCCCCTTAGGGATCTTCCATCCAGCAGGACGCTTATCTTTATTCCAGTCCAGTGTCAAATGTCCAATGTAGATATTTTCATTACCATTTGTATGATCACTATTGGTGAGTACAGAGTGACCAACTGGCGTATCGTCTAATAACTTAATGATGGTCCTTTTTTTACCCGCTCCAACCAGCATTGTATTCGAAGGAACGAGCAAGCCAGATACCCTAAATACGCCTGCAGGGACTTTTATGAGATAACCGCCTTCGGCCATCGCATCATGAAATGCTTGCGTATCATCTGTGACCCCGTCTCCTTTAGCTCCATAATCCATTACGTTTCGTTCATCAAGGTACTCAAATCTGTTCTCATACATTTTGAGTCTTTCATTTAAGTTTTCAAAAGTTGTTATTCCATTACTTAATGCAATCCCAATTTTACTATCAATCGTTTCGAAATTCTCGGCAAGCTTGGAATCAATTTCAATACTTTCAGTGCTTTCAGGTTTGTAAAGACCTAAAAACGTTGTATAATTTTCCATTTTCACTCCCCCTATTGGTTTCAGTTTTTAAGAAACATAACATCCCTTGCACTTATAAGTGGCAAACGTATGACAAACAAAAAAGCGCTGTCTTTAAACAGCGCAAGATAAAATAATTTTGACTATTCATTCAGTAATTTTTCCACACGCTCCCGCATCTGCGGCACGCTTAATCCGATAATTACCTGAAACGCCTTCCCGTTCCTGACAACGCCGTGTGCGCCAAGCGCGCGGAATACGCTGTCGGGTTCAACCTTTGTTTCATCCTTGACACTGACTCTGAGGCGGGTGGCGCAGTTTGTGACTTCAGTGATGTTGTCTTTTCCGCCCAGCGCTTCAATATACAGAAAAGCGGTGTCATCAGCCGTTTCAGCAGCGGAGGCCGTTTCATCCTTGTTTTTTCGTTCTCTGTATTCCTTTTTCGAATATAGCTTTGTTTCCTGCTGTTCATCCTTTTCCCGTCCTGGTGTAGCGATATTGAATTTGAGGATTAAAAATCTGAAGACGAAAAAATAAATTGCTGTAAACGAGAGCCCGATCAAAATTTGATACACATATGTCATACCGTGGCTGCCAAAGAGCGGAATCCAGTTCAAGGTTACCGCCTCAATCAGTCCGCCTCCCATATTTCCGACGACGCCGGCCATATACATAACTGTCGACATTGTGGCGGCAAGCACGGCGTGAACCGCAAATAAGAAAGGTGAAATGAATAAGAACGTAAACTCAATCGGCTCTGTAATACCGGCGACAATCGCTGTCAGTGTGACAGGAATCAGCAGCCCTGCGACGAGTTTTTTCTTTTCCTTTTTGGCTGTCACATAAAAAGCCAGGGCGATACCCGGAATACCGAAGATTTTCGAGTTGCCGTGAAGCGCGAATCCGCCTTGCGGAAAGAGCTCCTTCAGCGGTTTGGCGCTTTGCGAATATTCGCCAAGATGCTGTGCCCAATACGTGACGATCCCGCCTTCCGCTACAGCCGGGCCATAAATAAACGGCGTGTAAATAAAGTGATGAAGGCCGGTCGGAATTAAAATCCGTTCCAAAAATGTGTATATCCAAACGCCCACCGCCCCAGAAGCAACCAGGAAGCTTTGAAGCGAGCCGATTCCCGATTGAACCATCGGCCAAATATAAGACACAGCCAAGGCAATCGGGATCATAATAAAGAAGGAAATCATCACGATATATGTTGAGCCTTGAAAGATGCCGAGAAAATCGGGCAGTTTTTTATCAAAATAGCGATTATGCAAAAAGACGACAATCGAAGAAATAAAGATGGCTCCGATGATGTTGGTATCGAGCGTTTTTATGCCCGCAATCATCGTTAACCCGCTCGTTCCGCCGACCTCTTGATTCATGTCGACGCCAAATGCTCCTCCCCATACCGTCAATATCGCGCTGACAAAATAGTTGAATGTCAGGTAGACAGTAAGCGCTTCCAAACAAGCGCGTGCCTGAGCTTTCTTCGCCAAAGCAACCGGGATGCCAATGGCGAATAAGAGCGGCATTTGGTTAAAAACAGTCCAGCCGCCCTGCTCAATGATATACCAGCACTGATACCAAAAACCGTCAGGATCGGCGAGCGGTCCCATGAGGGTTTTATTTTTAAAGAGCGTGCTGATACCGACGATAATGCCGGCGAACGCGAATAATAAAACAGGCACAAACATCGCGCTTCCAAAGCGCTGAATTTTTTGCATCATACCAGAACCCCCTGCTACTCATTGTCATTTTTTTCTGCCTCTTTGTAATCAACATATGCGCGGAACAATGCTTCGCCAACGAGAAAAAACGGTGCAAAAGCGACAATTTCCGTTTTATCGCTTAATGTCACAGGTTTGCTTGTCGCATAAAGATTATGCGGAGTCAGCTGGGCGAGGACATTGTTTTTTAAATTCGTAATGGAAATAAAGGGAATACCCTTTGCAGAAAGCATTCTTGCCTGAGGAATCAGCTCCGGTGTTTCTCCGGAAAGAGAAATGATGATAAACAGATCGTTTACTTTAAAATCATCGCGCATCAAATTAAATTCATTTGTATCTTCAATTAAAATAAGATAGCGATGGCGCGGAATAAACATTCTTTGCAGGTCGCGAGCGCATATCTTTTGCGCATTTCCAGAACCGTAGACGAAAATGCGGTCCGCTTCATCAATTAGCTGGCACATGTCCGTCATGTCCTTTGTCCGTAAGAACTTCAAATTTGCTTCAATATCATCAAGCAGCTTTTGAAAACTCATACTCTCGCCTTCTTCCGGCTGATCTTCCCACTTTAAAAAGACGCGAAATTCACTGTAACCGCTGAAACCGAGCTTTTGGGCAAGCCGTAAAATTGAGGAACGCGATACACTGCAAGCTTTGGCCAGCGCGTCGATTCCAAGGTGATAGCATGTGTGCTTATGATTCAATATATATTTTAAAATATGAAAATCGTTGTCATTCAATTTGCTGTAGTGCTGATTGATCAGTTCTTCGAGCTGCATATCAGATCCCCCCATTTTCTTTCTATTATATACAATTACAGATTCGAAAATGGGGGAATTTCAGTTATGATATACGGGTCGGGCTTTGATCAAGCTCAGGCCAGAAGCCTTTGTTGGCCTCCATTAAATCCTCGAGAATGAGTCTTGCCACACGCGCGTTCGGCACTGTTTTTGACAGGATTAGCGCCTGCCACAGCTTTTGGAACGATTTCTCCGCCCATGCTTCAACAGTCAGCTTCTCAACGGATACCTGCTGCTCCATAAGCCCTTTTTGGAATTGCGGAATGGTGCCGACGGTAATCGGTTCAGGCCCATTTGAGCCGACAATGCATGGAACCTCGACCATCGCAGTCGGGTCAAAGTTCGCAATTGCGCCGTTATTTTCAACGATCAACAGCATTCTTTCACCTGTGTTGTAGGCAATCGCCCGGGCAAGATCAACGATATATGATGCGTGGTCATCGATTTTGATTTCGCTGTTTTCTGTGGACTGCTCACGTGTAATCATGTCACATTGGCTGAAAATAAAAGCTTCGCGCCCTTCCATCACTTCATTTGCCCGCGTATGATTCGGATTTGATTTTTTCACCATATCATCCGGGAACAAATAATATTGCAAATACGTATTCGGCAGTGTATCAGGATCTGCGGCCTGCACGTCACGCGCTTTGGCGAATGTGTCATTCCAGCTCGCTTCCACCGCTTCAGCCTCTGTTTTCGGAATATAGCCGTATTGAGATACATGCTCCTTCAGCTTCGGCATTAAATCGTTGCCCTCTTGATCCTGAATTGATGTCCACCAGCCGAAGTGATTTAATCCGTAATAGCGGACCTTCATTTCTTTTCTTGAGGATAAGCCAAGAATTTGCGCCATCCGGTCTTCGATCCCAACCGGCATATCACAGATATTGAGAATTTTAGAATTCGGTCTAAGGCGTCTCGTAGCTTCAGCCACAATTGCCGCCGGATTGGAATAATTGAGCATCCACGCATCAGGCGAGTATTTTTCCATGTAATCTAATATTTCAAGCACACCGCCGATCGAACGCATACCGTATGCGATCCCGCCCGGCCCGCACGTCTCCTGGCCGACAACTCCGTACTTTAACGGAATTTGCTCATCAAGCGCACGCATCGCGTATTTCCCTACTCTGATGTGCGCCATAACAAAATCGACATCTGTAAAAGCTTCTTCCGGGTCAGTCGTCGCTGCAAATTCAATATCCGGCGCTTTTTCTCTGATAAAAACGTCACAGGCGCCTGCAATTCGATCCTGTCTCTCCTTATCATTATCATACAGCTTCAGCTTTCTGATCGGAAACTCCTCCAAATGGTCCAAGAGCATGAGTACGATTCCTGGAGTGAAAGTGCTCCCTCCGCCCGCTATTACGATTGAGAATGATTTTTTCTTCATATGACGACCTCCTTGATAACGTTTACAATTCCATTTATACCATGAGATAGCCCGTCCCGTAACACGTTTGGCGCACTTAGGTCATTTGATCAACTTTAGTGTTTTTTCCCATAGAGCGGGAAATTTCTCATTTGCAGGGAATCCTTACAATAGGTAAAAACAACTGATCTAATAGGCCTATTCATGCTTAACACCTCCATTAATTTAAAACCAACATAACAAAGAAATCATTATATAATCTATATTTCCTATTTATCCATTACATACCATCATGTAACATTAGGAAAGTCTCCCTTTTGTTTTTAATAACGGTTCAAAAGAATTACATATTATGTGACAATGAGGTGTTTACAGTTGTTTGGTGAAATGTTGGGATTATCCTTTGTAAAAACACAACTAAGTTTAAAAAAGGAGAATTTAGAAGATCTCAAAGCTTGCAAAACTAACTTGACAAATATCCAGCAAGAATTTTTGGAGTCAAAAAATAAAATAACTGAGCCATCTCTGTCCTCGGATACATGGCAGGGAAGTTTAGCAAATAAATTCGAACTTATTCGAGACGAGATAAACTCAGAATATCAAGATTTAAAAGGTAAACAATTAGATGAGGTTATAACTAAAATTGAAGACAAAATTAATACATTAATTGATGATATAGATGGGTTGAAAAATCAGATCACTTCTATTGAAAAAGAAATAGAAAAACAAAAAAATAAAAATTCACACTGATAAGGAAGAGTTTGTATGGGCAATGAAATAAAATTTGATTTACCTGAAGTTGAAAAAGCAATTACAAAATTAAAAAATGCAACTGAAGTTATTAAAGTATCTATTCCTACTAATTTAACAGACCACAATAACCTTGATGTCACAAAGAAACTGAATGCGCTGAATAACAAATTAAATAAACTGGCTGAGAAATATGCTTCTTCCTTAAACAAACAAATCTCACAAACAGAACAATTAGTTAGGTCTATGCAAGAAACAGATGAAGTGCTTTCCAAATCAATAACTAATAAATAATGTAAAGAAGGAAGGAACGTTGTTTGAAAACTCTTGATGTACATTCATTTCTCATCTCTATAGACAAGACCATAAAACAATTAGATAAACAAGCTGAGAAATTAACAGATGTAATTAAAAGTACACAAGGAATTGCATCATTAGATGATTCCCTTAAAGGAGAGGGCGGAACTGCGATTCGAACATTTTTTAGTGAATGCCACACTCCCTTTCTTCTTTTTTATTCTTGTGTAATCAGTGATTATAAAGAAGTATTAAATAAAATAAAGAGTGCATTATATTCATTTGAACCAACAAACACAGGTTTTATTTCGCAAAGTTTTTTAGAGAATGATTTGAATAATGGGTTAACAGCTACTAAGAGATCAATAACATCTCTAACAGATAAAGCAAATGAGGAGATTGAAAAAGTTAAACACATTGTAAGTCTCAAAGATTTGAATGACGAAAATTTTGTCGAAAAAATAAAAAAGGCTGAAAGTAATATAGACGAAACATTGGAACATCTATATACCTTTGATCGTGAAAACACTAGTTCTCTAGATTCAATCGATCAAGATATCACCACAATGGAAGATTATTTAAAACAACTTGATGCAAAATACGGTGGTCCTCGAATTGAAATTAATAATTATATAAGTGGCTCAGTACTAAAACCCGAATTTAGCAACGATTCACTGAAAAGTAATAATAGTTATACCGCTTTTAACAATGCACAACTAGATAAAGACTCCCCGATGTGTAAAATGTTAGATAAAATTAATGCTAAAGATGAGCAAGAAATTATCGAATTTTTCGGTATTTCAAATTCAGATGATCCTTCGATAGGAACTAAGAACATCGGTTCAAAGAGCGAAGCAGATCATGGTATTAATAAAAATAAAAGTGATGATGAAGGCATTACTCAAAAAATATATAACACTTTTGATGCCATTAACAATTTAAAGTATGCTAAGAATAAAGAAATTAACGGAGCTATTTATAAAGGTTTCGGTAATGGATATGCCAATATAGATATAAGCAATCAAAAAGTAAATTTTAAAGCTGGCGCAAGTCTCATAGATACAAATAGTGCATATAAGGAAGAAAAGTTAGAATCTAAAGAATTATTCTTTAGAATGGCTGAAGGTAATATAGAAGTGTCATTACCATATTTACAAAGTTTTACGGACTCTTTTTTATCTGGTGAGATGATTGGCGGTGCAGCAGAAGCTAATATAATTAATGCAAACTTTGACCATAAAAAATCTCCAGCCTTATTTAAGGTTAAAATTGGTCATGGTGAAACAAAAGCTGGCATTGAAAATTACTCGGTTGGTATAGGAGCATCAGCAAGTATTGCTGATGCAGAGCTTACCATACATCCATTTAATTGGTTCGGCTATGAACCACTTGAAGAGTGGTTTGGAATTGAATATGATCCCTATTTTGGGGTAACTGCATCTATTGGCAGCGTCGGGGTAGAAGTGAAGACAGGTCTTGAAAATGAACTTTATGCTGCAGAAGGTATTGGTTTAGGGATAAAATTTGGAGCAGAAAAAGATGACTAGGAGGTATATAAATGAGTGAAAAAAATGGGTTTTTACCAAAAAAAATTAATGAAGCACTATTAATAGGTTCTATTTTTCCAGTTCCTTTCGGTATCTTTAGTTTATTCATGCTATATTGGTTAATTGATAGTGAAACCCCTCAGGAAGTAATATATTTAATTACTTTTATTATTTCAGTATTCACTTTTCTTATACCTTTATGCTTACATATTTTCAGAAAAAAATTCTGGTTAAAAAAACATCCACACCTGCTTAAGAAAAAAAATTAATATAGAAAGAGTGAGAAATTAATGTCTAATACATTGCTGCCTATCGGTAGTGTGGTAAAAATTTTAAATGTACGAAAAACTGTAATGATTTATGGGAGAAATCAGCTTCAAACTTCTTCACAAAAAAAGTACGATTATGTTTCAGTTCCTTATCCAGAAGGTAATATCAATGAAAATTATAATTTGTTCTTCAATCACGATATGATAGAAGAAGTTCTTTTTGAGGGATATCAAACACAAGAAGAAAAAGCTTTTCAAGAAACTTTTAAAGGCTAATAAAATGGACTATTTAATAGTACGATTTTGGAAAAAGTATAAAAAACCATTCATTTTACTATATTATCTGTTTTTCATGATTTGTATGACATTAATTACTTTTATGCTTCCTGGCATCCAAATCGGTATAAGGATCGTTTTACTTTTTTTATTGTATTTGATCACTACTGTAACAATCTATACAGGTTATAAAGTTACCAATAAGATGCTTTTAAAAGAACAAGGAGATAGACAATGAAAAACACTTGGAATACATATAAGAAAAAAATCTTTTTAATTCTCTATTTGCTTCCTATGATTGGCATGACACTCGGGATCTCAGCAGTCCCCGACATGACATTAAAACAAAAATTGATTTTACTGGTAATTATGTATGTGATGAGTGGCTTGTTTATATTCTTTGTTTATTTAGCAATAAATAAGATTATAAAATCTATTTTTAATGATTAGTAAGCAATACGCAATTTGTTTAGAGCCTATTTTAGGCTCTTTTTTATATACGGTTACCTCGAAAACATTCGTCTCCCAAACGTAGATACTCCTAATATTAAGTTGACTCCCTCTTGCAGATTCTTTTTTTTACCTTTTTTGTAATCTTAAAGTCTCACCAACTGTGAATTTTAAGTGAATATACGCCCTTCCAATTCTTATGAAAAGGTTCTTTTGTACGATTCGGATACATGCCGAATTATTTATAATCATTTATATAAAACATCCAATTGTGCGTGAATTTAGAAAAGGCAGGGGACAAAAGTTGGACTCATATAAAGTCATTGAGCTGGCAAACAAGTACAGTGCGGCCGCAGAAGAGGTCAGAAGCTCCAAAATGCTGCTTGAATCCCGGTTATCTGCATTGGGAGATGCTTGGCAGGGCAAATCAAGAGATTCGTTTGACCAGGATTTCGAGGAAACGAAAGCCGCCTACGATCAATTCGAACAGGAGCTGCTTGAAACAAGCCAAGAGCTGAAGGCTGCCGCTGTCAAAATAGAAGAACGAAAAGCTGAAATTGCCAGAATGGAAGAACTGGAGCGTAAAGCAAGAGAGGAAAGACATAAACTCGGGAGGTGAACGGTGTGTCAGGAAACATTGCAGTTGATCCGGATAAGCTCGAACAGCTTGCAAATGATGTAGTCACTGAATTAACTGATATGGAAAACAAATATAAGGACCTGCATGTGGAGCTGGGGCAGATGATTTTGCAATGCGATCCCCGCTACAGCAGCTGTTTTTCTGGAGTGGGCGATGCGTGGAGCTCAGGAAAGGCGCTCGTCACTAAGCTGAGTGACAATGAGATTTTCATCAGAAAAACGGGCGATAAATTTGTGGAACAAGATGATATTTTGCGAAAGCTCTACAATGCCTACGACAAATACGGTACGATGACAAGCTTAACCGCTCTTATGCTGACGCAGGGAAAATATTACGGATTAGGGCTTACGAAATTTGTGAAACAGCCAAGCGGCTTGCATACAGCCCAGCACTCAAAACTGCTCTTGGATATTTCCAGGGCCGTTGACAGCTCACGTTATCAAAAAGCGGCAAGAGTGCTTTTGAATCCTAAATATTTGTTGAAAAAGACAAACCGTCCATTTTCAGATTTGGTACATAAAAAGTTTACAAAATACTTCCCTCAGGACACGGTGGATTTTTCAAACAGCGTCAGAAGCTACACAAAAGGATTTCTTAATGAAGCCGGCGTACGCTCCACTTTGAAGGATGTGGGAAAAACGGGCTTGAGATTCGCGAAAGGAAATGCCATTACCGCCACACTGATTACCGGTGCGACCGAAACATTCGGAGCAGGCGTGAAAATTGCTGAAAATTATGCAAAATACCAAGACAAACCCGAAGTTCTCAAGCGTGAAAACGCCAAGGCTGTCGGAAATGCTGTGAATAATACGATTTTTGTTGCCGGCGGTGCCACAGCTGGTGCTGTTGTGGGCGGTGCCGTAGGAAGTGTGTTAGGTCCTGTCGGCACAGTAATCGGAGGCACAATTGGTTCGGCAGTAGGAGGGTTTGTTGGGGAAAAAATCGCAAAATTCACATCAGTCTATGCTGAAAAAGCAGCGATAAAACTTAAAGAACCGATCCATGCTGTCGTTGATACAGCCAAAAAAGGACTGGAATCAGCCGGCAAAGTCGTCAAATCAGTGAATGACGGCATAGATGCGGCGAATAAAACGATACATAAAGGGATAGACAGTGCGAAAAAAGGAATAGAAAAAGCAAAGAAAACAGCGGATTCGCTCATACACGGCGCAACCCATTTCCTTAAAGGGAAATTTTCATTTGGATAGGAGAATAAACAATGAAGCAGTTTACAATCAGCATAGAAGAACTCTTGTTTTGTTTTTACAGCGAAGGGTTTTTCGAACAGGGAATGGCCTTAAAACAAGCCTATTTTCCCGAAATAGAAGATGAACAGCTCGGCGCCTTATTTGAAGCCGCGTGCCGCTCACTCTTAGCCAAAGATGCGGCGGAATATCGGAATCATCAATATCGGCTAAAGGACGAATACTGTCCGTTTATCCATGTGTTAAACGACGCCGACTATACAGTTAAGCTGTCCAAATTTGATGAACAAGGTAAAGAACAGAATATATCCTGCCATGTTTCAAAGTTTGGTACTTACTCTCATGAATTGCTGTTTGATGAACAGGTGCATAGAATCAAAAAAATGGATTCAACTAATGGATTACTCTCTAAAACATCCGAGTTTTTAAATATAATAGATGCAGAAGATCACAAAGAATCACTGATCTCTCTGACATCAACTGAATTTGAATTGCTTTTGGAGGGCGCTTCAGACACTCCCACACATCTCAAGGAGTTTCTAGATAAGCATGATCACCAAGAGGACGTTACCCGTTTTGTAAATGATCTGGCTTTGCGAAAAGGAAAAATGGATACGCTGATGCGGCTGGTTTATGACAAAGACAACTCCCCGGAAGTGGCTGACATGGCTTTCGTTCTGCCTGGCAGCCATCATACTTGGCTGGTAACAGGTATTACCCAAAATGAATTTTCTATCGTAACAGCAAATAAAGATGTGATAAAAGGAATACTTTTTTGCTAAAGAGCGATAAAGGAGAATAGCAATTGAAAAACAATGAAGTAATTAAGGTCAAAAGCAGACTGTTTTTTAGAATATGGCTGTTCCTCGCTACAGGGGGCGCCTTTATTGTGGGAGTCTGGCTGGTGTCTGAAGCTCTCACGTTTGAATCTAAATATGCCCTGCTTTATTTGGGCGGCGGATTACTGGCGATGATTTATGGATTGATCACATTCTTTATGGCTTTTCCTGCCTTCACAAGCCGTGGAAATGTCATTTTCAGCATAAAGACCGGACCTAATGGCGAGATCTTTTCGAGAAAGCGCAGCGTACTGTTTTCCGAGGTGAAGCGGCTTTATATGGGACGCCATCAATACAGTTTGAAAGGGATCTTTTTTGAGGATATTATCATCGAGAAAACAGACGGCAAAATCGTTCGAATCCCGACCTGGAACATCATCGCGAATCCGCTGTTTTTCGAAGCGGTTGAACGCTATATCCTTCCCCATTTGAATGAAGAGGCTCAAAACAATTGGATCAGCCAATTTACAGAGGTTCAGCGAAAAGCGTATTTGAAGGAATTTGAGAATCATCCGAAGCTTTAAAAGCTCTCCTCCTCTATAATGAAAGATAAATGCAAATTGAGGAGTGCTCATGATGCTGATTACCATTCTTTTATTTCTCGCGGCAGGGCTTGCCGAAATTGGCGGCGGATATCTGGTTTGGCTATGGCTGAGAGAGGCAAAGCCAGCCGGCTACGGAATCGCCGGGGCGCTGATCCTCATTGTATACGGCATTCTTCCGACGTTTCAGTCCTTCCCATCTTTCGGCCGTGTATACGCCGCTTATGGCGGAGTATTCATCGTGCTTGCGGTCCTGTGGGGATGGCTTGTTGACCGGAAAACACCTGATCTGTATGACTGGATCGGCGCATTCATTTGTCTCATCGGTGTCTGTGTTATTTTATTTGCGCCGCGCGGATAACAAAATGGCCTGCTTATGAAGCGGGCCATTTTTGTTTAATCCTCTTTTAAGCTGTTCAGCTGCACTTCATGCTCCTCTTGCGGTTCGTCAAGCGGATAAATTCTTGCTGTTCCAGTTTCTTCATTTACGTGCTGAATGTAAATAGGAACGCCGTTGTATGTTACTTTTTTCATATCGGGAGATTCTACAATTTTTTTCGCCCTTTGAATATTCATCGTAAACACCCTCCTTCAATACATAACGTTTCCATTTCCTGAAGGAAGTATGCTTTATGATTCAGCGGACAAGTTGAATTTTTTCAGGCGTTTGTAGAAAGTGCTACGGGGGATCCCGCTGATTTTGGCAGCTTGAGAGACGTTTCCTTTTGCAGATTCAAGCGCTTTGATCATCATATCCTTTTGGATTTGCTCACGAAAAGTAAGCACGCCGGCAGCAGCCGGCTTTTTTTCTGCAGAGCTGGTCGGCAATCCAGCGGCTTCCAGTAAAGCGGGAAGCGATTCATCTCTCAGCCGGCCGTCCGGAAATCTGATAGAAAGACGTTCAAACACATTAAACAGCTCGCGGATATTCCCCGGCCACTTCCATTGCTTCAGCACATTACAAAAATCAGAAGGAAGTTCGCCTGGCCAATGATTCTTCTGTTTGTAGTACTCAAAGAGGTCCGGGATATCCTCGGTGCGATCGCGTAATGGAGGGAGTTCAATTGGATAGACATGAAGACGGTAAAACAAGTCCTCTCTGATTTTTCCGTTTTCGGCAAGCTCGCGTAAATCACAATGTGTGGCGGCAATAACTCTGATATCAACCGGAATTTCTTTCGTCCCGCCGATTGGCGTTATCTTGCGTTCCTGAAGCACCCGTAAAAGCGCAACCTGCATCGAGTGGGAAATTTCTCCGATTTCATCTAAAAATAATGTGCCTTGATTCGCTTTTTGAAAGGCGCCTTTATAGCCATTTCGTTTCGCTCCCGTAAAAGCGCCCTCTGCATATCCGAACAGTTCGCTTTCAATCAAATCAGACGGAATCGCTCCGCAATTGACAGCAACAAACGGACCGTGACGTCTCTCACTGTTCTCATGAAGAGCGCGAGCCGCGACTTCCTTTCCCGTACCAGTTTCGCCCGACAAACAGACCGTTGCATCTGCCGCAGCTGCACGTTCAAGGTTCATCAGCATCGCTTGCGATCGGCCGCTTTTCCCGATCACTCCATTGAATCGGAACACCTTCTTTTTCTTTTGTTCCGAAAGATAAAAACAAGTGCCGCTATCTCCTATGGTGACAGCTTTTTCGATTGAGTAGCCCCGTTCTTTCAACTCATACAGGTGCCGGCCCTGCCAATCAGGCATTGAGGTTCGAATCGGTATGCTCGCACTGATGATGTGCTGCTTGTTATTGCATAGCACCATCGGCACACTGGATGCAGCCCTCTCTCCAAAACGGCTGATCAGCTCGAGCTCTTTCTCACGGCTTTTAGCTGCGAGTTCCCGTTCAGCTGCATAGGCGATCGCAGTGGCAATACCGAGCATATGAGGATGAGCGCCTGCCGCCGGACACGATATGTCAATCACACCCGCAAGGCTGCCATCCTCATGGTGAATCGGAGCGGATGAACAGTTCCAAAGATGGGAAGCAATGGAGTAATGCTCTGATCCTTGTATCGCAACCGGCTCGCTGATGTGGAGCGCCGTGCCAATCGCATTTGTTCCGACAGCCGTTTCCGTCCAGCATGCCCCTTCGACAAAGTTGATGCGTTTGGCTTCATAGAGCGCGCGGGGATGGCCGTCCAATGCCAGAACAACACCGTCTGAATCAATTAGCAGCGCCATCATTTCCATTTCTTTTATGGCAGGCAGCAGTTTTTCGAGGTAAGGCTTTGCGGTCGTCAAGAAGAATGAATGTTTTTTTGACTGCTGATCCAGCTCCGTTTGCTGTAAAACCTTCGGGCCTTTTTCTAAATAAGGATTGACCTCAGCTTTTTTGCAGCGATGCCATGACTCTGCAATCCGTTTTCTTAATCGGGCTTCGTCAAGCACACCGTCTTTCACAAAACGTTTCCAGGTTTGCAAATCGTTTGGGACCGAATTCATTTCCTTGATCGCTCCTCCCTTACACGCCGTTTTCATCTATTGTAGGGGAAAAATAAAGCGCTTTCAACAATAAAAAAGCAGGCGCCTTATATCCATGCGCCTGCTTTTCCTTTATTATGCATGTACCGCAAGGCCTATCGTGCTTAACAGCGCCTCATGCAATGTTTCCGATAAAGTCGGATGGGCGGCGATAAAATGCTCCGCCATATCTGCCGTCATCTCACCATTCATGATCGCTGCCGCTTGGCCGATGAGCTCGGTTACATCCGGGCCAATCATCGAGACACCCACGATTTCGCCGAATTCCGGTTCAGCCATGATTTTGACCTTTCCTTCCGCTTGCTGTTTAATGAGCGCCTTGCCGTTTGCGGAAAATGAAAATTCGCCGATCTTCACATCCCCGTATATGCTTCTTGCCTGTCGTTCTGTCATTCCGATACACGCGATTTCCGGGGACGTATAGATGCAGCGCGGCACATGTTTCTCATTGATTTTGACATCCCTTCCGGAAGCATGAGAAGCAGCGATGATGCCCTCATGGAAAGCGGCATGCGCGAGCTGAATGCCCCCTATAGCATCTCCGCACGCGTAAATATGAGGCACGTTCGTCTGCATGTGCCCATTCACCGGAATGCCCTTTGGAGAAAAATCAACTCCGGCCTGTTCCAGCTGTAACCCGTCAAGACGGGGTTTTCTGCCGATCGCCACCAGCACATAATCGGCCTTCGTTTTAAACTCTCGCTGACCGCTTTTCCATATTGCCGTTTTGGCCGTTTGATCCACCCGCCCTAATCTGGATGAAGTATGCACTTCGACACCGTCTTCCTCAAGTTTCTCCTGAAAGAGACGGGCAATATCTTCATCTTCAGCCGGGATCAGCTGGTCCGCTGTTTCAATGATGGTCACCTGCGATCCCAATCTGGCGAACAGCCCTGCATACTCACACCCGATGACACCGCCGCCGACAATGACTAGTGAAGACGGAATCTCGGAAAGAGAAAGCGCGTCTTTGCTGTCGAGGATCCATTCGCCGTCAAATGGGGCAAAAGGCAGCTCGATTGGCTCTGACCCGGAGGCAATCAATACTTGGTCCGCCTCTCTGATTTCTTTTCCGTTTTCTCCTTCGATCAAGAGCTTTCTTTCAGAAAGAAAGGAGGCTGTTCCCTTTACAACCTGTATTTGATTTTTCTTCATTAGGTACTGAACGCCTTGGACAAGCTGACTGACAACCTGTTGTTTTCGGCTTTGCATTTTACTCCAATCGACTGATATCGCACCTGCCGGAAGTTCGATTCCAAAGCTGTCGGCATGCTTGATTTTATCAAGAACGTTTGCGCTTTCTAACAAAGACTTTGTCGGGATGCAGCCTTCATTCAGGCAGGTCCCCCCAAGCTTGCCTTTGTCAATGAGCAGCACGTTTCTGCCCTGCTGTGCCGCGGAAACCGCAGCCGCATAGCCTGCAGGTCCGCCGCCGATAATGGCTAATGTCATGTCGTTTTCACCTGCTTTTCCTATAAAATTAATGCTGCGGGTTCTTCCAAATATGTTTTCATCGCCTTCAGGAATGCAGCGGCTGGGGCGCCGTCACACGCTCTGTGATCAAATGTCAGGCTGAGCGGCAGGATCGTGCTTCTGACGATCTCCTCCCCTTGATACACCGGCGTGTCATAGCTTGCTCCGATGCCGAGAATGCCTGTTTCCGGCGGATTTAGTATCGGTGTGAAATGCTCAACTCCAAACGCGCCAAGGTTTGTAATGGAGAAGGTAGAGCCTTGCAGTTCTTCGCTTCCCGCACGTCCCTCGCGTGCTTTTTTGGCATTTTCTGAGATTGATTGAGCCAGTTCAATCAGCGATAGCTTTTCAGCATGGCGGATGACAGGCACCACTAAGCCGTTTTCCAAGGCTACAGCCATACCAAGGTGTACATGGGGATGTGTGATGATGCGCTCATTTTGATAAAAGCTGTTCAGCACAGGGTGAGCTTGCAGAGCGAGAACGGCGGCTCTTGAGACAAAATGAGTGATCGTCAGTTTTGTGCCGTATCTCTCTTCCGCAGTTGATGAAAGCTGTTTTTGAAGAGTGGCAAGCTTAGTGATATCAGCCTTCATCGTGATCGTCAGCTGCGCGCTGTTTGCCAGGCTTTCCTGCATTCGGGCAGCGATGACCTTTCTCATGCCTGTCACCGGGATTTCCTGCGCTTTCTGTTCCGAACCAGGCTTTGCCTGATCTTTTTTCTGTTCAGCAAGAGCCTTTGTTACGTCATCCTTCACGATTCGTCCGCCTGGTCCAGTTCCTTTCAGTTGTTTTAGGTCTAATCCTGCTTTTTCTGCTATTTTCCTGGCGACTGGAGATATTTTCATTCGATCTTTTTTGGAGGCTGCGGGTTTGTTTTCTTGTTTGACGGGCTGAACGGCTTGCGGCATATTGTCTTCAGCAACAGGCGCCCCCGCCTCTTCCTGCACCGACTCATTGGCGTCCCCGATATAGCAGATCGCTGTGCCGGGCGGAACCTCTTCTCCCTCTTTCACTTTGATATCGATCAGCGTTCCTTTTTCAGGCGCTTCGATCTCCATTTCAATTTTCTCCGATTGAATGCTGGCAATGCTTTCTCCCTTTTCAACCGGGTCGCCTACTTTTTTATTCCATATCGATACTTCCCCTTGTTTCATGGCCATTCCCAATTTTGGCATCACTACTTTTACCGCCATTTGTGTCCCCCCTTTAATTCATTGCCGGCTCGCCAAGCAATTCAAGCGTGACGCTGACAATTTTATCTGGTGTCGGCAAATATTGATCTTCAAGCACTGGTGAAAACGGAACCGGTGTATGCGGCGCTGTAATCCGTTTAATCGGCGCATCAAGCAAATCAAAGCCCTTGTCAGCGACAATCGCAGCAATATCCGTGGCAATGCTGCATCGCGGATTGGCTTCATCAATGATGATCAGCCGATTTGTTTTTTCTAACGATGTGAAAATCGCATCCTCATCCAGAGGGGACAGACTGCGCGGATCAAGGACCTCGGCTTCGATGCCCCTCTCTGAAAGCTGTGCAGCCGCTTCAAGCGCAGTATTGACCTGCTTGCCGACTGCAAAGAGCGTAACATCATTGCCTTCGCGTTTGATATCCGCTTTTCCGAGGGGAATTGTATAATAATCTTCCGGCACCTCGCCCTTCATGTTGTAGGACGTTTTGTCTTCAAAGAAGAACACCGGATCATTATCTTCTATTGCTGCAAGCAGAAGACCTTTGGCATCATACGGATTGGATGGAACAACCGTCTTCAGTCCAGGAATGCTCGTGAAAAGGCCATAAAGCGCTTGTGAATGCTGGGCAGCGGCCCGGAACCCTGCTCCGTATGTGGTGCGGACGGTAATCGGCACTTGCGCTTTTCCGCCGAACATATAACGGAATTTCGCCCCTTGGTTGATCACCTGGTCAAAGCACGTGCCGATAAAATCGTTAAACATTAGCTCGGCAATCGGTCTCAAACCGGTTGATGCCGCAGCCATAGCCGCACCCATGTAGCCCGCCTCAGAAATCGGTGTGTCCAGCACTCTTGTGCGCCCGAATTCCTGTACGAGTCCCTTTGTGACCCCTAATACACCGCCCCATGCTTCATCATCCTGCAAATGATCGACCGCCGCTCCCCCGGCGACATCCTCACCGATCAAAAGCACATTTTCGTCTCTTCTCATCGCAAGCTTCATTGCTTCATTGATCGCGTCTGACATGCTTATGACTCTCGCCATCTCTTACATTCCTCCTTTTTCATATGACACGTACACATCTGTCAGCAGCTCCGAATCTTTTGGATATGGACTGTCTTCGCTGAACGAGACGGCTTTTTCAATCGATTCGCTGACACGCTGTTCAATGTCTGACAGCTTATTAGCATCTGTTTCTTTTAAAAGGTAGTTTTTAAAACCTTGAATGGCATCCTTTTCTTCAAGGTGCTCAACTCTTTCATCCTTCGTTTTATAGGTCTGGGCATCCCCTTCGAAATGGCCGTAGTTTCTGTAGGTCATACATTCAATCAAAGACGGGCCTCCGCCGTTTCTTGCTCTTGCTATCGCTTCCTCGGCTGCCTGGTAAACTGCTAAAATATCTTTTCCGTCAACTGTCACCCCCGGCATGTTATAAGCAGCTGCCCGATCGGCGATTGAATCACAAGCTGATGCGTACTCAAATGGGGTGGCTTCGCCATAGCCGTTGTTTTCGGCGACAAACACGACAGGAAGGTTCCATACAGCCGCTAAATTCAGCCCTTCGTGAAAGGTGCCTTGGTTATTTGCCCCGTCCCCGAAAAAGCAAACGCTTACATTTTTAGTCTGTTTATATTTAGCCGTGAGCGCTGATCCGCATGCGAGCGTAAAGCCGCCCCCGACGATTCCATTTGCGCCTAACATGCCTTTATCAAGATCCGCAATGTGCATAGAACCGCCCTTGCCTTTGCACAATCCGGTCGCTTTCCCGAAAATTTCCGCCATCATGCCGTCCAAATCACAGCCTTTGGCGATACAATGTCCATGTCCCCTGTGGGTGCTTGTAATGCTGTCGCCATCATGTAAATGAGCGCACACCCCTACAGCCACGGCTTCCTCACCGGCATATAAATGAACGAATCCGGGAAGCACTCCCTGGGCGAACAGGTCATGCACTTTGTCTTCAAAGCCCCTGATCTCCAGCATCTTTTGGTACATCCACAGCGCTTTTTCCTCAGTTAATGACAAGCCTTCACGTTTTAACAATTCCATTTTGTGCGCCTCCTTCTATTTAGGGTTCACAATTATAAAAGCAAGAAGTGTGCCAGTATTTGAAGCCCGTCAAATCAGCTTTTTCATTTTTACACTGGAGACAGTTTGAGACGGGTGTCTCGTTTTGTCTCAAACTGATCCATTTGTCTCGTTTTACAGCATACAAAAAAGACCGGGCATCACCCGGTCTTTGACAATGATCGACGTATTTATTTCCTTGGAAATGATGTCAACTTCCTAGTTCCTCTGCATCGTTTGATTGAATAGCTGCTTTTGAAAGAAAATCAATTGAATATTTGACATATCCTATACCGCCGTCCCCGTCCTTCTGCATACAGTCTATCGTGCCGTTTGAGTATGTATATCCCTTTTCATTAAGCGTTTTTCTGACCGTTTCCGCCATCTTTGCGGCATCTGTTTTTGATAACCCGCTGGCGTCTAACTGAATCGTCATGCTCATAGGCGCTTTTTCAGCCAGCTGTTTGTTCCATTTTGTATCTAACGTGAACTGTCCATTTTCGATACTCAAAGCAGCATCAGCTTTTATAAGTCGAGGAACCGCTTTTTTCAGATCTGCTTCGATTGCCTTCGTTGCTTCTTCATTTACATGTTTTGCTACTGATTCGGTATACGCTTCTTCAATCCCATCGCACGTTACTTTAGGATGTAGAAATCCCTTCGTACACATTGGGTAGCGATGAGATTGGGAGGTTGCTTCGAATACATATTCAGAGGTTTTAGCGTTATATACCCCATTCGTGATCTTGATTTCTTTCTTCGGATAGGTTTGTTTCACATAAGAGACTAGCTTCTGCTCTGCAGCATTTTTCGAAAATGGATCACCAAACCATACATGATAGATATATAGTCCGCATCCGAATAACGCAATGGCAAGCAAGCCAAACACAAGTTTTTTCATGTTCCCACTCTTTTCTTCATATGTACGTGCTACAGTTCATGCTTTTCTTCAACAGCCCGGTTAAGCGCTTGAAGCATATAGCCAATGCCTTTGTACGATGACAGCGGCCAGCTGATATGCTGATGCTCACCGACGACGGCGTTGAGAACGTTTCGATATTTTTTCCCGCCAAGCATGACTAGCTCTTCAATATCAGAAAAGCCCTTTTCGTAAAATTGGCGGCCCAGCTCCTCCGCTGTCATGATTTCCGGATGACCGGTGCCAAAAGTGACATCGTAATTTCCCGAAACGAGATCATCAGGGCGGAGGAACCCGTGCTTCGCAGACAAAATCACCCACTCATCGAAAAATGCTTTCGCATACCGTTCGCACGCCTGATGAAACGGGCTGAGATAAGCGTCCTCTGCTCTTACCGGCCCGGCATCAGGCTGGACATCCCAGATTTTTTTCTTGCCGCAGGGGATGATGCATAGCCGTTTCATTTTCCTCTCCCCCTTTATAAGATATCTCCACTAAATATACCATTATTTTCTTACAATAAATTAGAGAAAAGACAGGCTGAGTAAAAGCTGCGTACAAAAAAGACCCGGATTTACCGAAAATCCAGGTTTATTTTAGTCAAGAATGGTGTAAAAATCCCTTTATTTTGTTAGCCTTTTTTGAATCAAGCACTGCTGTTATTCTACCCCATCAAGATACTTTCTCTCAAAGTCGTCGAGCAATGCACGCACTTCATCTGTTGACTTTGTGTTCATGCATTGATTTCTTAATTCACTTGCCCCTCGGAACCCGCGGAGATAAATTTTAAAAAAGCGAGGAAGAGGCTTGTACGGACGGGCTTCTAATGCTGAATATTTATCATGAAGATCCAGATGCAGCCTTAAGAGATCAAGCAATTCCTTGCTGCTATGCTCTTTCGGCTCCTTTTCAAAGGCAAATGGATTTGTAAAAATACCGCGCCCTATCATAATTCCATCGACGCCGTATTGTTCAGCAAGTTTTAAGCCAGTTTGGCGGTCAGGGATATCACCATTGATCGTCAAAAGTGTATCTGGTGCCACCTCGTCACGAAGTTTCTTAATCTCCGGGATGAGCTCCCAATGCGCATCTACTTTGCTCATTTCTGCCCTAGTACGCAGATGAATAGAAAGATTCGCAATATCCTGTTTCAAAATGTGTGTCAGCCACTCGCGCCATTCATCCACATCCGTGTATCCAAGTCTTGTCTTCACGCTTACAGGCAATCCCCCTGCTTTTGCAGCTTGTATTAATTCTGCCGCAACTGTAGGACGGCAAATAAGGCCGCTTCCCTTTCCATTCCCCGCAACATTAGGCACAGGACAGCCCATATTGATATCTAGTCCTTTAAATCCTAACTCTGCCATGCCAATACTCATTTTACGAAAGTTTTCAGGCTTATCTCCCCATATATGGGCTACCATTGGCTGTTCATCCTCTGTAAAAGTTAAACGGCCGCGTACGCTATCCTTCCCATCCGGATGGCAATAGCTCTCTGAGTTTGTGAACTCTGTAAAAAACACATCCGGTCTGCCTGCTTCACTTACTACATGCCGGAAAACAACATCTGTCACATCTTCCATTGGTGCCAGTACAAAAAATGGCCGTGGTAATTCACGCCAGAAATTTTCTGTCATAACAAAAATCAAATCCTTTCATTAGGGGATACGGCTATACCTGTATCTCAATATAAAAAAACTGACCATGCTTTCTTTTTACACTTATCGCATGCGAAAGCATTTCTTATCAATCTATAGTAAATTTTGAACATTTCACGTGGGATGATTATCTACACCATATATTGTGGTTAACACTGGCGCTGACCTTCGTCTTTCTTAGTGGCCTTACTTTTGAACTTTTTGGATAAAAAGAATTCCAACCTAAATAGAATATCATATGAGTTCTCCATATTACCAACGCAAAATAATTGCCCTGTTATTGAAGATAAGATATTTAACACTACACCATATCCGTATCTCTATATCATATTTGCGGAAAAACTAATAGAGATAAAGCAAATTGAGTTGGGGGTGGTATAACTGAGTACTCAAGAGAATAAAAAAAACTCTACTTAAGCTGCTACCACTTATGAATCACATGGAGTAAAGAGGATGAGAAGAGAAAATAAATCCTTATTTAAAAGAATTCAAGAACTTCAATCTGAATCATTTGGGATTTGCTCATGATTTAGAAAATAACCAACGCAGCAAGTGGCAACCTACTATATATTTGTATAGGGTTATAATTCGGTAATCCTGATCCAGAACCAATAAAATAGACTGCTGACTAAATGTCGCAGTCTTCACTCATAAGATAATTAAGAAAGTGTTCATTTTCTTTCATCATTAAATAAGGCATCAGAAGTTATTGCTTTAATTTCGAATATCCTTTGTTATCCCTGTAATTATTTGTATAATAGTGAAAACTCCCAAGAAAACAGTAATAATATTAAACCATGGATTATCATAGAATGAAAGATATGTTTGAAAGAAATCTAGTTCAACTATGTTTGCTGGGAATCCATTCATTTCTCTATACTTAGGACCCCATCCCGTTAATTCTACAAAATTAAAATAAAGCTGAGATACTAAAAATGCCAAAAATGTTTGAAACCAACTTCTTTTATATAACGGTCGTTTTTTATATACTTTATCCATTTAGTTATCCATTTCCTTCTCTGCAATACTTTTTAGCTAGTATAACCATTGTTGGTATTACTGTAATAGTTTTTATCGTCTCGGCACTATTATTTTAGTGCTCATACGTTATTCATTTTAAAATGGGGTTGGCCATCATTTTCACCTCTTTCGTTTATTACAATGTTTCAACTTTTTACATCGAATGACTCTTGAAATGATATACGCCATACCTTTCCTTATATTCCTATAATCAATATTTCACACGTAATAACTGCAAGTCAATATATAATTTTACAAATTATGAAAAATATATCTATGATTTTACATCATTTTACTCATGTATTTTAATCATACTGGAAGGAAATTTTTCCGGTTAAATAACGCTTTTTTTCACCCGCTTTTCAACACGTTTTTTCAATTCTTTTCGCCAGTTAAAATAAAGATCTCCGAGAAAAGAAGGAAGATAAAATTGGGGAAAGACAGTTAGGACAAGGGCTGCGCACGAAAAAGACCCGGAAATCGGAATTGTTTATTTTACCGAAATCCAGGTCTTATTAGGAAAACTATTTTATGACTGGGAAATGTTCTTTTTAGTTAGACGATTTCAATACAAGTCTCGCCACTGCTTCAACATGCGCCGTCTGCGGAAACATATCGACAGGCTGAATATAGTCCACGCGATAGTCCTTCGACAGCGTCTGCAAATCCTTTGCAAGCGTGGATGGATTGCAGGAAACGTAGACAAAGCGTTTCGGTTTGACTTTTTTGATCGTGTCCAGGAACGTGCTGTCACAGCCGGTTCTTGGCGGGTCTACGATGACGACGTCCGGGCGGAAGCCTTCTTTCGTCCATTTCGGGAGCCAGTGCTCGGCTGTTCCTGTTACGTATGTGGCATTTGCCATGCCGTGTTTTTTGGCGTTTTTCTTGGCATCGTCAATTGATTCCTTGATGACGTCCATGCCGCGGACTTCCTTCGCTCCGTCCGCAACCCACATGCCGATAGTGCCGACGCCGCAATACGCATCAACGACTTTTTCTTTTCCGGTCAGCTGCGCCGCTTTTTTCACTTCATCATACAGCTTGACGGTCTGTTCCGGATTGAGCTGGAAGAAAGCGCGGGCGCTCAATTCAAAAGATACGTCGCCGAGCACTTCTTGAATCACTGTTTTTCCGGCGAGCTGTTTTGTTTTCTCACCAAAAATCACTGAGGTTTTCGCCCCGTTTACATTCTGAATAATGGATTTGACCTCTGGCAATCGCTTTTGAATCGCTTTGACGATTTCTTCCTTGTGCGGAAGCGTTTCTTTTGCGGTTACAAGCACGACCTGCACTTCGCCTGTTTCAAAGCCGACTCTCGTCACGATCGTGCGAACGTCGCCTTTTCGTTTTCTTTCATTATAAACAGACACATTGAAGTCCTCTAAAATGCGGCGGACGATGCCTGTTGTTTTGTTCGTTGCCGGATGCTGAACGATACAGTCTTTAATCGGCACGATATCATGAGAATCAAGGCCGTATAAGCCGGCGATGATGCTGCCGCTTTGCGAGCGCCCAATCTGGAATTGACTTTTATTGCGGTAATTCCACGGGTTGTCCATGCCGATCGTTTCTTTGATTTCCATGTTTTCAACTTTAAACTTCGTATGGCGTTCAAGAGACTGAATGACGATATCGCGTTTTTCCCGAAGCTGCTGGCTGTATGCAAGGTGCTGAAGCTGACAGCCGCCGCATTGCTCATAAACAGGGCAAGGCGGTGCCACCCGGTGCTCAGATGCCTTGCGGATTTTCTTAATGCGGCCCTCCGAAAACTTCGGCTGGACCTTTGTGGCCTGCACAACAACTTCTTCGCCAGGAAGCGCACCGGGCACGAAGACGACTTTTTTCTTAAAATAGCCGACACCTTCTCCGTTAATGCCGAGACGCTTAATCGTCAGCGGAAAAGTTTGTCCGACCTTCAGTTCGACGGGCGCCTGTTTCTTTTGTTGGTTCACGTTGTTCTCTCCGTTTCTATATGAAGCTTTCTGCGGATGGCAGAAAGTGAAATGGTTTTTTCACATCTTTCTAGTATAACACGTTTGCAGGATTTCCTTCATTGTCAGACGAATTATTCTATACTCCTCCACAAATACAAAGACGCATAGCTTAAATAAGGCTCCCACTCCTTGCTCATCGCCAGCATGACATCCTTTGCCGGCTTATCGTCCAGCTGAAAGTGGCGTTTGATGGCATTCTGGAGGCCGATATCGGCAAGCGGGAATAAATTGGGACGGCCAAGTCCGAACATGAGGACGTTTTGCACGGTCCACGGGCCGATACCCCTGATTTTGATCAGTTTCTTCATAATGTCTTCATCCGCCATATGCGGCAGCTCTGACAAGCTGAGTGTGCCTTCTGCGATCATCCTTGATGTATCAATGGTGTATTCCGCTTTTCTCATGCTGAATTGCAGATCACGCAGATCCTGATAATCGAGTTCCGCAATCGTTTCCGGCTTTGGATAGCACCACACGCCATCCTTCTGCTCGCCAAACGCATGAACAAACCGTTCTGTTAGCGTGTAAGCGAAGGAAAGATTGAGCTGCTGGTGGATAATGCATTTCATCATGCAGTTGTACACGCTGTAGTCCAGAACAAGCGGCGTCCCGGCATGCTCTTCAAAAATGGCGGACAGGCTCGTTTTTGAAAAATGATCCAGAACGTGCTGCAAATGATTTTCCCATTGAAAAATCCGCTTGATTTCCTTCATCATTTCTCCCTGATCCGTTTCCCCGCTGACGAGGAACTCAGGCTCGCCCGCATGTCCTAACGCCTGTACCTTTACAATACATACGTCCCCCGCTTGATTTCTGATTGGCACACGGACTTCCCTCGCCTCTCGATCAACAGCATTGAGGGGGTCTAAAGACAGCCTGTCCAGCACGCGGTCAAAATGATACGGAGGCGTGACAGATACTTTTTCCTTCCACATGAGATCCACCCTTTTTCCGTTTTTGTTCAGTATAACATGCCACTGGAATTAGGCAGAGAGTACCGTATACTTTTCTCATAAAGACCGCATGATATAATGGCAGGTGGAGGGTTGTTTATGATCAACATTACCGCAATCACAACAGAGCATCAGCTGCTGAAAAATATACCGATCGAACGAGTGGAACAGCCTGATATTGCATGGTACTGGGTTGATTTTTACGGCCCGGAGGATACGGAAACGGCGTTATTGAGAGATTTTTTTCATTTTCACCCGCTTGCCATTGAGGATTGCTTCCAGCATATGCAGCGGCCGAAGCTTGACCATTATGACGGCTATCGTTTTTACGTGATTCATGCGCTGAATAAGGAAACACTTGAAATGGAGGAAGTCGATATCTTTCAAGGCGAAAAATTTGTCGTCACCTTTCATTTACACGAAACGCCAGGTATCGCTAAAGTCCGGGAGCGTTTGTATGCTTCACCGGACATATTGAAAAAAGGGCCCGGGCATATTTCTTATATGATCATGGATCAGCTTGTTGATGAATATTTTCCTCTCGTGTATAAAATTGAAGACCGGCTGAATGAAATTGAAGAAAGCCGTCCCCACAAAACGTATGGAACGCTGATGAACGAGGTGTTTGATCTCAGAACAGACCTATTGCATTTGAGACGGACGATTATCCCGATGCGTGATTTGCTCTACCGGATTTTAAGCCTTGACCATGTGAAAGAGCAGCGGGAAACGAAAGCCTATTTCAGCGACATATATGATCATTTGTTAAAGTTGTCTGAAATTGTGGAATCCAACCGTGACATGACGTCTGACTTGCGTGACAGCTACGTGACGCTAAACTCAAACCGGATGAATGCGATTATGATGACACTGACGATCGTATCAACCATTTTTATCCCGCTCACCTTTATTGCCGGTGTATACGGTATGAACTTCGACTTTATGCCGGAACTGCATTGGAAATACGGATATTTCGCTGTACTTGGCCTGATGGCCGCGCTTGTGATTGGAATGCTGATTTGGTTTGTACATAAAGGATGGTTCAATATTTTTAAATGAGGACAGCGAGCAGCTGTTCTTTTTTGTTGTAAGCCGATCGCTATGCATATTCTGTTCATATTGTTTATAATGGAAAAAATATTCAGGGAGTGATCAGATTGAAAATTGCTGTCATCGGACTCGGCAATATGGGACAGCCCATTGCCCGAAATGTTCTTCAAGCAGGCTACGAATTGACTGTCTATAACCGGACGAAACAAAAGACAGAAGACCTTGTCACAGAAGGCGCACAGGCAGCTGATACGCCGCGGCTGGCGGCAAAGTCCGCTGATATTGTCATTACTATGCTTGCAGATGATGATTCTGTCAGCGCCGTGACATTCGGAGAAGACGGGCTGCTTGAAGGATTAGCAGAGAACGGCATTCACATCTCGATGAGCACAATCAGTGTTGAGTTCTCAGAAAAGCTCGCAGCAGCTCATGCAGAGAAAGGACAATTTTTTCTCGCCGCTCCTGTTCTTGGCAGACCGGATGCCGCAGCCAAAGCCGCGCTCCGTATCATAACAGCCGGACCGGCGGAAGCAAAGCAAGCTGCCAAGCCTCTGCTCGACAGCCTGAGCCAGCAGGTATTTGACGTCGGCGAAGAAAGCAAGACGGCAAATGCAGCCAAAATCAGCATCAATTTCTTGCTTGTGTCCATGCTGGAGGCGTTATCTGAATCCTTTTTAATGATGGAGAAATACGGCTTAGAACAAAAACAATTTTTAGAAATCGCCAGCGCGCTCTTTGGTTCTCCAGTCTATCAAAATTACGGAACCATTATGGCCGAGCAGAAATTTGAGCCGGCCGGCTTCAAAATGTCTTTAGGGCTGAAGGATACCAACCTGGCACTCGCCGCCGCAAAACGGGTTTCTGCAAATCTTCCTCTTGCCGAGCTGGCCAAGAGCCATTTTGAAAGCGGGATTGAACAGGGCTTCGGAGATCTGGACTGGGCCGCACTGATTAAATGTATAAAATAAAGAAAAGCCTCTCCATTTCAGGAGAGGCTCTTCTCATTACAAGGACGGCATCTTCATTTCTTTCTCAAACATCAGATCATCAATGCTTTTAAAAGTGTAGCCCTGTTTTTTCAGATCTGTAATCGCGTCATCCAGTGCTTCAGCATTGTCCCTTGATACGGTGTGCAGCAGGTAAATGGCTCCCGGGTGCGCCTGCTTGATCATATGATCGTAGGCATATTTCTTCCCCTTTTGGTTGTTGATTTTCCAATCAACAAAAGCGACCGACCAGAAAACGGTTTGATAGCCGAGGCGTTTCGTTTCTTTCAGTACGTACTCACTGAACACGCCACGCGGCGGACGCAAGTACAGATTGTCCTGCTTTCCCGTAATTTTATAAACCTCTTCGTTGACTGAATCTAGTTCATCCTGAATCTGATCAGCTGTTTTTGTCGTTAAATCCGGATGGTGAAAGGAATGGTTGCCGATAATATGGCCCTCATCTGACATACGTTTGATCAGCTGAGGCTGGTCCTTTACGAAATGCCCGGTGACAAAAAACGTTCCTGTTACGCGATGTTTTTTTAAGACATCAAGCACTTTTGGCGTATAGCCATTTTCATATCCGTTATCAAACGTTAAGTAAATCGTTTTTTCCTTTGTATTCCCTAAATAAAACGCGTCATATTTTTCAATTAAACTGTTCAGCTGCTTCCCGGCATCTGGCGGCTGATGATTGACACTTCGTTTAAAGCCCCAATTAATCGGCTCATTCGGCACCGCTTCCGCCTGTGCTGCACCTCCGGCAAGCAATACGGCGGCGCAGCATATTGAACACATCCACTTCATGGCCAGCGCTCCTTCTGCATTTTTTCTTATTTTACAGATAGGGGCTTTGTTTTATACTGTTGCTTTATGCCAATAAAAAAACCGCGGCGGGCGCGCGGTTTTATTCCCAATCTTTTTTAAAACGTTCGTATTTGGCTTCCAGGTCATCAAGCATGCTGATGAGCCTGTCTATATCTTCAACGTCGGTTGCTTCAGGGTCTAATGAATCGATGACGTTCATAAACATGTCAAGTCTGTTCTTTAAATAATCAATCTGCTGATCTTTATTGTTTACGGCGTTCCCCATTCTGTTCCTCCATTCATTTTTTATTATGGTAGCTCATTTTTTGCCGTTTTTCAATCGCCGCGCTACTTGCGATCTTGGCAAATCAGGTCTAAAATTAACTGTTGGCAGCGTTAGTATGCCCATTTATAAAGGAGTTAGATAGTCATGACACAAAACACGAAGCTGCGTCCGATTACGCCCGAGTTTGACCCTTGGGAAGCCTATATGGATGTTGACCAATACGGAGACATGCAGCTGACAAACGTTGAATTCACAACGACGACACTGTGCAATATGAGATGCGAGCATTGTGCTGTAGGCTATACATTGCAGCCTAAAGACCCGAATGCTCTGCCAATAGATCTTCTGTTAAAACGGCTGGAGGAAATCCCGCGCCTCAGATCCATCAGCATCACAGGCGGAGAGCCGATGCTTTCGTTGAAATCAGTAAAAGAATATGTTGTTCCTTTATTGAAATATGCCCATGAACGGGGTGTGCGGACACAAATTAATTCAAATCTGACCCTCGACATCGAGCGGTACGAATGGATCATTCCGTATCTCGATGTGCTACATATTTCTCATAACTGGGGTACAGTTGAAGATTTTGCTGAAATCGGCTTTGCCATGATGGACAGAAAACCGACCTTCGAACAGCGCGCGCGCTATTTTGAAAAAATGATCGAAAACAGCCGCACGCTCGTGGATGCCGGAGTAATGGTATCTGCGGAAACGATGCTGAACAAACGAACTCTTCCGCATATTGAGCATATTCACCGCCAAATCACAGAAGATATGAAATGTCAGCGTCACGAGGTCCACCCAATGTATCCAAGCGATTTCGCAAGCGCTCTTGAATCCCTCAGCCTGAAAGAGATGAGACAGGCCATTCACCGCTTGCTGGATATTCGTGATGAAAATACGTGGATGCTGTTCGGAACGCTGCCGTTTTATGCCTGCAGTCCGGACGAAGACGACCAAAAGCTGCTTCGCCGGCTTCGCGCGGCGAAAAACGTCACAGTGCGAAATGACCCTGACGGCCGATCCCGCCTGAATGTGAACATTTTCGACGGAAACATTATCGTGACCGATTTCGGTGATACCCCGCCGCTTGGCAACATTCAGACGGACAGCCTCCCTTCCGCCTATGAAAAGTGGAGAGAGACCAAGCTTGCGAAGGAACTAAGTTGCCACTGCCCGAATGTCCGGTGCCTCGGACCGAATGTTCTTGTCAAAAACAGTTATTATCAGGATACAGACTTCACAAAACGTCAAGCCAGGAGTTAGATGCGGATGAAAGAAACACTTACGGAGATTTTTCAAAATAAAATCGTCGATATTCTCCTCGTTGCCGTTATCCTTTGGATCGGTGTCTTTATCATCAACCGGCTGGTACAGCTATTTTTTAAACGGACGGATTTTATTGAAGAAAAAAAGGAAAAAACGATTGAAAGCCTTGTCCGTTCTGTCACCCAGTATACGGCGACAATTGGTTTTATCTTTTACGTTATTTCTTTATTTGTGCATGATTTCGGCAAGATATTGGCCGGGGCGGGCGTAGCAGGTATCGTGATCGGTTTTGGCGCCCAATCGCTGATCAAAGATGTGCTGGCTGGTGTGTTCTTAATATATGAACGCCAGCTGCACAAAGGCGATTATGTCACCGTCAACAACTTGTTCAACGGGACAGTGGAGGAAATCGGCCTCCGCTCGCTGCAAATCCGGGAATGGAGCGGGAAGCTGCTCACCATCAGCAACGGCGAGGTCAGACAAATAGAGAACTATAATATTGATTTTATGCGGATTACCGAATCCTTTCTTATCAGCTTTAAAGAAGATCCGGACCGCGTGTACAGCGTGTTGGAAGAGGCATGTGACATGCTGAATGAAGAGCTTCGTGATTCATTGAAGCGGGATGAATTCGGCAATCCGACAGAACCATTTCAAATCCACGGCATCACCGCATTGAATAAAATCAATCGCGGCGTCGAATTTACGGTTAAAGGCATGGTGAAAGATGATGATTATTTCAGTGCCAGCCTTGCAGTAAGACGGGTTCTCGTTCGCCAGCTCTACCAAAACAATGTGCAAATGCTTGAGGAAGCGGTCCGAATTGAGAGAACCCAATAAACAAAAAAACTGATTCCGAGTTGGAATCAGTTTTTTATTTATCTTGGCAGTGAGGAAAGCTGAAAACCAAACGTGACATGATCTTGAACTGGAATCCACGCGCCGATTCCCTGTGACGTGACATTTTTCACGACGAGTTTTCGTTTATTTCCTTTCAGCACTAAGTACACTTCTCCGTAAGTCACTTTTCCTTTTTCATTCACAGCCGGTGCATATGCATGTAAATAACCGATTTTTTTAGGAGCGACTTTATAAATCTGATCCCGTTTTGTGCCAGCCCCAATGACCGTCTCAAATGCAAGCGGAAGGTTCGTTTTCTTCATTGCTTTTTGCATCATCATGCTTTTGACATCTTCAGCATTTGGAACTTTAGCTGTGAGGCCGCCCTTCACTCTGTACTGCTGTTCCTGGGCATAATGCATTTCAGCCGTTTCTTTCCCGCCGCGGTTATCCGCACGGTTTGTATTGATTTTTTTATATTCCCAGTTTGCGACTGTTTCATTTGATTCATAGCCGAGCGCCCATTTCCCGAGAAATATTGTCGCCCGGTACCCTACTGCAAGCGGTGTGCCGGATATGTTGGATTCATTCAGCATTTTGATGAGATGCGGATTTTCAATCTTCACCTCAGAATGATCGAGCAATTCCTTTGCCAGCTTGCTCGGCTGAAGCATTGGCTGATCCTGTGAAGCATTCGGATACGTGTTTTCCTTTGAAATGCTTGCGACAGAATTAGGAACCTTAAACTGCTTTTTCGCGTGGATGGGCTGAACGCCGAAAAAACTAAAGAATAACAACACGATAAGTGTGGAATGAAATAGCTTTTTCATCATATCACTCTTTCTATGGCATTTTCCCTTAGTCTTTTCATCCCGCTTTGTTGTTATCCATCATTTTTTCAGGTTAAAGAAGGAAAAAGCCGATCGCCATAATGACATATGCAGCAAGCAGTGTCGCCCCTTCAAACCAGTTGGAATCCCCGTCATTCGAAATCGCGATCATCAAGAGAACCGCTGATACCATCGCGACGAGCTCCGGCAATGTAAATACAAGCGGCATGCTTGTCGGAAAAAAGATAGAACAGATGACGAGAACCGGTGCGACAAACATAGCGATCTGCAGCGTAGAGCCGACTGCAATTTCAACCGCAATGTCCATTTTATTTTTGAAGGCCATAATAATCGCTGACGCGTGCTCCGCCGCATTTCCTACAATCGCCACGATGATGACCCCGATAAACAGCTCGCTCCACCCGAACTGTTCAGCAACCGAGTGAAAGGTATGGACCAGGTTTTCGGATATGTATGCAACCACAATCGTTGCCGCAAACAAGACAATCGTCGCAACCTTCCCTGACCATTCCGGCTCTTCCTCTTCTTCAGACTGAGCGGCATTATTCGGCTGATAAACGCCCCGATGCGTGACAAGTTTAAAGTACAGCGCCGCCACATACAACAGAATCATAATGATGCTGATGCCGATGCTTAAATTGAGCTTGCTGGCGTTTCCCATACCAACAGAGAATACCTCCGGAATCACAAAGGCGACAATGATGGCAAAAATCAGAAGCCCGGAGTTATGGCGGGCATCATGGATATTAAATTCCTGCCGCTTATATTTTAAACCGCCGACAAAAAACGATAGGCCCGCTACCAGCAACAGGTTCCCCAGCACTGAACCGGTTAAAGAGGCAAGCACGATTCCTGTCAGGCCTTCTTTTAATGCAAAAAGGGAAATAATCAGCTCCACCGCATTCCCGAAGGTGGCATTCAACAAACCGCCGATACGCGGTCCTGCAATGATGGACAGTGATTCTGTCGCCCTCCCCATATAGCTTGCAAGCGCGATAATCGTCACGCAATAAACTGCAAATAGAACCGCGGAAGGCCAATGCATCAAACTGCCAATCACAGAAAGCGGAACACCGGCCGCCACTAAAATAAAAAAGATACGATTCATGGTGAAATAGCTCCTTTTTTATGACTTGTTTTATTTTTATTCTTCACAAAAACCTTCATGATTACACGAGGGCAAATGTATAGCGTGATATAGGCTTTTTTCAGGTTGCCTGCTTTTGGAAAACATTGTACGATCAACATAGATTCCACATAAGGAGAACTGACACGATGTCACGATTTCATTTCTTTATCCTTGTCTTGCTCGTATCCATTTCCGGGTTTTCACAAGGCATGCTGCTGCCTGTCATTTCAATCATTTTTGAAACAAATGGAGAATCCGCTGCTATCAACGGCCTGCACGCGACCGGGCTGTATATCGGTGTGCTTTTGGCTTCGCCGTTTATGGAAGCGCCGCTCAGAAAGCTCGGGTTCAAGCCGCTGATCGTCATGGGCGGAAGCATTGTCATTTTAAGCTTATTCGGATTTACTTGGCTTCAGTCAGTTTGGGTTTGGTTCCTGCTTCGCCTGTTCATTGGGATCGGCGACCACATGCTTCACTTTTCTACGCAAACGTGGGTGACCTCCATGTCATCAAAACAAAATCGCGGAAGAAATCTGTCTATTTATGGGCTTTCCTTCGGCCTTGGCTTTGCCGCAGGCCCGTTCATGGTGCCGCTTGTCAAGCTGAGTCCGTCGCTTCCTTTTATCGTGTCCGGCTGCATCAGTCTGTTTGCGTGGCTTTTTGTTTTCTTTCTACAAAATGCATACCCGGAAACCAGTCCTCATGAAACCAAATCAGACAATAGTTTCAGGCGATTTTATCAGGCCATGCTGTTTGGATGGGTTGCCTTTATGCCTACATTTGGCTACGGCTTTCTGGAAACGGCGCTGAACGGAAGCTTTCCGGTGTACGCGCTCCGTTTGGGGATATCAGTAGACGCAGTAGCGATCATCCTTCCCGCATTTGCGATTGGAAGCATTATTTTTCAGTTTCCGCTCGGCATCCTCAGCGATAAATACGGCAGGCGGAATGTGCTGATGGTGATTTTACTGACTGGGGCTCTTTGCTTTTTCATCGCCGGTGTATTTCCTTCGCCCTACGTGATCGGCGGCTGCTTTTTTATTGCAGGAATGGCAGTCGGATCAACCTTTACACTTGGCATCAGCTATATGACAGACCTTCTTCCGCCTCACCTCCTGCCGGCGGGGAACCTGCTTTGCGGCATTACATTCAGTCTCGGCAGCATCCTCGGCCCGGTTGCCGGCGGCTGGTATATGCAGACATTTGAAAGCGCAAACTTGTTCTACTTCATTACTCTCACGCTTAGCGCTGTGTGGCTGGCCCTTGTGCTGGGCAAACCGAAAAGCTGGTCACCGGCTGAAACCTATTCTTCATCTTCTTAATCAAAAAGCCTCCCGACATCATGTCAGGAGGCTTTTATGCTAATGGTAGCCGTTTTGTCCGTTGGCGCTTCCGCTTGTTTTATTGCTCGATTTGCTTTTCGAATTTTGTTTGTTATGGCTTCCGCCTTTTTTCGTATGCTTGGTCATCACGATATCCCCCCGACTTCTTTTTGAACCGAAGTTCGTTTATAGGGTGCGCTAATGGTAGGGATTTTCATCAGGAAGCTTTTTACGTTTATGTAAAAGAGCGTTGATTTCTCCGCCTAGGATAATTAAAATGCCGCTCAAGTAAAACCAAATCATCAGAACGATGATTCCCCCGATGCTCCCGTAAGTGGCGCTATAGTTCGCAAACGTGCTGACGTAAAACGAAAACAGTGTGCTGACAATAATCCAGCCGATGGTCGCAAAGACCGCACCCGGCATGACAAACCGGAGAGACAGCTTTTTGTTCGGCGCAATCACATACAGCGCGGAAAAAACAATCAAAAGCACAAGCGGGCTGACACCCCAGCGAATGGCGGCCCAGACGGATAAAAACAGATCCGACGCGCCGACAAAGTCAGAAGCGAGCCTTCCAATCTCCCGGCCAAATACCGGCAGAAGCAAAGCCACTAAAATCGTAAATACCATGGCAATCGTCAAAAAAATCGAGGTTAGACGAACAATGATAAAAGAGCGGTTTTCTTCCACATCATACGCGTGGTTCAGCGACCGGACGATCGCGTTCATTCCATTAGACGCAGACCATAATGCGGCGATAATCCCGAATGACAGCAAACCGCCATTTCGATTATTTAAGGTTTGATGGGTAATGGATTCAACGAGAGACATCGCACTGGCGGGAGCATATTGTTCTATGACTCCTAAAACATCATCGGTAGAAAGCGGAAGATACGCGGTGAGCGTCAGCATAAAAATCAAAAACGGAAACAGTGACAATAGAAAAAAATACGCCAGCTCCGCTGATTTACTTTGTCCTTCATGAAGGGTGTATCTGCTGAAAAGCTCTTTCAAAAAACTCATGTCGTCTCACCTCGCATGTTTGATCATTTTTTTGAAAAATGCTCTTTCGTTTCTTGCACGAGTTCCATCACTTGCGGCGTTGTTTTCTTCAGCTCTTTCACCTGCTGGTTCACAAAGTCGACTTCCTTTGAAAGCGTTTGGGCGAGCTTTTTGGCCTCATCCACTTTTGTGATAACAGTGTTTTTTAACAGCTCCGGATTGCTTTTATACAGTGAAAGTTTATGCTTGCATGTCAGCCATCTCATGCCGCACGCCTGTCTTGTCGGCTTATGGAGCAGTGATAACGCCGCACCTGCCGCAGCTCCGAGAAATATCCCTTTCAGCATTAAACGTTCGTTGTTCATGCAAATTCTCCTTTCACTCACAATTGTTTTTCTTTTTGAATAGACGCAAGCAGATGCTCACAGCCCGATTTGATTAATTGGCAGACTTCTTCAAAATTCCCTGTGTAGTAAGGATCGGGAACGTCGGCAAGATCTGAATCTTCAACATAGTCCAAAAGCCTTTTGATATGTGAGGTGTTTTTAAATCCCGCCATGCTTCTGAGACTTCCGATATTTTCTGCATCCATTGCAATGATGTAATCAAAATCGGCAAGATCCTGTTCGCTGACTTGACGCGCCAGCATGCCATCAAAACTGATTCCTTCTCTGCGCAATATCTCCTGCGTTCCCTCATGCGGCGGATTGCCGATGTGCCAGCCGCCGATTCCCGCTGAGTCCGCCTTGATTTTCTCCTCTAATCCTTTTTTGGCTGCAAGGTCCCGAAAAATCGCTTCCGCCATCGGAGACCGGCAAATGTTTCCTAAACAAACAAATAACACGCTTATCATGTTGTCCAACCTCCCTATTCTTTGCCCCTATTTCTCTAAAAAGAAACCTTCATGAATATCTTAGTAGGATGTTCATTTTCTTTTCAACTGATGTCTTCACTTTTTTGGAATTAAAAGCCTGCTTTTAGAATAGGGTTTTTTTCTGATGGAATTCTGTTAGAATAAAACATACCTATATTGCGCATAGAAAGGATGGAACCATTTGTCCAGCCCAAATACAGAAACATTAACTCAAATGATTGAAGAGATTTCCCAAAAGCTGAACATGCTGAACGTCGGCGTAATCAAAGCGGAGGATTTCAGTGATGAGAAGATTGAAGACCTCACGTACCTTCACAGCATGGTGATGAAAAAAGAATCATTCAGCCCAAGTGAAATGCAGGCGATTGCTCAAGAATTAGCCTCGCTTCGTAAATAATGGAGACTGGCCGGAAACTCGGCGAGTCTTTTTTATCATTTCCCCAAACCAAAACAGCAAAGTGTTCGAATAAGATTTGAAGGAGTACAAGCATGCAAACGACATCTATCAAAACAGCATCCGGAATGTATATCAACTACTTCTTTCTGGGGATGGTCAACATCATTCTCGCATCCAATATGTCTTCATTAACAAAACAGTGGAATACCGATCCGACCGGCATCAGTTATGTCATTGCCGCTATCGGGTTTGGCAAACTGCTGACATACGGCATTTCCGGAGTTCTATCAGATAAAATCGGCAGAAAGCCGCTTGTTGTCGCTTCTGCGGGAATTATGGCCGTCTTTTTAGTCGGTATTCCTTTATCACCGAGCTATGAGCTGGCGTTTGTGTTCGCCTTATTAGCCGGAGTCGCAAATTCAGCGATGGATGCCGGAACATATCCGGCCCTAACCGAGCTCTTTCCGTCTGCTTCCGGTTCGGCGAATGTCTTGGTCAAAGCCTTTATGTCTGTCGGGGCCGCACTTTTGCCGCTTTTGATCACATTTTTATCAGACCACAGCATGTTTTACGGATTTGCTTTTTATCTGCCGGCAGCGGTCTATCTCCTGAATATTATTTATTTATCAACGCTTTCGTTTCCTAAAAAACATAAGAAACCAACTAATAGCGGCCAACAGGAATCTCCCGTTTTCTTGTCTGAACCCGTTTTTCAGAAAGAAGGCACCGCACTGATTATCATCGGTTTTACATCCACGGCTTTATTTACGGTTTCTCAAATCTGGCTCCCGAGCTACGCGCAAAAGGCAGCCGGTTTAGCTGAATCAGCATCTGTACAATTGCTGAGCTATTATAGTATAGGATCTCTGGCATCTGTTTTATTATTAGCCGTTTTGCTGAACAGATGGGTCAAACCTGTCTTCATAACGCTCTTATATCCTATTATTACTTTATGTACGCTCGCAGTCATGCTGACCGTTCATATCCCAGTTGTGCTGGACATCACTGCCTTTTTCTTAGGCTTTTCAACTGCGGGTGTGTTTCAAATTACCATTACGTTAATGACAGAGCTTTTCTGGAAGCGAAAAGGAACCGTTACCGGAATTGTAGCGACCGCTTCAAGCCTTGCATCGATTCTGCTGCCGATTGCAACAGGGCTTATCGCAAAAGCGGGGGGCATCGCCCATATTTTCATATTCGACTTCGGCATTGCGGTCATCGGAACGGCTGCAGCTGCTTTCTTGTATTACAGGTACAAGAAACTGACAGGTCCCCAAGCCTAAGCAACAAAAAACGGACGCCCAAGAGCGTCCGTTTTTCTTATTTCTCAAGCAATGCCAAAGATTCGCGGTTAAATGCCGGAATGTCGTCCGGTGTTCGGCTTGTAACCAGTTGATCCTGGCAAACAACCACTTCCTTGTCCACAACGTCGGCACCGGCGTTTTCCATGTCAACACGAATGGACGTATAGCCTGTCGCTTTTCGGCCGTCGAGCGCTTTCGCATTGATTAAAAGCTGCGGGCCGTGGCAAATGGCGAATACCGGTTTTTTGTCAGTCATAAACGCTTTTGTAAATTGGACGAAACGATCGTCAGCGCGAAGCTGGTCTGGTGAAAATCCTCCGGGAATCAAAAGCGCATCAAAGTCTGAAGGGTTTACGTCGTCAATGGACGCGTCAACCGTCACTTCCGCTTTTCCCTGCTTGCCTTTTACTGTTTTTCCTTTTTCTTTTTCGATGACAGTCAGTTCATGTCCCGCTTCTTTAAAGGCTTTCGCAGGCTCAGTGTACTCGCTGTCCTCAAAATAATCTGTTAAAACAACTGCAATTTTTTTCCCCATGATTCATAACCTCCCGCTTTATATGTCTACATAAAACACTCTACCCCAGCCACACTAAAATAAACATTCCGCGATTGTGGCAAACGATAAGCATAAATACCCAGTATTTGTCGCTTGATACTGATACATAATACTCATTTTTCTCCCTTTTACAATAATCATAAAGAAACACCTACAAATAGTTACAAAATATTCTTACAATAGGAGCTGTAACACAAATTTCGTTGAAAGGTGGAGAACTGGTGAGAATACAGAAAAGACGAACACACGTCAGAAACATTCTCCGTATTCTTTTGCCCCCAATTATGATACTTAGCCTAATCCTCCCAACACCACCCATTCATGCAGAAGAAAGCGCGGCTCCTCAGGTGCATCTGAATATTTTGGCTACGACTGATATTCATGCCAACATGATGGATTACGATTACTACAGCGACAAAGAAACGGCGGATTTCGGTCTGGCGAGAACAGCGCAATTGATCCAAAAGCACCGCGAGCAAAACCCTAACACCCTGCTTGTGGATAACGGCGACTTGATTCAAGGGAATCCGCTGGGTGAATACGCGGTGAAATATCAAAAAGACGACATTATCTCCGGCACGAAAACCCATCCGATTATCAGCGTCATGAATGCGCTGAAATACGACGCCGGAACGCTTGGCAATCATGAATTCAACTACGGGCTCGACTTTCTCGACGGCACAATCAAAGGAGCCGATTTCCCGATTGTAAATGCCAACGTCAAAACAACTAGCGGCGAAAACCGTTATACGCCGTATGTGATTAATGAAAAAACCCTCATTGATGAAAACGGTAATGAGCAGAAAGTAAAAGTCGGTTACATAGGCTTTGTCCCGCCGCAAATCATGACATGGGACAAAAAAAATCTCGAGAGGCAGGTTCAGGTGCAGGATATCGTAGAATCCGCCAATGAAACGATCCCGAAAATGAAGGCGGAAGGCGCAGATGTCATTATTGCCCTCGCCCACACCGGCATTGAAAAGCAGTCACAATCATCAGGTGCAGAAAACGCCGTATTTGACCTTGCCACCAAAACGAAAGGCATTGACGCGATTATCTCGGGCCATCAGCACGGACTCTTTCCTTCCGCCGAGTATGCGGGTGTTGCTCAGTTCGATGTGGAAAAGGGAACAATTAACGGCATTCCTGTCGTCATGCCAAGCAGCTGGGGCAAATATTTAGGCGTGATTGACCTCAAGCTTGAAAAGGCGGACGGCTCATGGAAGGTAGCAGATTCCAAAGGAAGTATTGAATCTATTGCTGGCAACGTCACATCAAGAAACGAAACCGTTACAAACACCATTCAGCAAACACACCAAAACACACTGGAGTATGTCCGAAAGCCAGTCGGCAAAACCGAAGCAGATATTAACAGCTTCTTTGCACAGGTCAAAGATGATCCTTCCATTCAGATCGTGACTGACGCGCAAAAATGGTATGCCGAAAAAGAAATGAAGGATACCGAGTACAAGGACCTGCCGATTTTATCCGCTGGAGCGCCGTTTAAAGCAGGCGGCAGAAACGGAGCCAATTACTATACAAACATTCCAGCCGGAGATCTTGCGATTAAAAATGTCGGTGACTTGTATCTTTACGATAATACTGTTCAAATCGTCAAGCTGACAGGCAGCGAGGTCAAGGACTGGCTGGAGATGTCAGCAGGCCAATTCAATCAAATTGATCCAGCCAAAGGCGGCGATCAGGCCTTGCTGAACGAGAATTTCCGCTCATATAATTTTGACGTGATTGACGGTGTCACATATCAGGTCGATGTGACAAAACCGGCTAAATACAATGAGAACGGAAAAGTGATCAATGCGGATTCATCCCGGATCATCAACCTTTCCTATGAAGGCAAGCCGATCAGCCCAAGCCAGGAATTTCTCGTGGTCACCAATAACTATCGTGCGTCAGGAGGCGGCGGTTTCCCTCATCTGACGAGTGATAAAATTGTCCACGGCTCTGCGGTTGAAAACAGGCAGGTGCTGATGGATTACATTATTGAACAAAAAACAGTCAATCCAAAGGCAGACAACAACTGGTCAATCGCGCCTGTTTCCGGCACGAATGTGACGTTTGAATCCTCGCTTTTGGCCAAGCCATTTGCCGATAAAGCAGACGACGTCGCTTATGTAGGCAAGTCTGCGAATGAAGGCTATGGTGTGTATAAGCTGCAATTCGATGATGATTCAAATCCAGACCCTCCTAAAGAAGGACTGTGGGATCTGACCGTCATGCACACCAATGATACGCACGCACATCTCGATGATGCAGCGAGACGAATGACGAAAATCAACGAAGTACGCAGCGAAACAAATCACAACATTCTCCTTGATGCGGGAGATGTGTTTTCCGGCGATCTGTATTTTACAAAATGGAACGGTTTGGCCGATCTGAAAATGATGAACATGATGGGCTATGACGCCATGACCTTCGGGAACCATGAATTTGATAAAGGCCCGACAGTGCTTTCTGATTTTCTAAGCGGAAACAGCGCAACCGTTGATCCAGCGAACCGCTATCACTTTGAAGCGCCGGAATTTCCGATTGTCAGCGCAAACGTAGATGTGTCAAATGAGCCCAAGCTGAAATCATTTGTCAAAAAGCCGCAAACCTTTACGGCAGGTGAAAAGAAGGAGGCCGGCATCCATCCTTACATTCTGTTAGACGTTGACGGAGAGAAAGTCGCCGTATTCGGCCTGACAACAGAAGATACAGCCACCACATCAAGCCCGGGCAAAAGCATCGTATTCAATGATGCCTTTGAAACAGCACAAAACACCGTCAAAGCGATTCAGGAAGAAGAAAAGGTAAATAAAATTATTGCTTTAACCCATATCGGTCATAACCGTGATCTTGAGCTAGCCAAAAAAGTAAAAGGCATTGACTTGATCATCGGCGGACACACTCACACCCTCGTTGACAAAATGGAGGTCGTAAACAACGAAGAACCGACGATCGTGGCGCAGGCAAAAGAATACGGCCAATTCTTGGGGCGCGTTGATGTCGCGTTTGATGAAAATGGCGTTGTGCAAACAGACAAATCAAATCTGAGCGTGCTGCCAATTGATGAGCATACAGAAGAAAATGCAGAAGCCAAACAAAAGCTCGATCAGTTCAAAAATGAATTAGAGGACGTGAAAAATGAAAAAGTCGGCTACACGGATGTGGCGCTTGACGGCCAGCGTGAGCATGTGCGCACGAAGGAAACAAATCTTGGAAACTTCATTGCGGACGGTATGCTGGCAAAAGCGAAAGAAGCAGCCGGCGCCAGAATAGCGATAACAAATGGCGGCGGCATCAGAGCCGGCATTGACAAAGGTGATATCACACTCGGCGAGGTGCTCAACGTGATGCCGTTCGGCAATACGCTTTACGTGGCCGATTTAACCGGAAAACAAATTAAAGAAGCCCTTGAACAAGGCCTAAGCAATGTGGAAAATGGCGGCGGCGCTTTCCCTCAGGTGGCCGGAATCGAATATACCTTTACATTAAACAACGAACCTGGACACCGTGTGTTAGAAGTGAAAATTGAATCGCCTAACGGAGACAAAGTTGCTATAAATACGGATGATACCTACCGCGTGGCAACAAATAATTTTGTCGGTGCCGGAGGAGACGGATATTCTGTCTTTACAGAAGCCTCCCATGGTGAAGACCTTGGCTACGTTGATTATGAGATTTTCACCGAACAGCTGAAAAAACTAGGAAACAAGGTCTCTCCTAAAGTTGAAGGACGGATCAAAGAAGTATTCCTGCCGACAAAGCAGAAGGACGGCAGCTGGACACTTGATGAAGACAAATTTGCGATTTATGCTAAAAATGCCAACACGCCATTTGTCTATTATGGAATACATGAAGGATCTCAAGAGAAGCCTATCAATCTTAAAGTGAAAAAAGATCAGGTCAAACTTTTGAAAGAAAGAGAGTCAGATCCTTCATTGACGATGTTCAACTACTGGTACAGCATGAAGATGCCAATGGCGAACCTTAAAACCGCAGACACTGCAATCGGAATCAAGTCTACGGGAGAATTGGATGTGTCACTGTCAGATGTATATGACTTTACAGTGAAGCAAAAAGGAAAAGAAATAAAATCATTCAAGGAGCCCGTACAGCTTTCGCTTCGCATGTTTGATATTGAAGAAGCCCATAACCCTGCCATTTATCACGTCGATAGAAAAAAGAAAGCTTTCACAAAGACAGGTCACGGATCAGTCGATGATGATATGGTGACAGGATATACAAACCACTTCAGCGAATACACGATCTTAAATTCCGGTTCAAACAACAAACCGCCGGCATTCCCGTCCGACCAACCGACAGGCGGTGATGACGGCAATCATGGCGGAGGCTCCGACAAACCAGGCGGAAAACAGCCAACTGACGGAAACGGAGGAAATGATACGCCTCCCGGCACTCAACCGACTAACGGCTCTGGTGGAAACGGTTCGGGCGGATCAGGAACAGACGGTCCGGCTGGCGGCCTGCTTCCGGACACAGCCACATCCATGTACTCGATCCTGTTGGCCGGATTTCTGATCAGCGCACTCGGAACGGCAATGTACTTACATCAGAGGAGAAAACAGAATAGAGCGAATCAGGCATAAAAAAAGAGCTGCTCGCTTAGCGAGCAGCTTTCTTTATTTAAACCCACTTCACAACATCTTCAACAGCAGATCTTGTTTTCGGGCGAGGGTCTCTCACTCGATAGCCGAATGCCACCATCACAGAAATATCAAAGCTTCCGTTTTCCAGAAGGCCTTCTTCTTCAAGAATACGGTGGATGTGATCGTACTGGAAGCCTTCGATTGGGCAGGAATCAACACCGATTTGCGCAGCGGCAGTCATCATGTTGCCAAGCGCGATATAGGTTTGTTTTGATGCCCAGTCAAACAATGTTCTGTCACTTTCAAGCAAATGCAAATCGTTTTTCTGGAATTCTTCTGTTTTGCTTAAATAGCCTTCGTACACGTCTTGAGGCATTTGTTTTACTTCTTTTAAATGACGTTTGATGTAGTCCGCATTATATTTGATATCCTTCGCTGTACGCGCAAGAATCAGGACGAAATGGCTTGCGGTCGGCAGCTGCTTTTGCGCGCCCCATGTGTATTCACGAAGCTTCTCGCGGAAATCCGGATTTTGGACGACGACAAATTTCCAAGGCTCAAGGCCGAGTGAGCTCGGAGACAGTCTTCCTGTTTCTAAAATAAATTCAAAATCGCTGTCTGACACTTTTTTATTCGGGTCAAATTCCTTAGTCGCATGCCTGAAATTGTATGCATCCAGAATTTGTTTCTTTAGATCTGCCATGTAAAACACCTCTCCTTTAGGTTACTCTCATCTCTATTGTAGCCATTATGATAAAAAGTAAAAGTACGCACATTTTTGTTGGATAGTATCAATTTTGATACCAAACAAAAAAGCGCGCTGCCGCAGGCAGGCGCCTCTCTCATTTCCCCCGCCGCGCAAAATCAACAAATCGGAATTTGTCGAGACGGTGTCTGCTTTCCGTATATTGAAACAAACTGGTATCCTCCAAAAAGACGTAGTTTCTCACCACGACCATATGGTCATAGCCGCGTAAATCGAGCAGCTCTCTGTCCTCGTCCGTACACGGCTCGGCGACAATTTCTTTTTGGGCGTAACTGATCGAAAGACCGAGCTCTCCTTCTATATACTCATATATGGAGTTTTCACAAATTTCTTTCGTCAGGTGAGGGACATGCTTTCTGAAAAAGTAATCCTTGTCCAAAATCACATGTTCCCCGTCAATCTTTCTAGACCTGATGACTTCCCAGATGTCGTCATCCAGATTGGCCCGGAGCTGTTTTTGGATCAGCTCTGACGGAGGCTCCAGCCCGAATTTGTGTACAGTTGTTTTCGTTTCTTTGCCAAGCGTTTGCGCGAGCTCCTTGAAGCTGACAAGGCCCGAAACGGGAAACTGCATTTTTTCACGGTTGAGCACGACGGAGCCTTTTCCCCTGATTTTCTGGATATAACCGTTTTGCGCGAGCATATGAAGCGCCTTTCGGACCGTTTCTCTTGATGTACCGTACTGTGCGGTCAACTCATGTTCAGACGGAAGAATCTCCTCCGCTTTCCATCGGCCGCCTTCAATTTGCTGTGCGATGTCTTTATAAATTGTGATGAATTTATTCACCTTCATTATGGACCACCCAGCTTAGTTTAACACGGTTTCGTTAAACGATAAACAATGGACTCATACGGGCGAAGCGTCATGTTCTGAAGCCCTTCCCTTGCTTCATCGTTCGTCAACAGCACCTCTGCCTTCCATTCGTCAGGCGCTAAAGAGTCCGGCAGTGTAAAGGCCGCCTCTGTCCCGTAAAAATTATTGATCACGAGCAGCTTTTCATTGCTGCCGTGTCTGAGATACGCAAAAATGTTCGGGTCATCCTTTGCGATTAACTCATACGTTCCCTCTGTCACAATGTCATACATTTTGCGAATCTGAATCAATTTTTGATAATGGTAAAACACCGAATTTTGATCCCTCAGCGCCGCTTCAGCATTGATTTCCCGGTAATTTCCTGCAACCGGTATCCATGGTGTGCCCGTTGTAAAACCGCCATTCTCCGTAGCATCCCACTGAACGGGGGTTCTGGAATTGTCACGGGATTTCGCCTGCAAAATGGCTGTGATCTCTTGATCAGCCATTCCTTTTTCCTTAAAGGCGTGATACATGTTCAGCGATTCGACATCCCGATAGGAACTGATGTCATTAAACTTCGGATTCGTCATCCCCAGCTCCTCGCCCTGATAAATATAAGGCGTGCCCTGCATCATATGAATGGCCGTAGCAAGCATTTTCGCCGATTTCACCCTATATGCGCCATCATCTCCATATCTTGATACAACGCGCGGCTGATCATGATTGCACCAGAACAGAGCGTTCCATCCCCCTCCTGCGTGCATCCCCGTTTGCCAGTCGGATAGGATCTCCTTCAGCTTCAAAAAGTCAAACGGCGCCAAGGCCCATTTTTCGCCGTTGGGATAGTCAACCTTGAGATGATGGAAGCTGAATGTCATATCAAGTTCTTTATTGTCAGGATTCGTATACCGGATACAGTGGTCTACGGTTGTTGAAGACATTTCACCGACCGTCATGCTGTCGTAATGCGAAAACACCTTTTCGTTCATTTCATGCAGAAATTCGTGCACCCGCGGCCCGTCAGTGTAAAAAGAGCGGCCATCGCCGCCGTCCTCCGCATCCGGAAAGCGCTGATCTTTAGAAATCAGGTTGATGACATCAAGCCTGAAGCCGTCTATTCCCTTTTCAAACCAAAAATACATCATGTCATAGACATGCTTTCTGACCTCTTCATTTTCCCAATTCAAATCAGCCTGCGTCACGTCAAACAGATGCAAATAGTATTGGCCCGACGCTTCGTCAAGCTCCCATGCCGAGCCGCCGAATTTCGATTCCCAGTTCGTCGGAAGAGAACCGTTTTCCTCCGGGTCTTTCCATATATAAAAATCACGATACGGGCTGTCTATTGAAGAGATCGCCTCGCGAAACCATTTGTGCTCTGTTGACGTATGATTGACAACAAGATCCATGACGATTTTCAGGTCTCTTTTATGTGCTTCGGACACTAGCCGCTCAAAATCCTCCATCGTTCCGTATTCAGGATAAATCGAGTAATAATCACGAATATCGTACCCATTATCATGCTGAGGAGAATCATAAATCGGCGTCAGCCAAAGCACATCCACCTGAAGTGTTTTTAAGTAATCCAGCTTTTCAATAATGCCGTTCAAATCGCCGACACCGTTTCCCGTCGTATCGTTAAAGCTTTTCGGATAAATTTGATAAACCACAGCTTTTTTCCACCATGGCGTTTGTTCTGTTTTCATCTGTCTCCACCACCATATTTAAATTGAAAATGGGAAAAGGGAACGTTCAACACGTCCCGCTCCCCATTTGTTATTTATGTTTGAATCTCGCATACGCGTATGTTCCGGCAAACGGCACGATCAATACAATAGCCATCCCGATTGCAAACGCGCCCCAGTACTGGCTCATGATTGAGAAAATCCCCGGCACGCCGCCGACACCAACGGAGCTTGCCAGCACACCTTGAGAAGAAATATACATTCCGGCCAGGCCAGAGCTGACCATTGCAATGATAAACGGGAATCTGTATCGCAGATTCACCCCAAAGATGGCAGGCTCTGTAATGCCAAGATAAGCAGAAATCCCTGATGTGAGGGAGAGGCCTTTTTGTTTCTCATCCTTCACGATAAACATCATGGCCAGAGCCGCCGAACCTTGTGCGATATTAGAAAGCGCCAGCATCGGCCATAAAAAGGTGCCGCCGAGCTTTGAACCGATGAGCTGCAGGTCGACTGCAAGAAACGTGTGATGCATACCGGTAATCACGAGCGCTGAGTAGAAACCGCCATATAACAGACCGCCCAGTGCGGCAAAAGAACCAAACACCGAGATAAGCCCTGAAGTCAGTACATTACCGATCGCAAATGTAATCGGGCCGATAATGATAAAAGAGGCAAATCCCGTTAAGAGAAGCGTAATTGGTGCGACAACGAGCAGCTGTATGCCCTCAGGTGTGCGTTTTGTTAAAAATACCTCAATCTTCGCCAGCATATAAGAAGCAAGCAAAATTGGGAGCACCTGGCCCTGATAGCCGACTTTCTGCACCTCTAGGCCGAATAGATTCCATACCGGGATCTCTCCGCTTTGTTCTGCCGCGCCATATCCCCACGCATTCAGCAAATCAGGATGCACGAGCATAACCCCGAGCACAATGCCGAGAAGCGGATTGCCGCCGAACCGCTTGACGGCAGACCATCCGATTAACGCAGGCAAAAACGTAAAGGCCGTGCCTGCAATCAGGTTAATCATATTAGCAAGATCCGCCCACTGCGGATAAACCTGCACAATCGATTTTGTGCTGAAGAAAATGCCTTCCGCCGTTAAAATGTTATTGATCCCCATTAAAAGACCCGCCGTGACAATCGCAGGCAATATTGGAATAAAAATATCCGCAAGCGTTTTCACAGCACGCTGCAAAGGATTCATATTTTTTTCTGAGGCCTTCTTCACTTCATCCTTTGTTGACTCGCCAATCCCCGTTTCCTTAACCAGTTCAGCATATACTTTATTGACAGTTCCCTGGCCGATTACGACCTGAAACTGTCCGTTTGTCGAGAATGATCCCTTTACCACATCAATTTGATCAAGCATCTCTTGGTCAACCTTGCTTTCATCTATTAAAGCAAAACGCAAACGTGTAACACAATGAGTTGCCGCTGCAATATTTTCAGCACCGCCGACTGCTTCGACAATCTGACGTGCCGATTTGTTCAGTTCCCCCATGCCAACCCCTCCGTATCCGTTTTTATAACTTGTATATACAACTTATAATCATATTGTATTCCTGTATATACAGGTAGTCAACACTTTTTTATAGCGCTTTCATCCTAGTCTGGAATATATGAAACAGACAAGGTTACCCTAAAAGTCACAAGCACTTATTGAATATGACATTAAAAAGCAGGGTGAGCCTCTATGAATAAACGCGACAAAGCGCTTCAGCTCATCAAAGAGCTTGAAGACAATCAGGACAGACCGATCTCTCCCAATTTGAAGGAAAACCTCGAAAATCTGACCTTATTAACAGAAGGCTGCTCAGACATCGTATTTAGACAATTTGACTTTGGAAACGGGCTGTGCGGATTTATTGTTTATGAAGAAACTTTGAAAAGTTAATAACAGAATCGACCATCAAAGGATCGAGAGAGGGCTTCACTGAAAGCCTCAGGGTATAATGTTCAGGGCGGCGTCTGCCCGCTAGCCGATTTCTTTCCCCGCCAAACAGCTGAGGCTCTCCGTGAAAAGGGAGTGCGCCTGCCGAAAACCGTTGGTCAGACGGTCGGCATCCTCGGCGCTCTTGTTATTGGGACAGTACTGATGCGGAAATTGGGTCTGCCCCATGGTGATGATTGTATCTTGGATCGTACAGGCCTGATCATCACGGCCTTTTGGATTTCCGTCATTATAGTGAAGTATCGTGGTACAGCCTATCGCTCTTACACTCAAAAAACGACCCGAAAGCCATGTATACACCAACCGGCAGCTTTTGGTTCTTCTTACATACAAATCAGCTTCGACTTTAACAGAATCAAACCAATCATTAATGTAGTGATTTCTATTTTGCTGCCTTTACTCATTTATTTGATCATAAAAAGCAAAGCGTTGTTCGGCGCCAAAGCAAAGCACTAGGAATTTTTAGCTTCTTTTGTTTGATAAACAGGATTCTGTTTTGTTTTTCTTATATCTTTCAGGTAGTACTGTTCAGATGTAAAGAATTCGGTGTACAGCGCTTTTACCTTTCTGCTCAATAACAACAGCGCAATCACATTTGGAACGAGAATAAAAGCCAATGCTAAGTCCAAAAAGCCCCAAATGGCTTTTGCTCCGCCTGCGGCACCTATGATAATAGCCGCTAAATATACGAATTTAATCACGTGTCCTGCCAGCCGCCCGAACAGAAATTCAGCTTGCTTTACGCCGTAAAAAATGACAACCATAATGGTTGATACGACAAAGAAGACTAGGGAAACCGAAACGAAGTACCCTCCGCCAGAACCGAAATAATGCTGAAATGCAGCCGTCGTCAGTGCTGCCGGGTCAATTGAGGCGTTCTTCCCTGTCCAGACACCAGATGCAAGAACGACAAAAGCGGTGGTCGTGCAGATGATCAAGGTGTCAATGACAATGCCGATCACAGACCAAAACCCTTGCCGCACAGGATGATCAGTCATTGCTGCCGCATGTGCAATCGGGGCTGTTCCCATTCCGGCTTCATTAGAATAAAGCCCGCGGGCAAATCCCCAGCGAACGGTTTCCGCCAACGCAGCACCTGCGAACCCTCCAACTGCTGAAGAAGAGGTAAACGCATTTGAAAAAACGAGAGAGAAAAACGCCGGCACTGATGATAGATTCATGAGAACAATCAGGAGACCGGCACCTGCGTATGCCCCTGCCATAAGAGGCACGACAAACTCTGTTACTTTTCCGATCCGCTTTACCCCTCCTATCACCACTAACCCAATCAAAAATGCAATTCCGATTCCTGCGTATATTTTATTGAAAGAAAACGTCTCGGCAAGCGAGACTGAAACCGAATTTCCCTGAACCATAATGCTCGGGATCAGCTCCACAATCAGCGCAACAGAGAAGAATACGCCGAGCCATTTCATGCGCAGCCCTTTTGTTATGTAATACATCGGTCCCCCGACGTATTCACCCTGCTCATTTTTTTCTCTGTAATGAACAGCAAGAACACTTTCAGAAAACTTAATCGCCATGGCAAATAAGGCAATAAGCCACATCCAAAAAACCGCTCCTGGTCCTCCAAACATAATAGCGGCGGGCACACCGACAATGTTCGCTGCACCGATCGTTGAACTGAGGGCTGAGGTCAATGCCTGAAGCGGTGTGACTGTGCCCTCTCCCTTCGGCTTTTTTCCTACGCTGCCGATTGTCTGTTTGAAAATGTATAAAGGATAGCGAAATTGAAAACCTTTCAGCAAAATAGTGAAATACAACCCCGTCCCCGTCAGCAGGATGATTAGCGGCGGACCCCACAGCCAATCAGATATAAGCTCTATCCATACTAATAGTCGTTCCATCCCATCACCCTTTTTTCGTTTATGGGTCATTTCCCATAGATGGAAAAACATAAACCTTTTGACATAGAACTTGGAACATAAAAAGGATGGCTTTTATCAATCGCCTCCCTGCAGATCAGACAAATCAGCTGGAAGAAGGTCTGTTTCGTCCAAGCCGGTCATATACTTTATTCTTATAAAAAGCGGATGCTGGCTTTGAAAACATGCCTTTTTTGTCGACAAGCTTATCAAGCAGCAATTGCTTTTCAGATTTTTTCCTGATTAATTGCTCGCGTTCTTTTTCGTCATAGCACTTTTCTATTAAATGGTCGATGGTCATAAGCTCTTTTTTGAGCGCGCCCTCGTCCTCTGCCATTCCCGCGTTTTTCAAAATACGATAGCCCATGCGCAGCGATTCCGGCAAGTGTGCCGCGTCATCCTTCGGCAGCGGCTTCCCCATTCCCGGGAGGTTTTGAAAGTCCCCGTCTTTGATGGCGCGCTTAATTTTATCTTCAGACACAATATGGGAAAAATCCATCATTTCACCTCTTTTTATCTATACCTTATATTTTATCATACAATTCCCAATGTACCATTTTATTCCTTTATTTCTAGAAAGATACCTTGTTTTACATTTGGTAATATCAAAGCGAAACGTTGATTCGACGGCGTTTTTCGCCACTTTCTGCATCATACGATTTTCACTTTTCTAATCTGCTGATTCGTGTTATATTGGATACGTTCGTTTTTTCTATCGTTTCGCTCGAACTGGATCGGAAAAAAGGAGTGTAACAATGAAAACATTTATAAAAGAAAGAGGACTGGCCTTCTTCTTAATCGCGGTCGTCCTGTTATGGATCAAGACGTATGTCGGTTATGTCCTGAACTTCAACTTAGGAATAGACAACACGATACAAAAAATATTGCTTTTTGTGAATCCTCTTAGCTCAAGCTTGTTCTTTCTTGGCTTTGGACTCTTGTTCAAGAAAAAATTACAGCAGACAGCCATTATAGTGATTCATTTTTTAATGTCTTTTTTACTGTACGCCAACATTGTGTACTACAGATTTTTCAATGATTTTATTACAATTCCGGTCATTATGCAGGCTAAAACAAACGGCGGCCAACTCGGAGACAGCGCATTTTCGCTGATGAGACCGACTGACGCCTTTTACTTTATCGATACGATCATCCTGATCATCTTGGCGATCAAAGTAAACAAGCCTGCCGAAACGTCAAGCAAAAAATCGTTCCGAATTATTTTTGCGTCTTCAATTCTTGTGTTCTTGATCAACCTGGCAGTTGCGGAATCAGACCGTCCTGAATTGCTGACAAGATCATTCGACCGGAACTATCTTGTGAAATACTTGGGAACATACAATTTCACGATTTATGACGCTGTACAGAATATCAAGTCCAACAGCCAGCGCGCGCTTGCCGATTCCAGCGACGTGACGGAAGTGGAAAACTACATGAAAGCCAATTACGATGTGCCGAATAACGTGTATTTCGGCAAAGCGGAAGGAAAAAACGTCATTTACGTTTCACTTGAATCTTTGCAGTCATTTATCATCGACTATAAAATTGACGGCAAAGAAGTGACACCGTTCTTAAATAAACTGGCACATGATAACGAAACGTTCTACTTTGATAACTTTTTCCACCAAACGGGACAAGGTAAAACATCTGATGCTGAATTTATGATGGAAAACTCTCTGTACCCGCTGGCTCAAGGTTCAGTTTTCGTAAACAAAGCGCAAAACACGCTGCAATCCGTTCCGGCGATTCTGAAGTCTAAGAATTACACATCTGCTACTTTCCACGGGAACACGCAGACGTTCTGGAACCGTAACGAAATGTACAAAGCGGAAGGCATTGATAAATTCTTTGATTCTGCTTACTATGACATGAACGAAGAAAACACGAAAAACTACGGCATGAAAGACAAACCGTTCTTCAAAGAATCAATGCCGCTGCTGGAAAGCCTGCCGCAGCCGTTCTATACGAAGTTCATTACCCTGTCTAACCACTTCCCATTCGGAATGGATGAGGGGGATACAGACTTCCCGGCTGGAGACTTTGGTGACTCTGTCGTCGATAACTACTTCCAGTCAGCCCATTACCTTGATCAGTCCATTGAACAATTCTTCAATGATCTGAAAAAAGACGGGTTATATGATAAATCGATTATTGTGATGTACGGAGACCACTACGGCATCTCTGAAAACCACAATAAAGCGATGGCGAAAGTGCTTGGCAAGGATGAAATCACTGATTACGACAACGCCCAGCTTCAACGGGTGCCGCTCTTTATCCACGCTGCCGGCGTGAAGGGCGAGAAAGTTCATAAATATGCCGGAGACGTTGATGTGGCTCCTACCATTCTGCATCTGCTCGGAGTGGATACGAAGGACTATCTGATGTCCGGTTCTGATATTTTATCGAAAGAACACCGTGAAGTGATTCCGTTCCGAAACGGAGACTTTATTTCACCGAAGTACACGAAAATATCCGGTAAGTATTACGACACGAAAACCGGAAAAGAACTCGATGAATCTGAAGTCGACAAGTCAGAAGACTCACTCGTCAAGAAGGAACTTGAAATGTCCGATAAAATCATAAACGGAGACCTGCTGCGGTTCTACGAGCCGAAAGGTTTTAAGAAGGTGAATCCTTCTGATTATGATTACACAAAACATGACGAAGATTCTTCCGAAACGTCAAAGGATAACGAAGATAAATAAGAAAAAGCGGAGAGGGCAACCTCTCCGCTTTTTTTATTTGACAGCAGCCCTCAATTCTTCCGCCGCAAATTCCACATTCGGGCCAATAATGACTTGAACCGATTGCCCCCCTGATTTGACAACCCCTTTTGCGCCTGCTTTCTTTAGCAGCGCTTCATCCACCAAAGCGGTATCCTTCACAGTCAGTCGCAGCCTTGTGGCGCAATGATCAATGGTTTGAAGGTTTTCTTTTCCGCCGAGCCCTTTCAGCATGATGTTTTCATTTACATCCTGGACAGTATTTTCATCCAGCACTTCATCCACATCATCGTCTTCCCGTCCAGGCGTTTTTAAATTCAAAGCCTTAATCAGTACATAAAACACGATAAAGTATACTGCCGCATAGCATATACCTACCAAAAGCAGAAGCAGCGGTTTTTCTGCGATTCCATAGCTGAGCACATAATCGATAGCTCCGGCTGAAAAAGAGAAGCCTGAACGGATGCCGAGCCAGTTGACGATAAATAAAGATAACCCGGTTAAGACCGCGTGAACAGCGTATAAAAGCGGAGATAAAAACATAAATGCAAACTCAATCGGCTCCGTAATCCCTGTGATAAACGCTGTTAAAGCAAATCCAATCATCATTCCAGCCGTCGCTTTCCGTTTAGACGGCTTCGCAGTCACAATCATAGCCAGACACGCCGCCGGAAGACCGAACATCATGATTGGGAAGAATCCGGTCATGTATGTGCCCGCAGTCGGATCTTTCGCGAAAAAGCGCGCCAGATCCCCTGTCACTCCGTTATATTCTCCGAATTGGAACCAGAAAATATTGTTCAGCACATGGTGAAGGCCAAGCGGAATTAACAGCCTGTTGAATAGGCCGAATATGCCTGCCCCGATGCCGCCGAGCCCGAGCATCCACTCTCCAAACGAGTTGATACACGATTGAATCGGCGGCCAGACGACTCCGAATATGCCCGCTAAAATGATCGTAATAATGGCTGTTAAAATCGGCACAAGCCGTCTGCCACTGAAGAACCCGAGATATTCAGGCAGCTTGGTATCCTTGAAACGGTTATAGGTGTAACCGGCAATTAAACCGGCAATAATTCCCCCAAACACCGCCATGTTATTTGTTTTATCAATTGTCTTTGTTGCCGCGTCAAGCATCAGATACGATATCGCCCCTGATAAACCCGCGGCCCCATTGCTGTCTTTTGAAATGCCGATGGCAATACCGATCGCAAAAATAAGCGGCAGATGATCAAAAACCGCCGTCCCCGCCTGATAGACAAACGGGATATTAAATACATCCTCTCTGCCAAGCGCAAGGATAATTCCAACCGCAGGCAGAACCGCAATCGGGAGCATAAATGACTTCCCGAGTTTTTGTAAAAATGAAAGCATACCCATCCCCCTCATACCCTTTTTTTTCAAATATACCATATAAGATATCTAGTGATCTATACCAATTTTCCCGGGGGTATTTCTTTTTTCCCAGGTCCGTGTGTTTCCTATTTTTAAGACAGTTGTGGTAAGCTTAATCTAGATTATTTAAAAAGAAAGCGGGAATGACAGATGATTGTAACAAACGATCAAGAATTAGAAGGCCTGAAAAAAATCGGAAGAATCGTCGCGCTTGCGCGTGAAGAAATGAAGCGGAAGGCAGAGCCCGGCATGAGCACAAAAGACCTTGACCTTATCGGAAAAGCTGTGCTTGATGAGCACGGCGCCGTTTCAGCTCCTGAGAAGGAATACGATTTTCCAGGTGTGACATGCATCAGCGTAAATGATGAAGTGGCTCACGGCATACCAAGCACATCCAAAATTTTAAAAGCAGGGGACCTTGTCAACATCGACATCTCCGCTGAATTTGGCGGCTTCTATTCCGACACAGGCATCTCATTTGTGCTCGGTGAAGGAGAAGAACGCCTTCATAAGCTTTGCCAATGCGCGGAAAACGCATTTCAAAAGGGGCTTCAGCAGGCAAAAGCGGGCAAGCGCCAAAACCAGATCGGAAGAGCCGTTTATCATGAAGCACGCTCTCAAGGCTTTACCGTCATCAAAACCCTGACCGGCCACGGAATCGGCCGAAGCCTGCATGAAGCGCCGAACCACATCATGAACTATTATGATCCGTTTGATAACGCACTGTTCAAAAATGGCACAGTCATCGCGCTTGAACCGTTTATTTCAACGAATGCAGAAACGATTGTTGAAGCTGGAGACGGCTGGACGTTCAAGACGCCGGATAAAAGCATGGTTGCCCAAGTTGAACACACGATCGTCATCACAAAAGATGAACCGATTATCCTGACGAAACTGTAAAACACATTCCGGGCTTCCGGCAGGTTTAACCTCCTCCAATAGCAGGTAAAACATCATTATTCTGCACGAGGAGGTCTTGCAATGAACAGAGATCAAGAAAAAATCCAAATTGAAAACGAAATGAACGCGATGCATGGCACAATAAAAGAAGACATTTTAAAAGACTTTGAGGAATTTAAAGGCTACCTGAAAAAACAAGTCAACCGAGGCAAAAAGCTGGGATTGGATGACGGCAAGCTTGTAAAAAGCGCTGCGATCCTGGGAGACTACCTCGCAAAGCATGAAGAGCCGCAAAACGGTGAAGAAATGCTGCTGCAAGAGCTTTGGAGCGTTGCAGACGAAGATGAGAAAGAACATTTGGCACAGCTTCTGGTCAAATTGGTTGATAAACAATAAAACATGAGCCGGGCGATATGCGCCCGGCTTTCTTGATATTGTCACAGCCCGGCTCTTTCAGATATGCTACACTACTATTATGTCTGTGAAAGGAGCCTTTATCTGCATGTGGTTTATTATTTTCGGCATCATTTTTTTCATTGAAGGCATCATTATGACCGTTTACGGCGTTAAGAAAAAAAACGGGATGCTCACATATATCGGCATTGTTTTCGCCATTATGACATTTGGCGTTGTTATGATCAAACTAACCGGCCATTAAATCATATTCGGCTTTTGCTCCGCATATACATACAGAAGAACATTCGTACATCTAGTGCGAAAGGCTCAGTTTTCCCCGCATCTCTTTTCAGCATCTTTTTATAGATGTTACAATGCCAATCGTTTCGAAATCAGATAGGGAAAGGAGTTTTCTGACATGCATTACGGCAGTAAAGGCTGGTATGTGGCAGAACTAAAAAAGCAGGGGATCACGCACCATGAGGGAAGAAAGCTTCAAAGCTATAAAACCTATTTTCTTGCCAACCTGCTTGAAACAAAGAAAAAACAATCTTAAATATGGCAAAGCCGCGCACGTTGATATGCGCGGCTTTTTTCTATTCAACCTGCAGCAGCCTGTCCTTTTTTTTCATAAAGGACGCTCTCCAGCTTTCCGATAGTGCAGCCTCACTTAAAATCAGTTCTATGGCGGTGAGATTTTTTGCATCATGGTAGTTGATGCGGTTCGCTAACTGGACGGATATGCCTTTCTCTCCTCTGGACAGCAATTCAAGGTTCGCGCCGGGAGACACCCTGCCCTCCTCCAGCACGCGAAAATAAAACCCTGTATAGCCGGTTTGCTGGACCTTCAGCACCATTTCTTTTACACCAAACTTTTTCGCCAGCTTTACACACGGCTGGCGCGGCTGGCTGACCTGAACAACAGCTTCATCAAGTCTGAACACATCCCCGATGCAAACATTCTCCTCAGTCAGGCCCGCGACCGTCAGATTTTCTCCAAATGCGGCATTTGACAGCGGTCTTGAGAGGAACTCTTCCCAAAACGGATAATGCTCCGCCGGGTAGACACAGACAGCCTTATCAGGTCCGCCATGGTTGACAAGGTCCGCCTGTCCGTCTCCTTCAAAATTCTCCCGATACAGCATGACGGCTGATTCAGCCGGCCGCTTCATGATGCCGGTTTCGATTTTCTTTCCGTCATATTCAAGCGTCTGCGGTTTTCCCAGATTAAGAGAAAGAACTGAATAGCGCTCTGGTTTCATACAAACACATCCCCTTTACAGGTTGTAAAATGATTGATTATCATAAAAAGAAAAGGTGGTTTTTACATGCTTCAATACCGAATCATTGTAGACGGCCGGGTTCAAGGTGTGGGCTTTCGCTATTTTGTTCAAATGGAAGCTGATAAGCGAAAACTGGCCGGCTGGGTCAAAAACCGTGATGACGGGCGTGTCGAGATTTTGGCAGAGGGTCCGGAAAACGCCCTGCAATCGTTTGTTGAGGCTGTAAAGAACGGAAGCCCTTTCTCAAAGGTTACCGACATCTCTGTGACTGAATCCCGCAGCCTTGAAGGCCATCATCGATTTTCTATTGTTTACTCATAAGGCTTATCTTGATAAAAATAGTTCGGCTTAACGATTGAGTTATCATAGGAGCGGTGGAAGATATGAGTGGCAGCGGGTGAAATTGGCGGAATCAGCCACGTCCAGTCCCCCGTCAGCTTTCTGCCCGCTTCTTCCTCCTGTTCTTCAAACCGTTTAAACTGGCTTGCCGCTGTATGATGGTCAACGATGCTGACACCCTGCTTTTTATACGAGTGCAGCACAGCCTTATTCAATTCAACTAGCGCTTGATCCTTCCATAAATCCGTATTGTAATCAGCGGCGATGCCGATCACGGACGCTACTTTTTTCAGCTTGTCGTACCGCTTTTCATCTGCGAGGTTTCTCGCTCCGATCTCCGTGCCCATATACCAGCCGTTAAATGGCGCGGCATTATAATGAATGCCCCCGACCTCAAGCTTCATATCAGAAATAATAGGCACGCCGTACCACTTCAGCTCCAAATCAGAAAACGCCTCGATGTCGGGATGTGTGATTGGAACCTCGATCACAAGTGAACGCGGCAGCTCATACCAGACAGGCTGTTCGTCCCCTTTCATGCGAAAAATGAGCGGCAGCAGGTCAAAATCCGTTCGCTCTCCCCGCCAGCCGAGCTCTTCGCAGGCTGCTGTCAGGGAACAGGAAGCCGGGTCGCCGATTCTTTCTCCGTCTGACTCATATCCAGCGTACCGGATCAGCTGATGATTCCAGATCTCGACTTGCTTTTCACCCTTCTCTTCCGGAGGGAAAATCGTAATGGTCGGTCTGATTTTCCCGTTATTGGTGGCGGTTTCAATATGGTGAAAGAGGGCGTCACGCACTTCCTCCTTCGTCCGGACGTCTCGTCTGTCGATAACATTCAGTGAATTCCAGAACAATCTGCCGATGCAGCGGTTGCTGTTTCTCCAAGCCATTTTCGCTCCGTGCTCTAGCTCTTCCTTCGTATGTACATAGCTTCCGGTCAGGTCAATTTCACTTTTAATGTCCTCGAGACGGTCTTTCACTTCCTCCTCCTTTCCTAATTCCTGATAGCATGCGGCAATAAACGCTTTCGCTTCGTTCCAGAGTATTTCTTTTTCTTCCAACAAACTCTCCCCTTCACATCACTTCATGCTTTTCATTGTATCGTTTTTAAGCGGCAAGACAAATGATTTTTCTGCAACTTCCTGGAAAACAATAAAAAACACCCGCGTGGTGCGGGTGTCAAATAGACGATAACCGATTTGCCAATTCAGTTAAGTCACTTCGAAAGTTTTTGCCGGTCATCGGTATGCCGTGCCCTGTCAATAACGCTTCCGGTTCAAGACCGGCCAGCTTTAGAATGGACTCCGCGGCCGTCTCTGTGTCAGGCGTGAAATAAGCCGGCGGACCGTGAAGCTCCTGTTTTTGTATCAAGACGTCAGCCATTTTCTCCTGTTCCACTGTAATAACAGCATCACCTGCTACAAGCACGCGTCCGTCATCGCGGAATAACGAAATATGGCCCGGCGTGTGTCCTGGTGTCGCGATCCATATCCACTCGTCAAGAAAAGGAACTGAACCGTCTTCCGGCAGTGCCTGGACATGTGAGGAAATATCGATGGAATGCCGCGGAAACAGCGGCGACAGCTTGGCGACCAGCCCGCTCTTGCTGTCAGGACGAGCCGGAGGATAATCCTCTTTACCTGTTACATAGGGCATTTCCCGAGAATGGACATAAACAGGTACATCCCAATGCTCAAGGATCTCTTCGATTGCCCCAATATGGTCAAAGTGCCCGTGTGTGAGGATAATCGCCTTCAGCTGAAACCCTTCACCGAATCTTTGTTTGGCTTCATTGACAATCATGCCGGCTGATTGAGGCATGCCGGCATCAATTAAAACAAATGAGTGAGGTTCAGAAGGCAGCTGAATAAAATAGACATTCGCAATTTGCACAGTCAGGCCGTGCACCCCTTTTGCCGCTTCGAACCCCGTTCCGCTTCTGACTGAAGTCAGCGGCATATAAGGATCACTCATAATGACACCTCCGGAATGTTATATGCCGTTAGTGTGTGTCATTACGCCTGAATTATCATACGGAAATAGAGATCGCACCGATCAATAGAGCGATAGCCGTCATGACGATCACTGCGAGAACCGCCCATTTCAATGCGAATTTTTGATGGTCATCAATAGAAACTCCGACGAGTCCGACAAGCAAATGAGTGGATGGCACAAGCGGACTCAGCATATGAATCGGCTGGCCGATAATAGAGGCTCTGGCAATTTCCACTTTATCCACACCGTATGCGACAGCTGTTTCTGATAAAATCGGCAGCACCCCGTAGAAATACGCGTCATTCGGCATCAAAAATGTGAAAATGCCGCTTGTTAAGGCAACAATCGCCGGGATCAATCCGCCCATTTGTTCCGGTATCATGGACACGAGCGAGATCGCCATTTCATCAACCATTTTCGTGCCTGTCAAAATCCCCGTGAACACCCCCGCAGCAAAAATCATTGAACCGATAGCCAGCACGTTGCTGGAATGCGCCGCGATGCGCTGTCTCTGATGCTCGAGATTGGGATAATTCACAATCAGCGCAATACAAAACGCAATGACAAACAGTACGGTTAAACTGACTTTACCCGATACTAAACATCCTATTAAAGAAAGCGTTAACAATAAATTGAACCACCAAAGCTTCGGCCGCTTCCACTCATCTTCAACCGCAGCAGCCGGTTCATTGGCATTGGCCGGCTGTTTCAGTTCAATCACACCAAGGCGCTTTCGTTCCGCTTTTCCAAGCACATACGCAACCGCCACCATACAAAGCATCCCGCTTGCAATGACAGGAATCATCGGCCCTGTAAGCTCAGCTGGATCAACCCCCAGCGCACTCGCGGCCCTCGGCGTCGCACCGCCCCATGGAATCGTGTTCATGATTCCCATGCCGACTCCCGCGATTCCTGCCAAGATAATTGGCCGGATGCCTAGCAGCAAATAGAGCGGAAGCATGGCGCTTGTCGTAATCATGTACGTTGTCGAGCCATCTCCGTCCAAGGCGACGAGCATTGTAAGGACCGCTGTCCCGACAACAATTTTTAAAGGGTCTCCTTTGACCATGCTTAAAATTTTGCCAACCATTGGATCAAACAGGCCTGTATCAATCATAATTCCAAAATATAAGATCGCAAACATAATCATGACCGCAGTCGGTGCGACTTGCTGAATCCCCGAAATCATCATGTCCCCAACTTCAGTAAATCCAAATCCGGCGATAAGCGCAAACACAATCGGCGTCAAAACCAATGCTGTTAAAACAGAAAGCCGTTTTGTCATGATCAATGCCATAAACACAAGCATCATGAGAAAGCCTAAGATTGCTAACACATCCATTCCCCCTTAAATGAATCCGCTTACATTTTTTTCTCCCTTACTCCCCTTTTTGTCTTACCTTTTTGCCATCGTATGGGAAAACCAACCGCAAGTAAATAATTTGTTTTTTTTGTATTTTTAATTTTTTAAAACCGTTTTGTTCTTTTTGATCAATTTTCGGCATGAAAAAAATCCCGGGATGCCGGGATCTTAATTTCCTGTCATGATGCTTTGATAAAAAGCAGATTGCTCTTCTAAAAACCGTTTCGTTTCCCTGCTGTTCAAATAAAAGCTTTCCCAGTCCTGTTCGTTTATTTTCCGCTTCCATTCAGGTGAAGAGGTGACCTTCTTTAGCGCTTGATCCCAGTAAGAAATCTCTTCCTCAGACATATTTTTCGGGCCCAAAATCCCTCTCCAATGAGAAAAAACAAACGGGATTCCCTGCTCCTTCCACGTCGGTACATTTGGAAAACCGGGAAGTCTTTTATCAGACGTTACAGCGGCTAACGTGATATCGCCGTTTCGTTCATATGGTTTCGCTTCAGAAAGTGTCATGGAAGCCGCTTCTATCTCATGTCTGATCAGCGCCTGAATGAGCTGTTCGCTGCTGTCATACTGTGAGAATTGAATGTCAAACGGGTCAATGCCGTACATATCTGCCGCTCTGACGAACGAGAGCTGATCATCATTGCCAAACCCCGGGGCAAAGCCGATTTTCACCTTGCCGGGATGCATGTTGATCTCATTCAGCACATCCTTGCCATTTGTTAACGCTGATCCTTTTGGCAATGCAACCGTCTGCCATTCCTTGGAGAGAATGGCGAGCGGCGTAAAATCGGCCATTTTTAATTTGCTTTGCCCGAGAAGATCATTGCTCAATATTAAGCTGGACGTCATGCTGATGGTTTGTTTGCTGCTTTTGTTGACATATTTCCAGCCTTTCTCTCCCCCGCCGCCGGATTTATAGACGATATGAACATCACCGTTCACGATCTGCTTCTGCCTCAAAATAGATTGGATCGCCTGCGCTGTGACATCCCAGCCGCCAGAAGGCTCAGCGGGGACGACAATTTCTATCGGCCCGTCCGGCAGGCGCGGCGCAGCCGCCTGCCTGATATCACCCTGCATAAAGATCAATAGAAAAATCAATAATATTATAGATTTTTTCATATCTAATCCGCCGCCAAATAATATTTTCTCTCCGGCCTGCCGATAATCCCGTATTCAAGCTCGGCTCTTGCTTCTTCCTTTGATACAAGGTACTCGGCATAACGGCGGGCAGTTGTTCGTGACGCCCCCATTTTTTCCCCAAGTTCCTCCGCTGTCAATCCTTCTGACGCAGTCTGAAGCGCTTCCTTAATTTTTCGCAGTGTAATCGAATTAATGCCAGTCGGCAAATCCTCTGCCGGCAAAGCTGTCTTCACACTGTTCCCAAAAATATGGTCGATCATGGATTGGCTGACCTCCGGCTGAGACATGAGCAGCTTCCTTTTTTCTTTATACTGAAGCAGCACCTGCCTGAACTTGTCAGCCGTTACAGGTTTGATCAAATAGTGGGCAATTCCTGCTCTTAGCAATTCCTGCTCTTAGCGCTTCCTGCAAATGCCGGGTTTCTGTTGCCGCTGTGATAATCATAATGTCCACTTCAGGAAATTGGCTTCGTATATCAGGAATCAACGCGGTCCCAAGCTCGTCCGGCATATAAATATCCAGCAGAAGCAAATCAGCCTTGTGTTCCTTCAAAAGCGCCAATGTCTCTTTTGCGTTAGCCGCCTTGCCGATAATCTTGAATCCATCAAGCTGTTTAATCAATCTCTCATGGATTTGCGCAACTCGAAAATCATCCTCCGCAATCGCGATGTGAATCAAATGGATTCCCCCTTTGTTTCTCCTTCGGTATAAACACAGTGAATACCGCCCCGCCAGTTTTTTGATTCGCCAGTTCGATCCAGCCGCCCAGTTCACGCACTGAGTCTTTCACATTGGCCAGACCGTAGCCTCTCCTCATCCCCTTTGAAGAATAGCCTCTCTCAAACACAGCTTCTATTTTCTCTGGCGGCACACCGGGCCCTGTGTCTGATACTTCAATGACAATGTCATGGCCCATATCCGTGATAAAAAACAAAACTTCCTTCACGCTTTGCTCCGCTACAGCTTCGAAAGCGTTATCAATTAAATTGCCAATAATCGTAATAAGATGGGACAAGCCGATATGCGCAGGAAGAGGCGCGAGTGAGCTGTTCTCATCAATCACCAGCTTGACCTTCTTTTCCGATGCCTTGCTTATTTTCCCTAACAAAATGGCCTGCACCTGCTGCGAATGGATATTATGGAATAAAAGATCATGCTGTTCATTTTGTATCGCATATTCCTCTTTTATCAGATCAATGGCTTCATCATACTCCCCAAGTTCAAGCAGCCCTAAAATCGCATAAAGCTTATTTGAAAATTCATGAGTCTGCGCCCTGAGATCCTCAGAATATTTGCGAACCTCTGTCAATGTGTCGATCAGTTTCTTCAGCTCTGTTTTCTCCCTGAAGCTGACGACAATCCCATACGCCTGCCCGCCTTGATTCATCACTTTCGTATTGATAATAAACACTTGATCGTTGACGCTTACCTCTTGGTTCGGCAGCATTTCTCCTTGTTCAAGCACAGACATCAGCCCTGCTCCCGGCATGACGTCATCTATAGGAAGATGGATCACAGGCTCGGGCAGCTTCAGCATCTCGGCCGCCGATACGTTCATCATGGTGACGACGCCTTCACGGTTGGTGGCAATAATCCCTTCTCGAATCGCGAAAAGCATTGCGTTCCTCTCACGATATAGAGCCGCGATCTCATGCGGCTCAAGCCCAAGCGTATCCTTTCTGATGCTTTTCGCCAGCACGGCGGCGCCAATAAATCCAAGCAGCAGTACAAGCACAGCAATCACACTCAAATTTCTCAAATGCTTTTTGATGCTTTGCTCTGTCTCCGTTTGCAGAAAATCAACAGATACGCTGCCGATCACTTGGCTGTATCCCTTCTGTTCTTTTATAATCGGCGCGCTCCCTCTGATCACTCTTCGTCCATCCGCTTTTGTTTCAGAAACATACGAACCGCCAAACAAAATTTCTCTGCTGCGCTCCAGTTTTTTTAATCCGCTTTTTCCAGAGGCGCTGCGAATGTCTCCTTTTTCGTCCAAAACATAAATGGCAAACGCGCCAGTCTGTTCTTTCATTTGTTCAATGACCTCTTGCGTCTGAGCCGCATGTCCGTCTTTTCTCTCAATGAGCTCTTTAACCGGCGGCATATAGGAAATGGTTCTCGCCGTTTGAACCGCCAGCTGCTCTGCCTGTCTCCGTTCTCCCTGTGTATGCTGAACGGCTAACGTAATGGTCAGCACACCAATGACAAAGACCAGCAGAGCCGCAATCAGCCCCATTATTTTTGTTTGCAGGGAAAAATGGAACCGCTTTTTCACCACAGCACCAGCCGTCCTTTCTACCTAGATCATACCATTTTTCACAGGGGATTTTCTCATTTTTCAAAATCCGTTTTCTTGCGAAGGAGTGAAAATAAAAAAAAGGCAGACCGCGTCTGCCTTTTTCTTTCTACCATATTCCCAGTACTTTCCACCATAATCCGCCGATCACAAGCCATACGATGATATGAACAATCGACAGGATAAATCCGATGGACCACCATTTGCCTTGCGGGATGTAGCCTGCTCCGAAGAAGACCGGAGCCGCTCCAGAACCGTAGTGAGTCGTTGACCCGAACAGGTTACTGATGAACGCGAGGCTCAGCGCTGCTAAAAGCGGCGGTGCGCCCGCTGCCACGACGACAGCCAAAAATGCTGAATACATCGCACTGATGTGGGCTGTCGCACTTGCAAAGAAATAGTGAGAGTAATAATACACAACAATTAAAATGATAAATGCCACAATCCAAGAGAACCCTGATACGGATGATTTCATGGCATTACTGAACCAAGATACCATGCCTAATTCATTCAAGAAGTTGGCGAGCATGACAAGCGCCGCAAACCAAGTGAGCGTATCCCAAGCGCCCTGTTCTTTCTTGATATCATCCCAAGTCAGAACTTGTGATAATAAGAGAACGGCCAAACCGATCAATGCGGTTGTGGTTGCGTCGATGTTGAAGCTGCCGCCAAAAATCCACAGCACGAGCACCAAAAGAAACACGATAACCATGGAAAGCTCTGATTTTTTGAACGGTCCCATTTCTTTCAGTTTTTCTGTTGCGATTTTCGCCGCATCCGGTGTTTCTTTGATTTCCGGCGGATATAGCTTGTAAATCACAAGCGGCGTGATGATTAAGCTTACAAGTCCCGGCACAATCGCGGCAATTGCCCAGCTTGTCCATGTTAAGTCCACCCCTGCGACATCATGGGCCAGCTTGGCAATCAGCGGGTTCGCCGCCATCGCTGTCAGGAACATAGCAGATGTGATCAGATTCCCCTGAAAACCGGTTTTTAATAAGAATGCACCGATTTTCCTCTCTGTTCCATTTGCCGGGCTTGATCCGAATGTTTCGGATAATGATCTGATAATAGGAAATATAATGCCTCCTGCACGCGCCGTATTACTTGGAATAGCAGGTGAAAGTATTAAATCACTGAATAGCAGTGAATAAGAAAGTCCAAGGGTTTTTTTCCCGAATTTCTGAACGAATACATACGAAATTCTCGCACCGAGCCCGGTTTTGATAAATCCCCGGGAAATAAAGAATGCGATAACGATAAGCCAAATGGTCTTATTCCCGAATCCGCTTAATGTATCCTCAATTGATAGTGTTCCAGTTAGTGCAGTAACCGCCAATGCAAAAATTGCAATTGCACCCATTGGCAAGGGCTTGGAGATAAAGCCGATAATTGTTGCGACAAAAATCGCAAACAAATGCCAAGCTTTAGGTTCAAGTCCGGACGGAGCGGGAATAAACCAGATGATTAGTCCCACAGCGACAGTAATAAGCAATGGAACAAGCTTTACTGCTGACTGTTTTCCTGCGTCTTTTTCTGAAGCCATAAATAGGTCTCCTCCTATATACTTGTTTTCCGATCCCCTTTTCCATTCTACTCCTTAACTAAGTTAATAAACATTTTAATTAATTAAAAAACACAAAGGTTAGCACCCTTTGTGTTTTTCACTTTCTTAATTTAATTTACCCGCACCCGCTTGATTTATAACATTTGATTTCACATTAGCAGAAGCATCAATCGATCCATGCAGAGACGGCGTCCAGCCGACAGAAGAGCTCAGCCCGTTTGCAGCCGATGCGTTGATCTGTGTGCCGTTCAGCAACGTGCCGGAGTCATATAAAGCCGTTCCCCCGCTGAATACGCTGATCGTTTTAGCAGCTGACAGTCCCGGTACGTCAATGACATTGTTTTGGGCATAGATTTTAGATGACTTTCCGATTCCCCATGCATAGCTGAAAGGATAACTTGAAGAGCTTGTGCTTCCTTCATAATAGTTGTTGTATACGTGCACTTGCCCGAAGCGGACTCTCGGCGCGCGCTGGACAATATTTTTATAGCGGTTATGATGCAGCGTAATTTTTAATTTGCCGTCATCGGAGGTTTTGCTGTCACTTGATCCGAAAATGGAGCTTTTATCATGATCGTGATAATAGTTGTAGGACATCGTGATATAGTTAGCACCGTTGGAAGCATCCGTTTGGCCGTCATGGTGCTGATATTTTCTTCCATAATATTTCGGTGATGTGCTGTCCGGACGCGAACCGTCATTAAATGTACAGTGATCAATCCAGATGTGTGTGCCGCCGTTTATCGTGATGTTGTCGTATTGTGAGTTCCAGTTCCCTGAGCTTCCGTCAGTCGGATCCCATTGCGGAAAATAGTCATAGGCATCCTGGAATTCAATGTTGCGAATAATGACGTTATCACTCTTGATTTGGAAGTTTCCTCCCACGACTTTAGCGTTAGTCCCTGAACCGACGATCGTCGTGTTTGCAGGGATATCCACCATGACCCGTGCTTTTTGGTTTTTCTGAGAGCGTGCTCTCGCTTCTTCTTGTGTTCCCGACGGCTCTTTTTTGCCCCATGTGCTAGGATCATAGGCTTTCAAATATTTGTCCAAATCATACTCCGGATCTTTATAGTCATTTAGGCCAAGCGGCTTCAGATTGTCATCCACGTTCATGTCAATCGTTCCCTTGATATAAATGATTTTTGGCGTTGTGTTCGTTTCCTTCCCTAATGCCGAGACAAGCTGGTTTCTGTTGCTGACGGTATACACATTTGAGGAGGATGCTTTTGATCCGCCTGTCGTGCCGGTCGAGTACGCGCCCCAGCCATCATTGGATCCCAACGTCTGGTGGCCTAAATCAGCTGCGTTCGCGCCAGCTGGAGTCAATCCTAAAAACAAAGCTGTAGCTAACATCACTTTTTTCATCCACTATGTACCCCCATTTTCTATTTTGTGAGATTTTATTCCAATTTATCACAAAAATATAATAGCAAATTGAGGGACATTCAGAACCGAAAATGTTCCGCTATCCTATTGCGGCATTCTGCAAAATGCCACCGCAAAGACCGCAAAAAAACCAAAAGGCCGTCATAGCCTTTTGGTTTTTTCCTTGCTTTATGCCCAAGCTTTCACTTTTTCGTTATCTGTCACAAAGAGAAGCACTTTTCCTTCATCTAAGCGTTTTTCAAATTGAGCTGCTTCATCTTCAGAAAAACCGATTTCGTGAATTTTATTGCGGAGCTCGTCTCCTTTTTTATTGAAGATATTTCCCACCGCGTGCTTGAAACCTGTTTCTTTGGCTCCGATCGTGTTGGCGTTCGTGTTGTCTGCCAGGCGTTCCGTTCTGTCATCGTCGTGAGCTAAGACGTATACATCCTCTTTCGCAACACCCATTTTCTGCAATTCCTCTACATCCTTCATGAGCTGTTCGTCATTTGTATACTCTTTTACAACTGGTTTCATGTCGATATTCCTCCTTCATGTTTTCTATATTTCTTTCATACCCGATCGTCTGTACCTGAAACAGATTCCAGAACATTAAAGAGAAAAACAGGAGGAATGGTAGTAGCTATTTGTTTTCCGTCCATGGTAAAGTGATAGGAACGGGACCTATTTTCAGAAAAATCAAAATTAAGGAGAAGCCGCTGCACGGAGCACACGACCATGAAACGCTGCCTTTATCCGTACGAGCAGGAGGTATGTCTAATGCAATACTTTTCACCAGAACAGCAATACAATGCTTGGATTGTGAGTGATTTAGTCAAACAGATTTTCCATAAGCGTGCCGGATGTTCACCAGGAATTCACGAGCTTGCGGTTTTTGCCGAGGAACATTTTCATATCGATATCGACTTTGTTTTCTCGATTATCATGAATATCGGCGACATTGAATTTGCACTAACAGATGAAATAGAAAAGAAATTGTCCGGTTATCTCAGCACTCTCCTTCCTTATGTCACTGCTGATATGTTCGAAACCTCTAAAGCCAACGCCCATGCGTTTTTGTCTCGAAGACACGGTAACGCTGCATACCACTTATTTGTGTCTGATGATGCTTTCATGAGAAAGCAGTAAAAAACGCAGCTTTCTTTACTAAAAAAATATTGACATGATAAGCCATGCTATTATAGTGTTACATGTGATAATGATTCTCATTACTAAATCTAAAAAAAGGAAGAATGACATGCGCACCTATTCTAACAAGTTGATTGCCATCATGAGTGTTTTATTGCTCGCCTGCCTCATTGTATCCGGCTGTTCATCAAGCCAGAATAACAACGGAAGCGGCAAAAGCGAGTCTAATGATTCCAGAGTGATCCATGACGAAGAAGGAAAAACGACAGTAAGCGGCACACCTAAGCGGGTGGTTGTGCTTGAGCTTTCATTCTTGGATGCCGTTCACAACCTCGGCATTACGCCGGTGGGCATCGCCGATGACAACAAAAAAGATATGATTAAAAAGCTTGTCGCAAGCTCCATTGATTACACATCTGTAGGCACACGCAGCGAACCCAATCTTGAGGTCATCAGTTCCTTGAAGCCTGATTTAATCATCGCTGACGCTGAGCGCCATAAAAACATTTATAAACAGCTGAAAAAAATCGCCCCGACGATTGAATTAAAAAGCCGTGAAGCGACATATGACGAAACGATCGACAGCTTTACGACCATTGCTAAAGCATTAAATAAAGAAGATGAAGGAAAAGAAAAGCTTGCCGAGCACAAAAAAGTCATCAACGATCTAAAAGCCGAACTTCCGAAAGATGAAAACCGCAACATCGTTCTCGGCGTTGCAAGAGCGGATTCCTTCCAGCTTCATACATCATCATCCTATGACGGAGAAATCTTTAAAATGCTAGGCTTTACACACGCTGTGAAGTCAGATAACGCCTATCAAGAGGTCAGCCTTGAGCAATTGAGCAAAATCGATCCTGATATTTTGTTCATCTCAGCCAACGAAGGCAAAACCATTGTAGATGAGTGGAAAACGAACCCGCTCTGGAAAAATCTCAAAGCGGTGAAAAATGGACAAGTCTATGATGCGGACCGTGACACTTGGACAAGATTCAGAGGCATCAAGTCTAGTGAAACAAGCGCCAAAGATGTGCTTAAAAAAGTGTATAATAAATAGGACAAATGAGAAGCGAGGGGAAATCCTTGCTTCTTCGTTTTTGCAACCAGACGCAGTAAGGAAGTGAGACTGTTGTATCATTCAGCCAAACGGCGCTCATCATCAAGACTGATGATGTTTATCATTGCACTGATTATTTTTATATTTGGGCTTGGGCTGAATCTTTCAGTAGGAGCCTCAGACATCGGCATCATAGATTCATTGAAATATCTTTTTGTATGGGACGGTTCAAAGGAACAGCTCATCATCTCTACTCTTCGCCTTCCCCGCACTTTAATCGGCGTTTTTGTCGGCGCCAGCCTAGCTGTAGCAGGGGCGCTGATGCAGGCTATGACCAGAAATCCTCTGGCTTCACCCCAAATTTTCGGTGTGAATGCGGGTGCATCGCTTTTTGTTGTTGCTTCTCTCGTCATTCTGCCGGCATCGCCCTATTCATCTGTTATATTCGCTTTTGCGGGTGCGGCAGCAGGCGGCGCGATTGTATATATGATTGCCTCATCCGGCGGAATGACACCTGTCAAGCTGGCGCTGTCAGGAATGGCCGTGCATTTGTTCCTCTCCTCTATGACACAGGCCATCATTATTTTAAATGAGTCAGGTGAGGATGTTCTGTACTGGATGACAGGCGCAATCGACGGCAGCAACTGGCAGGATGTCATAACCATCGCTCCTTTTTCTGTCATTGGCATCGGGCTTGCCCTCGTATTTTCCGGTTCTGTTTCTGTTCTCGGTCTCGGAGACGAAACAGCAAAAGGGCTTGGACAAAATATGAACGGCATCAGGATTCTGATCAGTTTGATTATTTTAATCCTTTCCGGCGCTTCCGTAGCCGTCGCCGGGCCGATTGGCTTTGTCGGGCTGCTCGTCCCGCATATTGTCCGCAAGCTGATCGGAGAACATTATCAATACGTGCTTCCGTTTTCGGCACTGTTCGGTGCCATTTTGCTGGTGTACGCAGATGTTCTGGCCAGATGGATTGCATTTCCTTATGAATCACCGGTCGGCATTGTCACCGCGATTATCGGAACGCCGTTTTTCTTATATTTGGCAAGGAAAGGGCGGCATCTGAAATGAAGAAAACAACCAGAAAACAAAAACGCCCCTTGCTGGCGATACTCATATTGGCCGTGATTTTGATCGTTCTGTCCGTCATCAGCATTGGAATCGGTGCATTATACATTTCACCTGATGCGGTAGTGACGAATCTGCTGGGATTGGATCATTCCTTTGAATTTATCATCCAGCAATATCGTCTGCCCCGCATCATATTAGCGATTTTGGCCGGGGCTGGGCTTGCCGCTGCCGGAGCGATTTTACAGGGTGTGATCCGAAATCCGCTCGCTTCCCCGGACGTTGTCGGCATTTCAAAAGGCTCCGGACTTGCAGCGATGGCTGTGATTCTCATCTTTCCTGAGTCGCCGGTATACGTGCTTCCGTTCTCCGCATTTGCCGGAGCCGCCATTATTGCTGTACTATTATTAATGATAGCCCGAAAAAAGAGCATTCAGCCCTCTTCACTGGCTTTATCAGGCATTGCTTTAGGCGCGGTCTGCCACGCCGGAATGCAATATATGATGGTCAAGTTTCCGGGCGACGTGAATGCTGCACTCATTTGGCTGACAGGAAGCCTCTGGGGAAGAAACTGGGAAGAAGTCAAGCTGCTTGCGCCATGGCTTTTGATTCTTTTTCCGATCGTCTGCATACTCATACCGAAGCTGGATCTTATGTCACTCGGGGATGAGCTTGCACAGGGTCTCGGAGAAAACGCAAACCGGCTGAGATTCATCCTGATTTTCACCGCGGTGGCGCTGGCGGGAAGCTGTGTAGCCGTCGTCGGCTCAATCGGTTTTATCGGCTTGCTTGCTCCGCATATCGCCAGACGGCTTACCGGAGAAAAAGCTAAATATTTACTGCCTGCATCGGCATTGATTGGTGCTATTATATTATTAATTGCAGATACGTTAGGGCGCGGCATCATGCCTCCGGTTGAAATACCTGCCGGAATACTGACAGCCGTAATCGGCGCGCCTTATTTCTTATATTTATTGAAATTCGAAGCGAGGAAACAGTAGGGAGAGGATACCATGGGAAAACTGGCTGCAGACCAGCTCACTCTTTCATATGACAGTACAGTGATTATTGACGGAGTCGACTTAAAGATAGAAGAAGGAAAAATCACTGCGCTCATCGGCGCTAATGGCTGCGGTAAATCAACAATCCTCAAATCGCTCGCCAGGCTGATGGCCCCGAAAAGCGGTACAGTGCTACTAGAAGGAAAAGACATCCACCGCCAGCCATCAAAAGAAGTCGCAAAAAAACTGGCCATTCTTCCACAATCTCCTCAGGCTCCTGAAGGATTGACGGTAGAGGAATTATGCTATTTTGGCAGACATCCTCACAAAAAGCTGTTATCCAAGCATACCCAAGAGGATCATGACATGGTAGAGTGGGCGCTGGAAGCAACGGGCATGATTGAACTGAAGGATCGGACGCTGGATGCCCTTTCAGGCGGCCAAAGACAAAGAGCCTGGATTTCCATGGCACTTGCGCAAGGCACTGATTTGCTTTTGCTTGATGAGCCGACCACGTATTTAGACATCTCACACCAGATTGAAGTACTTGAACTGCTGAAAAAGCTGAACCGCGACCATGGCCGCACCGTTGTCATGGTGCTCCATGATTTAAACCAAGCCGCTCAATACGCTGACTATCTGATCAGTGTGCTGGACGGAAAAATATACAACGCCGGAACACCGGAAGATGTGTTCACCCAGCCATTTTTCCGTGAAGTCTTCGGCTTGGAATGCTGCATCATGAGAAGCCCGATCGACCAGAAGCCAATGTGCCTGCCGACGGGACTGTGCCCGAAATTACGGGCGAAATGAAAAGGAGAGGAGCCCCTCTCCTTTTTTGTTTGCCAGCTTACCTTTTGTATTTCCTCTCCTGTCCATGTTACAGTGGTGTCAACCAAGTAATAGGAGGATGAAAATGACAGCATCTCAGCAGCAAATTCAATTAGCAAGACGTCCACAAGGTATTCCTGTTCATGAAGACTTTCGCTTTGAAACCATTCCGGTTCCTGAACCCAAGCAAGGGGAAGTGCTTGTCAAAACGCTTTATGTTTCGGTTGACCCTTATATGCGCGGCCGTATGCAGGATACGAAGTCATATGTTGAGCCGTTCGCCTTGGATAAAGCGCTTTCTGGCGGGGTTATCGCTGAAGTTGTGTCAGACGGGAATCATCTGAAAAAAGGCGATATCGTCATCGGAAATCTCAGCTGGCAGGAATTTTCCGCTGTGAGCGAGTCTGCCTTGCGAAAAATTGATACAAGCCTTGCTCCCGCTTCGGCCTATCTCGGCATTTTGGGAATGACCGGCTTAACAGCATACTTCGGATTGCTGGACATCGGACGCCCGAAGGAAGGCGAAACCGTGGTTGTCTCCGGAGCTGCTGGAGCCGTCGGTTCAACAGTCGGGCAAATTGCCAAAATCAAAGGCGCGCGAGTCGTCGGCATCGCGGGCTCTGATGAAAAAATCGACTATTTAAAACAGGAGCTTCAGTTTGACGAAGCCATCAATTACAAAACAGCGGATGATATCCAAAAAGCGCTTCAAAACGCTTGTCCTGACGGTGTCGATGTGTATTTTGACAATGTCGGCGGACCGATTTCAGACGCGGTGATGAATCTGCTCAATGAATTTGCCCGCATTCCGGTGTGCGGCGCCATTTCTTCCTATAACGCAAAAAGCGAAGCAGATGACATGGGCCCTCGTGTCCAATCAAAACTCATTAAAACGAAGTCGCTGATGCAAGGCTTTATCGTAAGCGACTACTCCGATCGTTTTTCTGAGGGAGCAAAACAGCTGGCCGAATGGCTGAAGGCTGGTAAACTCCATTACGAGGAAACCATCACAGAAGGCTTCGAAAACATTCCTGACGCGTTTCTCGGTTTATTTAAGGGAGAAAATAAAGGGAAACAGCTGATCAAGGTCAGTGATCCGAGCTGAATGAAGATGAAAACGGGAGGGCTTTTTGCCCTCCTTTTGTGTTTCGATGAGATCAGTTGCGAAGAATCAGCGTAAGAAAACCATCTTCATCAGGTTCCGTGTCTTCTAAAGTGAATCCTGCTGCTTGAAAGCAAGCTAAACTGATTCGATTGTCTTCTTCAATGCATGCCACCCATTCTCGCACGCTAGTAAAATCAGGTTCGGTCATCAGCTTTTGCAGTATCCGTTTTCCGTACCCTTGAAGCCGGTACAAAGGATTGACGATCAATCCAATATACGTCCGCTCCTCTCCGAACTCAATAACGACCATCCCTGCCGGCAGCTGTCCATCATACGCCATGATGACAGTATCGTGTTTATCTTTATTTACTCGTGCGTACCACTCATCTAATGGCAGCATCCCATCCATTCTCCGTCTGGTATCCTCATTCTCAAACCAGTGTTCAAGTATTTTCAGCTCTGGCTCCTGCATTACTTGAAACCTGTCTATTGAAGCCATTTTCCCACCTCCGCGCAAAATCTTTTCTATTATTTTACAACAAAAAAAGGGCTTTCCGCCCTCCTTTTTATTTCGTCTTCAGTTTTCCGCCTGCATACACAGCTTCACTCAGCTCAACACCAAGCTTCTTCGCCATTTTTTTCAGCTTTGATTCCTCCAATTTTGTCACAAGGCTCAGCACGTTGCCTTCTTTTCCGGCCCGGCCTGTTCGTCCTGATCTGTGGACATAGCCATCTTCATCTGGAATATCAGCATGAATCACGTATGGCAGGTTTTCAATGTCTAAACCGCGTGCGGCAATGTCAGTCGCCAATAAAAGAGGAAACTCTCCGTTTTCGAATGCGGCAATGATTTTCGCCCGCTCCATTTTTTTCGCTTCGCTGTGCAAAACGCCGAGTTCAACGTGGTGATATGCCAGCTTTTCCGCATATACACTCAGGTTGCCAATGTCTCTCACAAATACGAGTGCCTGCATGCCTTCAAGCCTTGACAGCTTTTGCAGCAGCTTTACTTTGTCACGCTGGTCACAAATGAGATATTGATGCTTCACTTTCCCTGCCTCTGCCTTGCTTCGCTGCACCTTCAACACCTCAGGCTCTTGCGCCAATTCGCGGAGCACATCCTCTGTTTCCTTTTTAAGCGTGGCAGAGAAACATAGAAGCTGGCGGTCTCTTAATGTCGTTTTAATAATTTGTTTGATCGTCTCGCGATGCTCCGGCAGGATAAGCTGATCCGCTTCATCAAGTACAATCGTTTTCACTTCATGCATTTTGAGTTTCTTTGCTTTAATCAGTTCAAATACCCTGCCTGGCGTGCCGACAATGATATGCGGATGTTTCTTTAGCTTTTCGACCTGCTTCTTCACATTCGCCCCGCCGATTAAGGAAGCCGCGCGCAGCTCTGAGCCCGCTTTCCAATCCTGAATCACCTGAAAAATCTGCATCACCAGCTCACGGGAAGGCGCTAAAATCACCGCCTGCGGATGCTTTTGCTCTGGTTTGATCCGCTCCAAGACCGGCAGCGCATACGCCAGCGTCTTCCCTGTGCCTGTCGGCGATTCTGCAATGACATCCTTTCCGTCCATGATCAGCTGGGCTGCCTGCTCTTGAACAGGGGTTGGCGTTTGAAAGCCGGAAGCATTCCAATTCTCTTGTATAAATGATTGTGCATTATGTAAAAATGGCCAAGTTTGCGTCATTTTGTTCTCCTCAATTCCTGAAATCTATTCCATAGTATCTCAAAACCTCGCCCGGAACGCAATTTTTCTTTTTCTTTCCTATACCTTTCAACATTCCGAATCCTCCTTTATAATCAAAAGGGTGAATATTACACGCCGATTGTGCGTGTTTGATAACGATAGAGGTGTAAACATGAGTATTTTATCTGTAAAGGATTTAAGCCACGGCTTCGGGGACCGGGCCATTTTTAATAACGTTTCCTTCCGCCTGTTAAAAGGCGAGCACGTCGGCTTGATCGGCGCAAACGGTGAAGGAAAGTCAACCTTCATGAATATTATTACCGGAAAGCTTGAACCTGATGAGGGAAAAGTCGAGTGGTCAAAAAACGTCCGTGTCGGATACCTTGATCAGCATACCGTGCTGGAAAAAGGAAAATCTATTCGCGACGTCCTGAAAGATGCATTCCATTATTTATTTGCGATGGAAGAGGAAATGAACGAGATATACAACAAAATGGGCGAGGCTGATCCCGATGAGCTCGAGAAGCTGCTTGAAGAAGTCGGCGTCATTCAAGACGCGCTGACAAACAATGATTTTTATGTCATTGATTCCAAGGTGGAGGAAATTGCCCGCGGTCTCGGTTTGAGCGATATCGGTTTAGAGCGAGATGTCACCGATTTGAGCGGCGGACAGCGCACAAAGGTCCTTCTCGCTAAGCTGCTCCTTGAAAAGCCGGAAATTCTGCTTCTCGATGAGCCGACCAACTATCTTGATGAACAGCATATTGAATGGCTGAAACGCTACCTGCAGGAATACGAGAACGCGTTCATCCTGATTTCCCACGATATTCCGTTCTTGAATAGTGTCATCAACCTGATTTATCACGTTGAAAATCAAGAGCTGACACGCTATGTCGGCGACTACCATCAGTTTATGGAAGTCTACGAGGTGAAGAAACAACAGCTTGAAGCGGCCTATAAAAAGCAGCAGCAGGAAGTCGCAGAGCTGAAGGATTTCGTCGCCCGCAACAAAGCGCGCGTCAGCACGAGAAACATGGCGATGTCCCGCCAAAAGAAACTCGATAAGATGGATATGATCGAGCTTGCGGCAGAAAAGCCAAAGCCGGAATTCCACTTTAAGCCGGCGAGAACGTCAGGCAAGCTGATTTTTGAAACGAAGGACCTCGTGATCGGTTACGATTCCCCGCTGTCCCGTCCGCTCAACCTCCGCATGGAGCGCGGCCAAAAAATCGCCCTTTACGGCGCAAACGGGATCGGAAAAACGACGTTGTTGAAAAGTTTGCTTGGTGAAATCCAGCCGCTCGAAGGCTCTGTAGAACGCGGTGAGCACATCTATACCGGCTATTTCGAGCAAGAGGTCAAGGAAACAAACAACAATACGTGCATCGAAGAAGTATGGAGCGAATTCCCTTCTTATACGCAGTATGAAATCCGTGCCGCTCTGGCAAAATGCGGACTGACGACAAAGCATATCGAAAGCCGCGTCTCCGTATTAAGCGGAGGCGAAAAAGCGAAAGTCAGATTGTGCAAGCTAATCAACTCAGAAACAAACCTGCTGGTGCTCGATGAGCCGACAAACCACTTGGATGTCGATGCCAAGGAAGAGCTCAAGCGCGCCCTGAAAGAATATAAAGGCTCCATTCTGCTCATTTCCCACGAGCCAGACTTTTATATGGATATTGCGACAGAAACGTGGAACTGCGAGTCTTGGACGACGAAAGTGCTTTAATTTATAAAAAAACCCGCCTGCTAAAGGGCGGGTTTTTTACTGCCGTTTATTCTGAACGATTCTCAAAAGCTCTCTGTCTTTTAAAATGGAGATGTGAATTCATCAAGTGTCAGCTCTCTTTTGGCAGACAGCTCAAAATCCTCCTCATCTGCCCAAGCGGTAAACCACTCGGGCGAAAAGCTGTTTTTCATGACGCTGTGTATGTATTGATAGAGCGTTTCTAAACATTTCTGATCATATTCGTCGGTTTTGCCTTATCTATGGCAAACGTCCCCTCTACAGCATGAACCATCACTTGAAATGGCAATCGTAAATGAACGGACACATTCTCAGCTTCTGCAAGATAAATCCCAGCCGCATCAATGCCTGACCGAAGCGGATGCCAACGGAATTAAAAAAATCTCACTGAATGTCCTGGAAACAAACGAAAGGATTTGAAGCAGAAGGAATCTTAAAAAAGGAGAAATTGCTTTCTGACGGAAATTACTATAATACGGTAGTAATGGGGAAATTCCACGATTAAAAAAAGACACTGCATCTTCGCAGTGTCTTTCGTTATTAATGCCCCGCCTTAATTCCAGCAAGATGTTTACGTCCCATGAGAAGGACAAGCATGCCGACAAAAACGACGATTCCGCCTACTGTATATGGTGTGCTTGCAGTAAAGTGTTCTGACAGCATTCCTGCAATCCACGGGGCGAGCGCGCCGCCGATGAAGCGGACTGAGCTGTAGGCTGAAGACGCGATTGAACGTTCAACCGGCGCAGAACCCATCACAGCGGTTGTCATGATCGTATTCACCATACCGAGGACAGCACCAGCGACAACGATACATGTAATAATCAAAGTCTGATGGTCTGTCCAGATCCCCATAATAACGAGAATGGCCGCAAAGGCGATAAAGAGAACGACGAGCGAACGCACTGTGCCCAGCGCTTTGTGCACGAGCGGCGCCGTAAAGACTGACGTAATCGCCAGCAGAAGGCCCCAGCCGAAGAAGACATATCCAAGACCGTGTTCATCTAAATCCAGAACGAACGGAGAATAAGCAAGCAAAATAAAAAATCCAAAGTTGTATAAGAATGCCGATACCGCCATTGTTAAAAGGCCTTTATATTTTAGCGCCTTCATCGCATCAAACACACCGACGCGTTTCGCCGGTTTCGGCAATTTCGGAAGCATGAAAGAAATCGCGATTAACGCAATAAACATCAGGACAGATACTCCGAAAAACGGCGCGCGCCATGAAATGCTTCCAAGCTCTCCGCCTGCAAGCGGTCCGACAGAAATCCCGAGACCGAGCGCAGCCTCATACAAAATAATCGCTTGGGCGCTGCCACCGACTGATACGCCGACGATGACCGCAAGCGCTGTTGAAATAAACAAAGCATTCCCTAATCCCCAGCCGCCGCGATAGCCGACTAACTGAGCGATTGAGCTTGAGCTGCCGCCAAGCCCCGCAAACACAATAATAAAAATAAGTCCGAGAATTAATGTCCATTTCGCGCCGATGCGGCTGGAAATGGCTCCTGAGAAAAACATCATAAATCCGGTTACAAGCAAATAACTTGTAAACAAGAGTGATACTTCACTAGGTGAAGCATGTAATTGTGCGGCAATGGCCGGAAGAATTGGATCGACCAGCCCGATTCCCATAAAGGAAATCACACAGGCAAATGCGACAGCCCATACCGCTTTTGGCTGGCTGAGCAAGCCTGTTTTCTGATTCACTTGTTTTGTCTTATCCATTTGACCTGACCTCCATCTTTATTCCATTAAAAGAAACGCTACAAAAATAGCGTTTGGCAAACTTTTCATTCGATTGATTGAATGGCGCGTTCCGCTTTGCCTTTCATGCCTTGCAGGCGTTCTTTAAAGCTTTGGAATGTGCGGATTTTCTCATCAATCAAACTCAGCTGGTGATTCAGGGTTTCCTGAATTTCCTCCAGTTTTTCTTTCCGTTCCTTAGGATCCAGTGACAACAAATACCCCTCTTTGTTTAACTCTAGCTGGCGGCTGGTTTCCATGAAATGCTGAAGCTCCTGAAGGGAAAAACCGAGCACCTCTTTTGTGCTGATGACTTTCTCAAGCTCCTCCATATCATCCTCTGAATAAAGCCTTACACCGCCGTCTGTCCGTTTCGGCGCCGGAATCAAGCCGATTTCTTCATAAAACCGGATGGTCCGCTTTGTCAGTCCGCTCCTTTTGGCCACTTGATCAATCTTCATCCATTCCAAGGTAAATCCCCCTTCGCCGTTTCTGTTACCATTATACACCCTTTGAACCTTAACGTAAACGTTAAGGTTTAAAAAACAATAAAAAAGACGAGTAGCATACAGCACCCGTCTTTCACTTTCCTGTTTAAGCTAAACTTCCCGCCACTGACAGAGACTCTTTTTGAAGGCTTTCAGAAAGCACTCGATACGCGATCACTTTCTTCTTGTACTGTTTCACGACGTCGATATGGTCGTCGTAGCGGTACACGAACAGCTTCACGTCTCTTTTTCCTTTTTTTGTATCTATCACCAGCGGCGTGCCGCCGTTTTCCGGATGTAAATAACGCTCTTCATCACCTGGATAGATATAATATTTTTCCAGGAAGACAGCTTCGTTAAATTGATCAATCACTTTCTGCTTCTCTGCACCCTCGAGGCGTTTTCCATCTAGAGAGAGACTCGCATTTTCGCCACTCAGCTTGGCGTGCACTTCAAATTTGCTGAGCAGCCATTCTATGACGCCTGTAGGAAGACAGGTTAATACGATTTTCACCAGACTCATGAGAATTAACATCACGATCGCCCATGTCATACTTCATCATCTCCGTTAGTTTTCCATGTGCCGCTGACACACAATTTTATCCTAACATAAGCAGGCCGGTTCGTTTTTGTCCATTATGTGAAAAAAAGCGCGGCCTGCTGCGGCCACGCTTTTTAGCTTTCCAGTTCTTCGATCATGAGGGACAATTCTGTCCAGCGGTCCATCGCAGCCTCAAGCTCTTCCGCAGTTTTCGCCTGCTCGGCCATCAGCTCTTGGATTTTGCCAAAATCACTGCCTGCTGCGGCGATGTCAGCTTCGAGCTGCTCATGCTTTTCTTCCAGCTGGGCAATTTTATCTTCGATGCCATCCCATTCCAGCTGGTCTTTGTAAGAAAGCTTTTTCCGTTTTTTCTTCGGCTCGGCTTCAGCCGTTTTTTCCTCAGCTGTCGGTTTTGGGGCCGCTTTTTTCGCTTTTGACTCCTCCATATAGTCGCTATAGGAGCCTTGAAAGCGGGAAATGACGCCATTTCCTTCAAATACAATCAAACGGTCGACGACGCGGTCAAGAAAATAGCGGTCATGGGATACGGTGATGACGACGCCAGGGAACTGGTCAATATAATCCTCAAGAACGCTTAATGTTTCAGTATCCAAATCGTTCGTCGGCTCATCGAGAAACAGGACATTCGGCTCCTGCATGAGAACCTGAAGCAAGTATAAACGGCGTTTTTCCCCGCCGGACAGCTTGCGGATATACGTCTGCTGCATCGAACGCGGGAAGAGGAAACGCTCGAGCATTTGTTCAGCTGTAATCATATCGCCATCTGCCGTTTTTACGACCTCCGCCGTTTCTTTTATATAGTCAATGACCTTTAACTCACCGTTCATTTCACTATGATCCTGAGTATAGTAGCCGATTCTGACCGTCTGTCCGATCGTAATATCGCCTCCGTCCGGCGTATGACGGCCGGCAAGGGCATTTAACAGCGTTGTTTTCCCGATGCCGTTTGGCCCGATGATCCCGATCCGTTCACCTGGTATGACAAGTTCATTAAAACGGTCGACGAGCATGCGGCCGTCATAAGCGATCATGACGTTCTCCGCTTCAATAACCTGTTTTCCGAGACGGTGCGAGCCAATGGCAAAATCGAGTGAACCTGATGACTGAGGGCCTTTCTGCTCTTTAAGCGACTCTACCCGGTCAATTCTCGCCTTTTGTTTTGTGGAGCGGGCTTTCGCTCCTCGTCTGAGCCAGGCCAGCTCGCGGCGCAGCAGGTTTTGCCGCTTCGTTTCCTTTTGCTCAGCCTGCGCTTCCCGTTCCGCGCGTTTTTCTAAAAACACTTCATAGTTGCCTTTGTACGTGTAGAGGCTGCCTCTTTCAAGCTCATAAATGCGGTTGGTGACACGGTTTAAGAAATATCTATCGTGCGTCACCAGCATGACGGCGCCGGGATATTGGCTTAAATACCCTTCAAGCCACTCAATCGTTTCATTATCCAAATGGTTTGTCGGCTCGTCCAAAATGAGCAAATCAGCGGGCTGAATTAAGTTTTTGGCAATGGCCACCCGTTTTTTCTGGCCGCCTGAGAGCTCATTGACCGGTTTTGTTACGTCGTTGACGCCCAGCTTAGACAATACGGTTTTTGCCAAGGTGTTTGCATCCCATGCATTGTTTGCGTCCATTTTCGCTTGTGCTGCCAGCAGGTGTTTCTGGCGCTGTTCATTTTCGGGATCTTTCCCCAGTTCATACAGCGCTTTTTCATATTCACGCAAGGTTTTCATCACAGCCGATTCACCGGAATAGATATGCTCCAGCACTGTTTGCCCCGCAGGCAGCTCCGGGTCTTGATGAAGAAATTCGACCTGCACGCTTCCGGATTTCGTGATTTCTCCTTCTTCGGTAGATTCCAAGCCGGCAATCACTTTCAGCAGCGTTGATTTTCCTGTTCCGTTCGGCCCGATTAATCCGATTCTCTCATTCTCTTCAATATGAAAGGAGATATGGTCAAATAATGTTTTATCTCCGTATGTTTTATAAAGATTTTCCGCTTTTAATATGCTCATGGTTCCTATCAATCCTCACGTAAGTTCATGTGTACATTTTAAATCAGCCGCTGGAATAAAACTAGTAAAACGTCAGACGAATTTCATGGAAATGCAGGATAGAAAAAGACCGGGGACGTTTGTCCCCGGTCTTTTACTCTTCCTCAAGCGCTTTTTCAGCCATTTTTGCAAGATGCTGCGCGCTTCCTGATATCTCCTGCATTGTGGCGGAAATTTGTTCAACGGCAGCGGCTTGTCCGTCTGTATGCTGATTAATCGACTCAATGGATTCCTCCAGCCCTTTCAGCAGGCTGTGGATTTTTTTCGTAATCTGGTCAATTTGGCCGACATTTTCTTTTGAATGCGTCGCTAGCTTTCTGATCTCATCTGCGACGACAGAGAAGCCTTTTCCGGACTCCCCTGCTCTTGCCGCTTCGATCGCGGCATTCAAGCCTAGCAGATTGCTTTGGTCCGAGATGCCTTTAACAGTTACTGAAATATCGGCGATTTCACCGGCGCTTTCGCTTACTTTTTTCGCCTGAGAGGAAATGCCCGACATTTGAGTTGAAAACCCGTTAATTGATTCAGAAATGTCGGAAATAGCCGCGGCCGTTTGTTCAACGACAGCCGATAAGCTTTCCGCCACATCATGCAGCTTTGACGACTCCTCAAGGCTCGTTCCGAGGCCGACGCCTCCAATGACTCTTCCATTCTCGTCGTGCAGCGGGATGGCACGCGCGATCAATGGAAAGCCGAACAATTCTTTCGGAACCATACTCGTCTTCTTCTGATTGCTGCGGATGGCATCAGTGATAATATCCCCTTCCTGCAGCGGATCGCCGGCTTTTACGTTCAGCGAAAAGGTTTTGGCCGGTATATTCACGAGCAGTTTTTCCGTATCATAAATGCCGATTGTAATATCATCCTGAACCAGGCTGTTTAAATAAGGGGCTACTTTGATAAATGCGTCCAGAATATCTGCGGTTTCTTTTTCCGTATTTATGGTCAATTCCATTCACTCCTTTTCATTAATAAGGGAAGCTGCGTTTTTCGTGCTGGACCGAAATCCATTTCAGCGTTGTAAATTCTTCGAGGCTCCACTCACCGTTTAATCGGCCGAGGCCTGATTGCTTTTCACCGCCGAAGGCTACATTCGGTTCATCATTGATGGTCGTGTCATTGACGTGAATCATGCCCGTTTCAATGCGTTTCGCAAAAGCCACGCCGCGCTCAAGATTTGACGTATGTACGGCACCGCTCAAGCCAAACGGGGTTTCGTTTGCGATATCCACCGCTTCGTCTTCTGAATCAAACTTCATAAAGGAGACGACTGGTCCGAACAGCTCTTCCTTGGCAATGCTCATGAACGGTTTGACGTCTTTTAAGATCGTCGGTTCCACGATCGTCCCGTTAAATCCGCCAAGCTTCACTGGTACGGCGCCTTCTTCAATTGCTTTCTCAACAGACTTCATCAGCCCGTCCGTCTGTCTGCTGTTGATTAATGGCCCGATAATCGTATCAGGATCCATTGGGTCGCCGACTTTCAGCGATTCCACTTTTGCCTGGTACAGCTCAAGGAACTTGTCATAAATAGAAGAATGAACAAGCACGCGGTTGGCTGACATGCAAATCTGTCCTTGATGTGTAAATCGGCTGAACACCGCCGCATTGACCGCATATTCTATATCTGCATCCTCAAGTACGATGAAGGCACTGTTCCCGCCAAGCTCAAGAAGCGGCTTTTTAAAATGCTTCATCGCAAGCTGTCCGATGTAGCTGCCGACTTTCGTAGAACCGGTAAATGAGATGATCCGCGGCACTGGATGCTCAACGAAGCTGTCGCCGATTTCGGCAATGTCTGTGACAACAACATTCAGCAGCCCCGCTGGAATTCCCGCGTTCTCAAAAATTTTCGCAATCAGCGTTCCGCCGCAAATCGGCGTTTCCTCATGCGGCTTTAGCACAACGCCATTGCCGGCTCCGAGTGCAGGCGCCACTGATTTCATAGATAAAAAGAATGGGAAGTTAAACGGACTGATGACACCGACAACACCTGCCGGCACGCGATATAATCTGTTTTCCTTGCCATCTATTGTGGACGGAAGAATTTTGCCTTCCATGCGGACAGGGAACGTTGCCGCTTCTTTTATGATGTTTTTGACAAGACCGATTTCAAAAGCTGCTTTGAGCCTTGTTCCGCCAAGCTCTTCCATAATCAAATAAATGATGGCTTCTTCGTTCTCTTCGATATACGTGACGGCTTTTTCTAAAATGGTCCTTTTCTCGAACGGATTGACCGCATCCCATTTTTTCTTCGCCAGCGCCGCTGCCCTGTACGCTTCATCTACATCGTCAGCAGTCGCTTTACGGAATGTTGTGAATGTTTTTTGAGTATAAGGATTTTTGTTTTCCAATACATTTGGGCTGCTGCCCTCCTGCCATTTCCCGCCGATAAACTGTTTATTCAACTCTTCATATTGAAACATGGTCAGCATCTCCTTTATAACCGCAAATCAAAATATGGGCGAATCTATTTTTTCTATCGGTTCATCTTGCATAAAATTGAATATACGATTAGTAAAAATTACTATCCTATGATACGACAACGCTGTTTCGCTTCTATCATTTAAAGCAGAAAAATATTTTATTGACTGCGTCAAATTTCGACAATATAATACAACAAGAACTGCATATAATGATTAGAATATTTTGAATATTTCTAGGAGGAACTTTTGATGAGTTCATTATTTAGAAAAAAACCGCTTGAAACATTGAGTGCGCAGAGCAAGTCAAAAAGCCTTGCCCGTACGTTAAGCGCATTTGATTTAACCTTGCTCGGTATCGGTTGTGTCATCGGTACAGGGATTTTTGTCATTACAGGAACAGTGGCAGCGACCGGTGCAGGTCCCGCCCTCATCATATCGTTTATTTTAGCGGGGCTCGCCTGTGCGCTGGCTGCTTTCTGTTATGCTGAGTTTTCGTCTTCCATTCCGATTTCGGGAAGCGTGTACTCATACTCATACGTGACACTTGGAGAGCTGCTCGCCTTTTTGATCGGATGGGATCTCATGCTTGAATATGTCATTGCACTGTCGGCGGTTGCCACCGGCTGGTCTTCATACTTTCAATCACTGCTTGCCGGCTTCAATCTTCATATTCCGGCTGCACTGACAGGAGCGCCGGGAAGCACGGCGGGCGCCGTATTTAACCTTCCGGCTGCGGTGATCATTCTCCTCATCACTGCGATTGTCAGCAGAGGCGTCAAGGAAAGCACACGCTTTAACAACGTCATCGTACTGATGAAAATCGCGATCATATTATTGTTCATTATTGTCGGCATCGGCTATGTGAAACCGGATAACTGGTCTCCTTTTATGCCATTCGGGATGAAAGGCGTCATACTTAGCGCTGCCACTGTATTCTTCGCGTACCTTGGGTTTGACGCGGTTTCTAACGCATCAGAGGAAGTGAAAAATCCGCAAAAAAACATGCCCGTCGGCATTATTTCAGCTCTAGCCGTCTGTACGGTTCTGTACATCGCGGTATCGCTTGTGCTGACAGGCATGATGCCTTATGCCAAATTGAATGTCGGAGATCCTGTATCCTTTGCGCTGAAATTCGTCGGACAGGACGCTGTTGCCGGAATTATTTCTGTCGGTGCGATTATCGGGATTACGACGGTGATGCTCGCTTTGCTGTACGCACAGGTCCGCTTGACATTTGCCATGAGCAGAGACGGCCTTCTGCCTGGATTGTTCGCAAAGGTTCATCCGTCATTTAAAACCCCGTTCCGCAACACATGGCTGACAGGGATCGTTGCAGCGGGAATCGCCGGCTTTATTAACCTCGGAACGCTGGCCCATCTGGTGAACATGGGAACACTTGCCGCGTTTACGGTCATTTCCATTGCTGTCATTGTGTTAAGAAAGAAACATCCTGAAATCAAAGCGTCCTTCAGAGTGCCATTCGTTCCGGTTGTGCCGATTATCAGCGCAGGCATCTGCCTTTGGTTCATGTACAGCCTTCCCGGCGTCACATGGCTTTCATTTGTCATCTGGATCGCTGTCGGAACGCTGGTTTACTTCCTATATTCGAGAAAACACAGCTTATTAAACAAATAATCTCTTTTCAGCCGGCGGTGCCTCACCCGCCGGCTTTTTCCTTTTTTTATGTGCTATACTTTGAATACATATGAGAAAGGGAGACACACAGATGAAACGATACCGCACTTTATTATTTGATGTAGATGATACCATCCTTGATTTTCAAGCGGCAGAAGCTTTAGCCCTGCGTTTGCTGTTTGAAGATCAGAACATTCCTTTAACAAATGACATGAAGGAGCAGTATAAAACCATCAATCAAGGTCTCTGGAGAGCCTTTGAAGAAGGTAAGATGACACGGGATGAAGTCGTAAACACACGTTTCTCCGCTTTGCTCAAGGAGTACGGTTACGAAGCGGACGGCGCCTTGCTTGAGCAAAAATACCGCCGCTTTCTTGAAGAAGGACATCAGCTTATTGACGGTGCATTTGATCTCATCTCAAATCTGCAGCAACAGTATGATTTGTACATCGTGACAAACGGTGTGTCTCACACACAATATAAGCGTCTCCATGATTCAGGATTATTTCCATTCTTCAAAGACATTTTCGTTTCTGAAGACACAGGCTTCCAAAAGCCGATGAAGGAATATTTCGATTACGTGTTTGAACGGATTCCTCAATTTTCAGCAGAGCACACATTAATCATCGGGGATTCACTAACTGCTGATATCAAAGGCGGACAGCTCGCCGGGCTTGATACTTGCTGGATGAACCCTGACATGAAGCCGAATGTGCCAGAGATCATACCAACCTATGAGATTCGTAAGCTTGAAGAGCTATATCACATTTTGAATATCGAAAATACCGTCAGCTGCTAATATTTATAAGAGTCTTTTTTCCTCTTGATAAATTCTTCACCTTATGAATAATATGGTGGTATGCTTTGGTTATATATGTAAGGAGGAGACTCAATTGGCTATCGCCGCCCCGTTAAAAGAAAAAACAGTTCAAAAACCAGGCACCACGGTGTATCCGATTTTGATTATTATCGGAATTTGCCATATGCTCAACGATTCGCTTCAGGCTGTGATTCCGGCCATGTTCCCTATTTTGGAACGCTCCATGAGCCTGACGTTTACACAGCTTGGCATCATCGCTTTCACATTAAACATGGTGTCATCCGTCATGCAGCCTGTTGTCGGCTGGTATACCGATAAACGGCCGCGGCCGTATGCGCTGCCAGTCGGTTTGACCGCCAGCATGCTTGGCATTTTGGGCCTTGCATTTGCCCCGTCATTCATAACGATCTTATGCTGTGTGTTTTTCATTGGATTAGGCTCGGCCATTTTCCATCCGGAGGGCTCCCGTGTGGCGTATATGGCCGCCGGCACAAAACGCGGGCTCGCCCAGTCGATTTATCAGGTGGGCGGAAACTCAGGCCAGGCGATGGCGCCGCTGATCACCGCGCTGATCCTTGTGCCGCTCGGGCAATTCGGCGCTGTTTGGTTCACGCTTGTCGCCGCGCTTGCTGTTATGTTTCTCATGTATATTGCGAAATGGTACGCCTCACGTCTCGGCAGCCTTGCCCAGAAATCAGGCAAGCAAAAGAAAACGGCTGAAAACACGGCCATCACCAAATCTGTTGTATCTGCTCTTATTATTATTATATTTCTCATTTTTGCTCGTTCTTGGTATACGAGTGCGATCGGTAACTTTTACACGTTTTACGCGATGGATACATATCACGTAAGCATTCAGCAGGCACAAAGCTATATTTTTGTCTTCTTGCTGTTCGGCGCGATCGGCACGTTTCTCGGCGGCCCGCTTGCAGACCGTTTTGGAAAACGCTTCGTTATTCTCGGTTCGCTGTTATGCTCGGCGCCGCTGGCGATTGTGCTGCCATTTGCCGGCCCGGTTCTCGCCTATGGCGTGCTCGCATTGATTGGCTTGGTTCTGATGTCGAGCTTTTCTGTAACGGTCGTCTACGCACAGGAGCTAGTTCCTGGAAAAATCGGCACAATGTCCGGTTTAACCGTCGGGCTTGCCTTCGGGATGGGCGCAATCGGCGCTGTGGCGCTGGGCGCTCTGATTGACGCCGCGGGCCTGACCCCGACGATGATCGCCATTGCCTTTCTCCCTGTTCTCGGCATCCTTGCCTTCCTATTGCCAAGTGACCAGAAGCTGAGAGAATGGCATAGCTGAAAAAACCCCTGCCAGGCGGCAGGGGGTTTTTTAATCCAGCTGGATAAAATGAGTGTCAGGCACTGCGTGCTTCGGGATAAAGCCATCCGCAAAGTCCGGAAACGCCGACTGTATTTCATCAATCCATCTTTTCAGATTTAATATATACGGCATATAAATCATCTCAATTGTCGCTTCGTCTTCAATCCGGTAGTACCAGCAAAGATTAAACTCTTTTTCTGTCACCAGTGTAAACCCAGAGAAATGATAGAAAATCAGCGGCGTTTCATCTATATACACGCGGCCGTCCTTTTGCCCGACCTTATAGTTTTCGATATTCCAAAGCGCTGTATTGGCTCCTATTGATTTGACAACATGAACACCTTTAAACTGCTCCGGCCATTTCTCCACATATCTTTGATCACCATATGTCTTTCGTTCCGTATCCATTTCGACCGTGCAAAATTCAATACAGTCCTGTCTCCACTGCCACACCGCTTCATATGCTTCCTTTGTATTACCGGCACCGACAAAGCCTGTATTAAAGCGTCCGGTTCGGTCGTAGTAGGACATGAAGCGCGGCGAATTACGATGATCAGTCAAATACAGAGACGCCGTTGGGTTTTCTGCAAAAATACGTGCCGGATCAGAAAAGAAAAATAGATCCGTATCCATATGGGCAAAGTATTCAGCGTCATCCCACTTGCTCATCACATGAAACAAAAAGGCAGGCTTTAACGTCCAGCAATATTCATGAAACGTTCTGTTGCTTTTCGCTTTCAACAGCTCCGGGTCTTCCATTTCATGCAGCTGCACAAAGGTTACATGCTCCCATGGAACGTGCTGAAGCAATTCATACGCTTTCTGGTCGACACACAGCACATATAAATGAAAATCATCGCAATGCTCATGGAGAGAATGAATCATAGGCATGAGCTTAAAGATATGTGTCCTTGACACTATCGTTGAAAAATGAAATGTACTCACTTATACCACATCCAATGATCTAAGATCCACGTGCAGCAAATCGTTGACAAGCGCATACAGTGCGTTGGCAAAATCGTTCACGCCTAGCTTTTTCTTCGCCTTAGGCAGAAGCTTGCGGACAGTTTGCAAATCAAAGCTTTTCGCCGTCACCCTTGGGGATTTCTTTCGCCAATCCGGATCAATGTTGCGCTCTTTAACAACATGCAGAAGTTCAAGAAACAGATTCAGCAGTATATCATATTTCTGTGATTCCAGCAGCTTTTGAATATCAGCCATGATTCTGTTCGTCATGTCAGGCGGGAACGGCCCATTAAAAGCGAGATGAACGTCTAAGGAGCGGATGTTATTGTATTTATCGCACATATAGGCAATGTTTGCCCGAATATCGTCTACAGATTTACAATTGCTTGGATGTTCCTGATGAACACTGACAATATCGCGGCGAAGCCTGAAGGTCAATCCGGCCTGATGAAGCCTGATCCCGAGGTCATAATCCTCAAACCCGTACCGCACAATGCCTTCGTCAAATAAACCGAGGTCAACCACATGCTTGCGTTTCACAGAGGAATTATTCGTGATAAAAAAGCGCCATGGCATATGATAGCCTTTCAAGTCATCGCCGTACTCATCTAAAATCTTCTTGAGCACGTCTATAAAGTCGGTATCGAGGTCAAAGCTTTTATCAAGAAAGCTTCCGTTTTTGATGTCCGCTTCCTCCAGCAGCTTTTGTTTGTCTTTCTTCGGCATTTCACCTGTGAGCTTTGCGAGCTGTTCCTTATGTTCTTCTTCAAACCGTTCATAATAAAAACTGTAGATCCGTTTCCAAAACAACCCGCACACGACGAGATTCTCTTCGTTCTCATGGGCTTTAATATGTTTTGCCACAAGGTCCTTTGCCGCAAGCATATCGCTGTCATGGAAAATCAGGATGTCTCCTCTGGCATTGCGAAGCGCCTGATTTCGTCCGTACGCAATGCCCCTGTTTTCTTTAATCCGTGTAAAGATCAGCGGAAAATCAGCTTGAAATGACTCAAGCATCGAGAGCGTCCCGTCCTCAGAGCCATTGTCCGCTACAATGACTTCGAATTCTTCATCGCACTCCTGCTGGTTTAGTGACAGAAGGCTGTTGTAAAGGCGCTCCTTTGAATTATATGCAGGAATAATAACGCTTGCTTTCACTTCATTTTCACTTCCTGTATTTACTCATTTATTTGTTGTCATCTTTTGAAGCAAAACCGTTAAATTCAGGGTCTAACGTTTTGATGTGCTGAATGATATGCGGCAGTGTCTCTTGATACAGTTCATGCACAAACGGCAGATCTGTGCGGGTTGTTTCATGAATCTGTTTGATTTCATTGATGCTGACGATTCGGTATCCGCTGAAATGATAAAAGATCAGCGGACTGCCATCCTCCAGCACGATCCGGCCATCTTTCCAGGAAAACGTATGCTGTCCATAATTCCAATGGCCGATGTTCACGCCGGGTGTTGTAATGTCACACACATTCGGAAACAGCTCAGACATATAATCCAAATAGCCCTGATCACCGAATTTCCCTTCACCCGGTGCATTTTTGCATTCCTCAAGACAGCGTTCCTTCCACCACTCCAAGCAATCCGTGCCTGCATCATCATGCTTGAAGCTGATAAACCCGGAATTATATCTGCCTAAAAGACGCTGCAGCATGTCAATCTGCTCTTTCTCAAAAGAAGGGATTACAATATCCCCCCGTGAAAGCAGCACCGAGCAGTCCGGCTGGTTTTCAAAAATCGGCGATGGATCTGCATAGAAAAAGAGATCCCCGTCAATATACGTCACGCGCTCCAGCTCAGGATTGCTGTTCAGCACAGCTTGCAGAAAGATCGGCTTCATCGTCCAGCAATACTCACTTTGATCTCTAGTTTCCTTCAGCTTCAGCAGCATTTCATTTTCAAGAGCGGCCACCGGCACAAGGTTCAGCTGCTTCATCTTCAGCTTCTGTAACACGCGGTGCGTATCTTCATCCATGCAAAGTATAAAAATGGGACTGTCTTGATCAACTTGCTCTAACGACTTAAACAAAGCGACTGCCTGATATAATCTTCCTTTTGATAAAACGGTGCAATACGCGCTGGTCACAGTCTTGTTCACCTCGTTTCACATTACTTTTTGAAGAATTCCGTATACCACTCAATCGTTTTTTCAAGTCCCTCATCAATAGTGTAGGCCGGTGTCCAATTCAGCAGCTTTCTTGCTTTTTCCGCGGATAAATATTGATGTTTGATTTCATTGCTTCCCTGATTCAGCACCTTAGGTTTCAGATTACTGTTCATTTTCTTTAATATTTTCTCTACCAGTTCAAGTACGGTCAGCTGGATCTCATTGCTGAAGTTAAAGGCCTCTCCGGCAAAATTGTTTTCTTCCATTTTTTCTGCAAGAAGCAGATAAGCCTGAACGGCGTCTTCAATATAGAAGTAGTCCCGTACAAATGTGCCGTCGCTTCGGATTTCCGGCGCTTCCCCGTTCAGCACAAGCTGAATCGTCTGAGGAATGATGCGGTTGAAGTTCAAATCTCCGCCGCCGTATAAGTTTCCGCAGCGCGTAATGCAGACCGGAAGCCCGTACGTGTGAAAATAGGTGTGGCTGATCAGATCTGCGCAGCTTTTTGAGACGTCGTACGGGTGCTTGCCTTGCAGCGGCATGTTTTCATCGTATGGAAGGTTTTCTTGATCGCCGTAAGCTTTATCACTTGAAGCGACAATGACCCGCTTAATTAACGGATGCTTGCGGCAGGCTTCGAGAATATTCCAGGTGCCGAGGATATTCGCTTCAAAGGTAGAAATCGGGTTGCGGTTTGCCACGCCGACAATCGCTTGTGCAGCAAGATGAAAGACTGTGTCGATCTCATACTCGCCAAGCGCGCGTTCAATCACAGCCAAGTCCTCAAGAGAGCCCCGCACGATATTCATTTTCTTGATATGTTCTCCCTGATAAAGATTGGATTGAGGCACATGATCCCTGACTAGCCCCGTAACGTTTGCGCCCTGTTCGATCAGCTCTTTCACCAAATAGCTTCCTAAAAGACCTGTGCATCCCGTGACAAATACGTTTTTATTTTTCCAGAAACTCAAATCGATTCACCATACCTTCCATACTTGTTGTCCTTGATTCCACATTTTGTTGACTTCTAAGAGATTTTTATACGTATCAATAGCCGTCCAAAATCCGTAATGGCGGTACACAGCAAGCTCCCCGTCTTTGGCAAGGTTCTTCAGCGGTTCATCTTCGAACATCGTGTTTCCGTCCTTCGGCAAATAATCGAAAACCTTTGGACTGAGAACGAAGAATCCGCCGTTGATGATTCCGTCACTTGATGTCTTCTCAGAAAATGTTTTCGCCATGCCGTCCTCAACCGTCAAGGTGCCAAACTGCGAGACTTTGTCAATGCCGGTGACAGTCGCGGCAGCACCTTTTGTCTGATGATAGCTGATGAGATGGAAAAGATTGATATTGGCCAGCCCGTCCCCATAGGTAAGCAGAAATGTTTCATCACCGATATAGTCTTTCGCCTGCAAGATTCTTCCGGCTGTCAGCGTATCTTCCCCAGTCTCCAAAAACGTAATTTTCCACGTTTCAGGCTGCCCCAGGATCTGTACCTCTCCCGTAGAGCTGTCGAGTGTCAGGCTGTTGTGCTTCCATTCATAGTCGAGAAAGTATTCCTTGATTTTTTCTCCTTTATAGCCCAACAGCAGAATAAACTCGTTTACTCCGTAGTACTGATAAATTTTCATAATATGCCATAGAATCGGTTTGCCGCCTATCATGGCGAGCGGTTTAGGAATGTCATTCGTGACTTCACTCATTCTCGTTCCTTTTCCGCCGCAGAGAATGACCGCTTTCATCTCTACCCCTCATCTCTATGAATATTGAGTTCGAAACCTGGTACATCTTCACAATCTATCAAGGCATTTCCCCGATAATTTGTCCGATTTCAATCCGGTTTCAAAATCTACTGTAATGATATGAGAGAAAGCCAGCCTTGGTGACCAAATGGAATCTATTTTTTCAAGTTGGTTGTATAACCAAAAAAAGAGCCTTGAGCGAAGGCAATGCGCCCGCTCAAGGCTCTTTTTCATCTTATTTGATTTCTTTCTCCTTGCCGTAATGATAGTCTGACGGATCAACGGCTTTGAAATCATTTAGTTTATGGAACCTCAGCAAGTCTTTGTACAGGACACTGTCTGAAAGGCTCAGCTGCTGGTTCACTCTTGTTTTCAGATTCTTCGTTTCTTCATTCGCTTTCAGTTTTTCACCTGTCTTCGTATCGTAAATGATATTGTCGACTGATGTGTACTTCGGCGTTACGAAGTCTCCGTTTCTGAATGCCACCGTATCGTCGTGGTCTTTAGAGAATAAATCAGTACCAAAGTTGATATATTTCTGAGAATCAATTCCTTCTAAGTGCAGAAGTGTCGGCATGACGTCAATTTCGCCGCCATACGTATGGTTCACTCCGCCTTTTTTGCCAGGAACGCGGATCATCAGCGGCACACGCTGGTTCTGTGCGTTTTGATAATCTGTGATCTCTTTTCCAAGAATCTCTTTCATCGCTCGGTTATGGTTTTCAGAAATACCGTTATGGTCACCGTAAATCATGATGACTGAGTTGTCATACAGGCCGGCTTCCTTCAGCTCCTTGAAGAATTGCTCAAGCGCTTCGTCAAGGTAACGCGCTGTCTGGAAGTAGCTGTCAACTGTGTTATCGCCTGTTGTCGCTTTTTTAAGAGACGCGTCTTTTTCATCAAGGTTAAACGGATAATGGTTTGTCAATGTAATCAAATGCGCATAAAATGGCTGTTTAAGAGATTCAAGCTTTGGAATCGATTCTGTAAAGAACGGCTTATCCTTAAGCCCCATATTAATCACATTTTCATCTGACATATCATACGTGCTTGCGTCGAAGAACTTGTCATATCCGATATGTTTGTAAATCTGGTCACGGTTCCAGAACGATTTGTAATCACCATGCAGGACGGCGCTTGTATAGCCTTCCTTCTGGTCTAAAATCGCAGGAAGCGACTGGTAAGTGTTTTCGCCTTTCGTCACAAACGCGGAGCCTTCAGGAAGACCGAAGATCGAGTTATCCATTGTCAGCTCGGCATCAGATGTTTTTCCCTGGCCTGTCTGATGGAAGAAGTTATCAAAATACGTCACATCTTCCCCGCCGTGCGCAAGTTTATTTAAGAAAGGCGTCACCTCTTCACCGTTTAGCTTGTAGTCAATCAGGAATGACTGGAAGCTTTCGAGGTGGATTTTAATGATATTTTTGCCTTTGGCAGAGCCGAAGTACTCGGCGTTCGGTTTCGCATAATGAGACGTCGTGTAATTCTCGACACTTGTTAAATCATCGCTGCTTGCATAGGCCCGTTGCGTTTCTGTTTGAGCCGTCTGCACACCGTCATAAATGGTGTAGTTGTAAAGACCTAAATACTTCACGATATAATTGCGGTCAAACGTTCTTGTTAGCAGCTGCGGACGGTCTTTTTCCGCATAGTGCAGGTTGATGAAAAACAGTGCGATCCCAGAAAGGATCACTAAAGACGCAAAGCGTTTTTTCATTTTGTATTCTTTTAATTCAGGTCTCCAGATCAATACCGCAATCAAAATGATAATATCTAAGAAATAGAAAATATCATGACCGGCCATGATACTGAAAATCCCGTCTCCCATGTTTCCAACGTTTCCGGACTGTTTAATGTTCGGGAACGTCAAGAAATCGTCAAAGAAACGATAGAATAAAATATTTGCATATAACACAAATGTCATCAAGAAATCGATAATCAGCATAATAATGGCTGATTTACGCCCTTTCGCCAGCAAAGCCAGTCCTAAAAAGAAGACGGCGCTTGAGAATGGGTTAAATATCAGGAGGATCTCCTGAGTTGTGCCTTTTACCCCAAGATTAAACTCAGTCTTGTAGGATAAATACGTTTTTGCCCAAAACAGTATAACAGCCAGCACAAAAAAGCTAAGTTTGTAAGAAAAAAGTTTCTTCATGGCAACCTCTACTTTCTTAAACACTTTAAGTTCTTCATTCATATTTACCTGCTCTTTATATCCTGCCTTCCAATTCCTTCTTTCCAAACAAAATCAAGGCATCACACAACAATAAATACACCGCGGCAAGCCGGAATATTTATGTTTCGCACCATATCATTTTTATTACAACCATTTGGAAACCAATCACTGGACGAAAGAAACCTTCATTTCGTTTCACATTTTTTTCTCGGAAATAAAAAAAGGATTTCTTTTGTCATGTGTGCCTTTGAAAAAAGAAATAGATACCGAGTATAAGAATAACATAAACTAGCAAAAACGAAAAATAGGTTTTGCAGACAGCCCGCCCTTCCGGCGGACTGAAGTTATTGTATGCATCAATGTTTAGCGCGATCACTATTTTTTCGAAAGGACAAAAAAGACTGGATGTCTCCAGTCTTCCAGATTGTTGACAAAATCCTAAAATGGTTTTCATTTTAGGATTTTGTCATCTTTTCAGCGTGATTGAAAACCCTTGAAGTCTAGGAAGGACGAGCATAGGAGCGGATATTCACAGGATGTGATGACGACGGCGTTTAGGCAGGACGCCTGAGAATTTAGCCGTTGATCCACTTCGCATTGAGCACCGAAGCGCAGTCCTGACAACGAATGCGAGGGTTTGCCGACACGCTGAAAGACTGGATGTCTCCAGTCTTCATTATCTATATTCCTGCCCAGACATCTTTGGCGTATATACCGGTATCCTGCAGATGTCTCAGCCAGTTTTGCGCTTCTTGCTCCCCGGTGCCATGGACAGACTGATACGCCTTTTGCAGTGCCGCCTCCACATCCGGGGCCATTTTGCTGCCGTCACCGCATACATAAAGCCTGCCTCCGCGATCAAAAATTGATATTAACGTTTCCGCATGGGCAGCCATGACATGCTGGACATACGTTTTCGGCATGCCTTCTTTGCGGGAAAAGGCTGTGTGGACAGTGACAATTCCGTCTTTTTCAAACTGCTCAAGCTCATCGCGGTATATAAAATCACGATCGTTCCTGCATCCAAAATAGAGATGAGCTTCACCGAGCGTTTTCCCCTCCCGCTTTAAAACTTCGCGGGCTTGAAGGAAGCCGCGGAATGGCGCGACTCCCGTGCCAGGTCCGACCATAATGATTGGAGTTTCAGGATCTTCTGGAAGCTGAAACCGGGATTCCGGTGTGCGGACAAACATCACGAGATCATCACCGGCTTGACGCCCAGCTAAATCATTTGATGCCACGCCCCTGTATTCGCCACGGCCGCTCCACGCAGGGCCGCGCACGACACCGACTGTGATTGATGCTTGCCGCGGATTCACTCTTGGAGAGCTTGAAATCGAATAGTATCTCGGTTTTAACGGCCGTAAAAGCTCTAAAAATCGTTCAAACGGCATGTCACACGCTTCATACTTTTCAAGCAGATCCAGCATGGAAATTCGTTTTTTCAATATTTGCTCCTGATAAACACCCTCTGCTGACAGTTCTTCTAATTCGCGCCTATGCGGCGGACACACTGTAAATGACGCCAGTTCACGTATTTGCGCTCTTGTGGCTGCTTCCTGCACCTCGACGCTGTAGCTGAGAAGATCATGCAGGCTGACAGGACGGCCCAATGGCAGATGCCCCGCACTGCGGCCGCTTGCCGACAATGTCACTTGGTCGGTTCCCTTCAGACCGAATCTGTGAAGAATCCGGCTGACATTGGTTTGGCTGTTTTTTGGCAATACGCCAAGATGGTCGCCCTCTTGATATTCAACATCCGGCGGCAATGCAATTTCGATATGGCGAGTGCTTCGATCGCTGTCTGCGGACTGGAGTTCACGATTTTCGGCAATGGATGCGTGAGAGGCTTCGTACGATCTAGCGAGCGGAGACTCGCCCAGCCCTCTGACAAACTGAAGGCTCAGCGTGCTTCGTTCCTTATCAGCGTTTTCATTAAGCTCAAGTCCGAATGCTTTGATGGCATCCGCCCACATGCTTTTTTTCCACTCGTCAAGCTGCCCTTCAAAATCACCGCTCACATCCCCTTCCCCGCGCGCAGAAAACCGAGTCGCGCCTTTCTCCGCAAGCTGCTCATCAATGAATCTCGGCACGTATTGATACGTGCTCGCCCAGTTGTGGTCGCCGCAGCCAAATACCGCGTAATGGACGCCCTCAAGCTCACCCGGTTTGATTTCTTGAAGCCACTGCACGAATTGTCCGGCATTGCTTGGCGGCTTTCCATTATAAGACGAGGTCACAATGACAACCGCTCCCTCTTTCGGCAGCTTTCCAATCCGGTCGTTCAGAGGTGCTGTCTTTGTCCTTACGCCGTGAAGACTGGCAGTATCAGCAAGCTCCCGGGCGACGCCTTCTGCGGTGCCGGTATCTGAGCCGTACAGCACGAGAAGCGGGCGGTTGTTAAGACCGATGACCGATGCACCCTTTGCTTCCGTTTTCTCCTTTTGCTCATCAGGCGCGGCTTTTTCAGCTGCCTGGACGTCTGCATGAATGGCTTCCTGATGACGGCTTTGAACACTGATGTGAAAATCGCCCGGCTTAAGTGTTAAGGTTTGTTTGATATCAAGCTCATAATTCTCATGATCAATCAATGTGAAATATTTTAGAATCATGCCTAACACAAGTGTGGCTTCATGAAGGGCAAACTGCATGCCGATACAGGCCCGTTGTCCATTTCCGAATGGTTTGTACGCATGATGAGGCACTTGGTCCTGATGCTCAAACCGTTCCGGCCGGAATTCTTCTGCGTCCTTTCCCCAAGCGTCTCGATCACGATGAAGCTGCGGAATCAGCACAGAAATTCTGTCATTCGTCGTGATCGGAAATTTTCCGCCAATGACTGTGTCTTCTTTTGGATAAAGGCTGAAAGCCGGAGCTGTCGGCCATAAGCGCAGTGATTCATTTAAAATCATCCGTATGTATGTAAGCTCCAGCACTTGTTTATAGGTCGGCGCTGCATCCGTCAGCACCCGATCGACCTCTTCATACGCCTTTTTCAGTTTGTCAGGATGCTTCAATAAAAAGTAAGTCGCAAAGGAAAGCAGGCCGCTCGTTGTTTCATGGCCGGCAATCAAAAACGTGATGATCTGAAAGCGGATATTTTCGTCGTCGAGCTTTTCACCAGTTTCCGGATCTTCCACATTCAGCATGCGGGCGAGCAAATCTTTTTCATCCTGGTCTCCATTCGCCCTGCGCTCTGCAATAATGCTGTCGACTAACGAAAACATCGTTTGAATATCATAGCGGAATTGCCGCTTTGTTCTGACCATAAGCTTATCTTGAACATCAAGCCGCTGCATTTGATGCATCGCTTCATCAAGCGCCCGCACCATGCTGTTGATAAACGGGTGGGGCGTTTCTCTGTAGTAACTGTTAAAGCGGTAGTTAAACCCGCATAGCCCAATGGTGTCGAGCGTCAGCCGGGTCATATCTCCCGGGACATCGACTGCTTCATTCGGGTTGAGCCTTGCCCATTTTTGAATGAGCTGAACAGCGATATCGACCATTTTCTCATGATAGTCCTTCATGGCCCGCTGGCTGAACGTCGGCATCAGAATGTTGTGCGCTTTTCTCCAGTTAGGCTCATGCGTCCAGCTCGTAAACAATCCGTCACCGGAAAATGCGCGAACCTTTTCCAAGGCGCCTTCAATGCTTTTATCAAACCGTTCTTCATCACAAACCTCTTTCACCAATTCATGGCCGGACACCACAATCGTCGTGCCCGCGGGTGTATGGATTTGAAAAATCGGACCCTGTTCTTCCGCTAGCTTGATCAGTGAAAGCGTCGGTTTGTCTTTATCAATTAAAGGCAAATTGCCGAGCGGCCCAAACGTCTTCGGCTGAGGAATCGGGCTTGTTTCCTTCATCGAACCATTCCTTTCCGTATGAGATGCCTTCTATTTGACTACATTTCCCTTTCGTGGTCATGATTATTCCGTTCTCCCAATTGACGCATGATTGCTGTTTTTTCTATACTTGAGAAGCTGTACAATACGCGAATAAGGTGAGTTTATATATGGATTTTGAAATTCGGTTTTTATCCTTTTATGTCATACAGGTGGAAGGCAAAGATGAGCAGGCGAACAAGCAGTTCAAGCACTTCCAGACCCTTGATACGGGCGAATTTGAAGAAAGCGAGCTGAAGGACTTTCTCGACGGGGAACTGAAAAAAATCGTCAAACGGAAAGCAGACCGCCATCCGCAGTCCGAGCAGGTGCCGACGAAAATCGGCCATTTTATCGTCGAGCCCGGCCACGAGCTTGATTCCAACCCAAACTACAACATGTTCAACCGTGCGCGTCTGGCGGAAACAAAAGAAGACTTCAATGAGCTGAGTGAGCAGTTCGTCCGCACGTACCTCGACACAAGCGCGGTCCGCGGCGGTGTGTTTCTCGTCGCTTCGGCCGTGCCGAGAAAATACTTTGACGAGTCATTTGTCTTCATTATGAAATGTGACTTTGAGCCGAAGGTCGCCCGCATCTCTGACGCGTCTTCTCTCATTAAAAAAGTCGAAATGGCGATCACGACAAAAAACATGAAAAGCATCCAATACCCGTACATGCCAGAGGAAGGAATGGTCGAAGAAGGTGAGCTAAAAATCCATCAGGCCTCGCACGCCCGCTATTTTGAGGACTTTCTGAAATTCGTCGAGTACGGCGAATCGATGCCGGAAATCATGAAAAATCAGGTCATGAACATGGTACAGGAGCACGTCTACGAGACATTTGAAGACAACAGCGAAGAGCTCAAGCAGTTCGAGCACGACATTGAAATTTGGGAAGCAAGCGAAAAGCGGGAAATCCAAGAGCGCCTCGACACCCATCAAGTCATCGAAGCCTCCGCCCAAATCATCGAGCACACGCCAGAGGCCCAGCTGAAAATGAAAGTCGGAGAAACAGAGATTAAGGGATTGCTAGCGGATTTTGGCGATTCTATTCATCTCGCAAAAGTAAACGGGCGCTATGTCGCGCTGATTGAAGCCGAGACGATTTCGTTTGAGAAAGGCAGTTCACCGGTGGAGTTTTATAAGCCTGAGGGGCTGCATGAGGTGATTGAGCGGATAAGGAATAAAACAGAGCAAGACTAAAAAGTCCAGAAATCACTTTCTGGACTTTTCCTATTTAATACCCTTCCCTCAACACCGCATAGCACTCCCCAATCAGTTCTTCCGCTCCCGGCTCTCCTTTCAGCCCGCGGCGGACGATTTCTGAAGATAGATTCTGGACTTTGAGCGCTCGTGGGGCTCTTCTTTTGTAGTACGCCTGTAATGCTGTTTCGTGGTCGGCGTGGTTTTGGAGTTCTTCGGCGAGGACGATGGCATCCTCGATCGCCATTGCCGCTCCTTGTGCCAGGGTTGGCGCACCGGCGTGGGCGGCGTCTCCTCCGATGATGACGCGGCTTTTGTGCCATGGCTCCTGCACGGCGACCTGCTCCAGTTTGTTAAAGATGACAGGATGCTGTTTTGACATGTGCTTTGTAACAAAATCCAGCCCCGGAAAACCAGAAAGAACCTCTTTTACTCTATCAAACCGGGTATCTTCCTCATCCCAGTAATCGCTCGTGCAAGGCTGGAGGACGAAGACATAGCCAGCGTGTTCCGCCAATGGCACCACCCCGATTTGTGTGTCTCCGCTTCTATACATGAATGTTGCGTCCTCGAATGTGTAATCAGGAAGTTCGATATAAAAGCGCCACGCTCCCATGCCGAGATGCTCTTTTTCCGTCTCCTTTTGCAGCATCTTATCGCGAACAACGGAGTGAATGCCGTCAAAGCCCGCCAGAATGTCAGCCTGCATCTTTTCTCCATCTTCACATAAGGCAGTGACCGATTCAGCAGTTTCTTCATAAGCGACAACCTTTTTCCCCCACTTGATGTCTACACCCGCCGCCTCGGCATGCTTCATGAGAATGTCATTTAACGTTTTGCGCAGGATATTATTGCGTCCTGGAAGTGAATCGTCTAAAAAGGATTCACTGACTTGAAACAGCAAATTCCCCTGTTCATCAAACGTTTTAAACCATTCTGTTTGAAAGCCGTGCTTACAGCACTCTTCGAATACGCCCAGTTCTTTCAACACCGCCAGTGCGTTTTGCGGCTGAAGAATCCCCGCACCTGTTTTTCGGTTTTCTGAAGCCGCTTCACATAAGGTGACGGAAAACCCTGCCTTACGGAGAGAAATGGCCGCTGACAAGCCGCCGATGCCGCCTCCTGCAATTAACATATGTTTCATATAAATAACCACCTTTTCAGCTCTATGTGTATTAGTTAGGTGCCTAATTATATTACCTTACTATGTCCCAAGAAAAGCTGTCAATCATCTCCAAGCCAAGTTGCGTTATGGTTTTCCCTCCTTTATAATCGTGTCACAACGAATGTACGGGAGCTACTTGCGATGGAATTAAAACATTTACCGAAATATAAGCATATAGCAGAGCACGCCGAAACGTATGCCAATATTGACGTCGGCTCTCTTGAATTGTTTTTATCTCTATTTGATATTTCAAAAAAAATGAATCATGTGATGGAGCATTACTTTGCTGGCCGAGGGCTTTCAGAAGGAAAATTCAAAATCCTGATGCTGCTCTTTGATGCCAAGGATCATAGGTTAAGTCCGACAGAGCTTGCCAAACAGTCAAACGTCACGAAAGCGACGATTACAGGCCTGCTGGACGGACTGGTGAGGGACGGTTTTGTCAGCCGCAGGCATCACACAGAGGATAAACGAAAAATCAGCATTGAACTGACAACAGAAGGCAAAGCACGCCTGGAGCAATTTCTGCCCGGCCATTTCAGCAAAATATCCGCTGTCATGGAAAACTACAGCGACGAGGAAAAAGACATGTTCGTGAAGATGCTTGGTGATCTTTTTGAAAGGCTGAGCGTGTTTAAAGACTAAAAAACCCGTCCGATCCGGACAGGCTATAGCGTCTTTTCTTCTGCAGCCGGATACGCATCCGGCTGTTTTTTCTTTATGACCGTAACAAATATGCCGCCGATGACACATGCAATGCCGATGAAATGCACAAACTCAAATGGCTCCTTCAATATCACGCCTGACAAAATGACAGCTGAGACCGGAAGAACGGATGTGAAAATGCCCGATACACCCGCCGGCACCTTCGTCACCCCGCTATACCATAAGTAAAACGCCAAAACAGTGACAAAAAGCGCGTAATACAGCACATACGACCAATCCAAAACAGTCGGCACGCTGTAATCAAATGAAGAGGCCTCAAACAAAGCAAACGGGAGAAAAAACAGGAAGCCGAAGAGCGATACGAAGGTCGAAATCGCCAGTGCCGAAATATGCGGGGATAGCAGCTTGGCCATCAATGTAAACAACGCTTCGCCAATGACTGCAGCAATGATCAGCATGTTCCCGAATAAGGCGTGCGGCGTCCCGTCTTGGCTCCCGGCTCCAAACAAATTAATCGCCATTACGCCGCAAACCGCCAGCAAAATGCCGATCAGCGTCTTTTTCTCAATTTTTTCTCTCAGCAGGAAAAAGGATAAAATACCGATCAACATGGGGGTTGTGCTTGTCAAAATGCCGCTTTCCGTTCCCGTCGTATATTGAACCCCATACAGCAGGCAAATACTGAACAAAAACACGCCTGTGAATGATTGCACCAGTAATACGAACACATCTTTTTTCGTCAAAGCCGGAAACCCTTTTTCAATGCAAAACAGCAGCATGAGCAATACGACAGAAGCGATCAAAAAACGCAATCCTGAGGAAAGAAAGACCGGAATCCGTTCGACCATCAGCTTGCCGACAACGACAGAACTGCCGACGATCGCCATAGCTGCTGCCAGAGATACATATGCGCCCATTTGTTTTTTCACCAATACTCCACCTGCCTTTTTGATGTATGGCAAAAAGCGCCTATCCAATGACAGACGCTTTTTCATTAATCATCACTGCTCAAAATGCCGAAGAAGCGGAGCAGGTTGATGAACAAGTTGATAAAGTCTAGGTACAGCGATAACGCCATAACCGGAATCAAGTCTTCCGTAATGTGGCGGTGCTTGATTTGGTTCAAATCATACAAAATGTAAAGGGAAAAGACGATGGTTCCGATCACGGAATACGCCATCATCGCCGCTGAGTTTAACGGGCTGAAAATGTTGAAAATCCCTACCACTGCGAGTGCGAGCACCGCAACCAGCAGAAACGACCACAGGAAGGATAAATCCTTCTTCATTTTTGCGCCGATTGTGCCCAAGACGGCAAAAATGACAAATGTAGAGCCAAAGGCTTCGAGCACGACATAGGCGCCGGCGATGGAAGCGTAATGGCTGACGATCGGAAATAAGGTAATGCCGGAAACGAACGCGAATGTATATACAAACGCATACCCGACCGCTTTTCTTCTGCGCATCCAGAAGGCCAGAATAATCATCGCCACTTCAAGAATAGAAAGCGGCAGCATCAAAGCGACAGGAACAAATTGGCCGATAAAAAGGCCGACAGTCGCGATCAGCAATGTGAAGACAAAGACTGTCAAAATGCGTTGCATGATCGATTGCTTACTCTCGTGAACCGTAGCTTGCATGTCAAAAATCCTCCTAAAAAATGATCTTAAAGGTCTATTATATAAAAATTGGATGAAATATGTATATGTTTTAAGGAGAATTTAATGAAAACAAACGCCCTTTACATTATCATTTTGATTCTTTCCTTTTCAGCGAAAAACGGTGCTTTTCTATTTTCTCAATTTGGGTAATCTGAGAATCATGAACCGTAATCTGAACCGTGCCGAAATCGAGTGTTTCCAGCGAGCTGATGATTTTTTCAATCACTTCCGGATCAATCGTTGATTTAGAAACCAAAAGACCTTCCCCCCTGTTGAATAGGTTTTAATTCACAGTATTCTTATAAGAATTATAATATTATGTTTTTTTCGATAAATCAATGGTGATTTCTGTTCAAATCAAAAAGGCATATGATCACCCGGTGACGGACAATCATATGCCTGGAAACTTCCTATTTGTTTTCTTCCAATTCCTCAACAATACAGCGGACACCCATGTTTTCTAATGCCTGCTTCAGCGTGCCGTACGTTTCATATTCACTAAAATCAAGCCCCAATTGAATCGATGTTTGGGCCACATCCGGGCGAATTCCTGAAAATACGGCTTTGACGCCTAATAAGAAAAGTGTTTTAGACAGGTTGTACAATTGCTGAGCCACCATGGTATCCACAATCGGAACACCCGAAAGATCAACGACGAGGCTTGTGATTTTTCTCTCGACACAGCGGACCGGCACTGTTTCTAAAATGACCTGTGCCCGTTTTGTATCAATGGAGCCGATAAGCGGCAATATCCCGATTCCATCGGCAATGGAAATGACCGGGCAGCCAAGCTCTGAGATCAGTTCCTGCTGAGATGTAAGCCTCATCAGCATGAATTTTTGGTACTGCTCGGAGAATTCAATAATCAGCTTATCGAACGACTGATTCACAATGCGGTTCCATCGGTCTGCATCCTCATTTGTGACGATCTCCTGATTCTCTTTTATAAATGTTGCGACTGCGTCCCAGAATGAGATTCTAGAATTGGATATGGCTTCTACGACCTCATGCACTTGAACATCCTGCTCTACCCTGTTTTTCGCAACGTTTTCCGCCCATTTTGTCATGTTTTCTTGAAAATCGGTTTGATCCTCCAGAAATGCGCTTGCGATTGTTATATTGGTAAATGTATGCTGCTCGGTTAAAAGTGTTTTCGTTTCTTCACTTAAATGGCTGGCGGAATATAGCTCGCCTTTTAGCTGGCAACGCAAACTGAACCATTTCTCAGTAATATCCGCAGTGTTGTCTATGATATATTGATATAATAATTGATCGATATTCACGGTCTGTCTCCTTTTTCGTAATAGAAGCACTTTCATTATAAAATGATAAATCGGAATTGTGAATAAGACTAGAGAAAAATCAAATGATTCTGCTCTTTGAGAGCATTCCAGCTTCATATCCTTAGGCGAATGCACCAATAAGAGTCCGCCCGCATAAACTGCAGTGTACAGTTTACAATGAGAAAGGACGTTATCACATGTATTATGTTGATCCTTATATGTTTGCGGGGCATTTTTATGAGCCTTGGCCTGCTTTTGAATATGAATACCGATATCCATGGCCTGGCATTGGCAGCGGCGCTGTTCCGGGCTCTGGCGGCGGCTCCGGCCCTGGCATTGGCGGCGGCGCTGTTCCGGGCTTCGGCGGCGGCTCCGGCCCTGGCATTGGCGGTGGCGCTGTTCCAGGCTTTGGCGGCGGCTCCGGCCCTGGTATTGGCAGCGGTGCCAGCCCAGGCTTCGGCGGTGCGCCGCAGGGACCTCCTCCTTCCCAAATACCAGCGAAACCCCCAAAACCGCAGGGTTCTCAAGGAGCCGTTTTGTTAATTGAACCAATCACCATTCGTCCTTGCCTTTTCCGATTTACCTATGTTTGGTTAACCAATGGCCGCTCATTTTGGTTCTACCCAATTATCCTTGGCAGAAGATCCGTCGGCGGCTTTTATTGGGATTCCTCACGGCGCCGCTGGGTTTATTTCGCCTTAGACACAAATCACATCGATGTTGTAAGCTGCTCATTTTAATAATCAGCCGGTTTCCCGGCTGATTTTTTTATGTTACTTCGGCCGTAAACAGGTTATAGTATTATTATCTTTTCAACTTGGAGGTTTCCCTATGATCAAACAAATTGGCACTGTTGCTGTATATGTCGAGGACCAGCAGAAAGCGAAGCAATTTTGGACAGAGAAGGTAGGCTTTGATATTGCAGCGGACCACCCAATGGGACCTGAAGCAAGCTGGCTGGAGGTTGCGCCAAAAGGGGCCGAGACTCGTTTAGTCATTTACCCGAAAGCCATGATGAAAGGCTCAGAGCAAATGAAGGCTTCTATTGTGTTTGAATGCGAAGACATCTTTGGTACATACGAGAAAATGAAGACAAACGGTGTAGAATTTCTCGGTGAGCCCAATCAAATGGAGTGGGGCACCTTCGTTCAATTTAAGGACGAAGACGGAAATGTGTTTTTATTAAAAGAATAAACTGTTGCGCACGGCGGTTCGATTCCGCCCTGCGCTTTCTTTGACATTGAGAATGAATTTCATTTACAATTATTCATATGTGAGAATGATTGGAGTGAGACAAATGTTTGTACAGTTGAGAAAAATGACGGTTAAAGAAGGCTTTGCAGATAAAGTCATAGAACGTTTCAGCGCTGAAGGAATCATTGAAAAACAAGAAGGTTTAATTGATGTGACAGTGCTTGAGAAAAATGTGCGCCGCGGTGATGAAGAAGTTGTTGTCATGATTCGCTGGGAATCAGAGGATCGCTGGAAGCAATGGGAAAAAAGCGATGCGCATATCGCCGGCCATAAAGCAAACAAAGGCAAACCAAAGCCTGACTATCTGATCAGCACTGAAGTGAGCATGTACCATGTACGTGCTGTCAAACAAGGGACATACAATCAATAAAAAGCTTGCGCCTTGCTGCAAGCTTTTTTCTAAGAGTCATGTTGATCTGCTTTGTTCGTATGTTACGGTATACAGCGGCTTATTTTTATGCCATTCTGCAAATAACACGTCCTCCGTCTTATCAATGTTCTTCTTTTTCAATTCTTGCTTCAGCCACTGTTCATCCACACCTGCTTCCTTCAGATTATCCCGGACAATCTCTCCATCTATGATTAAAGTGATCGGCAGGGAAACAGACTTCGAAGGAATCTGCAAATCCTTATTGGTCGGTTTGTCAAAGTCTGATTTTGGAAGCACGCTGACCATCCCGTTTGTTTCCAAAATCGCATATTCTACTTCTTGAATCGAAAAGCTCCCCGCTTGCCTCAAAAGGCTTTGCAGCTGGTTAATGTCCATCTTATTTTTCTTCAATACTTTATATTGAAGCTCCCCTTTGCGGATGACGATATTCGGCTCGCCCTCCAAGAACTTTCGCGATGATTTCATTTTTTGCGTGATAAATTCAATAATATAAATCAGCACGCCCCACAATAGCGAAGCAAAAATAATTTCTTTGATTTTGATTTCATGATCGTAGACGGCATTTCCGACCAATTCACCTAAAATTAAAGCAGAGATAAAGTCAAACGGCGTAATTTGAGAAAATTGGGTTTTCCCGAGAAGCTTTAAGATGATAAATAAAATACCTAAACCGCAGACCAGTTCTACCGCAACACTTAAATAATTTCCCATATTGATAGCACCTACTTCTTGATTATACTATCAGTATGGTCAATGCTTTCCTTTCTAAACCGGAAAAGCTCCGCTCAACGTTGCATGGTGCATTGGAGCATGTCATTGAAAAGCTGCTCTGCATCACTGCGATCAATCTTGACAAGCGGGTCATTGAGGAAGGCTTGAAACGCGAGGCCAGTATCCTTTGTTAAACCTGCGTCCGCCACTGCCTCCTGATTGGATATATGCCTAGCCGCCAGCATTTCCACACCTTTCGGAAGCGCTCCGGACAAAATCGGCTGGACACGGTTCCTTGTGATGAATGCGTTTGTTTCGACAATGGCTTGTATAGGGAGGTTTGAGACCTGGCCTTGATTCGGCATATTTACATTTGTGACGAGTTCACCCAATCCGAGAAGAGCCGCTATGATGTTCACGCCTTCTTCTCCCGAAGCTTTCTCAGCAACGCCCCGTTGTTGCACGATCAACCGTTCTGTTTCTTGTCGTTTCTCAGCTCTGTCTTGTTTTCTGAATGATATAGGTGTGAGATGAAATTTCCATACTTCAGGCTGTTTGAGGTATGGGCCGGGAAGAAACTCTGCCAGATGCCTGTCTCCCGCAGCAGGGATGGAGCCATACGTTTCAAATAAATCAAACGCAACACGGTGTGCCGAACAAAAGACGCTGTCCCTCCAGCTTTCCCCCTCCAGCTCATATCCTGATTCCCCATAGTGCGCGCTGAATTCACGGAATATAGGCAGCAGGTCAATATGGCGGTAAGAGGCTTTTGTGATCCATGTAAAATGGTTAATGCCGAGCACATTAACGCGGATATCCTCACGCCGCGGCACCTCTATCCCCAGCCTTTCCGTGACCATTTCCGCCAATAGCTTTTGCGTCCCGAATACCTCGTGGCAGCAGCCAATCGCTTTGATGCCGGGAAACACTTTATACAGCACTCTTGTACAGACAGACATCGGGTTTGTATAATTAATGACCCATGATTCAGGTGCGTAGTCTCTTATTGCCCGGGCAATTTCCGCAAATATCGGCACAGCACGCAAGCCCCTGATGATCCCTCCAGGCCCGACAGTATCACCTACAGACTGATAAATACCGCAGCGCTCAGGCAAGTGCACATCGACTTCCATATCATCCAGTGATCCCGGCAAAATGGAAATAATGACGATATCCGCAGCTGATAACGCCTTTTTCAAAGTAGAAACAGCCTCATATCTCCATCTGCCGTTCCCGCTGTGATTGCCGATCACTTCATTTTTCTGAGCGGCTTCAAAATCAAGATCATAGAGCGCCACCGTGCCTGACATCCGTTCATCAATCGACAAATCACTCATCAGGCTTCTGGCCCAGCCTTGGGACCCCCCGCCGATATAGGCAATCTTAATCTGATCTAATGTACTGATATGAAACACTCCCTTTCTCAGCCTTTCACCGAACCGATCAGCATTCCTTTTGCAAAGTGTTTTTGTAAAAATGGATAGACCGCCAAAATCGGCAGCGTCGCAATGACAATGACAGCGAGTTTAATTCCCTGCTCCGGCGGAACGGCATTTTGCATCGTATCGCCATTGGTCGCCGTTAAATCCGATAAAATCGTGACTTGGCGAAGCACCATTTGCAGCGGCCATTTTGCACTGTCATTGATATATAAGAGAGCGTGGAAGAAATCATTCCAAATCCCGACCGCATAAAACAGCGCAAAGGTCGCAATAACCGGCTTTGACAGTGGCAGGGCGATCCGCCAGAAGACGCCGATTTCGGAACAGCCGTCTATTTTTGCTGATTCCTCCAGCTCGCGCGGCAACTGCTGAAAGAAGTTTTTGATAATAATAAGGTTGAACGGATTAATCGCCATCGGCAGAATCAATGCCCAATACGTATCCAAAAGGCCAAGTGATTTTACGACAAGGTACGTCGGAATCATGCCGCCTGAAAACAGCATGGAGAAAATCACCAGATTCAACAGCAGATTCCGTCCCTTCACATGCCGCTTCGCCAGCGGATACGCCATCGTGAAGGTGAAAAACAGCTGTACAGCCGTCCCGACCACGGTGATGAGGATGGACACACCCATGCTTCGAAGGAACGTCGGTGTCGAAAACACATACTTGTAAGCATCAAGTGTAAAGGTTTTCGGGAAAATAAAGAAGCTCCGCTGGGCGAGTTCCGCTTCTGTCGCAAAGGAACCAGCGATAATATATAAAAACGGCAAAATGGTAATCGCGCCGACACCACCGAGAAACAGAATGTTGCAGACGTCAAACACCCGTCCGGCTTTGGTGTTGTGCATCGTGTGAATTTCAGCCATACCTCTCCCTCCTCTAAAACAATCCTTCCTGATCAAACTTTTTCGCAATGTAATTGGCGCCAAAAATCAAGATAATCCCGACAACTGATTTAAACAAACCGACCGCCGTGCTGTAGCTATACGCCCCTTGGGTAATCCCCATCATGTACACATACGTGTCGAAGATGTCAGCCACACTGCGGTTGAGTGAGTTCGTCATCAAATACACCTGTTCAAAGCCAAGATTCAAAAAGCTGCCGATTCTTAAAATCAACAAAACGATAATAGTGCTTCTAATCGCCGGCAGCGTAATATGCCACATTCTCCTGAACCGCCCCGCTCCGTCCATGATGGCCGCTTCATACTGCTCTTGATCAACCGTAGCGAGCGCTGCCAAAAATAGAATCGTTCCCCAGCCTGTCTCCTTCCAAATGCTTTGCATCACAATCATCGGCCGGAACCAGTCTGCATCCGACAAGAAAGAAATCTGCTCACCTGTCAGGCTCATGATCATTTTGTTGATCACACCTGTATCGACAGTAAAGAAAACGAAGGTGATGCTGACCACAATTGTCCATGATACGAAATGGGGTACGTAAATGAAGGTTTGGATACATCTTTTATACGCGGCCTTTCTTACCTCATTCAAAAGCAGGGCCAAAATGAGAGGCGCGGGAAAGGCAAACAAAAGATCCAGACTCGCCAGCATGAGGGTGTTGCGCAGCAGCCGGAAAAAATCCGGATTCATAAAAAAGTCTTTGAAATAATCAAAGCCGACCCATTCGCTTTTCCAGAAGCCGAGATATGGCGAATAGTCTTTAAAAGCGATCAGCACACCCCACATCGGCAAGTATTTGAAAATCAAGAAATAAAGCAGACCGGGAATAAGAAGAAGATAAAGCCATTTGTCCCGTTTGAGCGCAGCCATCCAGCTGATGCCTTTTCCAGCGGTGAGAACAGGTGAATTTCCCTTCTTCGGCACTGTTTCCATATCTGTTCTCCTTTCATGTTACCGGGGCGCCCGCCGAACGGCAGGCGCATCGGTTTATTTTGACGATTGGTACAATTTGTTCAAGTCCTTCATCAGGTCATTGCCGCCGCTTTTTTTCCAAAGCTCCACTGCATCAGCGAACCCTTTTTCATCAATTTCTCCAATGATAAATTGTGTTCTCGCGTCGAGGATGATGTTGTCAAGCTGGGCTCCTTTTTGGGTATAGACATCAGATACAAGCGACTCAGCCGGGTTAAAGACGGCTATTTTTTCTCCTTCGGTTATGATGTCCTTGCGATGCTGGAAGAGCTTGGTTTTCTGGTCTTCGATGTAATACTCGCTTTTCGGAATCGACATGCTGAACTGTGCCAAGCCTTCATGCTCATACAGGAGAGATTTATTATTTTTTTCAAGTGAGGTGAATACGCCGTCCTTGAGCTCGTAATTGCGGCCCTTCACTCCGTTGTTCGTGAGAATCTGCGCCTCCTTATCATTCATCTTATCGAGGAAGGACAGCACCTCTTTCAGCTCTTTTTCGGTTTTGACACTTGATTTTGGTATCGCGATCATGCCTGAATAACCAGATGTCGGGAAGGTGCGCTTGCCATTCGGTCCCTCAAGCGAGCCGACGATATCAATGATATCCTTGTTCGACTCATCCGCCTCCTCCATCGCGCTTTGGATTTGAGACGCTCTTGAGCCTGTATCAACGATGACACCCGCTTTTCCTTTTACAACCGGATCATTCCACTTCGCAGAATCCATGACAGCAAAGTCCTTATTGATCAATCCCTCATCATAGAGCTTTTTAAAAAACGTGAGCGCATCCATGTATTCCTTCGTTGTAAAATCCGGAATCAGCTTTCCGTTTTCAACACCGTAGCGGTTCGGAGCGCCGAACCAGATTTGCAGAACATCCCATGGGCTTCCGTTGCCGAGTCCCATCCATTTCGGCACGACCATGCCGTACGTATCATCCTTGCCGTTTCCGTCAGGATCTTTTTCCTTAAAGGCTTTCAGCACTTCATAGAAATCATCAAGCGTTTCCGGCATATCCAGACCGACATTTTTCAGCCAGTCGGTTCTGATGATCATACACGCCCTGATCAGATCCCTCGTTCTGTAGATTCCGTACACCTCGCCGTTCACCGAGCTGTTCTTCAAAATCTTTTCATCTGCCTGGCTTAAATTCTTGTAGTCTTTTAAATAAGGAGACAGTTCCCAAAACGCCCCTGCTTTGACAGACTTGATAAAGCCGGCTGACTTATCTTTAATGACAATCGCGTGAGGCATCTCTCCTGAAGCCATGACGATGTTGAATTTGTCGTTGTAGGATGAATCAGGCACCCATGTGACCTTAATCTCTTTGCCTGTGTATTTTTCGAGCGCTTTTAATGAAGGGCTCTTATCACTTGGGCTTTCCGGCGATAAGAGCGGCGCCATAATTTTGATCGTATCTTTCGAACCGCTTGCTGAATTGGATGTTTCCGAATGGCTGCATCCGGCGATCATCATGGCAGCAAGCGGCAAGGCCATCCATTTTTTTCGCATTCTTATTTTCATGTTGCGTAAGTCCCCCTTTTTTCAATTTGCATTTCCCCTTTGCCCCTCTCAATATAAAGCGCTTACATAAATTCTTGCAATCTTCATTTTTTGCACCATTTCTCCTATGAAATTCCGGCTGTTATCCTTTTTTGCCCGATGTTTCTTTTTTTGCCGGAAGGGAATCTCCGATCAGTTCCAGCGCCGCTATGACATTTAAACACCATTGAGAGACAGTGTTCGTTGTCACCCATGGAAGCTCCTCTAGCTGCGTCCATGTCTCGATGCGCTCCGGTTTGATCGGAAGCGGCGTATGGCTGAGCTTATCTTCTAGCAAAAGATTCCACGCTTTGGCGGCGAGATGAGGATCTTGTTTTTTTCTCGCGGCGTAGGCTGTCATACCGGCGGCGAACATCGGCCAGTGAAAATGCCCGTCATGAAGAGCGCCTCCGCTTTTTTTCCGTTTTTCCTCATCACTGAGTGTGTAAAATTCGCCGAATTCACTCAGCATATCCTCCCATTCCCGGTCATCAAGAAGCTCAGCCAGCTCCATCCACACTTGCGGCGCGCCGAAGGCAATGATCATATGATATCCGCCCGCAATGCCGTCTCCCATGTGATGAAGCATCGAGGTCGCCGGGTCATATTCAAATGTCGGGCCGGATAATAAGCGGAGCGGCAGCAGCTTCAGACAGTTGATTCCAGTTTCGATTTTTTTGAGATATTTCGGATTTTCGGTCCGCTCCCATTCCGCCAGCCAGTTCGAGCAAAACGCCGCCCAGTCCGGTCCCGTTCTGGCGTGAGTCGGGTGCTTGCCTTTCTCGTAAAAAGCGCGCATCGGATCGGTTTTGACGAGGGCATAATCGGCATCCTTCACTTCTGTCAAAAGATCTCCCGTCCGCTCATCACCCGTCAGATAATAATAGAATTTATAAAGCCCGGCCATGCTGATTCTCGCTTCCTTGCAGCCGCATCCCCAGTGCACAACGTTATGCCGTGAACCAAGTCCTGCGTATTCACCGAGGTGAAAGCTGTCCGTTTCGCTCGTATGGCGGGTCATGGCTTCTGCCATGCGAAAGATATCCTCTCTGCCTGAGCGGAAAAACGTCTGCCACAGCCATAGGGTCGGAACGAGCTCATTGTTTTGCCATGCGTATCCGCCGAGATCGTACCGCCACATATGCCGGATCGGGTCATACGTATGCATGACATCGCCATAATGCCAAAAACCGTACCATCTGCGTTGCTCTACTTCCTTTTTATAAAACAGAAAGGCCGCATCGAGCTGTTCTTCCAGCTCTTTTTTGAGCGGATGGGATGTGTCAATGATGCTCCAAACCCCGAGTGCTTTTGATTCGTAATAGACGTCCGGCTCGCATACAATGAGCGGCGGCGCCTGCCATTTGTCAGCGAGCGCATTGAGGACTTCGTCAGACGGCATGTGCGAAAAGCACGCCAGGCTGATTTCATTTGTGTTCGCAATGCCTGTCGGATCAGAGCGCATTTCATCAAAGCCTTCATACGCGCTGGCCACGTGGGTGTTTCCTGTATAATGCCGCAAATCCATCGCTTCGCCGTCCGGGGGCCAAAGCCAGACGGTCATTTTGGGGCGGCTGCCGGCAAGACCTGTGATTTCCAGTGCTGAAGGGTATTTCTCAAAGAAATACCGCAGGCCGAGAGCCACACCGCCATTTTCTCCGCCCGCATAGCAAAGCCCCTTCGCCCGGCAGCCATGCAGCATGCCGATCCACGCATAATCTTTTCCGGTCCGTTTTGACAGGCTGTAATGATCGCTTGAATCCTGAACAAGCTTCACATCGTCCCAAACCGCATTCTGTGTTCCGTGCGCAAACCATTCCTTATGCTCTTCATCTGGAGACAGCATTTCGCCATTGATTTGTTTTTCATAAAGCGGATATCGTTCATTGAATTTACGTGTGCCAAACAGCTGGGCGGGTTCTTTGTACATCCCTTTCTCTCCCGCAAACCGGAAATGGCGGTTGTACGGCTCCCCCTCCAAAAAAAGGTCAAATTCGATGCCGAGCCCCTTAATGAATTCTTGTTTACCGTTCCTGTCAATCAGCTGCGTGTGCACAAGGCCGATCTCAGACAGCCCGGCATAAAACACCAATCGGATGACAAACGGCAGCCATTCTTCATTCGTTTTATGGAGCACATGCACTCCCTCGATTTTGACTACTGCTTTGACAGGACCACTCTGCTCAATCGCCGCCCGTTTGATAAAGCTGACAGATGCTTCTTGAAATAGAACCGTTTCCACCGCCGACTCTTTTCTCTTTTCTCTTATGGCAACGAGCCTCCCGCCTGCGGCGATCGGCTTTCCATTGATCTGCAATGATTGAATGAAATCAGATCCTGTTTTATGAATGGTACAAACGAGTGCTCCTGTATCCACTTGGATATCATGCTCTGTCTCATGAATGCTGAGCGATTCAGTTGGCTGCGGCACTTCTCTTTTGTGCACTGTAAAGCTTTGGTTTTCCTGACCGCCAAACACCGCCGCGTGCTTCGTCCACTTGATGCTCCCGTCCGGCCAATAGGCCGACGGTTCGCTTTGCACATATCGCGTTTCCGCGTTTTCATTCATAAGCGCCAGACGGTCACCCTTTTTTAATTCTCCTTTTTTCCATGGCACGCCCCACGTCACACCGCTTATCACCTTTGGCTGTCCTGATAACCATTTGATCTTTTTCATCGGTCTCTCCCTCCATAGAAAAAAGCTGATTCGATGCAAAGAATCAGCTGGGATTGTCAAATTGAATCACACGGTATTCATGCGGTCCGACCGCCAGCCTCCCCGCCTTTTCCAAGCGGTGCGTCAACAGATCTGTTCCCGCTTCCGGCAGTGTCACACTTCCTCCTTTTCCATCCATATTCACGATGATCCACACAAGGCCGTTATCGCCTTTGCGCGGGGCAACGATCGTGCCGGGCGTAACATCCGACCGGCTGGAAATAACAGCTTCCTCCGCGTAATGCCTAACGAGCGCTTCCAGCATCGCATCCCCTTCTTTCCCGGATGGAAGCGAGCCCAGCATGACAATTTTCCCCTCGCCGTAATTCCGTTCCGTCAGAAAAGCATGGCCCGCCCCCGGTCCTGCTTCAACCGTGCCAAGGGTGTTTCCGCTCTCTGTGTCAAACACCGCGCTCCATAGTCCGAGCGGTGCCGTGATGCCAAACGCTTTTCCTGTATTCACGTTCTCATTCATCGGAAAGGTAAAAAGTGTTTTGATCCCTGACGTTTTCTCAAGTTCGCCAAGTCCGCAATCGGTATGAATGGTATGCTCGCATGTGCGCCCTCCTGTCAGCGGCCCGGTGATCCAGATGCCGCCCGCTTCAGCGAATGCCGAAGCTTTTTTGATAAATTCAGAAGACAAATACGGCACAAATGGCGTAAACAGCAAGCGGTAGCCGTCCAGTGGAGCGCCTTCCGGAATAAGGTCACGGTGAATCCCCGTGTTGAGAATACGTTCATAAAAATGCGTCACAAGCGAACGATGCCGGAGTCCCCGGTGAGGCTCAGTTTTAATAAATGCTTTTGCTCTGTCAGAGTAAGTCATCGCCGCCTCGGCTTGAACGGGTTCAGTCGATAGAATAATAGGCTCGATTTCCTTTCTTGCCCGCTCAACCGCCAGCACATTTTGGTAGCCGATGGCGGGTTCGCCCCAGGCGCTGAGAACCGAACCGTGGGAAATCTCGCTGCCTGAACGCTGCTGTCGCCATAGCCAGTAGCAAAATCCCTGGCTCCCTAAGGCGTAGGACGATACGGCTTCGGCCTGCAAATACCCGTCTGCGTGCGGGTAAGCGGAGCTTTCAAGCGAGGCGGCATACGACGGACTCGTTTCCAAAATCCAAAACGGGCGTCCCTGTTTCAGATTTCTCCATAAATCACAGTTCAATAAAAAGGCAGAGGCGTTTTCCTGCGAAGCGTACGTGTCATAGGAGGCAAAATCGAGATTCTGAAACATTCGCTCATTGTCCACGCTGAACATGACTGATCCGTTATGCGTGATCGGCGCATCTGAATAGCAGCGGATGATTTTGGCCTGTTCATCCGCAAACGAAGCGATCATCTCCATCGAAAACAGTTGATACATAGTGCGTAGAGAGGCATGATGCAGAAACGGGGCCGGTCCCGGCTGCGGGACTTGCTCAAACGTCTGATAGGTTTCGCTCCACACATCGGTTCCCCAAGCTTCATTCAAGCGCTCAATCACCCCGTAGCGATTTTTGAGCCAGTCATGCCATAAGCGCAAACATGTCTCACACATGCATTCTGCAACATGGCATTTAAACTCATTGTCTAGCTGCCATCCGATCAGCCCCGGGAGCCGGCCAAGCTCCTTGGCGATGGCTGTGGTGATGATGGCGGCTTTTTTTCGGAAATACGGGTTGTTCGTACAGGCATGCTGACGGGAGCCATGCCCCATGATCTCTCTTTTTTCATTGGCATGCATGCGTTCGGGCAGGCCATGTGAGAACCAAATCGGCGGGGTAGGCGTCGGCGTGCACATAATCGTTTCGATCCCGCTATCATACAGCCGGGCGATGATTTCTTTGAAAAAACCGACGTCAATTTTTCCTTCTTCAGGTTCTATGACAGACCAGGCAAATTCACCGATCCGCACAACATTTACGCCAACTTCACGCATGATGTCAATGTCCTGCTGAATCGTCTCTTCATCCCATAATTCCGGATAATAGCAAGCGCCATGATACAGTTTTCTCATCCCATTTTCACCTTTCTTTGATGATCGATTCTGTCAATGGCAGGCCGAGCTCCTTTATGCCTTTTGCCACAAGTTTCGCCATTTCATTTGCGCCTTTTTTTGTAAAATGCGTGTAATCGTTAATCCCTTCTGAAATCATAAAATAGGTGTATACTTTTTCCTCGCCCTTCTCAGTAAAGAAAGCAAGGCTTTTCTCCATCAGATCAATGAGCTGGACATTCTCCTCTTCAGCCGTCTGCTTCATGGCAATGCAGTAATCTGGAAAATCGTTCAAAAACACGCCATTTTCGTAATGAAAGCGGGCTACGGGGGTAATGAGAAGCGGATGGGCGCCTTTTTCCCGCGCGCCTGCGATATACTGCTTTAAATATTGTTTATAAGTAGTGTAGGGCTCGGTGTAGCGCTCCGGCTTATTTTTCGACGCGTCATTATGGCCCATCTGCACGAACAGCCAATCATCCGGCTCAATCACATCAAGGATCGCCTGAAGCCTGCCCTCTTCGACAAATGTTTTCGAGCTTCTTCCCCCGATCGCTCTGTTGATCACCTGAATATGCTCCGGCAGATGCGAGCCGAGAAACTGCCCCCAGCCCCCTTGATTTGTGCTGTCTCCGTACGTTTGAACAGTCGAATCGCCGGCAAGATAAATATGATTTGCCATTTTCATTCCCCCTCGTTTTTTATACAGCTTCCATCACGGATAGCTCTTCCCTTGAAAAAGACCGGTGCGTACAGCGCTTGAGCATTGGTTCGTCCTGCCCGTTCTCTAATAATCTTGTCGTAGCGTTCAGCCTTTGCGTCTTATCCCTTAGTCCTCCTACAGCGGCGCCTCCGCTTTGCTTCCCGCTATGTACAGGGCGGGCTTCGGCGGTTTTTTCATTCCCGTTCCGAGGTAAAAGCTCGTGTGCGGCGGCTGGTTGTAGGCGGTATTCTGCCAGGCGATGCCGAGCCTGTAAACTGGATCATGCATCAGCGTGTAAAAGCGGTGGCGGGTGAGATGTGTCGTTGTATAGATACGGAGCGCGCTGCTGTCTTCCGTTCTCCATATCACTTCTTCCCGCCAGTCTCCGAACAGGTTGGCCTGAAGAACCGGGTTTCCTTTCGTGCCGTTGTTGGACAGCACGCCGGCCGGCTGAAATATCGTCTTCAGACAGCCGTTTTCAGCATCCCATTTTTCAATCTTTGGCCTGCCAATCGTTCCGTCCCAGTCATGATCAAGCAGTTCTCTGACCAAATCACCGTCCCACCAGATGGCGAAATTGGCTGAAGCGGGCGCTTTGTCGCTGATTTTTTCGCCTTTGCTCGTGAAAAGCCCATACGACATGCCATCATTGCCCGGCGGATCAATTCCCCAGACAAGCGACCCTTTGTAGCTTGGGTCAATATGAGCCGCCATGCCCCGGCCAACGTCAGTTCCAGCATGGACGCCCCATAATATCTCACCGGTTCCGGCATCTCGCAGTGACAGTCCGTACGGCTTCGTGGCGTCCTCATGCACCTGGAACACTTCAAGCCCTTTTCGTGACGGGTCCAGATCCCCTACATGCATCGCGTCTCCATGCCCGAGCCCCGTTGTGTACAGGCCGGTTCCGTCATGATCGACCGCCATTGCGCCGTATATGATTTCATCCTTTCCGTCTCCGTCGACGTCAGCCACGCTCAAGCTGTGGTTCCCCTGTCCTGCGTACGCTTCATGTCCCGGATGGTTGGAGTCAAATACCCATCGTTTTTTGAGCCTTCCGTTTCTGAAATCGTATGCTACGAGAACGGCTCTCGTATAATAGCCCCGCGCCATCACGAGGCTCGGCCGCTCCCCATCCAAATAAGCGATCCCGGCGAGAAAACGGTCCATCCGATTTCCATAGCCGTCTCCCCAATCCTCCAGTTTGCCGCGGGGCGGTTCATATTCCACGGTCGTGAGCGCCTCACCGGTTTCTCCTTTAAACACCGTCAAATATTCCGGTCCGGACAGAATCCTTCCCTGTTCATTTCTAAAATCGGCATGCTCATCACCGATGATATGTCCTTTCCCGTCTGTTGTGCCGTCAGCTGTTTTCATGGCGATTTCTGCTTTTCCGTCACCGTCAAGGTCATACACCATAAATTGCGTGTAATGAGCGCCCGCCCTGATGTTTCTGCCAAGGTTGATACGCCACAAAAAGGTGCCGTCCAGTTTATAGGCATCTATGAGCACCTCCCCGGTATACCCGTCATGGGCGTTGTCTTTTGAATTGGACGGGTCCCACTTCAGGATGATTTCATATTCTCCATCCCCGTCCACATCCCCGACGCTGGCATCATTGGCGCTGTAGGTGTACGGCTTTCCGTCCGGCGTGATACCGCCTTCCGGTTTGGCAAGCGGAACCTCCAGTACATTTTCCCGCCAGACGGAAGCTTCTTTGGACAGTTTTTCTTCCCTTCCCTTATTGACGGCCGCCACCTGATAAACAGCGTCAGCCGTTCCGTTTTGATCGAGAAAATTAGTGCTTTCAGCGATTGGATCGCGGGTGATCCGCTTTCCATCTCGATAAAGGTGAAAAGCCGTCGTCTCATGATCTGTTCCGAGAAAACGCCAGCTGACAAACACGCCCTGTTCTGTCTTTACCGCAATCAAACCTCTGGTCAAGTATTCCATTTGCCTCTTTTTTGGTTTCATTTGATGGGAACGGGCTGCACGCAGCCCGTTCCTTCCCCCTTTCAGTTAAGGCGTATACATATTTGGTTTTGGCTGTTCCGCCATGCCGTCTCCTAAAAAGAAGCTTGTGTGCGGCGGCTGGTTATAGGCGACATTTTGCCAGGCGATGCCAAGCCGGTACACCGGATCGTGTATCAGCGTATACAGCCTGTGCTCAGTCGGAATGGTCGTCGTGTAAATGCGCAGTGCACTGCTGTCCTCCGTTCTCCACACCACTTCCTCGCGCCAGTCACCGAGCAGATCAGCCTGAAGCGTTGGTGTTGCTTTTGTGCCGTTGTTAGCCGCTGCGCCTGATGCAGTCAGCACATTTTTCGATACGCCGTTTTGATAATCCCACTTATCAATTCGGTTGCTGTCCAGCTGTTCCCGGAGCAGATCGCCGTCCCACCAGATGCCGAAGTTGGTCGAGGACGGAACCCCGATTCCGATTTTGACCCCTTTCGCTGAGTAGAGAGAACCGTTTGCCCACACTTCCTGTCCCGGATAACGCGGGTCAATATCAGCAGCCATTCCCCGGCCTACATCCTTGCCGGCATAAACGCCCCAAAGGATTTTTCCGGTTGCAGCATCCCGGAAAGATAAGCCGTATTTTGCATTTTTGTCCTCATGTACTTGAAACACCTCAAGCCCCGGCCGTCCCGGATCAAGATCTCCTGTATGGAGGGCATCCCCATGGCCTAAGCCGGTCGAGTACATGCCTTTCCCGTCATGATCAACAGCCATTGAGCCGAAAATAATCTCATCTTTTCCATCCTCGTCAACGTCCGCGATGCTCATGTTGTGATTCCCCTGTCCGGCAAACGCTTCATTTCCTGACTTTGAGGAGTCCAGCGTCCAAAGCTTTGACAGCTTTCCATCGCTGAAGTTATAGGCAACTAGCATGGTTTTAGCGTAATACCCTCTGGTCATGATCAGGCTCGGCCGCTGTCCATCAAGGTAGGCAATGCCGGCGAGAAAACGGTCAACACGGTTGCCGTAGCTGTCTCCCCAATCCGACACATTGCCGCGCGCCGGTTCAAAATTTGCGGTGACAAGCTCTTTCCCGGTTGAACCTTGAAACACCGTGAGATATTCAGGGCCTGAAAGCACACGCCCCTGTTCATTTCTGTAATCTGCATTGGCATTTCCAATTACTTTGCCCGTGCCGTCTTTTGTCCCGTCTGCCGTTTTCATTGCCACTTCCGCTTTTCCGTCACCATCAAGGTCATACACCATAAACTGGGTGTAGTGCGCGCCCGCTCTGATGTTTTTGCCGAGATTGATCCGCCATAACTTTGTGCCGTCCAGTTTATACGCGTCAATCAGCACGTCACCCGTATAGCCATCCTGTGAATTGTCTTTTGAGTTAGACGGGTCCCATTTCAGGATTAGCTCGTATTGCCCGTCACCATCCACATCGCCAACACTTGCGTCATTAGCGCTGTACGTGTAAGCTTCACCCTTTGGCGTCGTGCCGCCAGCCGGTTTATCCAGCGGGACGGAATGATACGGCTGCGCCCATACGGAGGCTTTTTCAGAAGCCTGCTGTTCGGTACCGTTTACAACAGCCCGAACCGTATACGTTGAGCCCGCCGATCCGTTTTTATCTACATAGTTCGTGGTTTTGACAGGCGCAGCATTCAGTTTCTGCCCGTCTCTGTACACATTGAACAAAACAGATGCGTTTTCGGTTCCAAGAAACCGCCAGCTGACAAAAATGCCCCCGTCCGTCCTGACCGCTACAAGCCCCCGGTTCAGCGCTTCCATCTGCCGCGCTGCCCCTTCAGCTTTCACAGGACATACAGAGGTTCCCATCACCAACAAGACCAGCAACGTAACAGCGGTAAACATGCGTTTCCTTCGTGTAATCATCAGACAGCTCCTTCTCATTTATCTGTAAGCGCTTACTCAAATTGGATTTTATGCGCTGTGTGAGCTGTCTTCAATTTCACTTTTTTGCATCTGCCTATTTCGGACACTGCACTTTTTTGCGTATTTGTCATTTTTTTGTTACCCGGCTTGATGATGCTGGGCCTCCGTCTTTTGAAATCCCCTAAGAGCAAAAAACATCAACACAAGCCCAAATAAACATGGGCCGTAAAACGGAATCAGGCCAGGAAGCGTATACAGCAAATAAAGGACAAATCCGCACCCGATCAGCATACAGCCGGTCGTCAGCGGCCTCATGGCGCCAAACAGCAGCGCCTGCGGAATATATTTGCGAAGCGGGAGCTGGTAATGCACATAAAGGGGAAACACATACATCAGCGCGATGATATACAAAAGCCCTGCAAGCAGCGTGCAGCTTGTTACAGTAAAGGACAGCCAATCCGTACTGGCAGAAAAATAATGATAGTTCGCGGACAATATGAGCAAAAGAGCCGAAAACGCCAATCCGATCGCATTAACCTTGAGAAACTCTTTTTTATAGGTATCGAGAAATAACGGAAATACTGGGACATCCTTTTGCCCCATCAGCCATTTCCTTATAACGGCACACATCGCGGCTGTGCTCGGCGCCCATCCGAAAAGAACGCCGCCCAAAAGTGTAAACAACAGCCACAGCCCGTTGAGCCATGCTATTTTCACCACCGCTTCGCAGCCTGCATAAAGCGAGTCCGTTACAGTCGTCTTCATCTTCTCACCGCTTGATGCACGGCAAAATCCCTGTAAGCTGCTTTCATGGGGGCCATCTGCCGGAACCCGATTTTTCCTTTTGTTAACACAGGCCCATATGTGCTGCCGTCGTCCATCCACTCAAGAATGGGCAGACCATTGATTGAAAAGTGCACATAGCCTTTGTCTTTGATCAGCTTCATACGATACGGAGAATCAGCGTCGTCTGGAGAAGGCAGCGGATCGGCACCCATTGCGGCGAGGTGGAAACCGCGGCTTTTTCTTAAATTGCAGGTGCGGAATGCTCTTTCCTCCGCGTATTTTCTGCGGAAATACGAGAGGTGGAGAGTGTTGATGTCCCCTGAATGGTACTCGGGGTATTTTCCCGTTCTTCTCTGGAGACTTGGATCAAATAAATCCTCGCCCCCAATGCCCGCAGCGGAAAAAAACAGCATACACAGTCCCGGCTGCTCAATCGGGGAGAAATCCCATGTCACAATGATGCCGTCTGGAAAGGTTTCCGGACACCAAAAGACAAAGTGCGCTTCGTCCTGAACATGTGACAGGTGCAAGCTGTGATCATCAAATGAGATCTGTCCGCCTCCCTCCATCCGCCAATCCTTCACATCGCTTTTAGACCGGAACGGATTGCGGTACAAGCAAGCGCCTTCCTTATACATGTTCTTTTCCCTCCCGGTTCACAAGACGGTCCTTAAGCGGAAGTCCGAGCTCTTCAATGCCTTCTGCCACAAGCTTCGCAACCTCCATTGCACCTTTTTCCGAAAAATGCGTATTGTCCTCAATGCCGTCCGGGTAATTCGGATGTTCATTCGGCTGAAACCAAACGAACAATCGCTTGGACTCCTCCGGCCCGTATGCTTCATACAGCACCTTTGTTTTCGCAAGCAGATCAATCACAGGTACATCGAGCTCCTTCGCCAGTGCTTTCATCGCATCGGGATACTCACCGAGCGTATGCTCGATCCGTCCGTTTTCATCAAAGCGGCGCCGCTGCACAGATGTGACGAACACAGGATGCGCGCCCTTTTCACGTGCCGTATCTGCAAACAAGGTAAGAAACTGCTGAAATGTGGAGTACGGCTTCGTCCCCCGCGGTTTTTGGTCATTGTGGCCGAATTGAATCAACAAATAATCGCCTTGTGTGATGCGCTCAGCAATCGCTTGAAGCCTTCCTTCCTCCACAAAAGAATTGGTGCTCGCTCCTCCTTTGGCATGATTGTGCACCACTACCTCTTCTGAAAACAATTGCCCGAATACCTGCCCCCACCCAGCCATCGGCGCTTCATGAGGCGGGCAGTCACTCACAGTGGAATCCCCGGCTAAAAATACTTGAATCGGTTTCTTCATCACATGTTCTCTCCTTTCACGGCGTTTCCTGATACATTTGCCTGAAGACACCCGGCGGCATGCCGACCTGTTTTTTAAAAATCCGGTTGAAGTAATTGTGGCGGTAGCCGACTTCTTCTGACACGTCATGAATTTTTTTATTCGTATTGACCAGCAGTTCTTTCGCCTTTTCGATTCTGATCTGGGTCACATAATCGATAAAATTAATGCCGGTCACTTGCTTAAATGCCTTGCTTAACGTATATGAATTCATGCCAAGCGCATCGGCACAGCTTTCCAATGAAATATCCGCCATATACTGTAAGTGAATCATCGCAATCACACGTTCTGCCAGCTGCTTTTGCTGTCTGTTTTTTCTGCCCTCAAGCTTGGAAAGGTAAGGCGTCACCACTACATCCATCAGCCAGGCCGCCGCTTCATTAGGTTCGTGCAATTCTGAAATATCAAGAAACGGATTCCGGTGCTGAAACAGTTCGCTGGGATTGAGCCCGGAATGCAAAATATCCTCCTGAATGCGGGAAAACAGCTGAATCAGGGCGGAATGCACATGCCTGTCTATGGCCGCCTTTTCTGCCAGTTCCTTCATACATACACGAATCAGCTCCTCGGCCTCCTGTTTTCTTTCCAGCCGGATGGCCTGAACAATTTGTTTTTCCAGCTCAAAAGGGTAATAAGGAGCGAACTGCTCATCCTGCGGGGAGTCGGCCTGCAAATCAATGACCTGATCCCGGTTGGCAAACTGCCTGCGGGATTTGCCGCTTTTCACATTTTGAAATAAAGAAGGAATTTCCGTGACACGCTCCGTCTTGCTGCTCAATGTCGCAGTCAGGCTTAGTCCGGTTACATCCCCAAACTGGCGTGCCAGCTCCGTTATATACACCTTGAGATCAGAGCTGTTTGTTTTCATCACAAGAACGGTGACAGAAAGCCGGCCGATATCAAGTATGGATAGCTGAAAAACGTGTTTATCCGCCAATTCCTCAGCCAGATTGGTCAGGGTAAACACGGCAAGCTGTTCATCACCTTCACGGAAGATGCTTTTTTCACAGCGGAGCCCTGTCACCTGTAGATCAAGCACATGAAACGCGTTTCCGCCGATGTTCCAGCCAGCCTCCTCCATCCGCAATCTGAGGCTTTCCTCGTTGTCATAGTAAAAATCGCCCTGTAAGAGATGCTGCAAAAAACTCTTTTTCATATGGGGCGTCTGCCGCAGGAGCTGTTCTTGGAGCTTCCGGCTTTCAAGAGATAGATCCTGCCATCTCTTTTCAATCCACTTGAATTCATCCTGCCCGGACGCCTGCCATGTTTTCTTCTCTCCGCCGGTAAACAAGCCAAGCAAATGCTGGATGGGACGATAGATTTTTTTTGATGCATACCATGTCATGCATACCGCCAAACCGATGCAAATGACCAGCATTACGATGATCACTTTTGATAAAAACACCATCGGCGCTGTAATAGCTGAAAGAGGCGCCGCTGACACAAAGGTCCATTGCTGATGCATCCGGTTCATTTCTCCAAAGGAGACAGAATACACCTTGCCTTCCCATTCCATCTGAAAATGGCCTTTCTCATTCGGCTGTTTTTTTATCTCATGAAGTAAAGTCTTTTCAAAATCTTTTTCCCCCTCATGAAACAGCACCTCTTGATTTTGATCTAAAAGCAGCGCACTTCCATCAGGATAGGGGGACAAGCTTTGCAGGATTGATTCCATTTCTTTCGGATCAAACGCCAGCATGATCGCGCCGAACGGTTTCTCCGCCGCGCCCGGAATGAGCTGGATCAGCATCACTTGATTTCCCGACCGTTTCCAATAAATGCTGTGGTCTGAGGCAAGCAGCGAGCGATACTTGCGAAGCGCCTCCTGTTCTGTCAAAGCGCTGTATTCAGGGCTCAGCACAAGTGGCCGGGGGCTGTTCAGAAAGATGGAGGCCTGCTCGATCAGCGGCTGCTGGTCCCGCAAAAGAAACAGCTTTTTCGTTAATTGATAGGAGAACGTAAAGTCTTTCTCCAAATCCCTCTCGGCCAATCCGTTCATCAGTGAAGAATCGTAGGCCATCTGGGTGAGAGCCAGTTCAAGCACTCCCAGCTTCTCATCCATTCGGCTGACTTCACGCGCCACCTGTGTTTCATGCGATCTCTGCAGCTCTTTCTCCACCTTGTCGATCGAAAGAAAGTAGATTGCGCCGCCAGTCAGCAATCCGGGAATACAGGCAATCAGCAAAATGAAGACAAAGTTTCTTTTGAAATACGTTCCCTTCCAGCGAGAAACCCGTTCCTTCTGTTGAGGCTGTTTTTTCATCCCTCTCCCCCCGCCGCTATCTTTACTGATACACGCGTTTTTTCGTTTTCAAAACATCAGTAAGAAACGTCAGCGCAAGTCCCTGCCCCCATCCTTGTATTCGTTTGTAAGGCACCTGTTTGTATCCTTCGGCATTTTTCATGACGGCTGTCCCGGCCGATACCTTGCTGACCCGTCCGTCCTCTTCCACCGCATCCAAAATGGCGGCAAGCGATTTCTGCACATATTTTGTATACAGCTTTCCGCTCGATATCAGAGCAGAAGCAATACCGGCTGATGCCGAAACCTCCAGATAAGAATCCGGATCATCCAAAATCGTATGCCACAGCCCTGATTCATCCTGAAGCCGGACAAGTGCGCTCAGCTGGTCTCTGAGCGATCCGTCGATGATCATAAAGGAAGGATGTGTCACCTCAATGAGCGGGAGCGCCTTTGCCATCGTGAGTGCCGCCCAGCCGTTCGCCCTGCCCCAATAAATCCCCGACAGATGATTTTGCGCTTTGTTGTCCCAGGCGTGGTAGTACAAATTCGTGACAGGGTCCTGAAGCACATCCTCATGTCCGTGAAACTGGCGCAGGCCGTCTTCAAAATAATCCTCACGCTCCATGACCCGCCCAATTCTCAGCATAAACAGCCCAGCCATCATCAGCGTATCCGCCCATGCCTGCTCAGGAAACACATATTCTGCCGCATTCACCGTATGCTGAAGGATACCCTCGCCAAAGCGCGGCGCCTTATGCAGCACATATTCCGCCATCTCGGCCGCTGTTTCCAAATACACGTCATCACCCGTCACTTTGTGGAGGAACAAAAGCGTATGCCCGATGGAAACTCCGTTGATTGATAGCGGCGGCAGCCCATCCTCCAGCTGTTCATCCACCCACGTTTTTAACAGATTGATATATTCCTCGTTTTCCGTCGCTTCATAGGCCTCCGCCACGCCGTAAAACGCGACGCCGCCCGGCCAATCCCACGCAAAATCCATCTGAAATGTCCGTTTCACGATCCGGTCAATAACCGACGTCACCTTTTCTTCATCAAAGATAAGCTGTGCCATCTGCAACACTCCTTTTTATTTTAATCCGGTCGTACTGATGCCCTGAACGATATATTTCTGAAACAAAAAGAAAACAAGAATCACAGGCAATAACGAGACGGCCGACATGGCAAACATCGCGCCCCAGTTCGAAGCCGACTCTGTATCGAGAAAAAGCTTCAGCGCAAGTGAAACAGGGTAAAGCTCCGGCTTATTCAAATACAAGAGCGGCTGAATCAGCTCCTCCCACTTCCAATAGAAGGAGAAAATCGCAGACGTCGCAAGCGCGGGAGCAATCAGCGGGAGAATGATCCGCCAAAAACAGGCAAAGCGTCCGCATCCGTCGATTCGCGCGGCTTCATCCAGCTCCTCGGGAATCGTCCGGATAAACTGGATCATCAGAAAGATAAAAAACGCATGCCCGAAAAATTGCGGAACGACAATTGGTTTAAAGGAATTCAGCCAGTCTAATTTCGCAAACATAATATACTGCGGAATCATCAACACTTCATGAGGCAGCATTAACGTCCCCATCATGCACGCAAACCAAAATTTTTTTCCCTTAAACGGAATACGCGCAAATCCGTACGCAATGACAGCCGATGACAGGACGGCACCGATTGTTGACAGTCCGACAATAATCGCCGAGTTTTTAATAAACGTCAGAAACGGCTGTCCCGCAATGCCCTTCCACCCTTCAGCATAGTTACTGAGAATAAAAGGGTCTGGAATGAGAGAATGTGAGGTTGTAAAAATACTGGCGCTTTCTTTAAACGAGCTGACAAACAGCCAAATGACCGGGTACAGCAGTAACACCGCCAGCGTTGCCGTACAAACATGGAACAGTATGCGTTTGGGACTGACGCGACCGGCTTTTTTTCTTTCTAAAACCGGGGCTTTTCTGACAGGCTCGTTGACCGGCTCCATCCGTCATTCCTCCTTTGACTCGTAATGAACCCAATATGACGATGTTTTAAACAATATGAGCGTAATCAGCCCGACAATGACAAGCATGACCCACGCCATCGCCGATGCGTAGCCCATTTGAAAATAGTTAAACGCACGCTGGAACAAATAGAGCGAATAGAGAAGTGTCCCGTCAAGCGGCCCGCCCTCGCCCTTCGAAATGATATAGGCAGGTGTAAATGTCATAAAAGCAGAAATCGTCTGCATCACTAGGTTAAAGAAAATAATCGGTGTGAGGATCGGAAGCGTGATCTTGAAGAAACGCTGCACCCGATTTGCCCCATCCACACTTGCCGCTTCCAAATACGAAGACGGAATGTTTTTCAGCCCGGCCAGAAAAATCAGCATTGACGACCCGAACTGCCAGACGGACAGCAGAATCAATGTCCACAGCGCACTTGTCGGATTCTGGTACCAAAGAATTTTTTGATCAATCCCGACAAAAAACAGCAGCGCATTGATGACCCCGTCATTGCCAAAAATATTGCGCCACATAATTGCCACGGCGACGCTCCCGCCGATGATCGAAGGCAGATAAAAGAGCGTTCTGTAAATGGCCGTTCCTTTTGCTGCATTGTTTAAAATGACAGCGATAAAAAGCGCGAAGCCGAGGCGGAGCGGAACCCCGGCAAGCACATACGTAAATGTCACCTTCAGAGACTGCCAATACTTTTCGTCACCCGTAAACATTTCCTTAAAGTTGTCGAGCCCGATCCATTTCGGCGCCGTAAACAAGTCATAGCTCGTGAAGGACAGAAACAGGGACGCCCCCATCGGGATCACCGTAAAGCATAGGAACCCGATGATAAACGGAGAAATAAAAGCATATCCCGCCAGATTGTCTTTTCTTATACTCCGGCTTTTTTTCATTGCGTCGGCCCCATTTCCCGTCAATTATTCCTCTCTAATATCTCATTGGCCTTTTTCCGGAACGTTTTGGCGGCTTTTTCCGGCGATACCTTCTGATACAGAATCTGATCTGACGTATCCTTCAGCAGCTTGATGACCTCCGCGCTTCCCACAGGCTCTGGCGGATCGGCTTTGCTGATGTTTTTTGACGCGGTTTCTACATACTCCACGATGTTGGTTTCTTCCTCATTCAACTTCGGTTTAATCGCATCCGCCACCTTGTCGGAGACTGGAACGCCTCGCTCACCTTTAATCAGCTGGTTCGCTTCCTCATTGTTCACGAAGAAATTAATAAATTTCGCTGCCTCTTTTTTATGCTCAGAGCTTTTCGGAATGGAAAACAGCATACTCGGCTTCAATGTCAGCGCCTTTTCCTTCATTTGCTCCGGCGGCAGATAGAGAGACAGCGGCGAGTCTGTCAGCCGGGCAAAGCCCAAATATTGATTGGAGTAGTTCCATGTAATCGCTGATTTGCCTTTGACGATAAAATCGTCTTCCATCCCTTTAATCTGTGCGCTTTCATCAGGTGTTGGGGACGTTTTCGCTTTCACCAGCCTCAGCTGCCGTTCAAAGTAATCGACAAACATCTGATCATCTTGATACGCGAGGCCAGTGCCGTCTTCTTTGTAAAAGCGCTCACCCTTTGTGCGCAAATAATACGGGAAGAAAATATCAGGCGGATGCATTCCGTTGGAACCGTAGACACCAGCTTTTTCCTGAAGATCATACGCCAGCTTCTCGTAATCCTCCCACGTCCAGTTTTCCTGATTGATAGACACACCGGCTTTTTTCAGCAAATCATCATTCGCAATCACAGACAGCACGTTGACACCTAGCGTAAATCCATAAAGCTTATTGTCGATTTTTCCGCCCGACAGCATATTCTCGTCGATTGTACTGACGTCAATCGTTCCATCCTTTGTATACGGCGTTAAATCTTCCAGCTGGTTCTTCTTTCCGTATTGGGCTAAGTAAGCGGTATCCATTTGAATGACATCAGGAAGCTGGCCGGCGGCAGACATGGGCGCAAGCTTTTTCCAGTAGTCATCCCAGTTCGCAAATTCCGCTTCAATATGGACGTGAGGATTCTTTTTCTCGTAAAGTTCAATTACCTTTGTTGTATAATCATGCCTTGGCTGCCCGCCCCACCACGCGATTCTGAGCGTAATGTCTTCTTTTTTCCCCGATGCCTCTTCGCCCACAGAACATCCGCTGAAAATAAAGACACAGACAAGCGATAACAGAACGTAACAAATCTTCTTCAAACCAATCCCCCCTTTAATGTAAGTGCTTACATTTTATTTTAAAGCGTTCGGATAGGGCGAAACACTCAAAAAACAGTGGCGAAAGTCAAAAAAACAGAGATGGCTATCCTGCGGAAGCGCCTCCCTGTTTTCTTCTGAATTCTGACGGTGTCAGACCGGTATATTTTTTAAAAACAAGACTGAAATACTTCGGATTATCGCCAAATCCGATTTCTTCAGCAATTTCTGATACACTCGCGTCCCGCCTCATTTTCATCTGTTTCATCGCATGTTCAAGACGCACTCGTGTAACATATTGGGAAAATTTCTCGCCTGTTTCCTGCTTAAATAACTTCCCGAGATAATCAGGATTCATAAACAGCATATCCTTCGCCGCCCATTTTAAGGACAGATTCGGATTTCCGAGCTCGTCGGCAATAAGCCTGATCATTTTTGAAATCACTGCGCTCCCATGCAGGTCACCAGACGCTTCAGCTGTGTCACGAAACAGCTGCCCCGCGTGCCGGAGTTCTCCCGCCTGACTGATGGCCATCTTGCGGTCCGCAAAAACCTCCGCCGCCTTTTCAGCGGCGTTCTCCTCTACGGCGAGCACTGTCCATTCTCCGCTGCTGCAAACCGCTGTCAGTGCCGATCCGAGTGCCTCTCTGGCTGCGACATCAATAGATTGTTCCCCTTTTAAGATCAAGAGGCGGATCTTTTTTCCGGCAAGTGAAGGCGGCGGAGACAACTGGGCTACACCTGCGATCAAGCCTTCCAAGTATTGATCGGCTGCAAAGGAACGGATATGGTCCAGCTCGTGTTTCAGATGGGCTGTTTTCTTTTTGTGCACATCTTGCCGCTTCAGCTCAGCAATGATTTCCTCCAACGAGCTGATAATCTGCTGTTCATTGCAGGGTTTCAGCAAATAATGCTTCACCCCATATTTCATGGCTTCCTTTGCGTACTCAAACTCTCCAAACCCGGACAGGACGATAAATTGCACCGACGGACTGATGGCTGACACCTTTTTGATCAGCTCAAGCCCGTCCATACCGGGCATTTTGACGTCTGTGATGACGATATGCGGCTGCTTATGTACAATCTTTTCATATGCTTCATGTCCGTTCTGCGCTTTACCGATCAATGAGGCGCCAAGCGACTCCCACTCAATGATTCCTGCCATTCCATCAAGGATAATCCTCTCATCATCAGCCAGCAGTATTTTATACATCACACCACCTCATTTCGGCACGGTATTGTGATCACAATCCTCGTCCCCTTTTCATGCTCACTATGAATCCGCAAGCCGTATGGCTCTCCGAATGTCAGGCTGATGCGCTCGCGAATATTCCAAAGTCCGATTCCTCTTCCGCCCGTTGATTCAAGAATCCGTCCATCCATGCCAGGGCCGTTATCTTCGACCGTAATACAGACACAGCCCTTCGCCTTTTTCGCCTGAATCCGGATGGCGCATGGCCTTGTAAAGGGTTCAAGCGCGTATTGAATCGCATTTTCCGCAAGCGGCTGGAGCGTCAGTTTCGGAATGAGGCAATGCTTCACCTCATCGTCAATATCCAACGTGAAATTCAGGCGCTCTTCAAATCGAAATCGCTGAATGGTCATATAGTGGAGTACGATGTCCGCCTCCTCCTGAATGGTCACGATATCCTTCTTCATATGTATGCTGTTGCGCAGAAGAAAACCGAGCGATTCTACCATTTTTGAGATTTGCTTTTGCTGATTCGCCTTGGCCAGCCAATTGATGGACTCGAGCGTGTTATATAAAAAGTGCGGGTTGATCTGGGCTTGCAGTGCTTTCAATTCGGTTTCTTTAATGATGAGCTGTTTTTCCACATTTTCTTCCATCAGCTCATTAATCCGTTTCATCATGACAGTAAAATGACGGTTCAGCATGCCGGCCTCATCCTGTGTATGTTCCGGCAGAGAAAGCGACACACCTGCTTCAATGCCGCCGTGCTGTACCGATTTCATCGCGGTCACAAGCTGTTCAATCGGCTCCGTGATGCTGTTGGCGATTTTCCTTCCGAAAAGCAAAACCACACAGAAAAAGAGGAGAAAGCATGTGCCGATCACTGTTTTCATAAAGGAAATTTTTTCGAACATCTGGTCAAAGGGGATGACATTATAGTAGCTCCAATTTTGGTAGGATGATTGAAGATAAGAAATAAAGTAACGTTTGCCATTCTTTTTTATCAAGTCATAACCGGGGTGCTTCAGCGTCTCTTTTGCTGCCTCAGGAACATGCGCTGATGCATGTGCCGTATACACCAAATTCCCGCCTTGGTCAGCAATCATAATGTCTCCGACTGAATCGCTCCAATCCTTCGGCACATCACGAATCATTTGTTTTACATTGACTTGGATCAGCACCATGCCCAAGCCGTTCAGACTCAGCTGGTGATAGGACCTGATCTGCCGTGCTGAAATCAGGACAGGATCTGACCCGCCGAGCGTCATCCAAAGATTTCTTCCATTTTTCGCTTTCACTCGCTTAAATACCTCTTCCTGCTCCTGCTGCAAAAGATCTGAAGAACTGCTTCCGGCTGAATACTCTGAGCCGCGGGCATCAATCAAATGAATGGAATCGATGTACTTTTCATCGCTGGCATATCCCGCAAGCTGATCCCACAGCTCCTGCTTCATTTGATATTGATCATACGTATCATCCCGATTTTGCATGCTCAGGATGCGCTGAATCTGTTCGTCTGTAATGATTTCATATGACACATCCTCTATCTTCTTCAGCTCGTCTTCGATCCTTTCAGAAGACATCCGAAGCACCTCCGAGGACTTGCGGTAAATCTGCTCATCATACACATGAAAGGCATACTGGACCCCGCTGTATACAAACAGAAAGGATACGGCCATAATCAACGATAGAAACACAAACAGCTTATCCTTAATCTTCATCCGCCTGTACCAGCCAGCAACTCTTTTCTTCATGCCGCCTTTTCTTTCTCCTGCCGCTGGTCCATTGACCGAAACGCTTTAAAGGACAGCTTCGTTAAGATCAGGCTGAGTAAACTCCCGCTGAAAAACAATAGAAACGTGACATGAAACAGAACGAGACAAAGCACACCGACAGCGCCCGCCGCCATCAAAAGCGTCACCGCCGGACGGCTGAAAGCAATCAAAAAGCTGATGCTCAGCACCTCTCTGATTTTTACATCAAAATGAGAAAATACTGGGAACACATACAGCACAACAAACGCGAAAATCAAACTAATGCTCAGGAATACATTGACGAGCACAGGCTGGTCCATCTGAGCCGCTATCCGCATATCCGCAAACAGAAACAGGGCAGCCGTCACAACGATAAGCCCGAGGATCTGTGATGCACGCCATTCCTTTTTAAACGTCCGAAAAAAGACAGAAAACACCGGGGCATCTGTATTCCCCTTCGCCCATTCTCTCGCCACTGTAAACATCGCGGCAGTAGCGGGCATCAGCCCAAACACAACCAGGCCTGCAAGAGAAAACAAAATCCAAAGCACATTCAAATAGGCCAGTCTCATCACCCACGTACAAAAACGATTCAGCCCATTTGTCACACTGTGTATCATCAACATCACCTTCCCGCTTTGGAAAACGCTTTCATTTTAAAGTAATATGTATTTCTCCTTTCGAAAGAAAATCCCTGCCGTTCTGTGAAAATTTCGACATGATGAGCGACAGCATCCTTATCTTTTCCTGTAACGCCGAATGGCCTTATCAACCAAATATCCGGCAATGGCTCCGAAAATGACATTGAATCCAAGCATTCCGAGCGCAGCCCCTTCCCAGCCGCGTACATACACGAGGCTGTACCAGATCGCAAACACACCAAGGACGATCAGCCCGGCCAACATCCATTCCGGCCGACTTTTGTCAGGAAATCTCATCCGCATCAAAACGGATACGCCAGCAAACAGACAAGCTGTCACAATCCCTGTCACAAATAAAATTGGCCACAACATCGCCTGCCCTCCCTTTTAGAAAAGACAAAAAAGCCCCCTGCAAAGGACGCTTATTCTGCCGTAATCTCTTTCTCAAACAAATGATATCCAGACGCATCAGCACCCATGAATTCATATCCCATACGCCGATAAAAGGAATGCAGGGCGTCGCTATCAGCGACACAGTCAAGCCGGATCCGTGTTTTTCCCGGAAAGTGTATGCCCGTCTCCGCCCATTGAAGGACGCGGGCTCCAAGCCCCTGTCCCGCAAACCGGCGGCTTACTGCGAGGCGATGCAAATAAATGGACTCCTCATGCCCATCGTCTCCCCAAAGCGTCCGGTCCCACTCGCTCGGTGCAGGCAGCAGCATCACGACAGCCGCAAGCTCTTCATCTTTTTTAAACACAAACACATGTCCCTTTTCAATTGACCCCGTGATATCATGTATATCTTGCCCTTTGAGAAGTCCGCTCCATTGGTTAGAACCCCGATCCCGGAGCCATTCAGCTGTTCGGACGAGCAACCCGGTAATCGATTCTGCATCCTCATAGACGGCCGGACACGCGTAAAATCCATCTGCAATCGTTTCGTTCTCAATCTTAAAAGCTGACATAAAGGCCTCCCAATCAAAAAGTAAGCTTGCACACACACCTTGATTATAATGCAGACCAAACTGCAAAAACAGACCATTTTCTCTGTATGTAAAAGGGTGTATGAAAGAGAGGCCAATCTGCCTATTAGAAAATCTTCTTTTTATCCCGTTCTTCTTTTAAAATTTCAACCGCTTCTCTGAAGCGCATAGAGTGTACGATTTCACGCTCACGCAAAAAACGCAGGGAATCGTTTAAATCAGGATCATCCGAAATATCAATCAGCCATTGATACGTCGCCCGCGCCTTTTCTTCTGCGGCAATATCTTCGTATAAATCGGCAATCGGATCGCCCTTCGCTTGGATATAGCTCGCGGTAAACGGCACGCCCGCCGCATTATGATAAAAAAGCGCGCTGTCGTGATTGACGTAATGATCGCCAAGCCCAGCTTCACGCAGCTGCTCCGGTGTGGCGTCTTTTGTTAACTTATAGACCATGGTCGCAATCATTTCCAAATGGGCAAACTCCTCCGTGCCGATATCTGTTAAAAGGCCGATGACCTTATCAGGAATCGTATAACGCTGGTTCAAATACCGGAGAGCTGCGGCCAGCTCGCCGTCCGCTCCGCCATACTGCTCAATCAAATACTTCGCCAGCGTCGGGTTGCACGTACTGACCTTGACAGGGTATTGCAGCTTCTTTTCATACACCCACATTCAGGCATTCCTCCTTATACTTGCCACGGCCATGGCCCTTTTCCCCAATCCCAATCCTTGCCCGCGGGGCTGTTGCCGAACTGCAGAAGCGGTCCGTAAGAGGATTCGAACTGTCTTTTTAAGTGCCTTGAATAGCCGGAATATTGATTGAATTGCTTCAACGCATCTTCATCATGAGGATGTGTATTTAAATAAAGACTCAGCTCAACAAGCACAAAATCAGCAGCCTGTATTTGCTCTAGCTGACGATAATATTCGGCGTCAACCTTTTTTGCCATGTGCGTCTCCCCCTCGATAAGGGTTTTCATAAAAATCATAGAGATCCTTCCAAAGGGTGCCTTTCCTCAAAGCCTCCATCGGCGAAAACTGCTCCATGTGCTCAGGCTGAAAGGTCATATAAAGGTTAGGGGGCGTTCTGTAATATTTCTTCCCTATGGGCGGACAGGGATCAAAACGGCTGTGAAAGGGCGTATATGATTTGACAGGCGTAAACGGCTGCATATCCTTCATTCCGGCTCCTCCTTTCTCAAAAACAATGACCTTAATAGGTATGAGGCAGGAGGCATGATTATGACTAAAACACGACTTAGCTTTTTCAATAAGAAGACCTTCGAAAGCGCCGAAGGTCTTCTAGACTATTCAGTCCAAAATGAGGTCAGTGTTTCCAATATGCAGCATGAGCAGCCGCAAACTCTGACAGCGAACGAGGTTCTTTTCCCGTCACACGCTTCACTGTATCCGTTACCCGATGTTCCGCACCATGGCTGATTGCCTCATCAAGCTTCGCCATAAAATGGGCATAATCCGCGGGCAAACCTCCTGCCTCCATTTTATGCTGCAACTCGGTACGAGAAATGCTGACATGCTCCACCCGGCGTCCCGCCGCAGCTCCAATGATCTCCGCCGCTTCGGCATAGCTCAGCGCCTCGGGACCTGTCAGAATATGATGTGTTTGATGAGGAACATCATCAATCAAAGCCCTGACGGCTGTTTCTGCGATGTCATCAGCGTCAATAAACCCAAGTTTTCCTTCACCCGAAGCCGTTGTGATGCGGCCCTCCGTTTGAATAGACATGCGATGCTGGACATTGATGAAATTTTGCATAAAGTATGAGGGCCGCAGCACCGTCCATTCTGGAAACTCGCGCACTGCCTGGTGAAGCGCGCCAAACACGGGACCATTCTCAGGGACAACAGACGCACTTTGCATCACTACACGCTTTGCACCGAGACGCTTTGCCTCCTTTAAAAAGGGGAGCACATAGGGAGCCGGATCAAATACACCGACCGGAGCAACAAGATAGATCTGTTTTACTTGTTCCAGAGCAGGCGTAAAACTGGAGGCGTCCTTCCAATCAAAATACACATACTCAGCATCAGCAAGCGCGCCCTTTTTCCGGCTCGCAATACGCACCCTGTGCCCCAGCTCTATTAAACGGCTGGCGATTCGGCTGCCGACTGTGCCAGTCCCGCCCGTGATTAAAATCGGATTCTGTTTCATCATTTCCCACTCTCCTCTGTTTGCAAAAATGATCCTCCAAAGGCCTCTTTTACAACAAGCGGATTCCAATAATCCCTATAACGCACAATGCGGCCGTCTCTCATTTCGATGACACTGATATAACTTTGGCGATAAGGCAGTCCAGTCTCAATCACATGGCCGTCACATTGAAACTCCGCAATCATCGTATTCGAGTCTGCTGAACGGTACACTGTCGGAGCCGTAAATGAAGAAAGATGGATCTGCTTAGGATAATCCTTAATATAATCGTAAATGGCCGCTTTTCCTTCTATTCTTTTTGGTGATCCCTCCGGCGCATAAGGGAACTCAAATACAGCATTCTCATCCCAAAGCTCCGTCCAGCTCTTCATGTCCTTCTCAAGCATATAAGCCATAAACTTTCTCAATGTTTCACATGCTTTTTCAAATTCATTCATCAACATTCATCATCACCTCATTTTTATTTCTAGACTGTTCAGTCCAAAAAGTACATACATGGGCAAAGAATTCTTTACCACATGTTAATCAAGCACTGATAAACTCACGTCAACATGGTCCTGAAGCCGATCCATATCTGCCGTCACTTTCGCAATAAAGGTCAATGACAGCCTGCTTTGATTCAGGTACCGGGCAAGCGCAGATATATCAGTCTCTTCTCCATTCAATTCTCCTTGATCCTTCGCTCTTAAAAGCGCCTGATAAAAAGCGTTCTCAAGCTGCTTGGATTGTCTTTCAAAATACCGGGCAAGCTCAGGGTCATGAGGAATCTGTTCAATCGCGCTGTTCATAATGTAACACGCCTTCGCCCGTTCCGGGTCCCTCAGGGCATTGACACCTTCTTGAAAAATATCACGAATGGCTTCCTTTACAGATCCTGGCGCTTCAAGCCTTTCCATAACGGCAGCGTTTTTCCCTTCAAGATACGATTTCACCGCGGACAAAAACAAATCACGCTTCGTGCCATACGTATCATACAAGCTCTGGCGCGCAATGCCTAAATGAGAGAGCAGATCCTGAAGAGACGTTCCTTCGTAGCCATACTCTCCGAAGACCTCTATCGCCCTGTGAAGAACAAGCGCCGTATCAAATTCTTTATTCCTCCCCAAAAAATGATCACCTCCTGAAACAAATGTTACCAGTTTCCAGACTGAACAGTCAAGAAAAAAGATAAAAAAACACTCTTGATCTGCAAGAGTGTCCTCTTTATACCATCATCTTCTTTATTTATAACCGTCTTTTCCCCAGTGGCCCATATGGTGGTGATGGTGGCCATAATGACCATCATGATGGTAGTGGTGATTATCCTTTCCAACATGGTGATGATGGTGATGAAGGTTATCTTTTCCATCATGATGATGGTGATAATAGTGATGATGTCCATCATTTTCATGGTGCATGCTTGGATAGCTTCCAGCTCCCGGAGAGCCTCCATAGCCGCCGCTTGGGTAACCGCCGTACCCACCATATCCCGGATAGCCGCCGACTCCTCCATGTATGCCGTGATCTGGGTAGCCTTGCATGCCATAGCCCGGGTGGCCTCCATACATGCCATAGCCCGGATAGCCTGTGCTTTGCATGCCATAGCCCGGGTGGCCAATACCAAAGCCCTGATAATGACCAAAACCAGGTCCGCCATACATATGTCTTGTATCAGTCATATTCACTCTCTCCTTCACATAGGTTACAGTCCAGAGTATGAGAATATATTACAGATCGTATAGGCGGCCGCCTACATACAGCTAAAACAATTTCCGGGACAAAAAAAGCAGGCCATAACAGCCTGCTCACTCCTTACTCACCTAAATCAACGTTATGATATACCTGCTGAACATCTTCCAAATCTTCTAATGCATCAATCAATTTTTCAAACTGTTCCTTTGCATCATCCGGAAGCGTTACTTCACTTTGCGCAAGCATTGTCAGCTCCGCTACTGTAAATTCCTCGACACCCGCGTTTTTAAACGCCTCTTGCACCGCATGGAATTGATCAGGCTCGGCATACACGATCGCGCTGTCATCCTCTTCTAAAATGTCACGTACATCAACATCCGCTTCCATCAGGATTTCAAGTGCTTCGTCAGCCGTTTTGCCTTCCACACCGATTACAGCCGTCGCGTCAAACATGTAAGCAACAGATCCGCTCACACCCATGTTTCCGCCGTTTTTCCCGAACGCCGCACGCACTTCCGGCGCCGTACGGTTTACATTATTCGTCAGCGCATCAACGATAATCATTGATCCGTTCGGCCCGAAGCCCTCATAACGAAGCTCATCGTAATTCTCTTCCGCTCCGCCCTTCGCCTTCTCGATCGCACGTTCAATGATGTTTTTCGGCACGCTGTAAGTCTTCGCACGCTCAAGCACAACCTTCAGTGCCTGGTTGGATTCCGGATCAGGCTCGCCCTGTTTCGCCGCCACATAAATCTCACGGCCAAACTTCGCATAAATCCGACTCGTATTTGCGTCCTTAGACGCCTTCTTCTCTTTAATATTGTTCCACTTACGGCCCATGATGTTCCACTCTCTTTCATATATATCAATCTAAATACTGTTATTCACTTTATCCATTATACCTCAAATGGTTTGGTTGTTTCGAGTGTCTTGCGTTAGAAATAGAAGGAATGCCGCGATGTGGAAAATGGAACGTCTTCCGTAAAGCAAGAAAAAGCCCTAGCTAAGGGCTTTCTTCTGATCACTGAGTTTGTAAGGGGAATGATCGATATACGTCGTATTTCGATCTGTTGATTCCTTAAATCCGCCGGAGTTTGTCAGGGTTGGAAACGACATGCTTCCCAATAATAGAGTAACAGCCAGGCACATCATCACTTTTTTCTTAATAGGCATATAAACACTCTCCTTTTAGAATATCTTCTTGGGCTTTCAGCACTTTCCGATAAAACGCAGCGGCTTGTTCAAAGTGACAGCTGCTTTCAAAAACAGCGGCAGCACTCCGGGCACATGCTTCAATGTAAGCGTGCAGGTTCTTTTTTTCGAAATAGCTTAAAAGATCATGAATTTTTCGTTCATCAACAGTCTCCTTGTACACGGCCTGCAAGAACAGAAACAATTCTTTATAAAATTTGTGAGAACGTGCTGTGATATGGTCTAATCCTTCCTCTATGAACTGAAACGCCTTCTGTGTTTGGCCCGCTTTACATAATGTCCAGCTTAATCCAAACAAGACTTTCGGAAGCAGATCAGGCACTTTCTCTCTGCTTACTTTCGCAGCTTTTTGGAAATGTTCTACAGCCATCTGATCGTCTCCTGATCTGTCATAGCTGTTTGCAATGTTCAATAGAGAAATGGCGATAAACCTGTCATTTTGAATGTCCATTGCCAATTCCAGCGCCGCCTCTAAATGCGGGAGCGCTTTATCATAATGTTTGAAATCATCATAGTTGCCGGCGATCACAAACAAGCTTTGTATCGTTCTAATGCTGTATAGAGGATGGTTTTGATAAATGTCCAAGGCTTGAAGAATATGATGCATCGACACATGGGTTTGCTTCATGTGATAATACGCTTCTGCCACTTTAAAATGGAATTCGGCTTTCTCAATATCATCTGACACAAACGGCAGTTCTTTCTCCGCCTCGCGATAATATCCGATCGCTTCCACATATTCTTTTTGGTCAAATTCATACATGCCACGGAAAAACAAAGAGTAGTATTTCAAAAGGCCTGTGAGTTTTTTCTGAGGAGTCTCAATCGTTTCAAGAAGCTCTGTCACTGTAGGGCGATTCCCGTATGTTTGTCCCGGCTCCAAATAATCAAGCATCAGCTGGTGCCGAAAACACATCAGAGAATAATAGATCAGCAAATCCTGGTCTTCTTCCATTTGCTGAATGTCCTGCTCCACCTCCGCTTTCAGAATCTCAGCATCCGGAACACTGAACTGGCGAATCATTTTATACCATTCATTAATCTTAACACCTACACGCGAAGACGGTATGGCTTGACTCAACGGCTTCCCTCCTTCTCTATGAGATATGTCATATTCTATCAATCCCAAATTTTGAAAACAATATAGAAGGAAGAAATTGTTTTTTCATCCTGTCAATTTGTTTTTTTCATAAAAAAGAACCCTTTATGCAAGGGTCCCATGTCAATCTTATTTCAAATACGTATTCACCAGCTCGTAACAGCGCTGATTCTTCGTTTTACTTGTTCTAAAAAAGCAAATACGTCCTTAGCAGGCATCAGGTTTTCCAGCAATTGAATGACATTCTTTTTCCCCACAATTAACTCCTGATCTTTTAACATTACAGGCGTTTCCTTAAACACATGCCAAGGATAAAATAACCTGAGAAAAGGATCTGAAAAATAAATCCCTTTGTCTGTTAATGTGATGCCATCTGTTTGCTTCACGGGAAAAGTACTCCAGAAGGAGATCATCTCCTGATCCTTAGGAATATGCAGCCGTTTTCTCAATCGTACCTCTCTCTTTTCAGAAATCTCGTTACCGACCAGTAGCCCATTGGTCAAACCGAACATCTTGTCATGGCTGTTCTGAAACAAAATACTGATTTCCCTCAATTCACTGGCAGAAACAGATACATGATCTATCCGGGGTTCCGTAAGCAAATCCAAGCCATTTTCACTAAGAAATTGCTGAATTATCCTCAACAGCTCTGCCAACAGATCCGCAGGATATGAACTGAAGCCGACATCAAAAACCTCTACTCCATCAAACCAAATCTCATAATCATCCGTCGATTTAATCGATTGGATATCAGTGAATGCTTCCCAAGTCACACATCCCTCTTGTTCTCCAAATCTCTTCCAGTACAGTCCCTTACTCGTAAACATAACAAAGCTTTTCGCTTTATTTCCCATGGAACAATTCAATAAGGCCGTCACCGTTTCTTTCTCCGATAACGGGAATAGCTCACACGCATATGTCAAAAGCTCCTCAGGAACAAACCCGGTAAAGAACTTATCTTTTTGATACATTGAACACAAATCACTCAAATATGAACCACCCATCGCTTCATCGTCCTCCTTTTGTTTCATATACGAGTACTTTGAATGAAAGTTTCACAGAATTTCGACACCGTTATCAGCAAAGATCAACTCTTGAACCAAAAAGAAAAAGACGCTAAGAGCTTTGATGAGCTTTCAGAATCAATAGCTTTAATCAATTACAACAAAATCCTGTACCTTCACCTGTTCCTCAGGCAAATCAAACTGATAAAGCTTCTTCTTAGAACGAATATCAAACACACCCACGTACCCGCCAATGCCCTTTTTATGCTCTTCCTGGGCAACAATATACAGTTGATTCCCCTTAAACTTCGCTTCCATATAAGGGAAATTCAAACTATATGTATGAAAAATTCCTTCCCATACTCCAGCAAGTTCGCCTCACCCTCTTTGTCCTCGTACGTAACGTAAAAACTGCCGCTTTCTTTGTCATAATACACAGTATCTGCATATTCAAGATCTTCAGGATACGCAATATATGTCGCCTTCCATGTCCCTTTTTCAATCACAGTCAATTCATGCTCCGAGCTCGCAACAATAAATTCCTTCGAGTCTGCGAATTGATCAGCGTATGAGGCTAAGCTCAGGGTCTCAATCATTTCCTCTGTTTTTCTGTCAATCACGTAAATAGACATGCTTTGAATGATATAAATATAGTTCTCATCACTGGCCCCCATCGTGACAAGCGAAGGCAAGGTAAGGGTATATTCCTTCTTCATTTTTTTATCATTTATGCGGATCTCATTCCCCGTCGTATCAACATTATAGGCCTTAACAGACACATCCTTCCCCTCATACCAAAACGCAAATGGATCTGACAGCGGATGCTCTTTGATCACATCCTTCTTTAACGTATAGTAAAAAGGCTCGTGTTCCGCTAATAATACAATGTCTGTGGATTTGTACGACTTCGTTTGAATAAAAGGCACATCTGCCACCTTGAACGTGCGCCTGTTAAACCGTTCGCCTGTTGAGGTTGAAAGCAGCGTGCTTTCTTTTATGAAAGGGTTGGAGTAGATAAAAAAGATGCGGTCTTCTTCGGGGTGGATGACGGGAGATTGGACAGGATGCGTATTCTTATTTTGAAAGGAAATATAGACAGCCAACATAAAAACACTTGCGAACAAACCCAATAATATAAAACGCTTCTTCACATAAACAACTCCCAATATATGGTCCGAAACTCTATATCGTTTTCAACATGCCCTGTACATTTCCCTTGGAACCCAATAAAAAAAGAACCTCTCAATGGAAGTTCTCATTTATTTTTCTCATAGGATTGTTTGATCAACCCCATGATATATTCAATGTGTTCATCATCTTTTATGAAAATCTCATAGTCGCCATTTCCCCAGTGGCCGGTCTCAGAGACATCGCGCATTTTCTCCTCGGGATCATGCAATTCTCCCTTTTTCATATTCACCCACACCTTAAGTCCACTTTTTAAAAGTAGAATATCAACGAAGTTTCGCTTACTAGATGTAAACGCAATATAAAGCTTGGTCGGTTTGATTGAAATATGATCGTCCAAATTAAAAATGAATTCCTTTAGCTGCTGATAAAGCTCTATGATGTCAAACGGTTTATCTGCAAGATGATCCTCTTCAGAAAACACTTTAATTTCTTTGCTGACCTCTTGAATGGTCTCACTTTGCCGTGAAATGGTCTTAATCGACTCGGAGACGCCATCAGCCTTCATTTGATTCAACTGGATCAGATCATTTTCGTACCTTTTAATCTCCCACAATTCAATTGGCAGATCTTTAAAATGGATCGATTGCTTTTGATACACCGTAAATACAGGTGAGATAAAAATGACCTTCGACTGCGACCAGTCTACATCATCCCGCTTTAACGGAAGATCATGATTTTCATTGTACTCAAGAATGAAATCTGCTTTATGATTGAGCATTGCCGCTAAGTAGGCGTAGCCCTGATCAACAACACTGAAGTTTTTCGTATTTTTATACTCGATAATCACAAAAGATTTCGTCTCAGCATCAAACGCTAACGTATCAATGCGGAAATTACTGATTCTGAATTCAGATTTCACAAACCCTAGCCCCAACATTTGCTGAAGATTGGCTTCACATAAATCCTGAATCTCTTTTTCTTTTTTAAACGGTTTCTCGCGAATATCTTCGATTTGATTTTGATTGTTTACTTTATAGAGATACATGCTGGACCCCTTTTATTTTACTAGTTCCATTAAGGTTTCTAAGGATAGACTCGAAACCGGATTTTGCGTTTTTGTTTTCAGCGTACCGCCAATCAAATAAGAATAGTCTCGGCACTCTGCCAATTGAAACCGGACTCTATTGTTCGTTTTAGTGATTTTGGCTGGTTCATCAGATTCCCAAGCGTCAACGATCTTGTAAACATTTAAAATCACACCGCTCCGAACAACAATTGCCCGTTTACATTCCTTTGCTCTGGACAATTTCATATCCCAGTTCCCGCAAGCGCGGTTCGTTAGCGTGTCGCCTTTTTGAATATCCTTGATCTTTATGATTAAGAAGTCTTTATCCAAATGAGCTCTTCCCCTTTTTATTGATCTATCATTATCTTATCAAAACCGTGCACTTAGACACATGCCAAATGACTCATTTTTCCACCAAAACACGTTCTCACACCCACCATCATCCCACCCCGTGGTAAAATTTTGATATTGAGTGAACAAAAGAAGGGAAATGGTCATGAAAGTATTTGAAGCGAAAACACTGCTTTCAGAAGCGGCAGACCGTGCAAAAGAGTACAAAGAACTAAGAACGCAAATGGTTAATTTGAGAAAAGCATTAAAAAGCGTCGCTGATCTCAGTGACAGTGAATTCTCAGGTAAAGGCGCCAGCAATATCAAAGCCTTCTACCACGACCACGTCGGCGTCACCGACCAATGGATCGACTACATCGACATGAAAATCGCATTTTTCAACAGTATCGCCGGAGCCGCCGAGGACAAAGGCCTCTCTCACGCATACATCGAAGAATCTTTCCTGGAGCATGAACTGGAAAATGCGCACAAAAAATCGAAATCCATCATGTCTGAACAGAAAAAAGCGATGAAAGATATCTTAAACGATATCGACGACATCCTCCCGCTCGACCTGTTTTCAACAGAAACCTTCAAAGACGAGCTGGCATATGCCAACGACAAACGCAAAAAAACACTGGAAAAATTGGACGCCTTGGACGAAGACCTGAAGACAGAATACGCCCTGTCAGAACCAAACGAACAATTCATCAAATCCGACTTCCAAAAGCTCCAAGAAGCAACAGGCAAAGGCAAAAACGCCACACCCATCCACTACAACGCCAAGGCTTACCGTGAGAGCGACATACATAAGAAAAAAGGCGACATTGAAACGCGGACTGAGGCTTACTTGAAGATTAAGAAAGAGGAAGCGAAGGAACGCGAGATTGAAAAATTGAAGAAAAAGCTTGCGGATGGGGTATCTGACCCTGATAAATATTTAGAAATTGCGAAGAAGATTGGGTATGAGAACCTTGAGCCTGCACAGTTACAGTATGTGGTGCAGCTTGAGCAAGCAAAACAGCTCGAAGAAGTTGGTGAAACCACATGGGAAGTTCTGAAAGGAGTTGGAGTCGGTCTCTACGATGTCGCTAAGGATACTGTGACTGGTGTTAAAGATTTAGCTGTCGGGGCGTGGGAGTTTTCCCAGCTCTCCGAAGAACAAAAATTAGCCAAAACAATTTCAACTGTATTGAAGACACCTTCCTATGCAAAAATCATATGGACAAACATAGCAGATTCATGGAATGATAAAATGGTTAACGGTGATGCATACTCACGATCTCATTATATTACCTATGTGGTCGGGAGCCTCGTCGGACTAAAAGGTGCTGGCTCTGTTGCGAAAGTAACAAGTAAACTTGGTAAAGCAGGTGCTGCCAAAGTCGATAAAGTGCTTGAAGCTGGAGAAAAAGCGGCTACTACACATGTAAAGACAGGAATAGAAAAAGGAAAAAACTTCATCAATTCTTTTCCTAAAAATGAATATGAACCTGCCCTTGTAGGAATAGCGCAAGACATTGGTAATACTCACAATGTTAAGAATACCCCCTTATTAGAGAAGATTATAGAAGAAACTAAAGAATCTAGCATTCTATTCACCAAAAGAAACATCCCAGGTGTAGCAACTGGTAAAGTAACTCCAAGTAGAGGGCTGCAGCTTCAAGAAAGACTGATGTACAACAATGGTAAATTAGGGGTTATTCCTCAAGAAGTACGCAAACAACTTCTTGGGAAGGAGTTCAAATCATTTGATGAGTTTAGAAAAGAATTCTGGAAATCTGTAGCCAACACTGAATATGCAAATGAATTTAATAAAAATAATATAGCTAGAATGAAAAATGGGAACTCCCCTATCGCACCTAAAAAAGAGCATTATGGTAAACATAAGTCATATATTTTACACCATAAACAACCTATTGATAAAGGTGGAGATGTGTATAATTTAGATAACCTAATTATTACTTCTCCAAAAATGCATCAGGAGATACTAGATCCAGCTTATCATTTCGGAAAAAAAGGAAGTAAAAACTAAAATAAAGAAAAGGAGAATAAACCCTTGAATAAAATGTCAAAAGAAGAATTAGTCTCATTGGTGAAAAAAATTATGAATCCTGAATTAGAAGATGAGGTTATTGGTAAATACATCGATTTATTAGAAGAAAATGTCCCTCATCCTGCACCAAGTGATTTAATTTTTTGGAGCGAAGAAGAATACACAGCCGAGCAAATCGTGGAAATTGCTCTTAACTATAAAGAAGAGTAATCACACTATAATCCGTAACCTTCAATAACAATCAAGATGTTTTGTCCAATTAGAACCTCAATAGGGACATTTTAAAGTTTTCATATTATTATGCTTATACCGATGGACTTAAAAGGTACCCTCAACGCCCAAGTAGTATGAGGATCTATAAATCAAAGATAGCTCTTCTATACTGGGCTATTTTTGATTCTGGAGGTGCTTTTATGGAAAAGAAAAAATGGGCGTATTATATCAAAAAATAGCGGAACAAATTTATGAAATGATTCCAGCAGAATGGAATAAAGTTACTCTATACGTAGAGCTTTTTAGATGACTCTAGAGAAGTATACTTTTTCTTTAATACAAAAAAATAGTGAAGAGTTCATTTATTCGCATGACATTCCCGAATATTATCAAGTAAGTGCACAAATTTATGATAACTTGTTAATCAATCTACAAGATTTATTTGATGAACTAAGGGATGAATGGAAAGCGAATAACTCAGAGATGTGGACTAACCTACTGGAAAATTTTCAATAGACTATGATTATGAAAATGTTATTGAATCAACGTTAGACGACTACCAAAGACAAATGATCTGGGAATACACTAACTTGGGTATTTCCCCTATGGACAAAGAGGTTGAGGAATTTGTAAAGAACTATCTGAATTAGTGATGACGTTTACATCTGATGCAATTTTCATTACCCTCTTTTGAACCATTTTGCTTGAGTAAGGGGTGAAAAATTGGAAAAACAAAATTTTGTATCGCTTTGGATAGGGTACATAAAAAAGTCATCCTCTTTAAATGATTACGTTAACCTAAAATACAATGAAGAAGAAGGTGATTTTCTTCCTTCCCAATTTTTAATTGATTTTGATATAGATATCGATGAATTAGATGAAGATTTTATAGAAAAAGTCGCACATGTAAAAAATTGTAATAATTTATCTGAACTAATTGGCGGCTGTTCGTACGATAGTGTCATCTTACCTCGATTTGAGAACATAGTAGGTACCGCAATTCCTGAACAAATCAATGCTGCTGTTCTTTTATATAATTTTAAATATGACGGCAGGGAGAAAGAAATAAACGATAAAAACTATTCATTTAAATTTATTGGTGCAGTATCCTATGTTTAAGTAAAAAATTCTAAATAAATATGAAGCCCTCTTACTTGAGGGCTTTATTTTTATCTCATCTCACTTTATAAAAGGAGCATCACCTTGACAGTAAGAAAAGAATTAATAAAACAAATCAATTTAACAATCACAGTAATAAAAACAATAAATCAAAAGAATCCACCTCCAATGGTGAAAAACATATTAAAAAGGTACGAAGAGACAAATGAATTTATCCTTCAATCATCGGATGAACAACTCGAAGAAGACCTCTCTAAAGTTAAAAATAAACTAGATATTCTGACAAGAGGATATCTAGAATCAGCTAACGACTACATGAATCCGATGCTCAGAGAAATGCATAAGACAGAAAAGCTTTTAAAAGAATATGATGAACTGGATTAAATACCCAAATCCCAAATTCATGAATAGAATTACACTACCCCTTCAAAAAAACTAACGCAAAAGCCCAAACTTCCATTTGCGGGACTTCAACAAAAATTTTTCTAAAAGAAAAAGATGGTCTCTAAACTTTTGTCTGGCTTATTTAAGCTACTTACCTCACAAAAAACTTATTGATTTTTTGTAACTAGAATTTTTTAATAATTCAAGAATGGAAATCTCTATCTAGTATTTTCAACAAAAATATTTCGGGAGATTACAATAAATTATATTTTATTGTAATCTCCTTTGTACTGTAACTAACCAATATTTATGTAGTATCAAAAAGACAGTGATTGACCGTCCCCTGCCTTAATAATTTTTCTTTTTTGGCAAAACGCACATTTACTTGGTGCTACTAAATTTTTATTTGAGCAAGTCTTTAGTGCACATCGCATAGCTATTATAAAGTAATCGTTTATGATTTGGTAAGTCCTTAGTTATTTTCTTAGGGATTCTTTTGACATAAATATTCTTCCTCACTCATACAGCTTGACCTACCACCGTTTATGGTTATTAATGTGTACAAAAGTGTAATAAAGAATTACCCCTTATTTTCTTTATCCCTTAGAACTAGTAGCATATGACATGCTACTTTTGTATAACTCTACTTCATTATTGTCTTTGTTGCTACTTCTTAATAAAGAATCAGGTCCCTATAAAAGATTACTTACATTTATTGTGTCTTCATTTATGTTCAAATGTCTAACAATTCTATTTTAAATCCAATTCCCAAGAAAATATAATAATCTCTCATCTTTTATATTCACCAGTCACATATCGTAGCTCTATTAATCTTACCCCAATAAGCCAATTGTTGGTTCCATAAAGCTATCCAGAAACTCTTCTGTCACTCCCCGTATTTTTCTCCTTTGACACAATGAGTACAATTCTTCTACTGCTGAATAAGGGAAATATCGGACATTTAATTCGTGAAACTGTGGCCGATTCGCTTCCCTTAATACTTTGCTACGATCCTCATCAGGTGCGACGATGACATATCTTGTAGGAAATGGTGGCAGTGCCTCTTGAAGTCCTTTCATTCGGGTTAGGCCACTTGTTACACCTGTACTGTGTTCAACTTCCATGACAGCAGGCATTAATTTCCCATTTTTAAACCAAATGCAATCTATTAATTTAGCTGCATTATACGCACCATCAAATGCTGCAATTAATCTTTCATCCTGTAACGAATTTACTACTCCAGACATTTCCCCAACCCGCTTGTTGTTATACATAATTCCTTTATCATTTTGAGCTATCCATGTACGAAATCCTAATTGTTGGCCGATCATAATTAAAGCTACTTGAATCTGCGAATGACGTCTTTTAATTTCAATATCAATTTCATTATGAACAATTCCCTCTGGTAGAATCAGCGAATCGTAAAATGCATCTGCATTTGGGATTTCCGATATAACAATATCCGTTTCGATTTGTACCATTAATCCTAGTTCGTGAGGTCTTTCAGGGCACCACATAAGATGCTTGTGTCCATTCCTTATAGTAGAATTCGACATGGTACTTTCAATTCGTCCTGGATAACAATAGTAAAACTGTGGTGTGTGGGCGATAAGAGCCTCCAATACCGAGCGGGTGTTATAACTGCCACCTAAAACACGATCTAAGTTAATTGGTTGGTTCGGAAAAAAAGCGTTGGCGACTCTCCATATCATTTCAGCTGAAATAGATTCATCTTTAGCTGTAAAAGGTGTCCCTCCTTTACTTGGATCATAACGTTTAATAACAATAGGTCCTTCTGGCTTTGTAACACTCACTATTTTAATAAGACCTTTTGTTCTTGGATTGATATATGGGAATGATCTATTTTTCGGCAATTGATCAATATAAGCAACAATGTCAGCTGCGGTTAATCTCATTTCTCTTGTATCCCCCTAAAAAATCCTTAATGGTTTCTGCAATTCCCAAAGATGCTAAATATGGAACTCCATTCCCAACCGTTTTAAAGGCATCAGTTAAAGAAATATCCGTCGGAATTTCAAAATTCTTTGGTAATGACTGTATGGCTAATGCTTCTGCTACTGTCAGCCTTCTAGCTTTGTACGGATGTAAATGAACTTCGTTATTCCCGTATGCAGCCGTAGGTGAATATCTCCAGCGATGAAGGCGTTTGTAGGATTTTTTCGAGTCATCACCCTCTTCAATAACAAGAAATTTGGCTAAACCAGCCCTTGGAGTGAAAAATTGTTTGCTATTTGGATGATTGTCTACATCATTCTTACGGAACCAATGCTCAACAGTTAATTCCTCAATAATATCTTCTGGTTTTGGTATTACTGAATCCTCCTCAAATTCATTCACTATAGGCCAAGGGATATTTTCGATTTTTTCCATAGAGTATTTCAAATGATTCTCCCAAGGGAAAAGACCGTTAGGAAGAATGGCATCGATACCTTTATCTTCAATGTTGTAACCCACTTGATCTAATAGTTCACGTCGGAAACCAAGCAAGATAATCCGTTCCCTATGTTGAGCTGAGCCATACTCTAGAGAATTAATTAATCTTTCCGTTGTTACGTATCCATTTGCATGTAACTTACTTTTCATTTCTTCAAAAAACTCTCTATGTCTCTTGGTTCGCCATAATCCCTTTACATTTTCAAATAAGAAAAATGAAGGTTTATGCTGGCATATCAAATCCACATAGGTCCCTGACAGCTTTCCATTTTCTCCTTCTCTTCCTCTGTTCTTACCACCGACTGAAAAATCAGGACAAGGAGGTCCACCGATAAATCCAAAAACGCTATTTTCAGCCTTAATTATGTCTATATATTCACGTAAATGCTCTTGCTCTAGTAATTCCGTTATATCACCATTGTGGTAGCCAAACCGTGGCTCTTCTATTTTAAGCATGTTTCTAGAATGTTTGTATGACTTTAAAAACGGTGTATGAATTTCATTTACATACACTACATCGAAACCGCTATTTTCAAATCCAAGATCTAAAAAACCTGAACCTGAAAAAAACGAAAATATTGGGTAACTCATTTTATTTGCAACCTTTCTGCATCTAATAATTGTGTTTTTGGCTATATCGAATTATATCATATTAGTACATTTTTTAATGTAAAAACAAAACAGGCAGTGCACTGTTTTCTTCAAGTAAACTAATGTATACATCACTATATCTTGTAAAGAAAGAAAGGAATGAAGTAGTAGAGAATCTTTAATCAATATTTGCGGACATACCATAGAGTAATAAAAGAAGGCATCAGAAACTATAGAGGATTTTTATTAAGGATTACGGATACATTAATTTCAAGTATTAAATCCTAATAATTCCACACCACATAATAGAAAGAATTGAAATAAAATAGATGGAGGCCCAGAATCGATAAAAGGTTCTCGGGCCCCTCTGCCTATTCCTTAATATTCTCTATCAACACACAGCACTCCACATGATTCGTATGCGGAAACATATCCACAGGCTGCACTTCTCGCGTCGCATACCCGCCATCCTCAAGCACCCGTAAGTCTCTCGCAAGCGTGCCAGGATTACAGGACACGTACACCACCCGCTTCGGTTGCATCTCCACAATCGTCCGCAGGAGGGCTTCGTCGCAGCCTTTTCTTGGCGGGTCGACGACTAGCGTATCTGCTGTGATGCCTTCTTCGTACCACTTTGGAATCACGGTTTCCGCTTCTCCAACAGCAAACTCTGCGTTTGTGATGCCGTTTAATTCTGCGTTTCGTTTCGCATCTTCAATTGCTTCCGGTACAATCTCTACACCGTACACTTTTTTCGCCTGCTTTGCCAGAAAGAGAGAAATTGTACCGATGCCGCAGTAGGCGTCGATGACGGTTTCTTCACCTTGAAGCTCCGCGTATTCCAGCGCTTTGTCGTAGAGCACCTTTGTTTGCTCCGGGTTCACCTGATAGAACGATCTGGCGGAGATGGCGAATTTGACGTCTCCGATGAGGTCGTAGATGTATTCTTCGCCCCAGATGACGTTTGTTTCGTTGCCAAAAATGACGTTTGTTTTGTTTGGGTTGATGTTTTGCACGATGGATTTGACGTGCGGGAATTGCGCTGTGATGTCTTCGATGATCTTCGCTTTGTGCGGAAAATCGTTCGTTCTTGTGATGAAGACGATCATCATTTCGCCCGTAACAACGCCGTATCTGACCATGATGTGTCGGAGCCAGCCTTTGTGGCGTTCTTCGTTGTAGGCTTTGACGCCGTAGTTTGCGCAAATGTCTTTGACGGCTTGGACGGCTTCGTCGTTTTTGGATTGCTGGATCAGGCAGGCGCTCATATCGATGATGTCATGGCTTCTTTGCTGATAAAATCCGGCGACGAGTCCGCCTTCCCGTTCTCCTACCGGCACCTGTGCTTTGTTTCTGTAGTTCCAAGGGTCTTCCATGCCGAGTGTCGGGTGCACGGTGACTTTTGAAAGGTCCAGCTTGCCGATGCGTTCTAAGACGTCTTTGACTTGTTTCTGTTTAAACAGGAGCTGGCCTTCGTAGGTCATGTGCTGAAGCTGACAGCCTCCGCATTGCTTGTAAATCGGGCATGGGGCGTCCGTTCTATGCGGGCTTTCTTCCTTCAGCTCAATCAGGCGGCCGAAGGCGAACCCTTTTTTGACACGTGTGACTTTGATTTGGGCTTTTTCCTCCGGCAGGGCGTTCGGCACGAAGATCGGAAAGCCTTGGACCTTTGCGACACCCGCTCCTTCATGTGTCAAATCCTCAAATGTCACATCGTAGTATTCATTTTTTTCTACTGGGGGTTTCATTTTCATCTATAATCACCTCTAGTTTTAAGCGAAAGAAAAACTTGGCCTATTCAAGCCAAGTTTCAGCGTGTAGGCAAACCTTCGCATTCGTTGTCAGGCCTGTGCTTCGGTGCTCACGAATTCAACATTCGCTGTGCTCCGATGCTCGCCCTTCCTAGACTTCAAAGGTTTTCAATCACGCTGAAAAGATGACAAAATCCTAAAACGAAAACTGTTTTAGGATTTTGTCAACATTCTGAGCTTGGCTTACCAAGCCAAGTTTTAGTCATCCAACTGTTCCGCTTTCTCCTTCGGCATGACGACGTGAATGTGCCGGTACAGATTCACGAATTCGCCCGGCAGCATGCCGCCGTACTCGCCGTCCAGGTTCAGCTGCATCTTTTCTGATACATTGACTTTCACGCGGTTCGCTTTTGTATAAATAATGTGCTGGTCGTTGATGTGTTCGCCGCGAAGCGCCATCGTGGCGACCCTGATAAATTCAGCAAGGTTTGCTTTCTTTAGTATCATCAAATCAAACATGCCGTCATTCAGGCTGGAATCCGGCGCGAGCTTTTCGAACCCGCCGACGGAGTTTGTCAGCGTGACCAAAAACAGCATGATTTCACCTTGAAACAGCTTGCCGTCATATTCAATCTCGACTTCTGTCGGACGAAGTGAAGGCAGCATTTCCATTCCTTTTAAATAATAAGCAAGCTGGCCGAGCATTGTTTTGAGTTTGCTTGGCACGTCGTACGTCAGCTCCGTCAGGCGGCCTCCTCCGGCGATATTGATAAAATACTGGCCGTTGACCTGTCCGATGTCAATCGGGCGGGCAACGCCGTTAATGACAGTATCTGCCGCTTTTAAAATATCCTCTCGCGGAATGCCGAGCGCTCTGGCGAAGTCGTTTGTTGTGCCGACTGGAATGACACCGAGTGTCGGACGGTTGTCTAAAGGCGCAAGCCCGTTGACGACCTCGTTGATCGTTCCGTCTCCGCCTGCCGCAATGATCAGGTCAAACTCACGCAATGCCGCTTCCTTGGCAGCGTGTGTAGCGTCTCCTGCGCATGTCGTCGCATGGGTGGAGGTTTCATAGCCGGCTTGTTCAAATTTTTGCAGGACCTGGGCAAGATGCTTTTTAAAGATCTCCCGTCCTGAAGTCGGATTGTATATTATGCGTGCACGTTTCATTATCTCATCATCCTACTTAAGAGTATCCGATCCATTTTTACACTAACAACCTTTAATTATACTATGAGTTAAAAAAATCGCAACAAAATGTACATAATCTTACAGGTGAAAACGCACAAAAGCTCAAAACTGATTCTTGTTTTGAGCTTTTGTCATCCTTAACATTCTTTCAGCTTGATTGAAAACCCTTGTAGTCTAGGAAGGGGGAGCATTGGAGCGGAGCGAATGTAGAATTCGTGAGCACCGACGCGCAGACCTGACAACGAATGCGAGGGTTTTTCAACAAGCTGAAAGCCTCAGCAGAGCTGAGGCTTTTAGTTTTTTTACTCTTCTTCCGTTCCCGGTTTTTTCTTGCGGAACTTCGCCAATACTTCATATACGATTGGCACGATCAAGAGCGTCAGAAGTGTTGAACTGATTAAACCGCCGATAACTGTGACGCCGAGTCCTTTTGAAATGACCTGGCTTCCGCCTTCGAAGCCGAGGGCTAATGGAATCAAGGCGCCGATTGTCGCAATGGCTGTCATCAGGATCGGACGGAGTCGTGTAGAGCCGGCTTCCAGGAGCGCTTCTCTCGTAGACAGGCCTTCCGCTTCCTTATGAATCACGCGGTCAATTAAGACAATGGCATTCGTGACAACGATACCGATCAGCATGAGCATACCGATCATTGCGTTCAGACTGATCGTTTCACCTGATACGTAAAGTCCGACCAGTGCACCGATGACTGTGAACGGCAATGAGAACAGAATCGCAAATGGCGCTAGTGCTCCGCCAAATGTAATCACGAGCACAAGGTAAACGATCGCTATTGCTGCCAGCATCGCTAAACCGAGCTTCGTGAAGGAATCTGCAATATCCGCGGATACACCGCCTGTGTCAATCGATACGTTATCAGGATGGTCTAGCTTATCGATTTTCTTCTGGATAGCAGCTGATACGGCTGTGACGTTGTCAGATGTAACCTCACCTGTGACATCCGCATAGACTTTTCCGTCACGTTTTGACACGGTATCTGATGTTGATCCTTCCTTCACTTTTGCCACATCGCCGATTTTGACTTCCTGGCCAGTCGCGGAAGTGATCTTTTTATTCTCTAAATCTTTCACACTCTTATACTCGTCTTTTTCTGTCTTAATGTTCACATCAAGCTCTTTGCCGTCTTTTTTCACAGTGGTGAGCGGTTCTTGCGATGTTTGTGACATTAAGGCCTGAGAAATTTGAGACGCGGTTAAACCGAGCTTGCTTAGTTTTTCTTGGTCAGCGACAAATGTGTACTCATCATATGTGCTGGAAAGGCCTGAATTTACGTTTTTCAGATCCTTTTCATCTTTCATGATTTTTTCAATGTCTTTGACCGTGTCTTTAATATCGTTTTCAGAATCACCATACACATAGTATGTTAATTCGTTGTTATTGCCTGAAGAGCTGAAGTCCTGTGACTTCCATTCTCCGCGGTCAGATTGCTTTTGGATTTCCTTCAGAACGTTATCTTTTTCTTTATCAAAGTCAGGTGTGTCGCTTTCATATTTGATATAGAATAACGCGCCGTTAGAATCTCCTCCGGCAAGCGGGCTGCCAGAGCCTAATGAATACTGAACCGTATCGACATGCTTGCGGTCAAGCAGGATTTTTTCCGCTTTTTCAGCTTCATTTTCGGCTTCTTTTTTCGTTTCACCCGGTTCTGGGCTGTATGTGAGCTGCATCGTTTTTTCTTCCTCGGACGGCAGGTAGCTGGCACCGATTAACGGTACGAGGAACAAGCTTCCAAGGAGCATCAGAACAGCGATGATAGACGTGATCCATTTGTGGCTCAGCGCCCAGTTCAATACTTTTTTATAGATGTTTGCAAGTCTGCCAGGTTTGTGTTCTTTCGCTTTAATCGGCGCACCGGTTAATGATTTTTTGAACAGGCTGTGTGCAAGCATCGGCACAAGCGTGATTGAAATCACTAGGGATGCGGCAAGCGCAAAAACAATCGTTAAGGCAAATGGAATAAACAATTCACCGATTTGTCCGCCTACAAGTGCGAGCGGCAGGAATACCGCGATTGTCACGATCGTCGATGACATGATCGGTTTAAACATTTCCTTCGTCGCTTCACGAACCAATGCTTTTCCGCGGAGCGGCTCATCTTTGAGTCTCATGCGGCGGTAAATGTTCTCGATGACAACGATGGAGTCATCGACTACACGTCCGATGGCAACGGTCATTGCGCCGAGCGTCATAATATTCAATGTGATATCAAGCTGCTGCAGCACAAGGAGTGCGATCAGCAATGATAATGGAATTGAAACAACAGAAATTAATGTTGATTTGATATCTCTTAAGAATAAGAGAATAATCACAATCGCAAAAATAGCACCGAAGATGGCTTTGCTTAACATCGTGTCAACTGACTGTGTGATCGGCTCCGCCATGTCGAGAGTTGCGCTGTAATTGAAGCCTTTATGGTCTTCTTTGAACTTCTTCAGCTCAGCTTTGACATTGTCGGCAACCTCTACCGTATTCGCATCGTTTGCTTTGACGATGTTGATGCCGATGCTGTCTTTGCCATTTGTGCGTGAAACGGATTCAGCTTTTTTCACATCTTTAATTGTAGCAATGTCAGAAAGCTTGACTGTCGGCACTGCTGTGCTTGCGCTTTGCTGCGCCTGTGCTGCCGCTTGTGCGCTTTGGGCTGCTTGAGCACTCTGCGCACCCGCTTGAGATGCTGCGCTGCTGCCTGCACTTGAAGCAGATGCCGTCGGGATTCTCATATTCTTCAAATCTTTAATTGTTTCAATATCGCCGCTGACGACGACAGATTTTTCTTCATTTCCGAATGTGTACAATCCAAGCGGAGTTGTCACATCTGAACCTTGAATCACTTGCTTGACTGTATCTTCATCAAGGCCGTATTCCTTCAGTTTGTCTTCTTTGAAAGAGAATTCAACCTCTTCCACCTGCTGGCCTGATACTTGGACGGACGCAACGCCTTCTATGCCTTCAAGTTTAGAAACGAGGCTGTCCTCCACTTGTTTCGTCAGCTCTTGCAGATTATCTTTATCACTGGACACGCTCAGCGTCAGAATCGGGAATGAGTTCAAGCTGTAGCGTGAAATCTCCGGATCTTTCGCGTCATCAGGCAGGTTGACGTTTTCTAACGCTTCAGCTGCTTCTGTTTTCGCTTTGTCCATATCTTTCTCATAATCATATTCAATCATGACCGACGATGCGTTTTCATAGGACGTCGACGTCACAACGCTGACACCGTCCAAGTTCTGTACGGCTTGTTCAACCGGTTTGGTCACTTCATCAGCCACTTGGCTTGGTGTTGCACCCGGATATGTCGTGCTGATCGTCAAGTAAGGCATGTTCACGTCAGGAATAGACTCTTGCTTCATATTCATACCCGCATACAAGCCGGCTGCCGTTACAATAATCGTCATCAGCCATACGGCGAATTTGTTTTTCAGAACGAAATTAATAACGTGGTTCATCATATCCTCCATTACATTTTTTATTGACTGACTGGTCATTCTATATAATACTAAACGTTATAACGCAACAACGTCAACTCATATACCAGAAAATTTTACTAAATTTTTCAAGGATTAAGGGGAAGCACGTCATGAATGAAAAAAAAGAGAGAATCATAAAAACCAGCATTCGTTTATTTGCGAAAAAAGGATTCGCAGCTACGACGATCCAAGAAATCGCCAGTGAATGCGGCATTTCGAAGGGCGCTTTTTATTTGCACTTCAAATCGAAAGAAGCGCTGCTGTTATCTGCCTGTGAATATTATATCGGTATGTCTATGAACAAAATGAAAAATATAGAAGAAGATCTCGCCGGAAAGCCCCCTAAGGAAGTGTTAAAAAAGCAAATTGGCGCTCAATTTGAGGATTTTCGCGATCATAAAGATTTTATCGTTCTTTTGCTTACCGAAAATATCATTCCGGAAAATCAAGAAATCAAGCAATACTTTTACAAAGTAACCATGGAGACGGATAAGCTGTACCGGAACGCCTTGCTGGTATCCTATGGCGAAGGAATCGAGCGGTATGTCGCAGATCTGTCCATCATGGCAAGAGGCATTGTGCATTCCTATATGAACGTGATGGTATTTAACGGTGAGCTTAATATCGATGCAGAAGAAATCTCAGCCTTTATTATTGAGAGACTGGATGATCTTGTACAGGGGCTGAGCCGTTCTGCACTCAATCCGATTGTATCAAAAGACATTTTCAACCCGATGCCTGCGGGAAAAGACCAGCTGCTTGAGGACATTCAGAAAGTGAAAGAAAACAGCACGCTGCCCGAGGATATCACCGTGTCACTTGATGTTATCGAGGAAGAATTGACTCAGGATAAACCGCGCAAGCCGATTATTAAAGGCATGCTGTCCAATTTGACCGGAACCAACGACAAAGAAGTTGAAAGGCTTCGTGCTCTCATCTCTGTCTTTATCTCAATTTGACCATAAAAAAGCAGCCTCTAAGGGCTGCTTTTTTATTAGCGTTTTTTAATTTCTTCAAGCAGAATTTTGTTGACCATCGGCGGGTTGGCTTGTCCTTTGGACGCTTTCATAATCTGTCCGACTAGGAAGCCGATCGCGCGGTCTTTTCCGTTTTTAAAGTCTTCGATTGATTGAGGATTGTTGTCAAGCGCCTCAGTGACAAGCTTCAGAAGCACGCCTTCGTCAGAAATCTGAACAAGGCCTTTCTCTTTCACAATCTTCTCAGCGTCGCCGCCTTTTTCAATCAATTCTTTAAACACTTTCTTCGCGATCTTAGAAGAAATGGTTCCTTTTTCAATCAATTTGATCATGCCGGCAAGGCCTTCAGGTGTCAGGGCAACGTCGGCAAGCTCTTTTTGTTCTGCGTTTAGGTAAGCTGACACTTCACCCATCAGCCAGTTAGACGCTTGTTTGGCTTCAGCGCCTTTTTGAACGGTTTCTTCGAAGAAATCAGCCATTTCTTTTGTCAGCGTCAGAACCATCGCGTCATATGCAGGCAAGCCAAGCTCTTCGATATAACGCTTGCGGCGCTCATCCGGAAGCTCAGGAATGCTTGCTTTTACGCGTTCCTTCCATTCATCATCAATGTAGAGCTCGACTAGATCTGGCTCTGGGAAGTAACGGTAGTCGTCAGATCCCTCTTTGACACGCATAAGAATGGTTTTCTTCGTTGCTTCATCATAACGGCGAGTTTCTTGCTGGATGACGCCGCCGGAAAGAAGAACCTGCTCCTGGCGTTTTTCTTCATGCTCAAGGCCTTTTTGAACAAACGCAAAGGAGTTCAAGTTTTTCAATTCCGTTTTTGTGCCGAATTCCTCTTGGCCGATCGGACGAAGAGAGATATTGGCGTCACAGCGAAGTGAGCCTTCTTCCATTTTACAGTCAGAAACACCTGTATATTGGATGATGGATTTCAGCTTTTCAAGATACGCGTACGCTTCTTCCGGCGTGCGGATATCCGGCTCTGATACGATCTCAACAAGCGGCGTTCCTTGGCGGTTGAAGTCAACAAGAGAATAGCCGTCGCCTGTGTGTGTCAGTTTTCCGGCATCTTCTTCAAGGTGAAGGCGCGTGATGCCGATGCGTTTTGTTTTGCCGCCGACTTCAATTTCGATCCAGCCGTTTTCACCAATTGGCTTATCAAATTGAGAAATCTGATACGCTTTCGGGTTGTCAGGATAGAAATAGTTTTTGCGGTCAAACTTCGTATCCGTTGCGATCTCACAGTTGAGCGCCATAGCGGCTTTCATTGCGAATTCAACGGCTTCTTTGTTCAGAACAGGCAGGACGCCCGGATATCCGAGGTCAATGACGCTTGTCTGCGTATTCGCCTCCGCGCCGAATGGCGTTGGAGAGCTTGAGAAAATTTTTGATTTTGTTTTTAACTCAACGTGGACTTCAAGTCCGATTACCGTTTCAAAGTTCAATTCTTTTCACCCCTTACAGTTCAGGTTTTGCTTTATGATGGTCTGTCGCTTGTTCAAATGCATGAGCAACGCGGTATACAGTGCTTTCGTCAAAGTGTTTTCCGATGATTTGCAGGCCGAGCGGAAGTCCGTCTGCTAATCCGCATGGCACGCTGATTCCCGGTACGCCGGCAAGGTTGACCGGAATCGTTAGGATATCGTTTGCGTACATTGTGAGCGGATCCTTCGTGTTTTCACCGATTTTAAACGCAGGTGTCGGTGTAGTCGGTCCAACAATAACATCATATTTTTCAAATACGTCCTCGAAATCCTTCTTAATCAACGTACGCACTTTTTGCGCTTTTTTGTAGTACGCATCGTAGTAGCCTGAGCTTAAAGCAAACGTTCCGAGCATGATGCGGCGTTTGACTTCATTTCCGAAACCTTCAGCGCGCGTTTGCTTGTAAAGGTCGATCAGGTTATCAGCATTGTCTGTGCGGTAGCCGTAGCGGATGCCGTCAAAGCGTGCAAGGTTCGCTGACGCTTCAGAAGATGACAACAGGTAATATGTGGCAAGCGCGTATTTACTGTGCGGAAGAGACACTTCTTCCCATGTAGCGCCGAGGCCTTCAAGGACTTTCAGCGCTGCCAAGACAGATTCTCTCGCTTCTTTGCCGACACCTTCACCAAGGTATTCTTTCGGAACGGCGATTTTCAGTCCTTTGATGTCGCCAGTTAATGAAGAAAGAAAATCAGGCACGTCCACATTTGCACTCGTGGAGTCCATTTTGTCTACGCCGGAAATCGCTTGAAGTAAAAACGCGTTATCCTCAACCGTACGTGTAATCGGCCCGATTTGGTCTAATGAAGACGCAAATGCGACCAGACCGTAACGAGATACACGTCCGTATGTAGGTTTTAATCCGACAACGCCGCAGAAAGATGCCGGCTGACGGATGGAGCCGCCTGTGTCAGATCCAAGAGAAAACGGAACTTCTCCCGCAGCAACCGCAGCTGCAGATCCGCCGCTTGAACCGCCGGGAACTGTATCCAGGTTCCAAGGGTTTTTCGTCAGCTTGTAAGCTGAGTTTTCTGTAGATGATCCCATGGCGAATTCGTCCATGTTCAGTTTTCCGATTGTGACCGCTTCAGCGTCTTGAAGGCGCTGAACGACAGTAGCATCATAGATCGGATCAAAGTTTTCGAGAATTTTGCTGGAGCATGTTGTGCGCAGCCCTTTTGTTACGATATTATCTTTTACGCCGATCGGCATACCGAAAAGAAGACCGTGCTCAGAACGCCCGTCAACCGCCTCATCAAGCTCCTTCGCGTATGCGCGCGCTCTTTCTTCATCTAATGCCAAAAAGGCTTGTACCTTATCATCAACCGCTTGGATGCGTTTATAAGATTCGTCAACCAGATCAGAAATCTTAATCTCTTTTTTATGTATGAGCTGTTTTAATTCTGTGATTTTATGATCAAATAATGACATTCTTGTGTCCCTCCTTTAGTCCAGAATTGATGGCACACGAATATAGCCGTCTTTATGGTCAGGCGCATTTTTCATGACATCCTCAACCGGAAGACCTTTACCCGCTTCATCTTCTCTCATGACATTTTTCATTTTCAGCACGTGAGTTGTAGGCTCCACATTGTCTGTGTTAACCTCATTAAGCTCCTCAGCAAATGAAATGATACTGTCGAGCTGTTCAGTGAACATTTTTGCTTCTTCTTCAGTAATCGCAAGTCTTGCAAGGTGCGCAACGTGCTTTACTTCTTCTATTGAAATTCGTGACATATGATCCACCTCCACATATTTCTCCGTTAAGTCATATAATACTGATCATATCAAAAACAAGCCCTTTAAAGCAACAAAACGCCTTAAGACAGGCCTGTGTTTTCGAAACAATACCCTATATATTTTATACTAAAATGAGGCGAAGGAGAAACGAAATATTTTTCTGAATATTTTTACTTTAATTATTTTTTGAAAGCGTTTTATTCTTTATTCCCTTCTAGGTTTGCAACGGTATTTCTCGCTCATGATCAAGGTTTCATCGCTTGAATGGCCGGGAATACTTTGTTAGGTTAAGTTACCAAGTGCACCCGCAAAAGAATTTCTTTTGCTTTGCACTTACGCCAGGCTGCTTAACTGGCACCATCAATTTGAGAGGTGATGCAACATTATTAGAAATGAAGAGAGGGTAAAACGTGAGTATTGAAATTATTATATCTTTAGGAATTTACTTTATTGCCATGCTGTTAATCGGCTGGTATGCATTCAAGAAAACCACTGACATCAATGATTACATGCTTGGAGGAAGAGGCCTCGGACCATTCGTTACTGCTTTGTCTGCCGGCGCGGCCGATATGAGCGGATGGATGCTGATGGGTGTTCCCGGCGCGATGTTTGCGACAGGGCTGTCCACCTTATGGCTTGCTTTAGGTCTTACAATCGGGGCGTACTCAAATTACTTGCTGCTGGCTCCAAGGCTGCGTGCTTATACAGAAGCGGCAGATGATGCGATTACAATTCCTGATTTCTTTGATAAACGATTCCAACATTCTTCATCACTGCTGAAAATCGTATCTGCATTGATCATCATGATCTTTTTCACATTGTATACCTCTTCCGGTATGGTATCTGGCGGACGGCTGTTTGAATCTGCTTTTGGTGCGGATTACAAATTAGGCCTGTTTCTGACCACCGCAGTTGTCGTGTTATACACACTGTTTGGCGGTTTCCTTGCTGTCAGTCTGACTGACTTCGTGCAGGGTGCGATCATGTTTGCAGCACTAGTGCTTGTGCCGATCGTTGCTTTTACCCATGTGGGCGGCGTTGCTCCGACTTTCCATGAAATCGACGCTGTTAATCCACATTTATTGGATATTTTTAAAGGCGCGAGCGTCATTAGCATTATTTCCTATTTAGCCTGGGGGTTGGGCTACTACGGCCAGCCTCATATCATCGTCCGATTTATGGCCATTAAAGACATTAAAGATTTAAAACCTGCACGCCGAATCGGCATGAGCTGGATGATCATTACAGTTCTAGGTTCCGTGCTGACGGGTTTAATCGGTGTTGCATACGCCCATAAATTCGGAGTTGCTGTAAAAGATCCGGAGATGATTTTCATTATCTTCTCTAAAATCTTGTTCCACCCATTAATTACAGGGTTCTTATTGTCAGCTATTTTGGCTGCCATCATGAGTTCGATTTCCTCACAGCTCTTGGTCACAGCAAGTGCAGTGACAGAGGATTTATACCGGTCATTTTTCAGACGAAAAGCTTCTGATAAAGAATTGGTCATGATCGGGCGATTGTCCGTCTTAGTCATTGCCGTTATCGCGGTACTCTTGTCATTGAACCCGAACAGCACCATTCTTGATTTGGTCGGATACGCTTGGGCCGGCTTCGGTTCAGCTTTCGGGCCTGCGATTCTGCTCAGTCTATATTGGAAGCGAATGAACGAATGGGGCGCGCTTGCTGCCATGATTGTCGGGGCTGCGACCGTGTTGATCTGGATTACAACCGGCCTGGCAAAATCAACCGGTGTGTACGAAATCATCCCTGGGTTTATTCTCAGTATGATTGCCGGCATCATTGTCAGCATGATCACAAAACGTCCTGCAAAAGCCTCTTACCGATTATTCGGTGTCATGGAAAAGCTGTTAAAACGCAAAAAGTAAGCAATAAGCCATCAAGCGCAGCTTGGTGGCTTTTGTGCTCTTGTTTTGCTATAAATACTGTGAGAAAATCATATTTATTTAAAAACACCATAGAGAAGGGGGAAGTTGCTGTTGAGCTGGTATATTGATCCTGATATTTTATTGAAATTGGGCATTGCCACATTGATTGGCATGGTCATCGGGCTTGAACGCGAATTAAAAAATAAGCCGCTCGGATTAAAAACCTGTATTGTCATCGCAGTCAGCTCATGCATGCTGACGATCGTCAGTATTAATGCGGCATATCATTTCCCTAAATACTACCGCATCATGATGGATCCGCTTCGTCTGCCGGCACAAATCATCTCCGGCGTCGGGTTTATCGGAGCCGGTGTCATCCTGCGAAAAAGCAATGATGTCATTTCCGGCCTGACGACATCGGCCATGATCTGGGGGGCAGCGGGGCTCGGGCTGGCTACGGGAGCCGGTTTTTATAAAGAAGCGTTTGCCAGTCTTCTGTTCATCCTGATCAGCGTGGAATTTCTCCCATGGGTGGTCAGAAAAATCGGCCCCGACCGCCTGCAGGAAAAAGACATCCGCATCAGAATGTCACTTTCTGATAAAGACAAAATGACAGAGATTTTAAAAGAAATGAAAAGAAGAGATATCAAAGCACACTCCGTTCGGATCGACGACCTAGGCGAAAAGGATTTTCCAATTATGGAAGTGAAGGTCCGCGTCCATAAAAACAGATACACGACCGATGTCTACTATGACATTAAAGCCATTGAAGGCGTAGTCGGCGTGAAGTGTGATACATTATAAAAGCCAATGGGACTGGAATCCCATTGGCTTTTTCTATCTACACCAGTGCTGAAAAATCAAATGCTGTAATCGGCGTGCCATTCTCTATATCTCTTCTGAAACCGGCCAGCATTTCTTTTTCCTCTTCTCCTATTGTGTTAAGGTCAAACATCTGATGCAGCAATCCGTAAATCAGCATATGGCGAAGGCGGAGGAAATCAGGTATTATCATCAGCCATGCAGGGTCAAGCTCATTTTCCTCCCAGTACCCTTTCATAAAATGCGTCATAAATTCTTCTGTAAACGCAGCTTTATCATCATATGGCACAACAGGATACCACAGGACATTGTAGAGAAGAATGCTAATATCGTTAACAAACCAGTTGTAGCCGATATCATCAAAATCAAATGCCGTGATTTTGCCATGATCCCAGTTAAAATTGCCATGGTGCAGATCCGCATGCACCAAGCCATAGCTGTCCTGGCTTTTCGGGAGCCTCCGCAGTTCATTCATCAAAGAATCGGCTTGCTGAAACACCTTTATCTGATCTTCAGGCACATATTTTCTCAGCTTTAATTGCTCCTCTTCATCCCATTCCTGTCTTTTGAAAGCGGGATTGCTCAATTTGTAGCTTTTTGTCAGGCTGTGCATGCTGCCTGTGTATCTGCCAAGCTCATAAAATAGCGTTTCATTCCAGTCCGATTCATCCACTTTTTGCCCTGGCGCTTTCTCATACACTCTCAATAAAAATGACCCGCCGTTTCCGTCCGGCACTGCTTCTACGTCTTTTCCGTTCAGCGACGGGAGCGGTTTGGCTACTGAAATTCCCCCTATTGCAAGGTGACGGAGCCATTCCATCTCTCCCATCATATAATCAGAAGATCTCCGAATCGTATGGGTAATCTTTAAAATATAAGGTTGATTGTCTTTCATACATTCATATACATAGTTTTCCGCATCAGCCAGAAAACGCACCTGATCTTTTGAGAAACCGTATCTCGCTGCAGCTTCTGCCAAAACCTGCTCTTCATGAAATATTTTTTTGATATCTTTATGCACGTCTAACATCCTTTCATTGCTATAGATTTGATAATGATTGTTTTCACACGATTTCCAGCATCAACATACCTCCCCTTGATTTGTGTTTCGGCAGAAGTGAAAATAATTTCCCTTTTCCTGTTAATTGTAACATAAAAACCCTTGTGCCAATATGGCACAAGGGTCTTCTATCAGTCATAAATGTGAACAGTCGGCTCTTTATCTCCGGCATTGCGGATAATGACCGCTTCCTGTCCGTCTGAGGACGTGATATTGACTTCGACATCAACTGAGCTCTTAGAGTAGTAGTCCATCACTTCACCCGTTAAGAACTGGGTAAACGCGACAACTTCACTTTTTCCATAGAATTGCATTGGTATGTCAATCTTCATTTTCTTCATTTCATCATTTTCATACAGCGCTGTACCGACAACGCCTGTATAGTTTGGGAAATATTCTTCAATTGAGTTTTTGAACCGCTTAAAGACCTCGGTGTCATCCGGGTACTTTTCTGCTGTGGTTGTATCCGCCGGATAGAATACATATTTTTCATTGATGTCATCCCAATTTGAGATATCAGTAGAGCCTGCTTTGACCTCTGTTTTGGCGATGAAGTTCCCCGGCACAATCGATGTTTTTGACGCCTGCTTGTAGAGCGCGACGGTAATCGGCACATTCTTCAAGTTATCTTTTTTGCGGAGGCGGTTAATAACCTCCTGTGCAATTTTTTCTCCCTGCTGGCGAAGCGTGCTGTCTTTAATCTCCACTTCTTTTTGCGGGTCGCCAGTTTTTTCACGATAGTAATACACTGAGTTTAACGCCAGTCCGATCATGACGCCGCCAAGCTGGATAGAATTCTTGTCTTTTCTGACTAAATAATCGTGCTCAAGCATGGATGCTAAATAAATTGGGCTGCTTTCGTTCTTTTCTTCTGTTGAACCAGAGCTCGGGAGCGCCGGGTTCAAGCCTTCATTTTTGAAGTTTTTATCTTCTTTTTCGGCTTTTTTCAAATCAGAGCCCGTTTTTTTCCGTGCCAGCCAGCTTAATACTGTATCCTCATCTAAATATTGTCCTTCTTGGAACAGATAATCGTCAGTCGAGAAAGAATCTTGGGCAAGACGCATCAGCCCTGTTTCAAACTCGTCAATGTCCAGCCTAGTGTTCAGCTGTTCCGTTGTTAAGCCGCGCGCTTTGCCTGCCTTAAACGGCAGCACCATTTTGTAATAGGAGTCAGAGATATTATATTTCGGGACAATCGCTTTTTCTGACGATTTCGCCGTCTTTTGCGTAATCTCTTCCTCCTTCTCCCCCCCGAAACCTGACGAGCAGGCAGACAGCATTAATACTGCCGCCGTTGCCGCCAATGCCAACGTCTTTTTCAATAGAAAACACTCCTCTTATTTCTTTAGCTCTCCCATTAACTGTTCTTCATTCCACACTTCAATGTTCAGCTCTTGTGCTTTTGTCAGCTTGCTTCCCGCCGCTTCTCCGGCGATGACTAAGTCTGTGTTTTTGCTGACGCTTCCAGTCAGCTTTCCGCCCAGCGCTTCGATTTGCGCTTTGGCTTCGTTTCTTGACAGCTCTTCCAGCTTTCCTGTCAGAACAATTGTTTTACCGGCAAAGTAAGAGTCGCTGTCCTCTGCTTTTACTTTTTTCGGGCCTTTGTAGAGCGTGTTTACGCCCAGCTCCTGAAGTTCATTCAAGAGTTCAAGCATTTCTTCTTTATGAAAATAGGTGATGACTGCGTCAGCCATTTTTTCACCGATTTCATCTACCGCGAGAAGTTCCTCTTTTGAGGCTTTTTTCAGGTTCTCCAAGCTTTCAAAATGCATGGCAAGCGTCTTTGCAGCCTTTGATCCGATAAAACGGATGCCAAGCCCAAACAGCAAACGCTCTAACGAATTTTCTTTTGATTTTTGGATGGAGCTGATCAGGTTTTCAGTGGACTTTTCACCCATGCGCTCGAGCTGGATGACTCGTTCCTTCGTCAGCTTATATAAATCTGCCACATTGCGGACAAGGTTTTCCTCAAACAGCTGTGTGATCACTCGTTCGCCGAGCCCGTCAATGTTCATGGCATTGCGGGAAACGAAATGGATCAGCCCTTCCCGGATTTGCGCCGGACATTCAGGGTTAATGCAGCGAAGCGCCACTTCTCCTTCGATCCGGACCAGCTCACTTCCGCATTCAGGACATTCCGTCGGCATGCTGAATTCCTTTTCTTCTCCTGTGCGCTGTTCAACGAGGACATTCACAACTTCCGGGATGATATCGCCCGCTTTTTTGACGACAACCTTATCCAAAATCCGAATGTCCTTCTCTTTAATTAAATCTTCGTTATGAAGGGATGCTCTTGAGACCGTTGTGCCGGCAACTTTTACCGGCTCAAGAATCGCGGTCGGCGTGATCACACCCGTTCTGCCGACATTTAATTCGATATCGAGAAGCTTCGTCACGACCTCTTCAGCAGGAAACTTATACGCGATGGCCCAGCGCGGGCTTTTCGCCGTAAAACCGAGCTCCTCCTGCTGATCGAGAGAATCGACTTTAATGACAATGCCGTCTATTTCGTACGGCAGGTCGGCGCGCTTTGCCTGAAGCTCATCGATCAGCGTAATGACTTCTTCTATGTCGCCGCATTTTTTTCGTTCCTGATTCGTTTTAAATCCGAGTTCGTCGAGAAAATCAAGCCCTTGGCTTTGCGTCTCTACACCCATCTCGTCAAGCTCCGCTATACTGTAGACGAAGATATCGAGGTTTCGTTTCGCTGCAATTTTCGGATCAAGCTGCCTGAGTGATCCCGCCGCGGCATTTCGCGGATTGGCGAACGGTTCTTCCTCATTTTTAATCCGTTCCTCATTGAGTGCTTCAAACGAACGCTTCGGCATATACGCCTCGCCGCGCACTTCGATTGACAGCTCACGGTTCATTTTAAGGGGGATATTGCGGATCGTCTTCAGATTCTCCGTGATATCCTCTCCCGTCGTTCCGTCACCTCGTGTGGCTCCTCTGACAAAATAGCCGTCTTCATAACGGAGAGAAACAGCAAGACCGTCTATTTTCAGCTCCACATTATACGCCACATCGTCGCCGACGGCTTGGCGCACACGGCGGTCGAAATCACGAAGATCATCAGCATTAAAGCCGTTGCCCAGACTGAGCATCGGTGTGCCGTGGGTGACTTTCTGAAACGCTTCAAGCACGGCTCCGCCGACGCGCTGCGTAGGAGAGTCAGGCGTTCTGAGGTCTGGGTGCTCCTCCTCGATCGCAATCAGCTCCTGCATCAATCTGTCGTATTCGGCATCTGGGACGCTCGGTTCATCTAAGGTGTAATATTCATAGCTATACTTGTTGATGGTGCGGCGCAGTTCTTCTGCCCGCTGCTTCGCTGTTTCTTTGTCCATCTGCTTCTTCCTTTCCTCTTCAATTACTGCTTTTCAATAGGAGCAAATGCTGCTAACAGGCGTTTCACGCCGACAGGGCTCGGGAAGGCAATATCGAGCTCCGTCCCTTCTCCTTCGCCTTTTACGCTGACGACAGTTCCTGTTCCCCATTTTTTATGGCCCGCCTTATCTCCGACTGCCCAGTTCAAGGTGTCGCCGCCTGTTTTGCTGGCGTAGGATACCGGGCGTGAAACAGGGCCGCGTCTCGGCTGCATTTTTCTCGCAGACGTCGCTCTTGTTTCTTTTTTCTCATTTAGGTTTTCCAATAAATCATCCGGTATTTCAGCAATGAAGCGAGATTCCGGGTTCATATTTGTCCGGCCAAACAAGGTGCGCATTTTAGCATTGGTCAGATAAAGCTCCTGTTCCGCCCTTGTAATCCCAACGTACGCAAGGCGGCGTTCTTCTTCCATTTCCGCTTCCTCCATGAGTGAACGGCTATGCGGGAAGACGCCTTCTTCAAGCCCCATCAAGAAAACAACCGGAAACTCCAGTCCTTTCGCGGCGTGCAGTGTCATCAGGGTGATCGCATCCTTGCCGCCTGACTCTTCCTCCTTCTGATCGAGCTGATCAATATCTGCGATCAACGCCAAGTCTGTCAGGAACGCAACGAGTGTCTTGTCTTCACTTTTCTGTTCAAAGTTTTTCGTAACAGACAGGAACTCGTCGATATTTTCTAAACGGCTTTGGGCTTCGATCGATTTCTCAGCCTTCAGCATTTCTCTGTATTCCGTCTTATCAAGAATTTCTTCTGTCAGCTCTGTAATGGATAAGTAATCCTGCATATTGGTCAGGTTTTCAATCATCTGTCTAAAGCTGTCAAGCGCGTTTGCCGCTTTGGCACTGACGCCGATAAAATCAACCTGCTGAATCGCTTGGAAAAATGACAAGCCGTTTATAGCCGCATACGAAGCGATTTTTTCAAGTGATGTCGCGCCGACTCCGCGCTTCGGCACATTGACAATGCGCGTGAAACTGATATCGTCATCCGGATTGGATACGAGGCGCAGGTACGCAAGAATGTCTTTAATTTCTTTTCTGTCATAGAACTTTGTGCCGCCGACAATGTTATAGTTCAAACCCGCTTTGAGAAGCGTTTCCTCAATCACACGGGACTGCGCGTTTGTCCGGTATAAAATGGCGATATCAGACAGCTTCCGCTTGCCTGAGCTGTGAAGCTGATGAATTTTGCCGGCCACAAACTGTCCTTCACCGAACTCATTATCACCGCGATAATAGGAAATTTTGATGCCTTCATCGTTTTCCGTCCACAAATTTTTCGGTTTGCGGTTAGAGTTGTTTTTGATGACCTCGTTAGCCGCACGCAAAATCCGTTTCGTTGAACGATAGTTTTGTTCTAGCAAAATCACGCTTGCATTCGGATAATCTTTTTCAAATGAAAGGATGTTGGTGATATCCGCGCCGCGCCATCTGTAGATTGACTGATCAGAATCCCCCACAACGCAAAGGTTCTGGAAACGCTCGGCAAGCTGCTTAACAAGCATGTATTGCGCCCTGTTCGTATCCTGATACTCATCAACATGGATGTATTGGAATTTGCGCTGATAAAATTCAAGTACTTCCGGCACTCGGTCAAACAGTTTAATCGTCGTCATAATCAAATCGTCGAAATCGAGCGACTGGTTTTTCAATAGCTTCTTCTGATAATCAGCATATACATCGCTGACCACCTGATCGTAGTAGCCGCCGGCAACCTTAGAGAATTCCTCCGGTTCGGTCAATTCGTTTTTCGCACTGCTGATCGTGCCGAGGATGCTTCTCGGGTCAAACTTCTTCGGATCAAGATTGCGCTCCTTCAAAATCCCCTTGATCACTGAAAGCTGGTCCGCCGTATCAAGAATGGAGAAATTTCGGTTGATCCCGATCCGGTCGATATCTCTGCGCAAGATCCGCACGCACATGCTGTGGAATGTGGAAATCCAGATATCGTCCGCGCCGGGTCCAAGGATGCTTTCCACACGTTCTTTCATTTCGCGTGCCGCTTTATTTGTAAATGTAATCGCCAGAATGTTCCACGGCGCCACATGCTTTTCTGCCATTAAATAAGCAATTCTATGGGTCAGGACACGCGTCTTTCCGCTTCCCGCTCCCGCCATCAGCAAAAGAGGCCCGTCCGTTGTTTTGACAGCTTCCTGCTGAACGGGGTTTAAACCGCTTAGTAATTGATTGCTAATATAATTCAAAATTTGTTCACCCGCCTATACAAAACATATGTTCTATCATAAACCAAATCCGTACAATTTACTACTCGCCTTTCACAGCCGCTACTGTTTTCAAAGCCCTGTCAAAATCTTCATACACCGCATTGCCTACAACGATCACGTCCGCATGCTCTGCATACTGCTTGGCCGTTTCCGCATCCTTGATGCCGCCGCCGTAAAACAAGGTTGACGTTTCCAATACAGCCTTCGTTTTCTTGACAGCTTCTATGTCTCCAATCATGCCGCTGTATTCTAAATAAAAAATCGGCAGTTGCAGCAGCTCCGACACACGCGCATAGGCGACAATATCATCCATATTCAGATCGGCGTCCGCATCAGTCAGTGCCGCGGCTTTGCAATCTGGATTTGCGATGCAGTAGCCCTCCGCCACGATTTCTTCCATAGACATCAGTTCTCCGTATTCCTTCATGGCTTTCTGGTGCATTCCGACAATCCAATCCGCGTTTTTGCTGTTTAATACACTCGGAATAAAATATAAGTCAAAGCCGGGAACGATCGCTTCAATCGCTGACACCTCTAGGACACACGGCACCAAAAACCGTCTTACCTTAGACATCATCCGCAGGACATTATCCTCTGTCACACCATCACTGCCTCCGATAATGACCGCATCCGTTCCTGATTCGCAAAGAATCTCCAGCTGTTCGTCAGGCAAATCTTTATTTGGATCGAGTTTAAAGACATGCTTCCACTCCGTTACATCGTACACGTCATACGTTCCTCCATTCGTTTGTTACCATTTAAACATTATAACAAATTCACATAGCGCGGAAAAACGGAAAAAGCCGTTAATCTCGTTATTCACTGAAAAAGGTGTTTTGATTCTATTTTCATAAAAAAAGAGCATATGGCAGTACCTGCTCGCTGAGTCCTGTATCGGCAGAAGCACACATTTTTCACCAGATTCCTTCTGCTATTGTTTGGAAAGTGATCAACTGTGGAAATGGTTACATAAAAAGGGAGGCTGAGAGATGGAAACCATCATATTAGCACTCATCGCATTTATCATAGGGATCATCGCTATCCCGATCGTCTTGTTTGCCTGGATCTACATAAAGGATGAAAAACAGCAGGAGCACTCAATCCTTCGCAACTATCCCGTCATCGGAAGATTTCGGTATATCCTTGAAAAAATCGGACCGGAGCTGAGGCAGTATTTATACAGCAATGACAATGAGGAGCAGCCTTTTTCACGAAAGGAATATGAGCAAACCGTCATCTCCGGCAAATACAAAAGCAGAATGATGGGCTTTGGATCTGTAAGAGATTTTGATAAACCTGGCTATTATATCCGTAACGCTATGTTTCCAAAACAAAGGGAAGAAATGCATGTAAATCAAACGCCAAAAATTGAAACCCAAATCTATAAAATGGATGCTGACAATCTGTTCAAACGCAAGGAGCATGCCGAACATATCAAAGCAGACCCGTACTTTCTCCATCCTGATGATGTGCAGGTGATTGGCGAGCATACATGCGAGAAGCCATTTTATGTGAAGGGCTTAGTCGGCCAGTCAGCCATGAGCTACGGTTCTCTTGGAGAACGGGCTGTTACGGCGCTCTCAAAAGGGCTCCATCAGGCAGGGGGAACCTGGATGAATACAGGTGAAGGAGGATTGTCTGAGTATCACTTAAAGGGCGGCGCCGATATCATTTGCCAAATCGGACCGGGCCTATTCGGCGTGCGCAAAAGAAACGGGGAATTTTCGTGGGAGGAATTTAAAAGAAAAAGCAGGATTGACCAGATTAAAGCGTTTGAGCTAAAGCTGGCACAAGGAGCGAAAACCCGCGGCGGCCATGTGGACGGCGCCAAAGTATCAGAGGAAGTGGCAGACATTCGGAATGTCGAACCTGGAAAGTCGATTGACAGCCCGAACCGTTTTTTTGAATTCTCAAACCCTCCTGAAATGCTCGATTTTATTGAAAAACTTAGAGATGTCGGGCGAAAGCCAGTCGGCATCAAACTTGTCGCAGGGCATCCTGAAGAATTGCATGAGCTTTTCTCTTATATGCAGAAAAGCGGAAAGCATCCGGATTTTATCACGATCGACGGAAGTGAAGGCGGTACCGGAGCTTCCTTTTACGAGCTCGCGGATACAGTCGGCCTTCCGATTATGACAGCGCTGCCTATTGTTGACACGCTTCTTAAACAGTACGGCTTGCGCAGCCAGCTGAAAATCTTTGCTTCCGGAAAGCTCCTGACTCCTGATAAAATCGCGGTCGCCTTAGCCCTCGGCGCTGACTTTGTCAACATCGCACGCGGCATGATGTTTTCCGTTGGCTGCATCCGCGCTCTCGTCTGCCACACCAACACCTGTCCGGCAGGTGTGGCGACGACAGATCCGAAATTGCAAAAAGCGTTGAGCGTTGAGGAAAAACAGCATCGAGTCTGCAACTACGTTATTTCCCTGCGCGAGGGGCTGTTTAACCTTGCAGCCGCAGCAGGGATCAATTCGCCGATTCATTTTTCCAAGGAGCATGTTGTCTATCGGAAAGAGGATGGCAGTCTCATCGATATCGACAACCTGATCCATCAATTTGTTTCATAAAGAAACCGCCCTTGCCGAACGGCAGGGCGGTTCTATGTTATTTTGAAGAAGACTCAGTTTCCGTCTCCTTCACACGGTCAAGCGCCATTTCATAAGCGTCATTCCCGTAATTTAAGCAGCGTTTCACACGGGAAATCGTAGCCGTGGAAGCGCCTGTTTCTGTTTCAATCTTATGATACGTGTTTCCTTCGCGAAGCATGCGCGCCACTTCAAGGCGCTGAGCCAGCGATTGAATTTCGTTAATTGTGCATAGATCATCGAAGAATCGGTAACATTCCTCCAGGTCTTTCAGCGATAAGATCGAGTTAAATAACTGGTCCAGCTCTTTGCCGCGTAATTTATCGATTTGCATCGTTACACACCTTCTCCTTTACTAATGGAAGCCGCATCAAGATCAGGTACGATATTGATCCAAGTCTTTCCTGGCACAAACGGAAGCCACTTGCCGTCTTTTACCGGCACAATTCTGCCATTCACTTGTTTCCAGTCTGTTTCAATGACGTTTCCGTGCTGAAACAACAGACCTTTTCCCCCTGATTCCAAGTCGATGTCCCGCCTTCCATCTTGATCAATAATATGATGGCTGGCTTCAACAATGAAAATATTTTGCATTGCAACCGGCTTTCCGGTTTCCCGGTCTGTCGTTATGACACCATCAGAGCTTCTTGTATAAGATTCAGCTTTTTTATCATAGTTGTATTCGACAAGATTTGTAACGTTTTTTGTTCCATAATCTACCCGAACATTGTAAGATTCATTTGCAGGTTTTGCATCTGATGTTTGAAACAGCAGCGGATTTGTTTCCTGCTTCAGCTTATAACCCTTTTGTTCCGCCGCCTTTTTTATGTAATCATAAGACGTATAGGAATTGTGGGGCGGTTTGCTGAAATCAGCTCTCCAAAATAAGCTTCCGTCAAAATCCAATCCGTTCATATAATCGGCAGCTCCGGATTCCAGCTGCTCTTTGGCGCCGGGACTCCAGCCGTGATGGACAAATATGCTGTCAAAGCCATTGCTGAGAGTGACGAAATATTCCCGCGCGCTCCGCACAGGTCCGACAGTTTCAGGCATCTGGCTTTGGAAAATGGCCAGAAATCTTGTGATTTGCCCTTCGGCTAGCGCTTCTATGACAATGTCGGCTTTAGACAGACCCGACTGCGGCCTCGCCTTCGGGTGATTGTTCACCACAACAGCAACAGGCCGGCGTTCAGTCACCTTCTGTTCAGTCTTTAGCCCCGTTAAAGGAGCTTTCAGCTTCTTTGCAGTATCCGGGACAGCATCCTTCTGCTGGCAGGATACCAGCAGAAAAAACACGAAACACAGCGCGCAAACTGTCATCCATTTTTTCATATGTCGGCTCCCTGCTCTTTTATATTTTAACGCATTATCGATGGAAAGAGTACAGTTTTTTTCATGACGTCGAAGATTCCTCTTGGCGTAATGCGTATATACGGAAGGTGCGTACTTTGCAAAAAGAGCAGCGTATAGATAGGATCGCAAAACTCATAGCCTCTTTCAGTCAAAAGATCTCTCAGCTTTTGTTCCTTCTCAAGCACGTCTTCATACGCTTCCGAAGAGGCGCAGCCGCACAGCGCAAGCGGGATTTCATGCAGAATGTTTCCGTTCTCCGCTAAAACAATTCCTCCTCCGATTTCTTTCATGCGGGCAAAAGCGAGCAGCATATCCGCTTTATTTTTTCCAATCGCGACAATGTCGCCCGTCGTCGTAAAGGAGCTTACAAATCCCTGCACGCTTGAGGCAAACCCTTTTATCATCGTATTGACGCGCCATTTCCCGTGTCTGTCGAGCATCGTCAAATAACTTTCATCATGGTCAAACGAGAGCTGTTCCATCGAATTGTCGATCTCAATCATATATGGCTCCATAATAACCGCATTCCGCATTTTCACGCCCATCGGCATAGAAAACTGCAAGTCATCCATCGTCATATCATATGAAAGTTCAAGCGGGACAAGACCGCCTTTGTGCCAGTCCGTCTTTGTAAACGCCTTCAAATCACAGCCGTCTTCACGCAGAATGGTCCCTTTTGACAGAACAGTCAAGGGATTCGGATTTAACGGATCTTCCAATATGTTCAGCGATGCCAGTCTACCCGGTCCGACAACTCCTAAATAATCATCCATTTGGTAATACTTTGCGATATTAAATGATGCCATATTGTAGGCGTCGATTGCAGGTACGCCTTCTTCTAACGCGATACGAATCAGCTCGTTTGTCATGCCGCCTTTATAGAAATTCGGAGTTGCGCCATCTGTCGTGTAAAAGAAGTGGTCATAATAGCGGAAGCCCTTCTCATGCAGCTCTTGCAAGATTTTTCTTACATCGGGACGAATGGAAGAGTTCCGAAGGGAAACATAATAGCCCAGTTCCAGCCTTCTCATCACTTCATCACCTGTCATCGCTTCATGATCACAATCCGCTCCGAACAGCTTCATTTTTGTAAGCGTTTTATCAGATGCGCCGGGAAAATGCCCTTCAATGCGTTTCCTCTGTTTCTTTGTAGCTTGCATGCAGTGGAGCATTAAATCATCACCATCTACCAAGCGAGGCCACCCGGTCATTTCTCCGCCTTGAATCACATCCGGATGTTCAATCCACTGTTTTCTGACGTCAAATGGAAGGACGTGGTCCTCGTTCAGAACCTCGGTCTGGAGGTCATAGCGTGACCACCAAAAATACTGGACAGGCTGCTTTTTGAGTTCATTCAAAATCGTAAGCGCTTTCTTTTTTCCGCTTTGTAAAAGCAAAAATAAGTTATCATTCACGAATGTCGTTGTTCCGTATTGAGACACATATTCCGCCAGTGTTTGGGGATTATATATTTGAAAAGGATGTGCGTGCGGTTCAATATAACCTGGCACAATGTATTTTCCTTCACAATCAATCGTATGAATTTCTTCGGCTCTATTCGGAAGTTCATGACCCACATAAACAATGCGGTCCTGATAAATCCAAATGTTTTTTTTCAGCCATTGTTTTACATATGGATTTAAGACGAGAGCATTCCGTAAAAGGAGCGTTGGAAGCAGCTTTGAGTCTACAACATCAACCTGTGCCCTGATGTCTTTGTTTTTCCAGTTAAAGGTGCGTTCGGACATTCACATACTCTCCTTTACATGTATTAGACTCATGGTATCACATCCTTCCTCATCACGCACGATAAAAACGTTACAAATTTTTGAAGGTTCGGTTAAAAAACTTTTTTTAAGTAAAAGGAGCGGATTTCCTTGAAGCCAAACATCAGTCTCATCAATGCCGTGTTCAGAATCGCATGCGGATTGACGATTATGTCAGCCGCAAGCGCAAAGTTTACGAAAAAACCTTGGTGCAGAATGCATCTCTTTTACATCTTTATGGGGGCCATGAAAGCGGGTTCGGGAATCCTTCGATTCTGCCCTGTGACCTACATGTTTCAACACAGCGATTCTGGAAATAACGGCCAGCATAACGGATAAATGAAAAAGCTTGATCACGAAACGTGATCGAGCTTTTTTTTATGCCCACCCTTTATTTTCATATAGAAATATCCTGCAGCTGCCAGCACTGCCGGATAAAGCAGTGCCCAGCCGCTGAATGAATAAATCACCGCGCACGTCACAAATGCCCCGAGCGCCATCCACCAGCCTATATCTCTCCTGCCCAGCAGTTTCAGTGCTGCCGCCATTGTACATATGTAAGATGCGATAAAAGCCGCGCTCGGCCCTTTCAACAGAGTCGTCAAATCGATTTGAAACAGACCATGCGCTGCAAGCACTAAGCCAAATACTGCGGCCATCGCTGTCAAAACGCGAATAGGCGTACGTTTTGTCGCACTGAGTTTTCCAAAAAATACGGGTATGTGCCCCTCTCTCGCCAATGCGTACACCATTCTTGAAAAACCAGCAATATTGGCATGGATGGTAGCGAATGTAATAAACAGCGCTAAACATACCGTGACGTATACACCGCTTTCCCCTGCTCCTTTTGAGATGAGCATGGCAAGCGATGCAATTTCTCCATTCTCTCCATATGAATGAGTACCCACGGTCACAAATGACAGCATGATATACAGCCCCGCCACACAAGACGCTGCCAAAAACAAGCTGAGCGGGACATCTTTTTCAGGACGATGAAATTCCTCAGCCAATGGGGTAATCATTTCCCAGCCTACAAAAGAGAAAAAAATCATAACAGAAACAGATCCCGCGGCAGACCAGCCATGCGGAAGAAACGGTTTGAATTCTGCTATCGTGACGTGTGGCAATGACACAGCAATAGAAGTGACAAGCAGAAATACAATGACACATATAACGAGTGTACTGATGTTTGCGGATAGTTGAATCCCTCTCATATGAAGCAAAATAGATATAGCCAGCATACAACCAGCAATCAATGTAATCTGCCAATCGGCCGCCTCTGTGATGTAACTGACGTAATGCGCGCCAGTCAAAGCGATGATGGGAACGCCAATCGGAACGGAACCTAACATGATCCAGCCCAAAATAGCCCCTGCTTTTTTCTGAAAGGCCAGCTGCACATAAGCCGTGATTCCTCCCGCGCTGGGCGCTATTTTCACAAGCCGTGCCAGCGTGCCGACGAGAAGAAAAGATAAAAAAGACATGAATACCCAGACAACTAAAGAAGCGGGGCCGGCTGCGTCAGCTGTTACAGACGGCAAAATTAATATCCCGCATCCTAAAACCGCCCCAATCGTTAACGCCGTCCCTTGTATCCAAGTAATAGAGCGCTGTAATTCTGGCAACATGATGCCTCCTCTCTGATTGATGGCTTTATTATAGAAAAAATAAGACGGCATCCATATGCTACAATGAAGGTAAGTCAACAGCATTGCCTTATGATCAAAGGAATTTTCATTCATTCGCCTAAATATGTAAAGGAGCCGGACAAATGGACGATACAGACCTTCAGATTCTCTCGCATTTGCAGCGAAACGGCAGATTAACGATGGTTGAGCTGGGAAAGCTTGTCGGACTCAGTTCGCCAAGCGCGGCGGAGCGTGTCAGGAAGCTTGAAGACAAAGGAGTGATTACCGGCTACAGCGCGAATATCTGTTACGAAAAACTAAACAAGCATGTCACCGCTTTTATTCTCATGGAGCCAAAAAGCTGTAAGCACTACGCCGCCTTTGCAACATCGCATCCTGATGTAGCAGAAAATCACCGCATCACAGGGATGTACAGCTATGTGACAAAGGTCGTGACTGAATCGGTACATACGCTTGAGGATTTTATTGACGCCTCGATGGCCCATGGAAAACCGACCACGCTCGTTGTCCTTTCTTCTTCCGCTCACCACCCCGCTTTTACATTATAAAAAAACCCGCAGCTAATCTGCGGGTTTTCCTCACTTATTTTTGGGCAGCCTTTAAAGCGCGTGCCCCAATGTCTTTTCTGAAAAAGAGTCCCGGTTTGAATATTTCATCAACCGCTTTGTACACTCGGTCTCTAGCCGCTTCAAACGATTCATCAAAAGCTGTCACATTGGCGACGCGCCCCCCGTTTGTAACGAACTCTCCGCCTTCTGCTTTCGTTCCGGCATGGAAGACCACGACCTGCTCAGTTTCTGCTGCAAGGCTGCCGATCGGCGTGCCTTTTGCATAGCTTTCCGGATACCCTTCTGATGCAAGCACAACACTCACTGCCGCGGTATCCTTCCATCTTAAGTCAACTTCCTTATCATCTAAAAGATCAAGAAGCACCTGTATCAGATCAGATTCCATGCGCGGAAGCACGACCTGTGTTTCCGGATCGCCGAAACGGGCATTAAATTCAATGACCTTCGAGCCGTTTTCAGTAAGCATCAATCCAGCGTACAAAACGCCAGTGAAGGAACGGCCTTCTTGTACCATTGCTTTTGCGGCCGGTTTCACGATGGTTTCTACAGCATGGCGAACCGTTTCTTCCGAAATTTGCGGAACTGGAGAGTAAGCGCCCATTCCGCCCGTATTCGGGCCTTTGTCTCCGTCAAACGCACGCTTGTGATCCTGGGCAATCACCATCGGATACACCTTTTCCCCTTTGACAAAGGCCATCAGAGAAAATTCTTCACCAGAAAGATATTCTTCAATGACAACGGACGCGCTCGCATCACCGAACTTTTCATCTTCAAGAAAGTCATGCAGACACGCAATTGCTTCTTCCTCTGTCATAGCCACAGTAACGCCTTTTCCAGCTGCAAGTCCATCTGCTTTTATCACAATCGGAGCACCTTTTTCCTGCACATATGCCTTCGCCTCTTCAAAGGATGTAAACGTGTCGTATTCTGCGGTCGGAATGTCGTATTTCTTCATTAAATCCTTAGCGAACTGTTTGCTTCCTTCGATGATCGCCGCGGCTTTTGACGGGCCGAACACACGAAGACCCGCTTTTTCGAATTCATCCACCAGACCTTCAATTAAAGGAACCTCAGGGCCGACAATGGTCAGGCCGACCTGATTTTCTTTTGCAAATGAGACAAGCCCTGCGTGGTCGCTTTCCTCAATGTTTACAAGCTGTGCGGAAGCTGCCATGCCGTCATTTCCGGGAGCGGCAAATACATTCTCGACGAGGCTGCTTTGCGCTGCCTTCCACGCCAGTGTATGTTCTCTTCCGCCTTTACCGATAATTAATACATTCACGTCGTTTTCATCCCCTTAATGTTTGAAGTGTCTGATGCCGGTGAATACCATGGCAATGCCGTATTCATCCGCTTTTTTGATGGAATCCTCATCTCGGATCGATCCGCCTGGCTGAATGATGGCTGTAACGCCCGCTTTTGCCGCTTCTTCGACAGTATCTGGCATTGGGAAATATGCATCCGAACCGAGCGCGCTGCCCTTCGCTTTTTCCCCTGCTTGCTCGATTGCGATTTTTGCCGATCCAACGCGGTTCATTTGGCCTGCTCCCACGCCGACTGTCATGTTGTCCTTCGCGAGAACGATCGCATTTGATTTCACATGCTTCACAACTTTCCAAGCAAGCTTCAAGTCTTCCCACTCTTGCTCGTTCGGTTCTCTTTTTGTCGGAATGCTAATCTCAGCATCATCAAACCCGTGCATATCTAAATCTTGAATCAGCAGCCCGCCTTGAACAGATGTCAGCTGTTTTTCCTTTTGAACAGCGGCGGATACGTCAAGCGTCAGCAGACGGAGATTTTTCTTCGCAGTCAGGACGTCGAGCGCTTCTTGGCTGAATGAAGGCGCAATGATGATTTCTAAGAAAATGTTATGAAGCGCTTCGGCAGTTGCCTTGTCCACTTCACGGTTCAGCGCGATAATGCCGCCGAAGATAGATGTTTTATCCGCTTCAAACGCTCTGTCAAACGCTTCGGCGATCGTTTTTCCTGTTCCTACACCGCACGGATTCATATGCTTTACAGCAACAGCAGCCGGCTCAGTGAATTCACGAACGATTTGAACTGCCGCATCCGCGTCTTTAATGTTGTTGTAAGAAAGCTCTTTTCCGTGAAGCTGTTCTGCTTGCGCAATAGAGCCTTTGACAGGAAGAGCTGTTTGATAGAAAGTTGCTTCCTGATGCGGGTTTTCTCCATAGCGAAGCGATTGTTTTTTCTCAAATGTCACAGTGAATTGCTCTGGTTCTTTTTCACCGACAACATTTGTCAGATAGTCAGCGATCAGTGCATCATATGCCGCAGTATGACGGAATACTTTTGCCGCGAGCTCGCGTTTTTTCTGAAGAGATACGCTGCCTTCTTCTTTGATTTGATTCAGCACTGGGCTGTAATCGGCCGGATCGACGATAACCGTGACATCCTGATGGTTCTTTGATGCCGCACGCAGCATGCCAGGTCCGCCGATGTCGATATTTTCGATCGCTTCTTCATACGTGACGTCTTCTTTAGAAATCGTTTCTTTAAATGGATAGAGGTTGACGACAACGAGGTCAATCGGCTGAATCCCGTGTTTATTGATCTGCGCCATATGCTCTTCATTGCCGCGAACCGCCAGAAGACCGCCGTGAATATTCGGGTGAAGGGTTTTTAACCGGCCGTCCATAATTTCAGGAAAGCCTGTCACTTCAGAAATTCCGATCACATCTACACCGTTTTCTTGAAGCAGCTTTTTCGTTCCGCCTGTGGAGATGACTTCAACGCCAAGCTCTGTCAGTTCTTTTACGAAAGGAACGAGATTTGTTTTATCTGAAACACTGATTAACGCACGTTTAATGGTCATGCCTTTTCACCTCTGTTATTTAATCCTAATAGCTGTTTAATCACACTCGGATACCATTTATGCTCAAGCTTGTGAATCCGCTGTTCGATTGTTTCCAATGTATCATGTTCATCAATTTCGATTGCCTTTTGAGCGATGATCGGACCTGTATCCATTCCTTCATCGACATAATGCACGGTGATTCCGGCCACCTTCACACCCGCCCGGAACGCCTGTCCGACTGCGTCGATCCCAGGAAACGCCGGAAGAAGCGACGGGTGAATGTTAATGATTTTTCCTCCATATGCTTGAAGGAGCGTATCACCAATTAGCCTCATATAGCCGGCAAGAACAATCAATTCAACCTCGTGAAGACGAAGCTGTTCAATGATGGCTTGTTCAAATGCGGCCTTGTTTTCATAAGACTTCGGCTCAAATGCAAAGGATGGAATGTGGAATGCTTCCGCCCGTTCGATGACTTTCGCCTGCGGTTTGTCGCAAACGAGGAGCGCTGCTGACGCATCCCAGTTCTCCTCCTTCAAACGCGTAACGATGGCTTCGAAGTTTGAACCGTTTCCTGATGCAAATACCGCAAACTTTTTCATGAAAGTGCCGCACCGCCGAATGTGACGCCTTCACCTTTTTTCACTCGCCCGATTAAATAGGCTTTTTCGCCATGGCTTTCAAGCGTTCCGATCACATCTGTCAGATGCTCTTCTTTGACAGCCAAAACAAAACCGATACCCATATTAAAGACGTTGAACATGTCTTCTTCCTTCAGCTTGCCGTACTCTTGCAAGAAAGAAAAAATTGGCGGGATCGGCCATGAGCCATGATCAATTTCCGCACTTAAGCCTTCCGGAAGCATACGCGGAATATTTTCAATAAATCCTCCGCCTGTCACGTGCGCCATGCCGTCGATTTTTCCGCTTTTGACCGCGGCAAGCACAGGCTTCACGTAAATCCTTGTCGGTTCAAGCAATTCCTCGCCAAGCGGGCGTTCAAACGGCTCATATGTTGTATCGAGGTCCAGCTCCGCATCATCCAGAAGCACTTTTCTGACAAGGGAAAAGCCGTTGCTGTGAAGGCCGCTGGAGCTGAGGCCGATCAACAGATGGCCCTCTTCAATGTTTTCTCCAGTCACGATTTCGTCCTTTTCTGCCACTCCGACTGAGAAACCGGCAATATCGTATTCATCAGCTGTATAGAGCCCCGGCATTTCAGCCGTTTCACCGCCGACTAAGGCTGAACCTGACTGCTCACAGCCTTCCGCAACACCTTGTACAATCTGTTCAATTTTCACTGGGTCCGCTTTGCCGACCGCTAAATAATCGAGGAAAAACAGCGGCTCTGCACCTTGTGCCAGCACGTCATTGACACACATTGCAACAGCGTCCACGCCAATCGTGTCATGCTTATCCATGGAAAAAGCGAGCTTTAATTTTGTGCCGACACCGTCCGTTCCCGAAATGAGAACTGGTTTTTGATAAGAAAGCTCAGACAGGTCAAACATGCCGCCAAAACCGCCAAGGCTGCCCATAACGCCAAGCCGTTTCGTGCGCTCCACGTGTTTTTTCATTCGTTTTACAGCTTCATATCCGGCTTCGATGTCAACTCCTGCGTTTTTATATGCTTCAGACATCCTATTCACTCCTTTAAGGCGCTTTTCAAAATATCTCCCCGAACGAGGGCAGAAAGAGAAAGGCAGCCGAACTGCGCTGCCTTTATGTCATTTTTCAAGTTTTATTTGGTTAATACTGCTTCTTTTACGTGAGGAAGCACTGTATCCTGGTAAATTTCAGTCGGATATTTTCCTGTAAAGCAAGCGAGACACTGTCCGCAATTCGAGTCATCGTATTTTCTGCCGATGCCTTTCAGCAGCCCTTCCACACTCAAAAATGAGAGGGTATCGGCTCCGATTTCCTGACGGATTTCTTCAACAGAATGCGAAGACGCGATCAGTTCTTCATGTGTGGAAGTATCAATGCCGTAAAAGCACGGATGAGCGATCGGCGGTGAACTGATTTTCACATGCACCTCTGTCGCACCCGCTTCTCTTAGCATCGTGACAATCCGGCGGCTAGTTGTTCCTCGCACGATAGAGTCATCCACCATCACGACGCGTTTGCCTTCTACAACCCCGCGCACCGCAGACAGCTTCATTCTAACGCCTTGCTCACGCAGAGCCTGGGAGGGCTGAATAAATGTTCTGCCGACATAGCGGTTTTTGATTAAGCCCAGCTCATACGGAATGCCTGTTGCCTCTGCATAGCCGATCGCCGCAGAAATACTGGAATCCGGAACCCCAGTTACGACGTCAGCTTCAACTGCGGATTCCTGAGCCAGCATTTTCCCAAGGTTTTTACGGGCACTGTGCACATTAATACCGTCAATATTGCTGTCTGGTCTGGAGAAATAAATGTACTCCATGCTGCAAATGGAACGATTGATATTCATGGAAAAACGCTCTGATTTCATGCCTTCATCATTAATGATCAGCATTTCCCCCGGCTCTACCTCGCGAAGGTACGTTGCGCCGACGACGTCAAATGCGCATGTTTCTGATGCGACCACATAAGCATCGCCCATCATGCCGATGGATAGCGGTCTCAGCCCGTTCGGATCAAGTGCGACAATCATTTCTGTTTCGGTCATGATCAGGAACGCGTAGGCGCCTTTCAGCATAGAAAGCGAGTTTTTAATTTGATCCTTCAGCGTGAAGTGTCCGCTTCTTTTGATCAGGTGAGCCAAAACCTCTGTATCCGAAGAGGTTTGAAAGATGCTCCCTTGATTTTCAAGCTGCTGCTTCAGCTGAGTGGCATTGACAAGATTTCCGTTATGAGCAAGCGCCAGGCTGCCGTTGTTTTGGGAACGGAAGAGGAGCGGCTGAACATTTTCGTATCCGCCGCCTCCAGCCGTTGCGTACCGAACGTGCCCGATAGCGCCTTTTCCCTTTACTTTGCTGAGTTCGCCGTTTTGAAATACTTCAGTGATCAGCCCTTGGCCTTTGTGAGCCGTCAGCTTTTCACCGTCAGTCGCTACGATGCCAGCACCCTCCTGTCCTCGGTGCTGAAGGCTGTGGAGACCGTAATACGTGATCTGCGGGGCTTCTTCATGTCCCCAAATCCCAAAAACGCCGCATTCTTCATTTAAGCCTTTGATTTCAGCAAGCATGGGATAGCTCCTTTCCATACGCGTTCAAGCTCTTTCGTTTGCGCATGAATCATTTGTTGTCCGTCTTGGTTTTGAATCGCCAGAATTCCGTCAGCTGTTACCTCACCAATATGAACCGCATCTTTGACAGTTGCTTCAAACGCTTCTTGGTGTTCTTTTTTCACTGAAACGACGAAGCGGGATTGAGATTCAGAGAATAATAATGCCGCTCCCCCTTCTACAGTCACATTAGCGCCAAGGTTTTCCGTCGTCATGACACTTTCCGCAATCGCTACGCCTAAGCCGCCTTCAGACACATCATGCGCAGATTGAACGAAGCTTTTTTTAATCGCGTCAAGCAGTGCTTTTTGACGAGACAGCTCTACATCAAGATCGATTTGCGGCGCTTTGCCGTAAATACGGCCTTCTGTCATTTTTTGCAGCTCGCTTCCCGCAAACTCTGGTTTTGTTTCGCCGATCACGTATACGAGATCTCCTGCTTGTTTGAAATGCTGTGTTGTAATGTGCGCTGTATCTTCAATTAGGCCGACCATGCCGATAACTGGTGTCGGATAGATCGCCGTGCCGTTTGATTCGTTATAAAGCGATACGTTACCGCCGATAACCGGAGTGCTGAGAACATTGCACGCTTCGCTTATGCCGTCTGCCGCTTTTTCGATCTGCCAGAAGATTTCCGGCTTCTCCGGGTTTCCGAAGTTAAGGTTATCTGTGACCGCAAGCGGTTCTGCGCCTGAGCAAATGATGTTGCGCGCTGCTTCAGCGACAGCAATTTTCCCGCCGACTTCAGGATCAAGATAGAGATAACGCGCGTTACAGTCTGTCGTCATCGCCAGCGCCTTTTTCGTTCCGCGGATTCTGAGAACACCAGCATCAGACCCAGGAGCGACAACTGTATTCGTGCGCACCATGTAGTCATACTGATCATAAACCCACTCTTTACTCGCAATCGTCGGCTGCTGAAGAAGGGCCTTCAGCGTTTCATTCGCATCTTCAATTTGCGGAGCCGGAACGTCCGTTTCCAAAAACTCGCGATAGTAAGCAGGCTCTTGAGAAGGCTTATGGTAAACCGGTGCTTCTTCTGCCAAGGCATCAACAGGCAGCTCGCATACAACCTCTCCTTTGTGTGTCAGGCGAAGCATTTTATCATCTGTCACATGTCCGACAGAAACCGCTTCAAGATCGTACTTGTCAAAAATATCGATAATTTCCTGCTCACGTCCGCGCTCAATAACCAAAAGCATCCGTTCTTGTGATTCAGAAAGCATCATTTCATACGCGGTCATGCCTGTTTCGCGCTGAGGAATCAGGTCAAGATTCATTTCAATGCCAGAACCGGCTTTACTTGCCATTTCTGCACTTGAGCTTGTTAAACCGGCAGCTCCCATATCCTGAATGCCGACCAAGGCGTCGCATTGGATGACTTCCAGACATGCTTCAAGCAAAAGCTTCTCCATAAACGGATCGCCGACTTGGACAGCAGAACGCTTTTCTTCAGACGAGTCTGACATTTCTTCAGAAGCAAACGTAGCGCCGTGGATGCCGTCACGCCCTGTTTTCGCTCCTACGTACATTACTGTGTTGCCGACACCCTTTGCCTGGCCTTTTTTGATGTCTTCATGGTTGATTAAACCGACGCACATTGCGTTGACGAGCGGATTTCCTTCATAGCTGCTGTCAAACTGCACTTCTCCGCCGACTGTCGGGATGCCGATACAGTTGCCGTATCCGGCGATACCCGCTACTACTTCTTCAAACAAGTACTTCACGCGGGGTGAAGTCAGTTCACCAAATCGAAGAGAGTTCAATACAGCGATTGGGCGTGCACCCATTGAGAATACATCACGGATAATTCCGCCTACGCCAGTCGCAGCGCCTTGGTAAGGCTCGAGAGCTGATGGGTGGTTATGTGATTCAATTTTGAACACAACCGCTTGGTTATCACCGATATCAACGATTCCGGCGCCTTCCCCCGGCCCCTGCAGCACACGCTCGCCGCTTGTCGGGAATTTACGCAGAATCGGCTTTGAGTTTTTATAGCTGCAATGCTCAGACCACATGACAGAAAAAATTCCGATTTCTGTGTAGTTCGGCAATCTTCCAAGAATGGATTCTATCAATGCAAACTCATCATCACTGACACCCATTTGCTGATACAGTTTCTCTTCTTTTATTTGTTCTTTACTTGGTTCAAGCAGTAGTGACATGAGTTTCCCTCCAATTTTTCACGATAGACTGGAACAATTTAAGACCGTCGGCGCTTCCAAGCAGTTCATCGACCGCGCGCTCAGGGTGAGGCATCATGCCTAATACATTGCCTTTCTCATTCACGACACCGGCAATGTCGCTGACACTTCCATTAATATTAGAGCCGTATGTGAAAGCAATTTGATTGTTTTCCTTTAATGAAGCAAGCGTCTCGTCATCACAGTAGAAATTCCCTTCACCGTGGGCAACCGGGATTGTAATCGATTGTCCCTTTTCGTAGGAAGCTGTGAATAACGTTTCGTCGTTCTGAACAATTAATTCAACCGGACGGCAAATGAACTTCAAATCTTTGTTGCGTCTCATTGCACCTGGCAGAAGGCCAAGCTCCTGTAAAATCTGGAATCCGTTGCAGACGCCAAGAACAGGTTTTCCTTCAGCCGCTGCTTGTTTGACAGCTGGCATAATATTCGCAAATCGGGCGATGGCGCCGCATCTTAAGTAATCGCCGTAAGAAAACCCTCCCGGAATTAACACGCCGTCGAAGCCGTCAAGACTTGTTTCCTCATGCCAGACGTATTCCACTTCATGGCCGAGCTCATCCTTTACAGCATGATACATATCGATATCACAGTTGGAGCCGGGTAACACAATCACCGCAAATTTCACTGTGCGACTACCTCCTCAACCTCATATCTATAATCTTCAATCACTGTGTTCGCAAGAAGTTTTTCGCACATTTCTTTCACTAGCACGTCAAGATCACGGTCAGATTTTTCAATGGTAAGCTCCATGTATTTCCCGATGCGCACATCTTGAACTTCATTGTAAGTCATACTGTGCAAGGCATGCTGGACAGCGCTCCCTTGTGGATCCAGTACACTTTCTTTTAAGCTGACATAAACTTTTACTTTATACATGATGAATGCCTCCCAGTCTTTTGAAAATCTCTTCGTATGCGTCGGTTAAGCTTCCCAGATTGCGTCTGAATAAATCTTTGTCCAGCTTTTCGTTCGTTTCTTTATCCCACAAGCGGCATGTGTCAGGAGAAATTTCATCCGCCAAAAGCACTTGCCCTTCTGCATCTAAACCGAATTCAAGCTTGAAATCTATTAATCTGACATGACAATCGTCGAAGATGCTTTGAAGCTCTTCATTTACTGTTTTTGTAATGGACTTAATGGTTTCTACCTGCTCAGGAGTCGCCGCCTTCAAAAGCCAAATATGATCTTCGGTGATGAGCGGATCACCCAGCGCGTCATCTTTGTAGTAAAACTCGATAATCGGCTGTTCAAGTTCCGTGCCTTCTGGAATGCCGAGACGTTTGGACATGCTTCCTGCCACAACATTTCTGACGACGACTTCAAGCGGCACGATCGTTACCTTTTGAATGAGCTGCTCCGTTTCCGAAATGCGCTCGATAAAGTGATTGTTAATGCCCTTTGTATGAAGATGTTTGAAAATCAAGCTTGAAATCTCGTTATTTAAGCGTCCTTTTCCGCTGATTTCTGCTTTTTTCTCGCCGTTAAAGGCAGTGGCGGAGTCTTTATACACGACATACAGCGTGTTTTCGTCATCGGTTTTGTAGATCTTTTTTGCTTTTCCTTCGTATAAAAGTTCATTCTTCACAATATTCACGGAAGGCCTCCTAACCCGAATGTTGGGAATTTTCAAACTGCGGCGGCTTAGAAGAAGCCGCTAAAAGCTTCTTCTATGCTAAACCTAAACGTTCAAAGATCAGATCAACATTTTTCAGATGGTAATTGTAATCAAAGCAGTCGGCAATTTTTTCCGGAGAAAGACGTGACGTGATTTTCTCTTCCGCTTCAACAAGTTCGCGGAACGGCACTTGTTTTTCCCACGCTTCCATTGCTTTCGGCTGAACAGTATCATAGGCTTCTTCACGTGTAAGGCCTGTGTCAATCAAAGCAAGCAGCACACGCTGAGAATAGATAAGGCCGAGAGTGCGGTCCATGTTGCGCTTCATGTTTTCCGGGAAGACCGTTAAGTTCTTCACGATGTTGGAGAAGCGGTTCAGCATGTAGTTCAGCGCAATTGTCGCATCCGGAAGAATAATCCGTTCTGCTGAAGAATGAGAAATATCGCGCTCATGCCATAATGGAACATTTTCGTAAGCTGTCATCATGTAGCCGCGGATCACGCGCGCCATGCCTGTCATGTTTTCAGAGCCAATCGGATTTCGTTTATGCGGCATTGCAGATGAACCCTTTTGCCCTTTCGCGAAAAATTCCTCAACTTCACGTGTTTCACTCTTTTGCAGTCCGCGGATTTCCACAGCGAATTTCTCAATGCTTGTCGCGATCAAAGCAAGTGTTGCCATATAGTCAGCATGGCGGTCACGCTGAAGGGTTTGAGTGGAAATTGGTGCTGCTTTCAATCCGAGCTTCTCACAGACATATTGCTCAACAAATGGATCAATGTTCGCATATGTGCCGACAGCGCCGGAAATCTTTCCAACCTCAATGCCTGCTTTCGCTTGTTTAAAGCGCTCAAGATTACGTTTCATTTCTTCATACCAAAGCGCAAGTTTTAAGCCGAAAGTTGTAGGCTCAGCATGTACGCCGTGCGTGCGCCCCATCATGACTGTGTATTTATGTTCTTTCGCTTTTTCTTTTATAATGTCAACAAATCTCTCAAGATCCTTGAGCAAAATATCGTTTGCCTGTTTTAATAAGTAGGAAAGAGCCGTATCAACAACGTCAGTTGACGTTAATCCGTAGTGCACCCACTTTCTTTCTTCGCCCAGTGATTCGGAAACGGCGCGTGTAAAAGCGACAACGTCATGGCGCGTGTCCTTTTCAATTTCTAAAATGCGGTTGATGTCAAATGACGCGTTCTCACGCATAACCTTTACATCTTCTTTCGGAATGACGCCAAGCTCCGCCCACGCTTCACAGGCAAGAATCTCTACCTCCAGCCATGCTTGAAATCTGTTTTCATCCGTCCAAATCGCGGACATTTCAGGTCTTGAATAACGTTCGATCATTCTGCTTGTCCTCCGTCTCTATTCATCCATTTATTTGTGATCTCCTGAATCCATTCGTCTTCAGGCTGCTTCATAAATGTAATATGCCCCATTTTGCGGCCTTTTTTGATTTTATGTTTTCCGTATATATATAGCTTTGCCTCTTTTAAAAGCTCCGGGTCTTCCTCAACAAGCTTTACTTCATCGCCGAGAAGATTCACCATCATGCCCGGCTTCAGCAAATCTGTCTTCCCAAGCGGAAGCCCGCATACCGCTCTGATATGCTGCTCAAACTGGCTCGTCTCGCAAAGGTCCAGCGTATAATGCCCAGAATTGTGCGGTCTTGGCGCCAGTTCATTGACCAAAAGCTCTCCGTCCTCTGTCAGGAACATCTCAACAGCAAGCGGTCCGACAAGGTTAAGCTCATCTGCAAGCTTAACTGCGAGATCAGCAGCCTTCTGCTGAATCCCTTTCTCTACCCGTGCGGACACGATGCTTTGGAAAAGAATATTGTTGTGGTGAATGTTTTCAGCTGTCGGAAATGTTGAAATTTCACCGTTTACCGATCTGACGACGATCACCGACAGTTCCATTTTAAAAGAAACCCAGCTTTCAAGAATGCAAGTTCCGTGTTCTAACAGACCGGCTGCCTGCTCCATTTGCGCCTCTTCTTTTATCACAAATTGGCCTTTGCCGTCGTACCCGCCGCGGCATGTCTTCAGAACTGCGGGTAACCCGAGCTCCTGTACCGCCTGTTTCAATTCATTCTTTGTTTTGACGATGCTGTACGGTGCGACTTCACAGCCCGCGGATTGAATTGCTTTTTTCTCTGTTTCACGGTTTTGGGTAATGAGCAGCAGCTCACTTCCTTGCGGGAGATACGCATGATCTTTTAGCCAATGCAGCGCATCATAGTCGATGTTTTCAAACTCATATGTGATGATATCGCTGATTTCAGCCAATTTTCGAATCGCTTCACGGTCATTATAATGAGCGGTAATTTCGACATCCGCAACCTGCCCGCACGGCGAATCTTTCACCGGATCAACGACCGCGACTTTATACCCCATTTGTTTGGCGGACACAGCCATCATTTTCCCAAGCTGGCCGCCGCCGATAATGCCGATTACAGCTCCCGGATAGATGATTTGTTTAGACAAGCTGATCACTGCTTTCTAACACTGTCTGTTTTGTATTTTCTCTTCTCTCATCCAGCTTACGGGCAAAATCCTCGTCAAATGCTGACAAAATTTGCGCCGCTAACAGGCCTGCGTTCACAGCACCCGCTTTGCCGATGGATGTTGTCGCAACAGGCACGCCTCCAGGCATTTGGACGATGGAAAGAAGTGAATCCATTCCGTTCAGCGCCTTGGACTGAACCGGAACTCCAATGACTGGCAGTGTTGTTTTCGCAGCCGTCATCCCTGGCAGATGCGCCGCTCCTCCGGCACCGGCAATAATCACCTTGATGCCTCTTTCTCTAGCAGTTTCAGCATATTCAAACATGAAATCAGGCGTCCGGTGAGCGGAAACGACCTTTTTTTCGTACGGAACATTGAGTTCGTCAAGTATGTCGCATGCGTGTTTCATTGTCTCCCAATCGGAAGTGCTTCCCATGATGATTCCTACTAGCGGCTGCATTCTGTTCCCCACCTTCTAATGCTTTTGTTTTCAGAAAATAAAAAATACCCGCTCTGCATTGCACTTATGAGGAAGCAATACAAACCGGGCATGGTACATGTATCGTCAGTCGTTCGCTTCTGCGATATATCCATGTCAGTTTTATCGATCACTTTCCTGCATAGTCCGGCAATTTACGGTTGCCGGGTAGAAACTTATGGGCCATATTCCCAAGATTATATGAGGTCGTGTTTTGATTTCATGTTTATCTTAACAACGGACATGGATAATGTCAACGATATTATCGAACGATACAAAAATTCATTCTACTAATGTTCGTGTTTTAGATCAATTTCCCTTCAAATACGATTTTTTTCCCGCACGGAACGATCTGAATTGACCCATTTTCCTTTTTTTCCATAAAAATAGGCTCTTCCATTCGCCTTACAGGCAGATATCCTTCTTCTTTCATTTGCTGAAGCACCGCATCAATCGTTTGCTGCTCTGTCACTTCAAACTTTTTCTTCTTCGGCTTTGCCATTATTCTTTAATTCTCCTCTTCTTCACCGCTTTGACCCAGAAGCCGCCGTGGATTGTTTTTGGTTCGTACGCAATAATAAAGGCTTTTGAATCAAGTGTTTTAATCGTATCATATAGCTGGAGTTCATATCTTCTCGGCGTCAGGATCTGAAGGGCTGTGCGGTCGCCTTCAAGCCCGCCTGCCACCCAATTTGTCACGCCGTAGCCTTTTTCCCGGAGCTGCTTCGGAAGATCAAGATCGAGCTCCTTCGTAATCACATTGACCATAATATAGCCAAGCGCCAATTTTTCTTCTATTTTCATGCCGACAATTACGCCTAGACCGTAACCGAGCGCGTACGCGATCACATTTTGAATCTGGTCTAAGTTATCGAGCACCAGACTCAGCCCCGTCACATAAACCAGTATTTCAATCGTACTGATGCCGGCCGCTAAATAACGCTGTCCTTTCAGCGTTAAAATCATTCTTATCGTAAAAAATGACACATAGACAATATTAATAATGAGAATTATGAGAACCATGGCTATCCCATTTGATAAGATGGTTTGCATCATTTTATTCATCCCCCTACTCTTCAGCTTGCACAAAGCATTCATATTCTACTAGAGAAATGAGCCGTTTACAATCAGCTTCGCCCGTAAGCTTAAGCAAAATATTTCGACATGCTTTTATGCGTTGAACAGTAGTAGTTTACCCTCTTTCTCGCCTTTTCAAAATCAAAACAAAAAAGCCCGCTTTTCAGCAGACTCACCTCTTTATATCTATTGTCAGATCTCTTTTTTCATTTTCTGAAGGGACTTGTATTCTTTCTCAAGCTCACTCAGCGTGTAGTCAGCAAGCTGTTCCCCTCTTCCTTGATAAAATTCCGAGAGCAGTAATTTGGTTTTTAAAAATTGCTTCTTTTGATTAATTGCTCGGCGAAGCACATCAGCCATGTCCATCATCCTCCTTAAACATAAAGGTTTTTGCGCTGGACGTTTTCAGCATTTTCCCCATCATACACGGGTTAATCCTACAAATCAACTATGTTTTTTAGATATATTTGTAAAAAATGTGACATAAAAAAACCGGCTAGGATTAGCCGGTTTTTTCATTAAAGCGGAATCAGCGACGCCGTAAAATATTCAGAAATAAATGGCCAAGTCACTGCCGTAAACAGCAGCGCTATCCCCACCACAGCCAATACACAATAGATATAATCAATCGGTGCATCTTCTGCCGCCTGGTACACCCGCTGTACATACAGCGCGATGATAAAAAAGATGGAAAACAAGATCAGCACCGTAAACAGTACTGTCAGCATTGGGATATTCACGATCGCAAAGATCAGCCAAAGGATTGAAACAGCAATTACCGGTACAAGCAATGAACCCAATACGGCAGCTGCTTCTCTGAACGTCACCTTCTGCTTCATCATATAGCGGGAGACAGCCCATATAGCAAAGACCATTACCGCGAAAAAGATCAGCAAATACACAAGAACAACTAAAAACCCGTCATAGAAAGCATGATGGCGTTCTCCGAAACCGAGCGGCCGATTCCAGCTTGCCTTTAACTGAAACCAATTCCCAATTGAAAAAATGATACTGAATATAAGCATTGAAATCAGACCGTACTTATAATGAGAAAAACCATCCGTTACGACAGTTTTCGCCGGTGATTTTAAAATCGAGAACGCAAAACCGCAATATCTGTTGATGGCTGCCCAAACAGACGCAAGCTTGTCTTTAACAGTTGATTCACCGCGTTCCTGGCGCGGTTTCTGCTTTTGTTTTTGCTTGCTTTGCCGGCTCGCCTTTCTGGACATTCTCGATAGCGGTTCTTCATCTGCATCTATTCTTTCACTCTGGTTAATTTCTTCTTCAAACGTTTCTTTTCTTTCTTCCGTCATGTCAGCAACTCCTATCAAAAAAATACGGCGGAATACCATTCAGCAAGAAAATAAAACACTTATATAAGGTACCGAAGCCTTCCTGAACAGTCAAGTCATTTCCATTTAAGTAAAGCATGGCGGCACATCTACATGACGGTATATCGTATGAAATGGTTTTATCTTTTGCAACAAAAAAACCAGCTGCCGGTGCAGCTGGTTTTTCATTCCTTATTTTAAGAAGATAAAGTACAGGATAAATACGACAAACAGCCCGTACATGATTGGATGAACCTCTTTTGCTTTTCCTTTGCACACCATTGTAATCGGATAGAAAATAAATCCGATGGCAATACCAGTCGCGATGCTGTACGTTAACGGCATCATGATCATGGTAAGGAAAGCAGGAACAGCCACTTCGAACTTATCCCAAGCGATTTTGCCAAGCGGCGCCACCATCAATGCACCAACAATAATAAGCGCCGGTGCTGTTACATTTGATGTAACGACTGATAGGAGCGGCGAGAAAAACGTAGCCAGTAAAAAGAGAATCCCTGTTACAATTGCGGCAAATCCTGAACGGGCACCCGCAGCGACACCTGAGCTTGATTCCACGTAAGAAGTTGTTGTAGACGTACCAAGCACGGCACCGATCACAATAGAAGATGAATCAGCTAAAAGCGCACGGCCCGCACGCGGCAATTTGTTTTCCTTCATTAAACCAGCTTGTGTTGCCACAGCAACAAGTGTACCAGCTGTATCAAAAAATCCGACAAACAAGAATGTTAAAATAACGATCAGCATTTGTACGGAGAAAATATCCGGGAGGTGAATCCACGCTTGTCCGAAAGTCGGCGCAAGGCTTGGCACACTGCCGATAATTTGAGTCGGAACCGGAACCAAACCGAAAATCATGCCGGCTACCGCTGTTAATAGCATCCCGATAAACACGCCTGCGTTCACGCGAAGCACCATTAAAATAACCGTGACAATCACACCGAAAATCGTTAACAGCACAGGACCGCTGTGAATGTTTCCGATCGTGACGAGCGTAGAAGGATTCGCTGTAATGATTCCTGAGCCTTGTAAGCCAACAAATGTAATAAACAGGCCGATCCCCGCACCGACTGCCAATTTCAGCTCAGGCGGAATGGCGTTGATGATTTTTTCACGAAAACCTGTTAAAGAAAGAGCAACGAAAATAAGACCTGAAATAAAAACACCAGACAAAGCTGCCTGCCATGAAATACCCATACCAAGGACAACAGAAAACGCAAAAAACGCGTTCAGCCCCATACCCGGCGCGATGGCAATCGGATATCTCGCTATTAATCCCATTAAGATACAGCCTGCTGCAGACGCCAGCGCTGTCGCCGTAAAGACCGCACCCTGGTCAATTCTCAGCGCCTCCGGAAAATCTTTCACGCTCTCCAAAGCAAGCGTAATCGGATTGACGAACAAAATATATGCCATAGATAAAAAAGTCGTTAATCCGCCAATGATTTCATTGCGATAGCTGGTGCCCAGCTCATCAAACTGAAAATACTTTTTCAAGCTATTTGACTCCCTTCACTCTTTGCTATTTATTCTGTCCTGAAATCGCCAAATAAAAAACGCCCCAATAATTTTGGGACGCTTGACTACAGACGGATTTCAGTTTGAATAAATAAACGTGTTTTATTTATATCAAACGAAAGAAATGTTTACGTAGTCAAGCCATTTACGGTAGCTTGGTAGAGACTTGCGAGCCATATTCCCGCGATTATACGAATTCATCTTATTTGATTTCTGTGTCTATTGTACCAAGTTCATTTTGAATTGACAATATAAACAACGAACATTACTTATTAAAAAAATTGGTTTATTCGTCTATTGACTAAATTGGTAACAATGATAAAAACCGTATGTATGGCAACATACGGCTTTTCAACTTATGATTATTTTTTTTCGGTAGGCTGACTCACCTGATGCACTGGTACAGTAAACGAGAATGGCTTTATTTGAATCAGGTCATTTAAAACGCCGTTATCAATATACAGACCGTATTCATTAAACTCAAAATGCTTTAAAGACAGCTTATCATTATAATCATCATCCAGTTCAAAAGTAGATACCATTTCGGCTGTTTTCATATTTTTCACTTTAGCAATATTTCCTTTCAAATAATAACCTTCTTCATAATCACCTACTGGATCAGGCCAAGATTGCATTTTTTTTATATCACCAAGGCCAATCGTTTCACCGATATTCACTAATTTATTTTCGTCCACGCTTGAGGTATCAATTCCAGTGAAATGGTAATGAACCAATACTTTCCTCCCTTTTTGGTTAATGTTATTGATTTCAATCCCTATGTTTTGATGGTTTGTTTCTGAAACATGAAATGGCATCTCTGCATTTAACGGGATAATTTCACTGCCCTCTGCCTCAGATTTAATATCAGCTATTAATGTTAGCTTTTTCGCTTTTGGATTAATTGGTGATTCTAACTGTGTTTGTCCTTTTGCTCTAACCGTTCTCTCGTTTACTTTTTTGCGGTCTCCCAGTTCGATGTTTGACGATGTCATCTCATATGTGTTTCCTAAATCATCTTTGACTTCGTTAATTTCAACCGTATCATGCTTTGCTATGCCTTGATAATCGATTGTAAATTGAAGGACAGATCCTAGCTTACCATTCTCCACTTGAATATTGGAAAATTGATAACGATTGTGATGCACTGATACCACTTTTGAGCTTTCTAAATAACTCGCATTCTTTTTGGTAATAGGCAGTTTGAATCTCCAATTTCCCGGTATTTCATTGATATGAGTCATCACAAAAGGCACGGTATCCCCATTCTTTATTTCTGTCCCCTTTGTATAAAGCCTTAATTGACCAGCATATTGTTTGTTATTTAATTTTTTGAGCATTAAGGAATCGTAGTTGATTGAAAAATTATTGTTAAAACTCGCTTTACTCACATTATAACTGAGCTCTTTTTCATCAGACTGGAGGTTATCAACAGTAAAGTTATACACAAGCTGCCCGGCATCGTAATAGGAGCTGTTTACCAAAACAGTGATTCCCCTTGACTCAGCTTTTTCATTCAAAGCTGTGACCAGATTGCTTTTAAACAATGATAGACCAACTTTATCTTGAAACTCCTTATAAATTTGGCCGACAATGGGTATGCTCCCCATCGCTTTGTTTACAGAAGGCAGAAAAAGACCGGACGTTAAATACAGTATACCTACCACAGCAGCAATAGCCATTCCATTTGTAATAGTTCGTGCCCATTTAAAACGGCGCCTCGTGTTACTTTCATTTTCAGCACGAACGACAGCTTGATGTATTGCCTTTTTGAGTGCTTTCTTTGGCACTTCAATGTCATCAAATATCTGCTTCATTTGGTGTTTGTCCATTTGTTTTGATCCTCCTTTTCCAGCTCCTGTTTTAATGCTTTTCTCGCTCTATGTAAATGGGTTTTAATTGTGCCTTCTACCATTCCTGTTTGTTCAGCTATCATTGAAATCGAATAATCTTGAAAATAATAGAGCTGTATCGTGAGCTGAACATGTTCATCAAGTAAATCAATCGCATTTCGCAAGTCTATGTATTCCTCAATATTTGCTTGATTAGTTCCAGCATCATGATGTTTCTCAAACGGAACCAAATCTCCCTTCTTTTTATTCATGGCAAAAATGGTATGAATCAATATTCGAGTAAGCCACGTTAAAAAATACTTTGGCTCTTTTAGTTTTTCTATACTGATAAAAGCTTTATAAGCTGTTTCCTGTACAGCATCAAGTGCATCTTCTTTATTTCTTAAATAGAGATAAGCGGTTTTATATAAAGTCTCCTGATGTGCCAGCATAAGCTTTTCAAAGGCCCGTGCATTTCCTTTTCTCGCCTTTGTAATCAATCTTTCTTCCTTCACCTTATCCACCTCCTATGTTGTTAGATACAAAAATTGTCGAAACGGTTTCAAAAAGTTAACAAAAAAACGCCCCTTTTGTAAAGGGACGTTTTTTTCGTTGTTATTTACTTATTCCCACTCAATCGTCGCAGGCGGCTTACTTGTAATATCGTACACCACGCGGTTAATGTGCTTCACTTCGTTTACGATACGTGTCGAAATAACTTCAAGCACATCCCACGGGATACGCGCCCAGTCAGATGTCATGCCGTCGATTGATGTAACGGCGCGGATTCCGATTGTGTAATCATATGTTCTTGCGTCACCCATAACACCAACGCTGCGGATGTCAGGTAGAACAGTGAAGTATTGCCAGATATCACGCTCTAAGCCGTGATTTGCAATTTCCTCACGCAAGATTGCATCTGATTCACGAACGATTTCAAGTTTTTCTTCTGTTACTTCGCCAAGAACACGGATTCCGAGTCCCGGTCCTGGGAACGGCTGACGCCATACGATTTCATCCGGAATGCCGAGCTCTGTGCCAAGCGCGCGCACTTCGTCTTTGAAGAGCGTGTTTAACGGCTCGATCAGCTCAAACTGCATGTCTTCAGGAAGTCCGCCGACATTGTGGTGAGATTTGATCGTTTGTGCCGTTGCTGTACCGCTCTCGATGATATCTGTGTAAAGCGTACCTTGTGCAAGGTAGTCGATGCCTTTGAGCTTGTCCGCTTCATCATCAAACACGTAAATGAATTCATTACCGATGATTTTGCGTTTTTGCTCAGGATCAGAAACGCCTTTTAGTTTATCTAAGAATCGATCTTGTGCGTCTACTTTAATCACGTTCATGTTAAAGCCTTCGCTGAATGTTTTCATAACACCCTCAGCTTCGCCTTTACGGAGAAGACCATGGTCTACAAAGATACAAGTCAGCTGGTCGCCGATCGCTTTATGAATCAAAACAGCAACAACAGAGGAATCAACGCCGCCGCTTAGCGCGCAAAGAACCTGTTTGTCTCCGACCGTTTCACGGATTTTTTGCATTTCGATTTCGATAAAGTTCTCCATTGACCATTCGCCTTCGCATTCGCAAACACCGAATACAAAGTTTTTCAGAAGATCATTGCCGTATTCAGAGTGGCGCACTTCCGGGTGGAACTGAACGCCATACCATTTTTTGTCCGCTTTGCTCATCGCTGAGTTCGGGCAATGATGGCTTGTCGCGTCAACAGTGAAGCCTTCAGGAACTTCTACAACCAAATCGCCGTGGCTCATCCAAACCACTTGTTCGTTTGGAAGATCTTTGAACAAATCAGGTGTGCCTTCGATGCGGATGTTTGCTTTTCCGTATTCACGCTGGCTTGCCGCTTCAACTTTACCGCCAAGGTAATGAGTCATCAGCTGCATGCCGTAGCAAATTCCCAAAACAGGAATATCAAGCTCGAAGATTTTCTCGTCACAGCGGAAAGAGTTTTCATCATACACACTGTTTGGACCGCCGGATAAAATAATTCCTTTTGGATTCATTTTTTTAATTTCTTCAGCCGTCAATGTATGTGGATGCAGCTCGCTGTAAACACCGAATTCACGGATACGGCGTGTAATCAGCTGGTTATACTGACTGCCGAAATCAAGGACAAGAATCATTTCATTCACTAACTTTGTCATGGTTGTCACCTAATCTCCTCTAAGTTTTTTGACACAGAAAAAAACGAGGACAGATATGAAGCTCGCTCCGCCCTCTTTGGCAAGGCCGTTTGCCGGAGTCAGGCCAACTCGCTCCCAGACTCCGATAATATTCACTAATTCTAACAACACGTCGATAAGCGGTCAAGACCATCTTCTTTTAATTAAATTTTCCCATAACTCTCTCGAATCATTCCATAGCGCCGAAGAATCTTCATTTCTGTAAAGCGCCCTTTCATAGCTTAATGTCAGCTTTGACATGTCTTCTATGTCGTATTTTTCATCGATTCGTTTTGCATAATCACGCAGCGTTTCACTGTCTCGTTTCGGCAGTCCTTTTCTCTTCAGTTGTTTCAGCAGCGCGCCATATGCCTCAAAAAACGCGTGCTGATCGCTGCGCCGCTTCAATTTCCTCACGGCGAAAACAGGAATCCATAACGAGCGGAAAACATACAGCAATACAGCTGCCACCAGGAGGACTGCAAGAACCGCAAGCGCTGCATACAAGCCCGCACCGGCATTGGTATGCGAAGCGGACGGCTTTTTAGAAACAGCTGGCTCCCGCTTTTCCTTTTGTTTTTCCTCTTTTTGCGGCTGTTTTTTCTCTTCTTTCTGTTTTGCTTTCTTCGGCGAGCTGCTGTTATCGCTGCCAGAGTCCTTTGTTTCAGAAGAAGTAAATTCAGCCGGATTTGTAAACCCTTTAGTCGGCTCAAATGTAACCCAGCCCTGTTCCGGGAAATACACCTCTACCCAGGAATGGGCATTGTTATTTGTCACTTCGTAGATGTTGCCATTTTTGTTTCCTGCTTCTTTGTATTCGCCGGACGTATAACCCTTTACCCAGCGGGCCGGAATCCCGGCCGAGCGCAAGAGCACCACCATGGCGGAAGAAAAGTTATCACAATAACCCATTTTCGTTTCAAAGAGAAATTGATCGACATAATCTTCATCATTCTTAGGAATGGTCACGTTTTCTGTTTCATATGTGAACGCATTTGACCCTAAATAGTCCTCAACCGCTTTCACCTTATCAAACATATTGTCGTGATCCTGAGTCAGTTTGATCGCAAGGGTTCTCACCCGCTCTGGCAGTGAATCTGGAAGCTGCATGTAGCGATCGCTGAATGTGTACTCCTCACTGTTTTTTCTCACTTTTACCTTTCTCAGTTCATCCAGCTTATAGACCGGGGAATTGTACGTTACAGTATAATTTCCCATATTTCTGATTTCACCGGCTTGTTCACTGATCGGAGAAATTTGCTCCGTGTTGCCGTTCATTTCAAGTGAGACAGCCTGCTTTGGCTGAATGGTTTCCGCACCAATCGGATACATCAGATGGTTATACCCGTAGTGCTTATCGACTTTTACACGGACGGTGCGGCGCTCTGTCGCAACCTTATGGTCAAACCACAGATTTTCAACTTTTCCATTGCTAAGCTGATACGACATGCCTGTGTCTGTTTCAATCCAGCCTTTTCCGGTATACGTGTCCTTCGTTTCCACACGGAAATACGTACGCTCTTTTCCCTGCCATGTAAAAACAGGTGTAGCATCCTGCTGGAACGGGCCGCCGAGTGATTCATCATGATTCCCGTATCCGATTTTGCTTTCCCCTGCAGACACGCGGTCTTGATGAGTGATTTTTTTAAGAAAAGGCACCGGATCAGGCCAGGCCGGCTCTGATTTTGGAGCGGCGAGTCCGAATCCCGTTGCAGCCAAAACCAATACAGATAAAGGAAGAAACCATTTCAGGACAGATGTTTTTGGCAGTGTGATTCTTTCCATCAGCTTAATGCGTTCCAAGTATAAAAGGCCCAGCATAAAGAAGCCGATCAGCACGATACGGATGACGGCAAAAGTGGCATCATATGGCGTAAAGGTATCAAGAATCGTAATATACGCTACTGTCATCAAAAAGAAAAACAAAATTCTTCTCTGGTAAATCACCCAATAATGCAGGAGATAGACCAGCAGCCACAGTAGCACAAAAAACAGCAGGGTCCGAAATGAAGGAATCATGTCATTCCATTGCCCTGATTGAATCAGCGTGATATTCAGATAGACATCCTGCAAAAAAGAGCTGACCCAGCTCAAGTCGAATATAGATCCTTGATAAAACAGGATGTGTATCGAGATCAATGTAAATATGACACAAAAAGGAACTGTGACAAACCACCTCATCCTGAAAAAAGTCAGCAGAAACGTCAAACCGATAAAGACACTAAAAAAGCCTGTATGTTTCGTTTCAGTAAAACTGTCAAGCGGCCTGAGCCACTCCCACAGCAATAAAAAAGCCAGAAAATAAAATAACAGCAAGCTCAAACGGCTTCCCTTGTGATCATCGTGCGGCATGTGAACCAGTCACCTCTCTTTCTAAACAACACGCGAAACTCGCCCACCCCTCATGACCCGAACTCTGATTTGGCGTTTCATCATGCGTTCAATCATGGCATTTTCAGCTTGAGAGAGCTCAGCATCTTTCTCTTTTGCCAATATCACCGTAACCCGGCCGCCTCCTATTTCTGCGAGGTGCAGCATATCTTCCGTTAACTGTCCCGTGACAACAACTTGATCAGCTTGGCGAACAGATGGCTTTCCCAGCTCTTCCCGTGCATATCGGCTTATCGGGTCTGCCGCATCACAATGAGCGATGGCTAAATGCCGAAGCATGTGCTTAAAATGCTGATCCCCTTCCTGAATAGGGAAAATGTTTTTTTCCTTCCCGATGGAAGCCAGACCAGCACCCGCGCCGTTTTTTAAAACAGAATGAAGAATCGAAGCTGTCACTGAAACGACCTCTTCGAATGCGTCTGAGGAAAAACGGTCCATCAGCAGAAACAGATTTTTGCTGCGAGAAGGCTCAAATTCCTTCGTCATCAGCTGGCTCCGCCGTGCAGATGTCTTCCAATCTAACGCAGCAAATCGGTCTCCCGGCTGATAATTCCGCACACTTGCTGCGACTGAGGAATGGTGCTGATGAATAGGAGAAGAACCGCTTACACCGTCTTCCTGATGCCTCTCATTCACCTGATAGGAAAAACGCTGATAGAATGGATAAACAAACAGGGTATCATCCAGCTCAAAAAATGCTGTTTTTTCAATCAAGCCAAGAACATCCCCGGTTCGCACCCTGACAGAATGAAAGTGATGCTCTCCGCGCGGTACCCGAGCTAATTCATACGACATCGTCATGCTCCGTTTAAACCAAGGAAAAACGAGCCGTTTGGCCGCGGCTCCGTCTCGATTTAATGACTCGATACCTTCTGGCAGGCAATCTTCAATCACCATATACATCAGGGGGAATGGCAGCTTTCTTCTCAGCGTAACCGTTACGCCCAGCCTGTCCCCCGCATGCAATTGTGTTTTATCCATTTGCCTTGAAGCCTGAAAAGAACGGAGCGGATACAAGGCCAACAGCCCGGCATACAAGACAAAAGGGAGAAACGCGTAAAACAAAAACCAACTGACAAAGCCGCCCTGAAACATCGCATAAGAAAAAACAGCAGCCGTCAATAAAGTTAATATAATCAGCTTCCAACCATATATGAGCCATTGCCATTTCTTATTCATCAGCGGACCGACGACCTTTGAACCGGCACCTTCACAGCTGACATGATCTCCCTTACGATCGCTTCTGCCTGAATCCCTTCAAATTTTGCCTCAGGATGAAGCATCATCCGGTGCGGCAGCGTGAAAGGAGCTAAATATTGAATATCATCCGGTATGACATAGTCGCGATGATGCAGCAGCGCGTATGCCTGTGCCGCTTTCATGAGGGCGATTGAGCCGCGCGGACTGACGCCTAATTGAACAGAAGGATGCTGTCTCGTTTTCTGCACAATTTCAACGATATATTCCTTAATGCTGTCATCAGCACGGACATTTTGCACTTCCCTCTGTAAATGGATGAAGTCTTCTTTTGCAATAATCGGCTCAAGCGTCTCAATCGGATGGCTTTTTTCCTGAAGAGATAAGACGTCAAGCTCTTCATTAAAGGACGGATAACCCATCCGAAGTTTGAATAAAAAACGGTCAAGCTGGGCTTCCGGCAAAGGATAGGTTCCTTCATATTCGACTGGGTTTTGCGTTGCCATCACAAAAAACGGATCGGCAAGCTGCATCGTATGGCCATCTACCGTGACGCTTCCCTCTTCCATCGCTTCGAGCAAAGCCGACTGTGTCTTCGGAGAGGTACGGTTGATTTCATCGGCCAGCACGATATTTCCCATAATCGGGCCGGGACGATATTCAAACTCCATCGTTTTCGCATTATAGATAGATACCCCTGTTACATCAGATGGCAGCAAATCCGGAGTGAATTGGATTCTTTTGAAATCGGCGCCGATTGACTTTGCCAGCGCGCGGACCATCATCGTTTTTCCGACTCCGGGTACATCCTCAAGCAGCACATGCCCTTTGGCAAGAAGGGCTGCTAAGCTGAGTATGGCAATGTCTCGTTTTCCAACCATTACTCTATTAATATGTTCAACTGCTTTCCCCAGCAAAGGATGCAGGTCTTCTCGATATGCCATTCTTTTCCTCCTAGTCATCTACAAAATTCATCATAATGTAACCTAACTTTACCACAAAAAGCAATCTGTATAAAAAAACGATTCAAGCAAATTGTTTCCAATAAAGCTGGCCAAAACACACAAAAAAGCTTCCTGTGGCAGGAAGCTCCAGATTGTTGACAAAATCCTAAAATGGCTTTCATTTTAGGGTTTTGTCATCTTTTCAGCGTGATTGAAAACCCTTGAAGTCTAGGAAGGACGAGCATAGGAGCGGAGCGAATGTTCTAATTCGTGAGCACCGAAGCGCAGACCTGACAACGAATGCGAGGGTTTGTCGACACGCTGAAGCTTCCTGTGGCAGGAAGCTCAATTATTTGTGTTCTAAAGGCTCCATATGAACATGCGAATAATCAATCGCATGCTCCTCCTTCATTCTCCGCTCAATTTCATTGGCTATATCGTGGCTTTCCGTAATATTTAAATCTGCCGATACCTCAACCACCACATCAACATGAACCGTACTGCCCAAGTATCTTGCTTTTATGTCTTTTAAACGGCTCACACCGGAGATTTTTTCGATTGTCTGTTTATAAGCGGAAATGTCTTTTATGTCGAATCCATCTGTCAAAGAGTGAGATGACTCTTTAAAGATATTCCATGCGGTCTTGCAAATAAGCAGACCGATCACAAACGCAGTGACCGTATCAATCCAAGCAAGATGGAATTGAGCAGCCACAATGCCGATAAATGTGCCGATACTGACGAATGCGTCTGATTTATTATCAGCAGCCGCAGCAAGGAGCGCCTGGCTCTTCACCTTTTTGGCCAGCCTTTTATTGTACCGATAAACGATCAGCATCAGGACTGCCCCGCCCGCTGCCGTCCAAGCCGCAATCATATCTGGCGTCTCTTGTTTAGCAGAAAAAATAGATTCTCCGGCGCTGAACAGCACTTGCAGTCCGACAACCATCATAATAAACGATGCGATAAGCGATGCAATCGTTTCCGCTCGAAAGTGGCCGTATGGATGATCTTCGTCAGGAGGCTTTTGAGAGATGCGCAGGCCAATCAGCACAGCAACAGAAGCAATAATGTCAGTTGTGTTATTTAACCCGTCTGCCGTAAGTGCTTCCGAGTGAAAAAGATAACCGATGATCAGTTTAATTGCGGAAAGAACAAGATACGCGGCAATGCTGACCAGCGCCCCGGATTCTCCCTTTTTCAGTTCATCATATCTCTCCATACAAAACCTCCTCCCCGCTCACATTTTCCTATTATTATCTTACAAAGCTGAACCGCAGTGGGTCTACAGAAACATGATTCACCCGCCACAGAAAAATAGTGATGATGGAACACTTTTTCTCTCATCCAATTTATTTGCTCCGCCAAAAAGCACATCAAACCCAATGACACCAGCGCTTCTCGCATTCTATAGAATTGTAAATATTACGCAAAATCATACAGCGAATAAAAAACGAAACATTTTTTCCACACATTCGCTGAAAGCGCAAACAAAACACTACAAATTTGAAATAAGCTGGTATATTTTCTTACACGAATTTTCGACAAACTGTATATTTATGATAGAGTTTCAATTATCATAATATTCAGTAATGATTGCATTTTAAAAGGAGGTAACTTATGAACCAGTCTCAATCAGGATTAAAAAAGGAATTAAAGACCCGCCATATGACAATGATTTCGATTGCCGGTGTAATCGGAGCCGGCCTATTTGTAGGCAGCGGTTCAGTGATTCACTCGACCGGTCCGGGTGCCGTTGTTTCTTACGCGTTAGCCGGATTATTGGTGATTTTTATTATGAGAATGCTCGGTGAGATGTCTGCCGTAAACCCGACGAGCGGATCGTTTTCTCAATACGCTCACGACGCCATCGGACCGTGGGCAGGATTTACAATCGGCTGGCTGTACTGGTTTTTCTGGGTGATCGTCATCGCGATCGAAGCCATTGCCGGTGCTGGCATTATTCAATACTGGTTCCATGATATTCCGCTGTGGCTGACAAGTTTGATCTTGACCATTGTGCTCACCCTGACAAACGTCTACTCCGTTAAGTCTTTCGGTGAGTTTGAATATTGGTTCTCCCTCATTAAAGTTGTGACTATCATTGCTTTTCTAATCGTTGGTTTTGCCTTTATTTTTGGCTTTGCACCGGGCAGTGAGCCAGTCGGTTTATCGAATCTTACAGGCAAAGGCGGATTTTTCCCGGAAGGCATCAGCTCCGTATTGCTCGGCATTGTCGTTGTCATCTTCTCTTTTATGGGAACTGAAATCGTTGCCATTGCAGCAGGGGAAACATCGAACCCGATCGAATCTGTGACAAAAGCCACCAGATCCGTTGTATGGCGCATCATCGTCTTTTACGTGGGCTCAATCGCCATTGTCGTAGCGCTGTTGCCATGGAATTCAGCAAATATTTTAGAAAGCCCTTTCGTCGCTGTACTTGAGCATATAGGAGTGCCCGCAGCCGCACAGATTATGAACTTTATCGTCCTCACAGCCGTACTCTCTTGCCTGAATTCAGGTTTGTATACCACATCCAGAATGCTGTATTCACTTGCAGAAAGAAACGAAGCGCCGCGCCGTTTTATGAAATTGAGCAAAAAAGGCGTTCCCGTACAAGCCATTGTGGCCGGGACATTTTTCTCTTATATCGCGGTCGTAATGAACTATTTTTCACCGGATACCGTCTTTTTATTCTTAGTCAACTCATCAGGCGCAATCGCTTTACTCGTCTATCTTGTCATCGCAGTTTCCCAGCTGAAAATGCGGAAAAAACTCGAAAAAACAAACCCAGAAGCATTGAAGATCAAAATGTGGCTCTTCCCTTTCCTAACCTACTTGACCATCATCGCCATTTGCGGAATTTTAGTGTCCATGGCGTTTATTGATTCCATGAGAGACGAGCTGCTGCTGACAGGCGTCATCACGGGAATCGTTCTGATTTCTTACCTTGTGTTCAGAAAACGCAAGGTGAGCGAGAAAGCGGCTGCCAACCCAGTTACACAGCAGCAGCCCGATATCCTGCCTTAATGCTGATCAAATCCTAAACGGCCTGCCGTTTAGGATTTTGTTATTTTCTTCTTCGGGCGGGCTGCAGCACGAAGATTTTTTGTAACCATCACGTCCTTATTGTCATTAACTATAATACCAATTTGGAAAATTTAGATAAGGACAGATGAAAATGACACTTGAAAAATTTGTGGATGCTCTCCCAATCCCAGATACACTAAAGCCAGTACAGCAATCAAAAGAAAAAACATACTACGAAGTCACCATGGAGGAATGCACTCATCAGCTCCATCGCGATCTCCCTCCAACCCGCCTGTGGGGCTACAACGGCTTATTTCCGGGGCCGACCATTGAGGTTAAAAGAAATGAAAACGTATATGTAAAATGGATGAATAACCTTCCTTCCACGCATTTCCTTCCAATTGATCACACCATTCATCACAGTGACAGCCAGCATGAAGAGCCCGAGGTAAAGACTGTTGTTCATTTACACGGCGGCGTCACGCCAGATGATAGTGACGGGTATCCGGAGGCTTGGTTTTCCAAAGACTTTGAACAAACAGGACCTTATTTCAAAAGAGAGGTTTATCATTATCCAAACCAGCAGCGCGGGGCTATATTGTGGTATCACGATCACGCCATGGCGCTCACCAGGCTAAATGTCTATGCCGGACTTGTCGGTGCTTATATCATTCATGACCCAAAGGAAAAACGCTTAAAACTGCCTTCAGACGAATACGATGTGCCGCTTCTTATCACAGACCGCACGATCAATGAGGATGGTTCTTTGTTTTATCCGAGCGCACCGGAAAACCCTTCTCCGTCACTGCCTAATCCTTCAATCGTTCCGGCTTTTTGCGGAGAAACCATACTCGTCAACGGGAAGGTATGGCCATACTTGGAAGTCGAGCCAAGGAAATACCGATTCCGTGTCATCAACGCCTCCAATACAAGAACCTATAACCTGTCACTCGATAATGGCGGAGAGTTTATTCAGATTGGTTCAGATGGAGGGCTCCTGCCGCGATCTGTTAAACTGAATTCTTTCAGCCTTGCGCCTGCTGAACGTTATGATATCATCATTGACTTCACAGCATATGAAGGAGAATCGATCATTTTGGCAAACAGCGCGGGCTGCGGCGGTGACGTCAATCCTGAAACAGATGCGAATATCATGCAATTCAGAGTCACAAAACCATTGGCACAAAAAGACGAAAGCAGAAAGCCGAAGTACCTCGCCTCATACCCTTCGGTACAGCATGAAAGAATACAAAACATCAGAACGCTAAAACTGGCAGGCACCCAGGACGAATACGGCAGACCCGTCCTTCTGCTTAATAACAAACGCTGGCACGATCCCGTCACAGAAGCACCAAAAGTCGGCACAACTGAAATATGGTCCATTATCAACCCGACACGCGGAACACATCCGATCCACCTGCATCTAGTCTCCTTCCGTGTATTAGACCGGCGGCCGTTTGATATCGCCCGTTATCAAGAAAGCGGGGAATTGTCCTATACCGGTCCGGCTGTCCCGCCGCCGCCAAGTGAAAAGGGCTGGAAAGACACCATTCAAGCGCATGCAGGTGAAGTCCTGAGAATCGCGGCGACATTCGGTCCGTACAGCGGACGATACGTATGGCATTGCCATATTCTAGAGCATGAAGACTATGACATGATGAGACCGATGGATATAACAGATCCCCATAAATAACCAGACAAACTTGCCTCTAGCAGGCAAGTTTTTTCTTTATGAAACCTTTGGCCCTATTTATCGTATTACGTAAAAACAGCAAAAAGGAGCTGCTTTTTATGCTGACACACGACCTATATGAAAAAATAAAGCAATACATTTCCATTTATGCTGAATTAAAATCAAAATTAAAATGGAAAGTTTCACACGATCAGATATTAATGCTCATTTCTTCTGCATATATTGTGAATAAAAGAGAGTTTGATTTTCAGCGCTTTTATGATTTGAGCAGCTATATCAAATCAAACATCGGCAGCTTCTCAACACTCAATTCACACCACCGCTTTACTGTTGCATCTATTCTGGACATTCATTTTCAGCATGAGGCAAAACAAACATTTCATACTTTTATCGATGTATACAATGAAATGGTGAAGCTAGGATATAAGCGGGATATGTTCACATACCTTTCCACTCTGATCTTGCTCACCGGCAAATCTGAAACGACAAACCAAAAAGAACAGATGAACATGGGGCTAGCAGTTTATCAGCAGATGAAGAAAAATCATTATTTCCTCACTTCAACTCAGAATGTTCCGCTCGCCATACTGCTTGGAGAAAACGGAGAAGGTTTGCAGGCGCTACAGAAGGCGGAAACATGCTATCAGCTGCTGGCGGCCAACGGCTTTAAAAAAGGACAGTACTTACATCAGGTCAGCCATATTCTGGCCTTGCAAAGTGAAAAAGAGCCCGAAATGCTTGTTTCCGCTTGCAAACAGATATATCAATCGATCACTGAATCTGTCAAAAAACCAAAGGATTATCATTATCCAGACCTTGCTCTCCTCACATTTCTGGAAGAGCCAGATATCAAAACGGTTTTGTGCATCACTGACGAATTAAACCAGGAAAAAGCTTTTAAATGGCAAAAGGAAATGAATTTTAAAATTGCTGTCAGCCTCTATCTCAGTGAGCATATGGAGAAAAATCTGCTGATGGAATCAGGACTATACACCGCTATCGAAACAGCCATTCAAGCGCAGCAGGCAGCCGCGACAGCTGTCATCATCAGCTCAACAGCAGCCAGCCATACTCATGATGGAAACTAAAGGAGGAGAAACATGCCATACATCACATTAGAAGATCAGACACGCCTTTACTATGAAACACACGGGAACGGGACGCCGATCCTGTTTATACATGGGGTGCTGATGAGCGGACAATTTTTCCACAAACAATTTTCGGCGCTTTCTGCCAATTATCAATGTATTCGTCTTGATCTTAGAGGACACGGCGAATCTGACAAAGTGCTTCACGGCCACACCATTTCCCAATATGCCCGTGACATAAGGGAATTTCTAAATGCAATGGAGCTTGACCATGTCGTTCTTGCCGGCTGGTCAATGGGCGCTTTTGTCGTATGGGATTATCTCAATCAATTTGGGAATGATAACATTCAAGCCGCTGTGATCATCGATCAATCCGCTTCCGACTATCAATGGGAGGGCTGGGAACACGGTCCATTTGATTTTGACGGCTTAAAAACAGCGATGCACGCCATTCAAACTGACCCGCTGCCTTTCTACGAAAGCTTCATCCAGAATATGTTCGCAGAACCGCCTGCCGAGACCGAAACAGAATGGATGCTGGCAGAAATCCTCAAACAGCCGGCTGCCATTTCTAGCACGATTTTATTTAACCAAACGGCCGCTGATTACCGGGGCACCCTCCAAAACATCAATGTGCCGACATTGCTGTGCTTCGGGGAAGACAAGAAATTTTTCTCTACAGCAGCTGGGGAACACTTGCGCAGCAATATTCCAAACGCGACACTCGTTACCTTTCCTAAAAGCAGCCATTGCCCGTTTTTAGAAGAGCCAGATGCTTTTAACAGCACACTCCTCTCCTTTTTAGATGGGGTTATTGGAAAGTCATAAAGAAAAAGGAATTAGGAGATTAGGGAAAAGTATGAGACAATAAGAAGTGTGCAGTAAAATACATGAGGGAAGAAGTGACTTTATGTCTTACTATAACAAACGAAATCAAGAACCGCTGCCAAAAGAAGATGTGAGTACTTGGGAATGCACAAAAGAAGACTGTAATGGCTGGACCCGAAAAAACTTCGCCAGCAGTGATACGCCATTGTGCCCTTTATGCGGAAGTAAAATGGTCGACGGCATCCGTTCATTAGTGAATCTCCAAAACAACAGCCAAACGAAAACAAGCTAGTTCTTCCCTATAACAAATGCATCTCCTGCAAGCAAACAAACCCCGAACGGAGACAAAATTCTATATTTCAGAATAAAAGCCTCTCATTGCAAGAGGCCAAATACGAAGAAAGAAGCCCAAAACTGTAAACGTTTAGGGCTTTTTTGTCTGTTTCAATGGTATAATATGGATATAAGAGGAGTGATAACGTGATCTCAAACCAGCAGCAAAAAGACTTGAAAAAAAGAGCTGCGTTCAAAAAGCTGAATGTTGCAATGAACTCATATGTTGAACTTCTGTTTTTGTCAGTACCTCTGATTCATATCTTTAAATGGCTCGGATCATTAGCTCTGCACCTCATCCATTAAAAAAACCACTCAGCTCATGCCGAGTGGTTTTTATTAGTTAATCACAGAAAAGCTGTTGATGATGCCGTTTGGATTTTCCCATACTTTTTTGAAGGTCTTATTTTCAAGGCTATAGGAATAAATCGTCCGCACCTTAGCTTCACGCCCTGTTTCATCCTTCAGTTTTTTAGCCCCCTTGGCTTCGGCAAGAAAATAAATGTTCTTTCCATCCTTAGAGAACTGAGGCTGTGCGTCAATTAACAGCTTAAATGATTTTTGATTTGAGATGATGCTTTCATACTTTTTCGTATCCGCATTGAGCATCTGAATAGAAGCGGTTTGCTCCGTTCCTTTCTGCGTATATGATGTGAATAAAATACGTTTATCATCATCAGAAACAGCAATATCGCTGATAAATTGGTTCAGGCTTTTCAGCTCATTAAATTTATGTTGACGGCCTTCCGCAAAATGAATCGTTGTCGGTTCAGGGTCGATGCCCTTTTCGTTTGCTTCATCTGTTTTCTTGTAGTCTTCTTCTACAGAATAATGAAGCAATGCAAATGAATCGTTTTTTTGGTTATAAAAGAAGCTGCTGACGGTGTCATCCTGATCATTAGCGGCAGGATAAAGATTTTTATACTTTTTCGTCTTCAGATCAAAAGCGGCGATCCGAAAATTGCTTTCGTCCGCTTTTCCTAAGCGGAAATAGATGGTTGAACGGTCCTTTGATAAAAATAAACTGTCCGCACTCTCCGCGCCTTTATAAAGCACCGTCTTTTTATTAGACTTTAGATCCAGTTTAAAAAGCCTCATTTCATTCTGTTCATTATTGCCCGTATAATAGAGCACCTGCTGTTTTTGATCCAAGGCAAATGCCGGATAGCTGGTCAGCTTCTCCTCATGGATCACCTTGTCATTTTCATAATACTTTGTCAGCAGATCCGTATCTGTAATTGAAACCAGCAGCTCATCACCGCTATCGGTATTGACTGAAACATCAGCAGCCTTCTCATGGCCTTTATCCTTTGCAACATAAAACGCAACCCCCGCGGCAGCTGCCGCTATTATCACTGCTAACAATAATATGATTCTTTTTTTCATCTTTTATCTCCACCAATAGAAAAAGCAAGAATGTGACTTCTTGCTTTCCAGATTATATATGTACATTAATAGCTGTAATGCCCCGCTACTTTACCTTTGCTTAATGGGTATCCAAGCGCTTTAAACGCTTTAGGGCTAACATCCAGCACTGCATTAGGCATTCTGCCAACATCATTTTTATAAACCGTAATCACCTTTTTAGGCTTTGCTTTTGCATAAGCTCTGATTTTTGTCCCGTTTCTAGGAACATCAAATCCGATTTTGGTCGCACAATCCCAATGTCCAAGTTTCTTACCTGAAGAGCCTTTTTTCCCGACTCCATTATACCAAGTAATATTTCCGTTCACATGTTTCGCACTGGCATCTGATGAAAAACTAAAAGCTCCCAAAGTACTTCCTACTAAGATAAAAGCGGCTAAAATGACTTTCTTCAACATTTCGTCCCCCTGTTTGTTAACATCTAGGAAGATTATACACGATCAACCAGCTATTTTTTATTTCAATATCCTTACAGTAATGTTACAAAGTCAAAAAGTTGCCTCTGCTAAATTAAACCATGGAAGATTATCCTATTATAATAGCGGTATTAGCGTTATAATTATTGATAGAGTAGTTGTCGCATTCAATATGAACGAACCATTACCGTATTGTTCAAACCAAATTCATAGCTATGTAAACAATTGATACTCTCATATAAAGAAAAAAGAGTGTGCGAGACCCTTTTTTCTTTAAAGTTTCTTTTTTCAAAAAAACGTAGATTATATTATATAAAAATTTCATTTCTTTTTTGGTTTTAAAAATGGCGATTTTGTGAACAGTTCATATTGACCGGTGCGGAATTACTCACATCAAAAGTTATAGGAGTGGTAATCCATGAAGGCAGCAAGATGGCATAACCAAAAGGATATCCGTATTGAACATATCGAAGAGCCAAAAACGGAGCCGGGAAAAGTAAAGATCAAAGTCAAATGGTGCGGCATCTGCGGAAGTGATTTACACGAATATCTGGGCGGCCCGATCTTTATTCCGGTTGACAAACCGCACCCATTAACAAATGAAACGGCACCTGTCACAATGGGGCATGAATTCTCCGGTGAAGTTGTCGAAGTCGGAGAAGGCGTTGAAAATTATAAAGTTGGAGACCGCGTTGTAGTCGAGCCGATTTTTGCTACACACGGCCACCAAGGCGCCTACAACCTTGATGAACAAATGGGATTCCTCGGCTTAGCCGGCGGAGGCGGCGGTTTCTCTGAATACGTCTCTGTGGATGAAGAGCTTTTGTTCAAACTTCCTGATGAATTATCATATGAACAAGGCGCGCTCGTTGAACCTTCTGCAGTTGCTCTATACGCTGTCCGCTCAAGCAAACTCAAAGCAGGCGACAAAGCGGCTGTATTCGGCTGCGGCCCGATCGGACTTCTTGTCATTGAAGCGCTGAAGGCTGCCGGTGCAACTGATATTTACGCTGTTGAGCTTTCTCCTGAACGCCAGCAAAAAGCTGAGGAGCTTGGCGCGATCATCGTTGATCCGTCTAAAACAGACGATGTAGTCGCTGAGATTGCAGAACGTACAGGAGGCGGTGTTGACGTAGCATTCGAAGTCACTGGTGTCCCAGTGGTGTTACGACAAGCCATCCAGTCCACTACAATTGCCGGTGAAACCGTCATCGTCAGCATTTGGGAAAAAGGTGCTGAAATCCATCCGAACGATATCGTAATCAAAGAACGTACAGTAAAAGGAATTATCGGATACCGCGACATCTTCCCGGCTGTATTGTCATTAATGAAAGAAGGCTATTTCTCAGCCGACAAACTCGTAACGAAAAAAATCGTACTAGATGATTTGATCGAGGAAGGCTTCGGGGCTCTTATTAAAGAGAAAAGCCAAGTCAAAATCCTTGTTAGACCTAACTAATTTGAAACCAAAAAGAATCCGCACTCGGGTGCGGATTCTTTTTTAAATTATCCAATCACTTCAGCCCCAGAATCCTTCTTTGCCCCGCTGTGATCATAAGCGCGGAAGTTTTCCTCCAGCTGCTCAAGCGAAAGCCCTTTCGTTTCCGGCAAAAACCTCTTCACAAACAAGACAGAGCAAATTCCTAATCCAACGAAGATAAAGAACGTTGTGGACAGCCCGATAGCTGCCAGCAATATCGGAAACGTGAAACTGACTGCAAAATTCACCATCCACAGACAGAATACCGTAACACCCATTCCCAGTCCGCGAAGGCGAAGCGGGAAAATTTCAGATAGCATCAGCCAAGTCACTGGTGAAATGGCGCCCTGCTGAAAAGCAAGAAATGTGACCGTTAATGACAGGACTACATACGGAAGTGCCGGTGATCCTTCAAGTACAAGTGAGAATATCCCGATTAGCAATAATGCTGTTGTCGTACCGATCAAGCCTGTCATCAGCATCGGCCGGCGCCCCACTCTTCCCAGCAGCCAGATTCCGACGAATGTTGCCAATACCGAAATCACGCCATTCGCAATATTTCCGATTAAAGCGGCTTCCGTTTGGAAACCGGAATTTCTTAGAATTTCAGTCCCATAATACATAATCGAATTCACACCTGTAATTTGCTGTACAATCGCAATCCCTAATCCAATAAACACAATACGGCGCACCCATGGGACTGAAAGATCTTTAAATGTCGCTTTTTCAAGCTGGTCTTCTTTTTTGAAAGCGAATTCAATTTCTTGCAGCTCAGCTGCTGCCCGTTTTTCGTCCCTGATTTTTTTCAATACACGCAAAGCATCTTCTTTTCTTCCTTTAGAAACAAGCCAACGGGGACTCTCGGGCATTCTGATCATGCCGAAAAACAGGAACAAGGCTGGAAGTGACGCAATGACCAGCATAAACCTCCACACATGGGAGTTGTCTCCCATTGTTGTTCCAAGGATCGCATTAAAAACAAAGGCCAAAAGCTGTCCTGATACAATCATCAATTCGTTCTGCGTCACCATCCGTCCCCTGCTTTTCACAGGAGACATCTCTGCTAAATAGGCAGGCACCGTTACGGATGCACCCCCAACCGCAATACCGAGCACAAAACGGGAAATAATCATGACCGTAACATTTGGTGCAAACGTACACCCAATCGTTGAAATAAAAAATATAACAGCGAGGAACAAAATATTTTTGCGGCGGCCGTTAAAATCAGACATCCTGCCGCCAAACACAGCACCCAGTGCCGCTCCAAAAAGAAGTGAACTGGTGACAAGGCCTTCTGTGAAGGCATTGAGATTAAGCTGATCCGGCTCTCCCATATACGGCAAAGCTCCATTGAGCACACCGGTATCATAGCCAAAAAGAAGCCCGCCGAAAGTGGAGACTAAAATAATTGTACGTAAAAATGACATTTGATTTCCTTGTTTATTCATACTGTTTCCCCCAGTCTTTTTCAAAATGCGTATGTCAAAAACTTATTCCAGGGCTGCTGCCTTCCTCACATTTCGTAAGCAGGCTTCAGAAAATAGTTGTTCATGTTTTTATCCAATAACCTCATAACCTTCCCTTCTTCTTAGCATGTCAATCCCTATGGAAGCGATTTCATTTCTCGTTAAAAGAACAATGGTCATTTCTTTGTGCATAACCTCGTTCATTTGGTATTTATTAGTCACTTAATAGTTCAATTGTAGTGATGTTATAGTGACATTTTTGTTATATCTGATATTATCATAATTATAAAAACGCTTTCAGTCAATATAAATTTCTGAAAATTTTTTACTCTATAAAAGGAAAATCACCAATTCAAGGGGAAAATGGACGTTTTTCTTCATGAAAGTGTGTGAATCAAGTCAAAAATCCTGTGATTTTCTATTCATATCGATAAATGAGTAAGTGTTGGGTAACTTCACCTACTTTTCTCTGTAAAATCAAACATTCGTTCAATTGTTTCAGACTCAAGATAAAAGGAAATAGAAAAGAAAAATAAAAGAAGGCTGGCTTAAGGGAGGCAACCAAAATGAATGAGGGTTATATCATTGCAGGCCTTTTATTATTGACAGCGGGGATGATTGATTTTTTATGGACCACGTTATGGTTAGAGAGCGGTGCAGGCCCGATCACAAGATGCCTGTCTGCCTGGCTGTGGAAGGGCTGCCGCAAAATCAGCGGTGACCACGCAAAGGTTCTAAGTATGGCTGGTCCTCTGCTGTTATGCCTGACGTTAGTGATATGGATTAGTCTATTTTGGGGAGGGTGGGTTTTGATTTACTCAAGTGACCCTCAATCACTTATGGAAACTCAATCAAAAGAACCGGCTTCCTGGTCAGACCGAATTTATTTTTCCGGCTATGTCATGTTTACATTAGGAAATGGCGACCTCGCTCCGAACGGAGGCCTATGGAAGCTTGTCACGATTATTGAAACAGCTCAAGGACTGCTTACCATCACGTTTTCTGTCACGTATTTGATTTCCGTCTTGAGTGCGGTTAATCAAAAACGCTCCTTTGCCCAAAGTGTATTAAGTCTAGGGCATGACGGAACAGAAATCGTCCATAATGCATGGAATGGCAAAGATTTTCACGACATTGATTTTCTTCTTATCGCTGCCTCATCAGAACTGGGAAAGCTGACCGCTCAGCATAACGCCTTCCCCATCCTTCATTTTTACCACAGCACGCAGCATCAGGAATCATCCATTATAGCTGTTGCTGTATTGGATGAGGCTCTAACCATTTTCAAATACGGAATTCCTGAACAATATCAGCCGAATCAGCTTCATATCAAAGAAGCGCGCTCAAGTATCAAAAACTATCTAGATACCGTTCATACTGCCTATATCCATCCTGCAGAACAAGCGCCGCCGGAACCAGACATCTCAAAGCTTCAACAATCAGGCATACCGGCTTTATCAAAGCAAACATTTCAAATTGCCGTCAATTCAATAAAGGAACGTCGTCAATTGCTGCTGGGAATTATCCAAGCGGGTGCTCGAAAATGGCCTGTACGAGAGTAGACAATAAAAAAAGATGCCTCCAAAAGTCCAAAGACTTTCAAGAGACATCTTCAATGATTTACAAAGAAACTTCAATCTCATCCAAGCTCGGCAGTGCATCAATCGCTCCAATTTTAGTACACACAAGAGCTCCGACCTTATTGGCAAACGACACAATCTCACGCAGTTTCACAAAATCAGCATCTACAGATTGAATCTGATCCGTATTTGCCAATTGATATAAAGCCGCACCGACAAAAGCATCTCCCGCCCCTGTTGAGTCAATTGATGTCACCGGAATGCTTGGAATGATTTCACGGTCTTTTCCATTGGAAAGAAGCGTTCCGCTTTTCCCAAGTGTCACAGCGACAATGTTGGCTCCGATCTCATGAAGGATCGCAACTCCCTTTTCATGATCCTTCACACCGCTGATAATCTCAAGCTCCTCGTCACTGACTTTCACAAAATCACTTACAGCGATCGCTTTTTTCGCAACACTTACAAACTCTGAGACTCTTCCCCTCCATAAATCTTCACGGTAGTTAGGGTCAAACGAAATAAACTGTCCATTGTCTTTCGCACTCGACATCAGCCGTAAATAGGCTGAGCAAAACGGATCTGATAGCAGTGCCGTTGCAGAGCCGAAATGAAGGATTTTCGCTTCGTTTAGTTTTTCCTGGACAATATCCTCCAGCGTAAACAAAGCGTCCGCGCCTCTATTAAAAACAAAGTCACGCTCTCCATTTTGTTTTAATGAAACAAAAGCAAGCGTTGTAGGCGCTTTCTCATCCATCACCAGCATAGAGGTATCGACATGTACAGCGTCCAATGTTCGCTTCAGAAAATACCCAAACGGATCCTTTCCTACTTTTCCGCTGAAAGCGGCGTCTCCGCCCAGCTTGGCAATCGCTGCCGACACATTCGCCGGTGCCCCGCCGGCACTTTTCAGGAATTGGCGCCCTTCCATTAAATCAACGTCAACATCGGTACAAAAGAAATCAATCAACAATTCCCCAATACAAACTACAGAATGACTACGCATATTATCACACTCATTTATAAAGTCTAGATTACAGTCTCAGTATATTACTTTTTGCCATAAATATAACATTGAATATTAAAAATTTTACATATATTTATCTCGCAGACCTTTGCTCCAGCTCAGAGATGATGTGTTTATATCTTTTTTCCGTTAAAGGATAGAAGGCGATAAGAATAATAGAAAGCAAAATGAAAAATCCCGGAATCAAAGCATTCATATTTTTAATCGCATTCAACGACGCAACTGTCTGGTCTGTATTCGCCACATACCCGGCGATTCCTAAATAAATGGCCGAAAATGACCCGGCTAACGCAACACCCAGCTTATTAATAAAGCTCATGCTCGAAATCACAACACCATCCGCGCGAATTCCGGTTTTCCATTCCGCATAATCGACGCAATCCGCAACCATTCCCCAAGCAAGCGTATTTAAAGGCGTTGTGAAAAATCCCGAAGCGAAAAGCCAAATGAAAATGAGTGGAATTGAAGAATACGGCGTAAAATGCAGGCCGGCATAAGAAATAAGCGATAGAGCTGCCGTGATAATCATGACTTGTTTTCTGCCCCACTTCTCAGAAAAGAAAGGAATAAACAAATTGCTGATCAGCGCTGCCCCGAAAAATAAAACGGTGCCCATAAACACGAACTCTTTATGGTTTACGTTATACGTAAAATAATACACCATCGTGCTGAGCTTAATATTAAACCCGATCGCAAAAGCCAAAAATGATGAAATTAACATGAGCAAGGGTTTGTTTTGGAATAAAACGGATAACGTCTTTTTGATCCCTTGTTTTTTTCTCTTTTTAGGCTGAATCCGCTCCCTGACAGTAAAGAAACTGAATAGATTCAAAACAATGCTGACCGCCGCGTAGATGAGCGCCGTCATCTGAAATCCAAACGCCTGATCCTCTCCTCCGATAGCAGTTGCAAGCGGTGTCGCACAGGAAATGGATAAAAGAATGCCGATATACACCAAAATCATCCGGGTTGTGGTCAGAACCGTTCGTTCCTCCACCGAATTCGTCATCCGCCCCGTTAAGCTGTTCACCGGGATCGTTTGCATACTAAAGGACATCCCAAGCAGAATATAAGTGACATACGCATATACCATATTTCCGGTCTCACCGAAATGAGGTGTCGTGAAACATAAAAATGTGAATAGCGCAAAAGGAAATGCCACCCACAGCAAATATGGCCTTGCTTTTCCCCACCTTGTATTCGTTTTATCTAAAATCAATCCCATGATCGGGTCAAAAATAGCATCCAGCACACGCACAACAAGAAACAAAGTTGCGATCACCGCAGGCTGAATGCCGCCGACGTCTGTATAATAAAATAATAAGTATGCGTTTACAAACTGAAAGATAATATTATACGACATATCGCCGAATCCATAACCGATTCGTTCAAACCAGGACAGTCCGGTACTGGATTTTGACTGATGCTTCACTTTCATTGCTGTTACTTTTTCTGTTTCAATCATCATTTCCCACCCCAAGAATCCGTTTTCATTTCCAGTAAACAAGAGGGAGAATACGAAGATCCTCCCTGTTCACTCAGCGATTTGGATACACCATCACTTTTAAACATTCATTCTTAAATTGAAGCGCCCGCTCCATCGCATCTTGCGTCTGCTCCAGCGAATATTGGTCCGTTACTAGATGCTTCGTGTCCACAATGCCTGAAGCAAGAAATTCGATTCCCTTTGGATACGTATTGGCATAACGGAAGATCCCGTAAATATCAATCTCATTATCCGCAATAAACGGCACGTTGAGCGGAATCTCGTTCTGTGAAGGCAAACCGACAATCGCCAATTTTCCGCCCCGGCGCACAGAAGCCAGTGCGGATTGCAATGCCGCTGGATTCCCTGCTGTTTCCCAAGCAACATCAACGCCTCTATCATTCGTGATCGTTTTAATCTCTTCAAGTGCATCCTGTTCACGTATATTAATAATATGAGTCGCTCCCATTTTTCTCGCAGCTTCTAACCGCAGCGGCTCTAAGTCGGTGACAATGATTGTACCTGCCCCAAATGCTTTAGCTGCGGCAACAGCCATTAACCCAACAGGGCCCATCCCCATAATCGCAATCGTTGATCCGGGCTGAAGCTTCGTTCTGGCCGCCGCATGGATGCCGACAGAAAACGGCTCGATCAAAGCAGCATCTTCATAAGAAAGTGAGTCTGGGATTAAAAAAACAAAGTCCTGACGCATTTTAATATATTGGACAAACGCACCGTCTACCGGCGGTGTAGCCAAAAACTGTACATCCGGGCAAAGATTATAGCGCCCTTCTTTGCACGCTTCACAGCGTCCGCACGTAACACCCGGCTCTACAGCGACGCGGTCTCCCACCTTGAATTGATCGACAGATGATCCGACAGCGGCAATTTCACCCGCACATTCATGCCCAAGGATAAATGGTTTTTCCACAACATAGTTACCTATTCGGCCATTTGTATAGTAATGCAGATCAGATCCGCAAATTCCGACAGCCATCACCTTAATCAACACTTCATCATGATTGATGTCAGGCACAGGCAATGTTTCAATTTTGATCTCTCTTGTGTTGTGCATAACAGCCGCTTTCATGTTTTGAGGTACTGTGTGAGTCATTTGGCAAATTCCTTTCTTCAGAAAATAAAATGTAAGTGCATACATTTTTGTTTTCTCTGTTACTGCCCCCATTTTATCTGCTTTTCAAGACGTTCAACAGCCTTTTCTGCTGTATAAAAGGACAGCGGCACTGTACTTTTATTTTTTCATATACAAAAAACGCTGGATTGATAAAATAGTACTAATAGGAGGTGCAGGCTTATGGCTGAACTTGAAAACCGAAAACAATTTGCACAACTGCTGGCACCTGGCGTCAAAACGCTAAAACTTCATCCTGATTATAAAGTCAGAAGGAAAAAGAATGAAAAAACAGGACAGTCTTACATAGATAAAATCGCACTCCAGCTGGGAGTCTCCCCAAACACGATCAAAAGCTGGATCGGACAGATGGGGGCAAACTACATTCCCGGAAGAATTGACGACGGAAAACTGTTCGGAATGATCTGGATCATTCTCGAAAAGACCGACTTCGATATCGATTGGTTGACCGACTTGCTGGAAGCCACCACTATCCCAGTCATCAAACCCGCATTGCCTGTATGGGCAGCATCTTGTTTGAAAAAAGCGAAAATACTGCGAAAAGACGGATTATTTGGGGCTCCGAGTGAAGACGAAATTGAAAATGTAGTAAAACGGCTGTTTCATGACAGACCCGGCCATGAAACGAATGCGCTTACAGAACAGCCTATCACGCATAATTTACCCTCACGCTGGTCCGGACGCTTTATCGGACGCAGCTTTGATATGGAAGCGATACGGCAATGGATGCTTTCTCCTTTACCAGTCTGTTTAATCACCGGCTGGGCTGGTATGGGTAAAACCACAGTCGCTCTTGAAGCCGCTTATTCCTGTGTCGACGATACTTCAGATTGGCTGGCGTTCAACAGTATCATTTGGGTCAGCGCTGATTGGAAAGGATTGAGCTTTAGCGATTTTTTAAATACGATCGCCTATCAGCTCGGACGCACAGAACAAATCGATAAATCAATCAATGAAAAACGATTCGTCGTCCGCAATGCGTTAGCCAATTACACAAGAGAAAAACCGATCCTGCTGATTGTTGACAGCATTGATACTGCAGAACGTGACATTCATGAATTTATCACCAGCCTTCCGCAAGGCGTGAAAGTTCTCCTCACAGCGCGGGAAAACGTAAAGCAAACCTATCGGGAAAGCTTCGGAGAAATGACAGCTATTCAGCTGAGCGGCCTTGAGCAAACAGATGCCTTGGATTTTTTTCAGCAAGAAGTGCACCGATGCTTACAAACATGCAACATTCAAAATAAACGGGAAAAGCTGGAGCAGCTGTTACATCTATCATCTGACCTGAAAAACGAATTCATTTCAGCGACTGCCGGAAACCCGAAAGCCATGGCACTCAGCATTGCCTATATGTCAGACGATGACATCCCCGCTCAGCAGCTGATTCATGAGCTTGGAAAAGCAGGCTACTCACTGCTGGAATTGTTTGAATTCCTCTTTGGCCGCACTTGGGATAGATGCAATGAAGATACGCGAAAGCTATGGCAGACGCTTTGCTTTTTCAGCAAGCCGCCTGATGAAAAAAGCCTGGCGGCAGTAGCCGGATTAGACGCCCGCCGTTTTCATTACGCTATGGAGCAAATGCGGTCATATGCGCTGATTCAGCCGGAACGAAGCCAAGGCAGGACACAATACTTAGCGCACCAAACCGTTGTCGCTTACGGAGAACAGCACTTGTCCGAACAGCACGAATATGAAAAAGAAGCCCGCAATCGCTGGGCTCACTATTATATTGATTATGCCGAAACCCATTTAAAGCGGGAACAGCCCAACTCTATCTATTGGAGCTACCTGCTGGGACGGAACTTAGATCAAATGAAACAAGAATGGCCAAACATCTTAAAGGTCATCCAATGGGCAAGTGAAACTGAACAAAAAGAAATCCTAATCGAACTCATCACCCGCATCAGCCATTTTCTAAGCAGAATCAACCTGCCCCTGCGAATCGAATACGGACGCAAAGCGGCCGACGCCGCCCATCAATTAGGCAAACACATACGAGAAGCGTTCTTCCGAATCGACACAGCAGGCTGGGCCCTGATGGAAGTCAATGATTTAGACGGAGCGCTTCAGCAAATAGAAGCCGGGCTGAAGATTCTTGAACAATCAGACGCTCACGATGCCTATGATCTAAAGGTTTGGGGACACGCACTCAAAGCAAGGCTTTTTTTAAAAGACGGGCAACAGGAAATAGCAGAGACCATTTTAAACGAAATCGAAAATCAACCGATTTCCCCTACCATTCAACACAGAGTTCTATTGGTTCGCGGTGACTTAAGCTTTGCGAGAGGTCATCATGAAGAAGCCATTCAATTATACGAAGCCGCAAATGAAATCAGCTCCACGTACGGCGGCGAAAAAACGATAGAAGCCTATTTCAATCTGGGTGTCGCTTACGTGAAGTCTGATCAGTTTGAAAAAGCGGAAGAAGCCTTTGAGCAAATGCTCTATGACAAACATAACGCCAATCAAGTTGAACTGATCTACTATCACTACGGAATGGCGCAGCTGTTGTATCGTAAAGGAGAGAAAACGAAAGCGGTGGAATCTAATCAGAAGGCGATTCGTTTGATTGATTCGTGGGAGCCTGCGATTGGGATTCGGGGAGAGGTGGAAGAACTGGCAATGGTGATTAAAGAAAACGACTAGTACGTATAGTAGTTCTGTCAGCAATCTCACTCAGTTTCTTTATTATAAATAGAAAAGGCCAACTGAAGTCGCAGTTGGCCTTTCGTTTCTTATTAATGTCTACAAATGAACTGAACCAGGTTTTCCCGTATTTATCCTTTCTCTTATAAAGGAAAGCGTATCATTTGCCAGCTTTTTGCGACAAAGAACAATACCGGAATGACCACAATTGTAGACATATCTTGTGGGTTTCCCCCAGCTTTCCCATAAATAATCTGCATCTTTTAAGTCAATATATTGATCATGTTTAGCAGAAATCAGCAGAATGTTATCTTTATTAACTTTCGGCAAGGCTTGACTAGGATCTGTGATATTCCAATATTTTGTTAAATCTTCATAGGTCACACCATTTTGTTCTAATTCTTCTCTTATGAATTTACCTGGGATCGTCTTCCATATTGAATAAGAAAGGCGATTGGCATAAAAGATTGATACCATTACATCAATTTGAGATTCTAGGGTAGCAATTAGATTAGTGACCCATCCCCCTAAGCTTACCCCCACTATGATAACGGGGCCTTTTTTATTTGCTTTTATCCAGTGAATTAATGCCCGTAAATCTACAATGGCCTGTCTTGTCGACTCAATTGTACGATCAATATTCGCACTAATCATCAACTCGCCACTATACAGTGAATTTTCCGGTTCTCTTTCAAAATGGTATGGAAGAGAATAATAATACATATTCCAGCCTAAATCGTTCATTATACGGTTATGAAATATTTTTTTAATTCTATCGAACGAATCCATGCGCCAGCCGTGTACAAAGATGACATTGGGTTGATCTATATCATTTTTATTTAAAAAAACCTCCCCTTTTAAAGTATCATTAACAAGATTCCCAGAGTGAATTAAGGATTCATAGCTAAATGTTCCAACCTTATAATTTTTTTTAGATTCATCCAAATCAATTGAAACATCAGCTATATTTGCACTGTAAAATTCCTCTCTATCCTCGATATCGGCTGCAATAGCAGCAGAAAAATGTTTATCTTTGCTTCTTTTTCTGTGTAAATCATATAAAGCCAAGCGATCTATTATTTTTGAGAAATGCACTATTAAGTCCTCCTTGGTAATCATAAAAAACTAATATTAGATTTAATAATTGGAATGTCGGTCTCCATAGAGTAGGGATGAATATTATCAAGATGTTGGTGGAAGAACCTAACTACATCGCCAGTGAATTTACATACATCGTCTTATTAGCTAAAAAGCAGCACAAATAGACATTTTAATAGGATTTCTTTTGACAATGTTTTCCTTGGGGAAACGTCTAAGAGTGTTGGTGACACTATTTATTTAGATAACTGGGGCTTTTTTGTCTTATGAGAGGATACCATCTCCTGTCTGCAATAGGGAGAGAAGTAACAGAGGTTTGGACGAATAATTTTTAAATCCTTTTTATAATCATAACAGAAATGCAGTTTACTGAAGTTACAGTAAGCCGTTTGTCAAAGAAGACGTAAACAGGAATCTGAGCCGGTGGAATTTTGTATTTTGGTCAATTGAATAATTCATATCGGGATTATCTACCATTTATCAAAACTATTAAAAATCGATATAGAACAGTGCTGAAAAAGTCAAACTACGAAAGACAGAAAAAAAGAAGCTTCTCACAAGTTCAATGAACTCATGAGAAGCCTCGAAATTTACAAATGGCATCAAAAGGGCATCAAAAATGACGTCCGTTGCCGACAAACCCTTGTAAATTAAGGGATTTTTGTCGGTATTACATCATGCCGCCCATACCGCCCATGCCGCCCATGTCAGGCATTCCGCCGCCAGCGTTTTCTTCTGGCTTGTCAGCGACAACGGCTTCAGTTGTTAAGAACATTGCAGCTACAGACGCAGCGTTTTGAAGAGCTGAGCGTGTAACTTTCGTTGGGTCAACGATACCTTTTTCGATCATGTTTACCCATTCACCAGTTGCAGCGTTGAAGCCTACGCCGATTTCTTCGTTTTTGAGGCGTTCAACGATGACAGATCCTTCAAGACCAGCATTGTGTGCGATTTGACGGATTGGCTCTTCAAGCGCGCGAAGCACGATGTTGATACCTGTTTGAGCATCGCCTTCAGCTTCAACTGCAGCGACTTTGTTATATACGTTTACAAGCGCTGTACCACCACCGGATACGATGCCTTCTTCAACAGCTGCGCGAGTTGAGTTCAGGGCGTCTTCGATGCGAAGTTTACGCTCTTTCAGTTCAGTTTCAGTCGCAGCGCCGACTTTGATGACAGCTACGCCGCCAGCAAGTTTAGCAAGACGCTCTTGTAATTTTTCTCTGTCGAATTCAGAAGTTGTTTCTTCCACTTGAGCGCGGATTTGAGTCACGCGGGCAGAAATTTTGTCTGTTTCGCCAGCGCCTTCAACAATTGTTGTGTTTTCTTTAGTAACGACAACTTTAGAAGCGCGTCCCAATTGAGCAATTTGAGTAGATTTCAGGTCAAGGCCAAGATCTTCTGTGATGACTTCTCCGCCAGTAAGGACAGCGATGTCTTCAAGCATTGCTTTACGGCGGTCACCGAAGCCAGGAGCTTTAACAGCAACTGCGTTGAATGTGCCGCGAAGTTTGTTCACAACAAGTGTTGCAAGTGCTTCGCCTTCAACGTCTTCTGCGATCAGAAGCAATGGTTTGCCTTGCTGAACAACCTGCTCAAGCACAGGAAGGATTTCTTGAATGTTTGTGATTTTTTTGTCTGTGATTAAGATGTAAGGATTGTCAAGAACCGCTTCCATCTTATCAGAGTCAGTTACCATGTAAGGAGACGCATATCCGCGGTCGAATTGCATACCTTCAACAACTTCAAGCTCAGTTGTGAAGCCTTTAGACTCTTCGATTGTGATAACGCCGTCGTTTCCTACGCGCTCCATTGCTTCAGCGATAAGGCTTCCGACTTCCTCATCAGCAGCAGAGATCGCAGCAACCTGAGCGATAGACTCTTTGCCTTCGATTGGCTTAGAAATTTCTTTTAAGTTTTCGATCGCAACCGCTACAGCTTGTTCCATACCTTTACGCACGCCTACAGGGTTAGCGCCTGCTGTTACGTTTTTAAGGCCTTCACGGATCATTGCTTGCGCAAGAACTGTCGCAGTTGTTGTACCGTCACCGGCAACGTCGTTTGTTTTGCTGGCTACTTCAGCAACAAGCTTAGCACCCATGTTTTCAAACGCGTCTTCTAGCTCGATCTCTTTAGCAATTGTTACACCGTCATTTGTGATTAACGGAGAACCGAATTTTTTCTCTAGAACCACGTTGCGTCCTTTTGGTCCTAAAGTTACTTTAACAGCATCAGCAAGTGCATCGACACCGCGAAGCATTGCGCGGCGAGCTTCTTCACTAAACTTAATTTCTTTTGCCATGTTTACAAGACCTCCTCAAATGTTTTAAGTATTGTTTATTTAAGAATTAGCCAATAACAGCTAAAATGTCGCTTTCACGTAAGATTAAGTATTCAGTACCTTCGTATTTCACTTCAGTACCTGCGTATTTTGAGAAGATAATGCGGTCGCCCTCTTTTACTTCTAAAGCAACGCGCTCTCCGCTTTCTAACACGCGACCTGAACCAGCTGCCACGATTTTGCCTTCTTGCGGTTTTTCTTTTGCAGAATCCGGCAACACAATTCCGCTGGCAGTTTTTTCTTCAGATTCTACGAGTTCAATGACAACGCGATCACCTAATGGCTTTAACAATGTAATAACCTCCTCAATAGTATGAATATGTAATTTTAGCACTCAGCACTAAAGAGTGCTAACACAATTCTTATAATAAAGAATCTCCCTTCCAATTTCAAGTGATAAGATAAAAAATTTTTCACGCTTACATGATTCTTTTCAGCTCCCGTATCCGTTAGCTTTTTCACCCCAGTTCCGATTATGTTACAATAGCTGTAGATGAACGAAACCCACTTAACAAAGGAGTACATACCATTTGAGAAAACAGTATTGGTTTATTATTTTGACATATATCATCATGCAGTTTTCCGCATTAATCGCGATTCCCTTGTTATTTAAATTCGGTTATGCCGGAGGACAGCCTACAGATGAAAATATGCTGCATGCACAAGGATTATGGTCCGTTATCAGCTTTATCGCCTGTCTCGTTGTTGTTCTGCTCATTCTGAGAACCGTTCCGAAAGAAACGCTGCGAAACGGACAGAAGGACTCAATCGGACTTTCTATCCTTTGGGCGATAGCCGGTTTTTTCATTGCCCTTTTCTCTCAAGGAATAGCAGGCTCTATTGAATATTATGTTTTTGGCATCGGAAGAGAATCAGAAAATACACAAGCGATTCTGGATGTCATTCAGGCAGTCCCGCTCATGATTATCGTTTCTTCCATCGTCGGGCCTATATTAGAAGAAATCATCTTCAGAAAAATCATTTTCGGCGCACTGTACGAAAAAACGAATTTCTTTTTCGCAGGACTGATCAGCTCGGTTATTTTCGGTATTGTTCACGCTGATTTGAAGCATCTTCTTTTATATACAGCAATGGGCTTCACCTTTGCCTTTTTATATGCGAGAACAAAACGGATATGGGTGCCGATTTTCGCCCATTTAATGATGAATACATTCGTCGTCATCATGCAGCTTGAGCCTGTTCGGAATTACCTTGAACAGCAGAGCACACAAATGCAATTGATTATTGGAGGATTATTTTTATGAGAAACCCGGTAGTTTGGGGAATGATCTACTTTGCCGTAGGGTGCATCTTTACTTATCTTGCCGCAAGCTCGCCAGGCAGCATGTGGTCACTTTACTCCATCCTGCTGATGGTGTTCGCCGCTTACAACATCAGCATTTCTTTTAAGATGTTCGCCTTTTCATTTAAAATCAAAAAGAACCAAAAATAAAGAAAATCCATTTCTGAATGAGAAATGGATTCAAAATTAAATCCTAAAACGGCTTTCGTTTTAGGATTTTGTCATTTTCAGGTGATTGAAAACCCTTGAAGTCTAGGAAAGGCGAGCATTGGAGCGGAGCGAATGTTTTCATTCGTGAGCACCAACGCACAGACTTGACAACGAATGCGGGGGTTTTTCAACACGCTGAATCCATTTCTCGCATGAGAAATGGATTTTTTATTATTGCCCAGAAGACACGTCCTGATCGGCTGCACTGCTTTTCTGTGCTTTCCGATAAGCGGCCTTCGATATCAGAATACTGATTTCATATAAAATCAAAAGCGGGACTGTGACCATCATATGGGACAGAAGCTCAGGCGGTGTAATCAGGGCTGCGATCACCAGCAGCGTAAAATATGCATACTTTCTGATTTTTGCCAAAAACATCGGTGTCACAATTCCAAGCCTGGTCAAAAACATGAGGATGACCGGCATTTGGAACAGCAGTCCAAACGGAATCGTCAGCTGCAGAAGAAAATGAAAATATTCATTAATTCCGATCACCTGATTGACATTTAAGTCCTGAGAGATCCGCTTCATAAAATCAACAACAAAAGGAAATAAAATATAATATGAAAAAGATAAGCCCGCTAAAAACAGCAAAATAGAGATCGGAATGTAGCTGAGCGTTACTTTGCGCTCTTTCTCATAGAGGCCCGGGCTCACAAAAGCCCAAAGCTGATAAAGAATAACCGGCGAGGTCAAGACTATGCCGATGATAAATGCAAATTGCATAAACACATAAAGCGGGTCTGTCAGGTTAAACGCGTTAAGCGTAAGCTGCTTCGCTTCATCTGTTTCTTGCAGGTACACAATAATCGGCTTTGCTAAGAAAAATCCAGCAATAAAGAAAACGACAAACGCCAGCGCTACAATCAGCAACCGTTTTCGAAGCTCAGCAATATGCTCCAGCAGCGACATTTGATTCACTTTCATTCGTGTCATCCTAACTTACTGATCTTCTTTCTTTTTTTCCTCTTCATCACTCGTTAATCCTTTTGTAGCGTTTTTGAATTCACGAAGTGTGTCTCCCGCTGCTTTCCCCAATTCAGGCAGCTTTTTAGGACCGAAGATAATCAGAGCAACGATTGCGATAACAGCAAGGCTTCCAGGACCGATCGGCATATTTGGGCTCCTCCTTTCCCTCTATTCGATTTCCTCTAAAACTGAATAATGCTTCAAAAAATAAACCAGTGACTGAAGCTCAACTGCTAAATCTATATGATGAATTCGAATGTGTTCCGGCACATTCAAACGGGCCGGCGTAAAATTAAGGATTCCCTTGATTCCTAATGCGACCAATCTGTCTGTAATGGATTGAGCGGCAACTGCTGGCACTGTAAGAATGGCAACTGATTCATCTTTTACGTGTTGTTCAAGGTCATCAAGGTTATAGACGGGCACGCCGCCTACCTCAGTTCCTATTTTACTCTCATTTATATCAAAAGCCATAGAAATTTTTGTGTTATTATTTTTTGTGAAATTATAGTGAAGAAATGCCGTTCCCAAGTTCCCGACACCAATCAAGATGACGTCTGTCATCTCATCCTGATCAAGCGTTTTCCGGAAAAAAGACAGCAAATAATCCACATTATATCCGTATCCTTTTTTGCCAAGAGCTCCAAAATAGGAAAAATCCCTCCGAATCGTGGCAGAATCAACCTTTACGGCATCACTGAGTTCAGCGGATGATACACGCTGTTTTCCTGACGCATGCAGATTCTTTAAAAAGCGATAGTAAAGCGGCAGCCGTTTCGCCGTCGCCTGCGGAATTTTTGATTGATCCTTATTCATTTTTGGTCCTCCAAATTATACTCGGATAGTTCTCTTTTAAAGTCACCGTTTTTCCCGCCTGTCTTCTCCAGCAAGAAAGTAGGGCCGATGACCATCCCCTTATCAAGGGCCTTGCACATATCGTAAACGGTAAGAGCGCACACCGATGCAGAAGTGAGCGCTTCCATTTCCACACCTGTACTCCCTTTCGTTTTGACCTGTGCTTTTATATGAAGTATAACTTCTGCTTCTTTTATTTTCCAGTCAAACGATATATCTACCCCGCTCAATGAAAGCGGATGGCACATCGGAATGATATTCGACGTTTGCTTTGCGGCCATAATGCCTGCCACCTGTGCGACAGCCAGTACATCTCCTTTGCCGATATCGTGACTCTGTATTTTCTCGTACACCTCATTCTTCATGTGTACGCTTGAAACAGCCGCCGCAGTACGGACAGTCGAAGATTTTTCGCTAATATCCACCATCTGGGCTCTGCCCTGTTCATTAAAATGAGAAAATCCATTCATATTAAAACGCTCCTTAAACAGATCATACACTATTTTCTTCTCTATGTCTTATATGGCCAATGTATTGTTTGCTGACTTCTGGTTCATAAGCTACACTTAACTTATTATAGCAGAGGTGAAATAATATGATGATCTTACAAGTTAATCAGCTGTCCAAATCGTTTGGTGCTGATACTATTTTAAACAATATAAAGCTGGAAGTCAGAAATCGTGATCGCATCGCCATTGTAGGAAGAAATGGCGCCGGAAAATCCACGCTCCTTAAAATTATCGCAGGCCAGCTTTCGTATGAAAAGGGCGAAATTATTAAACCGAAAGATATTACAATGGGATATCTCGCCCAGCATACTGGCTTGGATTCTAAGCTTACCATAAAAGAAGAGCTGCTGACTGTTTTTGACCACTTAAAAGCAATGGAAAAGGAAATGCGGGCTATGGAAGAAAAAATGGCGGCAGCTGACCCGGGTGAATTAGAAAGCATCATGAAAACCTACGACCGCCTTCAGCAGGAATTCAAAGATAAAGGCGGCTATCAATATGAAGTGGATGTAAGATCTGTGCTGCATGGTCTCGGCTTCAGCCATTTTGACGATTCTACACAGGTTCAAAGCCTCAGCGGAGGCCAGAAAACAAGACTGGCTTTAGGTAAGCTTCTGTTAACACAGCCTGATTTGCTCATTCTCGATGAGCCGACAAACCATCTGGATATTGATACTCTTACCTGGCTTGAGCATTATTTGCAAGGCTATTCAGGCGCCATCCTCATCGTTTCGCATGACCGCTACTTTTTGGACAAAGTAGTAAACCAGGTATACGAGGTATCAAGAGCAGAAAGCAAAAAGTATCACGGCAACTACAGCGCTTATCTCGACCAAAAAGCCGCGCAGTATGAAAAAGATCTGAAAATGTATGAAAAGCAGCAGGACGAGATTGCAAAGCTGCAGGACTTCGTAGACCGAAATCTGGCGAGAGCCTCTACCACCAAAAGGGCGCAAAGCCGTAGAAAGCAGCTTGAGCGAATGGAAGTCATGTCAAAACCGCTTGGCGATGAAAAATCCGCAAACTTTCATTTTGATATTACAAAACAGAGCGGAAATGAAGTCCTTCGTGTTCAGGATCTCACAATCAGCTATGAAAACCAGCCGCCGCTTTTAACAGAAGTGTCATTCATGCTCACAAGAGGAGAAAGCGCAGCGCTTGTCGGCCCTAACGGAATTGGTAAATCGACATTGCTGAAAACATTGATAGACACCCTAAAACCAGATCAAGGAACGATCTCATACGGCTCAAATGTCAGTGTCGGCTATTATGATCAGGAACAGGCTGAGTTGACTTCCTCTAAACGTGTCCTTGATGAGCTGTGGGACGAGTACCCCGGGCTCCCAGAAAAAGAAATCAGAACGTGTCTCGGAAATTTCTTATTCTCCGGAGATGACGTGCTGAAACCCGTCCATTCACTGAGCGGGGGCGAAAAAGCAAGATTGGCTCTAGCTAAGCTGATGCTTCAAAAAGCCAACTTTCTCATCCTTGATGAACCGACAAACCATCTGGACTTAGACAGCAAAGAAGTTCTCGAAAACGCGCTGATTGATTATCCAGGTACACTGTTATTTGTCTCACATGACAGATATTTTATTAACAGAATCGCCACAAGAGTATTGGAGCTTTCTTCAAGCCATATAGAGGAGTATCTGGGAGATTACGATTATTATACTGAGAAAAAAACAGAGCAGTTTGAATTGGAGAAAATAAATCAGCAAGAAGAAACTGAAAAAACGCCAGCTACTGTGAAGTCTGACTCCAAACGTTCCTACGAGGAAGAAAAAGAATGGAAAAAGAAAGAGCGCCAACGACTCCGTCGGATTGAAGAAATTGAAACCACTGTTCAAACCATTGAAGAAAACATCAGCCGCAATGATGAATTGCTATGTGACCCTGAAGTCTATCAGGATCATGAAAAAGTACAAGCTATCCATGCAGACAATGAGAAGCTCAATCAGGAGCTGGAATCTCTTTTGTCCGAATGGGAAGAACTATCCACAGAAGAAGATTAAAAAAGTCAAGCACCTCTTTTTAGAGGTGCTTTTTATCCACAGAACATACCCTAATAAGCAAAACAAAGTAAGCGCTTTATACACAATATCCACAAAATATTCTGAATTTATCCACTTTATTAACAGCGACTTCAGCCCTTTATCCATCTATATCTCTATAATTACTCACAGACATGTGGATAAATTGTGAATTATCTGTTAATAACAAACATATAAAAAGTCTCACGCTATTATCTCGTGAGACTTTGATAAGAAGTCAATTCAAGGCCGGGCTGGCCATTCATATCATATGCACCGCGAATTCCTTTTTCAAAAGCAATTGTACCAGCAGCAGCAATCATCGCAGCATTATCCGTGCATAACGCTAATGGAGGAATGACAAGCGTAATCCCTTCATGCTGGGCAAATTCCTTTTCTAATGCAGCTCTGAGGCCTCTGTTTGCAGCTACTCCTCCGGCTAAAAGGACCTGTTTGACATCATATTCCTTTGCCGCGCGCGCCGTTTTGGTTACCAAGACATCGATCACACTATTTTGGAAGCTGGCAGACAAATCTTCCGGAGCAATCTCTTGCCCTTTTTGGGATGCATTATGAAGCGTATTGATCACTGCAGACTTCAACCCGCTAAAGCTGAAGTTGTAAGAGCCTTCTTCAAGCCATGCGCGAGGAAGCGGAATATTGTCATTCCCTTTTTCAGCTAGCTTGTCAATTTGCGGTCCACCCGGATATGGCAATCCCATCGTCCGCGCCACTTTGTCGTAGGCTTCTCCTGCCGCATCATCAAGGGTTTCCCCAATGACTTCAAATGATCCATGTTCCTTCATATAAACCAGTTCTGTATGGCCTCCTGAAACGACCAATGCCAGTGCCGGGAACACGATGTCTTCTACAAGACGGTTCGCGTATATATGACCGGCTATATGATGAACGCCTACTAACGGAATGTTATGTGCAAAGCTCAATGCTTTAGCGGCATTCACTCCGATAAGAAGCGCTCCCACCAGTCCCGGACCTTCTGTTACTGCAATCGCATCAATATCACTATACGTCATGCCAGCTTTGCGAAACGCCTCTTCTATAACCAAAGTGATTTGTTCAACATGATGTCTTGAAGCAATTTCCGGAACAACTCCTCCGAAGCGCTTATGGCTTTCAATTTGAGAGGCTACTACGTTTGAAATGATCTCTTTCCCGTTTTTCACAATAGCTGCAGCAGTCTCATCACAGCTTGTTTCAATTCCTAATACGTACATGTCTTTTTGCTCACTCATTTATCGTCACCCACATAATTAACGCATCTTCCCCGTTATCAGTATAATAGTTCTTTCTTATTCCGCCGGGCTGCATCCCGAATTTCTTATATAAGCCTTGAGCAGGATGATTCGAAACCCTCACTTCAAGCGAAAGCCGCCTTGCGTCTTTTTCTTTGCACAGTTCAACAGCTGAGCGAAAAAGCGTTTCTCCTAAAGACTGGCCGCGATACTCTGGTTTTATCGCTATATTTGTAATCTGGGCATCATCCATCACAATCCAAATCCCGCAATACCCAGCAACATGGCCGTCCTTTTCAATCACGAGATAATGAGCATATGGATTTTCCAGCAGCTCATGATAAAACGAATCCTTCGTCCAAGGAGACGTAAAGGAGGATGCTTCGATTTCGTATACGTGATCTATATCTTCAAGCCGCATATTTCTGACCGCTGCTTTTGTTTTCATCCTATCACCCTACTTTTGACTTTCAATCCATTTCGCTTCAGCTTCTGCCAGCCGCAAGTAATCCGGGACAAGCCCATGAACATCAGCTGCTTCCTTTTCCTTCCCGAGAAAAGCCAATTCTGAAGGACGCGGGTTATGCTGGGCGGCAGTTCCAATGAATCCTTTTGTTCTAAGAACATCCTTTATCATCTGCTTGTGAATAGAAGTGTCGTGACCTAAAAACAAAACAGGACGACCCTTTTCTTTTAGCATCTCCAGCCAATCTGCCAGCATCACATTTTGATCTGGAACAACTTGCTCTAAAAGTCCATTTTTATATTGATACAGACCTGTGTACACCTGTCCCCGTCTAGCATCAAAGATTGGGCTGATCAGACCGTCAAAATGCCGGCCATTTGCCGCAAGCGTCTCAAGACTTGATACAGCACTTATTGGAATGTCTAAAGACCAGGCAAGTGTTTTGGCCAACGTCACACCTATTCTTACTCCTGTGTATGAACCTGGGCCTTTTGCAACGACAATTTTAGAAAGGTCCTGCGGTGCCATATCACAATCATTCAGCAATGAATGAACAGCAGGCATCGCTCTTACAGAGTGGTTCTTTTTCAAATATGTAATGTATTCTGCTATAACAGTGTCTTCTCGAAGCAGCGCAATGCCCAATGTATAATTTGATGTATCAATTGCTAATATTGTCATGTCTACTTAACTCCTCACAAAGCATTTCATACCGATTCCCAACAGCAGTAAAGGTAATTTCCCGCTCATCATCACCAGCTCTTTTGATGACAATTTGCAGTCGCTCCTGTGGCAGCTGTTCTTCAATTAAATGAGCCCATTCAACGAGACAGACACCTTGTCCGTGAAAATATTCATCAAGTCCCAAATCTTCACTTTCATCTTCCATTCTATACACATCCATGTGATAAAGAGGAAGTACGCCATCGTTATATTCTTTTATAATTGTAAAAGTCGGACTGTTTACAATACGTGTAATTCCCAGCCCTTCTGCAAAACCTTTCGTAAAAGTCGTTTTTCCTGCACCTAAATCGCCCTCTAATGTCAGGACGTCTCCCGGTTTAGCAAACGCTGCCGCAAGCTTGGCAATTGCTTTTGTTTCTTCTGGATTTACAGTTCTCCATTTTAATTGCTTCACATGAGTCACCCGTCTTATTTAAAATGATTATATCCCTTTTTCTCTAAGATCATTGATGTTTGATCTGTTTTTAGGATCACTTTAGATTTTGTTTTTTCCCTGACATGGCCAATCTTTGTAATGGGAAGTTGACGTGCTGCGCACTGCTGCTTCAACACTTCCCACTCCTCTTTTGAAACCGTCCCTGTCAGCTCAAAATCCTCACCGCCAAACAAAGCCCATTCTTTCCAGTTAGGATGAAGCTTAGGTAAATCAGAATGAATTGGAAGCATGCTTTCATCAATTTCAATTGAAACACAGCTGGCTTCTGCAATCTCGTTCAGTTCACTAGCCAATCCGTCACTAACATCATTTAAAGCTGCCCGTTTAAAAATCGAGCATAATCTACCGACGCTTACTCTTGGCTCAGGCCGTTTATGCCTGTGGATAAAGTAATCCGTGTCAATAGAAGAATTTTGAGGATGAGTCTCCTCTAATAATAAAGAAAGTCCTGCTGCAGAAGAACCGATTTCACCGGTTACAAACACAATATCATTCGGTTTTGCCAAGCTGCGCAAACAGGCCTGTCCCTTTTCAATTTCACCGATCACAGTGACTGTAACGACTAATTTGTCAGCGGTAGAAACTGTATCGCCGCCAATCAGATCCATATGATATAGTTTCGCCAGTTCATTCATTCCTTCATACATCGCCTTGATTTCAGATTCAGTCCATTTTGAAGGTACCGCAAGTGATACCAGATAAAACTTAGGAATGCCTCCCATCGCGGCAATATCACTTATATTAACGGCTAACGCCTTGTACCCGATATCTTCAGGTGAGGAATAGTGTAATTTGAAGTGCACGTCTTCTACCATAGTATCAACACAAACAATTTCCTGAACGCCGTGTTTCGCAGTGTAGAGCGCTGCATCATCACCTATTCCTACATCAACGGAAGAATGGTGAATGGTCCGCGGAGTAATGCTATGTATCAAATCAAATTCATCCATGAACCAAAATCTCCTTTCAACCCTGCTTATGCCTATATGTGCTCTTCCTAGTTTATCGAATTTTGCTGAAATATCCAAGATGTTCCCGATATAAAGAAAGCTTGGCTATGACACCAAGCAGAAGATATAGTAAAAGAAAACACAAAAAAAACGAAAACATGATCGTTTCGTTTACATTAATGGCGGTCCGGACGGGACTCGAACCCGCGACCTCCTGCGTGACAGGCAGGCATTCTAACCAACTGAACTACCGGACCATATTTGTATAAGATTATTTTAGTTGTACCCTTAGGGCACTCCTTATTTAATCATATATTTGGTTGCGGGGGCAGGATTTGAACCTGCGACCTTCGGGTTATGAGCCCGACGAGCTACCGAACTGCTCCACCCCGCGATGATAAAAGTAATGCTTGGCGGCGTCCTACTCTCACAGGGGGAAACCCCCGACTACCATCGGCGCTGAAGAGCTTAACTTCCGTGTTCGGTATGGGAACGGGTGTGACCTCTTCGCTATCGCCACCAAACAAATTGAGAGTGTTCTCTCAAAACTAGATAACAGGTGTGACATCATTCAAAAATATGGTTAAGTCCTCGATCGATTAGTATCTGTCAGCTCCATGTGTCGCCACACTTCCACCTCAGACCTATCAACCTGATCATCTTTCAGGGATCTTACTTCCTTGCGGAATGGGAAATCTCATCTTGAGGGGGGCTTCATGCTTAGATGCTTTCAGCACTTATCCCGTCCGCACATAGCTACCCAGCGATGCCCTTGGCAGAACAACTGGTACACCAGCGGTGCGTCCATCCCGGTCCTCTCGTACTAAGGACAGCTCCTCTCAAATTTCCTGCGCCCGCGACGGATAGGGACCGAACTGTCTCACGACGTTCTGAACCCAGCTCGCGTACCGCTTTAATGGGCGAACAGCCCAACCCTTGGGACCGACTACAGCCCCAGGATGCGATGAGCCGACATCGAGGTGCCAAACCTCCCCGTCGATGTGGACTCTTGGGGGAGATAAGCCTGTTATCCCCGGGGTAGCTTTTATCCGTTGAGCGATGGCCCTTCCATGCGGAACCACCGGATCACTAAGCCCGACTTTCGTCCCTGCTCGACTTGTAGGTCTCGCAGTCAAGCTCCCTTGTGCCTTTACACTCTGCGAATGATTTCCAACCATTCTGAGGGAACCTTTGGGCGCCTCCGTTACCTTTTAGGAGGCGACCGCCCCAGTCAAACTGCCCACCTGACACTGTCTCCCCGCCCGATAAGGGCGGCGGGTTAGAAGGTCAATACAGCCAGGGTAGTATCCCACCGATGCCTCCACCGAAGCTGGCGCTCCGGTTTCCAAGGCTCCTACCTATCCTGTACAAGCTGTACCAACATTCAATATCAGGCTGCAGTAAAGCTCCACGGGGTCTTTCCGTCCTGTCGCGGGTAACCTGCATCTTCACAGGTACTATAATTTCACCGAGTCTCTCGTTGAGACAGTGCCCAGATCGTTGCGCCTTTCGTGCGGGTCGGAACTTACCCGACAAGGAATTTCGCTACCTTAGGACCGTTATAGTTACGGCCGCCGTTTACTGGGGCTTCAATTCGCACCTTCGCTTACGCTAAGCGCTCCTCTTAACCTTCCAGCACCGGGCAGGCGTCAGCCCCTATACTTCGCCTTACGGCTTCGCAGAGACCTGTGTTTTTGCTAAACAGTCGCCTGGGCCTATTCACTGCGGCTCTCTCGGGCTTGCACCCTAACAGAGCACCCCTTCTCCCGAAGTTACGGGGTCATTTTGCCGAGTTCCTTAACGAGAGTTCTCTCGATCACCTTAGGATTCTCTCCTCGCCTACCTGTGTCGGTTTGCGGTACGGGCACCTCTCACCTCGCTAGAGGCTTTTCTTGGCAGTGTGGAATCAGGAACTTCGCTACTATATTTCGCTCGCCATCACAGCTCAGCCTTATGGGAAACGGATTTGCCTATTTCCCAGCCTAACTGCTTGGACGCGGATATCCAATACCGCGCTTACCCTATCCTCCTGCGTCCCCCCATTGCTCAAATGGTGAGGAGGTGGTACAGGAATATCAACCTGTTGTCCATCGCCTACGCCTTTCGGCCTCGGCTTAGGTCCCGACTAACCCTGAGCGGACGAGCCTTCCTCAGGAAACCTTAGGCATTCGGTGGAGGGGATTCTCACCCCTCTTTCGCTACTCATACCGGCATTCTCACTTCTAAGCGCTCCACCAGTCCTTCCGGTCTGGCTTCACAGCCCTTAGAACGCTCTCCTACCACTGTTCGAAGAACAGTCCGCAGCTTCGGTGATACGTTTAGCCCCGGTACATTTTCGGCGCAGAGTCACTCGACCAGTGAGCTATTACGCACTCTTTAAATGGTGGCTGCTTCTAAGCCAACATCCTGGTTGTCTAAGCAACTCCACATCCTTTTCCACTTAACGTATACTTTGGGACCTTAGCTGGCGGTCTGGGCTGTTTCCCTTTCGACTACGGATCTTATCACTCGCAGTCTGACTCCCAAGGATAAGTCATTGGCATTCGGAGTTTGACTGAATTCGGTAACCCGGTAGGGGCCCCTAGTCCAATCAGTGCTCTACCTCCAAGACTCTTACCTTGAGGCTAGCCCTAAAGCTATTTCGGAGAGAACCAGCTATCTCCAGGTTCGATTGGCATTTCACCCCTACCCACACCTCATCCCCGCACTTTTCAACGTGCGTGGGTTCGGGCCTCCATTCAGTGTTACCTGAACTTCACCCTGGACATGGGTAGATCACCTGGTTTCGGGTCTACGACCACGTACTCATGCGCCCTATTCAGACTCGCTTTCGCTGCGGCTCCGCATCTTCTGCTTAACCTTGCACGGGATCGTAACTCGCCGGTTCATTCTACAAAAGGCACGCCATCACCCGTTAACGGGCTCTGACTACTTGTAGGCACACGGTTTCAGGATCTCTTTCACTCCCCTTCCGGGGTGCTTTTCACCTTTCCCTCACGGTACTGGTTCACTATCGGTCACTAGGGAGTATTTAGCCTTGGGAGATGGTCCTCCCGGATTCCGACGGAATTTCACGTGTTCCGCCGTACTCAGGATCCACTCAGGAGAGAACGAAGTTTTGACTACAGGGCTGTTACCTCCTATGGCGGGCCTTTCCAGACCTCTTCATCTACCTCGTTCCTTTGTAACTCCGTACAGAGTGTCCTACAACCCCAAGAGGCAAGCCTCTTGGTTTGGGCTAATCCCGTTTCGCTCGCCGCTACTCAGGGAATCGCATTTGCTTTCTCTTCCTCCGGGTACTTAGATGTTTCAGTTCCCCGGGTCTGCCTTCTCATATCCTATGAATTCAGATATGGATACCACTCCATTACGAGTGGTGGGTTTCCCCATTCGGAAATCTCCGGATCAAAGCTTGCTTACAGCTCCCCGAAGCATATCGGTGTTCGTCCCGTCCTTCATCGGCTCCTAGTGCCAAGGCATCCACCGTGCGCCCTTTCTAACTTAACCGTTAAAAAGAATCACTATGTGATATCTTGTATTACTAATTGAATGTGATGTCTACTGTTATCTAGTTTTCAAAGAACACGTTTCGAAGGAATGATCCTTCAAAACTAAACAAGACAGGGAACGTTCTGTTTATAAGACCCAAGGTCTTATATTCCGTATAATATCCTTAGAAAGGAGGTGATCCAGCCGCACCTTCCGATACGGCTACCTTGTTACGACTTCACCCCAATCATCTGTCCCACCTTCGGCGGCTGGCTCCTAAAAGGTTACCTCACCGACTTCGGGTGTTACAAACTCTCGTGGTGTGACGGGCGGTGTGTACAAGGCCCGGGAACGTATTCACCGCGGCATGCTGATCCGCGATTACTAGCGATTCCAGCTTCACGCAGTCGAGTTGCAGACTGCGATCCGAACTGAGAACAGATTTGTGGGATTGGCTTAACCTCGCGGTTTCGCTGCCCTTTGTTCTGTCCATTGTAGCACGTGTGTAGCCCAGGTCATAAGGGGCATGATGATTTGACGTCATCCCCACCTTCCTCCGGTTTGTCACCGGCAGTCACCTTAGAGTGCCCAACTGAATGCTGGCAACTAAGATCAAGGGTTGCGCTCGTTGCGGGACTTAACCCAACATCTCACGACACGAGCTGACGACAACCATGCACCACCTGTCACTCTGCCCCCGAAGGGGACGTCCTATCTCTAGGATTGTCAGAGGATGTCAAGACCTGGTAAGGTTCTTCGCGTTGCTTCGAATTAAACCACATGCTCCACCGCTTGTGCGGGCCCCCGTCAATTCCTTTGAGTTTCAGTCTTGCGACCGTACTCCCCAGGCGGAGTGCTTAATGCGTTAGCTGCAGCACTAAGGGGCGGAAACCCCCTAACACTTAGCACTCATCGTTTACGGCGTGGACTACCAGGGTATCTAATCCTGTTCGCTCCCCACGCTTTCGCTCCTCAGCGTCAGTTACAGACCAGAGAGTCGCCTTCGCCACTGGTGTTCCTCCACATCTCTACGCATTTCACCGCTACACGTGGAATTCCACTCTCCTCTTCTGCACTCAAGTTCCCCAGTTTCCAATGACCCTCCCCGGTTGAGCCGGGGGCTTTCACATCAGACTTAAGAAACCGCCTGCGAGCCCTTTACGCCCAATAATTCCGGACAACGCTTGCCACCTACGTATTACCGCGGCTGCTGGCACGTAGTTAGCCGTGGCTTTCTGGTTAGGTACCGTCAAGGTACCGCCCTATTCGAACGGTACTTGTTCTTCCCTAACAACAGAGCTTTACGATCCGAAAACCTTCATCACTCACGCGGCGTTGCTCCGTCAGACTTTCGTCCATTGCGGAAGATTCCCTACTGCTGCCTCCCGTAGGAGTCTGGGCCGTGTCTCAGTCCCAGTGTGGCCGATCACCCTCTCAGGTCGGCTACGCATCGTTGCCTTGGTGAGCCATTACCTCACCAACTAGCTAATGCGCCGCGGGTCCATCTGTAAGTGGTAGCCGAAGCCACCTTTTATGTTTGAACCATGCGGTTCAAACAACCATCCGGTATTAGCCCCGGTTTCCCGGAGTTATCCCAGTCTTACAGGCAGGTTACCCACGTGTTACTCACCCGTCCGCCGCTAACATCAGGGAGCAAGCTCCCATCTGTCCGCTCGACTTGCATGTATTAGGCACGCCGCCAGCGTTCGTCCTGAGCCAGGATCAAACTCTCCGATAAATGGATCACAGGTTAAGTTCACCGCATCCTGCGGCGACACCTGTGTGACCTACGTCGTGCAGGCCCTAGTTTGACTGACTACGCACATTGCTGTGCGATTTTTAAAAACTGAATTAACAGGTACGTTTTGTCTTGTTTAGTTTTCAAAGATCATTCAATAATGGAGCGGGTGATGAGAATCGAACTCACGACATCAGCTTGGAAGGCTGAGGTTTTACCACTAAACTACACCCGCGTGGTATCTTATATGGCGCGCCCGAGAGGAGTCGAACCCCTAACCTTTTGATCCGTAGTCAAACGCTCTATCCAATTGAGCTACGGGCGCTTATCAAGCGACTTAACTATCATACTATCATTTAATGTTGAAGTCAAGAAATTTTTTTAAAAATGTTTTTCGAATCTTTTTCAATTCGACTTTTCTTATTATACACATTTTTATAATCTTGTAAACACCTTAGAAAAAACTTTTTTGTTTTTCGTTTTGTTTCATGCTGTTCATCAGCGACGTTTAATAATATACCATGCCTGTTTTATTTGGTCAACACTTTTCCTGTATTTTTTTATTTTCTTCTTTCACGCCTTCCCATGCTTATCGTGTATATATTTTATCTCATCTTACAAATAATATAAGAAAATCTCTTAAGAAGAAATGAGGCGTGTTATGTATTACTACAAAGAGGAACTGATTAATATCATTAAACCGGACAAGCCAGACCCGGCAGCTGCTAAGGTCCTGCAGGAGATATTAGGCGGTCATTATGGAGAAATGCGTACAATGATGCAGTTTTTTTTCCAAAGCTCTAATTTCAGAGGAAAGCAGAAACAGTATCGCGATCTGCTTCGCGGCATTTTTTTAGAGGAGATTGCCCACGTTGAACTGGTTCAAAACACAATCAATGCTTTATTAGATGAATCAGGCGGTGAAGGTGTCGGCAGTCAAGGTACAGATCAAGCGCCACTTGATGAAGCGGTTAAACATGCTAATCCTCATCATTATATTATTGGAGCGCAAAGTTCCCTTCCTGTTGATGCAGGGGGCAATCCGTGGAACGGGTCGTGGGTGTATAACCACGGAAACTTAATTACTGACCTGCTGGATAACCTGCTTCTTGAGTCGACAGGTGTGCTGCAAAAAACAAGAATTTATGAAATGAGCTCTAATCAGACGTTCCGCGAAACACTTGCTTTTCTGATTGTACGCGACAATGCTCACCAGAATGCATTCGCGAAAGCGCTCGAGACATTGGGCGTTGAATGGGCGAAGCTGCTCCCTGTGCCGAATTATGACATTAATAAATATCCTGAGTGCAGAAAGTATGTCGAATTAGGCTATCATAATGCACAGTTTAACTTTAGGTTGGATGAAACGAGAATCAGTGAAATCTATCAAGGGAAATCTCCAAGCCGAAATGGCGGAGAGTTACAAGTAATAGATCCTCCGGCAGGGTTTCCCGTACCAGTGCTTCCTGAAATACCAAATGAACACAGTCCTGGGTTAGGCGATATGAATGCTTAATCCAGTGGGAAGGTGCTCAAGAAACTTCTTGAGCACCTTCTTAATTGTGACATTACGGATTCACTCAACGATTGGCGTTAAAGAATCACCATTCCATATTTCTCCCTTATTGAGTGTCCAGCTGTCATGATATAAAGCTGAAGCACCCTTGTTTACAGCTGGGCTCCATTCATCATTCCATGCCAGAAAGTAAATGGTTTTAGGATATTTTTGTTTTATAGCATTGATAAATAGGCTGTAATCAAAGCTGCCGTTTGCTGTTTGCGGGCCGACTTCTGTAAAAGCAAATGGTTTATTAAGCGCTGTTAGCTGATCATATCCATTGATCGAGTAGGCATCTTGAAAATACGCATCTAATCCGACAATATCCACGTAAGACGCGCCCGGGTAGAAATCAGTTTTAAAATCTCGGTTGGCGTCGGGAGAGTAAACCCAAATCAAATGATCAAGTCCTCTTGTGTCGGTCATATAATGATAGATTTTCTTGTAGAGCTGTTTATATAGAGAGATTCTTTCATTATCCTTTTGGTTATATGATGTAAGTCCCCACCAAAACCATTCACCGTTCATTTCATGCAGCGGCCTGAACAAAACAGGCACACCTTGGTTCTCCAGCTCTTGAAGTCCGTCAGCAATTTTGCTGAGCATGGCATTCAGCCGCTTCCCTTCTGCTGTTGAAGAATCTAGTATTTTTTTATACTGATCGTTTGTAATCGGTGTTTTAAAATGCCCTGACTGAAAAGCAGGATTTGCCAGGTGCAAGCTGATTTGAGGGATTCCACCATTTTTCCAATACGACATTAAATCGCTGTTGCAGCTTACATCTATTGAATCTTCAATATTTGCTGTTTCAAGCCATCCTCTGGCATAATCGCAGCCGTAAATAGCAGGCGATTGCCCGGTGGCGCTTCGGATTCTATCAGTCTCAGCCATAGAAAATGTGTCATGACTGTAACCTCCGAACGCTCCGGAAAGGACTCTGTTTTCCGTTCGGTTCGGCAGGTGCGCAAGCCAGTTCATCACTGTTTTTGTTGTCTGCTGGGCATTAGGATTCACAGGCGACACAGTATGCGCTTCAATTGGTTTTGCTAAAACAGCAGACGCAAGTAAAAATATAATGAGCAAAGAGATCGTATGTTTCTTAAACAAATGCAACTCCCCCATTCATTAAGGATGAGATATCATGAATTCACATGTTCCTTCTATTGAAAACTCGCCAAAATGCGCAGGCAAGACAAAGTGTGAGCCTGCATTGCATTCATACTGAATACCATTATTTATGATTCGTCCTGATCCGCTCAGAACACTCCCCAGCAAATAGGTTTGATATGAAGGAAAAGCAGCTCGGCCGCTAATCTTCCATTTGTACACTGAGAAATAATCTGATTGCACATAAACAATGATCTCAGCGTTACCAACTTCTTTTACTTCCGGTGTATGCACTTTATCGATATGCGGTATCGTTATGACTTCCATGGCTTTTTCTATATGAAGAGTTCTTTTTTGGCCCTGGTCATTACAGCGGTCATAATCGTATACGCGATACGTTGTATCAGAATTTTGCTGGATTTCAAGGACAAGGGTTCCCTCACATAAAGCATGGAGTGTACCGCTTGGCACATAAAAGAAATCTCCGGGCTTGATTTTGATTCGCCTCAGCAGCCCGTTCCAATCACCGCTTTCTATTCGTTGTTTGAACTCTTCCTTTGTGCTTGCATGATGTCCCAAAATTAGTTCGGCGTCATCTTTGCAATCAATGATATACCAACACTCCGTTTTACCAAGGTCGCCATTTTCGTGCAGTTTTGCATAATCATCATCAGGATGGACTTGCACGGAGAGATCCATATTGGCGTCCAGCAGCTTTACCAGCAGCGGAAACACCTTACCATCCGGAAACCCGAATATCTCTGGATGATCTTGCCATACTTGATCTAGTGTTTTTCCTGCCAGCGGGCCATTTTTTACAGCCGACGGGCCATGGGCATGTGCAGAAACGGCCCAGCACTCACCTGTTTTTTGTGAGGGTATTGCGTAGCCAAAAGCGTCACGAAGCTTCGTCCCTCCCCATAGTCTTTCTTTAAAGACAGGCTCTAAAAATAAAGGATGCGTCATGAACGCACCTCCCCGGATGCTGCCTCTGCTTGTAAGGCCTGATGCGCTAAAACTAGCGTGCCGATGATTCCGGCGTTACTGCCTAAACGTGGAGGTACAATATAATCACTTATATCATCTGATAATTCAGAAAAATCCAAGTAGCTGTTCATGATTTTTGGTACATATTGATAGATATAAGAAAACACTTGTTTCTGTTGCATGACGCCGCCGCCAAGAATGATTTTTTTAGGTGCAAGGATCAAAATATACTGAGCCAGCGCTTGGGCAATATAGTACCCTTCCAGTTCCCAGACTTGGGCTATATCTGATAAATCCGCGGCTTTTTTTCCCCAGCGGGCTTCGATAGCGGGGCCTGAAGCTAAGCCTTCAAAGCAATCTCCATGATAAGGGCACTTCCCTTGGTATACGTCATCCGGGTGCCTCCGGATATAAATATGGCCCATCTCTGGGTGTGACAGCCCCTGAAGGAGCCTCCCCTCTACAATAGCCCCCGCTCCGATGCCAGTGCCAATCGTTATATACAGGCAGCTGTCAAGACCCTTCGCTTCACCGAAAAGGAATTCACCCAGCGCCGCAGCGTTGACATCTGTACTAAATCCGACTGGGATCTTCATTTCGTTCTTAACGGTTTGCAAAAAGGGATAGTGTCTCCAGCCCGCTTTCGGCGTGGCCGTAATGGTACCGTATGTTTGACTGGTTTTATCGTTATCAACGGGACCAAAGGAGCCGATGCCGATTGCCTGTAATGAAAATTGGCGAAAATATTGAATCACTTTCTCTATCGTTTCATCCGGCATCTTTGTGGAGAATTCTATCCTGTCAATGATCGTTCCATCTTCTCTACCGACAGCACAAACAAACTTTGTGCCGCCTGCTTCAATACCGCCAAGCATGCAGATGGCCTCCTTGTTGTCTCCGCAATCAGCGCCGTATGTTTACAGAAGTCACAACAAACTTGTCATGCCGATGACGTGAAAAGGAATATTCAAATGGAATCCCGGTATCTAAGAAGCCCACATGTTCCACTTCCAGAATTGGATCATCCTGTTTACAGCCCAGATGCTGCTGGTCAATATGATCAGATTTGCAGGCTCTGATTTTCCGATGCGTTCCGGCGATTTTGAGCTGCAGCACATTTGTAATATGATTGTAGATCGAATCATGAAGGACATCGTCATTAATGCCCGGTATTAAATGAGTCGGCATATATGTTTTTTCTAATACATAGGGTTCACCTTCTACAATTCGCAGCCGAACGACATAATAAACCGGTGTTTTCTGATCAATAGACAAATGGGCGGCCACTTCCTCAGTGGGAAATTGCACTTCAAACTGAATGACCTTGCTTTGGATTTTTTTATCTTTCAGCAAGTTGGTCAATCCAAGAATCTCATTGCTGACTACATGTACATGGTCATCCTGTATTGCAGATTGAATAATAAACGTGCCATGGCCTCGTTTTCTGAACAGCAGACCCTCGGCAACTAAATTATCCAAGGCTCTCTTCATCGTCATGCGGCTTGAGTTAAATTCTTTTGCAAGAGATACTTCATCAGGAATGGGCTGATCGATCGGATATACGTTATTTTTAATTCTATTTCTCATTTCATTTGCAATAATTTCGTATTTATTCATTGGCATCCTCCGGCAGCTGTTAGAGTCTGATATCACATAAGCTTTTACGGATATCATAAGTTCTTTTCCCTATTTCATCAATGTTGCGGATTTTCGTCATCTCTATTCGTTATGATGATTGCCGGAAGATCTTGACCTTTAGGAAAATCTAGAAACCGCTATGCTCAGCAACCTTTTTGAACCATTTTCCGCTCTTTTTGACGGTTCTTTCTCCGTCTTTCTCAAGATTGACTGATACAAATCCGTATCGGTTTTTATAGGCATTTGTCCAAGACCAGTTGTCCATGAACGTCCATAAGTGATAGCCTTTTACGTTTGATCCTTCCTGTATGGCGCGGTGAATCCATTTGAGGTGCTCTTTTATAAATTCAATCCGGTAATCATCTTGAATGATGCCTTGTTCATCCCTGAAGCGCTCTTCACCTTCAACCCCCATACCGTTTTCAGAGATAAAACACTCGATGTTGCCGTAGTTTTCTTTTAAATTAATTAAAATATCATAAACGCCTTTTTCATAGATCTCCCAGCCGCGATGCGGATTCATTTTGCGGCCCGGCATGACGTAGGGATCAAAATATCTGTCCGGCAAAAAAGGAGCGTCGGGATTCGGAAGATGTTCTTTCGCTTTCACACGTCTCGGCTGGTAATAATTCACTCCCAACAGGTCAACCGTGTTCTTTTTGATAATGTCAAGATCTTCAGCGTTGTAATCAGGCATAAAGCCTTCATGCTTCAAAATGTCAACCAGCTCTTTTGGAAATTCGCCTTTGACAGATGGGTCTAAAAAGGATCTGTTAAAAAACGCGTCTGCGATTTCCCCGGCTTTTACATCCGCCGGATGGCTGCTTCTCGGGTATGAAGGGGTCAAATTTAAGATGATGCCGATTTTTCCGTCCTGCTTCATCTCCCTGTAAGCCTGAATGGCGCGGGCACTTGATAGCATCGTATGAAATCCAACCTGGACGGCCTCTTTAAAATCGACCTTGTTTGGATAATGAAAATCATATAGGTATCCGCCTTCTACGGGAACGATTGGTTCATTATGCGTGAACCATTTTTTCACCCGGCCGCCAAACAAACGGAAGCAAGTTCTTGCATAGTTTTCATACGCGTCAACCGTCTCTCTGTTGACCCAGCCGCCGATTTTTTGAAGCGCCATCGGCATATCGAAATGAAACAAATTGACAAAAGGTTCAATTCCGTTAGCGATCAGCTCATCAATGACATTGTTATAGAAATCTGCGGCTTTATCGTTGATCTCGCCCGTTCCGTTTGGTATTAAACGTGACCAGGAAATCGACATCCGGAACGAGTTGTGGCCAAGTTCCTTCATCAGCCTGATATCTTCTTTATAGTTGTCGTAAAATTGGGATGTGTCTGCGGGTCCGACATGATCAAAAAAACGATGCGGTTCTTTTTCAAACCAATAATCCCATATATTCTGGCCTTTTCCGTCTCTGTCGGCGGCACCCTCCATTTGTGTTGCTGAAGCGGATGATCCCCACCAAAAATCCTTTGGAAAACGATATTGTTCTGTATGTGCCAAGTCTCTCTCCCCTTATGTCACATTTTTATGCTGTTATCATTTTGCTGAGCAGCTGTCTCCTGCACAGCCTGTTCTTTTTCTTTTGCCAGATTTAATTTATCCATTGCTTTTAGGAACGGAAACCAGATCACGAAGACAATCAGCAGATTGATAAGCTGCATCACGCCCCCCATGATTGAGTTCGTCGCCATGATGCCATTAATGAATAATGGAACCGTCCACGGCACTGTCACACCAGTTGGAGGCGGAACGAGCCCGGCTGACATAGCCAGATAGGTGACGAGCGTAACAACCATCGGTGCCAGCACCCAAGGCACAATAATGATCGGATTCATGACAATCGGAAGCCCAAAGATAATCGGTTCGTTTACGTTAAAAATACCGGGAGCGAGGCCAAGTTTTGATACTTGCTTCATCTGCCTGCTTTTCATGAATATGAGAATGGTAAACACAATCGCAAGCGTCATCCCTGTTCCGCCCATCCCTACTGTATAAATCTCCATAAACGGTTTTGAAATAATATGAGGGCTTTCTTTTCCCGCCGTGTAAGCAGAAAGGTTTTCTACCTGCAGTGTATTCCAAATCGGGTCCATCACGGAGTTGATAATGATCTGTCCATGCAGTCCGAAAAACCAAAGAATTTGAATGAAAAACACGGCAATCAGTGTTGGAATGATACCGCTTCCAAGTCCGACAAGCGGAGCCTGAATCGCATGATAAATGACGTCGTGCATATTTGTTTTAAAAAACAGAGTCACCATTACGTTAATCAGCAAAAATACAGTCAATGTGATAAAAGCCGGAATAAGTGCGGCGAATGATTTTGCTACAGCAGGCGGAACGCCGGCTGGCATTTTGATTGTCAGGTTTTTTTGAACGATTCTTCTGTAAATTTCGCCAGAAAGAAATGCCGTAATCATCCCAAGAAACATCCCTTTTGCACCGAGACGATCGACCGGGATAACCCCTGTAATGGCATCACCTGTTTCCGGCTGAACGATAAATGGCGTTAAGAGCAAAAAGGAAACCAAAGCGATCGCTCCGCCAAATACAGCTTCGACCTGATAGCTTTTCGACAGGTAATAGCCTATCCCGAACACAACAAAGACAGACATAATGCCCATTGTCGCCGTGGAGGCAATGCCGAAATGAGACTGAAACGACGTAAGCATTGAGGCGTTCATGATTTTGTTTAGAAACGGCAAATTCGTTAACACGACAAAAATGGACCCGAATATCGTCAGCGGGAAAGCCAGCATAAATGCATCACGCAGCACTTGCAAATAGCGGTTATTGTTTAACCTCCCTGCAATTGGAACAAGGAATTGGCTGATTTTCTCGAACACCCTATCCACCCCGATTATTTATAGATTCTTGGTTTTAAAGAGATCAAGCATCTCTTTCACTAATTCTTTCATGGATAATGTTGACATCAGATGATCCTCTGCATGCATAAGCAGCAATGAAAAAGCTGTTGCTTCTCCGCCGGATTCCTTCTGTATCATTTGAAAGTGAATGTCATGGGCCGCGGATAAATCATGCTCAGCCTTGGCAATGAGGGCATCAGCCTCGTCCTTGTTCCCTTCTTTGTAGGCGCGCAGTGATTGTATGATGCAGCTTCGGGCATTTCCGCTGTGCAGGATTAGCTGAAAACTGATTTGCTCGTCTGTTAAATTCGTGATTTTCATCTGTTCCATTATTGATTCACCATTAAGGACAATGCCTGCTCATACGCTTTTTTCCCATCTGCCATTCCGTAGGCCATCATGTCAATGACTTCAACCCGAATGTTGTATTGATCCGCTTCTTTTTGGAGTTCGCTTTTCAGAAAGCTCATTTGCGGACCAATCAAAACGGCATCCGCTTTTCTCATGTCTTCTTTTGCTTTATCCTGGCCAACAGCCCAAATCTCTGCTTCCTCACCAATAGACTGTGCGTATTCCTTCATTTTTGTCACCAATAAACTGGTAGACATTCCTGAACTGCACGCGAGTAATATTTTTTTCAACTGCTATCCCCCCTTGTGATTAAAACGCTTACACCGATTATTATAGTCATTTATTTTTAAATGTCTATACTTTTGTAAAATAAATATAATCATATGCTTGTCCGGTTCATCATTTTGTAAATTTTTCTATGGAAGATTCATTCATAATATGGTACACTCATCAACGGAAACGAATCAATTAAATAGCTATTATCACTTGTATAACCTCAATAATATGGTTTGAGGGTGTCTACCAGGAACCGTAAAATCCTGATTACAAAATTTGTTTATGACATTTTTTGTAATCAGGATTTTTTTTATTTATCAAAACATTTAAGTAAAGGAGTTTGTTATGAATTTCAAAGTTTTCCTGCTTGCAGCTTCTACGATTGCAGTCGGATTGGTTGAGTTAATTGTGGGGGGAATTCTTCCTCAGATCGCAAATGATTTAGACATTTCCATTGTTTCAGCCGGACAGCTGATCAGTGTGTTTGCGCTGGGATATGCAGTATCTGGGCCGCTGCTTTTGGCATTGACTGCGAAGATTGAGCGGAAGCGCTTATATCTAATTGCTTTATTTGTTTTCTTCCTTAGCAATCTTGTCGCCTATTTCAGCCCTAATTTCGCAACACTGATGGTATCTAGGGTATTGGCAGCAATGAGTACAGGGCTGATTGTTGTGCTTTCTTTAACAATTGCCCCGAAAATTGTAGCGCCTGAATACAGAGCCCGCGCAATCGGAATTATTTTTATGGGATTCAGCTCTGCTATCGCATTAGGCGTGCCGCTCGGAATCTTAATTAGCGATTCCTTCGGGTGGCGGATTTTGTTCCTTGGCATCGGCCTGTTGGCACTGATCTCCATGCTGATTATTTCAATCTTCTTTGAAAGAATACCGGCGGAGAAAATGATTCCTTTCCGGGAACAACTCAAGACGATCGGTAATCTGAAAATCGCGAGTTCACACCTCGTCACGATGTTTACATTAGCTGGCCACTACACGCTTTACGCTTACTTTGCGCCGTTTTTAGAAGAGACTCTTCACCTGAGCTCTTTCTGGGTCAGCATTTGTTATTTCCTTTTCGGGATATCTGCTGTATGCGGAGGCCCTTTCGGAGGAGCGCTATCTGACCGGCTTGGTTCCTTTAAGAGCATTTTGCTGGTGACCGGTTCCTTTGCCATCATTATGTTCTTACTGCCGCTGTCTACATCGTCTATGATTTTCTTTTTGCCTGTCATGGTGATTTGGGGTCTTCTGAGCTGGAGCCTCGCCCCGGCTCAGCAAAGCTATTTAATTGAAATTGCACCTGATTCGTCTGACATTCAGCAAAGCTTTAACACATCGGCCCTCCAAGTCGGAATTGCCCTTGGCTCAGCCATTGGCGGTGTTGTTTTGGATCAGACGGGTACTGTGGTGTCAACGGCATGGTGCGGCGGATCGATTGTGATCATCGCTGTCCTGTTTGCTTTCATTTCTTTAACAAGACCTGTTCAAACAGCAAAAAAATCCTCCTTGTAAAAGGAGGATTTTTTATTATTTAGCTGAAAGCTCATCTTCGGTGACCCATTTGTGGTTTTTCACTTTTTCGCCGCTTGTTGTCGATGTATAGTCAACCATGTATACAGTTGTTTTTTCCGCGGAGTCGATCTCGGCTGTTGCTCCTTTCATGCCTTTCATATGAGAAGCCTCTAAAATCACCTGATCTCCGGGTTGTAACGTTTTATCTCCAGCATCTTTGATTTCTTCTTGGATCACCCATTTGTGATGATCCACACGCTGTCCCCCATTAGTCGGAGTATAAGAAACCACATACGCCGTTGTATCATAGGCGCCTGTTACCGTAGCTTCGGCACCTTTCATGCCTTTCATATGAGAAGTATTGATGATTACCTGGCTGCCTACTTTGTATTTCGGATTTTTAGATTCCTGTAATCCCTCTGGAACGTCAGCTGATCCGGAATGGTCCATCTCTTCATGTGTTGAGGAGTCTGAATGATTGTCATGTGTGCTTTCTTTCGTACTGTTGTTATTGCCGCATGCTGATAAAACAAAAACAAGAGATAACATCAGAATTCCCAGTGCATTTTTAGAGATTTTCATGTTCATTCTCCTTTGCTTCATTTTTTTCCTGTAACTTTTGCCCGCAGACAATGAAAACATGCCCTCTCGATAATACTATACCCCCGAACGGTATGTAAATACGCTGATATTCTCATAAAGCGTTCCGCAGTTTGTCCTATTCCCCTTTGTTTGCAAAGCCAAACATAAAAAAAGCCGCTGTCAGGCGGCAATTACTGCTTTAAGATTTTTATATACACACCTTTTTTTGCTTTTTGATAAGCGGCCTCACCCATTTTCCTCACCTTTTCAGAAACACCTGAGGATTTGATCCATTTGTCATCAAGAAAAATGGATGGATCGATTAGGCGCATTTTCTTCTTTTGATGGAAATCGTACTGGATGTCATCCTCTATTACTTGTATGCCGGGATGAATGGATGTAAGCAAGCTCAGGACTTCTTCATTTTTTGATGCACGCAGGATGTTCAGTACCTCTTGGTCCGTTTTCAGCAGATCCTCTGCAGATATGACATCATGCCGCAGCGCTGCCTTCAATGCTCGCGCTAAATATTCATATCCATATACATTCACAGGATTCAAAAAGAAATCAATTACTTCCTTGTAGTACACACTGACAAACCATTCGGCGGCTTCAATACTATCAGGAAACATCCTTCCGTTTCTCACAATAAGATGATCCAAAAAGGTTTGCGCTTCGTGCAGGTTAATGTGTCCATATCGGTACATATCACGCAGCGTATAGTCTGTCCGATCAGCACACAGCTCCGGTGCGGGCTGTTCGAGCAATGTCCACCTTGAATCGTCAGATAAAAGTTCTTCAGTATGATAGCCGTGTTTTTGTAAAATGTCCGGGATTTCAGAGTGAACAATGACTTGTTGAAAGATGTTTTCATGATAGTCTTCTGCTTGATTTTCAAAGACAACGTCAACCACATGAGAAAAAGCTGTGTGTGATACATCGTGGAGCAGACCTGCAATCTGTTCTTCTATCGTTCCTCCGAGCTTTTTGATGAGGAGCATTACGCCGATGGAGTGCTCATACCTGGTCACATTCCACCTTCGATTGACTAAAAAGCTTGCTCCGCCTTGATAGATCCCTTTTAATCTTTGCACAGGCGCGCTTTTGATAAGCTCTTCCAGCACTCCGTCTATATGGTGGTGCCCGTAAATAACATCGCTGATTTCCATGCCGTCACCTCAACATCTATTTTTTTTGTTATATATTGTTTATATTGATAGTACATATGCAATCTTTCAATAGAGGAGTGTTATGATGATGATCATCCCAAACAATGAGATAGCGAAACAGATGTTGACCGATTTTTTTGCCAAGCATTGGGGTACACCCGAGATGGCGATTTCCAGCGGCATTTTTCGGTGTGATGAATTAGATGGATTTGCCGCAGTAAATGAAAGCGGCGAAATCATTGGCTGTATTACATACACAATAGATGGGAAAGATTGTGAAATTATTTCATTAGATAGTATGATTGAAAATAAAGGAATCGGCACAGCTTTACTTCAGCAGGTTGAAGAGACGGCTAAACATGCACATTGTCAACGAATAAAGCTTATCACAACGAATGATAATGTACATGCGATGGCGTTTTATCAAAAGAGAGGCTATCAATTCGCCGAAGTGTTTCCGAACGCAGTTGAAAAAGCGCGCCGACTCAAGCCGGAGATTTCCGAGGTGGCTGAAAACGGCATTTTGATTCGGGATGAAATTCTATTTTCGAAGGTAATTGATTAAACGAATAGGAGTCTTTTATGTCCAGTCATTATAAATACCCTCTCATTTTCACGGCATTCCTATTAATCGCTCTCTGCTTGATCTTTTTTTCCTATCACCTGATTCATCATGTTCGTTTGGAGTATCCGAATTGGCAGGGAGAAAGCAAAGACCAGAATTGGGAAGCTGTTTTCAAAAAAAATGAAGATGCACCGAATGAATACAGCGGCGAACTTTATTGGATCGGTGAACCACATGAAACAGACAACACTTATTTGGAATCACTGATTGTAAAAAAGGATGATGAAATTCTGCTGAGTTCTGACACGGAAATCCCGATGCATGATTATGCTGGAGGCACTTATCGTGATGGAAGCGCAAAGGAAAAGTCCGTTTCTTTTTTAGAGCGGTTAGATGAACATGAGCTTGAAGGCCATGATATTACGATTGAAGTGAAATGGAAACAAGGTAATCATTATTCTGCGAGCCAGCTTACGCTCAATGAAATGACCTTGTTTGAAGAAAAGCAGCAATAGATGATCAAAACGAAAAATAGACAAATGAAAAGGCGTAACATATTTTATACAGCTCATATGTTATGCCTTTTTCCTTCATTTTCGCCAAAAAGTGGAGCATTCCGCCTTGTCCAGAATATTAAACTCAATCATTTTCTCAAGTAGCGTGTAATCAACTGGACCATTCCAAGGGATACGTATCAGCTGCTCGGTGTAATCATATCCGGCCTTCACAATATCATCCTCTACGTGCGCTATCGTTACTTTTTCAGGAGCGACAGCTAAATGCTTTTTAGAAACACTAAAGCCAATAATAAATGTACCGTGATCCGTAAACATCGGCTGATTCCATTTTATTTCTGTATGTAAATTTGGATATTTATTTTTTATCCAAGTTAACACCTCTTCCGTTCTTTCTCGGTGGAACGGGTCAGCAATCCCCGCTAAGTACTCAGAAAAAACGTCCATGTTGTTCCCTCCTAAAATAAAATGATGCCACTCCATATGAACTGCTCAGACATGTGCTTACACAATACCTCTTTCCAACGTAATACTTTAAATTGTTCAAGATGTAAGCGGGTTGCTTCTATGCGACTATAGCAGATTTCAGTCCGCCTATCCACGGCCAGTATCTATTCCTCCAATTTATTTCTTTAGTACTATCGCTCTTTCCTTCTAAAACTTCTCATAAAAGAATAACCATTATTTAAGGGTGCCAGTTCATTATTCTTGTAAATCCAATCTTTAAAATCGATTAATACTAGCTTAACAGTTTAAAAATATAATTGGGTTGTCATTGAGATTCATCTATATTTAGGAGGTTATCCAGTTGAAAAAATTCCCGAAGAAATTACTGCCTATCGCGGTTTTATCATCAATTGCGTTCAGCAGCTTAGCCAGCGGCAGTGTGCCTGAAGCCAGCGCCCAGGAAAAGAAAAAGGGGAACCAAGACGAAATTAAAAATGTTATTGTTCTGATTGGTGATGGTATGGGTGTGTCTTATACGTCTGCTTATCGATACTTAAAGGATAATAAAAAGACAAAAGTTGTGGAGCCTACGGCTTTTGATCAGTATCTTGTCGGCCAGCAAACAACTTACCCCGATGATCCTGAACAAAATGTAACGGATTCTGCAGCGGCGGCAACGGCTATGTCTGCGGGAATTAAAACATACAATAATGCCATAGCCGTTGATAACGACGGGTCAGAAGCCAAAACGGTGCTTGAAGCTGCGAAAGAAAAAGGAAAAGCAACAGGACTTGTGGCCACTTCAGAAATTACACACGCCACTCCGGCCTCTTTTGGTTCACACGACCACAGCCGAAAAAATATGAACTCAATTGCGGATGATTATTTTGATGAGATGGTCAACGGCAAGCACAAAATTGATGTCCTTCTAGGCGGAGGAAAGAGCAATTTTGACCGTAAGGACCGTAATTTGATTAAGGAATTCAAAAAGGCGGGGTACAGCTACGTGGATGATCGCAAGGACATGCTGAAAAACAAAGACAGCCAAGTTCTCGGCCTATTCGCTGACGGCGGCCTGCCTAAAAAGATTGACCGTACGAAGGATATTCCATCACTTAAAGATATGACAAACACAGCCATTAAAAAATTAAACAAGGATAAAGACGGATTCTTCCTCATGGTGGAAGGCAGCCAGATTGACTGGGCGGGCCATGACAATGATATCGTTGGCGCCATGAGCGAGATGGAAGACTTCGAACAAGCTTATAAGGCGGCTATTGATTTCGCTAAAAAAGACAAGCACACATTGGTTGTCGCAACGGCTGACCACTCAACCGGCGGATATTCCATCGGTGCGGACGGCATCTACAACTGGTTCAGTGAACCCATTAAAGCCGCAAAGCGCACACCAGACTTTATGGCAGAAAAGATCGCTGACGGCGCGGATGTTGAAAAAACGTTGAAAACATATATCGATCAAAAGAAATTGGCTTTAACAAAAGCCGAAATTCAATCTGTTGAAGAAGCGGCAAAATCGAAGGAAGTACTGGATATCGATAACGCAATCGAGAACATCTTTAATAAACGCTCTCACACTGGATGGACAACAGGCGGACATACCGGTGAAGATGTTCCCGTCTATGCATACGGTCCGTCTAGTGAGACATTTGCCGGCCAAATCGACAATACAGAAATCGCCAAAAATGTTTTCAAGGCTTTACAATACAACATTAAGATTAACGATAAGTAAAAGAATACAAGGTGTCCCGTTGCTTGTATGAAGTAACGGGATCTCTTTTTAATGGAGGAATCATCATGAGAAGAATTCTTTCAATTCTCGTTTTTGCTATCATGCTTGCGGGCTGCTCATCAAACGCCAGTACTGAAAAACAGCATGCAGGCGGGGAGAAAACAGTAAAAGCTGAGCCGCAAAGCACTTCATCCCAGAAGGACAGCACAGATGATTATCAGCCTAATTCCCAGGTAACTGATGACCGGACATTGCATAAGGTCGGCCAAACGTTTTCAGATGATAAAGGAAAAGCTGTCTTAAAAGATATCAAACAAGTGAACAAAACCTATAAAATTGGCGACGTGGAGTTAACAGTAAAAGAAATGAAGCTGATCCACTTGCGCCCGGACTACAGCATGATTGATTACTTTCATGAGTTAACACACGATGAAGAGTTTGATTTCGTTAAGGTTTTCGTTGATATCAAGAACACCTCTACAAAAAAAGTAAATGTTGCGCCGATTGCATTGATGAAAACAAATACGGGTGAAACCTTTGATTGGAACAAAGATATTTATCTTGAAGAGTTAAACGGCGAATTGGAAGGCGGCGCCGAAAAGTCCGGAAATCTCGGCTTTATTGTGAACGCATCAAGCGGCCATGCTCATGATAAGGCCGCGGATGCTGAGAAGAAAACAAAAGAGATCAAGTGGATCGAAATCACGACAAGTGACGTCTTTGACCATAACCATAAGAAAATCAGTGATGCTCAAAAAATCAAAATCAAGTTTTAAATCAAGAACTCCCGTACAAGGTACGGGAGTTCTTTTTCTTATTTGTTTTTTTGGCGAATCAACTCATCAATCCGCTCCATCACTTCTTCCATGTCCATACATTCTTTGAAGCTTTGATTGATTTTTTTAATGCCTGCCGTATACTGATCGTTGCGCAAAACCTCATCTACGGCCTGTTTTAATATTTGGGCATTGACTTCATCTTTAGAGATGACATAGCCTGCATGGAGTTCAGAGAGACGCTGCGCCACCATCGGCTGATCCTTGTCATGAGGCATGACAACCAGTGGCACGCTGAAATGAATGCCTTCGTTTACGCTGTTCATTCCGCCGTGTGTAATGAAAACATCCGATTGCTCCAGCACTTCCAGCTGAGGGACATACGGAGCAATGATAAAGTTTTCCGGCGCCTGCTTTAATTTGGTCAGGTCCGCTTTTTCTCCGGCAGCGATGACGACTTTTCCGTTAAAGCCTGAAAATGCATCAATACAAAGGTTGAAGAAATCCTCTGTATGATCCAGTACAGTCCCCATTGAAATATAAATGACCTTCTCATCTTTTAGCTGTTCAATCGGGAAATCTGTTTTTTCCGCTCTCTTTGGAAAGCTCGGCCCGATAAATAGACATTCATCCCCGAAACGATCACTTTCTGGCTGAAAATAACGGCTTGTATACACTACGTTCAATTCCCCTTTATTGTTCATGAATTGAACCAGGTTTTTCGGGGCAACACCGTACGTTTCTTTCATTTTTGCCAAAAGGTCTTCGCACTCTTGATCCAATTCAAGCGGCGCTCCAGACTCCGGATGCAGCGGCAGGATTTTCAGATGCTCCTCGCCAAACAGGAAAGACGCCGATGAAGAGACCCCTGGAATATCTAAGTAATCCCTCACCAATTCCCCCGCGCCGAATTTATCATAATAAACAAAATCAAATTGAATGCTCTTAGATAAGTCTTTGACAATCTGTAAAATGTCCAATGACGTTTTGATATGGATTTTCACGAAATCAAGAATGCCATTGGGCGAACCGACATGAATAGGTGTCGTTCGCAGCAGATCCCGGTGAAGATGGACCGTTGCTCCCGCTGCTTCTAATCGTTTTTTATATTTTTCAGTGGATATATAATGGACATCATATCCCTTATCGGAAAACGCTTTCGTAATGCCTAAAGTAGGATTCACATGGCCTTCCGCAGGAAAATTCAAAATCAATACTGTCTTCATGTAGACAACTCCCTCTCAAATCGTATTCTGACTCTTTGTTTGATCAGACTACTACTAATCGTAAAATGGGAACACAACCCATGCAAGGTACAAATGAATGAACTATTCTGCTGCTCTGGACTTAATCAAAAAAAAGACACCCAAGCTCTGGTGTCTTTTTTTACACTTTTCTGATCGTAAAAAATTTCCGCAGAAGCCATGGGCCCGGCGTAAAGCCCAGCGTTAACTGCCAAGCGCCAATAGCCTGCAATCTGTATTCACGGACGATCTGCATCTTCCGGCTCATGCTTCTGACATCCTCAAACCATACCTCATGCGTCCGCCCCTGCTGATCACTGTACCGGAAAAACGGTGATTGATATTCGGCTGAATATTGTATCGGGGCTTGGTACCTCATCGCTCTTTCGATTGCGTTTTGATTTGAAATCGCTGAAGCAACTGTGCCCGGCTGGTACGGGATGATCCAGTCGTACCCGTAGAGCGGGACTCCGATAATGATTTTTCTGCTCGGCACCTGCGCAATCGTAAACTCAATGGTTCTCCTTATTTCAGTAATCGGCGCTACAGGACCCGGCTCACTTCCCGCATGATGCCAATCATAAGCCATGATAAACATATAATTGACAACCGCTCCTATCCCCCCGTAATCGTAGCCCCTCAGCCATGGGATATTATCACTTGTTTTTGCAGGAACAGCTATCGTCAGCACATACCCTCCCGCCTGAAGTCGATCTCTCAGCTGGCGTAAAAATCCAGTGAAAAGATCGCGATCCGCGGCGCTCACCTGCTCAAAATCGATTGTGACACCGCCATATCCCCTTGTGGAAACTAAGTCATAAATGTTGTTGACCAGATTGGTTCTCGCTGTCGGATTGTTTAGCACTTGGTGAACAATCTCCGTACTGAAGCCTCCTGATGTAAGGTTCGTTATTGTTGCCAGCGGCGTGACTCGTCTTTGCCAAGTTGTCTCAATAGCGGCCGCATCATTCAATTGGTTTGCAATGTCGCCGTTCGGTGCAATATGGTATTCGAAAATTGAAATCGAAGACGAGTATGGCGCATAATCATTGATTAATTCCCGATCGAGGTCTGGGTTTCGGAGCACATAAAAACTTAACGTTCCCGCAATGTAATTTGAGATCGAAGGAATCGTTATTTTTGCTCCCGCTTGTAAAGCATTTGGGCTGATGCCCGGATTGGCCGCTCGCAGTCGCTCTAATGGCACAAACGCTTTAGCTGCAATGGCGGTAAGCGTATCTCTCGGCTGGACTGTATATACATAAAGAGGGATAAGCAGAGCCTGCCCCGGCACGATATTCGTTTCATCTAAACCATTCACACCCCGTATTTGATCAACAGAAGCACCGTATCTTCTGCCTATCGAAAACAAAGAATCACCAGGCCCGACGATATGGATAAACATATTTAACCCCCATTATTCGTTAGTCAAACCATCATAAAATCTTATTAACGGGGCCTCTTAGATATGTGGTGAATACATAAAAAAATACCAAGGGTTCTGCTCTCCCTTGGTACCGGATCATACAAATCAATTCTCTTTACCTTCTTCAAGCACATGCTTCAAATGCTCACAGTCATGATTGAAATGAGCCAGCACATGTTGTTTGGCTGCTTCTTTGTTTTTCTTTTTCACTTCTTCAAATATCCTGCGGTGCTCACGTAGTATCGTTTCTGCACGGTGGTCGCCGGTATAATTAAGGATTCTGCAAAAATGAATCAGGTCATTTACATGCTCAAGCAAATTTTTCAAATGTCTGTTATGGCTGAAATCAACCAGCAGCTCATGAAATTTTTGGTTTAAACGAATGATTTCCGTATCTTCCGTGCCGTTGTGAATCGCTTTCTCTGTTTCTTCAAGCTGTTTTTCGAGTATGGTCAGCTCTTCTTCGTCCGCTTCGTCTATGACTAATTCGACTGCCAGCTGCTCCAGCGGAATTCTGATTTTATAAATCTCATCTACATCTTTTGCCGTTAATGACGTGATCGAAAATCCATTTCGGTCATCCGCTTTTAACAACCCGTCTTTCTCAAGCAATCGCATGGCTTCCCTTATCGGAGAGCGGCTGACGCCAAAGCTTTTCGCCAGCTGTGTTTCGTTTATCCGTTCCCCAGGCTTAAAAGTCCCGTTGAAGATCATTTTTTTTAGCTGGTTATAAAATTGCAGGTAGTAGGGAGTCGGCTTATCTAATTTAAAATCGTCCATATATAATACCTCTTTTGAATATATTCAAGGGCTTTTCTTCATCAAAATCATATAACAGATGGTAATGGGAAGCAACAAACTGCCTTGTCAGATCCCAGAATTTGAGGTACGATATGTTTGCTGAACGACGGTCGACGGACCACTGGCAACTGAAAAAACGGCGTGTTTTTCGTCGTCAATAGGACACCATACCTCCGCCAGAATAGCGCACGATTACATTTTTACATCTTTTCAATGGAGGAAAAAATATGCTCATTATTCTTGTTATGTTTCTTCTAGGAATTATTTTAGGCTTTATTGGCGCCGGTGGAGCCGGCTTTGTCATTGCCCTTTTAACGCTTCTTTTCCATATCCCTATTCATACGGCTTTAGGCACTTCGCTTGCCGGCATGGCTTTTACAAGCTTATCAGGGGCATACAGCCACTATCGCGAGGGCAACATTCAAATGAAAATCGGCTTAATAGTCGGAGGCTTTGCTGCGGTTGGCTCATTTTTCGGCGCCAAGCTGACATCTTTTATTCCGGCTGATTTGCTTCATTATTTGACGGCTGGAATGTTATTTTTATCAGCAATTCTCATTTTAATCAGATTATTTATTTTAAAAGAGAAGGCTCAAGTGAATCAAAGCACTCTTTCAACGTATACGAGAGCGGTCATCTTAGGAATTGCAGCCGGCGTTCTTTCCGGCACATTCGGCATCGGATCGGCACCTTTTATTCAAATCGGTTTAATGATTATGCTGAATCTGTCCATTCGCCATTCTGTCGGAACGACGATGCTTGTGATCATCCCTCTGGCTGTAGGTGGAGGCATCGGATATATCACAGAAGGTTTTGTTGATTACGTTTTGCTTGTCAAAGTTCTGGTCGGGACAATGTGCGGTGCCTATGTAGGCGCGAAATTCACCAACCTCATGCCAAAGGTGGTTTTGAAATCAGCCATCTTTTTGACTCCGGCGATTGCAGGCCTGCTGTTGTTATTCTAAATAAAACAAAAAACCTGACGTCATGTCAGGTTTTTTTATGAATTCTGCCCTACTCGTTCTTTCGTTAATCCAAAAAACGCCAGTGAGCCGATGACAGCTGTCACAAACATGATGGCTCCCATCGGAACGGCTGTTGTCTCATTAATGCCTACAAGCGGTGACACGATTGAACCGAGGAGCAGCGGGAGCATCCCAAGCAGCGCACTTGCACTTCCGGCGCGGTGCCCCTGCTTTTCCATGGCCAAGGTAAACGTGCTGGTTAGAACCATGCCGATCGTAATCATGTAAATGAAAATGGATATGACTAATGTAGCAAGAGGACCGTGAATCATGGTCATGGTTAATAGCACAGCCGTCGCAATCATAGCCGTAATGACCGCTATACGAAGCAGGCTTTTTTCATGAATGATTCCGCCAAAGCGTCCGATGATAAAGCTGCCCGATATAATCGCCAGCCCGTTAATGCCAAAAAGAATACTAAATACCTGCGGAGACACCCCGTAGATATCCTGGTATACAAAAGGCGTACCAGACACATATGCAAAGCTTCCCCCGTGAATAAATCCGACAGTTAACGCGTACCCCATAAAGGATCGATCCTTCAGCAGGCTGCCCATCGTTTTGACAGATGTTCCGATTGAGCTTGGAATCCGTTTTTCCGGCGGAAGCGTTTCTTTTAACCTCAATGCAATCAGAAGAACGAGTAAAAATCCGATGATCATGAGGACGTGAAAAATTGTATGCCACGTTGCGAACGGCAAAAGCAAAATGGCACCGCCTGTCATAGGCGCAACCATTGGCGCCACCGCGGTAATGACCATTAACAGCGAGAAAAATTTAGAAAGCTCTCTTCCGGTAAACACATCGCGGACGATTGCGCGAGACAGCACAAGCCCTGCAGAAGCAGTGAAGCCCTGTAAAAAACGCGCAGCCACTAAAGTTGTTATATTGGGCGACAGTGCACAAAACAGAGAAGATAACGCAAATAAAAAAATACAGATTAATAGCGGTTTTCGTCTTCCCTGCGCATCGCTGACCGGCCCGACAATCAGCTGGCCGATCGTAAGTCCGACCAGACAGGCTGTTAAACTTAACTGAACAAGTGAAGCACTTGCTGATAAATCTTCCGCGATTTCAGGAAAACTTGGCAAATACATATCTATATTAAGCGGGCCCAATATAGCAAGCATGCCGAGCAGAAACGCTAGTGCCAAGCGTTCTTTTCCAGTTGGATTGTGCAGCATGTTATCAAACCTTCCCTTCAACCTAGTCCCTTATATAATGGATGTCAGCTCCAACTATGGATTGAAGCTGTGAAACATTTGTATATTGTATCATAACTTTCAGCCTGTGAAAGCCGCTTGAGCATGGGCTCGGCAAAGTGATATTCCGAACACCTATAAATGGGAATGATGCAGAGAATCATCGTGACCAGCATCATCTGAAGAAGCGGCCAGCTTTTTATCTAAGTTCTAGCCTAGCGAATTTTATACGCTGGGAGGTTTTTCTAGAGTGCAAATGGCTTGCAAGATGAAATCAATCGTTGTATATTAATTGACGTGTCAATCATTGATATATCAATTAATGGTTTTGACAGGAAAGAAGGGATGGGTTTTGGCGTCATTTTGTTCAGAGGAAGCCGAGATTTTATATCAGCTGCAAGGCGTGAACAAGGTGATTGGCGTGAAGTTCGAGGCATGCACGGGCATCAGCCAATCTCGTTTGGAATTGCTGACATTGCTTTATCATGCAGATGAGATCAGTCAAAGCGACCTTCAAAAGAAAGTAAATATCGATAGCGCAGCCGTTACCAGACACCTGAAACAGCTGGAAGCCAAAGGCATGGTATCAAGGCGGCGCAAGCCCGAGGACAACCGCATCACCCTTGTTCGGTTAACAGACCAAGGAAGAGAGCGAATTGAGTCTTCTAAGAAGGAAAAGGAGCGTTTCATGAAGGAAATGCTCGCAAATGTAAGCGCAGAAGAACGCCGCCTGCTCATTGATGTGCTGGCGCGCATGCGAAACAATATAAATAATATCGAAGCTTAAGAGGAGTGTATCAACATGATCAAAACAAACGATTTTATGGAAATTATGAAAGGCCGCCGTTCTATTCGCAACTATGATCCGGCAGTAAAAATCAGCAAAGAAGAAATGACAGAGATCTTAGAGGAAGCAACAACTGCGCCATCTTCTGTTAACGCGCAGCCATGGCGTTTTCTTGTCATTGACAGCCCGGAAGGAAAAGAAAAGCTCGCACCGCTTGCAAGCTTTAACCAAACACAGGTCACAACATCGTCTGCTGTCATCGCTGTATTTGCAGACATGAACAATGCAGACTACTTAGAAGAAATCTATTCAAAAGCCGTGGAACTTGGTTACATGCCGCAGGAGGTCAAAGACAGACAAATCGCCGCGCTGACCGCACATTTTGAAAAGCTTCCGGCACAGGTCAACCGTGAAACGATCCTGATTGACGGAGGTCTCGTTTCCATGCAGCTGATGCTGACTGCACGCGCGCATGGCTACGATACAAACCCGATCGGCGGATACGATAAAGAAAACATCGCGGAAACCTTCGGATTAGATAAAGAACGTTATGTACCAGTCATGCTACTCTCTATCGGAAAAGCAGCAGACGAAGGCTATGCTTCCTACCGTCTGCCGATTGATACAATTGCAGAATGGAAATAAAACAAAGAGCCTAGGAATGTTTTCCGGGCTCTTTGTTTTTAAGTACAGCCGCCGTTTGATCGTCTGACCTTTTTCGGGTAACACGTCTGAAGTTAGTCGTTTAGTCATGAAAAAAGAGTGATGACCATTCATCACTCTTCTCTCGATTATTCTTTTCCTTTCTTCCTTCCGAACGGCCACCAGTTTCCTTCTCCAAAAGTTGCAATGATTGCCGGAATGAAAAGCGGAAGTATGACAAGGCCGTAAAGCAAGAGCCCGATGATAATAACACTTGCCACCTGCATCAGTGTATTGACGCCTGAAGGCATCATCGCCGCGAACGTACCGGCCAATATAATGGCAGCTGTAATAATGACAGATCCCATTTTGCTCATTGACCTGACGACACCTTGCTCAATGCCAAGGTGCACCTCTTCCTTAAATCGATCCAGCAAGAAGATTGAATAATCTACCCCTAACGCGATCAAGATGACAAAGCTGAAGAATGGCACTGCCCAGCTGACACCCGCGTTTCCTAAGCCGTTTACAAAAATTAATTCTGTTATGGATATCGACGTATAGTACGTCAGCAGCAATGACGCGATCATATAAATCGGCATGATCATTGAGCGGAACAAAATGGTTAACACGATAAACAGGCCTATAATCATAATCACCATTGTTCTGGAGAAGTCCGTTGTGGACAGCTCCTTTAAGTCCGCATTCATACTCGTGACCCCGCCGTATACGATCTGTGCATCCTCCAAAGGAGTGCCGTCAACTTCGTTTGCTACAGCTTTTTTGATTTGGTTTATTGTCGTAATAGCTTGTTCTGAGTACGGATTTGAATCCAGAACGACACTTAATTGAACACCTTTTCCGTCTGCAAAGGAATACTGGTCAATTGACTTCTTAAAGTCTTTGTCCTTCATTACTTGATCAGGAATGAATATGCCTGTATCTCTTACAGTTGGACTTTTGCTCATATCCTCTAACATATCACTGGAAGCTGTAATACCGTCAGAGACTTTCGTCAGGCCCTGATTTGCGCTCCTCACACCTTCGGACAGCTTCTTCAGGCTTTCTGTCAGCGTTCCAGCTTGTGCCTGCTGGCCTGAGAGCTGTTGGTTCGCTTGTTCAAGGCCGGTTTGAATCTGGCCAAGCTGTCCGCTTATTGCCGTAAGCTGCTGCACGGTCTGTGCGGTATTGCCGGTTTGGGAAATCTGTTTGCTCACGAGCTGCAGCTGCTGATTGATTTTGCCCAAGCCATCTGCCGCATCGCCCAGTGAACCGCCAGACCCTCCATTTGAGGCCGAGCCGGTTTGCCCTGCCATTTGATTCAGTCCGTTTTCTATATCCGTTAATCCGCTTTGGACATCTGCAATCCCTTTCACCGTCTTATCCAGCCCGTCTGAAACCGATCCTAGCTGGTTATCAATATATAAATCTTTGATTTTTTCACCAGTCGGCTGCGTAATGGTCATAACAGAGTCAACATGATCAACTTTCTCGATCGCTTTGCTGATATTTCCTAGATAGGGGATTGTATCAGCTGTTGTAAGATCTTTGTCTCCTTTTACGACAACATTGATCGGGAACGCTTTTCCTTCCCCGAATCCATCCTTAATGGCCTCGAGAGCTTTTATAGATTTATAATCGCTGCTGATTTCCGCAGTTGAGTCGAATGAAATCTGGTCATCATAGGTCAAGATGAACGGAAGCGTAATCACCACCGTGATGACAATGAACAGAAACGGACGCGCAACGGAGTGTCTGCCGAGAAACGCCCATAGTTTGTTATCACTGTGTGACAGCACTTTCTTAGAAGGCCAGAATAATTTTTCACCCAGCGTCACCATAAATAATGGCAGCAGTGTGTAGAGGATGATCATTAAAATTCCCACACCGACTGCTACCCCTACTGCGGATTGGAAAATCGCAAACTTCGCAAATCCTAAGGCGGAAAATCCGATCAATACCGCAAATCCGCTGATAAATAAGGTTTTTCCCCCTGTGCGGTAAGCGGTAAGCGCCGCTTCTTTTTTATCATGCCCGTTTGCCAATTCTTCACGGAATCGTGTAAGAAGCAGTATGCAGTAATCTGTTCCAATGCCGAACAAGATCGCGACTAAGAAGGTTTGCGTAAACGTCGAGATAGGAAAATCAACATTGTATACAAGGATGCCCAGTATGGATTGACTGATCAGATAAGAAAAACCGACAACCACAATCGGGATAAAAGGCGTCACAACAGATCGGAACACGATCAACAGTAAACCGATGATCAGGCAGACTGTGATCACTTCCGTTTTCTTAAGCCCTTCCTCTGAGCTGTGAGCGAAATCCTGGTTGATAAGGGAAGCTCCCGTAATATATGCCGTCAAATCATCAGGAACGATTTGATAAATCTCGTCCGCAATTTTTTCCGCCTTTTTATCAGAACCTGTAATCGTGATAGGCATGAGAACGGTTTTCTTGTCTTTAGACATCAACTGGTCTTTGACTTCTTTTTCCGCTGACAGAGGAGATGTTACCTCTTCTACACCGTCGATCTTTTTGATTTTATCGATCATTATCCGAAGCTGATTCTCTGTTTCTTTCTTTAGAGCATGGTCTAACGTAAAGACGACACTGATCGAATTATTGTCTTCTCCCGCTTGTTTTAAAATGGCGTTTGCCCTTTCTGAAACAGCATCAGCGGGAAGCTGGGCCTGCCCCTTTTGATTGGCCAGCTCCGTTAAGTTCGGAGAAAACAAACTCAAAACGACGGTAAGTGCTAATACTATGGCTGCAATTGCCCACTTGAATTTGATGATTGCTCTCATTCGGCAGAATCTCCTCCTTTAAATTTGCTTTTTAAAATGGTGAATATCTCGATGATGGAATGTAAGTGTTCCTCATCTATATCATCAATCAGCGGTTTGAGCGCGTTAAAGATGGCAGAATCTAATTCTTCTAGTATGTGTTCACCACTGGGTGTAATGTTAATAAGCTTAGAGCGCCTATCACTTTTTGCCGGACAGTCGTCCCATTGAACCAATCCCTTTTCGAGCAGCTTTTTCAGTCTGTTAGAGATCGCGCTCTTATGTACATTTTGGTACATGGCCAGGCTGCCGGGAGAGGTTGGGCCCTTGACTTTTAAAATTTTCAACAGGTCTGCCTGTTCCCTTGAGATATGCTTGAAGACATCCTGATTGATTTCACGATGCACAAATTCTGTCCCTTCAAGCAGGACTTCCACAAACAGGTTTATCGCCTGACATAGCTTTTGTTCATTCAATATCTTCCCCTCCTCATTATAGTTTACCCCGCTAAACTTTATGTTCAATGTCATTTAGTTTATTCCTCTAAACTATATATGTCAACAAATTTTATTTTCGAGCACTCTACATAAGAACTCACGTTCGTGTATAATGGAAGCTATACACACGAAAGGGGGAATTTTAACATGTCAGATTTTGCATTCAAATTGTATGAATATAACGTCTGGGCCAATCAACAAATATTCAACCGATTAAAAGAGCTTCCAAAAGAGATATACCATCAAGAAATTCAAAGCGTGTTTCCGTCAATATCCCATGTATTGTCTCATGTTTATCTTTCTGATCTCGGCTGGATTGAAGTGTTTTCCGGCAAAACCTTGAGCGATGCGTTGGCTTTAGCTGAACAGCTTAAAGAACAGACAGAGGCTAAAGAAATAGAGGAAATGGAAGACCTTTTTCTGAGGTTATCCGAGCGCTATATACTATTTTTACAGCAAAAAGAACAGCTCAATAAGCCACTCCAGATTCAAAATCCCTCAAGCGGAATCATGAAAACAACTGTTTCCGAACTGCTTCCCCACGTTGTCAACCACGGGACATACCACCGCGGCAATATCACAGCAATGCTGCGGCAGGCAGGCTACGCATCCGCACCGACAGATTACGGGCTCTACCTGTTTATGACAAAAACTGAAAAAGCATAAAAAAGCGGCTCCCTAAATGGAGCCGCTTTTTTCGGGAAATAGTCCAAATCACATTAAAATTCTTTTCATCAATCCTTTTTTAGTAAAAAAGATAGAAATTTTAGTGTTATAATAATCATTAAAAATAGATTGCTGACTCAATAAACAATTTTCAATGGAGGAACACATAAAGTGACAGACGACATGACGAAAGACAATATAAATCAGCAAACGTTGCAGAGAGGCTTGAAAAACAGGCATATCCAGCTCATCGCCATTGGCGGAGCCATTGGGACAGGCTTATTTCTCGGCTCGGGCAAATCGATTCATTTTGCCGGACCTTCGATTTTATTTGCTTATATGATCACAGGGATCATTTGCTTTTTAATTATGAGATCGCTGGGTGAACTGCTGTTATCAAACTTGAACTATCACTCTTTTGTGGATTTTGTACAAGACTACCTAGGCGATATGGCAGCATTTATCACCGGCTGGACATATTGGTTCTGCTGGATTTCCATTGCGATGGCTGATCTGACAGCAGTCGGGCTCTACACTCAATATTGGCTCCCGGGTGTGCCGCAATGGGTGCCTGGCTTAATCGCTCTAATTATTTTACTGATTATGAACCTGGCGACAGTCAAGCTGTTTGGAGAATTAGAATTTTGGTTTGCTTTGATTAAAGTCATTGCCATTTTGGCGTTAATCGTCATTGGCCTTGTGATGATTTTCAAAGGCTTTTCCACAAGCTCAGGAGTGTCCAGCTTCACAAATCTCTGGAGCCACGGAGGCCTGTTCCCGAATGGCATGCACGGGTTTATCCTCTCGTTCCAGATGGTTGTGTTTGCTTTTGTCGGCATTGAGCTTGTCGGGCTTACGGCCGGTGAAACAGAAAATCCTGAAAAAGTAATCCCTAAGGCGATCAACAATATTCCTGTCCGTGTGCTGCTTTTTTATATCGGGGCTCTTCTCGTAATTATGAGCATCTATCCTTGGGATGTCATCAATCCCAGCGAAAGCCCATTCGTACAAGTATTTGTCGCGGTTGGCATCGTCGGGGCTGCAAGTATTATCAACTTTGTTGTGTTGACATCTGCTGCTTCAGCATGCAACAGCGCTGTATTCAGTACAAGCCGTATGGTCTATTCCCTGGCGAAAGATCACAATGCGCCTGAGTCAATGGCGAAACTGACTCAGCGTAAAGTGCCTAGAAATGCTTTATTCTTTTCAGCTATCGTGATTTTAATCGGTGTTACGTTAAACTACATCATGCCAGAAGGCGTATTCACCCTGATCACAAGTATTTCAACCGTATGCTTTATCTACATTTGGGGAATTACGGTCATCTGCCATATGAAATACCGCAAAACAAGACCTGAATTAGCGAAAACAAACAAGTTTAAGCTTCCGCTTTATCCGTTTACAAATTACCTGATTCTTGCGTTCCTGGCGTTTGTTCTGGTTGTGCTGGCACTGGCACAGGATACTCGTGTTTCCTTATTTGTCACACCGGTTTGGTTTATTTTGCTGATTGTGATTTATAAAGTGAGAAAAGCGAAGCATCAATAAGACTCAAAACTCCTGCCTCAAAAATGAGAGCAGGAGTTTTTTTGATGAAAATGACCTTTGCTTTTGAATTTGAAGGTATGCTATAGTGTTTGTAATCAAAACAAGAAGGGATGATGGGTGGACAATGATTAACTAATCTTATTTTTACCGTTTGAAATCAATATTTCAAATCAAAAAATAGGATTAGTCTGCCCATTTTCTATATATACGACCTGCTATTTATAAAAAATAGCTTATTTGATCATGCACAGGCACGGCTAATCCTTCCAACACATTTGGGAGGATTTTTTTATTCTCCCTTTAAAGCGAGGGATATGGATGAAAGAGATCGTAACATTAACAAACGTTAGCTATGAAGTGAAGGATCTGACTGTTTTTAAAAATATAAATGCCAGTGTTCAGCAAGGAGATATCATTGGGATTATCGGCAAAAACGGCGCTGGGAAATCTACGCTGCTGCACCTCATTCACAATGACTTAGCCCCTTCCCAGGGTCAAATCCTTCGAAAGGATATAAAACTGGCTTTGGTTGAACAGGAAACAGCGGCATATTCCTTTGCGGATCAGACACCTGCCGAAAAGAAGTTACTGGAGAAATGGCATGTGCCTCTTCGTGATTTTCATCAGTTAAGCGGCGGTGAAAAACTGAAAGCGCGGCTGGCGAAAGGACTATCAGAGGATGCAGATCTGCTGCTGTTAGATGAACCGACAAACCACCTTGATGAAAAAAGCTTGCAATTTCTCATCCAACAGCTGAAACATTATAGCGGCACGGTGATTCTCGTTTCTCACGATCGATATTTTTTAGACGAAGCCGCAACAAAAATATGGTCGCTTGAGGATCAGACGCTGATTGAATTCAAAGGGAATTACTCCGGGTATATGAAGTTCCGGGAGAAGAAAAGACTCACCCAGCAGCGTGAATATGAAAAGCAGCAAAAAATGGTTGAACGGATTGAAGCACAAATGAATGAGCTCGCTTCTTGGTCGGAAAAAGCCCATGCTCAATCGACGAAAAAGGAAGGGTTTAAAGAATATCATCGGGTAAAAGCGAAGCGTACGGATGCCCAGATAAAATCCAAGCAGAAGCGGCTTGAAAAAGAGCTGGAAAAAGCAAAGGCGGAACCCGTTACCCCAGAATATACAGTCCGCTTTTCAATCGATACAACCCACAAAACAGGAAAACGTTTTTTAGAAGTTCAGAATGTAACAAAAGCGTTTGGAGAAAGGACCCTCTTTAAAAACGCAAACTTTACGATTCAGCACGGCGAAAAGGTTGCGATCATAGGCCCCAATGGCAGCGGAAAAACGACATTGCTGAACATCATTCTTGGACAGGAAACAGCAGAAGGAAGCGTATGGGTGTCGCCGTCCGCAAACATCGGCTATTTAACGCAGGAGGTGTTTGATTTGCCTTTAGAACAAACACCGGAAGAGTTATTTAAGAATGAAACATTCAAAGCAAGGGGGCACGTTCAAAATCTGATGAGGCACTTAGGTTTTACAGCCGCCCAATGGACTGAACCGATCAAGCATATGAGTATGGGTGAGCGTGTAAAGATCAAGCTGATGGCATATATTCTGGAGGAAAAAGACGTGCTGATTTTAGATGAGCCGACAAACCATCTCGACCTGCCGTCACGCGAACAGCTGGAAGAAACACTATCACAATACAGCGGCACATTGCTGGCGGTATCACATGACCGATACTTTCTCGAAAAAACAACAAACAGTAAACTCGTCATCTCGAACAATGGCATCGAAAAGCAGTTAAACGACGCTCCTTCAGAAAGAAATGAGCGGGAGGAGCTTCGGTTAAAGCTTGAGACAGAAAGACAAGAAGTGCTGGGAAAGCTCAGTTTTATGACGCCAAATGATAAAGGGTATAAGGAGCTTGATCAGGCTTTCAATGAGCTTACGAAACGAATAAAAGAGCTGGATCATCAAGACAAAAAAGACTGAGGGAGAAAGTTCAAGCGGCATTGAAAAGGACAACTGCTGTTGTCCTTTTTTCTTTATATGTTCAAGCCTTCCCATGACCTTAATGTTTCTAATGATGACTTATAGTACCCTGCCACTGCTTCCAGATAGGCATGTTGTATTTGGGTAACGTAAGCGGCTTTTCAGCATAGCTGTTTCCGCATACGTATATTGGTCATGGCATAGCCCATCTTCTGATAAAGATAGACGGCTGTCTCGTTGTGTGCAAATACATGTAGAGCCAGCCTTTCCGCACCAAGCTCTCTTGCTCTTTCATCAAGCGTTTGAAGCGCCAATTGAGCAAGTCCTTTTCCGCGAAAGGCTTCATACAATCCAAAGGAATAGATAAACGCTTCCTTTTGCGGATGTAATGGATCAGCATACAGCCAGAGCCAGCCCATTCTTTCTCCTTGGTCATTTGTGATGTTCCAAAAATAATGATTGCTGCTGTCTCGCCCATTCGGAATCATGTTTTCATATGCCTGCTCCGATTTCTCAAACGCCTCTTTTTCCGTCCAAGTTCCTGACGTTATGTTTTGTTTCGCAAAATTTTGCACGGACATCCCGCGAAAGGCTTCGAACTCTTCCTCAGTCATGTCTTCCAAAGTGAATGCCATCCTGTATTCCTCCTTTATAAAAAAAGCCCAGCTGATGCCGGACGAATAACGCAGAAATGGATCTCTATTTTACTGCTTCAGTTAATTCCTGGACTTTCTATTATTCGATAAGAACAGGAGATTTCCTGCAAATGGGCTTGTTCTTAAACATTAGTGAAAAGCTTACGTGTAACTCCCCATGATGATCATGATAGAAACAATCAAACAGATCATCGCTGGTATCGCCATGATGGCCGATTGTCTTGCTCGAAACATATGCGCATGAATGGCTCCCGCCATGAGAACGACAAACAGAACACCTGCTCCAATCGCTGCATTCCGATTCCAAATTCCCGCTGTCATAGCAAGTGCCCCGGCTATTTCAAGAATGCCAGTAACAGTCAGAAACCATAATGGATATTGATAATGCCGCCAATGCTCAACTTGAAAGGGAACGCGGCTTACCTTTATGATGCCTCCCGCAAGCATAAAAACTGCCAAACTGACTTTCAGAATAATAGATATCATCTTACGTCATTCCTTTTCGGAAGCATCCCGTATATCAAAAGATTCACAACCTCTGCTGCGAGGCTTGCCGGATCTTTGATTCCGGTTAACAAAAATGAATCGGTTAAATGTTCAATCATGCCGACCAAACACTCAGCGACAGTTTCCATATCCAGTTCAGAGTGAAAATAGCCAAGCCGCTGTTCTGCTTCTAAGTTCTCTTTCAAAACCATCGCCAAGTCTTTTTTCATTTGTTTTGCTTCCGGGTTGAGAAAAAAGCCGATCTTGGTTAAATCCTTGTCCTCAGCCAGACATTGAAAAACAGATTCCACAGCAGACAGCACCCGTTTTGTCACATCCTCCGTGTTTAATCCGTTTTCCAGAAGAAGTGACTCTGTCAGCTTTCTTACTCGGAAGTGAAAATCGGTGATTAACTCCTCAAAGATGGCTTCTTTGCTTTGAAAGTACAGGTAAAATGAAGGCTGCGTGAACCCAGCTTTTTTTACAATTTCACTTACCTTAGCGTCATGGAATCCCCGAATCGAAAATTCATTAGCGGCAGCTTTGAGTAACCGTTTCCGGCTTTCTTCCCCTTTACGTCCTTTTTTACTTTTCAACGAGGACCACCCCCAAAAATAATACTCGCAAGTAATGTTACTAACGAGTATTATTTCATGACATTAGCTTCATTGTCAATGATTTCAAACTGATCCTGTTTGCCAGCTTCCTTTATTAAAAGGTCTCATGCATTTCGAATAACTGAATCAATTCATTGCTTCCTATATCAATGGCTTTTCATTCACTGATAATTGAGCATCACTCCGGGGCCAGATAGAGTTTTGCCCGTAAATGCAAGGAACAATTGGGTGCAGCGGCGCATAATGTACTGTACAGAAAGATGGAAGGGTGTGATGGGATGCCGTCTACAGTAATCAACCTATATTATTTGAAGATCAACAGTATTTCGGGCAATGGTTCAATTACAATAGGCGAAGCTGCTTATAACAGCCCTACCAACAATCAAAAATCTCAAGGGACCAACTCTTCTTTCGGTGATACATCACCTACAGAATCCGTAATGGAAAACTTCTTAAACGATCCTGATGTAAATGACCAGACATCTATCGGCAACTCTGATACATCCAACGTTAATGCTCCTCCGATTGCACCACCGCCAATTTTAGATTAAAGGGGTTTCGTCTATGCCATATCAAATTAACATCGCAAATATTAAGATCAACGGCGTCACGCAAAACGGAAATATAGATGTCGGTCCGACTGTGCACAACAGCCATACTGCGAACAGCAAATATTTTGGAGCAAACTTTTCCTTAGGGGATCTTTCGCCTACGTCTTCACTTTTAAACACTGGAAATATTGATTCAGACGTTAGTGACCAAGACCAAATCGGAAACCCTTCTGCGCCGATTTCAAATCAAATTTAAGGAGAATCTCATATGGATTTCGAAAAAATTCGAAAGTGGCTTGAGATTACGAATGAATATAAACAAAGTGACTTTTGGACAAATGTGCTCAAATATAAAGCCCCGGAACATTTTTTTGATTCCGAAGCTTCTACGTTTGTTTACGACTTTTATCAAGATGAGGAATATAATTTTATCATTGTGGAAATGCCCGGTGTGTATGAGGAAGAATTAACGATCCGTTTACTGTCTAAAACCCAGCTGCTGATCAAAGGAACGATCACGCCTGTTTTTCCAGCCGAAATGGAAGTGCTGCGTGAACGGTATTACGGAGAAATTGAGCGAATCATTCAGCTTCCCGAAGCCGCTGAAACTCATTTGTTACAGATTCAGCTGTTAAACGGGCTTCTGCATATTTCGTACCCAAGACAAGTTGAAACCATTGCGTTCAATAAGGGGCTTTAAGATTGATTGTTCCTTCATTCCTTATCCATAGGGACTGATATATGGTCTTTATATTGATCCACATAAATATCCCCATTACCCATCAGCACTGCGTACACGGTCTCTTTCACCTTTATGTCTCTTTTTCGCAATTCTTCCAAAAGCCAGGATTCCGTCAAACGATTCTGCTTTAAATTATTCTCAATGATTTCTCCGTCCATAATAAGTTCTATCGGAAGCCTTTGTTCTTGGTTTACCGCAATCATTAAATCCTGTTTGGTCACATGCCGGAATTGCGGTTTTCTTAACACAGTCAGCTGACCATTCGTTTCAAGAATGGCAAAAAGAACTTCTTCGATATTAAATATTTCTTTTTCCCGTAATTGCTGATTTAAATAATCAAGTGTGTAACGCATTTTCCTCATATTTGATTCAAGTATCTTCCCGTTTTGAATCAGCACTGTTGGATCTCCGGCAAAAAATTTCCTCAGCTTCCTGTTCTTTATCGACAGAAACGAAATTAGAAAAATGGTTAGCACAAAAATACTAAACGAAATGGCCATATTGTGCGGTTTTATTGAAGTATTGTAAGCTAATCCGGCAGCAATCGCCCCTAGTGTGATCGCCGCAATAAAATCAAAAATCGTCATTTGAGAGATTGTCTGTTTGCCTAAAATTCGTTCTGCGATTAACAGCAAGCCAAAGCTGGCAACCGTTCTAATGACAACTTCAAGTTCAATCATGTTATGGTGCTCCCCGCTTCCCAGATTGTTTTGGCCAAAACTCCTGCTGCTATCATTGTTTGGCTTAATATATCCATCTATACCAAAAATATTGTTCGGTTCAGGACAGAATGAACCGACTGCCTTTCGGATATATTAAATTGCGATTGGCCGGAAGAAAAGCCAATCCCATGACAAATCTAATTCATCATTGGTCAGGTGGTAGCATGAATTTCACTTGGGAATCTCTTGTTCTCATTGTAGCCGGGGTCATTTTGCTGAGAATTTCAGGAAGGAAATCAATCGCACAAATGACGTCAACTCAAACAGTTGTCATGATTTCGATCGGAACTATTATCGTTCAGCCAATCATTGAGTACAGCCTCTTCAAAACATTAATTGCAGCGGCAATTTTCACAAGCACACTCATCGTTATGGAATGGATCCAAATGAAATCGAACACCATTGAAAAGATGTTAACCGGAAAAGCAAAAATCGTCATTGAAAACGGACAGCTTCATATCGAAAACTTAAAGAAGATGAGACTTACAGCTGACCAGCTTGAAATGCAGCTAAGGCTTCACGGCGTTACGGCTATACAAGATGTCAAAATTGCGACATTAGAGGCAAACGGGCAATTAGGAATAGAATTAACTGATGACGCCAAGCCTTTAACAGTCAGGGATCTGAAAAAACTCATTCACCCCGATTTCATAAATAAGGACGGACAAGCCCAGTCTGGCAATCAGAATATTTTTGATGAAGTTGGCAAAAAAAATAAAAAAAACGTCCCTAAAAAGCTGCATTAACAAAAGGCGCTTGTGGCATTTTGCAGGTTTTTGTCTCTTACTGAAAGTTTTTGCCGTTTTGTTTAAGCAACTGCTGCTCACACACCATATTGTATAAACAGTCATAACAGAGAGGAGAGATGAATGATGAAATTCCCAGTTTATATTCATTCGATATCCGGGAACAGCGTTTTTAATAACGGATTTGCAGTTTCCATCAGCCCGTTCTCTGTGTCTAAAACAACAGAGGGTTCCGGTGGGAGTAATACAGGTTTGGTTTTTGAATCCAATGCTTTAAGCCAAACAAGCTCCGCCAATCAAGCCCAAAATGTAACATATGCGATCCAAGAGCTGCTTTCCAAGCTTTTAGCGTAAAAATTAAGAAATAAACACTTCATGAGGTGCCGTATGGCTTTTCCAATTATTCACACGAACTTTTGGGATGCTGTGATAGCTGTTCCAATCATCATATTGATAACCCAAATCCTCAAAATATTATTGAAAATCCCCAAAACTTTTGTACCGTCAGTTGCCTTAATAACAGGCCTTGTCATTTCTGTTTTCATAAGCCATCGACACAGCCTCTTTTCTGGCGTATTTATGGGCTGGTTTTATGGCTACGCTGCTATAGGCTCCTACTCATCATTAAAAACGACTATCTTATCCTTCAGGCAAACGAAAAACGATACATCAAATTCATAGATGACATATAACGATCTGCCGCCTCTTTATCAGGCGGCTTTATTTCTGCTGATAGGTTGATCATCTTCAAAAGATGATCATTCACTCGCTATTATTTTTACCATTATGTTGATGCAATGATATAAAAACGCAATATCATAGAAGTAAATAGACTGCCAGCGTCCTTTATGACAGCTACTTCTGAGTGAAAGGAGTTTTTGAAGCATGCGATCTCAAATCAACATCTCAAATCTCACGATAAATGGAATGACACAAAACGCCAATACAGATATCGGACAAAACTTGCAAAACAGCCATACTGCGAACAGCAAAAATTACGGAGTGAATTTCACATTAGGAGATTACTCTCCTTCTCATTCAATTATTATTTCAGCAAGTTGTGATAATGATACAAGTGATCAAGGGCAGGTTGATAACCCTTCTTCGCCTAGTGAAGAATAAAAAAAGAACTCATTTGAGTTCTTTTTTTGCCTTATTCCTTTATTCGCCTTCATATAATCGATAAACCCTTTTCAGCTTTTGTTCAAGCTGTTCAAAATGAACAAAACGGGCTTCTCTTAGAAACTCAGTCCCATCAATGAACAAAAGAAGCACAGGAACGGTGAAAACTGAAAATCTGCCGGCGACCTCTGCTACATCGTCAGCATTGATATGCCCCAATTTGATGTTTGGAAACTGATCCAATACTATTCTGAGCTGGGGCAGGACTGCGTGACATACTGTACAGGCAGGCCTTGATATATAAATAAAACTGAATTTGTGCTGTTTGATAAAATTATCTATAGAATCTAATGAATGTAATTCTGTCATCTCTTTCATCCATTTACTCCTTCAAATAGGTCTGTCTTTTATAACCAAGCTCATCAATACGTATCATTCACTATACTGATTTATATTTATTATATCCGCTTTTTTACTTTGCAGAGTACCTGCAAGCTTGCCGAAAATGTCAAAATAAAAGAACAGTTACTGACAAGCAACAACTGTTCTTACATACTTTCGTATTAAAAATGCAAAGCGTAAGCTCCTGAACCGATGAGTGCAACCCCTATGGAAACTGCAATGAGCACCAGGTTATATTCAAAACCTCCGGCGCCATTCGCAAAACCTTTCGCTCCATGGACTTTTACGATAGCACCTAACATGATGATCGTTATGATAGCAGCTCCAAGCGGGAGGAATACGCCTAAAATAAATAGAATTCCGCTTACTAACTCCCCAAGACCTGATAGAGCGGCCGCAACGTTTCCTGGTTTCACCCCAATTGATTCGAACCATTGTCCGGTTCCTTTAATCCCGTATCCGCCAAACCAGCCGAATAATTTTTGTGTGCCATAAAACAAAAACACCACACCAATCATTATACGAATAAGCAACAGTCCTGCATCTTCCATTTGTATCTCTCCTCATCTTTAATTTTATCTAATTCTTTGCTGACGGTATCCAGCAATCATCAATTGAATATATGTTTCTTTATTTTTTATGTGTCAAATCAATCTAACTCTCTTACTTCAAACGGCAGCAGCCCTTGTTCAATTTGTGTGCGATGCGGTTCATATTGCACAGGCAGCATCAGTTTTTCGCCCATTGTTTCCTGTGTTTCATCATGTGCAAAGCCTGGGGGATCAGTTGCGATTTCAAACAGGATTTCCCCGTGTTCCCTGAAGTAAATGGCATTAAAGTAGTTTCTATCCCGAACAGGAGTTACACCATATCCGTGCGAAGCAATATATCTTTGCCAATCTAACTGATCTTCATCATCGTTAGCCCGCCAAGCGATGTGATGCACCGTTCCGGCCCCCATTTGCCCGCGGCCAATAGGCGTTAACTTAAGGTCAATCACATTTCCGATATCACCGGCGGAACGATAACGAACGAAGTCTCCTTCTTTGCCGACTCGCTCCAGCCCCATGATGTTTTCTAAAAGGTCAGCGGTTTTGTCAGGCTGCTCTGATAATAGGGTTGCACCCCCAAAACCTTTAATGGCAACATCGGGCGTTACTTCTCCGAAAGTCCACGTATTAGCCTCTCCTTCTTCTCTTTCCACGATTTCTAAGTGCAGTCCATGAGGATCATCAAATTCTACATATTGTTCCCCAAAGCGCTCGATTTTGGTGTAGGGAACGTTGAACTTTTCTAGTCTCTTTTCCCAAAATGCCATAGCCCCTTTCGGCACGACATACGAAGTCACGCCAACTTGACCGTCTCCAATGACGCCTTGGCGGGCTCCGGCCCACGGAAAGAAGGTAATGATTGTTCCCGGCTTCCCGCCTTCATTCCCAAAATAAAGATGATACGTACCTGGGTCATCAAAATTGACAGTTTGCTTGACCAAACGAAGCCCAAGCACTCCTGCGTAAAAATCTGTGTTCTCTTGAGGGTGACCGACAATCGCTGTAATATGATGAATTCCCATCGTTTTTTTAGCCATTTTTATCCGCTCCTTTTACATATACTCAACAAACTCATTCACAGGCTTCCGGTAGCCGCGCGGTCTTCTGCTCTCTGTTTTTTCTTTTCCAATCGTAATCATCATGACAACCTCAAATTGGTCGTCTATGTTCAAAATCCGTTTTACGGCTTCCGCATCAAAGCCGATCATCGGGCAGGTATCCCAGCCTTTTTCCTTAGCACTCAGCATAAACATCATCGCAGAAAGTGAAGCATTCCTTATCGCCTCATCTCTCTTAAATTGTTCTCCCCTGTTTTCATAAAACGAAACGGTGTCTTGCACCATGTGGTCATACTCTTGCTTATTTAATATCCCCAATACCTTTAAACCTTCATAGATATCGGCCGCTTGTTGATATGCCTGCTTATCCCCTAATACCAAGAGAACCGCAGAAGAGCTAACCACTTTATATTGTCCGTTTGCGGCCTGCTTCAGCTTTTCCTTTACGTCCTGGTCAAGAACCGTCACATATTTTGTATGCTGCAAATTAAAAGCCGATGGTGCCAATGCAACCAATTCAAACATCTCATTGAGATCTTCTTTTGTGATTGGATGACCTGAAAGAAAATTGCTTGCAGATCGTCTTTCATTGACTAAATGAGTAAATTCAGCCATTACGCTACACTCCCTTTTATCTCGAATTCGAGATATTATGTTATAAAAAATCATATTGAATATTGTGTAAAAGAACTGACAACGATTGAACACTTAGAGTTGCGCTTGATCGCTGATCTTTCCGACCAAATATCTCAAATTAAAATATCTTGAATATGAGATAATAGTAAAATACAGATCTTCTCATGTCAATAGGTTTTTGAAAATTAGGTGGAAATTTTTCACTGACGGCAGCATTTTAATAGCGAATCATCACTGTTGTTACATAAGAACTCATTTGTTTGCTGTATGACCTTTTTAGCATAGCTCCAACTTTTTTTCTGTCACCTTATTTATTAGTAAACAGGAAACAACGTTGCTATAGACCCACTCGAAATTGAATTGGTATGATAAACAAAGTGATTACACAGGAAAGGATACGGAGAGCGTATATAGAGCACTCCTATTTTTTTGTGCAGTTTTATAGGAGGAAAAAATGGCAAGTGAAAGAGAACAAATAAGCAGAAAAGTTGCTTTGATTGCATTGATCGCCAATCTGATCTTAATGGCAGGAAAGGTCTTTTTTGGGCTGGTAGGCGATAGTGAAGCCGTGTTTGCAGACGGAATACATTCCGCGGCAGATGTCGTTGCTTCGATTGCAGTCTTGGCAGTGATCGGAATTTCCAATAAACCGCCCGATCAAGACCATCCTTTTGGTCACGGAAAAGCTGAAGTCATTAGTGAGGCGATTGTAGGAATTATCTTAGTGATCGTATCCGTTTATATCCTCATAGAAGCGATTCTGTCCTTTGTTAAAGGGCCAAGCGTTCCCCAATACAGCGCATTGTTTGCGGCTCTGATTTCGTACGTGGCTAAGGAAATCTTATATCGTTATTCTATAAAGCAAGGGGAAAAATGGAACAGCAAAGCGATTATAGCGATTGCGTACGATCATAAAGGCGATATCGTTGCCTCTCTTGCCGCTTTTATCGGCGTCCTGTTGGCTATCATCGGAAACACCCGCGGATGGTCCTATCTGTTGTACGCCGATGCCATTGCCAGTGCAATCGTTGCTTACCTCATTTTTAAGATTTCAATGGAATTAATCAGGCCGTCTGTTGATGTGCTCATGGAAAAGAGTGTTGATCCCGAGCTGATAGAGGAATATAAAGCTGTTATTTTTCAATGTGATCAAGTAAAACGAATTGATAGAATCCGCGCGCGAGAACATGGCCACTATAAATTGCTTGATGTCCGTTTATCTTTGGATCATGATTTGACAATTAAGCAGGGACACGATATTGCCCGCGAAATTCGAAATGAAATCAAAAGACAGTTTTCAGATGTAGAAGAAGTGCTCATCCATGTAAATCCTTATTTCGAAGAGTGAAAAGCTCCTTTTTAGAAGGAGCTTTTTCTTTATGATGCAAACTTTACCTTTAGAACTCGCCCGTACTATATAATGTGGATGTATATAATCATAGGGACAGAAAGGTTGTTAGAATGAAGGAATTTTTTTCGATTGGAGAAGTGTCAAGGTTATTCAATGTGAAAATCTCTGCTCTTCGGTATTATGATGAAATCGGCCTTTTGAAACCGGAATATAAAGATGGGCAAACGAACTATAGATATTATTCTACCCAACAGTTTGAGCGGCTGGATACCATCAAGTATTTGAGGGCCCTAGGCCTGCCAATCAATAAGCTTCTTGATTTTTATAACTCTCAAAATACAAACACTCTTCTTCATTTACTAAAAAGCCAGCAGGCTGAAATTGATCGCAAAAAGAAAGAATTGGAACGCATTGAACGAAAGATCTCCCGACGCATCACACATATAGAAGATGCCGTTAACATGCCGTTATATCAAATTACAAAAATCAAACTTCCCGCAATGCGTGTGGCTTACTTGCAGCATGAATATGTTCTCGGCCATGATATCGAACATTCGTTAGCTGAATTGAGAACCCACCTGAATGTGAACGAAGATATATTCATAGGCAAGATCGGTTTATCCATATCAGCAGCAAATGTGAAAGCAAAACAGTTTGACAAATATTCCAGTATATTTATGATTCTTGAAGATGAAAATGAAAAAACTTCTTCAGAAATCATCTTTCCTTCAAGAGAATATCTGCAAATTAGGTTTAAAGGGTCACATCCAGAAGCCGAACCATACTACAAAAAATTACTGGCATATATGAAAGAACATCATTATGAGGTAGCAGGGGACTCAATTGAAATCACACTCATTGATTATGGCATTACGAATAACCTAGATAATTATGTGACTGAAATCCTGCTGCCCATCAAATAATCTCATGAATATGTTTTTATCTCCCTTGACTCTCTACTAACTAGAGGGTTTATTTTTTATGCAGGAATGATTTTTGGAGGAGAAAGCTTATGTTTGGAACGATTTTTAACACAGTGATGATTATTGCAGGAAGCATAATCGGGGGGATATTCAAAAAAGGCATTAAAGATGAATACCAGGATATTTTGATGCAGGCAATGGGGTTCGCTGCGGTCGCGCTGGGGATCAACGCCATTACACAGCACTTGCCTGATAGTAAATACCCCATTCTATTCATCGTGAGTTTAGCCATTGGAGGTTTGCTAGGCCAGATCATCAATTTAGAATTACGATTCAACAAGCTGGTGAACAAATTTTCTAAAAGTAATTTAGCAGAGGGCTTATCTACTGCGGTCTTATTATTTTGTATAGGTTCGCTGTCAATATTGGGCCCTGTTGAAGCCGCTTTGCATGGAGATTATACATACCTCCTGACAAACGGGATGTTAGATGGGATCACCTCCATTGTGCTCGCTTCAACTTTTGGTTTTGGAATAGCGGCTGCAGCCATTGTATTATTTGCCTGGCAGGGCTCCATCTATTTATTTGCTAAAGTAATGGAGAGCGCAATCAATACAGACCTTATTAATGAAATCACAATTGTGGGAGGCATACTCATCCTCAGTTCAGGTCTAAGCATTCTTGGAATCAAGAAGTTCAAAACATTGAATTTGCTGCCTTCCCTCTTGATCCCTCCTGTTGTGATTTTTGTGATTCATGCATTTGGATTGCGGTTTTAATGAAGCGGCTCCACAAAGGAGGTTAATATTCTGTTATATTGATTTTCAATAATCTGTTCCAATCGTTTTATTTCCTTTTTATCTTGGATTTGACGTCTAACAACAACTGTATTATATTGTAAATAAAGTCTGTTATATCAAAATCAGATTCCCCATCACGAAACGGCACATTCATTTAAACAATGTTGGGAGGGGCATTTGTATGTCAAACCATTCATCTAGTATTCCCGAATTAAGTGACAACGGTATCCGCTATTATCAAACTTATAATGAAAGCCTTAGTCTTTGGCCGGTCCGTTGCAAATCATTCTATATATCTACTCGTTTTAGTCAAACACATGTGATTGCAAGCGGCCCAGAGGATGCCCCGCCGCTTGTATTACTCCACGGAGCATTATTCAGCTCGACGATGTGGTATCCCAACATCGCCGATTGGAGCAGCAAATACAGAACTTATGCAGTTGATATCATAGGTGATAAAAACAAGAGTATTCCTGAGAATTTAAGCGGTACAAGAACGGATTACGCCAATTGGCTTCTTGATGTGTTTGACAATCTGGGGATCGAAAAGTCCCACATGATCGGACTTTCGCTTGGCGGTCTCCATACGATGAATTTCCTTTTACGTATGCCTGAGAGAGTAAAAAGCGCAGCTATACTGAGTCCGGCAGAAACGTTTTTGCCATTTCATCACGATTTCTACAAATACGCTCTTGGCCTTACAGCGTCAAATGGAGTTGAAACATTCTTAAATTGGATGATGAATGATCAGAATGTGCTGCACCCGATTTTTGTGAAGCAGTTTCAGGCAGGGGTAATGTGGCAGGATGGATCAAGAAATCCAAATCCTAAAGCAGACGGATTTCCGTATGTTTTTACCGATGAGGAATTACGTTCAGCAAGAGTTCCTATCCTATTATTACTTGGTGAACATGAAGTCATCTATGATCCCCACTCAGCCCTGCACCGAGCCTCTTCATTCGTTCCTGATATTGAGGCGGAAGTCATTAAAAATGCCGGACATGTTTTATCGATGGAACAACCCGCTTACGTAAATGAACGTGTAATGCGTTTTTTCAATGCAGAAACAGGCATTTCACGGTAAGGGCTTATAAGATAGTGTTTTGCATTCATAAAGACCTGCAATATACTTCTAGCCGGGCATTTCAAAAAATAGAGTCCCTCTTATGGACTCTATTTTTCTTGGACAAAACCCGCAGCTGGTTTTGTGTGCTTGTTTCTTTAGGTTTCTTATATGATCAGTTGTAAAATCCTTTATTTTCAAGAAGGATTCTCAAGATCGTTGGCATCAAGTAGTGAATGCAAAGTCAAAAAATCATGTCACTTCTCCTGGGATGCCTGCTAGTATGATGCAGCTTCTGCCAATATGAAACAAAGTTCCATCCATATCGAAAATGAGTGATGGCGCCATAAGTGTCTCCTTTTAACTGCCGACTTCATCTTCTAAATACTACCATATGCAAAAAAAGCAGATCATTAAAGATCTGCTTTTTCTATTACACACTGATTTGTTTCTTTTGTTCATGATCTATTTCCGGCTGTATTTCCTTTGTCAGTTGATGCCCTTCTATATCCACGTTCGGAATCATCTTGTCCAGCCATTTCGGCAAATACCAGGCTGCATTCCCCATCAGCTTCATGACACTTGGAATCAGTGTCATTCTTACAATAAAGGCATCAAAGAGCACACCAAAGGAAAGAGCTAATCCGTTGGCTTTAATAGAAGCTTCGCCTGCAAAGATAAATCCTGCAAAAACGAAGATCATGATCAAGCCGGCTGCTGTAACAACAGGACCACTGTGTTTTAATCCAGCCTGAATGGCTTGTACTGGATTGTTTGTTTTTACATATTCTTCACGCATTCTGCTGACAAGGAATACTTGATAATCCATGGCTAACCCGAACAGAATCCCAATAGATAAAATCGGCAGGAACGCGAGTATCGGCCCTCTTTCAGGTATTTTGAAAAAGTCGATGAGATTCCCGTCTTGCAAGACAAATACACAGATTCCAAGAGTGGCTGTCATCGTCAACATGAAACCTGCAACAGCAACAAACGGCACAAGCAGCGAACGGAAAACGATGGTCAGCAATACAAACGCAAAGCCAACAATAAGTACAGCAAACACCGGTATCGCATCATTCAGGCGATCTGAAATGTCAATATTCACTGCAGTCGATCCAGTAACAAGCAAATCTACTCCGTTTTTATCTGACAAACTGCGTACATCGTGTACCAAATCTTTCGTTGTGACATCATTTGGACCTGTTTCCGGAACGACCGTAATGATGGCAAAGTTCCCTTCTTTATTAGGCATTGCAGGGGTGACACTTGCTACATGGTCTAAGCCCTTTATTTCTTTCACTGCATCTGCGAAAGCCTCCGCCTTATTTTCTGTAGCATTTGTGGCATCCGCTACGATTGTTAATTGGCCATTAAATCCTTCTCCAAAGCCTTCGGCAAGCAAGTCATATGCCCGGCGATCCGGATTATCCTTAGCTTTCATCCCAGCATCAGGCAAGCCCAGTTCCAAATGCATAGATGGGATACTAATGACGATCAAAATCAGAATGCTGCATACACTTAGCATGATAGGATTTTTGGTGACAAAGCGTCCCCAGACATTTGTTTCAGTGCTTTGTTTTTCTATTTTCTTGTTTGATTTCGGAATCATCCGCTTCCCTGCAATCGATAAGACCGCAGGCACAAGTGTGATTGAAGCCAAAACAGCCATCAGTACACTAAGCCCTGCTGTCAGCCCCATCGCGGACATAAAAGGAATGTTAACGACAGTCAATCCGCAAAGTGCAACGATAACAGTAAGTCCGGCAAAAACGACTGCGCTTCCCGCTGTTCCCACGGCTCTCGCAATTGATTCATTCTTTTGTATGCCTTCGCCTAAAAACTGGCGGTGTTTCGTAAAAATAAATAAAGCATAATCAATACCAACAGCAAGGCCAATCATTCCGGCTAATGAAAGACTGACGGAAGCAATATCAAATACTTGTGTCCCAATCAAAACCAGTCCAATACTTACACCTAAACCAATCAGTGCAGTTAAAATCGGCAAACCTGCTATTAATAAAGAACCGAATGTAATGGCTAAAACGACAAAAGCCAAGATAATGCCGACAATTTCAGAGACACCGCCTATCTCCATCTCGGCTCCCGGTACATCTCCGCTTAGCTCAGTTTGCAATCCTTCATCATCAGCCATTTTCAAACTGTCTTTTAAGTGTTTGATAGAGTAATCCTTTATATCATCTGCTGATGATTTATACTTGATATCAGCATAGGCAACTGTGCCATCTTTCGCGATTGTCCCTGTCAAAAAAGGACTTGCAATCGAGTCAACAGAATCATCTTTACTGATTTCTTTGAGCGTATCTTCTATTGCTTTTTTTGCTGGGTTCCCAGTAAGTTTCTCCCCATCACCAGCACCGAAAATAACCCGTATGCTCCCTTTATCAGGACCGTGAGGAAATTCTTTCTGAATCACATCCATCGCTTTTTCCGAAGGTGTGTCAGGTATGGACATGTCCTCAGAAAAATTTGGTTTCAAGGTGACTGCAAGGCCTATCGCAGCAACTAACACAACGATCCACGCACATATTGCTTTTATGCGATTGCGAGCAACCCATCCTCCTAATGTATATAACATTTTTGACATGATAATCTCCTTTCAACACATTGCTTGATCACATTCTTTCTCATTGTAGTTGACAATGAAATGAAAAAAACGTACATTCGGGCATGTACGTTTGGGCAATTTTCAAAAATGCAGTTTAGTTGTCTATTGTCAGAATACCTTTTTGCATGGCAATCGTTACTGCCTCAGTTCTTGAATTCGCGCCTAATTTATTGTAAATGGACGTTAATCTGGACTTTACTGTTCGCTCAGAGACGCCCAAATCAAAGGCAATCGCTTTGCTTTTAAGACCTTTAGCAATTGCTTTTAGAACAATGACTTCCTTTTCTGTCAGCTGCGTCTCATTGCGCTGCTTTTTCATCCGCTCAAATTGGATTTCTTGCAGACGTTTGAGGATATCAGGCTGCAACAGCACATTTCCTCTGATCGCTGCATCCATTGTGTGAAAAAGGGTTTCTGAACTCGTATCCTTTAACAGATATCCTTTCGCTCCTAATTCAATCCCTTCGATCATTAAGTGATCTTCATTATATGTAGTCAAAATAATGATGGGGATATCGTGTTTTTCTTTTATTTGTTTAATGGCCTCTAACCCGCTCATCTCCGGCATATACAAATCCATCAGAATGATATCCGGTTCTAATTCATCTGCAAGACGGACTGCGACTTTTCCATTTTCCGCCTCTCCTATAATGGTGTATTGATCATTCGTTTCAATTAAAAGCTTCAGACCTTCCCTCACGACAAGATGGTCATCAACGATTAAAACCTTATTCATCTTGCATCTCTCCCTGAATTGGTACAGTGATCTCAATTTGTGTTCCTTTCAATTTTGTACTCTTGATATTGAATTGGCCATTTATTGCCCTGACACGTTCTTGTATGCCAAGAAGCCCATAATGTCCTCTCTTTTTCTTTCCTTTTTCAACATCAAATCCCTTGCCGTTATCCTTAACTGTTAAATGGAGCCTTCCCTTTTCATCATCCCAAATGGATATCCAGATTTTTTTCGCCTCAGCATGCTTTGCCGCATTCGTCATGCATTCTCCAATGATGTAATAACAGTTTTCAGCTGTACGCACATCCAGCACCTGATGCAATCTGTAATCTAATAAACAAGCCATGCCTGTCGACTCTATAAAATGATCCATTAGCGAGGTAATTCTTTCTTTTAAAACACCGATTTCTTCTGATTTGCTGCGGAGATCGTCAATAGCTGAACGTGCATCAGCTAATGTGCTTTTCACTCTTTTCATCGATTGTTGTATGATTTCCTTCGCTCTCTCTGTGTTGCCTTTGGCGAGATGAACATGAATCGCATCCAGCTGCATATTTAAACTGACAAGACCTTGAGCAAGCGTATCGTGTAAGTCTCGGGCCATCCGCTGTCTTTCGTTCTGCAGCGTCAGCTGTTCTACCTGCTGATGAGCCAGCTCCAGCCTTTCAAGAGTCAATTGAGCTTTTATTTTTTCATCGACTTGGGCAAAAAATGTTGCGGCATAAGTGATGATGACAATCATGATCGGCGCAGCAATAACAATAAAATGCAAAACTTCACCTTTATGAAGGTGATACGCCGAATTTATGACCAGCAGCAGCAATAGATAAAGAATGGGAATCGTCCTTCTTCTGTCTGCCATTCCTAAAATCTGTCCAATCAAAAATGCATAAAGGCCAATGATGACCAGCATAAGGTAGCCAGTCATGAGATTAGCAAGTGTAAAGGTGATCAAACCTTGTATCACAAAATACAGAACCACCCTTTTCTTAACCCAGCGATATGAGTGCCAATGAAGCAAAGCAAAAATGGCGATTAATATGGTAAACGCATAAAGCAATAAAATGGACCAGCCCCCAGAAACAAATTGCAGCACGATAGAGGCTATATAGATCATGAGAATAAAAGCCAGGCCCGGCACTCTGAGTGCAAGCATGTTTAATGCCCGCCTATCATGTGAGTAATATTTATCTTTAAAAGGATTCCTTATAAGCAAACCTTATCCACTTCCTTTACCTGTTTCACCGAATAGAGATTCATGAAAATCGAACCCATACTTCAACGTGCAAACATACATGTATCCAATCATTTTATAGGAAGAGAAGGAACACAACAATATCAGGTGCAGGGAAACATTAGAGTTTCCAACAAGTGATCATGCCCAAACGTACATGAACGTTCTGCCTCTATGTACGTTTTGTCTTTTCAAATTTACCTTTAAAATCATAAGGAACTTACTATTCATTGAAGGAATGATCATCATTGAAATCGATTGATCTCACAATTTTATCATTAAAGAGAAAAGGAATCCGGACCGAAAAGGTATTAAAAAATCAGAACCCTGATCGATTAAGCCATATGACAGACAAAAATGCGCAACCAAAAAGCAAGGAAAAAGAGGAATGAACATGTATTGGTTTCTAGGTGCTTTATTATATTTTCTGATCGGTACTTGTGTATTCATTGGAGTCATTAGAGACAGCCAATCAGGCTCATGGATACTGCTTGCATTAGCAGCCCCACTCATCATTGCTGGCTACCCTTATTTTTATTCAAAGAAGCTTCTTTCCAAAAGACGCTGAAACAGCTGTCATTCAAACCGCACATTGGTAAAATGATCAATACCGGGATACAATCTAGGTATTCTATGGAAAGGAGTCTTGCTTTATGAGTCAAAGAGTGTCCTACTATGAGATTGCACCTGAAGGTATGAAAATCATGATGGATATGGAGAAATACACGAAACAATCCTCAATTAACCGAAATACGAGAGAACTAATCAAAATCAGAGTCTCTCAAATGAACGGCTGTGCCTTCTGCATAGATATGCATACGTCCGATGCCCGCAAAATGGGAGAAACTGAACAGCGAATTTACTGTTTACATGCTTGGAATGAATGTGATTTTTACTCACCTGAAGAGAAAGCGGCTCTCGAACTATCTGAACACATCACGCTCATTCCATCTAAAAGGGTTCCTGATGAGCTATATCATCGGGTGCGGGAACATTATGATGAAAAACAATATGTTGACCTTGTTCTCATCACTAATCAAATAAACAGTTGGAACCGCATCTCTATTGCAATGGGGAATCGAGCTGCTTCAAAATAAGAAGAAGGAGTAAGATTAGAACAAATCTTACTCCTCCTGGATATCGTGCCTTCGCTTCAAAATCCTAAATTTTCACGTTTAGGTGCTTTTCAAAAGCGATTTTCCCGCTTTGTGTAATCCTAATCGCTCTCGTTTTAGGCATACGAACGATCCATTCTTCTTCTAACATGCGCACCAATAGGGCGTTTCCTAATGCTCCTGCAATATGATGCTGCCGTTCACTCCAATCCAAACAGCAGCGGGCAAAGGCTCTCCTCTTATTCCGTTGTTGCTCTTCATTGATGCCTAACTTCGAAAAGAATAAAGCACCTTCTGAAGTCACCTCAAAGTTTAAATCAACTTTTTTTAACATCCCCTGCTCAACTAGTGAATGTGCCATTTGCACGCCCACATAACCTGCCAAATGATCATAACAGGTACGGGCGAAATGCAAGTCCTTTTTCTCTTTTGACTCTTTTAAAGATTTGACTTTTGCTTTAGGCGCAATATGAAGCAATTGTTCGATCACATTTGCAGCATCTGAGTCAGACAATCTGTAATACCGATGTCTCCCATGCTTCTCTACGCTAATCAGCTTTGCTTCAAGCAATTTATTCAGGTGAAAACTTGCGGTTTGAGGTTTAATGTTAGCGAGATATGCAAGCTCTCCCGCAGGGTGTATCCTTCCATCCATCAGACTGAGAAGAATGGAAGAACGCGAGGGATCTGATAGCAGCGAAGAGATTTTTGCAATATTAGGATTCATGATTTTCCTCCTTACATTCATATTTCGATGATAGTTGAAATGTTAATCCTTTACAATATAAATGTAAGCGTGACAAGGAGGAAAAAACATTGGACATCAAAAAACGAGACACTCGTCGATTTAAAGAAATCAAACCCAAGATCATGTATTATGGTACCTCGACATTTCTTCTAACCACATTGAATGAGGATGGAACCACTAATATTAGTCCTATGTCTTCTTCTTGGGCTCTTGGACATTATATAATCCTTGGAGTAGGACTGGGAGGAAAAGCCATCGACAATTTGGAAAGACACAAAGAGTGTGTCATAAACTTGCCTGGCCCGGAATTATGGGAAAACGTTGAAAGAATTTCATCTTATAGCGGAAAAAAAAGCATACCGCCTTTAAAGAAGCAGCTCGGATTTACATATAAAAAAGAAAAATACGAGGCAGCAGGGTTAACGCCTTTACAATCAAAAACAGTATCACCAACACGAATCAAAGAATGCCCTATCCAAATAGAAGCCGAAGTGAAACACATTCGGCTTCCAGAATATGAATCGTCATTCGCAATTGTAGAGACGCAGGCACTACTTTTTCATGCCGAGGAAAGTATCATTCTGGACGAAAACCATATCAACCCTTCCAAATGGAGCCCTCTTATCTATAATTTCAGACATTACTTTGGTTTAGGAAGAGAAGTCGGAAAGACTTTTCGTTCAGAGACATGATCATTTTAAGACCGAACCATGATTTGGTCTATTCTAGTAACCCTTGTTATTATCAGATCAAGCGATCATTAGGCTTGATCTCTTTTTTAGTGAAACATCCATTTAAGGATATAAAAGTTACTTACTTGCCAATTCTTTTATCATCAAACCCAACTCATAAATCCCCTTTTGAAGGTCTTCAAGAGATGCATAAGCATATGATAAGCGAATATAATTCCCTTTTTCCTGAGCATAGATACTGCCGAGATTGATCAGAATCCCTTTTGATAAGGCTTTAGTATAAAGTAATTTCATTGATATGGAAGGCAATATTTTTATCCAGACAAAAAATCCTCCTTTTGGGATATTCCATGTCGCCACATCTTTCAAATGAGTTTCTAAAGCACTCAAGGCCAATTCTCTTCTCACCTTTAATTGCTGCCTAACCTTTTCTACATGCTGCTGGTAGTGGCCGGAAGTAAACCACTCTGCCGCTACTCTTTGGGATAGCGAACTGGATCCATAATCTGTTTGCATTTTAATGTCAGATAAACGTTCAATCACCGGTTCCGGTCCGACGATCCATCCAATCCTCAAGCCTGGGCTTAATGTTTTCGATAAACTTCCTATGTACAGTACGTGTCCATTTTTATCAATTGTTTTAATAGGATATGGCGGAATTTCATCGATCCATAACTCACGATAAATGTCATCTTCAATAATAGGAAGCTGTGTATTCTCACTTACTGCCAGGATTTCTTCACGCCGCTTTTTAGACATAAGAATACCAGTCGGATTGTGAAAACATGGATTTGTATATAAGATAGCCCTTCCCCGCTCTCCTCTTGTTAAATGAACATTTTCAGGCAAAAGTCCTTCATTATCCATAGGAAGTCCAGTCAGCTTCATACCAGCTGATTGAAATACGTGTAATGAATAAAGGTAGGAGGGCTGATCAAGATAAACGGTTGATCCTCTTTGTAACAGCCCCATTGATATCAGCTGCAAGGCTTGCAACGCTCCTGAGACAATCAGAATGGAAGAAGATGAGACGTTGATTCCAATGGTTTTTAAATAGTTGCTTAATGCCTCCCTCAAAGGTAAGTAACCTTTTGGTTCTTCATATCCGAATGCCTCCATGTGTTGAGATACCTTCCCCATCATCTCTTTCATAACAGCCAAAGGAAAAATCTCAGCTGAAAGTTCACCTTTACTGAGCTGTATAAGGTCTGTATTTGATTCTGATTGATTTATCTCTTGAACGATTTTTCGGCTTGGCATCTGAATGCCAGAGGTGACATATTGATCCCAATCGGGAGCAGAATTCTTAGCCATCAGTGTCCATGTGTTGTTGATAACAACTGTGCCTTTCCCCATTGTGCCTTCTATTAGCCCATCGGCCATCAATTCCTCTAACGCTGTAATCACTGTGCTCCGATTTACCTGAAAATCTTTTGCAAGCGTGCGCTGGCTTGGAATCTTGCTTCCAATCGGCCACTCTCCATTTCCTATTTTCTCTTTAATAAAATGAACGATTTGTCTGTACTTAGGGAGCTTTTTCATCTTTTTTTCTTCTGGAAAGCTCATAGAATCGGTCTCCTTAAAATAAATTGGTTGGGTCAAAATCTATTGAACTGGTTGAAGCCATATCATCAAATCTTTATTAGTATAGAAACACATTAAATAACTGGTTGGTTTTTGTAAAGAGGAGTGAGAGGAATGCGAAAGAAAACAGTTCAAATAATTATATCTCATAGTCTCATGATTGGTTTATGGGCATCTGCTTTTCCGGGAATTCGCGCAGGACTTGAAGGGTACACGCCAGAACACCTTGCTTTATTTCGTTTGTTAATCGGCTCTATGGCATTATTGCTTTTTGCTGTTTTGACTCAGATGCACCTACCCGACTTGAAAGACATTCCTGCCATTTTTCTTTTAGGGTTTTTAGGATTTGCACTCTATCACATTTTGCTGAACATCGGTGAAAAAACAGTTAGTGCCGGAGTTGCAAGCTTACTCGTTACTACGGCACCGATCTTCTCAGCCATGCTATCCCGCCTGTTTTATAAAGAGCATTTTGGATTTACGAAATGGCTTGGCTCTATGATCAGTTTATTGGGTGTATTATTGATTGCATTTGGGGCGGGAGACTTTACATATTCAATGAGCGGTATCTTGGTCATCCTGCTGGCAGCATTTTCGGAGAGTATTTATTTCGTTTTTCAAGCCCGCTATATAAAAAAATATGGTTTTATTCCATTCGTTACATTCACCATTTGGGGCGGAACAATACCTATGCTTGTGTTTCTGCCAGGCTTAGGCGAAGAGATGATGAACGCTTCAATAAGCGCAACTTTGTCTATCGTTTACTTAGGATTATTGCCGACGGTTATTCCTTACTTCGCACTTGCATATGTCACTTCACTCGTCGGTGCTTCAGAAGCAACCCTTTCACTTTATGTTACACCGGCTTTAGCCTTGATCATATCTTGGCTCTGGATCGGCGAGATACCCACACTGCTCTCTCTGCTAGGCGGAGTGGTTACAGTTGGCGGGGTATGTTTTACCTACCTAAAAGTAAATAAAATGAATAAGATTTTCATCACCCATTTTTCTGCTAAAAGGGTAAAAAAACTCTAAAACAAAAAAGATACCAACATCGGTTGGTATCTCCTTTTAAGGTTCTTTCATTAAGGTTAGCCAGAGTAGTAAATAGTGTATTCCGTTACCGTCTTAAACCCTAGTTTAGCTGCTAATGCAATGGACGAATTGTTGCAAATATCACAATCCCAGCTAGGAACAATCCCATTTTCCATACAAAACGCTATAAACCTATTTGCTACGCAATAAGCTAACCCCAGTCCTCTATATTCTTCAAGTGTATAGATATCCATTTCCGCTCGATTATGCCCTAAAAATATAGAGGTACACTCACTTACTACGTGATTGCCATGTAATACGGCAAATCCAAAACCTTTTGAAGCAAACTGTGAGACAGAATTCCAATACTCCTCATAATACGCGCTGTTAAACGCTGTGCTATGTGAAATGATGTCTTCGTCAATTCTTTTCAATACAAGCCCCTTTGGCAGTTGCAAAGTCTTTTTGAAAGATTTTGGTTGATAAGAAAATGCAGCTCTTCTCATTTGGTTTAAGTCATCTTTCAGTATGGGTTTCAGTACGCTATCCCATGTATCACTGGAAGAAAACAAGGTAAATCGTTTTGATGATTTCACTTGTTCTTCATAATATCCTGCAATGAAATCATGAAAATCCCGATTCCCTTGGTCTCCCGCAATAAAATAAATGCCTGATTCAGTTCCTATAAAAAACGATTTAGGAAAGGTTTGATCATCTGCATAAACAGCTCCCGGAATGGTTTGGTCTAATATTGAATAGACAAATGTGGGACAATATTTGTCATCAAACATTGTTTTTAAGCTACTGTATTTTTCTTTTGTTAATTCCTGCAAAACAGACAACTCCTTTAAAACACCGTCTCCTTCATGATTCTGTTCACAAATCAATTTTCCTCTGTCACCAGCTAAATAACTTCCCTGTTACGAATCTCAGACAAATAAAAACAAAAACAGGTGTCTGCACTCAGCTCGCAGACACCTGTTGAACAACACATTGCATTATATAACCCAAGGAAACGCTGAATATATCGATTCTTTATTCCCCAGTTACAGCAAACTGTTTTAAACGGTCACCAATTTCATCACGGACCCTTTGGAAACACTTCTTCTGTTCCGTGTGCTTTTGCCGGATCATCAAATTTATCCGATGTTTGATTTGAAATATCAATCCCTGCTTCTTTCATAGCTTTGACAGCTTTCAGATGTCATCCATGACATTCGATTTCAGCGCTATACTCATTCCACTTGTCCCCAAGATATTTTCTCCCCCACCCTTCAGCCATTTGGCTGCGGCAAGAGTTACCAGTGCATTGTTTTCCTTGATATAGTGACCTTGTCCTTTTAGAAACAAGAATGGATTATCAGCAGCCAAATATACAGGCCGACAAGTGTGATCAATAAAGTGGGTATCGTGAGGATAATTCCTGTTTTAAAATACGTGCCCCAGGAAATCTTCATACCTTTGTGCGAAAGAACATGAAGCCATAATAATGTCGCCAAGGAACCAATCGGTGTTATTTTAGGTCCTAAATCTGAACCGATCACATTTGCATAAATAAGCGCTTCTCTCATCATCCCATGTGTATCTGTACCGGCAATCGCCAATGCGTCAATCATAACAGTCGGCAAGTTATTCATAATGGAAGAAAGAATCGCCGCAATAAAGCCCATTCCAATTGTCCCAGCAAACAATCCTTGATCAGCTGCGGCTTGAATCACATCTGAAAGGACATCCGTTAATCCGGCATTTCGGACACCATACACAACAACGTACATGCCAATTGAAAAGAATACGATAGCCCATGGCGCCTCTTTCACCACTTTCTTTGTATGGACGGCCGGACTCTTTTGCGCAGCGATTAAGAAAATGATTGCAATGCTGCCCGCTACCACTGATACAGGGATAGAAAAAAATTCACTTACAAAATATCCAATTAACAGCAGCCCTAAGATATACCATGACAGTCTGAACATGTTTTGATCTTTAATTGCTTCAACAGGTTTTTTAACCTCAGTCAGATCATAGCGTTTTGGTATGCTTTTTCTAAAGAAAAGGAAAAGTACAATGATGCTCGCCAGCAGCGAAAACAGGTACGGGACAACCATTCTGGATGCATAATCAATAAACGTAATATGAAAATAGTCCGCTGAAACAATGTTGACCAAATTGCTCACTACTAAAGGAAGCGAAGTGGTATCCGCAATAAATCCGCTGGCAATGATAAAAGGAAAAACTAATTTTTCATTAAAATGTAATGCTCTGACCATCGCTAATACGATTGGTGTCAATATAAGAGCTGCACCGTCATTTGCAAATAACGCGGCGACAATAGCTCCTAATAGAGATACATAAACGAACATCCGCACACCGTATCCTTTTGCAGCCTTAGCCATATGAAGCGCTGCCCATTCAAAGAAACCGATATTATCAAGAATTAACGATATCAGTATGATGGCCACAAAAGCCAATGTCGCATTCCAAACAATCCCTGTCACAGTTAACACATCATGAAAATTGACAACACCTGCTATTAGAGCTAAAACTGCGCCTCCACAGGCTGACCACCCTATAGATAAATTTTTCGGCTGCCATATGACCAATACTAGAGTTAATAAAAAGATGAATACTGCCAAAATCATTGATGTCAATCTAATGCCTCCTTACTGGCAACACGCTTGAGTTTTCTTTTGTTTGATATGGTTTAACAATTCATCCTCCTGATCAATTTGATGTAAGATCAATTGCAATGTATCAAACTCAGGACAGGAACCATTTATTGAATAATAACGCCATTGGCCTCTTCTGTCCTCATTCACAAAACCTGCGTTTTTTAATTTCCGCAAATGCTGGCTTATGGCGGGCTGGCTCATTTCGAACATATCAACCAATTGACAGACACAATATTCTTTTTCAAGAAATAATCTCATCATGATAAGCCTAGTTTGATCACTAAGTGTTTTCAAACAACGACTCATCGCCGCAACATCAATCGTCATATGAGCTCCTCCTTCCCAAATCAATATATAAGCAAATCGTTATATACACGCCAAATGATTATACATTCCCCTTTACGTTTCCATATGTAGCGCTCCGTATATCTTAAGGATCAAAACTTTGAAACGAAAACCTGAGTCGCTCCCCGCGTTTCCTTAGCGCCCCCGTCATTATATAAACTTTTATTTATATAAACAATCCCTTATATTCGGAACATCAGATATTCCGGTATAAATATTAGACTATTTCAGTTATGGGAGTAGTCATAGAGCCCAAGATGAAAATAGACAGATCCTCTGGATATTAAAAAACAGGTCTCTTTAGAGGCCTGTTTACATTGCAAGTATTTTTTCGATTGCCATGACATCTACATAATGGCCATCGATTTTCCCCTGTTCTTTAAATACTCCAACTTTGCGATATTCCATTGAAGTATAGAACCCTTGTTCCAATCGATGAAAAGGAAATGTAATAATATAATGTATTCACGATTGAATGACTTCTTTTTCGACATCCGATAAGAGAACTTTTCCCTCGATGATTCCGCTCAGCAACAAAAATCTTATCTTTCACTGTGCGATTAGAGAGAACCAATTTGTCATATAAACCGCAGCTTTTGCAGTTCTTATCAGCTACATACTCTCTGTAGCAGAGGTAGCTTGAACTCCCTTAAACGCGTTCATCACCAAATCATGCACATAGGAATCATTCACCTCATCCCCTGTTATAAGCAGACGATAGAAAATTGGTCCGTAAATGAGATCTATGCTTACTTCAATATCAAGATTCTCTCTCAATTCACCTTTCTGAATTCCCTTTTCTAGAAGGCCTTTCGCTTGGAGGCGGCGAGGCTGGAAAAATCGCGTGCGATATTCTTCTGCCAATTTTTCATCCAACTGCCCTGCCCCTATTAATTCCTTAATAACGGTTCCTTCCCGGCTTGTCAAAAACCTAGCTAAATTCGTGGCGTGGGTTACTATATCTTGTACTGACGACCCTGTATCAGGCACAGGCAGCCTGTCCGTCGCTGTCGAAAGAAAGCTGTCCATGATAACGGCAGCTTTGTTAGACCACCATTTATAAATCGTTGCTTTACTCACTTTCGCACGCTCGGCAATTTTATCGACTGTCACCGCATCGAAGCCTTTTTCCAGCAATAGGCCATAGGCTGCAGAGAGAATCGCCTTATGCGTTCCTTCATCACGCGGCCGCCCTCGTTTACTCTGCACATGAATCATTCCTTCCCGCAATATAAACTATACGTTCAGTATACTTAATCTGAATAAAAAAAGAAAACAGAAACCCATTTACAAAACTGAACGTTTAGTATATTATTTTCCTTAATCAACGAAACTGAACGTTCAGTTTATAAAATCACTTGTGTTGAGAAGTCATGATTACACTCAAAAAACCACTTAAAAAGGAGTTCATTCTTATGGCTAATGGAAACAAACAAGCAGGTCAGAGGATCTCACCCAGTTTAACCCTTCTTCTCGCAACAGCATGCGGTATCATTGTTGCTAATCTTTACTATGCACAACCCTTGGTCGGATTAATTAGTAAGGCAATTGGACTTTCTCCAGGCAGTGCTGGATTGATCGTCACACTCACCCAAATCGGATACGTTGCCGGCTTACTATTCCTTGTCCCTTTAGGAGATATTATCGAAAACAAAAAACTTGTCGTTGCATCGCTCCTTCTAAGCGCAGCGGCTTTGACACTAACAGCATTTGTGAAGCATGGAACACTGTTTTTAGCAGCTGCGTTTTTCGTCGGATTGGGGTCAATCGCAGCCCAAGTGCTTGTTCCATTTGCATCATACCTTGCATCAGACGCTGCACGCGGCCGGGTTGTTGGCAATGTCATGAGCGGCTTATTACTCGGTATTATGCTTTCCCGTCCGATATCCAGTCTAGTCGCTGATATCTGGGGGTGGAATGCAATATTCGCTTTGTCCGCCGTGGTAAGTGTTATCCTGGCCATCGTATTATCAAAAGTGCTTCCTGCCAGAAAACCAACAGCAAATACAAACTATACTGCCTTACTCGGTTCAATGTGGAAACTGCTGCGCACGACTCCAGTCTTACGCCGCCGTGCCATCTATCATGCGTTTGTATTTGGAGCTTTCAGCTTGTTCTGGACTACCGTTCCTTTATTATTGTCGGGTCCTGATTTTCATTTTTCTCAGAAGGCAATAGCACTCTACGCATTGGTGGGCATTGCGGGTGCAGTCGCTGCACCAATAGGCGGCCGGCTGGCTGATCGAGGCTTAACCAGGCTTGCCACTGGAATCGCTCTCGTTGTTGTCGTTGTCTCTTTATTAATGCCGCTCATGATTCAGAGCAGCTCCCCCGTCGGTATAACAGTTCTAGTGGCCGCAGCTATTCTGTTAGATATGGGTGTATCTGCAAACCTTGTGCTCAGTCAACGTGCTATTTTTTCGTTGGCGCCTGAAATTCGCAGTCGATTAAACGGATTATTCATGGCGATCTTCTTTCTAGGCGGTGCGATAGGGTCATCAATTGGAGGATGGGCATATGCCTCAGGCGGATGGAGTACAGCATTATGGATTGGAATCGCTTTTCCGTTCATCGCTTTGCTTTATTTCGCCACAGAGAAATAATCTTTCACCAAAATGGCTTATTTTTGGCAGAAAAAATACCAAGGGTTTTGACACCCTTGGTATTTCTATAATTCAGACCTTTACGGTTACACCCTCAAGCCCTCAAAAAGTGTTTTTGATTATATTTATCGGCGGCATGTCAGTTAAGGTCATTCTTTTTTCTAATGATGATTGAGATTTCTAAAATTGCTGCCCTTCACTTCAGCTACGTCATATACGGTGACAAAGGCGGATTTATCAATATCATTAATAATTTCCTTTAGTTTGGTTTCTTCTAAACGGTTGATGACACATGTGATTTCTTTAAATTTCTCGTGGGAAAAACCCCCGTAAGCTTCTTTATATGTGGCGCTTCGGCCTAATTGATCACGTATTGTCTCTACCATTAATTCAGGTTGGGTTGTAATAATTTGAAAGGTTTTAGAGCCGCTTAAGCCTTCCTCCACAACATGAATCACTTTGGATGCAATGTAGTAAGCAATGACTGAAAGCAATGCCCCTTGTAAGCCAAATACTGTGGAAACAAAAATAAACACGAAAAGGTTTAAGAATAGAATGAGATCGCTCGTTCCGAATGGCAGTTTTCGGGATAGCAGCACAGCAAGCATGTCAATTCCATCTAATGCGCCGCCATTACGCAGCGCCAGCCCCATTCCGAATCCAAGGATAATCCCGCCGACAACGGTAATTAACAGGGTATCTCCTTCTATGATGGCGGGTGTGTGGTGGAAAAAGCTTGTCCCCGCGGCAAGCGATACGATTCCGATAATTGATAATAATGCAAAGCTTTTCCCTATTTGCTTATATCCTAACCAGACAAATGGAATGTTGATCACTGCAATCAAAATCCCCAGCGGCAAGTTGAATAGCTGTGAACCAACGATGCTAAGACCCGTCACCCCTCCATCAGATACACTGTTTGGAATGAGCACTGTTTCTAGTCCATACGCCGCTATGATTCCTCCAATGATAACCATGATGATTTGGAAAATCATTTTCGCTTTAAATTTCTTATGTTTTTTGGTTGTATTCATACCATTCCTCATTTCTCAAATATTTCGTTATATTTAAATATACCATAATAGATATTTTCAGCTAAAAACATGCGTTTTTTTAAATAAAGTAATTAACAGTAAGGTAACCCTCTTTGACTTAGAACATTCATGTACCGTGCCGCCTGTTGAGCAAGCGTTCCTTTCAGTTCAGATCGCGAATCGCCCTCAAACTTCAACACCGAAAATCCTGAATTATTCTGATATGATACCTTAAAAAGGAGGTTCGATTACATGGATAGCCTGTGCCGCAGTAAACAAGCCCCATTTGAATACACCTTGTCTCTTATAGGGGGCAAATGGAAAATGAGAATACTCTATGAGTTAGGGTGTGAAAAAACGATGAGATACGGCGAGCTGAAAAGGGCTATGCCCTTCATCACCCATAAAATGTTAAGCGCACAGCTTAAGGAATTGCAAACTGACGGCCTTATTCATCGGTCTGAGGTTTCTCAAACCCCACTGAAAGTAGAGTATTCGTTATCTGACAGAGGGCGATCTTTGTACCCCCTCATAGATGAAATGTGTAAGTGGGGAATGGCACAAGGAATGCCTCATATGTAAAACTACTTACAAAAAAGTGCGTACTTGTTTCCCATTGAGAGGAATTTTATACTGAATGAAAATGCTTCGTGTGGAGGAAAAAATGACAAAACAAGTCTATATCATTCATGGCTACGGAGCCTCCTCAACAAATCATTGGTTCCCTTGGCTGAAAAAACGCCTGCTCGCAGATGGGGTCAAAGCAGACATTTTAAACATGCCTAATCCGCTCCAGCCAAGACTTGAGGATTGGCTGGATACACTCTCTTTATATCAGCACACTTTACATGAAAATACGTATTTGGTTGCGCACAGCTTAGGTTGCCCCGCCATTTTGAGATTTTTGGAACATCTTCAATTACGAAAACAGCTTGGCGGAATCATACTTGTTTCCGGCTTTGCCAAATCATTGCCCACTTTAAAGATGTTAGATGAATTTACACAGGGATCGTTTGATCATCAAACAATCATTGAGTCCGCGAAGCACCGTGCTGTCATTGCTTCTAAGGACGACCAAATTGTGCCTTTTTCATTCAGCAAGGATCTGGCACAACAAATTGATGCTGCGTTATATGAAGTTCAGCACGGAGGTCATTTTCTAGAAGATGAGGGATTTACTTCTTTGCCTATTGTTTATGATGTTTTAACCTCTTATTTTTCAAAGGAAACTCGCTAACATCTTTCACCCATCTGCTTCAATCGAGCCCGCGAAAAGCGGGCTTTCTGAGTTATCGTTTCATCAATACGGATAACTCACCTTCAAACACTTTTACTTCTTTTTGATTATAAGTAGATAGCAATACTGTGAGTATTCCCAATTCATTTCTCTTTGGCTGCTTATCAAGAACCTCAACAATTGTAAACAATTCATCATCCGGATATACGGGTTTTATGAATGTCATATGATTCATCTCTGTTCCGGCTATAATATCGTCTCCATAGAGACCTTCTTCAATCCAAAGTTTAAAAGATATGGCCAGTGTTTGTATGCCGGAAGCGATAATCCCATTAAATCTGCCTTTACTCGCTTTTTCTTCATCTACATGCATATACTGAGGGTCAAATTCACCCGCAAACCGCATAATATCATCTTTTGATACTTTTAATGATTTCGTTTTGAAGACCTGGCCAATTGTAAACTCATCTAACTTCATTCTTACACCTCTATTTTTTCAATTGTCTATTTTGTTTATTTTAGCACTGTGAGGAGCAAATAAAAAATTCTGTTTTTCGCTAAACAGACATATCGTGGACTGGACTGCTGGCACTCATCATATACTTAAAAAATATTGAACAGCTCTCAACACTTAGTCGTCACTTGGCCTTTTTGCTAAACTGAAAGCTCCCTCATATCTTCCAGGCAGCCTTCAGTTTTTTTATGCCTTCTCTTATGTTGGATTCAGAAACCCCTGCAAACCCGAGCGAAACCGTTTTTGCAGGAGGATGATGTTGATAAGAAAGAGAAACAGGATAAATTTTTACTCCATGTTTTTTCGCCTTCTCAATTAACTCTTTTTCACCAAATGGCAAATAAACGTCAAGTAAGATACGAAGCCCAGAGTTTTCTCCGCGGATTCTGACATGCTCTCCTAATTCCCTTTGCACTGCCTCTAATACAATGGCTCTTTTTTTGCGGTAAAGTTTTCTCATTCTGTTGATGTGTTTTTGCCACTCTCCATTTTTTATAAATTCAGCTAGGGTTAGCTGACTGTGGCAGGACACTGTCTGCTTATATAAGGACGTGATTTCATGCCCCTTTTTTAAAAGAGGTGAAGGAAGAATCATATAGCTGATACGCAGCGAGGGCAAAAGAGACTTAGAAAAAGTGCCCATATAAATGACACGGTTATGCTGATCAAGCCCTTGAAGAGAAGGAACCGGCTGTCCTGTGTACCTAAATTCCCCGTCATAATCATCCTCTATGATAAAGGATTGATGTTCGGCCGCCCATTTGAGCAGCTGAATTCTTCTGTTTATTGTCATTATGGTTCCCAGCGTAAATTGATGGGAAGGTGTGACATATACAAGGTTTGGCTGCTGTTCTTTGACCTTCTGTATACAGATTCCTTCATCATCGACTGGTATAGGAACAATATTCATGCGGTTGGCTTCAAAAATCTTGCGTGCTCTTGGATAACCAGGATCCTCATACCCTATAGAAATATTCGGCTCAAAAACTTGGCACAAGATTTGCAGCAGAATAGGGTTCCCGGCACCTATAATCACTTGTTCAGGGCCGCAATGAACACCCCGAGATTGATACAGGTACTCTGCAATGAGTGTTCTCAGCTCAAACTCTCCTAAAACATGTCCCGGCCGATAAAGCTCGTGTCCATATTGGTCTAAGCTATTGACCATGCTTTTTCGCCATGCGGAAAAAGGGAAGTAAGAAGAATCTACATTTCCATAATGAAAATCAATCCATTGTTTATTTTCTTCTGCTTCTTGTTGAATGGGTGTTGTGCTTGGCATTCTATCATAAGCAAAATCAGAATCATGATAATCAGCAAACCACCCGCTTCTTGGCTTGCTCACAATATAACCTTCAGCAGCGAGCTGTTCATAGGCACGTTCTACAGTCGTTTGGCTGATGGAAAGCTGATTCGCCAAGAGTCTTTTTGAAGGAAGCTTCATTCCTTTTTGAATACGGCCCCGATGCATATTTTCTTTAAAATACCGATAAAGCTGCTGATAAAGCGGAATATCCAGAGTTCTATTCAAAAAAGGCGTGATATCCATTTGCGCGTTGCTCTCCTAACTGGTATGCATTTTTTTATGAAAACTGGCTGTTTATAAAAGGCCAATTCCAGTTTATAGTCATTGTAATCCTTAGCTGCTGGTTTTGTTAAGAAAATACAGACAATGAACAAGAAAGATATGTGGAGTGATTATAATGAACAAAACAACAAATGGCTGGATAAATGGTTTTATAGGCGTACTCATTTTCAGCGGCTCGCTGCCTGCGACCCGTTTGGCTGTGTCAGACTTCGATCCGTTATTTCTCACAGTTTGCCGTGCTGCGATAGCTGGTGTACTGGCGGGAGGTCTCCTTCTCATCTTCCGGCAGCAGCATCCTGCCAAAAGAGATCTCATTTCATTGTTAGTGGTAGCGTTCGGCGTAGTGATTGGTTTCCCGTTGCTGACAGCTTTAGCGCTTCAGCATGTCACATCCGCACACGCCATTGTCTTCATTGGACTTCTTCCACTCGCAACGGCGGCCTTCGGCGTACTGCGCGGGGGTGAACGCCCCCGTCCCGTCTTCTGGATTTTCTCAGCTGCCGGCAGCTTGTTAGTAGCAGGTTTCGCCCTCATTCAGGGGGGAGGTTCATCCCCGCTTGGCGACGCGTACATGCTGGCTTCTATTGTCGTATGCGGTCTTGGTTATGCAGAAGGGGCCAAACTTTCACGGCGTCTGGGGAATTGGCAGGTGATCTCATGGGCACTCGTTCTGTCGCTTCCTCTTATGCTGCCATTGTCGTTCTTTTTTACGCCGGACTCATGGTCGGCGATCGGCGTTCCCGCACTGCTCAGTCTTGCATATGTATCCTTATTCAGCATGCTGATCGGCTTTGTGTTCTGGTATCGAGGTCTTGCCCAAGGGGGAATTGCAGCGGTTGGGCAGCTCCAGCTTCTCCAGCCTTTTTTTGGACTGCTGCTTGCCTCAGTGATTCTGCACGAGAAAGTGGGCTGGGCACTCGTAGCAGTGAATATCGCCGTTATCATGTGCGTTGCCGCAGCTCGGCGATTTGCAAAGTAAGGCAGACCTTTAAGCATAAACTTCAAAAATGCATGAAGGTATAAAAATACCAAGGGCCATCAACCCTTGGTATTTTGTATGCGATCGAGGAGACTTGAATCTCCCGCCTAGACAAATAAGTCAACACCCATTTCCTACCTCCATTATAAAATCCGCTCTAATAACTCCCCCACTTTTTCTGCCATGACACGAGGCGGATAAGGCATTTCGTTTTTTAACCACCATTCCACTACCCCTACGTAAGCATTTGCTATAAATTCAACAATGACATCTTCACTTTGGCCGTAATTCTTGCCTTTCGTTACATCTACATCTTTCCTGAACTCTTCGATATTAAACTTAAGGAACTGACTGCGAAAATATCGAGCGCCTTCACTGGCTAACATCGTCGAAAAGAATAAATAATTACTCTCAAGGTATTCCATGCAGTGTACAGTCGATTCAATCCAGTCCATTTCAGCTGCCGACTCACAAAAATCCCCCATATTGTTTATATGCTCTTCCATAATTTTTTCTAATAGATCAAATTTATCTAAGTAATGAAGATAGATTGTTCCCCGGTTTACATTTGCCCTTTCAGAAATTTCCTTAATCGTAATATGATCAAAACTTTTTTCAGTCATCAGCTCAATCAGAGCTATTTTAATAGCCTCTTGGCTTTTGGTTATTCTTCTATCCACTTTGGACATAGCTTTTCACCAAACTTTCTTAAGATAATCAACAATTTAGAGTGGAATGTTGAATAATCAACAAATCGCCTGAATGTAACCATTGTACACACCATGTTTGTATTTACAATAATAAATAAAAGCTGATAGTGAATCATGCTTTTTCCCGAATGAAGTCATTGTCCATTTTAGTTAGTTGAGAATTATTTTGTAAACACAAAGAAAGGGTGTTATTTCAAAATGCAGAGAAAATGATGAAATTAGATCACTTATCCTAAAGGTACTCTAAATTCAAATTTGATCTGCAACCCAACTATAAATCCGTCAAGAGGCAGACTTTAATGAGGTGAAGAATGATTAAAAGACAATTTACGATCATTAAGGAAACAGGGTTTGCGCGACCAGCTACCCTGTTAGTCAGTATAGCTCATCGGTTTACATCAGACATTTTTCTTGAATACCAAGGGAAAACTGTTAACCTCAAACAAGCGCCAAAAGCCATCATGGACATTATGGATTTAGGAATTAAACCAGGAACCGAAATACATATATACGCTCATGGAGCCGACGAAGCGAAGGCAATTCAAAAAATGAAAGAGCATTTACTAAAAAACGATTATATACAGTAATCAAAATCTATCGTAGTAGCGAGATTGTTATCGTTGGTTGATTTATTTATTTTGCGACAAAACAGCTTTTCAGATCATGCGTTCATTTTTCTTCTGGTGATCATTCAACCTAAAATACAAAAATTAAAAAGGATCTACAAACGAAAATGGAGGGTTTATATATGTGCAGCAGAACATAATACCAAGGGCAGTTATACCCTTGGTATTATTGGATACCGAAAGAACTTAAATCTCTACAGGTGCTTATAAGCTATAAATGGTTAGTCTCGTGGCATTTCTATGTGCTCCGTTTATGCTTAAGGGTGTTCCACATTTTAATGGATACAATAGAAACCAAAACAAATGATGCGACAACCAATACAGTTCCCATTAATGACTCACTAAAATTGATCACAATGAAACTCGAAAATATCAATAAAGGGATATTCGTAACGATAACCGTTAAAATGTAAGTGGTATACTTGATTCCTACAGCTGCCGATAAAAAACAAACGACATCTGTTGGAGCTATTGGACAAATCATCCCCAGCGCCAAAAACTTATAATTATAAGTCTCCAATAATTTTTTCAACTCTGGATATTTACGTTCTAAATCCTTCATCATGTTCCCGCTTGAAAACACAGAAAAAGGGGCAAAACTTCTTAAGAATTCTTAAGTTTTCGCGATGCTATTCAAGATCGTTTCCTCTTCTTAAACAGTTTTCAATATCATCCTATCTATTCCATGGTAATATTTAGATACATAAACTTATATATGAAGCTGACCTGAATTAATAGAGAGGAATGAAAAAATGAAGAAACGCAGAAAGATATGTTATTGCAATACTGCCCTGCTGCTTATGATTTTGCTTGCTGGATGTACGGACAGTAAGAATGGAGAAGCACAACAACCTTCAAATCAAGCTTCTGCTGTACAATCTGACGAAAAACACACTGAGCCTGAAGAGAGCACCAAAATACACAAGGATGAAGCGGAGCCAATAACAGAATCAGAAGAATCCGCAACAAAAGCTGCAAATAATACCTCTTCAGCAGAAGAGAAAAGCAAAGAAAACAATGTATTGGCAGCATACTCTTCGGAAAAAATCGAATATGCCAGAGTTTGGCTTCAACTTGGACCTAATCAAGAGATAGATGAATTAAATGTTCGACATATTTCGGCTGGCGAGCCAATTAATCCTAATGATGATACAAGTGCCAGCTATCCAGAAGATGTAACCCAGTTAGCAGGTTCTCGTTTAGTGAATGGATCAGTCACTTATCATGGCAATGGGGATGGCACGATTCATGTATATAATGTGCCTTTACGATGGGATTCTGCTGATGATGTAGAAAAAGGCGTCATGAGGGAAGTGACTGAGAATATCATAAAAAACAGAAAAACAGTGTATGTTGATACAGGTGACAATGAAAAAATCAAGCGGCTCATTGATATCATGATGATTCATTAATCAGTATTCGTTTGTCTGTACCTGACTAAATACAATGGTTAATAAGGAAATAAGATATATTAATATAAAAACAAAGTTTGAAGTGCAGTAACTTGCTGAAAAATCTTCCGGTTCTATTAGTTCTCCTAGGCATTCTAAATGTGATGAGCCGTACCATTGAGCTATTTCTAGGTGTTGCATTAATATTTTATAACGCTGTCTAGTGGCATACAATGTTAATCAAAAGAAGCATTTCAGCAGTAAGTGAATGTTGTCCTAAGAAAAAACAAGCATCTTACTATGCTTGTTTTTCTTCTATAGAAATGATCTTATTACGCTATGATGCTATTCCTTTAGCCTGAACCTTGGCGTGCCTAATCCTTTAATCCCTTTCCATCGAGAATTTTTTGCACATATTTTTCGACTCTCGATTCTCGGGTTTTGGATTGTTTGGCTTGAGAAAAATAAAGAGTGTATGCTCTTTGCCGTCCCGGGGTCAATGCTTCAAAAGCAGTTTTCAAGGCAGGGATTTCATCGAATTTATTTTGAAGTTCTTCAGGAATGTTCAATTCAATATTTTTGTTAACATCCACTTTCAAACCGGCTTTTTCAACTTCAATGGCTTCGTGAATATAGGCTTTCAAAATGTTTTCTAGCTCATTTATTTCCTGAACATTTGTAAACCGAATCTGGCGCGCCGCCTGTACATTCTCCGTTTGTTGAATGAGAATTCCATCGGTATCCTGTAATAAGGCGCCTTTGTGAAACAGAAGCGCACAATATTCTTTAAACCCATGTATTAAAACGACATTTTTATTATTGTATGTGTAACAAGGATGCATCCACTTAAAATCTTCAGTCAGCTCACAGTCAAGAATGATGGTTCTCAACTTCTCAAATTCTTCCTTCCACTTTTTCGCTTTACTTAAAAATTCATCAACCTTCGGATTCGTTCTGCTATTTGTCATGAAAGAATTCCCCTCTTTCCAAGCTTTTTACATTTACGTGAATTGATAATAATGAAGTCCAGTTTTATTTTTGACATCTCGTTATTTATTTTATTCTTCTATAGGTTCCTTCTCTTATTATTCAATAGATTAAGCTTAAAGTGGGGATGATGCAACAACAAAAAAAAGAAGGCCCACAAAGCCTTCTCATCTTGTTTTATTATTTCACTGACAATCTGAAAAAATAACAATTCAATTATTATATATCTTTTTTATTCTTGCCAATGCATAAGGTTACGGCAACACTAGCTATACTGACTAAAGTTCCTGCAATAGAAACTAGAATTGTCAAAAAGCCATTGGGAATAAGAAATCCAATTGGAATGAGCCCCAGAAAAGTGAAAACGATAAAACATTGGTATACACCAGATATTATTCTTACAACCAAATTGCCAAAAAAGGACATGACTAATGGAGGGATAAATAAAAATACAACGATTCCAATTGAGATCATCAAGATAATAGGTTCATCAAATGAGATGACATAATCTCCAGGCGACTCTTTAGCGGCCGCTAAAACAACAACGATAGACATCATTAGTGTAACAAAAACAAGAGAAAACCTTTTTAACAACGTGATGACTCCTTTACCTAAAGCGAGTAATCCTGCCTTTTTCAAATCCGATAACCATTTTATGTGATTCAATTAAAGAATATGCAGTGAGTGACACAGCTATAAGGAATCCTGTTCAAATCTTTATAATAGATTTAATGGAGCAACTATAGTTCGTTAGAATATTAGATGCTACAATAGACTTTATCTAACAATATAACAAATTAATGTAAATTAAACAATCCTATCCTTTATCGTCCCCTAAACCATACCACCACTGGAATGAGTAATAAGGACAACATCCCTCCAGTAAATGATAATGCTAGGTAACTTGACCCTGCCACAATCATTCCAGATAATGCTCCGCCAGCAGCTCCTGACAACGCAATCAGAACATCCACTGTCCCCTGCGTTTTAGCTCGTGTGGCACTATCAGTTGAATCTACAATAAGGGCAGTCCCGCTTATCAAACCAAAATTCCACCCTAATCCGAGTAAAGAAAGAGCAATGACGAGAAGAACCATAGAATCTCCCGGAGCAAATGCTGCTATTACACCTGCCAAAAGCAACGTTGTTCCAGAGGAAATAGCCATTGCGGTACGTCCCAACCTATCTACAAGAACACCTGTAACCAGTGAAGGGAGATACATAGCACCTATATGAAAACCAATAACAAGCCCTACTGCCCCCAAGTCATGCCCATGATGTCTCATATGAACCGGTGTCATTGTCATAATAGCTACCATTACTATTTGGGTAAGAACCATAACTGTTGCCCCAACGATTATCCCTTTTTTGTTTTCTGTATGCTCAGTTGCCGCCAAATGTCCTTTATCACCAGGCTCTTCATTTGCCGCTTCTATTGTTCTTGCTATAACTAATGGATCTGGACGAAGCATAATGAAAAGGACCACACCTGCTAAAATATATGCTGCTGCGGCTAAAATGAAAGGGCCAGCAAGTGATGGAACACCAATAGAAAGAGCGAAATCCCCCATCACATTCACTAAGCTTGGACCTGCCACTGCGCCAAATGTAGTAAAAACCATCGTAATACTAACAGCAGTCGCTCGCTGCTTATGATTTGCTAAGTCTGTACCTGCATAACGGGCCTGTAAATTAGTGGCTGTACCTGCACCGTAAATAAGCAATGAAATAAATAACAAGAAAATACTATTTATGATTGCTGCCATAATAACGCCTATTGCTCCAAGTCCGCCAATCATAAAGCCAGCTGAAAGACCTGTTCGACGGCCATAACGTTGAGAAAGTCTTCCAACAATTAATGCAGATCCTGCTGACCCTAAAGTAAATAAAGCAGAAGGAAGACCAGCAAACGCATCAGTGCCCAGCATTTGCTGTGCAATAAGCGCACCGACAGTCACTCCTGCCGCCAGCCCCGCACCGCCAAAAATTTGTGAGATACTCACAACGAATAGTGTACGCTTGTATAACGATTTTTGTTTTTCTGGTGAACCGATGTAGCTTTGTAATGAAGCAGTTTGAACATCTATTGCTTTTACGCTGTCCTTGTCTAACATCATCTGACCTTCCTTTCTAAAAGCCAATTTTGTATAAACCTCCCTCTAGATGTGGATCATCATAACACGCACAAAAAAGCCATACAATGTCATAATTGTATGGCAAACAATATTAGGTAAGATCGTCTAGCAAACGTCTCAGGATCATTAATCCTTGTTCAAGCTCTTCAAGTGTTTTTGGTGCACAGACAGAAACCCTTACAGCCCTTTCAGGACAACTATTTCCCACTACAAAGCGTTCAGCCGCATACACTTGCACGCCATGTCGAGCAGCCAACTCTTCAAATTCGGCACCAGACATTTTACCCGGTAACAACAACCAACGAAAAATGCCTGTTTCAACACCTAAACATGTATATCCCGCAACATATCGGTTTACGAGTTGATTTCTGCGAATGGTTTGTTCACGATGACTCTCAATTAAGACTTCAAATTGATTTGATACAATCGTGCGAGCAGTAAGTTCAGCTAATAGCGGGGAAACGGTTATATTTAAATTATAAAGCGCCTTTGATATTGGCTCCTTATATTGTCTCGGCACTGCTACATAAGCCAAACGCAGACCTGGCGCTAACGATTTTGATAAACTTGCAATATGGATAACCTGTTGCGGTGCGAATGAGGCGAGTGCCGGAAGCGGATTTTTGTTGAGAAGATGGTACGATGCATCTTCAATAACAAATAGATTATATTTCTTTGCAATGTCTGCAACCATTCTTCGATTCTCAACAGACATAAAGGAAGTCGTCGGATTATGATAATCCGGGATTAAATACAAACCTTTAATATTTTCATTTTTACACGCATATTCAAGTGACTCCGGACTCATTTCATCGTTCTCTGATTTTATCGGTACGATTTGCACACTAAGCAATGATGCAACAGTTTTTAAACCAGGGTACGTATGATGGTCAACACCGATGCGGTCTCCAGGCTTACAAAGACTCGCCAAAGTCGCGGCAATCGCATTTTGTCCCCCATTTGCAAATAAAATGTGATCAACGGATGTTTCAAATCCGCCTCTTTGGATGAGCTTTACAGCTGCATCTTTTTGCCAAAGGCTTTCGCCTGCCCGGCCGTAGCTAAACCATTTTTCATAATCCTCCTCCTGAATCATGTTTTTCAGTTGGTGTAACAAGGGCTCATATGAAGCGTGATCTGGAAGTATTGCTCCCATTTCAATTAAATGTGTCGGCTTTGTATCCTCAAGTAAATACGCATTCGACAACGCATCATACGATACAAATGTGCCGCTCCCTACAGTCGCACTCAGCAGCCCCTTTAACTCACACACTTTAAATGCTTTGGAAATCGTACTCACATTTAAATCTAAATAATCAGCCAATTCTCGCTGCGGAGGAAGTTTTGTTCCAGGTAATAAAACTCCGTTTAAAATATCCTGTTCCAATTGCCCTGCAAGTGCTTTATAAATAGGCTTTTCAGCTTTATCAATCGATGGCTTCCAGCTCATCGGATAATTTTCAAAAGAATTGATAGGCATGATACGCATCCTTTTTCACTCAATTATATGAATGTGCCGTTTATAAGACAATTATAACTTTCTTTTATTGATGCCTTTTTATGAACAGCATGCTTCAATAAAACCTGTACAAATACAAGTGAATCACTTACTTTATTTCATATAAGTCATCCTGCAAAACTGTGCACAGAATGTCGGATAAATACATTTCACTCCTGTTATTCTTTGGTTAAAGGAGGCCAAATAAATGGATTTGCTTAAAAGTATGAATAGGGCGTTAAAGTATATTGAAGAAAACCTCACTAATGATATTGATTTTCAAGAGGCAGCAAAGCTTGCTTTCTGCTCTGAATATCATTTTAAAAGGATGTTTTCCTTCCTTGCAGGTATTTCATTATCGGAATATATTCGTCGCAGACGTCTTACTCTTGCAGCTTTTGAACTGAAAGACAGCAATGTAAAAGTGATTGATATTGCAATAAAGTACGGTTATAACTCACCTGATTCTTTTGCACGGGCATTCCAAAATTTACATGGCATAAACCCATCAAAAGCCAGACTTAATGGCCATTCCCTTAAAGCTTATCCACGAATGACCTTCCAGCTAACAATTAAAGGAGGAAATGAAATGAACTACCGTATTGAAGAAAAAGAGGCATTTCGCATCGTTGGCATTAAAAAAAGAGTTCCTATTATTTTTAAAGGGATTAATCCGGAGATTGCATCTATGTGGGAAAGTTTAGATGAAAAAGCAATAAATAAACTAAAAGAGCTTTCTAATGTAGCACCATCAGGCCTCATTAGTGCATCCACCAATTTTTCTGAAGGTCGGACAGAGGAAAAAGGAGAGCTCGATCACTATATTGGCGCAGCCACAACGAAACAGTGTCCAGATAATTTCTCACGGCTTGAAGTTCCTGCCTCAACATGGGCTGTATTCGAATCAATCGGGCCATTTCCGGATACACTGCAAGAAGTATGGGGACGCATTTATTCCGAATGGTTTCCATCGTCAAATTACGAACAAATAGAAGGTCCAGAAATATTGTGGAACGAGCATAAGGATGTAACATCACCATCTTTTAAAAGTGAAATTTGGATACCAATTACAAAAAAGTAATACGTTTTTCGATCAGAGAAGAAAAATTGAAGGTTCTTGAAGAAAAAATACCAAGGGCGTCAAAACCCTTGGTATTTTTGATATTGCCGAGAGGGCTCAAACTCCACCAGTGTTTTTCATTGCCGGACCGGTCATATAAGCAAAAAAAGCCCCTATATATCCCGATTTGCATGATTCCTAATCTTTAATATCGACTTTTCACTCTGCATAGAAGGCTCTTTATGTAAAGCCAATATTAAAGTTATCCCTATAATACAAATAGCACCAATCCATTGAAAAGAACCAAATGGCGCTTTTAACCAAACGACAGTTGTTACAACAGCGGATAGAGGTTCTAAGCTGCCTAATAGGCTTGTTTCTTTGGGAGAAAGGCTTTCCAAGCTTTTTATGAAGAACCAGAACGCAATCATTGTTCCAAATAATATCACAAATAATATATATGCATACGCCTCAGCAGTTAATCGTTGAAAATCCAGTTGCCATGGCGGATGGATAAAACCCAATGCAAAACCGCCAATAATCATAGCCCAACCTACAACGACAAGAGAATCAAATTTATGTAATAAACCAACGGCATATAAAGTATAAAAAGCTGCAGCGAATCCTGATAAAACTCCCCATACTACTGCAGCTGCCGGCACTGAAAGTTGAGATATTGAACCATTTGTTAACAAAAAAAAGCAACCCACTAAAGCAAGCACAACAGTAATGATATCTTGTTTGGTAAGAACCGTTTGTTTTCGCAAAAGCGTGTAGATAATGACGATTACTGGGGATAAATATTGTAATAATGTAGCAACGGCAGCATTCCCATGTTGAATGGATGCCATATATGTGTACTGCACAGCTAGCATTCCCAATAGGCCAAAAATAAGAAGCTGGCCAGCCGACGCTTTGTTTTTCCAAACCTCAATAACCTGAGACCGATGCTTTCTGAACAATTGCAGCATTAAAAGTAACATTCCAGCCGTAAGCAAACGTGTCGTTACAAGCCAATTGACATCAATTTGATATTCTTGAAAAAGTTTTTTGGCTACTGTGCCTCCAATTCCCCAACATGTCGCCCCTGTGATAACATAGAACAATCCCATTCTTCTATTGGAAGTATTCATACATGACTCCTCACTAATAAATATAATAATAGTGTTATAATAAATGCAAAACATGATAAAAAATACTCAAATTGAATGAAAAAATATAAATATATTGAGGTGTGAAGTCAGAATGAAGAATTTTGTGATCGATCAAAATTTAAAAGAATTAACAGAGCACCGAACGGTAGAATTGCCAGTTGCCTGCTACAAGACAACGATCAATCAAAATATAAATGGCTATATTCCGCTTCATTGGCATGATGAAATCCAATTTGTTTTGATACTAAAAGGGATAGCTCTCTTTCAAATAAATGAAGAAAAAATAGAGGTTCACGAAGGGGATGGATTATTTATCAATAGCGGCTGCCTGCACATGGCCGAAGAAAAGGAAGGCTCGGATTGTACGTATATTTGCTTGAATGTGTCACCCCATTTCGTTTTACCTCAGGAACTGTATTCAAGCTATGTTCAGCCCTATATGTTTTCAACCAATTTGCCCTATTTATTTTTGGCCGGAAATCAACAGTGGGCAAAAAATATTCTAGATGCTGTTAAAAAAATAAATCAATTGATTCAACAAAAGACATCGCTCTATGAGATTGACATTACGATGCAATTAACGTTAATGTGGAAAAACATGGTCGTTAATGGTTTTCAATTAGAGTACGATCAATCTGAAATGATAAAAAGTCATCGAATGAAACAAATGTTAAACTGGATCCATCTCCATTATGCTGAAAAAATCACATTAGAGGACATTGCAAAAGCTGGCCAACTGAGCCGTTCTGAATGCTGCCGTTATTTTAAACGAATGCTGAATAAGACGCCATTACGTTATGTAATGGATTATAGAATTCAAAAAAGCTTATTATTACTGCAACACCCTGAATCCAATGTGACAGAAGTGTCTTATCAAGTTGGATTTAACAGTACCAGTTATTTCATAAGTAAATTTCAACAAGCGATGAATATGACGCCATTATCATACAAAAAAATGAATTCATAAAGTTTATTCTATTAATAAACGGAGTCCTCTTAAGATGTTTACGGCTTTAAAACCAACATTGTATAATGATAGTCATTCTTAAAAATCGAGGTGATCATAACATGTTTTTAGCTCCACTATTTGAAAATGATGTTCCAGTAGCACTTCTCCGCCCTTAATGGAGTAAAGTGACTACTTCTCTCCGTTAGGGCATTTATTGACCTAATTTTAAATACGGAGGGAACAAAAAAATGAAAAATACCCTGTTAGGTTCTATATATTTAGCTTTAGCCGCTAGTATCTGGGGTGGCATGTATGTTGTGGTTAAGGTTGTTGTCGCAGTAATTCCGCCTTTTGAATTGGTTTGGATCAGGTACGTCATCGCCATCCTTGCGCTTCTTATTGTTGGTTTGATAAGGAAACAATCTTGGAAAATTCATAAGCGCGACCTTTTATTAATTGTTGCCATTGGAATTGTTGGCAACACCATTTCAATTGTTACACAAGAATATGGAACGATGTTGTCTTCAGCACAAATGGGAGCAATTATTACGTCCTCCACACCAGCGTTCATGGTTATTTTTGCTCGTCTATTACTTAAAGAACCATTGAATATAAAAAAAGGAACTTCAATAATTTTAGCGACCACAGGCGTATTATTTATTGTTGGAAACGGACATATTGATACCTCTAATCAGCTTGGCGGTATTTCTCTGCTTGTTGCAGCCCTTACATGGGCACTGATGTCAGTGCTTATCAAACGCGTGCCAAACAGCTATTCGCCTATACTTGTTACCACGTATTCAACTTTTGTGGCCATTGTGGCACTAACTCCTTTTGTAAAACCTAGCACGATTTTTACGCCACTACTGCTTGACCCTAAAATTCTAGGTGGCCTTTTGTATTTGGGAATTGTTTCAACAGCTTGTGCATTTTTATTGTGGAACCACGGCTTACAATTATTAAATGCCTCAAGTGGAGGCCTCTTTTTCTTTTTTCAGCCTCTGGTTGGAACCTTACTCGGATGGATTCTGCTTGGAGAACAAATAGGCGGGACATTTTGGATAGGTTCGTTTTTAATTCTGAGCGGTGTTTTATTAGTCATTAAAGAGAAAGAAAAAGAAGTGAAGTCATAACAAAAAAAAGCAAACTATTTTATATAGTTTGCTTTTCAATTAACCTTGTTCTTTCCCCTTCACTTCTTTATGTTCTGGTCTTCATTTATAATCTCTCCTTTCTTTATTTTTCTTCTCACCTCAATACCCATTTGAAGGTTGTCAATTTCCCTAATAATAATGCCAATTTGGTGGCTAAATGTTTATCAACAAACCTTTTTCTGCTCGCAAGATAAGTGAAAATGCATCATTAAGTAAGTCGGCCGTTATCCATATCAAATCGGTAAAGAAATTAGAACTTAATCATGTGCTTTAAATATTTTTAGCTGACATTTCACGAATATCGTTCTTTCTTATCTACTCAAATCATTTCTGTAATGTCATTGAGCCAATGAAAAACTGCTCACAAGGATCAATTGACCTTTTCCTGATTGGAAATCCGACACGTTCCTATTGTTTTTGCTTGATCTGTTTTTTCAAAAAAGTTATTGACATCAAAAATTCGATCATGTTATTATTAAAATTTTGATATTACACCTCCATATATGGTAATCTTAAGAAGGATACCATATATGGAGGTGGATGATATGTTTCAAATTGGTGATAACATTGTTTATCCAATGCACGGAGCAGGTATAATTGAAGCCATAGAAGAAAAAGAATTCTTAGAGGAAAAACAACAGTATTATGTCATAAGAATGTCAATCAGTAATATGACAGTTATGATTCCAACGAGTAAAATATTGAGTTCGAATATACGACCAGTTACCGATATACTTGCATTAAAACACATTATGCACATTTTTCAGCATGGAGAATCAGATAGGTTACTGCCATGGAAGCAAAGGTACAAAATAAACACGGACAAAATAAAAACAGGTGAAATACAAGAAGGTGCTGAAGTTGTACGTGATTTAATGCGTATGAAGAAAGAAAAAGCACTTAATGCAAGCGAAAAAAAAATGCTGGATAATGCATATGAATTTTTGATTAGTGAACTGGAAGTAATTAAAGGAATCACTGAAAAGCAAATAAAAAGTTTCGGTTAGATAGTGTATTGATCCCAAAAAATATTTCGGAATATTATGATGAAAAGCAAATCTTCTCCAACTTATGTTTAGAACATTAACGACCTCTTTTGTTATTCCTACATTCTAATCCATTTTTATTATTTACATTTCTTCTGCGAAGATTGAAGTTTTACCAAAAAACTCAATAAAATAGTCACTTGTTATTAGTATCCTGATTCACACTGGCACGGACAAGGAGCCGTAAGGATGGAAGAGAGGTAGGGCTTTCATTGTTTTAGGTATCTCTAAGTGATTATTTCCAGGAGAAAAAAACAATCGATCTCCTCATTATTTTTAAGAATTTCTTATATCCACTGCCACATTGAATAATAATTGTTTATCTTCTTCTCATAAAAGAGATATGCGAGTTGATAACATCCAGATGAAACCATTTTTATAATTCATCTAATCTTACTTAAAGTAACGAACGTGAAAAAAGAAAGAGTTATATTTGAACAAAACATTAAATAATTTATATACATTCCGCATATTGTCAATCCAGTATGTTATACTGTAAACAAACCTTTGAAGTTTTAAATCTTTTTCTATACCTTGTAGCATCTCCCTACTCGAACGTTGAGTAGGGTTTTTTATTGAGTATGATATAGACATAAAAAAACAGGCCCTATATAAAGAGCCTGTTTGTATAAACGATTGAAGATTAAGCTTTTTGAACGTTAGCAGCTTGAGCTCCACGAGCACCTTGCTCAACGTCGAACGATACTTTTTGACCTTCGTCTAAAGATTTGAATCCGTCACTTTGGATTGCAGAAAAGTGTACGAATACATCGTCTCCATTTTCGCGTTCGATAAAACCAAAACCTTTTTCTGCATTAAACCATTTAACTGTACCTTGTTCCATTTTTGTTGCCTCCTAGTGTGTAACCACACAGTATATACTATCCTTGCCCAAAGTATCATCAAGACGAAAAGTCAATCTTCATACTATCCTTTACACCGAACAAAAATAATTCTTCTTTATTATATCAGGAATCGGAAATAACTGCAAATTATATTTCCGATTTATTCATGGCATTATTTGTTAAACATGTGTATACCAGTGCAGAATAAGAGGCCTATTAAAAACTTTGGTTTGAAAACACCATGAAAAATGAATCACGAGTGTCTTCAAACCTTTTTCTTTGCTTAATAGTACTTAGCTCAGCTGTTTCTTCTTAAAGAGCAAGATAATCTTTTAAAAACAAGGCTGTTCACTTGTAAAACTTTGTTTCTGCAGATGTTTCCAAACAGTCACTCATGGATATACCCATTACTTCATTCCTTTTTTCCTCAAACAATCAATGTTCACGGTCAAATAAATCGATCCCCATGGGGGAGCATTGAGAGAGTTTGACCCAATAAAGTGCTGGGTATAATCTTCATACGCCTTTTGTATCCCGGCTGACTCTGCTAATAATAAACTGGAAATCAGTTTATTAATTCCAATAATTTTACAGATGAATGGGAAGAATACTTATCATATATGAGGTGTATCACGTTGGGCCTTCTAAGGCTATAAAACGTTTCCTACACTTAGAAGATCACCAGGGAAGGGGAAACTTTTTAATATGAAAGAACAAAACCTAAGGGCTTTGAGAAAACTGGTTACACCTTATGAAAAGTCCGATTTACACAAAAGCATTTGTCAAATCATTAACACATTGGTGCCATTTTTCCTATTATGGTGTTTGGCATATAAGAGCTTGTCGATTTCTTATTTCCTTACATTAGCGATTTCTGTTGTTGCGGCAGGTTTTTTAGTGAGAACCTTCATCATCTTTCATGATTGCTGCCACTATTCCTTTTTTAAGAACAGAAAGGCGAATCGAATCCTTGGAACATTAACAGGAATTCTGACTCTGCATCCATTTGATCATTGGGCACACGACCATTCTGTCCATCATGCGACAAGCAGCAACCTGGACAAACGCGGTACAGGCGATATTTGGGTACTGACGGTTGAGGAATATAAGAAAGCCTCAACTAAGACAAAAATAATGTACCGTTTGTACAGAAATCCGTTTGTTATGTTTATTATTGGGCCGATTTACGTCTTCGGGATTGCCAATCGTTTTAATCGAAAAGGGGCAAAACGCAAAGAACGGATGAATACGTATGTAACGAACCTGGGGATCGTCGCTTTGGCAGCACTTTTATGTTGGGCTATTGGCTGGCAAAACTTCCTGCTGGTTCAGGTGCCGATTTTTATGATATCAGGCTCTCTCGGAATTTGGATGTTTTATATTCAGCATACGTTTGAGGATTCTTATTTTGAAGAAGATGAGCATTGGGAATATGTAAAAGCAGCAGTTGAAGGAAGCTCTTTTTATAAGCTTCCAAAAGTCATGCAGTGGCTAACAGGCAATATCGGTTTTCATCATGTTCATCATTTAAGCCCGAGAGTCCCAAACTATAAGCTTGAAAAAGTGCATAACAACACTGAACCATTGCAAAACGTTCCGACTATTACACTGGCAACAAGCCTTAAGTCGTTAAAGTTCCGCCTATGGGATGAAGAAGGCAAAAAATTTGTTGGTTTTAGCCACTTAAAAAAAGCTTCTAAAAGCCAAGTATCGGCGCGGCTAACAACGGATTAAAATAAACTCCCCATAATCGCAGAATAAAAGTGCAGACTCGCGCAACGATGTTGTGCAGAGGTCAGCACTTTTTTAGTGGACTCCACAATGCGGTACAGCCGTATTTTCCGCAAAAAAATAACACCAAAGATGGTAAAACCCTTGGTATTATTGGGGTGCGGCCGAGCGAACTTGAACTTTACGGGTTATTCCCCCCACTGGGCCCTCAACATTGTAAATCCATATCATTGATTATGAAAGCTTGTTTTCATTACACTTTCTAACTCCACTTTACATCATTTCTATAAGGTTGTATGAATTATGGTTAATAATTGGTGAGCAAAAACCCACTTCCTCACTTCTCCAAATCTCATTATAAAATGATTTCATATTCGTTCCCTCTCCTAAAACAATTAAAACTTCAGAGACACTATCTTTCTCGGTTATTGAATTCACAAAAAATCTTTTTTATATCGAACGGCTAGATAGATTCCTGAAGCTAATAAGGCAAGAGAATATTTAAATAAGAAGAAAACTTGCCACATATATTCTTTCGGGAAAATCAAGTCGCACAAAATTACTCCATATAACATAAAGAGGGCACTTTTTAATGATATTTGATTTGTTCTTTCGTCAGCCTTACCCATTTTTTTAAGAAATACGAATGTCAGAATCAATCCGACTACAAGCAATACAAACCCACTGCCAATAAGAATATTCCAATTTCCCGGAGAATGTTCAGCCCAGGACTTTAAAGGAGAAAAAATTGCGTTGGTGATCGTATCTGTGATCGAATTCATTTTCATTTTTGATCATTTCCTTTCTCATAAGTAAAAATCTCGTTTACATCCACTTTGAAAAATTCGGCAATTCGAAAAGCTAACAGCAGAGTCGGAACATAATTTCCTTTCTCCATTACAAAGATGGTTTGTTTGGAAACCCCGACTTTCTTTGCTAATTCTTGCTGAGACAATCTGGCAAGTACACGATATTCATAAACCTTATTTGAGATCGAATCACCAAAATCTTTCTTCATGACCATCACCTCTTGAACCAAATTATAAATCCACCTTATATAAAAGTAAAGTAAACTTATACAAAAATATAAAATACTTTTATGTTTACTTAGATTACTTTGATTTAATCATGAACCAGAATGCAGAAAGAACCTGACGAAATTCATGATTCCGTCAGGTTCGATCTAGTGTAATTTATATTTTTAAAAGAACACGGTTTTGATGGCGCATACAGAACAATGATTCTTGGTTATGACTCTGAGGCGCTGAAGTTGTAGAGCAAACAAAAGAATACAGAATCACTGATTATGTAAGAATATTTTCATTACACTTTCTAACTTCTCTTTACGTTAATAATTGGTGAGCAAAAAAACACCCTTACTTCATATTTCTCCAACTCTCATTATGTTCAAATGATCTAAGATTCGTTCCCTACCCCTTAAACTTCATATCTATTCCATGGTAATATTTAGATATAAACTTACTGAAAGGATTGGACAATGAAGGTATTTGAAGCTAAGTCTTTGTTATCTGAAGCTGAAAACCAAGCAAAAGATTATAAAGAATTGAAAAATCAAATGATTAAGCTAAGAAAAGCATTTAAGGATGTTGCCGATCTTGATGACAGTGAGTTCTCTGGCAAGGGAGCAAACAATATTAAAGCTTTTTATCACGATCATGTGGGTGTCACTGATCAATGGATTGATTTAATTGAAATGAAGATCGCTTTCCTTACTAGTATCTCCGGTGTTTTAGAAGATGCCAGCTTATCTGACGCATATATCGAGGAATCCTTCTTAGAACATGAACTAACAAACGCATATAAAAAATCAAAATAAATTATGTCTGAGCAGAAGAAAGCAATGAAAGATATTCTGAATGATATCGATGACATTCTTCCACTTGATTTATTTTCAACAGAGACTTTTAAGGATGAGCTCTCTTCTGCCGAAAACAAACGGAAAAAGACTGTTGATAAAATATGCGATGTGGACGAAAACTTAAAAACTGAATATGCAATAACTGAACCTAACGAACAATTCATTAAAGCAGACTTTCAAAAGTTACAGGAATCAACAGGTAAGGGCAAGAACGCTCCCCCCCTTCACTATAATGCCAAGGCATATCGTGAGAGCGATATACATAAGAAAAAAGGCGATATCGAGAAGCAATCTGAAGCTTATTTGAAGATCAAAAAAGAAGAAGCTAAAAAACACGAAATAAAAGATTTGAAAAGACAGCTTGTAAAGGTAACAGATCCAGACGAGTATTTAAAAATTGCGAAGAAAATAGGATACGAGAATTTGGAACCTGAGCAGCAAGTTTATTTCCGCCAACTCGAAGAACTCCAACAAAAAGCTGAAATTGGAAAAGGTATTGCAATGGGAATGTATGAAGCAGGTAAAGATACAGTGATGGGTCTCTATCAACTTGCAAGACACCCGATTGAAACGCTTTCTGGAACAGTGAACGCAGCCTTACATCCAATCGATACTTGTAAGATCATAGCAAAAGACATAGAAGACACATTTCAACGTGATATGATTAATGGAGATAGCTACAGCAGAGCAAAATGGGTTTCCTATGTAGGCAGTACTGTTGTTCTTGCAATAGTTGGTCCGAAAGGTATTGATAAAGTATCCAAAGTTGCAAAAGCCGGTTCAAAAGTTGCTGCAATTAAGGCACTTGAAGCTTCAAAAGCAGGAATAAAAAAAGGCATTGAATACGTTAAAATACCAAATGTTTTTGAACAACAGTATGCAATGGCTGGTGGTTCAGGGACTTTTCCTTTTAACGTGATTGATGGAGAGAATTATAAAAACTCTGCACTTGAAATATTCAAGGCCTCGTCTACTGTACAAGGATTAAAGAAAGCTAAGCCGCATGAAATTGTAAACGAATTAAAAACTTTCCAAAGCAGAAAATACACTTTTGGAGGACAATCATTCCTCATTGATAAGCGAGGAATGAAGCATATTTTAGAGCGCCATCATCCTAATTTATGGGATGGTTCAATTAAGTCTCAACAATCTTTTCTCAATAAAGAGATGACTGTTAACGATGTTGCAGATGCGATAGAATCAATTATGAAACAAAACCGTGAAGAGTTAACGAAAAAAGGAACTAAATTTAGTTATCAAATTAGAGGATCATATGAGGGTCAACAATATGTTGTAGCTTTCAAAAAGGAAGAGTAGGACAATTCTATCCGGAAAAATAGGAGAGGTAAAATGTTTTATATTCAATCATTAATCCTTAGGCCAAATAAGAAGATAAACGATCTTTCAATCTTAAAAAATAATATTGACGATTACTTTGTTCCACTTAACAATATAGAGGGACTAAAGAACATAAAACCACAGTTAGACTCTTACTATTTATCTGGGGCGATTATTTTAAAATATGGTGAACAAGATTTGCTTGATGTCACTATGTGGGACTTGGTTGACCAATTGTGGGCTTATTTTTTAAATCTAATTGAAGAAGCTATTGAAACAGGAAAAAGCGAAACTTATTTTCCAGATCAACCCCTTCTATTGAAAATGAAATCAATATCGAATGATATGTTGTTATTTGAAATTGACCAAAAACAAAAAGTATTACTACCGAAACTTGATTTTTTTGAATCACTCTTAAAGAATGCGAAAAGTTTCTTTGAAACTATGAATTTTATTTTAGAAGATAACTGTGATTATGAGTATGAACTTAATAAGATTGATGAATTGCAAACCAAAATCAAATGTATGTGAGGTTAAATGTGAATTACTCTAGAGTGAAAAAATTCTTTGATAAGAATAAAAAATATTCAATTCTTACTGGAGGCGTCACTGACAAACATATTAAAGTGATAGAAAAAGATCTCAAAGTAACCCTACCAGACAGTTATAAGTGGTTTTTAACTGAGTATGGTTCAGGAGGCGCGTTCGGGACCATGATACTCGGTTATGACTCTCATGGAGCTGAAGTTGTAGAGCAAACCAAAGAATACAGAACGTTCTACAATCTTATACCAGGTCTTGTTGTTATTGAGTATATAGATGAATTCTCTTATTGTCTTGATACAAATAAAATGGTAGATGGAGAATGTTCTGTTATCCTTTGGGACAACCATGAAGGATATGGTTATACTGCTGCAAATAGTTTTCTTGAATTTCTTCTTCAGCAACTAAAAAAGGGTAAAGAGGATTTTGACGAAGATGAGGGTTGAGAAGAATAATCTTCCCATTCCAAATAAAGTTGTTTTGGGGATTGAATAATTATAATATAAAAAACCATACCGAGATGTTTGGGTATGGTTTTCTTAATAGGTCTCCAATAAAAGTTAAAATATGGTTTCTGTAACAAAACCCTTATATAGTAATGTTTAGTACATGAATTTATTTAAAAATATAATGAACCTATTTCAAATTAAGATTAACTGAGAGCTTTATCTTTTTTCATAATGAAAAAAAGAACCTTTTTAGGCTCTTTTATTAGATATTATCCATTCTTTTTCTCACTCTCTTACTAAGCTTAAAGCCGAATCTATTTATATACTCTTCGTTTTTCAATTATTGGATATGCCTCTATGATTGGCAAGGTACGAATCAAGATATAGACACCTACAGCTATCAAAACTACACAAACTGGATAGTAGGCAATTAAACCTGAGGCTATATGTTTTCTTTCAAGAAGAAACAAACTTTACTGCACTTTATTAAGAAACACTCTTGAATTCTCTGTATTAAAAAAGCTAATTCACTTCATTATGAATTAGCTTTTTTGTACAATCAGGTCAGCAACATCAGCCATAAACACATCTAACATTTTTTAGATGGCTTACTTTAGGTAAGTGGGCAGTTTGTGGGCAGTAGATTATTTAAAAATAAACACAAAAAAATACCAAGGTCGTCAAAACCCTTGGTATTTTTGAGATGCGGCCGAGAGGACTTGAACCTCCACGGGTTATTCACCCACTAGGCCCTCAACCTAGCGCGTCTGCCATTCCGCCACGACCGCGTGATCATTAAATTGTGTTTGTGCTGGTTTAGTAGGCTCTTAACCTAGTAAAACCGATTTGCGTGCACTTTGTAAGTAAAGTGCGGGTGAAGGGACTCGAACCCCCACGTCGTAAGACACTAGATCCTAAGTCTAGCGCGTCTGCCAATTCCGCCACACCCGCAAAAAGACAAATGGTGAGCCATGAAGGACTCGAACCTTCGACCCTCTGATTAAAAGTCAGATGCTCTACCAACTGAGCTAATGGCTCTTACTATTAGATTTCAAAAATAAAAATGGCTGGGCTAGCTGGATTCGAACCAACGCATGACGGAGTCAAAGTCCGTTGCCTTACCGCTTGGCTATAGCCCAACGAAATGGAATGACCCGTACGGGATTCGAACCCGTGTTACCGCCGTGAAAGGGCGGTGTCTTAACCGCTTGACCAACGGGCCGATGGTTGAGAACTTATATCGAAATCTTATGGCGGAGAAGGAGGGATTTGAACCCTCGCGCCGCTTACGCGACCTACACCCTTAGCAGGGGCGCCTCTTCAGCCACTTGAGTACTTCTCCAATATGGCTCCACAGGCAGGATTCGAACCTGCGACCGATCGGTTAACAGCCGATAGCTCTACCACTGAGCTACTGTGGAATAATGAGACAAGACTTATTATATCAGCCTTGATTTGCAGTGTCAAGAGGTAAATATTTTTATTTATCTCTCGTGACGACTTTTATAATGTAACATAGGCTTGCCATATTCGTCAACCTTTTTCACGAAAAAATTCTTTTTATTTTTCCGCGACATTTTCCGCATCTGTATCTGTCAGGGTTCATGGCGCGCTTCTTTATATACTGTTGGCCGCAGGCCGTACAGATATACATATAAGTTTTTTTGTTTTCCGCTTTTTTCTTAAGGGGTGTACAGAACCTCGGCGCGTTGACCTGCTGCAATAGCATTCTAAAATCTCTGTCTCTGTGCTTGTACCCTTTTCCTTCAAGGTGGAGATGATAATGGCAGAGCTCGTGCTTGATGATGCCGATCAGCTCCTCCCTGCCGTGTTCAATCAGATATTTTCTGTTCAATTCAATGTTATGAGAGGTTAACAGGTACCTTCCGCCCGTGGTTTTAAGCCTGTCATTAAAAAGCGCCCGATGGCGGAACGGCTTTTTAAAATATGTTTTAGAAATATCCTCTGTCAGCTTTTGAAGCTCTATATTATCCATAGTGCACCTCACTTAAAAAACATTGAACGGGACAATTCACCGTTCGCATACAATATGGTAATCACCGTCCCTCTTATGATAAAAGCTGAGGAGGAATGAGCCTATGCCAAATTGGCTTAAAAAGCAGATGCAAAAAGCGTTCCTTGAAAAAGATAATTACCAAATTAAACTGCTGAATCAATGCTGGTATTTCTATAGGAAAAAACACTGCTCGTAAGCAGTGCTTTTATTTTACCATAGACAGCGATACTCTGCCTTTTTGTACATCTACGCCGTCAACCCAAACTGTCACAATATCGCCGACAGATACGACATCAAGAGGATGCTTGACGAATTGATTGCTCAATTTTGAGATATGCACAAGCCCGTCTTGTTTGACTCCGATATCAACAAACGCTCCGAAGTCCACTACATTGCGCACGGTGCCCTGCAGTTCCATTCCCTCTTTCAAATCTTCCAGCTGAAGGACGTCTGTTTTCAGCAAAGGCTTAGGCACCTCATCGCGCGGATCGCGTTCCGGCCTTGTCAGCTGTTCACAAATGTCTTTCAGAGTGATTTCGCCGATTCCCAGCTCTTTTGCCGTTTCAGAAAGCGCCAGCTGATTGATTTTGTCCTTCAATTCCGCCGTGCCGATATGTTCTGTTGAAAGTCCGAGTTTTTTCAAAAGCGCTTTTGTTTCTTTATAGCTTTCCGGGTGAATGCCTGTTCTATCCAAAGGCTCTGTCCCTTCCTGCACTCTTAAGAAACCGATACATTGTTCATAGGTTTTCGCACCGAGCCTTGGGATGTCCTTCAGTTCTTTTCGATTTGAAAACTTTCCGATTTCCTCGCGTTTTTTGACAACGTTGCCTGCTACAGACTTCGATAATCCAGCTACATATTGAAGCAGTGCGGCGGAGGCTGTGTTGACGTTTACTCCAACCTGGTTTACGACCGTTTCGACGACAAACCGCAGAGATTCATTTAAGCGTTTTTGGCTGACGTCATGCTGATACTGTCCGACACCAACAGACTTCGGATCGATCTTAACGAGCTCCGCGAGCGGGTCTTGAAGTCTCCGAGCAATAGATACGGCACTGCGCTCTTCAACCTTAAGGTCAGGGAATTCTTCTCTGGCAAGCTCTGAAGCCGAATAGACGCTTGCTCCCGCTTCATTGACGATCACATAATAAATTTTGCGCGGCATGTCTTTGAGTACATTGACGATGAATTGTTCTGTTTCTCTGGATGCTGTGCCGTTTCCGATCGCCACCATCTCGACTTGATACTGCTCAAGAATCTTTTTCACTTTTTCATGGGCTTCTTTTGTTTTGTTGACTGGCGCATGCGGATAGATCACATCAATTTTCAAGACTTTTCCGGTCTCATCTGACACAGCGAGCTTACAGCCAGTTCGAAAGGCTGGGTCAACACCGAGAACGGTTTTGCCTTTCATTGGCGGCTGCAAAAGAAGCTTTCTCAAGTTCTCTGAGAAAATATGAATCGCCTGTTCATCAGCTTTTTCTGAGAGCTCTTTCCTGATTTCACGCTCGATTGCCGGCTGGATCAGCCTTTTATAGCTGTCTTCAATTGTCTCCTGCAAAATCTCTCTTACGGATGTTAAGCGATTTTTGATGATTTGTTTTTCTAAATACGCCTTAATGTGATCCGCAGGCGGTTCGATCGCTACCTTTAAAATGTCTTCTTTTTCGCCGCGGTTCATTGCCAGCACCCTATGCGGAACGACTTTTGCAATTGGCTCTTCATACTCGTAATACATTTCATACACATTTTTCTCATCGGTGTCTGCCGACTTTCCGGCTGCAGACTTAATGGTTCCTCTTTTGAAGGTTTCCTGGCGAATCCACTTTCTGAAGGTCGGCTCGTCTGAGATTTGTTCTGCAATAATGTGCTTGGCGCCTTCAATCGCTTCTTCTCGTGTGAACACTTCTTTTTCTTCGCTGATGTATTGGTCTGCTGTTGCTGCCAGATGATCATCTTGGGGAAGTGTCAGGATATAGTCGGCAAGCGGCTCAAGGCCTTTGCTTTTGGCGACTGTCGCCTTTGTTTTACGTTTTTGTTTATAAGGGCGGTAAAGGTCTTCCACTTCCTGAAGCTTCACCGATTGCTCGATTTTACGTTTTAGATTATCTGTCAGTTTATCCTGCTCTGCAATCAGCCTGATGACTTCTTCTTTTCGCTGATTCAGGTTTTGTATGTATTGCCAGCGTTCAGAAATCGTCTGAATCTGAACCTCATCCATTGAACCCGTCTGCTCTTTTCGATACCGGACAATAAACGGGACTGTATTGCCGTCCTCAAGCAGGCGGATGACACTTTCAACGTGTTTTTGTGATAAACCTATTTCTTTCGCAATTTGCTTTTTTAAAAGGGCTGACGTTTCCATGTAACCAAAGCCTCCAATTTTGTCGTTCTTTCTCTAGTGTATCAAAAACCGAAAAAAACACATAAAAAAAGACAGCTGGCGCTGCCCGTATCTTTACCCATGTTTCAATAGTTCCTGTAAGCCGCTCAGAAAATTCTCTTTTTTCATCGCAGCTGCAAAGAAGGCTTGATCAATCTTCTCAACAATTGGCAAAGCCGCTGTTACTTTTTCTCCTCCTATTTCTGTAAGAGACAGGAGGACCTCTCTTTTATCCTGGGGATTTTTGCTTCTTTCGATAAATCCTTTTTTCTCAAGCGTCCGCACAACCTCCGAAACCATCATGATATTGGTCTGGCTGAAGCTTGCAAGTTTTTTTTGCGTGACGGTTTCTCCGTGAGCAATCATATACTTGCACGAGGTCAGCAGAACAAATTGAACGTGGGTCAGGTCAAACTCAGCCAATGCTTTTCCTACTTTCCGCTGCCAGCTTTGCGTGGCCTGCCATAATAAAAAGCCCGGGCTTGTGTTCGGACCGCTAAATTTAGAGTGCCATTCCACTTATGTTAACTCCCATCGCTTGTGCTATTGTCAAAAAATCTTTTTTGCTTATTTCAAAGTGTCCTCTGCGAAATAAAAAGCCAAGATGCTTGGTTTCCTGAACAAATTCAAGCTTTGATTTAATGTCGTAAAAACCGATTTTATTGCATGGATAATAGTCTATATCTAATCGGTATGGAATAAAATTCGGAGCCATTTGATACGGATAAATGTTTCCGCTTTTCACTTTGCCGATCGCAGTAAAGCTTCGCAGCAGTTTGCCGTCTGGATATGCGTCTCTCGGAGAATAATAAATCAGCCAATCTCCCTCTTTCATTTTGGCGAGCGGGGCTTTTTTTCCATGGCACAGCTGTGCAAAACCGCCGGCAGCACCTTTTAATACATGCTGCTCTGACACAACGCCGATCCAGTAATTTGTGTTCATTTTATCACTCCTCCGCAAAGATGGACAAGCCTGCTGACAGCCGTCGGCATGTCTTTAGACAGTTCAGTCCCAATGATTTCTCCCCACTTTTTGCTTCAGCGCTTTCTAATACAATTCCATATGTGATACGCAAATCTTCTTTTTGCTTTTGAAGCACGTGAGAAAACTCCATTTTTACATTGCTATGCGGGCATGTTGACCATGACAGAAAACGCCCGATGTTTCTCCACATGCTCAAGCCAAAAGAGAACTGTTTTTCCTTGCAGAAGCAATGTTCCTTCCGTTCCATTTTGAAATTGTCCTTTCAAAGAATCTGATGCAATACCCGTCTCCCATTGATCCATTGTTTCTGTTTCCTGATAACAGTTCCAGGTTTTCCCACATCCGCATCAGCTATCGCAGTGTATTCATAATTCCACATCCCATAAGCCCCCAGAATGATAAGTTCACTTATTAATTATAATAAGCGCACTTATTAATAGTCAACCGCAAAAAAAAAGAAGCCGGATGTCCAGCTTCTTTTTCTGGTTTCTTAGGACAGCTGTCCGAGAATATAGGTCAGGTCATCTTTTCTCGATGTCGTATACATTTTCAGCGAATTCGATATTTCTTCTACCGATTGGCCTTTTTTCAAATGGGAGCGGATATCAGGTACGTTGAGTCCATCTGTATGTATAATGAACTTTGAACCCTTTTCATAGGTGGCGGTGTGCGTTTTGTATTTTTGCGGCTTGCCTGATAAATAGCCCGAAATCGGCAGAGGATAAAAGCTTTCACCAGACGGGGAATGCAGAATAAACCGTACATTTCCGACAGAGCAGTACGTAAACTGCCTTTGCTCAAAATTGATTTTCAGGATAGATGCTGTAGCGCCTCTTTTGTTTTTCATCGCCTGATTACAGCGTTCGATAATGCTTTCTACGTCTTCACTCGCATAGTTTTCCACTAAGTCTTTGATGGCTGCAGAGGATTCATTAGCAAGTGATCCACTTCCCAGTCCGTCAGCAACCGCGCAAATTAACTCCTTATCATCAGCTTTCATAAAAAAACTGTCACCGCAAATCGATTTCCCTTCTTTATTCAGTTGATATACTAGAGTTTGAATATGCTCGTTTTCTTCAACCTGGATCATTACATTAACTCCATCGAGGGATCTTCAATCAAGGCCTCTCTGAGCTTCTTCACAGCTTTGCGTTGCAAGCGCGAGACGTGCATTTGAGATATACCGAGAATGTCCCCAGTTTCTTTTTGGCTTTTGTTTTGAATATACGTAAGGTCTATGATTTGTTTCTCACGGTCTGAAAGGACATGAAGCACGCTTTGCAGCATCAATTGCTGGTTGACCCGCTCATATCCGTCCTCCTGTGATCCAACGATATCAAGAATCGTGACGGTGCTTCCGTCCGAATCCGCTTCAATGCTGTGGTCAACGGATAAAGCTTGATAGCTTTTGCCCATTTCCATCGTTTCAAGAACCTCTTCTTCAGAAACATCGAGGAATTCGGCAATCTCTTCGACTTTCGGCGATCTTTGTGTTTCAGTGGTCAGCTGATCAACCGCCATTTTGATTCTTGGACCCAGTTCTTTAATTCGTCTCGGCACATGAACGCTCCATGTTTTATCTCTGAGGAAACGTTTAATTTCACCGATGATTGTCGGAATTGCAAAAGCTTCAAACGATTTGCCGACAACAGGATCGTATCGCTTAATCGCGCCTAGCAGCCCGATCATGCCGACCTGGCGGAGATCCTCGTGGAAGCTTTTGCCTTTTGAATATTTTTTCGCAAGCATGTCAACCAGATTTGTATACACCCGCACAAGCGTTTCCTGCGCCTGTTCATCTTGCTTTGTTTGGTAATCGCTTATGAGCCGATCGACTTCATCTTTAGTTAGTTTCGTAGTTTTTGATGGTTGTGTCATGATCAACTCGCTCCCCATTTAAATACTTTGTCATCGCTACGGTGACGCCGGAGTGGTTTTGCACTCTGACTTCATCCATGAGCGTTTCCATTAAATATAGACCGAGCCCTCCTTCTGATAATTGATCAACTGTGTGCGAAGGTGTGTACGGCCCTAGATCCTGCTGCTTTTGATCAAAGTCAAAGCTGTCTCCTTCATCCGCCACAATAACCTCTAAACGGTCTTCAAACACACCGAATCGTATTGACACTTCCCCATTTTTATCTTCTTTGTAAGCGTGCTGAACCGCATTTGTGCACGCCTCACTGACTGCGATTTTCAAGTCTTCAATTTCATCGTACGTATAGCCCATTCTGCTTGCGACCCCTGACAGCGTCAGTCTTATAATTCCCACATATTCAGGTTGGGCCGGCACTTTCATTTCGATGTAATCAGCATTATTCTTCATTGCACTCCACCTTCTGACTTTGCAGAAATATCAATGATGTCCTTCAAGCCTGTAATGTCAAACAGTCGGATCAGCCGTTCAGAAAGATTTTCAAGTTTCAGCGAACCACCTTGTTTTTTCACCATTTTAAAGGTCCCTACAAAAACGCCCAATCCGGTACTGTCCATGTAGCTGACATCTTTCAGGCAAATTCTTAAGTCAGCTCCTTGTTCTGCCAGAGGAACGAGCTTCTCTCTAAGCACCGGGGCTGAGTATACATCAATTTCTCCTGCAATGTTTACTTGTATATCATTCTCGTTTTGCTTCACATCAACATTTATATTCATTCGTATCACCTCAAATTTTCCTTCAAATCACTAGTTGCTTTATACCCTCGTCTGACAGACGTTAAACCTTTCTCCGCAAAACAATTAACGTAAAATCATCGTGAAGCTGAAAATCCTGCAATTTGAGGAGGCTGTCATAAATGTTTTTGACCATTTCCTGCGCGGAGGAACACATATGTTCCTCAATGAGCTTCTGCAGATCAGGACGCTCCAAGAAACCGTTTTCCGTTCTGCATTCTGTGACGCCGTCAGAAAATAAAACAATCATATCGCCCTTTTCCAGATGCTGATCGAATTGTTTGTAGTCATAGTCCTGCGAGATGCCGAGAACGAGTCCTTTGGCCTCTAAATCGTAAAACGTGTTGTCTTTTTGAGAATAATAGAATCCCGGTTCATGTCCCGCTGAAGCATATGTAAATTGATGCTTGTCCATATTGTAATTCGCATAAAACATCGTAATAAACATACTGGCATCAACGTTTTGTTCAACAACACGATTCAAATTTTTCAGCACTTGAGAAGGGTGTATGCCCGTTTCCGGCAAAGAGTCCATCGCGTATTTAATCATGGACATGCATAAAGCCGCTGGAATGCCTTTTCCGATCACGTCCGCGATTGCGATATTGATGGATTCCTTGTCTTTGACAAAGTGGTAGTAATCACCGCTCATCTGTTTAGCGGGAACACTGATGGCGCCGATATCCAGCGCTTCTTCCTGAGGAACTTTAGTTCCGAGCAGCGTCTGCTGGACATTTGCCGCGATTTCAATTTCTGATTTGATTTCCTGCTGTATCCCTCTAAGGGTTTGATGCTCCTGATAAGCCATTCCATAGCCAATCATGACTTCTATTAAAAAATCCAGCGAATGAAACACATCTTCCGGGAGACTTGGATACAGCTCCTTCAGCACTTTTCTGTGAATGCTGATGATTTCTTCCGGAGGAATTTGGTGCTCGATTGTTTTTCGGCTGAATTTTTGGGCTTGATATAAAGATGTTTCTGTTAATTCGGCTATATATCGACTAAGCAGCTGATGATACCGCTGCTCAATAACCTCCCTAAAATCCACGTTCTTACCTCCTACCGAAGCCATTTGATGGCTTGTATCTCTGTTCCTTCCCCCGCTACGGAATTTAAGCTGAATTCATCCATCAGCCTTTTGACCCCGGGAAGTCCCGCACCAAGTCCTCCAGACGTTGAAAACCCGTCTTCCATGACTTTTCGGATATCAGGAATTCCCGGCCCTTGGTCTTCCGCTATAATTTTCAGGCCTTTTTTTCCTCTGTCTGCGACCTGTTCAATTCCAATCTGCCCTTTGCCGGCATATAAATAAATATTCCTGGCTAATTCTGAAATAGCCGTTGTAATTCTAGCCTGGTCTACCGTGCCGAAACCCAGTTCTTTCGCAACGTTTCGTCCCAACTGTCTGGCGGCCACAATATCCCATTCTGTCATGATTCTTACACAGGATTGGTCGTTCATTCGCTATTCCCCCAATTCCCGCTTCAATGTCTCAAGCCCCTGCTCTAAGTCGAGCGCAGTTTCGATTTCCTCAAGTGCGATTCCAAGTTCAATCAGCGTCACTGCCACAGCAGGCTGAATGCCGGTCAAGACGACTTTAGCCCCCATTAACTTAGACATTGTAATGACGTCGCCCAGCACTTTCGCGATAAATGAATCAATCATATCCACAGATGTCAGGTCAATGACGACTCCGTTAGCACCTGTTTCGTATATTTTATTTAATAAGTCTTCTTGAAAAGTTAATGCTGTCTGGTCATCAAGTTCCCATTGAATGGACACTAATAAGCAATTATACAGTTTCAAGATCGGGATTTTCGGATGTCTCAAAATGTTATTCCCCCAATGAAACGATTTTTCGATCCGTCATTTCCAATGCTGTTTGAATTCCTTTTTGCAGGGTATTCTTAGTTATAACTTGGGATAAATCAATCCCCAGGTTGACGATTGTTTGAGCAATTTCCGGACGGATTCCGGCCAGCAGGCATTTTGCTCCGACAAGCCTTACAGCTTCTGATGCCTGAATAATATGATGGGCAACCATCGTATCGACGACAGGGACACCTGTAATGTCAATCAGCACGACTTGGGAACGGTGTTTGACGACGCCATTAAGAAGGTTTTCCATAATTCGTTTCGCGCGTTCGGTATCAATTGTTCCGACAAGAGGCATCACAGTGATATTTTCAAACACCGGGATAAGCGGCGCAGACAGCTCTTGCAGCGCGATTTTTTGCAGGGATACTGTTTTTTCCCATGAGATTGAGTATTGATTAAAAATTTCTGTGTTAATCGGGCTGAAAAAGCGGTCAATCTGCCAGATTAATTCCGTGCTCTCTTGATCTGGCAATCTCTTATCATTCATTTTCGTGTAGAGACGCTTCCAGAATTCAGCAAGCGCAGTAGCCAAAAACTTCATAGACAGTCCGATTTGGACCGCTCGAAGCGCCAGTTCGCTGATTTGGCTTTCAGCAGCATTTTCGTCCTTAACAGACAGCAACAGAATGTCGATATATTCTTTAGATATATTTTCATACACTTGGTCAGTCAGCTGATAGGATTCTTGCTCGCTTAATTCTTTTAGTGTGTCAGTCCACAGTTGGAGCAGTTCATTTTGATTTTCGGCAATGAACTGGTATACAGTCTGATTCGACATCAAATTCGCTTACCTCCCAATAAAAAACAACATATTTTTTCGTTATTTCACTATTATATCGTTTATGTTTTTTGAAAACAAAAAAAGTTGCTCTATTTGAGCAACCTGCAAATATGTCTAAAAATCAATGAGTGCCAAACTGATTTGTAAGGCTTCATCAACCTTATCCATCATTTCATCATCCAGATGAGTAATCTTATCCGTTAACCTTTGCTTGTCAATCGTCCGAATTTGCTCCAGCAAAATAACGGAATCTCTTTCAAAACCGTAGCGTTTTGCATCGATTTCGACGTGGGTTGGTAATTTCGCTTTCTGTATTTGTGCTGTTATGGCTGCAACAATAGCAGTTGGGCTGAAGCGATTTCCGATGTCATTTTGGATCACTAAAACCGGGCGCACCCCGCCTTGCTCTGAGCCAACAACAGGAGATAAATCAGCAAAATAAACATCGCCGCGTTTCACAATCAAATGATTATCCTCCGCTGACTAAGCGCTCAACTGTCGTTTCAGCCTCGCACTCCGCAAAGTGAGCCTCAGAAGAAATATTCAGGTTGATTTTCGCCATTTCCATATAGCCGCGTCTCATCAAATCACGGTTGTGACGAGTTGTTCGTTCGCTGACATACGCTCTCACTGCTTGTGATATCAGTTCGTTTCTGCTTCGTTTCTCCCGCATCGCTACACCATCCAATTCAGCTACTAGGTTTTCGGGCAAGCTGATTTTCATTTCGGTTCTTGCGCTGGATTCAGACAAAAAACATACACCTCCACCAAACTTACGGATACGACTCTTTTATCCATCCAGTGATAATGATACCATTATTCACTCTTCAAGCAAAGCTGTTTTATGAATTCTCCATTTAGGTAAGTTAATTGCTTGTATTTACCTGCAATAAAGGATTTCTTACTTCCATTATACTCCCATTTTCCAAAAACATACGGGGAACACGGGAACTTATTGTACAGGCCACCTCATAGTTAATGGTATCGAGCCTTCCTGCAATCTCATCCATGGAAATATATTCATCCCCCTGCCGGCCTATTAATGTGACTTTTGTGCCCGGCGGATACTCCTGATCCAGCTCCACCATAAATTGGTCCATGCAAATTCGGCCGGCAATTTTCAAGCGTTTTCCCTTCACAAGGATGTCAGTCCCTTTCAATTTTCGGAGCCAGCCGTCCGCATAGCCTACAGGCACCGTCCCGATCCATGTGTCTTTTTCTGCTGTGTACTCGGCTCCGTAGCTGACGCTCTCGCCTTTTCTGATCAGTTTGACATGCGACAGCGTCGAATGCAGGGTAAATGCCGGACGCAGCTGAAACGGTATCTCGTCCGAAATGTCAGCAGACGGGCGAAGGCCATACATGCCGATGCCGAATCTGACTGCATTAAAAAAGCCTTTTTTCAGCCGGAGTCCGGCGGCGCTGTTCGCGCAGTGGACCATCAGATTCTTTAACGGCAGCGGAGCAATCAGCTCTTTAAAGCGCTCAAACTGCATTAAGAAATAGCCTCTTTCTTTTTCATCCGCTGTCGCAAAATGGGTAAATACCCCTTTGCACTTTAAACGAGGGTTGCGGTCAAGAATGGCCATCACGTTCTGAACTTCTTCCTCTGTTTTTACACCAAGCCTGTTCATCCCCGTATCGACCTTCAGATGAAAATGAAGATAACCTTTTTTCGTGTGGCGGGCTGCCTCCTGAAGCCATTCAACAGAATAACCTGTTAAGGTCACGTCATACTCAGCAGCGATTGCCACATACTCTGGGGGAACCGCGCCAAGCACCAATATAGGCGCCTTCAATCCCTTTTGGCGCAGTGAAATCGCTTCATCCAAAATGGCCACGGCCAGGCATGAGGCACCTGCGTCAAGAGCAGCCTTTGCTGTTTCTGCATCACCATGCCCGTAGGCGTTTGCTTTCACAACTGCCATCAGGTGGACATGTTCACCGATATGTTTTTTCATATTGCTGACATTTTCCTTTATTGCGGACAAGTCAATTTCCGCCCACGTATCTCTGTAAAAAGGTTTTGTGCTCATTACGACACTTCCTAGCTTTTATTCAATATCATTTACATATCATACTAAAATTAAAGGCTAAAGGGAAACGATGTCTAACGAAAAAAAGGCCAAATCATGTTTGGCCTTTGGCGGTTATTTCGATGATTGTCCCTGCATGCTTTTCGCTACTGTCACCATTTCCTCTTTAGAAAGATCTTTAGAAGAGAGAAGGTAATCTACGCCGTCATATGTCCATGATAATGATGCATCCGACAGGGCGCCGATGGTGTAGCCGAGATTTACCGGTTCGCCGTTCAGCGTAACGGAGGAGGAAGCCTTCGCAATCTGGGCTTTTTCCTGAATTAACGTAAATGATTTTTCTCCTCCGTACGTCATGATGATGCGCTTCCCGTCTTCAGTAGATATATCTTTTTCTTCAAGCAGCTTGACGCCAAGCGGCAGTTCCAGCGGCGTTTTGACCGCGAATGTATCGGAAGGCTTTGCGCTTGTGGCAACATCCATTTGAGAAAGGGTCATATTTTTCTTTTCGTCAAATGATTCTTTATCAAATTGTTTATTAAATTCAAAGCTGCTGAATTCTACTTTGACCATCACTTTCCGGTCAGTATCCATCACTTTGACAGATGACGGGCTCATATCTTTTTTGTTAAATGTGATTTCTTGCGTGGGCAGCATTTTGTTATGCTGATAATTTGTTTTTGTTTCGAATACGTATTTCTTTTCTTTCGCTGTGAAAACTGCATCCGAATCGTTTTGAACATCCTTTACGAGCGATTCAAACAGATAAACCTGGCTGCTGTTGTTCGGCCAATCGCTTTGAAATCTGAAGCTCTTATTTAAAGACGGCGTGAGAACGAATACTCCGTTTTCATTTCGTAAAATGACTTGGTTTTGGTCCTTTTTCGGATTTTCTAAATAAACCCTGTACAGAGACGGCTTTTTGTGCCAGATTTCCACATTGTATACTTGAGGCTCACTCCCTGTCTCGATGGTCATTTTCGCTTTTGCTTTGTACGAGGTGTATTCTTTCGCCTTTTCATCTAACCCGGCCACAATATCTTGCTGTGTTTTTTGCCCGCAGGCAGAAAGAATAAGAACAGCAAGCAGTCCCGTTAAAAGCAAAACAAAGCTTTTTCTCACCTTTTTCAACCCCTTTTTCTCAATTGATGTAAAAGGAAGAAATCGCTTGTTTGACTTTAACGGTACGCTCGGTACACGTTTAGGCAGAACAGATGCGTACCATAAAAGCCTCAAACAACTTGTCTCCCTTAATGCACTATCAAATATATGAGTGGGGTTTCCCTAATATGCAGACTAGCTTGACAACCTTTCAATCACAACCTGCGCGGCAGCGTATTCTTTTGTATGAGTGATCGATACGTGAACGGCAGCCTGGCTCAGTTTCGTGCAAATGATATAGGGCTTGCCATTTTGGTCTTTCCTAATTTCAATGTCCTGAAAGCTGAGCTGCCTCCCAATGCCGGTGCCAAATGCTTTCGAGAAAGCTTCTTTTGCCGCGAATCTGCCCGCGAGAAATTCGATTTTTCTTTTCTCTGAAAGCTCATAGTATTGGTCAAGCTCGCTTCGCGTCAAAATCCGCTCGGCAAACCTTTTCTGGCGTCCAGCCATAGAGGCGATCCGTTTAAGCTCGGTAATGTCCAGCCCAATGCCGTAAATCATGTATGATAACCTCCTTTGCGTACGTACTATTTAAATGGTTTGTCTCATAAACGTGTTACTATAGATATACCAAAATGAAGAAAAGGGGCTCGGAATGTTTATACGGACTGAAAATTTTCAAACGTTTATTAGGCTTTACCCCGTTGTCACCTTTATATTGGCTTTGCAAGCTGTTCTCTGGCTGTTTTTTTCACTTCCTGCCCATTCAGTCGTGTTATGGAGGGATACCGTCACAGGCTATAACCTAGGTGTCGCAAACGGGGAATGGTGGCGGCTGATCACACCGATTTTGCTGCACGCCGGTTTCACACATCTGCTGTTTAATTCCATGTCCATCTTTTTATTTGCCCCGGCTTTGGAACGCATGCTGGGAAAAGCGCGTTTCCTTCTTGTATACGCCGGCTCCGGCATCATCGGCAATATTGGCACTTATGTTACAGAGCCGCTTGATTACGTGCATGTCGGTGCTTCAGGCGCCATTTTCGGGCTATTCGGCGTGTACCTGTTTATGGTTCTTTTTCGCAATGAACTAATAGGGCAGGAGCATTCCAAAATGATCATCACACTGCTCGCATTTGCCGTTCTCATGTCGTTTATCAACTCCAATATTAACATGATGGCCCATCTGTTTGGACTATGCGGCGGGCTTCTTCTTTCGTTTTTATTCGTGCAAAAAAAAGAGCGGCGGTATTAACCGTCGCTTCAGATTGTTGACAAAATCCTAAAATGGTTTTCATTTTAGGATTTTGTCATCTTTTCAGCGTGATTGAAAACCCTTGAAGTCTAGGAAGGACGAGCATAGGAGCGGAGCGAATGTTCTAATTCGTGAGCACCGAAGCGCAGTCCTGACAACGAATGCGAGGGTTTGTCGACACGCTGGAGCGGCGGTATTAACCGTCCGCTTTTTCATATGAGTACCACTTTAAAATGAAGGCTGCATCCTCTTCACCTACATCCCTCACCGTTAATTCTTCCATATGGCTCGATGATTTCACCGAAGTAGAAATGGTATACAAGCGGCCTTTCTTTTGGAAATAGGATTGGCTGAACTTGCAGACCTGCATTCGTTTTTTCAGTACAATGGCGGTTGTTCTGCCTATAAATCTAGACGTCAGCTGAAGACGGTCCCCGTTGATCGTCCATGCAGCCTCTTTATACGCGAGATAGCCGAAGAGCAACTCTATCGGCAGCAGGCTGACTGACAGATAGCCCCATGGCTGAAAGAAGATACATAACGGAATGATCAAAAAGAGTGAAAAAATGACAGAACGGAACAAATAGCGTTTCAACGCGCGCCGCGGCAGGCGGCGGCAGTTTTCTTCCAGCGTATATTCCGGCGTAAATGTTCGGAGCATGTGCGGAAGCTTTTTTTTATGAATCATTGGAAAGAGAATGGTCAAAGCGCCTTCTTCTTTTTCCCGGTCGCCGCCTCCTGCGCTGACGATGGACACCGTTACAAAGCCGAAAAGCTGGCGAATGATATTTTCTTTGATTTTAATGGCTTGTATTTTTCGCAACGGAATCGTGACTTGATGTTTTTCAATAATTCCCCTTGAAATCACCAGTTCCTGCTCTTTTTTTATGATTTGAAAGTTCGCGTATCTAAACATCATGCCCGCGATGCTGAAAATCCAGGCGATAAATAAACCGATAAAAATGAGTACCGCGTAAATACCAATACTGGCGTGCTGAAGGAAGGAAAATTTATCAAATAACCAATCCATTGGCAGCACTTCATCAAGCTGGGAAATAAGTGCAAATACAGCGGAGATAATGACTCCGATTCCGCCGGAGGTAGAAGCGGCCATGAGCAATTCTTTCGCGTTCATGCGATAGTGCTCTTGCACCTCAACGGCCGGAACCAACTCCTCTTCAGCTTCAAGCCGTTCTTCATCAAGTTCATTTTCTCGTCTTTGCGCTTTTTTCTTAAAGACAGCTTCTTTGATGCGTTCGGCTTCTTCAACAGAAATAGCAGAAAGAACGGCTTCTGCCTCCTTGCCTCCGCCTGCTGTTTCAATTTGCAGCTTCACAAGCTTAAAGATTTGCTGGACAAGGCCCGCGCTCGTATTCATCGTTTGAATCCGATCAATCGATATGTATCGCTTTTTCGTAACAAATAAGCCTTCTTCGATTCTAAATTCATCATCTTCAATTCGATAGGTAAACCTTCTCCATTTGATAATGCTTGCCGCTACAAGCCAGATGAATAGCACACCGAGCGCAATGGCTCCGTAAAAACGGACAGTATGGTTTGAATTGACAATATACACAAAAAAGAATGGCAGAATGATATTTTTTATCGTTTGAATAATGGTATGGCATAAATTCAAAATGACTGCTGCCGGGTGCAGGCGTTTCGGTTCAGACATCATCATCAGTCACCCTCGCCAGACGGGAAATGGAGTCTCTCAGCCGATCCGCTTCCTCCATCTCTAAAGCGGGGATCGAATGAACGGTCGCGGCCGTGGAAATTTTCACCGTTGCCAGGTTGTATTTTTTTAATAATGGCCCTTGTGACGTATCGACGTGCTGAACTCTGACCATCGGAACAATCACACGTGTTACCACAAAAATACCTGACTGAATATCTATTTCATGTTCATGGACTTCATATCGCCACACCTTATGACGGACCTTCGGAATGATAAAGACCGTCACAATCGATCCCAGCAGCCAAACCGCGCCGAGCACGCCGCTGATCCAGTACGGCCAATGAAAATAATAGCTTAACACTGCAACTGCAATGACAATAAGCAAGCAAACAGCGGATATGATGATCTCTTGAAGTCGCCAAACCTTTAATCCGTCTGGACTGATTTGGTTTTTTGGCTGCTCTCTCAAAAATACCTACCTCCCTTTTTCTCGTCGATACTTATACGTCTCTTTTACAGAAAGGTTTCATTCTTAAGCATACAGAGAAAAATGGCTTCCGTCAGCTGAAAGTTTGCTGAATAACAAATCGCGAACATAAAAAAGCCCAAAACATCATGTTTTGGACTCTGAATCGATCAAATTAGTAAGATTTTTTCTGGCGTCTGTCACCTGAAGAACGGCGATCGTTTGAACGCTTTTTATCGTAGGAAGAACGGTTGTTGCTTTTCCCTTTTCCGCCGCGGTAGCCGCCGCCTTGACCGTCTCTGCGTTTAGAAGAGCGCTGGTTCTTGTAGCGTTTGCTGACCATCGGCGCTTCGTCTGTTAAGCGAACCGGTGTGTCGTCTGGCTCTTTTGTAGCCATTTTGATAGCCGCCGCAACCACTGTTACTGCATCATGATCTTCAAGCAGCTCAGCTGCCGCTGTCATGTAGAAGTTCAGGTTGTTTTCACTGATTGTTGTGCGAAGACGTTCAACAGTAACCTGCTGCTGGCCTTCTAACGCTTCATCAAGTGTAGGCTCCTTCATGCGGTCCATTTTGCGTTTTGTTGTTTGTTCAATTGCGCGAAGCATGCTTTTCTCACGCGGTGTAATGAACGTCATCGCCATACCTGTTTTTCCTGCACGGCCCGTTCTTCCGATACGGTGAACGTAGCTTTCAGGATCTTGAGGCACGTCGAAGTTGTATACGTGTGTAACACCTGAGATATCAAGTCCGCGAGCGGCAACATCAGTTGCGACTAGAACTTCGATTGCGCCTTCTTTAAATTTACGAAGCGCAACCATACGTTTCGCCTGCGTTAAGTCACCGTGAATTCCTTCAGCTGCATATCCGCGAAGATTCAGGGCTTCAGCCAGCTCATCGACACGGCGTTTTGTACGTCCGAATACGATCGCAAGCTCAGGAGACTGAATGTCAAGAAGGCGAGTCAGTGTATCGAATTTTTTGCGTTCTTGCACTTCCAAATAGAACTGCTGAATGTTAGAAACCGTCATTTCTTTCGCTTTTACTTTTACGTGTTCCGGCTCAGTCATAAAGCGCTCTGCAATGCGTTTGATCGGCGCAGGCATTGTGGCAGAGAACAGAAGTGTCTGATGCTCGCTTGGCACGTTTGAAAGGATAGATTCAATATCATCAATGAATCCCATGTTCAACATTTCATCCGCTTCATCCATTACAACAGTATTTACATTGTTTAAACGAATGGTGCGGCGGTTGATGTGGTCAAGAAGACGTCCAGGTGTTCCGACAATAATATTCGGATTCTTCTTTAACGCCCGGATTTGCCGTCCAATATCCTGTCCGCCGTAAATAGGAAGAACCTTCGCACGTTTATCTTGTCCGATTTTATACAATTCTTCAGATACTTGAATGGCTAATTCACGGGTTGGCGCGATTACGATTGCTTGAATATTAGGAGACTCGGGGTTAATTTTTTCAACAAGGGGTATACCAAACGCAGCTGTTTTACCTGTACCTGTTTGCGCTTGTCCAATGACGTCTTTATTTGAAAGTCCGAGCGGTATCGTTTGTGCCTGAATCGGTGTTGCTTCTTCAAATCCCATACGATTAATTGCTTTCATGAGATCAGAACTTAAATTAAAATCTTGAAACGTTATAGTCAAATTATTCAAACTCCTTCTAATTGCTGTTTCAGTAATGTCGTGATTTACCACTTATAAAACTGCCCTTTAGACAAGAAGGACAGGATCCATCCGTATACAAAGCCCGAATTACTTTAAGTTTTATCTTACCATTACACTATTTGTTTTTCAATAAGATGAGAAGCAGATCGGCATCTCGAATATGCCGGCTGCTGCTCCATCCGCTCCCAAGAATCCAGCGGAGAACTTCGGGTCACGATGAAAAGTCCGGACGAATATGTTCGTATCGCGAAATAACCTATATATATTGTATCATAGCCGCAGCCGGCCAGATATACATAATTTTCGGCCGGCATACATTAGTGTTTGCACATCATGTTATTTTATGATGCAATATGCGTTTTTTCGCAAAATATTTTCTTACGAAAGCGGGCTCTCTATTAAATCTTTAACGATTTCTTCAAGCTTCATACCTCTGGACGCTTTGAATAAAATCAAATCGCCTTTTGATGCGTTTTCCTTCACAGCTTGGAGGAGATCTTTTTTCTCAGTGTAATGGCTGACGCGGTCTTTCTCAAAGTGTTTCAGGGCGCCTTCCGCGATAAAAGCTCCCAGTTTTCCGTACGTAAAGACGCGGTCAATTTTCTCAGGGCTGATCACAGCGCCGCACTCTTTATGGAACGTTTCTTCAAGATCGCCGAGCTCAAGCATATCACCGAGCACGAGCATTTTTTTGCCGTAGCCTTCAAGGCTTTCTGTCAATTGAATTGCAGCTTTCATAGAAGTCGGGCTCGCATTATAAGCGTCATTGATTATCGAAAGGCCGCTGTCTGTTTTGATGAGTTCAAGTCTCATACCGGTTACCTTAAGGCCGCTCAGTCCTTTTGCCGCATCCTCAGGCGCGATGCCAAAATAAGCCCCTGCAGCAATTGCAGCCATGGCGTTCATCACATTGTGCTTGCCGAGTATCGGAATAAAAAACGTTTTTTCTATCCCTTTGATTGTAAAATGGGTTCCTTCCTCACCCTGGCTGACATCCTGAAGCTGATAATCATTATGCGTTCCCGTACCGTACGTTTTCGTCTGGCAGCTGTATGCATTTTGAAGGAGCGGTTCGTCCCCGATATAAATCAGCACTCCGTCTTCTTTAAGCCCGTTAATGATTTCAAGCTTCGCCTCCGCGATGCCCTCTCTAGAGCCGAGGTCTTGCATATGCGATTCGCCGATATTCGTAATCACTGCCGCATCCGGGTTTGCCAGGCGGCTCAAGAGGTCAATTTCTCCTTTGGCGCTCATTCCCATCTCCAATACGGCGATCTCCGTATTTTCAGGCATCGCTAAAACTGTCAGCGGCAAACCGATATGATTATTGAAGTTTCCTCCAGTTTTGTGGACACGGTACTTGGTCCCCAGTACGGCGTGAATCATATCTTTTGTTGTCGTTTTGCCATTGCTTCCGGTTACTCCGATGACACGCGTGCCAAGCTCCTGCAAATAGGCTTTTGCAAGCTGCTGAAGTGCAGTAAGGGTATCGTCCACTAAAATGACGGCGTGATTCTCGGGCGGATTTGGTACTGACCGATCCCAAAGAACAGCCGCTACACCAGCTTCAAAGGCCTGCTCCACAAAAGAGTGGCCGTCAAAACGTTCCCCTTTCAGCGGAATAAAGAGCTGATGTTGTTCCAGTTTTCTTGTATCGGTTGCCACTCCATGAATGACTGTTTGTTCATATTGCGGATTTGTTAGTGTGCCTTTAACCATTTCGGCAATGTTTTTTACTGTTCGCTTAATCAAGTAAGGTCCCTCTCTTTCTTTTGTATATACGGGAAAAAACACTGCCCTTTTACCGGCAGTGTCCTTCTTCATTAGAATGTATGTTTAATCAATTGTTTTTCAGCGTGGCGTTCTTTTGCAAGCTCCACAAGCTGTTCAATCAGGTCAGCATATTCCACTCCGGCTTCTTTCCAGAGCAGCGGGAACATGCTGAAAGGTGTAAAGCCAGGCATTGTGTTGACTTCATTGATCAGAACTTCGCCGTCAGCTGTCAGGAAAAAGTCCGCTCTGACGAGTCCTGAACCATCGATCGCTTTAAACGCTTTGATCGCCATATCACTGATTGTTGCGTATTCCTCATCAGTCACAATCGCCGGAATCATCAGATCAGTATCTCCATCCTCATATTTCGCTTTGTAATCGTAGAAATCCGTCTTCGGTGCGATTTCCCCCACAACAGAGCATTTAGGATCGTCATTTCCAAGAACGCCGATTTCGATCTCGCGGCCGTTAATTCCTTCTTCAACGACGACTTTGCGATCATATTGGAAAGCAAGCTCAAATGCTTTTTGCAGTTCTTCACGGTTTCGGCATTTGCTGATTCCGACACTTGAGCCGAGGTTCGCCGGTTTTACGAAGCAAGGGTAGCCTAATTCCTGTTCAACCTGCTCACAGCTTTCTTTCGGAGAACGAGTCCAGTCTTTCTTAAGGAAAGCTGCGTATTTAGCCTGAGCAAGGCCGGCCTGAGCAAATAAATGTTTCATGACAACTTTATCCATGCCAGCTGAGGAAGCAAGCACTCCGTTGCCGACATAAGGAATGTTCAACAGCTCGAGCATTCCCTGGATCGTACCGTCTTCTCCGTTCGGTCCGTGGAGGAGCGGGAATACGACGTCGATGGCTTCATTTTGCTGTGACGCTTCCTGCGGAAACATCTCCTGGTTCAGGGCAGCTGGAGAAAAAGCATTGCCTCCTTGCTCAAATTGAAGCATTTTCACGTTTGAAACAGGCTCAGTTAAACGGGCGCCTCTAACCCATTCGCCTTTTTCTGTTATATAAATCGGATGTATATCAAACTTCTCAGTATTTAGCGCTTTGATTACAGCCAGAGCCGTCTGCAGGGAAACATTATGTTCTGCCGACTTTCCTCCGTACACTAATCCTAGACTTGTTTTCAATGGATACTCCCCCCACTACAATTCATCTTTACTATCTTATCATTTTCACCGGAAAATGATCTAATTATTTTTGGGCATGCTGATGTTGAATGCATTTGTATGTAATTCCTTTTTATTTTATATTAAAATGGCATTGAAAAGGAGATGTGACATATGAAAAAAATCACAACAAACGAACAATTTAATGAACTGATTCAATCCGATAAAGAAATCATTGTAAAGTTTTATGCTGATTGGTGCCCAGACTGCACACGCATGAATATGTTCATCGGCGATATTTTGGAAGAATACAATCAAAACGATTGGTATGAGCTGAATAAGGACGAGCTTCCTGACCTGGCTGAAAAATACCAAGTAATGGGCATTCCCAGCCTGCTTATTTTCAAGAACGGTGAAAAAACAGCTCACCTTCACAGCGCCAATGCCAAAACGCCTGAAGAAGTGATTGAATTTTTATCTGAACATATAAGCTAATTCGTTAAACAGCCTTATTTTATGTCGTCAGGCTCTACATGAACATGAACATGAGTTACATCGTGTTCATGTTTTATTTTGTCTTCTACTTCATCCGCCACTCCATGGCCTTCTTCTACTGTAAGCTTCGGATCAACCGTAATGACCATCTCGATATGAACTGTACTGCCTAAATACCTCGCTTTCACATCCTTTAGGCGATGCACATTTTCGATCCTGCCGACGGTCTGTTTGTAAGGCTCAAGATCTTTTAAATGGAAGCCGTCTGTTAAGGAATGTGAAGCGTCTTTAAAGATATCCCACGCTGTTTTGCAAATGATGATGCCGATGATAAAAGCCGTTACCGGATCAATCCACGGCAGCTTCAGCTGGGACGAAAAAACACCGATAAACGCGCCGGCGCTTACAAAAGCGTCTGACCTGCTGTCCTTTGCCGCTGCCATCAGGGCAGAGCTTTTAATGGACGCTGCCAGCCTTTTGTTATATAAATAGATGCCATACATAAACACAGCACTGCCTAACGCCGTCCATGCCGCGATAAGATTTGGTGTTTCCGTTGTGCCGCCCGCAATCGCTTTTCCTCCGCCGATTAACACTTCAATGCCGACTGCCATCATAATAAAAGACGCAACAAGAGACGAAATTGTTTCAGCCCGATAATGGCCGTATGGATGATCGCTGTCAGCCGGTCTTTGAGAAATCCGCAATCCTATCAGCACTGCTACTGACGCAACAATATCTGTTCCATTATTTAACCCGTCTGCTCTCAGCGCTTCAGAATGATATAGAATCCCGATGACTAGCTTTACAACAGCAAGAATGACATATGCAAAAATATTGAGGAGCGCCCCTTTTTCTCCCTTTTTCAGATTTTCTGTCCGCTCCATTGAATACCAGCCTCCATTCTATTACATAGTATGGTTCAAAACATGAAAAATAGCAGGGTGCGTTCAATGAAGCGGAATATTTCGACAGCAAATTATTGTCCGGGAAACTTTTTGTCGATTTGTTGAATGTTTGTAAATTGGCGAAAGAATAGGACTGTTTTCACCTTTACAGGCGATTGCGGACATTGTATACTGAATTTAATTGATAATGATTATCAATATCGTTTGATTGGAGGTTGGTGACACAATGACACCTCAGTCTGCAGAAATCAGAAAAAAACAGCTCATTCATCTGTTAATACAGAATGGTATATACAAAAAGTCAAAGCGTCATCTGTATGAATTGTCGCTGACGGAGTTAGAAAGTGAATACAAACATGTCAGGAGGGCGCCGGAGCATGCCGAAGCGTAAAGTGAAAACTTACCAACAGCTGATCCAGGAAAACAAAGAGGCGATTATGGGCAATCCAAAGCTGATGAACGTTATTTATGACAGAATTGACCGCAAGCATCAAAAAAATCTGCAAGAGCAAAACAATACATAAAAAGAGCCGGCTAGGCTCTTTTTTTATGACTCAAACGCTTCAGCTGCCAGCTTGTGTATCACGGCGTCATCCATCGGCGGGTTGTGAAGACCGGCGCGCACATCACGGTAATAGCGCTGAAGCGGGTTGGTTCGTTCCAGGCTTTTGGCCCCGACAATTCTCATCGCTTTATCAACAACAGACAGCGCAGCGTTTGTGACGATATGTTTCGCCGCACCGAGCTCGCTGGTCAAGTGTGGACGCCGCACCGGATCGTCATACAATTGAGCGATATGGAAAAGAAAGTGTCTGGCATTGAGCAGTTCAAGCTCCATTTCGCCTGTTCTTTGCTGTACGGCCGGGACATTCTTGATCGGTCCATTCAAGCTGTTTGGAGAATACTCAGATGCAAATTGCACTGCATAGTCACGAGCAGCTTGAGCAACACCAAGATAGATCGCCGGAATGTGAAGCAGCCAGCCATTCGGCTTAGCTCCGCGAGGCCCTTGAAGCAGTTCCACCAGCTTATTCTCATCAAGCATGACTTCGTTCAGTACAAGGTCATGGCTCCCAGTCGCCCGCATCGCCATCATATCCCACGTTTCTTCAATCGACAAGCCGGGATCATCTTTATGAATGAGAAACACGCCTGTTGTTTGTTTGTCCTCAATCCATGCGGTTACTAAAAAATAATCCAGAGCTTGTGACATCGTCGTAAAGGTTTTTCTCCCGTTCACTGCCCATTTGCCATCCTTTTTGACGGCGTGTGTACCGGGACGCCCTCCTCTTGTCGGGCTTCCGGTTTTCGCTTCAGTCGCCGCCCTGTTAATGACAGCTCCGTTTTGGACTTCCTTGGCAACAAATGCAAATACGTCTTCATCCCAGCTGTTGCCTTCTCCAAGCTCCCCGATCACGCTCAAATGCCAGCCGATGCTAAGAGCCGTCGGAGCATCTCCCCGTGCAAGCCGTTCTTGAAACAGGAGCATATCGTAAACAGAAATGCCCCCTCCGCCATGAGATGCCGGCAATGTTAATGCTGTATACCCAGCATCACGCAATTTTTGTATTTTCTCTGCAGGAAAACGTCCCTGTTCGTCATCTTCAGCAGCTGTTTGCTGAAATTCATCCGCAATCCGTCCGATTTTCTCCATCCATTGCCGCTGTTGATCGTTTTGTATAAATAATGACATCCGGCAGCCCCCCAAGTTTTAATTCCGATAAATTTAATATGTATTATAGATTTCCTGCCATTTTTCCGCAACTGTTAATCTTTTTGTCCAGTATAGAAAAACACGCCGTTCCCCAAGGGAACAGCGTGATTACACAGGATTTGCATCCCGGTCTTGTTTCATGCCGAGATAAATCAGCATATATGTCAGGTAACCCATGGTCATCACCAGGCCGCCAAAGAAAAAGCTTGAGAAAATCGGCTCTTCAAAAGCGGTCACTGCGGCCAACACAATCCAGCTGGCATACAGATAGATGATAAAATAGCGGATGCCCGTCTTCATTTTATATATCATGTACAGTCCCACGAGAGAAAACAACCCAAGCGCGAGCCTGAAATAAACAAGATGTTCAAACTGAAACATGAATGACACAAATGAGAATCCAAGCAGCAATACAATCGGTAAAGCGGTAATAAAGTTCCTCAATCGAGACACCTCCGTCAGTACCTTTAGTATAAACCAAAATATCACTTGATATTGATTTACGTGAGCTTTTTCACAAAAATGTCATTCCTTGCCTTTAGACCCGAACATCCCGTTTACAGAAGCACCACCAGCCAACAACGATGAAGAATATGGCATGTATGATGAGAATTCCAATTGAAAACAATGGCGTCATGCCTGAAAACAACGCTGTCTCTCCGCTTCTGTATTGCGTAAAGTCAGTGTTCGCAAAAAGCAAAAAGCTGCCCCACTTGTTTTCAAACAACTTCATGAGCTGAACAAGTGTACTCGCTCCGTATAAAACGACAAAAGAAACAACAACTGCTACCGCGCTGTTGCGGAACAGCGAAGAACAAAGCAGCCCGAATAATCCCATCATTACAGCTTCAAGCCAGTTTGACCCGATCAGCGCCAAGGTGTTGACCAGCAATGTCTTTGATTCCGCAGTCACCGATGTGCCAAAAAACACGAGACCGAATAATAATGCCAGAATGTAGTATGCCAAATACAAATAGAAGCTGACCATCACGACTGTGATTAATTTTGACCAAAAGACCTTTTGGCGTTTAACCGGACGAATGAGCAAAAATTTGATCGTCTTTTTATCAAATTCCATCGAAACAATTGTTGCTGCAATTACGATCGTTAAAGCCTGCAGCAAAATGTTCAGGCTCGGTGTATACGATAAATAGCCGATGAAGTTTTCATCTGTTCCGGCACTGATGACAATCCGTTTAATGATCAATGCCATGAAGAATTGAAAGACAGCCATCAGGATAAGGGAAACCAAAGTGACCTTCCGATTAAAAAGTTTCATATGTTCATTCCAAATCAATTTAGACAAGCTCTTCTCCCTCCTCTTGATGAGCTGTTGTCGCTTTTATAAATTCGTCTTCCAGTGACTGTGTGTAAGGCGTAATGGAAAATACATTCAGACCTTGTCCGACAAGTGATCGGTTCAGCTCCGGTATGTTTTCTTTTGCCACCTCAACTACAATCGTCCCGTCTTGGCTCTCAGCTTGATATTGATTGCCTGTCAGCCAATTGAGCGCTTTTTCTTGCGGCTGCACTTCTATAATCGCTTTTTCTGTGGTTTGATCAGTTCCTTGTAAGCTGACTTCCGCTTTGATCTCACCTTTTTGAATGATGATGACACGGTCGCACAAGTCTTCAACCTCGCGCAATAAATGAGTGGCGAACAGGACAGCTGTTCCTTCCATTTCTGCGAGTTCCTTAATATGATCGCGAAAATCCTTCATCCCCGCAGGATCGAGGCCGTTTGTCGGTTCATCTAGAATGAGAAGCTTCGGCCGGTGAAGAATTGCCTGGGCGATTCCCAGACGCTGGCGCATCCCAAGGGAATAGGTTTTCACCTTATCATGAATCGCTGACGTCAGCCCGACACGTTCCACCACTTCATCAAGCCGTTCATCCGCTATTTTTTTGTGCATATTCGCAAAGTGCTTGAGGTTTTCCCAGCCTGTCAGGTACGGATAGAACTCAGGGTTCTCAACAATCGCTCCAACCGCTTCCATCGCTTTTTCAAACTCTGTATCATGCTGGAATCCGCTGATTGTCACGCTTCCGCTGTTTTGTTTCAGCAGCCCGACGATGATACGGATGAGTGTTGTTTTTCCGGAACCATTTGGACCGAGAAGGCCGATGATTTCACCCTCCATGACGTCCATGCTGATCTGTTTTAAAATCTGTTTAGACCCAATCTTTTTATCGAGGCCTTCAATATGTAAAATCGGCTCAGCCATAAAGCCTTCCTCCTTTTTCGACAAAAAATAAACAGTGCCCAACATTAGGCACTGTTTGTATTATAGCATTTGTTGCTTCCAAATGTTTGGTTAAACCGATGATGAGCGTTTGCTCCGACTGTTTGTTCTTTTCAGTTTCTGTAATGATGACAGGCATTGTCACCTGTTGTGTTCACCACTGTGCGAAGCAATGCCAAGCTCCGATTCCGAGTCTTAATTCCATGCCCTGAACAGGCAGGCCGGCAGATCGAGGCACACTCATTATTCGATTTTAAACTACATTTTATCGCTATTCTCTCGGGGTCCTTTAGACCTATCTTCCTTGTTGGTGACATCCAGAATATCAAGGAGAAACACAAAGATCGGAATCCCGATAATTAAACCCCAAATGCCGAAGAAGTGTTCAGAGAAAATGAGTACTGTGAAGGTGAAAAAGATTGGCAGCTCTGTTTTCGCCGACATCAGCTTCGGATTTAAGAAATAGGTTTCGATCGCATGAATGGCGAATATGACAAGGACAATGTAGAGCACATACATTCCACCGCCAGTGCTGTAGGCGATAATGCTGAGCGGAATCAGGGAAATGACGACGCCTGCTACAGGGATCAATCCAAGGAAGAACACCATAATCGAAAGCCCAAACAGCTGCGGAAAATGCATAATCCAAAGCGCGATAAACGTCAGAATACAGTTGACGAGCGCAATGATAAATTGAGCCTCAAGCACCTTGCCGAACGTTCTTGCAAATTTGCTTCCGAAAAAAGCAATCTCCTCATAAAAGACCCTCAGTTTGCTCGTTTTAAATTTCGCCATGAATTCAGAAAGCCGTTTTTTCTCAAATAAGAAAAACATGCTGAGAATGAGCGCCATCACGACCTGCAAGCCGAATGTGCTGATATCGGCCAGATACGTATACACTACATTGAAGCCCTCTTTGACATATGAACTGATGTTAATATCTCCGAAGACACTGGTGATCTCATCAAAGAAAGGGATGCTGTCAGGATGATACGCAATATGTTTAATCTGCTTTACCAGCTGCTGGATCTGCGCCGCGACGACCGGATAAAACACAAAGCCCCCGACTGTAAGCAGCACAGCCAGCAACATGTAAAGAAACGTAATGACAACCCGCTGGCTCACGCGGAAGAACTGGCTTACAAACTGCCGCACGACAAGCTCCAAACGATCCATTAGAAATGTGAAAATGAAGGTAAGCAATATTAAGTTGATCATGCTCTTAAATAGATATAACACACCAGTTAACACGACAAAGATGGAGAAACGCCTTACTCCCGGGTGCTGAAAAAATTTAACTAAAGCGGCCATTTATACACTCCTGTTAGGACAAACGTCCTTCATTCAATATAGTATCCATTTGTAAATTATATAACAAAAAAATGCTGAGGTCTCTGTCCTTACCTTAATAATTCTTAAACAATTAAAAAAACGGCCCATGGATGGGCCGTTCTTTTTTCAGACTGCTGTTTTCATTTTTTTCATGCCTTCAACAGCCTCTACGCTTTTTGCTTCATCAAATTCATTTTCGCTTTTTGCAACAATGATCGTGGCAATTCCGTTTCCGATCAGGTTCACAATGGCTCTTCCTTCACTCATGAAACGGTCAACCCCGAGCAGGAGTGCAAGACCCTCCAGCGGAATGACCTGCAGCGCTGACAGCGTTGAGGCAAGGACGATAAATCCGCTTCCCGTCACACCTGCCGCTCCCTTCGATGTCAGCATCAGAACGAGGATAATCGTAATTTGCTGGCCGATGCTGAGGTCTACTCCAAACACCTGTGCCAAAAAGACAGTCGCCATTGATAAATAAATGGATGTGCCGTCGAGGTTAAACGAATAGCCCGTCGGAATAACTAGCCCGACAACGGATTTGGAACAGCCGTAGCGCTCCATTTTATCCATCATACGCGGAAGCACCGATTCGGAAGAGCTTGTGCCAAGCACGATCAAAAGCTCATCCTTAATGAAGCGAAGGTAATTCCACAGGCTGAATCCGTAAAGCTTGCAGATGATATTTAAAGCAACAAATACGAACAGGAACATCGTAATATAAACAGACATCATTAAGCTTGCCAGCGGTTTGATGGAATCGAGCCCGAAGTGTCCGATTGTATACGCCATCGCCCCGAATGCCCCGATTGGCGCGGCACGCATAATGTAGCCGATAATTTTGAAAAAAACGTGAGAAACCTTGTCGAAGAAATCAATGACGCTTTTTCCTTTTTCGCCTAATGCCGCAAGACCCACTCCGAAAAGAATAGAAAAGAATAAGACCTGCAAAATGTCCCCTTTTGCGAAGGCATCAACCATGTTGGATGGAACAATGTGTGTAACAAATTCAATCCAGTCGATTCCCTGACCGCCATTTTGCGTGTATTGTGATACATCACCCTTTTCAAGCTTGCTGTAATCAAGACCCGCACCCGGCTTCATAATATTGACGACAAATAAACCGATAATGAGTGCGAGGGTGGTGACAACCTCGAAATAGATAAACGCTTTTCCCCCTACTTTTCCAACCTTCTTCATATCGCCCATTTTTGCAATCCCGAGAACGATTGTGAAGAAAATAATTGGTGCAATCACCATTTTAACAGCGTTGATAAATGTATCGCCAAGCGGTTTCATTTCTTTGCCGACATCCGGCCAGACCAGCCCGACAATGACCCCGATGATGACCGCGGTTATGACCTGAACTGTTAAATTTTTAAACAGTTTCATATCCTTCATCCCCCTGTCCTATTCGCCTTTTGTGTCTTTCTTACTATAATGATAGCGTTTTCATAATGTCTGGGGAAGTTTATGATCATAACGGACATTTTGGTCTTTTTGGTCTCAGGTTTATCCTTTTAACACGTAGCGGTTGACCGGCCGGCCGACTCCGCCGTATTGAACGTCCAATTTGATGATCCCGGTTTTTTCTAAGTAATCAAGATATCGTCTGGCTGTCACTCTGGCGATGCCAAGCGCCTTGGCGACCTCTTCAGCAGAAAGGGATGCGGTTTGCTGTTTCAAAAAAGCAGTGACTTCATTCATCGTGAAGTGATTCAACCCTTTCGGCAGATCCTGTACGGCCTGCTGCGGAATATTCAGGATCGCATCGAGCTGTTCCTGGGACAGCGTATCATTCGCTTCGATTTTTTGTTTATATTGCTTGTACTTTTCGAGTGCCTGTCTCATTCGCTCAAGCTTAAACGGCTTTAAGATATAGTCAACCGCCCCGTTTTGCAGCATGAGTGAGATCGTTTCCTTGTCTTTTGCAGCGGAGACGACAATGACATCCACTTCAAGCTTTTGCTTTCTGATCTCCTGCAAGGTCTTGATGCCGTCTTTTTTCGGCATGTACACATCGAGAATGACGAGATCCGGCTGTTCTTCTTTAATCAGCTTCATGCCTTCCTCTCCGTTTCCTGCCGTTGCACAGACAGTAACGCCTTTAACAGTTGTAATGAAATCCTTATTGACCTCTTGAACCATCGGATCGTCTTCAATGAGCAGAACCTTCCATTCTTTACGAGCCATGCTGTGCTTCCTCCCCCTTCATTGGAAAAACGATAGAAAAAGATGTCCCCTGCCCCGCATGTGAATCAACTTCTATCGTGCCCGATCCTTTGTCTATGATTTGTTTCACTAGATACAGGCCATAGCCTGTGCCGCCAGTTTTATTGACCGTAAAACCTTTGTCGTAAAGGCGAGGCATATGTGCCGGATCAATTCCGCAGCCGTTATCTTCTATTAAAATAGCAAGGATATCATCCGTTTGTTCGATACTAATGTCAATTCGTTTGTCTTCAGATTGAACGGTTTCAAATGAGCCGAAGGCATTTTCAATCAGATTCCCCAAAAGCACGACAATATCATGCTGATCAACATGCTCGGGAAATTGCTGAAGACTGCTGTTTTCATCTATATGAACAGCAATGCCGAGCTCTCTTCCCCTCCTGATTTTACTTAATAGAAGGCCTGCCGCAGCGTCATTTTGAATCGAGCGGTGCAGAAATTCAGTCACATTTTCCTGCTCAGTTGACGCCTGGAATGCAAGCTGCAAGGCTTTTTCAGATTTCCCCAGCTGGATGAGACCGGCGATCGTGTGCAGCTTATTCATATGCTCATGGTTTTGGACACGGAGCGCCTCCACAAAGTTTCTGACACCAGTCAATTCCTCTGCCATCTTGGCCGCTTCCGTTCTGTCCTGAAAAATCGCAACGGCGCCGATCACTTTTTTCTTCATGACGATCGGAATTCTGCTGCTCATGATGACTTTTCCGCTGACACGAATTTCTTCATTATAAACCGCTTTGTTCCGCTCCACGATTTCGGGCAGGCGCGAATCCTTGAGAACCTCCCAAATCACCTTGCCGATCAGATCCCCCTGCACTTCAAAGATCTGTTTCGCTTTTTCATTAAAAATCGTAATGACGAGCCGATTGTCAATAGCGATCACCCCTTCATTCATCGAGTGAAACGTCGCTGTCCGTTCTTCATACATTCGGACAATCTCATGGGGTTCAAGCTGAAACATTTGTTTTTTGATATGGCGGGCCAGCAAAAAGGAACCAGCAAGGCCGAAGCCGAGTGTCAGCACAACGATGAATGCGATATCACGCTTTAAATGAAGCAGGATGTCAGCGATCCCCGGCAGCGTTTTTCCGACAAGCACCACGCCTATTTGGTTCAGGTCTTGATCCTTAACCGGATAAAAAGCGCGAACCGCCGTACCGATCTCGCCCTTTGCTTCAGAGAAATAAATGTGCTCCGCAAACGCTGCCTCCTCGTCTGCACCTTCTGATTTCTTGCCGATGCTTGTGCTGACAGGATGCGTATATCGGATATGATTCATATCCATGACGACAATATAGTCTGCTTCATTAATCATCCTGATTTCTTCAACCGCATGGCGAACAGCTTCTGTTTGTTTTTTTCGCGCCAAGGCTTCTTTCACTTCTGTCATCTCTGACACCGTCCGTGCCGTATTCATCAGCCGCTTTTTCAACTCCCGCTCCTCTGTATGCTGAATGTTGCCGATGAGCACAATGCCGCCGATCAAAAAGGAGAAAATGACGAGTATATAGGATAAGATCGTGATTTTCCAACGGATTGAGAGCTTCTTTTTGTTCATCAGCTTCTCCTTTCAGGTCTTTACGAATGTCATTGCCCCCATTATCCTTAACATAGGGGAGGGCTTTTCATGAAGAGTTTGCTTGCATGTCTCGCACTGATGATCGCTGGAATTGCAACCGCTTTATTTATCGGATTCCATGATCATACAGGCAATAAAAAGGCTGTTTATGATGACGACCAAGAAGGCCTGCAGGATCAAATCGTGTTTAAATTCAGCCACGTGGTTGCTGAAAATACGCCAAAAGGGCTGGCCGCCAATAAATTCGCTGATCTGGTGAACGAAAAATCAGGCGGGAAAATAAAAATAGAAGTATTTCCGAATGGAAGCCTGTACTCGGACATCGAAGAAATTGAAGCATTGCAAAACGGCGATGTTCAATTTATCGCCCCCTCCACATCGAAGCTCGGCATGCTCTCGCCTGAATGGGGAGTGCTGGATCTGCCGTATGCATTTACAGATTACAACGCCGTCAAAAAAGGGTTGAACGGAAGCATCGGCACACAGCTGTTTGATTCTCTAAAGAAAAACCAATTAAAAGGACTGGCCTATTGGACGAACGGCTTTAAGCAAATCACAACAAATCAAGGGCCGGTCAAAACACCGGATGATTTAAAAGGGCAGGATCTGCGCATTATGCAAAGCGATGTGATTGAGGATCAGTTCAAGCTGCTTGGCGCAACACCTCATCAGGAATCCTTCAATTCTACCTTTCAGCTGTTAGAAAACAATGTAGTCGATGGCGAAGAAAATACAATTTCAAACATCTATTCTAAAAAATTTTATAATGTTCAGGACTATTTGACAATAAGCAGCCACGGTTACCTCGGCTACGCTGTCATGACTGATGAACACTTCTGGAAGGCGCAAACACCAGAAACAAGACGCATTTTGACTGAAGCGATGAAGGAGACGACCGAGTGGAATGAAACGTATGCCGAACAAATGAACAAGGAGCAGCTGGAAGAAATCAAAAAGAATTCTGCTATACATATTTATGAGCTGTCAGATAAAGAGAAAAAAGAATGGATGAAGCGTCTTGACCCTGTTTACCGGCAGTATGAGCCCATCTTTGGCCGGGAGCTGATCCGGGAACTGTTGGAGCTGCGAATAGATTCATAGTTCCTATCTCGATACGCTGTTTTTCGTTTATCTTTCTATCGATCGGAAATATAAAAAGAGATAAACGAAAAGGAGATGGGTACATGTTTAAGCACACAAAAATGCTGCAGCATCCTGCTAAACCAGATCGTCCAGATCCATTATTCGCTAAAAAAATGCAAGAAATTTTAGGCGGGCAATTCGGAGAAATTTCAGTTGCCATGCAGTACTTATTTCAAGGCTGGAACACAAGAGGAAATGAAAAATACAAGGACTTGCTGATGGATACGGCAACTGAGGAGCTCGGGCATGTTGAAATGATCGCAACGATGATTGCCAGACTTCTTGAGGATGCCCCTCTTGATCAGCAGGAAAAAGCTGCTGAAGATCCGGTCATCGGCTCCATCCTGGGCGGCATGAACCCTCACCATGCGATTGTATCAGGACTTGGCGCCATGCCGGAAAGCAGTACAGGCGTACCTTGGAGCGGCGGTTATATCGTAGCAAGCGGAAACCTGCTGGCAGACTTCCGCGCCAACCTGAATGCGGAATCTCAGGGCCGTCTGCAGGTCGCACGCCTGTTTGAAATGACGGATGACAAAGGCGTCAAAGATATGCTCAGCTTCCTGCTGGCGCGTGACACAATGCACCAGAACCAATGGCTTGCCGCCATTAAAGAATTAGAAGCACAGGAAGGTCCGGTTGTGCCGGGTACCTTCCCGAAAGCGCTCGAAAAACAAGAGTTCTCACATCAGCTTATCAATTTCTCTGAAGGCGAAGAAAGCGCCAAGCAAAACTGGCTGAATGAAAAAGCGCCGGACGGAGAAGCCTTTGAATATGTGAAAGAGGCAAAAACGTTTGGAGAAAAACCGGAGTTAAAACCAGCACCGCCTTATGTTCATAATACACTTCCGGGACGCGAGTAAAGAGACAAGCCCAAAACATGATGTTTTGGGCTTTGATTATGCCTTCAGAACCGTCCAGTCTGGTTCGTACCGGATATCGGGGTTATGTAACAGATCGTGAACGAACGGTTTATCCTCTTCGTACACCGTCACCTCTATCGAAAGAATTACAGCCTTCTGATCGTTTTCCTCGTATATGCTGTCATGTTCGTTCTCCATAAAATGATCATAGGCTTCTCTGTTTTCCCATACACTGATGATTTCTGCGGTGAGCGGCTCGTCTATCGTTTTTCGCCAGCCGCCGGCCTGTTTGATAAAGCCGCTTATATGCGATAATGCTCCCCACTGTGACTGCGCTTTTGCAAATGCTTCAGCGTTTGCAGCGTCTACTTCACATATCATCTTTTTGATTAGCATGGCTGCTCCTCTATGATGACGGTTTCGGCTTGTTTATGCTCCACACAGAGATTAACCGTTCTGACATAAGAGCGTGTGCGGTGAACCGTGCCTTTCGGGATCAGCAGGCTGTCATTTGCTTTGAGCACCGCGGTTTCTTTGTCCTTAAAATCGATCAGCAGCTCCCCTTCAAGAACAATAAACAATTCGTCTGAGTCAGGGTGATGGTGCCAGTCATATTCTCCCGTAAACACCGCAAGGCGCACGCAGTGGTCGTTGACCTCTGAGATTGAAAAATTGGCGTGCTTTTCTTTGACTTCATTTGCGATGGCGAGCAAGTTTTGCATCTTGGACATTAGCGAAAACCCCTTTTTCACTTATTGTATCGCAATAGTGGCATAAATTGAGAAGATTCCAAAAAAAAGCGATCCAGCTGATGTGCCGGATCGCTTTTTTATTTACAGGTTGTCTGCCTTTATGCTTTTGATTAGTCGTTGTTGCGGGCGTTTCCGCCTTTTGAGCCAATTTCTTGGTAGAATTCTTTATCATGATTTTTGCTTGTTGCCTCTCCGCCTTTTCGGCCGATTTCTTGATAGAATTCTTTATCATGATTTTCGCTAGTGGCTTCTCCGCCTTTTTCACCGATTTCTTGATAGAACTCTTTGTCATGGTTCTTGCTAGTGGCTTCTCCGCCTTTTTCGCCGATTTCCTGATAGAATTCTTTGTCATGGTTTTTGCTGGTGGCTTCTCCGCCTTTTTGACCAATCTCTTGATAGAATTCTTTGTCATGGTTCTTGCTTGTTGTTTCTCCGCCTTTTCTACCTGCTTCTTCTCTGCTCATTTTGTTATTGTCTGCCATTTTGAATTCCTCCTTTAATTGGTGTTGGTTGTTGTATTCCCGCTCACAATTCTTTTAAACAAACAAAACACATTGGGTATGTTTCCACTAAAAAAAGCAGGCGGATCGCGGTGTCCGTCTGCTTTCTGCTATTCCATCTCTCGTTCTGTTTCTTTCAGTCGTTCAAGAATGCGCCTCTTTTTGTACAGCATCATGCCTGTCTCGGTAATGTCGTTTAATGTTGAGCGATTGGCAGCGGCGCCAAAAACCATTCCGGCAACCGGCACCATCTGGAAAAGTTTTTTCCAGCCAAACGTGTCTCGATAGCCCAAAACGACTTCTCGCCAGCCTTGGATTTGAGAAGCGACATTCTTATATGTACGGTCTTGATCGTAGTGTTTTAATTCCTGCAAAATCGATCTTTTGCCGACAACATCAGCCGACGTCAGCTGCAGGCATTTCACAATGAAGACGCGTTCTTTTTTCTCCTTTGGGTCATAGCCGTATGCGACTGCGATATCCTGTAATGTTTTTAGTGATAAGCCAAGCACTGCCGGAATGTCTGCCGCCAGCGTAAACACGCCGCCCACACCGGTTGTCGCGCCTTGAACGGTTGCTGCGTTGGTTCTGTTTTTGCCCATTCCTTCCGCAATTTCATCCATGACAGGAAGAGGCGCTTTCCGGATGTCCTCCAGCGATTCAAAGATCTCCTCCGGCAGTTTCTTTTGAAATATCCTGATAATCTGTTTTTCAGATGTCAGGTACTGTCCGCCTGTTTGAACAAAGCTGCCGACCTCATCCAAGAGCTTGCCGATCTTTTTCTGGATGAATTCCGGTGTCAGCTTGTCCAGGAGCTGAAACGGGAGACGGCTGAGCTTTTCCCAAAACCAGACTTTTTGCTGATCTTTTTCCCATTTCTCTATCTCTTTTAATTGCTGATGTAAGTCTTCTTTTCGTTCTGTTGGCACCCAATCCGCACTTCCCTTCCGTTTTTTCTACTATATAGTATACCTTCATTTTTTCGGATGCGTTTTTATTTTTCACCTGCGGGTACCATTTTTATAAAAGGAAAAGGAGTGATGGACATGCCTTGGTCGATGAAGGATTATCCTGCTTCATTAAAAAATCTTGAGAAGCCGGTGAGAAAAAAGGCGATAGACATTGCGAATGCGATGATTGATGAAGGCTATGAGGAAGGGCGCGCGATTCCAATTGCGACAAGCAAAGCGAAGGAATGGGCGGAAAACGCCTCTACAGATGAAATTGATGATTTCCTGACGCATGATGATGAGACAGAACGCGATGCTGATCCAAGCAGCGGCAGCGGCCCCGAGCTCATGAATAAAGCAGAGCATGTTATTAAGCATAAAAAAGGCTGGGCAGTCAAAGCCGAGGGCGCCAAACGTGTGTCTGAAATCAAAGATACAAAGAAAGAAGCGATTGAACGGGCAAAGGAAATCGCGGCGCATAAAGGCACTGAGGTCATTGTTCATTTAGCTGACGGCAGTGTGCAGAGAAAGATTAAAACAGGATCATAAAGGAATATGCTTTTAAGTGTTTCGAAATGATCAGGAGCGGTTATTGATTGGTAAATCATTTATGAGAGGTGATCATGATGCTTAGCTTTTTGGTTTCATTAGTTGTTGCTATTGTTATCGGATTAATTGGGAGCGCCATTGTAGGAAACCGGCTGCCGGGAGGAATTTTCGGCTCTATGATTGCCGGGCTGATCGGCGCTTGGATTGGGCACGGACTTCTTGGCACATGGGGACCGAGCCTCGCCGGCTTTGCTATTTTCCCCGCCATCATCGGGGCAGCCATCTTCGTATTCTTGCTGGGCCTTATATTCCGCGGGCTGCGGAAGGAAGCCTAGACTCATTAGATACAGGAGGCATCGTTTCGAACTGAAACGATGCCTTTTTATATGGGACCTTATCCCGAATCCCTACATATCATGTTACATAACAGGGAAAAATTCAGGAGTGTATTTTGAACATTTTCGGTTGACAAGAAACCGGGATGGTCATATGATGTAGATAAAATAATTTGCCTTAAGGAAACTCTTTGTTGTACGGCAAAAACAAACAGAATTCAGGTGAGACATGATGAACAAGGACATCACAGCACAATCTCCCCGTTCCAAAGCCGTCCAAGATGCGCTTGACGGGAAAATCAGAGGATTCAGAGGGCTGCTCCCTTTTCTCGGCCCTGCATTTATAGCAGCCATTGCCTATATTGATCCCGGCAACTTCGCAACGAATATTTCGGCGGGCTCTAAATACGGATATATGCTCTTATGGGTGATCTTATTTTCCAATATCATGGCCCTTTTAATTCAATCCCTATCCGCCAAACTCGGTATTGCGACAGGCAAAAATCTGCCTGAGGTTGCCCGTGAAGAATTCCCGAAGCCTGTCTCGATCGGATTATGGATTCAGGGCGAGCTTGTCATTATCGCAACTGACCTGGCGGAATTTATCGGAGCGGCTCTGGGACTGTATTTGCTGTTCGGCATTCCGATGCTTGAAGCGTCTATTATTGCGGCGATCGGTTCTTTCGCGATATTGGAGCTTCAGCGCCGCGGTTATCGCTCACTTGAAGCCGGTATTGCCGGTATGCTGTTTGTGGTCGTGATCGCCTTTGCGTTGCAGACCTTTTTCGCAAAGCCTGATGCCGTGTCAGTGATGAAGGGCCTTTTTGTCCCGGCGTTTCATGGCACCGACAGTGTGCTTCTTGCAGCGGGTATTCTTGGCGCAACTGTTATGCCGCACGCCATTTATTTACACTCTGCCCTTACACAGCGGCGGGTGGTTGGCAAAACTGATGCAGAACGGAAAAAAATCTTTAGGTTTGAATTTATTGATATTTTAATAGCGATGCTGATTGCAGGGGCTATTAATGCAAGTATGCTGATCGTGGCTGCCGCATTATTCTTCAAAAACGGCCTGTTTGTTGAGGATCTCGACGTCGCATTTCAGCAATTCGGACATCTTGTCAGCCCTATGTCTGCGGCTTTATTCGGGATCGGGCTGCTCGTTGCCGGTCTATCCAGTTCGTCTGTCGGCACACTTTCAGGCGACGTGATTATGCAAGGATTTATCAACTACCGCATTCCGCTGTATGTACGGCGTTTTATCACGATCATTCCGCCGATCTTGATCATCGCGTCAGGTGTTAATCCGACGACCGCTCTCGTACTGAGCCAGGTCGTGCTGTCCTTCGGGATCGCCTTTGCCCTCATTCCGCTTATTATGTTTACAAGCAATAAACGGATCATGGGATCTCTGATCAACGCCAAATGGGTCACAGTGGTGTCTTGGCTGATTGCTGTATTGATCGTTACTTTGAATGTGTTTTTAATTGTAGATACGTTTCGATAAAAAAACCGGCTTCTAAAGCCGGTTTTTATTTTTCCGCAAAAGCTCATTGATACCCTTTTTGACAGAAATTTGTTATGATAGAAGAAAAATCGGAGTTTTGATGATGTCAGTATTTATTCTGTTTTATTTGTGGATTGTTCCTATTGTTATCGGCATTTTATGTTCTGTTGCTGCCCATAGATCCAAGGGAAAAATGAGAGTCGCGCCCGGCATTGCCATGATCGTGCTCAGTATTATTTCCCTAATCACGGCGTTTACGGCCGGACACACAAATTTCCACGTGTTTATCGGCGGCATGTTTTTATTCGGCACCTTCTTGGTCGGTTCTGCTTTTCCTTTCTTCTTCGGGCTGAAGAAAAAAGAGAAATAAGCTTATAATGAGAAGAGTTCTGTAAGATTTGATAAGAATAAACATACAAGGACAAATGCATCTTGCTTTGAAACAAGATGCATTTGTCCTTTTGTCTGTTTCGAGTATGGCGAAATCAGTTCCTAATACATATACCGATCATTTTATGAATTCAAACATGCTGAAAATACATTTGTTTCCAACAAAAAACAAGGGCTCTTAGGGCCCCTGTTTTTTAAAATAACCGTTTCAAACTTTTCTTCAGTGACGGCATTTCAAATTTTTGGTTTTCGAAGAAGTTTTTCAGCATGTATTTGCTAAAACCTTTCGCCTGCCCGTATGTGATTTTGCCAGGAAGCGGCGGTTCGTTTCCAATCATGACATCCACAACGACCGGTTGGTCAGAGTGCAGCGCCTCATGGAATGCCGGCGCAAGCTCTTCCGCTTTAGTCACTTTGATGCCCTTTGCTCCGCAGCTTTCTGCAAATGCGGCATAGTCGACATTTTGAAGTTTTGTGACATAGTCGATATTGCCTTTGACCTGCTGCTCGTACTCAATCATGCCAAGATTTTCGTTGTTTAAAATGACGACTGTGATCGGGAGCTTATATTTGACAGCGGTCGGAAGATCCTGCATGACCATGGAAAATCCCCCGTCACCACAGACGGCGATCGCCTGGCGTTCCGGTTCGGACAAGCTTGCGGCGATCGCTCCCGGCAGGCCGCAGCCCATTGTCGCAAGCCAGCTGGAGACGATGAAATCCTGGTTCGCGTTCATTTTGAAATGACGCGCCATCCAGACTGTCACAGTGCCGACATCGACAGAGAGCACCGCATCATCGGCTGCCGCTTCCTGAAGACGGGCCACGACCTGCTGAGGTTTAAGCGGTGTTGTTGCCTCTGTCTCATCTTTTTCAATTTCGTTCCACCAATGCTGCATATGTTCTGTGCAGGCATTCAGGAATCTTCTGTCTTCCTTGCGTTCAATATACTCTGTCAATTCGCGCAGACCGAGAGCCGAATCGCAGACAAGGCCCGCTGTCACCGGATACCGTTTTCCGATTTTTGCCGGGTCTGAATCGAGCTGGATTGCCGGCGTGTCATCAGGCAAATAATCACGGTACGGGAATGATGTTCCGAGCATGATTAATAAATCACATTCCTCCATTGCCTCGTAAGCCGGCTTTGTTCCGATCTGCCCGAGGTTGCCGAGAAAATGCGGGTGCTTATCGGGAACGACACCTTTTGCCGGGAGTGTAACAACGATCGGAGCGGCGGCTTTGTCCGCAAATTCTAAGAGCTCCCGTTTCGCCTTTTTCATTCCCTGCCCTGCCAGGATAATCGGTTTCTTAGCGTTATTAATATATTGGGCGCAGGTGACGAGCTGTTCTTTTTTCGGTTCAAGGTTCCCTTCAATATACACCGGTGAAGTATACACGGGCTCCCGTTTGATTTTCTCCGCAAACAAATCATCTGACACGCTCAATACCGCAACGCCTTTTTTGCTGTAGGCGGTCCTGATCGCCTGATTTAAGAGATCCGGAAGTGATTCTGCGCTATGTACCTCTCTGTTGAACACAGCCACGTCCTCAAACATTTGCTCCAGCTTAATCTCCTGGAAATAGTCCCGTCCGACTTCGCCAGAAGAAACCTGTCCTGCAATCGCCAGCACAGGGGCGCCGTCCGCTTTTGCATCATATAAACCATTTAATAAGTGCACCGCTCCCGGCCCTGCGATTGACAGACAGACTCCGATCTTGCCGGTGAGTTTTGCTTCAGCCGCGGCTGCCAGTGCCGCTACCTCTTCGTGGCGGGTTTGAATGAACTTCAGTTGATTTCTTTCGTGTCTTAATTCTTCAATAAACTCATTTATACTGTCTCCGGGGATGCCGTATACATGATCAACTCCCCATTGCTCAAGCAGCTCTGTCATTACTTGTCCTGCAGTTTTATGTGCCATAACGTATCCTCCTTTTTCCTTTTTTCAATACCACAGGAGAAAGGCTTTAAAACCCGGAGACCTGAATCACTTGCCCAGTCTTCTTTTCAACAGGTCGATCGCCGCGAGCAACCCTCTATCCTTGACGGTGACATTTACATCTTGAGCGCCGTTCTTGAAATCATTGATCTGCCTTTTTCGATTCGGCACCATAAAAAGCGGCAAACGCCCCGGGGAAACCCACTTTAATCCCGCTGTCTCTGTGCCGTCAGCCACTGCTTGTCCGCCTGTTATGCTTCCGAAAAACAGATGCTGTTCATCTTGAAACTTTGGCCTTTGGTAAACACCTATTTTCGCAGAAAGCGCTGCATTGTATCCCGTTTCTTCCAATACCTCCCGCACTGCCGCTTCCTCAGCCGATTCCCCGGGATCAACCCTGCCGCCCGGCAAATCCCAGAGAGGGACATCTTTTCGTTTCACCAGCAGAATTTGCTGACTTTCGTTCAATACGATCACAAAAGCACCTTGTGTATACACCGCCATACCTCCTTTTCCCGCAAAAAAGGACCAAGGTGATTCCCTTGGTCCTAGAGCTTTACTTTTTAAAATGATACGGCAGTGTGGCAACCATTATGTCCTTTTTCCAGAACAGCCGGACTCTGAGGAGAAAGGCCGATTGGTTGTGAAGGATGGTGTGCCAGCGTTTTTTCGTTATAAATTGCGGAAACAGCACCATAACGGAAAACTGCTCCTTCTTCGCTTTTGCCTCAACTGTTTCCAAAAACTTATCAAACGGATGGACAAGGCTTCTGTACGAGGAGTGAAGCGTAACGAGACGCACTCCGTTATTAAGCTCTTCCCAGCGTTTTTCGAATTTCTTTTCCTGTTCTCTGTCAAATGACACGTGAACGGCGATCACTTGATCGGACAGTGATTTCGCATAGTGAATCGATTTTTGCACGACGGTGGTGACACCGGCCACAGGCACAATCACAACGGTGCCTTTGATTTCTTCCGGCTCTTTGTCTACGATGCGAAGCTGTTCGCCAACTGCTGTATAGTGATTTTTAATCGCAAAAAACAGCAAAACAACGATAGGCATAAAGATTAACACAGGCCATACGACATTAAACTTCGTCACAAACAGAATGGATAGAACCATAAACGATATCAGAGCGCCACAGGAGTTGATCAACATTTTTCCGATCCAGCCTTTTGGTTTTTGCTTGATCCATTTCATGCACATGCCGGTTTGTGAAAGCGTAAATGGAATAAATACGCCCACAGCATATAACGGGATTAAGTGCTCCGTCTGTCCCCCGAATAAGATAATGAGAACAATGGAGGCAAAGCCTAAAAAGATAATCCCATTTGAGAAGCCTAAGCGGTCGCCCCTGACTGTAAACATTCGCGGCATATACTGGTCTCTCGCCAGGTTGAAGGCAAGCTGCGGGAAGGCTGAAAATCCCGTATTTGCCGCAAGAACCAAAATAAGCGATGTGACACCTTGGATGACATAGTAGAACACATTCCGCCCGAAGGTTTCGGACGCAATTTGTGAAACCACTGTTTCATCAGGCTTCGGCGCCGTACCATACCCGTACGCGAGCACCGTGATGCCGGAAAATAGAATCGCCAGCAAAATCCCCATCATCGCAAGCGTTCTTGCCGCGTTTCGCGCAGGCGGGTTTTTGAATGCAGGAATCGCATTAGAAATGGCCTCAACCCCGGTCAACGCTGAGCATCCGGAGGAAAAAGCCTTAAGCAGCAAAAATAGCGTAATGCCGGCTACAGGTGTGCCGAGCGATGTATGATGGGCTGGCTGGTCTATTTGTCCTGTCATAAGTTTAAACAACCCGACTGCAATGAGAACCAAAAGCGCCACCACAAACAGATAAACCGGGTAGGCAAGTATGGATGCTGATTCCGAAAGCCCGCGCAGGTTCAAAATCATAATCACTAACACGAGAAAAATAGCGATCGGCACATGATAATCATGCAATGCAGGAAAGGCTGACGTGATGGCATCCGTGCCTGCGGAAATACTTACCGCTACTGTTAAAATATAATCAACAAGCAATGAACCGCCCGCAATCAATCCCGGTTTTTCACCGAGATTTTCTTTAGAAACGATATACGCCCCGCCGCCCTGCGGATAAGCGTAAATAATTTGCCTGTATGAAAGAATCAGTGCGAGCAGCAAGATGAGAACGCCAACCGCAATCGGAATGGAGTACCAAAATGCGGCTGCACTGATTGTTGCCAAAATGATTAGAATTTGTTCTGTCCCATATGCGACAGATGACAGCGCATCTGAGGAAAGCATAGCCAAGGCTTTTAATTTCGTCAGTTTTTGCTCTCCAGCTGCTTGGGATTTTAGTGGTTTCCCAATCAAAAAACGTTTGATTGAATGATACATCGATGTCTTCCCCTTTTAATTTCTCATTTTTCAATTAAAACAATAAAACATCAGTGTCTTGCTCTCACATGTTGTTGATAGTCCTTTCTGCTATGATGTCTCTGTATGCGATTTGCATTCAAAAATGAACAACAAAAAACACAGAGGCAAACGGATGCCCCTGTGCCATAACATCGAACACAGGTTTCATTCATCTCCTCTCACGAACGCTTACGAGGTTAGCTGACGGATTCGGGCATATGAGAGTTAGCCCTACCTAAAAAGGATTCACCCCAACGGCAAAAAGCCGTTCTATTGGGTCCCCCGCTCTGATTTCAGATTAAGCGATTTGTTTTCTAAAAGAGATCATACTCCCGTTCCCGCACGTTGTAAAGAGGCTTATTGGCTGAGAGAAAAAAATAAAATGACAGGTTCCACAAATGGAATTTACTTACCAAAAATAAAAAAACAGAGGCTAAAATCGCCTCTGTTTTATTCTGTATCTGTCTTTCTTTTTCTGCGTCTTACGGCAATCCAAATGAACACTGCCGCAATCACCATAATGAGTGCCAGCACACCAATATACATCCATTTTTGGCTATGATCCTGTGTTGGTTGTTCTGCATCGGAACTGTTTGTTTCCGATTTGAGCTGCTGGTGGTTTGTAAACACCTGCTGGCTGTTTGTTTCATTAAGGACGGTTGCCGACTCATCGTTGCTGTTCAGATAACTGATGATCTCTTTTGTGACAGCCGCGCCATCTCCTTTTGACGGTGCAAAGACAGCCATTGTATAGCGTGAATCCCAAACCGATGCTTGGGTAAATACCACTTGTTTTGTCGTCTCATTCAGCATCTCGAAACCAGATACATCAAACGATCCGTTCTTTTCCTGCGGCACAAGCAGATCTGATGATTTCTCCTTCAGAAGAGAAAATTGATTGATCCCTCCTATGAAAATGAGGTTTCGTCCTTTCGCATCATTTGCTGTAACGTCAGATGATTTCTTTACCGTATATGAATGCTGTGCTTCGCTGCCAAAGGATTCTGTTACGAGAGAAAGCTCCTCTAGCTTCGATTGGCTTACGGTGTCAGGAAGCACGATTAACGTTGTTTGATCCTGGTTTCCGGCGTAAGGCAGCGGCCACTCTTGAAAATCCGCTGACGGAGACATGCCTTTGATGGCGTATGATAATGTACTGTTTTTATCGATAAAAACCCACTTTTCTTCATCAGTGGTGTTACAAGGGTTGTTTTCCTTTAAACCGGTCGTGACGAACTGAATATCAATGTAGCGGTTTTTTTGCAGCAGCTTAGGGTCCACTTTCACTGTGACATGATAGAATCCGTTTTTATCTTCTTTTCCTAATTCATCAAGCCGGACCGAGTGCGGCTGGCCGTTGATCATCACTTTCAGTTCTGCAGCCTGAGAGGCTGACTCGTTTTCAGCCGTTGAGGCCTGAATCGTTTCAGACTTTTTCAGTTTAAGCGACAGTTTCGCCGATTGGTTTTCATCTAAAACAGCCGAAGCCGGATAAAAATAATGTGCTGAAGATGTTTTGTCGGCTCCAATTGTGATATCACCCGCTCCAAAATTCTCAAGGGTCAGCTTATTGCTTTCTTTTTTTTCAGTCTGCTGAAGCTTGCTGATTGAAAGTGTATCGCCGCTGAGCTGGCCTGTATATGTCTGATCTGTCATCACGCTGATTTTTTTAGTGAGCGCGTCCTCGGACGCAGCTTGCGCAAACAGAACCGGCTGCTGCTTGCCCTCTGCTTTCAGCACCCGCTCCGCAAGCAGAAGGTTTTCTCCTTTTGCCTGTAGCCCAGCTTGTTTCAACAGTTTTTTCACTTTGCCGTTCCAATGCTTGTCCACGCCGATAACAATCGTCGGCTTATCGATTTTTTTCAGTTCAGATTCCGTGACATACGCAATACTGACACTGCTGTCCACCGTTTTCAAAAAGCCTTCTGTTTTAACAGCAGCTTCTATTTCTGCTGAACTTGGATGATCCGGAATGATGATAGCTGTTTCTTCCGCTGTATTTCCAGATTGGGCGAAAGGATACGGATAATGGTCCAGCGACGTTCCCTTCGCTTCACTGCTGTCAGCAAGTGTCAGCCGGCTGTCCGGATAAATTTTGATCCAGTTGCCTGATGTATCCTGTCTGACGCACACGCCCTCTTTCATTACGCCGTAGAATTTCAGCGATACGTTGTGATAGCCTTGCGCAGACTGGCTTTTATTCAGATTCAGCTTCACTGTTTTCCGTTTGGAATCACCATCAAGCTTTAGCGTCTTGACCGGTTCATCATCAATGACAGCCGTTAACGATGATGGAGAAATTAAAAGATTTGATGCCTCGTATTCGATTACCAATTGCTGATTGCCCGAAGAAGCGCCTGCCGGGATCTGATACGTCAGCTCTGCGCTGTCTTTTGATCCATACAGTGTAATCAGCTCGCTTGTAAGCACCTGCTGTTTGGCTTGTTCTTGGCTGCTTTTCCCGAGGAGCGAACCGCTGACCTGTACGTCTTTGGCAAGAGCCGTTTGTCCAGTCATCACCAGCAGCATGAAGCTTGTGAGAAAAATCATTATTTGTTTCAAAAAGGTCACCCGCTTTTATGTTGATTGTATCGTTCTGTCTTGTACCATTTGACCTCTTGCTTGAATAAACGGTGCTTGATTTCTACGAATAAAGAGTAGATAACAAGCACAATCCATGCCTGCGAGTATGTGAAGTACATGAGAAATACGATAAAAAAGTTTTGCTTGTTCATTTCTGTTTTTTCAATGCTCAACGTAATCATGACCTCTGTCATAAATAAGAAAAACGCCAAAATCCAGAGAATCATTGCCAAAAATCCAACAGACAAATGCAAATCATAAAACAAATTCACTACAAAAATCGCATTTGACATGATCACGCCAAAGAAAAACAGAAAGTACGTAAAGAAAAAATAAAACAAATCAAAGATAATCCGTTTTCGTTTCAGCTTAAAAAACTGCGCCAAAAATTTGAGCACGACATATTGATTGCCGCGCGCCCATCGGGTGCGCTGGCGCCACCATACCTTCCATGTTTCCGGTTCCTGCTCCCACGTGATGGCGGCAGGGAAAAAGCGGATGTGATAGCCGAGATTATATACCCGGATGGTCAGCTCAGTATCCTCAGCGAGCGCTTTGTCATCCCAGCCTCCGAGCTTTTCGATAATGCTTCTGCGGATCGCGAAGTTGGTGCCTGGGATCGTGGCGATTTTGAACCACTTCCATCTGCCTCCCTGGGCCATCCACTGAAAACAGATCGTTTCGATATTAATAAACCTCGTCAGCAGCGTCTTTGCCGCATTGATGACGCGGAATTTCCCTACCACGGCGCCTGCCTTTTCGTCATTCATCAGGCCGAGCACGAGGTAATACACGGCCATTTTCTCAGGCGTGTTGTCGGCGTCATACACACAGATCACATCGCCGTTCGATTCGGCAAAACCCGAGTTAAGTGCAGAGGATTTTCCTTTTCCTGCATTTGGCGGCTTCGTAATCACCATTTTGATGAAATCGTATTTCTCGGAAAATTCATTGACGATATCACCCGTCCGGTCTGATGAATTATCATTAACGACGATAATCTCCAGCCGGTCCTTCGGATAATAAAGGTTGACCATCGCCTTCAGCGTCTGCCGAATCACAACCTCTTCGTTATGCGCCGGGATGAGGACGCTGACCTTCGGCAGTTCCTTCATATTTTCTCTCCACTTCGGGATATTCCGATCGAAGGTCATATAGTGGCGAAACCCGCCCTGCATGAGGAACATGTGATAGAGAAGCATAACCCATATTAAACTTAGCGAGATAAAGAACAGCGTATTACCCAAGGCTTCTTCTCTCCTTAAAAATTCGTTTTTTCAATGTGACTCTCAAGTAAAACGTATAACTGACAAACATGATGACAAATAAGAGCACAACAGCGGAGAGAATCCATAACGCCTTTTCCAGAGGGGTTTGGCGATGATGATCGAAAAACTCGTCAATGGCGCTTACGCCGTTTTTCACCTGAATCATTCCGTCACCGCTTGTATGAATTTCCACTTTGTCTGTTTTGACGGTTTGTTTCGTTTTCTTTAAATCAAGCCATTCACTGTCTGGAATGCGTTCCATCTGATCAACCAGCTCCGGCAGATATTTCATCCCGAGGTACGGGTGATAAAATCCTCCGGCTACTCCGCCTTCAAAATCAATCATCCGGGAGATGTGCTCCTCCATCTCACCGAGCGGGTTTTGCTTCGATGTGTCGACAAAGCCGATCGTTTCCGGATAAAGCGTCATTCCGTGCAACATCGAAGGAGCAGTCACAAACGGAGGTGCACCGGATGTTTTCCATGTTGTGCTGCTGAGCTGGACCTGGCCGAAAATGCTTGTAAAATACTGCGAGGCGATTTGATAGCCATAATCGGACATCGTGTAATGCGGCGCTTCAAACGCCAGCGGGTAAAGACCCGATGATGTCAAATCCTCAATGGCACGCGTCAGTTTTTGTTTTGTATACGTTTCTTCCTTTTCCCGAAATGGTTCGAGATAGCTGTGATAGGCTTGTTCGTTCGGGAAGTCCTGTTCTTTCTCCAAAATGGACGGGGGGTCTTCGGCATTTCCGGATGTAATCGGCTGATCCGCCTTTGCATCCCAAAATTCAAAGCCCTCTCCTGTTTCACTGTAGCGATAAGCGTGAGTATAACCGTGAACAATGATACTGCCGCCCATGCTTTGCAGCTTCTTCAGCACCTTGACCATCTTCGGTTGATCAGACAAATACACTTTGTCGCCTGTTTCCGGGTTCAAATAAACCGGAATGACCGCCAGGATAAAAGGAATATGCCGCTTATGCAGGTATGTACCGGCTTGGAGCAGCAATTTTTCATCAGACATCGGGCTGATATCCTCGAGACGCAAATACAATAACGTCGTCCCCGCCTTCTCTCCGAAAGCTTCTCTGAGCTGTTTCGCCACGATCAAATTGTCATTTAACAAATTTGTTAATCCAATGTACACATTCCCTTTTTTTGTTTTCCATATAAAAGAATGCGTTGTGCCGTCATCGGCTTTGAAGGTGTAAAGCGCCGTTCCTTTCAGGCCTGATACACTCAGCACGTTAAGCCCGCTTTCCAGAGACACATCGGCCTTTTCCGACCTGCTGTGAACCTGAAACACATTTTCTTTGCGGGCTAATGAAAGCCCGGAAAATTGGCTGATTTGACCTGCGTTATAGCCAATGGCGACAACCGTTTTTTTTACGCCGCTGATCAGAGACAGCAATTTTTTGCTGAGCTTTCTTTTCGTTTGGCCGTAATAAATCACATGGTCTTTCCCTTTGAGATCCGACGCTTCAACGTCTGAATCTTTTTTGACTGTCACATGGGATGTAAAGTGGCCCGCAAGCAAATCGAGCATTTTGACTTGTGACGACTCTTTGCCATCCAAGGTTGAATAGATGATGAGAATGCCGGCATCCTGATCTTTCGCTTGCGCAGAAACGGGAAAAGACGCAATAGCTGAAAATAGAAACATCATGACGCATAGCAATGTGATTCCTTTATAGTTCATTCATCATCATCTCGTTTTCCAGTTCTTCTAAAAATTGATCAGCTGTTTTGATATCGTTGCGGTAGGGCAAATAGCAAACGTGGAACGTAAGCGACACATACTTTCCATTTTCCAGCTGATATGTATCCAATTGTTTCTTCAGCTTAGTCAGAACGGCCGGCATATGTTCAGCAGGCGTGTGCGTCAGCACGATCCCGATACGCTCGTCAGAGGGACGGAATTTCTTATCCGTTTCCCGAACGCTTGTCCTGATTTGCTGACCGACATATTGGAAGAGGCGGTCCGTTTCTTTTTCACCGTACAAAGACTTAAACTCTTTGAAATAATGCATATGGAGCAGCAAAAACACAAAAGAATTGCCGTAGCGCTCCGCCCGCTTGATTTCTTCTGAAAGTTCCAGCTTCATCCTTTGCTTGTTATCAAAACCAGTCACTCTGTCAACAGCAACATAGCTTTTAATTTCGGATTGAAGCCGTGTAATCGAGCGCCGAAGCTCTGCTGTAATATCGTGGATTCTTCCAGAAATAAAAGAAAACAGCAAAAGCGCGATTCCCCACACGACAAGCATTCGCAGCCCTTCCTCAGCCGGAAATAACGCAGCCTGTCCAGTCTGGAAAAACATCATTAAGGTGCCGAGAACAAAGAGTACGATTAAGGTCACTGCCAGCGCGTAAATCGGGCCGAACCAGATGCCTGCGGCGATGACGCCAAATGTGATGCAAAGGATCAGAGCACCTTCTGATTGCTGGGCTGACACATAATAAATAAACAAAGACAGGGCCGCGATGAGCCCTGAAAAATAAGCAAATAATTTTTGTGATTCACTGAATGATATTTTCATTAAAAAGCTTCCTTTCGGCTAACAGCGGCAGCAGATTGTCAAATGAATGCGTCTGAGTGCCGCTCATATAGCCTCCATAATACGATTTCACCGGATCATGAATTTCAAAGTCATTCATTCTGTCATATATGGCTTTGATGACAGAACTGTTTTCATGCTGTTTTGTCAAAAACAATACGGCTAATGCATATACGGATGGAGACTCATATTGGACGGCAGGCTCCTTCGTATCTGCCGAATACCGCCCGTACAGCTTTCCGTTTTTCTGAAATTCCTGCTTGATCCAATCCGCTAAAACAGATGCTTTTTCATCCCCTTCCGGCAAATGCCAAGCAGCGTAAAGCTGATCAATCAGGTTGATTTCACTATCATATGTGTATTCCTTCGTCTCCGAGCTGTATGTCTTCGGCAGAAAGCCATTTTTTAAAGGAGCTGAATAGAGAACATTGGCATTCCGCTGTTCTGTTTCTTCGTCTATGATTCCATTCTTCTTTAAGACAGCTAAGGCATCAGGCATGACGTATGAAAGCGTCACATCCTTTGAAGCGGCCTGTGAGTCGTAAAAGTCTGTAAAAAACCCGTTGTTCATATTGTATGTCTTCAAAGACGTGCCGATATCCCTAGCCGTTTGCGCGTAGTCGCTGCGGCCCCATTTTGCGGCGGCTTGGTCAAGAGACAGCATAATTCTCATATCATCTATCAGCGCATTCGTCCCGCTCGCTTGGCCATTTTGAATCTTCCACGTCACCAAGTGATTGCTCATCAGAAATGAATCAGTCAGATGCTGATATTGATCCTGGAAATGCGGTGCGTCATTTTTGCTGAGCAGAAACTCCATCCACAGGCCGAGAGATTCCGACAAGTAAGAAGGCTGGTCTGAAAAATCGGTTTTGATCAGCCCTTGGTCATTCATTAAATTGTGATAGATGAAATATTCCGCCGGCTGGAGCGGGCTGGCATTCACTTCTATCGCCGACTGATTTTGGGTCTTGTTTCCAGCTTCAGCACACCCTGCGGAAAGTCCGATAGATAAGAAGAATAAGATGACAGCAATTAGTACATGCCTCACAGGCAAATCCCCCTTTGTCGCCTGAAGCAAATCAGACGCTCACAAATAGTTATAGACGAAAATATGACTGCCATGTTACAAAGTACATTTACTATAAAAGAAAAAAATGCAGATTGCTAGCTTTTTTTCCCCTTTTTGAACATTAAGAAAACAGGACCTAAGTCCACTAAAAAAACCTGTGCGATAGGCACAGGTTTTTTTATTATTTATCCAAACCGAGTTTTTTCAGCTGTTCTGCCAGCGCGTTGTTAATCGGCTCATCTTTATTTTGTTTTTTCATATAAGAGGATACGTCCCGTTTGGTAGCACGCGCTTTGTCTTTGTTTTTTCGTTTTTCAAATACAGAGAGCTTTTCACGGTGACCGCACACACACGCAAAGGTTTGGCCCTCGCCTTGGCCGCGAAGCTCCATTCTTTTATGGCAATTTGGGCAGCGTGCGTTTGTTTTTCGGGCAATCGTTTTTTTGCTTCCGCATTCACGATCTTGGCACACGAGCATCGTCCCGCGTTTGCCGTTTACTTTCAGCATCATTTTGCCGCATTCCGGACATGCCGTTCCCGTAATGTTGTCATGTCGGAAGGTTTGGCTGCTGTTTTTGATTTCTTTTACCGTTTGGTGAGCGTAAGCCTTCATATCTTTAATAAAAACAGCCGATTTCAATTTGCCGGCCGCGATCGCAGACAGCTTTTGCTCCCATTCTGCTGTTAAGGCCGGTGATTTCAGATCCTCCGGAACAAGCTGCAGGAGCTGTTTTCCTTTAGATGTGATAAAAATATCTTGGCCTTTTTTCTCGATTAAAAAGCTGTTGAACAGTTTTTCAATAATGTCGGCACGCGTTGCCACCGTGCCGAGGCCGCCTGTTTCTCCAAGCGTTTTGACGAGGCCTTTTTCTTCTCCCTGCATAAACGCGCTTGGGTTTTCCATCGCTGACAGCAAGGTTCCTTCATTAAAGCGGGCAGGCGGCTTCGTTTGGCCGCTTGTTTCCGTTAACGTGCGGACGGCAAGTGTGTCGCCTTTTTGAAGCGCAGGAAGTGTCTGATCTCTGTCATCCTCCTGCTCATCATCCTCATCCGCCATATCATAAACGGCTTTCCACCCTTGCGACTGCACGGTTTTGCCTTTCGCCGTAAAGGTTTCTCCGCCGATTTCTGCGATGACCTTTGTTTCCTCATATTCGAATGCAGGCATTAATACAGCCAGGAAACGTTTCGCAATCAGGTCATACAGCTTTCGTTCTTTATCACTCAGACTGCTGAGAACGAGCGGCTCTTCGGTCGGGATAATCGCGTGGTGGTCTGACACCTTCGCGTCATTGACATATCCTTTATGAGATTTAATGCCGCGTTTTTTAATTTGGCTGACATATTGGGCATACGGTTTTACTTCCATGCCTTCCAGACGGTCTTTTAACGTCGGGACGATGTCACTGGATAAAAATCTAGAGTCCGTCCGCGGATATGTGACGAGCTTATGCTGCTCATATAGCTTCTGCAGGACAGAAAGCGTTTCTTTGGCAGAAAAACCGAAGCGCTTGTGGGCGTCACGCTGCAGCTCCGTTAAATCATAAAGCGCAGGCGCAAAGCTTTTTTTCGCTGTTTTTTTCAGCTCAGCTACGACCGCTTGCTTTCCTTGGAGATTTTTTAGCAGACGGCTTGTTACATCTTGATTGAACGTTCTCGTCTGCTTTGATTTCTTATCCTGCCACGTCAGCGCCATGCCGTCGACTGCAGCACGTATACCGTAATACGGAACGGGCGTAAACGCTTGAATGTCTGCCTCGCGCTTTGCAATCATGGCAAGCGTCGGAGTCTGCACACGACCGCATGAGAGCTGGGCATTGAATTTTGTGGTAAGTGCACGGGTGGCGTTGATCCCCACAATCCAATCCGCTTCCGCTCTGGCGACGGCAGAATGGTACAGGTTTTCATATTCTTTGCCGCTGCGCAGCTTCTGAAAACCTTCCTTGATCGCTTTATCCGTCACAGATGAAATCCACAGCCGCTTGATTGGTTTTCGGACATTCGCTTTCTCAATGATCCAGCGCGCAACAAGCTCACCTTCCCGGCCTGCGTCAGTCGCGATGACAATCTGATTGACGTCTTTACGGGTAAGCTGGGATTTGACTGCATTGAACTGCTTTCCGGTTTTTTTTATTACCACAAGCTTTAAGGGTTCTGGGATAATCGGCAGATCCTCTAGGCGCCATGATTGAAATTCTTTTCCGTAGCCTTCTGGATCAGCAAGCGTCACCAAATGGCCTAAAGCCCAGGTCACAATATATTGATCGCCTTCGAGATAACCGTTTCCTTTTTTATTGCACTTCAGCACCCGGGCTAAATCCCGGCCGACTGAAGGTTTTTCAGCTAATACTACTGTTTTTGACATGCTTGATCACTTCTCTTTCTTTCGCGCTCATCCTGTTATTATAACAGACTTCACGCGGCACTCTCTAACCGCGCCCGTTTTTCGTGTCAATTTCTGAGAAAATGACGTGAGTGACGGTTTGCGCGTAGGGCGATGTTTTGTTAATGAAATCTTCTACCGCTTCGAGGCTTTCGGCATTGATTTTCAGCATATAGCAGGCTGCACCTGCAATCCGGTAGCAAAATTCAATATTCGGCAATATTTGAATATAGCTTTTGAACCGCTCGTAATCCGCGTTTTTAACGGTTGCTTCCACAATACAGGAAACGGGAAGCCCCAGTTTTTTCTGGTCGACCTCCAGCGTGTATTGCTTGATGATGCCAAACGATTCAAGCTGTCTTACCCGTTCTGTTACAGATGGAGGCGACAGCTTAATTTTTCTGCCTAATTCCCTCATCGACAAACGGCTGTCCTTCTTCAGCTCCTCAATGATATTCAGATCAATCTGGTCAAGTTTCATTTCAACATCCTTCTTTTTTGATTTTGTACACATTATCTCGGGTATTTTTGTAAATGACAAGTACAGTTCCCTAGAAAAGGCATGTAAAAATGAATGTTTTCCGAACATTTTTTAAAAGCTGTCATATGCCCCTCCGGATTGTTTATAGTATAAAATGAAAACGTGTCCACAAGGAGGGCGATTTATGCTGCACACGCCGATCGGAAGACTTCGCACGATGGGTTTTATTGAAGGAATGTCACTCTTAATCCTGTTGTTCATCGCTATGCCGCTTAAATATTGGGCAGGCCTTCCGCTTGCGGTGACAATTGTCGGTTCGGTTCACGGCGGGTTGTTCATTTTGTATTTGCTTGTCTTGGCTTATGCAACCTTCTCTGTCAAATGGCCGCTGAAATGGTCAGCTGCCGGCTTCGTCGCTGCTTTCGTCCCATTCGGAAATTTTTTGTACGACCGCGGATTAAGGAAATATAAATAAGGGAATGCAAAAAAGGCTGGATCTTTATGATCCAGCCTTTCTTATTAAAACCACTTTGTCAGCCACGCGATATAGTAGGCCCCCGGAATAAACATGAGCTGGGCGAGGAGTGTGCCCGCCACCCTTGATGTGACCATTGTGATAGAGGTCCATTTTAAATAGAGATAGCTTCGTTTTCCTTTTGCCACATCATCAGCTAGAACGGATACTTTAGGATCAACAAAAATGGCCAGCAGCATCGTCGCAATTCCGTTGATCAAACCCGAAGCCATGACGGCTGTCGTGCTGCGCTCCGGCGCCAGAAGGCCTGCGTATAAAGCCGAAAGCACGCCAATCGTATAAATCGATGTGATCAGCATGTTGATGACAAACAAACGCTTCGGAATCAAGCGCATATGAAATCCTTTTACATATGAAATAGACGGCAGACGCAAATAGGAAAGGGCATTTTTGAATCCTTGTTTCGAGAATCCCTTTCGGAAAACTTGAAAAACGGAGCCGCCGCCGCCCGCCAAGTGAATAATCGCCCGTGAAAAAAGAGCGACAAAAGACGGGAGCAGGATAATGCCCAAAATGGTGCCGACTGTCGATCCGAAAATTAAAAAGCGGAACTGCTCCCCTACAATCGCCAGTGCGTTTTTTCCAGCATCATCAATTAAATGCCCGGTAAAGGGCTGCTGCACCATGTTCGACATTCTGGATACGATGACCATGACATTAAACAGAGAAAGCGCGGACGCAATAAATCCAACGCGGGCCCCGGAAAGCCTTGTGGCATAGGCTAAAGTTTCTATCGAGTGAATCAGCAATAAAAAACAAAAAATAAAAAGTACTTGTGTTGTAATGACATGCACGTTATTCTTCCTCCAATTTCATCCTAGAGATAAGACTGGAATGAAGACAAGGAGGTTTCAGTACGATGTGTTTTTTGCAATAAAAAAACCGTCCGGCGTACGCCGGGCGGTTTGTCTTATTCTTTTCTATACGCAAATAAAGATTATATCATCCGCCAAGTCAGGCGGGTTAGATTCATAAAGCATTGTTCCGAAGAATCATTCTGGAAAGTAAACACCATGGAAATTTCTTGAACACAAGACAACGAAAGCCCTACCTCTCAATCGTCACTGCGGCTCCGAAGCCGCGCCGGTGTGAATTGTAAAACAAAAAAGTCTTTTTTCCATCTCATCGTTAGGGGCGATTTGTTATGAAGGAAAAGAATAAGGGCAGCTGGTTATGCTGCTTGGGAAGCGGTAAGCTTCTCTCTCAAAACAGAAAAAAGAAGTTTACTTTCTTTTTTATTTGCTTATTTTTCTTACTAGCTATTCATAATAACATATCGCCCCTGAAAACACAAATTTTTTATAGTTCGAGTGAGACCGGTGTTTTCTCCCCGGCATTCATTAATCTGATATCCTCCGGTTCAATTTCAAGAATCACCAGATTCGGATCATCCTTGCCGTCAAACCAGCGCTCTAATTTGGAACTCCATATTTTGTCCTTGAGTTCTGCCGAATTGTTGATTTTGGCTTTTCCGGCAACTTCGACATATGCGTCGCCAAAGCCTTCACAATCATAGCCTAATAAAATGTGGACATTGGGGTTGTTCTCAATTTCTTCTGCTTTATGAGTTTCCTTGCTTGTCGGTGTGTAAATCGTCAGCCCGTCATGGAAAAAAGTCATGTAGCGGGAATGCGGTTTGCCCTTTTGAACCGTTGCGAGCGAACCTACTTTATGGTGATCTAGAACATCAAGCACTTTTTGTTTAATGTCTTGCTGATTCATCTCGAATCACTCCTTTTTAACGTCTCCGCTGTTACTTTTCCACATCCGGGGAAGATTTAAACAAGAAAGTGTGCTCTTTATTTTTCGCCTTCCCATTCACGCTTTAACAGACTGTAGTAGACGAGGTCGTGATGCCTGCCGTTTACGTATAAGCCATCCCGTGCCCTTCCTTCCTCTAGAAACCCGATCCGCTCCGGAACCGCTCTGCTTTTTTCGTTTCCGACAGCCGCACAGATCGCCACACGATTCAGCTCAAGCTCTTCAAAAGCATACGTAATGAGTTTTCGGCAGGCAGCTGTAATAATGCCTTTCCCTTCAAAGTCTTTAGCAATCCAATATCCGATTTCAGCCTTTCGATTCACTTGATCAAGGTTATGCAGGCTGATCATGCCGCATAGGCTGCCGTCATAAAGGAGCCCCGCCTCAATGCCGTTCAGGTCTGCATACTGATGCCGCCATTCTGGAATGATGGTTTCTCTGTACGTGTCAGCGCTGCTTGGATTTTCCGCCCAAAACAGCCACTGGCTGAGCCGCTGCTGATTTTGGATAATGAGTTCGGCCAGCCGCTCCGCATCATTCGGCTCCAATAATCGGATGGTGATGTGCTCATTTACCTTGCAAGTGAACATCGCTTCGCCCTCTTTCCTTTTTCACCCATTATATCGATGATTCTGTTTTTTTCAATACAAAAAAGGATGGGCTGCTAAGCCTCATCCTTATATTCTTGGATCGGTAAAGATATCATGTTTATCCGTGCTCGTCGATGACATTTCCGTCACGACGGCACCTTCTTCCCCGGCCTGGAACCAATGCTTTGTATTCGGGGGGATTGTATATTGCCCGCCCGGTTCTAGCTCAATTTCGTGCCAGACCGTATAGTGTTCTCTGTCTTCCTGAGGAGGGAGAACTTTTGGAAGTGGCGTTTTTTCTCCTTCTACGTAAAGATACACTTTTCCGTAGCGGCAGCGGAAGGTCTCCTGCTTGCCTTCCTGGCCGTCGACCGGCGGATGGCGGTGTTCCGGGCAAGTCTGTCCCGGAAACAGCACCAATTCCTTTGAACAATAACGGTCTGTATTGACGTAGACGAAGAGCTGGAGCCCGACTTTTCTTTCTTTTCCTAAGCCGTAATCCATCAGCTGGATTTGGTCTACTTCCTCGTCCGTTAATACAATCCCTGCTTTTTGATAGTAGCTGTTCACTTCTTCTTTCGTGATGCCCATATGTCTCACTCCCTCTTATGTCGTCACAAAGTTTCCGCCGTTGACATGCAGGGTCTGACCTGTCATGTAAGAGGACTCATCTGATGCCAGAAGCACATAACAGCCGACGTGCTCAACAGGCTGTCCAGGACGGCCCATCGGCGTATCTTGCCCAAATTGAGCAACTGTTTCTTCAGGGAACGTAGCTGGGATTAGTGGCGTCCAAATTGGACCCGGCGCGACTGCATTTACACGGATGCCGTCTTTGACAAGCGCCTGCGCCATTGTTCTTGTAAAGGCATTGATCGCCCCTTTTGTCGCTGTATAATCAATCAGTGTCGGGTTCCCTACGTACGGGTTGATGGATGTCGTATTGATGATGGCGCTGCCCGGTTTCAGGTAATCAATTGCTTTTTTAGTCAAATAAAATTGAGAATAAAAATTTGTTTTGAATGTGCGGTGAAGCTGTTCGCTCGTAATATCTTTGATGCTTTCCTTCGGATGCTGTTCACCTGCATTGTTGACAAGGATGTCAAGGCCGCCTAGTTCCTTGACCGTTTTTTCAACCGCTTCATTGCAGAATTCCTCTTCACCTACGTCACCAGCAATCAGCAGGCATTTTACGCCTTCTTGTTCAACACGTTTCTTCGTCTCCTCAGCGTCTTCATGCTCATCCTTATACACAATGGCGATGTCTGCGCCTTCCTTTGCGTAAGCGACGGAAACCGCGCGTCCGATCCCGCTGTCGCCGCCTGTAATAAGAGCTACTTTTCCTTTTAATTTGTCTGCTCCTTTATAATCCTCGTACTCATACACCGGACTTGGATTCATTTCGCTTTCAATTCCCGGCTGGCGACTTTGAGTTTGTGCCGGCAGTTCTTTTGGATAATTTGCCATGATGATTCTCCTCCTTTGTTTTCATGTCTATTTGTTGTGTACCTCACACACTCTTTGGATAAACATGGCTTGGCACCTTCGCATTGCTTTATCAGAAAAATGTTTCACATGGAACGCTTGGAGGAAATAACTCAAAAAGGAGGTTGGTTGCTGAATGATTAACATGCTTTCTAGAAGATTCAGCAGGCCAAAGGGCGTCATCGGCATGATTGCCGGGTACATCATGGCTGCTGAAAATCAAACACTGAATCAGTGGACAATCAATCAGCTGGGTATCACGCGCGGGGACAGCATTTTAGAAGTCGGGTTTGGCCCGGGATACTGCATGCAGCAGATGCTGAAACGCGAGAAGGATGTTCATCTTCATGGGATTGATGTGTCAGAGGCCATGCTGAAGCTGGCCGCCCGCAGAGTGAAACCAAAGGGCGTACGCCTGATACAAGGAAGCATCGAGACATTTCCTCTCCCCGCCTCGTTTTATGATAAAGTGATTTCCGTTAACAACTACACCATTTGGAATGACCAAACAAAAGGCATGAAACAGATTTATCGGGCATTAAAGCCAGGCGGCAAAGCAGCCATTACGATGCAGCCGCGGGAAGCGGATGCCAGTCCTGAAAAAACCAAATCATTTGGAAGACAGATGATTGCTGACTTTAAAGCAGCCGGCTTCGAAGACATTGATATACAATTTAAGAACATTAAGCCTGAGCTTTCCGTCTGTGCAAGTGCAAAGAAGCCCGCCACATAAAGTGGACGGGCTTCTTCTTTTATGAATGTACAGCCTGATTGCGCAGGACGTCTTTTTTCACCTTGCCAAGGTTGTTTTTCGGCAGTTCGTTAACAAATTCAACTTCAGGTATTTTGTAAGCGGACAGGCGTTCTTTACAAAATGCGATGACATCCTCTTCTGTGATGCGCTGGCCGCCATTTTTCACGATAAAAGCTTTCGGTTTTTCACCGTAAAGCGGGTCTGGAATACCGACCACAGCCGTTTCAAGGATTCCCGGGATCTGCTGGATAACTTCTTCAACCTGATCAGGATAGACGTTATCGCCTCCGTAAATAATGACATCCTTGTAGCGTCCCGTGATGAAAATAAAGCCATCTTCATCTACATATCCTGAATCTCCGGTTCTAAACCATCCATTTTGCAGCACTTTCGCTGTTGCTTCAGGATTGTCTTCATAGCCTTTAAATAAGAATGGAGTATGAACAACGATTTCGCCGATTTCTCCTTGAGGAAGTTCTTCTCCGGTCAGAGGATCTTCCACTTTGACTTTAACACCTGCCACAGGTTTTCCTGCAGATGCCGCTTTATCCATTCCCATATCAGGCGTCCATGTGCTGATGCCCCAAGCCTCAGTACTTCCATAGCCATGCGCGAGCGGAATGCCAATATCAAGATAGCGGCGGATTAGGCTGCTCGGCACTTTTGTTCCGCCTGTCATTAAAATCACAAGCGAAGATAAGTCAGTTTGGTGCGTTTCCCACGCCTCAAGCAAATACGTGTAAAACACAGGAAGAGCCATCACGGTCTGAATTTTCTCTTCTTCAATGACCTTCAGCATGTGAACAGGATCTTGATCCTTTGTAAACACAAAGGTTGTTTCTGCAAACGTTCCAAGCATGATGCAAATGAGCGCACTCGTATGATAAATCGGATGGCACGCGAGAAAACGAAGGCCCTTCATACGTGCTATTGAGCTGTTGGATTTTTTAACGTATCTGTATATGCCGCCATGTGTAATCATGCATCTTTTCGGGTTTCCCGTTGTTCCAGATGTAAACATCAGAAGTGCTGTATCATCAGGTGAAACCATTTCCGTCTCTGGCAAATGATCAGGACCTGCAAACAGCGCTTCAAATTCAGCAGATGTTTCGTAAGCTGTTCCTGTTTCCATTGTTACACACAGTGAGGACAATTCAGGTAGAACTTCATCCAGTATCTCTTTAAACTCCGCTCCGTAAAACATCGCTTTCGGTTCACTTGCTTTTAAAATGCCTGTCATTTCATATGGTTTCAGCTGCCAGCTGACAGGTACGACAACAGCACCTATTTCAAGCGCGGCGAACATAACAGTTGATGCGGGATGGCCGTTTTTGCAAAGCAATGCAACACGGTCACCCTTTTGAATTCCTTTTTGAAGCATGGCATTCGCCAGCTGATTAATCCGTTTACGGTAACCTTTATATGTCAGTGTATGGTCTCCGCTTTTTACAGCCTCTATTTCTTCGCTATTCGGCATGTCATGCAGAATCAGATGCTGTAATGTTTCCATATCGTCATCTCCTATATTCTCTTGAATCTTCAATAATTTGTTAGATTTTCTTCCTTACCTCACCCATTTTAACCCAAAAAAGATAACTTGTAAAACTATTTCATTTTGGAATTATTCCAATACTGAATGATAAAATAGTCCCACATTTTCTTATTTTGTTCCCCATCCACAGAAAAACACACGCCAAATTTTTGACGTGTGCCATGCAGGTTTACAGTATGTTTTTTTCTTTCATCCATGTGAAAAATATGCGGTTTAACCGCTGATACAATTCTTGTTCTCCTTCTTCCTGAAACCCCGCCATGCTTTCTCCGCTCTCGATAATTGCCGAGCTGATCGCGCTTAAAATCTCCGAGCCTTCAGCAGATAATGAGCCAGGTGCCATCATGACGAGAATGCGTGTCATCCTGAGGGTATTTCCGTCCATGCCATCCACTTCATAGGAGGTGCTGAGATCAAACATTTTGAAAAAAGGCAGGACGATTTCATCATTTTTGAGATGATAAAGCGCCATGTTTGTTTCGGGGATTCCCAATCCCCCTTGTTTCTCCCGCTCAGCCAGGCAAACCGCGGCTTTTTCCGGATCACGGATCAGGCCATCCTTCTTCAGCTGTTGAAAAAGCTCTAGCAGAAGCATGCTATGGTCCGGGTTTGTTTTGAGTTGAGCTAGCGTAAAATGGCGCAGAACATCTTGGATAACTTCCATATACCGCCCTATGCTTTCCGCCGCCTCCAGCATGTCAGGTACATCAGCTTGCTGCGCCTCTTCCTTCGGGCTTCTTTTTTTGTTAAGAATAAGGGGGATCTTCCGCTTGATATACTGCTTGACCTGGTTTGCGTCTTCCTCATTTAATAGCGGGCTGACCATGATGTAATCAATGTTTTCATAAGGAATCGGTACAGTGGACACAATCATATCATAGGCTTGAACATCCTTCCCCTTTAGCTCGATCAGGGATGACATATCAAACGATTCAATTTCCGGCAGCTCTTTTTTCAGTCTGGAGGCAAGCATTTTCGAGGAGCCGATCCCGCTTGAGCAGACGACAAGCGCTTTCACTTTTGCTTCTTCTTTTTTGATTTCAAGAGCCGAGCCAAAGTGAAGAACGATAAAAGCGATTTCATCATCAGAAAAGGACATGCCCGGAAAATACTTTTCGACGCCTTCTTCGATCGCCATATAAAGCAGAAAATAATCGCGCTTGATCTGTTCCTTCATCGGATTGTATATCTCAATATTTTCTTTTATGCGGCTGACGGCCGGCTCCAAATGGGCAATCAAGCCTTCATATAAAGAGTAGTTTTTCGTTAGATCCATTCTGATTTTGTCTGAAATAAAAGCAATGAGCCGCTTTGTTTGCAGGGCTGTTTCCAGCTCAATTTCCTGCGCTTTGTATTCTGTTTTGTATTTTCGATTGGCGCTTCGAAGGTGGATTGTAATATAGCCGACCTCCGCCTCTGGAATCGTCACGCCGAAGGCACGTTCAAGCTCGCCCGCGATTTCAAGAGCGGAGCTGTATTCCTTCGCATTCTTCAGTTCCTCAAGCTCATTTTGCTCCATGGTGATAGTTTCCCCAAGCTTAATTCGTTCGATCGCATACGTCAGATGGACGACGAGCGCTATATAGGAGCTATCGGACAATGAAAAAGCGATTTTTTCTTTGAGCTGAAATAAGATGCGCTCCATTTTTAACAGCTCACCTTTGCTGACAACCCCGAACATTTTCTCTGAAGAATCGGCTTTTCCTTTAATGTTTAATTCAACCGCTTCCAAAAACATTTGGATGTCGAGACGGTTCACAATCAAGTTGCCGACAATTTTCCGTTTCGCATTCTCCGGCCCTATGAGCTGGATGCCAAAACCTCTTTTGCGGATCAGTGTCAGTCCAAAGGGAGAAATCCACTTCTCGAGCTCATCTAAGTCATAGCTGACCGTGGCATTCGTCACCTGGAGATCATGAGCAAGCGTGTACAGTTTGACGGGCTCCTGAGACTCTAATAACGAACAAAGAATGAGCAGTTTCCGTTCGTCGGCGCTGTATTCATGCTGTTCATATGATAAATCAGTAAGCAGCTTTTGTTTACCCTCGGGACTTCCCACTGCTTTCAACCCTTTACCGGGCTGTTTATCTAACGTAAGCCCCACGGTTTCCATCAGCGGTTTAATTGATTTGAGTTCCCTGTGAATGGTTCTCGTGCTGACTTGCATCAGCTCAGCAAGCTCAGTTACGGTTATATATCTGTTTTGTAATAATAAGTGCTTTAACAGCTTTTGTTCTCTGGCAGTCATATACATAAAAAAGACCTCCTAGCCAATCTTGATGTGCGGATGAAGTCGCAAGGAGATGCAGTAGAGGATATAGAGAGGTTTCCTTTTAATATAAAACGCTTTCAAGAAAGAATCAATCACTTATAAATGGTAATTTGGCACTAAGCGGTGTGACAATATTGAAAAAGCATCAGCTGGTAAACTGATGCTTTTTATGGAATATCGTAACCCTGTACGGCTGTAAAAATGCGGAACCATTGATCCTGGTCAAGCTTGTATGACAACGCATTTATCGCGGCGGAAATCCGCTCGCGCTTTCCGCTTCCGACAATCGGCATGATGCCGGCCGGATGCGTATACAGCCATGCGTACATGACCTCGTCCAATGAAGCGGCGCCGATTTCCCCTTGGACGGATTCAAGCGCCGTACGGACACGTCGGTCTTTATCCGTGTTTTCAGTGAATACTTTGCCGCCTGCCAGAGGCGACCAAGCCATCGGCGGAATTCGTTTTTCCTGGCACAGGTTCAAAGTGCCGTCGAGCATATTTTCTAATTCGTATGCGGAAAGCTCAATCTGGTTGGTTACGAGCCTCTCAGGCAAATATGATTCCAGCATCCGATACTGGTGATCTTTAAAATTTGAAACGCCAAAGTACCTGACCTTGCCAGAGCATTTCAAGGCCTGAAACGCCTCTGCTACCCCCTCCGGATCCATGAGCGGGTCCGGTCTGTGAATCAACAGCACATCAATATAATCCGTCCTAAAGTTCATAAGCGATTGCTCAACGGATGCCAAAATATGCGATTTGCTTGTGTTATAATGATGCGATCTGTGAGCGGGCCGTTCAGGCGATTCAAGAACGATACCGCATTTTGAGACCAGCTCTATGTTTTCTCTTAATCCAGGTGAAAGGGCAAGGGCGTTTCCAAACAGCTTTTCGCACGTATAGCCTCCATAAATATCCGCATGATCAAAGGTCGTGATGCCGTGATCGATACACCATTCAATGAGGCTCAGAAGTTCAGCATCTGAATAGTTCCATTCATTCAGCCGCCAAAGCCCGTGTATGACTCTTGAAAATTGAAGATCCTCCGCCAATTGAATACGCTGCATGCAAAATCCCTCTTTTCTTTGTATAAACCGGGTTTTGCCCCTTACTAGTTCATTCGGCCTCAGATCCCCTTTTTCCTTTCGCTCCTTTTAAAAAGACATTTTAATTCGATTGAAATTGCTTTTTCGCTTTCTCAACGACATAGTGGCTGCCGCCGCGGTCCTGCACATTTTGGATCATCATGGCGACAAGCAGGTCTTTGTTTTTGTAATCGTAGCCGACAAACCAGCCATTTTCCGTGCCGTCTTTATCATCTTTTGATGTTTTCAGCTCGGCTGTTCCTGTTTTCCCGGCCACTGTGATTCCTTTCACGACAGGCTGATACGCTGATCCGCGCTCATCTTCCACAACGCCTTTCAGACCTTTTGTAATGTCTGCTGCTCCTTCCTTGGTGACCACTTGCTTGTGCCAAACATCAGCTGTTTGTGAATCTTTTTTGATCAGCGTCGGTTTGACAAGGTCTCCATTGTCAACAAATGGCGTGTAAGCAGTTGCCAAGTGAAGCGGAGACATTTGCATTTGCCCTTGTCCGTAGCCTGTATCCGCAAGCAAAATGTCTGAATCAAGCTTGTCATTTGCAATAGACGATTTCTGGATCGGGAATTCGTACGGAACGTCCTCTGAAAAACCGAATGTCTTCAAGCCTTTTGTGAAGGTGTCCGCTCCCATATCAAGCGCATTCTGGGCAAAATAAATATTGTCTGACGTAATAAGGGCGTTTTCCAAATCGACTTGTTGAAGTCTCTCAGACACACGTGTCACTGAATAGCCGCCCCAGCTCGAATCTTTTTGCCACTCCTTGCCTTTGATTGTTTTCTTCTCATCGGCTTTAAGGGTGCCGTTTTTGATTCCAATAGCAGCCGCAATCGGTTTAATGGTAGAACCTGGCGCGTATGTCTTATTGAATTTCGCTGAAAACGGATTGTTTTTATCTTTGTTTAGCTTTTTCCATTCCTTATCGCTCCAGCCGAAAATAAATCCGTTTGGATCGTAGGAAGGCGCGCTGACAAGGGCGAGTGTTTCGCCTGTCTTCGGCTGCAGCGCGACTGCCGCCCCGCTGTCATCCTTCAGTTCATCATACAGCTTCGTTTGCGTTTTGATATCAATTGTGAGGTGAAGATCCTCGCCGTCCTTTGCTTTCTTTTCAGCGATGACTTCCCCGGTTTGCGGCACGTAGATTTTCCAGCCAGTTGTGCCTCTTAGCTTGTCTTCATACACATTTTCAAGTCCGGCGATACCGATGTTAGACGTATCGCTGTACGTTCCTTCTTTCTTTTTCTTCAGTTCTTCCGCTGTAATAGCGCGGACATAGCCTGTCAAATGGGCTGTCTTTTCGCCATACGGATAGTAGCGGGAGCTGACATTCGTTCTTGTTACGCCTTGTAATGACGTCGCTTCAGAAACTAATTTCTCCTGGTCAGGCTTGACCTTTTTGAGCGGCACAAACGAATCGTCTTTTACCCAGCCTTGATCCAGCTTTTTCTTGATGTCGTCTTCAGTCAAATCAAGTTTTTTGGCGAGTTCTTTTATAACTTTCTCTTTTTTATCGCCAAGCTCTCCGGGAACAATTCCAATTTCCGGAACATCTGTATTGACAGCTAAACCTTTTCCATTTTTATCGTAAATTTGGCCTCGTTTCGGTTCAATGCTCATAATTTGCACGGTTTTGTCGTCAGCCAGCTGCTTGAAAATAAACGATGGGTCCCAATCTATATTCCATGACTCCTCGTCATCTGTTTTTTCTAATTTCAGCACAGCAGTATTCTTGAAGCTGACTTTGCCGGCATTTGTGTTCATGCTGACTTTATACGGGATATGTTTCATTGTCTTGTTGTCTTGATCGTCCTTATCTACTTCTCCCGCAGTGACTTTCAAATTTTTTACGCCGGCCTGCTCATAGATGGCTTTATACCTGTTGACGAAATCTTTTTTGGAGATTTCTTTTTTGACATCTTTAGTCAGGCTTTGATACATGTCATCGAATTGCTGATCGTTCCACTGTTTCACGAATGCTTCCATGCGATCCTCTGGTGAATCTGTTTTGGAGCATCCGATTAACCCAATCAATCCGACGCATAGAAATACTAGTAGAATACACTTTTTTAACATGACTTTCCCCTGCCTTCCACTTGTTATTTTCTCTTAATTGAATTGGTGCGTGCAAGATTTTTTTGAAAATGAAGGAAAAGTTCACCGATTTTGCAGAAATCTCCTATCGTTTGCTGTAGACTATTTGAAAAGACAGAAAGAAGGGATAGCATGGTCAGGGAGGCAGCAATGCTTCACATTAAAGAAGGCCTTGAACAAGAGTTTGAGGATGCATTCCGGCAAGCGGCGCCGATTATTTCCGGCATGAAGGGCTATATCACTCACTCGTTATCAAAATGCATGGAGGAAACGCATAAATATCTGCTTCTTGTGGAGTGGGAAACACTTGAGGACCATACGGAAGGCTTTCGCGGTTCTTCAGAGTATCAAGAGTGGAAAGCCTTGCTTCATCGGTTCTATACCCCGTTCCCGACGGTCGAGCATTTTCAGGATGTGTAATAGATTTATATAATATGAAGTGTAAAACCGATAAGGGAGACAGACCATACAAAAACGGCGGTATAAATATTAAAAGCGCCTGAGCCGTCATTTTCTTTTTTGCGTTCTTCAAGCCCCTGCATAAACATGACCGCACCAAGAAAGACGAGCATGACTGATTGGATAACAGAGGTGTGTTCCGTATAGTTAAAAGCAATAAGCGCCAGTATAATAATGATAACCGCAAAAGACATTTTAAAAATCCGAAACAAAAGGACCATCCTTCCTTATATACGAAATATTGAACGTTATGGCTATATTTGCCTACGCCCTCCATTATTCTAGCGCACTTTGTTTGTCTGTAGAACAGAAGACAGAGAATTTTAAGTTTCTTTTAATATTTCGATCACACATAAAAAACGCGCCTGTCATGAGGCGCGTTTTCTATGAAACTGATAATTCTTTATAGCCTAGCTTGTGAACGGCTTCAGCCATCGCTTGATAGCCTTTGCTGTTCGGATGGACACCGTCAAAGGACAGATATTCCTGTTCTTTGCCTTTGAAGATGCTATAGGCATCCGCGATTTTGACATGGGGTGCTGATGCAAGTGTTTCTAAATGTGAATTAAACGAAGTGATCCATTTGCCGGCGATATCAATTTCGGGAAACGGATTGTATAAGTTGAACACACGAATGGCGTACGGGGAAGGATTTTCTCCTTTAATCTCGGCGACTTTGGCAATCATCTTTTCAAAATTCTCATGGCAATGGGCGGATACACGGCTGAAAATCGTTTCATCCTTAGAGGTTTGGTAGGCTAAGACCGAATCGATGAGATCGTTTCCGCACCCTGTGATCGTTATCATATCAGCATCTCGAATACATTTTTGCACATAGGGATATGACAGGAGTCCCAAAATCTCTTCTGTATTCAGGCCTGATCTGGCAAATATGTTTATTGCCGTTCTTGTTTTCAAGTCAGCTTCCATCATGTCCCCAAAACGCTGGACGAAGCCGGGTGAAAACAGCCCGGAGCCTCTCCCTGTCGTCAAGGAATCGCCCAGAGCTGTATATCGAAGCACCATGTTCTTTCCTCCACTCTTGAACGTCGATACGTTAATGTACGCAGCAGAGAAAAGATTGGCTACTTATGTATATCCTATTTTTCTTGAAATCTGTAAAGCGGCGTCCTTCACCTTTTCTGTTAAATAGGGCAGCCTGTCTTCTGTAAATCTCGCTTCAAAGCCTGCAATGCTAATGCCGGCTGCCACCTGGCGCTCATGGTTAAAGATCGGGGCGCCGATCGCCGCCGTATAGTTTTCGAGCTCTGAATAGCTGACAGTATAGCCATTTTGCACAGAGGCATCAATCTCCTGAAGCAGTTTTTCGGGATCGGTAATCGTTCCGGAGCCAATCGAAATGAGCTCGGTTTGTTTGATGTATGCTTCGATTTCTTCACGGGGAAGAAAGGACAGAATGCTTCTGGCGCACGCTCCCGCGTATAGGGGGGAACGCCTGCCGATCGCCGTATACAGCCGCACAGTCTGTGTCCCTTCTATTTTCTCAACGTATATCGCTTCATTGCCGTCCCTCATGATCAACTGCACGGCCTCATCCACTTCCCGGCACAGCTCTTCCATCACCGGTTTCGCTATTTTTCTGATATCCAGCCTGTCAGCGACAAGCTGTCCGAATTCCAAAAACACCAATCCCAGCGAATAAGCGCCGGACGCATCCCTACTGAGGAACCCCATTTCCTCCAAGGAGCTGACCATCCGGTGAACAGAGGTCTTCGGCATTCCCGTCAGCGACACCAGTTCACTTAAGGTTAGGCTTGGTTTATGCAAAAACAAATTAAGCAGCGCCATAGATTTGACTACGGTTTTATTTTTATTCTGCATCATTCATCCCCTTTGCTATGTCAGCCATTCCATCTTCATTCTCGTTTTCAGTTCTTTTATATGCTGTTCCCGTTCTACCGCAAGCGCTTCTGCCTCCTGGAGGGACACAGGCTCAAACTGAACGTGCTCGCCCGGCATGATTTGGGAAACAATCGGAAGATCAGCGGATATGATGTGCGCGATCCTCGGATAGCCGCCAGTCGTCTGCCGGTCTGCAAGCAGGATAATCGGGTTGCCGTCAGGCGGCACCTGAACTGTTCCGAATGAAACCGCTTCCGACACCATCTCAAGCGGGGCCTTCAGTTCGAGCGGTTCTCCTTTGAGCCTGTAGCCCATACGGTCGGACTGCGGCGTGACACGAAATGCTTCTTCATAAAAACGCGTTTTTGATTCTTCTGTGAAAAAGGCAAATTGCTTTCCTTCCAGCACCCGAATGACGGGATTCTTCTTCAATGGCAGAAATCTGCCGCGGCTGACTGACCACTTCGGTGCTGCAAATCCCTGTTTTCCAAGCTGCGAACTTAAGCGGGAAAGGATGGTTTGCGAAAGAGCTGACATCTCTCCAATGTTCAGTTCATCTTCTTTTTGAAGCGCTCTGCCATGAAGTCCGCCAATGCTTCCTCTGACGTATGTGCTTTTACTTTCCATGACGGCAGGCACCTCAATGCCGCCAGCTGCCGCCAAATAAGCACGGCTGCCGAGTTTGCAGGGGCCAAAGCTGACCGTGCTGTTTTCCTTGATGAGCACAGGCTTCCATAAAGGCGCTTCCTCGTCATTAATACGCAGCGTGAAGTCCGCCCCTGTCACAGCAATCAGTGTCTGTTTTGAAAAATGAAACGACGGACCGGGCCCCATCATCGTTATTTCGAGACCTGCTTCATTTTCGCCGTTTCCTATCAACAGATTGGCAATGCGCAGTGAAACCGTGTCCATAGCGCCGCTGGCCAGAACGCCGTATTTTTGGTAACCCGTTCTGCCTATATCCTGAACCGTTGTGAGCAGTCCGGGCTTTAATACTTTCATGCTCAATTGGACTCCTCCTTATAGGCGTGATAGTCTTTTTCTGAGATGCGAACGAATTTCACAATATCTCCCGCCCGCAGCAATGTCGGCGGGTTTTCCTGCGGCCGGAAAAGAGCCAGCGGCGTTTTGCCGATCAGCTGCCAGCCGCCCGGCGTTGAAATCGGATAAACGCCTGTCTGCAATCCCGCAATACCGACCGAACCTGCGGGAATCGACGGTCTTGGCGATGATTTTCTCGGAGCTGCAATTCGTTTTGACATCCCGCCTAGAAAAGGAAAACCGGGCGCGAAGCCAAGCATATACACCACATATTCACCGTTTGTATGAATGTCGATTACTTCCTCCGGTGACAGTTGATTGATCTTCGCCACCTCTTCTAAATCCGGACCGAATTCACCGCCATAGCAAACGGGAATTTCTACAATACGGCGGTTGACCTCATAGTCTTCGGCTATTTCTGCCAGCCGCTCTTCGACATCGCGCTTGACACTCTCAAAAGGTGAGCTTATGCCTTGAGGCAAATGCTTGTACACTTCATACATATCATAAAATACGGTTAGACTTGTAAAAGCCGGGATACATTCAATGAATCCCGGAAATGGCTGTTCTTCTATATAAGCGGCCGCGGCATGGACAATGCCGTTGACCTGTTCATTGATTTCTTCTCCGAATCGGATCATCATTGCAGAATCACCGAGCTGTTCGATTTGATATCGTACAGTCATCTTTCTCACCTCTTTTATTTCTCGTTCATCAGGATGACGAGAGGCTACAGCACCGCAAGCGACTCGTCTCGAATATCTGTGATGAGCATATGCCCCGGCGCATGTGTGATGACCATTTCAGGCTTTACATTCATAGCCACGGCTTGCGGGGTCACCCCGCATGCCCAAAAAACAGGAACCTCGCCGTCACGAATGGGAACGGCATCTCCGAAATCCGGTTTCCCGAGATCGCGAATCCCGATTGCTCCCGGATTGCCGATATGGATCGGCCCTCCGTGCACAGCCGGAAAACGCGAGGTCACTTGTGCAGCACGTACAGCCAGCCGTTCAGGAACCGGCCTCATGCTGACAACCATCTGTCCGTGAAACGCCCCCGCCGGAACACAATCGATATTCGTTTTATACATCGAGACGTTTGTCCCCTCATCAATATGCCGGACAGCTATCCCATTATTGATTAGTGCCTGTTCAAAGGAGAAACTGCATCCGATCAGAAAGCCGACAAAATCGTCCTCCCAGTATGGCGTAATATCAGATACTTCTTCCGTTAGGATACCGTGCCTGTAAATACGGTATTTCGGAAAGTCCGTTCTGATATCAGCATCCGGCGCAGCCAGAGACGGCACAGGCGAACCTGCTTCAGTCACATCCAGCACGGGGCAGGGCTTTTGATTTCGCTGGCAAAACAGCAGAAAATCAAAAGCAAGGTCCTTTTTCAAAACCACAAGATTCGCTTGGGCGTAGCCGCCAGACATGCCTGCGGTCGGCCCGTTTATTTTCCCCTCTCGTATCAGGGCGCGTACATCCTTTGGCGCCATTTTGTTTAATTGCTCCACTTATATCAGCTCCACAATTGAGGAAGTTGTGTAATTAACGTGTAGATTCCCATAACTGCCATTACAATCACTACAAGCGCGCCTGTGCTTGTCAGCCAAAGCGGATGCTTATAATCACCGACAATGTTTTTCTTGTAGGCGGCAACAAGCAGCGTTCCGAGCGCAATCGGCAGAATTAAGCCGTTCAGTGAACCGACAAGGACGAGGATCTTCGCAGGCTGGCCGATTGTGACAAAAGCTAACGTAGAAACCACAATAAATCCGATAATAATACCGCGTGAATTCTTTTCAATTTTTGGAGAAAAGGTCTTGAAAAATGAAACAGATGTATAGGCTGCTCCAATAACAGACGTAATCGCCGCAGACCACATGATCAATCCGAAAATTTTATAACCGACATTTCCAGCAGCCAGCTTGAAGACAGAAGCCGCCGGGTTGCTTTCATCGATGTGCAGGCCTTTCGATACAACGCCTAGAACCGCAAGAAAAAGAGCGATACGCATGACAGATGTAATTAAAATGCCGACAACCGAGCTTTTTGTCACCTGCGGAATGGATTCCTTCCCTTTAATTCCGGCATCAAGCAAACGGTGTCCCCCGGCAAATGTGATATAACCGCCGACGGTTCCGCCCACTAGGGTGACAATGGCAAATATGCTGATGTGTTCCGGGACGAATGTATTTGCGACTGCCTGTCCGACTGGAGGAGCTGTCGTCGCCGCAACGTAGACCGTTAAAATAATCATCACGAACCCCGCGATTTGCGTAAAACGGTCCATCGCTTTTCCTGCTTCCTTGATGACAAAAATCAAAATGGCGATAACGGCACTGATTAAAGCGCCTGTTTCAGGTGTAATGCCGAACAGCACCTGAAGTCCCAGCCCGGCCCCTCCGATATTCCCAATATTAAAAGCTAGTCCGCCAAGCACGACGAGAATGGCGATGAAATATCCCAGTCCGGGAAGCACCATATTCGCAATTTCCTGACCTCGTTTTCCAGAAACTGCGATGATGCGCCACACATTGGTTTGGGCGAAAATATCTAAAATAATAGAGATTAAGATGACAAAACCGAAGCTTGCTGCGAGTGTGTTTGTGAATGTTGCGGTTTGGGTGAGGAAACCCGGTCCGATTGCTGATGTCGCCATTAAAAAGGCGGCGCCCATCAGCAATGACCAGCTGCCCGCTTTTTTTCCTGCTGTCTTTTTCTGCTGCTCCATCTATTGTTCCTCCTTTATGTTGACCTCTGTTCTGAAATAGCTGTCACTTCAATTCCAGCCGCTTTGAGCTGTTTTCTGATTTTTTGCGCAAATGTCAGCGCATGGGCTCCATCTCCATGAATGCAGACTGTATCTGCTTTTAATGACACATCATGTCCTTGCTGAGATTTGACCGCCCCTTCTTTCACCATTTTGATGACCTGGGTGACGGCGGCATCATCACTTTCAATGAGTGCGTCCGGCTGGGAGCGCGGTGTCAGCGTGCCGTCCGATTGGTATGTTCTGTCGGCGAACACTTCATTTGCGGTCTGAAGTCCGATCCGTTCTCCCGCTTTTACAAGCTCGCTCTCAGCAAGACCGAAAAGAATCAGGCCGGGATCAACCTTATAGACAGCTTTCGCGATAGCATCCGACAGTTTTTGATCGACTGCCGCCATATTGTATAAAGCGCCATGCGGCTTGACGTGCTGCATGTGAAGTCCCTCTGCTTTTAGAAAGCCAGAGAGCGCGCCAATTTGATAAACGACAAGATCATACGCTTCCTCAGGAGAAATCGCCATATTGCGGCGCCCAAAACTGAGTAAATCCGGCAAGCCCGGATGCGCACCCATTTTCACGCCTCTTTCTGCTGCAAGCGCGACGGTTTTTCGCATAACACTAGGATCTCCTGCATGAAATCCGCATGCGATATTCGCTGATGTCACATACTCTAAAATATCTTGGTCAAGGCCTATCTTGTAGGCTCCGAAGCTTTCTCCTAAATCACAGTTTAAATCAATCTGAAACACAGAATCCCTCCTGCCAAAGCAAACGATATGCTTTATGTCATTTATTGTCCCGAAATTCGGAACGACTATTCCGAATTTTTGAACTTTATTTCATTATAAGTGAATCATATCAGTTTGTGAAATACTTTTGTCAGAAAACCTACCATGGTCCCAGAATAAAACCTGCCAAACTAAAAAAGAGAGTCCATCTTAGGACTCTCTTTTTTTATAGTACCCAATGGCGAATCGCTTTAGCGACACCATCCTCAATATTTGTATCCGTGATATAATCAGCCGTTTCTTTTACGATGTCTTGCGCATTGCCCATTGCGACGCCAAGACCCGCTTCTTTGATCATCGCAATGTCATTAAGGCTGTCGCCCATCGCCATCACATTCTCCATTGTAAAGCCGAGTTTTTCCGTAACCTTGGCAAGGGCTGCAGCTTTGTTGATGCCAAGCGCGTTGACTTCAATGTTTGTCGGACTTGAATTTGTGATTTCGAGCTCTTTGTTTTTTCTCAGCTCCTCAAGCACTTCGTTTCGGATATCGTCATCCTCGATGTCAAAGCCGAATTTGAGCCATTCATGATCCGTAATGTTTTCCGGAAACTCGCCTCTCCATACTTTATTCACCGTAGAAGCCCAGAAATTAGTGTTGTGCTTATTCCGCAAATCCCACATCATTTGAATATGGTCCGTATGAAGCAGCTTCCGTTCCACCAAATTAAAATTCGAATCCCAAATTTCACTGCCGTTTGCCGTGATTAGAAAGGATGACAGCTTTAGCGATTCCGCCAGCTCCCTGCACGTCATCAGCGTCCGGCCCGTGCTGATCACCACATACACACCTTTATCCTCCGCTTCACGAATGGCTTTGCGGTTTTCATCCGAGATCAGCTGCTCGTCGTTCAGCAGTGTACCATCCATATCAATTGCGATCAGCTTGATATCTACATCTTCTCTTTGAACAGACATATATGTACCTCTCTTTATCTTTTTGTTGTGCTTCTCTCTATTCTAATACATTATACCCAGCGGGACAAAAAAGCGATTTCCTATGTTTGAGGAGAACGGATAAGAGGAAAACAAACGGTGAGGTGATCAAACATGACAGAAAGAAAACAGCAAAACAAACCAAATGAAAACCCCGAGCACAACGACTTAACCGATCCGATTCCTAATGAAGAGCTGAAGGAAAATATGAATGATGAAAAACACAAACGTCAGCAAAGAGATAACTCTCAAAGCGAACGGGATTACGACACAAAATAGAACCCCTCACAAAATGTTGTGAAGGGTTTTTTTCATTTTTCAATATAGATGCCGATTTCAGCTTCAGCAACAGGCTGCTCTCCAACTGATGCCTTGGCATGTCCGAACACAAACCCGCGCCGATTGCGCGTGACTTCAAACGTAAGATCAAGCCGGTCACCAGGCACAGCTTCTCCCAGCTTTTCCGCTTTCTTCACCGAAGACAATAATCCCAAGCTGTTCTCATCTGTAATTCCTGTAAAAGCCGCGGTTTGCGCAAGCGCTTCAATCACAAGTGAAAACGGCATTTCTGTTTGCGTATCAGTGATAAACCAGTCGTTCTCACTAATCAGCTTATAAGCTGCCGCATGTTTGCCGGGCTCGCTATCCGTCACGCCATCAATAAACAAAAATGGATAGCGGTGAGGCAAAGATAATGAGTTCATTTTATATCTCCTTTTTTGACCATTATATCTCAGCCTAAAGTGAAACGATAGGATATAATGGAAAAAACACAAAAGGAGGCCGTTATGTCCCCAAAACCGCTTGTCATTCTCGTACACGAAATATACGGTGTAAACAGCCATATGAAAAAGATGGGCCGGCTGATCAAAATGGCTGGATATGATGTGTTGACGCCCAACCTGCTCGGCGAGGATGAAGTCTACACACTGCAAGAAGAAAAAACGGCATACGAACAATTTACAAAACACGAAAGGCTGAAAACGGGAGAAACCATCATCCAGAATGTGATCAGGCAAAACGCCGGACGGCACATCTTTGTGATTGGATTCAGCGTGGGGGCTACTATCGCATGGAAATGCAGCAGTATGCCTGAGGTGAGCGGATCGGTTTGTTATTACGGTTCCCGGATACGCGACTCTCTTCATCACGTGCCAGCCTGCCCGGTCCTATTGTTTTTCCCTAATTATGAGCCGTCGTTTGACGTAGCGCTTCTTATCAAAAAACTGCGGGAAAAACAGCATACCCATCTTGAGATTTACCAATTCGATGCGCTTCACGGCTTCGCCAATCCTGATTCTGTTTATTTCAACAGGGCCCTTTTCTTCAAAACGCTTTCTATCATAAAAAACGGGGCGGAAAGCCGGCTCCGCACCGTTTCATCATCATTTTTTTAAACGTGCACGGCGCTTTATTATCGGTGCCGTCATGTTCCATGTTCTTTTTGCATTGCATTTTATTTTGCCTGTCTCATCTCACCGAATGGATAAAAGACGAGAGATTCAGTACCGATGATATCGTCCTCAGAAGGCATGCCCATTCCGTTTCTGCTATCCAGTGAATTGAGACGGTTATCTCCCATCACAAAATATTTACCGGAAGGAACCTCAACTTCGAAGTCACCTGTTAAGGTTACACCCGACTCTTTGACCTCCTGTTTATATTCCTTTAAGTATGGTTCTTCCACCTTTTTATCATTTATGTATAGCTGATCATTTTTCATTTTAATGCTGTCACCAGGCAAACCGATTAAACGTTTGACAAATGAGCGGCCGCTCTTTTTGTCATGAATGACTATGATGTCTCCTCTGTGAAACCCGCCAGTCCATTTGACTGCTTTATCAACCAGAATTCTTTCTGAGTCTTTAAGCGTTGGGGCCATTGATGATCCTTCAATAAGAAAAGGCTTGTAAAACACCAATCTGATCGTAAAAATGAGAGCTGCGATCATAATGATACTGAGTACAACGATCGTTTTGATTTTTCTTTTTTTCTTTAACGTGATTGTTTTTGCATTCAACTTCCTTCCCCCGATGCTTTCCTAAGAATTCCAAATTATTATACAGCATTTGGATCTGCTTGGTTAGACTTTCGTGGAAATTTTCGTAAGGAAATGGACAGGCCGGGGCAGCCATCTGCCCCGGCCTGATTCATCAGAGCTTTCTTAAGCGCGAACAGATTTCAACAGTGACCTCAGCCGTTGTGCTTTGTCCCCCAATGTCGCGTGTTTTGATGCCGTCGGCAGTCACTTGCTCCATTACATCAAGAATTTTCGCCCCCAATTCTTCCTCTCCGAAGTGGTCGAGCATCAACTTCGCTGTCCAAATCTGGCCGATCGGATTGGCAAGGCCCTGTCCGGCAATGTCAGGAGCTGAGCCGTGAACCGGTTCAAACATGGACGGATATTTGCCGGATGGATTGATGTTCGCAGAAGGCGCAATGCCGATGCTTCCCATCAGGCTTGAGCTGATGTCGGTTAAAATATCACCGAACAAGTTGCTCGCCACAATGACATCAAACGTTTCCGGACGCGTCACAAAAAAAGCGGCCAGCGCATCAATATGCTGAGATGATGTTTCGATTCCGCTATAATCAGCGGCTGTCTGCTGAAAGACTTCATCCCAAAACGGCATCGCGTGATAAATGCCGTTAGACTTTGTGGCGCTTGTCACATGGCTGCGCCGTTTTTTCGCCAATTCGAAGGCAAAGCGCATGACACGTTCTGTCGCTTTTCTCGTAAACACGGCATTCTGGATGGCGATTTCATCATCGCCTCTGTGAATGCGCCCGCCAACTTCACTGTATTCACCTTCACTGTTCTCGCGAATCACCACGAAGTCAAAATCATTTGGATGCAGAAGCGGCGACGTAATGCCTGCCATTTGTTTGGCGGGTCTCATATTAATGGAAAGCTCAAGCTCCCTCCGGATTTTCAGCAGCAGCCCCCATAACGATATATGATCGGGAACCAGCTTCGGATTTCCGACAGCTCCCAAAAAAACTGCTTCAAATTGAGTAAGCGTATGTATTCCATCTTCGGGCATCATTTTGCCGTGCTCCAAGTAATAATCACAGCTCCATGGAAAAGCTGTGAATGAGAATGACAAACCTCCGTGTACCTCAGCCGCTGTATGAAGCACTTTCTCAGCAGCCGCTACAACCTCTTTTCCTACTCCGTCTCCCGGTATTGCCGCAATCTCAAATTGTTTCATCGTCATTCTCCTTCCCCCGTTATCGTAAGCGCTTTCTATTATACTAGATTGCGAGATAGTAAAAAAAGCCCGTGACATTGTGTCACGGGTGGTCGGTTATTGATTAAGTTTCTTTAAAATGATGGCGTGCAACGGTTCATGGGACTGAATGCCGCACACCTCTTGAAGTACGCCGCTGTATCCTTTTTCTTCGATCAGCGCTTGCAGTTCAACCGCTTCAGGGTCACCGGTGAAATCGAAGCGCAGTGCTGCGGCAATTCCTTCAGCCAGTGCATTCGGTTCTTTTATTTTCTTTGCCGGGCCTACAAGTCTATCATTTTCTCCCAGTTTTCTGAGAGGTGACCTCGCTACGCGGGTCACATCGTCCGAAATGAAAGGATTTTCAAAGCGACCGATGATTTTTTTGATATATTGTTCGTGTTCAGTTTGCTTAAAGCCATACGATTTGACGAGATAGTCACCAGTTTCAAGCAGCGCCGAATGAACAACACGGCGGATTTCCGGATGATCAATTGCTTCTTTGACCGTTTTGAGTCCGCGCTGATAGCCGACATACGCTGTGACCGCGTGTCCGGTATTGACCGTAAACAGCTTCCGTTCGATGTACGGCGTTAAATCATCAACAAACAGTGCGCCGTTTATGACTGGTGTTTTCCCTTTAAAGCCTGATTCATCAATGACCCATTCGAAAAATGGTTCAACCGATACTTTCAGCGGGTCTTCATGATGCTGAATCGGGACGATCCGGTCAACGGCAGAATTCGGAAAACCTACCGTTTCACTGACGGATTTCTGCTCTGCTTCCGTTAAATGGCTGTATATTTCTTTCTTTAAGAAGCTGCTTCCGCCAATCATATTTTCGCAGGCAATGATATTCAGTGTGTTTGCAGTATTTCTTCGTCTTAAACCTTCTGCGATAGACGGGGCAATCAGCTTCAGCACATTCGGGCCGACAGCTGTTGTGATGAGCGCCGCCTCATTCATCAGCCGGTACAGCTCCTCGGTCTGACTGCAGCTGTTAATAGCGCTCACCGGGCCAATGATCTCCGATGAACGTCCCTCTTCCGCCAGTTCCACTGTGTATTCTTTTTTTTCATTAAGGAGGCTGACCATCGTATCGTTCACATCCGCAAATACCACATCATAGCCGGAGTGGTGAAGCAGCGCGCCGATAAATCCTCTCCCAATATTCCCCGCACCGAAATGTAAGGCGATCATGTCAGTTCACCTCGTTGAAAATGGCGATCAAATCTTCTTCGCTTTTAGCGGAGATCAGGCGTTCAATATTTTCTTCTTCTGAACAGATAATGGCGATGTTAGACAAAATGTCTAAATGCTCATTATTTTTACCCGCAATGCCGAATACCACTTTTGCCGTGTTGCCTTCTCCGTACTCAACGCCCTCTGGAATCTGTATGATTGAAATTCCAGAGTGAAGCACCTCGCTTTTCGCTTCTTCTGTGCCGTGTGGAATGGCAATGAAATTCCCCATAAACGTAGAAGACGTTTCTTCACGTTCAAACATTTTGCTAATGTAATCCTCTGTCACGTAGCCGTTGTCAATCAGCGTCTGGCCTGCCAATTTGATAGCCTCTTCTTTTGATGATACCGTTTGATTGAGTTTAATGTTATCCTTTGCGAGTACTTGCATGACAATCACTCTCTTTCTATAAGATTACTTTTTCAGCTTTTCAATCAGCTCGTCGTATTTCGGGCTGTTTAAGAAGTTATCCACTGATATGTGCGTCGCGTTCGGCAGCTTTGCTTTCGCGCGGTCTGTTAAATCTTTGTGGGTGATGACAATATCCGCATCGCTTGGCAGATTGTTAATGGCCGTGTTGGTCACACTGATGTCAAGCTCCGCTTTTTTCACTTTGTTTCTTAAGATGGATGCCCCCATGGCACTTGATCCCATTCCCGCATCACACGCAAAGATAATTTTGTTCACGCTTTCAGGAGACAGCTCAGACGCTTCTTCTGCTTTGGCTTGTTCCGCCTCTAAAGCAGCTGCTGCTTGGCTTTTCTTCCCCTTCATGGACTGCATTTTTTCTGTTGCGGCAGCCAGGTCTTCTTCACTAGCTTTAGAGGATTTCAGGATCACTGCTGAAACGATGAACGATACAGCTGCAGCGACCAATACACCCGCCAATACGCCGAAATAGCCTCCTCTTGGCGTCATTGCCATCAATGCGATAATGCTTCCCGGTGACGCTGCCGCGACAAGTCCGGCATTAAAGATCGTAAACGTTAAGAGTCCGCTTGCTCCGCCGGCAATGGCTGCGAGAATCAGGGCCGGTTTCATCAGAATGTACGGGAAGTAAATCTCGTGAATCCCTCCGAAGAAATGGATGATCGCCGCACCGGGAGCCGTTGATTTTGAAGATCCTTTGCCAAAGAACATGTAGGCCAGCAAAATGCCGAGCCCCGGTCCAGGGTTTGCTTCTACTAAAAACAGAATTGATTTTCCTGTTTGAGATGCTTGCTCGATTCCGATCGGGCTTAAGATTCCATGGTTTATGGCGTTGTTAAGGAACAACACTTTCGCCGGTTCTACAAAAACACTGGCTACCGGCAGTAAATTAGCGTGTACAATGACTTCCACACCAGCCGCCAGCAATTTATTTAGCGTCAAGACAACCGGGCCGATGGCGTAAAACGCGAGAATCGTTAAAGCCGCGCCGACAATCCCTGCCGTAAAGTTGTTGATCAGCATTTCAAAGCCTTGCTTGACTTTATCCTTGAATAATTTATCAGTCTGTTTAATGAGGTATCCGCCAAACGGACCCATAATCATTGCGCCTAAAAACATTGGAATATCCGATCCTACAATCACCCCAATTGCCGCTGTCGCTCCGACAACTCCGCCGCGGTGGTCGTAGATCATTTTTCCGCCTGTATACGCTATCAAAAGCGGCAATAAATACGTAATCATCGGGCTGACCAGCGTGTTCAGCTGTTCATTCGGAAACCATCCTGCCGGAATAAACAGCGCGGTAATGATACCCCACGCGATAAACGCGCCGATATTCGGCATGATCATTCCGCTCAAATAACTCCCAAAGCGCTGCACTTTCACTTTCATGCCGCCTTGCTGCTGTTCTTGCTGCTGCATATATAAACCCTCCCTGTTTTGTTTGTCGCTGTAAGATAAAAAGTATGTTCAGAGAATGATGCTTCCCTTTGACTCTATGTTAAAACGCTTACAGTCCCTATACAATTGAAAGTAAAGAGGACTTTGGCACATGACTGTGACAATTTTTTAAAAATAAAAAGGCTCCTGATTTCAGGAGCCTTTTCTCTTTCCTCTATAAATGATGTTGCCATTTTGAATCACGTACTTTGCAATCATCCGCTCACTCACAATAAAAACGGGATAGGCGCACACAAGCGCAAAAACAGCCATCGGCACGTGCTGTACAGCCGGCAGCATTGAACCTGCCGCATTGCGGAGGAGCAGCAAAAGATAAATGAGCAGCACAATGGCCGCTAATGATACCAGCATAATCGGAGCTGATACTTTATATTCACAAAGCCGTTCCCGGCAGTGTCCGCAGCGAAATTGACAAGGCACATTTGATGATCTGACCATGTCGCCTGTCAAAGGTTTGCCGCAGTTCGGGCATGGTGTTTCTTTCATAGGGTATTCCTCACTTTCTATTCCATATGTCTATTATACCAGAGTCCCTTCTGTTTCGTTTTGTTGTTGTTCAACACATTTTCACATTTTTTATCATCAGCTTACTTGTCTCTGTCTCTAAAATCCTCTACGCTTAAATAGATCTTAATGAAGAGGGTGTATGAATGCTTCCGATTAATAGACAGCAACACATACTGAAGTGGCTGAAAGAAGAAGGCGCGCTCAGAATTTCTGACATCAGCGCAAGGTTTGGCGTTTCGGAAATGACGGTATACAGAGATGTCAATCAGCTGGTTCAGTCAAATCAGGTCATTAAAACGGCCGGCGGCATCACGCTCCCCGCCCGAACACCTCAAACGGATCATATGTGCAGCTATTGCTTGAAGCCCGTCAATCAAGCTCATTCGGTTCAGCTGATTACGGTAAACCAAGACATTGAACAGCTATGCTGCGCACATTGCGCGTTTTTGCGTTACGCGGATAAAACGGAAGAGGTTTCACACTTGATTTGCAGAGATTTTCTGTTACAGACAACCGTCAGTGCCGGTTCGGCTTATTTCGTCGTAAATGCTGAATTAAACCTGCACTGCTGCCAGCCGCAGGCCATTCCGTTTGCGACACTTGACCATGCCGAACGATTTCAAAAAGGATTCGGCGGAGCCGTCCGCACTTTCGACCAAGCGCTGGAAGACATGCTTCAAGACAGAAAGAAACGCTGCACCTGCACCAAGAAATAACACAACACATACAGCGGAAGGTGGTGTCTGAGTGATGAAGCGAAACAGATGGTGGATCATCCTTCTGCTTTTTCTTGTTTTCCTGCCGAAAACAAGCTTTGCTCACGCCTATATTGTCAAATCTTCACCTGGGGAAAACAGCGAATTAAAAAGCGCCCCTGCGCAGGTGGAAATCGAATTTAATGAACCGGTTGAAGAAGGGTTTCATTACATTAAAGTCTATAATTCAAACGGCGACCGTGTGGATACGGACAAGACTGAAATCAAAAAAGATAATCATCACATCATGACAGTGAAGCTGAAGAAGAATCTGCCTAAAGATGTGTACAGAGCGGAATGGAATGCCGTATCCGCGGATGGACATCCTGTTTCCGGCGTCATTCCGTTCAGTATCGGGAAAGCGGATGGCGGCTTCAGCAGCCAAAAAGCAGCCGACTCAGCGCTGAATCCGGGAACAGCAGCAGATCGCGCGATTCTGTATACAGCCTTATCTCTGTTTATCGGAACGGTTTTCTTCCATCTTTTCTGGTATAAAGGGAAATCAGAACAGCTCGTCAAACGGACGAGACGTATCCTGACCGGCTCGATCGCAGCATTGGGGCTGGCGCTTTTGCTTCAGCTTCCGATTCAGACAAAAGCGAACGCAGGCGGCGGCTGGGGCAGCGCATTCCAGCCGGGCTACATCAGAGAAACACTGTTTGAGACAGCAGGCGGCTCCATTTGGATCATACAGGCCGCGCTGTTCGTGCTGCTCGCACTGTCTGTCATCCCTGCGATACGAAAAAACCGCTTTTCATCCTTTGGCTATTGGACAGCGCCGCTCATTTTCTTTTTCGGTCTCCTGCTCGCCAAGGCGTTTACCGGGCATGCTGCTGTCGTTGAAGAAAAAACGGTCGGCATTTTGATGGATTTCCTTCATTTAACTTCCGCTTCCATCTGGGTTGGCGGAATAGCGGCACTCGTTTCGCTGCTCTCAAAAGAATGGAGGCAGCCTGACAAAACGCTCGCGTGGGAGACGGTCAGACGGTTCTCCCCATGGGCGCTCACTGCAGTCGGCGTCATTTTGTTTTCAGGCTTGCTCAATGGATTTTTCATCATTCGTTCAATGGATTCACTATTCCATACAGCGTACGGCCAAGCTCTTTTAGTGAAAAGCGGGCTGTTTGTTTTCATGCTGGTCTTAGGTGCGATTCATTTTCTGCTTACCAGAAAGCAGCGCCGCACAGGAATCAGCCGAACGTTGAAAGCGGAGTGGGCAATCGGCATCGCTGTATTGATCACAGCTGCCGTGTTTACAAGCCTGCCAAGCCCGCCTGAGCCAGCGCCGGAACCGTTCTACCAAACCAAAGCGATTGAGAACGGACAAAGCGTTTCTCTCAGCATCAGCCCAAACCAGCCCGGAAAAAATGTTTTTGAGCTGCGGGTCACCGACCATAACGGAGATCCCGTGAAAAACATCCAGCAAATCACGTTAACCGTTTATAAAACAGGCCTGTCAGGCAGCGAAAACAAAAGCACCTTTACATTAAAAGAAAAAACAAAAGGCGTCTTCCAAGATCAAAACCTGTCGATTAATGAAAAAGGAAACTGGAAGATCAAAGTCCACGGCCTGACCGGCGACTTTAACGAAATCAATATCATGTTTACAAAGACCAATTAAGGAGTGTTTACGTTGTTGAAAAAAATCGCATTGACACTATGTCCGGCTATTGTCGGCTCCCTCTTATTATTTACGGCCCCTGCCAGCGCGCACGTTTCTGTAAAACCGGCTGAGTCTGCTGCAGGCTCTTGGGAAACGTATACAATGAAGGTCCCTTCTGAGAAAAATCTGCCGACAACGAAGGTAGTCCTCAAAATGCCGAAGGATGTTGAATTCCAGCAATATGAGCCAATTCCGGGCTGGAAGGTTTCCACTCAAAAACATGATGACAAATCAGTCTCCGTGACATGGGAGGCGACTGACGGAGGGATTCAGGAAGGACAGTTCCAGCAGTTTACCTTTGTTGCCAAAAACCCTGACAAAGCGGAGGAAGCCGCTTGGGACGCATACCAATATTACAAAGACGGCAGCATTGTTGAGTGGACAGGTGACGAGGATGCCGATACACCTCATTCCATTACAAACATCACGTCTGCAAAACAAGTGACAGATGAGCACGGCGCCACGAAAACAGAAGACGATTCCGAAAACTCAGGTTCTTCAGCTCTAGACATTACAGCGATTGTGCTGTCTGCGGCTGCCATTATTTTATCTGTAGCAGCACTTGTTAAGAAAAAGCGTGCGTAATAAAAAAGCGATCCAGATGTGATGTCTGGGTCGCTTTTTTTGTTTAACCGCGTCCTGCCTGGAATGAAGGATATTGTGTCATACCACCGTCCGCGAATAACGTGATGCCTGTGACGTAGCTGGCTTCCTTCGAAGCAAGCCAGGCTGCTACTGCGGCGATCTCCTCCGGTTCGCCGATATATCCCATTGGAATCATGCTTTCTACATCAGCTTTCTGTTTAGGGTCAGCGAATTTTTCAGCATTGATTGGCGTGTTGATCGCACCTGGCCCAATATTATTGACGCGAATGCCCTTCGGCGCGTATTCCAACGCTAATGTTTCTGTCATCAGCTTTATCCCGCCTTTACTTGCCGCATAGTGGACAAATAACGGCCAAGGAATCACTTCGTGCACACTGGACATGTTAATGACATTTCCCTTGATATCGTTTTCTACGAAATATTTAATCGCTTCACGGCTTCCTAAAAAGGCACCCGTTAAGTTCGTGCCGATGACTTTATCCCAATCCTTGAGCGGCATTTCGTGAGATGGTACAGGATTTTCAAGACCGGCATTATTAATCATAATATCGAGTGTGCCGAACTCCTTAATTGCCGTTTGCACGATATTTTTTACATCTTCCTCTTTCGTGACATCTCCTTGGACGACAACAGCTTCACCGCCCGCCTTGATGACCTCTTCTTTTACCTCGTTTGGATCTTGTTTATTACTATAATAGTTGATAACCACTTTTGCCTGCTCCTTGCCGAAGCGAATGGCCATCGCCTTTCCGAGCCCTGAAGCAGCTCCTGTAATAGCGACGACTTTTCCTTTTAAATCCGGATACATATACATCCTCCTCCATTTGTTATGAATTTGTTTTGGCGATTCCTAAGAATACGGCGGCGGCAATAATCAGGATAATCCCGATCGCAATTGCTATTAGCTGGCGTTTCGTTTTCTTTTCACGCAGGATGAAAATACCGCCGAGCGTAGAAATGACAATTCCCATTTGTGAAAGGGAAAAGCTCGTTGCAACGCCGACTCGCGGCTGAGAAATAAACAAAAACATATTTCCGCCTGCCCAGATTAACCCTGGGAGAATATTTCTGATCGCATACTTGTTAAAGGGTTTGTGTCTATAGGTTAAAACTAACCCCCCGACCACCATACCAATTGCCTGTGGCAGCAACGCGGACCAGCCGGACACATTGAATAATCTAGCCACTACTACATAAACCAAATAACCAAGAGTCGAAACAAGGAGAATCAAAATGCCCTTTTTCAAATTGCTTGGCTCGCCCTCTTTTTTATCATTCTTATCTTCCAAGGACGTGAGAATGATTCCCACAATGATAAAGATCAAAGCGAGAACGCCAAGCGTAATCGCAATCGGTGTTGACCATTCGCGGAACACGATCACACCGAACAGCGAGGTGGAAACGAGCTGCATTCCTGTGGAAATCGGCATTGTTTTCGACACGCCCATCAATTGAATGCTTTTCAGCTGGTTGGCCTGTCCAAGTGACCAAAATAAGCCGGATACGATTCCAACAATAAAAATGCGAAGGGACAGAACGGGCTGAACAAAAAAGTAAATAACGATAGAAACAATGAGTGCCCCGATCGTCGTTCCCAGTGTCTGGCTGTACGGCCCGCCGCCTAATTTCACATTGAAGAGAACAATGCTCCCCCAAAACAAAGCCGGGAGAAGAGCCAATAATAAATCCATTGTTGGGGAACCTTCTTTCAAAATGTATTTGCTGTTATTTTGGCTGGAATTGTTGTGATTATTCGCCGGAACAGAAAAAGAGCTGCCGGAAAATCCGGCAGCTCTCAGGAGCGTGCATTCTTTTATAAACCGATGGACAAATATTTTGTTTCAAGGTACGGCTCGATACCTTCTGAACCGCCTTCACGGCCAATGCCGCTTTCTTTCATTCCGCCGAATGGCGCTTGAACCGCTGACGGTCCGCCGTCATTCCAGCCGATAATGCCATACTCTAGATTCTCGGAAATATAGATGCCGCGGCGGTAGTTTTCTGTGAAGAAGTAAGCAGCCAAGCCATACGGTGTATCGTTGGCAAGCTGAATCGCTTCATCAATATCAGAAAACGTGACGATCGGGGCGACCGGACCGAATGTTTCCTCATGCATGATGTTCATGGACGTATCGACATCGGTGAGCACTGTCGGATTCACAAAGTAGCACCCTTTGTCATCGTTTCGGTCATATGTGCCCCCAGCAATAACCTTCGCGCCTTTTTCAACCGCATCATCAATTTGGCTGACGATTTTTTCGAAGCCTCGTTTGTTGATGATCGGGCCGACATTGACGCCTTCCTCAAGTCCATTTCCGACTTTCAGCTTAGACACTTGCTCGCTCAGTTTCGCAGCAAATTCATCCTTGATGGATTCATGAACGATCAGGCGGTTGGCACATACGCAGGTTTGGCCTGCGTTTCGGTATTTGGACGCCATCGCCTGTTCAACGGCAAGGTCAATGTCTGCATCTTCATCTACGATCAGCGGGGCGTGTCCGCCGAGTTCCATTGAGACGTGCTTCACGGTGTCCGCGCTGTTTTTCATAAGGATTTTCCCTACAGGTGTTGAGCCTGTGAAGGTGATTTTGCGGATTTTCGGACTGCTTGTGAACACATTTCCGATTTCTTCTCCATCGCCGATTACAACCTGAAGAACATCCTTCGGAATGCCCGCTTCATATGCGAGGCGCGCTAGTTCATAAGCAGACAGCGGTGTGTCCGGCGCCGGCTTGATGATAAATGTACAGCCAGCGGCAAGAGCAGGCGCCGCTTTGCGTGTAATCATCGCATTCGGGAAATTCCAGGGCGTGATAGCAGCAACGGGGCCGACCGGCTGGCGTGTGACAACAATTCGTTTACCCGTTGTCGGGGCCGGGACCGTTCTTCCGTACACACGCTTCGCTTCCTCTGCGAACCATTCGATATAGCCTGCGCCGTAAAGTACCTCGCCGACTGCTTCCTGGTATGGTTTTCCGTTTTCCTTTGTAATTAAATCTGCAAGCTCTTCTTTATGTTCAACAATCAGCTCATACCATTTTTTCAAAAGAGACGCTCTTTCGTTCGCTGATGTTTTAGACCACGTTTTAAACGCTTGATGTGAACGTTCAATGGCTTCTTCTACCTCTGTGGCTGATTGCTGAGGAATCGTTTTGATCTCCTCGCCCGTAGCCGGGTTGTAGACCGTTAATTGATCTGGCATATTGAACATTCCTTTCTTTTCATGATTACTTAAAATGATAGCAGACCCAGCCGTTTTCTTTCCAATGATTAAGCTCGCAGGCCCGCCTCCAAGATGCTGAGCCCTTCATTTAAAAGGCTGTCTGAGATGACGAGCGGTGTCAAAAAGCGGATGATATTACCGTTAATTCCCGCTGTCAGCAAAAGTAATCCGTTTTGATTCGCATAGGCCGCGATCGCTGCTGCTTTTGCTTTATCAGGCTCACGCGTGTCTGGATCCTTGACGATTTCGATTGCGGCCATCGCCCCGAGTCTGCGGATGTCACCGATGAACGGGAATTCTTTTTTCCACTCATACGCCCTATCTTCAATGATTTTGCCAATTTCTTCAGATCGCTCATTCAGTCCTTCTTCTTCGATAATATCCAAGACTGCCAAAGCCGCCGCGCAGCCGAGCGGGCTGCCGGCATACGTGCCGCCCAGCTCCCCTGGCGCTGCCGCATCAAGCATTTCCGAACGCCCGATCACGCCGCTTAATGGCAGGCCTGCCGCAAGCGATTTAGAAACCGTGATCAGATCGGGCACTACATCAAAGTGCTCAATTGCGAAATAAGTGCCAGTTCTGGCAAAGCCGGTTTGGATTTCATCAGCAACAAAAACAATGCCGTGTTCTTTGCAGAATGAAGCGACGTGCTGTACGAACCGTTTCGAAGGAATAATAAACCCGCCTTCTCCCTGCACTGGCTCCATCACGACACACGCCACCGTTTCAGGCGCCACTGAAGCGATAAAGAAATCATTGAATGCTTGAATGACCATATCGTCATAGCTTTCATCACTCATGCCGGCCGGCTTCTGATAATAATAAGGGAACGGCGCTTGATAAACCTCTGGCGCAAAAGGCCCGAAACCGAATTTATAAGGTTTTACCTTGCTTGTCATGCTCATCGTCATATTCGTGCGCCCGTGAAACCCGCGTGTAAACGAGACAACGCCTTGGCGCTTTGTATACTTTCTGGCGATTTTCACAGCGTTTTCGACCGCTTCTGCCCCTGAGTTAAGAAAAATCGCTTTTTTCTCATGGCTGCCCGGTGCAATGCCACACAGTTTTTCGGCTAACTCGATATAAGTCGGGTACATCATGACATTAAAGCCAGGATGAATCAGCTCCTCCGCCTGCCGCTTCACAGCCTCAACCACCTTCGGATGCGAGTGTCCGACATTTAACGTGCCGATGGCGCCTGCAAAATCAATAAATCTCCGGCCGTCCAGATCGTACAGCTCGGCCCCTTCTCCTTTGACCGCCAGACTGCGGTTGCCGTTGCTCACACCTTTTGACACAAATTGATCCCGTTTTTGCTGCCATTGTGCAGTTGTGATGCTTGCTGTTGTTTGACTCATGTGAATATCCCCCTGTCGGTATTTTCTTATCATTCTGACTTCTCTTTGGTATGATGAAAAGTACCAATTATAACTTTTTGATGGTATCAGAAGGAGAAAATACAAATGGATATCACGATTACACTCGATCGTTCAGAACAAGCCGATTATATCTATCAGCAAATTTATCAAAAGCTGAAAAAAGAAATCCTCAGCCGCAATCTGCTGCCGCACTCGAAGGTTCCCTCCAAGCGGGAGCTGGCTGAAAATCTCAAGGTCAGCGTAAATTCAGTGAATTCAGCCTATCAGCAGCTGCTGGCTGAGGGGTATTTGTACGCCATTGAACGAAAGGGTTTCTTCGTGGAGGAACTAGACATGTTTTCCGCCGAGGAGCACCCTCCATTTGCACTGCCGGATGACCTAAAAGAGATTCACATCGACCAGAGCGATTGGATATCGTTTTCACACATGAGTTCCGATACAGACCATTTTCCGATCAAAAGCTGGTTCCGCTGCGAGCAAAAAGCGGCCTCCCGCTCATACCGCACGCTCGGCGATATGTCACATCCGCAAGGGATATATGAAGTGAGAGCGGCCATTACCAGGCTCATTTCCCTGACGAGGGGTGTAAAATGCAGGCCCGAACAAATGATCATAGGGGCAGGCACACAGGTGCTCATGCAGCTGTTGACTGAGCTTTTACCCAAGGAAGCCGTGTATGCGATGGAAGAGCCTGGCTACAGGCGCATGTATCAGCTTTTGAAGAATGCCGGAAAACAAGTAAAGACGATCATGCTGGATGAAAAAGGCATGTCGATTGCTGAAATCACCAGACAGCAGCCAGATGTGCTGGTGACCACCCCGTCGCATCAGTTTCCGTCCGGAACGATTATGCCTGTATCCAGAAGAATTCAGCTGCTGAACTGGGTAGCCGAGGAGCCGCGCCGATATATCATTGAGGACGATTATGATAGTGAATTCACATATGATGTAGACAGTATTCCGGCGCTGCAAAGCCTCGACCGTTTTCAAAATGTCATCTATATGGGAACCTTTTCAAAGTCCCTTCTCCCCGGCTTGCGGATCAGCTATATGGTGTTGCCGCCTGAGCTGTTGAGGACATACAAACAGCGGGGCTATGATCTGCAGACTTGCTCATCACTTACACAGCTCACCCTGCAGGAATTTATTGAGTCTGGTGAATATCAGAAGCATATAAAAAAAATGAAGCAGCATTATAAAGAAAAGAGAGAACGCCTGATCACCGCTTTAGAAGCAGAGTTCAGCGGAGAGGTTACCGTAAAAGGAGCAAATGCGGGGCTGCATTTTGTTACCGAATTTGATACCAGGCGCACCGAACAAGACATCCTGTCACATGCTGCCGGGCTGCAGCTTGAAATATTCGGAATGAGCCGATTTAACTTGAAGGAAGACAAGCGGCAAACGGGCAGGCCAGCTCTCATTATCGGCTTTGCACGGCTGAAGGAAGAAGATATTCAGGAGGGTGTGCAGCGGCTTTTCAAAGCGGTTAACGGACATAAAAAAATCCCCGTTACAGGGGATTGATTCACCAGCGATCCTGGTCTACATTCAGCACAGCTTCAAGCAGGCCCGGAAATGCCTTTTCAAGGTCTTCAGCGCGAAGCGAATAATACCGGCGCTTTCCTTCTATCCGAACTTGAGCGATGCCTGATTCTCTCAAAACTTTAAAATGATGCGACAAAGTCGATTTGGCAACCTGCACATCTGCACAGGTGCTGCACGTTTTTTCTTTTGCTTCAGCTAATTGCTTGACGAGCTCTAAACGAAGCGGATCACTAAGTGCATGAAGAACCTTTGTCAGCTGCAATGTTTCTGTTTCTGGATGGTTTGGAATGTTCATGACACAAATGTATCACACAACAATTAGAATGACAATTTTACTATTTAAGGGTTTTTCCTTTACCTCATTTAGAATACATGTTACATTTAGTTCGATGAAATTCGAACAATAAATTCGCATAACGACGGAGGAGATTTACATGATCGTATTACAAGCTTACATCAAAGTAAAACCAGAAAAACGCGAGGAATTTTTGAGCGAGGCTCAATCACTTGTTCAGCATTCAAGAGCTGAGGAAGGCAACGCGCAATACGACCTATTCGAAAAAGTAGGCGAAGAAAATACATTTGTCATGCTTGAAAAATGGAAAGATGAAGCGGCAATGAAATTCCATAACGAAACTGCGCATTTCCAAGGGTTTGTCGCAAAAGGAAAAGAACTGCTGAGCGCCCCTCTTGATGTTGTCCGCACAGAGCTTAGCGAGTAAAGAAAGGGTGTCCCATATGAATGAAGTGATTAAATCTTTAACAGACCACCGCTCGATTCGCAGCTACACAGATGAGCCTGTAGCTCAGGAGCAATTGGACCAAATCATTGAAGCGGTGCAATCAGCCCCTTCTTCTATCAACGGACAGCAAGTGACTGTGATCACAGTCCAGGATAAAGAGCGCAAAAAGAAAATCTCCGAACTGGCAGGCGGCCAGCCATGGATCGATCAAGCTCCTGTTTTCCTGCTGTTCTGCGCAGATTTCAACCGGGCCAAAATTGCGCTTGAAGATCTGCATGATTTCAAAATGGAAATCACAAATGGATTGGAATCTGTTCTTGTCGGCGCAGTAGACGCTGGTATTGCCCTCGGCACAGCAACAGCAGCGGCTGAGTCACTCGGACTTGGCACAGTTCCGATCGGTGCGGTTCGCGGAAACCCTCAAGAGCTGATCGAACTGCTTGAGCTTCCAAAATACGTGTTCCCTTTATCCGGCCTTGTCATTGGGCATCCTGCCGACCGTTCAGCGAAAAAACCGCGCTTGCCGCAGGAAGCTGTCAATCATCAGGAAACTTATTTGAATCAGGATGAGCTGACGTCTCACATTCAGGCATACGACGAACAGATGTCTGAATACATGAATAAACGGACAAACGGAAAAGAAACAAGAAATTGGTCACAGAGCATCGCTTCCTACTATGAGCGCCTGTACTATCCGCACATCCGTGAAATGCTTGAAAAACAAGGATTTAAAGTTGAAAAATAAGCTCTTATTCGGCCTGTCGGATTTTCCGGCAGGCCTTTCATTTACCCGGTTAAAATCCATTGACTTCTATTTTGTTTATTTGGTAAAATTTTTTCATAGTTACTCATTGGTTTTCTGTGAACCAATGGGTTTTCTAATGTTCAAGAAAGAAGGAAGCCATGAGATGCTTGATAAAAAAACAGATATCTTGTTAGCCGCGCGAAAGCTTTTTTCGGAAAAGGATTTTACGTCGGTTTCCATGCAGGCGATCGCAGAAGAATGTAAGATGTCAAAAGCTTCGATATATAAGCTGTTCCAATCTAAAGAAGATCTGCTTTTGGAGCTGCTGTCATTTAACCAGAAGCAAATGGTGGCCGCAGCCTCAAGACTTCAGGAAAATACCGCACTTACACCGGAGGAGCGTTTGACGCAAAAGGTCAAAATGGAACTGGAGGGCTTCAGGCGGAATCAGCAGTTTTTCAATATGCTGACCTACGGAAACCCCAAGCTGCACAATGACCGGGTCAAACAGCATATCCATCAGACCAGATCGACGATTATCTGCTGGCACTGCGATTCGCTGATCCAGGCGTATGGAGAAACCATTCTCCCATTTGTGTGGGATTTGGTCATCATTCTTCATGGTATGATGCGTGAGTTTTTAATGCTGATCAAAATCGAGGAAAAACCGCTTGAGCTTGACCCGATCGCAGAGTTTATCATCAGCACCCTCAATCAGATTATCAAAAACAGGGAAACCCGCCAGTCTCTTCTTCCGCCCGAAGCCATCGAGCTTTATATTCATTCAGCATCCTCCTACAAGCCAAAGGATAAATCAGTCCTATTATCGGAAAGCCTGAAGGAATTACATAAAGGCATCTCTTCCCTGTCCGCCGCGGACTATGACGTAGATGAACTGACATCCGCAGCCGCCATGCTGGAGGAAGAAGCGAAGAAGGAAGAACCCCGCGCTTTTTTACTCAAATCACTGATTGGCTATCTGGAACAAACCGGTGTTTTAACACAGCCCGTTTCCATGTTAAAAACACTGTTAATTACTTAGAGAAAAGAAGGGATATGTATTGAACACAAGTATTGAACAAAAACCTTTTAACCGTTCTGTCATTGTCGGCATTTTGTTAGCCGGAGCGTTTGTGGCGATTTTGAACCAGACATTGTTGATTACCGCACTTCCCCATATCATGAGGGATTTCAATGTCGATGCCAACCAAGCACAATGGCTGACCACATCATTTATGTTAACCAACGGGATTTTAATTCCGATTACCGCGTTTTTAATTGAGAAATTCACAAGCCGGGCGCTGCTCATCACAGCAATGAGCATTTTCACTGTCGGAACAGTCGTCGGAGCGTTCGCGCCGAACTTCCCGGTTCTGCTGACAGCACGTATCATTCAAGCGGCCGGAGCCGGCATTATGATGCCGCTCATGCAGACTGTATTCCTGACAATCTTTCCGATTGAAAAGCGCGGCCAGGCTATGGGTATGATCGGATTGGTCATCTCATTCGCGCCTGCGATCGGACCGACTCTTTCCGGATGGGCTGTCGAAGCTTTCTCTTGGAGATCATTGTTTTATATTATTCTTCCGTTTGCTGTGATTGATTTGATTCTTGCCAGCATCCTGATGAAAAACGTGACGACTTTAAGAAAAACACAGATTGATATTTTGTCAGTCATCCTTTCAACATTTGGGTTCGGCGGCCTTCTGTACGGCTTCTCAAGCGTCGGCTCTTATGGCTGGTCCAGTTCAACCGTCTTAATTTCACTGCTGGTGGGTGTCATCGCGCTGCTCTTGTTTATCACAAGACAAATGAAGCTTGAAAAACCGATGCTGGAATTCCGCGTCTTCACGTTTGGCGTTTTCAGCTTAACAACACTCCTGGGAACCCTCGTCTTTGCATTATTGATCGGTACGGAAACCATCCTGCCGCTTTATACACAAAACGTCAGAGACGTCACAGCTTTTGATACAGGGCTTATGCTCCTTCCGGGAGCCGTTGTGATGGGCTTTATGTCGCCGATTATCGGCAGAATTTTTGACCGTGTCGGCGGAAGAGGGCTGGCGATTGCCGGTTTCTGCATCATCTTCCTGACATCTCTGCCGTTTATGCAGCTGACTGACCATACGTCACTCGCTTGGATTGTCGTTTTATACACCGTTCGTCTCTTAGGCACCGCCATGATCATGATGCCGGTGACAACAGCCGGAATCAACGCGCTTCCGCGTCACTTGATTCCGCACGGAACAGCGATGAACAACACGATTCGCCAAGTCGGCGGCTCGATCGGAACCGCACTATTGGTTTCCGTGATGAGCAACCAGGCGGCACATGCAGGCACGACAAATGTGAAGCACGCCGCCCTGCACGGCATGAACGCCGCTTTTATTGTGGCTGCCGTCATTGCACTTGTCGGCTTCCTTCTCTCATTCACATTAAAGAAACCTCAGCGCCCTGCCGAACAGCAGCCGGCACGCTGATTAACAAAAAAAGAGCCCCGCTATTTAGCGGAGGCTCTTTTTGGTTTTACTTTTCTAAACCGTCTTTCACTTCTTTAATCATTTGCGTCATAGACTCAAGTCCGCCTCCTGATAAATACCAAGTAGCAGAATCAAGGTAGACGACATGACCATTTTTCACTGCGTTTACATTTTTCACATAATCATTTTCAACGACTTGTTTAGTAGATGATGTTTCACCGATCGCTGTACCGCGGTCAATAACAAACAGGTAATCCGGGTTTGTTTTTGAAATGTACTCGTAAGAAACGCTTTGTCCGTGAGTAGACGCTTTGATGTTTTTATCAGCCGGTGTCACGCCAAACACGTCATGGATCAGGCCGTATCTTGATTTAGGACCGAATGCGCTGATCTTCCCGTCGTTCGCCATGATGACGAGACCGTTTTTGTTAAGCTTTTCAGCCGTTTTCTTTACATCTGCGATTGAATGATCGATTTTTGCGAGTTCATCCTTCACTTCATCTTCTTTATCGAAGATCTTACCGATTGTTTCTGCGTCAGACTTAAATGATTCCATATACTTCGCTGTGTCTACGCCAAGGTAAATTGTCGGCGCAATTTCAGAGAATTCTTTGTAAGACTCAGATTGTCTTCCTGAGATAATGATCAAGTCAGGATCTAAATCTGCCACTTTCTCGAAGTCTGGCTCTTTTAAGCTTCCGACGTCAGCATATTTGTCATCCTTGAATTTGGACAGATATTTAGGAAGAGCTTGTTTCGGCAGTCCCGCTACTTTATCATCAAGTCCAAGTTTATCTAATGTATCTAAGCTTCCAAAGTCAAATACGACAACTTTTTTAGGGCTCTTCGGTACTTTTGTTCCGTTTTTGTCCAGCTGGTGTTTCACCGTGATTTGTTCTTCCTTAGAATCAGAACCTTTGCTGCTTGTGCTTTGGTTTCCGCATGCAGAAATCACAACTGCCGTCACCAAAGCGATGAATAGTAATGCGAACTTTTTCATGCTCTTCACCTCTTCTATATATTAAGAAAAATAGACACCTATTCTTTGATTATCAATCGTCTGAATCGGGATGGTCATATCGTAGATTTCCTCAAGCACTGATGTTTCTATCATTTCTTCAGGCGGTCCTTCTTTAACGATTCGGCCGTTTTTCAAAGCGACGATATAGTCAGAATAGACTGAAGCAAAATTGATATCGTGAATGACGATCACGATTGTTTTTCCAAGCTCCTCTACCAGCCGTTTCAGCAGTTTCATAATTTCAACTGAGTGTTTCATATCCAGATTGTTCAGCGGTTCATCCAGAAAGATATAATCTGTGTCCTGGGCAATGACCATGGCGATAAATGCCCTTTGGCACTGTCCGCCGCTCAGCTGATCCAAGTATTTGTCTTGAATGTCTTCCAGCTTCATATAGCTGAGCGCCTGGTTGATATGAACCCAGTCTTCCTCTGTCAGCCGGCCCTGTGAGTACGGAAACCTGCCAAAACTGACGAGGTCTTTGATCGTGAGCCTGATATTGATTTGGTTCGCCTGCTTCAAAATGCTCATTTTCTTGGCAAGCTCTTTACTGTCACATGCTCCAATCTCTTGTCCGTCTATGTAAATCTCGCCGGAATCCTTTTTGATCAGGCGGCTCATGATAGACAGCAGCGTACTTTTGCCGGCGCCGTTAGGACCGATAAACGAGGTGATTTTGCCCTTTTGAATCGTGACTGACGTCTCTTCAAGGACAACTTTCCCGCCATATTGTTTGCTTACATTTCTGACCTCTACCATGATTTATTCTCCTTTAACAGCAAGTAGATAAAATAAATCCCGCCGGCAAAATTAATAATGACGCTCAGCGTCGTTGAGAAGGTAAACACTTTCTCAACCACAAACTGCCCTCCGACCAGCGCAATGATGCTGATGAAAACGGAGCCTGCGATTAAGTATGAATGCTTATATGTTTTCAGGAATTCTCTCGCCAGGTTGACGACCAGAAGGCCTAAAAACATAATCGGCCCGACTAGCGCTGTTGAAACAGAAACCAAAATCGCAACCACGATCAGCATCTGCTTCACCACTTTGTCGTAGTCAATGCCCAAATTCACGGCGTGCTCGCGTCCGAGCGACAGCACATCGAAAAATTTTGTAAAACGCCAGACATAAACGCCTATCAGCAGGAAGATGATGAACGCGAGCCATAACAAATCCGTATTGATATTGTTAAAGCTGGCAAACATCTTGTCCTGCACAACTTGGAACTCGTTCGGATCAATCAGCATCTGCATAAAAGAAGACAGGCTGCTGAACAGCGTGCCAAACACGATTCCGATAAGCAGAAGGAAAAAGATATTTCTCCCCTCACCCTTGAACATGATCTGATACAAAACAAGAGAAAACAGGATCATCAGCAGAACAGAGATGATAAAGTTGATGTTTTTATTCATGATGACCATATTCGCAGAACCGAACAAAAAGATAATGCCAGTCTGAATCAGCATGTAGAGAGAATCAAGGCCCAAAATGCTCGGCGTCAGGATGCGGTTGTTCGTAATCGTTTGAAAGATCATGGTCGAAAACGCAATCGCTCCCCCAGTCAGCACAATGGCAGCGACTTTTTTGATTCGTCTCGGCAGGGTGTAATCCCAATTTCCTAAGTCATAAAACAAAAACAAGCCAATACATACAATGGCTAAACCAACGAGCAAAGCTATTTTCATCTGGTTACGCATAGGCTTTTCTCCTTAACAGCATAAACAGGAAAATGCCGCTGCCGATGATTCCGACCATCAGGCCAATCGAGATTTCATAAGGGAAGATAATGATTCTGCCCAGTATATCGCAAAACAGCACAAACACCGCTCCCAACAGCGCAGTATGCGGCAGGCTGCTCTTCAGATTGTCTCCTCTGTAAATCGATACAATATTCGGGATGATTAAACCGAGAAACGGCAGCATACCGACAGTCAAAATGACAAGGGACGTGATCAGGGACACGATAATGAGCCCGATGTTCACAACCCGTTTGTACTTGAGGCCGAGGTTGACAGAAAAGCTTTCACCCATACCGGCCAATGTGAATTTATCCGCATACACATAGGCAATGATGACGAGCGGAATACTCAGATAAAGAAGCTCGTATCTTCCTTTCACGACTAAAGAGAAGTCTCCCTGCAGCCATGATGACACATTCTGGATCAAGTCATATTTATATGCGATAAATGTCGCGATTGAACTGACGATATTCCCGAGCATTAAACCGACAAGCGGAATAAAGATGGTGTCGTTAAACTTGATTCTTTCAAGGATTTTCATAAACAGAAAATTTCCTGCAAGGGCAAAGACAAACGCAACCAGCATTTTAATTAAAGGACTGGCGGATGTAAACAGCAGCAGGGAAATTAAAATGCCGAGCCTCGCCCAATCCATCGTGCCCGCCGTCGTCGGTGACACGAATTTGTTTCTGCTGATCTGCTGCATAATCAAACCGCAGATGCTCATGCTTAATCCCGCGATGACAATGCTGATCAATCGCGGCAAACGGCTTGCAAACAGCGTTGACGCCTCTTGTTTGCTTAAATCGAAGAGATCAAGCGGCGACAGATCTTCTACGCCGATAAATACAGATGTGACTGCTAATATGATAAGTAGAATAAATAAGTAACGTAGCTTCATGCTGCCTCCTTACATCCTTACAGCAAAAAGAACGTATCTCCTACTCCGCAAGGACTCAAAACAATATGGCCATATAGTAATTGATTATCATTATCATTTACATATTACCATTTTTTTAGGGTTAGTCAATATTCTTTAAAAATATTAACCTAGTCATTTATCCATTTTACTAATCATTCTAACCATTTTCCATCTCAAAACGTTAGGCTGTTTACCATATTTATCTTTATAACGCAGGCATACGGTCAGCAAACCTGACACCATTCCTCGTGAAAAATACAAATGTTCTCTCCAGAAAGAAATTCCCCCTTGATTTACAGTACTGAAAGAGAGATAATAAATACTAAATTTGTGTGAAAATTTTAAACATTAGGAGATGTAAACATGAAGGTCGTTAAATTCGGAGGCAGCTCACTTGCTTCAGGCGCCCAGCTTGACAAGGTGTTTCACATCGTTACCTCAGACCCGGCACGGAAAGCTGTAGTCGTTTCAGCTCCGGGAAAACGCTATGCCGAGGATACGAAAGTGACTGATCTCTTAATCGCATGTGCAGAACAATATTTGGCAACAGGCAGCGCACCTGAACTGGCGGAAGCTGTTGTGGAACGGTACGCTCTCATCGCCAGTGAGCTTCAGCTGGGGCAAAGCATTATCGAAAAAATCAGAGATGATCTGTTTACGCTTTTAGAAGGAGATAAAAGCAATCCCGAGCAATACCTTGACGCAGTCAAGGCCAGCGGAGAGGATAACAATGCCAAGCTGATCGCCGCTTACTTCCGCTATAAAGGCGTCAAAGCGGAATATGTAAACCCGAAGGATGCCGGCCTCTTTGTGACAAATGAACCCGGCAACGCGCAAGTTCTTCCTGAATCCTATCAAAACCTCTATCGTCTTCGGGAACGTGACGGACTCATCATTTTTCCCGGTTTTTTCGGATTCAGCAAGGATGGCGATGTGATCACATTCTCACGGAGCGGTTCTGATATTACCGGTTCGATTCTTGCCAACGGACTACAAGCCGATTTGTACGAAAACTTTACAGACGTAGACGCTGTGTATTCTGTCAATCCGTCCTTCGTTGAGAATCCAAAGGAAATCAGCGAGCTGACATATAGAGAGATGCGGGAGCTGTCCTACGCGGGTTTTTCAGTGTTTCATGATGAAGCGCTCATTCCGGCATTCAGAGCGGGGATTCCTGTTCAGATCAAAAATACGAACAACCCCTCAGCCGAAGGCACCCGCGTCGTCAGCAAGCGGGATAACACAAACGGGCCTGTCGTCGGCATTGCCAGCGACACCGGTTTTTGCAGCATTTATATCAGCAAGTATCTCATGAACAGAGAAATCGGTTTTGGCCGCAGAGCCCTTCAAATCCTGGAGGAGCATGGTTTGACGTATGAGCATGTTCCATCGGGAATCGATGACATGACGATCATTTTACGGCAGGGGCAAATGGATGCCGCCACTGAACGCAGCGTCATCAAACGGATCGAAGAGGATTTGCATGCCGATGAAGTCATCGTCGAGCATCATCTCGCCCTGATTATGGTTGTAGGGGAAGCGATGCGCCACAATGTCGGTACAACGGCAAGAGCCGCCAAAGCATTATCAGAGGCACAGGTGAATATCGAAATGATCAATCAGGGGTCTTCTGAAGTGAGCATGATGTTTGGCGTAAAAGAAGCCGAAGAAAGAAAAGCCGTTCAAGCGTTATACCGGGAATTTTTCGCGGGCGTATTAATCTCTTAATCGTACATAAATAGCGGGCGGCAGCGCCCGCTATTTTTTATATCACCTTCATATAGCCGAATTGTTCATTTTTTCTCTTGTCCACTATTATCCCTGCCAAATGGATCGGTTCAGCATATCTTATAGTATCCTTCATAGGGAGGTGAAACCTTATGTCAGGATACTCTAACGGCGGCGGTTACGGCGGCATCAGTTCTTTCGCTTTAATCGTTGTATTGTTTATTCTATTAATTATCGTAGGGACTGCGTTTGTTGGCGGCTTCTAAGCTGCTGACCGTCTCTGCGGGACCCTGTCCGCCACAGTTTTGCAGCATTTGCTGAAGCAATCTCGCAAGGAGGTGCACAAAATGTCAGGTTACGGAACTTCTTTCGCTTTGATTGTTGTGTTATTTATCCTCTTGATAATTGTGGGAACTGCATTTGTAGGAGGCTACTAAATAAACGTAATCTCCATGAAGGCGGCACCGCAAGACTATGTCTTGCGGTGTTTTTTTGAAAAGAAAAACCCCTTCTCGCTAATGAGAAGGGGCTTGTTCTTACGTCATTCCTCTTTCTGTCACATGAAAGTCGAGTGCTTCCGCATTAGCAGAAACGCCAGCCGCTGTAAAAATCGCGGCTGCGGCCAAACAAATAACAAACAACTTAGATTTCAATTTCATACAAACCTTCACTCCTTTGTATTTGTTTTCTTGCCTCTTCAACTTGTAGAAAGTAGGAAGCAGACAGTTTAAACCATTTCTGTTCATAGTAATATTTTGCTACTTCTAGGGCTAAATCCTCTATATCAGCGTACATATTTTTATTTTTTAAGTATTGGAAACATCGTTCGATTCCTTCTTCATTGGGCTGATCCTGATATAGGGATTGCAAAAACTCGAATTTTACGGCATAGTCTGCATCGTCTGTTTCTTTAGCATATTCATAGCCCCGCTTGTGATATTCCGAAGCTTTATCATGTTTTCCCTGTTTATAATAAATCAGGGTGATTAAAAAATAGGCTTGCGGGAGAGAATTGACGATCCTGCTGCTTTCAAATGTGGAGACCGCTTTTTCAAAGTAATCAATGGCAGGGTCTAGAAGGTCTTGATTGTAATAGCATAACCCGAGATTGTAGTATGCTCTTCCGACCAGCTGGGCTTTTTGTTCCGCTTGGGCCATGTTGAGCGCCAATTTGAAATGGCGTGCGGCTTGTTCGAAATTTCTTTCATCCATCAGGTTGACCCCGAACACGAAATGGCACTGAATGATTCTCACATTATAGGTTTCCTGCTCCACGTAAATTTCATAGGCGTTTTTTATATTAATCAATGAAAAATACGTTTGCTTCATATAATAATAAGCTTCCGCGATTTTAAAATAAAATTCAGCCCGTTCAATATGGTCTGCGACAAAGGAGAGCTTTTTCTCCGCCTGTTTATAGTATGTAATGGCAGAAATAAATTCCCGCTTATCAAATTCATACATCCCGCGAAAAAAATTCACGTAATAGTCGAGCAGCCCTTTGAGATCTGCCTGGTTGCTGTCAATGTTTCTTGATAATTCAGACAGGCTTGGCTGGTCTTCGATATTTAATTTCTCTAACGGCTCAAGATAATCCAGCATAAGCTGGTGCCGGAATTCCATTAGTGAATAATAAAGCAGCAAGTTGGAATCATGCTGCATGTGTTTCAGTTCCTGCTGGATTTCAGCTTTTAACACTTCGGCATCCGGCACGCTGAATGTCCGGATATATCTGTACCACTCGTTAATTTTTTGACCGACCGCTGAAGAAGGAATTACCCCGCTCTTCATTCCTTCACCCTCTCCCATCAAAAACTGTTTATGTCATATTTTATCATGTTTATAGATCGTCCCAACCCGAAAAACACGCAATCTTTGTTTTCGGGAGCACGCAATAAACCGAAGCGGTGTGCAAAAAAGGCGGCTGCATCAGTTGATGCGCCGCCCTGTATGCTATTGCTGTTTTGCCGTTAAAGGAAGGCGGATGATGAACTTTGTGCCTTTCCCTTCTTCACTCTGGATTTCTACTGTGCCCTGGTGCATTTCAACGAGCTGCTTGACGATCGAGAGACCGAGTCCGTATTCACCATATGCCGTGTTCGTTCTTGAAATATCTGCTTTATAGAATCGCTCCCAAATATGCTCAATATCCTCTTTTGGAATGCCGATTCCCGTGTCTTCAATTTCAATAATCGTCTCTTTATAACCTTCCATTCCGCGCAGCCAAATGTCACCGTTTTGCGTAAATTGGATGCTGTTTTTCGTAATGTTGACGAGAATTTGAATGAACCGGTCATAATCGGCATGTACGATGACGTGATCCTCTACTTGGATCATCAGCTTGTTTTGTTTTTCTTCCGCCTGCTGCTGCAAGTGCTCTTTCACGATTTCAAACACCTCGATCAGAGGAACGTCTAGCTTGTTCAATGTAATTTGCTGGGATCTGATTTTTTCATAATCCAGATTTTCTTTTACGAGCCGCAGCATGCGCTTCGTTTCCTCACTGATCAGCGAGAAGCATTTATCCTTTTTATCCTCAGGAATCGTATGACTGTTCAACCCTTCAACCAAACCGTTGATCGTCGTCAGCGGTGTTTTTAATTCATGTGACACATCAGCGATAAACTGCCTTCTCCGCTTCTCAAGGCGATCGATTTCATCCCTTGACTGCTTTAGTTTTTTCGCCATGATATTAAAGTCAGACGCCAGTATGCCGATTTCGTCCCCGTAGCTGTTTTCCAAATGGATGTCATAATCGCCGGAAGCCACTTTATCTGTCGCTTCTCTCAGCTTTTGAATCCGCTTGACATGGAATTTGGACAGAAGCCAACTCACGAGAATCGTAATCACAAGCGTGCTGATCACAGCGTAAAACATATAGAGGTTGACCTGATTGACCATCTGTTCAACACCGCTGATCGGAGAAATCAGCAGAACAGCGCCTTTAAATTCGTTCTGAACAAATATAGGCTGCGCCACAAGTGACACTTCATCATCAAAACGGCCATCTGCCCTGATCATGACAGTCTGCCCTTTTTTTAGCTTATTCCATTCTGACTTCTTCAGCTGTTCCCTTGGTGGGTGATGAAAGCCTTCAGGAAGAAAATAGGGCTGCTGCTCTTCATTAAAGATGATAAACTGCGTCTTTCTTGTGCTTAAAATGTCCTGATAAGGATAGAGCCTGCGCATGTCCACCTGGCCGGCTTGGAATTCATTTGCAATCTGCACCGCATATGATGTCAATTCCTCTACTTTGTTTTGATAGGCAAATTCCTTCACAAAGTGGGAAAACAGAGAAATGATAATGACAAATGCTAAAATCAAAATGCTGATGTGGCTTAGCAGCAGCTGATATAAATATTTAATCTTCATCAAATTTATACCCTACTCCCCACACAGTATACAGGAAAGGCTTGTCCTCGCTGGCAAGCTTTTTCCGCAGCCGTTTGATATGAACGTCAACCGTTCGCTCATCTCCGTAAAATTGATAGCCCCATACCTGCTCAAGCAGCTGTTCTCTGGAGAACACCTGCCGCGGATTTTGGACAAGGTAATAAAGCAGATCGAATTCCTTCGGCGTGAGATTTTCTACAGGCTCTCCGTTTAATAATACTTCTCTCGTCTTCTTATTAATGGTAAAGCATTCCGTTTCGATCATATCTTCATCAATAACCGCTTTGCCTGTCGCCTTGTATCTTCTGATGACGGCTTTGATGCGGGCAACCAATGTCAGCGGACTGAACGGCTTTGTGACATAATCGTCCGCCCCCATCTCAAAGCCGATGACCTGATCTGATTCAGTGTCTTTGGCAGTCAGCATGATAATCGGCACCGTGCTTGTCTCTCTTATTTTTCTGCAGATGGTCACGCCGTCCATAGATGGAAGCATGATATCCAAAATGATCAGATCCCAATTTTCTTCCGTAAAACGCTGGTACCCTTCTAACCCGTCATGAACGAATTCCGCTTCAAAACCTTCTTTAAAAAAGAACATCTCCGTCATCGTACATACACTAACATTATCTTCTATCATTAATATTTTCATTATATCCTCCGGTTGTTTTGATGCTTTTTTATATAATAGCACCATTTTAAACAGAAGGTTTTGCGTTTCACAATTGTTAGTTTTTATTTCATCAACTAGAAATAGATTGTTCATATTTTTTTCATACCTTTGGACTACAATTAATTTATCAGCAAGGGGACGCGCCCCAGAGGCGGTCTTATCCATAAAAAAACCTATACGGAGGAACATAAATGAACTTTATCAAACGGGCCTTTTGGAATATGAAGGCTAAAAAGGGAAAAACGTTATTGCAATTATTTGTGTTTACAGTCATATGTGTCTTTGTTCTATCAGGCCTCACCATCCAGTCGGCAGCACAAAAGTCAAGCGAACTGGCCAGACAGGAACTTGGCGGAAGCGTGACACTTCAGGTTGACCGCCAAAAGCAAATGGAAAAACAGCAGGACAGCGGTGAAAAACGCAGCTTCGAATCAACACCGATCAAAGTGTCTGATGCGAATAAGCTTGCAGCGCTTGATCATGTGAAGAGCTACAATTACACCACATCAGCTTCAGCCAACGCGGGAAACTTTGATGCGATTGAAAGCTCTAGTTCAAGTGATTCCAGCTCCAGCAGTTCAAGCTCAAACGCTAAAAACAGCCAAGGCGGCGGACAAGGCGGACCGCAAATGGTTCAAGCCGATCTTTCGATTGAAGGTGTCATCAGCACAGCATTAGTTGATGACTTCTCTGACGGAGATTCAAAAATCACTGACGGACGCGCGATTACAAAATCAGATGTCGGCAAAAAAGTAACAGTGATCAACGAAACATTAGCGGAAGAAAATGATTTAAGCGTTGGCGATTCGATCACAATTGAATCAGCAACGGATGAGGATACAACAGTAAAGCTGAAGATCGTCGGTATTTATAAAACAACATCTTCAGGTGATGACCAAGCCCAAAATTTCTCTTTCTTAAATCCTTATAACAAGCTTTATACACCTTACACAGCAACAGCGGCGCTGAAAGGCGACGACTATAAAAATACGATTGACTCAGCTGTTTACTATATGGACGACGCGAAAAATATGGATGCTTTCGTAAAAGCAGCGAAGAAAACATCAATAGACTTCGATACGTACACACTGAATACAAACGATCAGCTTTACCAGCAAATGGTCGGACCGATTGAAAATGTGGCTTCTTTCTCTAAAAACGTGGTGTATCTTGTATCAGTGGCAGGCGCCGTCATTCTTGGCCTGATTGTCATGATGTCAATCAGGGAGCGCAAATACGAAATGGGCGTGTTAATGGCCATCGGTGAAAAACGATGGAAATTGATTGGACAGTTCTTGACTGAGATTCTGATTGTGGCCGTTATCGCTATCGGCCTTGCATCTGTGACGGGAAATCTCGTCGCAAATCAGCTTGGAAATCAGCTTTTATCCCAGCAAATCAGTTCATCAACCGATTCAACGCAAACCGCAAGCGGACAAATGCCCGGCGGCGGTGGCGGCATGGGCGGCGGAATGTTCGGCCACAGTTCATCAAACGTGGATGTTATCGATTCACTGAACGTCGCGGTTTCTATGAACGACATGCTTATTCTGGGCGGGATCGGCATCCTAATCGCAATCATTGCAACATTGCTGCCGTCAATTTCAGTACTGCGGCTTCATCCGAAAACGATATTGACAAAACAGGAATAGAAAGAGGCGGAACCTATGAGCTTATTAGAATTTCAACAAGTCGGCTACTGGTATAAAGACAAAAGCCAGCCATTGTTTCAGGATATTAACATCAGCTTTCAAAAAGGAAAATTCTACACAATCGTCGGCACATCAGGGACGGGGAAAACCACTTTCCTGTCTCTGGCAGGCGGACTTGACGCACCAAAAGAAGGAAACATCCTTTACGACGGAAAAGCGGTTTCTAAAATCGGCTTAACCAATTTCAGAAATCAATATGTATCAATCGTCTTTCAGGCGTACAACCTGCTCTCGTATATGACGGCTTTGCAGAACGTCACAACCGCTATGGAAATCACAGGATCTAAAGAAAAGAACAAAGAATCATATGCGCTTGACATGCTGCAGAAGGTTGGCATCAACGAAAAACAAGCCCGGCAAAAAGTGCTCACACTGAGCGGCGGACAGCAGCAGCGGGTATCAATTACAAGGGCTTTCTGCTGTGACACGGATCTTATCGTAGCCGATGAACCGACCGGAAACCTTGATGAGGACACATCAAAAGAGATCGTACGCCTCTTTCAAGATCTGGCGCACAAGGAAAATAAATGCGTCATTATGGTGACGCACGATGAACAAATTGCAAAAGTGTCAGACATCAATATCAGACTTTCAAGAGGAAGCTTTACTGTGAAGGAAAACGTCACAGTCGTATAACAAAACGCGCCTCTGCCAGTGCAGACAGGGGCGCACCCTATATCCCCCTTTTATATAGAAGTGAACATAAAAAGAGCGGCGGCTGCATCCCCCCGCTCTTTTTATCATTTTTTTGCTTCCGCCCCTTTTGACTTCTCTCTTCGTTTCTTTTTCCAAACAGCCACAATAAACAGAAAGAGCGGAAACAATAATTGAAAAGGCAAATGAATATACAGCGGCACCACGTTCAAGCCTTCGTTCAAGTGCTCTGAAAAGTTAGTTGCGATCGTTAAAGAAAGGATTAAGATGCCCAATCCCATCGGATAAGCCAATTGAGAGGGATTCTTTTCCTTAAAGAGCGTAGATGTCCCAACCACAGTGGCATATAAGTAGAGGCTGACCTTAAAGAAGCCGCCGATGATCAGCGCCAGCATAAAAAAGACATCGAGCCGGTCTAAAAATTCTTCGACCTTGATTGTCTGAATCGTACTTAAAAGCGGGAACTGGGATCTGAGTGTAAGATCAACATCAAGCACGATGATATTAATCGCCACGGTGAGCGCCACAACCAATCCGCTAATAGCCATGGCAATCATCCCCATTTTTTTCACATCTTTTCTGTCATTCAGGTTAGGGAAAATCATCACAAATAAAACGACTTCACCAAATGGGACGTACATGGTCTGCGTGAAAACAGAGTGAAGGATAGGAGAAATACCGTTTGCCAAAACCGGCTTTAAATTGTGCGGGTCTATAGTGCCTGAGACAATAATCAGCACGAGCCCGATCGCGCCCAGTAAATACATGACCCCGAAAAGAAGTTCGGCAGCGCGTGCGAGTACTTCAATTCCTTTTCTTACGGCATATATGCTTACTACCATTAATAAAGCATTTACAATAATGATAGGTGTATCATGATAAGCAAACGTCAGCAGCATTTCTCCAAAGTCACGCAGCACCCTTGCGGCAATATAGGCAAAGTACAATATATAGAGAAATGAAAACAGCCAGCTCAGCTTGGTTCCCAGCATATCATCCATATATTCTTTCGGAGAAGAATTCGGATAACATTGATAAATGCCTTGATACAAATAGAAAAGAAACAGTCCGATCGCACAGCCTAATAAAACTGCTATCCAAGCATCCCTGCCCGCCATTGATCCCGGTGTAATCAATAAGGAGCTGCCCAGTTCAAAAATGATAATCATGACAAACAGCTGCCTTATGCTTATTCTGGCTTTTTCCATCTGTCACTTCCCCTTTCTTCAGACCTAATCATCTTTAAACTGGTGTTTGATCGGATCGTTTCGCAATCCCGTCCTTCTGATATACGTCTCGGCCTTCACATCGATGGGCAGTTCGGGCAAATATTCTTTGTCCCATGTGTCCTTCATTTTCTCCCACTGCTCCGGATACTTTCTATATATCGTGTCACCAAAACCGATAAAATCTATTTTATTCTTCTTAATCTTTTTCACAGTATGGCTGATTTCCTTTTCAAGCTCTTTGTTGAGCGCTTTTTCAATAGCGGCCAGCACCTTGGGATCAGACAATTGGAAAGGGTATTTGACAGCATCAATAATACCTTCAACCGACACTTTCACATGGATGTACGGACGTCCGTTCCGCATTTTCGGTACCAGCTTTGTATCTTGATGGGTAACCTGCAAGCTGACCGCATCCTTCGTCTTGCCCCAGTCAGCATTAATAAACGTATGCTGGATCTTATTCATAAGCCAGACTGCCCCCACGCTTTCATCATCTTCCAGCCAATACTTTAAATATCCTGCCTTATCAAAAACCGCCAGACCATCTGCCTGAAGAATGGCTTTCGGGTCAGTCGCCTGCGTGTTTTCCATGCTGACTCCTTTTTTATCGTCACCAATCATCATATATCCGGGGATGACCGGTGCCATAGTGTTGGCGGCAAGTGTTTTCAAAACGTCCTGAATATTGGTTTTGACCACCCGCCCGTATTGCGCCTCCGTGAAATCCAAGGTTTTATTGACTTTATTTGATGGAATTTTATCAATTGGCGTCAAGATTTTCACAATATTTTCTGCTTTTGTTTTATGGGCAACGACGAATGTTGCTGTTGTCCTGAATTCTGTGTCCCGGTCAAGATTATCTAATACAAAATCCAAACCTTCTTCTTTTGCCAGCTTTTCATTGATCACGACTAGATTGGTATGGGCAAAATAAAGCCGCCGTGATACCTTCATGGAGGCTTTTCTGAGTGCTTCCGTTATATTGTTACCTTCAATCGAATAGACATATACAGGCGGCCTGTCTCCAGCACCGCCTCCCTGAAGGCCGCCGGCAACATTTCCTGGATTGATAATTTGAAGATGCAGCACGTAGTTGCTGTCGTTTGTCCGATCGATGCCAATCGCCGAGATAATCGCAAGATCCGTCAGCTCCCTCTTATCCCAGCAGCCGGGCAGCACAATGGCGCTCAAAAGCATGAGAACGGCTAATAGACATTTACGTACCATTCTGATCCCCTTCTTCCAAATCTTTGTTCACCATTCCTCGTGAAGCGGCCGGCTCTGGGCGTTGATCTTGCCCCTGCCGCACCTTATCTTCCTTGCTGACCGATTCCGGCCTTTTTTCATCGGCCCACCACGGAACCCGGAAAAGCGCGTCCTTTACGCCTTGTGAAGAAAAGGGTGCAAGCGGCGACATATATGGAACGCCGAATGAACGAAGACTGCATAAGTGGACAAACATCATAATGATCCCTAAAATCAGCCCGTAAAAACCCATAACAGCTGAGGCAATAATAAAAATAAACCGAATAAGCCGGGCTGAAATCGCCATTGCAAACGCCGGTGTTGCGAAGCTCGCAATCGCGGTGAGTGCCACGATAATCACCATTGCCGGAGAGACGATACCAGCCTGTACGGCAGCCTGGCCGATTACGAGCGCGCCTACGATTGACACTGCCGAGCCAACAACCCGGGGCAGCCTGAATCCCGCTTCCCTCAGAATCTCAAAAGCAACCTCCATCGTCAGCGCCTCCACAACAGCCGGAAACGGGACAATTTCCCGCTGGGCCGCAATGACCACTAACAGCTGAGTCGGTATCATTTCTTGATGAAACGTCGTGGCTGCCACGTATACAGCCGGAGCCACAAGCGAAATGAAAAAGACTAAAACACGAAGAATTCTTATGCTTGTCGCAATGTCAAAACGCGAATAATAATCCTCAACAGACTGAAAAAACTGGACAAATAAGGCCGGGGCAATAAGCACAAACGGTGTTCCGTCCACAATAATCGCGAATCTTCCTTCTAACAGATTACCCGCTACTACATCAGGGCGTTCTGTATGATACATAGTCGGAAACGTCGTAAAGGTTTCATCTTCAATCAGCTGCTCAATATATCCAGATTCCAAAATACTGTCAATATCTATTTTTTCCAGGCGCTGCTTCACTTCCTTCAGCACCTTTTCATCGCATATTCCTTGAATGTACATGAGAGCGATATCCGTATTCGTAACAGAACCTTTTTTCATTTTTTCAACCCATAAATTCGGATTTTTAATGTATCGCCGGATCATGGAAATATTGGTTTGCAGAGACTCTGTAAACCCTTGGCGCGGACCGCGGAATGACACCTGGGTGCTCGGCTCTTGGATGGAGCGCTGCTCTCCCCCTTGAGTGCTGCAAATCAAAGCTTCATCATGGCCATCAGCAAAAATGAGCGCATTGCCGAGCATTAACTCGGAAAAAAGCTTGTCCCAGCTCTTTTCCGCTTTCACCCCGCCCAGCGGGAGCGTTTTTTCAAGAATTTGCTGGATCGCATGAGTATTCTGGATAGACTCATCCTGTACCAATGGGTCAATTAACGACTCATGGATCGTGTTATTATCGACCAGCCCAGCAATATAGATAACAGCTAGGTGGACATGATCCTGCTCCCCGATTTTAATCTCGCGAATGATGACGTCAGAGCTGCTTCCGACTTCCTTTTTCGTTTCCGCTATATTCTTTGCCAAACTTGGAGAAATGAGAACCGGCCTTTCTTTTTCTTGCTGCTGTTCCTGGTTCCTTTCGTCTGTATTCTGCTTGTCTTTTGAATCGGTATTGTTCTTTCGCTTAGAAAATAAAGGCATACACAAATACCTTTCCTTGTCGTTTTCTCATATTCTTCCTTTTAAAATTGAGATTATGCATTAGGGTTAGATGCGGTATAACTTCTCCGCCAACGATAGACACTAAAAGCGGAGGATGATGAAGCATGAAGATATTGGGCGTGACTGGAGTCATATTAATTTGTTTATTAGCTATTTCTGTATTGATGGACATGCTTCAAGGGTTCAGTTTAACAAAAGCCGTTTATAACAATATGTCCAGCTTTAAGATGACAACATTTGCGGAATGGGTTGTAATTTTATTTTTTGTTTTAGTACTTGTGAGAGAAATGTACGTGATCTATAAATCGAAAAAAAAGAACCCCTAGAGGGGGCGCTTTTTTCAGACGATAATATTGCCGTCTATTGCATCACTGCTGTGTTTGTTGATTGTCCCTTTAAAAATGCGGTTGCCGATGATTTTGGAGTTGGTTGACGTGTTTGTTTGAATAGCTGTCGCAGTGCCCGCGGAGAGGTTATTGATGGTGTTTCCTGAGACGATAGAGCCTGCAGAGCCATTGATATAAATCACAATCGGATTCCCGGCTGTTCTGTTGACTGAAATGGTATTATCAAAAATCTCATGCACACCGGCGCTGATATAGATGGTGACCAAAAGCGGAGATCTCTCTAAGTGGTTGCCGATAATTGAGGTTTTCGCACTTGTGGAGCAATAAATGGGGTAATTTTTGAACTCTTTAAATGTATTGTTTTTGATGATGGCGCCGGCATTGTTTGTGACGGAAACAGAATATGATTCCGGCACTGCTTCAAACGCGTCAGGATTCAGTATATTCCCTTCAATCACCGCGTTCCCTTGAGCAATCCAAATGCCCCGGCTGAATTTTCTCAGGAGATTATCTTTAATGATCATATTTCCGCCGGAAACGTTCACACCGTCAACGACTTGAATGAGACAGTTATTCAGAAAAGCGATGTCATCTGACAGCACTGCGCGAAGACCGATGCTGCGCCTTGTTTCAGACAGTCCGTTTTGAATTTGGTTTCCGTCTACCTTTACGTCGGAAGACTGATAAACCAATATCCCTGTGTTTTCAAAGTTGCTGATTTTGTTGTTCGTCACAAGAACGCTCTTTCCCCTGACATCAATTCCAGTTGAAAATCCGGTAATGAGGTTGCCAGCGATCACTGCATCACTGGTCTCTTTTCCTTGTGATACACCGAGTCCGGTTATCCCGACTCTTGGCGCAGCCGCCGCGTCTTCAGGGCGCCTCAGTATATTTCCCTTGATCACTGTTTGCGTCCCATATCCGTAGCTGATTGTATTGTCAGAGTGATTTCCTTCTATTAAAATGCCATACCCGTTAAAATTGGTCACAGAACTTGAAACGTTTCCAACAAAGTGGTTATTGCGAATTGATACATTAATCGGTTCCTCATAATCAACGTCACCTTCGCCATATCCTTCAATGTCAATTCCGAATTTCGGGGCTGTTCCATTCCCCGTTCCGGCATCTTCAATCAAGCATTCCTCCACCGTGACCATGTCACATCCGGTAATGGAAATGTTATTTCTCCTCGACCGCCGAACCTCACAGCGGCGGATGATAATTTGCTCTGACGTTCGATAATCTTGATTGGTCTTTAATCCCCTTGGGCTGACTATGATCCCATCGCCGGTAAAATCGGAAATTTTCACATCATCAATGACAACATTCGAGCATCCTTCAATACATATGCCAAAGCCCCATTCATGGGTTGACCTTATCCCCGCCGAGACATACGTATGCTCATCCCGTTCGCCGATAATTTGTCCTCCGGAAATAGTTATATTCTCTTGCTTGCCTACATAAAATGCGGAATAACCCCACGAACTATTCGGTATCACTTTCATGATACATTCGGGGTCCATCATAATCTCAAGGTTGCCGGGAACAATGATCCCCGCGTTTCGAAACCTCTGATTAAGATCTCCGCCAAGCGTTGCGTCTATTAAATATGTTCCCTTTGGAAACCAGACAGTATGATAGCCTTTCGAAACAGCTGTACTGAGGCACTGATTAATCCGTTCTGTCGAATCCGTTTTACCATCTCCAGGAACACCGAAATCCGCTGCATTTAATATGAATTCAGCCAATTGCGAGCCTCCTTCTCTATGATTACTATCATGTTACTCACAAAGGCCCGATCTGCTTGTACATTTCTCTAAAATTTTATTAAAAAAATATAAAGGAATAGTTGTGTAAGAAAATCTCACGATAAAGAGTATAAAAATTAGGAGAAAATCACTATTTTTAGGTATTTATAATTTTTCCATTATGGAACTATTTGAAATGAGTATAAATTATATTGACACAAGTATTATATAAGAATATGATTTTTATAATACACTTTTTTTAGAAAGGGTTTGGCTGACATGGCTTCGATTGATAACGAAAGTATCATTAAAAGCGTCCCGCAAAAAGGGTTCTTTGGTCACCCGCGAGGACTATTTACACTATTTTTCACCGAATTTTGGGAGCGTTTCTCTTACTATGGAATGAGAGCAATCTTACTTTACTATTTGTATACAGAGACGGTAAATGGAGGGCTCGGCTTTGACAAGGGCACTGCGGTTGCCATTATGTCGATTTACGGATCACTCGTATACATGTCCACCATTATTGGCGGATGGCTCGCTGACCGGGTATTCGGTACCGCAAACACCGTGTTTTACGGCGGCATATTCATTATGTTCGGCCACATTGCACTCGCCTATCCGGGCAGCGCGATCGCATTCTATATCAGCATGGTGCTTATTATTGTCGGAACAGGCTTATTAAAACCAAACGTTTCAAGCGTGGTTGGGGATCTTTACACGAAAGAAGACCCGCGCCGCGACTCAGGTTTCAGTATTTTCTACATGGGGATTAACCTCGGTGGTTTACTTGCACCGTTAATTGTCGGAACACTCGGACAGAAGTACAACTATCATCTCGGCTTCGGAGCTGCCGCGGTCGGAATGCTTCTCGGACTTATCGTATTTGCTTTGACAAGAAAGAAAAACCTCGGGCTTGCAGGTTCCAATGTGCCGAATCCGCTGTCTAAAAAATCTGCGATTGGCACCGGAATCGGTGTTATCATTGTGGCGATCGCAGTGATTATCTCTGTACAAACAGGCGTGCTGACGATCAATCGTTTTATCGACCTTGTAAGTATTCTCGGTATTTTGATTCCTGTGATTTATTTCATCATCATGTTTACAAGCAAAAAAGCGGACAAAACAGAAAAATCCCGTCTTGCCGCTTACGTTCCTTTGTTTATCGGTGCTGTCATGTTCTGGGCCATTCAGGAACAGGGAGCGACCATTCTTGCGGTATACGCTGATGAACGCATAAGACTTTCATTGGGCGGATTCGAACTTCAGTCATCTTGGTTCCAATCATTAAATCCATTGTTTGTTGTCATTTTTGCACCAATATTCGCATGGCTCTGGATGAAGCTTGGCAAACGCCAGCCGTCTACACCAGTTAAATTCTCAATCGGAATTATTTTAGCCGGATTGTCATTTATCATTATGGTATTCCCTGCTATGCAAGGAAAAGAAGCACTCGTAAGCCCGCTTTGGCTCGTTCTCAGCTTCCTGCTTGTCGTGCTTGGAGAGCTGTGCCTGTCTCCAGTCGGTTTATCCGTGACAACGAAACTGGCCCCAGCTGCCTTCTCTGCACAGACAATGAGTATGTGGTTTCTGACTAACGCAGCAGCCCAAGCGATCAATGCCCAAGTAGCCGGATTGTTTGATAAAATTCCTGAAACAATGTACTTCGGCACCATCGGTTTGATTTCTATCGTTCTTGGCGGTATTCTCCTGCTGCTCTCGCCGGTAATCAAACGCGCGATGAAAGGGGTCTTATAATCAGAAACAGCCCGCGGATGTTGATCTGCGGGCTGTTTTTTTATTGATCCAGCCATTTGCTGAAGCTTTGATCAAAGGCTTCCGGTTCTTCCAGCATCGGCTGATGGCCGCTCTTTTCAAAAATAACCTTATCCACATGGGGATATAAACCGTCAACAGCATCCCATAGCGCAACAGGCGCAACCAAATAATCATATCTCCCTAATCCGATATACACCGGCATACGAACATCAGCTAACCGCTGAATAAGGTCAAGCCGGGCAAATGTTTTGCCCCATAATTCATCCATGATCGGCATATTCGTGAATACACCGTCCCATAAGGCCGCAGCATGCGGCCGCTCTTGATAAAAGCTTTTCGCTTCAGCGCGAATACACATGTGCACAAAGCGCCTTTTAGGATCTTTGTCGATGCCCTGCGGCAAATTCGCGATGTCTTTTTCAAAGCGTTTCTTTCTCTCAAGGCTGGCTGTTTCCATGAAAAATGATTCGCTTTTTCGCTGTCTTTCTTCACTGTTATCAGGCGCAGTATTGAAGAGCGCCACCTTCCGAACTTGTTTGGGATATGTCCTGGCATACTCTAAAGCCATAAAAGCGTGCCCGGAATGTCCCAGGATAGTAACATCCTCAAGCTGAAGAAATGTTCTCATCCTTTCGATATCAGCCAAGACGGCATCAAGCCTCGAATCCTCCTCACGAAGCTCCCGCTTAGGCTTAGCAAATCCCCTATGGTCGATAAAGACCCATTGATATTTCTGTTTGATATCTGAGGAAAAAAGGCGCGGATAGTAAACCGCACTCCCGATCACAAGGATGGGTGCGCCCTCGCCCTCAATTCGATAAGCTAAATCAAAGCCGTCCGAGTGACAGATCCCCGCACGTTCCATTTCTCACGCCCCCTTTGTTTTCATTATATAAAAAAAGCCTGACGCATGGCGTCAGGCTATCGATATTACCGCTTTAAATCTTCCAGGGTCTTTTCCCATCTGCTCAGCACCTCTTCAGCGCTGTGAAGCTGTATACGGACACCTGAAGTCAAATCAGCGTATTTCGCAACGTCCTCCTTCACTGAAACGATGCGGCAGGAAAAACGGTCTCTTTCATATTCGGCATCTTTCAAAGGCGGTAAAGGCGCGCATTCAAGCTTTACATAATAGGCCGCTCCCTTCCACCACGCCGTGAACTGTGCTTTTCCTGTGCGAAGGATGTTGGCCGAAGTCATTGTGTTTTTCCACAGAGCGATTCGGATATCAGTTCGGCTCAGCGCGATGATTTCACCTGCACTGATCATAGCGGCATGCGGCCAGCCATCCTCTGATACTGTTTGCAGAACGAAGGCCTCATGCTGCTTCTCATTCAGGCAGCTCCCGTCAAGCAGCTCAAAGAGACGGTCTGACATACAGTTCACGCGGATCAAGCCTTTCGTTCCGGCACCGCCGGAACTTCAATTGCTGTTTCTGTTTCCTTTGGATCAATTTTAAACGCTGGATTGTATTTTTCGGGATTCGTAATGCTTTCCGGTTCACAGGATCTCCATGTAAAAAAGCATGTTTGGCACTGATAAACTTCCCATGCGCCTTCTACAGGCGATTTGCTCATGACTTCTCCCTTTTTTGAGTCGCATCGAGGACATGTATGCATTTCGAACATCCTTTCCTTATTTATTCATTAAGTCCATTAGTTTTTGTTCCCATTCTTTCGTTGTTAGCGGAGAATCAAGCGGCTGTGAATAATGGCCTCTTGTTTCCGGCGCAACCGGTGTAGTGGCGTCAAGAATCATTTTGTGAGTGATTCCTGATGGATTGGATCCCGGATCAAGCGGCAGGACAGATAAGTCCGGAATGATGACCGCATCGTGTTTCGGATGCATTTTGGTCGAAAGCGCCCACATGACCTGCGGAAGGTTGAATGGATCGACATCCTCATCAACGACTATGACCATTTTGCAGTAGCCGAGTCCGTGCGGCGTTGTGAGTGCGCGCATGCCGACCGCTTTCGCAAATCCGCCATAGCGGGTTTTTGTGGAAACAATCGCGATTAAACCGTGTGTGTACATGGCGTTCACTGCCACAATTTCGTTCGGATACGCTTCTTTTAACTGCTGATAAAGCGGCACGCATGTGTTAATGCCGATCATGTAATCGCATTCTGTCCAAGGCATGCCTAAGTATAAATGTTCAAAGATCGGATTGTTTCTGTGATAGACGCGTTTAATTTTGATAATCGGCATGCTGCGTCCGCCGGAATAATGGCCTGTGAATTCACCGAACGGCCCTTCATATTCGCGCTCTCCGGCAATAATCTCACCTTCAAGCACCACTTCAGCGCCCCACGGAACATCAAGATCAGACAGCTTTGATTTGACGATGCGATATGGTTCGCCTTGAATCGCACCTGCCATTTCGTATTCTGATTGATCATAGAGAAGCGGAGTCGATGCCGCCGTTGTAATGACCGGCTCACAGCCGAGCGCAATAGTGACCGGAAGATTGATGCCGCGTTCTTCAGCTTGGCGCAGATGGATTGCAATATCGTGCTGCGGGACAGGCTGAATGCCGAGGCGGTCTTTTCCTTTGACCTGCATTCTGTAAATGCCGACATTTTGTTTGCCGAAGTTGTCAGGGTCCTCAAGATCACGGGAAATAACACACGCTTTATCTAGATAGTAGCCTCCGTCTCCTTGGTTTATTCTGAAAAGAGGCAGTATATCGAACAAATTGATATCTTCTGTGATTTCATTTTCATGAAATGGCGCTGTTTCCTCACGTTTGACCGGCATTGGAAATTGGTCATAACGCTTTGCGAATTCAAAAAACTGTTCTTTTACCGGTGTGTCTTTCGGCATGCCCAGCATCATTGCATGGTTTGGCCAAGAGCCGATGACATTCATCGCAATTCGCGCGTTATGATAGCCGTAAATGTTGTTAAATAAGAGCGCGGGGCTTTTATCGCCAAGATTGCTGGCTGCCCGTGCGGCGGCCCCTAAATCCGGTTCCGGCTTTACCTCTTCATTCACTGTAAGCAGCTGTCCTTCTTTTTCAAGGGCAGCGAGAAATTCTCTGAAATCTTGATAAGCCATGATCAATCTCCTCCTTTTTGTTTTTCAATCCCATTCCAGCGCTTCGCTTCAGGAAGCCGAATGCCGAATTGGTCCAACGTTCTGAATACAATATGGTCAACCATTTCCTCTAAGCTGCTCGGCTGATTATAAAATGCCGGCATCGGAGGAAGAATGATGGTGCCCATTTTCGTAAGCGCTAGCATATTTTCGAGATGTATTTGGTTCAAAGGCGTCTCTCTCGTTAAGAGGACGAGTTTTTTTCTCTCCTTGAGCATGACATCCGCCGCACGTGTCAGCAGATTATCCGCCATGCCGGTGCAAATGCTTGCGAGAGATTTCATGCTGCACGGCGCAACAATCATTCCATCGGTATCAAACGACCCGCTTGAAATGGCTGCCGCCTGATCCTTATGTGAGTAGGTGTATGTGGCCAGTTGTTCTACTTCTTGTAAGGTATAGCCTGTTTCGTGTTTGATCGTGACGTTTGCCCAAGGAGACACAACGAGATGGGTTTCCACTCCGGCGGCCTTCAGCCACTGCAGCAGCCTGACCCCGAAAATGGCCCCTGTTGCCCCTGTCATTCCGACAACGAGTTTCACTTTGCCCCCTCCTTTACGCTTGAATTCTGCTTTCATTTCAATCATACTCCTGATATATCCATATGAAAAATATCTATTAAATCTATATTTCATACCTAAAAGGTATGATAAGGAGGCGCTTTCTTTTGGACATTCGCCAGCTTCGATATTTCATTACCATTGCCCAAGAACAGAAAATTACGTCCGCAGCCAAAAAGCTTCACATGGCGCAGCCGCCTTTAAGCAGGCAGCTCAAACAGCTGGAGGACGAGCTTGGTGTTGTTCTGTTCGACCGGAACAAGAAAAAACAAATGACTCTTACATATGAAGGAGCTGTTTTTCTAAAAAGAGCAAAAGAGATTCTGCATAGGTTTGAAGATGCAGTCATTGAGGTACAGGAGCTGAAGGAGGAAGTAGCCGGCACACTTGCCGTGGGATCAACAATTTATTGCGCGGCTCTGATGCTTGAAAAAGTAACACAGATCAAAGAGAGATACCCCCATCTCACCTTTAATATTTGGGAAAATGAGCCCGCGACACTGTTGGAGCTGCTGGAAAGCCGGCAAATCGATGCGGCGGTCACGACAACACTGATCAAAAGTGACACAGTACAATTCAAACAGCTTGATGACATTCCATGTGTGCTCGTGCTTTCAGATGAAGCCGGATATCCGTGCGGAGACACCATTAAGATGGAGGACATTCCTTCATTTCCGCTGATCCTGCTGCGGCCTGTCAACGGAAAAGGCGTCTATAATCAGGTCATGAATGAATTTCATCGTTTGAACCTGGAGCCGCGCATTGTTTGTGAATGCCACGACTCTGCAACTTTGCTCAGCCTCGTGTCATCCGGATTCGGCGCGTCTATTTTGCCTGTCACAATGATTCCCGTTCATATGAGAAATCACGTTCACACCGTCCATATCGAAAATAATCCCTTCATTATGACACCGGCTGTCATGTGGAGAACGGACAGTTATTTGCCTAAACCGGCACAGCAATTTTTGGATTTATTTTAAAAGATTTCGCCTTATGAAAACCAATTACTTGACTCATACTAAAAAAAAGTTATCCTTTAGATTTGTAAGCTATTTTTTTATTTCAATAAAATCAACCAGAAAAGTGGGGAATAAGATGAAAAAAGCATTATTGGCTTTATTCATGGTCGTAAGTATTGCAGCTCTTGCAGCTTGCGGAGCAGGAAATGACAATCAGTCAAAAGATAATGCCAAAGATGGCGATCTTTGGGCTTCAATTAAGAAAAAAGGTGTGCTCACAGTCGGAACGGAAGGAACATATGAGCCGTTCACTTACCACGACAAAGACACTGATAAACTGACTGGCTATGATGTCGAAGTTATCACAGAAGTCGCAAAACGCCTCGGGCTTAAAGTCGACTTTAAGGAAACACAATGGGACAGTATGTTTGCCGGCCTGAATTCCAAACGGTTTGACGTTGTTGCCAACCAAGTCGGAAAAACAGATCGTGAAGACAAATATGATTTCTCAGATAAATACACAACATCAAGAGCCGTTGTCGTAACGAAAAAAGACAACAACGATATTAAGTCTGAAGCAGATGTAAAAGGAAAAACGTCAGCTCAATCACTGACAAGCAACTACAACAAATTAGCTACAAATGCCGGCGCTAAAGTAGAAGGCGTTGAAGGCATGGCGCAGGCCCTTCAAATGATCCAGCAAGGCCGCGTCGATATGACATACAACGATAAGCTTGCCGTATTGAACTACTTAAAAACATCTGGCAATAAAAACGTGAAAATCGCGTTTGAAACAGGTGATCCTCAGTCAACATATTTCACGTTCCGTAAAGGAAGCGGCGAGGTTGTTGATCAAGTCAACAAAGCATTAAAAGAAATGAAAGAGGACGGGACTCTTTCTAAAATTTCTAAAAAATGGTTCGGCGAAGATGTTTCTAAATAATCTGCCGGCATTGACGCTTGGCACGGCGATCCCGTGGGATCTGGTGCAGCAGTCATTCTGGCCGATACTTTCAGGGGGAATCTACTATACGATTCCCCTTACGATTCTTTCCTTTATATTCGGAATGATCCTGGCGCTGATTACGGCGCTTGCCAGAATGTCGAAAGTGAGACCTTTGAGATGGGTGTTCAGCGTATACGTATCCGCAATACGCGGCACTCCTCTTCTCGTTCAATTGTTCATCATTTTCTATCTGTTCCCGGCCTTTAATGTCACATTAGATCCATTTCCAAGCGCAGTTATCGCCTTTTCATTAAACGTCGGCGCCTATGCATCTGAAATCATTCGGGCATCTATTTTATCCGTGCCGAAAGGGCAATGGGAAGCCGGCTACACAATTGGCATGACACATCAAAAAACGCTGTTCCGCGTCATTTTGCCGCAGGCGTTTCGTGTGTCGATCCCGCCATTATCCAATACCTTTATCAGCCTGATTAAAGATACATCCCTCGCCTCTCAAATTCTGGTCGCAGAGCTGTTCAGAAAAGCCCAGGAAATCGGCGCGCGGAATCTTGATCAAATTTTAGTGATCTATATTGAAGCAGCCTTTATTTATTGGATTATCTGCTTCCTGCTCTCACTCGTCCAGCATGTCATCGAACGGCGTCTTGACCGCTACGTGGCCAAATAAGGAGGTTCCGAGTATGCTTACCGTTAAAGGATTAAACAAATCATTCGGTGAAAATGAAATTTTAAAAAAGATAGATATGAAGATTGAAAAAGGAAAAGTCATCGCCATACTTGGGCCTTCAGGTTCAGGGAAAACGACGCTGCTCCGCTGCCTGAACGCTCTGGAGATCCCGAATCGCGGAGAGCTTGCATTTGATGATTTCTCCATCGATTTCTCCAAAAAGGTGAAACAGGCGGATATCCTAAAGCTTCGCCGAAAATCCGGAATGGTGTTTCAGGCGTATCACCTGTTCCCGCACCGCACAGCCCTCGAAAACGTGATGGAGGGCCCTATTCAGGTGCAAAAACGGAACAAAGAGGAAGTCAGAAAAGAAGCGATTCAGCTTCTTGATAAAGTCGGATTGAAGGACAAAATGGATTTATATCCGTTCCAGCTTTCCGGCGGCCAGCAGCAGCGCGTCGGCATCGCCCGCGCACTGGCGATTCAGCCTGAGCTCATGCTGTTTGACGAACCGACCTCAGCGCTTGATCCCGAGCTTGTCGGAGAGGTGCTGAAGGTTATCAAGGACTTGGCCAATGAAGGCTGGACCATGGTCGTCGTGACCCACGAAATCAAGTTCGCGCAGGAGGTTGCGGATGAAGTCATCTTCATCGACGGCGGCGTTATCGTGGAGCAGGGACCGCCGGAGCAAATTTTCTCCGCACCAAAAGAAGAACGGACACAGCGGTTCTTAAACCGGATTTTGAACCCGCTGTAATAAGAAAAACAGGGCGCCCGCGCCCTGTTTCAGATTATTGACAAAATCCTAAAACGATATTCGTTTTAGGATTTTGTGATTTTCAGCGTGATTGAAAACCTTTGAAGTCTAGGAAGGGCGAGCATTGGAGCACAGCGAATGTTAAATTCGTGAGCACCGAAGCACAGGCCTGACAACGAATGCAAGGGTTTGCCAACACGCTGAAACAGGGCGCCTGCGGCGGCCCTGTTTTTTTGTTGAGCCCCTTTCGCCTATTCCGCCCTTCTGTCAGATGTGCTACAATGACAATCGACTGATTTTTAGGAAAGAAGGGACCTCACGTGAAGCAAGAACTTGTTCTGCGCTGGACATTTTATTTTGCCGGTTTGATCATTTTGGCTTTTGGTGTATCCCTGACGATAGAAGGAAAAGCACTCGGCATTAGTCCGTGGGATGCATTTCATTACAGCCTGTTTCAGCACTTCGGGCTTACCGTCGGCCAGTGGTCCATCATTATTGGAGCGCTCATCGTCGGATTCACGTCATTGTTTACGAGAGCTTGGCCGAAAATTGGGGCCCTCCTGAATATGGTGCTCATTGGTGTATTTATAGATTTTTTCAATTTCATTCTGCCTGCCCCCTCGACCTACACAGGCTCGATCATCGTCTTCTCTCTAGGCGTGGTGCTGATCGGTTACGGCGTCGGTGTTTATGTATCAGCAGGCCTTGGTGCGGGGCCGCGTGATTCACTGATGATGCTGATTACAGAAAAAACCGGCTGGAATGTGCAATGGGTGCGGAACGGCATGGAAATAACCATTTTGTTTGCGGCATGGGGCATGGGCGGGCCGATCGGTTTTGGCACCATTTTGACCGCCATCCTCACAGGACTTATTTTGCGCTTTTCATTGCCCCAGTCAATCCAGTTGCTGAATTATGCTGTGGCAAGGCGGACAGCCGCTGTGAAAGCATCTCCGCCTGTACACTAAAACAAAGCCGCCTTGGCTTTGTTTTTTTATTTTCTCCTCTATATGAGTCTTGTGGAAGTATGATAGGATGGTTTTGACAATCTTTTGCAGACGGAGGATCTAGAATGAAGATTTACGGAATTTATATGGACCGCCCGCTTTCACAGGAAGAAAATGAACGGTTCATGTCTTTCATATCACCTGAAAAACGGGAGAAATGCCGGAGATTTTATCATAAAGAAGATGCTCACCGCACCCTGCTGGGAGATGTGCTCGTTCGCTCAGTCATAAGCAGGCAGTATCAGTTGGACAAATCCGATATCCGCTTTAGCACGCAGGAATACGGGAAGCCGTGCATCCCTGATCTTCCCGACGCTCATTTCAACATTTCTCACTCCGGACGCTGGGTCATTTGCGCGTTTGATTCACAGCCGATCGGCATAGATATCGAAAAAACGAAACCGATCAGCCTTGAGATCGCCAAGCGCTTCTTTTCAAAAACAGAGTACAGCGACCTTTTAGCAAAAGACAAGGACGAGCAGACAGACTATTTTTATCATCTATGGTCAATGAAAGAAAGCTTTATCAAACAGGAAGGCAAAGGCTTATCGCTTCCGCTTGATTCCTTTTCAGTGCGCCTGCACCAGGACGGACAAGTATCCATTGAGCTTCCGGACAGCCATTCCCCATGCTATATCAAAACGTATGAGGTCGATCCCGGCTACAAAATGGCTGTATGCGCCGCACACCCTGATTTCCCCGAGGATATCACAATGGTCTCGTACGAAGAGCTTTTATAAATGGCTCATCAACAGCTTGACACCGCGCTCAATATCTTCCGTTTTCACATTGGAAATATTGATTTTTAATAGATTTTCTTTCTGATAATCTGATAAATAATGACGGTCTATCGCCTCAAGGATCACCCCTTGTTTTTTCAGCCTATGAATCACTCTTGAGGCGGGCAGATCCTGAGGAAGCACCAGATGGGTGTGCATACAGGGTGCCTGCCCGCTGGAGAACGTAAAGCGGCCGCTTCCCAGCTGCCTGTGTGTTTGAATGGCTTGATGTAGCCTCAGCGACCGCTCTTTATAAGAATCTCTGATTTTCTCCTTATGCCTGCCGTACATACCGCTTTTCAGGTAAATCTCCAATGCCGCTTGAGAAATCATCGAACAGTCGATGTCGTTCAGCTTTTTGTACGCATAGAACGTGTCAGTCAGCGCTTCGGGTAAAACAGCCGCCCCCACGCGAAGGCCGGGGAACATCATTTTCGAGAAGCTTTTCAAATAGATGACATGTGAGGACAGATCATATGCGTACAGCGGATCTGCCTTTTTATTTTCCTCCAGATCACCGAGGTAATCATCCTCAACGAGGTAGACATCATACGCTTCTGCCAGTCTCACAAGCTCCTGTTTATCACGCTCTGACAAAGAGCAGCCAAGCGGGTTATGGAAGCGGGGCATCGTATAAAAAAATTTAATCGATTCTGTTTGAAATAACCGCTCAACCTCGGCTATATCAAGCCCTTCTTCCATTCGTTTCACCCCGATGGCGGGAATCCCAAGCGTCTCAAGCTGTTCGACCATCAAATGGTAGCCCGGCTGTTCAATGGCGATCTTTTCTTTCCCATTTGGGAACGGCATGGCACAAAGCAAGGATAACGCCTGCTGGACACCTGATGTAATGAAAATATGCCGTTCATCCGCAAATACCTGTTGAGTGGCCAAGAGCTTTCGGAGTACGCGGATGAGTGATGGAAGCCCCTTTGGCGTCCCATAAATAAACAAATCGTTTTTGTATGTATCAATCGCTTTGTTGATGCAGTGCTGAAAATCAAGATACGGAAACACATCTGGGTCCGGCGCAGATGTGGCAAAGTCGATGGGGCCAGGCTGCCCGCTTTTTGATTTCCCTGCCTTTTTCACAATATAATAGCCGCTTTTTGGAACAGAATAGATAAGGTGGCGCTTTTCCAGCTCCTGCAGCGCGCGGATCACTGTGCTTTTGCTGACTTGGTAGCGGGCGGACAGCTGACGGATAGATGGAAGCCTGTCTCCTTCTTGATAGGCGGTGCTTTGCATCATCTCCTCTATCCTCGTTAATAGACTCATATATTTTTCCATGCCTTCTCCCCCTGTTTTGTACCGGTACAGTTCATTGTTTTTCTCATTGTACCGTTCTGACCGCGGCCATACAATAAAGGGAGCGACCGGCGCTGCAATTCAGGTAAAGGAGCCCTTCCCATTATGGTTAAACATCAGCAAACCCCCGCTTATATAGCGGCTATTTTATATTCGTTCATTATCGGTTTATCCTTTCTATTCGTAAAAATCGCACTGCAAACAGCAGAGCCGTTTGATATTTTGGCGCATCGGTTCACCATTGCGCTTGCTGCGGCCACTGTACCGATCTTATTCGGCTGGGTAAAGCTATCAATCCGCGTAAAGGACGTCATTGCCATTTTGCCGCTCGCCCTGCTGTATCCCGCGTTATTTTTCAGCTTTCAGGCATTCGGCCTTGTGTACTCGTCCTCCTCTGAAGCGGGAATTATTCAGGCAGCCATTCCGATTTTCACGATGGTCTTTGCCGCTTATGTTTTAAAGGAACGCCCAACGTGGACGCAAAAAGGGTTCACGGTTTTATCCGTTGCCGGCGTCATGTTTATTTTTGTGATGAAAGGCGTTGACGTGGAATCAGCCAGCTTAAAAGGGTCTTTGCTGATCCTATTGTCCGCTTTGTCCTCAGCGATGTACAATACTGCTGCCAGAAAAATGACGCAGCGGTTCAAGCTGACCGAGCTCACCTACATCATGTCAGCCATCGGCTTTGTCGTCTTCAACGCCATCGCCCTTGTGCGTCACGGAGCGGCGGGAACAGTCGGCACTTATTTTCTGCCGTTCCGGGAGCCCGGCTTCGTTCTCGCCATTGTGTATTTGGGCGTGCTGTCTTCACTTGTCACTTCATTTCTGTCTAACTATACGCTGTCGCGAATTGTGGCGTTTAAAATGAGCGCTTTTAATCATGTATCTACCATTGTGACGATGATTGCAGGAGTTTTGATTCTCAACGAAAGCCTGGCCTGGTATCATCTTGCCGGGGCTGTTTGTATTATGATTGGCGTGGTGGGGAGCAATATCAATCTGGAGAAAAAAACAAAGCGCCCTGGTATGCCTGCAAAAAAATGAGAAATTATGCTAGACTGAAAGGAAAAACATGGTTAGAGGTGTAGGTTTACCGTATGATTCAATATGCTAGTGAAAGTATCAATCTTCCAGGAGAAATCGTTTTTAAGGATGTAAGAGAAATCTTTTTTTATCAAATCGCAAAAATATCATGCTTTTACTTTCTTTTGTTTTGCGCCATATTTGCTGCAGTTAACTTCATTAACGGATGGCCCCGTATCGTTTATGGCAGTGACGCGCTTAACTTGTTTATGAACAGTATGTTGATTATCGTGATGTCAGTTCTGTTTACACTGCTGCTCCTCCTTCTTCTATATGTGAAGTTTTCCAGAGCATACAAGAAGAACGAACGGATGAAATCGAAAAGAACATATACTCTGAACCAAGAAGGAATTCGTATATGTTCTAAAAAATATGACCTCATTTTCAATTGGGATGAAATCACAGCTGTTTTCGAATATAAAAATATCTTCAGGGTCAATACATCAAGTGGCCAATATATTGCGATCCCAAAACGTTTTTTTCATTCCAAAGAGGAAATGAACAGATTCAGGGGGATTATCCTTAAAAATACCGGAACAAAAAAACTCAAATTTAAAAAGGATCAGCATTGACAGTGCTGATCCTTTTATATTGAATGGTGGGTTTCTTTTGCCTTTTGTTTATCTAAAAACGGCGGCACCAGCTCTATTACAGCCGATAAACCCACAAACACGATGCACACAGCGACAATCAGCAAATAACCATGAGTCATGTCAAAAAACAAACCGCCCGCATACACGCTGAGAGCTCCGGCAACCTGATGGATAAAGAAATTGATGCCTAACAGCGATCCGATCAATCCTGTTTGATAGCTTTCCGAAATTGACGCTGCGGTCAGCGGGATCACGCCTGTGTAACTGAGCCCGAATAACAGGATAAACCCGAAGTACCAAAGGTCGCTGTGATGAATTCCGAGAATGGGAATGAGCAGGCAAATGAGGCTGAGCAGCCGAATGAAAAATAAGATGGATAGCATGACGCTTCTGCTGCCGAGGAGATCTGACAGCCAGCCCGCCAATAATCCGCCAATGATGATAAACGCCCCGAACGCGGCCATCATTCCGTTGACATGAGAGACATGCGCATCCTTCAGTATCGGGACGAGGTGAGCATCAATAATTCCCATCGTAAATCCGCAAGTAAACACGCCGAAGTACAGGATATGAATGAGGCGGGATTGCTTCATCACGTTCCAAAACCCCCGCCAATCATAAGATTTTTTCACAGACTCCGCTTGCGCATACGGCGGGTGCTTCATCCCAAAGACGAGGAGCGGCAGCAGAACAGCCGCCATGACGATTCCCAAAATCGTATAGGTGCTCTGCCAGCCGGCATGATACGGAGCCGCAGCCCAAATGGGTGAGAGAAGCAGCAGGCCCGCAGAGTTGGCATTGGTCAAAATAGCAAGCGCCAGACCTTTATGTGTGTCAAACCAACGGCTGATGAAGTACTGGGTCGTCACGCCGACCGCGCAGGAATAGCCGATTCCGCCAAGCACACCGTAAATGGCGGAAAACACATGAACATTCGGTGAATAAGGAAGCACCAAAAAGCTTGCGCTGATGCAGACAGCTCCAAGCGCCATAATTTTTCTGACACTGAAACGGTCGATAAAAAAACCGACAAAAAACTGGACGATGCCGGTTGTGATCATAAAAATGCTGACAGAAACCGAAATCAGCGACCTGTCGGCATGGAAGGCATCTGCCATTGGCAGCATAAAAAATTGAAAGGAATTTCTGAATGAGTTCATTCCGATGGCGAAAACAAACGTAAACAGCAATACAAACCATTTCATCCTGGGAGACGTGCGCATGTTTCAACCTGCCTTTATTTGAGTATTTCGACTATTATACCATGCAAAAATTGGCATTCAACACAAAAAAAGCGGAACAGCCGAAGCTGTCCGCTTTTGATCACGGTTGAATGATCGGATGCTGATTCAAGATCGCAAAAATCCGTTCTGCGACTTCTTCCGTTTGTGACAGCAGGAACATGTGCCCGCCGTCAAATTGATGGAATGTGATGTCTTTTGCCCACTTCTTCCACCCTTCCGCATCTCGTATGCATTTTTTATCATCAAGCCCGTTAAAGACATGAACAGGCGACTGGATCTGGGCCAGATCGAAAAGCTCAAATTGTTCAAGAGCCCGGTAATCTGATCGGAAAGAAGGCAGGAAAAAGGACATGACCTCCTTATTTTCAACAAGCTCTGCGGGCATTCCGCCTAATTGGATAATATGATCGAGAAACTGATCATCAGGCAGGTGGGACACTTTCTTCCGCTGAATATGAGGCGGCTGGATTGCAGAAATAATAACCGCCTGCGGAAAGATGCCTTCACGCTCAAGCTTTTGCGCCAGCCTGAAGGTGATCATTCCGCCCATACTGTGTCCGAACAGCACAAACGGCCGATCAGGGCGAAGGTTCAGTTCTTGCTTGTACAAATCCGTCAGCTCTTCGAGATCCTCAATGGCTGACGTTTGATTCGTGCCGTGTCCCGGCGGCTCGGCAGCGAGCATCTCGCACTCCCCCTGCAAAAAAGCATGGAGAGGGCGAAACGACGCCGAATAGCCGCCGGCAAACGGAAAACAGATGAGCTGTGTTTTTTCCGACGCATCAAATGATTTGAAGAGTTGGCTCATTGGCTGTCTCCTCCTTTCATCACTTCATTTATGAAACCGTTACGGTTTGTGTATTAAGAAATTCGAGCAAAATCCCGGCATTCCTATCTAGCGTTTCGCCCTGCAGCATTTCTGCGTGTGTTCCGAAGCCTCTTTTCACACGGTAAACACCTGTTGTAGCTTCTTCCCATGATGCAAGCCATTCCGGCATGTCAAAATCAGCGCCGGAAGTCAACAGATCAATATCTGCTTTCACCTGGCCTGTGCTGATCAGGTTGACGTAGTATGAGTAAAAGGCATGTGTTTTTTGCTTGAGGCCTTGTTTGACGGCTTCGCTGTTGAGCGCTTCATTGTCCCGATTGACATTCATCAACGCTTCGACATCACTTTCAACCGTGCGTCCGTCCAGATCACTGACACCTTGTTTTTTATAGGAATCCACCATGATGATCCGCTGAACAATACGGCCTTGTTCCTCAAGCTTTTTCGCAGCTTCAAACGCCAGGCTGCATCCCGCTGAATATCCAAACAATGTTAAAGGCCCTTCCGGCTGCAGCTTCTGGATCAAATCCGCATAGCGGTCAAGCCGGTCTTCCTCCTCAATAAAATCAAAGGCGCATAGCTTGTATGACGGCAAGCGGCTGGACAGATTTTGGTACATAAGGCCATAGCCCAGAACCGGCGGAAATGCGAAAATGATCTGCTCCTGATCCTGATTCATTATCGTTACATCCTGCAAGCCATCAGAGCCCCCGTTTTTCAAATACGCTGAAATGCCGGCGATCGTCGGCGCTTCAAACAAAAGCTTCACTGGAAGATCAATCCCGAGCTCTTTCTTGATGCGGGACGCGGCGGTCATGGCCTTCAAGGAATGCCCTCCGAGCGCAAAGAAATCGTCATGAATGCCAATTTGCTTTCTGCCGAGAACCTCAGACCATATTTGTGCGATTGTTTCTTCCATCTCGTTCCGCGGTCCAATCCATTCTTCCGCCAGCTGATCCTGATCAGGTTTTGGGAGCAGCCGTTTATTGACTTTCCCGTTCGTCGTTAAAGGAAGCTCATCCAAGAAGGTAAAGGTTTGCGGCACCATGTAAGCAGGAAGCTGTTTTTTCAGGTGCGCCTTCACGTCTTCAGCTGAAAGCTGCGTTCGGTTCACAAGGTAGGCATTGATTGATGCATCGCCAGACTCAGGGCGGTCCGCCACAACGACCGCATCTTTCACACCTGGGTATTCCTGCAGCTGCTTTTCGATTTCTTCAAGCTCAATCCGGTGTCCGCGTATTTTGACCTGGTCGTCAATACGGCCGGCGTATTCAATCGTTCCATCCGGCAGCCAGCGCGCTAAATCCCCTGTACGGTAAAGCGTTTCTCCCGGCTTGAACGGGTTCTCGATAAACTTTTCCTTCGTGAGGTCAGCACGATTTACATACCCTTTTGACACGCCCATTCCGCTGATGCACAGTTCACCGATCGCCCCGAATGGCTGGAGCTGGCTTTGCTCGTTCAGAATATAAACACTGGCATTGCTGATCGGCTTTCCAATCGGCAATGAGGAGATGGAATCCGGCAGATCATGCACGACGTGAGCTGTCGCAAACACTGTTCCCTCAGTCGGCCCGTAGCAGTTAATCAGCTTGCCCGGCCCCATGACCCGCAGCGCTTTTCTGACGTGAGGCACAGACGCGCGCTCTCCGCCGAATAACACGCAGCGAAGCCCCTTCATCCAATCCTCTCCCGCATCTGTGAGAAGATTAAATAGTGCGGTTGTCGCAAACATGACATTGACATTCTCTTGCAGGATCAGATCTGTGAGCCGTTCTGTATCAAGCAGCGTATGTTCATCTGCGATAATGAGCCGTGCCGCATTCAGCATAGAAGCATAGAAATCAAAAGTAAATGCGTCAAAGGCGTAATTCGAAACAGACAAGAACGTATCCTGATCAGAAAATGCCATGTAGTCTACATGCTTGACCAAACCTTGAATATTGGCATGAGTGGTCATATTGCCCTTTGGCTTTCCGGTTGTGCCGGACGTGTACATGATATATGCCGGATCATTAGGATCAATCGCGGTTGCAGGATCGCTTGCCTGTTCTTCAAACCGTGTTTGATCATCAATGAAGAGCGTTGTGCCTGTATACGGCAGCTCAGCCGCTTGTTCTTTCATCTCCTGATGCGTCAGAAGACAGGCTGCCGCACTGTCAGCCAGCATATACGAGATTCGGTCCTCTGGCAGCTTCGGATCAACCGGCAGATAGGCTGCTCCCGCCTTTAATACACCGAGAATGCCGATCACCAATTCAAGTGAGCGCTTCGTGTACAGCGCTACAACAGAGCCTTTGCCCGCACCGTGTTTTTGCAGCCGGCGTGCAATGCGGTTCGCTTCCTCATCTAATTCGCGATAAGACAGGGTCTGGCCGGAATACGTAAGCGCCGGTGCATCCGGATTGGCGTTCACTGCTTCCTTGAACCAATACGTCAGAGGCTTTGTTTCATGAGCTTGAGCCGGCGGGTTTAAGCCGGTTAGCAAAAATTCTCTCTCCCTGTCGTCAACGAGGTTGATCGTGCTGACAGGCTGATCAGGATTCTGGATGAGCTGCTGAATTGCTGTAAGAAGCTGAGATTTCAAGCGCAGGATAAACGCCTCATCAAACACATTCTCATTATAGGCAAGCTTAATCAGCATCTCATCTCCCGGGGAAGCCATCAGGTTGAGATCATAATTCGACTTCTCAAAAACATGAACATCCACCATATCAAAGCCGTTTTCACTGCTTTCTTCATTTTTCGCATCCTGAAGCGGATAGTTCTCAAAAACAATGATGTGGTCAATCAGTTTCGGCTGATCGGCCTGGCTTTGGATGTCATAAAGCGGCACATATTGATGCGGCTCAGACTGCAGCGATTGCTCCTGCAGCTGCTTGAGCAAGCCGTTAAATGTGATACCCTCAGACAGCTTCACACGTCTCGGGACAACGTTGATAAACAGCCCGACCATATGTTCAACGCCTTTGATTTCCGCGGGACGCCCTGAAACAACTGTACCGAAGGCCAAATCGCCAGACTGCTGATAGCGGCTGATCAATACGCTCCAGACTGCCTGCAGCGCCGTACTTAAAGTGGTATGCTGCGATTTTGCAAGCTCGGTAAAGGCCTTTGTTTCCGCCTCCGGCAGTGAAAAGAGCAGCTCTTTCGGCTCATAGCCGTCCTTTTGTTTCTTTCTTTGCTCCGCAAACGTCGTTTGTCCTTCAAAGTCCTCTAAATATTCGCGCCAGTAACGCAGTGATGCTTGTTTATCCTGCTTTTCAAGCCACTTGATGTAGTCTTTATACGGTTTGACGGGCGGCAGGCTGTACGGCTTTTGTTCGCGCAGAGCATTGTATACCTTAAATAGATCCTGTACGACGATGCCGAAGCACCATCCGTCCAAAATAATGTGGTGGTAGCTCCACACCCATTCAAAGCTTTCTTCAGCTTTCTTGAAAATGGCTGCCCGCATCGGAATATCCCGCGTCAAATCAAAACCTCTGATCTTATCCTGTTCTTTGTACTCATTGATTTTGGCTGTTTGCTCGCTGCCCGTTAAGTGTGTCAGATCGATTTCTTCTATATGGAACTGCCGTTTTTTCAATACGACTTGGACAGGTCTTTTTACTTTTTCGTGAATGAACACGGTACGAAATACATCGTACCGGTCCATGATCACATTCATGCTTTCTTCAAGACATTTGATATTCAAGCTGCCTTTTACTTTCATCGTGATTTGTTCAAGGTAAAAGCTTTGGCCGGGATTCAGGATGGCATGAAAAAGCATCCCTTCCTGCATCGGCGATAGGTAATACATATCTTGAACCTGATCCTTGCTAAATTGACTCATATGTTTCGCTCCCGCCTTCTGTAATTCCCTTGCGTTTTATTTTAAATTCTCCTCAAGCATGTCAAAGATATCTCCCATCTCGTCCATTTCAAGGTCTTCGGCGCTAAAGTCGCTTGGTGTGAATTCCTTGTCTTCTTTTTCCGTGCAATGGCGGATTAGCATCAGGAGGTTTTCTTTAAACCGTTCCATTTGCTCCTCGACTGTAGCTCTTTCAAACTCCTTCTCATTGTAGGAGCAGGAAAGCACAAACCGGCCATTTCTGATCATGCCGCTGAAGCTTAAAGCGTACAGCGCCTCTGATTCTCCGCTTACTTGGCGCCCCATATCGAAAGCGGACGGTTCAAAGAAATCGGTTTTGACTTCACTGTCGAATTGGCCCAAATAGTTGAAGCTGATCTCCGGTGTGAAGCCCTTTGTTTCCGCTGTTTCTGTGAAATAACGAAGAATGCCGTAGCCAACACCTTTGTCCGGAATGCGGCGCAGGTTTTCTTTGACTGTTTTGATCACAGCCGAGGCATCTGCGTCAGATATGTCGAGCACAACAGGGTATTGTGCCGTAAACCAGCCGACCGTTCTGGAGATATTCACATTCGGGATAATGTCCTCCCGGCCGTGTCCCTCAAGGTTAATGCCAATTTTGGCCCCCTTTGTCCATTCTTTCATTGTCAAACCAAGCGCGCTGAGAAGAATATCGTTGATTTCAGTTCCATATGGCTGATGAACATCTGTTAAAAGATGTTTCGTGTCTTCTTCCGTTAATTCACATAGGACAGATGATGTATCCTTGACGATCCGCTGCTCAGTTTCACAATCCTTCGGTAAAGGAGAAACCTGTTCAGCGGCAATTTGCGACCAGTATTCAGCCTGCTGTAAAAGATGCGCTGATTGGCTGAATGCCGCCAGTTCTTCCGCCCAATCCTTGAAGGAGTTTGTTTTTTGCGGGAAGACAAGGCTCTCTTCTTTCTCAGCCTGCATGTAGCCTGAAGCAAAGTCTTCAAGCAAAATCCGCCATGACACACCGTCGACCACCAGATGGTGTACAGCAATGAGCAGGTGATCCCCGGCTTCTGTGCGATATTGCTCCGCCTTTAGAAGCGGCCCGTTTTGCAGATCGAGACTGCTCTGCAGCTTGTTCGCGAGAATTTTAATCTGGCTTCTCAGCATCTCTTCATCGGAGCCGTACAGATCCACGATTTCGAAGCTGACCTTGCTCTCACTGATCGGTTGATACGCCTGAACGATGTCCCCGTTTTCCTCACGATAGACCATACGAAGCGCGTCATGATGCTCGATCAGCGCCTGCAATGTTTTCTCCACCCGTTCAGGGTCAAAGCCCTTCTTGGCGTGAAGCATCACAGATTGGTTCCAGTGGTGCTTGTTCGTGAAGTTCTTTTCAAAAAACCAGCGCTGGATCGGCGTCAGGATGACTTCGCCCTCTACCGGGCCTTGGTCTGCCTGTTTGCCTTCGGCACGCTCTACATATTGGGTAAGCTCCTCGATCGTCGGATGCTGGAAGAGATCTTTCATTTCCAGCTTCCAGCCGTGCTGATTCAAGCGGCTCGCCATTTGAATTCCTTTGATGGAATCTCCGCCAAGCGAGAAGAAATTGTCGGTGACACCGACTTCAGACATTCCAAGCACGTCCTGCCAGATGCCGGCAAGCAGCTCTTCCATGTCGGTCGTCGGCGCTTTATATTCTCCGCTTCCCGCTTCGATGTCCGGCTCAGGCAAGGCTTTGCGGTCCACCTTGCCGTTTGCCGTAACCGGAAGCTCGTTCAGCGTCACCCAAAACGCCGGGATCATGTAATCCGGCAGGGTTTCCTTCAGTGCTGATTTCAGTGCTTCTATGTCAGCTGATTCCGGTGTGACATACGCCGCGATCGCTGTGTTGCCGCCTTTATCTTTGACAGCTGTCACCGCCGCATCCTGCACCTCAGAAAGCTGGGCGAGCTGGACTTCAATTTCTGAGAGCTCGATCCGGTAGCCGCGGACCTTGACCTGCTGGTCGATCCGGCCGATGTATTCGATGCCGCCGCCCGTCCATTTCACCAAATCGCCGGTGCGGTACATGCGCTCACCAGGCACAAACGGATCAGCGACAAACCGCTTCGCGGTTTCGTCTTCTCGATTCAGATAGCCTCGTGCCAGTCCGCGCCCCGCCACGCAAAGCTCTCCGGCTACGCCTTCCGGCTGCACCTGATTGCCCTCGCCGAGAATGTATACTCTCGTATTGGCAATGGCCCGTCCGATGGAAAGCGAGCCTTCCTCCGGATGGATTTCTGCGCTTGTGGCAACGACCGTATTTTCTGTCGGCCCGTAGTTGTTGACGAGTGTGTACGGCTTTTTCACTGCCCGCTTCAGCTTGTCTCCTCCGGTCAAGAGGACGCGAAGTGATGTGTTCTCAAGCTCCATGAACTGTTCCGCAAGCTGTGTCGGCAGGAACGTGATCGTTATGCCGTTCGTTTCAAAATAATCGTTCAGGCGGACGATATCGAGGCGGATCGCTTCATCAATGACGTGAAGCTCGGCACCGATCGTCCAGGTCGGGAACATCTCCCAAATGGAAGCGTCGAACCCAAAGCCCGCGTACTTCGCACTGCGGTCCTCCGCTGTCATGCTGAACGCGTCGTGGTGCCAGAAGCACAGGTTCACAAGCGCATGGTGCTCGACCATGACACCCTTCGGCTGTCCGGTCGTTCCAGACGTGTAAATCATGTACGCCAAGTTCTCCGCGGTTACAGCGGTTTCTGGATTTCCCTCGTCGTTTTCATCAAGCGGCAGGCTTAGAATCGTGCGGCTTCCGTCGAGAAGAATGACATCTCCCGTAAAGCTGTCCGGCACTGAAATCCCTTCTTGCTTCAAGAGAAGCTTCGCGCCGCTGTCCTGTAAAATATACTCAATCCGCTGATCCGGGTAGTCAGGATCAATCGGCACAAACGCCGCTCCGGCTTTCAAGACGCCGAGCACCGCGGCGGACATTTCAAGCGACGGCTTCGTGAGAATGCCGACGCGGTCATCCGGGCTGATGCCGCAGTCCATCAGAATCCGCGCGAGACGGTTTGCCTTCGCATTCAGCTCGCCGTACGTCCAAGACTGGCCGTTGTATGTGACAGCCGGACAGTCTTTGTGGCGCTGGACAGTCTCTTCGAATAGCTGATGAACCGTTTTGTCTGTCGGCACAGGCAGCGCTTTGCCCTTCCATGCCTCAAGAAGCGCTTGCTTTTCTGTCTCGGTGACCAGTGACAGGCTGGAAAGCGGCTGGTTCGGGTTATCCGCAACAGCCTTTAGTAGCCGCAGAACGTATTCGCTCCATTTTTCAGCTGTTTCTTTCGCGAACAGATCTGTCGCATATTCGAGCTGCAAGCCAATGCCATTTTCATCAGTAAATCCGCCCAGTGTCAGATCAAACTTAGAAGTTCCCTGATGAGCCTCATAAGGTGAAATGCTCAGATTTTGCAATGTAAGCTGTTCTTTATCAGGGTTTTCTGTCGTCACCATCACATTAAACAATGGGTTTCGGCTCATATCCCGAGGGAGATCAAGCTGATTAACCAGATCTTCAAACGGATACTCCTGATGCTCAAGCGCTGACAGGTTCGTCTGCTTTGCTTGCTCCAAAAGCTCCGCAAATGTTTGCTGTTCTTTCGCTTCCATTCTCAGGGCAAGTGTATTGACGAACATTCCCGGCATGTCCTGAACATCAGCATTCGTCCGGCCGGCAGTAACGGAGCCGATGACGATATCCCGCTGTCCGGAAATTTTGCTTAAAAAGACGTGGAAAACAGCATGGAGCACCATGTGCAAGGTCGTTCCGGTTTCCGCAAGCAGTTTTTCTACCGCCTTTGCCGTCTCACTTCCCGTACGGAAACGGATCGTATCTCCTTTAAAGCTTTGCACAGGCGGACGGGCATAATCGAGCGGGAGATCAAGCTCAGGCAGCTCGCCTGAAAGAACTGACAGCCAGTACGCCTCATGCTCCTTCATCCGTTCTTTTTGCTCAGCTTCATTTTGCCAAACGGCGAAATCTTTATAATGAAGCGTCGGCTCCGGAAGCTGCTCTCCTTTGTAAAGCAGCGCCAATTCTTTTACAAAGATGCCTCTTGAGACGCCGTCTGCGATGATATGATGCATATCTAAAAGCAGCAAATGTTTTTTCGCTTCTATTCGAAGCAAAGCTGCGCGAATGAGCGGTGCGTCGTTTAAGTCGAATGGCCGGATAAATTCCTTAATCTTTTGGTCCGCTTCGTCTTCTTTGGCTTCAAACACATGAAGATCAACCTCCGCCTTCTCAATGATGCGCTGAACAGGCTCACCATTAGCTTCCATAAATGACGTCCGCAATGATTCGTGACGGTTCACAAGCTGATTGAGTGAGTCGCGCAGGCGCGAAATATCAAGCTCTCCTTCCATTAGAAGAACTGATGGCATGTTGTAGCTTATCGTCCGGCGGTCAAGCTGATTGAGCACGTACATCCGTTTCTGTGCGGATGACAATGGATACATAGCCTGCTTGTCAGCCGGTTTGAGGACTTGATGATCGCCTGAAACGGCAGACGCCTCCATATAAGCCGCCAGCTGGCGAACAGTCGGCTGCTCGAACAGTGCTTTAAGCGGTACGCTTTTCTCCAATTCCGCCTGAATGTTGGCAATCAGCATCATCCCTTTTAATGAATGGCCGCCTAAATCGAAAAAATTGTCATCAATGCCGATGGCTTCTATGCCAAGCGTTTTCTGCCAAATGCGGCATAAGCTTTCTTCAAGCGCTGTCTCCGGTGCGGCCAAGGCCTTGCCTCCGGATTGTGCCGCGTTCGGCTTCGGCAAAGCGTTTCTGTCGGTTTTTCCGTTTGCCGTCAGCGGAATCGCGTCAACCTGCACAAAGAAAGCAGGAATCATATGAGACGGCAGTGTTAGGGAAAGCTGGTACCGGAGCTCTGCTTTTTCAATAGCTTGATCCGACGTATAATACGCGCAAAGCTCTTGAAGACCGCCCTCGGAAACCGCTAGTACAACCGCTTCTTGAATTCCGCTGAGGCTGAGCATGACCGTTTCAATTTCTTTCGGCTCAATGCGGTAGCCTCGGATTTTCACCTGATCATCAGCCCGGCCGATAAATGCAAGCGTACCGTCAGAAAGTCTTCGTACGACATCTCCGGTTTTGTACATGAGGCTTCCCGGCGAATATGGATTTTCTACAAATCTCTCGGCTGTCAGCTGAGGCCTGTTGAGATACCCTCTCGCGAGCCCCTGTCCCGTGATATAGAGCTGTCCGCTCGCTCCAGGCGGCACAAGCTTCAATGCTTCATTTAAGACAAGCGCACCGGCATTCGCAATCGGGCGTCCGATTGTCGGGCGTTTCGCAAATGCATCCGGCTCAGACAGATCAACCCGCCCGGCGATGGCGCCGATCGTTGCTTCTGTCGGGCCGTAGTGATTGATAAATTCGGTATGTCCATACATCTTACGGAAGGCGATAACATCAGTCGGGATGATTTTTTCTCCTCCCAAGACGATCAAGCGCAAGGATTCAAAGTTCGCATCTTTTGCAAAACTGGCGGTGTTCACTATTGTATGGAACAGAGACGGTGTCAGCTTGATATAAGTGATCCCATGCTCCTTGATATAGTGCGCTATTTCATCCGGCGCCGTATAGGTTTCCTTCTGGACGATATGGAGCTCGCCCCCGCCCAGAAGTACAGGGAACATGCTCGTATAGCCAAGGTCAAATGCGTAAGATGAAAGCAATACAGTCTTATCATTTTCCGTCAGGCCCGCCTCTTCACTAAACCAAGAGACATAGTTTGTCAGATTACGATGCTCAATCTGCACGCCCTTTGGCTTTCCGGTCGTACCGGACGTATAAATGACGTATGCAAGATTGCGAGACCCGGAAATGGATGATGGGCGCTCCTTGCTTTCATTTCTCCATTTACCGTCATCAAGGCTGACGATTGTCCCTTCATATTGCCCAATAGCCGTCATGTTTCTTTCATTCACGACCGCAAATTTTGCTCCGCTGTCCTCTAATGAATAACGGATTCGTTCTTCGGGTGTATCAGGATCAATCGGAAGGAAAGCTGCCCCCGCCTTCATGATACCGAGAATCGATATCATGACTTCAGCTGACCGGTCCATAACAATCGCGACGATGTCTTCATTTCCTGCCCCTTGGGCACGAAGATGATGCGCCAGCTGGTTCGCCTGTTCATCAAGCTCGCGATAGGTCAGCAGATTTCCGCCAGCCTTCACCGCAGAATGGTCAGGTGTTTGCTGGGCCTGTTTTTCAAAAAGTGCTGCAAAGGTTTCGGTAATTTGAGTCATATGTCTTTCTTCTAGCAAAGCAGCCGTTTCTGCAGATGAAAGCAGATCTACATCAGACAGCCGAACGTTTGGATTAGCCGCGGCCGCTTTGATGATATTGACAAAGTGGCGGCTCCAGCGGCGGATCGTCTCGTCCTTAAACAAGGCAGTCGCATAGTCAAAGCTTAGGCCGATATCCTCTTCACGCTCGACCGCTTCCAAGGAAAGATCAAATTTCGCAACATGATGAAGCATGGAATACGAGGAAATCTTCAAATCTCCTAATCTTAATGAAGGAATCTCCATATTCTGCATGTTGAACATCACGCTGAACAGCGGACTTCTGCTTGTATCCCTTGTAAGCGGAAGCTTTTCAATCAGCTCCTCAAGCGGATAGCTCTGGTGCTCGAATGCTTGAAGGCTGGCTGTTTTGACCTCTTCAAGGAATTGCGCGAAGGTTTTATCTCCCGTTGGTGCCGTTCTGAGTGCCACCGTGTTGACAAACATACCCGGCACACCTTGCAGATCAGGATGTGTTCTGCCAGCTGTCGGCGAGCCGACAATGATATCATCCTGTGACGCGTACTTGGAAAGGAGTACATTGAACGCCGCCAGCAAAAACATGTACATTGTCGTATCTGTTTCTGCCATGAGTGATTTGATTTGAGCCGTGATTTGCTTATCAAGCCCAAACATCACGCGCTCTCCCGCAAAGCTCCGTTCAGCAGGCCGCTCGAAATCCGCGGGAAGATCCAGTATTGGCAGTTCGCCTTTAAAGACATCGAGCCAGTATTCCTCATCTTTTTGATAATTAGTTTGTTCTTTGTGCCAAACTGCGTAATCTTTATAGTGAATTTGTGGCAGTTCCAGATCTGCGCCTTGATATATTTTGGCAAGATCACCGATTAGAATGCCTGTTGAACTTCCGTCAGTAATAATATGATGCATATCAATGAGCAGCAGGTGGCGTTTTTCTTCCAGCTGGACAAGCTTCGAACGGACGAGCGGCGCGCGGTTTAATTCAAACGGCTGAACAAATGCTTTGATCATCTCTTCCGCGTCTTCTTCCCGTCCCTTGGCAGCCTCCAGCTGGAACGATATGTTTTTATGAACGGTTTGCACAACCTCTCCGTCGATCATGTCAAACGATGTACGGAGGATTTCGTGCCGGTTGATTAATTGCTGAATCGCGTTTTCAAGCCGGTCTTTATCTACTTCTCCCTCCAGCAGAAGTACAGCGGGGACGTTGTAGCTTGTGTTTGCTTGTCCAAGCTGATTGAGGATATACATTCTCCGCTGGGCCGGGGATACAGGATAATGCTGCTGATAAGATGCTTGCCTGATCGGTTCAAACGTCTGCTCCTCCTTGCTTTCGTTCTCTTCCAAATACAGTGCCAGTTCTTGAATAGTCGGCTTTTCAAAAAGCACTTTTATCGGAACTTCCTTATGAAAATGCTCTTGGATTTTTGCCGTCATCATCATCGCTTTCAAAGAATGGCCGCCGATCATAAAGAAGTTATCGGTAACGCCTGCTTTGACGCCGAGTATTCCTTCCCAGATCTCCGCTAATTTCTTTTCACTCTCTGTTTCTGGTGCTGCGTATTCCGGCTGCACAGCTTCTGATTGCGGTGCAGGCAGTTCCTTTTTGTTGATTTTCCCGTTTGGCGTGAGCGGCAGACTGTCCATTTGAATCAGGTGGGCAGGGACCATATAGTCAGGCAAAGACTGAGACAGTGTTTTTCTCAGCTCGCTCACAGCCACTTCACGGTCCGCCGTAAAGTACGCGCAAATTTCATTTTCATCCGCTTTGTTCTTGCGGATGATCACCGCGGCTTCTGTCACATGCTCAGCCATGTTCAGTTTTGTTTCAATTTCGCCAAGCTCAATTCGGAAGCCGCGCACCTTCACTTGGTTGTCGATTCTGCCTAAAAATTCGATATTGCCGTCCGGCAGCCATCTTGCCAAGTCACCAGTGCGGTAAATTCTCTCACCCGGTCTGAACGGGTCTTCCAGAAATTGCTTCTCCGTCAGCTCAGGGAGATTGACATACCCACGCGCTACACCGATTCCGCCTACGCAAAGCTCACCAGGCGCGCCGATTGGCTGCAGGCATTGCTGCTCATCCATAATATAGGCAGTGGAATTTCCGATCGGCTTCCCGATTGGGATAGAGCCGCCATACTCGCGGTCGATCAGAAAACTGGTTGAAAACGTCGTGTTTTCTGTCGGGCCGTATCCGTTCCACAATGAAAGCGACGGCGATGCCTGTTTTACTTTGCTGACAATATGCGGGACAAGGGCATCTCCGCCGATGATTAAATGGCGCAGTGTGCCGAACATACCCGCATCCTTTGCAGCAAGCTGGTTGAATAAAGGTGATGTCAGCCACATAGTTGTGATGCTTTGCTCACGCAGGAATGCAGCAAATTGTTTCGCATCAAGCAGTGTCTCTTTTTTGACCGGATAAAGCGCTGCGCCATTCAGCAGTGCGCCGAATACCTCAAACGTTCCGGCATCAAAGCTGACTGCCCCTGTTTGCGCCATGCGGTCCTCTTCAGTAACAGGAACGTACCCGGCATTTTTGACGAGGCGCAGAATGCTTTTATGTTCGATCATGACGCCTTTCGGTTTGCCCGTTGAACCGGATGTGTACATGATGTACGCCAAATCAGACGGGGCGGATGGCAGGTTGAGATTGTCAGCTTCGCCATCTTCAATGCCTATGTCCAGTGTAAGAACCGGCACCTGCAGCTGATGTGCCTGCCCTGTATAAGAATTTCCGATCAAAACCATTCGAACGCAGCTGTCCTCTGCCATGAAACGAAGACGATCCCCAGGAAGCGCTGGATCAAGCGGCACATATGCGGCGCCTGCTTTTAACACAGCCAGCATGCCGACAACGGTTTCTACTGAGCGATCGTTCATAATCGCTGCTGTTTCCCCTTTTTGAAGCCCTTGTTCGACAAGCTTTTTCGCCAGGCGGTTAGCCGCTGCATTTAGCTCGCGGTACGTCAGCTCGGTTCCTTCATATACGACGGCAGTGCTCGCCGGCGTCCGTTTCGCTTGCTCTTCAAACACTTGGTGAACAGCCATTCCTTCAGGGAGTTCGGCTTTCGTGCTGTTAAACACCTCGACAATTTGCCGCTGCTCTTCGTCTCCCACAAGCCCGTACTCACGCACAAAAGCGGCCGGCTGATCGACAGCTGCTTCCATCATGCGGGTAAGGTGCTCCGCTGTCCGTTCGATAAAAGCGGAATCAAAGGCGGCTCCGTTATATTTAATTTTGACGGTCCACGTTTTGCCCGGATACACAATCAGGTTGAAATCGAAGCTCGTTTGTTCAAATGCGCTTTCTACCTTAATCGAAAACCCGAGGCGGTCTTCCATGCTGCCGTTTTCAAGCTCTTGATCAAGCGGATAATTTTCAAACGCGACCAGATGGTTTAAGAGATTGCCATCAAGGGCTGAGCGTTTTTGAATCTCATAGAGCGGCACGTAATCGTAACGCTCTGCCTCTACTGCATGCTGCTGAACAGCTGTGAAAATATCAGCGAATGCAGCATCTCGTTCAACTTTCACCCGCACTGGAATGGTGTTGATAAACAGCCCCGCCATCGTTTCGATTCCGTTGATTTCAGACGGCCTTCCTGAGACGACCGTTCCGAAGACAACATCATCCGTAAAGTTGTATTTGCTGAGAACAATGCCCCAAACGGCCTGAAATAGGTTAGGCCCTGTCACTTGATGGAGATTTGCGGTTTGCTGAATACGGGCAACCAATGTTTCGTCCCATGTAAAGGAATATTCTTTATTGACGTATTCGTCTTTTTTCACAGGCAGGCGGCCCGGGAGCACGCTTGGCTGTTCAAAACCCGCCAAGCGCTCGCTCCAGTAGCTCTCCGCTTCTTCATTGTCCTGTTTTCCAAGCCATTTGATGTAGTCGGAGTAAGGCTTGCCTTGACCGTTTGCAGGTGTCCTTCCTGCTCTGAGCGCTTCATAGTTTTGGAACAGGCTTTTCATGAGGACGCCCATGCTCCAGCCGTCCATCATAATATGATGATTGCTCCAGACAAGATACAGCTGATCTGCATCAAGGCGGAAAACCGCTACCTTGAACAATATGTCTTTTGCCAGGTTAAAGCCTTGGCGCTGAACGTCTTGTTTGTAACGCTCAATGTGCTCTTTCTGGCGGTTCTCGTCTGCATGACTGATATCCTCATAATGCACCTTTGTTTTGCGTTCCACTAACACGACCTGACGCGGTTTTTGCAGCTGCTGATGCACAAATACCGTACGGAGAATATCGTATGACCGAATCAGTTCATTGACGCTTTTCTCAAAGATTTCAAGATCAAAAGCGCCGTGAATCCCAAGCTCTAATTGTGTGAAGTACGAGGAAGAATGCGGATCAAGCATCGCATGATACAGCATTCCCTCCTGCATTGGTGTCAGTGCGTACACCTTTTGAATCGATTTTTTGCTCATATGCCACCTCTATTAGAAAATTTCCATTAATTTATCCAGCTCATCCAGCGTCAAATCGTCGTCACCAAGATCACTCGGGGTCAGTTCCGTACCGTCTTGAGATAGGCAATGTTCAATGATTCTGAGAAGATGCGCTTTAAAGCTGTCACTGAATGTTTGTACTGTTTTTTCATGAAATTCAAGAGAATGATAGGCCAGTGACATCGTCAGTTTTCCGTTTTCGATATATCCGACAACATCCAGCGCATTCGGTTTTTCTGTTTCAGGGCTTAATGACTGTCCTGACGGCAGCTCTGATCTCGTAAACAAACCTGCATCCGACATTTCGTCAAACTGACCTAAATAGTTGAAGCTGACATCCGGCTGAATCGAGAACGCCACATCTTCTTTATGTTCCGGTGCCGTCAGATAGCGCAGAATACCGTATCCGACTCCCTTATTCGGCACATGTCTGATATCTTCTTTCATTTGCTTCAGCTGGTAGCCCAGATCATCCGCATGCTTCATATCGAGCACCATGGGGTACATACTTGTAAACCAGCCGACTGTGCGGGAAATGGTCAGGTCTTCTATGATTTCTTCACGTCCATGCCCCTCTAAATGAACACTTACTCGATCTTGACCCGTCCACTCCTTCATTGCCAATCCGAATGCCGTCAGCAAAATATCATTCATTTCTGTGTGATATGCCTCATGCACCTTTGTGGTGAGCTGTTCTGTCTCTTCAGCAGTCAGCGAGAATTCAATTGTCTTTGTATGTTTCATTCGCTGATCACCAGATTCGCGGTCTTTCGGAAGCTTTGCCGCAACAGCTTGTTCTTCAAGCTGTCTCCAATACTCTTTTTCTTTCAAAAAGGCTTTGGAGTTCGCGAAGTCTTGCAATCTCTCTGCATACTCTGCAAATGAATGTGTTTTCTGCGGGAGAACCGGTTCATTGCCTTGCTCAAGCTGTGTATATACTGCGGCGAAATCCTCCAGTAGAATCCGCCACGACACGCCGTCAACCACTAAGTGGTGAATGGCAAGCAGCAAGTGGTCTCCGTCTTCCGCTTGGAACAAGCCTGCTTTTAACAAGCCGCCTTCCTGCAAGTCGATGCTGCTTTGCAAACGCTCCGCTTCTCTCTCTATACGGTCTTCGTAATCTGCAGCTTGGCCCTCAATCTGAATGACCTCCAATTGAGCTGAAGCAGCTTCAAGACCTCTGTTGTATTGAATGACGTCTTCCTGTCCCTCACGATAGACCATGCGGAGCGCGTCATGATGCTCGATCAGCGCCTGCAATGTTTTCTCCACCCGTTCAGGGTCAAAGCCCTTCGCGGCGTGAAGCATCACCGATTGGTTCCAGTGGTGCTTGTTCGTGAAGTTCTTTTCAAAGAACCAGCGCTGGATCGGCGTCAGGATGACTTCGCCCTCCACCGGGCCTTGGTCTGCCTGTTTGCCTTCGGCACGCTCTACGTACTGGGTGAGCTCTTCGATCGTCGGATGCTGGAAGAGATCTTTCATTTCCAGCTTCCAGCCGTGCTGATTCAAGCGGCTCGCCATTTGAATTCCTTTGATGGAATCTCCGCCAAGCGAGAAGAAATTGTCGGTGACACCGACTTCAGACATTCCAAGCACGTCCTGCCAGATGCCGGCAAGCAGCTCTTCCATGTCGGTCGTCGGCGCTTTGTATTCTCCGCTTCCCGCTTCGATGTCCGGCTCAGGCAAGGCTTTGCGGTCGACTTTGCCGTTTGCCGTAACCGGAAGCTCGTTCAGCGTCACCCAGAACGCCGGGATCATGTAATCCGGCAGGGTTTCCTTCAGTGCTGATTTCAGTGCTTCTATGTTAGCTGTTTCCGGTGTGACATACGCCGCGATCGCTGTGTTGCCTCCTTTATCTTTGACAGCTGTCACCGCCGCATCCTGCACCTCAGAAAGCTGGGCGAGCTGGACTTCAATTTCTGAGAGCTCGATCCGGTAGCCGCGGACCTTGACCTGCTGGTCGATCCGGCCGATGTATTCGATGCCGCCGCCTGTCCACTTCACCAAATCGCCGGTGCGGTACATGCGCTCACCCGGCACAAACGGATCAGCGACAAACCGCTTCGCGGTTTCGTCTTCTCGATTCAGATAGCCGCGTGCCAGTCCGCGCCCCGCCACGCAAAGCTCTCCGGCTACGCCTTCCGGCTGCACCTGATTGCCCTCGCCGAGAATGTATACTCTCGTATTGGCAATGGCCCGTCCGATGGAAAGCGAGCCTTCCTCCGGATGGATTTCTGCGCTTGTGGCAACGACCGTGTTTTCTGTCGGCCCGTAGTTGTTGACGAGTGTGTACGGCTTTTTCACTGCGCGCTTCAGCTTGTCTCCTCCGGTCAAGAGGACGCGAAGTGATGTGTTCTCAAGCTCCATGAACTGTTCCGCAAGCTGTGTCGGCAGGAACGTGATCGTTACGCCGTTCGTTTCAAAATAATCGTTCAGGCGGACGATATCGAGGCGGATCGCTTCATCAATGACGTGAAGTTCGGCGCCGATTGTCCAGGTCGGGAACATCTCCCAAATGGAAGCGTCGAACCCGAAGCCCGCGTACTTCGCATTGCGGTCCTCCGCTGTCATGCTGAACGCGTCGTGGTGCCAGAAGCACAGGTTCACAAGCGCATGGTGCTCGACCATGACACCCTTCGGCTGTCCGGTCGTTCCAGACGTGTAAATCATGTACGCCAAGTTCTCCGCGGTTACAGCCGTCTCTGGATTTCCCTCGTCGTTTTCATCAAGCGGCAGGCTTAGAATCGTGCGGCTTCCGTCGAGAAGAATGACGTCTCCTGAGAAGCTATCCGGCACTGAAATGCCTTCCTGTTTCAAGAGGAGCTTCGCGCCGCTGTCCTGTAAAATATACTCAATCCGCTGATCCGGGTAGTCAGGATCAATCGGCACAAACGCCGCTCCGGCTTTCAAGACGCCGAGCACCGCGGCGGACATTTCAAGCGACGGCTTCGTGAGAACGCCGACGCGGTCATCCGGGCTGATGCCGCAGTCCATCAGAATCCGCGCGAGACGGTTTGCCTTCGCATTCAGCTCGCCGTACGTCCAAGACTGGCCGTTGTATGTGACAGCCGGGCGGTCTTTGTGGCGCTGGACAGTCTCTTCGAATAGCTGATGAACCGTTTTGTCTGTCGGCACAGGCAGCGCCTTGCCCTTCCATGCCTCAAGAAGCGCTTGCTTTTCTGTCTCTGTGACCAGTGACAGGCTGGAAAGCGGCTGGTTCGGGTTCCCAGTAACTGCATCTAAAAGCTCCATCCAATATTGCTTCCATCGTTCAATCGTTTCCTGCTTAAACAGAGCTGTATTGTATTCGAATACGAATGTAAGCCCTCCGTCGGTTTCGTCAACCGTCAGCGTGAGGTCAAACTTGGCTGTTTTCCGTTCAAACGGATGCGGCTCAAGCTGAATCCCTTTCATTGTTAAATCCTTTATATTCGCATTTTGCATTGAAAAAACTGCATCGAATAACGGGTTTCTGCTTGTGTCACGCTGAACTTGAACATTTCCGATCAAATCCTCAAGCGGGTAATCCTGCGCATCAAATGCGCTGAGTGCCGTTTCTTTCACTTCGTTAAGATAGTCAGCAAACGTCTTTTCACCCTTCGGATACGTGCGAAGCGCCAATGTATTGACGAACATTCCGATGACGCGGCTGACGTCCGCTTGAGATCGTCCGGCCACAGGTGAACCGACGATGATATCGTCTTGCCCGCTAAGTTTTGATAAAAATGCACTGTATGAAGCCAGAAGCACCATGTAAAGCGTGGAATCCGTTTCTTTTGCAAGCCTGCGCAGAGCATCAGCTTTGCCTGCTTCTAATGAAAATGCAATGCGGTCTCCCTCAAATGTTTGAACGGCAGGCCGACTGTAATCAGTCGGAAGCGTCAGCACCGGCAGCTCTCCGTCCAGCTCCTTCAGCCAATGCTCTTCTTGCTTCTTGTAAAGCTCAGACTGAATGAACTGCTGCTGCCACACGGCATAATCCTTATATTGAATACGGAGCGGCTCAAGGGTTTCTCCATCGTACAGCTTTGAAAGCTCCTCAATCAGCACACCGACAGATGCACCATCAGAAATAATATGATGCATATCGAACAGCAGCACATGCTCAGTGTCTGAATGCTTGATAAGCCCTATTCTGAACAGTGGAAGTTGGTCGATTTTGAAAGGCTTAATAAACTCAGAAACGATCCGCTCTGTCTCTTCTTCCGGGGCTTCGAAATAGGCTATCTCACACTCAGCCTTTTCCCAGATCCGCTGCACCGTTTCTCCATCTTTTATTTCAAACGTGGTTCTCAAGGCTTCATGACGCTGCATTAACTGCTGCATGACGCTGTTAAGCCTTTCAACATCAAGCTCACCTGTCAGGCGCAGAACCGCCGGCATGTTATAGCTCGTTTGCGCATCCTCAAGCTGCTGAAGCACGTACATCCGTTTTTGCGGTGAAGAAACAGGATACGTATCTTGTTTCTCTGCCGGGCTGATACTTGCGGCTGTCCCTTTTTCAGCAGAGGCAATCACCTGTGCCAAGCCCTCAACCGTCGGTGACTGGAAGAGATCCTTGAGTGACAGCTCAACGCCCAGTTCCTGATGAACCAAGGCAAGCATCTTCATGCCTGCTAATGAATGTCCGCCAATGTCAAAGAAGTGGTCATAAGCGCCGACTTGTTCTGCCTGAAGTACCTGTGCCCAAATGTCTGCGACTTTTTGTTCCGTTCCATTGCGTGGCGCAACATATGAAACACCTCTTGAAACGTTGGCATCAGGAATCGGCAGCGCTCTCCGGTCAATTTTTCCGTTCCCTGTCAGCGGCAGCTCGTCCATTTGGATAAACACCGCAGGAACCATATATGCCGGCAAGTCCTTCGCAGCATGCTCTCTCATCTCTTGTGATGAGATGTCTCCTTCTCCGACATAGTAAGCACACAACAGTTTATCTCCCGCTCCTTGATCAACGGCAAGCACAACACTTTCCTGAACACGATCATGGGTTTGCAGCTGATGTTCGATTTCTCCAAGCTCGATGCGCTGTCCGCGAATCTTCACCTGATGGTCGATTCGCCCGATAAATTCGATGTCGCCATTCGGCAGCCATCTCGCAAGGTCTCCCGTTTTATACATGCGTTCGCCGGATGTAAACGGATGGGGAACAAATTTCTCCTCAGTCAGTTCTGGACGGTTGTAATAGCCTTTCACGAGACCTTCGCCGCTGACGCAAAGCTCTCCGGCAATCCCGGCAGGCTGCACGTTTCCCGTACGGTCAAGAATGTATACTTCCGTATTGCTGACCGGTTTTCCAATCGGAACAGACAGCGTGTGCTCCTCCAATTCATCAACCGGATGATACGTCGCGAAAACCGTGCTTTCAGACGGTCCATACATGTGAAGGAGCTTGCCCTTTCCAACCGTTTGCAAAGCTTTTCTGACATGCTCAACCGAAGCCCGTTCCCCGCCAAACATAATCTTGCGAAGCGTTGACAAGCATGCCGGATTCAAGTCCACAAGCAAGTGGAACAAAGCGGTTGTAATCATGAGAATGCTGATGTTCTCCCGTTCAATGACGCGGGACAGGCGAGCCATGTCCAAAACGGTTTCCTTCGGTATCAGCACCAGCTTGGCTCCGTTTAACAAAGAGCCGAACATATCGAACATAAACGCGTCAAACACGTAATTGGAAAGACCGAGAATCGTATCCTGTTCTGTAATGCTGAGATAATTCGTTTCCTTTACCGTGCGGAGGATATTGGCATGTGTCACGATATTCCCCTTAGGTGTTCCAGTCGTTCCGGAAGTATACGTCAGGTTGGCCATTGCTGCAGAATCAAGAGGCAGTGCGAGATTTCGCGCATCGGCATGATAGCTTTCTTCCTCATCGGCTAGCACGATAACGCCCTTAAATTCCGCTTCTTCCGCCAAAGCCTTTAATTTCCTCTGAGTGAGAAGCACCTTTGCTCCGCTGTCACGGAAGAAATGCTGCATCCGCTGAATCGGATGTTCCGGATCGATCGGAACATAAGCCGAACCTGATTTTAATACTGCCAAGATCGACACAATCATATCAATTGACCGCTCGCATAAGACAGCCGCAGTTCTGCCTTCGCCAGCTCCAAGAGAAAGAATGCCGCGGGCTAAACGATTGGCCCGTTCATTCAGTTCACGATAAGTGAGTGATTCGCCTTCATATTGAAGCGCAGTGTGGTCTGGCGTATTCGCCGCTTGCTCCTCAAACAGCTGAACAATTGTTTTATCTTTCGGATAAGGTGTTCTGCCCGGGTTAAACTGCTGAATTTGCGAAGCGGCCTCCTCTTCAGAAAGAAGCTTATACTCAGAAATCGGCTTCTCTGGATCAGCCGCAGCATCTTCAAGCAAACGCGCAAAATGCGTAAGCAGCCTGTTTGCCGTGCTTTGTTTAAACAGCTTTGTGCTGTAATCCAAATCAAGCTCAATGCCTTCATCGGTTTCTCTCGCCTGCACGGTCAAATCAAATTTGGCAATCTTGAAATTGGTCTCATGAACAGACAAGGACAGATCGCCGACAGCCGGAATGCCCTCTGTCGCGTTTTGAAGGCTGAACATCGTGTCAAACAGCGGATGCCTGCTAACATCACGCGGGATGTTCAAATCTTCAACAAGCCACTCAAACGGATAGTCCTGATGAGAAAAGGCATTCAGCACCCGTTTGCGGACACGCGAGATCAATTGGGTAAACGTCTCATCTTGCTTCACCTCACTGCGAATCGCAAGCGTATTGACAAACATCCCGATAATGCCCTCTGTATCGGAGTGATTTCTGCCCGCTGACGGTGTCCCGACAATGATGTCATCCTGCCCCGTATACTTTGACAAAAGCGTATAGTAAGCGGACAGCATCACCATATATAAAGTGGCGCCGTTTTGTTCAGCCAAACGATTGAGGCGATCCTTTACCCCCGCATCCAGCTTGATTGACACCCGATCCCCTTCAAAGCTTTGAACAGGCGGTCTTGGGTAATCGGACAGAAGCTGAAGCACCGGGAGCTCGCCTGCAAAGACTTCCTTCCAATAAGCCTGGTCCTTCTTGTACCCTTCAGCAGCCTGTCTGCTTTGCCATACAGCGTAGTCCTTATACTGGAGACGAAGCTCAGGAAGCTGTTCGCCTTTATAAATGCGTGCTAACTCCTCCAGCATAATGCCAATGGATACACCGTCAGAAATCAAATGGTGCATGTCAAACAGCAGCATATGACGGTTCTCTTCAAGCCCCAGCAAACCGATTCTGAACAGCGGAGCTTTCGCCAAATCAAATGTCCGAACGAATGAAGCCATAATTGCCTCATCTGAGCGGCCGCCTCTTTCAATCATTTCGATGTTGAAATCAACGCTATCGTGAATGTTCTGTCTCGGCGTGCTGTTTTCAAGAACAAATGATGTTCTCAATGACTCGTGGCGTCGGATTAACCCCTGAAATGCGCGCTCCAGTTTTTGAATATCTAAAGGCCCTTCCAGAATTGCTGCTGCCGGCATGTTGTAGCCGACTCCCGCATCCTCGAACTGGCTGACGATATATGTTCGCTGCTGTGCCAGGGAAAGCGGGTAATGCTCCTGTTTTTCAGCAGGTTCAATCACCGCAAAAGCTTTGCTTTCTCTGTGATCAGCTTCCTCTGCAAGAGCCGCAATCGTCGGATGCTCAAACAAAAATTGAAGCGGAATCTCGATGCCTGTTTCCTTATGAATCTTTGTTAAAAGGGTCATGGCCTTCAATGAATGCCCGCCCGTTTCAAAGAAATTGTCAAAAATCCCCGCCTTCTCAACGTTCAGCACGTCCTGCCAAATGGCTGCGATTGCTTTTTCAGTCTCATTTCGCGGCGCTGTATAGGCAGTGCCGCTGACAGCCTTCACCTCTAGTGCAAACAGCTTGCGGCGGTCGACTTTGCCGCTTGGCGTAAGCGGAATTTCTGTCACTTCTGTAAAGTAAGCCGGCACCATATAGTCAGGAAGCTGTCTGGCCGCATGCTCCCTCAAGCCGGCTGGCGCAAATTCGCTTCCAGGCTTCTGCACAACATATGCGCAAACCTCAAGATTTCCCTGTTCGTCAGGGCGTGCCAAAACAACGGCTTTTGCAACGTCTGGCGCCTGCTGAATCACGGCTTCAATTTCCCCAAGCTCAATCCGGTATCCGCGGACTTTGACCTGGTCATCCTCTCTGCCTAAATATTCGATTGTTCCATCTGGAAGCCAGCGCACCACGTCCCCGGTCCGGTACATGCGATCGCCCGGCACGAATGGATCTTGTAAAAACTTCTCTTCCGTTAATTCAGGCAAATGCAAATAGCCTCGGCCCACACCGTCTCCCGCAATATAAAGCTCACCCGCCACGCCTTCAGGCTGCAGCCGGCCTTTTTGATCCAAAATATATAAGCGGTTATTCCCCAGCGCTTTCCCGATCGGCACATACGCTGATTGAACTGCATTCTCAGGGATAACCGGATGAACAGACGCGTCAACGCACGTTTCAGTCGGCCCGTACACATTAGTCAAACGCGGCGCTGTGCCGGCTTCTTTAAACAGCTTCAGCAGCTTGTCCGCAACAACAGATGACAGGCCTTCTCCTCCGATCAGCATGTGCTTCAGTTTTAGGCCTTCAAAATCGCCCGCTGCTGCCAGCATTTGCAAATGAGCCGGTGTTCCATCCGTCGCCTCAATGCTGTTTCTCCGATAATATGCAGTAAGGGCGGTCCCGTTCGTCACTGTTTTCTTCGGTACGATATAAAGGGTTTGTCCCAAAAGAAGCGACGCGAAGATCTGCTTCACTGACGCATCAAAGTGGAACGGCGCAAGCAATGCCATCCGCAGGGTTTGGCTGCCGCTTTGGTAAATCGTCTGCTGCAGAGATTCAACCAAATGATGAACCTGGCGATGCTCGATCATAACGCCTTTCGGACGTCCGGTTGTTCCCGATGTGTAAATAATGTAGGCAAGATTCCGCGCGTTTACATCAGCCTCCGTCATATCGTCTGCACCTTCCGCAATTGCCTGATCTAAGTCAATCAGCTCAGCATCGGCTTCAGGCGCTGCAACCTTCGATTCAGTCAGGATGAAGTCCGCCCCGCAGTCCTCCAAAATATATTGAATCCGCTCTGCAGGAAAACCCGGATCAATCGGCACATAGGCTCCGCCGGCTTTTAAAATTCCCATGATAGCTGTAATCATCCGTTCAGAACGTTCAATCAAAACCGCGACAGGACTGTCCGGGCCAACCCCTTTCTGTTTCAGCACATTGGCGATGCGTGCGGATTGTTCATGTAACGTTCGATAGGACAATGTACGATCTTCGAATACAACCGCTGGATGATCTGAAAGCTGCTCAGCCTTTTCTTGGAACAGTTCCGGGATCGTCATGTCCTTACGGTAGCTCACAGATTTACCGCCGGCCCTCGCAAGCAGCTTCTCTTTCTCCGCATCAGAAATCATCGTTAATTCATCAATGGTATGCTCTGGATGCGTTAACGCGTTCTCCAGCATGGTAATCATGCGCTCACAAATCATGTTGATTTCTTCACGAGAAAATAAATCAGTGCGGTAATCAAAATCTATGGTGAGTTTCCCAGTATCCCATCGATCCTTTACATGAATTGAGACATCATTTAATCCGCTGCCGCTGAAAATCGGCTCAGTCAAAAAGGCAAGATCCTCTTCTTTCTGCCACTGCATCACTTGATATTCAAGAGAAACAGTAAACAGCTTGGTCAGAGAGCTCTTTGTTTCACGCAAATCGTTGATCAGGAGATTATACGGGTACTTTTGGTGGCGGAGTGTCTTCATGAGATCCTTCATCCGGTCTTTGACAAATTCTAAAAACGCCTGCCCGCCGTCAATGTTTGTCCGAAGCGGAACCGTAGAAACAAACATGCCAAGCATCTGCTTCTCTTTCGCATTTGTCCGGTTGCCCATAAAGGTTCCCGTCACAACATCATTCTGGCCGCTGACCCTGTACAAGTAGGCGGCGAGCAACGATTGAAATACCGAAAGAACACTGACTTTATTCGCCTCACAAAACGACAGAATCTGCTGATGAAGCGCTTCAGGCACATCTTTAGAGAACCTCTCAGCATCTAAACTTCCTCCTGCGGAAGCATTCCGTTTCAGGGAAACAAGTTCAGGCACCGATTCAAATTGCTTGTTCCAAAACGCCTTGTCCTTTTCAAATCGCTTCGATTGAGCATAGTCCTGTTCAGATAAAACATGATCGATAAATGAATGCGAGATTCCTTCTTTTGCCTCTGAGCCGCTGGCTAATTCTAAATAAATGTGCATGATCGCATTCCCGAGAATATTCATGGAGATACCATCAGAAATCACGTGATGAACATTTGCGTAAAACCATACTTCATTTTCCTTTATGGTGAACAAGGAAAAACGGAACAAATCACAATCGTACAACGGCAAAGGTTTTTTCGTTTCCTCCCGGCTCCATTGTGAAATAAACTCTATCGCATTCGGATCTTCAGTAGTGTCAGTATGTTTTATATCAACAGGCCGATACTCGCTAATATATTGTACAGGCTCCCCGTTTTCATCTAGCCGCAACCGAAGGCGCATGGCGTCATTTCTGCGAATAAACTCTTGAATCGCCTGCTCAACAAGCACATAATCAATCGCATCAGCTGAAACCAGCTTACCAATCCCCGCAAGGTTTGAAATACTTGTGTGAGGATAGAATTTTTCTGTATACCAAATTCGTTTTTGTGCATCCGTTAAAGGATAAAAAGTTATTTCCATATTTTCATACCTCCCCTAGTCTTCATAAGCAGTGAACTTGTGCAGAGTATTTTCTCTTTTTTATCCATACCAGCTTTTAATTCTTATGAACTAACAACCGAAATAGCCCAAAGTACTACACTTAAAAAGCAGTGCTTCCAATCTGCCGCTATTAAAACAGGCTGCCATCAGTCAGCATTGCGGGGTTTAACACAAGCGGATAAAGACCGCAAGACTCTCACCCTAATAGGAAACAATTTTGGCTATTTATTCATTGTTTTCAATATTTTTTATCTTGCTACCGTTCACTTTAAATGAAAAAAATGTTTTTATCACCGAAAAATGGGTGAAAAGTTTCATGCGGGATGCCGAAAGATTCCAGTTTATTTACAGGGATATTTTTGCGGGATGCCGCAATCATTTCCACTAAACATTATTTACAGAAAAATAAAAATTTTTAAACCAAACTGCTGCGTTCAATCTTTTTTTATTGCTGAATGCAATTTACAATCTTTACATGACTATGTGTACCGCGCAAAAACCGAAAAAAAGGCAAAAAAAAAGACACCCTTGCGAAGAGCGTCTTACAACGATTCTTTCATGACATTTTTGTCGATATCAATCAATTCCATATAGCCTTTCCCCCACTCATACATGGCTTCAAGAATAGGCATGAGGCTTTCTCCATGCGGGGTCAGAGAATATTCAACCTTCGGCGGGACAACCGGATACACTTCCCTGTGAACAATCATATCCTGCTCAAGCTCTCTCAGCTGATTCACGAGGATCTTCTGCGTAATATCAGGAATCAATGTTTTTAATTCATTGAACCGTTTTGTGCCTTCTTTTCCTAAATGCCATAAAATGAGCATTTTCCATTTACCGCCAATCACTGCAAGCGTTAATTCCTTCTCACAATTAAACCTTTTGTCGTCCATCCGGCTCAATAGAATCCCCCCTTAGTAACCTTTTTGTATGTTAGATACGTATCATCACTTACTTACTTTTTTGCAGACTCTTTTTTCATTATACTCACTCATAAAATCAAGCGAAAGAAATCTGATTGCCTCTCCTCACAGTATCCTCCAAGTAACTTGTTGACTTCAAAGTGCCTACTTCTCAACAAAAGAGGGAACCTATAGAATGAACAATAATTCGAAAAAGGGAGTGGATCAACAATGGAATTACAGCTTGCATTAGACCTCGTCAACATCCCGGAAGCCATTGAGCTTGTCAAAGAGGTAGAACAATACATCGACGTAGTTGAAATCGGAACACCGGTCGTCATTAATGAAGGCCTAAGAGCCGTTAAAGAAATAAAAGAAGCATTTCCTCAATTGAAGGTTCTTGCAGACCTGAAAATCATGGATGCCGGAGGCTACGAAATTATGAAAGCGTCGGAAGCAGGCGCTGACATCATCACCGTTTTAGGAGCTACAGACGACGCAACGATTAAAGGCGCAGTAGAAGAAGCCAAAAAACAAAAGAAGAAAATCTTAGTGGACATGATTAACGTGAAAGATATCGAGTCCCGTGCGCAAGAAATTGACGCACTCGGTGTTGACTACATCTGCGTCCACACTGGCTATGATCTTCAAGCAGAGGGCAAGAACTCTTTCGAAGAATTAACGACAATCAAAAACACCGTAAAAAACGCAAAAACCGCAATCGCGGGCGGCATCAAACTTGATACACTGCCAGAAGTGATCCAGCAAAAGCCTGACCTTGTCATTGTCGGAGGCGGAATTACAAGCGCAGCTGATAAGGCGGAAACAGCTTCAAAAATGAAGCAGCTGATTGTCCAAGGATAACTCCGATGAAAACGACTGAATACGTAGCGGAAATTCTCAATGAGTTACACCGTTCAGCAGCTTATATTTCTAATGAAGAGGCTGACCAGCTTGCCGATCACATTCTTTCATCCCACCAAATTTTCACTGCGGGTGCGGGGCGGTCTGGCCTGATGGCAAAATCCTTCGCGATGAGATTGATGCACATGGGCTTCAACGCCCATATAGTAGGTGAGATTCTCACTCCGCCGCTCGGCGAAGGAGATCTAGTTATTATCGGCTCAGGATCAGGCGAGACAAAGAGCTTGATTGATACCGCAGCAAAAGCAAAAAGCTTACACGGAATTGTTGCCGCTTTAACCATCAATCCGGAATCAAGCATCGGAAAACAAGCGGACCTCATCATCAGAATGCCTGGTTCTCCTAAAGACCAGTCAAACGGAAACTATAAAACCATTCAGCCAATGGGATCATTATTTGAACAAACTTTGCTGCTCTTCTATGATGCAGTGATTTTAAAACTCATGGAGAAAAAAGGTCTCGATTCTGAAACTATGTTCACTCACCACGCAAACCTTGAATAGCATCACACAACCGGCCTGAAGATCAGGCCGGTTTTATTTTTTCTAAAATAAAACTTTAAACCCAAAAACCCGATAAGTAATATGACCTGCAAATCGTAAAGGGAGGAATTATGTTGATAAAACGATTTAAGATGAAGCTAGGAACTAAAATTCTTTGCCTCGTTTTCGTGGTGATTCTTTTGTTTTCGGCATCAGTTGGCACTGTGATGCTTAAGGAAATTACAGAAAGCTTGAAACAAATGGCAACTGAAAAAGCGAAAGGTGATCTCGCTTTAAGCAGCACTTATATTGATGATGTCATGTCAGGCGACTGGCAGGTGAAAAACAATAAGCTCTATAAAGGGCAAACACAAATCAATGGAAATGAAGATATTGTTGATCTGCTTGGCGAAAAAACAGGTGATACCATTACCATTTTCCAAGGCGATACTCGTGTTGCAACCAATGTCATGAAAAATGGCGAAAGAGCTGTCGGCACCCAGGCTTCTTCTGAAGTTATTGCCGCTGTTTTAAAGAAAGGAAAGCGTTTTTACGGACAAGCAGATGTAGCAGGTTCTTCTTATCAGACTGCATACATGCCGTTAAAAGATCAAAATGGGAACATCATCGGCATGCTGTATACCGGAGCTAATCAAAGTATTTTAGCATCACTTACACAATCACTTTTCACTCAATTCGCTATCGTTCTTGTTATCGTCATTATGGTATCAGTCATCCTTGTCTTGGTTTTCACCAGAAAAATCAACAAGCGGCTGAACGCTTTAAAAAGTGCCTTTGAAAGTGCCGGAAACGGAGATATGACAATAGAGGTGTCAGACAAAACCGGTGACGAGCTATCAGAACTAAGCGTCTATTATAATAAGATGAGAATGAAGCTGAACGATACCATACAAACCGTACAACAATCAGCCCTTCAGCTTGCGTCAGCCTCTCAGCAGCTCTCAGCCGGAGCAGAGGAAACAAATCAAGCTTCAGAAAAAATCACAGAAGCTGTACAGCAGATTGCAAATGGAGCCCAAGATCAGATCACCCGAATTGAAAACAGTGAAAGCTCATTAAAACAAGCTTCAGCAGACATCCGGGATATTTCTGCAAATACTGCCGCTATCGCTGACAAAGGGCAGCTCGCTCAATCAAAAGCAGACATTGGGCAAAAGGAAATTGCAAATGTACAGGCGCAAATGGATGCGATCCACCAGTCAATTCAGAAAAGCGGAGAAATCATACACCAGTTAGACGGCCGCTCTAAACAAATTGAGCAAATTTTATCGGTCATCACCCAAATTGCCGATCAGACAAACCTGCTTGCGCTGAATGCAGCGATTGAAGCTGCCAGAGCCGGTGAACAAGGAAAAGGCTTTGCTGTTGTTGCTGATGAAGTACGGAAATTAGCAGAAGAGTCTCAACAGTCTGCGGGACAGATTTCAAAACTGATCATAGAAATACAAAATGATATGAACCGGTCTGCAAGATCTGTTGAGCATGTGAAAACAGAAGCTGCAGAAGGAGTCACCATGATCCAGCGCACCAGAGATGCATTTAAGGAAATTGCAGCTGCAACAGGTGAAATCAGTGCCGAGATTAGTGATTTATCAGCATCTGTAACAAACATTTCAGCCAGTGCACATCAAATAAATGATTCCTTTGCAGCCAATACGGCCGACATTAAAGAATCTACTAAAAATACCCGGCAAGCGGCTGCATTAACAGAGGAGCAATTTGCTGCAATGGAGGAGATTACCGCAGCTTCTGAAACACTTTCTCAATTAGCTGAGGAGCTTACCGGTATCATAAGCCAATTTAAAATGATTAATCAAGCCGAAAACGGCTGATGACTTACTATCATTATTGTAAATTGGCAATCGTATTTTGCTGAAAACAAATATTTCGATCTGCTAAAATTACGATTTCTGCAATAAACTGAGCGTAAAACATAAAATTTAAACCTTTACACCAAATGCTTTCTGGATTACTCTTGTGTCAGTTTTAAAATCGGGAGGTGAACATCACGACGGACATCATAAAAACGATACTTCTCGTCATCGTCATCATAGCAGCTGCAGCTGTCGGTCTGATAAAAGGAGACTTTTTTTCAACTGATCAAAAAACGTCTCAAACGAAAGAATATGATGAAACAATCGCCTTCCCATCTGACCGGTATCCCGAAACTGCCAAGCATATTAAGGATGCGATAAATGAGGGACACTCAGAGGTGTGCACTATTGACAGAGACGGAGCTGAGGAACGCCGCGAGCAATCATTAAAGGACGTACCTTCCAAAAAGGGGTATGACAGAGATGAATGGCCAATGGCCATGTGCAAAGAAGGCGGTGAGGGAGCTTCTGTAGAATACATTTCTCCCGCTGACAACCGCGGAGCAGGCTCTTGGGTCGGGCATCAGCTTACCGATTACCCAGACGGCACAAAGGTTTTATTCACAATTCAGTAAACAGTACATAGAGGAGGAACAGCACATTGATCAAATCATGGAAGCCGCAAGAACTTTCGATTTCATATCATCAATTTACTGTATTTCAAAAGGATTCTACACCTCCTGTAATGGATTGGACTGACGAAGCGATTGAAAAAGGATATGCTGCGGCAGACGGAGCCATTTCCTTTGAGGCACAGCGAAATACAAAGGCCTTTATTCTTTTGCGCCTGAACAGTTCAGAAACAGTAAACTCCTACGAAACAAAAGTGACTGTTCCTTTTCATGTCACAGAAAACGGAATTCATATTGAAAGCATCATGTCTAAAAGACTGTCCTTTGATCTGCCTAAAGGAGACTATCAATTGACATGCTGGACTGTGCCGGCTGAAATGTCAGATTTGCACGCCGACACTTATATTATTGATGCTGTTTCTGTGTAATGAAAAACCCCTGAGAGAATAACTCTCAGGGACTCTTTATAAACTTTCTCCGTTTGTCTTGATGACATCTTGATACCAATAAAAGCTTTTTTTCTTCAAGCGTTTTAAATCGTATGTGCTTTCTTCATCACGATTGACATATACAAATCCGTATCTTTTTTGGTAGCCGTTCAGCCAGCTTAACAGATCAGTAAACGACCAGCTGCAATAGCCGATTAAATCGACACCGTCACTGATGGCTTGTCTGCATTGCTCAAGATGCGAACGCAAATAATCAATTCGATAATCATCCTGTACAGTGCCGTCCTCAACTTTATCAAATTCACCCAAACCGTTCTCTGTTATAAACACTGGAAGCTGATAGCGGCTTGTAATTCGGCGAAGACCGATACGCAGCCCAATTGGGTCAATTGTCCAATCCCAGTTGCTCGTTGTCAGATACGGATTTTTTTTCGTTTTGAACACTCCGGGTATCCCCGTCTCCTGATTGGTTCCCTTTTGGCCTGTCGTATTCATTTTCCCTTCAGACACACCATCAAGCGGATTTCGTTCATAGGTGATCGTCTGATAATAATTGACACCTACAAAATCAGGCTTCCCTTTGGCAAGCAGCTCCATATCTCCTGCTTCGATTGTCGGCGCCCATCCCTGTTTTTCCAAGTAGCGGAATGGAATTTGCGGGTAGGTTCCCCAGCAATACATGTCAAGCCACCAATTGTTCATAAATTCTTCGGCGTTTTCAAATGCCAGTATATCCTCTGGATGGCTTGATAAAGGGTAAGCCGGAGAATAAGCAAAGCTAGGACCTATTTTGCCTTCAGGCACATATTCTCTAAATGATTCGATGGCTTTTGCATTAGCCAGAAACGCAATATGGTTTGCTTCGTAAAATCGTTTTCTGTCTTTCACTCCAGGCGGATGCATGGCTGTAATAAATCCGTGATTAAAATTGTAGTTCTGTTCATTTAACGTAACCCAATATTTCACCCTGTCTCCAAAACGTTTATAAAGAGTAATACAGTAGTGATTAAAATCCTCTATGATGTTTCTGGATTCAAACCCGCCGTATTCGTCCATAAGCGCTTGAGGCAAATCCCAGTGATATAAAGTCAGAACCGGCTCGATGTGATGAGAAAGCAATTCATCAATCAGACTATCGTAAAACGCTAGACCTGCTTCATTGATCTCTCCTTTTCCTTTTGGAAAAACCCGTGGCCAGCTGACGGAAAATCGATATGCTTTTAACCCCATCTCAGCCATCAGAGCGACATCTTCTTTAAATCGGTGATAATGGTCAACCGCAATGTCGCCATTGGTTTCTTTAAACGTTTTGCCCGGTATTTTCGTAAACACATCCCAAACAGAAGGGCCTTTGCCATCTTCATTCCAAGCGCCTTCAATCTGGTACGCGGCAGAAGCAGAGCCCCACAAAAAATGTTTCGGAAAAGATTCTGGATGCTGGTGGATCATAGTGTTTATCACTCCTGAATTATTTGATAAACCTATCATAGGCTATGAAACGCGTTTCATATCAACTTGAAGTTAGTCGCGGAACAGCTCAGCTAATATTTTTTCTCTTTGTCCAAGAAAATATCGTGTTAATTGAACATGCTCTGTATTCTCATATTCAATATGATGTATTCTTCCACCATCAAAGCTTAAAATATTAGCATTGGGATAGCCCAGTAGGATTGGGGAGTGAGTCGCAATAATCATCTGTACATTTCCGCCCTTCACCAAATCATGTATAACTCTCAAAAAAGCTAATTGTCTAGCTGGAGAAAGTGCTGCTTCTGGCTCATCTAAAAGGTAAATCGCTTTCTCTTTAAAACGATGACGGAATAGAGACATAAAGGACTCTCCATGTGATTGATTGTGTAGCGGCCTCCCTCCATAGGAACGGTATGGCTGAGGAGCATCTAGTTCCATCTCATCCAGATGAAGAGAAAGATGATAAAACGATTCAGCCCTTAAGAAGAAGCCATTTGTTACCTTTGGAAGCCAAGATAAACGTATATAATCTCCTAAATGGGAATCTGACTCCCGTAATTCATAGACATTATTTCGGCTTCCGCCCGCTGTATTGAATTCACACTTATCTGCTATCGCTTCAAGCAAAGTAGATTTTCCAGATCCATTTTCCCCCACAAAAAAAGTCACTTGGCTAGTAAATAAGATGTCATTTAATTGACTTATAGCCGGGATAGTAAAAGGAAATCTGTCAAAGTCCAAAATCTTATCTCGAAGAAGAGTAACCTTTTTTAAAAACATAGCATCTCCTTTCTATACTCAGTTAAATAATATATTGAGAAAGATCTTCTGCATCCATAAAAACATAGCCCATCCTAGTATTCCAACACATAATGCAAACCAAAACGGCACATGAATTTTCAGCAAAAAAGCCAAAATAGCTAGTAAACAAACTGTAGCTGGGATTCCTGTAAGCACACCAGATGCAAATTGACTTAATTGAGCTGTTTTTTCACCTTGTATTTGCATCCAAAAAAGGCTTAATAAACTGACCAAGGGCAAAGCAGCAATGATGCCGCCATAGGTCGGATGTCTTTTTGATATTTCAGTAACAAAACCGATAATCAACGCAGAGATGATTACTTTACTTAAAACTGCCATTGTTTAGCTTCCCTACTTAAAAGTTCAAATGCCTGTTCAAGTAATTTCTTTTCTGATGTGCTCATTCGTTCAATTATTTCTTTTAATTTCTCTTTATCTAGCTGTGTATGCTGTTCAAGAACAGATCTTCCTTCTTGTGTTAAGAAAACTAAAACTTTTCGTTCATCCTGTTGACTTCGCCGTTTAGCTATAAATCCCTTTTGAATCAAACGTTTAGTATGCTCTGACGCTGTATTGTGAGAGACAGACAAGTATTCAGCCAAAGCTCCTATTGTCGCCTCACCTTGCTTTTCAATATGCTGCATAATCCGTATTGCCTGGTGAGAAATATTATCTTTATGTTGATAATGTAATAAATAATAAATATCTGTCCACTGCTGATTAAGTTTAGAGATTAAATCCATTTCCATCATTATACACCCCATTTATATCTTATTATAAGATATAATCAACAAAAGCGATATATTTTTCCAGAAAATTCATTCAGTAACTTTTAACAATAAAAAAGCACCCAATTCCAATTGGATGCTTACCATTTTAATGTCTTTTTTCAAATTTATGCGGATGAGGATGGTGCTTTGGAACAAAGCCGTTTTGTTTCATCATTTCAAAGTGTTTGTCCAAGTGATTTTTGATGTGTTCTCCTCTTTCTTTAGGCAGGACACCATATTGTACATACTTTGAGATCACGTCTTTGCGCTTTTTAAGAATCTCTGCTTCCAGTTGTTCAATCTCTTTCTTTTGCTGATCTGTCAGTGTAACATTTGCGGGAGGCTGCTGCTGTTTTTCAACGGCCTCAGCTGTACCGGTCAGAGAAATGACAGCCGCTGCAATGAACATTGTGATGATGTTGATGGTTATTCGTTTCATCCAGTTTATTCCTCCAATCCTATTTTTCATATGTTTTGCTGCCTTGTATTTTTTATGCATAAAAATCAAAAGAGCGAACCATTATTCGCTCTTTCTAATCTCTTCGTCAGCATTAAGTTCTTCTTCACCTGGTGTCGAATAAGTGACATACGTTCCCGCGATTAAATCATGCAGGGTCCGTTTGTCTTCTCGTACGGCAATCAGAATCAGGCTGGCGATCAAGCCGAGTCCGAAGGTTATACCGTAAAACAGGCCGGCTACAATAACCCGTAAAAACATTGTTAACAGGCTGACTTGTGATCCGTCTTTTTTTACGATTCTGATTCCGCAGATTCTTTTTCCGATAAGGTATCCGCTCCAAAACACCGGCAGCAAAATAGAGTACAGCAGAACAACCAAACTGATGAACATGCTGTCATTCGGGTCTTTTCCTGTAATCAGCCAATAGATCAGCAAAAGAGGCACGGAGACTATAATGTAGTCTAACAATGCAGCTCCAAGTCTGATCCAAAATCCGGCTGGTTTGTAAATGTTCATTTGACTCCCCCATTATGGTTTAAATGTTTCCGTTTTCTTTCTCATCGAATATATCATATGCCTTAGGGGCATCAGCAAGACTTTAATTTATTCTGAAGATCGATTTCATGCTTCTTGACCATTTCTTACGGTATTGGCATAGATGAATGACGGATCACCTGCATCCTTCACGTCCACATGTGTTTCCTTGGTACGTCTGGCATTCATCCTTGGACAACTCCTTTTTTCATCACCTCTTCCCTTCATAGACGCTTTTAAACACCCATCCATGCCTTTTGTATACACAATTCGAACTTTTTGAAAACGCGATCAACATATTGCAACCCCTTATGTTCAATGCTATCTTTTTAGTTGATTAACAGATTGGGGGAACTATAGGTGAAATCATTCATGCATTCCAAAGCCGTTATATTCAGTTTCACAATGGCTTTCTTTCTTATATTGGCAGCCTGTTCCGGCAAAAATGAAGCCGATTCCAAGGATACAGGCTGGGAGCAGATTAAGGATAAAGGGAAAATCGTAGTCGCTACATCAGGTACGCTCTATCCCACTTCTTATCACGATACTGACTCTGGCTCTGATAAGCTGACGGGCTACGAGGTTGAAGTTGTTCGTGAAGCGGCAAAACGCTTGGGGCTGAAGGTTGAGTTCAAGGAGATGGGCATTGACGGGATGCTGACAGCGGTGAACAGCGGACAGGTTGACGCAGCCGCGAATGACATCGATGTGACGAAGGACCGTGAGGAGAAGTTCGCATTTTCCACTCCATATAAATATTCATACGGCACGGCAATTGTCCGAAAAGACGATTTATCAGGGATTAAAACGCTCAAGGATTTAAAAGGGAAGAAAGCGGCTGGCGCGGCTACAACCGTCTACATGGAGGTCGCGAGAAAATACGGCGCCAAAGAAGTGATTTATGATAATGCGACGAATGAGCAATATTTAAAAGATGTTGCCAACGGACGCACTGACGTCATTTTAAACGACTATTACCTGCAGACACTTGCGCTCGCGGCATTCCCGGATCTCAACATTACAATTCATCCTGACATCAAGTACATGCCGAACAAACAGGCCCTTGTCATGAAAAAAAGCAATGCGGCACTTCAGAAAAAGATGAACGAAGCATTGAAAGAGATGAGCAAGGATGGCTCTTTGACTAAACTGTCGAAACAATTCTTCAATAAAGCAGATGTATCAAAAAAAATTGATGCCGACGTTCAGGACGTTGATTTGTAATCGGACGCCATGATCAATAGCATTCAATGGGAATATATTTTCAACACGAAGCTGGCTATTGAATCGTTCCCTTATGTCATAAAAGGCATTGGGTATACACTGCTCATCTCTTTTGTAAGCATGTTTGCGGGAACTGTGATCGGCCTGTTCATATCACTCGCCAGAATGTCTAAGCTTGCTTTGTTAAGATGGCCGGCGAAGCTCTATATCTCATTTATGCGGGGCGTTCCGATTTTGGTGATTTTGTTTATCCTTTATTTCGGGTTTCCTTATATCGGCATTGAATTTTCCGCTGTCACGGCTGCTTTAATCGGCTTTAGCCTAAACAGCGCCGCCTACATTGCGGAAATTAACCGTTCAGCCATTTCATCCGTCGAAAAAGGACAGTGGGAAGCCGCATCCTCGCTGGGTCTTTCCTATTGGCAGACGATGAGGGGCATCATTTTTCCGCAATCGATACGTATTGCGCTGCCTCCGCTTGCCAATGTATTGCTCGACTTAATCAAGGCGTCCTCTCTCGCTGCGATGATTACAGTGCCGGAATTGCTCCAGCATGCGAAAATCATCGGGGGCAGAGAGTTTGATTATATGACCATGTATATTCTGACCGCTCTCATTTATTGGGCCATCTGCTCCATTGCCGCGGTCTTTCAGAATATCCTTGAGAAAAAATACGCTCATTATGTTTAAACAAACGTTTCATTAAAAAAAGCCGCTCCCCATGGGACGGCTTTTTTTCTATTGATTCAGCTTCCATTTAAACGGGTCCTCAAACAGCGACCAGTCGGAATCAAATTCATACTCAGTCAGCAGGCATTGATCAAGCTCTTTCGTGATCGTTTCTTCATCCAGGTCAGTTCCGATAAAAACTAGCTGCGTTAGGCGGTCGCCGAACTCCGGGTCCCACTCCTCCAGGATTTCCGGCTCCTGCTGTTTGACTTGCTCCTGCTCAAGCTTCGGCAGTGCCGCCACCCAATAAGATACAGGCTCAATCGTAACCGACGGACCTGCTTGCGACATCAGTAAAGCAAGGTTGTTATGAGATGCGCACCAGACGATTCCTTTGGCCCGAACCATGTTCTTTGGCATTTGATCCAACCAACGGTAAAATCGTGTAGAATGAAACGGCAAACGTCTCTTATATACAAATGAAGAGATACCGTATTCTTCTGTTTCCGGGGTGTGTTCCGCATGGCCTGCCGTCAGCTCTTGAATCCAGCCGGCCGATCCGCTCGCTTCCTCGAAGTTAAATAACCCTGTATGCAAAATCTCCTGCGGTTTTACATTTCCTTTGACGGAACGAATGAACCTGGCTCTTGGCTGCAGTTTACGAAGAACGTTTTCAAGCTGTTCGAGCTCTTGCTCGCTGACCAAATCACATTTATTTAAGATCAGTACATCGCAAAACTCAATTTGATCGATCAAGAGGTCGGCGATTTCTCTTTCATCCTTTTCCCCCAATGCTTCTTTGCGGTCCAGAAGGCTTTCGCCTGACTGATAATCATGCCAAAAACGGTTGGCATCAACAACCGTCACCATCGTATCCAGCTGACAGAATTTTGTAAGATCGATTCCCATCTCTTCATCGATATAAGAGAAAGTCTGGGCCACCGGGATCGGTTCGCTGATTCCTGTCGATTCGATGACGATATAATCAAACCGTCCGTCTTTTGCCAGCTTCTCAACTTCAATTAATAAGTCTTCGCGAAGCGTGCAGCAAATGCAGCCGTTTGACATTTCCACAAGCTTTTCATCTGTTCTGGAAAGGCCCCCTTCCTGCTTAACCAAGCCCGCGTCAATGTTCACCTCGCTCATATCGTTTACGATAACCGCTATTTTCAAGCCTTCGCGATTTTGCAGAATGCTGTTCAGCAATGTTGTTTTTCCCGCACCTAGATAACCGCTCAGTACGGTAACCGGAATTTTTTTCATAACAGTGCCTCCATTAAAATAGAATGATTACGATTTAAATTGTATACTTCGCCATATGTACAATGGTGTAGAGCAGCTTTTCGCGCTCATTTCTCGCTGCCACCCGATTTCTAAATCAGTAAAGGCTCCAACCGCGTTTAATCCTTTTCCCCATCGCAAATCCCTGCCCCTTGCCGACATTCGGAAAACCGCAGCTTGCATAAAGCAATCGCTCCACTTGCGTTGCTGAACCGATGGAAAGCGCAAATATCTCATCAGAAAGTAGCTTGGGTTTCGTTTCCAGTTTTCAAGAGACGCTTCATGGGGCAAGATCCTTAGCCTTTCCGCTTTTCACAGATACAGACAATGATAAGCCATTTATCACAAAACGTAATGGTTACGATTTAAATTGTATGGTCTTTTTTCCTTTTTGTCAACGGTTTTCAATTCAGCTGATCACCACTTTTGTATGTTCAGGGATATTTTCATATATCCATTTCGCATCTGGAATGGTCAGCCTGATACAACCGTGAGATGCTTTCGTTCCTAGTTTTTCTGCTTCCGTTTTGATGACTTTTTGATCCTTTGTCATTGGCACACTATGAAATAGAAATTCGCCGTGGTTTTTCCATGATACCCAGTATTCTGCGCCTTCCTGGTATCCTTCGGAGAAAAACCATTCTCCCCGTTCAGGCTCTACATAAAAGGTGCCCTTTGGCGTAGCATCATCTTTTGTTTGATCAAGACCAGAAGAGATCATCATTGTATAGATAGTGTTGCTTCCTTCCTTGATGTAAGCCTTCTGCTCCTTCACATTCACATCAATCCAGACATGCTTCTGTTTAATATCCGGGTATTCTCCGCCCGAAGGCTTCGTCCAATCAATGCTTGTTTTTGCTGTTTTTCGAACGTCCGTTATGTTTTCGACCGTTTTCTTTGTATTGATACTTGCGTGTTCTTCTGCATGATCGGAGCAGGCTGACAGCAGGCTGACTGGCATAAGAACTGCAATAATGAATAATGAGAGTTTCATATTTTATCCACTTCCTTCGAAAAACACAGCTTCGCATAGGCATCGTGAAGATGGATCGATTCTTCATTTCGGCATTCAATCTCAAAGGCTGACACCCATTCAAGCTCAAACAAATCTGCAGCAATCAGCCGGGCGAGATCCTCAACAAATCTCGGGTTTTCATAGGCCGTTTCTGTCACGGCTTTTTCATCAGGCCGCTTCAATACCGGATGCAGTCTCGCAGAAGCATTTGATTCTGCGGCGTGAAGCAAATCAGCTTTAACATCACTTGGCAGCGATGCGGCCGGGTGAATATCCGCCCAAATGCTGACCGTTCCCCTCTGATTATGGGCACTGTATTCGCTGATTTCCTTGGAGCAAGGGCACAGAGTCGTTACTTTTGCTGAGATGCCGGCACGCTGTTTAAACGGCTGATCTTTGCGATAGGTGACAGACATGAATATATCAGCATGCATCAAACCCGCTTTCTCAAGCTTCGGGCTTTTCCGTTCGAAAAACCACGGAAACCTCACTTCAACTGTGGCAGATGATGTGTCCATGTTTTCTGCAAGCTCTTTCGTAAATTGCTGAAGAGAGGAAAATGAGAGAATCCAGCCATTTTGATGATAGACTTGCAGCAGCTCTGTTAACCGGCTCATGTTAATCCCCTTCTGATTTCTCGGCAAATTACAAGTCATTGTAAAGTTCGCAGCCGTTGTTTGCTCGGCAGGCATCATGGCAGAAGTGATTGTGACTGGATGGGACACATTAGCGACACCTACATGCTGAATGTCAAAAAAATAATCCTTCCTGATATTTTGCAGGTCCTTCATTTTCTCTTTTTCCACTGGTTTCTCGCCTTTGATCGGACTGACCGATCCAAAGTATTGAAGACGCTCCGTTTTTTTCGGGAGCAGCGTATGTTGATTCATTCAGAAAACTCCTCTCACTAACAAATCGTAATAATTACTATTTATTTTGATCGGTTCACTGTTGAAAATCAAGAGAAAATAAAAAAGACACGCACAAACGCGTGTCCGTCAAAATCCTAAACATCCGCCGGGCTGCTTTCCGCGCTCCAGCTTTTCCGCCAGTAATAGCCTGCGGCAAGCACAAGTGCAAACGCCAGCAGCGCGATACAGGAAAACGTGATAAAACCGATAGCATATGTGCCTGTCATCTGTTTGAGAGATCCTAAGATGTTCGGCAGGAAAAACCCTCCGATTCCTCCGGCCGCACCGACGATTCCCGTCACCATGCCGATTTCTTTGCGGAAACGCTGCGGCACGAGCTGGAATACTGCGCCGTTTCCCATTCCGAGCCCCATCATTCCGACAAACAATAGAACAATGACCATTGAAAGAGATGGCAGGCTGCTGACTCCGGCCATACACAGTGCCACGATGACAAACAATACAGAAAGAACTTTCGTGCCGCCGACACGATCCGAAATCAAGCCCCCGACAGGCCGGAAAAAGCTCCCCGCCGCCACACATAATGTAACGAAGTCGCCCGCGTGAATTTTTGACAGCTGGTATTGATCAACAAAGAAAATAGATAAAAAGCTTGAGAGCCCGACAAATCCGCCAAATGTGACGCTGTACAGCAGGCAGAAAAACCATGTTTCCTTTTGCCCGAACACATGCAGATAGCTTTTGAGCGGCTGCGGAGCCGGCTGTGCAGGAGAATCCTTTGCCATGGATACAAAAAGAATAAAGACGATCAATAATGGAATTAGCGCAATTCCCATGACAATGTGCCAGCCGAACTGCTCTGCCAGACGAGGGCCAAACAGGGTTGCAAACAACGTGCCGCTGTTCCCCGCTCCGGCAATCCCCATCGCAAGTCCCTGCAAATGAGGCGGATACCAGCGGCTGGCCATAGGCAGCGCTACAGCAAAGCTTGCCCCCGCCACGCCAAGCAGAATCCCGATGGCATACAGCTCAGTCAGGGAACGGCCGCCGAATGTCCCCCAAAGCAGCGGAATCATCGTCATCAGCATCCCGATCACTGCCGTTTTTTTCGGTCCGATTCTGTCCGTTAAAATACCAAGAATGATACGAAACACAGATCCAGATAAAATCGGCACAGCTACGACAAGCCCTTTCTCAAAAGGAGACAGGCCAAAATCCTGAGAAATATAAACACCCAGCGCCCCAAGCATAACCCATATCATAAAACTGACATCAAAGTATAAAAAGGAACAGAGCAAAGTGAGTGGATGACCGCTAGTTTTCAGTTCCGACAGCTTCATAAGATTCCCCTTTCTAGACCCTCATTATTTTACATTTTCTGAATCAAGGATATAGGACCATTATTTTCTGGAAAAGACATGTGTAAGTTTTTGTGACACGTTTAATGCGTTAACAATGCATTGTGACATAATTTTTAATAGGAGAAAACTTACGAGCTTCGCCAAAGGAGGTCTGATACATGAAGAAACAAAGATTGGTGTTAGCGGGAAACGGCATGGCCGGAATCCGCTGTATTGAAGAAGTATTAAAGCTGAATCGCCACATGTTTGAGATTGTCATTTTCGGAAGCGAGCCGCATCCCAATTACAATCGCATTCTCTTATCCTCTGTATTGCAGGGTGAAGCGTCACTCGATGATATTACACTGAACAGCAAGGATTGGTACGACAAGCACGGGATCACGCTTTACACAGGCGAAACGGTTATTCAGATTGATACAGATCAGCAGCAGGTCATCACAGATCGGAAACGCACTCTGTCGTATGACAAATTAATAGTGGCAACAGGTTCCTCCCCTCATATTCTCCCTATCCCCGGGGCAGACAAAAAAGGTGTCTATGGATTTCGGACAATAGAAGACTGCCAAGCACTGATGAAGATGGCCCAGCACTTTCAAAAGGCTGCGGTAATCGGAGCCGGCTTATTAGGACTGGAAGCTGCAGTCGGTTTACAGCATCTCGGTATGAATGTCAGCGTCATTCACCACTCCGCCGGCATTATGCAAAAACAGCTCGATCAAACAGCGGCGCGGCTGCTGCAAACAGAGCTGGAACAAAAAGGCCTAACCTTTCTTTTGGAGAAAGACACCGTCTCCATTTCCGGCGCCACGAAGGCAGACCGAATCCATTTTAAAGATGGCTCTTCATTAAAAGCAGACTTGATTGTGATGGCGGCCGGCGTCAAACCGAATATTGAATTGGCTGTATCCGCTGGAATCAAAGTGAACCGCGGGATCATCGTGAATGACTTCATGCAGACAAGCGAACCGAATATCTACGCCGTTGGTGAATGCGCTGAGCATAACGGAACGGTGTACGGATTGGTGGCTCCGCTTTATGAGCAGGGAAAAGCGCTCGCCAGTCATATTTGCGGCGTTCCATGTGAGGAATATCAAGGCTCAGCACCATCTGCGGCGTTAAAAATAGCTGGAATCGATGTGTGGTCAGCAGGAAAGATCCAAGAGGATGAACGCACGACGAGCATCAAAATCTACGACGAACAAGCAGGCGTTTATAAAAAAGCGCTTTTTGTAGATGACAAACTGGCCGGCGTTATTTTATTCGGAGACACCCGTGACAAGCAGCGGCTTCTCGACAGCCTGCTTAAACAACGAGACATCTCCATTGTCAAAAAGCAGATCATCGAACCGGAGACAAGCGGCCCTTTATTTGAATCCATGCCTTCCAGTGAAACGATTTGCCAATGCAACACAGTGACGAAAGGCGCGATTGAAGACGCGGTGCACACGAATAGCTTAACAACTGTTGAGGAAGTCAAGCACTGCACCAAAGCCACTGGGTCCTGCGGAGGATGCAAACCGCTCGTTGAAGACCTTTTGAGATACATGACCAACAGCGAATATACGAAGCCCGCCAGCACACCTTCGTTTTGCAGCTGTACTGATTTTACAGAAGACGACATCATCGCTGAGCTTCAGCGCAGGCCATTCACTAATCCGGCAGAAGTGATGAACCAGCTTGACTGGAAAACAAAAAACGGATGCAGTACTTGTGTTCCTGCGATTCAATACTATCTGGAAATGCTGTACCCTGGGTTTGTCCAGCCTGAGCCAGCCACTGAAGAGACATGCATCCTGATTCCGCAAATGTACGGCGGGCGGACAAACGCGGAGCAGCTAAGAACCATCGCCAACATCATTGAGGCATACAGCATTCCCGACGTATCCATCACTCACGGCCAAAGGCTGAAGCTTTCCGGGATCAAGCCTGCGGATCTCCCGAACATGAAAAAAGACCTGAAAATGCCCGTTTACACTAATGAACACCGACACGCGCTGCAAAGCATCAAAGCATGTACATGCGGGCAAAATCGATCGATTCAGCAGCTGGCAGCTCAAATCGAAAGACAACTTGAGATGCTTCCCTTACCCGCTCCCATTTCTATCAGCTTATCATGTGAAACAGACTGCACCGATGCCGCCCTGCAAGATGTCGGCGCAATTCGGACACAAGCTGGCTGGGACATTCACATCGGCGGCGTCCGGGGAACTCATGCCCGTTCAGGAGCTTTGTTTTGCGTGACTGAGAACGAAGACAGCACTGCCGGCATGATCAAAGGACTGATCCAGTATTATCGGGAAACGGCTCATTACTTAGAAGCAGTTCATCAGTGGATAGACCGTCTCGGGATCGTTCATATCAGAGAAGTGCTATTCGAAGAAGACCTAAGGGCACAGCTGCTGGAAAACCTCCAAACAGATCTGTCACTGATTCAAAACCCGACTGTAGAGACGAGCGCATATAAGAAAGGATGAGGCATTTTGACTGAACGACTGCTTAGATATTTCCGTGATAAACAACAAGACGTCCAATCTGAAAAAACATATGACACCCAATGCCCGTTTTGCAGCATGCAGTGCAATATGCAGCTCGTGGAACAAACCATCGTCACACGCAAAAAGTACACTGCGATCGGGATTGATAATCCTACAACACAGGGCCGGCTATGCATGAAGGGCATGAATGCTCACCAGCATGCATTGAACTCCTCTCGCATCACCCGCCCGCTGCTGAAGAAAAACGGCGAGTTTATGCCTGTTTCCTGGGAAGAAGCACTGAATTACATTAAAGACCAAGTGACAATGATACAAGTAGAACACGGCCATGACGCTATGGCGGTATACGGAAGCGCCTCGATTACAAATGAAGAGGCGTATTTGTTAGGGAAATTCGCACGGGTGGGCTTACAGACAAAATACATCGACTACAACGGGAGGCTTTGTATGTCCGCCGCAGCAACCGCAGCCAACCAAACATTCGGCGCGGACAGAGGCTTAACGAATCCCTTATCAGACATTCCCCACACCCGTGTGATCATTCTGGCCGGCACCAATATCGCGGAGTGCCAGCCTACGATTATGCCATATTTTGAAAAAGCGAAAGAAAACGGAGCTTACATCATTGCCATTGATCCGCGTGAAACAGCGACAACAAAAATCGCCGATCTTCATTTGAAAATCAAACCCGGCACAGACGCCGCCCTTGCCAACGGTCTCGTCAAAATCATCATCGACGAACAGCTTATAAACGAGGATTTCATTCAATCACGAACAAATGGATTCGAAGAGCTGAAGCAGCATACTGACTCGTTGGACCTGAATGACATCGCCGAACAGACGAGTGTCCCCCTGGTGGATATAAGAAAAGCGGCTGTAAAGTTTGCCAAGGAAACGTCCGGCATGCTGTTTACAGCCCGCGGGATTGAACAGCAAACCGATGGAACAGCGGCTGTGAAAGGCTTCTTAAACATGGTGCTGATCACAGGAAAAATCGGCAAACCTTACTCGGGCTACGGGGCGATCACCGGACAAGGCAACGGGCAAGGCGCCAGAGAGCATGGCCAAAAAGCCGATCAGCTTCCAGGCTACCGTTCTATCGAAAACGAAGAACACCGGGCGCATATTGCGAAAGTGTGGGGAATCCATCAGGATGAACTCCCGCGAAAAGGTGTCTCAGCCTATGAAATGATGGAAAAAATCAATGACGGCGACATCAAAGGACTGTTCCTCATGTGCTCCAACCCTGCTGTTTCCAGTCCAAATGCAAATCTCGTGAAAAAGGCTTTAAGAAGACTGACATTCTTTGTCGCAATCGATTTGTTTATTTCTGAGACTGCGAAATACGCAGATGTGATTTTACCTGCCTCCTCTTACTTAGAAGATGAAGGCACCATGACAAATGTAGAAGGACGCGTGACATTAAGAGAAGCAAGCCGGCCATGCCCCGGCGAAGCAAAGCATGATTGGCAGATCATTTGTGATCTCGCATCCGCTCTCGGCAAGGGCCGCTACTTTTCTTATACGTCAGCGGAGGATATTTTCAATGAATTGAGAGAAGCGAGCCGAGGCGGGATTGCCGATTATTCAGGCATCTCATACGGCAGGCTCAGACGTGAAGGCGGCATTCATTGGCCGTGTCCGGAATCTGATCATCCCGGAACTGGGCGCTTGTTTACAGAATCATTTGCTCATCCGGATCAAAAAGCGGCATTAAGTGTGATTCCAAACGAACCATCTGTTCCAAAAGAGAAGCCAACAGCCGATTATCCGCTTTATTTAACGACAGGCAGAGTCATGTCTCACTACTTAACAGGCGTCCAAACAAGAAAAAGCGCCGCCCTTGCCGCGAGACATTTTGAATCGTTTATGGAAATCCATCCGCAAACAGCAGCGACCTACAATATCGAGGACCGTGTACTGGTAAAAATAGAATCGCCGCGGGGAAGCATCACCGTCCGCAGCAAATTATCAGAACAAATCAGAAAAGATACTGTTTTTGTTCCCATCCATTGGGCAGACGCTCAAAATGTGAATGATTTAATCGGAGAAGCCTTAGATCCAGTCTGTAAAATGCCCGGTTTTAAGGTATGCGCCGTCCGAATCAGACCTATTTAAATTTTTCATAAAATTTTTAGAACTTTTCGTATATTTTGTTACATTTTATAACATGTATCTTAAATATTCCTTTTTGCTGTGCTACGCTGGAAAAAACATTGATAAGGAGCGGATCATCTGATGGGAAAAAAACAGCTAGTTCTTGTTGGTAATGGAATGGCCGGGGTAAGGGCCATTGAAGAGATACTGAGTGTTGCTAAAGACGAGTTTCAGATCACAATTTTCGGTGCCGAACCGCATCCCAATTACAACCGAATCCTTTTGTCAAAAGTGCTTCAAGGCGATACAGATATTAAAGATATTACGTTAAACGATTGGGACTGGTACGAAGAAAACAACATTCAATTGTATACAAATGAAACAGTCATCAAAGTGGACACGGAAAACAAAACAGTCATCACAGATGCAGACAGAATCCAGCCTTACGATGAATTGATCCTGGCGACAGGCTCGGTCCCTTTTATCCTTCCGATTCCGGGCGCAGACAAAAAAGGCGTCACAGCTTTCCGGGACATAAAAGATACAGACACAATGCTCGCCGCGTCAAAACAATATAAAAAAGCTGCCGTCATCGGCGGAGGACTTCTTGGTTTGGAAGCAGCTCGCGGACTGCTGAATCTTGGCATGGACGTGTCCGTCATCCACCTTGCCCCATTCCTGATGGAGCGCCAGCTTGATGCAACGGCAGGACGCCTGCTGCAAAACGAGTTAGAAAAACAAGGTATGACCTTTTTACTTGAAAAGCAAACAGAAGAAATTGTCGGTGACGACCGTGTCGAAGGCCTCCGATTCAAGGATGGCACAAGCATTGAAGCTGATTTAGTCGTCATGGCTGTCGGCATCCGCCCAAATACAACGCTCGGGGCCGAGAGCGGCATTCCGGTTAACCGCGGCATCATCGTCAACGATTATATGCAGACTGAAATCCCGCACATTTACGCGGTCGGCGAATGTGCCGAGCACCGAGGAATCGCCTACGGGCTTGTGGCGCCGCTGTATGAACAGGCAAAAGTGCTGGCAAAGCATATGTGCGGCATCGAAACAAAACCGTATGAGGGCTCCGTTCTCTCCACACAGTTAAAGGTATCAGGCGTCGAGGTCTTCTCTGCCGGTGACTTTAACGAATCAGAGGAGAAAAAAGCGATTAAAGTCTTCGATGAGCAGGACGGCATCTATAAAAAAATCGTCCTGAGAGGCAATCAAATTGTCGGTGCTGTTTTATTCGGCGACAGCAGCGAAGGCAATCGCCTGTTTTCTATGATTCAAAAAGAAGCCGATATCTCTGAAACCTCTAAAATATCAATCTTACAGCCCCTCAGCCAGGAAGCAGGCACAAGCATAACCGCAGCGATGAGCGACGATGAAATCATCTGCGGCTGTAACGGCGTGTCAAAAGGTGCGATTATTCAAGCCATACAGGAAAAGGGCTGCTCGTCAACGGACGAAATCAAAGCATGCACCGGCGCATCCCGCTCATGCGGAGGCTGTAAGCCACTCGTAGAAGAAATCCTCCAGCATACGCTCGGATCAGACTTTGATGCGTCAGCGCAAAAAGAATCCATTTGCGGCTGTACCACATTGTCGAGAGATGAAGTCGTAGAAGAAATCAAAGCCAAAGGGCTGTCACATACAAGAGAAGTCATGAATGTGCTCGGCTGGAAAACGCCAGAAGGCTGTTCCAAATGCCGCCCGGCTCTGAACTACTACTTAGGCATGATCAATCCAACCAAATACGAGGATGACCGGACATCCCGCTTTGTTAATGAACGAATGCACGCCAATATTCAAAAAGACGGAACATACTCAGTCGTTCCTCGGATGTACGGCGGCGTGACCAACTCCACAGATTTGCGCAAGATCGCCGATGTCGTTGACAAATATGAGATCCCGCTCGTGAAAATGACAGGCGGCCAGCGAATTGATCTTATCGGCGTGAAAAAAGAAGACCTTCCGAAGGTATGGGAAGATCTTGATATGCCATCGGGCTACGCGTACGGAAAAACGCTCCGCACAGTGAAAACGTGTGTAGGCGAGCAATTCTGCCGCTTCGGCACACAAGACTCCATGGCACTGGGCATTGCGCTTGAGAAAAAATTCGAAGGGCTGAACACGCCTCACAAAGTCAAAATGGCCGTGTCTGCCTGCCCGCGAAACTGTGCGGAATCCGGCATTAAGGACCTTGGCGTTGTCGGCATCGACGGAGGCTGGGAGCTTTATGTCGGCGGAAACGGCGGAACCCATTTGCGTGCCGGCGATTTGCTGATGAAGGTGAAAACAAATGAAGAAGTCTTAGAATACGCAGGCGCTTACCTGCAATATTACAGGGAAACCGCAAACTATCTGGAGCGTACGTCCGCATGGCTTGAGCGCGTCGGTTTATCCCATGTCCAATCCGTGTTAAACGATCCGGAAAAGCGGCAGGAGCTGAACGGCCGAATGAATGAAACACTCTCTGTCCACAAGGATCCGTGGAAAGACTTTTTAGAGGATAAACAAACCTCTAAAGAATTATTTGAAAATGTCGTGACCACATCATAATGACAAAAACAATCATTGAGGAGGAATGGACATGGTAAACAAAGACGTAACAAAAGTATGTATCGGAAAAATTGAAGAATTGCCTGAACAATTAGGCAAAACAGTGTATATTGAAGATAAGGAGCTCGCGGTTTTCAAGCTTTCAGACGGAAGCATCCGCGCCATCGAAAACCGCTGTCCGCATAAGGGCGGCGTCCTGGCAGAAGGCATCGTCAGCGGTGAATATGTTTTCTGCCCGATGCATGACTGGAAAATTTCCTTAGAAGACGGAATCGTCCAAGAACCTGACCACGGATGTGTCAAAACATATGAAACGCTGATCGAAGGAGAACATGTTTATCTCGTATATTGATCAAAAGACCGGATCACTTTTCTAGTGGTCCTTCATTTTTTACAGTGACGGAAGGATGACATGATCATGAAGAACGGAATCGTATATTTCGTGGGAGCCGGACCCGGCGACCCAGGCCTGCTCACCATCAAAGGAAAACAGGCGCTCGAGGAAGCAGATGTGATTTTATATGACCGGCTCGCCAACCCGAAGCTGCTCGAATTTGCATCACCGGACTGCCAGTTTATTTATTGCGGAAAACTGCCAAACCGCCATTTTATGAAACAAAAAGAAATTAACGCCCTGCTGGTTGAAAAAGCATTAAATGGGTTAACCGTCGTTCGCTTGAAGGGCGGAGATCCGAGCGTATTCGGCAGAGTCGGCGAGGAAGCAGATGCTCTTCATGAGCACGGCATTCGCTATGAAATGGTGCCGGGAATCACCTCTGGAATTGCAGCGCCGCTATATGCGGGCATCCCCGTCACGCATCGGGATTTTGCATCGTCTTTTGCCATGATTACAGCGCATGATAAATCATTAAAAGGCACGCCGAACCTTGACTGGGAAGGGCTTGCCCGAAGCGTTCAAACCCTTGTTTTTTACATGGGTGTCAAGAACTTGTCTTATATTTGCCAGCAGCTTATTTCATACGGGAAATCGCCTTCTGTCCCTGTCATTGTCATCCAATGGGGAACGTGGGGCCGCCAGCGGAGTGTGAAAGGAACACTTGAGAACATTCAGCAAAAAGTGCAGGAACACCAGATTACAAACCCTGCGATTATCGTCATCGGAGACATCGTCAACTTTCAAACACACAGCTGGTTTGAAAGCAAACCGCTCATCGGACGGCATTTGATGGTTGTGACTCATGGCGAAGATGAAGACCCGCTTGCAGACAAGCTGCGCGATTCCGGCGCCGATGTCATCGAGTGGCCGAAATGGCGGACCGAAAACATGCCTGTCAATGAAGACATTCTTCGAAAAATTGGCACCTTTGAAGACGTTTTTTTCACATCGCGCCGGGCAGTTTGTGAATTTTTCAGAGCACTGGCTTCTCAGAAAATCGACATCCGCCAGCTGACAGCCAAACTGAGTGCAGCATCTGAGCAAGCAAAGACAGAGCTTGAGAAACGGGGCTTTCTTGTCACCGCCATTCAGCCTAATTCAGAAAAAACTCTGGTTGTTGGGAGCCGCCATGCAGTGGAATTCATGCAAAAGCATGAATCCTGTTCGTTTTATATCACTCATGAAAACGTCATAGATGACCGGTTCACCCACATGATTCAGCGTACCATCAGTGAATCCCCGCTGCACATGGTCATTTGCCCGAACAAGCTGTCCGTTCAGCAATTGATCAATGGTGGCGAACAAATTGGCATTTCGACGGATCCATCAGCAAGCCGGCCTCCTATCGTCTGTATAGGTGATGACTCAGCTGCCGAAGCTTATGGATTCACAGCCGTACAAGAACAGGATGAATTATTTGCTTTCATCCAAAATCAACAAGCGGAAAAAAAACTCCTTCACAGCTGATGGCAAACAGCCCTTTCCCCCAAGGGCTGTTTTATTTATGTACCAATTTTTTATGATGGGTGGAATACATCGCCATATTCTCGGCCTTAGGGTCCAGATAAGCCTTGGCACTGTTGACCGCTGTCGGGCCTTCCGTAAATCCGCCGGCAATCAATCTCAGCTTGCTTTCATAAAAAGCCGCGTCGCCCGCCACAAACACGCCCGGAAGATTCGTTCGCATATGTCTGTCAGCTTTCACCCTTCCTTCTTCAATCTCCAGCCCCCACTCCATCATCGGCCCGAGATCAATTTTGAACCCATGATTAATGATCAGCTCATCAATTTCTATGTCTTTCCTCTGGCCAGACTCAGTATGACAAACGGTCACGCTTTTGATGCCCTCTTCATCTCCGTTCAACTGCTCCAGCCGATAAGGCGTAAGCACCCGCACCGATGATTGCTTCATTTTCGTCACGCTGCTTTCCATTCCGCCGAATTCCTCACGCCGATGAACGACAGTCACAGACGCCGCAATCGGTTCAAGCTCATTAGCCCAATCGACCGCAGTATCTCCGCCGCCTGATATCACCACGCGTTTCCCTTTAAACGCATCGAGCTTCTCCACTCCATAATGAAGATTTTTGCCCGCATATCGGGCCGCATCCTCGCTGTCAAACTCATTGACCTCAAGTGTACCCATGCCGCAAGCCAAAATTACAGTTCTTGTATAGTGCTTTTCCCCTTCAGAACCCGTCAGTACAATGGTGCCGTCATCTAGGCATTCAAACCCGGTCACACGCTGATTCAATACGATATCAGGATCAAACGTTGCCGCCTGCTCCTTCAGCTGCTCGATCAGCTGCTTTCCCGCAATCCCCGGTATGCCGCCGATATCGCGAATGATTTTCTCAGGAAAGAATAAAGACACCTTCCCTCCGAGCTTCGGCAAAAATTCGATTACCTTTGTTTTCAGCTCCCGCATCCCGCAGTAAAAAGCAGTAAACAGCCCGATCGGCCCCCCGCCTATTATCGTAACGTCATATACCTCTTGATTCTCAGCCATCCGTCCTGCCTCCCGTTCACATCTATATCAAATCATTTTAATTGAGAATGAATATCAATACAAAGTATATCATATTTCACGAGCCTGTGTTTATTCATTTCTTCACCTTGTGGTCAATTGCTGAAAACCCTATAATAGGAAAAAACCAATTGGGTGAAACAGATGAAAAGACGAGTCGAAACGATCACCTTCGAAGGACATACACTAGAATATTCAGTGGCTGGAAAGGGTGCCCCCATCCTTGTCATGCATGGCGGGCATTCAAATTGTTACGAGGAATTCGGATACACAGCGTTGATTGAGCAAGGGTATTCCATCATTACGCCTTCAAGGCCCGGCTATGGACGAACGTCAAAAGAAATTGGAAAAAGTCTTGCCAACGCCTGCCGTTTCTATGTGAAATTATTAGATCATTTACAAATCGACAGTGTCCATGTGATCGCCATCTCAGCAGGAGGGCCGAGCGGCATATGCTTTGCCTCACATTATCCGGAAAGAGTAAATACATTGACCCTGCAATCCGCGGTCACCAAAGAGTGGCTCACCCCAAAAGACACTGAATATAAATTGGGGAGAATTCTCTTCCGCCCGCCGGTGGAAAAGTGGATATGGAAGCTGATTTCTTCTTTGAATAACGCTTTCCCGCGTTTGATGTTTCGAGCTATGAGCCCCCAATTCAGCACGCTTCCGTTTCAGCGAATCAAGTCCTTGATGGATGAAAAAGACATAGAAGCATTTCGGAAAATGAACAGCCGGCAGCGCTCGGGTGAAGGATTTCTGATTGACTTGTCACAAACCGCCGCTGTCTCTTTAAAAGACCTGCAAGCCATCATATGTCCCGTGCTGATTATGCAAAGTGTTTATGATGGATTGGTTGGCTTGTCACATGCACATCATGCAAAAGAGCACATTCGTGGCGCTGCTCTCTGTTTGCTTCACTCATGGGGGCACCTGATTTGGCTCGGAAAAGAAGCTGCAGAAACAGACAGTATCCTACTCGGCTTTTTGGAATCCTAACCAAAGTGAAACGATCCTTTCCCTTCCTCCGTCAAACAAGCAGTGCCTTTTTTTCTGGTATCATAAGAAAGGCAGCTTAACATGAGCGGAGGTTTTATTGTGACAGCACAATCATCTTTTCTTCAGCTGAATTCTATTTTTATCAGCATTTTAATAGAAGCCATTCCGTTTATTCTGATTGGCGTCATACTTTCCGGAATCATTCAAATGTTTGTTTCTGAAGAAATGATTGCAAGAATCATGCCGAAAAACCGTTTTCTCGCCGTTTTATTCGGTGCGCTGGCCGGCGTTTTATTTCCCGCCTGCGAATGCGGCATCATCCCGATTACGAGGCGGCTTCTGTTAAAGGGAGTTCCTCTGCATGCGGGCGTTGCTTTCATGCTGACCGCGCCTATCATTAATCCTATCGTTTTATTTTCTACTTATATTGCGTTCGGGAATAGATGGAGCGTGGTCTTTTACAGAGGCGGACTGGCTCTCGCCGTTTCGCTGATCATCGGGGTCATCTTATCCTATCAATTTAAGGATACCCAGCTTTTAAAGCCTGATGAACCCGGGCACCATCATCATCACGGCACCTTGCTCCAAAAACTGGGCGGGACCTTGCGGCATGCCATTGATGAATTTTTCTCCGTGGGGAAATATTTAATCATCGGCGCCTTTATCGCAGCCGCTATGCAGACGTATGTCAAAACATCCACTCTGCTTGCGATCGGGCAGAATGATGTATCCTCTTCCCTCGTGATGATGGGTCTGGCGTTTGTCCTGTCGCTTTGTTCAGAAGTTGATGCGTTCATCGCGTCTTCCTTCAGCAGCACGTTTTCATTAGGATCGTTAATCGCCTTTCTCGTCTTTGGTGCAATGGTGGATATTAAGAATCTATTGATGATGCTTGCGGCCTTCAAAAAACGATTTGTTTTCCTGCTGATTACATACATTGTCGTGATTGTTTTAGCGGGATCACTACTGGTAAAGGGGTGATTGGATGTTTCGTTTATTGGTGCTGATGGGATTTACGTTTTTCTTTTATCATCTGCATGCCTCAGGAAATCTAACAAAATATATCAATATGAAATATGCCTATCTATCCTTTATTGCGATCTTCCTGCTGGCCATTTTGACCGCCGTCCAAGCATATCTATTTATCAAGTCGCCTGAAAAAAGCGGGCATCACCATGACCATGATTGCGGGTGCGGCCATGATCACGAGCATGACCATGAACAAAACAAGCCATTTTATCAGCGTTATTTGATTTATGTTGTTTTTCTTTTTCCTTTGGTGTCAGGCATCTTCTTCCCGATTGCAACGCTTGACTCATCCATAGTCAAAACAAAAGGGTTCTCGTTTAAGGCGATGGAGAGCGGAGATCACTACTCCCAAACACAGTATTTGCGGCCTGATGCCAGCCTTTATTACGCGCAAGACAGCTATGACAAACAAATGAAACAGCTGTTTAATAAGTATTCCAGCAAAAAAGAGATTTCTCTGACCGATGACGATTTCCTAAAAGGAATGGAAACCATCTATAATTATCCGGGTGAATTTCTCGGACGGACGATAGAATTCCATGGATTTGCTTACAAAGGAAACGCAATTAACAAAAATCAGTTGTTCGTATTAAGGTTTGGCATCATTCACTGTATCGCTGATTCCGGCGTGTACGGGATGCTTGTGGAATTTCCGAAGGACATGGACATCAAGGATGATGAATGGATTCACATTAAGGGCACTCTGGCCTCAGAATATTACCAGCCATTCAAGTCAACTCTCCCTGTCGTCAAAGTAACTGACTGGAATACCATTAAAAAACCTGATGATCCTTATGTTTACAGAGGATTTTAAGTGAAGACGAAACCAGTACAAGTACTGGTTTCTTTTTTATTTCTTTTTCATCAGCATCAAATCGAGATAGAGCTGGCACCGCGTTCTGAAATCGCTTAAATCGATCGACGTCATCTCAGTAATCTGTTTGATGCGGTAATTCAATGTATTTTGGTGAATAAACAGCTGTTCTGCCGCTGGTTTTGTTTTGCAGTTGTTGAGGAGATAGATTTCCAAGGTTTTGAGCAGCTCAGTGCTGCTTTCTTCGTCTTTCGCTTTTAATAAAGCTAAATCTTTATTCTCGTATTCTAAAAATTCATTTTTCTGTTCGATGCTTTCTAAATAGCGGTAAATGCCGAGTTTGGCATATTCATATGGAATGTTTTCCTGATTGCCGGTGATTTCTGCGGCTTTGATGACTTCAAGTGCTTCTGTGTAGCTCTTGCCAAGTTTTAATAGGTGATTATATTCGTTTCCGATACCGATATAAATAGGGGTAGGTATTTTTTGAAAGTGAAAATGTGTTAACAGCTTGTTAATAAACTCAGAAGCTGCTGAGGAGACGGAGCTTTTTTGGGAAAAACTCGCTACGACGATGACAATGTTTGATTCGATCGTTAAGACATGACTGACCTTATCCCGTAAATTCAGGTACGACCTGATATTTTCCTTTAAATCCTCAACCGCTTCCCCATCCCCATTTGCGGCGTGCAGGATAACAACTGAAAACATGGAAGGCAGCACGGTGTTGATCCTTTCAGCTTCCCGTCTGAGTTCCTTCTCAGAGGTAAATTGCTGATAGATCGCCCGTTTGATGAGATCCTCTGCTTTTTCTTCCTTTTCCTGTTTCAATTTATTCGTTTTATAAATGATTTTCCCGACATGGAAGGAGGTCTCGTACAAAAAGTCGAGCTCTTCATCCGTCAGATTTTGGTCCAGCTCCTGAATCCAGATGTAGCCCATGACTTCCCCTTTGTGCTTTGCACTCACGACCACCCTCTGGTTTAACCCAATGCTTTCAATTTTATTGACGCGAAAAGGCTCAGGCTCTGTTTTCAATTTTTCAATAATTCCGTCCTTCAGAAACCTCTCAAAAATCTGGACTGGACACTTTTTCGAAAAAATAGTCTGCTGGTTGGCAGAATCAAAATGGTTAATATAGTAAGAATTATAGGCTAACAAAAAGAAATCCGCGCTTTCCAGTATCACTGGCTTTTGCAGTTCATAGCTAATAAAATCAATCAGCTTATCAACATCTGAAAATGAAAAAACTCTCTCTAAAAGCTCTTCCATACCTTTTTCTCCTATACTTTTTTACTTTAATCATATCCATACGGGGTCTTTTTGTATAGAAAAAAATACGTTTGTTTCCAAAAGAAAAAAATGGCCGTTTAAAAGGAGAAAAGAGGAAAAAGGGACAGCCCCTTCCTCCTCCTTTCGATCTTTATTGCGACATTGTATCTTGGTAGTCGTTGAACTGGTCTGTGACAGCTTGTGACGGAGCCTGCGTCAATATGCTGACAAAAAAGACAGATAATAGACTCGCAGCAAAACCAGGTATCATTTCATACAGAAAGTCCGAAAGACCGGCATTCGCCCAAATGATTACAGTCGCTGCTCCCACAATCATGCCGGCGAGTGCCCCCCATTTGGTCATTCGTTTCCAAAACAGACTGAGCAGTACAACCGGCCCGAATGATGCACCGAAGCCCGCCCACGCGTAGCTGACCAATCCAAGGATGGTGTTATTTTTCTCCCAAGCCAGAACCAACGCGACAATTGAAACAGCCAGAACAGCCAGTCGGCCTAAAAACACCAGTTCTTTATCTGAAGCTGAGCGTCTGAACATCGACTTATACAAATCTTCTACCAGAGAGCTTGATGTCACAAGCAGCTGGGAAGAAATTGTACTCATAATCGCGGCCAAAATCGCTGAAATCAGAAAACCCGTGATAATCGGATGGAACAAGATATTCCCTAATTGAATAAAAATCGTCTCTGGGTCCTTCAGTGTCATGCCGCGCTGATGGTAATAAGCGATTCCGCCCAAACCGGTCAGCACTGCGCCTACTGCAGACAAAATCATCCAGCCCATCCCAATTCTGCGCGCTCTTTTGATCTCTTTTACGGACGTTATCGCCATAAAACGCACAATAATATGCGGCTGGCCAAAGTATCCCAGCCCCCAGGCAAACAAAGAAATAATGCCAAGGACGCTCGTTCCTTTGAAAATATTAAACATATCAGGATCTACAGAGCGGATTTCAGCAACTGTATCACCTGCTCCTCCCGTGTGGAAAAACGTAACGATCGGCACAAGAATGAGTGCGGCAAACATAATGATCCCCTGAACAAAATCTGTCCAGCTGACTGCCAAAAAGCCGCCAAACAGGGTATATGCCACAACAACACCCGTCACAATCCACAGGCCGGTGTGATAATCCATCCCCAAGATGCTGTTGAATAAGACGCCGCCGGACACCATTCCGGACGATACATAAAACGTGAAAAAGACTAAAATGACAATTCCTGAAAACAGTCTGAGAAGCTTTGTTTGATCTCCGAAGCGATTTTCCAGGAATCCGGGAATTGTAATCGAATTCCCCGCTTTTTCAGTATAGGTTCTCAGCCGCGGTGCGACGTAAAGCCAGTTCGCCCACGCTCCAAGGCAAAGTCCGATGACGATCCAAGCGCCGCTCAGACCAGTAGAAAACATGGCGCCCGGAAGCCCCATTAGCAGCCAGCCACTCATATCGGCAGCGCCGGCACTGAGAGCAGTTACTGCCGGACCCAAAGAGCGTCCTCCCAGCATGTAATCCGTCAGATTCGACGTACGCTTGTAAGCAAAGTAGCCGATTAGCAGCATTCCCGCCATATAAATACAAATCGAAATAATCAGCTGTGTGTTTTCTATGGCACTTCCTCCTCTTTTTTATAGTATATGGATGAAATGGACACCCCCGCAGGGAGGATGCCCATTTAGTCCCGCTTAGAACATTTCACTGATTGTTTTTGCTTGCATATGCAGAGCTAAGTAATCCGGCCCGCCTGCTTTTGAATCCGTTCCCGACATTTTGAAGCCGCCAAACGGATGGTAGCCGACGATAGCACCTGTACAGTTGCGGTTGAAGTATAGGTTTCCAACATGGAATTCCTGTTTCGCACGCTCGATGTGCTTGCGGTTGTTTGTGATAACCGCGCCTGTCAAACCATATTCAGTATTGTTTGCCACTTCTAAAGCTTCATCAAAGTCTGACATTTTACAAAATGCAACGACAGGTCCGAAAATTTCTTCCTGCATGAGTCTTGCTTTCGGATCAAGGTCAGCGAAGATCGTCGGTTTGATGAAGTATCCTTTCGAATCATCACCAGTACCGCCGCTTACTAAACGCCCTTCCTGTTTTCCGATCTCAATATAGCTCATAATTTTATCATAAGAACCTTGGTCAATGACAGGTCCCATATAAACATCTGCACTGTCAGGTTTAGCTGTTACTTTTGATTCCGTAATTTCAATGACACGCTCTAATACTTGATCATACACTTTTTCATGAACTACTGCACGTGAACCTGCAGAGCATTTTTGTCCTGCAAAGCCGAATGCTGAAGTAAAGATCGATTGAGCCGCTAATTCAATGTCCGCATCCTCATCAACAACAACCGTATCTTTACCGCCCATTTCAGCGATGACACGCTTTAAATGCTGCTGGCCCGGCTGAACCTTCGCCGCGCGTTCGAAAATTCTCGTACCAACTTCTCTTGATCCCGTAAATGTGATAAGGCTTGTTTTCGGATGGTCAACAAGATAGTCGCCTACTTCCGCTCCGCTTCCCGGAACAAAGTTGACTACGCCTTTTGGCAATCCGGACTCTTCAAGCACCTCAACAAATTTTGCTGCAATAACAGGTGTAGCACTCGCAGGTTTCAGAACCACTGTGTTTCCAGTAACGATCGGCGCCACTGTTGTGCCTGCCATGATCGCAAACAAGAAGTTCCAAGGCGGGATAACGACTGTCACTCCAGTCGGCGTGTATACATATTGGTTTTTCTCGCCTTCACGGCTGTTGACCGGTTTGCCTTTTGCCAGTTCGATCATTTGGCGTGCATAATACTCCATGAAGTCAATCGCTTCAGCCGTATCGGCATCCGCCTCGTTCCAAGGCTTTCCTGCTTCTTTCACAAGCAAAGCTGAGAATTCATGTTTTCTTCTGCGGACTTTGGCAGCAGCGCGGAACAGGACAGCCGCTCTCTCTTCAGGAGACGTGTATCTCCACTCTTCAAATGCTTTTGCAGCCGCTTGAATCGCTTGCTCAGCGTGCTCTTGAGACGCTTTTGACACTCGGCCGACGACTTCTTCTTTATCAGCCGGGTTGATTGAAACGATTTTCGCTTCCGTTTCCACTCTCTCGCCGTTAATGACAAGCGGATAGTCTTTTCCTAAATATTCGCTTACTGTCGCAAGCGCTTTTTTAAACGCTTCCACGTTGTTTTGATCTTGGAAATTTGTGAATGGCTCGTGTTTGTAAGGTGTTGTCATGATAATCTCTCCTTTTTTACTTCTTTGTCATTCCTTTGAAAGCAAATGCAATGTTTGACGGACGTTCTGCAAGGCGTCTCATAAAGTAGCCGTACCAATCCTCGCCGTATGGCAGGTAGACTCTCATGTTATAACCTTCTTTTACGAGGCTGAGCTGGGTTTGCGACCGCATGCCGTACAGCATCTGAAATTCAAACTTGTCATTGGCAATGCCATGTTCCTTGGCAAGCTGCTTTGTAAAGTCGATCATTTTGTCGTCATGTGTGGCAATCGCTGTATAGTGACCGTTTAAGAGCTGCTTTCGGATGATTTTTTTGTAATTTTCATCGACATCGCTTTTCTCCGGGAAAGCTACTTTTTCTGATTCTTTATAAGCTCCTTTTACAAGGCGAAGGAACGGGTTTAAAGAATCCAAATCGTCAATGTCTTTTTCCGTCCGGTACAGATAGGCTTGCAGCACTGTGCTCACATGCTCGTATTTCTTTCTGAAATCTTTGAAAATATCAAGCGTTTTCTGGCATCTGACTTCGTCCTCCATGTCAATGGTGACCATGATTTTATGTTTCTCGGCCGTCTGAAGGATTTTTGTCATATTTTCATACACCAAATCCATATCTATATCCAAACCTAAAGACGTCATTTTTAAAGAAACGTGTGAGTTCAGCTCCTGATCCGCGATGGTCGCAATGGTTTGAATGCACTCTTCCGTACGCTCCCGTGCGACCTCGGCGCTGTTCACAAACTCGCCTAAATGATCGACAGTAACTGACAAGCCTTGGCTGTTAAGCTGTCGAATGGTCGGGATTGAACTGTTAAAGTCATTCCCGCCGATAATTTTACCCGCTGCTACCCGACTTCCCCAGTTCCTCGCCATTTTATTGAGAAAGCCGCTTTTGGATAAAAATAAGAAAAAATCTCTTGTGATCACTTCCAACCTCAACACCCCGCAATCTAAGAAGTATTTGTATGAGTTTATTGTAAATGGACAAAACCAGCGTTCACAATATTCTCAAAATACAAAGATTCTGATTATTTTTGTGGGTTTGCCACAATCAGATAGTTAGAAAGTCGGGGGGGGGATTCTGTCGAATAAAGGAGAAAAGGAAGCGACAAAAAACATCAGCTTCCTCCATCCTTCCACACTTCTTCAACCGTATTCAAAAGCAAACGGTTCAATTCAGATGTCATATCTTTTTTCTCTGCCTTCAGTTCTTTTGCCGCTTCCATGATTCTTTCGATTTCCGTTTCAATGAATTGGTGAATAACATCGATTCTTGCTTCGAGGTCAAGCTCTTCCCCTCTTCTTTTCCGTTCAAGCAAGGTTTCCATTTCAGCCTTCAGCTCGGGTTCAGCAACAAGTTCATTCATCAAAACAGTAAAGTCCATTGGCGGTATGGTTCCGTGCTTTTCAATCCATTGGCAGGCCAAAATAGGCCGAAGAACGTAGAAGTACTTTTTAATTTTGACCTCTTGTCCTTGTAGATAATCCTTGACGTTCCTTCTCGCCATATTGATATAGTGATACACGCTTGCTTCAGGCTTAAATGCCTCCGTGCGCAGTTTTCTTAACTGCTCTGCGGTCGTAAATGCTTCATAATACACAATGTCTGAGGACAGCCATTCGAGTAGCGGAGGGTTTGACTTTTTGAAAAGCCGAAGCGTTTTTCTCAGCTCCCAGCCGCTGATATCCAGCAAATCGTGAATCGGTTCCTCAATGACATCACGCTCCTGCTCAATTGAAAAGTACCACTCCTTTTTCGGAACATAAATAAAGCGGACGTCGTAATCACTATCCTGCGAGGGAAATCCCCATGCGCGGCTTCCTGACTCGACGGCATACACGATTTTGACTCCGTATGACTGCTCGATCCGTTTTAATTCATCAATGATTCTTTGTTTCATATCTATTCGTCTCCAGTCTGTTCTCATTCCGGCAGTTTGCAGAAAAAAACCGCCTGATGATATGCGGCGGCTTTTCACATTTATCAGCCTTTAAGATGCTGCTTAAAGAAAGCAAGTTTTTCAGTTTGAAAAGCAGGGATATACTCATGTCCGAAGTAGCGGTACACCTTCAGCTCTTTCTTTGTTTCCAAATGATTGTAGGCGGCAAACACGGTGGACGGCGGCGTGACCTTGTCAATCAGGCCGATTGACATCAGGACAGGCACCTTCACTCGGTCAGCGAGATTCATAATATCGAAATATGAAAGTGTCTTCATCGCCTGCACTTCTGTTTCCGGGCTGCCATTTCTTCTGAAGAAGGAATTGATTTCAAGGTACGGCTGTTCAAGCGCCACATCAATGGCCCGTTCGAAGTTGCTTAAATAAGGATAATCGGCAACCGCGGCTTTTGGAATGTCTGACAGCGCTGCTGCGGCAATGGTTAAACCTCCGCCTTGGCTTCCTCCTGTCACACCGATCCTTGTTTCGTCAACCTCGTCGAAGCTGCTGATGACCTCAAGCGCGCGGACGGCGTCCAAATAAACACCGCGGTAATAGTATGTATCTTTATCAAGAATTCCTTTCGTCATCCAGCCCAAAGCGTGACCGTGCGGTGAAATACTCGTATCCTCGCTGCTCTGCTGGCCGCGGACAAGCATGCCGAATGTGGCGTAGCCATGGAGTGCCCAGTTTACCATTTCATGAATCTCACCATCATAGCTTGCATTGTAGCCATGATATTTCACGATCGCCGGATGCGGGCCTTCCTTGTCAGGCACCGCGTACCATCCGGTAATGCGGGCGTTTCCGAAGCTTTTATATGTGAGACGGTACACTTTTACTCCGTCAGCAGGATAGTCAACCGGCTGTAAATCAGGTTCTGCTTGGACTTTTGCAAGTTCCTCCAAAGACAATTTCCAAAACTCAGAAAAATCTTTCGGTGCTGTTTTTTCAGGCTTATATGTTTGCAATTGGTCGAGCGGCAGATCGAATAGTTGCATTTCCGATTATTCCCCTTTGTTTTATAAGATTTAGTTTGTATTCCTATACTACCACGTTTCGTCTTTGTTTTCTAAATATTTTCATCTTTGTTTCCCAGACAGCCTTCATCAAACGTTTGTTTAAGACTTTCCCGGCTTAGTTCCATAAAGGCCTGGGCCGTCAGACTGACATAGCGGTTCTTTAAAAAGACAAAGACGAGGGTTCGTGATGGCGCGGATTGAATCGATAAATAGATCACACCCGGATCTTTATCCCTTCTGACCATATTCGGTGCCATTGTCACACCTAATCCGTTAGCCACAAGAGATTGGGCGGTTTCAATATGGCTCGTCTTAAAGGCAGCATTCGGCTTAAAGCCGCTTTCCGCACAGAGATCGAGAACTGTCCTGCGAAAGCCGAAGCCTTCTTTTAACAGAATAAAGGGCACGTTCCTTACCATGTCAATCGGCACACACGGCTGGCGTCCCTCATCTTCTTCCAGCGCTTTCTCAATCAGCGCGACCAATTCCGGCGGCATCCACCTTTGTTTTTCCTTCGGCACCGCGAGAACAACCGGTTCCGTGAGCAAGGGTGTAATGGAGAGCCGTTCATCCTCGATGGGCAAGGATAAAACAGAAAGGTCAACTTCTCCCTTTGCCGTCATCTTCTCTAATGAAACCGGATCTTTTTCAACAAGCTGAACCTCCACATGAGGATAGCGCGCCAAAAACTGCTTCAGCAGCGGAGGAAAGAGATATCTCCCTGTTACAGCAGGAATCCCGATGGATAATTTATGACCGATTCCCTGTGATCGCTCCTGCATTTCCCGAAGCAAATCATCTCTGGAACGAATGATGTCCTCGGCTTTTTCAATGAAACGCCTGCCGTGAGGTGTCAGTGTAACAGAGCCATGGGATCTGTGAAAAAGGGTAAGCCCCAGCTCAGCCTCAAGCTTTTTGATTTGCTGGCTGAGAGACGGCTGTGCGATATGAAGATGTTCCGCCGCCTTTGTAAAGCTTTGGCGCCGGGCAATTTCCGCTGCATATTCCATCACTTTAATATCCATTTCAGCCTCCATAGGTTGAACCTATCATTTTCATCATTTTTATATCTTGGACGAATCATAACAGAAATTGCTAACATAATCCATATCATCATTTACGAAAAGAAGGAGCTGGTTCAAATGACAAATGAAACACCGTTTTCTAAAAACGCCGAGATGTATCGGGATGAAAAGGTATTTGCCGAGGGGGAAGATTTGGGGTTGATGATCAAAACAGCGGAATGCCGGGCAGAGCATCGAGTGCTGGATATAGGAGCGGGCGCCGGCCATACGGCGCTGGCATTTTCTCCTTATGTACAGGAGTGCATCGGTGTTGATGCAACGAAAGAGATGGTTGAGGTTGCGTCCTCCTTCGCGCAAGAAAAAGGAGTTGAAAACGTACGCTTTCAGCAAGGAACGGCAGAGTCACTCCCCTTCCCCGACGATTCATTTGACATCATCACCTGCCGATACGCAGCCCACCATTTTTCAGATGTCCGCAAAGCTGTCAGAGAGGTTGCACGCGTACTAAAACAGGACGGACGTTTTCTCTTAGTTGATCATTACGCGCCTGAAGATCCCGTTCTTGATGAGTTTGTCAATCATTTGAACCGGCTTCGAGACCCTTCCCATGTTCGTGAAAGCTCATTATCAGAATGGCAGGCGATGTTCAGCGCCAATCAACTGGCCTATCAAGACATCCAAAAGTGGAACTTGCCGATTCAATACGATAGCTGGATCAAACGAGGCGGAACCCCCGCTGACCGAGAAAAACAAATCATTACCCACTTGAATCACGCATCAGACGAAGCACGCGACACGTTCTGTATTACATTGAACCAAAACGGACAGCCCATCTCCTTTTGTTTAAAAGCGATTTTGATACAAGGGATAAAACGATAAAAAAAGCCGTGCGCTGCGCACGGCTTTTTACATCGGCTGATAAAGATCCCAGCCAATTTTTAATGTCTCAACAATGTAATCGGCAACCTCTTCCGGGGAAAGGTTGTCTGTTGCCACTTTTGAATTGTGCTTGTCATAAATGACTTTTCTTTCGTTAAACAGCTGTTCCATTTCATCCATTGAACGGTTATGCAGTACAGGGCGGCTTTCGATCAATAAATCCGCGCGCTGCTTCCAGTTCTCCCATGACAGGTCCAGATGAAGCACGAGACAGTTTTCCAGACAGCAATTTCTGATTTCTTCTTGTTTAAAAGATCCCCCGCCCAGAGATACGATTTTGAATCGTTTATGATGGCAGATGTCTAAAATATATTCCTTCTCCGTTTTCCGGAAAAAGTCTTCTCCCTTTTTCTCAAATATCTCAGGAATTGACATATTGAAATCCTTTTCGATCTGCTGGTCAATATCAATAAAATCTCTATATAATTTTTTAGCGACCAATTGGCCGATTGTTGTTTTTCCTACACCCATGAATCCGATCAGGACGATATTTCTTTCTCTTACTGGGATGGCTCGTTTAGCGTTCATCTTCGGCGAAATCCTCCTAAGGAATGAAATTATATATTCATTATATGCTTATTTAGCGAATATTTATATAGATACCGGCTTTACCGGTCAAGCTTATAGTGCGCTTTGTTGTAGCCATTTTTGCCTGAATGACATTCATTGTACAACATTTCTGCAGGTATTTTAATACTTCGACGCAAAAAAGCGTTAAAACCTTCCGCCTTTATTGTTTTTCCAGCTGACTCTTCGATGGAAGGGTCTTTTTCTGTATGATAAATAGGAAGGGAGAAATGGCGATGATCATTTGGATAAACGGGGCATTCGGTTCGGGAAAAACACAAACAGCCTTCGAACTGCACAGAAGGCTGAACCCATCTTACGTGTATGATCCCGAGAAAATGGGTTTTGCGCTGCGCTCCATGGTGCCGCAGGAGATCGCAAAGGACGATTTTCAAAGCTATCCTTTATGGCGGGCGTTCAATTACAGTTTGCTAGCTTCTCTGACAGATACATACCGCGGCATCCTTATTGTGCCTATGACGATTGTACACCCTGAATACTTCAATGAGATCATCGGCAGGCTCAGACAGGAAGGCAGGATCGTTCACCACTTTACACTAATGGCTTCAAAGGAAACCTTGTTAAAAAGGCTGCGCACCAGAGCAGAAGGAAAAAACTCATGGGCCGCCAAACAAATTGACCGCTGTGTTGAAGGATTATCATCACCCATTTTTGAGGACCACATTCAAACAGACAACCTGTCGATTCAGGATGTGGCAGAGAACATTGCCGCGAGAGCCGAACTCCCATTAGATCCTGATACAAGAGGCAGCCTCCGAAGGTTCGCCGACAGATTAATGGTAAAGCTGAATCATATCCGCATCAAATAAAGCTTCTGTACACGACAAAAGCCCGCTCCGAGAGCGGGCTTTCTTCAACTTATTTCCACCAGTCATCAAACATAGACGCCGGAACCTGGCGTTTATGTTCAGTCATGCTGTAGCGTTTTTCCAGCGCTTCTGATACTTTCGCTGATACTTCTTTTCCTTCGAGATAATCGTCAATCTCGTCGTAGGAAATGCCAAGCTCTGTTTCATCCGACTGCTGCGGTTTTTCGTCGAGCAGATCGGCAGTCGGTTCTTTTAAGTATAAGCGTTCCGGTGCACCCAGCTCTTTCAGCAAGGTTCTTCCCTGGCGCTTCGTCAAGCCTGTCAGCGGCAGGAGGTCTGCTCCGCCGTCACCGTACTTCGTAAAGAAACCAGTCACTGCTTCAGCAGCATGGTCTGTTCCTAACACAAGAAGACCTTCCTGGCCGCCGATCGCGTATTGCGCGATCATTCTTGTTCTTGCTTTTACGTTTCCTTTATTAAAGTCCGTCAGCTGATCGCCTGTTTCCTGCTGATACTGATCAGAAAAAGCGCTGACTGTCGATTTAATATCAAACTTCCATGATTTATCCGGCTTAATAAACTTCAAAGCAAGCTGGGCATCGTCTTCATCCTGCTGTGTGCCATGCGGAAGACGGACCGCGATAAATTGAGCGTCTCCGCCCTCCTCGCGAATGCTCTCCACCGCAAGCTGAGCGAGTCTTCCCGCAAGTGTTGAATCCTGGCCCCCGCTGATTCCCAATACAAAGCCTTTAGCACCGGTTTTCTTTACATATTGTTTTAAAAAATTGACTCGGTCCTCAATTTCTTGCTTTGGATCAATTGAGGGCTTCACATGTAACTCACGCATAATCTTTTCCTGCATGCTCATCCCAATCATTCCTCCTGTACATTTTCCCTTATTACTGATCATTTCCCTAAATCAATGAAAATGAATCATGACTGTTATGTATCCCTATTAAATATAGCACAGGTCTTCATTCACAGTGAACAAGAGAGATCAGCTGACTTCAACCCGTATGGATGTCACACTGTCGCCATTGCATTTCCCTTTTTCAATCGGGCAGGAAGAAAACGCGACAATTAAATCCATCTCCGCCCTGAGCCTTACATAATCTCCGGCATTCGAAAGCGGCGTTTCCACAGACAGATTCCCTTTCTCATCAAGGACAGTATTCATAAAAATCGCAAATGGGTAATGCATGTGGGGCTTCGGTACGCCAAACTGCTCAAGCGCACGGTTCATATTGTCATAGCACGTATCCTGAAACTCATCCTTTTGCTTCCCATATAAGAGCCTGTTCATATCAGGACGGCAGGCGGGCAACAGCAGATCATGCTTGCCGACCGTATCTTCAATCAGGGTTAACATCGGCTTATACAGGTTGGAGTAGAGATGGTCGTTGACCTTCACATGAATGGAGTGATTGGCGTCTATCGTCGCTCCCTGATCAAGGTGTTCATAAAAATCCTTGGCATGGTATGCGACAAAATCAGCCACCTGCTGCCCTTCTACATCAACCACCTTTAAAATCTGCCCCTTTTTCAGCTTCAGCCCAAGCCCTTTTTTCGGCTCCACAATATATTGCTGTGTCATTGGTTTGCTCCTTTTTTCATTAGTATGAGCGTCTGCTTCCTTCTCCATGTAAAAAGAGGCAAAAATCCGATGTATATAAGCTTTGGACAGATCACAATCTAACCTTAGATAAAAGGGGTTGAATAAATAATGAGCCAAACAAAAAAAGACCAGCCAAAAGGGAATCTGGCTTGGTGGCAGCTGTCACTGATCGGAGTCGGCTGCACGATTGGAACAGGCTTCTTTCTCGGTTCCAGCATCGCAATTGTAAAAAGCGGTTTTTCCGTTCTCCTTTCATTTCTGATCGCAGGGATCGGTACGTATTTTGTCTTTGAACAGCTCGCCAAGCTATCGGCGAAGCAGCCGGAAAAAGGTTCGTTTTGTGCGTATGCCCGAAAAGCATTCGGCAAATGGGCAGGCTTCAGCAACGGCTGGGTGTACTGGACATCAGAAATGCTGATTACCGGAAGCCAGCTGACAGCCATTTCGCTCTTTACGAAGCATTGGTTTCCTCAAGTGCCGCTATGGGTGTTTGCCTCAATCTACGCAGTACTTGGGCTCCTTATTATTTTCACCGGCCTGTCCGTCTTTGAAAAAACAGAAAACGTGCTGGCAGTGATTAAAACAGCTGCTATTTTTATGTTTATTGTCATTGCCATCCTGGCTTTATGCGGTATCCTGTCCGGCGGAAATCATGGCATACATGTTCCAAATAAGACGATTGAGTTTTTCCCATACGGCGCCATGGGGCTGTGGACAGGTTTAATCTACGCGTTTTACGCTTTTGGCGGAATTGAGGTCATGGGGCTGATGGCGGTTCACTTAAAAAAACCTGAGGAAGCGTCTAAATCAGGGAAACTGATGCTGGCAACGCTGGCGATTATTTATATTATTTCAATCGGGCTGGCTCTGCTTTTGGTTCCGTTACACGCGTTTACTGAACAGGACAGTCCGTTCATTACATCATTAAAAGGATATAACCTTGAGATCATCCTTGATATATTTAACGGGATTTTCATCATCGCCGGGTTCTCGACCCTTGTCGCTTCGCTTTTTGCCGTTACGACATTGCTTTGTACAATGGCTGATGACGGCGACGCGCCGAAATGCTTTACTCTAAAGGAAGGCAAAAAAATATGCTGGCCGGCACTTGGGCTGACGTTTGCGGGGCTTGTTCTCTCCATTATTCTGTCGTTAGTGCTGCCTAAAAACATTTATGAGCATATGACAACAGCTGCGGGGCTTATGCTTTTATACACTTGGCTGTTTATCCTGTTCTCCAGCAAAAAGCTGACTGATCCCGAGGGCATGGGAAAAACGCAAATTTATTTAGCGATGGTTCTGATTGCTGCGGCTGTGTCCGGTACATTGTTTGAAAAATCAAGCCGGCCCGGTTTTTTCGTCAGCATAGGTTTTCTCGTGATCATCGCCATCGTTACCATGATCTATCAAAAAAAGCAGGGTCATAAAGATCGCCCTGCCAGTCCTTGATTTATTTCATTTTGTTGAACATGTTCTTTAAATAAGAAAACGGGCACTTCGATACCTGTTTTTCGTCATCACGGAGGAAATACTGCTTCCATTCACGATTATCCTTTCCTCCGTACCAGCCTAATTGCGGGTGAATCGGAGCCTGATCATAGGCCTCTAAACGAGATCGGATCAGCCTGCTCATGTTACGGCCAAATGCAGTTGATCCATTTAGGTCATCAAACACCCACCTTGGCTGAAACGTGACCATAAAAAAAGGAAAGCTCCGGCTTCTTCTTGCCTCGTGCCCCGGTGTAGCGCACAGAATGAAATACGGCTCGCCGTCAAAACAAAACTCCCATTTATAATGCTCAGGATCGGCCGGAATGTCTTCCGGCCATTCTTTTTCGTCTTGATGACTCAGTCTATTTAAAAAGCGCCAAAACAGCTCTTCATACGCTTCAATCGAATAATGCTCCGCCAAATCTTCCGGTGTATCAAACAACACAACGAGGGATGCATATTTTCCCGTGTCCCGCGATATCTTGCCGTACTCCGCAAGCAACGGAGCCAGTTCCTCCGCTGTACAGTTTTCCCGCGGATCTCCGGCAAAAGCAATCCGAAGCTGATCAGTCAGAAACGCCTGGCGTCCGGGAATGCACGGAAACGTATCCGCGTCGTCCCCCAGAGTTTCTGCCAGCAGCTCAAAAGCGATTCTTTGCCATTCAGGAAGCTCTTCCTGAATACGTTCCAGAAAACTTTTGGTGTAAATCCCATTCACCATTGATCCACCTCCAGTATCATCTGGATACTATATTAAAACTGGAAGCGGCAGGTGACTGTCCTTCATGAATCAGCCCAATAACTGTTTGATGCCCTGATAACCAAAGTAAAAGCCAAACACAAGGAGGGATACACCGGCGATTCCGGTCAATCCTCTCAATAGCTTTTCATGAAGCAGGTTTCTGAACGTACTGGCTGTGATAGCCATGCAGAAATCCCAGATTAAAATGCCGATCATGATGCCGGAGCTATAGATTAGAAGCTGATTCATATTGTAGGCCTCTGCTGTTTTCGCAAGAATGCTTCCGTAAATTCCAAGCCAAAAAAGGATGCTCAATGGGTTTGACAATGAAATGAGAAAACCCGATGCGAATGTTTTCCTGTATGACGGTTTCCCCCGCGAGCTTCGCACATCCATCGGTTCTCTGACGTTTTTAAGCGTTTCAATTCCGGTATAGGTCAGGACAAAAAAGCCGAAGAGCCACAAAAACGTTTTCACAAATGGAGCGGTCAAAAACTGTGACAGCCCGAAATAGATAAAAAGCATGTACAGCCCATCCGCTGTCATGGCGCCTAAACCGAAAATCCATGCATGCCAAAAACCGTTTTTAATTCCTTTGTCTATTTGCGCCGCATTCACTGGCCCCACAGGCGCAGACAAGGACAGTCCCAGCACAATATAGCTCAAAAAAATGTTCACCGGCCCGTACTCCCTTCTCTTATGTAACTTGTACAATTTATTCGGGAACGGGCCAAGCTATGCACAAATTCACTTACTGTTTCAGACGTTCAAGCTCTTCCTCCATAATATCGGCGGCTTTGCCTACAAAACTGAAAATGAGTTCCAGCTCCTCTTCCGTATATTCGCGGCACAAATCCATCGTCGACTCAGACAGAGGACGGAACAAATCCTTTATATGTTTTTTCGAAGCAGTCAAAGGGACGATTACGACTCTCCTGCGATCGTTCGGGTCCTTTTCACGAGCCACATACCCCGCTTTTTCCAGCCGGTCAACAAGCGCCGTGACGGAACCCGTGCTGAGGCCGGTTTTTTTCCCCAACTCTCCGGCCGTCATCGGCCCTGCTTCATTTAAAATGTCAGCTGATTTCAAATCGGTGGGAAACAGACCGAGAGCTTGAGCGGCTGCCTGATGAAACAGAACCGTTCTTGTGCCCAGTTTTCGAAAAAGCTGAACAGCAGTCTTTTCCAACTCACTTCTAGAATTTCTTGTTGACAACTGACAGTCCTCCCTATAAAATCGAGTTTATCTTGATAATCGAGATATTCAACAATCAAACTATTATCATGATATCAGAACTTACATAGAAAAGTAAGAGGAGGTAGAACAAATGGACACAACAACAGCAAAACAGGCTTCCACCAAATTTGTGGTCCTCGGTCTCCTGCTGGGCATCTTGATGTCTGCAATGGACAATACGATTGTTGCCACCGCGATGGGCAATATCGTAGCCGATCTTGGAAGCTTCGATAAATTTGCCTGGGTGACGGCATCCTATATGGTGGCGGTTATGGCTGGCATGCCGATTTACGGCAAGCTTTCCGATATGTACGGCCGAAAACGTTTTTTCCTGTTTGGACTTATTTTTTTCTTAATCGGTTCTGCTTTATGCGGGATTGCCCAGACGATGAATCAGCTGATCATCTTCCGGGCCATTCAAGGGATCGGAGGCGGCGCGCTCCTGCCGATTGCCTTTACCATTATCTTCGATTTGTTTCCGCCGGAAAAACGCGGAAAAATGTCCGGCATGTTCGGTGCTGTATTTGGATTATCCAGTGTTCTTGGTCCGCTCTTAGGCGCGATCATTACAGATTCGATCAGCTGGCACTGGGTGTTTTACATCAATGTGCCGATCGGCGCATTGTCATTGTTTTTCATTATTCGCTACTACAAAGAATCTCTGGAGCACAGAAAGCAGAAAATAGACTGGGGCGGCGCGATTACCTTAGTCGTATCCATTGTATGTCTGATGTTCGCCCTTGAGCTTGGCGGCAAAACATACGATTGGAATTCCATTCAGATCATCGGGCTGTTTATTGTATTCGCCGTTTTCTTCATTGCCTTTTTTATTGTGGAGAGAAAAGCAGAAGAGCCGATTATTTCTTTCTGGATGTTTAAGAACCGCTTGTTTGCCACAGCGCAGATTCTCGCTTTCCTGTATGGCGGAACATTTATTATTTTAGCGGTATTTATTCCGATTTTCGTTCAGGCGGTCTACGGCAGCTCGGCGACAAGCGCGGGCTTCATTCTGACGCCGATGATGATTGGATCAGTCATCGGAAGCATGATCGGCGGGATCTTCCAAACGAAGGCAAGCTTCCGCAATTTGATGCTGATATCTGTTATAGCTTTCTTTATCGGCATGCTGCTTCTTTCCAATATGACGCCTGACACAGCACGGGTATGGCTGACAGTCTTTATGATGATTTCAGGCTTTGGTGTAGGCTTTAACTTCTCCCTGCTGCCGGCGGCATCGATGAATGATCTTGAACCTCGCTTTCGGGGAACGGCAAACTCTACAAATTCATTTTTGCGATCATTTGGCATGACCTTAGGCGTCACCATTTTCGGAACGGTGCAAACAAACGTATTCACGAACAAGCTGAGCGACGCCTTCAGCGGGATGAAAGGCTCAGCGGGATCAGGTGCTACGCAAAATATTGGCGACCCGCAGGAGATATTCCAAGCGGGAACACGTTCCCAGATTCCTGATGCGATCCTGAATCGCATTATTGACGCGATGTCATCAAGTATTACGTATGTCTTTTTGCTCGCTTTGATTCCAATTGTCCTCGCGGCGGTTACCATTTTATTTATGGGAAAAGCCAGAGTGAAAACAACAGCCGAAATGACAAAGAAAGCAAATTAACATAAAAAAGCAGTACATGCTGGGCATGTACTGCTTTTTTCTATTACACTCCAAATCTTGCAAGAATAAACGTCCATATACAAATGATCAATAACAGAATCAGGCTGTACGCCACTGTCCTTTTAAACAGTTTAGATTCCTTGCCTGTTTGGCCTACCGCTGCGGCAGCGATGGCGATAGATTGAGGAGAAACAAGTTTCGCCATGACACCGCCCGCCGTATTTGCGGCTAACAGCAAGTCTGAACCCGCACCGATCTGCGCTCCGGTGACAACCTGCAAATGGCCGAACAAAGCATTATTGCTGACAACAGAACCGGTGATGAACACGCCAATCCAGCCAAGAACAGGACTGACAAACGGGAACAGGTCTCCTGTTTTCGCCAATGCTAATCCAATTGAAGAGCTGAGCCCTGCGAAGTTGGCCAGATTGGCAAACCCCATCACGAAGCAGATCGTCATAATCGGCACCCACAGCTCTTTTCCTGTCTCCTTCAGGGAAGCAAAGGCATCCCGAGAGGAGAACTTTTTGCTGAACAGCCCTGTCACGATGACCGCCGCTAAAATCGCTGTACCAGTCGCTGACAGCAGATCAACTTTAAAGACTGCATCTAACGGCATGGCAGATGGCGCAATCGGCGGCATTTTCATAATTTGCTGATGCAGAAAAGGCATTTTGAACAGGAGCGTTGATTGATATAACAGCCCGCCTTCTTGGAAAAGCGCTTTGAAGGCAGGAAGGCTCCAAATGGTGATCGCCGCAGTTAAAATGTAGAAAGGAGACCACGCTTTCGCAATGTCAGCGGCACGGTATGCCTTTTTCTCACAAGCATCGCCGGCCCCTTCCTCGCGGTAAATCTCTTTCGGCTGCCATTTGCGGAGGAAGAGGGCAAGCCCGCCCATGCTGAATAAGGCCGCCAAAATGTTTGCTAATTCCGGCCCGAGCACCGCCATTGTCAGTGTCTGAACCGCTGTATACCCACCGCTCACAACCAGAAGAGCGGGCCATGTCTGTTTGATTCCTTTCATTCGGTCTAATAAGAATACAAGCAGGAATGGTATGAAAAATGAGATCATCGGCAGTGTCCACATTAATGTCCGTGACAGCTCAAGAGCAGACAAATCACCAATCTGCGCCCCTGTGATGACAGGAATCCCGATCGCCCCAAAGGCTCCGGAGGCGGCGTTTGCAATCAAGCAGAGCGCTGCCGCTTTTAACGGTTTAAAACCAAGTTCGACGAGCAGCGCCGCACTAATCGCAATCGGAACACCAAAACCGGCCGCGCCTTCTAAAAACGCGTTAAAACAAAAACCAATTAATAATAGCTGTAATCGTTGGTCAGGCGAAATGCCGGCAATGCTGGACCGAATAATGGTAAATTTCCCGGTTTTCACTGCGATTTTATACAGCCACACCGCCATCAGGACGATGTAGCCAATGGGCCACAGCCCGCTCCCGATTCCTAACAAAACAGAAGAAATCGCTTTTTCAACCGGCATATGAAATGCCCAAACGGAGACGAAGAAACTGACGGCTAGGGTAAGAAATGCCGCAAGAATGCCTTTCATTTTCAAAACAGTTAAAGCCAAAAGAAAAAAGAGAATCGGAGTGAGCGCCACAAGTGCGCTCACATACTCGTTTCCAAACGGATCATACAACTGCTCCCACATTGACAATCAGCCCTTTACTCTAAAGTTGCGGTTAGTTGACTTTTTGTTCTGTAAAATGAGGTTTTAAAATGTTTTTAAGGACGCCGGCGCTGTGAAGGAACTGTTCTTTTTCTTTCTCATTTAAGTTCAGCTCAGTGATACCTGCGATCCCTCCGCGATTCACGACAGCCGGCACACCGATGTACACATCATCTGCACCATATTGCCCGTCCAAATATGTGCTGACAGTTAATATGCTGTTTTCATTATGAAGAATGGCTTTTGTAATGCGAGCAAGACTCATCGCAACCCCATAATAAGTCGCGCCTTTTTTCTCAATGATATGGTAAGCTGCGTTTTTCACATCATCTACAATTTGGTCCAGCTCTTCTTGTTTGTACGCATCGTTTTTCTCAACGAGTTCACTGACCGGCACACCGCCGACATTCGCATGGCTCCAAACAGGAAGCTCTGTGTCGCCGTGCTCTCCGATAATATGTGCGTGCACGTTTTGAGGCGCTGCGCCAAAGTATTCGCTCAGCATGAAACGGAATCTCGCAGAATCTAGTGTTGTGCCGCTTCCGATCACCCGCTCTTTTGGCAGGCCGCTGAATTTCCATGTTGCGTAAGTCAGGATATCAACCGGATTTGTCGCGATTAAGAAAATACCGTCAAATCCGCTCGCCATGACTTCACTGACGATGCCTTTGAAAATCTTCAAGTTCTTTTCTACTAATTCAAGGCGTGTCTCACCAGGTTTTTGGTTTGCTCCGGCGCAAATGCAGACAATATCAGCATCCTTGCAGTCTTCATATGTTCCGTAAGATGTTTTGACCGGTTGTGGCGCAAACGCCTTTCCGTGGTTTAAATCCATCACATCGCCCATTGCTTTTTCTTTATTTAAATCAATGACCACAAGCTCATCTGTGATCCCTTGGTTAATTAACGCAAATGCATAACTGCTTCCAACAAAACCCGCTCCGATTAAAGCTACTTTATTTACATGTTTGTTCATCATTAATCATCCTTCCAGGGTATGTTTCTCTTTGATGTCTTTTTATTTGTGAAGTATTTCACATTTATATTGTGCAATACTTCACAAACTTTTGCAAGAGAAAAGTTTTGTCTGATTTATGAACAAAAAAGAAACCATCATTGATGGTTTCTTTCGGTAAGTCCCGTCTAGCCTTGCCCTCAATGGGGAAGAGAACCGCTTAAGCCCGAGTCATTATATAAACCATTTTGCACGTAATCAAAGCCAGGCTGATTCTGGCCGGGCACTTGGGCGCTGCCATTATTAAAAATCACTTTGGCGTTGGTTGTATCCGTATCCGCAGGCAGCGTCAGCGTGTAAATTCCGTCTGCATTTTTAGTCATTGGTTTTCCAGGCCAAGATCCGGTCAATTCAATTGCCCGGCCCCCATCATGTTTATAGATATAAGCATTTACCTGGCTCCAATGATTCGGATTTTGATAGCCGATGGTTTTGGCCGAAGCTGGATCTCTTTTAACAAAGCTGTATTCCTCGGCCCTCGTTACACCATCACTGTTCGTTCCTTTTAACATGATGGTGTATGTTTTGCCAAATGGATCTCCTTTTCCGATTGTGAATTGATCTCCATCCTTAAACGCCGTCTCTGGTCCATTATTGATTTGATAAACGGCTTTTGTTGTATTCGCATCTGCACGCAAGGTAATCGTCAGTTGATCATTGAAAGAATGTGTTACACCTGTTTTGTAATTCTCAAGGAAAACATGAGGCGCTTTTGCAATATCATCAGGATAAAGCACAGCCACAGACCTGGCATTGATCGTGCCTGTCAGTTTACCATCATTCACTTGAAATGAACCTGCCCCAGCTTTATTGTCATATCTGCCATCAGGCAATTTTGTTGGCGTATTGATAGAAACAGAGGATGAACCTGCATTTGCCAGCACAACGCCATGTGAGCCGCGCTGATTCATAAATATCTGGTTGTTTCCATTCGGATTCGAGAGCTCCTCAGGCTGTCCAGCCATCACATTGTGAAATCTATTGACCGCTGTGATAGCCTGATCTTCAAATAAAGCACTCCCGCGATCACCTATTTGGCTTTTCCCCGGGAATCTAACACCATTTCCGCCTCCCTCAGGTCTGGAAAAGAAAAGAGGCGTACTGCCTGAACGAGAAGCTATCACCGCCCAGCCTAAACGGATATCATCATCGCTCATCCATGTCGACTCTTCATCATCATTGGCATACGTATCATGCGACTCTACCCATGTCACTAGCTTGTCCGCAGACACATCAGATGCATAGTGGGAGATATTCGACACGCCCAGATTACGATTCTTTAAAGCGGACCTTATGGAATGCCCATAGTTAGACGCTGTCACATTCATATAATTCGCATATGAAGCATCTCTGGAGGCACTATCCTGCAGGATTTCTCCGTATTGGAACTCTGCAGATGTATTTGTGATATTCGGCCAAAATTGACTGCCGTAACTGCCATCATCCGGAAGCTCTATATGTTTGGCGGCATCAAAACGAAAACCGTCTGCTCCATCATTCAATGCTCTTTCTAAGAACCGTTTCAGATAGGACTGTACTTGTGTATTTTGTGTATTCCAGTCATACAGCCCGAGCAATGAATTCTGCGTGACATCCCATCGATCAGACCAGTTTTTAATTTGTGTGTTTCCATGTGTCCAGTTTGGAATACCCTTAATCTCATTGGAAATCGCGGCATAGTCACTGGTGGTATGATTGATGACCGCGTCAACAATGACCTTTATGCCATATTCTTCAGCGGCTGCACACATTTCTTTAAATTCTTGTTCAGTACCTAAGTAACGGTTGCCAATTTGGTACGATGTCGGCTGATACAGCCAGTACCAGTTCGACATGCTTTTATCTCCTTGGTTCCCTTCCTTTACTTGGTTAATCGGAGATGTCTGAATGGCTGTATATCCTGCATCATGAATATCCTTCATATTATGTTTTAACGTATTGAACGACCAATTCCATGCATGAAGAATGGTTCCGCTTTTGATCGACGGTGCTGTAAGCTCATTCGATTTGTTCGCCGTTTCAGCACTCGCAGCCCCCGGTCCTGCCAGAACCAAATGAAACAGCAATAAAAATCCAGCGAATAACGGCAGTAAAGAGGTTTTGAATCGTTTTGCAAACATTCTTGACACTCCTTATTTGATTTTTTGAAGACTTACTTCGGAGTCAAAAATCCCTCTTACTTCATTCTTCCGCTTCCTCCTTTCAAACTGATGTGAAGACTGGAGAATTTTGTTAACGCTTACATTTTAAATTATCACAATCACTCTATCAAAACAACTTGGCAGAGTGAATACAAATCAATGTTCCTATAAAAAAAGCTGACTGAAACTGTGAACGCTTCCCTCGCTTTCCAAACAAAAAAAGAAACCATCTATTTTTCAAGATGGTTTCTTTTTTACTTCTTCTTTTACCGCTCTTCTGTAAGCCAGCTTCACAATCACATACCGAAGCAGAAACAGAACGCCGCCGCAGACGATAAAAAGAAGAATCATTTTCAGCCAAGCGAAGAATGTATGGGGAATCCCCCTGTCGTACATCGTAAGCACCACTACCGCAAAGGCGACCGCAATTGATTCTATTCGCTGCTGCTTCACCCGTTTTTGCAGTTCTTCTTTGGTGTCTATTCTCGGCATGAGCATACCGGATGCCGCAGCCCTGATGCAGTAATATAAGATAATGATGAACAAAAACACAAGGCTTGCAGCCCATTCTTTAAACGGAAATTCAAACATAATGCCGCGGATGATCACATCAAGCAGCGCAAATGCTCCCGCTATCATCCCAATCTCCGACCAGATTTTTTGTTCTTTTTCTTTTACTCTCTTATTTTTCCCATTCACGCCTGAAAGTCTATTACGCAGATTATTCATGACCTTCCTCCCGCACTTTTACGAATGGCTTATGGCTTACATGTTACAATAACAGCCTGCGCTTCTGCAATGAATAACTCAAAAGCCCGCCGTACAAGCCGGCGGGCAGCAATCGTTAAAACGGCCCCCAATTGATCATGACGCCGATCACGATAAAGACAAGCCCGATCAAGAACCAAATCAGAGCAAGCGGCACCATAAACCGCAGCCACTTGACATACGGAATACCGCTGGCGGCAAGCACCGCCATGAGAACGCCGGATGTCGGGTTCACACAGTTGACGACCCCTTCTCCAAGCATAACCGCTTCAACCGCAACCTGTCTCGTGATTCCCATCAAATCAGCGAGCGGCGCCAGGATTGGAATAAATACAACGGCTTCGCCAGAACCTGAAGAGATGAGAAAATGAAGCAGCGCACTGGCGATATACATGCCGATTGCCCCAGCAATCGGGCTGAATCCATCCAAAAGTGAAGCCAAAGCATTGACGACAGTATCGAGAAGCTTTCCATTTTCAAGGATAACGGAAATGCTTCGTGCCATCCCGACAATCAGCGCCCCGTATACAAGACTTTGGCAGCCCGTAATGAAGGTTTTGGCAATATCGTTCGCCGCAAGCCCGCCTATTAAACCGGCAAGGACAGAAATAAAAATAAATGTCGCAGCCATTTGGGAATCTGACCAGCCAAGCTTCAAAGCGCCGTATAAAAATCCGACAAGTGAGAGTCCCGCCACAGCCAAAATCAGCTTATGGCGAACGGTAAACGGCACTGACTGATCTTCTTCTTTACCGGCTTCGCCCATTCCTGCCGCAGGGAACCAATCTGTTCCTAACACACTGGCATCTTTTGATTTTTTTAATTTTCTCGTATACAAATAGATATAAATAATAGAAGACAGCAAAAAGCATATGTATATCACAACTCGCAGGCCGATTCCTGAGAAAAGAGGGAGCTCCGCGATTGATTGTGATAAACCGAGCGGTGACGGTGATAATATGGTGGAGTTAAATCCAGCGTAGCAGCCGATGTATATAACAGCGGCTCCCGCGACTGCGTCCCATTTTAAGGATCGTGCCACAATGAGGCCGATGGGGATAAAACCGATAACTGAATTCACGACAATCCCGGTTGTTCCGAGAATGGAGAACAATGCGCCGACAATACAAATAAATAATAATTGCTTTGTGCGGAATTTGCTGATGACATTGTAAATCAGGCCATTGATGGCACCCGTTTTTTCTAGAATAGCAATGGTGCCGCCTGTGAATAAAATCAGAAAGATGATGGGTGCTGATCCAACCATTCCATCCTGTAGAGAAGTAAAAAAGCTGATCAAGCTGACCGGAGACTGTTCAATTGAATGATAGCTTCCCGGAACAGCGGTCGTGACATTCCCCTTTGTCACGCGGTCAAATTCACCTGCCGGCACAATATATGAAGCGATTGCGCAAATGAAAGCAATCATAAATAAGAGGACATAGGCGTCAGGCATTTTAAATGTCATACGTTTTTTCTTAGGCTGTGTTTCGGCTGCTGGCATACTCATATTTCGATCCATCCCCTCTGTTTGAAAATATTAATTATTCTGAATAGTAGCAATATGTGCTATATTATATACAGCCTATCTTCCTGTTTCAATATAAATAAAGTAAAGAAGGTAAAAATTCATTCTGATAGAAGGAGGTATTTCTTACCATGCAAAAGCTTTCAGAAGACATGAAACAAACCATTATAGACATCTTCGAGCATCTGCACGCGAACCCTGAAGTCAGCTGGAAGGAATATGAGACAACTTCATTTTTGAAACAAAAGCTTGAGGATTTAGGGTGCCGGACGCGCACGTTTTCAGACTGCACCGGGGTTGTCGGCGAAATCGGCTCAGGCTCACCTGTTGTAGCGGTACGCGCTGATATTGACGCGCTGTGGCAGGAGGTTAACGGCACATTTCGCGCCAACCATTCCTGCGGACACGATTCACATATGACAATGGCATTGGGCACGTTAATGCTGCTAAAAAAACAACCTGAGCTTCCGAAGGGCACAATCCGTTTTATCTTTCAGCCGGCAGAAGAAAAAGGCGGCGGCGCCTTGAAAATGATAGAAGAAGGCGTGCTTGATGATATCGACTATTTGTATGGCGTTCACGTCCGTCCGATCCAGGAAACACAGAACGGCCGCTGCGCTCCGTCTATTCTGCACGGATCAAGCCAGCACATTGAGGGAACGATCATCGGGGAAGAGGCTCATGGCGCCCGTCCGCACCTCGGGAAAAACAGCATTGAAATTGCGGCATTTCTTGTACATAAGCTCGGACTCATTCATATTGACCCGCAAATCCCGCATACCGTCAAAATGACAAAACTTCAAGCCGGCGGTGAAAGCTCTAACATCATTCCAGGAAAAGCATCGTTCAGCCTTGATTTGCGCGCACAGACCAATGAAGCCATGGAGGCGTTAATCGCCGAGACAGAAAGAGCCTGTGAAGCGGCCGCCGCTGCATTCGGCGCAAAAATCGATCTGCAAAAAGAACACAGCCTTCCTGCGGCAACACAAAACAAAGAAGCTGAAGCGATCATGGCAGAAGCCATTACAGATATCATCGGGGCTGAGCGGCTTGATGACCCGCTTGTCACTACCGGCGGAGAGGATTTCCATTTTTACGCCGTGAAGGTGCCGAATCTGAAAACAACGATGCTCGGACTAGGCTGCGGGCTCCAGCCGGGGCTCCATCATCCGCACATGACCTTTGACAGAAATGCGATGTTTACCGGCATTCATATTTTGGCGAACGCCGTGCTCAAAACATTTCAGAAGGCGGAATCACTTGCTGCCGCTAACGCTTCTTAACGCAAAAAAAGCAGCCTGACACAGGCTGCTTTCTTCATTACTTCTTCAAATCTTCAATTGAGTTGACATTTTTCATATATTGAGGAACAACAAGCCCCATCTTCACACCAGTCATACTGGTGCCAATATCATCATATTTGCCTTTATATTTAGCAGCGTATGCTTTATGGGTATTCGGCAGCCATGCGGAAAGTGATGCATCCGCACTTCCCGTTGCAATTGCAGTCCACATCGGCCCAGCCTCTACCTGAGTAAGTGTTACCTCATAGCCCAAGTCTTCTAAGACTTTGCCTATGACGTTTGTACTTGCAATCTCACTGTCCCACGCCACATAGGCAAGGTTGATTTTGTCTCCCTTCACCTTTTGAACGCCTTTTGTCCATTCGGCTATCTGATCCTTGTGTTTATTGACGTACTCAGCAGCAACTTTGGCAGGTTTCTCGCCTTCTTCCACCTTGATCATGATTTCGCCCATTTCGTCTTGCGTCCATTTAAACTGGCTCAGAAGCTTTGCGGCATTCGGCTGCTCTTTGCTGAAGCCTTTGCGTGTGATGGTATGGATTTCCTCTGCGCTGCCATAAGATTGTTTCGGATCATCGAGATATTTCAGCTTATATCTGGAGAACATCCAGTGCGGTGTCCATCCTGTAATGATAATCGGTTTCTTACGGTCGTATGACTTTTTAAGCGTAGCAGTCATCGCAGCACTTGACGCTGAAATCAATGTCCAGTCATTCAGGTCATAATCCTTCATCGCTTTGTCAGTCAGGGACATAATCCCTGAACCGGGGTCAATCCCGATGATGGTCTTATTCACCTGTTCTGCTGCGGATGCATTTTCATCGTTTTCTGAACCGCAAGCCGCAAGTGAGAGCGCCAGCATGGCGGAAACGCCGATGCCGATGATTTTTTTAAGCATCAGGCATTCCCCCTGCTTTTCTTCTTCACTTTAATATTTTGAGTAATACGGTCCAGGGTAATGGCAACGATAACGATGGCGATACCGGCCTCTACTCCGACCCCGGTTTTCAGCTGTGTAACGGCACTGTATACTTCAGAACCAAGTCCCGGTGCACCGACCATTGCGGCGATAACAACCATTGATAACGCAAGCATGATGCTCTGGTTAATTCCGGCCAAAATCGTTTTTGTCGCAAGCGGAAGCTGAACTTTAAACAAACGCTGAGCTGTTGTAGAACCGAATGCCTCAGTCGCTTCAATCAGATCCGCCGGCACTTGTTTAATACCGAGAACAGTCATGCGGATTGTCGGCGGCATCGCGAAGATAACAGATGCAACAACACCCGGCACAACACCGATGTTAAAGAAGAAAATCGCCGGCAATAGATATACGAAAGCAGGCATTGTCTGCATTAAATCAAGAATTGGCGTTACAATACGGCGAACCGTTTCTTTCTGAGACGCCCAAATTCCGATCGGTACCCCGACCACAATCGAAATAATCACAGATGTCAACACAAGCGCCAATGTTTGCAGCATTGGGTCCCAATATCCTAAATAATCGATCAGAAGGAATCCAATCAATGTAAATAACGCAATTCCCCTTGTACTGATCCACCACGCAAGTGCAGCGAAAATAATTGTTAACAAAATAGATGGAATAAATCCGAGTCCGCTGACAATTCCATTTACAAAAGCAGCCAAACCGTTAGCGATTCCGTCGAAGAATCCGCCAAACGTCATCGTAATCCAGTCAACAAAACGGTCAATGATATCTGCTAAAGGTATTCTAGGCAGTCTATCCATCTTATTTCACCTCCTGTGCAGAAGGATCTTGTGTTTGTTCGTTAGTGCCTTCAGCATTGATATACTCGTTATTGCCGGCAAGTGCGCCAATCAGCGCGCCTCTTACAACAATTCCTTTCATTCTTTGCTTCTCATCCACAACCGCAATTGGAATATTCGCATCGGACACAACGTCAAAAATCTCAGTCAGATACGTATTCTCTGGTACAGTCGTAAATTCTGTATTCAAGATGTCTTGAAGTGACAAATCAGACTCAGCCGCTTTTTTCGCATCAGACGCATAGATAACACCTAATAATTTCTTTTGTTTATCCACTGCATAAATTGAAGAAATTCCAAGGTTTTTCATCAGTGTCAATGCTACGCGAGGCCCTTTATCAATCCGCACTGTTTCAGCGCGTTTCATAATGTGGCCTGCTGTGAGGACTTTAGACAAATCAACATCTTCGACGAATTTCTCAACATATTCGTTAGATGGATTCATCAGGATTTCTTCAGGCGTGCCGATTTGAACGATATTGCCGTCCTTCATTAGGACAATTCTGTCGCCGATCCGCAACGCTTCGTCCAAGTCATGCGTAATAAAGATAATTGTTTTTCCGACATTATCGTGAAGATCAAGAAGCTCATCCTGCATATCTTTACGAATCAGTGGATCAAGCGCACTGAACGCTTCGTCCATCAGAAGGATGTCCGGATCATTTGTCAACGCGCGGGCAAGGCCGACACGCTGCTGCATCCCGCCGGAAAGCTGGTCTGGATATTGGTGTTCAAATCCTTCGAGCCCGACGAGCTTAAGAGACTCAAGCGCTTTTTGCTGCCGCTCTTGTTTGTCTACACCTTGAAGCTCCAGTCCGTATTCTGTGTTTTCAAGTATCGTTCTGTGCGGGAACAGAGCGAACTTTTGGAAGACCATGCTGATTTTTTTCCGGCGGACTTCCCGGAGCTGGTCTTTTGACATATTTGTTATCATGTCACCATCAATGTAAATACTTCCGGCAGTCGGTTCAATAAGCCGGTTTAACATCCGTACTAAAGTTGATTTACCGCTCCCTGATAGACCCATGATGACAAATATCTCACCATCATATACTTCAAAATCTGCCTGATTAACCCCAACGGTTGATCCGGTTGCTTTCAGGATCTCTTTTTTTGTCTTTCCGTTGGCAAGCATTTGAACTGCCTTCTTTGTTTGTTTCCCAAAAATCTTAGAGACTTTCTCGACTTTTATCTTAATTGGTTTCTCATCTACACTCATATTTTCCCTCCATATTAAGCAATCTTTATTACCGTAACATTTATGTAACTTCCCACACAAACAGCATATTCTCTTTTATTCTGTACCATTTCTTTATAAACATCCATGTGACCACATGATCTTATTTATGCTTCTAAATGCTCTGTAATCCTCCTATATGATTGTATTTTACGGGTGATTTTTCGCCTATCTTTAGTTGAAAACGCTTTTATTGGAATTGAATTCCTTCTTCCTCTTATGACTTCCCTCTCCTTTACTGGAAAAATAAGTTGCTTTTTCAACATCAATTATGTATTATAGTTTCATGACTATGAAACAATCAGATGATCAAATCAGAGCGCAAATTTTTAAAGCACTGTCTGATGAAACAAGGCTTGCCATTATTCGTACGCTTTATGTCAGCGGAAAAGAACTCAGCTGCGGTGAAGTAGGTGAAAAGTGCAATATTGTCAAAACCACGGCATCTTATCATTTTAAAACGCTGCGTGAAGCGGGATTGACGGCAACCCGGAAAGATTCGCGGACAAAATACGTCAGTCTGCGTGAAGACACCTTTCACACATACCTGCCTGGCTTTTTGGAAACCCTCTAACAAAGGGTTTTCTCTATACATATCTGTTTCATAGTTTCAAAGTTATAAAACAATAGGAGTGATAAAATTTGAATCGCATTTGGCTTTTCTTCAGTGTCATGTTTGTCATTGGCACGGATACCTTTTTGCTTTCGCCGCTTCTCCCCCTTTTACAGGATCAGTTTCATGTCTCTACTGATTTGTCAGGCTGGATGGTCAGTGCTTATGCACTCGGTTATGCGCTCTTCGCTTTCATTGCAGGCCCAATCTCAGACCGGCTGAACAGGAAAACAGTCATGCTGTGGGGACTTGCAGGCTTTATCGTATCCACATTTTTATGCGGCATCGCTCCCTCTTTTGCCGCCATGTGCCTGTTCCGTTTTGCCGCAGGCGTTAGCGCTGCGTTTGTGACGCCTCAAATTTGGGCGTCCATCCCAGTCATTGTCCGGCCTTCTCAGATCATAAAAGGCATGGGGATTGCGACAGCAGGTTTGGCCGCTTCACAAATGCTCGGACTTCCTATTGGAGGGTTTCTCGCTTCCTTTACATGGCATACGCCATTTTTCGTTTTGTCAGCGTGCTCGCTTATTCTACTATTGATCCTGGCGGCGGTCATGCCTGATATCCGGCCTTCTGAACCATTGGCGCGCCCATCAATAGTCAACCCCTATCGGGAGCTTTTTTCATTGCCGAAAACATCGGTCATTCTGCTTGCCTATTTTCTGTTTCAAACCGGAAACTTCGCTTCGTTCAGCTTTCTGGGTACTTGGCTTTCCGCAGATTATCATTTAACCGTGTCACAAATTGGCGCAGCTATGCTTGTACTCGGACTGGGAAATATGCTCGGGAGCCTTATCGGCAGCCGGGTTTCAGAAAAGCTGGGCATGTTTAAAACACTGATCAGCGGGATGCTGCTAATGGGCGCTCTCTATTTCGCTCTTCCGTTCTTTCCAAACTTGTTTTTAGTAGAAGCCAGCTTTTTTCTCACGTTCTTTACAGCTGGCATCATCTTTCCGTTAATGATGGGTGTCTTTCAATCCATTGCACCAAATGCGCGAGGAACCATCGCTTCCCTTTCCAATGCCGCTATGTATGCCGGAACCACTGTCGGTACAAGTATTGCAGGTTTTTTATATCATAGCACACAGCATTTCGGAGCTGTCACAGGATTTACTGCCATTCTGTTCATACTTTCTATGACGCTCTACCAGGCAATCAGTAAAACCGGGAAACGCCAATCCGCAGCCCGGGCGCAAATGTAAAAAAAGCACCTCATTCAAGAGATGCCTCAGATTGTTGACAAAATCATAAAATGGTTTTCATTTTAGGATTTTGTCATCTTTTCAGCGTGATTGAAAACCCTTGAAGTCTAGGAAGGACGAGCATAGGAGCGGACATTCACAGGATGTGATGACGACGGCGTTTAGGCAGGACGCCTGAGAATTTAGCCGTTGATCCACTTCGCATTGAGCACCGAAGCGCAGTCCTGACAACGAATGCGAGGGTTTGTCGACACGCTGAAAGAACCTCTTTTAAGAGGTGCTTTTCCTATTCTAGCTCAGTTTGTTTCGTTTCTTTCCCCATAATCAAAATACAAGCAACCGCGAGTAAGATTGCAATGCAAAAGATTGAAAAGATGACCGAAAACGAAATATGACGGGCTGCCAGGGTTCCGACGAGCAAAGGCCCGAAGATGCCGCCGATTCTTCCACACGCTGCTGTCGTTCCTGAACCTGTTGCTCGAATCGCAGTCGGGTATTGCTCCGGGGTATAAGCATACAGCACGCCCCACGCACCGAGATTGAAAAACGATAACAGCATTCCAGCCGTAAGGAGAAGACTTAAGGAATCCGCTGTTCCGAAGAAATAGGCGCTTCCTGCTGTACCAATCAAGTAAATGACGAGTATCCACTTCCGGCCCGCTTTTTCAATCAGCCATGCGGCAGAGAAATAGCCCGGTAGCTGAGCAAGCGTCATCAGCAGGACATATTCAAAGCTTTGAATCATGCTGAAGCCTTTCAGCAGCATGACACTCGGGAGCCATAGGAACATGCCGTAATAAGAAAACACCACACAGAACCAAACGATCGACAGCATCACGGTCGGCCGTATATACTGTCTTGCCCAGACGCTTTTTACATTCTCCCACACCGACCTCTTTTGGGCAGAAAGCGATTCATATTTCGGCGAATCAGGCAGACTCGTCCGCAGGTACAGCGCATAAAAAGCAGTCAGCGCAGTTAACAGCAGGGCAGCCTGCCAGCCGAAGCTTGGTATCACAAAGTAAGAAATCAAGGCCGCTGCGAGCCAGCCCACGGCCCAAAAGCTTTCCAAAAGCACAATCACTCTGCCCCGCTTTTCAGGCACAACCGCTTCCGAAACGAGTGTTGAAGCGACTGGAAGCTCTCCGCCAAGTCCCATACCAATCACGAAACGAAGGATTAGAAATGCTGATAAGCTCGTCACAAAAGCAGAAATGCCGCTTCCGATGGAAAAGCATAAAAGAGTGATGATGAACACTTTTTTGCGGCCGATTCGATCAGCCAGCAAACCAAACAAAAACGCACCCGCAGCCATGCCGATGGAATTGACGCTTCCGATCCATTTCATTTCTTCGGGCGACAGATTCCACTCTACATGGAGCGCGGCGATAATAAACGATAATATTCCGACATCCATTGCATCAAACAGCCACCCCAAACCGGCGACGCCCAGCAGTTTACGCTGGGATATAGGCTGTTGTTTTCCCATTGCCAACACCTCTGATATGCAAAATGATTACCGTTTAAGTTTACACCTGTCTTTACACATTGTCATTAACTAAATGATGTAATTGAAAAACCCCGCTTATGTTCCACAAGCGGGGTTTTTCTTATTGCTGCAATGCTGCTTTTTTAATATTATCCTGAAGCTGTGCAATTCGTCTCGCGCCGTCTTCGCGGAGGCGTTTGTTTTCTTCCTCGATTTGTTTTGTTTCCTGCATGCCGCTGACAATCGTGTTCCAAGACGATTCGATCGTTTCAATATCTATGCTCGGTCTGCCGGCCATTCTGGCAATTTCAACACTTTGGCTCGAGATGTTTTCAGCATTTCGTTTCAGCATCTCGTTTGTCCGGCGGTCAAGCTCGCTCATGGAATCAGCCACAAGCTTTTGCCGCTTTACCGTAACAGCCTGAATAATGCCGTTTTTGAAAATCGGAATGGTAATGATAAACGCGGAGTTGATTTTCCCGATCAGCTTTGCATTTCCTCGCTGCAGGAGACGGATTTGAGGTGCGGTTTGAAGCGCCACCATCCGTGCCATGTCCAGATCATACACCCGTTCCTCAAGCGCCTGAATGCCGTTGCGCAACGTATCGAGCTGCATTTGCGCCAGCTGGTTTCCGCTTGCCGCTTTTTCCTCATATGAAGGAAGGATCGACTGCATCTCTTCCAGTTTCATCTGCCCGGCAACGACGTATTTTTCAAGCTCCATATAGTATTTGATATTGTTTTCATACATTTCATCGAGCGTGTAGTTCGTCTTCGTCATCTCATCTTTGTATTTTGAAATCTCAACGTGGATTTTTTCAATCTCTCCGCCAAGTGTCTGATACTTTTTAAAGATTTTTTCAATCATGCTGCCGCCGCGTTTGAAAATTTTCGCCATTAATCCCTTTGGCTCATCAAAATCATTTTTGTCGAAGCGGTCCATGATTTTCCCAAGCTGAGTCAGCATTGTGCCGGAGTCTGTCACGCTTGTTGTTTTCATCATCCCTAAGATGCGGTCAGAGAACTTGGATATTTCAACGGCCGGCTCCTTGCCGTACTCAAGCAGCTCCATTTGGTTTTTGACGTCAATTTGTTGAGCAAGCCGCTTCACTTCTGGTTCCTGACGGAGCTGAAGACGGATATCGTCAGCTTTTTGCTGGGAAATCTCTTCATTTTTATCGAGAACAAGCGGATTTTGATTTTCTGTTGTCATGCTTTTCTTCTCTCCTTATTTTTGGGTAATGGTTCTGAAGAGCCTTTTCACAAGCGAAGGCTCTTTGTAGTCCTGCTGAAACACCATGTCATCCAGCCAGTGGATATCATACTGGTCCTCTTCAATAAACTGCTCAATATCCTGGTGTCCGGGCGGATTATAAATGATGATATCGATTCCGATTTCATTCAGGAACAGCAGGGCGGCAGCATCCGAACGCGTGAGTCCGCCGCTCATTTCCGTATGATATAAAACGAGTTTCGGTACGGTTTGCGCATAGTCGAACATTTGAATCAATTTCAGCAGATTAGCAGGCAGGTTTGTTGTTTGTTTAAACAAATAGATTTGAACATCCTTGACTTGTTCCTGATGCAAAGCTTTAAGCCGCGGGTGCCTGCACATTCTCGAAATCGTTTTGGCAATGGCAGCCTGAACGCCTGCCGGCAGCTGTTTGTACTGCCACACATTGCTTGCCATCAGCTTGTCCGGATCAATGTTCCCTTCTTGATCAAGTGCGTGGCTGTAGTGAAATTGATAGTTCGACTTTATTTCTTCTGTAAATGGAAAGCTTCTGACCATTTCTGTTTCCTGATAATCCGCTAGAGTATGAAGCCTGTTCCAATATTCCTTATTGTCTTTCGACACGCCCATAATTTTGGCGAATACATTCGGAATCTCAATGGAATGTTTATCTGCTTTGAAATTCGGCCGAATAAAGGCGCGTTCTTTCGTGATTAAAAACAATTCATCATAGGTCGTTTTCAGCGTAACGGACACCGGTGTGTGATCTCTGAACTGCCACGGCTTATACAGCATGGATTCCTCGTGATTCAGCACATGTTCAATTTCCTTTGTTGAGCGGTAAGCCACTGTTGATTTCCGGTCAGGTTTTTCTTTCGGAAACGGCTGAAGCTCCGAAACATCCGGGAGCTTTTCCGTAAAACCGAGCTCCTGCTTCGGGTCGACAAGCGCCAGCTGATCCGTTCCCGCCGGATGGAACAGCAGTACATCACAGCCGACCAGCATCAGATAATATAAGAAATAGAGCTGGCTTTTCGTCGCATCTCCATACCAAACAACCTTCGGCATCTCCCGCTCTATATCGGTTTTTTCCAGCCAAGGGTTCAGATGGTTTAAGGAAAACTTCGAGACATCAAGCAGCACTCTGCGAAAATCAGGATGATTCAGCCCCTTTTCATGACTGTCCGCAAAGGTATGTAAAAGCGTCATCAGCGCTTTTCTTAAATGGCGGTGCATCAGGGGGTTTGAGTGCTTCGCAATCAGCTTTTCCCCGTCCAGAAAGGCAACAAAGCGGCTAACTGACAGCCCTTTTTCTTTCTGATTGATGGAATGAATATGCTGAAGCTTTTGAAATGTTTCCGGTTCGATTGTTTTATCAAGCGTTTCACTCAAAATCGTTATGCGGTCGTTTACAGACAGCTCATATAGCTCGTTATAGTAGTCCGTCTCATCAATAGGCGTGCCCAATATCTGACCGGCAAGACGAGAAAAAGAAAGGCCTTGTGCAGTTTCATAGTGATCCCGCTCCGGCAATGGCTGAAACAGCAGGCTTTTCCAATCGCCATCAGCCGGAAGTGCTTTATGAATGGTTAGTTCTTCTTGTCTCATCATATCCTCCTTTCCGGTTTGTCATTGAACGATATTTCGGTAACAAAAAAGGAAGGACATTGAACCTCCCTCCTTGTTTTGTTTTATTCTTCTTTTGAAGCGGCTGTTTGTTCGCGCACCTGCTTTTGTTTATTGATGTAGTGAATGATCAATGTTACCGCAAATGCAGCGATAATGATAATGAAGAATACAGAGTGCGGCATTTCGTAATGGAAAGCGCTCCCCGCCATTTTCAGCGCGATAATGCCGATTAACACGAATGCTGTGTTTTCCAGCTCAGGAATTTTATCAATCAGCACAAGGAACACTTTTGCCACTGTACGCATCATTAAAATACCAAGCATACCGCCGATCAGAAGCACCCATACTTTTTCAGATACTGCAAACGCGGCCAGGATGCTGTCCACAGAGAAGGCAAGATCCATTAATTCTACTGAAATGACAGTCGCCCAGAAGATCCCGAACGTGCGGACCATCCAAGAGTTTTTCTTCATGCCGTCCGCTTCCTCTTCTTTTTCGCCTATCCAGAAGTGCTTAATGACGAGCCAAGCCAGGTAAAGCGCGCCAAGCACCTTGATCCACCAGAATTTAATGAGAAGCATACCGAGCCCGATGAAAATAAACCTGAAAATATAAGCTCCAAACAAACCATACGTTAACGCTTTTTTCCGCTGTTTTTCCGGCAGGTGTTTAACCATGACCGCAAGAACAAGCGCGTTATCGGCCGATAAAAGGCCTTCCAGAACAACAAGGGAACCGATCAAACCCCAGGAAACAGGATCAGTCAGAACTTCCCCCCACATTTTCCAATCGAAAAATGAAGCATACGTAGACAAAATATGATGTAAAAAGTCCAAGTTTTTTCCTCCTATTAATTTGAAACGGTGACTTCTCTATTTGTCACTCGCTTACACTTGCAAACCGTAATTCCGGCACAATGCAGCCAGCCCGCCGGAAAATCCGCTGCCGATCGCATTGAATTTCCACTCGCCGCCGTGTCTGTAAAGCTCACAAACGACAACAGCTGTTTCAATGGAGAAGTCTTCTCCCAAATCGAAGCGAAGAAGCTCATTCTGCGTTTCTTCATCCACAACGCGGACAAATGCATTGGAAACTTGTCCAAAGTTTTGGCTGCGTGCTTCAGCGTCGTGAATGGTCACTGTGATGCCGATTTTCTCAATGTGAGCAGGGATTTTTGAGAAATCAACGATAATCTGCTCATCATCTCCGTCGCCCTCACCCGTGCGGTTGTCACCCGTATGGATGACACCGCCGCTCGGATGTTCAAGGTTATTATAGAAGACGAAATCGAGATCATTTACGCAGTTATCATGCGCATCAACTAAAAAGGCCGAAGCATCCAGGTCAAAATCGTGTCCGCCGGAGTACTTGTTTGTATCCCAGCCTAAGCCGATCACCGCTTTTGTCAGTCCCGGATTTGTTTTTGTTAAATCAATGCGCTGTCCTTTTGATAATTGAATGGCCATACTGCCTCTCTCCTTTCTGCTCTTCGTATTTGTCTTAACCGACTTGCAAACCGTAGTCTGTTGCAATGCGGGCAAGGCCGCCTTGGTAGCCTGAGCCGATTGCGGAGAATTTCCACTCGCCGTTATGTCTGTAAAGCTCCCCTGCAATGATTGCCGTTTCAATAGAGAAATCTTCTGCAAGATCGTAACGGATGAGCTCTTCATTTGTTTCTTCATTTACGATGCGGACAAACGCGTTTGATACTTGTCCAAAGTTTTGGCTGCGCGCTTCTGCATCGTGAATGGTAATAACAAATGAGATTTTATCAATGTTTGCCGGTACAGCGCTGAGATTTACTTTTACATTCTCATCGTCGCCTTCGCCAGCACCAGTCAGGTTGTCGCCTGAATGAACGACTGAACCGTTGCCGCCTTCAAGCTGGTTGTAGAAAATAAAGTCGTTTGGAGATGCGCATTTGCCTGCAGCGTCTAACAGAAACACACTTGAGTCAAGATCAAAGTCGTGCCCGCCGTCATACTTGTTCGTATCCCAGCCTAAACCGACAACAACCTTTGAAAGACCCGGATTTGTTTTTGTTAAATCTACTTTTTGTCCTTTTGCCAATGAAATTGTCATGTTTCATCCACTCCTTTTCTTTTATACGTATCGGCTGATAATATCTTCTAATCTCGTATCGTTTGTGCCTTCACCGATCGCCGCAAACTTCCACTCACTGCCGCTGCGGTAGATTTCTGCTGTAATCAGGCTTGTTCTGCCGGCATAATTGTCTCTCAAATTGTACTTGAGCATTTCTTCATGATGAGATTGATCAACTACGCGAATAAACGCATTTTGAATCATGCCGAAATCTTGTTTTCTTCTGACACAATCGTAAATGTTTACTACAAATACAAGCTTATCAATGTTTGCAGGCACTTTATCTAAATCTATCATAATTTGCTCGTCATCGCCCGCACCGTCACCCGTCAGGTTGTCGCCTGTATGCTGTACACCGCCGCAGCGGCTTTTCAGGTTGCCGAAATAAATCAGGTTTTTCTTATCGGTGAATTTTCCGTTTTCCAGCATCAACACTGAAGCGTCACAGTCGATATTCGGACCGCCTCCGCCAAGCAGTTTGCTGAAGAATCCTCCGCCTGAGGACACTGGGTCCCAGCCGAGACCGACCATCAATTTTGACAGACCGGCTTTTCCTTTTGTTAAATCAATTCGTTGACCTTTTTCTAAAGAAATTGCCACACGATTCACTCCTACTCATCGAAATGTGAAGATAGTCACATTTATTTTTACGCTCACAAGGAAAATAAGCCGTAAATTACTAATATATACGTTTGTTATTATATCAAAGTTTCGTAAAAGTTAAGAATAATTGACGAAAAACCTCGAAAAAAAACTTCCATATTTGATATATGATTTGCAAATGCTATAAAGTGCGCTTCTTAAACAAACCATTTGACGCGGGCAAGTCATTTTGCCTATTCTTGTGTCACCATCTAAAAACAGACAGAAAGGAAGCGGCCTTTTGATTCATTTAAGCATACTTGATCAGGCACCTGTTTCTAAAGGAGAAAGCCCTGTGACAACTCTTCAGCATTCGGTTGAGCTTGCCCAATTAAGCGAAGAGTGGGGCTATAAGCGTTATTGGTTTGCCGAGCATCACAGCACGAAAGGACTGGCAAGCACAGCGCCTGAAATCATGATCGCCCGCATCGCAGCACAGACAAACACCATTCGTGTCGGATCAGGCGGCGTGCTTCTGCCCCAATACAGCCCATTTAAAGTGGCTGAAACCTTTCGCCAGCTTGAGGCCCTGTATCCAAACCGGATTGACCTCGGCGTCGGTCGTTCCCCCGGCGGCACGACAAAAACCAGGCTTGCATTAACGGACGGGGTGAAAAAAAGCTTAACCGAATTTAACAGACAGCTGCAGGATGTCTCTTATTTTCTAACAGATTCCCTTCCTCCCGACCATCCGTATGCCGGAATCAAAGCGGCGCCCCTTATTGGTACGGCACCCGAGCTATGGGTGCTCGGTCTTGGTGAAAACAGCGCAAGACGCGCGGCGCACCAGGGGATTGGATATGTATTTGGGCATTTCATTAATCCCGAGCGAGGAGAAAATGCATTCCGCATCTACCGGGAAAGCTTTCGGCCCTCAGCCCATTTTTCGAATCCATCCGCACTGTTTACGATTTTTGTCATTTGCGCAAAAACAGATGAAGAGGCAGAAGAACTCGCATTAAGCCAGGATTTGTGGCTTCTTCGCATCGGAAAAGGCTTGGACAGCCGCGTGCCAAGCATCGAGGAAGCGAAAGCCCATCTCTACACAGCGTCCGATAAAAAACTCATAGAAGAAAACAGAAAGCGGATGGTGATCGGTTCTCCAAGCACTGTCAAACAACAGCTGTTAGACCTCACAGGCCGCTATGAAACAAATGAAATCATGATTCTGTGCAATGTGTTTGATTTTGAGGCGAAAAAAGAATCTTATGAGCGCCTTGCCGGATTGTTTCTATAAAAAAAAGCAGTTTTCCCTAGGGAGAACTGCTTTTCATGTTATCGGCTTCTTTTTTTGCGCTGAGCTTCTTTTTTGATAAACGTCCAAACTCCCTGAACTGCAAATCCGATTAATAGCAAAACGATCAATAGCAGGGTAATAGACGGACCTGGCGGCGTCCCGAGCTGATAGGATGATGTCAGTCCCGTAAATACGCTGAATAATGAAATGAGTATGGCTGTAATGAAAACCATGTTAAAGCCTTTTGCAATTCTGATGGCGAATGCTGCCGGCAATACGAGCAGGGCCGATACAAGAAGGACCCCGATGATCGGAATAATGACTGAAATCGCAAGGCCTGTGACAATACTGAATGACAACGAGAGAACGTTTGTATTGATTCCCGATGTTTTGGCTGTTGCTTCATCAAACGTCAGCAGGTAGAGCGGCCTTCTCAGTACGATAAAATAAAGCAGGATCAGCAGTGTGATAATACTGATAATATAGACCTGCTGCTGGTTTACTGTCACAAGCGATCCAAATAGGTATTGATCGATGCTCATATTGGCTGTGCCTTTGGAAAGGCTGATTAAAAACATCGCGAAGGACAAACCAGCTGCCATTAAGATGGCAATGGACACTTCTGAATAAGTCCGATACGCCCGCCGCATGTATTCAATTCCGATCGCGCCGATGGTCACGACGACTATGCTTGCTGCGGTTATATTGGTGCTGAGAAAAAAGCCGATGGCAACACCTGACAATGAGATATGTGAAAGTGTGTCAGCCATTAAGGCCTGTCTTCTGAGAACGAGATACACTCCTAGTATCGGAGCCATGACGGCGATCATGCCGCCTGCTAGAAAAGCTCGTCGCATGAATTCCAAGTCAAACATTTCCATCCGCCTTTTTCTCCTCTCTCTAATCGAATCACTTTATCTAAAAATTGCTGTACTTCGTTTTGTTCGTGAGTAACCATCACAACTGTGCGGTTGTGATTTTTCACAAGGTGATGCATAAATTCGTAAAATCCTTTTCTGCTGTCGTAATCAACAGCTGTCGTCGGTTCGTCCAGCATCAGCAGATCCGGGTTGCTGGCGAGCATTCTGGCGATACAGATTTTCTGTTTCTGTCCGCCTGATAAATCACCGATTTTACGATGACGGAGCTCCCACATTTCCACCATTTTCAGTGCTTTTTCTACTTCAAGATGATCTTCTTCATTTAAACGTTTAAACCATTTCCCTTTTGTATAGCGGCCTGACTGAACAAGCTCCAGCACCGTGCTCGGAAAGCCGGCATTAAATGAAGAAATTTGCTGCGGGACGTACCCTATGGTCAGGCGTTTCCCTTCTGTATTCCTTTTACTGATCGTCACTGTGCCTTCCCACGGTTTCAGCATGCCGAGCATTACCTTTATGAGCGTCGATTTAGAGGCGCCGTTTGGTCCAGTGATGCCGACGAACTCACCGCTTTCAATATCAAGTGATACTTTATCTAAAACAGGCGTATGGGAATAGCCGAAAACGATATCTTTCAATGAGACGAGATTCATGTTAATCTTCCTTTCTCACAAAGAAATAGTGTGCACCCTCCGGCGCACACTATCTTATGATTTAACCAATAGTGAATCTTTCAGGGCATCGAGGTTTTGTTTCATAATGTCGATATACCCTAAACCTTTATCCTGTTCTTCTTTGCTCAAGCCTTCCAATGTATTCAGCACTTCTGTCTTCGCGCCGATTTCACTGGCGAGCGTATCTGCGACCTTTGAGGATGTAATTTCTTCAAAGTAAATGACTTTTACATTATGTTCTTTGGCATATGTTTTCAGCTTTGCCAAGCTGGCTGCACTCGGTTCTTGGTCAGGTGACAGCCCTGCAATCGGAACCTGCTTCAAGCCGTATTCTTTTGCCAGATAGCCAAAAGCTGTATGCTGCGTGATAAATTCTTTTTTCTCCGCTTTTTTTGCGGTTGTACGATATAGTTTATCAAGATCCTGCAGTTTTGCAATATATTCTTTACTATTTTTCTCATAGTATTCTTTGTTATCCGGGTCCTGCTTCACGATTTGCGCCGTAATATTTTTAACTTCCTTCTGTGCCAGAACAGGGCTGAGCCATACGTGAGGATCCATTGCATGACTGTGCTCATGCTCCCCATGATCATGCTCTTCGTGTTCTTCTTCAGAGCCTTCCATTAAATCAATACCTTTGCTTGCATTAACGAAAACGGCATGGCCTTGGCCCATGCTTTTTTCAGCTGACGGAACCCATGTCTCCATGTATTCACTATTATAAACGAACAAATCAGCATCCTGAATGTTAGCAATGTCTTTCGGCGTCGGTTCCCAATCATGCGGTTCAACGGAAGATGGGATTAACAGATCCACATCGCCTTTGTCTTTTACAATTTGTTTTGTGAATTCATACATCGGGTAGAACGTTGTGACAACGTGCAGTTTATCACCCTTTGAATCCGCCGACCCTTTTGTTGATGAGTTGCCGCATGCTGCAACCAATAAAAAGCACGCTGCAATCACAAACAAACCGCTCCATTTTTTAAACATATCGTATATCCCCTCTTTTTCAGTAACTTTAAATCAAAATGATAACGATTTTGTAATCCTATATCATAATAAACCGAAGTCATTACGTTTTGCAAGAATAAATTTCATTTTCATTTATTCTTCCCGCCTGCAGAGCGAATATATGTACTAAAAAAACCCGGCTAAAAATGCCGGGCTACTTCAATCATTAGTTTGTTTTGTCCAGAAGATAGACCCTGCTCTCATAAGGCCGGAACACCATTTCGTCATCAAGATCATCGTTGTTATAATTGCTGAGAAGCAGTGAGGCCTGAGCTTTGCCGCAGTTCTTAGGCCACTGAAAAACAGCCTGCTCTTTTGAAAAATTATTGACCGACAAAAGCTGTTGTTTACTGTTTTCTCTCATGTATACAAACAACTGCGGATCGTCCGGAAGCAAAAGATCAAAGCTCCCTTTCATGAGGTCAGCGTACTGCTTTCTCAGGCTGATCAGCTTTTTGTAATAGTTTAAGACAGAATCAGGATCTCCCTGCGCTTCCTCCACATTGATTGCGGTGAAGTTCGGATTGACCTTCAGCCAAGGCGTGCCGTCAGTAAATCCGGCATTTTTGCCGCTGTTCCACTGCATCGGGGTCCGGGCGTGATCCCGGCTTTTGGCTAAGATCGATCTCATCACATCATTTGGATCATAGCCTTTTTCAAACACCCGTTTATGATACATATTGATCGTTTGGATATCTTTGTAGTCTTCAATCCGGGTGAACGGCGCGTTTGTCATCCCGATTTCTTCTCCCTGATAAATATACGGCGTGCCCTTCATAAAATAAATTACGGCTGCCAGCATTTTCGCTGATGCTTTGCGGTATTCCCCATCGTCTCCGAATCTGGACACAATCCGGGGCTGGTCGTGGTTGCACCAAAACAATGTATTCCAGCCTTGATGTTCAAGCTTCTTTTGCCATTTTGTCAAAACCGATTTTAAATCAGAAAGCTCAAGGGGCTTCAAATCCCAATGTTCTTTTCCGGGCTGCTGATCAAGCTCCATATGCTGAAAGTGAAAAATCATATTCAGCTCATGCTTATCTGTTCCCGTATATTTCAAGCCTTCTTCCGGTGTGACACTGCCGACCTCTCCGACAGACATGACATCATAATGAGAAAACACTTCATCTGTGATTTCTTTTAAATAGTCATGGATTCGTTCGCCATTTGGCTGAAAGGGCTTCGGCTCTGCCTGCTGATTGATATAGTCCTCATACGAAGGAAGATATTCTTTCTTAGAAATGAGATGGAGCTGATCAATTCGCAAACCGTCGACCCCTTTATCGAGCCAAAATTTCATCATGTCATACACCGCCCGGCGAACTTCGGGATTTTCCCAGTTTAAATCAGCTTGTTTGACGGCATTCATATGGAGATAGTATTCTCCGGTGTGCTCCTCGTATTGCCAGACCGGGCATCCATAGTTTGAGAGCCAGTCTGTCGGCGGGCCGTTCTTTGTGCCGGGACGCCAATAATAATAGCTGCGGTATTTGCTGCTTTTGTCCAGCTCCGCTTCTTTAAACCACGGATGCTCGACCGAGGTGTGATTTAACACAAAGTCCATCACCAGCTTTAATCCCCGCTGATGCACCTGGTCCAGCAGCTCGTGAAAATCGTCCATTGTTCCGTAAGAATCCATAATCGCCTTATGGTTTGTCACATCATAGCCGTAATCAACATTCGGAGAAGGATAGATCGGGCAAATCCAAATCACATCTGCCCCGAGCTCCTTTATGTAGTCAAGACGGGAAATAATCCCCCGCAAGTCCCCAATTCCGTCTCCATTGCTGTCCTGAAAGCTTCTCGGGTAAATTTGGTACACCACTGCATCCTTCCACCAGTCTGTTTTCATCCCGCAATCCCCCTGTTTTGTGTTCTATTCAAGCTGAGACGGATAAAGTGTCATCCCGCCATCGACGAAAAGTGTTGTGCCGGTCACATAGCTTGCTTCCTCAGATACGAGCCAAGCCGCTGCTGCCGCCACTTCTTCAGGCTTTCCGAAGGCTTTCATCGGGATTTTTTTCAATTGTTTTTGCCTGCTCTCTTCCTTTTTCGTATCAACATTTGATTCTGTGGCAATGGTGCCGGGCGCTATCGCATTGACGCGGATTCCCTTATCCGCATAATTGAGCGCCAGCGTTTCCGTCATCATCTTGATGCCGCCTTTGGATGTGGAATACTGAACGTTTACAGGGCGCGGAATCTGCTGGTGAACACTTGAGATATTCAGCACATTGCCCTTGATATTGTTTTTCATCATGTGGTTAAGTGCTGCTTTCGCTCCCAGAAAGGTTCCGGTAACATTGACATTAATCACTCTCTGCCAATCTTCAAGACTCATCTCATGCGGCATCGCCTCAACGCCGTTAAAACCAGAGTTGTTTACCATCACATCGAGCGTGCCGAAATGCTCTAAAGCTGTGTCCAAGAGCGCCTGAATCCCCTCTTCTTTTGACACGTCCGCCTCAACTGCGACGGCTTTCCCTCCGTTCTGTTTAATGATTTCCAGGGTTTCATCGGCTCCAGACGGGTCGCTGTGGTAGTTTACAACAACATTCATTTTCTCCTGTCCGAACCGTTCCGCAATGGCTTTCCCGATTCCTTTTGAAGACCCTGTCACAATCGCTGTTTTTCCGGTTAAATCTTTGTACATACTTGATATCCTCCTCTGTTTCTCACTATGCAGTGGAAAATACCCTGTTTTTCCGAGTTGAAAACAGCACAAAAAAAGCAGAGAACCTGTAGTTCTCTGCCATTTCCTATTGAAAACGCTGCTCGGCAAGCTTCTTTTTAATATTCATCAGCCTGCGGTAAAAGAAAGCGGCTGACTCGTAATGTTCCAGCTGATTGAAACGTTCCGCTGTATCATGCAGCAGATCTTCGGCGTCAGCAAGAAGCTGCCTGGATTCCAGCAGGTCAAAGCATTCTGTAAGCACGTTCAGGTCGCCGCTTCCAAGATACAGCTCATGAATGAGGCGGAATTTCGTCAAGTACATGTCATCCTCCCATTCAGCCGCGCTCTTTATCCCGCGGTCATACGCCTCTACTGCCTTGTCGTATTTTCCCTCTTTACAGTAGATATGGGTCAGTGAAAATACAGCTTGAACAGCTTGCTGAAAGTTGTGCTCCTCAAAAATGGCGGCGGCTGTTTTGAAATAGCCCTCCGCTTCTTTGTAATCACCCAGACTGTACTTACAGTGTCCGACATTATAATAGGCAGCAGCGATCATGTACGCTTCTTCAAGCTGCCTGGCATGATCTAAAGCGCTGCACAAGTGGGTCAGTGCTTTTTCATGATGATACACATCGGTCAAATTTCCGGCGATGATAAATTCACACTGAACCCGGCGGCGACCGTACAGTTCATATTTCGTATAGATATCAAGCGCCTGGCTCGCATAATTCATGGAAAAATACGTTTGTTTGATGTGATAATACACTTCTGCGACTTTAAAAAGAAACTCAGCTTTTTCGATCTCATCCTCGACATACTCGAGCTTCTCCTCGGCATGTTTATAATGGTCAATCGCTAATATGAAATTTTTCTGCTTGAATTCGTACATTCCTCTGAAATAATAAAAGTAGTATTCCAGTAAGCCCGTGAGTTTTTGCTGATTGCTTTCAATTTCGTTCAGCATATCAGAGAACGGAGGCTTGGTGTCGCTGTCTTTCACCGGCATCAGCTTATCAAGCATGATTCGATGCCGGAATTCCATCAAAGAAAAATATAAAAGCAAGTCCTGGTTCTCTTCCATATCTTCTAAATCGTATTCAATCTCCTGCTTTAACGCTTCTGCTTGATCTGCTTCAAATGCGCGAATGAGCTTGTACCATTCATTCAGCTTTACTGCTACTTCTTCTGATGGAATCTTTGCTCTCATCGGTCTGCCTCCTTCCTCCTGCTACTATTTATGTTATATTTTATCATAGCTGTTCGCTTTTAGAGAGAGTCAATCACTTAAAAGCGTTAACATTCAGCACATCTTGAGAAAGTGAGACCGATATGAAGTTACCCGCAAAAACACTTGTTATTTTATGTATTCTATTTCTTCTAGATCTTTGTTTTAGTTATATTCGGCATGAATGGCATTCTCAAAACGCCTTGCAGGACATGCCTGTCCCCTCGGATCTTCATCCGATTGTGAAGCAGAATGCCGATGCACTCAAAGCCGCTGCAGCGAATAAAGGCATTACCGTCGTCATTACTGAAGGATTCAGGTCCTTTAAGGAACAAGATGAATTATATAAACAGGGACGTACAAAAAAAGGGAATATTGTCACCTATGCAAGAGGAGGGGAATCGTATCATAACTATGGTTTAGCGATTGATTTCGCCCTTCAAAAAAAGGATGGAAGCATCATATGGGATATGGAATATGACGGCAATCAAAACGGAAAATCAGATTGGCTGGAGGTTGTCGAGATCGCTAAGACACTCGGTTTCGAATGGGGCGGGGATTGGAAACGATTCAAGGACTACCCCCACTTGGAGATGATTCCTAACTAGACACCCCTCACAGCCTTTTCTTTTTCCTTATGTGCGCATCAATATAGGAAGGGTAAACCGGCTTATAGACAAGTTTGCAGTGCTGGTCACTGCCTGCAGTAAAGTCAGGCTGCCATTCCAGTTTCACATCAAAAGCGGCTAAAAATGCTTCTTTCGCTTCTTCAGCGGAAACATCCGGCCTGTGATTTATCGCTTCCAATTGTTCAGGTTCAATATCAGGCGCCATAAAAGCGTCAATCAACCCAGTTTCCGGATTGACAATGATGCGGGCAGCGCCGAACCGCAGCGGCACTCCTTTATACCAGACAGAAAAATGGTTGCGGACTCTCCCTCTTTCATCAATTCGGACGGGATTCACCCTGAAAAACTCAGCCGCTCTCGGATAAAGGGCATACAAAAATTGAAGCGCTATCTCTTGGCATTCTTCCGTGGAGCATTGGCGGTTGTTCTGCCGCTCCATAAAAGAAAGCGCTGCTTTTAATTTTCCGGTTCTTTTATCCGTCTTCATTTTGATTGTGTTTTTATTTCTCGTTTCAAAATAGCTTCCTATGCTTAAATCCTTACGTTCCGGCGCAGCGCCCCTGCGCCATGTGCTTCCAATTTGTTCTCCAAAGTCTCTTTCACTGACTTTCTGCATATCAGAGGTAAAACCCAGCAAGGCAAATATATCAACTTCTTCCTTGTTCTGAAGCGGCGGCAGTGGCGCCGTGTTTTCTATTCTTTCATCTGCGATATGCTGGTCGGGCACAATTTCGTCTACATCTGCGGGATAGCTGTATCCCGGGAGAATCGGTTCATAAACAAGCCTTGGTTCCTGTTCGCCATCAATGACATCGTACATCAGCTCAAAAGACATTGTGTTTAAGTAATGGGACACAACCTTCTCTTTTGCTACAAATTCCGTCGGAACTTCGGCTTTATACCCTTCCCCGTAATATAGAAAGTGGACAATCTGACCGCTTCGTGTCATATCAATTAAAAAACCTGAATTGGGAATCGGAAGCCCCAGCTCCATTTTGGTATAGACAAACCGGATGTGCTGCCCCCGTTCTTCCTTGCCTTGAAAATGAAAATTCATAAATGTGCCGGGATGATTCGCAGCGGCAAACTGAAGAGCCGTCAGCTTCAGCTCAGCATCTGGAAGTTGTTTGTCTGTCTCGGAGCGGACAGTTGTTGAAAAGGTGAGCAAAGCGCCGTCATTTCTAAGTTCAACTGTAATGTGCTTTTCCGGATCTTTAGGGTCCTTCCAGATAAAATATGCCTGCCCGTTCTTCTTTTGCTTTTGGTCGTAATCTTCTATCTCAAGCTCATAATGCGTCGGTACATTTCCGATCTCCTGCGCCTTCTTTTTCAGCTGTTTATTAACCAATGAAGTCATCCCTTTCAAAGAGTCTACGACAAAGAGAATCCTGTTTATTATATAAAAAGACCTTTCTTCTTTTAAAGTGAAGAAAGGTCCTTTTCTATTATTGTCATTGTTTTTCGAGATTCTTTCTGTTACTTTCATCACGTACTCTCTTCTATACCTGAGGCAATTGCGTGACTTTTGGCTGTTTTACCATGAGCTGAAGACAGGCTCTCCTGTATGTGCATCGATAAAACGCGGATACACCGGCTTATAGACGAGCCGGTAGCTGTGTTCTTCATCATCTCCGTACTCTCTTTCCCAGCCAAGCTCAACTTTAAAATGCTGCCAAAAGATAGCCTTGGCTTGTTCAACTGAAATGGCCGGCACAGGATCAATGGTTGCCAGCTCATTTGGGTCAATATCTGGTCCCATATAAACGGTGATATACCCTGTCTGGCGGCTGACACAAATTTTGATCTGCCCAAATCGGATCGGAACTCCGTGACAATGCGCTTCAAACGTAAAACCAGCGACTGCGTTTTCTTCTTCATCCTTTTCATCGTATCTGATCCTAAAATATTGATCGGCATTCGGAAATAAAGCAAACAGAAAGCGAAGCGCGATTTTTTCGCACTCTGCCTCAGTTACTGTCAACGGCCCTTTTTTCTCCATAAATGACATGACGCCTTCGAGTTTTCCGGTTTCTTTGTTATAGATGGTTTTCAGCACTTGATGAGTCCGTCCCTTAAACCAGCTGTCCATGCTTTTATCCGCCGGCTGATACACAGGGTCATCCGGATTCCGCCAAACGATTCCGATTCTCCCATCTCCCAAATCCGCTTCCCGCTCTTTGACAAACCCATTTTCAATACCAATCATGCTGTCAGGATCGGCCTTTTCGCGGATACCCTCGAATAAAGGGAGAGGAAAGCTCTCCGGCTCCCTGTAATCATCGTCATCATCAACTCCTCCTTGTTCTTCTTGAACCAAATCCGCAGGTACGGTAATCGCCCTACATTCAGGCTCATACACCAAATGCGGCTGATCATCTCCATTTCTGTAAACAGAACGATGGAGAACCTCAAACAAAAGGTCGAACTCCACGTCCTTCTTGATAAAGGCAAGTGCCTCTTCAACATCCGCGACCCTCTTTGGCTTGATGATGCTGCCTGCTTCGCCGTAATAGCGAAAGTAACCGATCTCACCTGATAAGGAAACATCAGCCATAAATCCGCTCATGGGGAGAGGAAGCCCAGCCTCCATTTGAACATATGAAAATCTCACTTTATCGCCGTATGCACGGTCATTTTCTTCACGAACAAAGGCAGAGAGTGCCCCCGGATGATGAGTCTCGACAAATTGGCGCATGATATCCTCTAGTTTCTCCTCAGACAGCCTTTCTCCGCTTTCAGGCTCAATATCACGGGAAAGGGATTCCAGCTCCCCGTCCGGTCCAAGTTCCACGATAATGCCGATATTCTCATCCTGAGGATCTGCCCAACAAAAATGAGCTCTTTTATCATCACCGCCATAATCTTCAATTTCCAGTTTTAAGTGTGTCGGCACCCGGCCGATTTCCAGTGCTTTTTGTTTCAGTCCCTCTTTCTTCACAAAGGCAGCCCCTTTCATCCTTCTTATGTTCCCTTCAACTAATCAAAAAGTAATAGTCTAAAATACACAGTTTTCTGAGTTTACCAGTTTTACCAGAACATTTTTCACCAAAAATAGGATGATGAACCTATTCAATATAAAAGCTAATAATCTTAAAATTAATTCCGTTGTAACTTTTTATAGGTCCATTCATGACAAAGGAGGGCGGAGTTTCCAGAAAATCCGGTGAAAACCGTGAGAAAAGAACTGATTTTTTTGGTTATATGATGCTAATCCATTCAAAAAGATCCATTTCTCAAAGACAAAAGACTCCCTTTCCTAAACCATTTGAGGAGGAAAAATGAATGTTTCAGAAAAAATCGTACGCTGTTTTCCTAATTCTTCTGCTGATGATGTTTACAGCTGCTTGTTCCGGCAGCAAAACAAGCGCGGAGAAGAAAGAATCAGAAACAGAAAAAAGCTCAGATATAGCTCAAGTCAAAATCAAGGATGTCTCTTACACACTTCCGTCTAAATATGATAAGTCCACTTCAGATGACCAGCTTGTGTTAAAAGTCAATGTCGCGGTTAAAAACACAGGAAAAGACCCGCTGAATGTAGACAGTATGGATTTCACATTGTATCAAGGTGATACCAAAATGTCTGACACAGACCCTGAAGACTATAGCGAAAAGCTTCAAGGCAGCACGATTAACGCTGACAAATCCGTTGAAGGAAATCTTTTCTTCGTTGTAGATAAAGGCAAGCAATACGAGCTCAACTATACGCCGGAATCTTACGGTGATAAAAAGCCAAAATCAGTTACTTTTAAAATTGACGGAAAAGACAAAAAAATCCTGGCGACGGCAGATAAGCTCCAAGATTCTGCAAAAGCGTTATCAGCTTATGTTGATGTCCTTCTTTTCGGCAAAGATAACGCCGATTTCGAAAAAATCACCGGCGCTAACAAAAATGAAATTGTAAATGATTTCAATGAATCAGCCAAAGACGGTTATCTCTCAGCTTCCGGCCTTTCCAGCACATATGCGGACAGCAAAGCGCTTGATAATATCGTGAACGGCATTAAAGAGGGATTAAGCAAAAACTCTTCCATTCAAGCAAAAACGACTTCAATCTCTAAAGACGAAGCAATTGTTGAAGCCACAGTTAAACCTGTAGATGCATCTTCTCTTTCAGACCGTATCGAAGACAAAGTGAAAGACTACTACAGTAAAAACTCTAGTGCCAGCTATGAAGAGGCAGTGAAATACGCGCTTCAAGTCTATCCTGAGGAATTCAAAAAGCTTGGACCTGCTTCATCTGAAAAAACAGTTGAAGTGAAAATGAAGAAAAATGACATCGACCAATGGCAGCTTGATATGGATGATTACAGAGCAGCAGAATTAGTCGAAGCATTCATCAAAGAATAAAACACCAAAAGGAAATAGCCATGACGGCTATTTCCTTTTTATTTGAAAATGTCGCTGATGAAATTCACTTCATCTTCGGTGAGTTCAATGTTCAAGGTTTTCAGGTTATCCTGTAATTGCTCAGGTCGTTTAGCTCCTGGAATAATGGCATCAATCGCCGGTCTCGTTAACAGCCACGCCAAGGCGACATGTGCCGTATCCACTTGTTTTTCCTCCGCTACTGCTTTCAGCTTATCTACTTTTTTGAGATTGTGGATAAACGTTTCACCCTGGAATTGAGGTTTATCCTTTCTGAAATCATCAAAGACTGTGTCTCGCGTGAATTTTCCTGTCAGCAGTCCGGACGCAAGCGGAAAGTAAGGAATAAAGGAGATGCCTTGTTTTTCACAGTATGGAAGAAGCTCTTTCTCGGCATCACGCTGTATGAGAGAATATTCGGCCTGGAAGACCTCCAAATAGCCATCAGCATTAAAATCCTGCAATTGCTGATAATCGAGGTTCGAAGCGCCGATTGCTTTGATTTTCCCCTCATCCTTCAACTCTTTCAAAGTGCCCGCCACTTCAGCGAGAGGTGTTTTTCCATCCGGAAAGTGAACATAATACAAATCAATGTAATCTGTTTTCAGCCGCTTCAGGCTCTTCTCGACCTCGCTGCGAAGAAACTCCCGGCTATTGTCTAATTCAATGCTGCCGTTCACTTCTTTATGAGCTCCTTTGGTGGCGATGATGAGCTCATTCCGCACGCCGCGTTCCTGTACGACTTCGCCGATTAATTCTTCAGATCGCCCCAATCCATATATAAAGGCGGTATCGATAAAATTGACGCCGCCATCCAATGCCGTGCGCACTAAATCCTTCCCAGTTTCATCATTTAGATTTGGAAATAGATTATGCCCGCCGACCGCATTCGCGCCGAATCCGATCCGCTTCACCTTCAGCTTCGTTTTGCCGAGTGTACGTGTTTGATCCATTGTTCCTTCTCCTTTGAAACCAATTTTGATGAAAAATAGTGCAGGGTCACTTTTTGTATTAGATATCCTTTTTCTATTTTCCTTCTTTTTTCAGGATATACAAAAAGGAGAAAGTGTATTTCTCCTTTCGCAAGTTTATTTTGGAAGAACCCATTTGTCTTTCAGGAAGCAGGCTCTGGCTAGTAAAAAGAAGATGGCTATGAGCACGGCGATGGTTCCTGACGTAGACAAAATGGCAGCCGGGTCAACCATCCCGAATAAAAGCTGTTTAAATAACGCATGCAGGTTCAGAAACGGGATGAGAAAGTATGATAAGTCAAATTGGTTCGGTGCCTTGCTGAAGATGAAAAACATCGGGAACACAGGCAGAAAGACGACGAGAGACATATAGCTTTGCGCTTCTTTTACCGAGCTGGACATGATGCTGATGAAAAGCTCCATCGCAGATATCAGCAATGCAGAGAGCACAATGATTAAGGCTGAAGCGCCGATTACACTCCACATATGATCTCCCAGCTGGAAGGCCGTTTTTAAATTTTCGGTAAATAACACGGTGGACAAAATCAAAAACACCAAAGCCAATACACCTGAAGCCACGGCAAAAGTGGAAACCGCAAGCCACTTGCCGACCAGCACTTTGTTTCTGCTGACTGGCGTTAATAGCAGCGCCTCGATTGACTTTCGGTCCTTTTCACCGGCCATGATATCAAGAGCGATCGGCATTGCGCCGGAAACAATGGAAGTCAGAATCAGCATGGGCAGAATGGCGGAAAGCATAATAGCGGAAGTCCCTTTCTCCTCATCCGCTTCCTTTTGCTGAATCGTAAATGGCTGGATGACCGATTGATCAATATGCTTATTTGTTAAACGTTGCTGCACAATTTCATTTTTGTACTGATCTAAGGCAGACTGCACAAGCTGCATGGCATTTGACGACCCTTGATCGATTGAATTGCCGTAAACATCAACCTTAAAAGGTGTCATGCTGTTGACATATGAGTCGAACTCTTTCGGGACGTTCAGATAGGCATCTGCTTTTCCTTCATCAACTGCCTCTTCAGGCTTTGCAAATGTTTTTACGCTGATTTCGTCAATCTCATTAAGCTTGCTTTCCAGTGCGGGCGGAAGCGAATGGCCGACAGCCAGCGTGTACTGCTCCCCTTTGTCGGACAGCATGCTTTCATAAAAGAAGACAAGTCCAAGCATCATAATCATCGGCACTAAAATTGTGAGTAAAATCGTTTTTCTGTCGCGCAAAGCGTCGATCATTTCTTTTTTATAAATATGGCTCAGCATTTAAGAAATCCCCCTGACAAGCTTAGACATAAAGATGTAATTCAAATCCTCACTGCGCTCGCTCTCGTATAGTGATTCAAGCGCCCCTCGGTAAATCACCTCTCCGCTGTGAATCATGATGACACTGTCACAGAGCGCCTGCACTTCCTCCATAATGTGGCTGGAGAAAAGAATCGTTTTTTGTTCTCTTTTCAGCTGCTGTATAAATTCTCGGAAGATGTTGCTTGACGTAATATCAAGCCCAGTTGTCGGCTCATCAAATAAAATGATGTCCGGATCGTGAATCAGCGCTCTGGCAATGGCGACTTTCTGCCTCATGCCTTTCGAAAACCCGCCCACTCTCCGGTTCATATAATCGCGCATGCCGAACCGTTTCGATAAATCTTCTATTCTTGCTTTGATCTCGTGGCGGTTCAGCCCATACAGCCTGCCGAAGTATTGGAGATTTTCTTTAGCGGTCATCCTGTCGTAAAGCCCGGTTTCTCCTCCGAATAAGACACCGATTCTTTTTTTGACTTCAGCCGGCTGCTTGACCGTGTCAAAGCCGTCTACTGTGATTACACCCTGTGATGGTTCAAGCAAGGAAGCAATCATTCTCAGCATCGTGGTTTTGCCGGCACCGTTTTCTCCGAGAATGCCGACGACTTCTCCTTTTTCAATTGTTAAGCTTACATCTCGCACCGCTTTGACTACTTTTTTCTTATCCTGAAACCTGCGGCTGCAATCGGTCAGTGTAATCATGTCACAATCTCCCTTATCTTTATTTCTAGTAATGACTATATACGAAAAGCTGGATTAGTTGGATAAAGTTGTCGCGAAGAGTTCTTTTTATGTCGTGAAATGGGATAGAATAAAGATGATTCTATGTAACTAGGGGAATGATAATGGTAAAAGTCGGACTTGTAGATGATTATCGAGTAGATTTAGAGAAGCTGGAAGCGATCGTGTCCAGAATGCAGGACGTCGAAATTGTCTTTTCCACCGATTCAGCGAAGGAAGCCTACAGGCGGGTAAAGAACGGAGACATTGATCTGCTGCTTGCCGATATCGAGATGCCCCATATGTCTGGCTACGAGCTTGCTGATTTGATCAAATCCCATTCACTTGATGTGGATGTGATTTTTGTTACCGGCCACGGCGGTTATGCGGTTCACGCCTTTGACCTGAACGTCCATGATTATATTATGAAGCCGTACTATGCCGACCGTCTGGCCGCTTCCTTCGACCGTTACTTGAAAAAGAAAACGGAAACGAGTTTGAATGGGCGTATATTGATAAAGCAAAAGTCTGAAATGCACGTCCTGCAAAAGAAGGATATTATTTTCGCAGAACGGACGGGACGTTCGACGACGATTGTGACAACCGCCGAAGAGGTGCAAACGTATCAAACATTAAATGATATTAAAGGCGACCTGCCCGAAAAAGATTTTCTTCGTTCGCATCGTTCCTTTATTATCAACATTCATTACATAAAGCATTTTTCCGCTTATACCAAGCATTCATTCACAGTTTCCTTTGAGGGAACGTCTAAAAAAGCGATGATCACCAAGCAGCAGCTTGATTATTTTCAAAACTACTACTTTTGAGGAGTTCAGAACGTGATTACCCTTTTTCAATGTCTTTATCTGATTTTATTTAGTTTCATATGTTATCAGGGAGCTGCTGCTTTTTCACACAGCACAGCCGTCTCTTGGCTCACCGCTGTTTTAGGCGCAGCTGCTGCAGGATTGTACATTTGGAATACGAAGCGGGTGTGGAAACACTGTTCCTCAGGGCTTTGTGCATGGATTGCCGTGATTCAAGTGATGGCGGCGGGAGTGGTGCTGATCGGCATAGACATCATGCAGGCATTATGTGTAATCGTAATATTTGCAGGGTGTGAAGGGCTCCGTATCGGACAGTCTGCTTTACAGGCAAGGCTTTCTGATCAAATTGATAAGCTGACTCAAGCTGAACAGCACGCCAATCAAATGCTGATTGATGTCAGAAGCCGGAATCATGACACAATGAAACATATCACTGCAATCAAATCAGCTCAGCCCAAGGCAGATACACAAGCATATATTCAAAACTGGGCGGATCAATTCAGGCAATATGACCGTTTTTTGAAAGGAGAGAACGCGTACGTTGCAGGGGTGCTTTATGATTTTTTAGAAAAAGCCCGCGCCTCGAATGTGAGTGTTTCGCTGCATATGCATACACCGCTTTCTTCCCTTCCGTTTTCGCCTGCTGATCAGGTCAGCTTGGTCGGCAACATATTAGAAAATGCGCTCGACAGCGCAGCGGAGGCCCGAGAAAAAGCAGAGATTAAACTGGAAACTTCACTGCGCAGCGGACTTTATGTACTGACTTGTGAAAACAGCACTCCCGGGATGGACCCAAAAGTGCTCGATACAATTTATCAATCGTTTGGCCGCTCAACGAAAAACGACGCTCATGAAGGCATGGGCACATATATCATTCAAAAACTGGTGAAGAGCGCTTTTGGCAGGCTGGATTTTACCTACCGCCACCCCGTCTTCCGGTTAGAAATCAAAATTCCGTTTCAGAAATAAAAAAACCTTGAAAAGCCTGGCTTTTCAAGGTTTTTTCCATTATGAGGATAACGCTTGTGCAAAACGATCTGCTTCATCCTGCAGCGTGCTTTCAATTTCTTTGTAACGGCTGGAAATCGTTGATGCGCTGACGCCGTATTTTTTCGCCAGTTTAGCTTGAGAAACGGACGCGCCGTTAAGAGAAATCGCGTTTACATAATATTCAACTGCCGCAGCAAAAGCTTCCGGCTTTCTGATGACAGGTGATTTTTTCTCGCAGAATGTTTTCCAGATGTCAATAACAGCTGGGATCAATTCAGTCGGATACTCTTCCCCGCTCATGCCTTCTTCAATAGCCGCAGCGGTTTCTTTCTCCAAGTCGTTTGCCCACTCAACAGTGCTTACTTCCGCTTTTTCTGCTTGTGGCTCTTCATCTTTCTCAGCTAACAACGCGAACAGAACGTTGTTGAATTCCTGCTTCATGAAGTCCTCCGGCGTTTTGCCGTCCTTCACAGCGGCATCCGCATATTTCTTCACCTTGCTGATCAGCGCTTCTGTTCTCTTCACCGGGAAGATCGTGAACTGCATGAAGAATTCTGCTTTTTCCGCTTCGTGGATTGGGTATCCAAGAATCAGGCTTCCCACTGGAGGAAGGTCTTGATTGCTGGCGTCCATTTCCACTTCGAATTGTTTTGCCGTAATGACATCTTCAAAGTGAATGATGCCTTCCTTCAGGTCCTTCAGCAGCAATAAAGCAGGCGTCATGCTCTGCCATGATTCTACGATCTCACGCGTTTTCGGACGAGTGATCGAATCGCCTTTTTTCTGAAGGTACTCTTCGAAGATTGTCTTCTCACCAGCAAGCGGGTGGAAGAAGATTCCCCAGATACCCAAATTAAATACGCTGATGTCTTTCGTCTGTCTGTCCATAGCAGAAAGAAAATCATGCTGGTTGATAAAGCCTGAAATGCTTTCTCTATGTACTGTGAAGGCATACTCCACTAAGTCTTCCTGAATTTGTTTTGCTTCTTTTGCCGCTAGTTCCGCCGGGAAGTCGACAACTTTACTTCCGCAGCATTTTTTATATTTCTTGCCGCTGCCACATGGGCAAGGGGCATTTCGTTTCACTTTTCCCACAATAAACCCTCCGAATTCTGTTGTAACTTTTCTATTTTAACAAAAATAACTTCTGAGGGCTTGGTTTCGGGCTAAAAAAGAATTTGGTAATGTGATAAGCTGGCTGATTATGCCAATTTACCTATGACATTTTCACCAACTTTTGTGATTTAAGGCTTATCACCTATTCCCACTTTAGGCCCTTCTTTTTTACAATCATTAGGTGTTTAACATTTTAAGGAGTGTTTCTATTGGAACTAGCTGGTTTCATGCTGCGCGCCTGCGCTCTTTTACTTGATGTAATCATTGCCGCAGCAGTGATTTTGGCAGCCGGATTTACGTTTGGCGATGGGTCCGCCGGTGTCATTATTGTCGCCATATTGATGCTGATTGTGTACCCTTTGCTGATGCCGCTGACAAATTGGAAGGGCACACTGGGCAAAAAAATCATCGGGCTGCAAATCGTGAGGGACGAAACACACGAGAAAATTTCTTTCCTACAGGCGATTGTCCGTTACATCATAGCGTGGGTGCATGTATTCTCCCGCCTGATCTATTTGACAGCCGCATTTACGAAGAAAAAACAAACCGTTCATGATATGGCGGCGAAAACCATTGTGCTGAAAGCAGAATAACCTTGAAGAATAGGACTCTTCAAGGTTATTTATCTCATTAGTTTGTATTCTGGCCCCCGCCGTTCAGCCCTTCTTTAATCAGGCTGTTGACTTGGCTGCTGTACAGAAGGCCGATGTGTCCAACGCCATGGATTTGAACGTTTCTAGCACCGTCTAATCTTGATAAATAATTCATGACAATCATATCGGCACTGCTGTAAATGGATGTGTATAAAATCTTTTGATTTGGATCTGTTCCCGGAAGCGCCTTGCCTGTCGTCAAACGGTTCGCGCCGCCAAGCGTCACGACGTTTGCAACTTTATTTCCGCCGTCCAGATTTTTTATGTAGTAAAGTGTGTTCGCGCCCCCCATACTGTGAGCGACAATATCCACTTTTTTCGCACCCGTTTCATCTAAAACCTTTTGCACAAATCGTGACAATACCGGGCCATTGTTATAATTTGTGCCTGTCTTGTCCCAAAAATCAACTGCATACAGCTTGTCCCGCGACCAGCCCTGAGATACGAGATAGCTCTTAATTCCCGCAAAATTGAATGATGCCCCTCCAATACCGTGAACCATAACGACTGGATTGTGTTCAGCGGCTTTTGCTGACGGCTGCAACGCAAACAGCGATGTAACAGACAGCATCAAAATTGTTACAAGTGCAATGATCCTTCTTTTTACAAATTTCATAATATCCTCCTTTTTTTGCAACAAATTCTCCAAATATATTACGTTACCAAATTAATTAAGTAAAGGGTAATTTTGGCTTATTTTTAAAGAAATTTTAAGATTCATAGGTCATTATTGGTCCTAAAAAGCCAAAAAAAGAAGGCTTATTCGCCTTCTTTTCTTCAATACTCATTGAAATAAGCTTGGATTTTTTGAGGATCATTTGTTTTGGTAAGCGCAAGCATCAGCAACATCCGTGCTTTTTGGGGATTTAAAGAGTTCGATGCCAGCAAGTCCTTTTCCGCATAGTCTTGGTTTGGTGTGACGACACCATTTCCCGTGCGGGTAGAGCGCACCACTGTGACGCCTTTTTTGACTGCGCTGTCCGCCCCTTTTTCGGCTGCGTCAGATAAAGACCCGTTCCCAGAACCGGCAAATACAATCCCCTTTGCTCCGGCTTTTACAGCAGCGTCAAACAGGTAGCTTCCGTCATTTTGGTATCCATAGATAATGTCAACCTGCGGCAGCTCATCAAGATTAGAAACCGAGAAATCCGTGTCCTTCGTATGCTTTCGGGTAATCTCATTATTAAAATAGATATCATCGGCAATTGTTCCGACAAAGCCCATTTCATCTGATTTAAATGTATCTGTTGTGGTTGTGTTTGTTTTGGTGACATATCGGGCTGAGGCAATCCGGTCGTTAAGAACAACAAGCGTCCCTTTCCCTTTTGCCTCAGGGGCACCTGCCACTTTCACTGCATTGTACAGGTTAGAAGGCCCATCAGCGCTGATGGCTGTGGAAGGTCTCATCGAACCGACAATAACAACCGGTTTATCACTTTTCACGGTGAGATTCAAAAAATAAGCGGTTTCCTCCAATGTATCTGTTCCATGAGTCACGACGATTCCGTCTACATCATCTGAAGCGAGCAAGTGGTTGATGCGTTTCGCCAGCTTCAGCAATATTTTATTATCAATATTTGTGCTGCCGACGTTAACAATCTGCTCGCCGCCGACGTTTGCAATGTCCTTCATTTCTGGAACTGCCTCGATCAGTGATTCAACGCCGACAACACCTGCTTTATATTCAGTTGTTGAGGTTTTCGATTGATCGGCACCAGCTATCGTGCCTCCTGTCGCTAAAATTCTAATATTCGGCAGATCCTTTTTTTCAGAGGCAGAAGCCGAAGAGACTTTTTGTGTCTGCGTTTTTTCTTTCGGGGATTCTTTTGTTTCAGGAGAATGTGAACATCCGGTAAAAACAAACAATAGTGCGGTAAAAAGTATGAGCATTCGTTGTTTTTTCATCTATTTCTCTCCTTACATCCATATGATGATTAATCATTGAACATTTTATCTATTCAGTCAAAAGATCAGTCAGCTTTTCTCTCAGTATTTTTTGTTGTCATATCCTTCTTTTTTTGTCTTTTCATACAATGAATTTTTCTTGACAATTGATGATTGAATCAAGATAATAGACCAGTCACTATATTTTTGATTGCAATTCAGTAAGGTGGGAATGTTATGAGTTATGGAGATTCCCGTGAGAAAATCCTTTCGGCAGCTACCCGGCTTTTTCAGCTGCAAGGGTATTACGGCACGGGGCTGAACCAGATTATAAAGGAAAGCGGCGCGCCTAAAGGCTCTCTTTACTACCACTTTCCCGGGGGTAAAGAACAGCTTGCGATCGAAGCCGTGAATGAGATGAAGGAGTATATCCGTCAGAAAATCGCGGACTGCATGGAATCCTACACCGATCCAGCGGAAGGCATTCAAGCCTTTTTGAAGGAGCTCTCCTGCCAGTTTTCATGTACAGAAGACATTGAAGGCTTGCCTGTGGGCTTGCTAGCGGCTGAGACGTCATTGAAAAGCGAACCGTTGCGCGAAGCCTGTCATGAAGCCTACAAAGAATGGGCCTCTGTGTATGAGGAAAAACTGCGGCAGACTGGCTGCAGCGAGAGCCGTGCAAAAGAAGCCAGCACTGTGGTTAACGCGATGATTGAAGGCGGCATCCTTTTATCTTTGACGGCAAAAAACAGTACGCCGCTCCTTCATATCTCCAGCTGCATTCCTGACCTGCTGAAGAGATAAAAAAACGACATACTACATGCAGTTGATAGAGAGGGGAAATGATTTTGGAAACAACAGCTAAAGCATCTCAGCAATACAAAGTGATGCCGATTATGATTTCCTTGCTGTTGGCCGGTTTTATCGGCATGTTCAGTGAAACAGCACTGAATATTGCGTTAACCGACCTTATGAAGGAGTTGAACATTACAGCGGCAACCGTCCAATGGTTAACGACGGGCTACCTGCTTGTACTCGGTATCCTTGTTCCTGTTTCAGGACTGCTGTTGCAGTGGTTCACAACAAGACAGCTTTTTACCGTGTCACTAATCTTTTCAATTATAGGAACCTTGATCGCGGCACTCGCGCCAAGCTTCCCGTTTTTATTGGCGGCAAGGATCGTTCAGGCACTTGGAACCGGTCTTTTACTGCCGCTGATGTTTAACACAATCTTGGTGATTTTCCCGCCTCATAAACGGGGCGCCGCAATGGGAACGATCGGGCTTGTCATTATGTTCGCGCCCGCCATCGGCCCGACTTTCTCAGGATTGGTTCTGGAGCATCTCAACTGGCACTGGATTTTCTGGATCTCTCTTCCATTCCTTTTGCTGGCGCTTGTTTTCGGTATCGCATATATGCAGAATGTATCTGAAACGACAAAGCCGAAAATCGATGTATTGTCTATCATCCTGTCGACGATTGGCTTCGGCGGCATTGTGTTCGGATTCAGCAACGCGGGTGAAGGCTCCGGGGGATGGTCCAGCCCGACTGTTATCGTGTCGCTGATTGTCGGCGTTGTCGGCCTTATCCTATTTTCAATCCGCCAGCTGACAATGAAGCAGCCGATGATGAACCTCCGTGCGTTCAAATACCCGATGTTTATTTTGGGTGTGATCATGGTGTTCATTTGTATGATGGTCATTCTGTCATCTATGCTGCTTCTGCCGATGTATCTGCAAGGCGGCTTAGTCCTGACTGCATTTGCATCTGGTCTTGTTCTCTTGCCGGGCGGTATTTTAAATGGATTTATGTCCCCTGTTACAGGCCGCTTGTTCGATAAATACGGGCCGAAATGGCTTGTCATTCCGGGATTTGTGATTGTCACAGTTGTACTATGGTTCTTCTCAAATGTAACGACCACTTCAACAGCTGTGCTGATTATCATCCTGCACACCTGCTTGATGATCGGGATTTCTATGATCATGATGCCTGCACAGACAAACGGTTTAAACCAACTGCCGCGCGAATTTTATCCAGACGGCACCGCCATTATGAACACGCTGCAGCAAATGGCTGGCGCTATCGGAACAGCGGTTGCGGTCAGCATTATGGCTGCAGGCCAGCATGATTATATGAGTACAGTTAAAAACCCTGCCGATCCGGCAGTCATCCCGCAAGCTTTGACAGCGGGTGTACAGCACGCATTTGTGTTTGCAATGATTGTTGCCATTATCGGTTTAATTGGCGCTTTCTTTATGAAGCGCGTGAAGGTAGATCATTAATATGAAAAGCCCCTGACTAATGTTCAGGGGCTTTTTTATGTTTACTTGTGGATCGTTTTCGCCGCGATTTCATCAATCGCGCGCCGCATGTCCTCCTTCGTATTATAAAAATGGGGAGCGAGACGGATCACATTTTCCCGCGGCGCGCAAATCACTTTTTTCTTCTTCAGCAACGCCGCCGTTTCCGATGCCCGCTCATCCCGGATCGCAACCATGCCCGGCTGACCCCCACCTTGTGCCGCCGCCAGCTGCAGGCCTTTTTCAGCGGCATATTGAACTGCATCGGCACAGATCGTTTTCACATGATCCCTGATATGAGAAACCCCAATATGATTCAGCAGCGATAAAGCCGCTGCAGCTGCGTATACGCTGATAAAAGCTGGGGTGCCCGTTTGAAAACGACGCGCGCCTTTCGCATAAGCCCCATCAAATCCGTTCTCTCTGCCGAACCAAGCTGATGCTTTCGGTTTCAGTGCGTCAGCCAGCTCCTTTCTCACATAAAGAAACGCCACACCCGGTATGCCGAGCAAATACTTCCGGGTGCCTGCTGCCAGCATATCTACGCCCCATTCCTTCACATCAATGGGAATATGCCCGGCTGATTGATAAGCATCTACAAACAATAAAGAGCCCTTTCTCTGAGAAATCTCGGCAATCGCTTTTATATCCTGAACATAGCCGTCACGATAATGAACGTGAGGAACACACGTCAGTACTGTTTCATCCGAAATATGCGTTTCATATTGTTCAAGCGGCAGCACGCCGTCTATTGATGGAATGACGGATACGGTATAATCGGAGTGTGCCTGCCAAACATGAGGCACCGCCGGAAAATCCATATCTGTATATACAACGTGCTTCTTTCCAAATGCAGTTAAGGACGATGCTACAGAAACCAGTGCATCAGAAACTGACGGCACAATCGCCACTTCATCCGGTTCAGCCCCGATCAGCTTTGCAAACTCGTTTCTCGCAAACTCTGTTTTTTCAATCGCTTCTTTCCAGTTCGTCCCTTTATACAGCAGGCTATCATGATAATCCTGGATCGCCCTTGATACAGGCTCTGCCAATGCGCTCTGAGAACAGCTGGCAAGCATCGTATGCGTCTGCAAGGTTGGGAATAAATGACGATACTGCTGCGGTAAATGCTCCATTATGATTCACTCCTTTACATTATTTTGATGAAAAACCCATAAATAAACAATAGAATAAAAGAAAAAGGAGATGAGAAGATGAGAAAAAAAGTGCTGATCACTGGCTTTGACCCTTTTGACAAAGAAACCGTCAATCCATCATGGGAAGCGGCGAAACGGCTTAATGGCTTCGAGACGGAAGAAGCCATTATTACAGCGGAACAAATTCCTACTGTCTTTAGATCCGCTCTGGACACTCTGCGCCAAGCCATTCAAAAACATCAACCAGATATCGTGATTTGTGTCGGCCAAGCAGGAGGACGGATGCAGATTACACCGGAACGGGTGGCGATCAACCTTGCAGATGCGCGAATCCCCGATAACGAAGGGCATCAGCCGATTGATGAAGAGATTTCTCCAGATGGGCCCGCCGCTTACTGGACAGGGCTTCCCGTGAAACGAATGACTGCTAAGATGAAGGAACACGGCATTCCAGCTGCGGTTTCATACACAGCGGGGACCTTTGTATGCAACTATTTGTTCTACGGGTTAATGGATCACATTAGCCGGACATCCCCGCACATTCGCGGCGGTTTTATTCATATTCCTTACATTCCGGAGCAAACAATCGACAAAACAGCACCGAGCCTCAGCCTGGACACGATTGTCCGGGCATTGAGAATCGCCGCTGTTACGGCCGCACAATATGATGAGGATGTGAAGTCACCGGGCGGTACGCTGCACTAAGCGGCCGCCGCTGTTTCTTCCCTCAGCCTCTTTTTGTAGACAAACGCCGATAGGGTGACACTCACTTCAAACAGGACAAGAAGCGGGATCATCACGAGAAAATCAGAAATAAAATCAGGCGGTGTAATCAATATGGACACGACAATTAGCAGAAAATAGGACAGCTTTCTCGCTTTGGCCAGTCTATAAGGATTTAAGATGCCCAGCCTTGTTAAAAACATCACCACCAAGGGCATCTCAAACAAGAAGCCGAACGGCAGGCTCAAATTCACCATAAACCTAAAGTAGCGGTCAGCCGTAAACATCGTTTCAAAGTGGCCGGAGGATAAATGAGTCAAAAAGCTGAGCACGATCGGAAACAAGACAAAGTATCCGAAGGAGATGCCCGCCAAAAACAACGCAAATAAACCTGGTATGTACATGAGCGTCACCTTGCGCTCCATTTTCGTCAGCGCCGGTGCAACGAAACGCCACAGCTGGTACGCGGCAACAGGGATAGAAGCCGCAATGGCACAAATGCCGGAAAGCATCATATACACCCAGAGGATTTCACTCGGCCCAAGCACAGCCAGCTTTCCATCCAAATCCCTGATTAGCCAGTCATAAATGTCCTGTACGAACAAAAAAGCCGTGATGAGAAATAGAAAAAATGCCGCGAGGGTGAAGATAATCCGGCGGCGAAGCTCTTCTAAATGCCCGATCAGATGGGTTTCTTTTTTATCCATTCAAAAAAGCCCTCCCTTTCATAAAAAAAGAGGCAGACCCGGTGTCTGCCTCATCAGCATTCAGCCCGCGTTTTTGTCCTGCTTTACCGCTGTCAGCTCAGCTGATTTCTCTTCTTTTTCATCACCAGACACAAGTGATTTTGTGGCGCTTTTAAATTCCAGCAGTGTCCGTCCGGCGGCACGCCCGATTTCTGGCAGCTTGGAAGGGCCAAAAATAATGAGGGCGATGACGAAGATCAGAATCAAGCCCGGTATTCCAATGTTTGAAAACATAATTTCCACTCCTTAATTCGTGATTTTTGCCCGCTTCTTAATCATTTGTTTTTCGTGGGCTTTGTTGTGCGCAAAGAAACGATCCTCCTCGACTTCATCGGATTGCTTCACCCCGCCTTGGATTGTTGTGGATGATACCTTTCTCAACCCAGTTTGGTCTTTCTGGTAAACGAATGAAGCCCGCGTGGAAATGGCTGCGCCCGGCTCGGTCACAAACGGCATCACCCGATAATCGGCTTTCCACTGGTGAGGCGTCACTGTACAGCGGACATATCCGCGATAGTCGTTAAAGAACTTGATGTGCGGATTTTCTTTTAAAATTTGGTCCGTATCCGCTCGCTTATCCGCTCCGTTCCCTCCGGAAGTGATCGAGGTTCCGACAAATTCGGCTCCGAATATTTTTGAACTTGTCTTCTCGAAATCGACATGCAAATTCGATGCCCAGCTTGCATGTACATCACCTGTCAGTACGACAACATTATTCAGATTTTTGCTTTTAATGAAATTGATAACCCGTTCGCGCTGAGCCGGATAGCCGTCCCACGAATCCATGCTGTAGATCGGGCTTGCGCTTGTCCCGAAATTCCACTTGGCAAAGAAAATCTGCTGCGCCAGCACATTCCAGTGGGCAGTCGAGCTGCCCAAATTGTTGAAGAGCCACTGCTCCTGTTCTTTTCCAAGCAGGGTCCGATTCGGATTGCGCGATTCATCAGAAGGCGGCTTATTGCCGTCGTTATTGGCTTGGTCGTCCCTGTACTGGCGGGTATCAAGCACATTGAAGGACGCCAGGTTTCCGTACGTAAAGTGCCGGTACAGCTGCATATCTGGGCCATTCGGCAAAGAGGAAATGCGGAGCGGCATATGTTCATAGTATGCCTGGTATGCTGCCGCGCGGCGGAGCACGAATGCTTCAACCGACTGTCCTTTTTCAGGTATTTTATTGGCATAGTTGTTTTCAACTTCATGGTCATCCCAAGTTACAACCCAAGGGAATGCCGCATGTGCAGCTTTAAGATTGGCGTCAGAACGGTATTGAGCGTGACGGTTCCGATAGTCTTGCAGCGTAATGATTTCCGCGCTGTTGTGCGTGCGGACATTGCCTGTTTTTGATACATATTCATTTGGGCCGTATTCATATATGTAATCACCGAGATGGAAGACAAGATCAAGCTTTTCCTTTGCCATATGCTTGTAGGCCGTATAATATCCGTGCTCATATTGCTGGCAGGAAGCAAATGCAAAGGTCATTTGCGGCACATTGGCGCCAGGGGCAGGCAGTGTTTTTGTTTTTCCGACAGGGCTTAGTTCATGGCCGGTTTTGAAACGGTAATAGTACACTTTGTTTGGCTCAAGCCCGTCCGCTTCCACATGAACGGAATGGGCAAGACTTGGTTTAGCCATTTCAGTGCCTTTTCTTACGATTTTGCGGAAATGCTCATCCTTTGCGACCTCCCATTTGACAGGCACTGCTTGCTTCGGCATTCCCCCGCCATTCAGCGGATCTGGTGCCAGACGTGTCCAAAGCACGACACTGTCAGAAAGCGGATCACCTGACGCTACCCCTAATGTAAACGGATAGCTTGAGAATTTAGGCGCAGCATTTACTTCAAAGGCCCCAACCGACTGGGCAATCGTTAATCCAAGAGAAAGTCCTGCAATCTTCCCCGCTCCTTGAATAAATTTGCGGCGGTCAAACGTATTGTTTTGAAAGCTTTCCTCTTTCAGTTTCTGTACCCATTCATCAAAACGACTGTCGTATGCCATTCAAGATCCCCTCTCTCCTCATTGATCGTCTCCATTATAGGAAATCATTGTTAAACGACTGTGAAGAAGTGTGAACTGATTGTAAGCGCTGAACATTAAAAACAGGTCTTCCCTCACAAGCCTGCTGCTGAAACATGCCGAAAGCTGGCTGAATGACGCGTTTTCTGCATATCCTGTCGTTTGCAAGCCGCCCATTCGGCCTATTTTTCTTCACATGATCTTAAAAAAACAAAAACACCGAGCCATTTCGCAGAATGACTCAGTGCTCTTTATCAGTTATTTCGAAAACAATCTGCTGAAAAAGCCCTTCTTTTTCGGCTTTTCAGCAGGAGGCTCTTGTTCTCTTACAATCCCTTTTTCCTTCGCTTCTTTCAGCCAAAATGGAAATTCAGCAAGCAGAGCATCATAAAGCTCATCATCAGAAATGCGGTCAATCTCTTCGATATGCAGGAAGTTCGTGTTATCAATGACACGCCCTTCTAACGTATCCAGTTTATTGAGAAAATCAAAGTTTCCGTTTCCGATGCCGACAAACTGCCAGAACACCGGTTTATCAGAAGAAGCTTCAATTATCGGTTTGATTGACTTTTTACAGCCCCCGTCATTGATAAAAACAATGAAAGCAGGATACGAGCTCGGTTCCTCCGTAACATATTTGCGCAGCACGTCCTTCATGACTGGCGGCTCATCATTTCTGCCGAATTTATGCAAGCGGTCATTATTTAAAATTTCACGATCGACATAGCCCGAAAAATCCTTTTCTGAAACTGGCTTTAATCGGGAAAATTCATTATCATACACCCATACATCCAGCAAACCGTTATCATCAAACTGATCAGCCACTGCCAAAATCCGCTCCACCACATTTTGAACCGTCCCGTTTTTGTAGAGCGGTCTCATCGATCCCGTAATATCAAGAACCAGTCCAACACGAGCCGTCACCTTCGTTAACTGCTTTTTCTCCAGTACGATCTTTACACTTTTCTTTTGCAGGTCAATTGTTGCCATTCTGTCATCTCCGTCAGCTCTTTTTTCTTTGATTATCTCACAGGAATATTTTGCATTGCATCTTTTCAAAGAAAAACACCGTTCAATTTGAACGGTGTCCTGTCTCTAAAATGTGTTATATACATTTTCACACGTCTCCGCCGTCGGCTGATAAAAGCAGTGTGACTTAAATCTGGCCACAAACGGCTGGTTATACCACTGGGCTGGACAGTCCCCCTGCGGCCTGAAGTACCATAAACTAAATTTTGCAGGCCAGCGCCTTTCACCATTAATCGACCGGCGTGCAAGGGCACGCTCGCTATCTCGCGCCCTTTGATAAAAATATCCATGAGTCACAGCCTCAAACGCGTGTGGCTGATAAATCATCTGCCTGATGGTGCGGAGGCCTTTAAAATCTGAGCAATTCGCCCGCAGCCGATTAATTCCAACGTTGCCGACAAGCAGCATCCCCTGCTTGCCTTCGCCTTCCGCTTCCGCTCTGAGCAGCCTTGCCATCAAATCGACATCCGCACTCGTTGCTCTCACGACCGCCATCACGTCACCTCCCCTTGATCTCTTTTCATCATATTTCATTACTTCAGAAGTGATGACGGAGGGACAGGAGAAGTTTTTAAATTTATTCATCTAAAAACAGCAAACATAATGGGCTGTTGGGCGTCAAAGCAGCGTCCGGTGCAGTACAAGCTTCACGTTTCCGCTGTCGAAGCGCCGCAGCCTCAATTCCTGATTCACATCATTGACCCCTCCCCAGCAGATTTGCACCCGTCTCCGAAAAGAAATAAGGTTTAACTTTTTACATTTGAGGAATTATACATAACAAATCAAATGACAAAAGGAGGAATTGTAATGACACATGTGAAAGCGCTCGCTATTAAAGGTATTATGACGATTATTGTGTTGTATCTGGTGCTTGGTCTGGGCTTTGGTTTCACGTTTGGTGATACGCTGCTAATGACGATTGTGTTAGGGGTTATTTCTTATTTGCTGGGCGATCTTTATGTATTGCCGAAATGGAATAATATGATTGCAACTTTGGCTGATTTTGGGTTGGCCTTTCTCGTGATCTGGCTGATGGGCATGCCGCTTTCTATGGGGATGACTGGCGGTGAAGTTGCATTGGCGGCTTTATTCGGCGCGATCGTCATGGCAATCGGTGAATATTGCTTCCATTTCTATATGATGAGCAAAGAGATTGGCAAGAAGCATTATCTTGAAACAAGAACAGACTCATAATGGAAAGGCCGGTGCTGACAGCATCGGCCTTTTATACATATTGGGCGCCTTTGTTTACGCATCCTGCTTGTCCGCATTCCTGATCGCCATGTAGGAAAAGAACAAACCGAATGCCGCTAACGATAACGGGATATACACAACAGATGAAATCGAGAAGCCCGGACTTGTTGAGCTGATGAGCATCACAATTACTACAGATGAAATGATGGTCGCCGGAACCGAGTGTCTACGCATCCCAAAAAAGATGGGAACTAAACTGGTTCCAGCGGCGCCAAAAGCGAAAACCGCCATTTTGACCGCCTGTTGAGAAATGATCTCGGAAGTAAGCTCTCCCGGTATGAAATGGCAGATCGAGTTCAGCCAAAAGAAACCGGCGGCTATGAGTATATTTGAAAGTAAAATCGTGATAAACGTCAGTCCGCCCGCGATCATGAGCTTAGCGGTGAGCAGCTTTTTACGGCTGATCGGGTACGTGAACATCACAAGAATGGTTTTGTTTTTATATTCCGAAATCACCAATTTTACGATCAGCACAGCGCCAAATACGATAAATACCGCTCTGACGAAGGTGCCGATGATGAGGAATGCTTCATCCGTACTTTGGAACGAAACCCCGCCATCGGCTTTTTCGGAATAACTGATCAGCCACATAAAACCCATAATGATCACGTTGGCAATGAGGGCACCTCTGATATACCAGCCCATTTTCATTTTTCTTAATTCGATTCTGATCAAATTCATCAACGTGTCTCTCCTCCTTTACGCACTGATGCTATTGCCGTTGATCAATTTGATAAAATAATCCTCCAGCGACGTATACTTTTTGTTCATTGATTCAATGTCTACATCATTTAAAATCAATGCTTTGGATATGGCAGCCTGAGAGGCTTCAGCCTCGTAAATTCGGATTGTTTTCTCATTTAAAATTTTAAAGTTGGTTAATTGCAGCTCTTTCTCCAGCACAAAGCAGGCCCTTGTCTGATTCGGCGTGACAAGCTCGATGTATTCAGTGTTCTGGCCCCTGACATCCTCCATTGATACCTCTTCAAGCAACCTGCCGTCCCGAATGACGCCGATTGTGTCCGCGATTTGTTCGATTTCACCCAACAGGTGGCTTGAGATCAGCAGTGTCATCCCGTACTCTTTGCTCAGCACTTGAAACAATTGCCTGATCTTTTTAATGCCGAGAGGGTCAAGACCATTCACCGGCTCATCCAAAATGAGCAGGTCCGGCTTCGTGAGGATGGCACGCGCAATTCCAAGGCGCTGCTTCATCCCGAGGGAAAAGGTTTTGACGGGTTTTTTATCGATTTGTTTTAAATTCACCATATCCAGCACTTCTTGTATGGCTTTTTTATTGTGGTATCCCATATATTCACAATGCAGATCTAAATTTTCTTCAGCTGTCAGGTTTTCATAAAAAATCGGATATTCAATCATGCTGCCGATGTTCCCCAGCACCTCATATGACGTGTGGGTGAACTTGTTCCCAAGGATGATGATTTCACCGCTTGTCGGTTTGACAAGGCTCGTCAGCATTTTCATGATGGTTGTTTTCCCCGCGCCGTTCGGGCCGAGAAAGCCGTAGATTTCACCTTTTTTAATATGCATGCTGACATTGGATACGACCTCTATGCCCTGATATGTTTTGGTCAGCCCGTTTGTTTGTACGATATAAGTCAACTTTGTTTCTCCTTCCCTCTCTTTTCCTGTTTTCTATTGTAGCGGCGAGCCCTGTCATTTTTATTTCTCAAACCTTAAGAAATTCTTACGATTAATATGTCATGCGTTTCAAGGTGATCGTAAATGCAGTCCGTTCGTACGGCTTGCTTTGGACGGATATGGTGCCTCCCATTTTTTCTGTAAGCCGTTTTGTGATGGTTAAACCCAGTCCGCTTCCTTGAAATGCTTTATTTCTGGATTCTTCAAGTGTGTACAGCCTCTCAAACACCCGCTGCTGATCGGTTTCACTAATCCCTTTTCCGCGATCCCATACGGTGATGGCGATGTTCCTCTCATCATAAGACAGCGTCAGCCCGATTAACTTGCCGGCCGCGCCATATTGAATCGCATTGGACAATAGGTTTTGCAGGATTCTGTCCAGAGCCTCTTCATTCGCCTGCGCATACACCGGCGTATCCGGGATATCGATGGCTGCTTGAAAGCCTTTTGACTGAACAGTGTCATAATAGTGCAGGATATTTCGTTTGCATATGTCGTTCATATGTACTTTGGTAATCGGGATCTCTTTATCTTCAGATTCTAATTTCGCTAAATCAAAAAAGGAGTTGATCATCTGAATGAGTTCATTTGTTTTCTGGCGGAGCTTCCCCAGCAATCTTTCCCGCTCTTCGTCCGGCATGTTCGGGTCACTTTGAATGGCTTCGATATAACCGAGAATGACCGTTAACGGCGTTTTCAGGTCGTGAGACATATTGGTCAGCATCCGCTTCATGGATTGCTCTGTTTTGGCAAATTGGGCGCTGATCTGCTGACGATTCTCAACGATAAGATTGATGTTAACAAGCAAGTCTTTGAGCGCATGATCGTCTGTAGGAAGCAAAATTTGTCCTGCCGAATCCCGGCTGAGCATGTAGCTAAGCTGGTCAGCCGTGTAAGCCAGATTCCCGTCCCGCTTCTTTTTCATTATGAATTGAATCACATTCAGACACGCCAGAGCGATGACAGCGGCCACCCATAGCACTGTCATTCTAAAACTCTCCTAATTTATAACCGATGCCCCATAGCGTTTTAATATATTGAGGGGAGGAGGGGTCATCCTCAATCTTTTCTCTGAGCCGCCGCATATGTACGTTAATGATGTTCTGATCATCAAAGTACTCTTCATTCCAAACGGAACGGTAGATTTGTTCTTTCGTAAACACTTTTTTAGGATTTGATGCAAATAAGCACAGCAGCTGCCATTCTGTTGACGTCAGCTGGAGCGGTTGTCCATTTTTCAAAACGGAAACATTGTCTACATCTATCGCCAGCTGGTGAATCCGGATCACCTTATTCACAGCCGGCTCCTCTGCCGAATATTGCGTCGCCCGCCGTATCGCGGCTTTTACTCTGGCTGTCAGCTCAATCATCGAAAACGGTTTGGCGATATAATCATCCGCCCCAAAGCCCAGTCCCAATGCCTTGTCCACATCTCCGTCTTTTGCCGAAATCATTAAGACCGGAACGTTGCTTTTTTCCCGGATGATTTTCAGAAAATCCATGCCGTTCAGCTTCGGGAGCATGATATCAAGGAGGACCAAATCGTATGAACCCTGCTGAAACAGCCGGATGCCCTCTTCTCCGTCGAAAGCATGCACAATTCCAAAGCCTTCTTTTGTTAAATAATGATCCACCATTTCACTGATTGAGTGGTCGTCTTCTACAAGCAATATGCGCTGCATCTCCTCACCTAACCTTTACAAAATCAAAAAACACACACGTAATTACACTTATTGTAATTGAAAAACGTGTGTGTTTTATATAAATTATTCTTATTTTCCTATTTTCAGCTTCCTGTATTCCATCACCGTAATGACAAAAAATACGGCACCGCATCCAATGACTTGAATGAGCCCGAGCCGTTCACCGAGAAATAAAGCTCCATAGAAAATCGTCAGGATAGGCCCTGCCATTGAAATGGCGGCGGCTCGCTGTGCCCCGATTCGTTTTATGCCCTCAAGCATTAGCACAAATGGAATCACTGTGGTAACGACTGCAATTACCGCGAACAAACCATACATAGAAAGCGGTTATGCTGCCATTGGCGTATTCATGCCAGCCGCCGATTTTATCCCTGTGTAAAGCATCATGGCAGCTCCAGCAGCTGTCATCCCGTATGCATTGAGACGGATCCCTCCGATTTGATGGACGAGATGCCCGGAAAGGACAAGATAACCAGCATAGACGGCCGAAGATAACAAAATGAATACAGCTCCAATCATATTCGCCTGGAAAAGCTCAGCATTCCAGCCGCCCAGCGCCAAGAAAAGCCCAAACATGACCGCCAGAACTGCGAAAAGGTCCTGAATTGAGGACATTTTCCGGTCACGACACGCGGTGAATCCAAACACAAACAACGGATAGCTCATCAGCAATATACGTTCAACCATTGCGGATACATGGTTCAGCCCGATAAAATCAAGCAAGGGAGACAGAAAAAAACAAAACACTCCCGCGCCACAAGCCTTCCATAGGTCTCCTTTTTTCTTACCGTCTGGCATTGGAGGACGGTATATTAAAAAAATCAGCCAAAACAGCGGAACAGCCAGCAGCTGCCTGTATAGCAGCACGGCATCTGGCTCAGCACCCATTTGGTATGCCCATTTTATCCAAATCGATTTAGACGCAAAACAAACTGTTCCGATCAGCAAAAAAATCGTACCTGCTGCGGCCTCACGAATCTTACTCTGCTCTTCTGATCTCATCTCAGCTCAGCTTTTCTCCTTTACTTATTCAAATGCTTTTGGATAAAATCCAGAAGCGTATATCCTTGAGCAGTCAGAATAACACCTTTTCCGCTGCAGGCCGGGCAAGGTGTTCCTTCGATTTCTCCCGCTCTTTCACATTTAGGACATGCGACCTCAAGATCATCAGTTGCAATGACCATTTGATATCCTCCTTTCTAACTCATCTGCTATGCCACCACCAGCCATCGTCCATTGGCCGTCACCTCCTTTAAGAAACGCAAAAAACCCCCGTCCTATGCAAAGGACGAGGGTCTCGCGGTACCACCTTTATTAACAGCTATACAGCCGTTCACTCTAAGTACAGAAAACCTATGTTTCGATACTCCTCTCTTGGTAACGGGGAGAGAAACCCGGCATCGCCTACTATCCGTTCAGCAAAGCAATTCAGAAGCCCATTCGGCATCAGGGGAGGATCGGTTCACACCTGCCACCGACTCTCTGAACCTCCATTCTGATGCGTACTTGCTCTTCCTCACGATTGTTAATCCGTTCTATTATTTGTAGAGTTTATAATACTCGGTTCATGAAACGAAGTCAATTCTTAATCCGATGTTACACCAAGTGCTTCCAGCGCCATATTGATGTGGTCCTCCTGCTGTGTTTGAAGAGCTAGCTTGGCGATTTCCACCGGATACGCCGCCTGCATCTCTGAAATGTGTTCCTGCATTTTTGCCCATATCCGGCCGCCTGCTTGATTATAGTATTCAAGTAAACGGGCAGTTTCTTTTTCCCCGAAAATGGTTTGATAAAGAACAAAATCCTTGGCTGGATCGGCAACCTTCGCTTCTGTCCAATCCAGAAGTCCTGTGACACGTTCATTTTGGTCGATAAGAATATGCGGCGGGTGGAGATCGCCGTGTATCAGTGCAGAAAAACAAGGCCAGTATGCATCATCATCTATCCACTTTTGCCATCTTTCCCAAAGCGTCGTAGATACACCAAACTTATTCTTCACATCAACCATAGAGTCTGCTGTCATTTGCCTGAAATCTTCTGGCCTTATCACTTCTATTCCGGATTGCCCAGCAGATATTTGATCCGTACCATGTAATTCAGCCAGTATGTCGGCAAGTGTGCGGACAAAGTCGTCTGACGGCGGCTGATGATCCATATTCCATACATATTGCTTTTGTTCCAAGTCAATTCCAGCAGCCGGCGTTCCTTTTAACATGGGGTAAGCGATCAATTCCGGTGTATGAATTCTCCAATCCGGCACATCAGCAGTCAGATTCGCGCGGAGAAAGGCAAGCGTTATGCCTTCTGCAGATGCTCTTTCCACAACATCACTTCGCCGCGGTTTTCGCAGCACCCATGGCATACCTGTGTCGTCCTTGGCAAATACAACTTGAAAGTCCATTCCGGTTTCATTCAATTGCGCGTTCTCAGAATGAACCGTCAAACCTTGGCTGCGTGCAAGCCCGACAATCTCAGTGATAAGCTGTTTTTCGTTAAGGTTTGTCATCCCATTTCCCCTTTCTCATGCTCCGGCCTGCAGTAGAGAGAAGGGATGCTTGAAGGCACAAAAAAGGGCAGGCACGCCACCCTCTTTTTTGATAACCATATAAGGGCTCATACATAGGCGGATTCATCCCGATTCTCTCGCATTCAGGCGAGAGTTGTTCACTATTGAATTCGTGTCACTCGGAATCTAATGAATGCCATGCTGTAACCCCTCCGTTTCCTATACGCTGATTTTCATTTTACAGCATATTCCATCTTTCCGCTATAAAAACATGAATCAAGTCACTGGAGCAGGATTAAACAAGCACAAATCATTATGAAGACCCCAACGGTCTGCCCACGTTTGTTTGCGGCCGCTTGCCACATCCAAAATCGTCCTGAAGATTTCCCAGCCTACGTCTTCGATACTGGCCTCTCCTGTCGCGATTCGGCCGGCATTGATATCGATTAAATCAGCCCAATGCTCTGATAAGGAATGCCGCGTCGATACTTTCAGAACCGGCGCAGCAGCCAGGCCATATGGTGTTCCTCTCCCTGTCGTAAACACCTGCAAATTCATGCCCGCAGCCAGCTGCAGGGTGCCGCACACAAAATCGCTTGCCGGTGTCGCCGCGAACAGCAGGCCTTTTTGCTTTGCTCTTTCACCAGGGCCGAGCACGCCGGAGATGGGGCTTGTGCCTGATTTCGCTACCGAACCTAACGCTTTTTCCACCACATTGGATAATCCGCCTTTTTTATTGCCTGGTGACGGGTTTGCGCTACGGTCTGCGTCTCCCCGCCGAAGATAGCTGTCATACCACTTCATCTCTTTGATCAGCGATTGTCCGACCTCTTCACTGACAGCCCGCGGCGTTAATAAATGAATGGCATCCCGCACCTCTGTCACTTCAGAAAACAAAACCGTTGCACCTGCGCGAACCAATAAATCAGCCGCATACCCCACGGCAGGGTTCGCCGTCACGCCGGAAAACGCATCACTGCCGCCGCATTGCAGGCCGATTACCAGATCCGAAACAGGGCATGACACCCGGGTTCTGCTGTTCAGCCTGATTAACCGTTCCTCCGCCATTTCCAAAATGGATTGGATCATCGCCGCAAAACCTCGGTGATCCTGGAGCGATAGAATGTCATCATCATTTTCGGAGGCAATTCTTTCCGGGAGGAGCTTTTCACATCCCAATCCGATGACCATTACTTCTCCGCCGAAGTTCGGATGCTTCGCAAGATTTTGAATCGTGCGGATCGGAATGACAGCGTCGGGCGCATTGATCGCCACGCCGCATCCGTATTGATGATGCAGCGGCACAACGTCATCGACATTTGGGTATTTCGGCAGCAGCTCTTCTTTTATTCGTTTGACTGCATAATCCAAAACGCCAACAACACATTGAACACTTGTCGTGATGCCGAGGATATTTTTTGTCCCCGCACTGCCATCCGCATTACGGTATCCTTCAAAAGTGTAGCCTTCAAGAGGCGGCCGCGGCTGCGGCACCCTGTTTGCGAGAGGAAGATCGTCTAACGCCGGAGGAGCGGGCATTCTCACGAGGGCTTCCCGTATCCAGCTCCCGCGTTTGATCGTCTCATCAGCAAATCCGATCACCTCTCCGTAACGCACGATCTCATCCCCTTGATTGAGATCGGTGAGGGCCACCTTATGGCCTTGAGGAACATCCTCTTCAAGTACGAGCCCGCATGAGAAAACAGTGCCCTTTGGCAGTCCTCCATCATTTACAATAATCGCGGTGTTATCTATTTCATGCACTTTGATGTAAAGGGGGGCTTGGTTCTTCCTGAGGTTCATCGCCATATGAAAATCACTCCTCATATTTTAGTAAGCGTTTTCTAAATTGGTTTAAAAAAACCGCAGCTCTTACGTTTCAACTGCGGTTGCTCACCATTATTTTTCATCCATTCCTTTTAGAATTTTGTCACGGACAAATTTCAGATGCTCATACATGTGGTAATGTGCTTTGTACGGATCTCTTTTGGCAAGGGCGTCGTAGATTTTTTTGTGATATTCGACCGTTACATCTCTCTCCCTGTACGGAATTTGGCTGTCAATTTTCGCATGGGTGATCAGCAGGGACTGAATCATCCCTTCAACGACGGGGTTATTGGCGCTTAACGCAATAATTCGATGGAACTCTTTATCCGCTTCACCATAATGATTGTCAGTGCTGTTGGCAATATCGTCGATCGTCTTCTGCAAACGCTGAAGCTCTTCCTCATTGATTTTTTCCGCTGCAATTGTCACGAGTCCGAGTTCTAGCGCCATCCGCGCTTCAATGATAGCCGGAAGATTATCAGTGGCCAAAGCAAGCATGACGGAAAACGGCTGCATGCCGATTTTATCGTTGAAATATGTGCCCCCTCGTGTTTTTCTCGTAATGACGCCCAGCGTTTCAAGTGAACTGAGTGCCTCCCGAAGCACCGGTCTGCTGACATGCAAAATGTCCATCAGTTCCATTTCTGTCGGCAATTTGTCTCCGGCCCTCAACTGTCCGCTCGATAATAAATGGACAATCCGTTCGATGACCTGCTTGGCTAATGTTTTCCGATTGACTGTATCGACTTTCAAATCCTCTAAACCTTCGTACACGAACAACTCTCCCTTCAGTTGTTCAATTGTAAGACAAAATAGCGGATATGACAATATTTACAATCAAACTTATCGCACAAGACACGGGAGCTTCCGGTCAAATTCCCAGTTGCTGATCAGAAACTGCATTGGGATCGCGTCATTCCGTGCGCCTAAATTCATTTTCCGATAGATCTCATGCGCTTTTTCCACTTGTTCCATATCAATATCGACGCCTAGTCCAGGCTTATCCGGCACCTTGACACAGCCAGAAGAAATCTCAAAAGGCTGTTTCGTTAATCGCTGCCCGTCCTGCCAGATCCAATGGGTATCAATCGCCGTGATCCGCCCCGGAGCCGCTGCTGCCACATGGGTAAACATCGCAAGGGAAATATCAAAGTGGTTGTTGGAGTGCGAGCCCCATGTCAAACCCCAATCATGGCACATTTGCGCAACCCGCACCGACCCTTGCATCGTCCAAAAATGCGGATCAGCCAGCGGTATATCGACCGCGTGGAGCTGAATCGCGTGACCCATTTCCCGCCAGTCAGTCGCAATCATATTTGTCGCAGTCGGAAGCCCTGTCGCGCGGCGGAATTCAGCCATTACTTCACGAGCGGAGTAGCCATTCTCATCCCCGCATGGATCTTCCGCATACGCGAGCACATCTTGCTTTCCTTTGCATAATGCAATAGCTTCCTCTAATGACCATGCCCCGTTCGGATCAAGAGTGATCCTTGCCTCTGGAAAACGTTTCGATAATGCGGTAACAGCTTCGATTTCCTCTTCTCCCCGCAGCACCCCGCCTTTCAATTTGAAATCCTGAAAGCCATAGCGCTCCTGTGCGGATTCGGCAAGACGCACAATGGCCTCCGGCGTCAGCGCTTCCTCATGGCGCAGACGGAACCACGCACAATCTGACTGCTCATCGCTTTGATACGGCAAGGTCGTCCGATTTCGGTCGCCGATGTAAAAGAGGTAACCGAGCATTTTTACTTCATCACGCTGCTTCCCTTCGCCCAGCAAAGCCGCGACCGGTTCCTGAAGAAACTTTCCAAGCAAATCCAACAAAGCCGCTTCCAGTGCGGTGACGGCGTGCACAGTGGTGCGCAAATCAAACGTCTGATTTCCTCGCCCTCCCCTGTCCTGATCGCCAAACTGCTTTCTGACCGTTTGCAATATCGCTTGGTACGCACCGATAGATTTTCCGACAACAAGCGGCTCTGACAGCTCCAGTGTGCGGCGAATATGCTCTCCGCCAGGCACCTCGCCGACTCCCTGATTTCCGCTGCTGTCCGTTAAGATTACGATATTCCGGGTAAAAAACGGGCTGTGTGCTCCGCTTAGATTCAGCAGCATGCTGTCGTGTCCCGCAACAGGAATCACCTTCATTTCAGTAATTGAGGGAATATTCGATCTTTTCTCTTTTTGAACCTGCTCTTGTATTGGTGAACTCATGCATTTTCCTCCCTTTATAAAGCGCTTTCATAAATATTAGACAGGCAACGATTGATCGGGATCTTGTTCTTGTTTCTTTAACACGACCCGTTTGATCGGCCCGACCAGCAGCAAATAGCTGAGGATCGCCGCAATCGCGTTAGCGCCGACAAACACAAGCGCGCCATTGAAAGATCCTGTGGCATTGACAATGTATCCGATAATAATCGGTGTTGTAATCGAGGCAATATTGCCGAAAGTATTGAACAAACCGCCGCTTAATCCTGCACATTCTTTCGGAGACGTATCCGACACGACAGCCCAACCCAATGCGCCGAAGCCTTTTCCGAAAAACGCGAGCGACATAATGACAACGACGAGCCATGCTGAATCTGTGTAGTTGCAGACAATCATACTGCAAGACAGCAGCATGCCGGCAATGATTGGCACTTTTCTTGCAAAGGTCAGTGAACGGCCTTTTTTGAGTAAGATGTCTGACACAATGCCCCCAAGGACGCCGCCGGCAAATCCGCACAGCGCCGGCAGGGAAGCGACAAACCCAGCTTCAAGAATAGACATGCCGCGGGCCTGAACCAAATATACCGGAAACCATGTGAGAAAGAAATAGGTGAGAGTCGTAATACAGTATTGCGCGATGTACACGCCAATCAGCATGCGGTTCGTTAACAGCTGTTTGATATACGGCCATTTCGATTCTGTTTCTTGTTTGCTTTTACTGTCATCCATGGAAATCAGCCCGCCGCCCTGTTCGATGTACGCAAGCTCAGCTTCATTAACCTTTGGGTGTTTTTTCGGTTCATACACCGTTTTTAGCCAGATGACAGCCAGAAGAATGCCCGCAATACCCATAACAACGAAGACGGAATGCCAGCCGAAAGAGTGGGTAAGCCAGCCCATTAAAGGAAAAAAAATGACGATTGCGAAGTATTGTGCTGAATTAAAAAAGGCTGAAGCTGTCCCGCGCTCGGAGCTTGGAAACCATGAGGCAACAACTCTGCCGTTTCCGGGAAATGAAGGCGCTTCTGATAAACCAACCAGAAAACGCAGTGCAAACAGCAGGATAATCGCTGTGCCGGCGGAGAAAAAGCCAATCGCCCCTTGCAGCAGCGTAAAAAACGACCAGAAAAAGATGCTTAACGCAATGATAGTCTTTGAACCAAAACGGTCCAGCAGCCAGCCGCCCGGAAGCTGTCCGATGACATAGGCCCAGCCAAAGGCAGAAAAGACATATCCCATGGCGACCGAGTCCAATCCCAAATCGTGCTGGACGGAATCTCCGGTGATGGAAAGCGTCGCTCGATCCGCGTAGTTAATAGAGGTCACAAGAAACAGCATAAACACGATGAACCAGCGCACGGACGTTTTTTTGCCCGCCGGTGTAACATTCGCAAAGTCTTTTTTCATAGTATCTTCTCCTTTTCAAAGTAGAGAATCATATGCTGGCTGTGATAAAGCTGGGAAAGAGACGCATGCCTCTTTCCAGCACCATTACGGCTTCACAAAAACAGTTTTGATCGCTGTGAAAAAGTCCTTCGCTGCCTCACCCTGTTCTCGGGAGTGGGAGCTCGACTGCTTCATGCCGCCAAAGGGAGCCTGCAGCTCAACACCTGCGCTTTCTGCATTGATCCGAACCAGTCCGGCATCGATTTCATCAATGAAAGAAAGCATTCGGCCGATGTTTTCCGTAAAGATGGATGCACTTAAACCAAACTTCACATCATTGGCGATGTTCAGCGCCTCCTCCATCGAGTCCACCTTGATCAAGGCGATCACCGGACCGAAAATTTCCTCCTGGGCAATTGTCATCTCAGATGTCACATTGTCAAAGATGGCAGGCTGAACATAATAGCCGTTTTGATACTTTCCGTTCTCCAGCTTTTCTCCTCCTATTAAAAGGGAAGCCCCCTCCTGTTTGCCTTTCTCAATGTATGACAGGCAGTTATCAAGCTGATTCTTGCTGGCAATCGGTCCCATCCAGACATCCTCTTTTAAGCTGTCTCCGATTGTAATATCTTTTGTGCGCTGGAGCAGTTTTTCTTTAAAGCGCTCATAAATTCCGCTTTGTACAATGACACGGCTTGTCGCGGTACATTTCTGGCCGGTTGAACGAAAGGCCCCCGTTATGACAGCTTCGGCCGCAGCTTCAAGGTCAGCGTCATCAACTACGATGACAGGGTTTTTGCCGCCCATCTCAAGCTGGTACTTGGCTCCCCTCGCTAAAGCGGCTTGCCCGATGATTTTTCCGACTTGATTTGAACCGGTAAACGTAACGGCGTTTACACCCTCATGCTCAGCAAGCCCCTGCCCGACAACAGAACCCGGGCCTGTCACCAAATTGATGACCCCTGCCGGGAGCCCCGCTTCCTCAAAGCAGGCAATGATCTTCGCGCATGTCACAGCTGTTTCTGTCGCCGGTTTGATGACAACGGTATTGCCGTATACCAATGCCGGCGCCATTTTCCAAATCGGGATCGCCACCGGGAAGTTCCACGGAGAAATCACGCCGACCACACCGAGCGGAACACGGGTGGTAAACATGAGCGCGTCTTTGTCAGTAGACGGAATGACGTCACCCGTTTTTCGCATGCCCTCTCCGGCGTAATAGCGCAGAATGGCAATCCCCCGGGCTGTTTCTCCCTTCGCTTCCGGCAGTGTTTTACCCATTTCACGCGTTGCACAGGCGGCGATTTCCTCCAAGCGCTGCTCCATGATATCCGCTGTTTTGTATAAGTATTGGCCGCGCTCGGCACCCGTCAGCTTTCTCCAAGCCGTTTTGGCTTCATTGGCGGCGGCGACGGCACGTTCCACATCTTCAGCTGTTGAATTCTGTACATATCCGACAATATCATTCACATCGGCAGGGTTTTCGACCTTGACCATATCGCCTGATTGAGACTTAACCCACTCTCCGTTAATAAAGTTGAGGTACGTGTTTTGTTCTGTGATCACAGACATGCCCATTGCCCCTTTCGTGTTTTTTCTGGTCAAACCGTCGCGGCTTTTTTCGGATAACGGTCAGCCGCCTGCTTCAAAATTGCTTCCAATTGCTGATAATGATCTTTTTCAACCGGGCCGACAGGCGGTCTGGCTGTATTCCTTACATTCAAACCCATGATTTCCATACCGGCTTTAATTAAGGATACGGCGTAGCCTTTTCGTTGTTTGCGAATGTCGTTGATCGGAAGAATCACATGCCGATAGAGTTCCTTCACAAGCTCGTCATTTCCGTTTTTCAATGCATCATAGAACATTCGCGAAATATGCGGGATATAATTTGAAATCGCTGAAGAGTAAGAGTGGAACCCGATCGGCAGATAAGCCGGCATCGTCACTTCAGCCATCGGCATTCCGTTGAGCCATCCCAAGCGGTCGCCGATCGTATAGACGAGGTTGATATTCAAATCCATATTTCCTACCCCGTCTTTGACACCGACAAGCTGTTCACATTCGGTCAGACGTTTGATCTGTTCAACAGAGAGAACTGCGTTATCGCGCTGATAAAGAATCGCGTTCAAGTCAGTGCTTTCAATAATCGTTTTCGCATACTGGTACAGCCCCTCCTGTTCGCCATGCACCAAATACGGAGGCAGGATCAAGTAGCCGTCGGCGCCTTTTTTCTCCGACAGCTGCGCCCAATCAAGCGCTGTGCTGAGGTTGCCGCCCACCCCCGTGTAGACCGGCACCTTTCCTCCGGCTGCCGAGACTGCGACTTCCACCATTTGCTCATATTCCTTCTGGCTGAGAGATTGGAATTCACCAGACCCGCAAGCAATAAATATCGCTTCCAAGCCCTCATTCAGCAAAAACTCAATGTTTTGAAAAAGAGCTTCTTCCTCCAGTTTTCCTTGTGTGTTAAAAGGAGCAACCGGAAAACCTAAAATTCCAGCGGGTGCTTTTCTGATACGGCTCATCAACATAACCTCCTGTTATTTGTGTATACAGCCTCTATCTGTAAGCGCTATTATTAATTTTTCTTTCACATCCGCTCCTTCCCATACATCCTTTTGTTTAATTGTAAGACAAATAAACAATAAGTCAATATCTTTATTTTCTGATATTTTATAAAAAAGCGGTAAATCACTGTCCGGCCGGGATTCTGCGCAGCAAAAAAACAGCCAGGTCAGCCGGCTGTTTAGTTTATATCCTTCTTTGTTTCATCGTCTCATGCAAAAGCTTTGCTTCCAAAAAAAACACGTGGATGAATTTTTTCATATTTATTCTAGCAGGTGCAAGGGGTTTTGCATCCTTGGATTGGAGTTCTTTCATTTTCTGGCTGACAACCGGAAAATCAAAGAATTTGGATGCATAGGTTTCAAATTTTGGATTCGAAAAATCAGTTGTGCCCAGTGAAGCAAAATGGTGCAGCGAATGAATAATCGCTCTGCGGATACGCTGCTCCGAGGCTTTCATTTCGCGATTGACTTCCGTCTGTGAGGCCCCTGTGCCCAGCTTCCGTACCGCTACTTGGGTGAATATTTGTTTTAGCGAAGGGCTTTGTTTTTCGTGCGGCTCGGATTGCTCGTGTTCTGCTAAATACTGCAGGACCGCCATGAGATCATGTGCGCCGCCTTCTCCCATCATGCCCAGCTCGGACAACAGGAATGTTCCTGCCTCTTTTAAACCGCTGTCACTCTTCTGCTGGGGACGCGCTTTCCGTTCAGTCCGATTGACAAGCCGGCTTAGAGAATGCTGAATGGCTCCAATCGAGTGTTCAAGCTCGATCCGCTCCTTCACCTTTTGGAGAACCGTGACAATTTCAATGCGGTTAATCGGCTTATGGATAAAATATTCGATGCCGAGCGAGTACGCTTCCCCGACCATTTCCTTCGCCTCCACTTGAGAGATCATTACGATTTTGCCGGAGTACGTATTCTGGATCTGACGAATCGTCTCAATGCCGTCTCTTCCGGGCATTAACAGATCGATTAATAAAATATCAATCTGCTTAAATTGCAGCATATGCCCTTCCACTTGGCTTCCGTCGTCTGCTTCACCAGCAGCTTCCCCGAGATCTTCGTCCTCAATGATCTGCCTTAAAATTGACCGCACTGCACGGTCATCATCTGCAATAAAAAAACGCATAGCTTTCGGTTCACCCTTTCTGAATCAAATGCCGGACAGGCAGCCTGATGGCAAACACCACTCCCCGCTGCTGATTATCAAACGTGATATCCCCTTCTAGCTCAGTCACGATTTCCTTTACGTAGGAAAGTCCGATACCCGTAGAAGGCGTGCCAAATTCGTCATATTTTGAAGTAAAGCCCGGGTCAAACACAATGTCTCCGATTTTCTCGGAAATCCCGGGGCCATTGTCTTCCACCTGGAATTCTACCATACTCTCATTTGGCTTACGGAGCCTCAGACTGACCATTCCCTCTTCATCCATAGCCTCTACCGCATTTGCTGTTAGATTATTAATGATCGAAAGCACGATAAATACGTGATATTCGTCATGCTCTCCCTCGATCGAGCAGTAAAAATCAATCTGTTTCCCTAGTGCTTCAGCGTACTTTTCATTCATTCGAATCACGAGCTGCAGCAAATCAGAAGCCCCCATATAATCTCTCAAACTCTCATTCGAAATCAGTTTTGAAAGCCCTGCGAATATCCGCTGGTTGTCCTTTTTCACTTCATGAATCTCTCCGGCCAGTCTCAGAATTCTGCCGCTCAGCTGAACATCCTTGCCCTTCATTTCCCGATAGAGCTGATACGAATCGTTTGTCACTTTCTCTGTCGTTTTCAATGTCTTTTTTAGGTGCACCGTTTCTTCATATAAATTGGAAACGATCATCAGCATGTGCTCGTGCTGCTGCCTTGTCTGTTTTTCTCTCGATTGTGTTTCATACAGCTTCAGCACACTATAAAAGCTCATCACAATAAATGTGTGAGAAATCGCAATCACCGCAATGTCAGTGATTTTCTCAGGCGTGACAACCGTATGAAAAATGAGAAATTGCACAGCCAGCTCGACACAATCTGACACAACTTCAATCATAAACCCAATGAAACCGAGCATAATCGGCCGTTCACGGAAACGATTGGCCTTTAATATGGAAAACAGACAGGCGTAAGTCATATAAAAGAAAAAGCCAGACGCTTGATCATACAGAATCGGAGTCAGTCCATTGTGTCCTCCGCCCCATAATTCCAGAAAGACGCGAAAGATGAAAACAGCCGCTCCAGTCAGAAAACCCGGCAGCACAGCGGGCACATGCCGCAACAATGATAAAAAGAAGAAAAAAACCGGTGCCCCAAAGCTGACCCGGAATTCTTCATTGAGGGGATAAAATTTCAGTTCACCGGCCAGCGGCACCGTAATCAGCATCAGGGCCAATATATATCCGTCTTTTTCAATAAACCGTTCCAGTTTTATGTTGATCACATCCTCGCTTTTTATTTTGGGGAATCGGGAGAAAACCTGCAAATTGCTTTTGACCCAGAACATGAGGTTTTTATAAATCTTACTGCTTATTTTCAAAATGTTTTTGTCGTATTTTGTATGATTCTGTAGTCTCCATTATACAGTAATTATACCTTCCGCTATTATGAAAGCGTTTAACGCCCCTTTAGCCTTCGTTTTGATACACCTCAGTCCTTTAAGAAAAAAATCAGTGAGGAGGAATTCGATGAAAGAATTGATAAAAGAGCACCAGAAAGACATAAATCCGGCGTTACAGCTTCATGATTGGGTTGAATACTATCGCCCTTTTGCCGCCAATGGACAAAGCGCAAACTATATCCCCGCTTTAGGAAAAGTCAATGATTCACAGCTCGGCATCTGTGTATTGGAGCCTGATGGAACGATGATACACGCCGGCGACTGGAACGTCTCTTTTACCCTGCAAAGCATTTCAAAAGTGATTAGCTTTATTGCCGCCTGCATGAGCCGTGGCATTCCCTATGTGCTGGACCGCGTGGATGTCGAGCCGACAGGCGACGCCTTTAATTCAATTATTCGGCTTGAAATCAACAAGCCGGGAAAGCCCTTCAATCCCATGATCAACGCGGGCGCCCTCACCATCGCTTCGATTCTTCCCGGAGAATCGGCATACGAAAAGCTCGAGTTTCTTTACTCGGTGATGGAAACTTTGATAGGAAAACGGCCGAGAATTCATGAGGAAGTATTCCGTTCTGAATGGGAAACCGCCCACCGCAACAGAGCGCTGGCCTACTATTTAAAAGAAACAAACTTTTTAGAAGCTGAAGTAGAAGAAACACTTGAGGTGTACTTGAAGCAATGCGCTATGGAAAGCACCACAGAAGATATTGCGTTGATCGGCCTGATCCTTGCTCATGACGGGTATCATCCGATTCGACGCGAGCAGGTGATTCCAAAAGATGTGGCAAAATTGGCCAAGGCGTTAATGCTGACGTGCGGCATGTACAACGCTTCAGGCAAATATGCGGCGTTTGTCGGCGTGCCGGCCAAAAGCGGTGTCTCCGGCGGCATCATGGCGCTGGTGCCTCCAAGCGCCAGAAGAGAACAGCCTTTTCAATCCGGATGCGGCATCGGCATTTACGGGCCTGCCATTGATGAATACGGTAACAGCCTCACTGGCGGTATGCTGCTGAAGCATATGGCGCAGGAGTGGGAGCTCAGCATTTTTTAAACATGAAAAAAGAGGTGATTGTATGCAGCAAATCCTAGAACATATCGTCGGTATTGCAAATGATCTTTTGTGGTCAAAGCTATTAATTGTTTTGCTCCTTTCTCTGGGAATCTATTTTACGTTCAGGCTTAAGTTTTTACAGGTTCGCATGCTGAAAGAAATGGTCAGGGTATTAAGAGAAGGTGCTGCTTCCCGGTCAAAAAACAGCATTTCTCCGTTTCAAGCCTTTTGCATCAGCATGGCGGCCCGTGTCGGAACGGGAAATATTACGGGCATTGCCATCGCCATTGCACTCGGCGGGCCCGGTGCAATCTTTTGGATGTGGATTATCGCCATTATTGGATCAGCATCTAGCTTTGTGGAAAGCACACTGGCTCAGATTTATAAAGTAAAAGATGTAAATGGCTTCCGCGGCGGGCCGGCGTATTACATGGAAAAAGGGCTGAACAAAAGGTGGATGGGCGCGCTGTTCGCTGTGTTAATCACCTTATCGTTCGGTATCGTCTTCAACTCGGTTCAATCCAATACAGTCAGCCTTGCCTTTGAAAACGCGTTTGGCACAAACCGCTTGACATTGGGACTCATTTTAATTGCTGTATTCGGCACGATTATTTTTGGCGGAGTCAAGCGCATTGCAAAGCTGGCTGAATCCATTGTCGTCGTATTGGCTGTCCTGTATATCGGAGTTGCGTTTTTCGTCATTTTCACCAACATTACGCAGCTGCCAGGTGTGCTTGCGCTAATCGTGAAAAATGCGTTTGGTTTTGATCAGGCCGCCGGCGGGGCTTTGGGCGCGGCACTCATGCAAGGCGTCAGACGGGGAATCTTTTCAAACGAAGCGGGAATGGGAAGCGCACCGAATGCCGCTGCCACCGCCACAACAAGCCATCCCGTCAAACAGGGGCTGATCCAAGCTTTTGGTGTACTGACAGATACACTGGTCATTTGTACAAGCACCGCCTTTATCATCCTGTTTTCGGATGCCTATCATACTCCGGGTCTGAGCGGAATCGCCTTGACACAAGCCTCTCTCAGCTCCCATGTCGGATCATGGGCATCAGGCTTTCTCGCCATTCTGATTTTGTTATTCGGATTCTGTGCTTTAATCGGAAACTATTATTATGGCGAAACCAATATCGGCTTTTTGAACAAAAGCAAAAAACTGATTTTTGTCTACCGTATCGGCGTGCTGGCAATGATCGTGTTTGGCTGTGTTGCCAAAGTCCAGCTCGTCTGGGATCTTGCTGATTTGTTCATGGGTTTGATGGTCGTCGTGAATTTAATCGCTATTTTCTTACTATCAAAGGTTGTTTTTACGGCGCTGAAAGACTATACACGCCAGAAAAAAGCAGGCAAGGATCCGGTCTTTTATAAAGATGTGCTCAAAAACCACAATGGCATTGAGTGCTGGCCGGTTTCAGACACAAAGACTGACACGCACAACAAACAAATATCATAAGAAAAGGGTGTTCAGACATATGGGCTGAACACCTTTCTCTTTTTGCGTTTATTGACAAACACGTAAGCCTCCATTACGATTTTCATATCTTTTTCAAAAAAATCTGAAAGAAAGGTACATTCTATGAATCCTATCCAACACATACTAGATACATACCCGCTTATTGTTCTAGACGGCGCCATGGCGACCGAGCTTGAACGCAAGGGCTGTGATTTGAACGACAGTCTGTGGTCAGCAAAAATCCTGATGGAAGAGCCGGAGCTGATTAAACAAGTTCATACTGATTATTTTGCGGCAGGTGCCGATTGTGCAATCACCGCCAGCTATCAGTCTACATTTGAAGGCTTTGCCGCACGCGGGCTGAGCGAAGCGGAAGCACGCCGGCTCATCGAGTTGTCCGTCAGCATCGCAGCTGAAGCACGTGATGAATTTTGGTCGCTTAAAGAGAACCGTTTGAATCGGCCAAAACCCATCATTGCGGCTTCTATAGGCCCTTATGGCGCTTATCTTGCAGACGGGTCTGAGTATCGCGGCAACTACGCAATATCAGAAGATGAACTGATTGAATTTCATCGCCCCCGGATGAAGGCGCTGATTGAAGCCGGAGCTGATGTATTGGCATGCGAAACGATTCCGTGTCTGACTGAAGCCAAAGCGATTGTTCGGCTGTTGAAGGAATTTCCTGAAACGTATGCATGGATCAGCTTCAGTGCTAAAGACGGCCTGCATATCAGTGACGGAACACCTGCATCTGATTGCGCATCATGGCTTGATGAACACCGCCAAATTGCAGCACTCGGCATCAACTGCACGCCGCTTCAGCATATCCCTTCCTTGATAGAGGAGTTAAAAAAGAACACGTCAAAACCGATCATTGTCTACCCGAATTCAGGTGAGCAATATGATCCGGAAACAAAAACGTGGAACGGCGCAGCATGCGCAGAATCTTACGGGGCGAGCGCCCGCACCTGGCATGAAAAAGGAGCGAGGCTGATTGGCGGCTGCTGCCGGACAAAACCCGAAAATATTCAAGAAATTGCGGCTTGGGCCCGCTCTTTAAAAACAACTTGACTTATCGGAATAGTTTGTATATTCTAACTTAAAGCCGGTTCGCCGGATTCTCGTGTCACTTTCTGACATGAGATTTTTTATTAGGAGGAAATAAATCGCTGATAGAAAGTTGGAAAAAGATGAACTCTGCCCACAACAAGAATGAGACAACCTTTCAGAGAAGTATGAAAAGCCGGCACCTCTTTATGCTTTCCTTGGGAGGTGTCATCGGAACCGGGCTGTTTTTAAGCTCAGGTTATACCATTCAGCAAGCAGGCCCGGCCGGAACGATACTCGCCTACTTAGTCGGGGCCGGCATCGTCTATCTGGTCATGCTATGCCTCGGTGAGCTGTCAGTCGCCATGCCTGTGACCGGCGCCTTTCACACCTATGCAGCCAAATACATAGGGCCGGGCACCGGATTTACGGTTGCTTGGCTGTACTGGCTGACATGGACCGTGGCATTGGGATCAGAATTCACAGCAGCCGGCCTGTTAATGCAGCGCTGGTTTCTCCATACATCGGTTTGGATGTGGAGTGCCGTCTTTGCGCTGTTCATTTTCTTGCTTAACGCATTTTCGGTCAAGTTTTTCGCTGAATCAGAATTTTGGTTTTCCAGCATCAAAGTATTAGCCATTGTATTATTTATTCTTTTAGGCGGCTCTGCCATGTTCGGCATCATCCCGATCAAAGGCGGAGAAGCCGCACCGATGCTGTCCAACTTCACCGCGGAAGGCGGGCTTTTTCCAAATGGATTTGTCCCGATTTTGATGACGATGCTGTCCGTTAATTTTGCCTTTTCGGGAACGGAACTAATCGGAATCGCAGCCGGTGAAAGCGTTGATCCTGACAAGACAATACCAAAAGCGATTAAAACAACGGTCTGGCGTCTCTCACTCTTCTTTGTCGGAACAATTTTTGTGCTGTCAGGGCTGATTCCGATTCAAGATGCAGGTGTCATCAAAAGCCCGTTTGTCGCTGTCTTTGACAGAGTCGGTGTACCATACGCAGCCGATATCATGAACTTTGTTATCCTGACAGCGATCCTGTCAGCGGCTAATTCCGGACTCTACGCTTCTTCCCGGATGCTGTGGTCTTTATCAAAAGAAAAAACGCTTCATCCGACATTTGCAAAGCTGACGTCAAAAGGAACCCCTTTTAACGCGCTGGTGTTCAGCATGATCGGCGGCATTCTGTCGTTGCTGTCCAGCGTATTTGCGCCAGACACTGTATACGTTGTGCTCGTGTCGATTTCCGGTTTTGCCGTCGTTGTCGTGTGGATGGGAATCGCTGCTTCTCAATTCATGTTCAGAAAACGTTATATCGAAGCGGGAAACAAGGTTACTGATTTGAAATACAGAACCCCTTTGTATCCGTTCGTGCCGATTGCTGCGTTCCTGTTATGCCTGGCTTCCGTTGTTGGCATTGCCTTTGATCCGAATCAAAGAATCGCACTGTATTGCGGCGTTCCATTTATGGCCATTTGCTATGCAATATATTATGTAAAAAACCGCAAAAGCGAGCCGGCTGCTGATATGACTTATTCAAAATAAAAAGAACCTGCCTTCGGGCAGGTTCTTTTTCGATTTTCACACTTCCACTGTCCAGTTAAACGGGCCTTTTACCTTGCCAAGCTGAATATCTGTTATCGTTTCATACAGCTTTTTCGAGAGGTCCCCGATTTGCCCGTCGCCTACAATCACCGTTTTTCCATGGATGTTGAGTTCACCGACAGGCGTAACGACTGCTGCCGTGCCTGTGCCGAAGACCTCTGTCAATTCTCCGCGTGCAGAGGCCGCATACACCTCATCAATCGATATTCTCTCTTCACGAACCGGAATGCCCCAGCTTCGAATCAATTCAATCGCAGACGCGCGTGTCACCCCGCTTAAAATGCTTCCGCTTAAAGCAGGTGTGACAGCTTCCCCGTTTATGACGAAAAAGATGTTCATACTTCCCACTTCTTCCACATATTTCTTTTCGATGGCGTCCAGCCACAGTACCTGGTCATAGCCCAGTTCATTCGCTTTCCGCTGTGCCTGAAGACTGGCGGCATAGTTTCCAGCCGTTTTTGCAAACCCGACTCCTCCGTTGACCGCCCGCACATACTCATCTTCGACATAGATTCTAACCGGCTTCAGCTGATCGTCGCCATAATAGGAGCCGACAGGCGAAAGCACGATCATAAATGTATAGCTCCTGGATGCCTTCACACCGAGACTCGGTTCTGTGGCAATGACAAAAGGACGAATATACAGTGACGTTCCTTTTTTCTTTGGAACCCAATCTTTCTCCAGCTCAACTAATTGTGTCAATGCCTCAAGCACCAGCTCTTCGTCTAAAGGGGGCATGCTCATGCGCTCACACGATCTGTTCAGCCGTTTGATATTTTGATCCGGACGGAACAGGAGCACCCTGCCATCCTCTGTTCTGTATGCTTTTAATCCTTCAAAAACAGCCTGGCCGTAATGAAAAACAGATGAAGACGGATCGAGCGTAAGCGGTGCGTACGGTGCAATTCTTGGATGATGCCATCCAATTCCCTCTTCGTAGTCCATCACAAACATATAATCTGTAAAATATTGTCCAAACCCCAAGGAAGACGGGTCGGGCTTTTCCTTATAATATACAGTTTTTTCTCGTTCGATAAGCTTATTCAATCTGATCAGCACACCTTTCATATAATTGTTTAAATATTCAGTCTTTTTAAGGTTGCAAAAAACATACAGCCCTTCCTTTCATGATACGCCGCTCCACACCGATAAATTTCAGAATATTCTTTAGGATCATCAGCTATTATACACCACATTCATTGTCAGATGAAGCTGAAATTAAAGAAAAACAGCCAGTTTTATTCTGGCTGTTTGATTTAGACCGCTAAACAAAGGACGACAATGTGGCAAATCAGCAAAATATACACTGCGAATACAAATTGCCAATTGATCTTCCGCGCCCATGCAAACACCACCATCAAAACAGGCAGCATCACAGTCCCCGCCAGCTTGTTAACCGTCAGATCCGGACTGTTCGCAACATCATAATGAATCGGCATCTGCGTCGGCAGAAAAGGGTAAAATACAATTGAAAGGATGAATGCAGCAATCACTGCTCCCCACAGCACTTTTCCATTCGTCAATAAAAACATAGAACCACCATTCCCTTCTTAAAACACATTGCTTTATGAATGATATGACTGTTCAACGGTGAATTTCGTTCGGTCTCCCCGGGTAATAATTTGCGCATATTCCACCACTTCTTCATTTTTATCATAGGTAAGGGATTCTGATAAAAACGCAGGCGCTCCGACATTGGTTAATAAGTGGCCGCTGATCGTTTCATCCGTTAAAATCGGTTCGATCGATTCCGTGCCCCTGCTGATTTCAATATTGTATTTTGTCCTTAACAATTCAAACAGTGAGCCGGTGCATTCCTCCTGTGCCAGCCCCGGTGCCGCCTTCCAGGGAATATATGAGGTATGATACTGCAAAGGTTCCCCCTCGGCGTATCTGACTCTGACAAGCTTGTTGACAGGTTCATTCTCTTTCATTTTCAAAAGCTCGGCAATGGAGTGATCGGCAGGAATCACAACAAGCTCAAGCACTTTTGATTCAGAACGAAGGCCTCTCATTTGTTCTGCAAAGCTCGTAATCTTATGCGGAATCGGCGTTTGTATTTTTGCCGCCGAAACAAATGTCCCTTTTCCTTGAATTCTTTTAATATATCCCTCAAGCTCTAGCTGCTGCAGAGCCAGTCTCACAGTTGTTCTGCTGACATCATATTGTTCGCAAAACTCACTCTCCGTCGGCAGCTGATCATTCGCCTGATATTTGCCCGATTTAATTAACTCAATGATTTTAAACTTGATAACAGAATATAAAGCTGTCATTTCATTCTCCCCATTCTGTATGCAATCCGTTCTTTTTCATTGAGACCATAATACCATTTGCCCTCCCAATATGAAAGATTTGTATCCTTCTTTTATAACAAATTTTCAGAAATTAATATTGACAGTTTGATAAGGGCGGTGCTAAATTCGTAATGACAAGTATCATAAATTGGTCATAACAAATATGGTGCTTGTCTATCTCTTTGAGGGGGTGTCACATGAAGATTCTGATCGCCGAGCACTACGAAGAACTCTGTAAGTTAAGCGCTGCCATTATTAAAGAACAAATACAAGCTAAGAAAGATGCCGTTCTCGGCCTGGCAACAGGAAGCACACCGGTCGGCTTGTATAAGCAGTTGATTTCAGACTATCAGGCAGGCGAAATTGATTTTTCAAAGGTTACTACATTTAATTTGGATGAATATGCTGGTCTCTCTCCATCTCATCCGCAAAGTTATAACCATTTTATGCATGAGCATCTTTTTCAGCATATCAATATGCAGCCTGATCATATTCATATCCCGCAAGGAGACAATCCGCAGCTTGAGGCGGCATGCAAAGTATACGAGGATCTCATCCGCCAGGCGGGAGGCATTGATGTCCAAATTCTCGGCATCGGCGCCAATGGCCATATCGGTTTTAATGAACCGGGATCTGATTTTGAAGACCGGACACGTGTTGTGAAGCTCTCGGAAAGCACGATACAGGCAAATGCCAGATTCTTCGGCGGCGATCCGGTGCTGGTGCCGAGACTCGCGATTTCAATGGGCATTAAAACCATCATGGAATTCAGCAAACATATTGTGCTTTTAGCAAGCGGCGAGGAAAAAGCAGACGCCATTCAAAAGATGGCTGAAGGTCCTGTCACGACAGATGTACCAGCCTCCATTCTTCAAAAACACAATCATGTAACCGTTATCGCCGATTATAAAGCAGCTCAAAAATTAAAGAGTGCATCATTCTCATAACACAATAAAAGGAGACTGTCATGTTTAAAAAGGCATTTCAAATTCTGCAGCAGCTTGGCCGCGCGTTGATGACTCCGGTTGCCGTCCTGCCGGCAGCAGGTCTTTTGCTCCGTTTCGGAGACAAGGATTTACTGAACATCCCTATTATAAAGGATGCGGGCGGCGTTGTATTCGATAACCTTCCGCTGATTTTCGCCGTGGGGGTCGCGATCGGATTAGCCGGCGGAGAAGGTGTAGCCGGACTTGCCGCTGTCATCGGATACTTAATTTTAACCGTCACCCTCGACAATATGGGAAAATTACTCGGCCTTCAGCCTCCGTATGAAGGAGCCGAGCACCTGATTGATATGGGGGTTTTCGGAGGAATCATTATCGGGCTTCTCGCCGCCTATTTATATAAGCGGTTTTCATCAATCGAGCTGCATCCGGTCCTTGGATTTTTCTCTGGAAAACGCTTTGTCCCGATTATTACTTCCGTCAGTTCATTGGTGATCGGCGTCATTTTCTCATTCGTTTGGCCGCTGATCCAAAACGGAATTAACGCAGCCAGCAGTTTAATTGCCGATTCAACAGTCGGCCTGTTCTTTTATGCAACGATCTATCGTTTGCTGATTCCTTTTGGCCTGCATCATATTTTTTATACGCCTTTCTATTTTATGATGGGAGAATACACAGACCCATCAACAGGCAACACCGTAACCGGAGACCTGACAAGGTTTTTCGCGGGAGACCCGACAGCCGGGCGCTTTATGATGGGGGATTTCCCTTACATGATTTTCTGTCTGCCGGCAGTTGCTCTTGCCATTATCCATACCGCGCGTCCGGAAAAGAAAAAAATGATCTCCGGCGTGATGATTTCTGCGGCACTCACATCTATGCTGACCGGAATTACAGAGCCGGTTGAGTTTTCTTTCTTGTTCGTTGCGCCTGTGCTCTATTTGATTAACTCTATTCTTGCCGGCGTCATCTTTGTCGTTTGTGATTTATTCCATGTCCGCCACGGCTATACGTTCTCAGGCGGCGGAATTGACTACGTCTTGAACTACGGACTGTCTACAAACGGCTGGGTTGTCATTCCTGTCGGGATCGTGTTTGCTTTCATTTATTATTATTTGTTCCGATTTACGATTCTGAAATGGAATTTGAAAACGCCCGGCCGTGAGACAGATGAAGACGGTCAGAATGAGGAGAAAGCTCCAGTTGCAAAAGACCAGCTTGCCTTTCACGTGCTGCAGGCCTTGGGCGGACAGCAAAATATCGCTAACCTGGATGCATGTATCACAAGGCTTCGTGTGACCGTTCATCAGCCAAGCCAAGTCAGCAAGGATGAATTAAAACGGCTTGGTGCAGTAGGTGTGCTGGAGGTCAACAACAACTTCCAAGCAATATTCGGAACCAAGTCCGATGCCTTAAAAGACGACATCAAAACAATCATAGCCGGAGGCGTCCCTTCCACCGCCGCCACGCTTGACACGGTAACTGACAAACAGCAGAAGCCCGATTTCGGTGAGACCTTTATTTATCCGATTAAAGGAGAAACAGTCTCTTTAAAAGATGTGCCTGATCAAGTCTTTTCAGAAAAACTGATGGGCGAGGGATTTGCGATTATACCATCAGAAGGAAAAGTCGTTGCACCTGCGGACGGCGAGATCGTCTCGATTTTTCCGACAAAACACGCCATCGGCTTTATGAGCGCCGGCGGCACTGAAATTCTGATTCATGTCGGCGTTGATACCGTCAAACTAAATGGGGAAGGCTTTGAAGCACATGTCACAAGCGGACAAGCCGTCAAACAAGGCGAACTGCTTCTCACCTTTGACCTCAATTACATCAAGCAGCATGCCGCTTCAGCCATAACACCGGTTATTTTCACAAATACCTCTGAAGAAGATCTAAAGCACATTCAAATGAAGTAAAAAAGTCCCCCCTGCTGCGGGGGACTTTTTCGCCAACATAATGAAAGCGCTGTCAAAATAAAATAACTTGAAAAAAGGTGTTTGCATTTGAATCACGAATGATATGAATATGCCTAAATTCTATCGTTCTAAAGGGGGATTCATTTGAAAAAATTAATCGCGTTTCAAATTTTAATCGCTTTGGCTGTCGGCGCAGTGATCGGCCACTTTTTTCCTGATTTCGGGATGGCACTGAGGCCTGTCGGAGATGGATTTATCCGCCTGATTAAAATGATTGTTGTGCCGATTGTGTTTTCTACCATTGTCATTGGAGCCGCAGGAAGCGGAAGCATGAAAAAAATGGGCAGCCTTGGTATCAAGACGATCATTTGGTTCGAAGTGATTACAACGTTGGTATTAGGGCTTGGACTTTTATTAGCGAATGTCTTAAAACCAGGTGTCGGGCTTGACCTCTCCCATTTGGCAAAAAAAGATATCCATGAACTTTCCGGCTACACAGACAAAGTTGTTGATTTCAAGCAAATGATCCTGGATATTATCCCTACAAACATTATTGATGTCATGGCCAGAAATGATTTGCTTGCCGTTATTTTCTTCGCCATTTTATTTGGTGTCGCCGCAGCTGGTATCGGCAAAGCTTCTGAACCAGTAATGAAGTTCTTTGAATCTACCGCTCAGATTATGTTCAAGCTCACACAAATCGTCATGGTCACTGCTCCTATCGGCGTGTTAGCCCTGATGGCAGCTTCTGTAGGCCAATACGGCATTGAACTCCTCCTCCCTATGTTTAAGCTGGTTGGCACCGTATTCCTTGGCCTGTTCCTGATCCTCTTTGTCCTCTTTCCGCTTGTCGGTCTCATCTTTCAGATTAAGTATTTCGAAGTATTGAAAATGATATGGGATCTGTTTTTAATTGCATTTTCCACCACCAGCACTGAAACCATTCTCCCTCAGCTGATGGATAGAATGGAGAAATACGGCTGTCCCAAACGAGTGGTATCATTTGTAGTTCCCTCCGGCTTGTCATTGAACTGTGACGGCTCCAGCTTATATTTATCGGTTTCTTGTATCTTTCTCGCACAGGCCTTTCAAGTAGACATGACATTGTCCCAGCAGCTGCTCATGATGCTTGTGCTTGTGATGACCAGTAAAGGCATTGCAGCTGTACCCTCAGGATCGCTTGTAGTTCTTCTGGCGACTGCCAATGCTGTAGGACTGCCGGCTGAAGGCGTTGCCATTATCGCGGGTGTTGACCGCGTCATGGACATGGCGAGAACAGGCGTGAACGTACCGGGACATGCGATCGCCTGTATCGTGGTATCAAAATGGGAAAAGGCCTTCCGCCAAAAAGAATGGGTTTCCGCAAACAGCCAAACCGAAAGCATATAGAAAAAAAACACCTCAATCCGAGGTGTTCTTTTTATTATTCAGCAGCAGCGTGATCTTCTGTTTCAATCGCTGCCAGTCTTGCGTTTACTTCTTCTACTGTCATATTATGCTCTTTCACATACAGGTTTCTTGGGTTCGTGCGGCATTCGTGGCTGCAGCTGCGCATATATTTATACTCATTTTCCGGTGTGCATATCATTTTTTTATTGCAAGATGGATTTGCGCAGTTCACATAACGCTCACACGGTTCTCCTGTAAAGTAGTCCTTGCCGACAATCACATGCTCGACACGGTTGACAGGCACGCTGATTCTTTCATCAAATACGTAGCACTGGCCGTCCCAAAGCTTGCCTTGCACCTCTGGATCTTTTCCGTATGTCACGATTCCGCCGTCAAGCTGTGCTACATCTTCAAAGCCTTGCTTCACCAGCCATCCTGAGAACTTTTCACAGCGTACGCCGCCTGTACAGTACGTTAAAATCTTTTTGCCTTCAAGCATATCTTTGTGTTCTTCGATCCATTCAGGTAATTCGCGGAAGGCTTCGATGTCAGGACGGACCGCACCTCTGAAATGGCCTAGGTCATACTCGTAATCATTACGCGCGTCGATGACAATTGTGTTTGGATCCTGCATCTTCTCATAAAATTCTGCAGGCTTCAAATGCTGGCCTGTTGTTTCGTTCGGATCGACATCATCTTCAAGACGAAGCGTTACAAGCTCTTTTTTATGGCGGACGAAGATTTTTTTGAAGGCATGGCCTTCTGCTTCATCAATTTTAAATACCATGTCCGCAAAACGAGGATCAGCTTTCATCGTTTCCATATATTTTTCAGTCTGTTCAACCGTACCTGATACCGTACCGTTAATTCCTTCAGAAGAAACAAGGATACGGCCTAACAAACCAAGCTCCTTACAAAAAGCCAGATGCTGCTCTCTAAACGCCTCTGGATCTTCAATCGGAACATATTTATAGTAAAGTAATACTCTGTATTGTTTTTCCATGTTTTAAACACCCTGTTCAATTATAGTTAGTTGCTATGCACACTCTTACTATATCATACAGGAAAATGCCGCAAAGATGAACAGATCCGCCCAGACTGATAAAAATATCCAAGCTCTTACAAACCTAAGCAGCACAAGGGTTTATTAATAACAAATAGTATTTTCCAATAACTCACTAATAAAAATAGTTGTCTGAAAACTATTTTTGTAGTTCCTCTTCAAAAGATAAATTTACCGGTTCATCTAAAAGTTCTCCCGGCATTTCAAGGTTTGTTGAAGGAACGCTCTCATCTACCTCTTCAAAAACAACATGATCCATCCACACCTGACCCGGCCCAGATAATTGAACGCCAAAAGATATCACAGCGCTATTTTCTGGGACATCTAAAACGATAGCATAATGATTCCAATTGGTTGTTCCGGTAATAGGTCTGTTGCTCATATTATCAAATTGGAGAACATCATCAGCAGCACTGTCAACCCGCATCCAAAGTGAGGCAAAATGCTGCACCCCCTTTGTTTTGATAAAACTTGATAGACGAAGCCTTTTTCCTAGATAGCGATCTGCTTTGAATTGCTGCATCATCGTCGCAAATTCACCGATATCCTGAACCATCGTTGACTTTAAATACCCTGAAGCTTTTCCCTGATGTACATTTTCCCGGTCAATCCCCATTTCGAATTGGAACGGATGGCTCCCGCTCAATACCCAGCCTTTCATTTTTTTCTCCATGTAAGATTCCTCCTTTTTTGAAGTAAAGCGTTTCATAAATGTTCGGTATGCTCCTGGCGGCATGTGATACATCTTTTTGAACGTCCTCGTAAATGCTTCTTGAGATTCAAACTGATAATACAAAGCAATATCGATAATACGATGATCTGTATAAAGCAAAGCTGCCGCCGCATTCGCAAGACGTCTTAACCGAATATAAGAAGCAACCGACATGCCGACTTCTTTTTGAAAAATCCGATGAAAATGGAATTTTGAAAAGCTTGAAACGTTAACAATATCCTCGTTTGATATTTGCTCATGTAAATGTGATTCAATCCAATTGATTGTTTTCTGGACAGCTTTTTCATAATACATTGCACGCTCCAATCTCCTTTCTGTTTTAGAATAATGGATCACGGATTATATGTTTTGATTATTTTTGCGATATGTAAAAATCCCCTGTTTACCACAGGGGACACCGCTCACTTGATAATGACAGATGGTGTGATATGCTCCAGCCAAATGACACCGTCATATTGTTCCTTAAGGATCAGCTGCTCTTCTGTGAATCCCCAATAGAGTGCTGTGCGGGGGGTATACATCCACGAAGTGCCTTTCTTGTTTTTTGTATGGAGAAAATCAACAAAAACAGCCGGTCGGTCCGCCGCTTTCAGCAAAGCTTCAAGGCTCCCAGACGGCGGCGGGCTTGTAACCGGCTTAACAGTCTTATTATCGGAGCTATCAAGACTCGCACCTGAGTAAGCATAAATGCCAATCGTATATGTTTGTTTTTTCAGCCGCTCCGGCAAATAATCACCCATGTTAGGGCCATTTAGCTGTACCCAGTCCTTTATCATCTTCGTATTCTGTTTGCGTAGATGGTAATTGTGGCCCCAGACAATGATTTTCTTTTTCGGATAAAGGGTGTCAGCTACCCACTGAAATTGTTCAGCCATCATGCGGTCTCTCATAAAGAATGAAAAATCCTCAATATTCTCCGGATACTCCTCTAGTTTTTCTTTCATTTCTTCCAGCATATACGTTTCCATTACGTCAATTCTCAGCTGAAGAGAATGCATAAACATCTCATAAGCTTTCGGCTCTTTTGGAAGGTTTTCTTTTAGCTCTGAAGCATGTGTTTTAGTGAAATTGATCAGCTTCTGATAGTTTTTCACAAGCTCTTCCTTCTTTTGCGAAAATTCATCAAACGTATTGCTGTCTGTCACTAATGTTGAAAAATCATTTTCTGATTGGGAGAGCAACTCTGCTTTCTCAGGGTCCACCGCTTTTACCCAATGAGTCGCAGCATCATTGAATGAATTCTTCATGCTTTGAATATCAAAACCGGTAAGGATCAGCGGATCGCCTTTCTCTTTTTGCTCTTTCATGTAATCAAACAATTCAACGACATCTTCTGTGTGCCATACAGCGTAAATGGAGTTTTTCATCGTGCTTTTAGGGGTTAATTGGTCCATATTAAGGTAGGATGCATTTGTATCAGGAAAGCCAGACTCAAATGCCAATACATCGTATCCCAGCTCTTCGTGGAGATATTTGATCATTCTGACCTTTGTGGCGTTGATTTCACCAGCGCCGTGTGTCGTTTCCCCTAACTGAACGATTCGTTTCCCTTTCAGCACCTTCTTTAGAAATCGAAGGTCTTTGTTTGAAGCATTGGAAGCATCCAGCGGCTGTGCATGTCGTTCAATCCATGAATCCCAATATTTTTCTTCAGAAGCAGCACGTGCCGAGACTGAAAAAGAAGAAAACGCCAGACAGACAATCAGCAGCGGCAGGGTCATTCTCACTATCATTCGTTTCAATTCTATCTCTCCTTTTCTGCTAGGTTCTCTAGTCATTACGAGATAGATATAGAAAAAGATTCCTTTTTTCACCAACAAAAAAAGCTTCTCTGTTGAAAGAAGCTTTAGCTGGATTCTCTCATCACCTGATGAAAGTAAAACCGATACGTATTTCGTAAAAATGTCTCAACCGGAAGCTGCACATCCGCTTGGTATTTGCTGATGATGAACGGAAACCGCTCGATTCCTTTTTCGCGCAAATTGTTCGCTTGTTCATCATCTATTGCCTTCTCTTGCAAAACCGCTTCAACGATCGGCCAGCACACTTCTCGCACTTGCCGCAGGACGGCTTCATCTCCGGTGTTTTGATAATCTGTAATCCAGCTGATGATTTGTTTCTCCATAAGTCTCACCTTTCTTCAAAAAAAGAGGCGCTGCGTTTATGCAAGCTCCTCTTCTTACTCTTCATAACCTATCAGTTCTCCGACTTGAACTTCTTGGCCTTCTGCTAAATGGGCGGACGGCTGGAACGCGTCTTTTTCAAAAATCAAAATGACGGTTGACCCGAATGAAAAGTATCCCAGCTCTTCGCCGATCTCCAATTCAGCACGGGTGCTCGTCTGCACGATAGAATTAATATTCATCGCGCCGACAGGAATCATCAGGACATTTCGGCTGCCGCTATTCAGCTCGTACACAAACCGATAATTTTTCGACAGCACATCTTTCCCGTATTTTAAGCCTAGTTGATTTACCGGGTATGAGCGATTTCCGAGCTCGGCCAGCTTTTGATACCTGCAGCTGATCGGAGAATGGAAACGGTGATAATGCCTCGGGCTTAGATACAGCACGACGAAATATCCGCCGTTGTATTGATGGTCTGCGCTTTTACAGCCGGTCAGCTCAGCGAATGAGTAATCTTTTCCCTTCACCGTAAAGGTTTGATTCGGGTTGATGATTCCTACCGTCTGAACCACACCGTCAACAGGGCTGACCACCGCATGCGCCTCTTTTGACACAGGGCGCCGCTCCAGATTTATTTGTCGAATGAACAATTCGGACAGCGATCCGTAATCAGCAGCCGTACCGTCCACATCATCCCAATTCAGCCGAAAATGTTTTGAGAAAAGCGGAATGACCGGTTTGCTGATTTTCGACTCGCAAAATCCTTTAATCAGATAGGATGACAGACGATGATTCGTCAGCTCTATCAATGATCGATACAGAATCTTTACAGCCGTATTAAACATGAATAATCCCTATAACCCTTCCGATTGTAATAAAAACAAAGCACCACAAAAAGGCGCCGATTGCAGCAAACGCAACATACGTTTTCAGATCCATTTTGCCGATCCCCGAAAAGTAGCACGTCACATGTCTGACGCCGGGAATAAAATAACCTAAAATAAGAGAATATGGACCGTATTTCTTCATCCATTTTTCCACTTTCATCATTCTCTTTTCTTTTAAGCCGACCCACTTGCCGTACTTATCGATAAACGGGCGTCCGGCTTTTCTGCCAATCATGTAGCTGATCAGCATACCTAACAAAGCCCCGACAAAACTAATCAATATCGAAAGCTCATAATTCAATACATCGGTATGCGTGAAATAGCCAACAACGGTCATCATTACTTCATCTGGAATCGGCAATCCTACAATCCCTAATACCAACATCAAAAAAATAGCGAGATAACCGTAATCCGCTATGAGCTGCTGAACTAATTCCATCTCCCGGACTCCAGGTTTTCTGCCGCATGTTTTTTAAAATGAGGGAATTTTATTTTACTCACCATCAAATATGAAAGTCCGCAAGTGCCGATTGCCAGAAGGATCGGGTTATAGGTGAAGCTTAGAATAACGAGACACATGCCCGCAAACGGAATCGGCATACCGATAAACGTCGGGAGCTTGCTTTGTTCAATGTTAAATTTAGAGAGGCGAAGCATTCCGCAAATGCTGTACATCAATGCGCATAAGATCCCGATAAATGGCAGGGTATACAACGCGACACTGTAAGCAAGCATAGAAGGGGCCACCCCAAACGTAACCAGATCGGCAAACGAATCCAGTTCTCTCCCCATATCAGAAACGGCATTCAGCTTACGAGCAGCCATCCCGTCAAAGAAATCAAGGAACATGCCTGTAAAAATAAAAAGCACTGCTGAATGAATGTTGTGATATAGCAAGGAATGAATCGCCAGCAATCCGCAAATGAAGTTTCCTATCGTAATCATACAGGGGATGTAATTCACAGTGTAACCAAACCTCCAATTGTAAAACCATCTATATTATTTGACGATAGTGATCGAATAGCGTTACAGGAAAAATTTTTCTCCAATAAGCATGATAACATAGAATGCTCCCAAAAAAGCAGCATTCAAATTCTATTATTATACAACATTTGTTACCTTTTGAAAAACGAATGCCAATCTTTTCATGTTCCTTACTATTTTATCCCCCCGCATAAAAAGGACAAGACGCGTTGATTGACGTACTCTGGCTGCTCCAGAGATAACAGATGTCCGGCGTTCTTTACGATTTCAGCCTGAATTCCCGGCACCAATACCGAAGCCCGCTCAAAGGCCATTTGCTGATGGTACATGGCCTCGTGCTCACCGAACATCAGCAGTACCGGGACTTGTATCGATTTCAATTCCTGGTCTGTGAACACGTACGGAAAGCCGTTTTCTGTCGGCTTCAGGCTCCTTTGCTCATCCTGCCATTCCACGCCCGCCACAATTTGTCTTTGCAGTAAAGGATGCAGATCATAACTGTTGCCTGTGATCCACTTGATATATGATTCAGCTCCTCTTGCCCCTGTAAGCTCTGCAGCGTATTTATAGACATCCGGATGAAATGAAATAAACGCTTCAGCGGGACTCATAACAACCGCCCGCTCTACTCTTTCAGGCGCGCGGAGTAAGAAATTCACGATATGGGACCCGCCAAGCGAAAGGCCGGCCAGGTGTGCCGTCTCAAGTCCAAGAGAATCAAAGACATCTTTCATCCATTCTGCAAAATCAGCTCTCGTTTCCATGGCTGCTGATGGTATACTTTTATTTTTGTCTCCTATTATATCGACCGCATATGTACGAAATTGACTGCTCCACGCTGCGATATTCGGATACCACATCGCAGAGCTGAAAAGGCCTCCGTGAAGCAAAATGAGCGAAGGTGCGTCCTTTGGCCCACTTGCAATGATATGTGTTTTTCCAAAACGAGTAGAAACATAGAATGCTTCCGACTCAATCGGCCACAAAGAAAGGCTTTGATCATATGCCTGGTAAAAGCGCAGACCACTTTCAACCGCGGCAAACTGCATTGAATCTTGTATCATCTTCTTCTTTTTCCTCCGGGTTTGATTGATATAAAGGATAACGCCCCTTTTGTCTCGTAAGAAAAAATACCTATTTCTTATTATCTCACATAATAAATTTCCAGTATATAGTTTGGTTTCCTGCAATAAATAAAAAAGGCAGTTCCCTTAAAATCAAGGAAACTGCTATTCTTTGAAGACTAATGGAATGGCATGATCTTTTTTATCCTCTGTTAACGAGATCTGATGGGTTACTGATGTTTCACCCTTCGTCAACGCGACTGAGTAATCGCCTTTTCTGCCGGTATCCCATTTGATATCTCCGTTTTTGTCTGTTTTACCAAGTATCTCGCCAATCTCTGTACTCGGCTCCTCATCTGAAGAGGGCGCTTTGACAATCGTCACTTGAACCCCTGCGACCGGCAGCCCCTTAGCATCCTCCACATGAAGAGTGACAGGAATAGTCGTTTCTTTTTGAGAAGAATGCGTCTGCGAACTGCATCCGCATAAAAACAAAATAGACATGAATATGGCTAGTTTGCTGTATTTATTGATTTGCCCAATATTGAATATTGTTGAATACATCGTTCGTCACCCTTGTTCCCAAGTTATATGACGATCCTCCGTTCGTGTGAATGGCAATCGCTGTCTGCCCTGTATCACTGTAGTTTCGATAAACAGGCGAGCCGCTTTGGCAGCCGTACGTATCGGTTGTATAGGTCAGCTTATACGTTTCAGCGGAGCGAATCGGCTTTGTATCAGACCACATCGTGCCAAAGGTTTTGTCACACGGGAATCCTGTCACTGACGAGGAAAGGCCCACGGGACTGCTGCTGTTTGTGGTCCGGTAGCCGTACCAGCCAACCGTGTTTCCAGGAGAACCGTTTAATTTAATAGCTCCGTAATCATAATTGGTGTCTTTGCTTTCCGTCCATCCTTTGACGGAGTAAAACATCGTGCCTGAATAAGTACCGTACGGATATGACGAACCATTGCGGCCCGGCGCGGCGGTTATCGTCGAAGCCCATCCATGATCCTGGCTGTACACACAATGTCCAGCCGTGACGACTGTATTTGGATTGACTAAAAATCCGGTACATCCATAAGTGCTTGAAGTGTTGGGATACTTGATTGACAGTTGAACAGTTGCTCTATATGGAAAAGATGTCGTGCTGGAGATTCTGGTGCGTTCATCAGTTCCGATAATGCTCGAAGGCTGTAAGGTTTGAATATTTTTCTCCAGTTCCGTTTGGCCGCCGTATAACGATTTACTTGTTTTTCCGGTTCCCTCATAAGGGGCGGAAACCTGTTCTGCTTTTGACGTTTGGTTTTTCGTGGCATCAGCTTCTTTACCAGTATTCGATACAGAAGTTTGCGGGTTCTCTGCCGCTTTTGCCGGTACGCCAAAAGATACCGCTGCTGCCAATGCCAAACACAAAACCGTTAAGTAAGCGAACCATTGTTTTCTGAATCTTGGAACTAATTTCATTTTGTCATCTCCCTCCTTTAGTGTCAACCACCCGTAGGGATGGAAGACTTTTACATTATAATCAGGTTTCTGATTCTTATGATAAAACTTTTATGAAGGAAGAAAAAAACAGGCCTTGTCCCATGACAAGACCTGCTCAAACTCTATTTTATCGTAAGCTGTTCCAACGCTTTCTTTGCATTCTCTCTTGCCGTTTCAACTGAATCAGCAGCAGAAAGCGCAACTGCCATACGACGTCCGGCTTTCGTTATCGGCTTTCCAAAGACGCGCACTTGAGTCTTTGGGACTGCCAGTGCGTTTTCCAATCCTTCAACAGTGTAATCCGCTAATTCTTCCGGCGCTTTGAGGGGCCTGCTGGCGCCAGGAGAAAGCTGTGTGATTTCTGTAATCGGAAAGCCGAGAATCGCCCGGACATGCAGTGCGAATTCTGACAAATTTTGCGTCACCAGCGTGACAAGACCCGTATCATGCGGACGAGGAGATACCTCACTGAAATATACCCTATCTTTCGCAAGGAACAGCTCAACACCAAACAGACCGTATCCGCCAAGCTCATCCGTGATCGTTTTCGCAATATGCTTCGCTTCTTCTATTTGCTGCTCTGTCATATCATGCGGCTGCCATGATTCGATATAATCCCCGTCCTTTTGCACATGACCGATCGGCTCGCAAAATGCCGTACCGTTAACCGCACGTACGGTTAAGAGTGTGATTTCTGATTCGAATGGGATAAACTCCTCAACGATCACGCGGCCGTTTTTCACCCGTCCGCCTTCCATCGCCGTCTCCCAGCAGCTCTCTAAATCCGCTTCAGAGCGGCAGATACTTTGGCCTTTTCCAGAAGAACTCATCAATGGTTTAACGACACAAGGAAAACCGATCTGTGCTGCCGCTTGTATAAATTCATCATATGTATTCGCAAATTCATAGCCAGCCGTCGCAAGTCCAAGCGTTTCCGCCGCAAGCCGTCTGATGCCTTCCCGATCCATCGTCAGCTTGGCCGCACGGGCATTCGGGATGACGTGAAATCCTTCCTCTTCAAGCTTCAGCAATTCATCCGTCGCGATCGCCTCCACCTCAGGCACAATCAAATCCGGCTTTTCTTTCTCAATAATGGTTCTGATCTGATCTGGGTCCAGCATATCAACGACATAACTGTTATGCGCGACCTGCATCGCCGGAGCATGCTCGTAACTGTCAACTGCCACCGTCTGTACCCCAAGACGCTGGGCTTCAATCACTACCTCTTTACCTAATTCACCTGAACCTAACAATAAAACCTTCTTTGATTGATACATCTTTGCCCCTCCTATCTGTTCCAAACCATTATAACTGAAATATTTGAAAAATAAATTTTTATTAAAGAAAACAAAATAAGAAGATCTTACTTTCCCTCCGCCATTAAAACGAAAATAAATGGACTCCCCATAAATGGAAGCCAGCACAGAAGATCTCCGTTTTCCAGCTGATGTGTTATACATCTCAAAAATTCACGTTTGGCATTCAGAGTCATGCAAAAAATGCAGCACAAGCATACATGTCGCACGCGAAAACACACTATCAAATAAATGTTGAGTGATATCTTCTTCTATCAAAGCCGCTTGATTCTCCAGCACATCATTTTTTTCACACTCATCTAGCACTCACTCTGACATATCCACTCCTGCAAAATGCCAGCCCCGATGTCTTGTTCCAAGCATCACCAGTTCCTTTCCGCTTCTCGCACCTCCAAATTCACTATCAAAAAGAAAAACGCCGTCTACTGGCAGAACTGCGCAGCTAATCTGACAAACGATGCGCCAATTCAGGCTAACAATTCTCTAAACACATTTGGACAATATGATGTCGGCATTTTGAATCTTTCTCACGCACTTGATATCATCTCCTTTATTAACCAACCGACCCAGCATTGATTTAACGTCATGCATGAATGGGAAAACTAAATGAAGATACACACCCAAATAATTCGCGCCGGCATTAAAAAGCACGAATAAATGAAACAGCCAAGTTTCTCATTCCAAACCGGAGCCAGCCCTGTCTCTCCTTGAAAGCAAGCCGACTAACAGGAAGCACGGAACAAAATAGCGTCATCAATCAATCCCGCAAACCCAACCGAAACATTAATGAACTTAGCTAATGCATTTAGTCTGGCAAAACGCGAAAAAACATAGAACTGGTACAAGAAGCTGACGAGAATTCACGCCGAAGCTGACTTCAGCAGCTTCTCCTGCCCATGAGTAAAATAATTAAAAAGAATCAGTAAAAAAGAACCGTTTTTTTGTATTTTTTCAGTTTTCGCTCCTTTCCTAAATTCACCATGTTACCATACTAATAGGGAGTTCTAGCGAAATGCCACAGGGTGTACCAGACAGAGGCCATTGAAGCCAACAAACTCAGCAATTTACTGTTACTTTGGGCGATCTTAGAGGAATCAATCTAAGTATTAGTATTAATAATCGTCCTAGAGTTGAACTTCAAAGTACACTCTTTAAGGTTCATAGAATCTTGACATATTTTCCCTGTATGGTATGTTGTTGATTGAAGGAGAGGAATAAAATAATGAAGAAACTTAGAAAGCTATTTTATTGTAATGTTGCCCTGCTACTGCTCGTGTTATTGCTTGCTGCATGTTCGGGCAATAAGAAAGAAGAATCAAAAAATCCTTCAGATAATGATTCTGCTTTACATTCTGAAGAAAATAACGATGAGACTAAAGATAGCAATCAAATAGGCAAGGAAGAATCGGAGCCAAATTCAAAAGAATCTGCAACAAAGGATTCAGAGGAAAATTCCTCAAAAGACTCTGCAACAAAAGATTCAGAGGAAAATTCCTCAAAAGATTCTGCAACAAAGGATTCAGAGGAAAATTCCTCAAAAGGTTCTGCAACAAAGGATTCAGAGGAAAATTCTTCAAAAGGTTCTGCAACGGATGATCATTCAAAAGAAGCATCTTCAATAGAAGAAAGAAATGAGGGGAAAGGCGAAAATGACAATGTACTGGGAGAATATTCATCCGATAAAATCGAATATGCCCGAGTTTGGCTGCAGCTTGGGCCAAATCAAGATATAGATGAATTGAATGTTCGCCATATTTCAGCCGGCGAACCGATCAATCCTAATGATGACTCCAGTGCCAGCTATCCAGAAGATGTGATCCAGTTGGCAGGTTCTCGGTTAGTGGATGGATCAGTAACTTACAGCGGCAATGGGAATGGCACGATTAATGTATACAATGTTCCTTTACGCTGGGACTCCGCTGATAATTTAGATAAAGGGATAATGAAGAAAGAGACTGAGGACATTAAGAAAAATACAAAAAAAGTGTACGTTGATACAGGCGACGATAAGAAAATTAAGCGACTCATTGATATAATGGTTATTCATTAATCATTCATCGCTAATTATTGAAACGAAAATACCAAACATTTTTCAATAGAAGGGGCAGTTCATCAATACATTGAACCGCCCCTCTGATAAATACTATTTCCACTATCAATTAGAATACTTTAATACATCTATTATAATACATTCTACGATCTTCTAATCCATTATAACCGCCATTGACCCTTCGTGTTACTGCCTCAACTGATGGATTAGTATCACATAGTGCATTCATATTGTTTGAATGCCACCAAAATCCCGCACTAGTCCATGGATAATTATTAGCTACATAATCAACACCTAGACTTATAATTTTAGAATCACCAATTGCATTGGAAAAACGTGTGTAGTTATAACGACCTGTTAATTGAATATAACCTGCTCCTTTAAATTTTGGACCATCACCTGGTTGAGTATTGCCTAGATCTGCGCGTCCCTCGTACGCTCTCCCTGATGCTAATTCTTTTCTCCATCGTCCAGCTCCGGATTCATGACTACATTGACTAATAAAATGACAAAGTCTAGATCTAGTTGTAATGTTGTATCTTTCTAAACAATTATTCAAATCTTGCAACATAGCTTTTGAAATATAAGAGCTTGACCATCCAATTTGATTTAACTGACTCTCGGTTACATAAGTTACAGATGAACCACCATCTCCTTTATCTGGAGTCGAGTTGTCATCTTTTGTATCATCGTTACTACCATTATCATAAACTTTCAATACTTGGCCGACTTGAATTTTATCTGGGTTGCTAATGTTATTCAGTGATTGGATCTCTGACAATGTCATTCCAAATCGTTGGGCGATACTTCCTAAATTGTCTCCAGATTTAACAGTATAAGTGGTCGTTTTTCGTGTGGAACCATCACTGCCAGAATCATTGCCACTAGCGTAAACTTTCAATACTTGGCCGACTTGAATTTTATCTGGGTTGCTAATGTTATTCAGTGATTGGATCTCTGACAATGTCATTCCAAATCGTTGAGCGATACTTCCTAAATTATCTCCAGATTTAACAGTATAAGTGGTCGTTTTTCGTGTGGAACCATCACTGCCAGAATCATTGCCACTAGCGTAAACTTTCAATACTTGGCCGACTTGAATTTTATCTGGGTTGCTAATGTTATTCAGTGATTGGATCTCTGACAACGTCATTCCAAATCGTTGAGCGATACTTCCTAAATTGTCTCCAGATTTAACAGTATAAGTGGTCGTTTTTCGTGTGGAACCCCCACTGCCAGAATCATTGCCACTAGCGTAAACTTTCAATACTTGACCGACTTGAATTTTATCTGGGTTGCTAATGTTATTCAGTGATTGGATCTCTGACAATGTCATTCCAAATCGTTGAGCGATACTTCCTAAATTGTCTCCAGATTTAACAGTATAAGTAGTTGTAGAATATGTTGTTGCCATAATAAACCTCCATTTTTTTTTTAATCCCCATGAGGAAGAGTACATAATTATCTTAAATCTAGAATGAGGTTTAAGAGTACTCATTAAGTAAGCTAAAAATCCCATAAAAATAAAAAAAAGAACCTAAAAAGTATTCAACCTTAGGTTCTTAGGCACAGGTTAAAAAAGCAGTATGACCAACTTTTTAGGGCTATAATTGACTTTTAATTCCCTGTCTCATTCATTTTATAAACTTCCTATCTCTAGATAGATAATAGACTTACTCCCTTAGTAAGCTCAGTCAAAGATGATGCGCCTATCATTGAGTGCAAAGTAATTTTATATTTTATGTATCTCATTCTAGGTATATAAATAAAAAGCTCCCCTATTTAGGAGAGCTACAGGTCTTATGATTATTATTTTTTGACTTTAATTAAATTCTTCTCCTTCAATAATTGTTTTTGTGAGTGCCCTTTTTTTGTAACATAATTGTTTTTATACCATGCTATTATTGCTGCTACAGAGGTGAATACCATAGATACGAATTGTTCCAATTGTTCATTGTCTAAAGGAAGAGGTGATTTGTTATATATTGTGAGTAGTTGGTTTATAAGTGCTATGATCAAGACGAACGTTCTAACAAATGTCCCTTTATCCATCATCAAATCTCCTTTATTTTTAAAATCTATTGCTATCAGTTAAGAGCTATCTTTTTAAAAGTATAATAATTGATAACTTTAAAGAAAAAGGTAGAAGTATTTTGATTTAGTTATACTTCTATCTTCAACTTTAAAGATTTTATGTACCAATCTGCTTTTATACAGCTCTATCAAGTTTTACATGTAAACAACGCTCCCTAAGCTGATCAATAATTTATCCATTACCTGATTACGTATTACAAACAGTGCTTTATCACTATAACCGATCTCTAGTGCACTTTTTTCGATGGTCCAATTTTTGAAATAACGGTATTGAACAAATCTGTACTCTAGTTCTGTTAATTCTGATAATGAAATATCGATTGAATCTTTTAGAAGTTTGATATGTTGCAACTCACTGGCGAGTTTATCCACCGATTCCTGAAACTCACAGTCATCATCGATGCTTTCTTTAAAGATTTCCATATTATCATTTGTAGCTATGAATTCAAGCTGTTTACTTAGATTAAGGATGGCAACTTTGTAATTATTGTAGTTCTTTAAGTGCTTCTCAATATTTTTCACTAGTTTTTTTCTTTTAGGTTTACTAATTTCTTGAAGTGTATACATATGCAATCACCTTTCTTTTCCTAGAAAAAATCGAACATGTGTTCCATATTTTAATTAATTGTCCCCAAAAACATTCGATATAAAAAACAAGGAATTTTTGTTAAAAGAAACCTACTTTCATCCTTTCATTTGTTTTTAGATTTATCCCTATATACCTATTTTAATTGTAAAAAATTCTTTCATCTCTAATATTTGTAACCTTATTCTGGCTGAAAACTCTAAAAATAATCCAAAAGTTTATTTTTTTATAAATAAAAGACCTAAAGGGTATAGACATAGCCTTAAAGGCTTGTTTGATACATAATCTATTCCATTAGGACTTTTTATAGATAGTGCGTCTCAAAGCCTACGTCACTCTCTATGAAAACTAAAACTCGGTTACCCGGACTTTCGACAAACCTTTGAAGAGGAAAAACAGTAATCAAACATCGGAACTTTTCCAGTTCCTCTCTTTCTATGTGGTAGAATCATGAATATATGCTTTTTCTAGAAGTCAATTGCCCGAATTGATTAAAATTGCTGACACAAGTGATCTCATGGACTATTGATAAGGTGACAAAATTTATCCCTGTCAGCACAGGTAAGGCTAGGTATTAGAACCACGGGCGCTTAATGACATTATGTCTACAACGCGGCAGTGATTTTATATAAAAAGGGCAGAGGGCCCAATTGACCTGCTGATTTTCTAAAGGATTTAATCGGATTGCCAATGGCTGGTGTTAGCGGTAAATGTGGTGAACAACTAATATAATGCCCTACGTGGCATAATACGTTCACAACAAGTTTGAATCATTCATCATATAAACCTTCTTGAAAATTTGTGTCGATATACTTCTTTACCAGATGTTTAATTTTAAAATACTAAGTTATAACGAACGTAGGTGAAATCAGAGTATATTTTTGACCTCCTGTTTTCTTCTACCCGCTGACAGAATTCGTTCACATAGAAAGTCAGCATAGATTTTAAAGCCCTGTTGAGTTGGAAAAATCCAGATGCCCGCTTATTAGCACAATATGTATACGTTTACATTAGTTGAGATGGGCACCACAAATCCTATTCATGACTGATGGAAAAGAAAGCAGACCAATAACGGTCTGCTTTCTCTATTCCTAAACAGCAACATCATACAAGAAATCCCCCTAAATAATGCTACACTTAATCCAAGACCACCACACCGACAGGAGGCATCCCATGCAAAATGAAACCCGCACACTGCAGCTTGACCCACACCTTCATATAGAAGCCTACCGCTTCAAGGGAATTATGCAAAAGTTCCCGAACCACTTTCACGATTATTATGTGATTGGATTTATTGAAAAAGGGCAACGGTATCTGGCCTGTCAGGATCAAGAATATATCATCAATCCAGGTGATCTTCTCCTCTTTAACCCCCGTGACACGCATAGCTGTGAACAGATTGACGGCCGGACGCTTGATTATCGGTGTATCAATGTCATGCCGGATATCATGGAGAAGGCGGTGAAAGAGATTACTGGCGCCGGGCACCTCCCTTATTTCTCCCAGCATGTGTTATTCCGCCATGAGCTGACAGCAAGCCTGCAGGAATTGCATATTTTGATATCCGAGGAAAAACAAGCTTTGCGTAAGGAGGAGCTGTTTCTTCATCTATTAGAGGAGCTGATCCGCCATTATTCAGATGTCACGTTCCTTAGCAGCGTTCCAGAACCATCAGACGAAGTCAAAATGGTTTGTGAATTTTTAGAAGAGCATTATGCCGAAAATGTCACACTCAATGATTTGAGTGAATTAACAGGCTGGAGCAAGTATCATTTATTGCGTTCATTTACAAAACAAAAAGGCATTACCCCTAATAGCTACATGGAAACAATCAGGATTAATCAAGCCAAAAAACTCCTTGAACAAGGAGTAAGACCGATTGATGCGGCATTTCAGACAGGATTCAGCGATCAGAGCCATATGACGAAGTTTTTTAAACGGCAGGTGGGGCTGACGCCGAAGCAATACATGAAGATTTTTGAAAAGGAGCTTCACAGATGAACATACAAAGAGAAACTTCGGGGCATATCGCAGCCATTGTGACCATTCTGATTTGGGGGACGACCTTTATTTCGACAAAAGTTCTGCTGGCTGACTTCTCTCCAATGGAAATATTATTTTATCGGTTTTTGATGGGCTTTATCGCTCTTATCCTCGTCCGTCCCAACATGATTCCGTTCAGAAATTGGCGGCAGGAGCTGTTGTTTGCCGGAGCTGGTTTATTTGGCGTAACCTTATACTTTCTATTAGAAAATATAGCTCTCACCTATACATACGCCTCCAATGTCGGCATGATCGTGTCCATTATACCGATGATCACTGCGGTTTTGGCCCATTTTCTGCTTGAAGGCGAAAAACTGCGGCTGACTTTTTTCATTGGATTTGGCTCGGCACTGATCGGGCTTTTATTGATTACGTTCAACGGCAATATCGTACTGCGTCTAAATCCGCTCGGAGACATCATGGCTGCCGGGGCTGCTCTCGTGTTTGGCGGATACTCGATATTCATGAAAAAATTAAGCGCTTACGAACACCACATCATCGAGCTGACACAGAGAGTATTTTTGTATGGCCTATTATTTATGGTTCCCGCTTTATTTTTGTTCGACTTCCATTTTGACCTAAGCCGATTTTCATCTGCTTCAAATATACTCAACATGCTTTTCTTAGGGATTGGCGCTTCGGCCCTGTGCTTCGCCACTTGGAATTATTCAGTTGGCGTGCTCGGAGCCGTCAAATCCAGTGCGTATATATACATGGTCCCGGTTATCACAATCGCCGCCTCCGTCCTGGTCCTGCATGAAAACATGACATGGATCGCTCTTCTAGGAGGCGCCCTTACGCTTTTAGGCCTCTACATTTCGGAGATGAAACCGAAAGCGAAGCTGTTGGAGAATGGATGTAAAATGGATGCTTAATGTCTAAATTACAGTTTATGGGTAGACGACAGACATCTCACGCTGCGTTACAAATCAACTATTGTGAAAATATGTTAAATAATCTCAACTTCCCAATAGATGTTTGAGGTTTTACGCTTATAATCGTTCAGAACGCTTCAAACAAAAATCCGAAAACGCCCGCATAGTCGGTATGATCGACTTCGTATTAGAACAAAAATACAAAAAAAGCATCTCTGAATAATCTCGAAATCAGAGATGCTTTCCCTTTGTCCTCATCACTTGTCTACCACAGCCGCACTGTCACGCGTAACCGCAGCTGGCTCCCTCAGCATCACATTCATTACGCTCGCAAGCACGAGCATTCCAATCGACAAATAAAAAGCCAGTGTATACTCACCCGTTACCGTGTAGATGACGCCGGGCACATACGCACCTAGTGCCGATCCGATCTGATGGGCGAGTGACAGCCAGCCAATCATGAGGCCGATCGAGTAGTTTTGAAAGTACTGGGTGGCGAGCATTTGAGTCGGTGCTACCGTTGCAAAGTCCACTAATCCAAACAGAATCGCAAAGGCTAAAAGCAAGTAAGGCTCGTGGCTGTAAATAAGAATCACGATCGACAGCGCCCGCACCGCATATAAAATGCACAGGATTTTCCGGCTGCTCCACCGGTCCGCTACAATTCCGGACAGCAAGATCCCAGCAATATTAAAGCCTGCTAGCAGACTGACAGCAGCACTCGTGACTGTCGTTGAAAAGCCATGATCATGAGAAAACGGAATCAAATGGGTATCCATCAGCCCCACGGTCGTAAATCCACAGATCAAAAACGGAAAAATCAAGAACCAGAATTGCCTCATACGAAACATCCCGGCCACTGAAAGAGCTGTTGTTTTGGGTGCTGTTTCTTTTTCTGATGCAGCCAGTCCGCCTATCGGCTCTGTATTCTTTTCTGAAGGATTGTTCCGCAGCATCAGCAGCGCAGCCGGAAAGACAATCAAGATTAACAGCAGTCCCAACACCACAACCGTCAGCTTCCAGCTAAACCAATGGATCAACATGAGTGAGCCGGGAACGAGAAGCATTTGTCCCGCGCCAAAGCCTGCTTCCATGATCCCAAAGGCTAGTCCCCGCTTTTTGCTGAACCAATTGACGACCAATACACTTGCCGCCACATTCGATGCTCCGCCCACTCCAAGCGAGACACCCAGCCCGTAAAGCAAAAACAGCTGCCAAGGCGAAGTCACTAAGTATGTTAAGAAAATGCTGACTCCTGTCAGTAACGCACTCCATGCCAAAACAGCCCGAGCACCCCATTTGTCCACAAGCCGACCGATCACAGGCTGTGATATGCCATAAACAATAAAACTCACCGTCGAAATCAGCGAGATGGTGCTTCTATCCATTGAAAACTGCCGTTCCCACGGCTCCACAAACGCACCAAACGACAGCCGCACCCCCTGAACCGCCAATAAGATCAAGAAGGTGATGGAGACGATGATCCAAGCATAATGCAGTCTTTTCATGACAGCTCCAAATCCCACCGTTCTTCTGTCAGCTGCTGTCCCCATAATGGCGCTTCTTGTTTCACTTCACTTATCTTGAATCCAAATTTTTCATAAAGCGGACGAGCCTCAGCCATGGTACTCACCGTCCAAAGGAAAATGCGGTCAAACTTCATGTCTTGGCAGTATGCAACCAGATGCTCCAGCAATTGCGTGCCGAGCCCTCTGCCTCGAAAAGCGGCATCAACCAGAAACCATCTAAGCTGCACTGTCTTTTCATCATGTTTGACCAGCCCAACACATCCGGCAAATTTCCCGACGCTTTCAGCAATCCATATGTTTTCGATTTCCGCATCAAATGTCTCATGAAGATAAGCTAAAAACGTGTCGTCCCAGCCATGAGCCTCAGCATAAAATTGTCTTTGTTTCTCAATAAGGAGTTGAAGATCCTCCGAAAGAAAATAATCTCTAATCGATATCTCTGATGTTCTGGCAGAAAGCGACTGTGAAAGGATCGCTTCAATCTCTGCCATCGCCTCGGCAAGCCTGTGCTGCTCCTTTTGGTTGATTTCATTCAGCATCAGTTCTACTTGTTCGTTGGCTTTCTCCTCCAGCTTTTTATAAATCGTTTTTCCTGTTTCTGTGACAAAAATATAATGGTGGCGGGCGTCATCTTTGCTTCTCTGTTTATAGATCAAATCTTCTTTTTCAAACTGCTTCACAATCCTGCTGACATATCCTCGGTCAAGCCCCAGCTTATCCTGAAGAGCTTTTGCCGTACAATTAGGCGTATTATAAATCTCAAATAAAATCCGTGTTTCTGTTAAGGAAAACGGGCTGTCGTAAATATGCTCATTAAGGAAACCAAGGACGTTTGTATAAAATCGATTGAACTTTCTGAATTTTAACCCGACAGATGATTCTCTTGTTTTCAAATCAATCCCCACTTTCTAATATTGTTGACTAAGGCAATTATAATCACATATAGTTGCTTTAGTCAACGATATGTTAGAAAGTGAGGTCTTTTTAATTTCCTGATTCCTTCCTTTTCCTTACCACAATCAATGTGATATAGGATAAAGCCAGAGAAACCAAGCTATAGACAACAGCCCATCCCAAAAATGATTCATTAAAAATGGTAAAGGTGAGCACAAGAGAAATCACCAAACTAAGCATTGGCATCAGATACGGGTTTTTACAAATACAGGTCCCGACAATCGATAGCAGCATAATTCCTAACGGTAAAATAAAGAATGCGATATCTAATTCATCCACCTTTAAACAGCCTCCCTCCAGATTTTTATGTTACTAGTAAAAAAACATAACTGCATTTAGTAAAAGGATAATATTCACTTCCCTAAGGCCCAATTTGAAAATTACCCGTTTACATTCGCTCCGGACTATGATAATTTAAGAAAGCGCTATCATGATAAGTTAATAGCTTGGATGGAGATGAGGAGAGCCAGGAATCCAACCCCTTTTGACAAGGGGTGTTTTCTGGCTCTTTTTGTTTTTCGGGAAAGGAGGCACGCCACACATCCAGCACAAACAGCAAAGGGGGATAATTTTAATGCTTAATATATTTAAACCGGCTCCTCATATTGAGAGACTGGATGATTCAAAGATGGATGCGGCATACAAACGGCTCAGACTGCAAGTATTCATTGGTATTTTCATTGGCTACGCAGGCTACTACCTGCTACGGAAAAACTTTGCCTTTGCCATTCCTTATCTGCAGGAACAGGGATTTTCGAAAACAGAACTGGGTTTGGTGCTGGCCGCTGTGTCCATTGCGTACGGCTTCAGCAAATTCATCATGGGAATGGTGTCTGACCGCTGTAATCCGAGATATTTTCTGGCGACAGGCCTATTTTTATCAGCAATCGTTAATATTCTATTCGTTTCAATGCCTTGGGTGACTTCGAGCGTCACCATCATGTTTATTTTTATGTTTATCAACGGATGGTTTCAAGGAATGGGCTGGCCGCCATGCGGCAGGACGATGGCCCATTGGTTCTCCATAAGTGAACGCGGCACAAAAATGTCGATCTGGAATGTCGCCCATAACATAGGGGGCGGTATTCTTGCTCCGCTTGTCACTCTTGGGATCGCGATGTTCGTCACTTGGAAAAGCGTGTTTTTCTTCCCTGCCATCATCGCCATTATCATTTCATTTTTAATTGTTTTATTGGTTCGTGATACACCTCAATCCTGCGGACTCCCGCCAATTGAAGAGTATCGGAATGACTATCCAAAACACGCTTTTAAAAATCAGGAAAAAGAATTAACAACAAAAGAAATTCTTTTTCAATATGTGCTGAACAACAAATTTCTTTGGTACATCGCTTTTGCCAATGTATTTGTTTATTTCGTGCGATACGGCGTGGTTGACTGGGCGCCTACTTACTTAACAGAAGCCAAAGGCTTTTCTCCTGAAGACTCACGCTGGTCGTATTTTCTTTACGAATACGCAGGCATACCGGGAACGATCTTGTGCGGCTGGATCAGTGACCGATTCTTCAAAAGCCGCCGGGCACCGGCAGGCGTTTTGTTTATGGCGGGTGTTTTCATTGCCGTATTGGTGTACTGGCTGAATCCGGCCGGCAATCCGCTCGTAGACAATATCGCCCTGATCAGCATTGGCTTCTTAATCTACGGACCTGTTATGCTGATCGGCCTGCAAGCGATCGATCTAGCACCGAAAAAAGCAGCCGGAACTGCAGCCGGTTTGACCGGATTTTTCGGATACATCGGCGGATCCGCCTTCGCAAACGCCATTATGGGCTTTGTCGTTGACCGCTTTAATTGGAACGGCGGCTTTATCATGCTGATCTCATCCTGCATTCTTGCTATCGTCTTCTTGGCTTTGACGTGGAATACAGGAAAACGGGCAGAGCATGTTTAAGAAAGACACATAAAAGATTAATAGTTTTCCAACACGCCGTTTACATCCGTTTTTTATTATGAAAGACAGGTAGTGCTTATCTATAAGGAGGAGAAATCATGAGAAAAAATAGAATACTGGCCTTGTTTGTTCTGTCGCTGGGCTTACTCTCATTTATGGTAACGCCAGTGTCGGCAGCGTCAAAAGGAAACCTGCTGTCACCTGACCGTATCCTGACCGTCGCGCACAGAGGGGCTTCTGGATATGTGCCTGAGCACACGATTCTGTCTTACGAAACCGCTCAGAAAATGAAAGCTGATTTTATTGAATTGGATCTACAAATGACAAAAGACGGAAAATTGATTGTCATGCATGACGAAAAACTGGACCGCACCACAAACGGAATGGGTTGGGTGAAAGACCATACGCTCGCAGACATTAAGAAGCTTGACGCCGGTTCTTGGTTTAATGAAGCCTATCCGGAAAAAGCAAAGCCGCAGTACGTCGGCCTTAGAGTTCCTACATTAGAAGAGGTATTAGACCGTTTCGGAAAGCACGCGAACTACTACATTGAAACAAAATCGCCTGACACCTACCCAGGTATGGAAGAAAAACTGATCGCTTCTTTGCAGAAACATAAATTACTGGGAAAGCATTCTAAGCCAGGCCAGGTGATCATTCAATCGTTCAGCAAAGAAAGCCTGGTAAAAGTCCATCAATTACAGCCAAACCTGCCGACCGTTCAATTGCTGGAAGCCAAACAAATGGCGTCAATGACAGATGCTGCCCTGGAAGAAATCAAAACATACGCTGTCGGTGCGGGCCCGGATTATAAAGCTTTAAATCAAGAAAACGTCCGTATGATCCGCAGCCACGGCCTCCTGCTTCATCCTTACACAGTCAATAATGAAGCTGATATGCATCGCCTGCTTGATTGGGGCGTAACAGGAGTGTTCACCAACTATCCTGATCTTTTCCACAAAGTAAAAAAGGGTTATTAAAAGCAAAAAACCTTGCGACAACTATCGCAAGGTTTTCTTCTATATTTTATTCTTTTCCGGCAGCAGCTTCTGACTGTCCATTAAGCAGCTGAGAATTTATCTCTTTCGCATCCTTTAAGTATTCTGTCTGGTAGCCGCTCTTCAGCGCCCACACATAGAATACAAGTGATACCATCGCAATCAGAACCATATCCCAGCCATAATGAATGACATTCAGGCCGCCGAATTTATCACTGCCCAAATAAGAAATGACCATCATGGCCAGCAGATAAAACACCATCCAGACGCCGGCTTTAAAGTTCCGGCCAAACCCTTTCCATTTCGCCTTCGCCTGATAATAGAAATAAATCGGAAGACCGATCAGGATAATAAACAGGACCTGCCCTGTTAACGGCCAGCGCGCCCAATACAGCACCAGTGACGCAAAGATAAATCCAAGCGGCGCAATCACGTTTAAACCTTTTAAACGAAGAGGCCTGTACAGGTCTTTCCCCGTCCGTCTCAATGTCATGACTGTGATCGGGCCGGTGATATAAGAAATTAACGTAGCAACGGAAATAATTTCCGCTAATACGCCCCACCCTCTGAACAGGAACAAAAAGATGAACGAAACAATCAAGTTAAAGAACATTGCTTGTCGCGGAACGCCGTAAATCGGATGAAGCTTCCCGAATATACTCGGCATGTATTTGTTTTTTTCCATTCCGTAAATCATTCGGGACGTTGTCGCCGTATACGTAATCCCCGTTCCAGACGGTGATACAAATGCATCTGCATATAACACAATAACTAGCCAGTTAATATTCAGCGCAATCGCCAGATCAGCAAAAGGAGAATTAAAATTCAGATGGCTCCAGCCGTGAGCAATATCAGAAGGATTCACAGCTCCAATGAAGGCGATCTGCAGCAGGACATAAATCACTGTCGCAACGAAAAGAGAGCCAACAACCGCAATCGGGATTGATTTCCCCGGATTTTTTGCTTCACCCGCCATATTAATCGGGCTTTGGAAACCATTAAACGCAAAAACGATACCTGAAGTGGCAACCGCCGTCAGCACACTTGCCCAGCCATTCGGCGCAATGCTTTGACCGCCAGTAAAGTTTTCTCCGTGGAATCCGACAAACAGCAAAGCTCCAATCGTAAGACCCGGAATAATAATTTTAAAAATCGTAATTAATGAATTCGCTTTCGAAAATAGATTGACTGTCCAGTAGTTCAGCAGAAAATAAATGAGAAGCAATACAGAGGCAAATGCTAGTCCTTCCCCAGTCAGCGTTCCATTCTTCACCAAACCGCTTGTCCATTTCGCCCATTCCCAAGGCCAAGAACTCATATATTGAACGGAGGCCACCGCTTCAACCGGAATGACGGACACAATCGCAATCCAGTTGGCCCAGCCCGCAATAAAACCGATAAACGAACCATGTGAATATTGCGTATATTTTACCATTCCCCCCGCTTCAGGGAACATAGAACCTAGTTCACTATAAGAAAGAGCAATAAATAAAATGACGACCATTCCAATAACCCATGAAATAATAGCAGCTGGTCCTGCTATTTGAGCCGCACGCCAAGCCCCGAACAGCCAGCCTGAACCGATCATCGACCCGAGCCCGACCATCATGAGGGAAAACGTTCCCATTCTTCGATGCAATTGATTCATATCGTAAACACCTTTCATGTATGATGACATTCTCTTGCTAATTATATTATTATTCTGATTACTTTACTTTGTCAATATTTATCGAATTTTGACTGAAACGATAATAAGTCAATGTATATTACCTTCCAATACAGGAATGAAGTCACTAGTTTCTTTCTAAATGGAATTTACTATAAATTTCAATGATAAAAACACAATAGGTTTAGCTATTTCCAAAACGGGAATGATACAGGAAACACTATTCTTAAAATAGAAAGGAGTATCACCATGAAACAAAAGCTGTTACTTTCAGGTCTCGCTGTTTCAACTGTCGGCATCACTTCTTATCTATTAAAAGACCCGTCAAATCGCCAAAAGGCAAGAGAATTCATTCACAGCATGAAGATGAAAATAACAAAACAGCCCGATATGGAAACGTTCCCAGTTGATAAAGCCGGCCACCCGGACCCGCAAGATATCGAGGATAACAAAATGGTATCAGAAGGCTCCATGTATCCCGTCCAATACTACGATGAAAAAAAGAAGTAATCAAAAAGCTCTCTTCGATAAAGGAAGAGAGCTTTTTGATTTACCTTTTTCGTCTGATTCCGCTCATTACGAAGCCGCTTTCAGGCAATGACGGCATTCTGGCGAGACTGTAATGCAGTGATTGTTCCGGAACATCGTATTCAATCTGATGGACGAGGAAATCCAGGCTCGCTTTCATGACTTCAATTGTAATGCCTTCCCCTGGACAGCGGTGGCCTTTTTCGGCGTGCCCCCCGCCTTGAGGAATCATATCAAACGGATTTTCTTCCCGCTCCGCAAATCGTTCCGGCCGGAATTCATCGGGATGATCCCATAGACGAGGGTCGTGATTCGTTCCATATACATCAAGCAGCACCGATGTGCCCTTCTTAAACTCACAGTTATTCCATACAAAATCTTTTTTGACAAGCGCCCCTAAAAACGGGCCGAACGGATAATATCTGCGGACCTCCTGCACAAACATTTCTCTTTCCCGGCTGTTTCCAGACCGCAGCCATTCCTTATACTTCGGATGCTCATGAAGCGCCAAAGCTGAAAACACCAGAAAGTAAGAAATGGCGACAATAGGCCGCAATACATTAATCAGCTCAATGGCTGCCATGCGGGAATCCAACTGGCTTCCATCTTCTTGTGTGTGAAAAGCCATTTCATGCAGCGCTGTTCCGGGAGTCGTTTTCAGCAAGCCGGCACGAGCATCTTCAATCATGACTTCAATCCACTCTTCCGCACGCGGCCTTGCTCTTCTTCCTTTCCAATGCCGCGGTCCCACAGCACCGAACGCGTCGACCATGTCAATGAAGTCATCCGCTCTCTCTTTGACTTCCGTTTCCTTCAACGGAACACCTGCCCAATAGCACGCTACCCGGCACAGGATTTCTTTTGCTTCCTCAAATAACACAACCTCATCTGCCTTCTCCCATCTTGTGACTGCTGCTTTCCACTCCTCTGTCATCAACTCAGCCAAACGTTTTTGATGCGGCGGTGTCATCAATGACAGAAAAAGCATCTTCCGATGGATATGCGCGCTGCCATCCATTCCCTGAATCGCATTAACACCAAACAGCGATTTCTGCACCCGCTTAGGCAAAGCGTTCTGCCGCTGGAATCGATCCGTATCATAAAACACCTTCGCCGCCTCAGCGCCAGTCATGCAAATAAAGTTTTTTCCCAACAAACGGGCCTGAAACAGATCTGAATTGTAGCGCTCTGTTCTGTTTTTAATAAATAAATACCCTTCCTTCAGCAGTGTCAGACTGTTATCGAGACTTTTGTCATGTGGAATCTGCTCATTCATCCGCTTACCCTGCCTTCCTTTTTACCCTCTATTTTCACGTTATCTTCCGACTATAAACCCAGTAACAGTATTTGTTTGCAAAACCAAATTTAAGCGCTTTTTGATTATTTTTTAAAGGAAGAACAAACGAAAGAGAGAAAAGGTAGTTAATCAAAACAAAGGGGAGAACAAAATGAAAAAATGGATATATATTGTGCTTGTGCTGAGTATTGCAGGGATCGGCGGCTTCTCCGTCCACGCAGCATCATCTGCTCATGAAAAACACTTGAATGTCAGCAGAATGAATGTCGATGACGAATTCAAGGATACGGATGGAACCTTCATTCTTCACGATTTACAAAAGGATCAGACATTTGTCTATAACAGAAAACGGGCAAATCAAAGACAAACTCCGCAATCCACCTTTAAAGTCGTGAACGCTTTAATCGGCTTGCAGGTCAAAGCTGTAAGAGATGAATACGATGTAAAACGATGGGACGGGGTCAAGCGTGAATTCGAATCATGGAACCGCGACCATACGCTTGGCTCGGCCATGCGCGAATCCGCAATCTGGTATTATCAGGCATTAGCGAGAGATATCGGCGAGGAAAGAATGAAAACATGGCTTCATACACTATCTTACGGCAACGAGGATATCAGCGGGGGAATCGACCAGTTTTGGCTGCAAAGCTCGCTCACAATATCTCCGCTGGAACAAGAAACTTTTTTGGAGAAACTGGCTAACGAGGAGCTTCCATTTGACAAGCCGGTAATGAAAACCGTCAAGCGCATGATGATTCAAGAGGAAGGCGATCATTACACGCTCTACGGGAAAACCGGAACTCGCCTGACAGATATGGGATTAGGATGGTTTGTCGGATTCATCAAAACAGAGCATGGCTCTTATGTCTTTGTCACCAATGTCGATGATTCCGGCACAAAAGCCAAAAACATCACCGTGGATATCCTGAAAAAGTATGGGCTGATCACATCCTAAATAAAAGAGCCCTGCACGACAGGGCTCTAAATCTCATGCTCAAAACAATAATGATTCACAAGCTCTTCAATCAAATCATGATCGGGATATTCCCCGTTAAATTCAAATTCGATTTCTTCCACAAACTCTCCTTGGTGGTACACATGGATGGCTCCGTTTTGACGGACAACGCTAAACTCCGGCTGAAATGTATATCCGCTTCGTTCAATTGCTCCCATTTCTTACCCGCCTTTCTCAAAGCAGTAATTCATACACCTCGTTTAATTCCTTGGCCCGTTTTTGATCCTGTTCATTCTGGGCATACTTAATTTCTTTTTCTAATACATGGTTCAAAAAAGACATTTCATTATCATCTAAGTCTTTTACAAATTCCCCTTCATTTGCATAACGCTTCGCCAGCATCTTCTTGCAAATACGCTGGCAGACTTCATTTTCTAGATGATTCGAAAGTGATTCGCGCAAATAACCGAGTGTAACATCCATTTTATGAACACCTTTCCTTCTGCTATCTTTACCCTATAGCTTGCTAAAATAGGGAAAATCCATACGCGAAAAATAAAAAAAGAGACATCCGTGAATGTCTCTTTTTTATCGTTATTCAGCTGCTTGTTCGCTTTTTGTCAAATTGGCCTGCGTGCGTTTGCCAATCCCAAACACATAATAACTAATGACTACAAGCGCTAAGAAAATTACGCCTACAATCAGAGAGATACGAGTATCATCGTTAAACCACATGCCAACCAGAACCATCAGTAAGAAAGCAATCGTCAAATAGTTTGTAAAAGGAGCAAACGGCATTTTGAATGGATGTTTATCTAATGCAGCACCCTTCGCTTTTCTGAATCCGATATGGCTGATCAAAATGATAAACCAAGGAATCATCCCTGGGAGCACGCTTGCGCTGTATACATAGACAAAGATCTTCGGCGGCGCGATATAGTTCAGTACAACGCCGACAGCCAAACCGATCAGCACCGCAATTGTGCCATACAGCGGCACACCATTGCGTGAAATCTTCTTAAAGAATTTCGGTGCTTGTCCATTGACACCCAGTGTATACAGCATGCGGCCCGCGCTGAAAATACCGCTATTACAGCCGGACATTGCAGCAGTAATCACGACAAAGTTAATAATGCCGGCCGCTGCCGTAATTCCGATTTTCGAGAACGTAGAGACAAACGGACTTCCGAGTGAGTTGAGCTCATCCCAAGGATACACCGTCACGATCACAAAAATAGCGCCAATGTAGAAAATCAAAATACGCCAGATAATACTTTGAATCGCATTTCTTAGCGTGTTTTGCGGGTCCTTCGCTTCACCCGCTGTAATCCCGATCAGCTCAACTCCTTGATAGGCCGCAATGACAAGAGACAGTGCAAAGAAGAAACCCGAGAAACCTCCTGCAAAGAAGCCCCCGTGAGACCACAGGTTTGACAAACCGATCGCATCTCCGCCATTGCCAAAACCGAAGAAAATAATTCCGATTCCCGCAATAATCATCAAGATAATCGTCACGATTTTAATCATCGCAAACCAAAACTCAAATTCCCCAAACGACTTAACAGAAATTAAATTCGCCGCACCAAGAATCACCATTGCCACGATACCAGGTATCCAAGCAGGCAAATCCGGGAACCAATACTTCGTATAAGAACCGACAGCGATAATTTCTGACATGCCGACGATAATCCACTGGAACCAGTTGCTCCATGCTGTTATATAACCTGCCATCGGATGAATATATTGATGGCCGAACGTCGCAAAAGAACCTGTGCTCGGCTCGACATACAGCATTTCACCCATCGCACGCATAATAAAAAAGATAAAAATTCCGCATATTGCATAAGCCAGAAGGACAGATGGGCCAGTCCATGAAATCGTGCTGGCAGAACCCATAAACAAGCCAACACCGATTGTACCGCCCAAGGCGATCATCTGAATATGGCGCGCGCCCAGGCCCCTCTTTAATTCTTTATTTGCCACTCCTCTTCCTCCTCCTAACAAAATACTCATAAATGAGAAAACAGCAGACCTGCTTGCCTTCACATGAATCAGTGATAACAATCAGAAAATTCAAACTTAAAATTGTTATATAATCTCCTAAATTACTTATTTCATCATAATAAATTTCTCTGGGAAATACAATTGTTTTTTTCAGGTAAACACCTTTGTTCAGAGTTTTGAATCGTTCACTTCTTTTAAAATCTTTTATATAAAAATAATAAAATTATTTGAATATTGAAATTAATACACCCCTTAGATTCTCATAAAAAATAAGCTGTTCTATATGAACAGCTTACCTAATAATTCACACCCGTTTGACGCTTTAATGCTTCAAGCCACCCGGTATCTCCGGTCCCATAGCTCTTCCTTTGTCCCACATCTCTCAGAGATCCATTGCTGTAATCAATTGATAGGATGAATTCCGGAATGGCATTATACCCGGCTTCCGCGATTTTACTGAGCTCTGAACGATAGTAAGATATAGCATAAGAAGCCGTTTGTTTCTGCACTGGATCTTTTTCAAGTTCTTCTTTATAGACGTCTAATAAGTCACGTCCATCAGGCGTGACATACCGCCCATCAATCACTTCTAAATCCTTTAAATGGTAGCCTGTAACTTCGTACATCTCACGAGCAGCCTGATACTTTTGATAGGCCTCTTCGGAAAATTGTGCTGAATCACTGCTTTGGCTTTTCATGATGTGCAAAAATAGTTCTTTGCTGTTGTCTCCAGATTGCAGCACTTGCTCAATCTGCTTGATCAGATCCTGATCGTCTGTCCCGCTCACCCGCACCTGATAGTCAATCGGTGTGATTGTAAACGTCAGCTCTGTCCCCTCTGGAATATAAATATGGTTTCGATTCAACAGCACTTGCAGCTGCTGGTTAACCTGTCCCCGCTGATACACCTTTTCATTCTCAGCTTCCACTTCCCCATGAAATGTGACATTCCGAAACGCAGCATCCTGGAGGTTATAGTTTTGCGCCTTCCCTTTGAATAACCATTCTGTTTCATTATCGTAAGCGGCCTGTCTCTCTGCAGCTGACAGATCACTTCTGAAATAAGGAGACTTTGAATTTTGGTACTTATCCTTAATATAGCCTAATGGATCAGACTTTGTTTTATTAATCGCATTCATCCTGCTGTATTTTTCATCTAGTATTTTGATTCTGATATCACTCTCAGATTCATAGGGGTTTTGGGATTGAATCACTGTTTCTTCCCCTGTGTCTGTCACTGTTCGATCATTCGCTGATTGATACACTTTGCTGAACGCCCCGCTGTTTCCCGACACGCTGGTTTTAGAATAATTGAACTGATTGATTCCCCCAGTTGAAGATTGTGACTTAAGCCTGCTGTATGCCTTTTCCAGAACTGCCGCTGGATTTTCAGTCGCATTCTCCCGTTTGGCAGGCGCATTCTTGCTCAATATGTTCTGTGCCATCAGCTGAGTGCGGATAAATTGCCGATTCAGACGCATTGAATTCCCTCCCGAGTATTCTCTCTTATTCTTTTTTATCGGCAAAGATAATGTATATATTAACCTCAAAAAACATTTATTTACACCTAAATCGTTATTATGTATGATGGAAATAAAAGGAGGTTGTTTGCATGGTGAAAAAATGGCTTATTCCATTCGCTGTTATGCTGTCTGTCTTATTCACCTTTACGTATTCGGCATCAGCTGTCGGAGTCACTGCTATCACAGGAAACAATTCATTTGATACCGCAATGCCGATCGGTTATTGGAAATATAAAAATATCGATACAACAATACTGGAAGCTGGTCAAGATGAAGCCTATTTCACTTTTACGGCTAATAAGGGAGAAAAAGTATACGTGAGGAGTACATACCAGAGCGCGTATACAGGGATGAAAATTGAAATTTATGATAAGAATAGAATACCTGTTTCTCAAGGGACAGAAGTCATTAACCCTAATACGTTTTCTTCTTTTATTTATGCAAATGCAGACGCCCAAAACACGACGGATACCTTTTATGTGAAAGTGTCACGAGGCACCTATACCGGAAACATGTATTTTACACTTTCAATTGAAGACCGAATCAAATCAGGCAGCGGAACATTCCAATTCAGCGGCATTGCTGAAAATAAAGGAAATACAAGCCTTAGCCCCTCAGGTTCTGACTCCAGCGTGATCAAGGTTGATTTAACAAACCAATCTGGGATACCGCGTGATGCCATTGTAACCAGAGTTCAGACAACCGCCACTCAAACACCAAGCCAGGGAAATACACGCCACCTGATCATGACGAGCGAAAACAACGAATGGCGCCGTGCTCTTGTAAACAGCTCGACTTCAGGGTCTTATGATATCTCTTTGTCAGATCAACTCAGTGTGGCAAAGGTATGGAGTTTTAAATATAATACATTAGCGACAGCCAGATCGACGATGAGCAACGTAAAAGCAAAAATAGATTATGAATACGACGTGACAAAGCAGTTTTAACTTATACCGAGCCGGTTATCCGGCTCTTTTTTATTCTCAGTCTAGAAGGTAAACTATAGTCAGTACAACCAAGGGAAGTGCAGACATGGCATTAAAACTTCTAAAAAAACTGCTATTTGACCGCCCTCTAAAGAACGGCGTTATCTTAAATCATCAATACAAAATCGAAGAGTGCCTCGGTATGGGAGGCTACGGTTTGGTTTATTTGTGCACCGATATCCTAACTCAAACACCTTATGTCTTAAAACAGCTTCGGCCGACAAAAGCGAAAAAGGAAAAAGAGAAAGTCCGATTCCAACAGGAAATAAAACTGCTCAATAGCATTCACCACCCGCAAATTCCGGGCTTCATAGATGAGTTCATCATAGACGGACAGGCTTATTATGTCATGCAGTTCATTGAGGGAGAGAATATAGAAGAATTATTATTTTTTCGAAAACAGCCGTTCACAGAGCTTATGGCATTACAACTGATTTCGCAGCTGCTTGAGATTATAGAATACCTGCATGATCGCCTTATCTTCCACAGCGACATCAGAACGCCTAATATCATCATCAATGACGGCAGGCTCTGCCTCATCGATTTCGGCCTTGCCAAACAATTGACTCCTGAAGAAATGGAGGAAATAAAGGTACGAAAACAGGATGACTTCTTCGATCTCGGAGAAACGCTGTTATTCCTGCTGTACTCTCAATATAAAGGAAAAAAGAAGAAAAACGGCACTTGGCTGGAGGAATTAACACTGACAAAGGAAGTAACCCTGCTGCTGAAAAGATTATTGGGCATTGATGAGGAGTATCAGCACACCGCTTCCATTCGCGAGGATCTAAACCGGGCCATTCAATCGGTCACATAAAAAAACCCTTGTCCCAAAAGCGGAACAAGAACTTTTTTGGATTAACTGCTGCTGTAGCTCCGGCGTTTGTAACGATGACTGCCGCCATAACGGTCGTAGTGTCTTCTTTTGCCCGGGCTGCTGCTGTAGCTGCGATAATGTCTGCGCCGGCTGCTGCTGTAATGCCGGTGTCTGCGATATCGGTCACTAGAACTGCTTGAGAGGTACTTAATCGTTTTGATGATTTTTTTAAACATATGATGTTCACCCCATTTCTTTCTCCCTATTATATAAATTTTATAGGAGAAAGAAAAACATCAGCGGGGTCACTCTTTTGAAAACAAGAACCCCGTTCCGTTATCATTTGTATGCAGCTCATAAGTAATCGCAAGCAGCCTGCATGTATCCTCAATAATCTTTAACCCAAGTCCCTCACTGCTCTCATTCCGATCAAATCCAATACCGTCATCACGAATAAAAACATCGCCATGTTCAATCGTGACTTCCATCTTTTTAGCTTTTGAATGCCTTAACGTATTTTGAAAAATATTATCAAACAGCCTTTCCATCCATAACGCGTTGCTCATCCATATCACATCTTGATCTGCCGCCTTATAGTGCAGCTCAATCCCACTCATACTGTATAAATAATCCCACTTTTTCACCGCTGTTTCTAATAGCTCGTTTAGACGCACTTCTTCATTTACAATATAAGAGCTTTCCAGCGTCTCAGCGGAATATAGATTGAATTCATTGGTTAATTCCGAGATATATTCGATTTGCTGATACAATGATTCGAATACAGCCTGACCATGACATTGGTCTTCCAAATAAAATAAATGCAACCTGAGAGCCGTTAAAGGTGTATTAATGTCATGCCGCAGTTTTTGCAAAAGCTCCTTTTTGATTTCCTCTTGCTGTCTCAGCTCCAGTTCACGATATGTCGTCCGTTCAATTAACAAATTGACCGACTTGATCAGTTCCCCGATTTCATCAGCACGCTTCACTTCAATTTTATCGGGCACCCTTTGATCACTCGCCAAATGCCGAATGGTTTGATTTAATAGATTGATTTTATGCAACAGAGAATGAATCGACTTTGAAAATAAAAAAGCTAACAATAAGAGTGATATCAAAAATACAACTATCATTGCCGGGTACGCAAACGACCTGTGAAAGGGCATACCATGATTCATCGGTTTAAACATGCTGTCATAAATCACCGACATCAAAACACTTACCGCCAGCAATAGCATTGGAACACTAATGACGGCCGTAAACAATAACAACTGATATTTTGTCTTAAGCTTCATTTCTTCACAACGGTATTCAGCCGATACCCTTCTCCATATATATTTTCAATCATCTCACCCGCTTGATCATTGATTTTAGCTCTAATTTTTTTAATATGCACATTGACAATATTCGGGTTTCTATCTTCGAGTTGCCATAGATATTCAAAGAAATGTTCCTTTGTCAGGATACTGTCTCTATTTTCATATAAATAAAAGAAAATTTTCCGCTCAATCGCAGTAAATAATACCTCATCATGCAGGCTTTCATTGAACACTTTTTTCGTTACCGCATCAATATACAAATGTTTGATTTGCGTAAAGGTCCCATAATGATGCTCAAGCATATTCCGCATTCTTAATAGCAGCTCTCTCGGATCAAAGGGCTTTACCATATAATCCTCGCCGATCTGCAAACCTTGAAGCTTGCTGTCCATGTCATTGCGGGCTGAGAGAAAAATAACCGGAATGCCCAGCCCCAGCTTTTTGATTTTTGCAGACATTTGATACCCGTCTTCACCCGGCAGCATCACATCCATAATGACCAAATCCACCTTCTGAATCACCGAAAGCACATCCGCTCCATCTGTTTTCCATATCACACGATATCCCTCACGCTGCAAAATCTTTTGCAGCAAATCACCAATCATCACATCGTCCTCAACGATTAAAATACGATAACCCTTCATCCTAGCGAACCTTTCTCATAAACTCCATGGAAAGTTTATATATTTGATCAGGCTGATATAAATAAATACTGTGTGTTCCCCTCAGTTCCTTTATATCGGCAGTATTGAATTGAGCCGCAAACGCTTCATAGTCTTTTCGGTTTTGTATAGCATACTTTGAATGTCTATTTTGGTCAGAGACCGCATCTAAAATCAAGACGGGAGTTTCCTTTGGCGCCGGCAGATTCACAGATTTGCTGCCGTTTTGGTAAGACTGTAAAAGCTCATGCTCCATATCTGCATTAAAAAATTGCTTAAAGTTAATGGCTTTATAGATTTCTTTTTCTTCATCAGTTAAAAACGACTGCCGAATCACCTCAGGATTATATACAGCGGAAGGCATAAACCGATGAAAACCAATCGAGGTTAACAGGTGGAACCCTCTCACTTTCAATCTGTCAACTCCGCTCAATTTATACGTGACGTACTGCTGGGGCAATCCAATATCCATCGCAATAATGGCCTTGATTTCCTTAGGATATTTCTGTGCCCAATACATCGCTTCAATCCCGGATATCGAATGAGGCATTAAAATATAAGGAGGCTTATTTCCGCTTTTCATAAGCGCTTTCCTCGTCTGTTCCAATACTGTATCAATATCTCTGTCATCGTGAGACACTTCACTGTATCCATAACCTGCCCGATCTACAACAGCAATCTTATTTTCTTTTGAAAACTTGCTGTACAGCCCCTTCATTTCATAAGCAGGCGCAGCAATCCCCGAACCGGACATAAACACAAACGTATCCTTCCCGCTTCCCTCTTGATACACATTCATCTTTTTCCCGTCAACATCGACTACTGTGCCTTTACCTTTCAGCAGTGCCGCCTCCTTATTTAGCTGGAAATGGTGATAAATAAATACCGAGACGGATACAAGCAAAACCAAGGCAGCCAAGCTGACAAAAACAATTTTTAGGACTTTCCATAATGTTTTCATATGATGCTCCTTTCACTTGATACTGAAAGGATACAATATGAAAATAAATTTCTGATTAACTTTGGAACAGTTTTTTTTCACATTTGACTTTGCCCTTACGGAAAGGTGTACATTTGGAGTATGGAGATGATCACTCGGCTATCGATCGGCGAATTTTCAAAGACATGCAAAGTATCAACAAAAACACTGCGATACTATGATGAAATCGGACTCTCCACCCAGAAGACATTAATCCTGAAATCGGAAGGTCTATCCGCAAAGTCCGAGAATTTCTTATACGCAGCCTTCTCCAACCGAGAACGACATTGAGAAGGCTACCGCTTATATCAATCTTTCACAAAACATAATTCAGGGGTATTTAATCTATTTATTCCTATTTATTCACACAACAAAGTCACCACAAAGCTTTTTCTCTTCTTCCTGCTCGATAAACAGATAATTTTCAGGACGGCCCAAAACAGAAAAAAGTGCCAAAAGCAACTTCCAACCTTGAAGCGGACTTCCGCATCTAAACTTCAACACTTCTCCTTCCGCTAAAGTAAACCTCAAAGTTGGGCTTGTACACCAAGCAATCTTCACTTGAATAACATGCTCACCAGGCGGTAAATCAATTCGCAGCCTTCCTCCATCTTTGATAGTTCCCATCTCAGCCCCATCAATTAGCACTGAATACTCTCTCATTTTGTTGATGTACTGCGATGTCCTGCTCATTTCAATGTACGTCTTTTGATTCACGATGACACACCCTCAAAGTAATGATCTTACAGGCGAGAAGCGCTAGAACCCTTCCGCCATACCGTTATTTCCCTTCCTAGTATATTATAACTTGCTGTGCTTCAGCTCTCCGTCGGCAAAAATCCCTTTCAGCTTCAGTGTGCCTTCTACTTGAGCTTTTAAAAAAACACCCGCTTGTTTAACGAGCGGATGTTAGAACTTTCGAAATTATTGATTGATATCTTTTAGCGCTTGTTTCGGTTGCGAATTGAAAATCAGCAATGATGCAATAATGGCAATCATAACCCCTAACGCACCAACCCAGGTAATCGAGGCCAATGATACGTTTTCCACAAAAACCCCTCCTATACCTGCGCCGACCGCCATGGCGAATTGCATCATTGACTGATTCATGCTAAGCAAAACACCTGACATTTCCGGTTCTATTGTAGCCAGGTGAAATTGCTGTGTCGGACCGGTGGACCATGCGGCAAACGACCATAATATGAGAATCACCAACACTCCGATATAGGAATGAGTGACAAGTGACAGCAGAATCAGTGTGACGATATGCAATGTCATCCCGCCAACGAGTGTAAAGGGTACTCCCCATTTATCGGTGCTATATCCCCCAAACTTTGATCCAACCAAACTGGCAATTCCAAATATAAGCAAAACACCGCTAAGCAACTTGCCATTTATACCTGAGATGTTCAAGAGATACGGTGACAAATAAGTGTAAGCAACAGAATATCCCCCGAGCCAGAAGAAAGTGATTGATAATCCCATAGCCACTTTCCGTTTTTTGAAAAGAGCAAGCTGTTGAAGCAAAGGCACAGGCTTATCCCCTTCAGTATGCGGAAGAGTAAAGAAAATAACGACCATTGCGATCAATCCCAACAAAGCAATTGCTCCAAATACAGACTTCCAGCCTAATGCTACTGCTATCATTCTTCCAAGCGGAACACCTATGATTAAAGAAGCGGTAAATCCCATCACGACCGTAGCGATGGCACTGCCCTGCTTCCCTTCCGATGCAATCTTAGCGGCAATCGTTAATGCGGTGACAACAACCACACCTGCTCCCATCGCCATAATGATCCGCGCTGCAATAAACCATCCATAACCAGGCAGTACAAAAGCCAGGACATTACCGAACACAAACAAACCTAGGGCATACATCATCAATTTGCGTCTATCCATACTTGCTGTCAACGCCATAAGTATGGGTGTAGAAAGAGCATATACAAGTGAGAAAATGGTAATAAGCTGGCCCGCGGCAGCTAAAGTGATCCCGAGAGTATGAGCAATTTGATCCAAAATTCCCGAAATGATGTACTCTGAGGTTCCAACTAAAAAGCTGACAATGGCTAAAATATAAATTTTCCAAGTGTTAGACATAAAACATTCACTCCTTAATTATCAATAAACATATCACGAATTATCGATATGTTATTATAAAAAATAAACACATCGTAATATGTCGATATGTATGGTGTAAAAATAAACATCTTTTGATGTTTATTTTTATATCTCTGTTTTAAGAAAGTCAGCAAGTTTCCCAATGGCTTCTTCATCTCTTTTGTAATATGTGTACTTTCCAATACGCTCCGCCTTAATCAAGCCGGCTCTTAAAAGGATGGTAAGATATTGAGAAGCTGTCGATTGCGTCATTTTCAATTTGTCTGTTATTTGACTGACACATACCCCGATTGTGTTCATATCAATCCCTTCATGGGGTGCAAAATGACGATCGGGCTCCTTCAGCCATTGTAAAATTTGCAGCCTTGATTCATTTGATAAGGCTTTGAATACTTCAATTGGTTCCATATCGATTATTATATCGTTATATTCCGATATGTCAATCCGTTTTTTGGATATTTTTAATTAAAGGTTTATCTCTGACTAATTCCGTGAAATGAAACTGAAGACAGCATATCAATTTTGTTCACCGCTTAAATTTATCATCAAGCTTTACGAAATTGGTCTCATAATCATGTCACTAAACACTTGGGGGAACCCGGCAGGTGACAAGGATGTTTTCAAATATTGTTCAAGTGACTAATCACCAGCATCAAATTCATGTATTTAAAATAGATGTAAAAAAACATCCGCTCATAACAACAGCGGATGTTAGATCTTTCGACAGGAATAACACAACAGTGTACTATGAATTGACATCTCTTTATGTCCGCTTAGGATATGAATAAAAGTTATCAATGATACCATAATTGTAAAACAAAAGAATCGGCAGTTCTTTATGTTCAATTCACAACAAATTCCATACCGTCTTAACATTTATTTTCTTTAGATTATAAGATCTTTTCCAAATTTTTCTCTAGATCATTACATAATTTAAATACCATCACTCGTTCACCTGTCCGGGAGCTTAAATCAGTATGAAAACTTTTCACTTTTTCTCCGGTTATTTTTAAGATAATATCCTTAAGGCCTTCTATACCTGATTCAACTAACTCCGAACGAGTTTGTTTGATAGATAACATACCCTCTTTTGATCCACAAACTACATATTCGGCTGGTGTTAAAATCCCTTTTAAATTGACGATGATCATGTCCCGCAGTATATCAGTCTTAACAGATACAGACCCCCGCCCAAGATAATCCTTCTCCCATTGAGTAATGGACTTACTGATCTCTGATTCAATAGAACCCTTAGACTTTTTCATATCTAATACATCTCCTGAGCAAAAAAATTGGCATATTCTATTTGTGATTTCGTCTCATTAATATTCTCTTACAACATATCCTTCATATACACCTTCAATATCCAAATCAGTTTTACCGTTTCTTGTGACCACTATCATTTTGGATAACATATTTTCTTCCATCATAGAGTGGACATGCAAAAATCGAACATTTCCTGAATGGGTTTCCTCAACTTCTTCATAAGACTTTAGATGATAAAAATCAATTGCTTTTCTAATTAGTTTTTTTATACATTCCATATTTTCACGATCAAACGAGTTCATGTCCTCTATTGTTTTCGTGACAAAATCAGTTAAATTAGCGCTCATACAATCTCCTTAGAACTGCTTTCTCCATATATGGGTGCGTTTAGAAGTTAAACCTGCATTTCATCATGACAAGCAATGATCAGGTAAGGCTTGACCTGTTTTAACATCAGGAACCTCCACGATTGAGGGTTTTCCATCCTTATGATGAACGAATAAACCTCTAACTTTAACATATGACGGCACTAGGGGATGATGTCGAATCATATCAACACTTTTTTCAATGGTGTCACTGCTATTTTCATTTAGCCATTCATCGACCGTACCACCTAAAAATTCAGGCTTGCAATTTTGAAACAGATAATCCAATGTTTGTATTTTATCTTTCATTGTTTCAAGTTGAGTTAGTCCATTACCTGCGGAAGTCTTCTTATCTTTTGTTCCTACTACAAAAATCTCCTCAACATCTTCCTGGTAAATCGCAAAAATAACAGACCTCATGATTTCTCCATAAGGATGTGAAATACTGGCACCATAGCTTTGTATAGTCAACATATTCTCTGCAGAAGTGTTAGTCGCTTCTTGTAAAATAGGCTCCAAACCGTTTTCAATATCCGTCAAAAATAATACTTTTTTATTTTGGTTTACATTCATACAGCACACCTCTTCCTTATGTTTATCATTTTTATTTTGAATAACAAATCCATTTGATAAATGCTTAGATTCATCATTACCAGCTTTCCCAACATCCTTCTGGATCAATATTAGCCAGTCGGACCCATCCATTTTGAACTTTTTGCAGAAATGCTGAGTCATGATTTAATAACCGTTCTACATATTCTCTAGGTGCTTGGATGAGTATCAATAAACGAAGAGGAGAATGATAGGCCTCGTGATCTGATTCCATGACGGATTGCCAAGGCAGTCCGGCTAACAAGTCGCTTGCATTCCCCTGCATAACGCCGAGACCTGCAGTAACGGTTTGAGTTGCTTTATTTCCGCTGCCATAATAATGAGGCGCTACCGTTGATGCGTAATATTGTAAATTAATCCATTGGGCTACAGTACCAGGTCCTGCAATAATATTTGCTAGGAGTTCACCGCTTTCATCCTGCTTCCAATCATAATTATGGAGAAAGGCTCTGCCTTCCAAATCACAATCCTGAGTTAGTTCACGTTTACCGATAATAAAAGCGGCATTACGAGCCAGTCCCCATTCCGGACGTATCTCACTCCAATCTTCCGCAAATCGGTTTGCCTCAGCCTTCGGATTTTTTAGCTTCGATTGGAAATTCGGTAATTGGGCTAGACGTTCTGCGTTTACATGATGTCTCACTTTCGGCATAACAGCTTCAATTTGTTCAAATGCTTCTTGTGCAGCTTCGGAAAGCTCTGGTACATAAAGCCAATGTAATTCATCCACCGTTGTATTATGTTCAGCTGCTGCAAAAACCGTATCCTCAGGGATTTTAATTCCTTCAGTTAAAAGAGCTTCTCGTACCTCTGATAGATTACATAAAGCAGCTAAAACTCTAGCATTGAATCCACCGGCCGCTCCACCGCAGGCACCACAATCAAGGGCTGCGGAATAAGGATTATTAGTGCTTTGACTGCCATGCCCGCAGATCACGACCAAGGGTGCGATGTTTTCTGTTAACCCCATCATTTTTAATGCTTGGCGAGCATAGTTCACTTTTTCTTCATCAGTAAAACCCACAGGTATTTCTGCCTCTGTAGTATCATGATGAAGCGAGAGTTTTGTATCAGGTTTGCGCAACCAAGCCTCACGGAGATTACGAATGAAACGACCCGCCTTTCTTGGCACAAAGCTACGTGCTGCCATTTGCAGAGTAAGCCAAGGTCCACTTAGCTCAGGCAGTAGTAAGCTCGAAAGCGCATTCTGCTTCATCGTTTTAAAGGTATGGCTTAAAGAATGAATTGCTTGCTTCCGTTGATTGTATTTTTTGAATACATCCTCATCTGCGAACTCTTTTATTTTATTTTGCGGTTTTTGTATGATCGGCAAGGAAGCATGACTGTGTTTACTGCCAAGTTCACAAGTTGCAATCGGCACCCCGAAGAAACCAGCAATACCAATCGTTTCAAACGGGCCTTCTTTTTCTAGTTGACGACGAAAAGGTTCTGATCGTACATCGATGCAGAATGCTAATTGAGCTAATGCAGATTTTTCACCGCCGGTTTCACGTTGTTTCGAGATGATCTTCTGGCTTAATCGATCAGTGTACGTTTGTTCCCAAGCTTCTAACCAAAGTTTCTTGCGAAGTTTCTCATCAAAGCTGTAGGCAAATGATAAATATTCGTTTTGTTCAATGGCCGTCATCTGTGACCATTCTTCTAATGTAAGCCCACCCCAATGAATCCAAGCTGCTATAAGGGGAGCAATTGAAATTGTTTTCTTAGATCGTTCATTCAAAGGTAAGTATGGCTTTATAAGAGCCCACTCCATGGATATTCGAACCGCTAAGTATTCTGTTAGGAGTGCATGTTCGTGGCTCGATTGCTGGGAGCGCCAAAGCATCATCCCTGCCCATCCAGGTAATGAAAGTAAATGACCTTCAAGATAAGTCTGGATTTCTGACTCTGGGATTTCTAGTGCGAATAAGGCTTCTTGTAAAGCCAAATGTGCCTCTTTCGGCCAACCTTTTAACCTTTCTCGCTGCTTTTTACTAAGTGCTGGATCATATTGAATGAGATGCTGCCAAGCACGATAGAAACCTTCCTCACGATTAGGCATTGTCCAGCCTGCTTGAGAGTCATCAAGATATAATTTACTCCATTTAATGACATGATGATCTAGTATATTGACTAGCCTTTCACCATCTTGATTCTCTATATACGAACTTAGTGGCTGCATAAACACATTCTCGATATGATCCAATCCACTACATTCACCTACTAATTTCTCCAGCTCATGTGATGATAAAAGGTCGGAAGGCAGGGGATCTAACTTTAATGCAGCATGACAAAATCGCTCTGCCACGTCCCGTGGAATGTGATAGGAATGTGAATCAAGCCAACGCTGCAGCCCCATTTCCACAAAATCTTCATCAATCTCACCTTTATTCTTTGCTGAACGGATCATAGACGCACTAGGGTATATATCAACATCGCGAGTGTTTTTCAACCAACTTGCAACCTGATCAAAAGGTTGGTTTTCAAGTCCCATCCACGGATTACGTGCAGCAAATGTAGAAATAGGCCAAAGTGGCGCAATCACTCGGCTGGCAGATGTAATGAAAACGTTAAGATCCCTTTCTTGAACATCAATATCTGTATCTATCTTTTTTACATTATCTTTCGTTAATACGGATGTAATGCCCATCTCAGATTAGCTCCTTATGAAATATATTGTTTAAGGTAGTCTGGGTGACTCTCTACTGACTTTGGTTTTGCTTCACCTAATCGGACTAACCAAAGATAGAGTACCGCGAAAAAAACGGAAGAACGATGACGAGCAACCCACGTACCTAAAGCACTGCCAAAGAGTAAGAGACATACGACAATCATGACAGCTGACATTGGAGGTTGAACACTTTGAAAAATGGTTGTATGCAGCCACTTATAGAAAAGGTTATGAATGATAAAATATACGAGGGCTGCTCCTCCTAAAACAGTTAAGCCGGCAATTCGGCCAATTCGGCCCTCTCCAAAAGCGACAAGCTGAGTCCAAGAAACGGACAATGACCACCCTAAGATCAGCGCACTAATGAATTGATATCCCTCTCCAGGAGCAGTGAGCCAAAAAGCAACACCTATAACTAAGGATAAAATCCGACCAGCCATGACCCATAAATAGGATGTTCTTTCATTAGTACGAGCCGATACTTCATGACGCCCTACTGCTGAACCAGCTTGTAGAAACAACGTAGCCTTGAATAAACCATGTAAAATAAGATGAATAATGGCTGCTATATAGGCGCCTAATGCACACTGAATGAGCATAAACCCCATTTGTCCAATCGTGGAGCCTACTAACTGGCGTTTATAATCAACCTGGACTAAACTAATTCCAGTTCCAATCAATACAGAAATGCCAGCAAGCAGAAGTAAGATAATCGAAGCGATACCACCATGAAATAGAGGTGAAAATCGAGTTAGTATTATTCCTCCAGCATTTACTAAACCTGCATGCATAATTGCAGAAACAGGGGTTGGAGCAACAATAGACTCAACCAACCATCTTTGGAATGGCCATTGAGCTGCAGGAATGATCACCGCCAGTACAATCAATAGCTGAATCCCTGTTCTCTCCCATTCTCCCAGCCCAGCTAAACTTTCATTTGTTACAACCAATGATAACTGCCATTGACCTGTGGCATGAAAAAGCCACATCATTGCGAAAAACAGAGAAAACCAACTTAACAAAAATAAGCGGCCAGAAACCTTGGCTGCTTCACTAGCCACTTGCCAAGCACTGTTTAACCTAATAAGTAAGGTTAAACCAACAAGAGTTGCTCCCCAAAATAGAACCATCAAGCGGAGATCGCCACTTAACCATGTCATTGAAGCAGCACCTGTTGTGAAAGTAAAAAGCGTAAAATATTTTCGATAAGATCGATCCCCCATTAAGTAACGTACAGAAAAACGCTGAATGATGAATCCAATTGCAAGAACAAAGAAAGTCATTAAACAAGCTAAGGAATCTAAGTGCCAAGGGCCAACATTTCCACTCACACCACTATTGGCAAGAATCAGTAAGGAAACCAAAAGTGGTAAAGCCAAGATCCCAATATGAATGCGAACAAAACTCAAGGGTACTCGCGGATGTAAAAACAATAGTCCACTTATCCCAGAAGCCATAAGCATAATAAAAAATAATGTTAATAATGATGACAAACTCAGCGAAACTAACATTCTAAATTCTCCCTTTTTTAAAACTCATTATTGTTCAAAAGACCTTTCAATCAGATCATATTTGTCTATTATTTATTTCAATTTTTATTTATCTCTATTTTTTTCCAACAAAAAAGCCGACAACTTCAAAATTTCAATGATTATGTTAGATCATTGAATCCTGAAAATTGTCGGCTTCACTTCAACTAACTTCAGCGAAGTTTTTTGAAGTGCTACCTTATTATTGGTCTTTACTTTATGCTATGTTTTCATTTCCTTTAATATAGTCCTGATTATCAAATAAATCGACTCATGTTCTCTTCCTTTTTTATTAGGATACTTTTTCATCCTATCAATATTTAAAATTAAATATGAAAAGAATGCTAAAGGCCTAAATATTTTAAAAGGAAAAATAAACATCTGCATCGATTATTAAGTTACGTATAAGATATGCTAAATTTTAAAAGTTGTCAAGTTTATCAGTAAACTGGTCTTTACTTTCCTCTAAAAGAATCCAACCCATTATAGATGATTCACTTTCAATGAGGAACATCCATTTCAGATGAAGCTCGCTTTTCCAGATCGAGGAGCAGTGTCTTCATTTCGAATCCGCCCCGAAAGCCAGTTAATGAGCCATTCTTTCCTATTACACGATGGCACGGTACAGTAATTAATACCGGATTAGCCCCAATAGCCGCACCTACAGCACGAACAGCTGCTGGTTTATTTATATCATTTGCAATGTCGGAATAGGATTTCGTCTGTCCATAAGGAATTTCACAAAGTGCATTCCAGACGGCTAGCTGAAATTGCGTACCGGCGTACTCAACTGGAACAGTAAAGTTTTTCCGCTTTCCTTCTAGATATTGAGTGATTTCAACGGCATAGGGTTCAAGCTTATCATCATCTTCAACAAGAAGACTTCCCGGAAAGCGTTTCCTAGCCCATTCGAACAATTCCTCGATTGGTTTGTTCTGTGAACCTACAAACACAAGCCCCTTTAAAGTTGAAGCAATATAAAAATTCCAATTCTTGAACATTAGTAAAGACCAATAAAGGGTTGGTTTATTTGTTTCCATTGTACGTTTCCTCCATTTTACTCATTTGACGAAATTGTGCTGGTGTCTGTCCAGTTTTCTTTTTAAATAAAGTAATAAAATAAGGCGCGTTAGCTATACCCACACATATAGCGATATCTCCAATCGATTTATTTGTCTGAATCAAATTCTTTTTAGCCGCGTGTACTCTAACTTGTTGTATATACTCAACCAGCGTAATGCCTTTAATCTTTTTAAATGTTCGATGCATATGATACGGACTCCCATGACAAATATCTGCTAACGATTCTAGCGTTAATTTTTCTGTGAAATTTTTATCAATGTATTCAGTAATTAAATCAACCCACTCGCTATCAGGCATTTTTTCATTAGTGGGCTTGCAACGTTTACAAGGGCGAAAATTTGCGCGGAGAGCTTGTTCTGCGTTTGGAAAAATGCATACATTTTCTTTTTTCGGAACGCGAGATTTACAGGATGGTTTACAGAATATCCCTGTCGATTTAACAGCGTAGAAAAATTGATTATTGTACGCTGCATCATTATTTATAATTGCTTGCCACTTTTCATCTGTTATCATTTCTACATCATTCGAAATTCTATGATCATGGCTCTCTTTATGTCCGTTATTGATACTATCCGGCATTTATCTCACCTCTCCTTACATGGCTCATCTAATTCATTTTGAATTGAATCCCAATTTAAATTTTCGACACGCGTTTTTTATATCTTGGGCCATTTTTATCTACTCCCGTTTAGCATTCTTGATAACTACACTATAACCTCATAAATAGAAAAAAATAAGATGGTTAGAATGTAATAGCAAGATAACAAAATGAGTAAAGATGATTATGTGATAAACTAATTTCAACCAGCGTGAGTTTTCTTATAATTATTTAAGATAAGGAGAATGAAAAAGTGGCATGGCATGAAGTCAATGATGTTATTGTCATTACATTACCTGAAATTTTCGACATGAATGCGAACCTAGGCTACCTAACCAGGGAAAAAAATGAATGCATGTATGAAATAGAGAACAATACCATTACAAAAGTTATAGCCATTGGGGAAATTCGGTCCTTAGTGCAGGTAAGCGTAATCAATAATAAACAAATGATTGTTCAATTCCTAAACGATTCTAGACCTGTTGAGCAGTGGAAACGGGAAGAGATTGTAAAATATATTCATGAATGGTTTGATCTTGATAACGATTTAACTCCATTTTATGAAATGGCAAAAGCAGATCCATTACTTAAAATGCCTGCCCGAAAATTTTATGGGTTGCGAGTGATCGGCATTCCCGATTTATTTGAAGCTTTATGTTGGGGAGTTTTAGGACAACAAATTAACTTAGCCTTCGCGTACTCCTTAAAGAAGCAATTTGTAGAAGCATTTGGCGATTCTATTGAATGGAATGGTAAAAAGTATTGGGTGTTCCCACCGTACGAACGAATTGCACGGTTAACCCCTACCGACCTGGCAGATATTAAAATGACGGTAAAAAAAAGTGAATATATCATTGGAATAGCCAGATTAATGGCAAGTGGAGAATTATCGAGGGAAAAATTAATGAAAATGAACTTTAAAGATGCTGAAAAAAACTTAATTAAAATACGAGGAATCGGTCCTTGGACAGCCAATTATGTTCTAATGCGCTGCCTTAGGTTCCCGACAGCTTTTCCAATCGATGATGTGTGTCTAATTCGTTCGATAAAAATATTACGTAATATGAATCGAAAGCCTACGAAAGATGAAATCTTAGAAATATCGTTTTCATGGAAAAAATGGGAGTCATACGCTACCTTTTATTTATGGCGTGTCCTTTACTGAATCATTTCAACTTAAACCGGAATGTACTCAATAAAAAAAGGATGAACTTTAAAACCTAATCTCACAAGTACATTGTAAGTGCGACTTCTAGAATTCTTTTGCCTTTATTAATTGACAATAAAAAAACACGTTATCATTCCAATAGGCTCTCCGGTTTTCGGATTTCTAGCATGCTTTATTCCAACTGCTATCAAAAGCGTATCATAATGAGGAACTGCTCTCTTATATCTGTATTAACATTAGAAAACTCAGTTAGGCAAAAGTCTTAATGCCTTTTAACCTGATTGACCGACCTAATGAGGAAACATCTTAAATCTATAGCCATGGTCGATCGATAGTCGGGTCCAGTACCATCAACTTCTTTAATCCATTTTTCCACTGTAGACGTTCTTTCTCTTTTGGACATAAAAACACCCCTTTAGATAATCTTATCCAAAGGGGTTAAACATTTATTACTCCACAGTAACACTCTTCGCAAGGTTACGCGGTTTATCAACATCACAGCCGCGATGCAGTGCAGCATAGTAAGCGATCAGCTGCAATGGAACAACAGATACCAACGGAGCAAGCGCTGGGTTTACTTCCGGCAGTACGAATCTGTCATCCGCATCGTCTAGGCCTTTCAGTGAGATGATGCATGTGTTTGCTCCGCGAGCGGCAACTTCTTTGACGTTTCCGCGGATGCTTAGGTTTACGTGCTCTTGAGTTGCCAGTGCGAATACTGGTGTTCCTTGTTCGATCAAGGCAATCGTTCCGTGCTTTAGCTCACCGCCGGCAAAACCTTCTGCCTGGATGTAAGAAATCTCTTTCAGCTTCAGTGCGCCTTCGACACATACGAAGTAGTCAAGGCCGCGTCCGATGAAGAAAGCGTTTCTGGATACAGTCAGGTATTCACGGGCGATCATTTCCATTTCGTCTTTCTGGTCGCATAGAGCTTCCATTGCGTTTGCAGCGATACCGAGTTCTTTGACGAGGTCAAATCCGATATCGATGCCGTTTTTGTCAGCAGCCACAGAAGCAAGAACCGCAAGAACTGCAATTTGTGCAGTGTATGCTTTCGTTGACGCAACAGCGATCTCAGGGCCTGCATGAAGCAGCAATGTATAGTCAGCTTCACGAGAAAGCGTTGATCCAGGTACGTTTGTGATTGTCAGGGCTTTGTGTCCGAGCGCTTTGACTTGAACGAGAACCGCGCGGCTGTCTGCTGTTTCTCCGCTTTGAGAAAGGAAAATGAAGAGCGGTTTCTTAGACAGAAGCGGCATGTTGTAGGAGAATTCACTCGCTACATGCACTTCAACCGGCACGTTTGCCCACATTTCAATATATTGTTTACCGACAAGTCCTGCATGGTAGCTTGTTCCGCAGCCAATGATATAGATGCGGTCCGCTTCCGCTACAGCGGCAGCGATATCGCCAGGCACAGACAGCTTGCCGTTTTCATCTTGATACGTTTGGATGATTTTGCGCATAACAACAGGCTGCTCATCCGTTTCTTTCAACATGTAGTGAGGGTACGTGCCTTTTTCGATATCACTGGCATCAAGCTCAGCAATATAAGACGCACGTGTAATCACGTCACCATCAAGGTTTTTGATGACAACTTGGTCATCAGTGACGATAACCATTTCTTTATCCATCAGCTCTACGTATTCGTTGGTTACTTGAAGCATCGCCATCGCATCAGATGCTACGACGTTGAATGTATCTCCAAGACCTACTAATAGAGGGCTTTTGTTTTTCGCTACAAAAATCGTTTCTCTGTTGTCGTTATCGAATAAAGCAATTGCATAAGAGCCTTTTAACAGTGTAAGTGTTTTGCGGAACGCTTCTTCTGTCTCAAGTCCTCCATTGACGAATTGCTCGATTACTTGAACGACTACTTCTGTATCGGTGTCACTTTTGAGCTCTACATCTTGCAAATACTCTTGCTTCAGCTGAACATAGTTCTCGATCACGCCGTTGTGAACAAGTGTAAAGCGGCCCAGTGCGCTTTGATGCGGGTGAGCGTTCAGATAGCTTGGTTCGCCGTGTGTCGCCCAGCGAGTATGCCCAATTCCGGCTTTCGCTTCTACATTGGCATCCACAACTTCACGAAGATCTGCAATGCGTCCTTTTTCTTTGAACACATGGATTCCCTGTTCGTTGGCAACAGCAATACCAGCAGAGTCATAACCGCGATACTCAAGCTTCTCTAACCCTTTTAATAAAATTTCCTTCGCATCAAGCTGACCGATATAACCTACGATTCCACACATATTTTTCTTCCTCCTAAGATTGTAAAAGGAGACGAAGAAAGTCAAATTTCAAGGGGACTTTCAATCGTCCCCTCCTACATGTTTTTTGGAAGATCATGTGATTTCTCTTTGTTCAAGGAGTCACCCCCTTGGTTTGAAGAAATCCTTACGGCTGTGATCTGCACACTCAGCCGGGAGGCATCCGCCGAAAATTCGATAACCTCCATCCTCGTCAACTAAGCCTTTTTCCGGGCGCTTAGTTCGGGCGCTATAATTATAGGTAAAGCAATAATCCCGTCTTCTTTTCCTATTGAGAAAATAAGAACAAGACAAGCTTGATTTTACAACATGTGGCATAAACGGTCAATTGTTTTTTAAACAACTTTGCCGTATGTCTCACAATTATCTTATGTAAACCTCGCTTGTCTTGTTCACTCTCTGATAATAGACTTCGTTACTCTAATCCCATTTCTGACCGGACGACTTCAACAATGCGATTGACATACTCATCGCACAGCTCTTTCGTCTTCGCTTCAGCCATGACACGGACGAGCGGTTCAGTTCCTGAAGGGCGCACCAAAATCCGGCCGTCGCCGTTCATTTCTTTTTCAACTTCAGAAATAACTGCTTTTACTTTTTCATTTTCTTCAACTTTATATTTATCAGTCACTCTCACATTGACTAACAGCTGCGGGAACTTCTGCATTTCAGCTGCAAGCTCTGACAGTGGCTTGCCTGTGGCTTTCAAAGTGTTCATCAGCATAATAGCAGACAATAATCCGTCCCCTGTCGTGTTGTAATCAAGGAAAATAAGATGTCCTGACTGCTCTCCGCCGACGTTGTAGCCGTCTTTTTTCATTGCTTCTACTACGTAGCGGTCGCCGACAGCTGTCTGTACGCTTTTGATGCCTTCTTTTTCGAGCGCCTTATAGAAGCCGAGGTTGCTCATCACGGTTGAAACCAAAGTATCATCCTTTAAACGGCCCTCTGATTTCAGGTGTTTTGAGCATATGTACATGATTTGGTCGCCGTCTACAATATTTCCTTTTTCATCGACAGCAATCAGGCGGTCGCCGTCACCGTCGAATGCAAGGCCGAGATCCGCGTTTTTCTCTTTGACAAACGCGCTGAGCGCTTCGGGATGAGTCGAACCGACGCCGTCATTAATGTTTAATCCGTTCGGGGAAGTTCCCATTGTAGAAACATCTGCATCTAAATCAGCAAACAGGTGTGTCGCCAAGGATGACGTTGCGCCATGGGCACAGTCCAATGCCACATGAATGCCTGTGAAATCTTCATCAGCTGTCTGTTTTAAGAATTGCAGATATTTTTGTCCGCCTTCAAAATAATCGTTTACAAGTCCAAGGTCTGCTCCGACAGGTCTTGGCAGCTTATCCTCAGGTTCGTCCATCAGGCGCTCAATTTCAGCCTCTTGTTCATCAGAAAGCTTAAATCCATCTCCCCCAAAGAATTTGATGCCGTTATCCTGCACTGGGTTATGAGAAGCGGAAATCATGACGCCCGCCTCTGCATCCATCGCTTTTGTCAAATAAGATACACCTGGTGTAGAAATGACGCCCAGACGCATGACTTCTGCGCCAATGGATAAAAGTCCGGCGACAAGGGCTCCCTCCAGCATATGGCCGGAGATGCGTGTATCGCGGCCTATCAGCACTTTTGGACGTTGTTTGTCTTTTGTCAGCACATAACCGCCGAAACGTCCGACTTTAAAGGCCAGCTCAGGTGTAAGCTCACTATTGGCGACACCTCTTACACCGTCTGTTCCAAAATACTTGCCCATTTTATAATCGCTCCTTTTTTATTCCGATGAGGATTGTGAATTCGCAGTGGATTCATCCTCATCCTGATCTTGGTTTTGATCTTTATTTTCGTCTTGGTTTTGATCGTTGTTGTTTTTATCAGTGTTCTTTGTATCTTCTTGCTGATTGTTCTTTTGATCATTTGTTTGTTTATCTGTGTCATCCTGGTTCCCTGATGTATTGCTGCTGTTATCATTCGTTGATGTATTGCTTTTCTTAGACGTCAGCTTGATTTTGGCGTTTTTCCGCCCCAAGGACCAAGTTACATTCTGTGGCCCGTTCACTTCAAGCTTCACGCTATGCTCCCCGTCCTCTAAATCTGAAACATTCACATACAATTCAATATCTGATTTTTTCAGCTTTTTTATATTCGTGGGAGAGCCTTTAGCCGTTACATCTATCGCTTGTGATTCAGGATCAAGAAATTCAATGTTTTGTGAGCTGCTCAGCCCTACAGTCTTGATAGGGACATTCTCGAACTTCTGATCCGCTTCACTATCGACTTCTATATGCAAAGTCACCTTTGACGGTGAGATTTTTTTGACACCGTCAGGAAGCGGAATATCTGCCTCGATATCGGAATCCTTGTTAATTTTACTTAAATCTAAGCTGACGCCGTCAATAAATTCAAGAGAATCCAACACATCCTGTGAGCCGTAAACCGTTACCTCACTGGGGCTGGATTCAATATTCGCTATGCTGACACCGTCAGGAAGGCTTCCTGTCCGTTCAATTTTAAAGGGCACTTTTTTACTCGGGCTTGTCACCGGAACGGTAATCTTGATGACCGAGGGCTCCACGTCGACAGGAAGCGCGTTTCCGTCTTTATCATAGACAGTCACTTTCGCTTCCTTTTCAATCGTTTCATCTGCGTTTTCCAAATTCACTGAAGCTTTTACAAGAGAAATATTATCGATGACATTTTTCGATCCGGTAATCTGCACATTTTTCGGACTGACAATCGGCTGCTCCGGAGAATAGCCTTTTTTCATCTTGCTTTTGTTGTAGTACTCCACTTCTACGGGAAAACTTTTGGTCGTCCGTTCCTGAATGGTCACTGTCGTAACAGACGGATTAATTGAGATTGTCAGCCCATCCGACACGTTTTTGGCCTTAAGCTCAACCTTATGTGTGCCGGTTTTCAAATGTTCCATATCAGCATATATTTCAAAGTTCTTGGTCTGCCGAGCCTTTTTCACGGCGCTTGTCGAGCCTTTTATCGTGACATTAACCGTTTGCGGAACACCCGTCACGACGTAATTTTCATCATCATAATACGCTTTAACCGGAATATCAGTCAGAGTTGCTTCATCTGTTGTTGATGTCGGAAAGAAAGATTCACCCGGTTTTTTCGGAGTCGGTGCTTGGTTGCTGTTAACCGCCACATAAAGCAAGAGCGCGAAAAGCAGAGCAATGATTTTCACAGCCCAGCGGTTGTTTAAGAATTTATCCATTTTTCTTGCCCCTCCAATACCAGCGGTTAGAAGAAGTGTCTCTGGTGTTTTTCTTAAACTCGGCTTCAAGCATTTCTTTCAGCGCTTCTTCTGTCAGCTCTCTGTGAAGGTCGCCGTTCTTTGCCACACTGACGCCGCCGGTCTCTTCAGACACAATAATCGTCAAACTGTCTGTTACTTCACTGATACCGACAGCTGCTCTGTGCCGCGTGCCCAGTTCCTTTGAAATAAACGGGCTCTCAGAAAGCGGCAGATAACAGGCGGCCGCGGCAATTTCATTATTTTTCATAATCACCGCACCGTCATGAAGCGGGGTGTTTGGAATAAAAATATTTATCAGCAGCTCAGAGCTGACTTTGGCATTTAGTGGTATGCCGGTCTCAATATAATCCCCCATTCCAGTATCCCGCTCAATGGTCAGCAGGGCGCCTATACGGCGTTTCGCCATATAATTGATCGCTTTTGTAATGGCCTCAATCGTTTTCTGCTGCGCTTCTTCAACAGGCGTGCCGCTCCTCGAAAAAAAGCGGCCGCGGCCTAGCTGTTCAAGCGCTCTTCTCAGCTCAGGCTGAAAAATAATAATAATTGCTAAAAATCCCCATGTTATCGCTTGGTCCATCAGCCATTGAAGTGTGCTGAGGCCCAAATATTGGCTGGCCATACGAACAAGCACGATGACTACAATTCCTTTTAACAGCTGAACCGCTTTCGTGCCGCGTATCACCATAATCAATTTATATATCACATACCAAACAAGGAGAATATCAACGGCATTGCCGAGGTACTGCAAAAAAGGGATATCCTCAAAAGCCATTTCCTCGTCCTCCAAGATTTCAGTCATTTCGTATTTTGTGTTTTACGTGTTACGCATATGTACTTTACATAGCGAGCCCATTATACCACATTTCGATTTAGCAAGTGAAATGTGCCAGCCCTCTCAGCCCGCAAAAAAAGAGCAAAGCGGCTAACGCGCTTTACTCTTCTCCGTTCGGACTGAATGCATCGAGTACACTTTTCCCCGCAGACTTCATCTTGTACCATGTCCAGTCGAATAATTGATTGATTTCTTCAATCTGACCGGTGACTTGTCCAGCAGAGGCCATATACTTTTCGCCGTTTACGACGGTTACATCCCCGTCTATTTTGCCTTTAATAATCAGCTTGCCGTTTTTAACAGTGACATCACCTTTGACCGTCTCACCTTCTGGCACGGTCACAGTATGGTTATGAACCACAAGATTCGGCTGCTTGGACACGCTGAAATTGTGGTCATTATGCCAGCTGTTAAAAAAACCCCCGCCCATCAAAATGATGAATACCGCAGCAGCTGCGATAACGGGATGGGTTCTGAACCATCTTTTTACAGAAGCTCTTTTCTTCTCCTTAGGCAATTTTGCCATGACATTAGCGGTAAAATCCGCGGGGGCTTCGACATGCGATGTGCTCCGTACGAGCGCTATGGATTTCTCCATCTCGTAAAAATGCTTTCTGCATTTCTCGCATGTCTCCAGATGTTCATTTAATACGTGTTCATCTTTTGGAAGGATATCTCCATCAAGATGCATATGCATAAGCTGCACAATTTGTTCAGGACAGCTCATTTCATCACCCCACTTAAAGATCCCTTAATTGTTTTCTAAGAGCCTCTCTGCCTCTGTGAATCCGCGTTTTCACAGTCCCCACAGGGATGTTTAGAATCTCCCCGATTTCAATTAATGAGAGTTCGTCAATATACTTTAATACGATGACTGTTCTGTATTTGTCAGGAAGCTTTAAAATTTTCTGCTGTATCGTGTTTGAGAGCTCCAGCGATACAACTGCATCTTCAGGCAAAACACCATCTGCGGCGATTTGAGAATACATGGTCAAGCCTTCCGTACCAGCCACCTCTGCATCGAGGTAATAATCCGGCTTCTTTTTGCGAATGCGGTCAATGGTCAAATTGGTCGCGATTCGATAAAGCCAAGTTGAAAATTTCCGGTTAATATCAAAACTGTCGATATTAACGTACGCTCTGATGAAAGCTTCCTGTGCAATATCCTCCGCCTCATGCACATTGCCAAGCATACGGTAGCAAAGCTGATAAATTTTATCTTTGTAAATATCTACGATGTCCGCAAATGCATCCTGGTCGCCTTTTTTGACTTGTTTAATTCTTTTTTTAATCATCATTTCCATATTTATCTAACCTCTGCCTTCACCGGTCTGTATGTATACGAGCTTCGATTCAAAAGGTTTCAATTTTTTTATAAAATAAGTTTAACAAATTTTTGGCAGGGTGTAGATGGTAATTCGTGAATAAACTACCTTAACATATTTTTAAAATTATTATACAGACTGAACAGTTAGAAGTTGGAATGATTTTTCCGAAAAGAAAAAAGACACCTTTTGATCAAAGGTGTCTGTGACTGGGCTAGCTGGATTCGAACCAACGCATGACGGAGTCAAAGTCCGTTGCCTTACCGCTTGGCTATAGCCCAATAATGGTGGAGGGGGGCAGATTCGAACTGCCGAACCCTGAGGGAGCGGATTTACAGTCCGCCGCGTTTAGCCACTTCGCTACCCCTCCACATAAAATTTTGAAAAAACAGTGCCGGCAAGAGGACTTGAACCCCCAACCTACTGATTACAAGTCAGTTGCTCTACCAATTGAGCTACACCGGCAAGATGGTGGAGGATGACGGGCTCGAACCGCCGACCCTCTGCTTGTAAGGCAGATGCTCTCCCAGCTGAGCTAATCCTCCAAATGGTGACCCGTACGGGATTCGAACCCGTGTTACCGCCGTGAAAGGGCGGTGTCTTAACCGCTTGACCAACGGGCCGTTGTGTTCTCGTCGAGCTGACAAAAGTTATTATATACAGGTCACCCCCTGTTTGTAAAGAGAAAAATTAAATTTTTTATTTTCAAACTTTTTAACTCCTTTTTTAACTGAAAAAGCCTCCCAACTAAAGCCATTTATTTTATGATAGAGACAAGCAAAGCAAGAGAGGAGAAACCAATATGATTCTAGTCAGTTCTTGCCTTGGAGGCATTGAATGCAGATATAACGGCTCTCACGCAGCGTCGGAGAAAATCAGAAAACTCGTCGATGAAAAGAAAGCAGTCATGGCTTGCCCTGAACTTCTCGGCGGCTTCTCTACCCCACGCGAACCCGCAGAAATCATAGGAGGCACCGGCGAGGATGTCCTCAATGGAACAGCGAAAATCGTGACAGCTTCAGGAGAAGACGTCACAGAACTATATATGGAAGGCGCCGCGAAAACATTGGCTTACGCAAAAGAAATCAACGCTTCTGCCGTCATATTAAAAGAAAACAGTCCATCTTGCGGAAGCGGTTTTATCTATAACGGCACATTCTCTGGCAAAAAAATCACCGGCAGCGGAGTAACCGCCGCACTGTTAAAACAAGCGGGCTACCGCGTCATTTCGGAAAACGAGCTTGACGACATCTTGTAAGGAGGCCACCCCATGACTCAAGACATTTCTTTATCCTTCTATAAGCCTGAACACTTGCCCGAGCTCCAATCATTCACGCTCACCAACGATGACAAACGCTTTACCTCCCTCCCGAAAGAGGTGCTGTCTCAGGCTCTGGGCATACAGGACCGATACCCGGTTGTTATCTTAAAAGACGACCTTCCAGTCGGTTTTTTCATTTTACATGCATCAAAAGAAACGCTTGCTTCCTATTCTAACAATCCATTTGCTTTACTGCTCAGCTCCCTGTCTTTAAACGCTGTGCACCACGGAAAAGGCTATGCGAAAAAAGCCATGCTTTTGCTTCCCGCTTTTGTGAGCGGATATTTTCCATGGTGCGACGAAATCATCTTGGCCGTCAATCATCTGAACATACGCGCAAAACACCTTTATATGAAAAGCGGGTTCCTTGATAAAGGACGGCGAAGAATCGGCCCGCTTGGAGAACAGTTGATCCTTCAACATTTCTTATAGTCTTGAGTGAAATAAAATTTCAAAAATTTAAAAACATAGTTGAAATATCATAACAGAAATGAATATACTGAATATTGAGATATATCATTTTAAAACAGGGGGCATCCTCATGTCAGAACCATTAAACCTTCACCGTCTTACAACGGAATCACGCAATAGCCAAACAGTTGAAATCCACAAAGCAAACACTCTTGGCATCCTCAAAATGATCAACAACGAAGATATGAAAGTCGCTGCAGCCGTTCAGGAGGTTCTCCCCGACATCAAAACAACTGTAGACTGCGCATATGAATCGTTCCAAAATGGAGGCCGGCTCATATATACAGGCGCCGGCACAAGCGGCAGACTCGGCGTCATGGATGCTGTTGAATGTCCTCCCACCTACAGCGTAAGCCCAGATCAGGTCATCGGAATCATGGCTGGAGGCCCCAAAGCCTTTTTACAGGCAGCAGAGGGCATTGAAGACAGTGAAGAAGCAGGAGCTGAAGATTTAAGAAACATACAGCTCACTTCAAATGACACCGTCATTGCCATCGCAGCAAGCGGCCGCACACCGTACGCCGCAGGCGCCCTAAGATACGCCCGCAAAGTCGGAGCACACACCATCGCCCTTACTTGCAATGAAAATTCCGCCATCAGCAAGGATGCGGATCACAGCATTGAGGTTGTCGTCGGACCTGAGGCCATTACAGGATCAACACGTATGAAAGCCGCAACCGCACATAAAATGATTCTAAACATGATATCTACCGCTGTAATGGTCAAAATCGGCAAGGTTTACGAAAACTTGATGGTAGACGTCAACGTTAGCAACAAAAAACTAAAAGAACGCGCCATCAGCATCATCCAAAGCCTTACAAACGCTTCATACGACACAGCCAGATACACTCTGGAACAAGCCGATCATCACGTCAAAACAGCAATCGTCATGCTCAAAACAAGCACAGATCAGAAACAAGCAAAGACATTACTCGATGAAGCAAACGGTTTCATTGACAAAGCAATCGAACATTACCATCCATGATAAGGAGAGAACTAGAATGGCCACAGGCGGTTTAGCGATCATCCAATCAATGAAGCATAAGCTCCCTCCATCCGAGCGCAAACTTGCAGATTATATCCTAGCCCATCCCCACAAAGCAATCGAAAGCACGGTCAACGAAATCAGCGCCTTAGCCAATTCAAGTGACGCTGCCGTCATCAGGCTCTGCAAATCACTCGGTTTGAAAGGATTTCAAGATTTAAAAATGAGAGTAGCAGGCGATCTGGCAAAGCCTACTTTTCAGGGCTACCGGGATATTGTTCCCCACGAGCCGCTGCCCTCCATTTCCGAAAAAACGGCCGGCAATGCCATTCAAGCCATTCAGGATACTTCAGACCTGATGGATTACAAAGAGCTTGAACGAGCGGTTTCTCTGCTTCTCAAAGCTCATACCGTGCATTTTATCGGTCTCGGGGCTTCCGGCATTGTCGCCAAGGACGCCCAGCAAAAGTGGCTTCGCATTCATAAACAAGCAACCGCGTTTACAGACACTCATCTTGTGGCATCTTTAATCGCAAATGCAGATAAAGACGACATCGTATTCGCCATTTCGTTTTCAGGAGAGACACAGGAAATCATTGAACTGTTCGCCATGGCCAAGGAAAAAGGCATCACAACGATCAGCCTCACACAATTCAGTCAGACATCCGTCTCCGCACTGGCTGATGTCCCATTGTATACAGCCCATTCCAATGAAGCCTTGATTCGAAGTGCGGCCACTTCCTCCCGCCTCGCCCAGCTTTTTATAATTGATGTTTTGTTTTTAGGCATGGCGGCTGAGCAGTATGAAACGACAATCGGTTATATCGATAAAACGAGAGCAGCCATCCAATCTATGAGAAAAAAATAAGGCATCTTGAAGGGGAGGGGTTTTAATGAGTAAAGAAAATAACTACCATCATCTCGCACAGAAAATCCTTGAGCTATGCGGAGGAAAATCCAATATTTCTTCATATACGCATTGCATGACACGCCTGCGCATTACGCCTTACGATGAAAGCAAAGCGGATGCTCAGGCTTTAAGAAAGCTTGACGGCGTATTGGGGGTCGTTGAAGCTGAAACCTTACAAATTATCCTCGGCACAGGAGTCGTCAATCATGTTACAGCTGCTTTCTCAAAGCTCGTGTCAGCAGCAGAAGAAGGTGCCGATGTCAAAGACGCAGCGGCCAAAAAGAAAGCCGATATCAATCGAAAAAACGCCACTCCTTTTAAACTTTTCTTACGTAAAATTGCCAGCATTTTTATCCCTCTTATTCCCGCTCTAGTCGCTTCCGGTTTAATTACTGGGATTACCAAAGCAATTATTCAAGCAGGCTGGCTCTCTGCAGACTCACAAATTGCGGTTATCCTGACAGTCATCGGATCAGGGCTGTTCACTTATCTCGGCATTCTCGTTGGTATTAACGCTTCGAAAGAATTTGGCGGGACACCCGCACTTGGGGCTTTGGCCGGGATCTTGATTATCAATCCGGAGATCGCAAAAATCAGTTTATTTGGAGAAGAGCTTCTCCCGGGCAGGGGAGGTCTGATCGGCGTCCTTTTCGCAGCCATATTCATTGCTTACACCGAACAATTTATTCGCCGTTTTATCCCTCAATCACTCGATATCATTGTCACACCCACCGTTTCACTGTTAATCACCGGAATCGTAACGTATGTCGTATTTATGCCTTTAGGCGGATTCATTTCTGATGCTATTACATCCGGCCTACTGTCCATCCTGGACATCGGCGGCATCGCTGCGGGCTTTATTCTGGGCGCAACCTTCCTTCCTCTCGTCGTAACCGGACTGCATCAAGGCTTGACGCCTGTGCACATGGAACTGATCAATTCAATTGGCAATGATCCTCTGCTCCCTATTTTGGCTATGGGAGGTGCAGGACAGGTAGGCGCGGCCTTTGCCGTTTTCGTGAAGACGAAAAAAACAACACTGAGGAAAGCAATCGCCGGCGGGCTTCCATCGGGACTGCTCGGCATTGGTGAACCGCTTATTTTCGGAGTCACGCTGCCGCTTGGCCGTCCGTTTTTAACAGCATGTTTAGGAGCTGGAATCGGCGGCGCCTTTCAAGCTTATTTTCAAGTAGCCACCATTGCGATTGGTGTCTCCGGACTGCCGCTTTCCTTTCTAGTCCTGCCTTCGCAAATCATTTTGTATATCATTGGGCTCTTTATTTCCTACGCGGCCGGTTTTTTATTAACCTATGCATTCGGATATAAAGATGAAATGGCTTCTCAGTTCGATTAAATTGTTTCTGTTTTAGGGATAGTAAACGGGATAGAAGCACAGAAAGGGGCTAGCCTGTGAAAACAAAGACACTGTTCATATTCAGTGCCATTTTAACCCTATCGATATTTGCGCCAAATGAAACCTTCGCACAAACAGCAGACAACTTGGTTGAGCCGAAAACCATAAATGCAGAAACTGCACAATTCTCGACGAAGAAGCTAAGGAAGGTAGATCAGATGATAGAACGGGATATTGCAGCAGGATTTCCAGGCGCCGTTCTTGTGGTGGTGAAGGATGGACGCATCATAAAAAAAGCAGCATACGGCTACAGTAAAAAGTACGAAGGATCAGAACTGCTGCGCCGTCCGGCCAAAATGAAAACCCGCACGATGTTTGACTTAGCCTCAAATACAAAAATGTACGCAACAAATTTTGCATTGCAGCGCTTAGTCAGCCAAGGAAAACTTGACGTCTATGAAAAAGTTTCTGCATATTTGCCGGGTTTCAAGGATCAGCCGGGTGACCTCATAAAAGGAAAAGACAAGATACGTGTCATCGATGTCCTCCAGCACCAATCAGGGCTCCCATCAAGCTTTTACTTTTACACGCCGGAAAAAGCCGGCAAGTACTATTCCCAGGAACGGGACAAAACGATTGAATATTTGACGAAAATTCCGCTCGATTACCAAACTGGGACAAAGCACGTATACAGTGACATTGGATATATGCTACTCGGATGTATTGTCGAAAAACTCACCGGCAAACGGCTTGATGTCTACACGGAGCAAGAGCTCTACAAACCGCTCAGGCTGAAGCATACCTTGTACAATCCGCTGCAAAAGGGCTTTAAACCGAAACAGTTCGCAGCTACTGAACGCATGGGCAATACACGTGACGGCGTTATTCAATTCCCTAACATCCGCACAAACTCGCTGCAAGGAGAAGTGCATGACGAAAAAGCGTTTTACTCAATGGATGGCGTGTCTGGGCATGCCGGATTGTTCTCAAATGCAGATGATATGGCCATACTGCTGCAAGTCATGTTAAACAAAGGTTCATACCGAAATATTTCTTTATTTGATCAGAAAACAGCCGACCTGTTTACAGCACCTTCAGCAACAGATCCGACATTCGCTCTTGGCTGGAGGCGGAATGGAAGTAAAAGCATGGAATGGATGTTTGGCCCTCATGCCAGTGAAAATGCTTACGGGCATACCGGCTGGACGGGGACAGTTACAATTATTGATCCAGCATACAATTTAGGCATCGCATTGTTAACAAATAAAAAGCATACACCAGTTATTGATCCGGAAGAAAATCCAAACGTCTTTGAGGGTGATCAATTTGCAACAGGCAGTTATGGAAGTGTCATAACCGCGATTTATGAAGCGATGGAGTGAATGATTAGACGATAGGAGGAAGTTTCTATGAGACCTGTCTTTCCGCTTATCCTTTCAGCCGTTCTCTTTCTTTCATGCTTTTTCGGGGCCAGACAAACAGAAGCCTCTGCATCCAAACGTGCAATCGATGCCAATCAGATTGTCAATCGTATGTCTTTAGATGAAAAACTCGGCCAGATGCTGATGCCTGATTTTAGAAATTGGCAAAAGGAAGGCGAGTCCTCTCCGCAAGCCCTTACAGAAATGAATGATGAAGTCGCCAGCCTCGTCAAGAAATATCAATTCGGAGGCATCATCCTTTTTGCAGAAAATGTAAAAACAACAAAACAAACTGTCCAGCTGACAGACGATTACCAAAAGGCAAGTCCAAAAATCCCGCTCATGCTGAGTATTGATCAGGAAGGCGGCATTGTAACGAGGTTAGGGGAGGGCACTAATTTCCCAGGGAATATGGCGCTGGGCGCAGCCAGAAGCAGAATCAATGCGTATCAGACCGGCAGCATCATTGGGAAAGAGCTCTCTGCCTTAGGCATCAATACAGATTTCAGCCCTGTCGTGGACATTAACAATAATCCTAATAATCCTGTAATCGGCGTACGGTCATTCAGCTCCAATCGAGAACTGACATCACGCCTCGGTTTATACACGATGAAAGGGTTGCAGCGGCAGGATATCGCGTCTGCCCTCAAACATTTCCCGGGACATGGAGACACGGACGTTGACAGCCATTATGGACTGCCGCTCGTTTCCCATGGCCAAGAACGGCTTCGTGAGGTCGAGCTTTATCCTTTTCAAAAAGCAATTGATGCTGGTGCTGATATGGTGATGACAGCCCATGTTCAATTCCCTGCCTTCGACGACACCACATACAAAAGCAAACTCGATGGATCGGACATTCTGGTTCCAGCTACACTTTCAAAAAAAGTGATGACAGGTCTTCTTCGTCAGGAAATGGGCTTTAATGGTGTGATCGTTACCGATGCACTCAATATGAAGGCAATCGCAGATCATTTCGGACAGGAAGAGGCTGTGGTCATGGCCGTAAAAGCTGGTGTCGATATTGCATTAATGCCAGCCTCAGTCACTTCAATGAAAGAAGAACAGAAATTCGCACGTGTTATTCAAGCTTTGAAAGAAGCCGTGAAAGACGGGGATATTCCTGAACAACAAATCAACAAATCAGTTGAAAGAATCATTTCTCTGAAAATAAAACGCGGCATGTATCCAGCGCGAAACAGCGACAGTACAAAAGAAAAAATAGCCAAAGCCCAAAAAATCGTAGGAAGCAAGCAGCACCTGAAAGCAGAGAAAAAAATAGCTGAAAAAGCAGTAACTGTATTAAAAAATGAACAGCACACTTTGCCGTTCAAGCCTAAAAAAGGCAGCCACATCTTAATTGTGGCACCTTACGAAGAACAAACTGCTTCAATCGAACAAACCATTCACGATCTCATCAAGCGAAAGAAAATCAAACCCGTATCTGTCGACAATATGAATTTTGCCAACCAAGTATTTAATGCCGAGCATGCAAAACAAGTAAAAAAGGCTGATTATATCATAACCGGCTCCTATGTCGTCAAAAATGACCCTGTCGTCAACGACGGTGTCATCGACGACACAATATCAGATTCAAGCAAATGGGCCACCGTGTTTCCGAGAGCTGTCATGAAAGCCGCACTGCAGCACAACAAACCATTTGTCTTAATGAGCCTGCGCAACCCCTATGATGCAGCCAATTTCGAAGAAGCAAAGGCACTGATTGCAGTCTATGGCTTTAAAGGATACGCAAATGGCCGTTATCTTCAACCTAATATTCCGGCCGGAGTGATGGCGATTTTCGGCCAGGCAAAACCTAAAGGCACACTTCCAGTTGACATCCCATCAGTCACGAACCCGGGGGACACCCTTTATCCATATGGCTACGGATTAAATATCAAAACGGGAAAACCGCTTTAATAAGGAGGGACACATGAGAAAAACAATATTCGCTTTTCTGACAGGGCTCATGATGTTCGGAACGATAACCGCTGCCTCTGCTTCACCCGATGACAAGAATCAAACAGCTAAAAAACCTAAAGTCCAGACTGGTATAGACACGCTCTTGCCAGACTATAAAAAAAAGCTCAAGGGAAAACGCATCGGACTGATCACCAATCCAACCGGAGTAAACGCATCTCTGAAAAGCAGTGTCGATATTCTTTACGAGAACCCAGATATCAAACTGACAGCTTTATTCGGCCCTGAACACGGCGTCCGCGGTGACGCCCAGGCTGGAGACGAAGTAGGCTCTTACATTGACGAAAAAACCGGGGTTCCCGTATACAGCCTCTACGGAAAAACGAAAAAACCGACTCCAGAAATGCTGAAAAATGTCGATATTCTAATGTTTGACATTCAGGATGTCGGGACCCGTTTCTACACGTACATTTATACAATGGCATACGCAATGGAAGCCGCTAAAGAAAACGGCATTCCATTTATGGTGCTGGACCGTCCGAATCCTCAAGGCGGGAATCATATTGAAGGACCAATCTTAGAACCTGAATACGCCTCATTTGTCGGATTGTATCCCATTCCATTGAAGCATGGGATGACGATAGGCGAATTGGCTTCACTGTTCAACAAAGAATTTAGTATTGATGCTGATCTTACAGTGGTAAAAATGAAACACTGGAAACGAAAAATGGATTTTGACGATACCCGATTGCCTTTCGTCCTCCCTTCGCCTAACATGCCGACGGTGGAAAGCACATTTGTTTATCCTGCAATCGGGCTGATTGAAGGAACAAATATATCCGAAGGGCGTGGGACAACAAAGCCATTCGAATTGATCGGAGCTCCCTTTATCAAAAGCACAGAACTTGAAGAAACATTAAACAGCCTCCATTTGCCGGGCGTTACATTTAGGGCAGCATCCTTCACACCGACGTTTTCTAAACATCAAGGAACGCTTTGCCACGGTGTGCAGCTCTATGTGACAGACAGAGATAAGTTTGAAGCCGTTAAAACGGGTCTTTCAGTCATTAAAACCATACACGATCTCTATCCTGAGGATTTTGAGTTCCTGTCAACAGGTTCATTCGATAAACTGGCAGGCAACGGCTGGATCAGGACAAAAATTGAAAATGGAACTTCGGTTGAGGACATCATAAACAGCTATGAAAAAACAGTCCAACAATTCAGCAAAACAAGAAAAAAGTATCTCATTTATTAGAACATAAGCATCGTATGTTACACGTGTAACATATTCTTATTGAACGAAAGACCCTTACTTTTACACATAAGTAAGGGTTTTTTTCATGCTAAAAACCCACTCGCTTTATATAGGAAAACTTTCATTTATTTGGTACAATTTTTATTGAAAATGATTATCAATTGAACGTTTCTGAAAAGGTGGTCTACTCGTGCAAAATGCAGTGATTTATCAACCGGTACAAATTGAATATCTAAAAAAGACAAGTGATCTCTTCTCAGAACAGCAATTAGCCGATTCATTCGTGCTGATTTTTCATTTAAAAGGAAACGGCTATATTTCGATCGGAACAAACACCAATCCTCTGCAAAAAAAGACACTTTATGTTTGTCCACCTAACGATACCTTTGGCTTTACGCCAGCAGCCGATGGACATATAGATGCCTGTCTGATCAGGCTTCAAAGCTATATCAAGGAAACCGGACAAGATATTTTCACACCGTGCACAGAATCGGAATTAGCCAACCTGAAGCTTATGAATGTTTCACATATCGAAAATCTTGCAGTCCGGCTTCAAGAGCTTGCCGCACTATGGAATGAATCGTCTCAGCTTTCTCAGCTAAAATGTGTGATTGAAGTACAAAGCCTGATTTATGACCTTTTTACTGCCAGTTTATCTGATCAAACGGATACACATTCAGCAATCGAAAAAACAAAACACTATATCGAAACTCATGCCGATACAAAAATCACGCTTGCCCAGCTGTCGCAAATGGCAGGAATCAGTGCCAAACACTACAGTGAAAGCTTTAAAAAATGGACAGGACAGAGCGTAACAGAATTTATTACGAAAACACGAATCACAAAGGCAAAACGGCTCATGGCAAAATCAAACTGCAAATTGAAAGAAATCGCACATCAAACCGGTTATCAAGATGAATTTTATTTCAGCAGAATCTTTAAAAAATATACAGGCTGTTCACCTACAAGCTATATGAAAAAACGCCGAAAGAAAATCGCCGCATACGGAAGGGGCACAATGGGCCATCTCATCCCTCTTCACCACATACCTTTTGCGGCCGCTCTGCATCCGAAATGGACGTCTTACTACTATCAGCATTATTCGACAGATATACCCGTCCAGCTCAGTGCATACCGGTTTAATGAAAAGTGGGAAGAAAACCTGTACACGTTATCACAGGCAGAACCAGATGTGATTGTCAGCATGGATTCTATTTCCCCAGAAGAACAAGATCGCCTGAATCGCATCGCAGAAGTCATGTACCTTCCTTCAAGAGAAAGCTGGAGAACCCACTTTCTCCAAACTGCCTCATTTTTAAAGGAGGAGTCCGAAGCAGAAAAGTGGCTAGCGGATTATGACCAGCAGACAACAGCCGCCAAAAAAACACTTCAGCACGTCCAAGGGTTGCGTTTTCTCTTTTTGAGGCTGCATAAGCAAAACTTCTATCTGGCTCATAACCGAAGTGTCCGCGAAGTTTTCTTTGGGGATTTAGGATTCAGCTCGGCAACAACGGCTGACACACCTTCAGAACAAGCGATTTCGTTAGAAAATATCGCAAATTACCAAGCTGACAGTATGATGCTTTTTCTTTTTAAAGAGCCGGAGACCATAGCTTACTACCAGCAATTACAGCAGACAGAAGCATGGCAAAACCTAAGCGCGGTACGGAATAACCGTGTTTATCTTCTATCCCTTGACCCGTGGAATGAATACTCAGCTTGCGGGCACGAACGCATCGTTCAGCAAACTGTTTCTTTACTATCCGGAGATTGTCCATGATAAATCAGGAATTTGTCCATGGTGTTATATCTGTTCATTCTCTATAATTCCAATTGATAATAGTTATCAATTGAACAGGAGGCTCTATAGATGAAAAAGATATCTCTCACCTTATTAATCTTGCTTCTCGCGCTGACAGCGGCAGCTTGCGGCAGTAAAAATGAATCAACTGCCAGCAAGGCAAGCGGCACAGCATCTGAGAAGAAGAAAATTGAATACCTTGATAAAACATATGAAGTAACTGTACCGACAGACAAAATTGCCATTACGGGAAGCGTTGAATCAATGGAAGACGCGAAATTGCTTGACGTTCATCCGCAAGGCGCAATTTCATTCTCCGGCAAATTCCCTGATATGTTCAAAGACATCACTGATAAAGCCAAACCAACCGGAGAAAAAATGGAGCCAAATATTGAAAAGATTCTTGAAATGAAGCCAGATGTTATCCTTGCTTCAACAAAGTTTCCGGAAAAAACGCTTCAAAAAATCAGCACAGCAGGCACGACGATCCCAGTTTCTCATATCTCTTCAAACTGGAAGGAAAACATGATGCTGCTTGCCCAGCTGACTGGAAAAGAGAAAAAAGCAAAGAAAATTATTGCAGACTATGAACAGGATCTAAAAGAAACAAAAACAAAAATCAACGATAAAGCGAAAGATTCAAAAGCGCTTGTCATCAGAATCAGACAAGGCAACATTTACATTTACCCTGAACAGGTGTATTTCAACTCCACACTATACGGTGATTTAGGCCTTAAGGCGCCGAACGAAGTAAAAGCTGCAAAAGCGCAAGAGCTGATTTCATTAGAAAAATTAAGTGAAATGAACCCGGACCATATTTTCGTCCAATTTTCTGATGATGAAAATGCAGACAAACCTGATGCCTTAAAAGATTTAGAGAAAAATCCAATCTGGAAAAGCCTTAAAGCAGTCAAAGAAGACCATGTGTATGTCAACTCAGTGGACCCTCTCGCACAAGGCGGCACAGCTTGGAGCAAAGTCCGTTTCCTGAAAGCGGCTGCTGAAAAATTGACACAAAACTAATTCAGAGTAGGTTTTTGTATGTATTCAAAACAGTGGACACGTATCATATTGATTACTTCTCCATTCGCTATAGCGCTGTCACTTTTGCTTTCAATCCTTTATGGGGCAAAGCATCTTAGCACAGATATTGTTTTTACATCTCTTATTCATTTCGATCCGGGAAACACAGACCATCAAATTATATGGCACTCCCGGATTCCAAGGGCTGCCGGCGCTCTGCTCATAGGGGCAGCCCTTGCTGTTTCTGGAGCGCTTATGCAGGGCATTACGCGCAATTATTTAGCTTCGCCATCCATTATGGGTGTTTCAGATGGTTCAGCGTTTATCATTACGCTTTGCATGGTTCTGCTCCCGCAATCATCTTCGATTGAAATGATGATATACTCTTTTATCGGCTCAGCGTTAGGAGCGGTGTTAGTATTCGGCCTTGCCGCCATGATGCCAAACGGATTTACCCCCGTGCAGCTCGCCATCATCGGCACAGTCACAAGCATGCTGCTCAGCAGCTTATCAGCGGCCATGTCGATTTATTTTCAAATTTCTCAGGATCTCAGTTTCTGGTACAGTGCCAGACTTCATCAAATGAGTCCAGATTTCCTGAAGCTTGCCGCTCCGTTTTTCCTGATTGGCATTATAATGGCCATTTCTCTCAGCAAAAAGGTAACCGCTGTATCATTAGGGGACGACATTTCTAAAAGCCTGGGGCAAAAGAAAAAAACCATTAAAATCATGGCGATGCTTTCCGTCATCATTTTAACCGGCAGTGCCGTAGCGCTGGCCGGAAAAATTGCGTTTGTCGGGTTGGTTGTTCCGCATATCACGAGATTTCTCGTCGGCTCTGATTACAGCAGGCTGATTCCGTGTTCCTGTATTTTGGGCGGAATCTTTTTAACCCTGTGTGATCTCGCAAGCAGATTTATCAACTATCCGTTTGAAACACCGATTGAGGTCGTAACATCCATTATCGGCGTACCTTTCTTCCTTTATTTAATTAAACGAAAAGGAGGGGAGCAAAATGGCTAAAAAATATGCATTGTTCATCGCTTTGATTCTTGTTGTCAGCTATTTCAGCTTAACGAGCGGATCATTTTCTGTTCGTCCTGCTGAGCTGCTCTCCACTCTTTTTCAAATCGACCCGAATCCGCAGTATGAAATTTTGCTGTTCGATTTAAGACTGCCGCGGGTTGTCATGGCTGCTATTATTGGACTCGGTCTTGGCATTGCAGGCGCTGTTATCCAGGCCATCACGAGAAACGGGCTTGCTGACCCTGGAATTCTCGGAATCAACGCAGGGGCAGGAGCTGGCATTGTAGCGTTTATGCTCTTATTCCAAGGCCAGAAGGAAGTGACATCCATAGCTGCAGCGATGGGAATGCCGCTCTTTGGATTGATAGGCGGGCTCATCGCGGCGATCCTGATTTACATATTTGCATGGCACAGAGGCAATTTAGATTCAGGAAGAATTATTTTGGTAGGGATTGCGATCAATTCAGGATTCAGCGCCCTGTCTTTGTTTTTATCTTTAAAAATGGACCCGCAAGACTATCAAATGGCCATGGTGTGGAAAAACGGAAGCATCTGGTCTGCCAACTGGACGTATATTACAGCTGTACTCCCATGGATGCTGCTGTTTATACCGATTCTTATCGGCAAATCCCGCCTGCTCGACACCATTCGTTTTGATGAAGACACAGTCAGAAGCCTCGGTATTTCATCAAATAAAGAAAAAACCATCCTTCTCGTTGCCTGTGTAGCAATCATCAGCGCCTGTGTCTCCGTAGCGGGAAGTATGGCGTTTGTCGGCTTAATTGCTCCCCATATCTCACGGAGACTGGCTGGCGTCGAACATCGCTATATCCTGCCACTGAGCGGTTTAATCGGGATGCTTCTTGTGATAAGCGCAGACTTTGCCGGAAAACTGTTTTTTCAGCCCGCAGAAGTGCCCGCAGGCATCATTTTGGCGATCCTCGGAGTTCCTTATTTCTTATATCTGCTTTTCAAGCAAAAAAAGGGGGAGAATGCTTGAAAGGATCTCTTTCAGAACACAAAGCCGGCAACAGGAGGTTCACGCTGTACCTCCCTCCTTCCTACAGCACAGACAGCGGGGGATTTCCTGCTGTTTACGTGCAGGATGGCAGTTCTTTGTTCCAAAACCAAATCGAATTACTAGAAAGCGCCTTTCAACAGCAAAGGCTCCCTGAACTCGTGCTGATCGGTATCGAACCCGAAAACCGGCTTGATGAATACACCCCATGGCCGGCTGCATCACTCAGTGATCGGTTCACGGACTTCGGCGGAATGGGATATCACTATCTGTCTGATATAACGAACCAGTTCATTCCGCTAATCGAAGAAAACTGGAACGTCACCAGGGAACCGCAGTCAAGAGGAATGATCGGTGCCTCATTAGGCGGCCTCATCTCAATGTTCGCCATATTAAAATATCCGTCAATGTTCGGGAAAATAGGCTCTATATCAGGTTCATACTGGTACGAGAACGCAGCGGAAACCATTCATATATCTTCTTTAAAGCCCGGCACTGCACGTGTTTTCATGTCTATCGGGAGTGAAGAAGGCCGTGAAAAACAATCCATTCAGCGACATATGCTGAAAAAAACAAAGCAAGTTCATCAAAGTCTAAAAGAAAAAGGCTTCACTGAAGACCAGTTGTGTCTTTCAATTGAAAAAGGAGCGGTGCACCACCACAAGTATTTCTGCAAACAGTTCATCAACGCGCTCGAATGGCTATACGGAAAAAACCGCTCAACCCTATGAGCGGTTTTTTTATGCCTTCTGCAACATTGGTTTTAATTCAAAACGATTCAGCATATAGCCAAACAAAGCAGCCAATATCTGCTGAAACAGCATGCCGATCACAACAGGAACGGCAACCTGAGACGGGAAGAACGTAACGGCAAGAACTGCGCCGGCACTAATATTCCTCATGCCTCCCGTAAATATAAGAGAGACTATTTCCTCTTGCCGCCTTTTCATCATTTTTCCGATCAGCCAAGCAGCGGCATAACCTGTTAACGCGATAAAGAATACCGTTACAGCTATTCCTGCAAATCTCAAATCAATGGATTTGAAATAAGGAGCAATCGCTGAACTGTTAATCGCAATCACTGCCATCAAGCAAAGCTTTGAAAAAGGCGACAGCGCACTGCTCACAAACGCAGTTCTTTCTGGAGATGACATCTGATTAAACAGCATGCCCAAAAAAGAAGGAATCACGACCATTACAATCAGACCTTTCATCATTCCCCACACATCCATGTGAACCTGAGCGCCGGCCAGCAATGAAAGACTCAGCGGTACGATTAGCGGTGACAGCACAGTATCAACTAAAATAATCGAAAGTGTCAAACCGACATTCCCTTTGTACATCGCTGCCCAAATCAAGCTTGTAATCCCCGTAGGAATCACAACAGCCAATGTTAAACCGGTAATCGTCAAAGGATCACCTTTAAATATAAGATGGCCGCTGCCCCAAGCAAAAAGCGGCATGAAAATATGAAGAACGAATAGTGCAAGAATCATAGGGAGAGGATGAGACAATGCATGTCTCAAAGATTGAAAGTTCGCGCTCAAACTGCCTGCAAACGTAATAAAAGCAAAGATCCAAGGCACAGCCCATTCATACCCATTTAAAAACTGAGACAGCAGCACGCCCAGCACCACACTAGTCGGCGTTAACAGCGGCATCACTCTCCCCAATACACGGTTCAGCTTCTGAAGCATCATATGCAAGTCCCCTATTTAAAATTTCTCTTCTCTCTATTATATCAATGCTGCTTAAGTGTATGTTATATAAAAAAGCCCAGATCTCATTCATCTGGGCTTCTCTATTTTATGCCATCTGTTTCATTAGAGATTTACTCGCTTTATTCAAACCTTTTAACTCAGCTTCAATGCCTTGTTCCTTAAACTTCGCAACAATCTTATCAAGTGCGGCCGCACCAGAATCGTCCCATACGTGAGCTTCAGTTAAGTCAATCACAACCCGCTCAATATCCTCTTGATATATAAACGCATTCGTAAGATCAGTCACTGACGCAAAAAAGATTTGCCCCTTCACTTGATACGTTCTAAGCTTTTGATCCTCTGCATGAGAAACGATTTTCAGCTTCGAGATTTTTGCTACAAAGAACACGGCACTTAAAAGAACACCGACAAATACACCCTTAGATAAGTCATCCGTCACAACAACCGTAACCACAGTCACAACCATGACAATCGAGTCCGTGAGCGGCGCTTTTTTGAGACCTTTTAAAGAAGACCAATCAAAAGTGCCGACAGACACCATAACCATTACAGCTACTAACGCCGCCATTGGGATTTTCACCACGACATGACTTAACACCGCAATTAAAAACATCAGAAAAGCACCGGCAACAAATGCTGACAAACGTCCGCGACCGCCCGCTTTTGTATTAATGACAGATTGTCCGATCATAGCGCAGCCTGCCATTCCGCCAAAGAATCCAGTCACGATATTCGCAATTCCCTGTCCGCGGCTCTCTTTATTTTTATCACTATCCGTATCCGTCATTTCATCAATAATCTGTGCTGTCAGCAAAGATTCAAGCAACCCGACAAACGCTAAAGCAATTGAATAAGGAAAAATAATTTGCAGTGTTTCAAAGGTAAACGGAACATCAGGGATTAAGAAATGAGGCAATGAACTAGAAATATTGCCCATATCACCAACCGTCCGCACATCCACATGGAAAGTGACCGCAATAATTGTCATCACAATAATCGCCACAAGCGGAGACGGAACAGCAGTCGTAAACCTTGGCAGCACATAAATAATAACCAACGACCCGGCAAGCATCGCATACATGCTCCAAGAAGCACCTTCAAACTGGGGAAGCTGCGCAGAGAAGATAAGGATCGCCAGCGCATTCACAAACCCGATCATCACAGAACGCGGGATGAATTTCATTAATCTTGCAATTTTACTGATACCTAAAATCACCTGAATAATGCCTGTCAAAATCGTAGCCGCAAATAAATACTGAAGCCCATGATCAGCAACCAGCGACACCATAACGACTGCCATTGAGCCTGTCGCAGCTGAAATCATGCCAGGTCTGCCACCAAAAATAGAAATAATAATGGCTATGCAAAATGACGCATAAAGACCGACCATCGGATCCACACCGGCTATAATAGAAAAGCCAATCGCTTCAGGTATTAACGCTAACGCAACTAAAATGCCAGCAAGAATGTCTTTTCGGATATTCCCGAACCATTGCTGTTTTAATGTAAAACTATTATTCAAATATAACGACTCCTTTTTAGTAAAAAATAAATCCGCACCATATCTATTGTATTGGGAGCTTTTTTTATTTTACGGGAGAAAATGAAAAGAAAAACGACCGGAGAAAACGGGGAAACGTTGAGTATATTGTATTGAGGCAAGGAGTTGTCATACAAAGAGTATCATAATAAATTTTTATCAATTACGCAAGATGATTGCTGAAGAAAAAAATGGCTCAAATATAGTCTGAGACATTTTATCATATCCGGATGAAACCAAGAATCGTTTTAATGACAGTAATATCTTTTCTCTCATTTGGCAACCCGAGCTGGTTTCCGAAAAAATAACCTATCATCATTATCTCAGGCTGATAAATATGAGCGGCCTCATTTAACTCTGTATTTTGGCAATCAATAAAACAGCTTTTGCAGGGATTATTCTTAGTTTTTTCTTAGGACTTATTTATGGCCGGCATGTTCGCCATTATTTTATTGTCACCAATCAATTTTATCATGGAAAAACAGAACAAACGACAAGCATGCTGTTCGCTGCCAATGGATTGGCGGCTCTATCCTGCCAATCGCAGTCGGATGGAGTCTGGATGAGTCTCCCGTACAAACTGCATTTTGATTATTTATGACTCTCATGTTGATCATGCTAGGGATTGTATTGGAATTCAAAAGTATTAGAAAACTTTAAAAAGCAGAAGCTTGATAAAATGGATACTGACGAAAGCAAATCGGCACAGATATAAAACAAAAAACCCAGCTCAATGAGCTGGGTTTAAGCTTGCTTGGCGGCGTCCTACTCTCACAGGGGGAAACCCCCGACTACCATCGGCGCTGAAGAGCTTAACTTCCGTGTTCGGTATGGGAACGGGTGTGACCTCTTCGCTATCGCCACCAAACAAATTGAGAGTGTTCTCTCAAAACTAGATAACAGGTGTGACATCATTCAAAAATATGGTTAAGTCCTCGATCGATTAGTATCTGTCAGCTCCATGTGTCGCCACACTTCCACCTCAGACCTATCAACCTGATCATCTTTCAGGGATCTTACTTCCTTGCGGAATGGGAAATCTCATCTTGAGGGGGGCTTCATGCTTAGATGCTTTCAGCACTTATCCCGTCCGCACATAGCTACCCAGCGATGCCCTTGGCAGAACAACTGGTACACCAGCGGTGCGTCCATCCCGGTCCTCTCGTACTAAGGACAGCTCCTCTCAAATTTCCTGCGCCCGCGACGGATAGGGACCGAACTGTCTCACGACGTTCTGAACCCAGCTCGCGTACCGCTTTAATGGGCGAACAGCCCAACCCTTGGGACCGACTACAGCCCCAGGATGCGATGAGCCGACATCGAGGTGCCAAACCTCCCCGTCGATGTGGACTCTTGGGGGAGATAAGCCTGTTATCCCCGGGGTAGCTTTTATCCGTTGAGCGATGGCCCTTCCATGCGGAACCACCGGATCACTAAGCCCGACTTTCGTCCCTGCTCGACTTGTAGGTCTCGCAGTCAAGCTCCCTTGTGCCTTTACACTCTGCGAATGATTTCCAACCATTCTGAGGGAACCTTTGGGCGCCTCCGTTACCTTTTAGGAGGCGACCGCCCCAGTCAAACTGCCCACCTGACACTGTCTCCCCGCCCGATAAGGGCGGCGGGTTAGAAGGTCAATACAGCCAGGGTAGTATCCCACCGATGCCTCCACCGAAGCTGGCGCTCCGGTTTCCAAGGCTCCTACCTATCCTGTACAAGCTGTACCAACATTCAATATCAGGCTGCAGTAAAGCTCCACGGGGTCTTTCCGTCCTGTCGCGGGTAACCTGCATCTTCACAGGTACTATAATTTCACCGAGTCTCTCGTTGAGACAGTGCCCAGATCGTTGCGCCTTTCGTGCGGGTCGGAACTTACCCGACAAGGAATTTCGCTACCTTAGGACCGTTATAGTTACGGCCGCCGTTTACTGGGGCTTCAATTCGCACCTTCGCTTACGCTAAGCGCTCCTCTTAACCTTCCAGCACCGGGCAGGCGTCAGCCCCTATACTTCGCCTTACGGCTTCGCAGAGACCTGTGTTTTTGCTAAACAGTCGCCTGGGCCTATTCACTGCGGCTCTCTCGGGCTTGCACCCTAACAGAGCACCCCTTCTCCCGAAGTTACGGGGTCATTTTGCCGAGTTCCTTAACGAGAGTTCTCTCGATCACCTTAGGATTCTCTCCTCGCCTACCTGTGTCGGTTTGCGGTACGGGCACCTCTCACCTCGCTAGAGGCTTTTCTTGGCAGTGTGGAATCAGGAACTTCGCTACTATATTTCGCTCGCCATCACAGCTCAGCCTTATGGGAAACGGATTTGCCTATTTCCCAGCCTAACTGCTTGGACGCGGATATCCAATACCGCGCTTACCCTATCCTCCTGCGTCCCCCCATTGCTCAAATGGTGAGGAGGTGGTACAGGAATATCAACCTGTTGTCCATCGCCTACGCCTTTCGGCCTCGGCTTAGGTCCCGACTAACCCTGAGCGGACGAGCCTTCCTCAGGAAACCTTAGGCATTCGGTGGAGGGGATTCTCACCCCTCTTTCGCTACTCATACCGGCATTCTCACTTCTAAGCGCTCCACCAGTCCTTCCGGTCTGGCTTCACAGCCCTTAGAACGCTCTCCTACCACTGTTCGAAGAACAGTCCGCAGCTTCGGTGATACGTTTAGCCCCGGTACATTTTCGGCGCAGAGTCACTCGACCAGTGAGCTATTACGCACTCTTTAAATGGTGGCTGCTTCTAAGCCAACATCCTGGTTGTCTAAGCAACTCCACATCCTTTTCCACTTAACGTATACTTTGGGACCTTAGCTGGCGGTCTGGGCTGTTTCCCTTTCGACTACGGATCTTATCACTCGCAGTCTGACTCCCAAGGATAAGTCATTGGCATTCGGAGTTTGACTGAATTCGGTAACCCGGTAGGGGCCCCTAGTCCAATCAGTGCTCTACCTCCAAGACTCTTACCTTGAGGCTAGCCCTAAAGCTATTTCGGAGAGAACCAGCTATCTCCAGGTTCGATTGGCATTTCACCCCTACCCACACCTCATCCCCGCACTTTTCAACGTGCGTGGGTTCGGGCCTCCATTCAGTGTTACCTGAACTTCACCCTGGACATGGGTAGATCACCTGGTTTCGGGTCTACGACCACGTACTCATGCGCCCTATTCAGACTCGCTTTCGCTGCGGCTCCGCATCTTCTGCTTAACCTTGCACGGGATCGTAACTCGCCGGTTCATTCTACAAAAGGCACGCCATCACCCGTTAACGGGCTCTGACTACTTGTAGGCACACGGTTTCAGGATCTCTTTCACTCCCCTTCCGGGGTGCTTTTCACCTTTCCCTCACGGTACTGGTTCACTATCGGTCACTAGGGAGTATTTAGCCTTGGGAGATGGTCCTCCCGGATTCCGACGGAATTTCACGTGTTCCGCCGTACTCAGGATCCACTCAGGAGAGAACGAAGTTTTGACTACAGGGCTGTTACCTCCTATGGCGGGCCTTTCCAGACCTCTTCATCTACCTCGTTCCTTTGTAACTCCGTACAGAGTGTCCTACAACCCCAAGAGGCAAGCCTCTTGGTTTGGGCTAATCCCGTTTCGCTCGCCGCTACTCAGGGAATCGCATTTGCTTTCTCTTCCTCCGGGTACTTAGATGTTTCAGTTCCCCGGGTCTGCCTTCTCATATCCTATGAATTCAGATATGGATACCACTCCATTACGAGTGGTGGGTTTCCCCATTCGGAAATCTCCGGATCAAAGCTTGCTTACAGCTCCCCGAAGCATATCGGTGTTCGTCCCGTCCTTCATCGGCTCCTAGTGCCAAGGCATCCACCGTGCGCCCTTTCTAACTTAACCGTTAAAAAGAATCACTATGTGATATCTTGTATTACTAATTGAATGTGATGTCTACTGTTATCTAGTTTTCAAAGAACACGTTTCGAAGGAATGATCCTTCAAAACTAAACAAGACAGGGAACGTTCTGTTTATAAGACCCAAGGTCTTATATTCCGTATAATATCCTTAGAAAGGAGGTGATCCAGCCGCACCTTCCGATACGGCTACCTTGTTACGACTTCACCCCAATCATCTGTCCCACCTTCGGCGGCTGGCTCCTAAAAGGTTACCTCACCGACTTCGGGTGTTACAAACTCTCGTGGTGTGACGGGCGGTGTGTACAAGGCCCGGGAACGTATTCACCGCGGCATGCTGATCCGCGATTACTAGCGATTCCAGCTTCACGCAGTCGAGTTGCAGACTGCGATCCGAACTGAGAACAGATTTGTGGGATTGGCTTAACCTCGCGGTTTCGCTGCCCTTTGTTCTGTCCATTGTAGCACGTGTGTAGCCCAGGTCATAAGGGGCATGATGATTTGACGTCATCCCCACCTTCCTCCGGTTTGTCACCGGCAGTCACCTTAGAGTGCCCAACTGAATGCTGGCAACTAAGATCAAGGGTTGCGCTCGTTGCGGGACTTAACCCAACATCTCACGACACGAGCTGACGACAACCATGCACCACCTGTCACTCTGCCCCCGAAGGGGACGTCCTATCTCTAGGATTGTCAGAGGATGTCAAGACCTGGTAAGGTTCTTCGCGTTGCTTCGAATTAAACCACATGCTCCACCGCTTGTGCGGGCCCCCGTCAATTCCTTTGAGTTTCAGTCTTGCGACCGTACTCCCCAGGCGGAGTGCTTAATGCGTTAGCTGCAGCACTAAGGGGCGGAAACCCCCTAACACTTAGCACTCATCGTTTACGGCGTGGACTACCAGGGTATCTAATCCTGTTCGCTCCCCACGCTTTCGCTCCTCAGCGTCAGTTACAGACCAGAGAGTCGCCTTCGCCACTGGTGTTCCTCCACATCTCTACGCATTTCACCGCTACACGTGGAATTCCACTCTCCTCTTCTGCACTCAAGTTCCCCAGTTTCCAATGACCCTCCCCGGTTGAGCCGGGGGCTTTCACATCAGACTTAAGAAACCGCCTGCGAGCCCTTTACGCCCAATAATTCCGGACAACGCTTGCCACCTACGTATTACCGCGGCTGCTGGCACGTAGTTAGCCGTGGCTTTCTGGTTAGGTACCGTCAAGGTACCGCCCTATTCGAACGGTACTTGTTCTTCCCTAACAACAGAGCTTTACGATCCGAAAACCTTCATCACTCACGCGGCGTTGCTCCGTCAGACTTTCGTCCATTGCGGAAGATTCCCTACTGCTGCCTCCCGTAGGAGTCTGGGCCGTGTCTCAGTCCCAGTGTGGCCGATCACCCTCTCAGGTCGGCTACGCATCGTTGCCTTGGTGAGCCATTACCTCACCAACTAGCTAATGCGCCGCGGGTCCATCTGTAAGTGGTAGCCGAAGCCACCTTTTATGTTTGAACCATGCGGTTCAAACAACCATCCGGTATTAGCCCCGGTTTCCCGGAGTTATCCCAGTCTTACAGGCAGGTTACCCACGTGTTACTCACCCGTCCGCCGCTAACATCAGGGAGCAAGCTCCCATCTGTCCGCTCGACTTGCATGTATTAGGCACGCCGCCAGCGTTCGTCCTGAGCCAGGATCAAACTCTCCGATAAAGTAGTTTGACTGACTACGCACATCGCTGTGCGATTTTTTAAAAACTGAATTAACAGGTACGTTTTGTCTTGTTTAGTTTTCAAAGATCATTTTGTTTGTTTGCTTTGTTAAAGCAACTTTATTAGTATACAACGTCACTTCTTCAAAGTCAACAACTTTTTTAAAAAAATTACACTAACGTGCAATTGCTTGGCGGCGTCCTACTCTCACAGGGGGAAACCCCCGACTACCATCGGCGCTGAAGAGCTTAACTTCCGTGTTCGGTATGGGAACGGGTGTGACCTCTTCGCTATCGCCACCAAACAAATTGAGAGTGTTCTCTCAAAACTAGATAACAGGTGTGACATCATTCAAAAATATGGTTAAGTCCTCGATCGATTAGTATCTGTCAGCTCCATGTGTCGCCACACTTCCACCTCAGACCTATCAACCTGATCATCTTTCAGGGATCTTACTTCCTTGCGGAATGGGAAATCTCATCTTGAGGGGGGCTTCATGCTTAGATGCTTTCAGCACTTATCCCGTCCGCACATAGCTACCCAGCGATGCCCTTGGCAGAACAACTGGTACACCAGCGGTGCGTCCATCCCGGTCCTCTCGTACTAAGGACAGCTCCTCTCAAATTTCCTGCGCCCGCGACGGATAGGGACCGAACTGTCTCACGACGTTCTGAACCCAGCTCGCGTACCGCTTTAATGGGCGAACAGCCCAACCCTTGGGACCGACTACAGCCCCAGGATGCGATGAGCCGACATCGAGGTGCCAAACCTCCCCGTCGATGTGGACTCTTGGGGGAGATAAGCCTGTTATCCCCGGGGTAGCTTTTATCCGTTGAGCGATGGCCCTTCCATGCGGAACCACCGGATCACTAAGCCCGACTTTCGTCCCTGCTCGACTTGTAGGTCTCGCAGTCAAGCTCCCTTGTGCCTTTACACTCTGCGAATGATTTCCAACCATTCTGAGGGAACCTTTGGGCGCCTCCGTTACCTTTTAGGAGGCGACCGCCCCAGTCAAACTGCCCACCTGACACTGTCTCCCCGCCCGATAAGGGCGGCGGGTTAGAAGGTCAATACAGCCAGGGTAGTATCCCACCGATGCCTCCACCGAAGCTGGCGCTCCGGTTTCCAAGGCTCCTACCTATCCTGTACAAGCTGTACCAACATTCAATATCAGGCTGCAGTAAAGCTCCACGGGGTCTTTCCGTCCTGTCGCGGGTAACCTGCATCTTCACAGGTACTATAATTTCACCGAGTCTCTCGTTGAGACAGTGCCCAGATCGTTGCGCCTTTCGTGCGGGTCGGAACTTACCCGACAAGGAATTTCGCTACCTTAGGACCGTTATAGTTACGGCCGCCGTTTACTGGGGCTTCAATTCGCACCTTCGCTTACGCTAAGCGCTCCTCTTAACCTTCCAGCACCGGGCAGGCGTCAGCCCCTATACTTCGCCTTACGGCTTCGCAGAGACCTGTGTTTTTGCTAAACAGTCGCCTGGGCCTATTCACTGCGGCTCTCTCGGGCTTGCACCCTAACAGAGCACCCCTTCTCCCGAAGTTACGGGGTCATTTTGCCGAGTTCCTTAACGAGAGTTCTCTCGATCACCTTAGGATTCTCTCCTCGCCTACCTGTGTCGGTTTGCGGTACGGGCACCTCTCACCTCGCTAGAGGCTTTTCTTGGCAGTGTGGAATCAGGAACTTCGCTACTATATTTCGCTCGCCATCACAGCTCAGCCTTATGGGAAACGGATTTGCCTATTTCCCAGCCTAACTGCTTGGACGCGGATATCCAATACCGCGCTTACCCTATCCTCCTGCGTCCCCCCATTGCTCAAATGGTGAGGAGGTGGTACAGGAATATCAACCTGTTGTCCATCGCCTACGCCTTTCGGCCTCGGCTTAGGTCCCGACTAACCCTGAGCGGACGAGCCTTCCTCAGGAAACCTTAGGCATTCGGTGGAGGGGATTCTCACCCCTCTTTCGCTACTCATACCGGCATTCTCACTTCTAAGCGCTCCACCAGTCCTTCCGGTCTGGCTTCACAGCCCTTAGAACGCTCTCCTACCACTGTTCGAAGAACAGTCCGCAGCTTCGGTGATACGTTTAGCCCCGGTACATTTTCGGCGCAGAGTCACTCGACCAGTGAGCTATTACGCACTCTTTAAATGGTGGCTGCTTCTAAGCCAACATCCTGGTTGTCTAAGCAACTCCACATCCTTTTCCACTTAACGTATACTTTGGGACCTTAGCTGGCGGTCTGGGCTGTTTCCCTTTCGACTACGGATCTTATCACTCGCAGTCTGACTCCCAAGGATAAGTCATTGGCATTCGGAGTTTGACTGAATTCGGTAACCCGGTAGGGGCCCCTAGTCCAATCAGTGCTCTACCTCCAAGACTCTTACCTTGAGGCTAGCCCTAAAGCTATTTCGGAGAGAACCAGCTATCTCCAGGTTCGATTGGCATTTCACCCCTACCCACACCTCATCCCCGCACTTTTCAACGTGCGTGGGTTCGGGCCTCCATTCAGTGTTACCTGAACTTCACCCTGGACATGGGTAGATCACCTGGTTTCGGGTCTACGACCACGTACTCATGCGCCCTATTCAGACTCGCTTTCGCTGCGGCTCCGCATCTTCTGCTTAACCTTGCACGGGATCGTAACTCGCCGGTTCATTCTACAAAAGGCACGCCATCACCCGTTAACGGGCTCTGACTACTTGTAGGCACACGGTTTCAGGATCTCTTTCACTCCCCTTCCGGGGTGCTTTTCACCTTTCCCTCACGGTACTGGTTCACTATCGGTCACTAGGGAGTATTTAGCCTTGGGAGATGGTCCTCCCGGATTCCGACGGAATTTCACGTGTTCCGCCGTACTCAGGATCCACTCAGGAGAGAACGAAGTTTTGACTACAGGGCTGTTACCTCCTATGGCGGGCCTTTCCAGACCTCTTCATCTACCTCGTTCCTTTGTAACTCCGTACAGAGTGTCCTACAACCCCAAGAGGCAAGCCTCTTGGTTTGGGCTAATCCCGTTTCGCTCGCCGCTACTCAGGGAATCGCATTTGCTTTCTCTTCCTCCGGGTACTTAGATGTTTCAGTTCCCCGGGTCTGCCTTCTCATATCCTATGAATTCAGATATGGATACCACTCCATTACGAGTGGTGGGTTTCCCCATTCGGAAATCTCCGGATCAAAGCTTGCTTACAGCTCCCCGAAGCATATCGGTGTTCGTCCCGTCCTTCATCGGCTCCTAGTGCCAAGGCATCCACCGTGCGCCCTTTCTAACTTAACCGTTAAAAAGAATCACTATGTGATATCTTGTATTACTAATTGAATGTGATGTCTACTGTTATCTAGTTTTCAAAGAACACGTTTCGAAGGAATGATCCTTCAAAACTAAACAAGACAGGGAACGTTCTGTTTATAAGACCCAAGGTCTTATATTCCGTATAATATCCTTAGAAAGGAGGTGATCCAGCCGCACCTTCCGATACGGCTACCTTGTTACGACTTCACCCCAATCATCTGTCCCACCTTCGGCGGCTGGCTCCTAAAAGGTTACCTCACCGACTTCGGGTGTTACAAACTCTCGTGGTGTGACGGGCGGTGTGTACAAGGCCCGGGAACGTATTCACCGCGGCATGCTGATCCGCGATTACTAGCGATTCCAGCTTCACGCAGTCGAGTTGCAGACTGCGATCCGAACTGAGAACAGATTTGTGGGATTGGCTTAACCTCGCGGTTTCGCTGCCCTTTGTTCTGTCCATTGTAGCACGTGTGTAGCCCAGGTCATAAGGGGCATGATGATTTGACGTCATCCCCACCTTCCTCCGGTTTGTCACCGGCAGTCACCTTAGAGTGCCCAACTGAATGCTGGCAACTAAGATCAAGGGTTGCGCTCGTTGCGGGACTTAACCCAACATCTCACGACACGAGCTGACGACAACCATGCACCACCTGTCACTCTGCCCCCGAAGGGGACGTCCTATCTCTAGGATTGTCAGAGGATGTCAAGACCTGGTAAGGTTCTTCGCGTTGCTTCGAATTAAACCACATGCTCCACCGCTTGTGCGGGCCCCCGTCAATTCCTTTGAGTTTCAGTCTTGCGACCGTACTCCCCAGGCGGAGTGCTTAATGCGTTAGCTGCAGCACTAAGGGGCGGAAACCCCCTAACACTTAGCACTCATCGTTTACGGCGTGGACTACCAGGGTATCTAATCCTGTTCGCTCCCCACGCTTTCGCTCCTCAGCGTCAGTTACAGACCAGAGAGTCGCCTTCGCCACTGGTGTTCCTCCACATCTCTACGCATTTCACCGCTACACGTGGAATTCCACTCTCCTCTTCTGCACTCAAGTTCCCCAGTTTCCAATGACCCTCCCCGGTTGAGCCGGGGGCTTTCACATCAGACTTAAGAAACCGCCTGCGAGCCCTTTACGCCCAATAATTCCGGACAACGCTTGCCACCTACGTATTACCGCGGCTGCTGGCACGTAGTTAGCCGTGGCTTTCTGGTTAGGTACCGTCAAGGTACCGCCCTATTCGAACGGTACTTGTTCTTCCCTAACAACAGAGCTTTACGATCCGAAAACCTTCATCACTCACGCGGCGTTGCTCCGTCAGACTTTCGTCCATTGCGGAAGATTCCCTACTGCTGCCTCCCGTAGGAGTCTGGGCCGTGTCTCAGTCCCAGTGTGGCCGATCACCCTCTCAGGTCGGCTACGCATCGTTGCCTTGGTGAGCCATTACCTCACCAACTAGCTAATGCGCCGCGGGTCCATCTGTAAGTGGTAGCCGAAGCCACCTTTTATGTTTGAACCATGCGGTTCAAACAACCATCCGGTATTAGCCCCGGTTTCCCGGAGTTATCCCAGTCTTACAGGCAGGTTACCCACGTGTTACTCACCCGTCCGCCGCTAACATCAGGGAGCAAGCTCCCATCTGTCCGCTCGACTTGCATGTATTAGGCACGCCGCCAGCGTTCGTCCTGAGCCAGGATCAAACTCTCCGATAAAGTAGTTTGACTGACTACGCACATCGCTGTGCGATTTTTTAAAAACTGAATTAACAGGTACGTTTTGTCTTGTTTAGTTTTCAAAGATCATTTTGTTTGTTTGCTTTGTTAAAGCAACTTTATTAGTATACAACGTCACTTCTTCAAAGTCAACAACTTTTTAAAAACTTTTGGTGGAGCCTAGCGGGATCGAACCGCTGACCTCCTGCGTGCAAAGCAGGCGCTCTCCCAGCTGAGCTAAGGCCCCATAAAAAATGGTCGGGAAGACAGGATTCGAACCTGCGACCCCATGGTCCCAAACCATGTGCTCTACCAAGCTGAGCTACTTCCCGATTTCCCATCTATTCTATTAAAAGATATGGCGCGCCCGAGAGGAGTCGAACCCCTAACCTTTTGATCCGTAGTCAAACGCTCTATCCAATTGAGCTACGGGCGCAATTCAATTTACAATATCCCGTTGGGATAAATGGAGCGGAAGACGGGATTCGAACCCGCGACCCCCACCTTGGCAAGGTGGTGTTCTACCACTGAACTACTTCCGCATCTCGCAATAAAAAAAGCTTTCTCCTTATTGAGAAACCTTGGTAATAATACATTTAATAAAGCTTCCAAGCGTAATCGAACCGCTGACCTCTTCCTTACCACGGAAGAGCAACTTGAAAGTTTATATCCGGTTTCTTAGGACAAAGGTAATTATAGCAGGGTTTTGATAAATGTCAATACGGTTTAGACAAATTTAGAAAGGTGGCGAATAATCGTGTTTACCACCTTTCTGCCACCCTGGGTAGCGGACACCTAAAATTAAACGAATAAATAATTCATTAAAATTAAAAATTAGTGCAAAATAAAAAAACATCTATTAATAACATGGCTTCCATCTAACAACTCTCAATGTTCTTGGTAATCCTTCTTCCCACGTTAAATATTTCAGACCATAATTAATTACAATTGCAGCACTCACTACACAAGGTGGCTGTGAACCACAACTACATGTTCATATATATGCAGCACTCAATGTTGGGCTTTCACCAGGTGAGATAGTTGAATCAATATTTCACTGTACGCCTTATACCGGCTTTCTAAGAGTGCTGAATGCAACCTTTGTAGCAAAACGAATTTTTGAAGAGCATAACATTCAAACGATATCCACTTAAAAAATTATAAGCTTTCCCGTTTAGGCGCCAGAGGAACCCTGGCGTTTTATATTATGTTCTACTTTAATGGAAAGAATCGTTTTGAATGATTTGAAAAAGAAGACAGGAAAGAATGAAGAGGATATCCGTGCAACTGTGAAGTATGTTTAAGGTTATTACTATCATTTCTTGTTTATTCTTTTAATTTGATTTAGAACATTTATAAGTTAATGTTAATACTACAATACGGTTTCCTAAGAGCAACCTCAGTTCTACTATCGACCCATTAGCTTAAACGTAAAAAGCACCCGTTTTCAGGTGCCCCAAACAACTATGATATTTTCCTCAATCTATTAGCGCTGAATCCACTGCTTTGGTATGTTTTGACGAGATCGCCCAATCGTACCGAAAAGCCCAAGATGCCGCTGCCCCTGTTCGTTCCACGCGGTACATCATACCAATGTCCGCTCAATTCCACCGCTCCACTCCAATCGTAACTCACTTCCCCTTCTAACACATTGGTCCAATTATGACCACTGCCGTTGTCGCTTAATCCTACCCACCAGACCTTATTGTTATCGAGATGGCGGATGTAGTAAATGCCTCCATCGTCGCCTCGCCAGGTTCCTGTCAAATCGTACGCAGGTTGCCTCCAATGAGTTAATATAGGTACCTGATTGTAGTACATAAGTAGCTCTCCTCTATTGGAATTTTTATTCGTTACAGCATAAGTCCACTACATTTAATACCGAATTCGTTGCCATGTAGTCGCGCCAATTCCACCGGATACCTTAGTCAACCGGTCTCCACTACGGGCGACGACTAAGGTGCCACTGCCCTTGTTCGTTCCACGCGGTACATCGGCCCAATTTCCAGAGATCACCTCTGATCCAGTTTCATCAAACATCCGCATTCCATGAAACACGTGTGTCCAGTGTTGCCCCCTACCGTTGTCGCTGAAGCCTGCCCACCAGACATGGGGGTCATCATGCCGGATGTAGTACACGCCTCCATCGTTGCCTCGCCAGATTCCTGTCATATCCGCTTCCTGCCGAGTCACTTGTGCATCAACAAAAGACTCCCAATCATGCATATGCCTCCAATGAGTTAGCATAGGAACCTGATTGTAGTACATAAATAGCACTCCTCCATTGGAATTTTTGGGTTTATTACACATAACATATGATGAAACATAACAATTGAACCTAGGCAAATGCTGATTTGAGATTATAAATATCGATGATAATCTGATTCAAATAATAGGTTAAATGACACACATCAAATTGATCATTTCGCTTTTTTAAAATGACATTACATTCTGCTTCTACTTTTTCTTATGGTAAAATTTCGTTGAAGCTTTTTAAATGAAAGGATATGATCATGAAGGTATTTGAAGCTAAATCATTGCTTTCTGAAGCTGAAAACCGTGCAAAGGAATACAAAGATACAAGGAGTCAAATGGTCAAATTAAAGAAAGCCTTCAAATCAGTGGCTGATCTTGATGACAGTGAGTTTTCAGGTAAGGGTGCCAATAACATAAAGGCATTTTATGAAGATCAAGCAGGGATCGCTGACCAGTGGATTGATTTGATTGACATGAAAATCGCATTTCTCACGAGTGTTACTGGCATTCTGGAAGACGCAAGCTTATCGGATGCCTACATAGAAGAATCTTTTTTAGAGCACGAGCTGGCAAACGCTTATACTAAATCAAAATCCATCATGTCAGAACAGAAAAAAGCAATGAAGGACATTCTAAATGACATCAACGACATACTACCGCTAGATTTATTCTCCACAGAAACTTTTAAAGACGAACTCTCTTCAACCGACAACAAACGTACCAAGACTATCAAAAAAATTTATGATATCGATGAAAATTTAACATCTGAATATGCGCTCTCAGAAGCAAATGAACAATTGATTCAAACTGATTACCAAGCACTCATGAACGCTACATCAAAAGGCAAAAGCGCCTCCCCTATTTACTATAATGCAAAAGCTTATAGGGACAGTGAAATTCATAAGATGACCGAGGATGTAAAAAAACAATCTACTGATTATATTTCCTTCAAAGATCAGCAGGCCGAACAAAGAAGAATTGCGAAAGAACAGGAAGAACTCGCAAATAGGCCATGGTATGAAAAGACTTGGGATTTCGTTTGTAATTTTACGGGGGAAGTCTCCGGATATTATGATTATAAGAGAGCTGCTGATGGTGTCGATCCAGTCACCGGTGAAAAATTAACTGATGGGCAACGGGTGGCAGCTGGCGCAATGGCTGCGGCAGGATACATCCCTATAGTTGGCTGGGCCGGGAAATTAGCCAAAGGCGGAAAGGCTGTTTACTCAACGAGCAAATCCATCTATAGGGCAGACAAAGCGCTTGATATCTATAAAACTTCTAAGACATTCCCTGCCCTTCAAAACTCCAGTAAAGGACTCTACGGTCTTGCGTCAGCGAATGGTTTTAGTGAAGCAATAACTGGCCGCGATATGTTTGGGAATAAAATTTCCGAGGAGAGACGTGAAAACAGCTTAAACAGTGCGCTTGCCTCAATTGCTCCAATAGGAATGATTGGTGCAGGTAAAGCATTAAAAATAAATTCTGGTGCAGGTAATCCTTCCAACTTATTCAGAGGAGAAGATTTCCCTTATGCAACAAAAAGACCAAATGGTATCGGTAAATCTCATATTTCACCTGAGACCGGGAACCTTGTCCCCGCAAACAAAAGTGGAATGTATCAAGGCCGTCAGGTAACTGTTACGGAACATATTTTAGGAGGGTATAGGAAAGGTGGAAAATCCAATAGTCCATATACCAGTTTTACAATTAACAAAAAGATAGCAAAAGGTTACGGGGAATATACTATTGAATTAAATATATCAGCTCTACGAAAAGCCATACGTTCTGGAGAACTAAAAGGAGTTGCTATCCTGAATCCAAAACAAATTGAGAGACTTATTAAAAATGACACGAGACAAACAGAAAATTGGAAGAAAAAAGCTCTAAAATGGACTAGTAGAGATACGGAGTATTTTGTTAAAGGTGAGATACCAAAAGAATACTTCAAAATGTTTCCTAAGGAGTGAGGAGTATGTTTCTTTATTATCAAAATGAATGCTTAGGTGAAATAGATGGAGCAACAATAGAAGGGCCTTGGGCTTATGGAAAAATCAAACCTAATGAGAATATGGAAAAATTCAAAGATTTTTTCAGAGCAGTGGTGGATGAAGATGATCCCTCTGCAATTGAGAAGTTTGATGATGCTCTACTAGATGATGATAATTGGTTTATCATCGATGATGAGCAAAAAAAAGTAGGGATTTCTTTACCAGGAATCTACGAAGAAGATAACGAAATAAACTGGAGATGGAGATAAAAACAAAAAGGCCCCCTCATTAAGAGACAGGGCCTTTTTAGTGATGCTTCATTGCATCTTGAATAGTTCGCCCAAAGTTCAAATAAAAATTAAAATTAAGTCCTTTGTTGTATATATTAATTTTAAGAAAAGGAGGGATTTGTGATTTTTTATTACGAAGTAATTTGTATAAGTTGCAGGAAAAAATTTAGAGTATATGAAGGCACATTGAAATATAAGCAAGTTAAAGAAAACATGAATGGAAAATATACTTGTGAAGAATGTGGTCATAACATACGTTTAGAGGCTATAAAAAACTTTTTCAGATAACACTTTTTAAGAATTCACAGTATGTTAACTAGAAAACTCGCAAAAGCCTGATTTAATAGGCTTTCTTTTTTTGCATAAAAAAATACCCCCAGTTTGTTCACTGAGGGCAGGTTTTTAGCTTTAAGCGTCCTTTTTATTCTTATAGGGTACAAAATCCTGAATTGCGTTTGTTCCTGTAAGAACGGTCAGTTTTTGATTAGTAAAGTTTTCTTGAACATAGGCTTTTGCATCTGAAAGAGCCTTATCAGCTTTCTCTTGTGATGCTATTTCTGTCTCAAGCTTCTTCCACCCCTGCCAATTCGCCTTCAGCTCGCTTACTTTTCGATATCTTCTGTTATTCAGAATGACAGTATCTATTATCTGAAGCGGTTCATTTAAAGCGGCTCGCAAGGTATATGCCAAGTGAGCCGGCTTCATATTCTCCAAGGTTTCTATGAGTTCAGACATGTGTTGCATATCATCGAAGAACTCAGTGAATTTACGGAAACTAAGGAATTAATTAAGGCGGACTCAGCGCAATCGGCGGATCTCATCGGTGTCACCTGATTCCCGCGGTACGTTCAAAATCTTTTCCCATCGTTCAAGCCCCCACCGACCGCGGAGGATCGAGTATCAGTTGGTGAACGTGGAACACGGGTTCCGCCGCTTTCTTCCCACAGACGGAAGGCTTCATCTCGTTTAGGATCTCGTGGTCTCGGCATTACATCTCACCCACCTCCGGACCTCATAATTAAGTTTGTGTTTGTTTTATATAAATTTTTCTGATGTGTCTGCTGTTACACCTTTAGACAAAATATTCATTTTTTCTTATTTAGACTTACATCTATGTCGAAAGTTATTGTTTGGCATACCTTATACTATCTCTACTAAAGGAGGCGATATCATGGGATTCTACAGCGGATATTCTGGTGGATACTCTGGCGGCGGATACGGAAGCAGCTTCGTATTGATCGTAGTCTTATTCATCCTGTTGATCATTGTTGGTGCTACATTCCTTTACTAATCTTAGAGTAAATCCAAAGCCTTTTGAATCACCTCCCTGTAAACTGCAGACGCCATAAGAAGCTTTTATGGCGTTTTGCTATGTGATTAATTAGTACAAATCTTCATCTTTCTGAAGCTCTATATCAAGCTCTATGAGCTTTTTCAAATCGTCCACAGTATTCACCTTGATATGGCCACTTTGGAAGTCTTTAACCCACTGGGCAATACCTGCTTGAATGATTTTTCGGTATTTCTCTTTTGATTGACTGATGTTCTCTAACAACTCGGCACTATGCAGGAGAAGGAGATTCTCTTTTTCATCACCAGAAAGGGAACATATGTTTCTATTTTCTATTGCCATCCTCCCTGTCCTCCATTACAATATGAGATGAGAGCGTGATGTTTTCCACAACGCGGCCGCGTCTTGATCACGCTCTTTGACAGGGAGTTTTTCTCTGTTTTGAAAGAGGAGGGTGTTAGCAGCACCCTCTTTTCTCATTTAAAAAAACCGCCTTATGGATAAAGACGGTTTGTTCTAATTATTCCTCTGTTTGTTGCTTCTCTTCTTTCTCTTCTGACTTTAATTCTTCTGATTGCTGTTCATCTGGTCGCAGTTCCGTCTCTTGGAAACCTTTAAAGCGATATACTCTTTTACTAATCCTACGACCGGACCCAGAAAGTCCTATATTCAAATTTGATTCCTTATATTGAACTCCTGCTGCTCCATCACCCTGTGTATCATAATATTCCTCAATTTCTACTTCGTTAGCACGCATGATTCTATCTGCTATAGCGACCTCTTGAAATACCTTAGCTTGTGCTTCAGAAATTATCTCTTGCCTCGCAACCTCTGATTCTAGTTGCTCCAAATTTTCAGAGGATTGATTAATCTTATTAAGACGCTCCGCAACATGATTAACAAAATTTAACGGTATGGTAGCACCTATGCTACTACCAAAAGCCTCTACTGCTACTTCTAAAGCAGCCTTACCTAATCCTCTATTTTCTTTTGCCATACCTCTACCACCCTTGTGAAATTTGTTTACTTTAATTTAATACTTAATTAAACAAATTGCCACCTAGTATTTAGACATTAAGAAAAACATTGGGTCTTTATTTGTTCCGCTATTCTCTTCATCATGATAGGCGGGACACTCATACCACAAACATACTGCACTGAAGCGTCCATAAAGTCATAATCGAGAGGAAATGATTGCATCAAAATAATGTCTCGTTCAGAGATATAATAAGGCTCGTCATATCTGACAAAGACAGAACCACTGGCAAGTGTAGGCGGTACTAGACTGTTTTTCACTAAAATCGTATTGAAATTAGATTCTTTCCCCTCTGTCCTTTTCGTTATATCACCTATGTTGCTATCTGATGGTTTTCTCTTCACCCATCTCCGATACAATTTTGATGTCTCTTTCAATCTGGATCCACGCCCGCTCCTAAACTCTTTATAAGGGATAGGCCGCTCATTAAACGAGAGCTTTAACTGAGGTAAGTTCAGATCTTTCCTTCGTCCAATAAAAAAGACCCGCTCTCTTCTTTGCGGGACTCCCATTGTGGCAGCATTCAACAAAAACACCTGAACGTCATAGCCGATTTCTTTCGCTCTTTCTATTACAAGCTTCACATACCCTTTTGCTTTGCCAATGATCATGCCTTTCACATTTTCAGCTACAAAGATTTTAGGTCTCAATTTTTCAACTGCATTCAAATACTCAAAAAACAAATCATCAAGTGACTGTTTTGCCTGGCCCTCTCTGAAAGATTTTTCTTTTCCCCAAGCATCCTCTCGATCACCTGCCATTGAAAATACACTGCATGGAGGGAATCCATCGAAAATATCCAAATTGAATAATTCCTCCGGAAGATCGTCCAACTTGTTAAATTTCCTGATATCCATTAAAAACGAGTATTTAGGATTGTGATTCTTTCTATAGATTTTCATCATTTGCGGATCAATTTCACAGTTTCCAAGAAGGTTATAGCCAGCAAGCTTGTAACCCATGGAGGAACCGCCACCACATGAAAACGCACTAAAAACCTTCAATCCGTTCTGCTCAACATTTTTCAGATCAGACAGATACCATCTATAACTGTTCATTATTGCTCACCTACTCATTAAAAGAGAATCCACATTTAGGGCAGGTATGTTCAAATTGATCCTCTTCGTAATCATCAAGATTGATTTCATGATTATCGGTAACCTTCCCGCCGTTCCCCGCATGCCCTGTCAGATCTTCTAAAATACTTTCTAGTTCGCCTTCTGAAAAGCCGGTGAAGGACAGGTCAAAATTATTTTCTTCAAGCTCTCTTAAAACTTGTTCGAGCTTGTACTCATCCCAATCGCCGCCTGTTTTGTTAAGTACAATATTTAAGGCTTTTTCCTCGTTATCATCGAGATTTACCACCGAAACAGTAAGCTCTGTAGGGTTATTCTCCATATGTATTTTGAACCGCTGGTGGCCACCTACAAGGTTTCCTGTTCTTTCGTTCCAAACAAGCGGCTCGACATTACCGAACCGTTCAATAGATGCTTTTATTCTTTCATAATCGGGATCGCCTGGCTGAAGATCAATCCGAGGATTGTAGGGAGCGGGGTTAATCTTTTCTACTGGTATAGATCTAATATCCATATTGTTTCGCCTCCAAATAAAAAAGCACTCATCTAATATTGAGTGCTTTGGGTTCTAATTCTCTATTAGCAGCTTTTTTCTCAGTTTTTTCAAGTTCAGCTGTTTCAATTTCAGTAAGACATTCTTCCAAGATTCGTTTATAACCATAACTCTTACTTACATTACTAAAATAAATCCCTCTAAAAAGTAGGAATAACGCAAACAAGAGAAAAATAAAAAATAGTACACTAACAAGAATAAAATTTTCTTGGGCCATACTCCTCCCAGACGTAAAGTTATTTAATGCGGTAAAAAAAACAGTTAAGATAACACCATATAATGCAAAATAAGATGTATGCCAAATATTTGTGTCTTTATTTATATGAATAGAATCTTCTAAAATCCCGATGGAAACTTCAATCTCTTTTTTACCCAAATTAGACCTTACCTGCTCCTTATATTTTTCTCTAGTGGAAAAATTTTCATAATAAACCTTTTTTACCTTCTTTCCTTCAATTTCAATTGACTCTAAATATTCAATTACATACTTAGATTTATAAAACTTCCTCATACTATCACCCCCCATTATTATATCGTAGTCACCTTCAATTTTTTTACAGAATAACAAGGGTACTTTATTTTGTACTATGCTCGTCGAATTCTACCTCCTACACGTCTGAAGGTGTCACGTTTCGTTCCCATGATTTCTTCCCAATCCTGCCTTGTCAAAGGTTCATCCGCCTTTGTGGAGGGACTCAATACTTTTTTAAGCTGCTGTCTCGTGTCAGCAGATAAAACGTCTCTCATCTTCATCTTTCATTACTCCTTGCCGAATAAGCACCGCCTTACGCTATTCGCTTTTATTTATTTGTGGCCCGCCGATTTCCCCTAGGAGGTAAGCAAAGAAAATGGAGAGCCGGTTTAAAGACTTTCCTTGCAAGCGGGATCTCACCGCTTGCGTTCCCCCGTGACTATCGCGCGCAATACTGCATAGACTCGCTCCTCCTGTGAAGCTAACGACCTTCATAGTCATTCGATACATCCGAGTGCACACTTGATAAAGGAAAGGTGCGTCTCCTGGTTTGGCCATAAAAAAACGGCCACTAATCAGCTGTACAAATTCCCATGTACAAAAGATCAGCGTCCGTAGGTATCTCCTTTTGGGACTGTTATTCACGTTCGTTTTCTTGTCTCTATCGTATGACAATCTAAGCATTGAAAAACCCCCAATTTTCTCGGCATTTTGTCGGGCAGCTACCATTCCTAAATCAAATTCTTCCAACTTGAGTTAAACTATATAAAAAGGAATTTGAATCTAATGCGAAAATTCATTTTTCCTATTGTCTTTTCAAGTTTGTGTTTAGGTTTTATTCAGTACTTAATTGCTGGTGCTTATTCTGGAGTTTATTTGATTTCTATATTTGCTTGTTATTTTTTTGTACCTTATTTGATATTTGCACTTCCCTTACAATACTTTCTCAATAAGATTCCGAAGAGATATTCAATTGTTTATTTTATTTGCTCTTGTCTTTAGTAGCGAATTTTTTGATTTTTCATTCCCAGAGTATCCCGGAATACCCGCCATTAATTACAAGGCCGAAAGTATATTTTTATTGCTTTATAACAGCCATTGTGTATTGGTTTTGGGATTCAGTTTATACACAAAAGAAACGTTTTTAGCAGAGCAGGAGATATTGGTTGCTTTATATCCTTCTATGTTATTTCATGGCTTAAATAGAACACAAAAAGAGCAGACCTTTATTAGTCTGCCTTTTTTATCAATTAATCCCACCATTTAGTAGAGACACTTGTTAATGGATTTGTTAATTTCTCAAGTGTAATTCTGCTTTCTTATTATCCCCATCTACAAAACTACGAACATCAAACACAACTTCATATGTTCCTTTTTGGTTAGATAAACTAAAACGTGAAACCGTATCATCAAAAGGAACAGGATCTTCTTCTACAAGTTTATACTGCCATGAGATTCCAGGGCCAATGTATGGTTGAGAAATTTGAATCCCAAGATCTCCTCCACCAGAATAAAATGTTTTTGAACGCGTTTTAAACGTAGAGGATCCTAAGTAATCCCTCTCTCCTGCTCCTAAAACAGAGAATAGGCTTACATCATCAGAAATCTTTTTAATCTTCGGTTGTACTGTAGATTGATCGTTAATACCATCTTCTGGACCATCTTTTGCAACGACAGGATCTAATACATCAGTTCGTCCATCTTCCGAACCAATTTTATCACCTATCGGGTCGATTTCTTCAGCACTTACAGAATTAATACCAACACTAGACACAAAGAACCCAGCAACAATCGCACCTACAATGAATATTTTTTTCATTCCCTTTTCCCCAAAATAAATCATTTTATTTTTTCAATCGATTTAACAGGTACTTCCGGCGGATTGAGTATTAAGTCAATCCGTTGAACAGTGACAAAGACGACAGAAAAAATCAAGGAACAAAGAAAGGTTAGTAAAAGTATTTTCCACCAATTTAAGTTATTCATCATCTCTCCCTCTTTTCTTAATTGGTAATATTACCTATTTCCAATATTAAACACATTTAGGTAAAAAGTAAGGGGGGGAAAGGGAACATTTTGTTAAAATCCTTGAAGCATGTAAGTCAAAAAAATAAACACCACAATTATGGTTACGACAATAATTGCTTCTTTAAAATAATTTTTGTCATCTTCTTATTCTTGTTTCTTCTTTTTAATTTCATCTCTATACTTTTGTTGAACTTCTTTCTTCTTATCATTTGTTTTCATGATTAAACCCCTTTGAATCCAATTTTATTTAGATTCATCATTCCATCCCCCCTTTCAATTTATTGCAATTTTAACGCGCAACAATTAAGTACACCAGTGTAAAAAGCCTCGGCTATTATCCTACTAACGATCACTCGCAATTGTAGATCTTAATACAGAATTGACGTTTAAGGGCACAAAAAAACAGCCCTTAGATTATTCCAAGAGCTGTTGCAATAGCGTTGATAGCATGCTTCTTTAACATATAAAATTTATCCGATTTAAAGCCAAGTTCCATATAAAAGTAGCAGATATAAAAAGGCTTTACAGCAAATCTTGAACGCCGATTCTAAAAATCTCAATCGCTTTTCAAGTTCTTCATCTGTCAGCTTAGAAAGATCTGGTCCGTGTCCTGGAACCATCCTGAAATCTTCCGTAAGACGTTTTATATCGAATCATTAGAGATATCTTAGGGCGAGAAGCTGAGTGGAAAATAATAAAAGAAAACCCTGCAGAGAATGTAAAGCGGCCAAAACAAAATACAATGAATATGAAATTTATACTGAAGAAGAAATAAAGGAAATCTTTATGCTATTAGATGAACACGATCCATTGAGGAACAGAGTTATGATTAAATTTGCGTTTACAGGTGGATTTCGTAGAGGAGAACTATTAGCAATCGATGAAACAGATTTATTTTTTGATACTAATGAAGTCAGAATTGATGAGTCTTTACAATATACAAAGAAGAAAGGTTATCGGTTTAAAGATCCTAAAAGTAACTCTTTCCGTAAAGTTACGATGCCGCCTGATGTAATGCAAGAAGCAGCCATTTTGCTACGGGAGATCAAGAAGAATAAATTACTGTTGGGTGAACTGTGGAGAGGAACAGATAAGCTTTTGTTATTTGGTGGGGATATGGGGCAACCCCAGTATCCTACCTCACCTAATACTTGGTGGCAGAGATTCACTAAGAGGCACAATATCAAGCCAGGACGTCTTCATGATATGAGACACTCTCACGCAACAATGTTAATAAGTCAAATTGGGAAAGTACCTGGATTAAACATTAAAGCTATTTCTCAGAGGCTTGGCCATGCTAACGTCCAAACCACGTTAAATATTTACACTCACGCTAATCGTGAATCAGATATTTTAGTCGCTGATGCAATCAATAATATATTAAAAACGGGGACATTTTAGAGAAATTCTCTAATTTGCCACCCGTATGACACCCAACTATTTTAGACAAAAAAATAACAGTTCCATATTTCGCGGAAACTGCATAAGATCAACGTATTTTAGATAAGCTTCCAAGCGGGCTCGAACCGCTGACCTCTTCCTTACCATGGAAGTGCTCTACCTGCTGAGCTATGGAAGCAATGGCTCCGCAGGTAGGATTCGAACCTACGACCGATCGGTTAACAGCCGATAGCTCTACCACTGAGCTACTGCGGAATAATATAAAGCTTCATAAACAAACATGGTAGAATTAATAAATCTGCTTGGCGGCGTCCTACTCTCACAGGGGGAAACCCCCGACTACCATCGGCGCTGAAGAGCTTAACTTCCGTGTTCGGTATGGGAACGGGTGTGACCTCTTCGCTATCGCCACCAAACAAATTGAGAGTGTTCTCTCAAAACTAGATAACAGGTGTGACATCATTCAAAAATATGGTTAAGTCCTCGATCGATTAGTATCTGTCAGCTCCATGTGTCGCCACACTTCCACCTCAGACCTATCAACCTGATCATCTTTCAGGGATCTTACTTCCTTGCGGAATGGGAAATCTCATCTTGAGGGGGGCTTCATGCTTAGATGCTTTCAGCACTTATCCCGTCCGCACATAGCTACCCAGCGATGCCCTTGGCAGAACAACTGGTACACCAGCGGTGCGTCCATCCCGGTCCTCTCGTACTAAGGACAGCTCCTCTCAAATTTCCTGCGCCCGCGACGGATAGGGACCGAACTGTCTCACGACGTTCTGAACCCAGCTCGCGTACCGCTTTAATGGGCGAACAGCCCAACCCTTGGGACCGACTACAGCCCCAGGATGCGATGAGCCGACATCGAGGTGCCAAACCTCCCCGTCGATGTGGACTCTTGGGGGAGATAAGCCTGTTATCCCCGGGGTAGCTTTTATCCGTTGAGCGATGGCCCTTCCATGCGGAACCACCGGATCACTAAGCCCGACTTTCGTCCCTGCTCGACTTGTAGGTCTCGCAGTCAAGCTCCCTTGTGCCTTTACACTCTGCGAATGATTTCCAACCATTCTGAGGGAACCTTTGGGCGCCTCCGTTACCTTTTAGGAGGCGACCGCCCCAGTCAAACTGCCCACCTGACACTGTCTCCCCGCCCGATAAGGGCGGCGGGTTAGAAGGTCAATACAGCCAGGGTAGTATCCCACCGATGCCTCCACCGAAGCTGGCGCTCCGGTTTCCAAGGCTCCTACCTATCCTGTACAAGCTGTACCAACATTCAATATCAGGCTGCAGTAAAGCTCCACGGGGTCTTTCCGTCCTGTCGCGGGTAACCTGCATCTTCACAGGTACTATAATTTCACCGAGTCTCTCGTTGAGACAGTGCCCAGATCGTTGCGCCTTTCGTGCGGGTCGGAACTTACCCGACAAGGAATTTCGCTACCTTAGGACCGTTATAGTTACGGCCGCCGTTTACTGGGGCTTCAATTCGCACCTTCGCTTACGCTAAGCGCTCCTCTTAACCTTCCAGCACCGGGCAGGCGTCAGCCCCTATACTTCGCCTTACGGCTTCGCAGAGACCTGTGTTTTTGCTAAACAGTCGCCTGGGCCTATTCACTGCGGCTCTCTCGGGCTTGCACCCTAACAGAGCACCCCTTCTCCCGAAGTTACGGGGTCATTTTGCCGAGTTCCTTAACGAGAGTTCTCTCGATCACCTTAGGATTCTCTCCTCGCCTACCTGTGTCGGTTTGCGGTACGGGCACCTCTCACCTCGCTAGAGGCTTTTCTTGGCAGTGTGGAATCAGGAACTTCGCTACTATATTTCGCTCGCCATCACAGCTCAGCCTTATGGGAAACGGATTTGCCTATTTCCCAGCCTAACTGCTTGGACGCGGATATCCAATACCGCGCTTACCCTATCCTCCTGCGTCCCCCCATTGCTCAAATGGTGAGGAGGTGGTACAGGAATATCAACCTGTTGTCCATCGCCTACGCCTTTCGGCCTCGGCTTAGGTCCCGACTAACCCTGAGCGGACGAGCCTTCCTCAGGAAACCTTAGGCATTCGGTGGAGGGGATTCTCACCCCTCTTTCGCTACTCATACCGGCATTCTCACTTCTAAGCGCTCCACCAGTCCTTCCGGTCTGGCTTCACAGCCCTTAGAACGCTCTCCTACCACTGTTCGAAGAACAGTCCGCAGCTTCGGTGATACGTTTAGCCCCGGTACATTTTCGGCGCAGAGTCACTCGACCAGTGAGCTATTACGCACTCTTTAAATGGTGGCTGCTTCTAAGCCAACATCCTGGTTGTCTAAGCAACTCCACATCCTTTTCCACTTAACGTATACTTTGGGACCTTAGCTGGCGGTCTGGGCTGTTTCCCTTTCGACTACGGATCTTATCACTCGCAGTCTGACTCCCAAGGATAAGTCATTGGCATTCGGAGTTTGACTGAATTCGGTAACCCGGTAGGGGCCCCTAGTCCAATCAGTGCTCTACCTCCAAGACTCTTACCTTGAGGCTAGCCCTAAAGCTATTTCGGAGAGAACCAGCTATCTCCAGGTTCGATTGGCATTTCACCCCTACCCACACCTCATCCCCGCACTTTTCAACGTGCGTGGGTTCGGGCCTCCATTCAGTGTTACCTGAACTTCACCCTGGACATGGGTAGATCACCTGGTTTCGGGTCTACGACCACGTACTCATGCGCCCTATTCAGACTCGCTTTCGCTGCGGCTCCGCATCTTCTGCTTAACCTTGCACGGGATCGTAACTCGCCGGTTCATTCTACAAAAGGCACGCCATCACCCGTTAACGGGCTCTGACTACTTGTAGGCACACGGTTTCAGGATCTCTTTCACTCCCCTTCCGGGGTGCTTTTCACCTTTCCCTCACGGTACTGGTTCACTATCGGTCACTAGGGAGTATTTAGCCTTGGGAGATGGTCCTCCCGGATTCCGACGGAATTTCACGTGTTCCGCCGTACTCAGGATCCACTCAGGAGAGAACGAAGTTTTGACTACAGGGCTGTTACCTCCTATGGCGGGCCTTTCCAGACCTCTTCATCTACCTCGTTCCTTTGTAACTCCGTACAGAGTGTCCTACAACCCCAAGAGGCAAGCCTCTTGGTTTGGGCTAATCCCGTTTCGCTCGCCGCTACTCAGGGAATCGCATTTGCTTTCTCTTCCTCCGGGTACTTAGATGTTTCAGTTCCCCGGGTCTGCCTTCTCATATCCTATGAATTCAGATATGGATACCACTCCATTACGAGTGGTGGGTTTCCCCATTCGGAAATCTCCGGATCAAAGCTTGCTTACAGCTCCCCGAAGCATATCGGTGTTCGTCCCGTCCTTCATCGGCTCCTAGTGCCAAGGCATCCACCGTGCGCCCTTTCTAACTTAACCGTTAAAAAGAATCACTATGTGATATCTTGTATTACTAATTGAATGTGATGTCTACTGTTATCTAGTTTTCAAAGAACACGTTTCGAAGGAATGATCCTTCAAAACTAAACAAGACAGGGAACGTTCTGTTTATAAGACCCAAGGTCTTATATTCCGTATAATATCCTTAGAAAGGAGGTGATCCAGCCGCACCTTCCGATACGGCTACCTTGTTACGACTTCACCCCAATCATCTGTCCCACCTTCGGCGGCTGGCTCCTAAAAGGTTACCTCACCGACTTCGGGTGTTACAAACTCTCGTGGTGTGACGGGCGGTGTGTACAAGGCCCGGGAACGTATTCACCGCGGCATGCTGATCCGCGATTACTAGCGATTCCAGCTTCACGCAGTCGAGTTGCAGACTGCGATCCGAACTGAGAACAGATTTGTGGGATTGGCTTAACCTCGCGGTTTCGCTGCCCTTTGTTCTGTCCATTGTAGCACGTGTGTAGCCCAGGTCATAAGGGGCATGATGATTTGACGTCATCCCCACCTTCCTCCGGTTTGTCACCGGCAGTCACCTTAGAGTGCCCAACTGAATGCTGGCAACTAAGATCAAGGGTTGCGCTCGTTGCGGGACTTAACCCAACATCTCACGACACGAGCTGACGACAACCATGCACCACCTGTCACTCTGCCCCCGAAGGGGACGTCCTATCTCTAGGATTGTCAGAGGATGTCAAGACCTGGTAAGGTTCTTCGCGTTGCTTCGAATTAAACCACATGCTCCACCGCTTGTGCGGGCCCCCGTCAATTCCTTTGAGTTTCAGTCTTGCGACCGTACTCCCCAGGCGGAGTGCTTAATGCGTTAGCTGCAGCACTAAGGGGCGGAAACCCCCTAACACTTAGCACTCATCGTTTACGGCGTGGACTACCAGGGTATCTAATCCTGTTCGCTCCCCACGCTTTCGCTCCTCAGCGTCAGTTACAGACCAGAGAGTCGCCTTCGCCACTGGTGTTCCTCCACATCTCTACGCATTTCACCGCTACACGTGGAATTCCACTCTCCTCTTCTGCACTCAAGTTCCCCAGTTTCCAATGACCCTCCCCGGTTGAGCCGGGGGCTTTCACATCAGACTTAAGAAACCGCCTGCGAGCCCTTTACGCCCAATAATTCCGGACAACGCTTGCCACCTACGTATTACCGCGGCTGCTGGCACGTAGTTAGCCGTGGCTTTCTGGTTAGGTACCGTCAAGGTACCGCCCTATTCGAACGGTACTTGTTCTTCCCTAACAACAGAGCTTTACGATCCGAAAACCTTCATCACTCACGCGGCGTTGCTCCGTCAGACTTTCGTCCATTGCGGAAGATTCCCTACTGCTGCCTCCCGTAGGAGTCTGGGCCGTGTCTCAGTCCCAGTGTGGCCGATCACCCTCTCAGGTCGGCTACGCATCGTTGCCTTGGTGAGCCATTACCTCACCAACTAGCTAATGCGCCGCGGGTCCATCTGTAAGTGGTAGCCGAAGCCACCTTTTATGTTTGAACCATGCGGTTCAAACAACCATCCGGTATTAGCCCCGGTTTCCCGGAGTTATCCCAGTCTTACAGGCAGGTTACCCACGTGTTACTCACCCGTCCGCCGCTAACATCAGGGAGCAAGCTCCCATCTGTCCGCTCGACTTGCATGTATTAGGCACGCCGCCAGCGTTCGTCCTGAGCCAGGATCAAACTCTCCGATAAAGTAGTTTGACTGACTACGCACATCGCTGTGCGATTTATAAAAAATGAATTAACAGGTACGTTTTGTCTTGTTTAGTTTTCAAAGATCATTACTGCCGCTTAACGAAGCAGCTTTATTACTATAACATTTAGCTTCTTTTAAGTCAACAACTTTTTTCAAAGTATTTAATGAAGCTTTTAGTTGATGTCAGCTGTTTATCAGCGACGAATAATAATATATCACGGATATTATCAAAAGGTCAACACCCAATTTAGGCTGTATGTGAAGAGACATTTTATCGGTTATATTCAATTGTCCATGCTCATAAGATGTAAAACAAGAATGATGGACAAGATAAGGAGGCATCATCAGTGAATCACTTCTATGTGTGGCACATTAAACGGGTAAAACAATTAATTATTATACTTATCGCCGCATTTGCAGCTGCCAGCTTTTTTTATATCCAAAGAGCTGTCCCGCTTCCCGTGTTTTCAACTGACACCGGACCTAAAGCCATTTATAAAGGAGAAACAGACTCTAAAGATATTTCACTTACTTTCGATATCAGCTGGGGTGATGAGAGAGCAGAACCGATACTTAATACTCTGAAAGCAAACGGGATTAAAAACGCAACGTTTTTCCTGTCCGCTTCTTGGGCAGAACGCCATCCCGACACAGTGGCCCGTATCGTAAAGGACGGCCATCAAATCGGGAGCATGGGCTACGCTTATAAAAACTATGCCAATTTAGAGAGCAGCGAAATAAAAAAGGACATGAACCGTGCGCAAACAGCCTTTGAAAAGTTAGGGGTCAAAGACATACAGCTATTAAGACCCCCTACCGGCCAATTCAATAAGAATGTTCTAAAGGTCGCAAAGCAATACAATTATACAGTCGTTCATTACAGTGTGAACTCTCAAGACTGGACAAATCCCGGAGTTGAAAAAATCATCGACAATGTGACCAAGCAAGTTTCCGGTGGAGACATTATTCTTTTACATGCCTCCGATTCTGCAAAACAAACAGAAGAAGCATTGCCTGATATCATCCATCAGCTGAAAGAAAAAGGATTAAAAAATGTAACCGTGGGTGATCTCATCGCAAATTCTGATGCCAAATCCGCAGAGGTAAAGTAATTACTTTGCTGCAAACTTCGGCAGCATCAGCAATTGGAAGGCATTACATGCCATTAACGGAAAAAGCATTAAATAAAGCCAGTCCTCATCATTTACTCTTAATGCAGGGAACCATTCTAATGCGGTAATCACAACCATCAAAAATAACGATGACACAAATGTTTTCTTAGAGGACTGCTTTTGCTTTATATAAGCTGTAATCACTCCAAAGATCAATAAAAACACCGGTAACCACGCATAGCCAGCCAGCGATTCTCCGCTCTCTCCAAAAAATAAAAAACGCACGTACATTAAATCAAAAGCAACAAACAGGATGAAAAACAACTGCAGCAAATTCCACAAAGAGGAGGACCTTAATATCTCAAGCGCAAACCGATGAACTGTTAAAAACACGAAAAAACCCATTTGGCTGATCACACTGAAAATCATGCCTACACCGATAAACCAAAATAAAACAGAGAAAATCTGTCCCGCTTCAAATGTTAGAAACAGCCCTCTATATTCTCCCCACTTTAAAGCAAAACCCACAATACTCGTGATAAGCGCCCCGACAGCTAAAATAGAAAAGAAAAAACGAACTAAACCACGGCTTTTCATTTCTTTATTCATCCCCTCAAAAATCGCGAACAGCGATATTTTGTTATGTATAATTCCAAACAGATGAATCATATTAAAGGTAAGACAAGTATGTGAAAGGAGCTTAAGCATGTCAAAAGCCAAAACGCTATTGATGAGCTGTTTTTTGTTATTATCTGTAACAGCTTGCGCTCCAAAAGACCAAGCAGCGGATATGGACTATGATCAGACCAAAAAAATGGTTGTTGATATATTAAAAACTGATGATGGAAAGAAAGCTATTAAGGAATTATTAAATGATGATGCCATGAATGAAGCGCTGGTGATTGACCAAGATGCAATTAAAGGAACAATAGAAAAAACACTCACATCTAAAAAAGGTGAAGAATTTTGGAAAAACATCTTTGAAGACACTGATTTTGCTGAGGGCTTTGCCAAAACTCTTCAGACAGAGCATGAAAAAGTGATTAAAAAGCTGATGAAGGATCCAGATTACCAGAAGATGCTGATGAGCGTTATGCAGGATCCCGGCATGGATAAAAAGTACAGCCAGCTGGCAAAAAGCCAAGAATTCCGCAGTTATTTAGAAGAGGTTATTAACGAAACACTTTCTAGTCCGCTTTACAAAAAGCAGTTCGAAGATGAGCTGAAAAAAGCAGCAAAAGACACAGCAAAAGAAAGTGAATAAAGGGAAAGCCGGGATCTGGAATCCCGGTTCACCTTTTATACCTGCACTGACATTTTTGCATCTATTTTTTTTGCGATGTCCTGATATATTTCTCCGATTGGATGATTTTCGTCATAAACAGACGGAGCAAATTGGTCCTTATCCCAATCGGGCTGTTTCAATGGGATTCTGCCGAGCAAAGGCACGTTTAGTTCCTCAGCCAGTTTATCTCCTCCGCCTTTTCCAAACACATATTCTCTTTCCCCTGTCTTTGCACTTTCATAATAAGCCATGTTCTCTATGACACCCACGACCTCATGATCGGTTTTAATCGCCATAGAGCCCGCTCTGGCCGCGACAAAAGCAGCTGTCGGATGTGGCGTAGATACGATAATTTCTTTGCAGCTCGGAAGCATTGTATGTACATCGAGAGCAACGTCCCCTGTACCAGGCGGAAGATCAAGAACGATATAGTCTACTTCTCCCCACTCTACTTCATGGAAAAAATTATTCAGCATTTTGCCGAGCATCGGCCCTCTCCATACGACCGGGGCATTTTCTTCTACGAAAAAGCCCATTGACATGACCTTTACTCCAAAGCGTTCAACAGGAAGAAGTTTCTCTCCTTCAATTGTTGGACGCACAGTGATACCCATCATGTCCGGCACACTGAACCCATAAATATCCGCATCAATTAAACCAACCTTTTTCCCTAGACGAGCCAGAGAAATAGCTAGGTTTACTGACACAGTTGACTTGCCTACGCCGCCTTTTCCACTTGCTACAGCAAGAAAGACTGGCGGGTTATCCATATTTAATAATGTTTTTTTCTCAGCTGACGGCGCCCGGAATTTAGCAACCGTTTCTTCAGGCAGCTCTTCAAATCGAAGGCCGACTGTCTCAGCTCCTGCCCCTTTTAATACGTTTACGATCTCTTGCTGAATCTGCATTTGTTCTGCAGTTCCTGTTTTTGCAAGAGCGACTTTTACACTGATATGCCGTTTTTCAGGCTTTATTTTAATTTCCTTAACGGCATCCAATTCTCCCAGAGGTCTTTGAAGAAAAGGTTCGCGCATTTCTCCGACTAGTTTTCTTACTTCATCTTCTCTTATCATCGAACCTCACCCTTTTGTGTATTCGTTTACAATTATTATTATATCATACATAAATGGCGGGTGTCTTATGCTTAGAACCACAAGAAAACCCTCCATTACTCCGGAGGGTCTCCTTTTTCTGTGAAATATCGCAAAATGCCTTTATATATGGAAGATGCCACCTTGTCTTGATATTTCTGTTTACCGAGTAGCGTTGCTTCGTTTGGATTGGATAAAAATCCGACTTCTATAAGCGCCCCCGGTTTGGTGACGTTTTGCATTAAGTAGATACCATGAATCCGCTTTGCTTTCCGGGTTGTGTTTTCCAGATTTCTTCTCAGCTCATCCTGGATGTATTTTGCGACTTTCTCATTTTCCGCATATTTCCCGTAATAAAAGCTTTGGGCTCCGCTCCATTTTTGTGACGGAATCGCATTAAGATGAATGCTGATATAGAGCTCCGCCTCTGAATGGTTTATTAATTTGACTCGTTGTCTTAGATCCTCAGCTTTTCGTCGACTATAGCCTTTTGTTCCTTCTGGAGCGAGATCAGTATCACTTTCTCTGGTCATGATAACAAGCGCTCCTTGTTCTTGAAGATAATCCCTGACTCTAAAGGCCACTTCCAGGGTAACATCCTTCTCTAACAGCTTTCCGCCGACTGCTCCGCCGTCAGGCCCGCCATGACCTGGATCTAGATAAATGATTTTACCGCTCAAGGGCAGGCTCCACGGCTTCCAAGAGTCGTTATTGCTGAACTGATACTTGAACAGAAATAGTAATATGATGAAGCCTAGCAAAAAACTGAGCCATTTAAGCTTTTTCCTCATCCCTTCCCCTCCCGCTTGTCCGTTATTACATAACTATGGGACAGGGCCGGGAAATATGATTACCGCATGCGAAGCTTACACTGTTTTTCTCTTTGAACAAACCCTGCTGTCCACCAATCTTTAATGAACTTGCGTGCCGCTTCATAAACAGTGTTTTTATCAAATGTTGCGTATTGCTCGTGTATCCAATTATAGAGATAATCAAAAAACTCCATACGCAGCTCTTCTTCTTCTCTTGCAGAGCGGGCACTGATACTCTGCATGGATTCTCCGTAATAGCCGAATATCCCAAAACGCCCGCCTAACAAATAGGCTTCTATAGCAAAATCAATACAGCCTTCGGTAATAATATCTCGTTCATCATGTAAAAATGGAAATAATGGTTCCAAACAATCCTTAACAGACTGGATAATTTGTCTCAGAGAGAGTTCTTTGAGCAAGTTCTTTTCTAATTCAAAATCCTTTTGGCGTTTCACATCCATAAAAGACAGTACTTCTGCCATATAAATTCACTCTCCTTTTACCGATTATTTTGAGGTTTGGATGATGAAACAATGCCCGAATTCGGTTGGAAATTCGCCCAAATGAAGGTGTAAAATCGATAAAAAATCAGCTTTCCGCAGGGTGCGGAACAAACGTTCTGTAATTGGTTATGAAAAAAGCAGCCCCTCTAACAGGTCGCTGCTTTTCATACTTTCACGCTTCTTGTTGCAGAATATGTATGGATATATTGGTCTAATACAAACCCGCCTTTATCTTCATAAAAACCAGTAACGATAAAACCGGCATCAATTTGGCCTTTGATTTGGTCTTCTAAGGAATGGCCGAATTCCAGAGCCTCATTATTTTCGATCAGTTTTTTCACTTTATGTTTCGGAAGATCTTCTGGGTCAGCGTATGGAATGGAGTGTTTTACTTTTAAAACACCTTGCTGTTCTAATTCTGTATCAAACAGAAATACAACAGGATTGACAAAACCCGAGATTAGAATGCCGTTCCTTTTCAACACACGGTGCGCTTCCTTCCATACCGGGAGGACATTCTCAACAAAAACATTGGCAACAGGATGTACAATGACATCAAATGATTCATCATTAAATACACTTAAATCGTCCATGCTTCCTTTGACAGTGTGTATCGTGAGACCATCTCGCTCAGCAATCATTCTATCCTGATTCAGCTGTTTTTCTGAGTTATCTAATACGGTGACATCCGCGCCTGCGGCTGCCAAAACTGGACCCTGCTGGCCACCGCCTGATGCTAAACAGAGTACTTTCAGACCTTTGACCGGCGGAAACCAATCCTTCGGTACATCTTTCATTGGTGTTACCCTTATATCCCAATTGCCTTTTTTTGCTTGTTCGATAACCTGCTGCTCAGCAGCAACAGTCCATTCATTGCCTGTTTCTACTTTTTTATCCCAGGCTTTGCTATTATGAGCTACTAACGCATTCATGAATCTTCTCCTTACTTTAATGTATAGAGTATAACAAATATTTCTAGATTGATATCGCTTTCCCTTTGCATATTTAGAAAAAAGTTCATAAAAACGCAAAAAAATCACAAAGGAGATATGTGATTTATATCATCAGATTTACTTTTACTTCGTTACATAAAGCCATTAGCAATGAGAGCTATTGTTTCTCCGGGTTAATCAGCAGTGAACTTTAACGGATGAGATACAGTGGTTAAATGGAGCTGGGCTGCCGACATAACGATAATAAACATTGACCGAACTTCCAATTGAATAAAAATGAAAGCTATCATGATTTTTACAGTGAGACCGTTTATAAACAAACAATTTGTTTAACCCCGTCAAGCGTCCATTCAGTGTTATTTTTATGCGGAGCTGGCCACGTTATATTAAAAGAAAAAAGAAAAAAGCTCCCAACCCAAGGTCGAGAGCTTTTTGAAAACGTAAAATTAACGTTTTGAGAACTGAGGTGCACGACGAGCGCCTTTAAGACCGTATTTTTTACGTTCTTTCATACGAGCGTCACGAGTCAGAAGACCTGCACGTTTAAGAGTTGTACGGTATTCTGGATCTGCTTCAAGCAAAGCACGAGCGATACCGTGACGGATTGCTCCAGCTTGACCAGATAAGCCGCCTCCATGTACGTTTACTAAAACATCATAAGTGCCAGCTGTTTCAGTCAAAGTTAATGGTTGTTTGATATCTTCTATTAAAGCTGCAGATGGGATATGTTCGCTGATTTCACGATTATTAACGACGATACGGCCTTCTCCTGGAACTAAACGCACACGCGCTACAGAGCTTTTACGACGGCCAGTACCGTAATATTGAACCTGTGCCAAATTGGTAACCTCCTTTTTAATTAACCGCGAAGTTCGTAAACTTCAGGTTTTTGTGCTTCGTGTGGATGCTCAGAACCACGGTATACGTTCAATTTTTTGAACATTTGACGACCTAGAGAACCTTTTGGAAGCATGCCTTTGATAGCAAGCTCAAGCATTTTCTCAGGGTAGTTTGTACGCATTTCAAGAGCAGTTCTTGATTTTAATCCGCCTGGATGTTGAGTGTGACGGTAGTAGATTTTGTCAGTTAACTTTTTACCAGTTAACTCGATTTTTTCAGCGTTGATGATGATCACATGATCTCCAGTATCAACGTGTGGTGTGTAAGTTGGTTTGTGTTTTCCGCGAAGGATAGCTGCAACTTCTGAAGAAAGACGACCTAAAGTCTTGCCAGCAGCATCAACAACTAACCACTTGCGTTCAATAGTACTTGCGTTAGCCATAGGTGTTGTACGCATTGAATTTCCCTCCTAAATGATCTGTCATTTTCAATAAACTTCGATTACGTTCTATTTCACAACACAATAAGTTCCGGGGCTTATCGTGGGGTTGAAATACATACCATATGATATCTTATAACTTTATGCAGACTCTGTCAAGAAAATATTATACACCTGGTTTAGTTGTCATAGTAAACGTTCCATAAATATAGCCCGTGCCCCGGCGCTGTGCGCCCTGCCGCTTCGCGATCCTTCGCTTCCAGCATGGATTTCACCTCATCGGGAGAAATTTTTCCAATACCTGCATCAAGCAAAGTACCCGCAATAATTCTGACCATATTATATAAGAAACCGCTGCCTGTGATCCGCATTTGCAGGCCGTCAGCCGTCTCAGTCCAATCAAGTTCGTAAATCGTTCTTACCTTGTCCTGCACTTCTGTTTTAGCCGCGCAAAAGCTCGTAAAATCATGTGTCCCTATAAGATGCTTTGCCGCTTCTCTCATGTCCTGCACATTAAGGCGATATGAAAAATGGTAAGCGTAATGCCGTTTAAATACGTCCGGGTGTTTCTCCGTGTATACAAAGTAGCGATATTCTTTTTTGACTGCGCTAAATCGTGCATGGAACCCATCATCCGCAATTTCTGCCTGTTTGACTGCGATATCGTCCGGAAGCAGTGCATTTAAGGCATATGGCCATCTCTCAGCCGGGATAGACAGTGGAGTGTCAAAATGAATCACCTGTCCGGCTGCGTGAACCCCGCTGTCTGTTCTTCCAGACGAAACGACCGGAATTCTGTCTTTTGACTTATGCAGGACAGCCAAAGCCTTCTCCAGTTCATCCTGAACCGTTCTTTTGCCCGGCTGAACCTGATAACCGTTAAACAAATGTCCGTCATAAGAAATCGTGCATTTCAGTCTCATACAACACCTCTAAGCCCTTAAGAAAAATAACAAAGCAGCTAATACAATTAAGCTGACAATGACAGAAGTGTCTTTTCCTGTCCATACAAGCTTTCTATATTTCGTACGTCCTTCTCCGCCTTGATAGCCTCTTGCTTCCATTGCCACCGCAAGCTCTTCGGCGCGTTTAAATGCGCTGACGAAGAGCGGGACAAGAAGCGGGACAATAGCCTTCACTCTATCTTTGACAGGCCCGCTTGTAAAATCAACGCCTCGCGCCATCTGAGCCTTCATGATCTTATCTGTCTCCTCCATCAGTGTCGGAATAAACCGTAAAGAAATTGACATCATAAGAGCCAGCTCATGAACAGGAAGCTTTAATTTCTTCAATGGGTTCAGCAGCTGTTCCATTCCATCGGTAATCTCAATCGGTGTGGTCGTAAGCGTTAATAAGGTTGTGATTAAAATCAAATAGACGAATCTAAGAGAAATGAATATCCCCTGAACCAGACCGCCCTCATAGACTTTGAAAAAACCTATTTGAAAGATAATCGGTCCTTCATGTGTCATAAGGATGTGAAGAAGGAACGTAAAAAGGACAATCCAGATGATTGGCTTCAGCCCTTTCATTAAAAAAGAGAAAGGAACTCTTGTTAAAGAAACGACGCCAATTGTAAATAAACCAAGCAACGCATATGTCTGAACATTATTGGCTAAGAATACAATGCAGACAAATAAAAAGATCGTGATCAGTTTTGTTCTGGGGTCAAGCCGGTGCACAAGTGAAGTCCCCGGTACATACTTGCCGATAATCATGCTGTCCATCATAAAGTCTTCTCCCCCTGAAAAAGAGCACGGATTTCAGCAGCGGCATCTTCGATTGTGAGCATAGGCTCATTAAATCTCACACCCAGTACAGCTTCAAGGTGTCTTTGGAATTTTATTGTTTCAGGAAGATCCAGCCCCCAGCCGGCCATCTCTTCACCCTTTAAAAACAGATCACGCGGACTGCCTGATGCTTGTATCGTTCCTTTATGCATAACAATCATTTCATCAGCGTATGCAGCTGCATCCTCCATGCTGTGTGTCACAAGGATCGTCGTCAGGTTCCCACGTTGATGAAGCTCATAAAACATGTCCATAATCTCTTTTCGCCCTCTTGGGTCCAATCCTGCAGTCGGTTCATCCAGAACAAGCACTTCAGGGTCCATTGCAAGTACGCCGGCAATTGCAACTCTGCGCATTTGTCCCCCGCTTAATTCAAAGGGTGACCTGTCCAAAAGCTCTTCTGATAAACCTACAAGCTGCAGCATCTCTCTCGCTTTTTGTTCAGCATCTTCTTTTTTAACACCAAAGTTCATCGGTCCGAATGAAATATCTTTAAGAACTGTTTCTTCGAATAATTGATGCTCAGGAAATTGGAAAACGATTCCGACTTTTTTACGAAGTTTTTTCAGTTCTTTATTCTTTTTCCCTGCCTGAATGACAGTGCTGCCTAGTGATATCTGTCCCTTCGTCGGCTTCAGGAGACCATTTAGGTGCTGTAGAAGAGTGGACTTGCCAGAGCCTGTATGCCCGATAACGGCTACGTAGCTTCCTTCTTTAATCGATGCATTGATATCATACAGTGCTAGGCGCTCAAACGGCGTCTTCATCTGATAGCGATGCTCTACATCTTTGATTGTAATGTCCACAGCTCTTTCACCAGCCCTTCCTGAGTCAAATGGTTTTCTTCCAAAGCCAGTCCATTTTCTCTTAAAAGCTGGCTAAGCTGGAATGAGAAGGGTAAATCAAGCCCAATTCGAACAAGTTCTTTATTCAATTTAAAAATCTCTTCAGGCGGCCCTTCAGCATATTTTTTACCGCCATTCATGACAATGATCCTGTCTGCTTTTGCTGCCTCATTCAGATCATGTGTAATGGATATGACAGTCGCCATGCCCTGCTCTTTTAAATGTCTTACCGTTTCAAGCACTTCTTCTCGCCCGATCGGATCAAGCATGGATGTTGCTTCATCTAAGATAATAATATCAGGACGTGCGGCAATAACCCCCGCAATCGCAACTCTCTGCTTTTGGCCTCCGGAGAGATGGTGCGGCTCTTGATCGAGAAAATCTTGCATATTCACCTGTTTTACTGCCCAGTCTACTCTCTCAATCATTTCTTCCCGCGGTACACCATTGTTTTCTAAACCAAAAGCCACATCATCGCGAACAGTCGTTCCGACAAATTGGTTATCCGGATTTTGAAAGACCATACCTATCTTCTTACGCACTTCCCAAACGGATTCCTCTGTCAATTGAATCCCGGCAACCTCAATGTCGCCTGATTCAGGAAGAATTAAACCATTCAATGCCCGGGCCAGTGTTGATTTCCCTGAACCGTTATGACCTACGATTGCAAGCCATTCACCCTCATACACCTGCAGGGAGACGCCGTCTAGTGCTCGTCTTTCTGCGTCCTTCCGATATCGAAATACGATATCCTCTACCGATATCAACTGATTTTGATTCATGGAAAACCGGCCTCCTCTCAGCTAATGCTCTGCTTTTCTCTCTATTAAAAGTTGCAGTATCTAAAAAAAGGGCATAGATCCAGTTAGAAACTGTCCCGCCCTTCTTTAGATACACAAAAATATGTGATTAAACCAATTCGATAATTGCCATTGGTGCTCCGTCACCACGGCGAGGACCAAGCTTCATAATACGTGTGTATCCACCTTGGCGCTCCTCGTAACGAGTTGCAATGTCAGAGAATAATTTTTGAAGTGCATCTTGGTTATTTTCTTCGTTTGCAACCTCGTTGCGGATGTATGCAGCAGCTTGACGGCGAGCGTGAAGATCACCGCGTTTGCCAAGCGTGATCATTTTTTCAACTACAGAGCGAAGTTCTTTCGCACGTGTTTCAGTTGTTTCGATTCTTTCGTTGATGATCAAATCAGTTGTAAGATCACGAAGCATAGCTTTACGCTGTGCACTCGTACGTCCTAGTTTTCTGTATGACATGTGATGTCCCCTCCTTTATTGGAATGCTGTTTCTGAATAATAAACACACGAAAATCCTAGTTCACAAGGGAAACTAGTCAATCGTCTTTGCGAAGTCCGAGTCCAAGTTCTTCTAGTTTCGCTTTCACTTCTTCAAGTGATTTGCGTCCTAGATTTCGAACTTTCATCATATCTTCTTCCGTCTTGTTCGCAAGCTCTTGAACCGTGTTAATACCCGCACGCTTTAAGCAGTTGTAAGAACGAACAGAAAGATCCAATTCTTCAATTGTCATTTCAAGAACTTTCTCTTTTTGATCTTCTTCTTTTTCAACCATGATTTCAGCATGTTGAGCTTCGTCAGTTAAACCAACGAATATATTAAGGTGTTCAGTTAAAATCTTTGAACCAAGCGCAATTGCTTCTTTCGGTCCAGTGCTTCCATCAGTCCAAACATCAAGTGTAAGTTTATCATAGTTTGCAACTTGGCCTACACGAGTGTTCTCTACCTGATAAGATACACGAGAAACTGGCGTATAGATAGAATCGATCGGAATCACGCCGATTGGCTGATCGTCTCTCTTGTTTGCGTCAGCAGGCGTATACCCACGTCCTCTTTGAGCAGTAAGGCGAACTCGGAAACTCGCATTCTCACCAAGAGTCGCGATATGAAGATCAGGATTTAAGATCTCTACATCACTATCGTGTGTAATATCAGCTGCCGTTACAGTTCCTTCACCCTGTACATCAATTTCTAGCGTCTTCTCTTCATCAGAGTAGATTTTCAATGCAAGCTTTTTAATGTGTAAGATAATCGTTGTAACATCTTCCACAACGCCTTCAATTGTCGAGAATTCGTGCAGTACACCATCTATCTGGATTGATGTTACAGCGGCACCAGGGAGTGAGGATAAGAGGATACGACGTAAGGAGTTACCCAGAGTTGTACCATATCCACGCTCAAGTGGCTCTACGACAAACTTACCAAATTTGGCATCGTCGCTGATTTCAACCGTTTCGATTTTTGGTTTTTCAATCTCGATCATTACTTAAAACCCTCCTTCAAAACGTCGAAACCTCGAATAGAATCATATGAGATTCCATCCGAAATTCCCCATTGTTTAGTCCCGTATGTGCTCAGGCAACGAGTCGGTGCATTCGTTTCATAAATAACTGTATCATAACCCATTATTGACAGGGACACAAAATCTATACAAACAAATTACACGCGGCGACGTTTTGGTGGACGGCATCCGTTATGAGGAACAGGAGTTACGTCTCTGATAGCAGTGACTTCTAGTCCAGCAGCTTGAAGTGCACGGATTGCAGCTTCACGGCCTGAACCAGGTCCTTTAACAGTAACCTCTAGAGTTTTAAGACCATGTTCGATTGAACCTTTAGCAGCTGTTTCTGCAGCCATTTGCGCAGCAAAAGGAGTAGATTTACGAGAACCTCTGAATCCTAAAGCTCCGGCACTAGACCAAGAAATAGCATTACCATGAGTGTCAGTGATCGTAACGATCGTGTTATTGAAAGTTGAACGAATATGAGCAATTCCAGACTCAATATTCTTTTTCACGCGACGTTTACGCGTGTTAGATTTACGAGCAGCAGCCATTGTTTAAGAACCTCCCTTACTTATTTTTTCTTGTTAGCTACAGTACGACGCGGACCTTTACGAGTACGCGCGTTGTTTTTAGAGTTTTGTCCACGAACAGGTAATCCTCTGCGATGACGGATTCCGCGGTAGCTTCCGATTTCGATCAGACGTTTGATATTAAGAGAAACTTCACGGCGAAGGTCACCTTCTACTTTCAGTTTGTCAATAATATCACGGATTTTACCAAGTTCTTCTTCAGTAAGATCGCGCACACGAGTATCTTCTGAAACTCCAGCTTCTTTTAAAACTTGCTGAGCCGTTGTGCGGCCAATTCCGAAGATGTATGTTAAAGAAATAACAACACGTTTGTCACGTGGGATATCTACACCAGCAATACGAGCCATTCTCTGGGCACCTCCTTATAAATTATCCTTGTTTTTGTTTATGCTTTGGATTTTCACAGATCACCATTACTTTTCCTTTTCTGCGAATAACTTTACATTTTTCGCAGATTGGTTTAACTGATGGTCTCACTTTCATGTGTTTCCAACCTCCTTCAGTTTCCGGAGTGCTTTATTTGTAACGGTACGTAATCCTGCCACGAGTTAAGTCATATGGAGATAATTCTACCGTAACTTTGTCTCCAGGTAAAATGCGAATGAAGTGCATGCGGATTTTACCAGATACATGAGCCAAAACAGTGTGGCCATTTTCAAGTTCAACTTTGAACATCGCGTTTGGCAGTGTTTCGACTATAGTACCTTCCACTTCAATTACATCGTCTTTCGCCATTCAAGTGTTCTCCCTTCTTCAAATCAGTAACTTGCTTTCTGACAAATTTCAAAAGAAGTTTGTCACACGCCCTGTTTCGTTTATACTGTTCTGAACTTCCGGAGATACGCAATCATAAAGGGTTAAATGATTGATATTCTTTTTCTTAGGAGAATGAAATGTACGCTTTTCTCCGTCTGCTGTTAGTACATTGATGATGGTTAAAATTCCAACGACAAGCAGCAAGATGAATTCGGTCTTGCCAATGTTCACCCAAGCTTTCTGCCCTATCAAGCTTGAAAAACATCTGTCTTCGGAATTATTTTCATCATCTAGACTCTCGTCAGTATATCAAAACCCGTTTCCGTAATCGCAATCGTATGTTCAAAATGAGCACACTTTTTCCCATCTACCGTTACAACCGTCCAGTTATCAGCCAATGTTTTCACGTAGCGGCTGCCAGCGTTCACCATAGGTTCAATAGCGAGAACCATGCCAGGTTTAAGCCGTGGTCCTTTGTTGGGCGGACCGTAATGAGGAATTTGCGGGTCCTCATGCAAGTCTTGACCAACACCATGTCCGACATACTCCCTAACAACTGAAAACTGCTCATTTTCGACATACGTTTGTATTGCGTGGGAAATATTCGACAAACGTTCACCTGGTTTTGCTTCCTGCAAGCCTTTATATAAAGACTCCTCTGTCACTTCCAGAAGTTTTTTGTCATCATCGCTGATGTTTCCTACCGGATATGTCCATGCAGAGTCACCATGATAACCATTTAATTTAGCACCGATATCAATACTGATGATGTCACCGTCCTTCAGCACCCTGCTGCCAGGTATGCCGTGAACGAGTTCTTCATTAACTGATACGCAAATGCTCCCGCGAAACCCATTATACCCCTTAAAAGATGGGATTGCACCCTGCTTCTTAATAAAACGTTCGGCAATTTGATCCAATTCTTTTGTCGAGATTCCTGGTTTAATGTGCTTTTTTAACTCTTCATGAGTTAAAGCCACGATTCGCCCTGCTTCCCGCATGATACCAAGTTCACGTGGGGTTTTACAGATAATCATTTTTTTAATCCTCCAAGAAGATCCTTCACATCTGCATAAACGTCTTGAATGTCCTGCTGGCCATTCACGTTTGCAAGATAACCTTTCTCTGAATAGAAATCGAGTAAAGGCTGAGTTTGCTTCATGTTTACCTCAAGCCGTTTAGAGACTGTTTCCTCATTATCATCTGCCCGTTGATAGAGTTCGCCTCCGTCTTTATCACAAATACCCGGCGTTTTCGGCGGATTAAAGACTAAATGATAGGTTGTGCCGCAAACACTGCAAATTCTGCGTCCAGTCAGACGTTCCATCAGAACATCTTTGTCGACTTCAATGTTAATGACATAATCAATCGGCTTGCCGTATTCCTCAAGAATTTCTTCAAGAGCTTCGGCTTGAGCGACTGTTCGCGGAAATCCGTCCAGAAGAAAACCTCTTTCACAATCATCTTTGCCAAGTCTCTCTTTTACAATTCCGATTGTGACTTCGTCAGGTACGAGCTCTCCCTTATCAATATAAGATTTTGCTTCGAGTCCGAGTGGTGTTTCTTCTTTCATAGCAGCACGGAACATATCTCCTGTTGAGATATGAGGAATCCCATAATCCTCAACAATTCGTTCGCCCTGTGTGCCTTTACCGGCACCAGGAAGCCCCATTAAGACTAAGTTCATTCGGATTTCCCCCGTCCTCTCTTTATTAAGAGGGAATGGATAAATCCATTTCCTCTAGTTTTTCATAAATCCACGGTAGTTTCGTTTCACCAACTGGCTTTCTAGTTGTTTCATTGTCTCCAAGGCTACCCCGACAACAATTAACAAAGATGTTCCGCCAATTTGTGCACTTTGAGGCAATCCAGCGAATTGAATGAAAAAGATAGGAAGAATGGAAATCACGGCTAAGAATATAGAACCCACAAACGTAAGTCGATACAAAATGCTCGTAATTCTATCTTGAGTCATTTTCCCTGGACGAACCCCCGGGATATAGCCACCCTGTTTTTTAAGGTTATCAGCCATTTGTTCAGGGTTTACCTGTACAAAAGCATAAAAGTACGTAAAGGCAATAATCAACGCAACATATATCGCCATACCCACCGGATGCGTATTATCAAAGTTGTTTTGAATCCACTTTGTCACATCGTTTGTTCCAAAGAATGACGCGATCGTCCGCGGCGTTATCAAAAACGCAACCGCAAAGATTACCGGAATAACCCCTGCAGGATTCACTTTCAATGGAAGGTGTGTAGACTGACCTCCGCCAGCAGGTGAACGACCTGTGCCTTTAGCATATTGAATCGCAATTTTCCGTACGGCTTGCTGAATGAAAATAACTCCAACAATAACTGCTAAAATCGCAATCACAAGAAGTGCGACTTTCACAATATGAATAAACAACTGATCGTTGCTGCCGACAAATTGAGTCTCATATATTTGCCCAATTGTTTTTGGAATACTAGACACAATCCCCGCGAAGATAATGATCGATATTCCGTTGCCTACTCCATGAGAAGTAATTTGTTCCCCAAGCCACATTAAAAAGGCAGTTCCGCCAGTGAGCACTAAAGCAATGATAAGATATGTCGATACACCGGATTTTTCGATCAGCATACCGTTTGCCAGATTGTTAAATCCATATGACATACCTAATGCTTGGATGAAACCAAGCACAATCGTAAAGTACCTTGTGAACTGAGCTAATTTACGGCGGCCAACTTCACCTTGCTTAGACCACTCGGTAAACTTCGGTACCACATCCATCTGAAGCAGCTGAATGATGATCGAAGCCGTGATATAAGGAGTAATTCCCATTGCGAAAATGGAAAATTGGTAAAGCGCACCGCCGCCAAATGTATTAAGGAGATCAAAAACACCCATTTGAGACTGTGCCTGTAACGCTTCAGCGTTAACGTAAGGCACAGGAATAAACGCACCTATGCGAAAGACGATAAGCATGAGTAAAGTGAATATGATTTTATTCCTGATATCACTCACACGCATAAAGTTGGAGATTGTTTTAAACAAGTTAGATCACCTCAGCTGTACCGCCAGCAGCTTCAACAGCTTCTTTCGCAGAAGCAGAGAATTTATTGGCTTTTACAGTTAATTTTTTCTCTAATTTACCGTTGCCAAGAATCTTTACTCCTGCATTAAGTTTGCTAATAACACCAGTCTCTAGAAGAAGTTCAGGAGTGACTTCCGTTCCTTCTGCAAAACCGTTCAATTTGTCTAGGTTGACTACAGCGTATTCCTTGCGGTTGATGTTAGTGAAACCGCGTTTAGGAAGACGTTGGAATAAAGGCATTTGTCCCCCCTCGAATCCAGGGCGTACACCGCCGCCAGAACGAGCGTTTTGACCTTTGTGACCTTTACCAGCTGTTTTACCGTTGCCAGAACCAATACCACGACCTACGCGATTACGCGTTTTGCGTGAACCTTCTGAAGGTTTTAATTCATGAAGTTTCATTAGGACACCTCCTTATCCGATCAAATATTTTTATTGTTCTTTAACAGAAACTAAATGAGATACTTTATTAATCATACCACGGATCGCAGCGTTGTCTTCATGAACAACAGTTTGGTTTGTTTTCTTTAAACCAAGTGTTCTTACAGTAACGCGTTGGTCTTCCGGGCGACCGATTACACTTCGTTTGAGGGTAATTTCTAATTTAGCCATTAATGTTCCCTCCTTATCCTAACAGTTCTTCTACAGATTTTCCACGAAGCTTCGCAACGTCTTCAGCACGTTTAAGCTCACTTAAACCTTGAAGTGTTGCACGAATCATGTTGATCGGTGTGTTAGAACCTAAAGACTTAGAAAGGATATCAGCTACACCAGCTAGCTCAAGTACCGCACGTACAGGGCCTCCAGCGATAACTCCAGTACCTTCAGAAGCAGGTTTTAACAAGATGTTACCTGCACCGAAACGTCCGATGATTTCGTGTGGAATTGTAGTTCCAACCATTGGTACTTCAATCAAATTCTTTTTCGCATCTTCAACAGCTTTGCGGATCGCTTCTGGTACTTCTTGTGCTTTACCAGTACCGAATCCTACGTGTCCGTTTTTGTCACCGACAACGACTAGAGCTGCGAAGCGGAAACGACGACCACCTTTAACAACTTTCGCTACGCGGTTAACCGTAACTAAGCGTTCTTCTAACTCTAATTTGCTTGGGTCAATACGACGCATAATCATGTGTCCCTCCTTCTTTTATTAAAATTTAAGTCCAGCTTCACGAGCGGCATCAGCCAAAGCTTTTACACGTCCATGGTATAAGTATCCGCCACGGTCAAATACTACGTCAGAAATGCCTTTTTCAGCAGCGCGTTTTGCAACTAATTCTCCAACTTTAGTAGCAGCAGAAGTATCTCCAGTGCTTTCAACGTTCAAGTCTTTATCGAGAGTAGATGCACTAGCAAGTGTTACACCATTTACATCATCGATGATTTGAGCGTAAATGTGCTTGTTAGAACGGAAAACGTTCAGGCGCGGTCTTTCAGCAGTACCGGAAAGTTTAGCGCGAACACGAGCGTGTCTTTTAAGACGAGCAGCATTTTTGCTAGTTTTCGTAATCATCTAGGTCACTCCTTTCTTCACTTTAAGCGATCTTACTTAGCAGATTTACCTTCTTTACGGCGAACAACTTCACCTTCGTAGCGGATTCCTTTACCTTTGTAAGGCTCTGGAGAACGTACAGCGCGGATGTTAGCAGCAATAGCTCCTACGCGTTCTTTGTCTGTACCTTTTACAACTACTTTTGTTTGAGAAGGAACTTCGATTTCGATGCCTTCTTCAGGAACGATCTCAACAGGATGAGAGTATCCAACGTTTAAAACAAGTTTATTTCCGGATTTAGAAGCACGGTAACCGACACCGACTAATTCCAAACCTCTTTCAAATCCTTTAGATACACCTTCAACCATGTTGCCAAGCAGACTGCGAGTCGTACCATGCAGGGCACGGTGCTCTTTTTGATCAGAAGGACGAGCGACTGTAAGCACATTGTCCTCTACTTTAATCTCCATATCAGGGTGAAACGTACGAGTTAATTCTCCTTTTGGTCCTTTCACAGCTACAGTGTTGTTATCATTTAACGTTACTGTAACATCAGAAGGAATCTCAAGTAGCTTCTTACCTACACGAGACATACCAAACACCTCCATTCATGTTAAACTTCTTACCAAACGTATGCTAGAACTTCTCCACCAGCTTGTTTTGCACGGGCTTCTTTGTCCGTTAAAACACCTTGTGATGTAGAAATAATCGCGATTCCAAGACCGTTAAGTACGCGGGGTACTTCATTAGATTTAGCATAAACACGCAAACCAGGCTTGCTGATTCTTTTAAGACCAGTGATAACGCGCTCGTTGTTTTGTCCGTATTTCAAGAAAACGCGGATGATACCTTGTTTGCTGTCTTCTACGAACTCAACGTCACGAATGAAACCTTCACGCTTTAAAATTTCAGCAATTTCTCTTTTCAATTTAGAAGCAGGAATTTCAAGCTTCTCATGACGTACCATGTTTGCATTGCGAATACGAGTTAGCATATCTGCAATTGGATCTGTCATAACCATTATATAATTACCTCCTTCCCTTTCTTGGGGATTACCAGCTGGCTTTTTTCACGCCAGGAATTTGTCCTTTATATGCAAGCTCACGGAAACAAATACGGCAAAGTTTAAATTTACGAATGACTGAATGCGGACGTCCGCAGCGTTCACAGCGTGTGTACTCTTGTACTTTAAACTTTGGTGTACGTTGTTGTTTCGCAATCATAGACTTTTTAGCCACGATTTCGCCTCCCTTTCATTGATTATTTCTGGAACGGCATACCTACTTGAGTTAATAGCTCACGAGCTTCTTCGTCAGTATTAGCAGTTGTTACGATAACGATGTCCATTCCGCGAACCTTTGTTACTTTATCGTAGTCAATTTCAGGGAAGATTAACTGTTCTTTGATACCAAGTGTGTAGTTACCGCGACCGTCGAAAGATTTTTTAGAAACCCCGCGGAAGTCACGTACACGCGGTAAAGATACAGAAATAAGTTTATCAAGGAAATCATACATGCGCTCTCCGCGAAGAGTTACTTTCGCACCGATAGGCATTCCCTCACGAAGACGGAATCCAGCAATTGATTTCTTCGCACGAGTAACGACAGGTTTTTGACCTGCGATAAACGTTAATTCTTCAACAGCACTGTCGATTGCTTTGGCGTTTTGAACAGCGTCACCAACACCCATGTTGATTACGATTTTTTCGATTTTAGGCACTTGCATGACTGAATCATAATTGAACTTAGTCATTAAAGCAGGTGCAATTTCTTTATTGTACTTTTCTTTAAGGCGGTTCATGAGATAGACCTCCCTTCCTTTTAATACTATTTATCTAGAACTTGCCCAGATTTTTTTGCTACACGAACTTTTTTGCCATCTTCCACTTTGTATCCTACGCGAGTCACTTCACCTGTTTTAGGATCGAGCGGCATAACGTTTGATACATGAATTGGCGCCTCTTGATTAGAAATACCGCCTTGAGGGTTAGCTTGAGTTGGTTTAGAGTGTTTCTTTACCATGTTAACACCTTCAACTAAAACGCGGTCCTTTTTAGGGAAAGCAGCAAGGATTGTTCCTTGTTTGCCTTTATCTTTACCAGAGATAACCATAACTTTATCGCCTTTTTTTACATGCATCCTGATCGCACCTCCTTGAGTAAGGCATTTATTTCATTAGATAACTTCTGGAGCTAGAGAAACAATTTTCATAAAGTTGTTTTCACGCAATTCACGAGCAACTGGTCCGAAGATACGAGTTCCGCGTGGGCTCTTGTCGTCACGGATGATAACACATGCATTCTCATCGAAGCTGATGTATGAACCGTCACTTCTGCGCGCTCCGCTTTTAGTGCGAACGATAACAGCTTTTACGACTTCACCTTTTTTGACAACGCCTCCTGGTGTTGCTTGTTTAACCGTGCAAACAATTACATCACCAATGTTAGCTGTTTTACGTCCAGAACCACCAAGAACTTTAATAGTAAGTACTTCACGTGCGCCAGAGTTGTCAGCTACTTTTAAACGAGTCTCTTGTTGAATCATTATTTGTTACCTCCCTTCGGAAAAAGAATTCCGAACTTTATTAGATAATAACAGCTTCTTCGACAACTTCAACTAGACGGAAACGCTTAGTTGCAGACAATGGACGAGTTTCCATGATCTTAACGATGTCACCGATTTTAGCTTGATTATTTTCATCATGTGCTTTGAATTTTTTTGAGTATTTTACGCGTTTACCGTAAAGTGTATGTTTTTTGTATGTCTCAACAACAACAGTAATGGTTTTATCCATTTTGTCAGAAACAACACGGCCTTGGTAAACTTTGCGTTGGTTACGTTCGCTCATGCTCACGACCTCCCCTCAGTGATTATTTATTAGCAGCAATTTCTCTTTCACGAATCACAGTTTTCATGCGCGCGATAGCTTTGCGCACTTCACGAATGCGAGCAGTATTTTCAAGTTGTCCTGTCGCTAATTGAAAGCGAAGATTGAAAAGTTCTTCTTTAAGAGACTTTACTTTTTGTTCAATTTCAGCAGTGGTAAGGTCACGAATTTCATTAGCTTTCATTTGATTCACCACCAATTTCTTCACGTTTTACGAACTTCGTTTTAATTGGCAATTTGTGAGATGCAAGGCGAAGTGCTTCACGAGCAACCTCTTCAGACACACCAGAAATTTCAAATAAAACTTTGCCCGGTTTTACAACAGCTACCCAACCTTCTGGAGCCCCTTTACCGGATCCCATACGTACCTCAAGTGGTTTAGCAGTGTAAGGTTTAGAAGGGAAAATTTTGATCCAAACTTTACCGCCACGTTTCATGTAACGAGTCATCGCAATACGTGCAGCTTCGATTTGACGGTTAGTAATCCAAGAAGCTTCTAGAGCTTGGATACCGAATTCTCCGAAATGTACTTCAGTACCGCCTTTCGCACGGCCACGCATTTTTCCGCGATGCTCTCTGCGATATTTAACGCGTTTTGGTAATAACATATTATTTTCCTCCTTCCTCATTTTTCTTCTTAGTAGGAAGAACCTCTCCACGATAGATCCAGACTTTTACACCAAGCTTACCGTAAGTAGTATCAGCTTCAGATGTTGCATAGTCAATGTCCGCACGTAATGTGTGCAATGGAACAGTTCCTTCACTGTAGTATTCAGAACGAGCGATATCTGCACCGCCAAGACGACCAGAAACCATTGTTTTCACACCTTGTGCTCCAGCACGCATAGTACGTTGGATTTGTTGTTTCTGCGCACGGCGGAAAGAAACACGGTTTTCTAATTGACGAGCGATGTTGTCAGCAACTAGCTGTGCATCAAGATCTGCTCTTTTGATTTCAAGAATGTTAATGTGTACACGCTTGCCAGTAAGGCTGTTAAGGGCTTTGCGAAGTGCTTCGACTTCAGAACCGCCTTTACCGATAACCATACCAGGCTTAGCTGTGTGGATCGTAATGTTAACGCGGTTTGCTGCACGCTCGATTTCTACTTTAGAAACAGAAGCGTCAGAAAGGCGTTTGCTAATGTATTCACGAATTTTTAAATCTTCGTGCAGGAAGTCAGCGTAATCTTTACCAGCGTACCACTTAGATTCCCAATCACGAATGACTCCGATACGAAGACCGACTGGATTTACCTTTTGACCCACTACTTATCCCTCCTTCTTTTCTGATACAACGATTGTAATGTGGCTCGTACGTTTGTTGATTTGGCTCGCACGTCCCATAGCACGTGGGCGGAATCTTTTTAACGTAGGGCCTTCGTCAACGAATGCTTGAGAAATAACCAGGTTGTTAGCGTCCATTTCATAGTTATGCTCAGCATTTGCAATAGCGGATTTTAATACTTTCTCGATAATTGGAGAAGCAGCTCTTGGTGTAAGGTTCAAGATTGATACTGCCTCACCTACTTGCTTGCCTCGAATCAGGTCCATTACTAGACGTGCTTTACGAGGAGCAATACGGACTGTTCTTGCAACAGCTTTAGCTTGCATTTAAAAGCCTCCTCTCTTAGCGTCTTGTTTTTTTGTCATCACTAGCATGACCTTTGTACGTACGAGTTGGAGCGAATTCACCCAACTTGTGCCCTACCATATCTTCAGAGATGAATACAGGCACGTGTTTACGTCCGTCATAGACTGCGATTGTGTGACCAATAAACTGTGGGAAAATAGTAGAACGACGAGACCAAGTTTTTACGACTTGTTTCTTGTCTGTTTCATTTAATTTCTCGATTTTAGTCATCAAGTGTCCATCGACAAATGGTCCTTTTTTTAAGCTGCGAGCCATTTTGGAACCTCCCTTCGTGATTGCACTACGGTCCGAAAAGAACCGTAGACAACCCCGTTATTTATTTTTACGACGACGTACGATAAATTTATCGGATTTGTTCTTTTTCTTACGAGTCTTGAATCCAAGAGTTGGTTTGCCCCATGGAGACATTGGTGATTTACGTCCGATTGGCGCACGTCCTTCACCACCACCGTGTGGGTGATCGTTAGGGTTCATTACAGAACCACGAACTGTAGGACGGATGCCTTTCCAGCGAGAACGTCCAGCTTTACCAATGTTGATAAGTTCGTGCTGTTCGTTACCTACTTGACCGATAGAAGCACGGCAAGCAGAAAGGATCATGCGAACTTCACCAGAGTTAAGACGTACAAGAACGTATTTACCTTCTTTACCAAGAACCTGAGCAGATGTACCAGCTGAACGTACAAGCTGTCCGCCTTTACCAGGTTTTAATTCAATGTTATGCACAACTGTACCAACAGGGATGTTGATAAGTGGAAGTGCATTACCTACTTTAATGTCAGCTTCAGGACCTGACATGATTTCAGTACCTACTTGAATTCCTTTAGGAGCAAGAATGTAACGTTTTTCTCCGTCTGCATAGTTGATTAGAGCGATGTTAGCTGAACGGTTTGGATCGTATTCAACTGTAGCAACGCGTCCAGGTATACCATCTTTATCGCGTTTGAAGTCGATAACACGGTATTGGCGTTTATGTCCGCCACCTTGGTGACGTACAGTCAATTTACCTTGGTTGTTACGTCCGCCTTTTTTGTGAAGGGGAGCAAGCAAGGATTTTTCCGGCTTGTCAGTCGTGATTTCAGCAAAATCTGAAGTTGTCATGCCACGACGTCCATTAGAGGTCGGTTTATACTTTTTAATCGCCATTTTGAATTTCCCTCCTTCTTTTTACAGATAATTAAGCTTCAAAAATTTCGATTTCTTTGCTGTCTGCAGTAAGTTTTACGATCGCTTTTCTGCGACGGCTAGTCATACCAGTGTAGCGTCCAACACGTTTTGATTTGCCTTTGTAGTTCATGATGTTGACTTTGTCAACTTTCACTCCAAAGATGCTTTCAACCGCGTCTTTCACTTCTGTTTTGTTAGCTCTTACATCAACTTCAAAAGTATATTTTTTTTCAGTCATTAAATCGGCAGAACGTTCAGTAATGACGGGGCGCTTTAGAACATCACGAGGATCTTTCATTATGCAAGCACCTCCTCTACTTTTTCAACCGCTGCTTTTGTAATCAGAAGCTTCTCGTGGTTGACAACGTCTAAAACGTTGATTCCGTTAGCTTCAACAACAGTAACTCCAGGAATGTTACGAGCAGATAATGCTACTGCCTCGTTTGCATCCGCAGTTACGATTAAAGCTTTTTTCTCAACAGATAATCCTTTAAGGATAGCTGCCATTTCTTTTGTTTTAGCCGTATCAAGAGTAAGATCTTCAAGAACGATGATGTTGTTGTCGATCACTTTAGAAGACAATACTGATTTGATTGCCAAGCGGCGAACTTTTTTAGGTAATTTATAAGAATAGCTGCGTGGTGTTGGGCCGAATACGACACCACCTCCGCGCCATTGCGGTGAACGGATTGAACCTTGACGGGCACGTCCAGTACCTTTTTGACGCCATGGTTTACGACCTCCGCCGCGTACTTCAGAACGATTTTTTACTTTGTGAGTTCCTTGACGTAAGGAAGCTCTTTGCATAAGAATAGCGTCGAATACAACACTCTCATTTGGTTCGATACCAAATACAGAAGCGTTTAATTCGATGTCACCAGCAGTAGAACCGTTTTGGTTGTATAATGCTACTTTTGGCATAATCAATTTCCTCCTTTCCTAAGAGAATTATTTAGATTTAACAGCACTTTTAACAGTGATTAAAGATTTCTTCGCACCAGGTACGTTACCTTTGATCAAAAGAAGATTGCGTTCTGCATCAACTTTTACGATTTCAAGGTTTTGAACAGTGATTTGCTCTCCGCCCATACGTCCAGGTAATAATTTACCTTTGAATACACGGTTAGGATCTACAGGTCCCATTGAACCAGGACGACGGTGGTAGCGTGAACCGTGAGACATAGGTCCGCGAGATTGTCCGTGGCGCTTGATCGCACCTTGGAAACCTTTACCTTTAGATACTCCTGTTACATCTACGATTTCTCCAGCAGAGAAAATTTCAACCTTGACTTCCTGACCAACTTCATACGCATCCATTTCCACTCCGCGTAATTCTTTAACGAAGCGCTTAGGAGCAGTTTCCGCTTTTGCAACGTGCCCTTTTTCAGGTTTGTTAGAAAGCTTTTCACGCTTGTCGTCAAAACCAAGCTGGATTGCTTCGTAACCGTCGTTTTCAGCTGTTTTCTTTTGAAGAACAACGTTTGGAGCAGCCTCGATAACAGTTACCGGAATAAGATCACCATTCTCAGCGAATACTTGCGTCATACCAATTTTTCTTCCTAAGATTCCTTTGGTCATTCGTCACACCTCCTATTAAGATCATTCTATATTTTAGAATTAAAGTTTAATTTCGATATCGACACCAGATGGTAAGTCTAATCGCATAAGAGCATCAACAGTTTGTGGTGTTGGGTTCACAATGTCGATTAAACGTTTATGTGTACGCATTTCAAATTGCTCACGAGAATCTTTGTATTTGTGCACCGCACGAAGGATTGTGTAAACTGATTTTTCAGTTGGCAACGGAATCGGACCAGATACGCTGGCACCAGAACGTTTTGCCGTTTCAACAATCTTCTCTGCAGATTGATCAAGGATTCTATGATCATATGCTTTCAAACGAATACGAATTTTTTGTTTTGCCATTATTTTCCCTCCTTTTCGCCTACATCACGTTAGACAGTTCTCCGTGAGAAAAACCTGAACACCTTGCCATGGCAAAGCGGCCGGGTGTGTCAGCAACCTCTCACTTCATCGCAGTCAAAGACCAACATACACCATTATACAGAAAATAGGCGCATGTTGCAAGACTTATTTAAAATATGCATGGTTTGCACACTTTTTTTATTATACAGGGGTTTTTCTTATTTATCAAGGATCTATCATAAATGGTGTCGTGCATGTCGACTTAATGTGTTCGCGAATAATGCCGGCTCCTCAATATGCGGGGTGTGAGCTGAGTTCTCAAATTGAAACCAGCGCTTTTCGGGTGCCTCAAGCTCTTGATAATACTGTTTCGATATTTCAGCAGGAACAATTAAGTCATGTTTCCCTGAAATGAAAACACACGGTACTTTAATAGAAGGAACTGATGTAAAAGCATTAAACCGGTACAACTCACCAGTTAAATGTTTTTTACTGAAGCGCAATCCATTGAGGAAGCTGTGCATGTTCCGCACTCCATACTCATTGCCAGTAAGCATTTGAAATAATACAGCTAGATATTGACGATGACGTCGAGTGAAGCCTCCCCTGCTTAACTCGACACAAAACCGATAGATAAGGTGCTGGATATCCTGCTTCCAAGGCGGAGCACCAATGAAACGTGTGAGGAAAGATAATAAGCTGGCTTTTTTTGATTCAGAAATTTCACGAATATGTTGATAAGCAGTTGATTCTTCATCATGAGGGTTAACAACCTGGCTGATTCCATAATACGCGTAAAATAAATCAGGACACTGCTGCAAAACATGAAGCGCCAGTATTGACCCCCAAGAATGACCGGCTAGGTAAAGTTTTGATTTTGAAAAATGAGCTAAAAGCCATTGAGTGACTTGGATTGTATCTTTAATGAAGTGATTTATTGTCATAGAGTGATGCGAAATTCGCTTAGAATAAGAAAGCCCCGATCCTCTCTGATCCCAATGAACTACTGTAAAATACTGTTCCAGCTCTTTTTGATAATGTCTAACATATCCGATTTGCGGCGTTCCCGGCCCGCCATGTAAAAAAAGCAGCAATGGATTTTTCACGTCAACTCCATTTATCATCAGCATTTGCTTTGTATTTCCAATGCTTAGTTCTTTCATGATTGCGATTGATTTCTTTTCAGGAATCATAAATATTAACCCCTCGAATATGATAGATCCTATTATACAAGAAAAAGATAAGCAAACAAAAAACGAGACCCGCAGGGGTCTCGTTTAAAATCATACTATTACTCAGTGATTGTAGAAACAACGCCTGAACCAACAGTACGTCCGCCTTCACGAATAGAGAAACGAGTTCCTTCTTCGATAGCGATTGTAGAAATAAGTTCAACGTTCATTTCAGTGTTATCTCCAGGCATAACCATTTCTACGCCTTCTGGAAGATGGATGATACCAGTTACGTCAGTTGTACGGAAGTAGAACTGAGGACGGTAGTTAGAGAAGAATGGAGTATGACGTCCACCCTCTTCTTTAGAAAGAACGTAAACTTCAGCTTTGAATTTGCTGTGTGGAGTGATTGTACCTGGTTTAGCAAGTACTTGACCACGTTGGATTTCTTCACGAGATACACCGCGAAGAAGGGCACCAATGTTGTCACCAGCTTCAGCGTAATCAAGAAGCTTACGGAACATTTCAACACCTGTAACAGTTGTTTTCTTGTTCTCTTCTTGAAGACCGATGATTTCAACTTCGTCACCGACTTTAACTTGTCCGCGTTCTACACGGCCAGTAGCAACTGTACCACGACCAGTGATTGAGAATACGTCCTCAACTGGCATCATGAATGGTTTTTCAGTGTCGCGTTCTGGAGTTGGGATGTACTCATCAACCGCATCCATAAGTTCGAAGATTTTAGCTTCCCACTCAGCGTCTCCTTCAAGAGCTTTAAGAGCAGAACCTTTAACAACTGGTACATCATCACCAGGGAAGTCGTATTCGCTAAGAAGATCGCGAACTTCCATTTCAACTAGTTCAAGAAGCTCTTCGTCGTCTACCATGTCGCATTTGTTTAAGAATACAACGATGTATGGTACACCAACGTTTTTAGAAAGAAGGATGTGCTCACGAGTTTGTGGCATTGGGCCATCAGCAGCAGATACTACAAGGATAGCTCCGTCCATTTGCGCAGCACCAGTGATCATGTTTTTAACATAGTCAGCGTGTCCTGGGCAGTCAACGTGTGCATAGTGACGAGTTTCAGTTTCGTACTCAACGTGTGCAGTAGAGATTGTGATACCGCGCTCGCGTTCTTCTGGAGCACCATCAATTTGATCGTACGCCATAGCTGTACCTTTACCAGATTTCTTATGAAGTACTGTTGTGATAGCAGCAGTTAAAGTTGTTTTACCATGGTCAACGTGTCCAATTGTACCAATATTGGCATGTGATTTGGAACGGTCGAATTTTTCTTTAGCCATTCTAAAATCCTCCTTAAGAGCTTTTAATTAGTAATGTATAGAGTGATAGGAAGTGAAAGAAAGCTTTCACTTCCTCATCTTACAATAGTAGTTATACTTGAGTTAAGCGGCAAAATCAATTATTCGCCTTTATTTTTTTTGATAATTTCTTCTGCGACGCTCTTCGGCACTTCTTCGTAGTGATCCATGTGCATAGTGAACGTACCGCGACCTTGCGTATTAGAACGAAGTGCAGTAGCGTAACCGAACATTTCAGCAAGAGGAACCATAGCACGAACAACTTGAGCGTTACCGCGTGCTTCCATACCTTCTACGCGTCCGCGACGTGAAGTGATATCACCCATGATATCTCCCATGTATTCTTCTGGAATAACCACTTCTACTTTCATGATTGGTTCAAGAAGAACTGGGTTACATTTGCTGACTGCATTTTTCAATGCCATAGAAGCAGCAACTTTAAATGCCATTTCGTTTGAGTCAACATCATGGTAAGAACCGTCGAAAAGTTTAGCTTTAATGTCGATAAGCGGGAAGCCTGCTAGTACACCATTTTCAAGTGCATCTTCCAGACCTGCTTGAACAGCTGGGATGTATTCACGAGGAACAACCCCACCGACAATCGCATTTTCAAATTCAAAGCCAGCGCCTTCTTCGTTTGGTTCGAATTCGATCCAAACGTGTCCGAACTGACCGCGTCCACCAGACTGACGTACGAATTTACCTTCAACTTTTGCACCGGTACGGAATGTTTCACGGTACGCAACTTGAGGAGCACCAACATTGGCTTCTACTTTAAATTCGCGTTTCATACGGTCAACAATGATATCAAGGTGAAGTTCACCCATACCAGAGATGATCGTTTGGCCAGTTTCTGGGTTTGTTTGAGTACGGAATGTAGGATCTTCTTCAGCAAGTTTCGCTAAAGCGATACCCATTTTATCTTGGTCAGCTTTTGATTTAGGCTCAATAGCAACGTCGATAACTGGTTCTGGGAATTCCATTGACTCAAGGATAACAAGATCCTTCTCATCACATAGAGTATCTCCAGTAGTTGTATCTTTTAGACCTACAGCAGCTGCGATATCCCCTGCGTATACAGTAGAGATTTCTTCACGGCTGTTAGCGTGCATTTGAAGAATACGTCCAACACGCTCACGTTTGCCTTTAGTAGAGTTTTTCACGTATGAACCAGAATCAAGTGTTCCAGAGTACACACGGAAGAACGTCAACTTACCAACGTAAGGGTCAGTCATAACTTTAAATGCTAATGCAGAGAATGGCTCTTCGTCAGAAGAATGGCGCTCAATCTCTTCATTTGTATCAGGACGTGTACCTTTGATTGCAGCAACGTCAGTTGGTGCAGGAAGGTAGTCAAGAACAGCATCAAGTACTAGTTGAACACCTTTGTTTTTGAAGGCAGAACCAACAAGAACAGGGTAGAATTCAACATTTAATGTACCTTTACGAATTCCTGCTTTTAACTCGTCAATTGTGATTTCTTCACCCTCAAGGTACTTATCCATAAGCTCTTCATCAAGCTCACATACAGCTTCAATAAGGCTGTTGCGAAGCTCTTCAGCTTGCTCTTTGTACTCTTCAGGGATTTCTTTTGCATCAGAACGAGTTCCGAGGTCATCTTCGTAGAAATACGCAACGTTTTCTACAAGGTCAATGATACCTTCGAAGTTATCTTCAGCACCGATCGGCAATTGAATTGCATGAGCGTTTGCTTGAAGACGGTCTCTTAAAGTTCCTACAGAGTAAAGGAAGTCTGCACCGATTTTGTCCATTTTGTTAACAAAAACGATACGCGGTACTCCATAAGTTGTTGCCTGACGCCAAACAGTTTCTGTTTGAGGCTCAACGCCTGATTGCGCGTCAAGTACAGCAACAGCACCATCAAGTACACGAAGAGAACGTTCAACTTCAACTGTGAAGTCTACGTGTCCTGGAGTATCGATGATGTTTACGCGGTATCCTTTCCACTGTGCAGTAGTCGCAGCGGAAGTGATTGTGATACCACGTTCTTGTTCCTGCTCCATCCAGTCCATTTGTGAAGCTCCTTCATGAGTTTCACCAATTTTGTGGATACGACCAGTATAGAACAAGATACGTTCTGTAGTAGTCGTTTTACCGGCATCGATGTGAGCCATGATACCGATATTACGAGTTTTTTCTAAGGAGAACTCTCTTGCCATTGGGTAATTTCTCCTTCCTTATTAGGAAATTGTGTTTTGTTAATCTATAAATCCTACCAGCGATAGTGAGCAAATGCTTTGTTTGCTTCAGCCATCTTATGAGTGTCTTCACGTTTCTTAACAGCAGCACCAGTGTTGTTAGCTGCGTCAAGGATTTCGTTAGCTAAACGCTCTTCCATCGTTTTTTCTCCACGAAGACGAGCGTAGTTAACTAACCAGCGAAGTCCAAGAGTCGTACGACGTTCAGGACGAACTTCTACAGGAACTTGGTAGTTCGCACCACCTACACGGCGTGCTTTTACTTCAAGTACAGGCATGATGTTTTTCAATGCTTGTTCGAAAACCTCCATTGCATCATTGCCAGTACGTTCTTTAATGATATCGAATGACTTGTATAGGATCGTTTGAGACTTACCTTTTTTACCATCGATCATCATTTTGTTGATTAAACGAGATACAAGCTTAGAGTTGTAAATCGGATCAGGTAAAACATCTCTTTTTGCTACAGGACCTTTACGTGGCATCTGAATATCCTCCCTTCATCAATTATGCGTATTTTCGTATATTATTTTGCTTTAGGTTTTTTCGTACCGTATTTAGAACGGCCTTGTGCACGGTTTTCAACTCCAGCAGTATCAAGCGCACCACGAACGATGTGGTAACGTACCCCTGGTAAGTCTTTTACACGTCCGCCGCGGATAAGTACAACACTGTGCTCTTGCAGGTTGTGACCGATACCAGGAATGTAAGCAGTAACCTCGATTCCGTTAGTCAAACGAACACGAGCATATTTACGAAGTGCTGAGTTCGGTTTTTTCGGTGTCATTGTACCAACACGAGTACATACCCCGCGTTTTTGTGGAGAAGATACGTTAGTGTGCTCTTTTTTAAAGCTGTTGTATCCTTTGTTAAGTGCAGGAGACTTTGAGTTTTCTACTTTACTCACGCGTCCTTTGCGAATTAGCTGATTAATTGTAGGCATGAATTTTTCCTCCCTTCATTACGTTTTATAACCCACATACCCAGGTGGTTCATCAAAAGGCAAAAAACAATGTCTTTACACAAGATGGAATCTTACGCAAAAACAAAAGTACGTTATAAAATAATGGCAACAGCGGCTGCTCCTACCTCAATTCCGCAGGCTTTGCCGAGCTTTTTCATGGATTCAACCATTGAGACAGAGATACCTTGATCTTCAGCAAGTGAAACAACACTTGACGTGAGTATCGGATCTGCGTCTTTTGCAACGACTACTTCCTTTACTGAACCTCGCTTTAGAGCTTTCACTGTTTGCTTCGTACCAATAATAATTGATTTGGCCTGTGATACTTTATCATAAGACATAAACATATCCTCCAAAGTAACAGGTTTATTTCGAGCACCTTGGTTATATTATCATTCTAGGAGACGAATGTCAACAAGGTATGACATTTTTTAGATTCGTTCTTCTCATAGAGTGACTTTTTCATAAATATCTGCTGAAAGACTGTTTTTGCAGTCTTTCAGCAGAGTTAAATCAGTTATTCAACCGGAACCATATCGTCAGTCGGCTGAACATTTGATACTGGTTTTACTTTACGGTATTTCATCATTCCTGTACCAGCTGGAACAAGCTTACCGATGATAACATTCTCTTTCAAGCCGAGAAGCTCGTCACGCTTACCTTTGATCGCTGCATCTGTAAGGACACGTGTTGTTTCCTGGAAGGAAGCAGCAGATAAGAATGAATCAGTTTCAAGAGATGCTTTTGTAATACCGAGTAAGACAGGACGGCCTGTAGCAGGTCGATTGCCTTCAAGCAATACCTTTTTGTTCGCTTCAGTAAATTGGTGAATATCAAGCAATGTACCTGGAAGCACATCAGTGTCACCGGCATCAATCACGCGTACTTTGCGAAGCATCTGGCGAACCATTACTTCTACGTGTTTATCACCGATTTCAACACCCTGCATACGGTAAACCTTTTGAACCTCATGGAGAAGATACTCTTGAACAGTCGTCAGGTCAGTCACTTTAAGAAGTTCTTTCGGATCGATTGAACCTTCTGTCAGTACTTGGCCTCGAGTAATTTTATCTCCTTCCGCTACTTTCAAGCGGGAGTTGTAAGGTGCCGTATAAGAACGTGTTTCCACTGCGCCTTGAACCACAATTTCCTGTTGCTTGTCACGAACTTCATTGATCTCAACGACTGTACCGTCGATTTCTGTAATTGTTGCCTGACCTTTCGGATTACGCGCTTCGAAAAGCTCTTGGATACGCGGAAGACCCTGTGTGATATCGTCTCCGGCAACCCCGCCTGTATGGAATGTACGCATTGTTAACTGTGTACCAGGCTCACCGATTGATTGGGCAGCAATGATTCCGACAGCTTCACCGACTTCAACATCGGAGCCAGTTGCAAGATTTCGGCCATAGCATCGTTTACATACACCATGAGGCGTATTACATGTGAAGGCAGAACGGATCCACACTTCTTCAATGCCGGCTTCGACAATCTCCAGTGCTTTATCTTCATCGATCAGTTCGTTTTCATTCACAAGCACTTCACCTGTTTCAGGGTGCTTCACTTGTTTTCTTGCAAAACGTCCGATTAAGCGTTCTTCTAAGCGCTCAATTGTTTCAGTTCCTTCTTTAAGTGGCTTAGCAAGAATGCCTCGGTCAGTTCCGCAATCAGTTTCACGAATGATAACATCCTGCGCAACGTCAACGAGACGGCGTGTAAGGTAACCTGAGTCAGCAGTTTTAAGAGCGGTATCGGCAAGACCTTTACGCGCACCGTGTGTGGAGATAAAGTACTCCAATACTGTCAGACCTTCACGGAAACTTGATTTGATCGGCAACTCAATGATACGTCCAGCCGGGTTGGCCATCAGGCCGCGCATTCCGGCAAGCTGCGTAAAGTTAGACGCGTTACCACGGGCACCAGAGTCACTCATCATGTAGATCGGGTTGAGTTCATCAAGTGATTTCATCAGTTTGCCTTGGATAACGTCTTTTGCAGCACTCCAGATAGAGATGACTCTCTCATAGCGTTCTTCTTCAGTGATAAGACCGCGGCGGAACTGCTTCATAACGTTGTCAACTTTGCTTTGCGCTTCTTCAAGAATTTCTTGTTTATCATCGAGTACGACGATGTCAGAAACCCCAACTGTAATACCAGCTTTTGTTGAATATTTGAAACCTAGGTTTTTCATGCGGTCAAGCATTTTAGACGTTTCCGTAATATGGAATCGTTTAAAGATTTCCGCGATGATTTTACCCAGAATGCCTTTTTTAAACGGCGCATTGATTGGCTGCTGTGCGATAACAGCTTTAACGTCAGCACCTTTTTCTAAGAAGAAACGGTCAGGTGTTTTCTCTTCAATGTTGCTCTTCGTTGGTTCATTCATGTAAGGGAATGATTCCGGAAGAATTTCATTGAAGACAAGCTTACCGACAGTTGTAATTAACAATTTTGAGCGCTGTTCTTCGGTAAATGTCACATTCTTAAGTGAGTTAGCTGCAACAGCTACTCTGGTATGAAGGTGAACATATCCGTTTTGATAAGCAAGAAGCGCTTCGTCTGTATTCTTGAAGACCATACCTTCACCGACAGCACCGGCACGCTCAAGTGTCAGGTAATAGTTACCCAGTACCATATCCTGAGACGGTGTTACAACCGGTTTACCATCTTTAGGGTTCAAGATGTTTTGAGCAGCAAGCATCAAGATGCGTGCTTCAGCTTGTGCTTCAGCAGATAATGGTACGTGAACCGCCATTTGGTCACCGTCAAAGTCAGCGTTGTAAGCTGTACATACGAGCGGGTGAAGACGGATTGCGCGTCCTTCAACAAGCGTTGGTTCAAACGCCTGGATACCTAATCTGTGAAGTGTAGGGGCACGGTTCAGCAGTACCGGGTGCTCCTTAATAACTGATTCTAGTACATCCCAAACTTCAGGCTGTACGCGCTCAATTTTGCGTTTCGCACTCTTAATGTTGTGAGCAAGACCTTTTTCAACAAGTTCTTTCATAACGAAAGGTTTGAAAAGTTCAAGCGCCATTTCCTTCGGTAATCCGCATTGGTACATTTTCAAATGAGGACCAACAACGATTACAGAACGTCCGGAGTAATCGACACGTTTACCAAGAAGGTTTTGACGGAAACGGCCTTGCTTCCCTTTCAGCATGTGAGAAAGAGATTTTAACGGTCTGTTACCAGGACCTGTTACAGGGCGTCCGCGGCGGCCGTTGTCAATTAGGGCATCGACAGCCTCTTGAAGCATACGCTTTTCGTTTTGAACGATGATGCTAGGCGCACCAAGGTCCAAAAGGCGTTTCAAACGATTGTTACGGTTGATGACACGACGATAAAGGTCATTCAAATCAGAAGTCGCAAAACGTCCGCCATCTAGCTGAACCATCGGTCTAAGCTCCGGAGGAATAACAGGAAGCACATCAAGGATCATCCAAGAAGGCTTGTTTCCTGAGTTACGGAAGGCTTCTAAAACTTCAAGACGTTTGATCGCACGAGTACGTCGTTGTCCTTGTGAAGTTTTCAGCTCTTCTTTTAACATATCAACTTCTTTGACAAGATCGATATCTTGAAGAAGTTTATGAATTGCTTCAGCACCCATAGATGCTTGGAATTTATTACCGTATTTATCAAGATAAGCACGGTATTCTTTCTCAGACAGAAGCTGTTTCTTTTCAAGCGGTGTATTCGCCGGATCAGTTACAACGTAAGAAGCAAAGTAAATGACTTCTTCTAAAGCACGAGGTGACATATCCAGCACAAGACCCATACGGCTTGGAATACCTTTGAAATACCAAATGTGGGAAACTGGGGCAGCCAGTTCAATGTGCCCCATTCTCTCACGACGGACTTTAGCCCGTGTTACTTCGACTCCGCAGCGGTCACAAACTACGCCTTTATAACGAACTCGCTTGTACTTCCCGCAATGACATTCCCAGTCCTTAGTCGGTCCGAAAATGCGTTCGCAGAATAGACCGTCCTTTTCAGGTTTTAACGTACGATAGTTTATCGTTTCAGGCTTTTTCACTTCACCAAAAGACCATGAACGGATTTTATCTGGTGAAGCAAGACCGATGTTCATATACTCAAAATTGTTCACATCTAGCAAGGGGCCTACCTCCCTTTTTATCTTCGGATTAACCGATGTCACTTGCCTTTATAACTAGAGATTATTCTTTTGTTACTACATCGCGTTCAACGTCTGCAGATGCTGTTTCTTCCGGCTCTTCATCACCTGATAATGCCAGGCCGTCAGCTTGTTTCGCATCTTCTTCGTCTTCTAAATCTCTCATTTCTATTTCTTCTTCATCACCAGAAAGGATTTTGACATCCATACCTAAGCTTTGAAGTTCTTTGATTAATACTTTGAATGATTCCGGAACACCTGGTTCAGGAACATTGTCGCCTTTAACGATGGCTTCGTATGTTTTCACACGTCCAACCACGTCATCAGACTTAACAGTCAGAATTTCTTGAAGAGTGTAAGCCGCACCGTAAGCTTCAAGTGCCCAAACCTCCATCTCACCAAAACGCTGTCCGCCAAATTGCGCTTTACCGCCAAGAGGCTGCTGCGTAACAAGTGAGTAAGGGCCTGTAGAGCGTGCATGAAGTTTATCGTCAACCATGTGAGCTAGTTTGATCATGTACATGATACCGACAGATACACGGTTATCAAACGGCTCTCCAGTACGTCCGTCGTAAAGCACTGTTTTGGCGTCACGAGACATGCCGGCTTCTTCAAGTGTTTCCCAGACATCCTCTTCTCGCGCTCCGTCAAATACAGGAGATGCAATGTGAATGCCAAGGTAACGTGCAGCCATACCCATGTGAAGTTCCAATACCTGCCCGATGTTCATACGTGATGGTACGCCCAGCGGGTTAAGCATGATATCAATTGGTGTGCCGTCAGGAAGGTAAGGCATATCCTCTTCAGGAAGAATCTTAGAGATAACACCTTTGTTACCGTGACGACCGGCCATTTTATCCCCTTCAGAAATCTTACGTTTCTGAACGATATATACGCGTACTAACTGGTTAACACCTGGAGGAAGTTCGTCTCCGTCTTCACGGTTGAAGACTTTAACGTCATGGATAATTCCGCCGCCGCCATGAGGCACACGAAGAGAAGTATCACGAACCTCGCGGGCTTTCTCGCCAAAGATGGCGTGAAGAAGGCGTTCTTCTGCAGTCAGTTCAGTTACGCCTTTAGGCGTTACTTTACCAACAAGAAGATCTCCGTCTTTTACTTCTGCCCCAATACGGATGATTCCGCGGTCATCAAGATTGCGAAGCGCATCTTCACCGACGTTTGGAATATCGCGAGTGATTTCTTCAGGTCCAAGTTTCGTATCACGTGCTTCTGATTCGTATTCTTCAATGTGGATAGATGTATAAACATCATCCTTCACTAGGCGTTCACTCATGATGATGGCATCCTCATAGTTGTAGCCATCCCATGTCATGAAGCCGACCATTACGTTACGGCCAAGTGCAAGTTCACCAAGCTCCATAGAAGGACCGTCAGCAAGGATTTCTCCTTTTACCACTTCATCGCCGACACTTACGATCGGACGCTGGTTGTAGCACGTACCTTGGTTAGAGCGGACAAATTTCAGCAGGCTGTATTTATCCAGGTTTCCTTTTACTTTTTGACCGTCTACTTCTTCATAACGGCGAACCCAAACGTTTTTCGCTTCTACGCGTTCAACGATACCAGGGTGTTTACAAATAACAGCGGCACCAGAGTCTTTTCCTGATACGTATTCCATACCAGTTCCAACAAATGGCGCTTCCGGCTGCATCAAAGGCACAGCCTGACGCTGCATGTTCGCTCCCATGAGGGCACGGTTGGAGTCATCGTTTTCTAAGAACGGGATACATGCTGTCGCAGCAGATACAACCTGCTTAGGCGATACATCCATGTAGTCTACACGATTTCTGGAAACAACGGTGTTCTCCCCGCGGAAACGAGCCACGATGCTGTCATCAATAAAGGCGCCTTCGTCATCAAGACGAGCATTCGCTTGAGCGACAACATAGTTATCCTCTTCATCAGCAGTTAAGTAATCGATTCTGCCCGTTACCTTCCCTGTTTCAGGGTCAACGCGGCGATATGGCGTTTCAATAAAGCCAAAACGGTTTACTTTTGCATAAGATGATAGTGAGTTGATCAAACCGATGTTCGGGCCCTCAGGCGTTTCAATCGGACACATACGGCCATAGTGGGAGTAGTGAACGTCACGCACTTCCATTCCGGCACGCTCACGTGTCAATCCGCCCGGTCCTAATGCTGACAGACGACGCTTGTGCGTTAATTCAGCAAGCGGGTTCGTCTGATCCATGAATTGAGAAAGCTGTGAGCTTCCAAAGAACTCTTTAATGGACGCAATAACAGGACGAATATTGATCAGCTGCTGAGGCGTAATTGTATTCGTATCTTGAATTGACATTCTCTCACGAACCACACGCTCCATACGGCTTAAACCGATACGGAATTGGTTCTGGAGAAGCTCACCTACAGAACGTAAACGGCGGTTTCCAAGATGATCGATATCATCTGTGTCGCCTACTCCGTGCAGCAGGTTGAAGAAGTAGCTGATTGAAGAAATAATATCAGCAGGCGTGATGTTTTTAATCTCTTCTTCGATGTAAGCATTGCCGATTACATTAATAACCTGTTCTCCTTCTTGATCAGTCGGAGCAAAGATTTTAATTGATTGAAGAGTCACTTCATCTTCAACAACGCCGCCATTCGGATACAGCTTTCTGAAACCGATTCCGTTTTCTAAGTATGGCAGTACTTTATCAAGTGTTCTTCTATCAAGAATCTGGCCTTTTTCAGCAAGGATTTCTCCTGTTTCAGGATCAACAAGCGTTTCAGCAAGTCTCTGATTGAAGAGGCGATTCTTAATATGAAGTTTTTTATTAATTTTATAGCGTCCTACATTGGCAAGATCGTATCGTTTCGGATCAAAGAAACGAGAATCAAGCAAGCTTTTCGCATTTTCTACTGTAGGCGGCTCTCCAGGACGGAGACGCTCGTAAATTTCCAGCAACGCTTTGTCGCTGTTTTCTGTGTTATCTTTATCAAGCGTATTTCGCAGGTATTCGTTTTCTCCTATGAGATCAAGAATCTCTTGATCGGAGCCGAAGCCGAGAGCACGCAAAAGAACCGTAACCGGCAACTTACGTGTGCGATCAATGCGGACATAAACAACATCTTTCGCATCAGTTTCGTATTCTAACCATGCGCCACGGTTTGGAATGACAGTTGCGGTAAAACCTTTTTTACCGTTTTTGTCTACTTTACCACTGAAATATACACTTGGAGACCGAACAAGCTGGGAAACGATAACGCGTTCCGCACCGTTAATGATAAAAGTACCTGTATCTGTCATAATAGGGAAATCACCCATGAAGACATCTTGGTCTTTTACCTCTCCAGTTTCTTTGTTAATTAAACGAACCTTCACTCTTAGCGGAGCTGAGTAAGTCACATCACGTTCTTTTGATTCCTCTACAGGATATTTAGGCTCACCTAAACTATAATCAATGAACTCAAGAGAGAGGTTACCAGTGAAATCCTCAATTGGTGATATGTCTTGAAACATCTCTCTAAGACCCTCATCAAGAAACCACTGATAAGAAGAGGTTTGAATTTCAATGAGATTTGGTAATTCTAACACTTCGCTAATGCGAGCATAGCTTCTGCGCTGGCGGTGTCGTCCATACTGAACTAGTTGACCTGTCAACTGATTCACCCCTCAAATCATGCGTATTATATGTGTAATAAGCATTTCTTCCAAAGAAAGAAAATACTTTTACAAGACAAAAGAAAAAAGGGTTTCTAATTAAGAAAACCACATCCAAAAACAAATACCGATTTTATTAGCATTTCCATACTTGTATAATTTATACATAGATATTGACAATTCATCATATCAAGCAAAATATATACATTGGCATTTTACAATATTAACATAGTTAAAATACCGAGTCAAACTTTTTTTGCTTTTATGATATAATAGCCTTTCTTTTTTTGAACGACGGAAACTTCATCGAACAGTTCCTCGAGCTTTTCAATGGCAGAAGGCGCGCCTTGCTTTTTCTGTATGACGATCCACAATTCACCTGAAGCTTTTAAGTGTTCAGCGCTTTTCTCAAAGATAGCATGGACAACTTTTTTTCCGGCTCGGATTGGGGGATTTGTAAGAATAGAAGCAAATGTTTGAGCAGAATCAACGTTTGAAAACAAATCGCTTTGATAAATCTTAACGTTTGTTATTCCGTTTTGTTCCGCATTTTCATTTGATAGTTCTACGGCTCTCTCATTAACGTCAATCATGTGGATAGTCCGGTCTTTAAAGTCGCTGGCGAGCGATAAACCAATCGGGCCGTATCCGCAGCCTACATCCAAAATGCCGCCCTCAACCTCAGGCTCTTCAAAAGAATCAATCAGCAGGCGGGAGCCGAAATCAACTTCTTTTTTAGAAAAAACCCCGCTGTCGCTGGTAAACGTGAAATCTTTATTCCGAAGCCTAAAAGACCAGGTTTGCTTGTTGCTTTTTACTGAAGGTTTTTCTGAATAATAGTGCTCACTCATTATTAGAACCTCCTTTTTTCATGGCTTAAAGAATGGCAAAGAAAAAGCTCGCCTCATAAAAGCGAGCTTCCCCTACAGGTAAGTGAAGATTACTTAACTTCTACAGAAGCGCCAACTTCTTCAAGTTTAGCTTTAAGCTCTTCAGCTTCTTCTTTAGCAATACCTTCTTTAAGTGGTTTTGGAGTGTTGTCAACAAGTTCTTTAGCTTCTTTCAAGCCAAGACCAGTGATTTCACGTACAACTTTGATAACTTTGATTTTTTGAGATCCTGCACCAGCAAGGATAAGATCGAATTCGCTTTGCTCTTCAGCAGCTCCGCCTGCAGCAGCTCCGCCAGCTACAGCTACAGGAGCAGCAGCAGTTACGCCAAATTCTTCTTCGATTGCTTTTACTAGGTCGTTCAATTCAAGTACAGTTGCTTCTTTAACGGAAGCAATGATTTCTTCGATATTTAAAGCCATTTGTAATTCCTCCATTTTGTTTTAATTTATGAAAAACTGATTAGATTAAGCGCCTTGTTCTTCCTTTTGTTCTGCCACAGCTTTTGCAGCAAGAGCAAGGTTGCGAACTGGAGCTTGAAGTACGCTAAGCAACATAGAAAGCAAGCCTTCGCGTGATGGAAGTTCAGCAAGAGCTTTCACTTCTTCAACAGTAGAAACTTTACCTTCGATAACGCCAGCTTTGATTTCAAGAGCTTCGTGATTTTTAGCGAAGTCATTAAGAACTTTAGCCGGAGCGACAACATCTTCAGTGCTGAATGCGATCGCGTTCGGTCCAGTTAAGAAATCATTCAAACCATTAAGCTCAGCTTGTTCAACCGCACGGCGAGTCATCGTATTTTTGTAAACTTTGAACTCAACGTTAGCTTCGCGAAGCTGTTTACGAAGTTCAGTTACTTCAGAAACGTTAAGTCCGCGATAGTCAACGATGATCGTTGATTTACTTTCTTTCAGTTTAGAAGCAATTTCTTCAACAACAACTTTTTTTGTTTCAATTGCGCTGCTCATGGTTACACCTCCTGTAGATTCTTGTGTAACACTTATACCGTTAGGTGATCACGACTGAGACGACGGATTCCATATAAAAAGCCTCCATGAGACATGGAGGCTGTATATACAAGCATACGTAACGTAATAGCTGTGATAATATACACCTCGGTAGGATAATTAAGCGGTTAGGCCCCTACTGTCTACGGTATAAATGATATTCTATTTTACAACATTTTGAATAATATCAGAATGTTGATGTCATGTCAATATTATTTTACGTTAAAAGTTGAAGAGTCTACTTTGACACCAGGTCCCATAGTAGAAGTTACAGCAACGTTTTTCACGTAAACGCCTTTAGCTGCAGCAGGTTTAGCTTTAAGGATTGTATCGTACATTGTTGTGAAGTTCTCAACAAGTTTTTCATCCTCGAAAGAAACTTTACCGATAGGAACATGAATGTTTCCAGCTTTATCAACGCGGTATTCAACTTTACCAGCTTTGATTTCGCCGATCGCTTTTTCAACTTCGAAAGTAACTGTACCAGTTTTAGGGTTTGGCATTAAACCTTTTGGTCCAAGTACACGACCGATTTTACCAACTTCACCCATCATGTCAGGTGTAGCTACGATAACATCGAAATCGAACCAGCCTTGTTGAATTTTGTTGATGTAGTCAGTATCGCCTACGAAATCTGCACCAGCAGCTTCAGCTTCTTTCGCTTTTTCGCCTTTTGCGAAAACGAGAACGCGCTGAGTTTTACCAGTTCCGTTTGGAAGCACAACTGCTCCACGGATTTGCTGGTCGTTTTTACGAGGGTCAACCCCTAAACGGAAAGCCACTTCAACTGTAGCGTCGAATTTAGCTGTGTTTGTTTTTTTAACGAGAGCTACTGCTTCAGAGACGTCGTAAGCTTTAGAACGGTCTACAAGCTTAGCAGCTTCAACGTACTTTTTACCTTTTTTAGCCATTTTAAAATTTCCTCCTTATGTGGTTATAGCGGAATAACCTCCCACGAATAAGGGTTGCGAACTTGTTAAAACTCGCAACCCGACAAGAAACAAATTAATCCTCGATTACAATACCCATACTGCGGGCAGTACCTTCAACCATGCGCATTGCCGCTTCAACGTCTGCTGCGTTTAAGTCAGGCATTTTCGTTTCAGCGATTTCGCGTACTTTATCGCGCTTAACGGTTGCCACTTTATTACGGTTTGGTTCACCAGAACCAGACTCAATTCCAGCTGCTTTTTTAAGCAATACTGCAGCAGGTGGAGTTTTTGTAATAAATGTAAATGAACGGTCTTCGTAAACCGAAATTTCAACAGGAATGATTAAACCAGCTTGGTCAGCTGTACGAGCGTTAAACTCCTTACAGAATCCCATGATGTTAACACCGGCTTGACCAAGTGCAGGTCCAACTGGTGGTGCTGGGTTAGCTTTTCCAGCAGGAATTTGCAATTTTACAACTTTAACTACTTTTTTAGCCACGAGACACACCTCCTTAAGTCCGTGATGTGGTAATAGGGTAAACCCTCCCACTCAAGGTTTCATTCTTTATATGAATGACGAAATATCATGCTAGTTGCCTTGGATAAGTCCAAGACGTACCTTTGCTATATTATCATTTATATATAGCAATTTCAAGTTTTTTCACATTACAATTTATCGATTTGGGTAAATTCCAGCTCAACCGGCGTTTCACGGCCAAACATATTAACGAAAACTTTGACCTTGCTTTTATCATAATCAATCTCTTCAATTGATCCTGTAAAGTTAGCAAAAGGTCCGTCTATTACTTTCACTGTCTCTTTCAGTTCAAAGTCAATATCAGTTTTTCGTTCATCCATGCCCATTCTCTTCAGAATGGTTTCTGCTTCCCCCGGAAGAAGCGGCGTCGGTTTTGAACCTGACCCGGCAGATCCTACGAATCCAGTAACGCCCGGCGTGTTGCGGACGACATACCAAGAGTCGTCTGTCATTACAATTTCAACAAGCACATAACCAGGGAATACTTTCTTTTTCACGACTTTTTTCTTGCCGTTTTTGATATCCGTTTCTTCTTCTTCGGGTACGACTACACGGAAAATTTTATCCTGCATCCCCATTGATTCAACACGCTTTTCCAAGTTGGCTTTTACTTTATTCTCATAACCAGAGTACGTGTGAACAACATACCAATTCTTTTCCATTCTATTCAGGACTGTCCAGTCCTTCCCTCCCCGCATTTGGTTTTAGTGAATTACCATAACGCTTCAAAAAATAGGCGGCAAGCCTATGATAACTTTCATTTTAAGCCACAATAAAAAACCCGCTGAACGGGTTTTGGCAAGTAATATTATGATCTATTATAGCACGTATTGCTGATCATTATTCAACTATTAAACGAATTAATTGAGAAATTCCTGTGTCAAGGAGGGCAAAAAAGATAACAAAAAAGATAACTGTTGAAATTACCGTAATGGTATAACGCGTTAACTCTTTTCCTTTAGGCCAGCTTACCTTTTTCATTTCTTTCCCAACATCTTTAAAGAATTTCATAATACGCATGTAAAAGACCTCCACAATTTAAAAGCGCAAAAACTATTTTGTTTCAAGATGAGCTGTATGTGAATTGCAAGTACTGCAGTATTTCTTTACTTCTAATCGCTCAGCCGCTGATGCAGAGCTCTTCATTGTCGTATAATTACGGTTTCCGCATGTCTTGCATGCTAACGTAATCTTTTTTCTCATGTCATTACACCTTTTTCTAAATAGACATTAGTTCTTATCTTTAGTAACATATCATAGTCAGAAAAATACTGTCAATATAGCATAAATTCCTATTACAAACTGATTTCGCGAATTTCCAAGTACTTCTCCAGCTTGCGTTTCACACGCTGAAGGGCATTGTCGATCGATTTCACATGTCGGTTCAGTTCATCAGAAATCTCTTGGTAACTTCTCCCGTCGAGATATAAGACGAGTACTTTTCTCTCTAAATCACTTAATAGTTCTCCCATTTTCATTTCAATATCATCAAATTCTTCCTGATTAATGATCATTTCCTCAGGATTTAAGGTTTTCGCTCCTGAAATGACATCCAGCAGCGTTCGGTCTGATTCTTCATCAAAGATCGGTTTATCTAATGAGACGTAGGAATTCAAAGGAATGTGTTTCTGGCGAGTAGCTGTCTTTATTGCGGTAATAATTTGGCGGGTAATACATAATTCTGCAAAAGCTTTGAATGAGGTAAGCTTGTCCTCTTTGAAGTCACGAATAGACTTATAGAGGCCTATCATGCCTTCCTGAACAATATCCTCTCTGTCCGCCCCTATTAAGAAATAGGATCTTGCTTTTGCCCGAACAAAGTTTCGGTACTTCGTAATCAAGTAATCTAACGCATCACTGTCCCCAACATGAACCTTTTCAATGACCTGCTCGTCCTCCAACTGGCAAAACTGCTCTTTGTTGAATTTTCCCTTGTTGTTCTGTAGATTCACTCCGATCCCCCCGGCGCACGTAGATAGAAATATTATACAGTATTGGGCAAAAAAGCGTCAACTTAATCTAAGTCTCCCCGCCTCCACTTTTCAAACGTTTTCAAAACCTCTTCCGATAAAGCAATTTTACCCGCCGGCTTTTCGGAAGTGATTTTTCTTACCCGTCTCTCTATTCGCCTTTCAATCGTTTCTACCTCTCTCAAAAGCTCCCGGGCCGATTTCCGCAATGCCCCCTGTCCGAAAATCGCCCACTGCTCAGTATAGTCAGAGGTCGCAACGTGAATTTGAGTCGCAATATTATTCAAAGCCTGAGCGAGCTTTTCTATCCGCTCATCAGCCGTCTCATTTTCTTTTGTAAAAATTACTTCAACTCTATGGTTGGTCTGTTTTTTCTCAAGCCCTTTTACGAGATGCGCGTCAAAAACAACAATAACCCTGTTTCCTGTATACGATTGATATTCCGCCATTTTCTGAATCAGTACGTCTCTCGCCTCTTCAAAACTGTTCGCTTTTAAATCCTTCAGCTGCGGCCAGGCTCCAATCATGTTGTACCCGTCTACTAACAGGATATCCATGGGTCTTTATTCTCCCAGAGGGTTTCGTTTCCGGTAGACTTCATACATCAAAAGACCAGCCGCGACAGATGCATTTAGTGAAGTTACCTTTCCGGCCATCGGGAGTTTAATGAGAAAATCGCACTTTTCTTTCACAAGGCGGCCCATCCCTTTTCCTTCACTTCCGATGACTAGAGCCAAAGGCATATTGCCGTCCATATTACGGTAATCCTCACGCGCGGACGCATCCGTTCCGACAACCCAGATTCCCCGCTCTTTCATCTCTTCTAACGTCCGTGCCAAATTGGTGACTCTTGCTATAGGAATGTGCTCAATTGCTCCTGTTGAAGCTTTTGCCACTGTTGTTGTCAGCCCGACAGCTCTCCGTTTTGGAATGACGATGCCATGAGCGCCGACCGCATCTGCTGTCCTCATAATGGAACCAAGATTATGAGGGTCTTCAAGCTCGTCCAGAATGAGGAAGAAAGGCTGTTCATTTTTTTCTTCGGCTGCTTTATATAAATCGTCCAGTTCTGCATATTCATACGCTGCAACCTGTGCCACTACGCCCTGATGCTGTCCTGTCACCATTTGATCGAGTTTTTTTCTCGGGACGTATTGAATCGTGATTCCCTGCTTTTTGGCAAGCTCAATCACTTGCTGTGCTTGTCCCTTTACGGTGTTTTCCGCCATCCACAGCTTATACAGCTTCCGATCAGATTTTAACGTCTCGATCACTGCATTTTTCCCTATGACGTAATCATGTTGCTGACTCATTTGTTTTCCTCCCTGACGTCCCGAATTGTATAGCTTCGGCTACGAGCTGACTAAGTCGTTCCTCTTTTTTCTCCAGAAAAAGGTAGCCTAGAAGCGCTTCAAATGCTGTACTGTAGCGGTACGTCTGAACATCTGTATTTTTAGGTATTGTCCCTGACTTGGCATTTCTGCCTCTTTTCAGCACCGCTTCCTCTTCTTCCGTAAAAAATGATTGATTCTGCAGAAAAAATAGGATCTCAGCCTGTGACTTTGCTGAAACAATCCGGCTTGATTTCTTATGAAGATCATTTGGTTTGGTAAAGCCCTGCTTAAGCAGGTGATGCCTGACATACACTTCAAAAATGGCATCACCTATATAAGCAAGCGCAAGACCGTTAAGCTGCTTAGAATCTTTTATCGTATCAAATTCAAGCATCTGTTATTCTCCCCGTTTCCAGCGAGTGCCTTGAGCCGTATCTTCAAGAATGATATTCATGCTTTTCAGCTGGTCGCGGATCTGGTCTGACAATGCAAAATCGCGATTCCGGCGCGCTTCATTTCGCTTTTCGATTAAGTCTTCAATCTCTTGATCGAGAAGTTCCTGCTCACCCAACGAAAAACCGAGGACAGAAACAATGCGGTCAAACATCTCAATAAACGCCGTAATCACATGATCAGCCGTATGATCTTTCTGAAGATAATAATTGGCGTGTTTCGCTAAGTCAAACAAGACTGAAATGGCATTCGCCGTATTAAAATCATCGTCCATCGCTTCTTCGAATGCTTTGCGGTGTTCTTCAACTTTTTCAAGCCATTGATCGTCATCTTCGGTTAAATTCGTACTGCTGTTCAGACGGTGCTGAAGATTGCTGTACGCTGTTTTTAAACGGCTGAACGCGCTTTTCGTATTCTCCAGAAGCTCTTCTGAATAGTTAATCGGATGGCGATAATGAACAGATAGCATAAAGAATCTCAAAAGCTGCGGATCATGCTGTTTAATGATGTCATGCACAAGCACAAAGTTGCCTAGTGATTTTGACATTTTTTCATTATCAATATTGATATAACCATTATGAAGCCAGTACTTCGCAAACGTTTTGCCTGTCAGCGCCTCAGATTGCGCAATTTCGTTTTCATGGTGAGGGAATGTTAAATCCTGTCCGCCCGCATGGATATCAATCTGGTCACCGAGATACTTTTTCACCATTGCTGAGCATTCAATGTGCCAGCCCGGACGCCCTTTCCCCCAAGGGCTATCCCAAGAGATTTCTCCTTCTTTTGCCGCTTTCCACAGTGCGAAATCAAGAGCATCTTCTTTTTTCTCGCCGACCCGGATGCGTGCACCTGATCTTAGTTCATCGATTGATTGCTGAGAAAGCTTTCCGTACCCTTCAAATGCTCTGGTTTTGAAATATACGTCACCTTCTGATTCATATGCGTAGCCCTTTTTCACGAGCTGATCTACGAATTCGATAATGGCATCCATGTTCTCCATTACTCGCGGATGAAGGTCGGCTTTTCGGCAGCCGAGCGCACCTACGTCTTCAAAGTATGCTTTAATAAAACGCTCTGAAATGGTGGGTACATCCTCACCGAGTTCATTTGCCGCTTTAATTAATTTATCGTCTACGTCTGTGAAGTTAGAGACATACTGCACATCATAGCCTTTATACTCTAAATAGTTTCGAACCGTATCGTAAACGATTGCCGGACGCGCGTTCCCGATATGAATGTAATTGTAAACCGTGGGTCCGCATACATACATTTTCACTTTTCCCTCTTCAAGAGGAACGAATGTTTCCTTCTGTCTAGTCAATGTATTATAAAGTGTGATTGTCATTTTTGATTGATCCTTTCTTTTCTGTCTTCAAGTTCTGCCTTCAGCTCTAAAATCTGCTGTTCCAAAGACTTAAAGCGGTCAGCAACTGGATCGGGCAAATCCTGATGGTTTAAATCGCGTCTTACTTTCTTGCCATTTTGTACAACGACCCGTCCAGGGATACCGACAACTGTTGAAAAATCAGGAACATCATGCAGCACTACTGAACCAGCGCCAATCTTTGAGCCTTCACCGACCGTAATAGAACCGAGCACTTTAGCACCTGTGGCTATCAATGCGTCATCTTTAATCGTTGGGTGCCTTTTTCCCCTTTCTTTTCCCGTTCCCCCGAGGGTAACCCCCTGAAAAACGGTTACGTTATTGCCGATTTCACATGTCTCCCCAATGACAACCCCCATGCCGTGGTCTATGAAAAATCTTCTCCCGATTGTAGCGCCGGGGTGGATTTCTATCCCGGTAAAAAATCGGCTTACTTGAGATATAAGGCGTGCAAGGAAATAAAATTTTCGTTTATATAAAGCATGTGCAATCCGATGCGCCCATATAGCATGTAAACCGGAATAAGTTAAAATCACTTCAAAATAGCTTCTTGCTGCGGGATCTTGATCGAACACAGTATCAATGTCTTCTTTGAGCATTCTAAAAAACACATGCTTCCCCCCGTTTCTCTATCTGATTTCCTCTACCCAATAAAAAAAGCGTCTCTGCATGTAAACATGACAGAGACGCTTTAACCGCGCGGTTCCACTCTGTTTGAAAAGCAGACTTCTGCTCTCCCAACTTCAGCCTGTAACGGCGGCGGCCGCCTTTGAATACTGATTTCAAAAAACGTTCTTCAAAGGTCTTAAGGGCGCACTTCTAAAACCCGGCTCATGGATCTCTCTCAGCCAATGAAGATCCTTTCTGTAATGGCCTAAAGCTTTATACTCTTCCCTGTCAACAATCATTTATTTAGATATTCTTTAAACGCTGAATTGCAGTCTCTTTACCGATCAATTCAATTGATTGCGGCAGTTCCGGACCGTGAGTTTGCCCTGTTACAGCAACACGAATCGGCATAAACAGTTTTTTCCCTTTATGGCCAGTTTCTTTCTGCACTGCTTTGATCGATGCTTTGATATTATCCGGAGTGAACTCCTCAAGCTCTTCAAGCTTCGCTGCGAATGTGCTGAGCACTTCAGGAACCTGTTCTTCTTCCAGAACAGCTTTCGCTTCTTGATTATACTCGATCTCATCCGTAAAGAACAAATCAGTCAGCTCAACAATTTCCGCACCGTAGCTTAATTGCTCATGATACAGGGAAATCAGTTTACGAACCCATTCTTGTTCTTCAGCAGAAAGCTCAGTGCCAACTTTGCCGGCTTTTTGCAAATGCGGAAGCGTCAGTTCAACAACCTGATCAAGATCCAGCTTCTTCACATATTGGTTGTTAACCCATTTTAGCTTATGCATATCAAACAAAGCTGGTGATTTAGATAAACGATTTACATCAAAAATTTCAATAAACTGCTCTTTTGTGAAAAGCTCTTCTTCTCCAACCGGTGACCAGCCTAACAAGCCGATAAAGTTGAACAGCGCTTCTGGCAGGTAGCCAAGCTCTTTGTACTGCTCGATGAATTGAATAATGGATTCATCACGTTTGCTGAGCTTTTTACGGCTTTCGTTTACAATCAGCGTCATGTGTCCGAACTGAGGAATATCCCACCCGAATGCTTGATAGATCATAATCTGTTTCGGTGTGTTAGAAATATGATCCTCACCGCGCAGCACGTGTGTCATTTTCATTAAGTAGTCATCAATAGCTACCGCGAAGTTATAAGTAGGCGTTCCGTCCTTTTTCACAATAACGAAGTCGCCGATGCCATCTGATTCAAAAGAAATTTCGCCTTTTACGATGTCGTTGAAGGCGATGACTTTTCCTTCCGGCACACGGAAACGAATACTTGGTTTTCTGCCTTCGGCGATAAATTTCTCCTGTTCTTCCTGAGTCAGGTCTCTGTGTTTTCCGGAATAACGAGGCATTTCTCCGCGGGCAATCTGTTCTTCACGCTCTTTTTCAAGCTCTTCTTCCGTACAGTAACATTTATAAGCAAGCCCTTTTTCAAGAAGCTCTTCATAGTACACTTTATAGATATCGTTACGCTCTGACTGACGGTATGGACCGTACTCTCCTCCGACATCCACACTCTCATCCCAGTCAATACCTAGCCACTTCAGATAATTCAGCTGGCTTTGTTCTCCGCCCTCAATATTGCGCTTTTTATCAGTATCCTCAACTCGAATGATAAACTTACCGCCTTGATTGCGGGCAAATAAATAATTAAAAAGCGCCGTTCTGGCATTTCCAATATGCAAATGTCCGGTTGGACTCGGTGCATAACGGACGCGTACTTCGTTTCCCATTTTCAAATACTTCCTTTCATGTCATGTATGGCCTCAGGCAAAAATGTATGAATCTATTCTACCACCAAATAGACCCGGCATCAAAACAAGTTAGCCTTTTTGTATCAGTACTGTCGCCTGAGCCGCTATTCCTTCCGCCCGGCCTGTAAATCCAAGCTTTTCTGTCGTTGTTGCTTTTACATTTACTTGAGAAACATCTGCCTCAAGGCCTTCAGCAATTCTTTTTCTCATATCTTCTATGTACGGCAGCATCTTCGGCTTTTGCGCTATGATGGTGCAATCAATGTTCCCAAGGACATACCCCTTCTGTTTCACGATTCCCCAGACATGCTGAAGTAATTTGAAAGAATCTGCGTCCTTGAACTCGGGATCTGTGTCAGGAAAATGCTTGCCTATGTCTCCTTCACCCACAGCTCCCAGGCAGGCGTCAGCGACGGTATGCAACAATACGTCTGCATCAGAATGGCCAAGCAGCCCTTTTTCGTACGGGATTTCAATTCCGCCAATAATGAGAGGACGGCCCTCCACTAATTGATGCACATCAAATCCTTGTCCAATTCTAAACATGTTTATTCCCACTTTCTGATTCCATGATAGCTTCAGCTGACGTCAAATCGTCTGGCGTCGTCAGCTTAATATTTGTATAGCTGCCTTCTACAACACGGACCGAACCGCCCTCCATCTGTTCAACGAGGCTGGCGTCATCCGTCCCTAAAAATCCCTTGCGCTCGGCCTCAGCGTGAGCCTTCATCAATAAAGAAAGACGAAAAGCTTGTGGCGTTTGGACAGCCCACAAGCTTGAACGTTCAATCGTCTCACTGACTTGTAAATCTTGAACGCGTTTAATCGTATCTTTTACCGGAACAGCAAGGATGGCCGCTCCTGTCTGTTCCGCCTCTGCGATCAGTTCGTCAATTTGTTCATGTTTTATAAATGGACGGGCACCGTCATGTACAAGGACAATCTTTTCCTGCTTTACGGCTTTCAGCCCCTTATACACACTGTGCTGTCGCTCATCTCCGCCTGCAACAAGCTCAATTGAAGTTTGAAACGGGTAATCGGACAGCAATTGCTGAAAGTGCTCCCGCTCCTGCTCGTTAATCACCAAAATGATTTTATCGCACTGCCGGTGGCTGTCAAACACTCTTAACGTGTGTATGATCACCGGGTCTCCCTTCAGCTCAATGAACAGTTTATTTCTCCCTGCCTTCATCCGCTTTCCCTGTCCGGCTGCAGGAATCACCACATCATAACTCATTGTTTCTTCTCCCTTTACAGCGCCTTCTCCAACAGCTTAGGCTTCGCAAAAATCATTCGTCCCGCTGCTGTCTGCAGCACACTTGTGACGAGTACATCAATATGCTTGCCGATATAATTCCGTCCTTCTTCAACGACAATCATCGTACCGTCATCCAAGTAGGCAACTCCCTGATTATGCTCTTTCCCGTCCTTAATGACCTGAACATTCATTTCCTCGCCAGGAAGCACAACAGGCTTAACCGCATTGGCAAGGTCATTAATGTTTAATACTGCTACCTTCTGAAGCTCGCACACTTTATTTAAATTAAAATCATTCGTCACAACGACCCCGGATGTCAGCTTAGCAAGTTTGACGAGCTTGCTGTCAACCTCCTGAATATCTTCAAAGTCGCCTTCGTAAATTTCAACTTCAATGTCTAATTCTTTCTGAATGCGGTTCAGGATATCAAGACCGCGGCGTCCTCTGTTTCGTTTTAAAACATCTGAAGAGTCTGCAATATGCTGCAATTCCTCAAGGACAAACTGCGGAATCACGATAACTCCCTCTAAAAAACCAGTCTGACAAATATCTGCTATTCTCCCATCAATAATAACACTAGTGTCCAAAATTTTCAGCTTCTTGTCTTGAACCTCATGTTCTTCATCAGCTGTTCCTTTTTTCTTTTGCATTCTGGCGGAAATGGAAAACAGGCTGATCAATTCATCCTTTTTCTTAAAGCCCACCTGGAAGCCGAGATAACCGAGGAAGAAAGCCAAAAATACAGGAATTATTGTGCTGAATATGCGGTAAGGTATATTGTCTAAAGGAATAACATTTACGATAAGATAAGCAATTATAAGTCCAAAAACTAAGCCAAGACTTCCAAATAACAAATCTGGAACCGGCGCTTTTAACAATGAATCCTCTATCCACTTCACCCAGTTCACAACGTATTCTGTACCCCATATACTGATGAGAAAAAAGATAATTGCTCCTATTGCCGCAGACGTATATGCGTTTGTTATTAAAGGTATGTCCTGTATATTTAACAGTACAAACAATTCAGGTATCAAAAATATACCAACAACGCCGCCAAAAATAATGAAGAACGCCTGAACTATTCGTTTTAACATACCCCCACCTCCTTTTTTAACATTTTAATTTCACAAAGTCTTATGCATCCTACGAATATCAGAATAAACAAAAACCAACATTAATATACCCGTATTCATAAGGTTTTAACCGAAATCACAGTTGTCTGTCTAAATAATGCTTCTCTTGCAGGCGTTTTAATCCTTTTTTGATTTTTTGGGCTCGTACTTCACCGATTCCCTCTACTTCATCTAATTCTTCTGCACTCGCCTCAATAATCCTTGGCAGGACTCCAAATGCTTCTACAACATTTTCAACAATCGGCATCGGAAGACGCGGTATCTTATTTAACAGCCTGTATCCTCTCGGCAATACATAATCATCAAGATTAGTAGAAGCAGGGTAACCGAGAAGCTTATACACAATGGAATCATCCAGCAGATCATAACTGGACATATCCTGCAGCTCCTTCAAGAGAACAAACGGATCTTTAATCTTTTCTTTTACATAGTCCTTAATAAATAAAGCGGCCTCTTCTTCCATATCCGTAATCAATTCAATGACTTGCAGTTTGATCAGATGCCCTTCTGTCCCCAGCTCTTTGATATACATATTAATTTCGTTTTTGATTCTCAGTACCATTTCATAACGATGCATGACAGACAAGACATCACTGAAGGTAACAAGTTCCTCAAACTCTAACGCGTTCAGTGCATTAATCGTTTTATCGAGGATTGTCTTATATTTTTCAAGTGTTTGAATGGCTTGGTTCGCCTTGGTTAAAATAAATCCTATGTCTTTTAGTGTATACTTCATGTTTTCCTGATATAACGTTATGACATTTCTTCTTTCAGAAATGGCGATTACAAGACAGCCAGTTTGCTTAGCTACTCTTTCGGCAGTTCTGTGCCGCATTCCTGTTTCTGATGAAGAAATTGTGGCATCCGGCATCAGCTGAGTATTCGCGTATAGGATCTTTTGACCAGAATCACTTAAAATGATCGCTCCATCCATTTTAGCCAGCTCATATAAATGCGCCGGAGAAAAAGCCGTGTTTATGTGAAAGCCGCCGTCCACCACTTCTTTTACTTTATCATTATATCCAACAACAATCAGACCGCCTGTATTTGCTCTCAAGACGTTTTCCATCCCCGCTCTGAGCGGTGTACCCGGAGCAACAAACTGCAATATAGATGACAGGTCTAACTCGTGTTTCGCCCCTTTTTTCTCTTTTTCCATCTATTATCCTCCTAATGAAGTACGAAGCGCTTCTGCAACATTTGCTACTCCGATAACCTCAATCCCTTTTGGTTTTGTCCATCCATCCAGATTTGCCGCGGGTATGATCATGCGTTTAAAACCAAGCTTTGCCGCTTCTTTCACACGCTGTTCAATTCTTGAAACCCGCCGGACTTCTCCGGTTAATCCCACTTCTCCAATAAAACAATCTGCAGGATTTGGAGGTGTGTCTCTAAAGCTTGATGCAATACTAATCACAATCGCAAGATCAATTGCCGGTTCATCAAGCTTAACGCCGCCAGCCACTTTCAAATAAGCATCCTGATTTTGCAGCAGCAGTCCAACTCTTTTTTCTAACACAGCCATTAACAGAGAAACCCTGTTATGGTCTATTCCCGTTGCCATACGCCTTGGGTTGCCAAAACTTGTTGGCGAGATGAGTGCCTGAATTTCAACGAGAATCGGTCTAGTGCCCTCCATAGAGGCAGTGATACTCGAGCCTGCGGAACCAGCAGAGCGTTCTTCTAAGAAAATTTCCGAAGGATTCAAAACCTCAGTGAGCCCCTCTTCCCGCATTTCGAAAATGCCCATTTCGTTTGTAGATCCGAAACGGTTTTTTACAGCCCGCAAAATACGGAAAGTATGGTGGCGTTCTCCTTCAAAATATAAAACAGTGTCAACCATATGCTCCAACAGTCTCGGACCTGCAATAGACCCTTCTTTCGTCACGTGCCCTACGATAAAAATCGGAATACCTTTTGTTTTTGCAATTTTCATCAGCTCAGCGGTACATTCTCTGACCTGTGACACACTGCCTGGAGCAGATGTAATATCGCTTTGGTAAACCGTTTGAATAGAGTCAACAACGACAAACGATGGATTCATCTCTTGTATAGCAGACGAAATATACTCCATATCGGTTTCAGATAAAACATGCAGTGACGGATTATTAATGCCGAGACGGTCTGCTCGCAGCTTCGTTTGCTTTACAGATTCTTCTCCCGAAATATACAGGACACTGTTTGATGAGCCTGATAATTGAGCGGAAACCTGCAGTAATAGCGTTGACTTTCCGATACCAGGATCACCGCCAATTAAAACGAGGGAGCCTTTAACGACACCTCCGCCGAGTACTCTGTTAAACTCGCCAAGCTGGGTTTTGACGCGGGGTTCTTCTGATGTTTCGATTGATGTAATAGGTGAAGGTTTCTGTACAGTTTGAACAGAATGAGAAAAAGCCGCTCTCCGATTGGCCGGTGCTTTTTTAATCATTTCTTCCACCATTGTATTCCAAGCACCGCAGCCCGGACATTTCCCCATCCATTTTGGAGACTCGTAGCCGCAGGATTGGCAGATGAATTTCGATTTTGTTTTAGCCATATATAGTGTAAGACCTCTCCCTTGTTCTATTTCTTGATATGAAAGTGAGGCATACACTTACATGCTGTATGCCTCATTTCCGTCTTCTATATTAATTCGTTTTAGCAGTCGTTTTTACGACAAATTCGCCATCTTCTACATCAAGAACAATATGCTGTCCTTTATGAATATTTCCTCTGAGGAGTTCTTCAGATAAACGATCCTCGACATGTTTTTGGATCGCTCTTCTTAACGGACGGGCACCGTATTCCAGGTCAACGCCCTCTTCCGCGACTTTCGCTTTTGCAGCATCGGTCAATTCGATAGAAAGATCTTGTTCTTTCAAGCGTTTCGTTAATTGATCAGACATTAATGACACAATCTCAGTGAGATGTTTTTTCTCAAGTGAATGGAAGACAATGATTTCATCAATACGGTTGATGAACTCAGGTCTGAACGCTCGTTTTAATTCACCCATCACTTTATCTTTCATGTCTTTATGATTTTGAGTTTCATCCTGAACGTTAAAGCCGACATATTTATTGCGTTTCAGCTCACTTGCTCCGACGTTTGATGTCATGATCAGAATGGTATTGCGGAAATCGACTGTGCGTCCTTTAGAATCAGTCAATCGTCCGTCTTCAAGAACTTGCAGAAGGATATTGAAGACATCAGGGTGCGCTTTCTCGATCTCATCAAGAAGCACGACAGAGTAAGGTTTTCTTCTGACTTTCTCTGTCAATTGACCGCCTTCATCATATCCCACATAACCCGGAGGTGAACCAACAAGTCTTGAAGTTGAGTGTTTTTCCATGTATTCAGACATATCAATTCTGATCATGGATTCTTCATCGCCAAAAATGGATTCAGCAAGTGCTCGTGCAAGTTCTGTTTTACCTACACCTGTAGGGCCTAAGAAAATGAATGAGCCGATTGGGCGTTTAGGATCTTTCAATCCTGCTCTTGCACGTCTGACGGCTTTTGCAACAGCTACAACTGCTTCATCCTGGCCGATGACACGGGAGTGAAGAATGTTTTCCATATTGAGAAGCTTATCAGTTTCAGTTTGGGCGATTTTAGATACAGGCACACCAGTCCAGCTGGATACAACCATCGCAATATCATCCACAGTAACCTCTGAGTTTTCCTGCCCTTGCTTCTCTTTCCATGATTTCTTCGTATCCTCTACTTGCTCGCGCAGGCGTTGTTCAGTATCACGCAAGGAAGCAGCTTTTTCAAACTCTTGGCTTTGCACTGCCGCATCCTTCTCTTTACGAACCTCATCAAGCTTCTGTTCAAGCTCTTTTAAGTTAGGAGGCGTTGTAAATGAGCGCAGTCTCACCTTTGAACCTGCTTCATCGATCAAGTCAATTGCTTTATCCGGAAGGAAGCGGTCAGAAATATATCTGTCAGAAAGCTTAACCGCAGCTTCAATGGCATCATCAGTGATAGAAACGCGGTGGTGGGCTTCGTATCTGTCACGCAGACCTTGTAAAATTTGAATACTTTCATCTACAGATGGCTGATCAACCTGAATCGGCTGAAAACGGCGTTCCAGTGCTGCATCTTTTTCAATATATTTACGGTACTCATCAAGAGTCGTTGCACCAATACATTGGAGTTCGCCACGAGCAAGTGAAGGTTTTAAAATATTAGATGCATCAATAGCACCTTCTGCTCCGCCTGCCCCGATTAATGTATGGAGCTCATCGATGAATAGAATGATATTTCCTGCCTGGCGAATTTCATCCATGACCTTCTTCAGGCGATCCTCAAATTCTCCGCGATATTTTGTGCCGGCAACAACTGTTCCCATGTCTAATGTCATCACACGTTTATCACGCAAAATTTCGGGTACTTCATTATTGATAATTTGCTGTGCCAAACCTTCTGCGATAGCCGTTTTACCTACACCTGGTTCCCCAATGAGAACAGGGTTGTTTTTCGTTCTGCGGCTTAATACTTCAATGACACGCTGGATCTCCTTGCTTCTGCCGATTACAGGGTCAAGGCTGTCTTCCTTCGCAATAGCAGTTAAGTCTCTTGCCAAGCTGTCAAGCGTAGGCGTATTCGCATTGCTGTTTGTTCCTGCCGCTGATGATCCTGTTTCATTACTTCCTAGAAGCTGGAGCACCTGCTGTCTTGCTTTATTTAAGCTGACACCGAGATTATTCAAAACTCTCGCAGCAACACCTTCTCCTTCACGAATCAGACCAAGAAGAATATGTTCTGTTCCCACATAAGAATGACCGAGTTTTCTTGCCTCATCCATTGAAAGCTCAATGACTTTTTTAGCTCTAGGAGTATAATGAATCGTTTGAGACATTTCCTGCCCGCGCCCGATCAAACTTTCTACTTCTTTCTGAATTTTTTCTGAACCGAGTCCAAGCGCTTGAAGAGCTTTAGCAGCAATGCCCTCTCCTTCTCTTACCAGTCCTAATAAAATATGCTCAGTGCCAATGTTATTATGACCTAACCGAAGTGCTTCTTCCTGTGCTAGCGCCAGTACTTTTTGAGCTCGTTCTGTAAATCTTCCAAACATCATATCGATTCATCCTCCTGTCTTTTCCCATTCATTTCTAAGTGAAGCCGTTCTCTGATGAGAGCCGCTCTTCGAATGTCCCTTTCGTTCGGACGCAAAGCGCCTCCCGAGTATTGCTGTAAAAACCCTGGCTGCGTCAAAATCATAAGTTCGTTAAGTATGTTGCTTGAAAGTCCTTTTATTATGCCTAAGTCTATGCCTAACCGAACATCTGAAAGGCACTTTGCAGTTTCTTTCGATTCTATCATCCGGCAATTAGACAAGACCCCATATGACCGATATACCCGATCCTCAAGTTCGATTTTAGAAGTTTGATAAATCGCTTCTCGGGCAGATCGTTCTTGTTCAATCAACTGAGCAGCAACACTGTTAAGATCCTCTACAATATCCTGCTCTGACTTACCAAGCGTGATCTGATTTGAAATTTGAAAGATATTCCCTACTGCTTCGCTGCCTTCCCCATAAATTCCTCTAACAACTAAGCCTAATTGATTAATTGCCGGTATAATTCGATTTATTTGCCTAGTTAAAACCAGCGCCGGCAGATGCATCATGACCGAAGCCCTTAAACCAGTACCTACGTTTGTAGGACAGCTGGTTAAGTATCCTCTTTGCTCATTGAATGCATAATCAACTTTTTCTTCAATCCAGTCGTCGACCTGGTTTGCGGCTTTCATTGCTTCTAAAAGCTGAAATCCAGGGAAAAGACACTGAATTCTAATATGGTCCTCTTCATTTAGCATGACGCTTACTTCCTCATTTTCAGAAAGCAAACAGCCGCCAAAAGGAGACTCTGTCAAATTCGGGCTGATTAGATGTTTTTCAACAAGTACACGCTTTTCTAAAGGCTGTGCATCATTCATTCTAATCAAAACAAATTTGCCGATTCCGGGAATTTCTTGCTCTGAAAACTGATCTTCAAATTGCTGTATGATGGATGAGGCTTCTTCATTGGAATACCGCGTAGGGAACCGAATATGCTCAAAGTTTCTTGCTAAACGTATGCGGCTGCTGAGTACAATGTCACTTTCAGGTCCTTTCTGCTTCATCCAACTGCTTAGTGCGTCCTGAATAAAATGCTTTAGCGACATTACTCCTGTTCCTCCTCACTATCTGTACTTTTGAGTGATTGTTCTAATAAACGAATTTGATCTCTTACATGAGCTGCATTTTCAAATTCTTCTTGATGGATTAAGGATTCTAATTCCTTTTTTAGCATATCAATCTGCCGTCTGACATGAAGATTGCCGCCTATTCGTTTCGGTATCTTACCTGCATGCACAGTGTTTCCGCTGTGCACTTTACGTAGGATTGGTGTAATGTTGCTATGAAATGTTTTGTAACATTCAGAACATCCAAAACGGCCAATTTTTCTGAATTGCTGAAAAGTCATTCCGCATTTCGGACAAGCAGATATTTGCTCCGAGTGACTGAACATTTGAGTTCCTGCATTTTGAAATGAAGAATCCATGTTCAGTAAACCCGAAAGTAAATTATGAATAGAGAAACCCTGATTTGCACTTATACCATATGAATCACTATTTTCTTTGGCACATTGTTCACAAATATGAACTTCTATTTTTTCTCCGTTAACAACCTTTGTAAAGTGAAAAGTGGCTGGTCTCTCGTGGCACTCTTGACAAATCAATCTTTTCACCCGCTTATTTTAATTTTAAAGAAGTCAGCATTGCCTTCATCATTCTCGCTCTTAATTCATCACGTTCAGGTAAGTCAATGTGTAAAACTGAGCGGTCCATTACGCTGACCATCATTTTTGCTTCTCTTTCTGAAATTACCTTGTCTTCTAATAGCCTTAAAATAATGTCATCAGAGGCTGCTTGAGACAAATGGGTATTAATTTGAGAAATTATATTATTGATCAGGACAACTTCATTGTTCATTTTAATTTTAATGATTCTGATGTAACCGCCGCCCCCGCGTTTGCTCTCAACAATATATCCTCTTTCGCTTGTAAATCTGGTGTTGATGACATAATTTATTTGGGAAGGAACGCATTGAAATTTATCTGCAATTTCACTTCGTTTAATCTCTAAAATTTCCTTGCCATTTTGATCTAACACTCGTTTTAAATATTGTTCAATGATGTCAGAAATATTATGTCCCACTCAACCCCCTCCTTTACTGACTTTGACTATATTTGACTTTAATCTTACTATAAGCCGTTTCTCGAGAATTTTCAACTTTCTCGCTCTATCCTTCATTATTTCCATTTTCCCGGTCCACAAAACCTGATTGCTGATTTAAAATTCGGTATAAAGTTATTATATTATACAGTTAAGTGGAATTTTATGATACCAATAAACCAAAATACAAAAAACCCAGCTCAATGAGCTGGGTTTAAGCTTGCTTGGCGGCGTCCTACTCTCACAGGGGGAAACCCCCGACTACCATCGGCGCTGAAGAGCTTAACTTCCGTGTTCGGTATGGGAACGGGTGTGACCTCTTCGCTATCGCCACCAAACAAATTGAGAGTGTTCTCTCAAAACTAGATAACAGGTGTGACATCATTCAAAAATATGGTTAAGTCCTCGATCGATTAGTATCTGTCAGCTCCATGTGTCGCCACACTTCCACCTCAGACCTATCAACCTGATCATCTTTCAGGGATCTTACTTCCTTGCGGAATGGGAAATCTCATCTTGAGGGGGGCTTCATGCTTAGATGCTTTCAGCACTTATCCCGTCCGCACATAGCTACCCAGCGATGCCCTTGGCAGAACAACTGGTACACCAGCGGTGCGTCCATCCCGGTCCTCTCGTACTAAGGACAGCTCCTCTCAAATTTCCTGCGCCCGCGACGGATAGGGACCGAACTGTCTCACGACGTTCTGAACCCAGCTCGCGTACCGCTTTAATGGGCGAACAGCCCAACCCTTGGGACCGACTACAGCCCCAGGATGCGATGAGCCGACATCGAGGTGCCAAACCTCCCCGTCGATGTGGACTCTTGGGGGAGATAAGCCTGTTATCCCCGGGGTAGCTTTTATCCGTTGAGCGATGGCCCTTCCATGCGGAACCACCGGATCACTAAGCCCGACTTTCGTCCCTGCTCGACTTGTAGGTCTCGCAGTCAAGCTCCCTTGTGCCTTTACACTCTGCGAATGATTTCCAACCATTCTGAGGGAACCTTTGGGCGCCTCCGTTACCTTTTAGGAGGCGACCGCCCCAGTCAAACTGCCCACCTGACACTGTCTCCCCGCCCGATAAGGGCGGCGGGTTAGAAGGTCAATACAGCCAGGGTAGTATCCCACCGATGCCTCCACCGAAGCTGGCGCTCCGGTTTCCAAGGCTCCTACCTATCCTGTACAAGCTGTACCAACATTCAATATCAGGCTGCAGTAAAGCTCCACGGGGTCTTTCCGTCCTGTCGCGGGTAACCTGCATCTTCACAGGTACTATAATTTCACCGAGTCTCTCGTTGAGACAGTGCCCAGATCGTTGCGCCTTTCGTGCGGGTCGGAACTTACCCGACAAGGAATTTCGCTACCTTAGGACCGTTATAGTTACGGCCGCCGTTTACTGGGGCTTCAATTCGCACCTTCGCTTACGCTAAGCGCTCCTCTTAACCTTCCAGCACCGGGCAGGCGTCAGCCCCTATACTTCGCCTTACGGCTTCGCAGAGACCTGTGTTTTTGCTAAACAGTCGCCTGGGCCTATTCACTGCGGCTCTCTCGGGCTTGCACCCTAACAGAGCACCCCTTCTCCCGAAGTTACGGGGTCATTTTGCCGAGTTCCTTAACGAGAGTTCTCTCGATCACCTTAGGATTCTCTCCTCGCCTACCTGTGTCGGTTTGCGGTACGGGCACCTCTCACCTCGCTAGAGGCTTTTCTTGGCAGTGTGGAATCAGGAACTTCGCTACTATATTTCGCTCGCCATCACAGCTCAGCCTTATGGGAAACGGATTTGCCTATTTCCCAGCCTAACTGCTTGGACGCGGATATCCAATACCGCGCTTACCCTATCCTCCTGCGTCCCCCCATTGCTCAAATGGTGAGGAGGTGGTACAGGAATATCAACCTGTTGTCCATCGCCTACGCCTTTCGGCCTCGGCTTAGGTCCCGACTAACCCTGAGCGGACGAGCCTTCCTCAGGAAACCTTAGGCATTCGGTGGAGGGGATTCTCACCCCTCTTTCGCTACTCATACCGGCATTCTCACTTCTAAGCGCTCCACCAGTCCTTCCGGTCTGGCTTCACAGCCCTTAGAACGCTCTCCTACCACTGTTCGAAGAACAGTCCGCAGCTTCGGTGATACGTTTAGCCCCGGTACATTTTCGGCGCAGAGTCACTCGACCAGTGAGCTATTACGCACTCTTTAAATGGTGGCTGCTTCTAAGCCAACATCCTGGTTGTCTAAGCAACTCCACATCCTTTTCCACTTAACGTATACTTTGGGACCTTAGCTGGCGGTCTGGGCTGTTTCCCTTTCGACTACGGATCTTATCACTCGCAGTCTGACTCCCAAGGATAAGTCATTGGCATTCGGAGTTTGACTGAATTCGGTAACCCGGTAGGGGCCCCTAGTCCAATCAGTGCTCTACCTCCAAGACTCTTACCTTGAGGCTAGCCCTAAAGCTATTTCGGAGAGAACCAGCTATCTCCAGGTTCGATTGGCATTTCACCCCTACCCACACCTCATCCCCGCACTTTTCAACGTGCGTGGGTTCGGGCCTCCATTCAGTGTTACCTGAACTTCACCCTGGACATGGGTAGATCACCTGGTTTCGGGTCTACGACCACGTACTCATGCGCCCTATTCAGACTCGCTTTCGCTGCGGCTCCGCATCTTCTGCTTAACCTTGCACGGGATCGTAACTCGCCGGTTCATTCTACAAAAGGCACGCCATCACCCGTTAACGGGCTCTGACTACTTGTAGGCACACGGTTTCAGGATCTCTTTCACTCCCCTTCCGGGGTGCTTTTCACCTTTCCCTCACGGTACTGGTTCACTATCGGTCACTAGGGAGTATTTAGCCTTGGGAGATGGTCCTCCCGGATTCCGACGGAATTTCACGTGTTCCGCCGTACTCAGGATCCACTCAGGAGAGAACGAAGTTTTGACTACAGGGCTGTTACCTCCTATGGCGGGCCTTTCCAGACCTCTTCATCTACCTCGTTCTTTTGTAACTCCGTATAGAGTGTCCTACAACCCCAAGAGGCAAGCCTCTTGGTTTGGGCTAATCCCGTTTCGCTCGCCGCTACTCAGGGAATCGCATTTGCTTTCTCTTCCTCCGGGTACTTAGATGTTTCAGTTCCCCGGGTCTGCCTTCTCATATCCTATGAATTCAGATATGGATACCACTCCATTACGAGTGGTGGGTTTCCCCATTCGGAAATCTCCGGATCAAAGCTTGCTTACAGCTCCCCGAAGCATATCGGTGTTCGTCCCGTCCTTCATCGGCTCCTAGTGCCAAGGCATCCACCGTGCGCCCTTTCTAACTTAACCGTTAAAAAGAATCACTATGTGATATCTTGTATTACTAATTGAATGTGATGTCTACTGTTATCTAGTTTTCAAAGAACACGTTTCGAAGGAATGATCCTTCAAAACTAAACAAGACAGGGAACGTTCTGTTTATAAGACCCAAGGTCTTATATTCCGTATAATATCCTTAGAAAGGAGGTGATCCAGCCGCACCTTCCGATACGGCTACCTTGTTACGACTTCACCCCAATCATCTGTCCCACCTTCGGCGGCTGGCTCCTAAAAGGTTACCTCACCGACTTCGGGTGTTACAAACTCTCGTGGTGTGACGGGCGGTGTGTACAAGGCCCGGGAACGTATTCACCGCGGCATGCTGATCCGCGATTACTAGCGATTCCAGCTTCACGCAGTCGAGTTGCAGACTGCGATCCGAACTGAGAACAGATTTGTGGGATTGGCTTAACCTCGCGGTTTCGCTGCCCTTTGTTCTGTCCATTGTAGCACGTGTGTAGCCCAGGTCATAAGGGGCATGATGATTTGACGTCATCCCCACCTTCCTCCGGTTTGTCACCGGCAGTCACCTTAGAGTGCCCAACTGAATGCTGGCAACTAAGATCAAGGGTTGCGCTCGTTGCGGGACTTAACCCAACATCTCACGACACGAGCTGACGACAACCATGCACCACCTGTCACTCTGCCCCCGAAGGGGACGTCCTATCTCTAGGATTGTCAGAGGATGTCAAGACCTGGTAAGGTTCTTCGCGTTGCTTCGAATTAAACCACATGCTCCACCGCTTGTGCGGGCCCCCGTCAATTCCTTTGAGTTTCAGTCTTGCGACCGTACTCCCCAGGCGGAGTGCTTAATGCGTTAGCTGCAGCACTAAGGGGCGGAAACCCCCTAACACTTAGCACTCATCGTTTACGGCGTGGACTACCAGGGTATCTAATCCTGTTCGCTCCCCACGCTTTCGCTCCTCAGCGTCAGTTACAGACCAGAGAGTCGCCTTCGCCACTGGTGTTCCTCCACATCTCTACGCATTTCACCGCTACACGTGGAATTCCACTCTCCTCTTCTGCACTCAAGTTCCCCAGTTTCCAATGACCCTCCCCGGTTGAGCCGGGGGCTTTCACATCAGACTTAAGAAACCGCCTGCGAGCCCTTTACGCCCAATAATTCCGGACAACGCTTGCCACCTACGTATTACCGCGGCTGCTGGCACGTAGTTAGCCGTGGCTTTCTGGTTAGGTACCGTCAAGGTACCGCCCTATTCGAACGGTACTTGTTCTTCCCTAACAACAGAGCTTTACGATCCGAAAACCTTCATCACTCACGCGGCGTTGCTCCGTCAGACTTTCGTCCATTGCGGAAGATTCCCTACTGCTGCCTCCCGTAGGAGTCTGGGCCGTGTCTCAGTCCCAGTGTGGCCGATCACCCTCTCAGGTCGGCTACGCATCGTTGCCTTGGTGAGCCATTACCTCACCAACTAGCTAATGCGCCGCGGGTCCATCTGTAAGTGGTAGCCGAAGCCACCTTTTATGTTTGAACCATGCGGTTCAAACAACCATCCGGTATTAGCCCCGGTTTCCCGGAGTTATCCCAGTCTTACAGGCAGGTTACCCACGTGTTACTCACCCGTCCGCCGCTAACATCAGGGAGCAAGCTCCCATCTGTCCGCTCGACTTGCATGTATTAGGCACGCCGCCAGCGTTCGTCCTGAGCCAGGATCAAACTCTCCGATAAAGTAGTTTGACTGACTACGCACATCGCTGTGCGATTTTTTAAAAACTGAATTAACAGGTACGTTTTGTCTTGTTTAGTTTTCAAAGATCATTTTGTTTGCTTGCTTTGTTAAAGCAGCTTTATTAGTATACAATGTCACTTCTTCAAAGTCAACAACTTTTTTTAAAAACTTTTGGTGGAGCCTAGCGGGATCGAACCGCTGACCTCCTGCGTGCAAAGCAGGCGCTCTCCCAGCTGAGCTAAGGCCCCATAAAAAATGGTCGGGAAGACAGGATTCGAACCTGCGACCCCATGGTCCCAAACCATGTGCTCTACCAAGCTGAGCTACTTCCCGATTTCCCATCTATTCTATTAAAAGATATGGCGCGCCCGAGAGGAGTCGAACCCCTAACCTTTTGATCCGTAGTCAAACGCTCTATCCAATTGAGCTACGGGCGCAAAACATAATGCCGAGGGCCGGACTTGAACCGGCACGGTAGTCACCTACCGCAGGATTTTAAGTCCTGTGTGTCTGCCAATTCCACCACCCCGGCGTGGATGGTATAGTTGGAGCGGAAGACGGGATTCGAACCCGCGACCCCCACCTTGGCAAGGTGGTGTTCTACCACTGAACTACTTCCGCAGACAGGATGTCCAGTTTTTCTAACTGTTATCCTATATAATGCGGGTGAAGGGACTTGAACCCCCACGTCATAAAGACACTAGATCCTAAGTCTAGCGCGTCTGCCAATTCCGCCACACCCGCGTAAAATGGTGAGCCATGAAGGACTCGAACCTTCGACCCTCTGATTAAAAGTCAGATGCTCTACCAACTGAGCTAATGGCTCTTCTACAAGAGACTTGAGTATTATATCATATAAAAGTGGTGCCGGCAAGAGGACTTGAACCCCCAACCTACTGATTACAAGTCAGTTGCTCTACCAATTGAGCTACACCGGCATAATGGTGGAGGATGACGGGCTCGAACCGCCGACCCTCTGCTTGTAAGGCAGATGCTCTCCCAGCTGAGCTAATCCTCCATAATTGCACTAACGTGCAATTGCTTGGCGGCGTCCTACTCTCACAGGGGGAAACCCCCGACTACCATCGGCGCTGAAGAGCTTAACTTCCGTGTTCGGTATGGGAACGGGTGTGACCTCTTCGCTATCGCCACCAAACAAATTGAGAGTGTTCTCTCAAAACTAGATAACAGGTGTGACATCATTCAAAAATATGGTTAAGTCCTCGATCGATTAGTATCTGTCAGCTCCATGTGTCGCCACACTTCCACCTCAGACCTATCAACCTGATCATCTTTCAGGGATCTTACTTCCTTGCGGAATGGGAAATCTCATCTTGAGGGGGGCTTCATGCTTAGATGCTTTCAGCACTTATCCCGTCCGCACATAGCTACCCAGCGATGCCCTTGGCAGAACAACTGGTACACCAGCGGTGCGTCCATCCCGGTCCTCTCGTACTAAGGACAGCTCCTCTCAAATTTCCTGCGCCCGCGACGGATAGGGACCGAACTGTCTCACGACGTTCTGAACCCAGCTCGCGTACCGCTTTAATGGGCGAACAGCCCAACCCTTGGGACCGACTACAGCCCCAGGATGCGATGAGCCGACATCGAGGTGCCAAACCTCCCCGTCGATGTGGACTCTTGGGGGAGATAAGCCTGTTATCCCCGGGGTAGCTTTTATCCGTTGAGCGATGGCCCTTCCATGCGGAACCACCGGATCACTAAGCCCGACTTTCGTCCCTGCTCGACTTGTAGGTCTCGCAGTCAAGCTCCCTTGTGCCTTTACACTCTGCGAATGATTTCCAACCATTCTGAGGGAACCTTTGGGCGCCTCCGTTACCTTTTAGGAGGCGACCGCCCCAGTCAAACTGCCCACCTGACACTGTCTCCCCGCCCGATAAGGGCGGCGGGTTAGAAGGTCAATACAGCCAGGGTAGTATCCCACCGATGCCTCCACCGAAGCTGGCGCTCCGGTTTCCAAGGCTCCTACCTATCCTGTACAAGCTGTACCAACATTCAATATCAGGCTGCAGTAAAGCTCCACGGGGTCTTTCCGTCCTGTCGCGGGTAACCTGCATCTTCACAGGTACTATAATTTCACCGAGTCTCTCGTTGAGACAGTGCCCAGATCGTTGCGCCTTTCGTGCGGGTCGGAACTTACCCGACAAGGAATTTCGCTACCTTAGGACCGTTATAGTTACGGCCGCCGTTTACTGGGGCTTCAATTCGCACCTTCGCTTACGCTAAGCGCTCCTCTTAACCTTCCAGCACCGGGCAGGCGTCAGCCCCTATACTTCGCCTTACGGCTTCGCAGAGACCTGTGTTTTTGCTAAACAGTCGCCTGGGCCTATTCACTGCGGCTCTCTCGGGCTTGCACCCTAACAGAGCACCCCTTCTCCCGAAGTTACGGGGTCATTTTGCCGAGTTCCTTAACGAGAGTTCTCTCGATCACCTTAGGATTCTCTCCTCGCCTACCTGTGTCGGTTTGCGGTACGGGCACCTCTCACCTCGCTAGAGGCTTTTCTTGGCAGTGTGGAATCAGGAACTTCGCTACTATATTTCGCTCGCCATCACAGCTCAGCCTTATGGGAAACGGATTTGCCTATTTCCCAGCCTAACTGCTTGGACGCGGATATCCAATACCGCGCTTACCCTATCCTCCTGCGTCCCCCCATTGCTCAAATGGTGAGGAGGTGGTACAGGAATATCAACCTGTTGTCCATCGCCTACGCCTTTCGGCCTCGGCTTAGGTCCCGACTAACCCTGAGCGGACGAGCCTTCCTCAGGAAACCTTAGGCATTCGGTGGAGGGGATTCTCACCCCTCTTTCGCTACTCATACCGGCATTCTCACTTCTAAGCGCTCCACCAGTCCTTCCGGTCTGGCTTCACAGCCCTTAGAACGCTCTCCTACCACTGTTCGAAGAACAGTCCGCAGCTTCGGTGATACGTTTAGCCCCGGTACATTTTCGGCGCAGAGTCACTCGACCAGTGAGCTATTACGCACTCTTTAAATGGTGGCTGCTTCTAAGCCAACATCCTGGTTGTCTAAGCAACTCCACATCCTTTTCCACTTAACGTATACTTTGGGACCTTAGCTGGCGGTCTGGGCTGTTTCCCTTTCGACTACGGATCTTATCACTCGCAGTCTGACTCCCAAGGATAAGTCATTGGCATTCGGAGTTTGACTGAATTCGGTAACCCGGTAGGGGCCCCTAGTCCAATCAGTGCTCTACCTCCAAGACTCTTACCTTGAGGCTAGCCCTAAAGCTATTTCGGAGAGAACCAGCTATCTCCAGGTTCGATTGGCATTTCACCCCTACCCACACCTCATCCCCGCACTTTTCAACGTGCGTGGGTTCGGGCCTCCATTCAGTGTTACCTGAACTTCACCCTGGACATGGGTAGATCACCTGGTTTCGGGTCTACGACCACGTACTCATGCGCCCTATTCAGACTCGCTTTCGCTGCGGCTCCGCATCTTCTGCTTAACCTTGCACGGGATCGTAACTCGCCGGTTCATTCTACAAAAGGCACGCCATCACCCGTTAACGGGCTCTGACTACTTGTAGGCACACGGTTTCAGGATCTCTTTCACTCCCCTTCCGGGGTGCTTTTCACCTTTCCCTCACGGTACTGGTTCACTATCGGTCACTAGGGAGTATTTAGCCTTGGGAGATGGTCCTCCCGGATTCCGACGGAATTTCACGTGTTCCGCCGTACTCAGGATCCACTCAGGAGAGAACGAAGTTTTGACTACAGGGCTGTTACCTCCTATGGCGGGCCTTTCCAGACCTCTTCATCTACCTCGTTCTTTTGTAACTCCGTATAGAGTGTCCTACAACCCCAAGAGGCAAGCCTCTTGGTTTGGGCTAATCCCGTTTCGCTCGCCGCTACTCAGGGAATCGCATTTGCTTTCTCTTCCTCCGGGTACTTAGATGTTTCAGTTCCCCGGGTCTGCCTTCTCATATCCTATGAATTCAGATATGGATACCACTCCATTACGAGTGGTGGGTTTCCCCATTCGGAAATCTCCGGATCAAAGCTTGCTTACAGCTCCCCGAAGCATATCGGTGTTCGTCCCGTCCTTCATCGGCTCCTAGTGCCAAGGCATCCACCGTGCGCCCTTTCTAACTTAACCGTTAAAAAGAATCACTATGTGATATCTTGTATTACTAATTGAATGTGATGTCTACTGTTATCTAGTTTTCAAAGAACACGTTTCGAAGGAATGATCCTTCAAAACTAAACAAGACAGGGAACGTTCTGTTTATAAGACCCAAGGTCTTATATTCCGTATAATATCCTTAGAAAGGAGGTGATCCAGCCGCACCTTCCGATACGGCTACCTTGTTACGACTTCACCCCAATCATCTGTCCCACCTTCGGCGGCTGGCTCCTAAAAGGTTACCTCACCGACTTCGGGTGTTACAAACTCTCGTGGTGTGACGGGCGGTGTGTACAAGGCCCGGGAACGTATTCACCGCGGCATGCTGATCCGCGATTACTAGCGATTCCAGCTTCACGCAGTCGAGTTGCAGACTGCGATCCGAACTGAGAACAGATTTGTGGGATTGGCTTAACCTCGCGGTTTCGCTGCCCTTTGTTCTGTCCATTGTAGCACGTGTGTAGCCCAGGTCATAAGGGGCATGATGATTTGACGTCATCCCCACCTTCCTCCGGTTTGTCACCGGCAGTCACCTTAGAGTGCCCAACTGAATGCTGGCAACTAAGATCAAGGGTTGCGCTCGTTGCGGGACTTAACCCAACATCTCACGACACGAGCTGACGACAACCATGCACCACCTGTCACTCTGCCCCCGAAGGGGACGTCCTATCTCTAGGATTGTCAGAGGATGTCAAGACCTGGTAAGGTTCTTCGCGTTGCTTCGAATTAAACCACATGCTCCACCGCTTGTGCGGGCCCCCGTCAATTCCTTTGAGTTTCAGTCTTGCGACCGTACTCCCCAGGCGGAGTGCTTAATGCGTTAGCTGCAGCACTAAGGGGCGGAAACCCCCTAACACTTAGCACTCATCGTTTACGGCGTGGACTACCAGGGTATCTAATCCTGTTCGCTCCCCACGCTTTCGCTCCTCAGCGTCAGTTACAGACCAGAGAGTCGCCTTCGCCACTGGTGTTCCTCCACATCTCTACGCATTTCACCGCTACACGTGGAATTCCACTCTCCTCTTCTGCACTCAAGTTCCCCAGTTTCCAATGACCCTCCCCGGTTGAGCCGGGGGCTTTCACATCAGACTTAAGAAACCGCCTGCGAGCCCTTTACGCCCAATAATTCCGGACAACGCTTGCCACCTACGTATTACCGCGGCTGCTGGCACGTAGTTAGCCGTGGCTTTCTGGTTAGGTACCGTCAAGGTACCGCCCTATTCGAACGGTACTTGTTCTTCCCTAACAACAGAGCTTTACGATCCGAAAACCTTCATCACTCACGCGGCGTTGCTCCGTCAGACTTTCGTCCATTGCGGAAGATTCCCTACTGCTGCCTCCCGTAGGAGTCTGGGCCGTGTCTCAGTCCCAGTGTGGCCGATCACCCTCTCAGGTCGGCTACGCATCGTTGCCTTGGTGAGCCATTACCTCACCAACTAGCTAATGCGCCGCGGGTCCATCTGTAAGTGGTAGCCGAAGCCACCTTTTATGTTTGAACCATGCGGTTCAAACAACCATCCGGTATTAGCCCCGGTTTCCCGGAGTTATCCCAGTCTTACAGGCAGGTTACCCACGTGTTACTCACCCGTCCGCCGCTAACATCAGGGAGCAAGCTCCCATCTGTCCGCTCGACTTGCATGTATTAGGCACGCCGCCAGCGTTCGTCCTGAGCCAGGATCAAACTCTCCGATAAAGTAGTTTGACTGACTACGCACATCGCTGTGCGATTTTTAAAAACTGAATTAACAGGTACGTTTTATCTTGTTTAGTTTTCAAAGATCATTTTGTTCACTTCGTTCAAGCGACTTTATTATTATAACTCGTTGACTCAGTGAAGTCAATAACTTTTTTTGAAGTTCTTTTTTTCGTTATCGCCTTGTTTAGCGGCAACGAATAATAATATACCACCTAGTAAATAATAGTGCAATAGTTTTTTTGAAGAAATACTAAGGAATTTAAAAAGAGCGGCATCCTTTCCCTATGGAGGATACCGCTCTTCTTTATTAGCGTTGTCTCATTTGCGGGAATAACAGCACATCGCGAATAGAAGGGGCATTCGTCAGCAGCATAACCAGACGGTCGATACCGATGCCTAAACCTCCTGTTGGCGGCATACCGTATTCCAGAGCTTCAACAAAGTCTTCATCCATTAGATGAGCTTCATCATTACCGGCTTCACGCTCTTTTAATTGCGCTTCAAAGCGTTCTCTTTGATCAATAGGATCATTCAGCTCTGTAAACGCGTTGGCATGTTCACGGCCAACGATAAACAGCTCAAAACGGTCTGTAAAACGCGGGTCCTCAGGGTTTTTCTTAGCAAGAGGAGAAATTTCTACAGGATGCCCGTAAATAAACGTTGGCTGAATAAGCGTTTCTTCAATTTTTTGTTCGAAGAATTCGTTGATGATATGCCCTACTGTCATAGAATCTTTAATTTCTACACCATGTTCTTTTGCATATTCACGCGCCTGCTCAACAGTAACCTCTTCCCAGAAATCAACGCCAGTCGCTTCTTTGACTGCGTCAACCATATGGATTCTTTTCCACTCCGGTTTAAGGTCGATTTGCTCTTCCCCGTATTGAATCGTAGTTGTGCCAAGCACTTCTTGGGCGATATGAGCGACAAGGTTTTCAGTTAAGCTCATGATATCTTTATAGTCCGCATATGCTTCATATAACTCAATCATTGTAAATTCAGGGTTATGGCGTGTAGAGACACCTTCGTTACGGAAAACACGGCCGATTTCATATACTTTTTCTAAACCGCCGACAATTAGACGTTTTAGGTGCAGTTCGATAGCAATACGCATATAGAGTGGAATGTCTAACGCGTTGTGGTGAGTGATAAACGGACGTGCAGAAGCTCCCCCAGGAATGCTGTGCATTGTAGGTGTTTCTACTTCTAAGTATCCATGATCATCAAGGTATCTTCTCATAGCTTGAATGATCTTGCTTCGTGTAATGAACGTATGTTTGCTGTCTGGGTTTACGATAAGATCCAGATAGCGCTGACGGTAGCGCTGCTCAACGTCTTTTAAACCATGGTATTTGTCAGGAAGCGGACGAAGCGCTTTTGTCAGCAATTCAAAGGAAGTTGCTTTAACAGACAATTCGCCTACATTTGTTTTGAAGACTTTTCCGGTTACGCCGATAAGATCACCGAGGTCAGAAGACTTGAAGATTTCATATTGGTCGTCACCGACACTGTCTTTTCTTACGTAGATTTGGATTTGGCCTTCTAAATCCTGAAGATGGGCAAAGCCGGCTTTTCCTTTGCCGCGTTTTGTCATCATGCGGCCTGCGATTGTAACTTCAATCGCTTTTTCTTCTAACTCTTCTTTGGTTAGATCTTGATATGCCGAAATAACTTCTTGAGACTGATGAGTTCTTTCAAAACGTGCGCCGAATGGATCGATGCCGTTATCTCTCAGCTGATTCATTTTATCGCGTCTGACTTGCAGCTGATCATTCAATTCTTCATGGTTATGCTCTTCTTGACTCATTGTTATCACTCCATTACAGATATTGTTTCATGAAAAAAGCAGAAAAACTGCCAGCGTAAAACTAGCAGTGAGCAGCAAATAGAGGTGAGTATTATCCTACTTTTGCATTTTGAAGCTCTTTTGCCTCAACTTCAACCGTAAATGCATCTAAAAGCTGTACAAACTCTTCTCTCGTCTCGCAATGATTGATTTCATTACGAACGTTCGCATTGCCTTTCACGCCTTTCAGATACCATGCAGCGTGCTTTCTCATTTCTCTTACCGCTACGTTTTCACCTTTTAAGTCAATCAGGCGGTCAAGATGCAGTTTGCATACGGCCATTTTTTCGCGTACTTGCGGCTCTTCTTTTAATTCACCTGTTTCAAGATACTGAACCGTACGGTAAATCATCCACGGGTTGCCCAATGCAGCGCGTCCGATCATGACCCCGTCTACTCCTGTCTCATCGAGCATACGCTTAGCATCCTGCGGTGTCTTAACATCGCCGTTTCCGATAACCGGAATCGATACTGATTGTTTTACTTCTTTGATGATATCCCAGTTTGCCGTTCCTTCGTACATCTGCACTCTCGTACGGCCGTGAAGCGCAACTGCTTTACCACCCGCACGTTCTACAGCCTGTGCATTTTTCACTGCGAAAATGTGGTCTTCATCCCAGCCCATTCTCATTTTCACTGTAACTGGTTTATTAACAGCATCCACTACTGCAGAAACCATTTCGTAAATCTTATCAGGATCGAGAAGCCATTTGGCTCCCGCATCGCATTTTGTAATCTTCGGCACGGGACATCCCATGTTAATATCAATGATATCAGCAGTTGTGTTTTGGTCTACAAACTTCGCCGCTTCCACAAGGGTTTCCTTTTTTCCTCCGAAAATTTGAAGGCTCAGTGGTTTCTCACGTTCATCAATATAAAGCATACCCATTGTTCTTGCATTGTTGTAAAGGATCGCTTTGTCACTGACCATTTCAGCGCATACCAATCCGGCTCCGAATTCCTTTACAGTCAATCTGAACGCAGAGTTGCAGACACCAGCCATAGGTGCGAGCACAACCCGATTTTTCAATTGAATATCTCCGATTTTGAACAATTTTTCTCCTCCTTTCATTTGTTCTATTTTTCTGGCGGCGCCAATTCGTCCGCACTTATATTTAAAACATCTGCTGCATCTTGAATGATGGCAGCTGACGGCAATCGGTTTCCGCGTTCAATTTCGCCGAGAATAGAAACTGATATACCTAATGCTTTTGCAAATCCTTCTTGAGTATAACCTTTCAGCTTTCTGAATGCACGAATTCGTCTACCCCAGATTTCTGCTTCCATACTCTTACACCTTCTTGGTCTGTTTCGGCGCTTGTAGCCTCTTTTTCAACCTGCTTGCAAATTTCCGCAAGCGGCGCAAGGACAAACAAACGCTCATACATTCTCGGATGCGGAACAATTAGTTGCTCTGTTTCAATATTTTCACGATTAAATAACAAAATGTCAAGGTCTGCCGTCCGCGGCCCCCATCTTACTTCCCTTGTTCTGCCTAATTCATTTTCTATCTGCTGCGTCAGTTCAAGGAGTTCAAAAGGGTTCAGTGATGTCTTGATTTCAACAGCCATATTCAAAAATTGAGCTTGATCTTCGTATCCGACCGGGTCAGTTTCATAAATAGACGACACTTTAGTGACTGTCACCGCAGCATGCTGATGCAGTAAAGCCACTGCTTGCCTTAAATACGTTTCTCTATCTCCAATATTAGATCCAAGTGCAATATAAGCTATGTTGTTCATGACTTTTTTCTCGTAATTTCAATGGCTACTGATTTATAGTGTCCGGGAATTGGCGGGTCTGGCTTAATCACTTTCACCGTACATTGCTGAACCGGCTGAAATTTTTCGAGAACAGTGTCAGCAATACGTTCTGCCAGCGTTTCCACCAATTTTACAGGCTCCCCTTCCACGATATCTTTACATACGTGATAGAGCTCAGCATAGTTGATTGTTTGTTCAAGGTCGTCTGTTTGTCCGGCCTTGCTTAAATCCAGCTCAGCGGTTAAATCGACTTTAAACCGCTGGCCAAGTTTGTTTTCTTCTTTGAACACACCGTGATATCCGTAAAACTCCATACCTTCTACATAAACTTTATCCATGGTGCACCCCTCCCTTATTCAGCATCGCGTCCATCATTTTCGCCATTCTGGCAATTTGTTTTACATCATGGACCCTGACAATGTCACAGCCTTTTTGAATGCCGAGACACACAGTCGCGCCTGTGCCCTCAGCCCGCTCCTCAGGCGGAAGATCCAGAACACGTCCGATGAATCTTTTTCGGGAGGTTGCCAGAAGAACCGGATATCCCAGCCCGCTGAAAATCTCTAGTTTGTTCATCACTGCCAAGTTATCGTGATAGGTTTTCGCGAAACCGATACCGGGATCAAGAATAATGTTCTTCTCGTCTACTCCGGCCTCAACAGCAATTTTTACACTCTCCATTAAGTCCGACAGCATATCCGGCAATAAGTCATTGTAGTTTCTTTCAGGGCGGTTATGCATGAGAACAATTGGAACATTATGTTCAGCTGCAACGGAAGCCATCTTCGGATCATGTTTGGCTCCCCAAATATCATTGATAATGGATGCGCCGGCTTTCACTGCTTCATCTGCGACAGAAGCCTTGTACGTATCTACAGAAATAGGAACACCAAGCTCTTTCGTAATCCGCTCAATCACCGGAATGACTCTGGACATCTCCTCATCCTCAGATACGCACTCAGCGCCAGGCCTTGTCGATTCCCCTCCGATATCAATGATATGGGCACCATCATCGATCATCTCTTTCGCGTGCAGCAGCGCCTTGTCCAAGCTGTCATATTTTCCACCGTCCGAGAAAGAGTCAGGCGTTACGTTTAAAATTCCCATCACCAGCGTCTTCTCTTTATATGATAAAGCGCTGGGCTTAGTGTGGATTACTTGTGTTTGATCTATTGTGTGCTGCGCCATGCTCTTCCTCCCTTTTCATACATCATGTTCTTTATTTCTTTTTTGTATAACAATTGAAGAGCGGAGGTTGCTTCTCCGCTTTGGCTTCCATAGTTTACTTCTTCTATTTTAGTAAACGGGATGATTTCAAGAACCGAGTTCGTCATCCACGCTTCGTCAGCTGTCAAGAGAGCTTCTAGCTCATATCGGCCCGTTTTGAGCTCCAGGCCGATATTCTTTGCATTTTCTATGATAAAACGTCTCGTGACGCCGTCCAGAATACCGGTATCAAGCGATGGCGTATAGATACAGCGACCTTTTCTCCAGAAGACATTAGATATGATACCCTCTGCAACAGCTCCATCCTCCGTTAAGAAAATTCCCTCGACACGCGGATCATTTCCAATTTCCCGTTTCGCATACATATTATTTAGATAATGATGAGATTTTAACCGGAACGATCCCTCTGGAGTGTTTCTCCGTATCGATAAAACCTTTCCTTCTTTTTGCAAAGGAAGACTTTCTGGTTTCAGCTGATTCACAAAGCATAAAACGGTCGGCTTATCGTACGTCTGGGCGACAAAGCCTTTATCGCTGATTCCCGCTGATATGTTCAGTCTGACGCGGGCATTGCCATCCTTGATATCATTTAGCTTAAGCAGCTTGTCCAGCATCTCAAGGATCTCATGCTTTGAAACAGTATATTCGATTTGCAGATCCTTAAGCGCGCGTTCAAGCCTTTCTATATGCCAATCAAGCAAAAACGGGCAGCCTTCGTAGAGCCTGAAGGTTTCGAAAACACCGATCCCATATAAAAACCCATGGTCAAAAGGAGAAAGAACTGCATCTTTCTCCTCCATATACCGGCCGTTCACATATATCATCACGCAATAACTTCCTTGCGATATGTCTCAATAAAATTTCTGAGCATTTCTTTCCCAAAGGAGGTCATAATAGACTCTGGGTGAAATTGCACGCCCTCTATCGGGAGGTCATTGTGGCGAATAGCCATGATTTCTCCTTCTTTCGTTTGTGCTGTTACTGTAAAACAGTTTGGCAGCGTCTCAGGTTTTACGATCAGCGAGTGGTATCGCGTCGCAACAAGGGGGTTTTTCAACCCTTCAAAAATGGTTTTGCCGTCATGCTCGATATCCGAGGTTTTCCCGTGCATAAGCCGTTCTGCCCTAACAACATCACCACCGAACACTTGTGCGATGGACTGATGTCCGAGACATACACCGAAAATAGGAATTTTCCCTGCGAAATGTTTAATTGCTTCGAGGCTGATTCCCGCCTCATCAGGGCTGCACGGTCCGGGAGATATCATCAGAAAGTCCGGAGACAGTTCTTCAATTTCTTCGATTGTGATGCTGTCATTGCGTTTCACAACCAGCTCTTCCCCAAGCTCGCCCAAATACTGTACCAAGTTGTACGTGAATGAATCGTAGTTATCAATCATTAAAATCATTTCTCCGCTCACCTCATCTAATTTTTGTCTCTTCTTTGCTCAGCTCTAATGCTCTTTGCATCGCAAAAGCTTTTTTGAATGATTCCTTGTATTCGTGCTTCGGAACAGAATCAATCACAACTCCTGCGCCGGACTGCATAAATGCCTGCCCTCCGGTTGCATAAATGGTTCGAATGACGATATTAAACTGCAGATCGTGATTATATCCAAACCATCCTATAGATCCAGTATAAAGCCCTCGGCGTGTCGGCTCAAGTTCTTCTATAATTTCCATCGTTCTTACTTTCGGTGCACCAGTAATGGTTCCTCCGGGAAACACAGCATGAATAATATCTACAGCATCATACCCATCCTGCAGTTCACCTTGGACATTAGACACAATGTGCATCACATGCGAGTATTTTTCAATTGCCATGAATTCATTTACGCGCACAGACCCGTAACGTGATACTCTTCCCAGATCATTTCGCTCAAGATCAACCAGCATGACATGTTCCGCGCGTTCTTTTTCATTGTGTATCAATTCGTTTGCAAGCGCCTCGTCTTCTTCATTTGTTTTCCCTCTGGAACGGGTGCCCGCAATCGGTCTTGTCTCTAATAGCTTGCCCTTTTTGCTGACAAGCAGTTCAGGCGATCCGCAAATGATTTGGAAATCAGGTGTTTCTAAATACGCCATATAAGGAGAAGGATTTACTTCTCTCAAGGTTTTGTAAATTTGATATGGGTGGGCAGACAGTGACTGTGACTGCCTTATTGATAGATTGACTTGAAACACATCTCCGCTGGCAATGTATTGTTTGATTTTCTCTACAGCTTGTGAGAACCCATCCTCGGTAAATGGCGCCGCGAAAGAACCATCTGTTTCAGGGTTCATCTCTCGCGAAGAGACAGCGGGAAGCTCAGTCAGCCACATCTGCTCTAACTCAGATAGCTTCACATCCGCTGTTTCCTGATCAGAACCATTAACATGAGTAATCAGCCATAGAGACTCTTCTTGATGGTCATAAACTGCTATATCATCAAAAACAAGAAAATAAATATCTGGTGTTTCTAGATCATCTAACGAGAGCATTTTAAAATTTTCAATGTACCGTGCGTAATCATAGCTGAGAAACCCGATTGCCCCGCCTTGAAAGTCAGGGAACTCATGATTCGTTTCTGTTTCCAGCGTTTTAAACCAGCTGTGGAAGGCCCTTAATGGATCACCTTCTTTAAACAGCATCTCATCACCATGCTTAATTGTAGTTATTCCGTCTTTTCCTTTCACAGTTGCAATTGGATCAAGACCGGCTATACTATATCTGCCGCCTCTTGCACTTTCGAGAAGTACATGATGTTTCCGGGATTGCGCAAGTTTCTCAAATTGTTGTAAGAATGAGTCTTTTTGAAAAGGTATTTTTTTGCCTGCCGGTCTGCGTTGTGCCATTTGTATCATTCCTCTATTTTCTTTTTTACTTGTTTTTAATTGTAAAGCAATGTGGTTAGTGAAAAAAGTGAATTTCTCTTCCAAGAATAACATTCGTCGCAGACATGGCATATTTGATGCACGAAATATAAAAAAACTCCCGGCAGACCGGGAGTTTTGGCTTTTTTTAATCGAATTGATACAGCGGCGTGCTTAGATAACGTTCGCCGTTACTTGGAATGATGGCCAATACTTTTTTGCCTTTTCCGAGTTTTTTTGCTACTTGAAGAGCAGCATAAATTGCCGCACCTGATGAGATGCCTCCGAGAATTCCTTCTTCACGTGCAGCTCTGCGGGCATATTCGAATGCTTCTTCATTCTTCACAGGGAAGATTTCATCATATACTTCAGTGTTTAAGATGTCCGGCACGAATCCAGCTCCTATTCCCTGAATTTTGTGGGGGCCTGGTTTTCCTCCTGAAAGCACTGGGGAATCTGACGGTTCAACAGCATAAATCTTGATGGAAGGGTATGCTTCCTTCAGCACTTCGCCCGCTCCCGTAATCGTTCCGCCCGTTCCGATTCCGGCTACAAATGCGTCAAGCTGGTCATCACCGAATTGCTCAACGATTTCTTTACCCGTTGTTTGGCGGTGAATTTCTGGGTTAGAAGGGTTGTTAAACTGCTGCGGCACAAAGTATCCGTGCTTTTCAGCAAGCTCTTCAGCTTTCTTAATGGCACCTTTCATGCCTTCCGCACCAGGAGTCAGCACAAGTTCAGCACCGTATGCGCGAAGAAGGTTGCGGCGCTCCATGCTCATTGTATCAGGCATAACCAAAATGGCTTTTAATCCTTTAGCAGCAGCAACCATTGCAAGCCCGATTCCAGTATTTCCGCTTGTCGGTTCAATGATTGTATCACCGGCTTTTAATTTTCCTTCTTTTTCAGCCGCTTCAATCATGGCTAAACCGATACGGTCTTTTACACTGCTTCCAGGGTTCATGTATTCAAGTTTTAGATATACATCCGCACTGTTTTCATCTGCAAGGCGATTTAATTTAACGATTGGCGTATTCCCAATTAATTCAGTAATGGAGTTTGCTACACGTACCATTCTCGACACCTCAATTTCCGACTATTTGTATTGGTATTATGTATATAATCTATCAATTTCAAAATTTTTTGTCAATCACTTAGTACTTTTTTCCCCATAAAACCAAGATACATCGGCTTCTTTCCAAAGTGTCTTAACTGTCGCTTTATCGCCTAGCTGATCCATTGCGATTTGCCGTCTGATCTGGTCCTTTACTTCATCAAATGAGAACGTTCTTGCCTTTAGTTTTTCTTTCAGCTGGATAATGGCATATCCGTTGCTGACCTTTATTGGTTCCTGAGACCATTCATCCTCTTTGAGTGTTTTCGCCTCTTCAATGTATGCTGATGGAATGTTGTCTGATGCCTCTGTGACAAAACCTAAATCTCCGCCGTATGGTGATGTATATCTGTCTGTAGATCTTTCGGCAGCGACAGCTTCAAAGCTTGATCCGCCTTTCAGTTCTTTCAGGACTTCTCTCGCTTCTTCTTCATCTTTTACAACAATGTGCCGAATTCGATACGAATCATCAAACTGATATAGTTCCTTATTTTTATTATAGAATGATTCCAGTTCTTTGTTTGAAATATCGATATCCCTTGTTAACAATTCTTCAAGGAGGATATTATAACGAATTTGGTCTTTCCACTCTTTCTCCGTCGTATGTTCATCTTCGTAAAAGGAATTATTGACCGCTTTAATCAGTAAAAACTCACGATCAACTTCGCTTTTGGATATTTTAAGGTTGTTCTTTTTAGCCAGCTGCTCAACAACTCGGACATTGATCATATCTTCAAGCGTTGACTTACCATACTGATCTTCCATTTCTTTCAGCCATTCTTCTCTTGTCACACTCTTGCCCCCGATAGTCGCAATAGACTCACCGGATGACGATGCGCCGGCTTGGGATTTCGTCAGCGTATATGCAACAGCAATACAGCAAACCAACAGCGCCCCTAAAATAATGGTCCAGATTGTTCTTGATTTCAAACCTGCTTTCAGCCCCTTTTCTCAAATTAAAAACCCGCTAAAGAGCTTAGCGGGTAGTTTGGTCACGAAGCCCTTCCAGCTCTTCTTTTGTAAATAAGTACTTTTCATTACAAAAATGGCATACTGCTTCGGCTTGTCCATCTTCTTCTATCATATCTTGAATTTCTTTTTTGCCTAGTCCTAAAATGGCTGTTTCGAACCGTTCTTTTGAACAAGGGCAATGGAATCTGACAGGCATCGTTTCCAAAATCTCAGGTTTCTCGCCTAGGACTTCTTCTAAAATTTCTTCTGGTGTCAGCCCTTTTTGGATGAGCTTAGAAATCGGCTCTACTTGAGATAGACGCTGTTCAATTTTTGTGATTGTTTCATCATCTGTTCCCGGCATCAGCTGAATAATAAAGCCCCCTGCCGCAAGAATGGTATTGTCAGGATTTACGAGCACACCTACGCCCACTGATGAAGGAACCTGCTCAGATGATACAAGATAGTAAGTGAAATCATCGCCTAATTCTCCTGAAACGATTTCTACTTGTCCTGTGAAGAACTCGCGCAAACCTAAATCTTTTACGACACTTAACGTTCCGTTTGTTCCAACCGCACGTCTGACATCAAGCTTGCCTTGTTCATTTAAATCAAAATGAACTTGCGGGTTAGAGACATAGGCTCTGACTTCTCCTTTGGCATTGGCATCAGCTACAATAGCTCCGATCGGACCTCCGCCCTCGATTTTCACGGTCAGCTTATCATCGCCCTTCAGCATAGCGCCGAGCATAAGTGAAGCTGTCATTGTGCGGCCCAATGCAGCGGATGCTGTCGGCCACGTACCATGGCGTCTCTGCCCCTCATTTACCATATCAGTCGTTCTCGCCGCATAAGCCCGAACTTTTCCGTCATACGCAAGTGCTTTTACTAAATAATCCATTACTAAACCTCCTATACACTTCCTACGCGGTTTCTTTCATAAATCAATTCCAGCCCTTTTAGGGTTAAGAATGGATCAACGATGTCTATACAATCTGATTCGTTCGCAATGAGCGGCGCCAGGCCTCCTGTCGCAATGACCTTTGGTTCCTGTTTTGCCTGCCATTTCATTCGCTTAACGATTCCTTCCACTTGGCCGACATAGCCAAATAAAATTCCAGATTGCATCGCGCTAACAGTGTTTTTTCCGATAATATTGTCGGGCCGGGTGATTTCGATACGCGGAAGCTTTGCTGCACGCGAGTAAAGCGCCTCTGTCGAAATTGTAATCCCAGGGGCAATCGCCCCGCCCATGTATTGTTTGTTTTCATCAATATAGCAGTACGTTGTGGCGGTTCCGAAATCGACAACAATTAATGGATTGCCGTATAAGTGTATCGCAGCGACAGCATTTACGATTCTGTCTGCCCCCACTTCTTTCGGATTGTCATATTTTATATTTAAACCGGTTTTCATACCTGGACCAACAATTTGAGGCTCGATATGAAAGTATTTTGTGCACATTCTTTCTAACGCAAACATGATTGGCGGCACTACTGACGAAATAATAATGCCATCTATCTGTTCAAACATAAGCCCGGAGTGATCAAATAAGGAGCGCAAAATCATCCCAAACTCATCTTCTGTTTTATGCCTGCTTGTTTCTATACGCCAGTGATATTCTAATTTTCCATCATGATATACACCAATTACAGTATTGGTGTTCCCCACATCGATAACCAGTAACAACCTCTATCACCACTTTTGAATAGTTTCTCTACTTTACTTTTTACAAACATTCTACAATACCATACACGATCAGCGGCTCATTTGTAAACAAATCGATACCAGAATTGGATGATTGTAAAAGCCGCAGCTGAGCCCATCATTTACATAAAAAAACTGCCAGCGTCAGCCGGCAGTTTTTTTAGAAAGAAAGCGAATTACTCCTTCGTATCGTCTTTCTTTTCTTCTGTTTTTGTCAGAATGTTTACTTTCACATCATCGTTCTTTTCATCATCTGAGAAATTACGCTCAGGTAATGTTCCATGATCGATAAGGTGTTTGATTTGTTCAGCGTCAAGCGTTTCAACTTTCAGAAGCGTTTGGGCAATCAATTCAAGCTTGTCACGATTTTCAGTCAGGATTTGTTTCGCACGCTCATAACATTCTTTGATGATGCGCTGAATTTCCTGATCAATTTCGTAAGCGATTTGATCACTGTAGTTCTGTTCGTTGTTGAAATCACGGCCTAAGAATACCTGACCGCCCTGAGACTGTCCAAATTGCAACGGTCCCAGTTTTTCTGACATACCGAATTCCGTAACCATTCGTCTTGCAATATTCGTCGCACGCTGGAAGTCATTGTGCGCCCCTGTGCTGACTTCACCGAAGATAATCTCTTCAGCAACACGTCCGCCCAAGAGGCCGACAATTTTATCAAGCAGCTCCGGCTTTGTTTGGAAATAACGGTCTTCTCTTGGCAGCATAACAGCATAACCGCCAGCCTGGCCCCGAGGAACAATCGTTACTTTATGCACCATATCTGCCTCATCTAAAACGAGACCGATAACGGTGTGTCCGCCTTCGTGATAAGCCACGATATTGCGTTCTTTCTTGGAGATAACGCGGCTCTTCTTAGCGGGTCCGGCAATTACACGGTCCGTCGCTTCGTCAATATCACGCGCATCGATTTTTTTCTTGTTTTGACGAGCCGCTACAAGAGCAGCTTCATTCAAGAGGTTTTCTAAGTCAGCGCCTGAGAAGCCTGGTGTTCTCATGGCAATTGATTTTAGGTTAACCGTTTCATCCAGCGGTTTGTTTCTCGCATGGACTTTCAATACAGCTTCACGGCCAATGACATCTGGGCGGTCCACTGTGATTTGACGGTCAAAACGTCCCGGACGAAGTAAGGCTGGGTCCAAGATGTCCGCACGGTTCGTCGCAGCAATGATGATAATTCCTTCATTAGCGCTGAATCCGTCCATTTCAACAAGCAATTGGTTTAGCGTCTGTTCACGTTCATCGTGTCCACCGCCGAGACCAGCGCCACGCTGGCGTCCGACTGCGTCAATTTCATCAATGAAGATCAAACAAGGCGCATTCTTTTTCGCATTTTCAAACAAGTCACGCACACGGGAAGCACCGACCCCTACAAACATTTCAACGAAATCAGATCCGCTGATGCTGAAGAAAGGTACGCCGGCTTCTCCTGCACAAGCCTTGGCAAGCAATGTTTTACCGGTACCCGGAGGTCCGACTAAAAGCACGCCTTTCGGTATTCTGGCGCCGAGCTCGGCAAACTTGCGGGGATCTTTCAGAAACTCAACAACTTCAACAAGTTCTTGCTTTTCTTCGTCAGCCCCTGCAACGTCTTTAAATTTGACGCGTTTCTTTTCCTCTGTATACAGCTTCGCTTTACTCTTGCCAAAGTTCATGACACGGCTGCCGCCGCCTTGAGCCTGATTGAGCAGGAAGAAAAACAGAATAAAGATAATGACAAATGGGATGATGGTCGTCAGGAACGTCACCCATCCGCTTGTTTCTTGCGCGGGCTCAACCTTTACGTCTGTCTTTTTCAAAGCGTTAAATATCTGGTCTGCTCCCTTTCCTTCAGGAACATGAGTCAAAAAGTATTGATCTTTGTCGTAGTTTTTCAGCTGCCCTTTTACCTCATAAACACCTCTGACAGGCTGAACCGATACGCTATCAACTTTCCCGTCATCCAGGTTTTTGATGAACGTACTGTACGACATATTTTCTGTTTTCGGATTTGAGGTCTGGAAGTAGCTCACAACCCCGATTACTACTAATAAAATAAGTAAATAAAAAATGGTATTACGGAAGACCCGATTCATTCCTTACCTCCTCCCACAGTAAGCACAACTATGTTCAATAGTACCATAGAAAATCATTCCAATACAAACAATAACCATCTCGGAAGCAGGCTGCCGATCAGCTTTCATAAACTGCCGGTTTTAACACTCCGATATAAGGCAGATTGCGATAGCGCTCAGCATAATCAAGTCCGTAACCCACTACAAACGCGTCAGGAACTTCAAAACCGACAAAGTCTGCTTTGATGTCCGCTTTTCTTCCGCTCGGTTTATCCAAAAGGGTAACAATCTTAATTGATTTTGCTTTACGGTATCGGAAGAGCTCTACGAGATAACTTAAGGTTAACCCACTGTCGATGATATCTTCAATAATTAAGATGTCCCGGCCCTCTACAGATGTATCCAAATCTTTAATGATTTTTACTTCTCCAGAAGAAACCGTAGAATTTCCGTAGCTTGATACATCCATGAAATCCATTTCCAAATATGTATCAATATGCTTGATAAGATCCGCCATAAAAGGAAGTGCTCCTTTTAACACACCGATTGCCAACGGAAATGTATCTTGATACTCGCTCGTTAATTCTGCACCTAACTCTTTTACTTTCTTTTGTATCTCTTCCTCTGAGATCAGTACTTTCTCGATATCATGTTTCATCATGATTTTGCTTGCCCCCTACACTTTTCATGCTGTCTATATTGTAATACAATGCGGTCGCTGTTTGGAATCACAAGATCTTCAAAAATTGATTTTTTCAAGCCAGGTATCCAGATAATTTCACCGCTTGCGTCCGTCACAATCGGCCAGTTGTCTCTTTCTTGGAGAGGCAATTTCTTATCAATAAATATATCCTTTACCTTTTTTGAGCCGTTCATCCCTTTTAGTTTGATCCGGTCTCCAGCTTTTCTCGTCCGGATTGTTAAGGGAAATCGCACCTTTTTTTCACTTGTGATAAAAACAGCATTCCCATGTTCTTCAGGCGAGTCCGCATAATGCCTTGCCTCTATCAGATATCCATTAGGGAGCACTGCCGTTTCATCAGAAGCTCCGCTAATTTGGTATTCAAAGGGAACATTTTTGCACTGCCATTGTTCAAATGTAAACAAACATGTCTGATATGATTTGACCACCTTCAGCCCTTTCGGAAAGTCCAGTACTCCTGAAGGACCGCCATTTTCCGCCCAATCGAGAAACTGCTGAATGTGATGGGCTGAAAAGGATGATGGAACGTTTTCATAAAGATAGTTTAATATTAGTTGAACTCCTCTTCTTTGTAAAGGCATCGGGAGGGCAAGCAATTGAGAGGAATTGATTTCAACTGATGTATTAGACTGGCTTGTGATTACTTTATTCATTTCATCTTTCGTTAATGACTGTAAGAATTGCTCATCTTCCGTCAGTGCTTCACTCACTTTCTGAAACCTTTTATGCACATCCTGAGATTCCTGCTTCAAAAACGGGAGCACTGTTTTTCTGAATCTGTTTCTTGTGTAGTCATCTTTGGCGTTGCTTTCATCCGTCCGGTAGTTCAAGCCGTTTTCACGGCAATAGTGAAGGATCTCTTCCTTTGTAATAGTTAAGAACGGCCTGATGATCCGCCCCGTCCCAAAACGTCTAACCGGCTGCATTCCCGCAAGTCCCGTTCCAAGCGTACCCTTAGCCAGTTTCATAAGCATTGTTTCAATCTGGTCATCACCATGATGCGCAAGAGCCAGATAGTCCGCTTGGTGCTTCGACATGATTTCCTCAAAAAACTGGTAGCGGCAATCGCGTGCTGCAGCCTGCTTATTGAGTCCTTTTTCCTGTGCATATGCGGTTACATTGATTTGAGCCGTTTCGCACACGAGCTGTTCAGCTTTACAATAAGCTTGGACAAAACGCATGTCCTCCTCGGATTCCGCACCTCTGAACCGATGGTCAACGTGAGCTGCAATAACATTCGCTGAACGGCCGCATAACGTATGCAACGCGTGAAGAAGAGCCATTGAGTCCGGACCGCCGGAAACGCCTACAATGATTGTCGCCCCTTTTAACGTAAGATTGTGTTTGTTTAAAAAATCTTTGACACTTTTCACAATGTCCTCCTCACAATGAGCAGGTATTTTAAAGATATTCATATCCTAACACTTTCAACCCCTCCAAGCAAAGAAGAAGCATAGGCTCTGCAGTTTGCACCATTCAGATTAAGAAAAAGATAATATAGGCGAAATAAAGCGCTAAAACACTGATCACGATCAGCGTTGTTTCAAATAACCCCCCCGACTTAGCCGGTTTCTGTTTTGGGGTATATCGCGTCTTCGTTATTTTTCCTTGGCGCGGTTTTTGCTGTCTTTGTCGTGTGGCAGGCTGCGGTGATGCTTTTATAGGCTGTTTTCTTTGTGCTGCTTTTTGCCCCGCGTCTAGCATATCCTTTTTCATTTCATCTGCGGATTGATAATCTCCGTTCAAGGCTGAAAAAAGCACTTTTTTATACTTTTGAAGCAGCGGGTTTCCTTCGATGAGAGACCTAAGCTGTTCTTTGGGCTGGTTCGTTTTCTTAAATTCTTTTTTATGCACACTGTTGATCATAATCATGGCAACTGCGAACAGATCATAGGATGGCTCTGCCTTTCTTGTTCCATACCCCCAATAGCCTCTGTCATAAAACTCCGTATACTCTTTTATCGCCCGGCCTTCCTTTGTCGTGCCGCCCACATCAATGCAGCGGATCCTTGCGGGCGGACCAGTTACGATCAGATTGTCAGGTTTAAGATCGCCGAATATCCATCCTTGCTGGTGAAGCACCGATAAGCTGGATAACAGTTGAATCATTAATACCGGTATCCACTCTGCTCCTTTATCACTGACATACTTCAAAAGCAGCGGCCCTTTTATGTATTCCATTGCATAAAATGAAATTTTCGTATTGGCACTGGGAATATAGGCATCATCCGTATCAAAAAAAGAAGGCCCCATCGTAACGGACTGGGCCTTTGAGAAAGATTTCAAGACATTCACTTCAGAAGTAATAGACAGGCTGTCATCACTCACCTTTAAGGCAACATGTCCATCTGATGTTTCTGCCAAATACACAATTCCATTGGCCCCTTTACCAAGCTGTTTACGCAATGTATAAGTGTTTCCATTCCACTTGCCTTTGATTGTCGTACCCGGCTTGAGGCTACATGCCAAACTCGTCAAAGCGTCGTTCATCATCTGCCAGCATGCCCCTTCTTGAGCGTATTTTTTCAAACTGCAGTGTCGCTTCACGAATCGCTGGACCTGTCGGCGTGATGCCGCCTGTCGAAAGCTTTGCAAAGAGTGTGGAAAGAGATTGCAGCTTCGGTGTCCAGTTCAGCACAAGCTCGACCTCTTGTTTTTTCCCGGGAAATATACACATCGCAAATTCGTTATTCCCGATTCGGGAATTGAGGCTTACAGACAAATCAATCAGCGCCTCTTTTACTGTTGGAAGCTTTGGCGCCATACTTGCACTTGTATCAACAAGAACCAAAACCTGAAGATGCACCGTTTCTCCAAGCTCGTCTACCACTTCCATGACTTCGCCGCGTTTTTCTGGAGAAAGCTCTTCCATTTCCACATTCTTTCCGAGAATCTGTTTCAGTTCTTGATTGACTACACCTTGTAAGGTTTGCGTCATCGCTTTCTTTGTTACCATTTGAACAGTTTGTGAAAGCTGAGATGCATAAACGACTTGGTGCACACCTCCTCCGGCAAGTGCAATCCCTTCGACTTCCTTCATTGCCTCAGGGTCAATTTGATTTTCTTCCATTATACCAATGACATTTACCGTAATCCCCTGCTCTTTAGCAAAAGCAGCCATTGCAAGCGGGTCTTCCCCATGGTTTGAGCAGCCATCCGTTATCAGCAAAATTTGATTTAAATGTCCGTTGTTCACATTCATTCCTCCTGGAGAATACGAGGATTCTCAGATTCATATATTCCCATCTTCGCCAGAAGAAATTTGATTTATACGGAAGCGTTATGAAATTTCTTGTTTGTTTTGAAAGATTGCCGGAACAGGAATGGATGCCCACTTCGGTGTATTGTGATCAATCCGGACGACAACAACAGTCATATCGTCCTCAATTTGGCCGGATCTTGTGCGGATGACTTCTTCCATAAGCAAATCGGCAATCTCCTGCGGGTCATTTGTTTTCAACCCTTTCATTTTACGCTTCATCCATAAGTCGTGATTTTCCACATGCTTAGGCCCCTCAAAAATGCCATCACTCATCATAATTAAGAGGTCACCCGCTTTCAGCTGTTCACTCACAACCTCCACATCAAATTCATTAATAATACCGATTGGCAGATTGCTCGCTTGAACTTTCATGACCTGGTCACCCCGTTTGATAAAGCTAGGCGTCGATCCAACCTTCAAAAATTTACAGCTGGCATCTTGAAGATCGATAATAGATAGGTCAAGCGTGGAATATATTTCGTCAGTTGTCCTTAGAGACAGTATGCTGTTGATCGTTTTAATTGCTATTTTTTCATCAATTCCCGATTCAAGGATTTTTTCAAGAAGCTTGATCGTTTCATTGCTTTCAAAGTGCGCTCTTGCGCCATTGCCCATTCCGTCACTGATTGCTGCAGCATATTTTCTGGCTCCAAGCTCCATCATGCTGTAGCTGTCGCCGGAGACAAGGCCGCCGCCCTTCGCAGCGTGAGCAGCTCCCGTGGACACCCTGTATGATTTTGTTGATCCAAAGGCGACATGGCTGTATCCATTCGGATGCGGAGAGTGCTGTTCGGCTTTCACAAGAATTTGTTCCTCCAGAATGTCAGAAAGCATAGGAGCAATGATTTTTTCACTTTCTCCATGTCCGCTGAACGGAATGGTCATTTCAATATCGATATTTCCTTGTTCAAGACTATAGATCTCGACATGCTGAATCTCAATTCCGAAATGCTGAAGCGCTTCTATGATTTGCTCTTCCTGCAGAAAGTGCTGTTCTCGCTCTCTTTTTATTTCCCGAGAAAAGTCGGCCATAACCTCAGAAACGCCTAAAAGCTGTTCAGCAACAAGGCGCCTGCTGTCTTGGACTTTTTTCTTGAGTGTCAAATGGGCATGATGATGTGCGAGCTCATCCTCAATCAGCTCTTCAACCTGCTTGGATTTAGAACAATACTGTTGAAACTCTTTTTTCAGCCTTCGGTTTGATGCATATTCTTTTTCCTCTGTTTCAAGCATAACTTGTTTCATTAAGTCATATGTTTTATCAAAGTTCTGTACCCAGCACCTGTTTTTCTTGTAGCACGTCTGGCAGGAATGCTCCGTGATTTTGCTTAAGAACAGATCAACTTCGCTGTCATCTGTCTGTTCGTCTGATGCTTGATAAAAGGTTGCAAAGCTTTCAGACAGCGCGTGAAATACATTGGAGAATTGGTCTACCTTCTGAGCAGTGACATCACGGATTTTTCTAGCGTATTGCTGTTGCTCTTGAAGATGCTCGACAGTTCCCGGAATATATCTCGCCACTTTCCTCGTAATAGATTGAGGTGTGAGCAAAAACAGGCCGACTGCGATTAATGACTCATAGAGCGTTGTCATCAGACCGGCAGAGCCTTCACCATATAAAGATATAAGAAGTGATCCAACGATCAAACCAATTGCTGCACCCGCTTTTTTCCCTTCCTTCAGCAAACCGCCCAATAAACCGGAAAAAGCAAGCAGACTCATTTGATATAGGTTTCCGATATTCGCCAAGCCAAGAATCAGGCCGGTCACAACCCCAACCGTACAGCCGATGCTTGCTCCGCCAATAAAGGAAAAACTCAACACAACATAACGAGCCAATATATGTTCTGCCTGCATCCCTTGGTAGGACAAGCCGGCCAGCCCCGTTAAAACAGAGGCAATAAGAATCATAAAGCAAATGATTTCCTCTATTTTTAATGATTGTTTCACTTTTTTCACAGTAAAAATCGGAAGGCTCTGAAGGAAAATCAGTGTTAAGATAAACGATAGTCCAGCCTCAACGATAGCCATTACATAATCATAGGTTGTAAATACGCCATTTTGGGCATAAACAAACCCGGCTCTTGCTGCAGCCATCGAGAAGAACACGACAATCGGGAGTGCTTTTACACGATCGTCGGTAATGAAGGCAGCCACTTTAGAAAATACGAAGAATGCCAGCAATGCCGCCAGTATGAGCAATGAGTGCTTTGGAGATATGGTCAGCGCACCTGCAAGCACAGCCAAAACCGCATAAAACGCTTTGTCTCTTCTGATAAGAAGCATCGCTCCAAAGAAAGGAAGTGCGAAAGGAAGCACCTCGGATAATATGAAAGCCCGTCCAAGCAAAAATCCGATGACAACATAAATGAATCCTTTATAGAAAAACAGTGAATGCAAATGATGAGTCACCAGCTTCGTGCCCCTGTTAAAAAACGATTGGAGTTTTTCCAAAGCTTGTCCCGCCATTGGCCCGTTCACTCTTCTTTCTGCTTTTTCCATTCCTCTCATCTCCCACCTGTTATATTCGTTGCCTGTCATTATAGCGAAAGCACAGATAGGATTTTGTCAAAAGAAGGTAACAATACCAAAGAAATCTTCGACGGTTTCTGCCTTGATATTCGTTTATGAAAAGAATTTCCGGAATGTTGTCTAAAAATGAAAAAAATCGGCTTCTGCAAGAGAAACCGATTTTTTAGGATGACCCGTACGGGATTCGAACCCGTGTTACCGCCGTGAAAGGGCGGTGTCTTAACCGCTTGACCAACGGGCCAAACAAATATGGTAGCGGCGGAGGGGATCGAACCCCCGACCTCACGGGTATGAACCGTACGCTCTAGCCAGCTGAGCTACACCGCCATATTGTTTTGTGCTTATAAGCACAAGTTATATAATACAAAGGTTTGTCTCTTTCGTCAACAGAAACTTTAATGTTTTAATTTTCTGACTCTTAAAGAGGATGAGGATAATAAAAAAGCATCCGTCGGGATGAACGGATGCTTCATTTATTTTATAGAAAGCAGCAAGTTATCCTCTTCTTGCTCCGCGCCCTCCACGTTTTGATTCCGTATTGCGTTTTAAAGATGACAAGCGATCTTCGCTGTCTTTTAAAAACTTATTCATTTTCTGTTCAAAAGATTCTTTCGGACGGAAATCATTTCTAGGTCTGGCTTGCGGACGGTCTTTAGCTTTTTTAATAGATAAACCAATTTTCCCGTCTTTTTCAACGTTGATGACTTTCACTTCAACTTGGTCGCCGACTTTTAAGTGGTCGTTAATGTCTTTGACATAATTATCAGCTACCTCACTAATGTGAACGAGACCGGTTGAGCCTCCAGGCAATTCAACAAATGCTCCAAAATTTGTAATACCTGTAATTTTCCCTTGCAACTTGCTGCCAACTTCAATCGACATAAAAAAAGTGCTCCTCCTTAGGCTTATAAAAAGATCGTTTGCTTAATTATACCTAAATAAAAATTTAAGTGTCAACAAGGCTACTTGCTCTTCTTCTCCACATTGAAGATAATTTCTCCGTCTCCAGACATGAATAAGTCCCTTCTGGCAAGCTCTGTGACGTAATCCTCATCCTTCAATTTGGATATTTCTTCTTTTAAATCCGTTTGTTTTGTCTTTAAACTTTTCAGTTCTTTTTCAAGCTGTTCTTTCTTTTCTTCTTTTGCACTAAGGGAAGATGTTTGGGACCATACAGAGCTTGCCAGCACAATTGCCGTCAGGAATACTAGGGCGCCGAATACAGTTAACCGTCTGTACAGCCCTTTGCGTCTTCGTTTCTTCAGCTGATTTTGCCGTTCTACTTGTTCTTTATAGTCGTTTTGTATTTCAGTTATCGTTCGTTCCCTGGAAAAATTCAAACCAGACGGTCCTCCTTTCATTTCTTCAAAAACCGTGTAATGGTCGTTCTTATGGTTATCAATAGTTTCTTCTTCTTTTTGAGAAATCCTGCACCTTTTTCAAAATAACGTCTAAAAGTTAGACGCATTTTCACAGGAAGAAGTTTCAAACATTGTTTCGCGATAAAACGGATCGGAAAACACAGAACCATGACTATTTTATATAGACACAGCAGGAGAAAACCTATCAGGCTGTATGTTTTCTTGAATAAAAATGCCGCCATCCAGATGATCGCTCCGCATGTCCACACAATAGGACGAAATAACACGTGCTGAATGAGTTTTTTGAAGAATTGATAAACAGATACAACAAGGTAAATGACGAATTTCAGTATTTTTATATAGATTCGTTTGCAAAGGCTCTGATACGTCGCAACGCCCAGCAGAACCGCTAAAAAGATGTAAATCCTGAATTCTCCCTCATTTACATGAAGCAAGACATAAAAGAAAAGCAGCCCTTGCACAATCCAGAAAAGAATATCATGAATAAATAATAGCCATCTGGCTGTTTTGGCACGAATGACAAAGAGCCGGTATGTATCAAGCGAAGCACCAAGCCAGAGACCCATACCGGACATCGCCAGCATTGTATAGAATTGTGTCGTCAGCGTCATTTAAACAACTTGCTAAAAAACCCTTTAGCTTTATCCCCTTGTTGTTCGTCTAAGTACACTAAATCAAATACCCTGCCTTTAATCGAAACAATCCCTTTTTCCACATCAAGATTTTTCATCTGCAGGTTTTGGCCTCTGACGGAGAGCATTCCCATCACCGTTTCCAGCAGGAATTCTTCGTTATCAAAACTCTCCACATGCTTAACCCCAGAAATATCTAAATGCTTCCGGCCTTTCATTGTCACATCATGTTGTTCCGGAACAGACGAAGAACCTTTTTGATCATAATATGAATTCATCTATTCAGCCCCCATATCCTCGATACTTTTAGCATTATTACTGCATTGTATGAGGTGGGGGATTTTTTTAGAACAAGCCTATTCGCCGAGTTTTTCTTCTTTTAGAATCGTGTACATGTTTGCAGCTTCTTCTTTTTTCGTCGTGTCTTTCAATTCATTAACTTGAACCGTTACAAGCTTTTGGCCGAAGCGGACCGTTAGTTCATCTCCCGGTTTTACGTCAGAGCTTGCTTTAGCTTGGTTTCCGTTAATAGAGATCCGCCCTTGGTCAGCTACTTCCTTCGCTAGTGTACGCCGTTTGATCAGCCGTGATACTTTCAAAAATTTATCTAATCTCATATCTATGATCTCCTCTCAGTTTCTTTTGCTTCATTCCACAGTTTGTCCATTTCCTCAAGGGACATATCAGCCAGCTCGACTCCCTTTTCCTTCGCTGTTTCCTCAATGTACGAGAACCGTCTCCGGAATTTGTCATTAGTCATGGTCAGCGCTTCCTCTGGCTCTATTTTGTAGAAGCGGGCTACATTCACCAGCGCGAACAAAATGTCGCCAAACTCAGCTTTAAGATTGTGGTCGTGAGGAGCTTCAGAAACCTCAGAAGAAAATTCCTTCATTTCCTCACTTACCTTTTCCCAAATATCGCTGACGTCTTCCCAGTCAAAACCGACCTTCGCTGCTTTTTTCTGCAATTTAGCAGCTTTCGAAAGAGCTGGAAGGGTTTTCGGTACGCTGTCTAGTAACGATGATTCAGATGTATTTTTTTCGGCCTTTTTTATATCTTCCCAATTGGCCAAAACATCGTTTTCATCCTGAACCTTAACATCTTTAAACACATGGGGATGTCTTCGGACCATTTTTTCACTGATTCCTTTTATGACATCATCAATTGTGAAATAACCTTCATCTTCACCAATTTGCGCGTGAAGCAAGACCTGAAGCAAAACGTCGCCAAGCTCTTCGATCATATGGTCTGTGTCTTCTTCGTCAATAGCTTCGAGAAGCTCATAACATTCTTCAATCATGTACTGTTTTAATGACTGATGCGTCTGCTTTTTATCCCACGGACATCCATTAGGTCCGCGAAGCTCTCTGATGATGCTTCGGAACGTGGAGAATTCGTGATAAAGCAGCTTCTCTTCTTTAATCGGCGGAATATACACACTTGTTAAGTTGTTCAAGGCGACATTGCGGTCCAGCTCAAATAATGGCACTGTCTTGATCTCCTCGCCACGGCTGCCTGCTGCAGTCACAATGACGACCTCATAATCATCAGGCAGCTTCTCCATCAATGTCAGCTTGACTTCAGAAGCCGTCATTTGGTCGTAAACCTGACATATGATCAGATGATGTCTGAGCTCAAGCTCATCCGCGGACAATGTGCCGGCATCCACAAATTGAAAACCTTCAATCGGGTCAATTTGCAAGGCATTGAATGTGGCATCAAGGAAACTTTGTCCCCCCGCGACTTTCACTTGAACGTTTTCCTTTTCCTGCCGCTCCGTCAGCAGCTGAACTGTTTTTTCTGCGACAAAAGGATGTCCCGGCACAGCATAAACCACGTCCTCACGCCGCGCCGCTTCAAAGAGGGTATCCGCAATTTCTTCATATACCGCCTCGAACTGATCATGTTTCTCATATATATCATCAAAGAAACGGATGTTCTTCGTTTCTTTTTCAAGCTCCTCAATTAAAGGATGATCCTTGGTTCTGACATACAGCGTATCTGCCTTCGTCAGCAGCTTGTGTATACCAATTGTCAATTGGTCCATGTCTCCGGCACCAAGTCCGACGACTGTAATTTTACCCGCCATTTTGTTCTCTCCTTCTCATGAATTTGCTTAACTTGCTGCCGAATGGCACACTGTTCAGCTCTTCATCTGTAAATATTCCCAATCTCATCATACAATAAATAAACACCGCGCCACCAATGGCAACAGCAGAAAGACTCTCAATCACAGCCGCTCCTCTTCCTGTTGCAGGAAACAAGAAAGTCCAGAGACGCGTATACGCAAGCAAAACAGCTGACATCAAAAGAGCAGATCCAATAATCGGAATCAAAACGCCTCTAAGCTTATCGAGCCATTCCTTTTGCCGAAGCTGATACAAGTTAAGGCCGGCGACAGCCGCAAAGGAAGCAGCTGTCGCAAGCGATGCGCCTTCAATCCCATAGCGCGGAACCAAAAGTGTGTTTAACACCCATTTCACCGCAACACCCGCGCCCACCGCTATCGCTGGAAAAACTGTGTACCCCGCTCCCTGTAAGACTGCCGCTGCCGTTACCGCCATAGATGCAAACAAAATGGAGCAGCTAAATACTTGTAACGCACCTGTCCCTTCTCCATTTTGAAACAGCATGATATTTACCGGCTTTAGAATGCAAATCAACCCAGCCGATGCTCCTGTACCGAGCACAAGGCATAGTTTCAAAGATGACGTGATTTTTTCTTTCATGATCTTCAGCTCTTTGTTTTTTACAGCCATAGAAATATACGGAACGAGTGACGTCGCAATGCTTACCGCGAAAATTGAACCGAGCTGCAGCAAGGGTTGTCCCCGATCATAGATCCCCTTTAGGCGTTTTGCTTCTTCGCTTGTCTCACCACCCGAAAGCAATGCATATAAATTCAAAGCATCAACAAGCTGGATAAACAAAAGCAGCAAACTGCTTACACAAATTGTAACCGAATATAAAAGCAGTTTTTTCGTCAATTCTTTTGTTGTGATGACATTTTCATTTTGCCTATCCGTTTGGTTGTCTCTATTCGTTTTAAACCAAAAAAACCCCAGTATCATCAATGCAACCAAACTTCCGGCAAGAGAGCCTGAAGCGGCTGCCGCTCCCGCAGTATAAAGCGAGGCTCCCTTTTTCACGAGCCAAAATGATAAACCCAAGAGCACTGCAACACGCAGAAACTGCTCTGTCATCTGTGATAAGGCTGAAGGGAGCATTTCGTGCCGCCCCTGAAAACCGCCTCTAAGCAACGCGACAAATGGGAACAGCAGAAACGCGTATGCGGCCACTTGAATTAACACGGCTAGATGCGAATCCCCCATAAAGAGTGCAATAGGAACAGCACCCAAATATAAACAAAGAAATAATAAAATACCGATTAAAGACAAAAACAACGCAGATATTTTTAATATGGTGTGATGATTTTTTTCACTATAATCATTCATCAGCTTTGAAATAATGACTGGAAATCCTGATGTGGACAGCATGACCGCAATACCAAGAAAGGGATATACCTGCTGATATATATAAAATCCAACATCGCCGACAATGTTTTGAAACGGGACTCTGTAAACAGCGCTTAAAATTTTTGTGATGACGCCTGCCAGAATTAAAACAAAAGCCCCCTGCCAAATCCAATGCCGTTTAACGCCTATTGAATCGTCCATCCAAAAGCTCCTTCCCAACGTCAGGGGCAATACGGTTCACGTATTACCGCGGCACAAATAAAAACGAGGTTATTATACCACATCCCAACCCTTGGATTCCTTTTTCGGCACGCATGAAAAAGAACAGCGTCCCAAGGAGAGCTGTTCTTTACATACCTATTTTCGAAGAAAGGAATAAGACCTACTGTTCCATTTGACGAGCCAAAAATCCAGCTGCTGTTTCAACGGCTTTATGCTCTACTTCGCCCATTGTCTGATCTTTTGAAAAGATCACCACAGCACCTATCGGATCACCGTTCGCCACAATTGGGCCGACAGTATAAGAATTCATGTCCTCATCAATTCCATTCACAAGCTGTACTGATTTCGCATCACTCTCAAGCACGGAGCTGCGCTGATCCATTGTTCTTTCCAGCATTTCGCTGATTGACTTGTTTAAGTAATCTTTTTTGGAGCTGCCGGACACGGCAATATATACATCACGATCACAAATCAGCACTGAATGGCCGAGGCTGTCGTAAAGCGCGTCTGCATACTCCTTTGCAAAGTCTCCAAGCTCACTGATCGGAGAGTACTTTTTCAAAATCACTTCTCCGTCACGATCTACAAAAATCTCAAGCGGATCGCCTTCCCTGATTCTCAGAGTTCTTCGAATTTCTTTAGGAATCACGACCCGACCTAAGTCATCAATACGACGTACGATACCGGTTGCTTTCATCTCTGGTGCCTCTCTTTCATTTGATGGTATATACATGTGGGAAAGACCTAAAGCAGTTACTTTATGTACCTTCCGCCTCGCTTGAAATTAGTATCCGTCACATCAAATGTAATATACACCAGAGAGTAACAAAATTTACGTTGATGAAATGGTTTGTTTTTTCACATCTTTTAAGCCCTTCAGCATGCCCAGCACGGTGTCGAGCCACTCATCAGCACTACGGCCTTTCGTCTGTATGGAGATTTTGAGTTTTTTCCCTTCCATTCCCAGTCCGATTTGTCTACCATATTTATTGCCAAGCTCAAACAGCTTCTGTCCGTCAATTTCAGCACTTGCTTCTTCAGAAATCGTCAATCTGACAGCATCTTTATCCTGCTTAATCAGCTCGACACGTTCCTGTCTCGCATAGACTTTCATTTCTGCAACAGTAAACAAGTATTCGACTTCTTTTGGATAGTTTCCAAAGCGGTCGATCATTTCATCTTGAAGCTCATTCTTCTCTTCGATTGTCGCCACAGACCTGAAGCGTTTATACATATCAATTTTCTGTTTGCCGTCTTGAATATAAGTTTCCGGAATATACGCATCAAGCTCGACATCAATTTCTGTTTCAAACTGCTCTGTCTTCGCTGTGTCTCCTTTACGCTCCTCAATGGCCTCCTTCAGCATTTGTGAATAGAGGTCAAACCCGACCGAATCGATGAAGCCATGCTGCTGGGCACCAAGAAGATTCCCGGCTCCGCGAATCGTTAAGTCACGCATTGCGATTTTAAAACCGGAACCTAGCTCTGTGAATTCTTTAATAGCCTGCAGCCTTTTTTCAGCCACTTCTGTCAGCACTTTATCCCGGCGATACGTGAAGTACGCATACGCCACACGGTTAGAACGGCCGACACGCCCCCGCAGCTGGTAAAGCTGAGAAAGACCCATCTTGTCGGCGTCAAATACGATCAGCGTATTGACGTTCGGGATGTCCACGCCAGTTTCGATAATGGTTGTGCTGACGAGAACGTCTGATTCTCCTTCAAGAAAACTTAGCATAACGGTTTCTAATTCATTTTCTGTCATTTTCCCATGCGCATATGCTACCTTCGCGTCAGGGACTAGCATTGAAATTTCATCCGCTTTCCGCTCAATGTCCTCTACCCGGTTGTACAAGAAATAGACTTGGCCCCCGCGTGCAAGCTCACGTTCAATTGCCTCTCTGACAAGAGCTCCGTTGTATTCCACAACATACGTCTGTACAGGGAACCGATTTTCCGGCGGAGTCTCGATGACTGAAAGGTCCCTTACGCCAAGCATAGACATATGCAGCGTACGCGGAATCGGCGTTGCTGTTAACGTTAATACATCAACATTGGCTTTTATTTGCTTGATCTTTTCTTTATGGGTTACACCGAAACGCTGCTCTTCATCAATGATGAGGAGCCCTAAATCTTTATACACGACATCCTTTGATAGCAGCCGATGCGTCCCGATGACGATATCAACCGTTCCGTTTTTCAGCCCTTTGATTGTTTCGTTTGCTTCTTTTCTCGTTCTGAACCTGCTGAGAAGGCCGATATTAATCGGATAGTCCTGGAAGCGCTCTTTTATGGTTTCATAATGCTGCTGTGCCAAAATGGTTGTCGGAACGAGCAGAGCTACCTGCTTTCCGTCACCGATCGCCTTAAACGCGGCACGTATGGCAACCTCTGTTTTACCGTAGCCCACATCTCCGCACAGCAAGCGGTCCATCGGACGTTCTCTTTCCATGTCTTTTTTGATTTCGTGAATCGAACGGAGCTGATCCTCAGTCTCTTGATAAGGGAAAGCCGATTCGAATTCACGCTGCATCTCATGGTCAGGAGAAAACGCATAGCCCTTGCTCGCTTCTCTTTCGGCATACAGCTTAATTAAGTCGTCAGCAATATCCTGAACGGATGTCTCTACTTTTTTCTTGACCCGCTTCCATTCACTTCCGCCTAATTTATACAGCTTTGGCTCTTTTCCTTCGGAGCCGACATATTTTTGGACCTGATCAATTTGTTCTACAGGGACGTAAAGCTTGTCACTGCCCTGATAATGTATATTTAAATAGTCTTTATGAATGCCGTTGATTTCAAGAGTTTCGATCCCCAGGTATTTTCCGATCCCGTGATTAATATGAACGACATAATCTCCAATTTGAAGCTCAGAATAGCTTTTGATGCGTTCTGCATTGGTAAGCTTCTGTTTTCGCGGCTTCTTCTTTACACGGTTTTTGAACAGTTCTTCTTCCGTAATAACGGCAAGCTTCATTAACGGCAGCTCAAATCCTGATTGGAGCTCGCCTTCCATGATATAGACCTGTCCCTGAACAAGCGCTTTTTTGCTGTCTGTCACGGCGGCCTCGATATCATAATCAGCCAAAACAGATGACAATTTCTGTGTACGTTCCTTGTTTGCTCCTAAGAACACAACAGTGAAATTTGATTTTTTAAAACGCTCCATTTCGCCCGCAAGCACGTTCATTTGGCCATGGAAACTCTGCATTTGCCGGCCTGACACATTGACAATATTTTGCGGGCTCGTATGGTGTACATGCCGCAAAAATAAAGAGTAGTACAGCAGAGGCCGTTTTTGCTCAGCCACTATTTTCTGGAAGCTGAATGACAAACGAATATCATGCAAAATCTTCCCTTCCTCAAGAAGATTTGTGATAAACTCCGCTTCTTCTTTTTGAAGCTGTTCTTCCATCTCATGAATCCGACTGACTTCATCCAAAATCAGGAGTGTATTATCAGGTGTATAATCTAGTAAACTAGCAGGCTTTTCATAGAAATATGAGAGATACTTCACGAGCTCCTGATCTGTCTGGCCTTCAGACAAGCGTTCTTTATCGTGAGAAATATTCGCATGAAGTATTTCTTTTTGTTTGTCAGCCTTTAATTTTTTCAGGCTCGCGGCAAGACCACTATCGATTTTCTCCATCGCCCGCGCTTTTTCTTCCGGTCTGATAATTAATTCCTTCGCGGGACCGATATTGATCGAGGTAAGGGTCTCAATTGACCGCTGATCATCTGAATTAAAGCTGCGGATTGAATCCACCTCGGTGTCAAAAAGTTCAATTCTCACCGGATTCTCTGAAGTCAGCGGATAAATGTCAATGATTCCCCCGCGAATACTGAATTCCCCGGGCGCAGAAACCATATCAGACCGCTCATACCCTACCTCTACCAGCCGTGAGGCAAGCTGGTCAGGTTCAATATCATGGCCTACTTGAATGAGCATCTGGCTGCTTTTCCACACCTCAACAGGCGGCAGCATTCTTCTGATTGCAGCTACCGGAGCAACGACAATTGGCGCTTCTCCATTCGTTAGTCTATTAATGACATCTAATCGCTGCGCCCGCAATTCAGGGCTTGCAACTGCGATTTCTGATGAAATGAGTTCATTGACGGGGTACAAAAGGACAGACCGATCCTCTAGAAGTGAAGTCAGATCATCTGTTACTTTCTGGGCTTGATATAAGTTATGGGTGATGAGAAAGATAGGCTTATTCGTTTCATTAGCCAGAGCAGAAGTAAAAACAGAACGCGCGGAACCCGACAGACCCGCGAGCAGCTGTTCCTTCAGGCCCTCGTGTAAACCGTTGATGATGGATTTAAAGTCATCGCTTTCTTTTATAAAGGTTTGAATGTTGTCCATATGGCCCCTCCTCTCTGTTTCCTGCGAGAACAGAAAAACGCTTTGGTCTAGTGTCTACACCAAAGCTTTTTATTGAATAAATGTGTGATATTCGTGGTAATGCGGATTTCGGTCAAGCGCCTCTTGGCAGTCTTCACATATCGTCAAAACATGGACATCTCCATTTTCTTTATAAGAAATCATATCGTTTCTTTCCTCATTTGTTAAGTGCTGAAATCCAAGTGAGTCTGTCGATACCATTGAAGATTCGAGACTGCCTACTTTCACTCCGCAATGACGACAATAATAATGCAAAGCCATACAAGGGACCTCCTGATGAAAAAGTCATTTTGGTGTAGTATGGACTTTGTTGTTACATTTTATACCTTTGCGTTAAATTCGTTCATGACTTCTAAAAACGGTTTACTCAAAGAAGCCTCACAAGCCTTCACAGATTTATCAACCGCTTCTTCGATCTCAGGTGCCTCCTCCTTGGTAAAGGAGCCTAACACATAATCAACGACCTTCATGCCGTTTACAGGCCGGCCGATTCCGATGCGGATACGGTCAAACTCGGACGTTCCAAGATGCTGGATCAGTGATTTGATGCCATTGTGCCCTCCGGCGCTTCCTTTCGTTCTTAAACGGATCTTGCCAGTCGGAAGGTCAAGGTCGTCGTAAATGACTGTCAAATCTTCGTTATCGACATCATAGTAGTCCATTAAAGGCCGCAAACATTCTCCTGATAAATTCATATATGTAAGCGGTTTAACAAGTAGAACCTTTTTGCCGGAAACAAATCCGGTTCCGTATAATCCGTTAAATTTATTTTGATTCAGCTCTATATTCCATTCCTTTGCAAGCTGATCTATCACCATAAATCCGACATTATGCCGTGTATTTTCATAGTTCTTCCCCGGGTTTCCGAGACCGGCAATCACAAGCATGGCGAATCCTCCCTTAGTCACATAACTCCCGTCTTCATAAACGGGCTATAATTCTTCTCATTCTAGCACAAAAGACGTAACCGCGGGAGGGTTACGCCTTAAGCTATTATTGTTCGTTTTCACCTTCTGGCTGAGCATCGGCAGATTCCTCTTCATCCACCTCAGCTGCTTCCTGCTGCTGCGGAGGAAGGATTGAAGCCACAACCTCATCTGATTCATGATTAAAGGAGTAGTCACCGCCAGCAGGCAAATCTGCAATCGTCAGTACTTCATTTACATCGAGGCTTGAAATATCAGCCTCAATCGTTTGCGGAATGGCTTTTGGCTTGGCCTTTACAGTAAGTGCATATAACGGCTGCTGCAGTACGCCTCCGTTTTTCACTCCAATGGCTTCTCCGGTCAGATGAATCGGAACTTCCACTTCAATGTCCTCACTCATATTAACTACTTGAAAATCAGCATGAGTGATTTCATTTTTCAGCGGGTCCGTCTGCAGGTCTGTTACCATGACGGAGTGTTTTTCTCCGCTGACCTCAAGCGTAATGACTGCATTTTTGCCTTCGTCCCTCAGCGTTTTGATGAGCTCCACACTGTCTAATGACACAGGTTTGTTGCCCGTATCCTTCCCATATATGATACCTGGAACATGTCCTGAAGTACGGATATTCCGAAGAGACGAACGAGTAAAGTCCGTTCTTTCTTTTGCCGTTAAAGTTGCCATATTCAGCACCATCCTATTGTCGTTTTAGTTGTCCTATTACAAACAATACCCATAACGATAAGGATTTAAACCTCGAAAAATGGTTTAGCTGAACAGATAGCTGACTGATTGCTGCTCATGAACGCGAATAATCGCTTCGGCCAGAAGCGGTCCGACTGAAAGCTGCTTAAAGCGTTCAATTTTCTTTTCTTCAGGAAGCTTGATGCTGTTTGTCACAACAAGCTCTTTAATTGTTGAATTATTAATCCGTTCAACCGCAGGGCCTGATAGTACAGGGTGTGTACAGCATGCATATACTTCTTTCGCTCCGTTTTCAACGAGCGCATTAGCAGCAAGTGTAATCGTACCTGCAGTATCAATAATGTCATCGATGAGGATAGCAGTCTTCCCTTCGATGTTACCTACAATATTCATGACTTCCGCCACGTTTGGACGCGGACGGCGTTTATCGATAATCGCAATTGGCGCTTTTAGTCGGTCAGCCAGTTTGCGGGCACGTGTCACACCGCCATGGTCTGGTGAAACAATGACGATATCTTCAAGATTTTTGCCTTCAAAATATTCTCCTAAAATCGGAACACCCATTAAGTGGTCAATCGGTATATCAAAGAATCCTTGAATTTGCGGCGCATGCAGGTCAAGTGCAATCACACGAGTCGCCCCGGCTGTTTCAAGCAGGTTAGCGAAAAGTTTAGCTGTGATTGGCTCACGGGATCTTGCTTTTCTGTCTTGACGCGCATAACCGTAATAAGGAATAACAATGTTAATCGTTTTTGCAGAAGCGCGTTTTAACGCATCTACCATAATCAGCAGTTCCATAATATGCTCGTTAACGGGGTCACTTGTAGACTGGATGATGTAACAATCACATCCGCGAATACTTTCTTCGATATTAATTTGGACTTCCCCGTCACTAAATCTTGTGACAGAACATTTCCCTAATTGAACTCCAACTATATCTGCGATTTCTTTTGCAAGCTCTGGATTCGAATTCAAAGAAAAAATCTTTAAATTCTTATCTCCGTATTGATTAGACATGGATAAACCTCCGAATTTAGGATTATTTTTTATGAATATTTTTCACATAATCGTCTTTATTTACTTGTCTCGCTCTGGCAATAGCAAGTGCTTTTCCAGGTACATCTTCCGTAACAGTTGAACCTGCCGCCACATAAGCGCCTTCTCCGACTGTGACAGGGGCAACCAAGTTGGAATTGCAGCCGATAAACGCGCCATCTTCAATTTTTGTCAAATACTTATTCTTTCCATCATAATTGACAGTAATTGAACCGCAGCCCAGGTTTACATCAGTGCCTACCTCAGCATCGCCGACATAGCTTAGATGAGATGCCTTGCTTCGGTCTCCGAATTGAGTCTTTTTAATTTCTACAAAATTCCCGATCTTCACTTCATTCCCGATGACAGAATCAGGTCTGATGTGAGCAAAAGGTCCTATGTTTACATCATTCCCCACTTTACTGTGATTGACTACCGATTGTTTAATAACCGTACGGCTGCCAATGGCACTATTCATAATCTCCGTATGAGGGCCAATAATCGTATCTTCTCCGATTTGCACCTCACCTTTAATCACAGTTCCAGGGTAAATCACAGTATCGCTTCCGATAACAGCGTCAGGAGAAATATACGTATTCATCGGGTCAATCAACGTCACGCCATTTTGCATATGCCGTTTATTAATACGCTCTTTCATAAATTGTTCTGCCTGAGAAAGAGCAACTCTATCATTAACTCCGAGCGTTTCTTGGAAATTACCAGTCTGGTAAGCGGCAACAGTTTCGCCTTCATTTTTAAGAATCTCTATGACATCCGGCAAATAATACTCGCCTTGGGCATTATCATTAGACACCTGATCAATAGCCCGAAATAGCGCTTCATTGTCAAAACAATACGTACCGGTATTGATCTCAGTTACAAGACGTTCTTCTTCAGAGGCGTCCTTATGCTCAACGATTTTTTGAACCGCTCCGTTTTCGCTGCGAATAATGCGGCCGTATCCGGTTGGATCTTCTGCAACCGCAGTTAAAATCGTAGCTTTCGCTTCTCTTTGTGTATGTTCTTTCAGCATCTGTTCCATCGTCTCTGCTGTCAAAAGCGGTGTATCCCCGCAAATGACAATCGTGACGCCTTTTTCGTCAGCAAGAAATGGCTGTGCCTGTTTTACAGCATGAGCAGTGCCAAGCTGTTCTGCTTGAAGCGCGTACTCGCTTTTATCACCAAGCTGCTTTTTCACTTCTTCCGCACCATGTCCGACAATCGTGACAAGCTTCGATAAAGATAATTTTAAGGCTTCGTCCACGACGTGCTCTACCATAGGCTTACCGCAAACTGGATGAAGGACTTTATAAAGCTTCGATTTCATTCTCGTTCCTTGTCCAGCCGCTAAAACAACTGCAAACCGCTTATCCATTTATTGGCCTCCAATATCCCTTTTATCCATAGAAAAATATATCCTAAATATCTTCTGATTTCAAGGAGACTTCATGAAGTGCAAGAATTTTCTATTGAGTGCAGCTAAGTTTGAAAAATCAGAATTAAAAAAGGACCGCTGGCAAAAGGCTTATGTCAGCCCTTTCAGCAGTCCTTGCTTTTTGGTTATTTTTTAAGAAGCTCCAGCTTCTTCGAATTCTAATGCTTCAGTGTCACCCAGACGATGATACTCATTTAACACGGCATCTTGAATCTTTCCTCGCGTGCTTGAATTAATAGGATGAGCAATATCGCGGAACTCTCCATCAGGGGTGCGTTTACTCGGCATCGCAACGAAAAGACCATTGTTTCCATCAATCACACGAATATCATGTACAACAAATTCGTGATCCAGCGTGATGGATGCAATCGCTCTCATGCGACCATCGGTATTCACGCGGCGTAATCTTACGTCAGTAACTTCCACAGTAGTTCACCACCTTTTCCCTATATAAAAGCATTAGTGTATCAATTCCACGATTTTTTCTGAAATCCTGCTCGTTTTTAAAATATTTTTTGAAAAAATAGGATATAGTTACACAATTAGGTCATAAAGCTTTCATTTCGGGCATAAGGTAAATAAAAAAGTGATCCCGGGCTCTCCCAGAATCACTTTTCTTATTATTTCACCAGTGCAATAACTTCGATCTCGACTAACGCATCCTTCGGGAGTCTCGCTACTTCAACACAAGACCTCGCCGGTTTGTGAGTGTCAAAGTATTGTCCGTACACTTCGTTTACTTCCGCAAACTGTTCCATATCCGCGATAAATACAGTTGCTTTTACAACTGTTTCAAAAGAAGCACCCGCTTCTTCCAGAACCGCCTTTAAATTGCTGAATACTTGATGAGTCTGCTCCTTAATATCGCCGTTCACCATTTCGCCTGAAGGAGTCAAAGGGATTTGACCTGAGCTGTAAAACATATTGTTGACGATAATCCCTTGTGAATAAGGCCCGATTGCCGCTGGGGCATGTTTTGTGTGGACTGCTTTTGTCATGATTCTGTCTCTCCATTCTTTAAAAGATTGTCTTTAAAAAAACGCAGAAAATTGCCATTCTGAATTTCAATGGACTTCTCTTTCATGTTGATGGTTGAAAGAGTAAGAAGTGACATATATTCGTCAACAAGACGTTCATCTACTCCTTCGGCTTCTACTAAGACGCCGATTCCCGCCACATTTGCGTTAAACTCATCCAACAGGTTAATCATACCATTAATTGTGCCGCCTGCTTTCATAAAGTCATCAATAATGAGTACGTTTGAACCCGTTTTCATGCTTCTTTTCGCAAGTGACATTGTTTGAATGCGGTTTGAGGAGCCTGAAACGTAATTAATGCTGACTGTGGAGCCCTCTGTTACCTTATTGTCTTTACGAACGATCACAACAGGCACATTCAAATAGCTTGCAGCTGCATATGCAAGAGGGATGCCTTTCGTGGCAACGGTCATGACAACATCAATTTCGCGCTCTGCAAACACGGAAGCAAACAGCTTCCCTACCTTGGAGAGTACAGATGGCTTTCCTAAGATATCCGTTAAATATACATAACCGCCCGGAAGGATACGCTCAGGATTTGCCAGCGACTGTCCAAGTGTCTGCACAAACTCTTCAGCTTCAGCCTGCTTCATTTTCGGAATATATTTAACGCCTCCGGCAGCTCCGGGAACAGTAAGCAAAGTACCAATCCCCTGCTGTTCAAAGGTTTGTTTAATAATTGTTAAATCTTCACTGATCGATGATTTTGCAGATTCATACCGCTCAGAGAAAAAGGTTAGCGGTATTAACTCGTGCGGATGGGTTAACAAATAATTTGTTAAGTCCACCAATCTGCCGCTGCGACGAAACTTCATGAACTTACCCCCAAAATCCGAATATTTTAAGATCAATATAACTTAACATACGGATTTAATCAAGAGCGTTCTGTTCGCCGATCATTCTCACCGCATAAACTTGATCGCAGAAGCCTCTTAACCCGTTATAAATTCTCTGCACCTTCGACTCATACTGAACCAGTCCAAACACTGTCGGGCCGCTCCCGCTCATTAACACGGCATCTGCACCAAAGCGTTTCATCTGGTTTTTGATCATTGCAACTTCAGGATGCATATCGAGCGTAACAGATTCAAGCACATTGCCTAAACGGCTGCACATCTTCTGAAAACTCTTTTCTTCTATCGCCTCGATCATTCCTTGTACATCGGGATGCTCTATACCATCCAGTTTCAGCGCTCTGTACACTTCAGCAGTTGAAACACCGATTGTCGGCTTCGCTAAAATGACCCAGCAGTGCGGAGGCGTGCTGATATGTTTAATTTTCTCGCCGCGCCCTGTTGCTAATGCAGTTCCGCCATAGACACAAAATGAAACGTCAGAGCCAATTTCCGCTCCAAGCTCAGCAAGCGTTTCCGCGGACAGATTTAAATTCCACAGTCTGTTCAGCCCTCTGAGCGTCGCCGCCGCATCACTGCTTCCGCCGGCAAGACCGGCAGCCACCGGAATTACCTTCGTAATCATGATGGAAACTCCCTTTTTCACGTTGTATCTGTCCTTGATCAGCTTGGCAGCCTGATAAGCTAAGTTTCTTTGGTCATCAGGCACAAATCGGTTGTGGGAGGAAACCCTCACTTCATCCTCTGCAAGCTCCGTCAATTCGATTCGATCAGCTAAATCAATTGTCGTCATGATCATTTCGACTTCATGATAGCCATCCGGGCGTTTTCGGGTGACGTCAAGTGACAGATTGATCTTAGCTGGCGCTTTTTCTAAAATACGCATAGCTTTCACCTACTTCTCCATCTAAACATAAGTATGAACATTGTATCACATTTGAAGTACAGGATGAACATATCCATATTCAGCCCATTATGTATTTATATCCAAAATAAAAAAACCAGGGAACAGCACGTCCCCCGGGTCACATCCTTATCGGTTATTCTGATTCTGAGCCATTTGCTGTTCGGCGATTTCAATGGCACGCTTCACCATGTTACCGGCATCGCGGGCCCGAATTTCACCCCAGCCGCCATTTTTTACTGTGTCATAAAAACCAAGGTCTTTAGCCAGCTCATATTTAAACTCATCTGACATAACTCCACGACGTCTGCCCAAACGAAACAACCCCTTTTTTAGAAGTGATAGCCATTCGTGCACGTCACGATAATATGTGACTGTTTTATCTTTTGTTAAATCAGATGGAACTTTCGTTAAAATTATTGGAAACCAAAAAAGGGCAAAACAAAAAGCAGTAAACAAAAGGTTCACTGCCCGTTAAAATGCCACTGAGCTTGCGGCGTCATCATTAAATGTCAGCTCAACAGTCTCAGTCAAAATATCAGCATAACTGTATGAAACTCTTTCAAACGAGTTCTCGTCTTGATCTAGTTGTATCACAAAAACAGAAGGGTACGTCTCAGCTAAAATGCCCGAACGCTCAATCGTTTTTCGGCGGCCACCGTTTGCTTTTAACGTCAGCCTTTTACCTAAATTCCCATCAAGCGATCTTTTAATATCGGACAACGTCTTCGCCATTGCATCCACCTCACTACATTTATTGTACAACACGAGCCCATTTTTGTCAAATAAAATTTAAATTATATCAACGTTAATAAGACGTTGTCAATAAAATTATTTTGACAAAATTCTATGATTCCTCAATTATGTTCCGCAAGTTTCGGTAAATTATGTATCATTATGTAAAATAAAAAACCCGCATAGCTCTCCTATGCAGGTTTTCAACTGTTAATTGGACTTATAAGGCATACCAATTCTCAGAACTCCTCTTGTTTCAATACCTCCAAGCCCTTTCTCTCTTGTCAGCGTATTACGGAGCACTTCCCATACATTAATCCGTTCCATAAACGGCGTAAAGCTGATCTTCGCGACGATATATACCGGATCAAGCGCATGAATATTGACTCTTGACGGTGAACTTGCAAAATTCGCACCCGCTCTGATGAGTGATTCAAAATGGGATTGGCAGGCCCCCGCAAAAATAACAAGCTGATCTAAGTGAGGGATCTTTTTTCGGGCTGTTTGAACAGTTTCAACAAAGTGCTTAGAATGTCTGTACGCATTCAAATCATCAATTCCGCCCTTTTGCTTCGAATACGCATCATGCCCTGTGATCACCAGGATATCAGGTCGATATTTGTCGAGCAATTCTTCAATAGAAGCAGACATTTTCTTTTCATGGCAATGGATGCCATAGACCGGCACTCCAATTTTTTTATAGACATTCAGGCATTTTTTCAGATATGCTTCGTCACCATCCAGATGAAGCACTTTGCCCGGCATATGGAAATAATGCTCCTGATGCTGATATTGGCTTGTCGCATAGTACTCCTGCTTTTCTCTGAGCAGCTTATAATCTTGGCGGAGTAATTCGAGCGACTCATTCATTCTGCTCTCATCTTTCTTTTTCCGCATCATCTGCTCATCCTTTTTCACTGCCACCAGATCAGAAAAATCCGAATCAGCAATCAGCCTGACTTCATCTCCATGCAAAATGGCAATTGAATTTCCTTTGCTTGTTTGCTCTATTCTTATAATTCGAAACAAAACATCCATCTGATAGGATTTTCTGGCTACCATATCCCCTATTTGAAATTGCACGTTCCTCACTCCACACATAGACTAAGCCTCATCATGAAAGAAAGAGCCTTGAGAAAGCGCCTTTTTTCGCTGAGTCCAAGTTTTTTCTTATCATTGAATGAAAGGTCCTTCTCTAGCCTATGTAGCGGCAGTCCATGTGGTGCGCAAAACAAAAAGCCCTTTTAGAAAAGGGCTTTATACAATCCGTTAGACAGCGCTGCGAACTCCTCAATAGACAGGGATTCACCTCGGCGCTTACCGTCAATATTTGTTTCTTCGAGCACTTGCTCAATCGTTGATTTTTGCGCTTTTCCTTCAGGCAGATTGTTAACTAAGTTATTGAGCAGCGTTTTACGGCGCTGTGCAAAGCTTGCCTTGATGAGCTGAAAGAAAAAGGATTCGTTTTCCACGTCCACTGCCGGGCCGTCTCGGAGAATCAGACGGATGACTGCGGAATCGACATTAGGCTGAGGAACAAATACGGTTTTCGGAACGATCATCACCGTTTTGGCTTCTGTATAAAACTGCACCGCGATTGAAAGCGAGCCGTATTCCTTAGATGAAGGATCAGCCGCCATGCGCTCAGCCACTTCTTTTTGCAGCATGACCACAATCCCTTTCAGCGGAAGGTGTTCTTCAAGCAGTTTCATGATAATCGGTGTTGTTACGTAATAAGGAAGGTTGGCAACTACCATGATCTCATCACAATCTTGAAATTGTTCTTCAATGACCGATTTGACATCAGCCTTTAACACGTCATGATGAATGACAGTGACATTGTCGTAAGGTGACAGCGTATCCTTCAGAATCGGCAATAATCGCTGGTCAATCTCAAATGCCACGACCTTTTTCGCCCGCTTGGCAAGCTGTTCGGTTAAAGCCCCGATTCCCGGGCCGATTTCAATGACACCTGTTTTCTCAGTCACTTCCGCGTGATCAACAATTCTGTTTAAAATGTTCGTATCAATTAAGAAATTCTGTCCTAAGCTCTTTTTAAAAGAAAAACCGTATTTCTTCAGTATCTCTTTCGTTCTAATCGGTGTCGCAATATCTTTATTCATTCTGTTCCTCCCGCATAACGGTATCGAGCGCACTCATAAAATCACTTTTTTTAATTTGAAACATTTGCAGCCGTTTTTGAAGCTGTTTGCCATTTGTATAGCCGATTTTCAACAGATCACCCAGTCGTTCCCGGCGGCGTTTGGCCGCAGGCCCGCCTATTAGTCCGGCATGAATCAAATCCTCAGCTGAAATGTCACTCGGCTGCGCTTCCATCTCCTCATGCACATTTTCTAAACATGCCCTAATGCTTTCAACCGATGCATGCTCTACACCAATTCCCCGCTTGTTTTTAGGTTTGGCAAGATGTTTTGGCAAAAATGCATGCTTACAGCCGGGTACAGCCTCTGAGATGGTTTTGCGAATCTTCTCTCCCGGAAAGTCCGGATCCGTTAAAATAATGACGCCTCTGGTCTTCTGGGCCAAACGGATTTGGTCAATCACATGATCATCGATGGCTGAACCATTTGTTTCAATTGTGTCTGCATCAACAGCCAATTTGATGCGGGCCGTATCGTCACGCCCCTCGACCACAATGATCTCTTTAATTTTCATTATTTCCTCCAAGACAAAATAAAAACTTTTGTATATTCATGAAACTTTTTCTTATATCGAGCGTCTAATAAGCAGAAAATGCACTTTGTCTATTATAACGAAAAAAACAGAGGGCGCAAAACCCTCTGAATACATAAGTATATATTAATTTAAGATTTTAATTTTGACTGTTTTATTTCCCCATCGGTACGCCGATGATTTCTCTGGGAAAAAGACGTCTATCTTGTTCCCTTTAATCGCTGAACCGGTATCTGCAGCAATGGCATATCCATAGCCTTCCACGTGGACTTTGGAGCCTAGCGGAATGACATTTGGATCCACAGCGATGACTTTGGCATTCGGATTATTTTTTAAATTGACGCCTGTCGCTGTATGTCCTGAACAACCGCTGCAGCTTGCCGTATAAGCCGTAGATGATACAGTCATGACTTTGCCTGTTGATTCATTGCTGCGGGACACAACTGTTTTTGAATCACCTGAAGCACTGACCGTTTCAACTTTTGGACTGCTTTGCTTTGTGCCGACAGCAATCACTTTATCTTTGCTTTGTTCAGCTGTTTCTTCTTTTACAAGCTCTCTGGACACTTCTTTACCGTTTTCTTTAACAACTTCGAAATGTTTTTTTAGCTTGCCTTCTTTTCCTTTTTGGACGACCTTTTCTTTCCCTTTTTCAAGAGAAGCGTCTTCTTGCTTTTTCACATCGAACGCAATCTTCTCTTCAACTACATCGGTGACCTTTTCGATACGAGTAATTGTAATATCAGCCTTTCCTTTCGTCAGCTTTGCATCTAACGCAGGCTTGATTTTATCTTCGTCTTTTATGTTCATCTTTTGCTGTTTTAAAAAGTCAGCGACCGTAGTCGAAGTCGTCCAAATCTTCTTTTGTTTCCCTGCATCATTCACAGTAACCTGAAATGCGGGCTCTATGTTAATCTTCATGTCTTTCGAAATATCTGTATCTATTGCGGGATCAATTTGATCTTGTTCTTTCACATCAACATCTTGTTCGTCCAGTAATGCACCGACCGTTTTTGCTGTTGACCATAACGTCTTTTCTTCCCCGTTTATTGTAAGCTTTACAGGTTTTGCAGCCTCATACACAACGTCCATGTCTGCTGTTATCTTTGTCTGTTTAGCAGGTGTGATCTTGTCTTCGTCTCTTGTCTTTATATCAAGCGTCTCCAAAAGATCACCGACTGTATTTGCATGTGTGCGTATATGTTTCTTTTTGCCATTGATAGAAACTGAGACTGATTGTTTCGTCAGCTCATGAGCCGCGTACGCAGTCCCGCTTCCTGCCAAAAGCAAACAAGCAGCAACCAGAATGACTTTGCTTTTGCTAAGCTTTACGGAAAACAGCTTTTTCATTTTTTGTGTGATGAAAAACGCCTCCTTCTCCTCGGAGAGATTATATAGAGTATCTAAAAGGCTGTCAACCCTCCCTTCTCTTTCTCCCAAAAGCTCAGTGTCCTCTTCATTATCCTGAAATACACTGAGAAACGGAAGAAAGACTTGTCGACAAACCTATCCTATGAGGAGAAGAAAGCATGTAGAACTTTTATAGAAAAACGCTGTAAGGGACAAGCTCTTACAAAACCCGCTAGCGTTTTTTGTCAGTTTATACGGAAAAGTCTTTTCGCATTTTCAGTCGTGATGGAAGCAATCTCTTCAAAGGTCATTTCTTTTAATTCGGCGATTTGTTCTGCCACATATTTCACATAGCTTGGCTCATTTCTTTTCCCGCGGAAAGGGTGCGGTGTGAGAAACGGGCAGTCCGTTTCAATCAGCAGCCGGTCATTGGGAATTTCCTTCACTACTTCCTTCGGTTTCTTCGCATTTTTAAATGTCACCGGTCCCCCAAATGATAAATAAAAATTCATTTTCATGCATTCTCTTGCCACTTCCGCACTTCCTGTAAAGCAGTGCATGATTCCGCCCACAGCTTCTGCGCCTTCCTCTTTCAAAATGGTCACGACATCCTCCGTTGCATCACGGTTATGAATGATAATAGGCAAATTGACCTCTTTCGCTAAGGCGATTTGTTTTCTAAACACCTCTTTTTGAATATCTTTAGGTGATTTATCCCAATGATAATCCAGTCCCATTTCCCCTATCGCTACCACTTTCTCATGAGCAGAAAGCTCTTTAATCCACGCTAAGTCTTCCTCTGTCATGTCAATAGCGTCAACAGGGTGCCAGCCAATGGCTGCATAAATAAAATCATATTCCTCAATCATTTCCATCGCACGGGTAATCGTCGGACGGTCAAAACCAACTACGACAATTCGTTCAACTTTTTCAGCTTTTGCCCGTTCAATAACCTCTTCAAGATCAGTATCATATTGTTCTGCATTTAAATGCGCATGTGTGTCAAACAACATAAGTGAAAAACTCCTTTCTTGTCGAAACACAAAAGGTGTTCGACGAATTGTTACACGTGAAACACCTTTTGTTTTATCATTATTTAATTCTTGTGCCTTTTGGTAACGACTGATCGATAGACACGACCTTTAAAACGCCGTCTGCTTCTCCTGCAAGGATCATACCTTGAGAAAGCTCTCCTCTGAGTTTAACCGGTTTTAGATTTGTTACACAAACGAGTTTTTTTCCAACAAGCTCTTCAGGCGTATAATGCTTCGCAATGCCGGATACCACTTGGCGCTTTTCAAAACCAAGATCAAGCTGCAGCTTCAATAAACGGTCTGCTTTTTTCACTGGTTCTGCCTCAATGACCTCAGCTACGCGAAGCTCTACATCCATGAATTGATCAATTGTAATTTCAGGTAAACGATCGACCTCTTGAGGCTCTTCTTCTTTTGTTTCTTCTTTCGCTGGTGCTGAACCTTGCATTTTCCCTTTGATGTAAGCAATTTCTTCTTCTGCCTCTAAACGAGGGAACAATGGCTCGCCTTTTTGTACTTTTGTATCTTTCAGCTGGCCGAAAGCTGTAATGCTGTCCCAAGCTTTTAAAGATTCATCAGTAATGCCCAGCTGCTCGAACATTTTTTCAGGTGTTTTTGTTAAGAATGGCTGAAGCAGTACCGCTGAAATACGCAATGATTCAGCGAGATGATACATAACTGATCGCAATTCTTCTTCTTTTGCCGGATCTTTCGCAAGCACCCATGGAGCTGTCTCATCAATGTATTTGTTTGTGCGGCTGATGAGCTGCCATAAAGTCGAAAGTGCTACCGAGAACTCCATATTTTCCATTGCTTTCTCATAAGCTTTCACTGTTTCTTCAGCAACAGAAGTTAGCGTATGGTCAAATTCCGTAACAGCACCTTTGTAAGAACCGATTTGTCCGTCAAAATACTTATTAATCATCGCAACAGTACGATTCAATAGATTTCCTAAATCATTTGCTAAATCATAGTTAATCCGCTCAACAAATCCTTCCGGCGTGAATACTCCGTCAGATCCGAACGGCACTTCGCGAAGCAGGTAATAGCGAAGCTCGTCTAAACCATAGCGCTCAATTAATGTAACCGGATCTACAACGTTTCCTTTTGATTTCGACATTTTTCCGTCTTTCATCAAAAGCCAGCCATGCGCGAATACTTGCTTTGGCAGCGGAAGATCCAGCGCCATCAGCATAATTGGCCAGTAAATAGTATGGAATCGTACAATCTCCTTACCGACTAAATGAACATCGGCAGGCCAATATTTTTGATAAAGCTCATCATTTTCTGTATCATAACCGAGTGCCGTTAAATAGTTAAATAGTGCGTCAATCCAAACATATACAACATGCTTTGGATTTTCCGGCACCTTCACGCCCCAATCAAAAGTGGTACGTGATACTGCCAAATCCTCAAGTCCAGGTTTGATAAAGTTATTAATCATTTCGTTTTTGCGTGATTCTGGCTGAATGAATGTCGGGTTTTCTTCATAGTATTTCAGAAGACGATCCGCGTATTTCCCCATGCGGAAGAAATAAGATTCCTCTTTGATCAATTCAACTGGGTGACCGCTGTCAGGGCTTTTTCCGCCGATGACCTCTCCCTTTTCATTCCGCTCAATATCAACGAGCTGAGTTTCCGTGTAGAACGTTTCATCAGGGATGCTGTACCAGCCTTCATACTCATCAAGATAGATGTCCCCGTTATCAAGAAGCTTTTGAAACACTTTTTCAATGACAACTTTATGCCGTTTTTCTGTCGTGCGGATAAAGTCGTCGTTTGAGATTTCAAGCTGCTTCCACAGTTTTTGAATATCTGCCGCTGCGCGATCCACATACTCCTGAGGTGTAATGTTTTCCTGTTCAGCTTTTTGCTGGATCTTTTGTCCATGCTCGTCCGTTCCCGTTAAATAGCGAACATCGAACCCTTTTAATCTTTTGTAACGTGCCATTGCATCTCCCGCGACTGTCGTATATGCATGGCCGATATGTAATTTTCCGCTCGGATAATAAATCGGTGTTGTAATGTAAAATGTATTGTTTTCTTGCGGCATCTTGAAACCTCCTAATCAGAATGTCAAAAAGCTCCCGCCCAAAGGACGAGAGCGGCGATAAGTGCAAATCATATATGAATATTATTTATATTTATCCTTTATCTATGATACCATCTTAGCCTTTAAGATCAAGAATATATACATACGCCCTGAAAAAGAATAATTAAAATTAAAAATCTTTAATGAAAATAAAAAAAGTCTGTTCATGTCGAATTTTGTCGTATATAATCAAATGAAATAAAAAACTTTGGTTCGAAAGTCTTGATTTAAAAGGATTTTTAGCAGGATAATAGCTTTATTAAATATTTATAAAATGCTGTTATTTCGGTAGTTTCTAAGACATTACTGACTATAAGAACTAATTCTTACAATCAATAGTAAACAAAATGATTGACGATTATTGGAAACCTTGTTATGCTATGAAGGTAAGGATTTTGTCGAATAATGACGAAGAAAAATATAATTTAAACAAATAAGTATCTCTTGGGAGGAGAATGTTTATGAAATCTACTGGTATTGTACGTAAAGTTGATGAATTAGGACGTGTAGTTATTCCTATCGAACTGCGTCGTACTCTTGGAATCGCAGAAAAAGATGCTCTTGAAATCTATGTTGATGATGAAAAAATCATCCTTAAAAAATATAAACCAAACATGACTTGCCAAGTAACTGGTGAAGTTTCTGATGATAACCTTAAACTTGCAGGCGGTAAATTGGTTCTTAGTAAAGAAGGCGCTGAGCAAATCATCAGCGAAATCCAAAACCAGCTTCAAAACCTTAAATAATCATTTCTTGTACAAAAAACGTTCTTGTTATGACACAAGAACGTTTTTTTATTGCTTAATATGGTAAGCATCGTACACTTCACGCTTTGGTACATTGCGATCGACTGCTGCTTTTTTAATGGCTTCTTTAGAAGTAGCGCCTTTCGAGATGTAATGCTCGACATGTTCTTTCGCAGTGAGGGTTTCCCACCATTGTTCTTCCTCATCTACCTCTTCATTATTACTTCCTTCTACAACAAGACAAAACTCGCCGCGTATCTGATCCTCGTTTGCCCATCCAATGACCTCGGATATCGTTCCTCGGATAAACTCTTCATATTTCTTAGTGAGTTCACGCGTTACAGCAATTTCCCGATCTCCTAATATCTCTGCCATCGCTGACAAGGTTTCCTTCAATCTGTGAGGCGCTTCATAAAAAATGATCGTTTCCCGCCGTTTTTTAAGGGCTTCAAGCTCCTTCTTCTTTTCTTTTTTCTGTCTGTTGAGAAAACCGTAAAAGAAAAAAGGCTGCGGTACAATACCTGATGCAATAAGAGCTGTTAATGCAGCATTTGCTCCCGGCAACGGAACAACATAACCGCCTATATCCGTAAAATCTTTTACAATTTCGGCTCCGGGATCAGAAATCGTCGGCATACCGGCATCACTGACAAGAGCAATGTTTTTTCCCGATTTTAGCCATTCAATAATTTTGTACCCACTGCTTTCTTTATTGTGTTCGTGATAGCTGACGAGCGGTGTTTCAATTTCATATACATGACAAAGCTTTTTCGTTTGCCTCGTATCTTCCGCAGCAATCGCATCCACTGATTTCAGCGTGTCGATCGCCCGGAATGTCATATCCTCTAGATTTCCGATTGGGGTTGGGACCAAGTAAAGAATCCCCATGTCCGACTTTCCATTAAAGCTCATTTGGCGCCTTAACATATACAGCCTCCTTGGTGTTCCGCTTTTCTTCTATATAAAGCTCTTTTTTCTTTCGAGTTAGTTTTTTGAAATAATATTCCGCCTGCATAGCTTCCCGCTTTGTTGAAAAGCTCTCGGCAAAAATTAATTCAACCGGACGTCTTACTTTTGTGTACTTTGCGCCCTTTCCATCATTGTGCGTTTTCACTCGTTTATGCAGATCGTTGGTATATCCGGCATACCAGCTATTGTCCTTACATTTCACGACGTAGAAGAAATGGTTATTTGTCTCCATATAAAATGGTCCTGATTTCTTTTGTATATTCATTTTGTTCATCATAAACGAATAAGGGAGGAAGAATTTTCAAATCTGGGCGCCCACCTTTGATACCTTCAACCAGAATGGTATTGGCTTCTTTCCCTTGCTTCGGATAGACAAATTGTACACGTTTCGGCTCGATTTGATAAGCCTTCATCAGTTCAAAAATCTCCAGAAGCCTTCCCGGCCGGTGAACAAGAGCTGCTTTTCCCCCTTGCTTGAGCAGCTTGCTGCTGACTGAAATGACATCCTCCAGTGTGCAGTGGATTTCATGTCTTGCAATTCGGAGATGCTCATTCATGTTTTGTTCAGTTTGTTTCGGCGTTTTAAAATACGGCGGATTGCAGGTGACAACATCATATCGATTATGTCCAAGTTTCTCCGGCATGTTTTTCAGATCATCATGTATGATCTGAATCTGATCCTGCAGCTTATTATACTCCACGCTGCGAACAGCCATATCATGCAGCCTTTCTTGAATTTCGACTCCCAGAATGTCTGCTTTTGATCTTGTACTGAGCAGCAGCGGCACAATACCATTGCCGGTGCATAAATCAACGATTTTCCCTTTTTGAATCGGAACGTACGCAAATTTGGACAGAAGCACAGCGTCCAACGAAAAAGCAAACACTGTTGGGCTTTGTATGATTTTCATGTCCTCTGCCAGCAAATAATCTAATCTTTCATCATCATGTAATGAAACCATCTTCTTATCCTTTCAGTACCTTTGAAAAAGGCTCCCGTCTTATGCGGAAGCCTTTTCCCTATTTTTTATTTAAGAATGACAGACAGAAAAGACAATCCTCTTTTCGAACACTTCCATAGTGGACATTGCAGATATGAAATCCTTCTTGATACAGACGTGCCAGATTATCATATCCTTCCCCTATATCAGTTTGCTCTGTCTTCTGTGTTTTTGATTCTTTTTTATCAGCTTTGAACTTTTCAATCTGTTGCGTCGTATCGTCCAGCCGTTTGCGCAAATGCTTGTTTTCAAGCTGTAAATGATGATTTTCCTCAATCATCTCACCGATATGCTGCTTCAAATCCCCCAGCTGCCGGTACAGTGAGCCAATTTGTTCTTCTAAGTTAATGACTGTATCAAATAACTCTTTTTTATCCAAGGTTCCACACCTCGTTAATCTGTGGTTTGTGCGGATACGACGCCCTCTTCCAAGAGCTCTTCCCAAGTATATTCTATCACTTTTTCACGGTTTATCAGTTCCACCTGAAGCACCCGTTCCAGAATATTTAGTCCGACTACCTTCGCGAGACCGTTTGCTGTCGTAATCATTTCTCCTATATCCGGAAGCTGTTCTTTTGCCGTCTCATACTCATCGTTCTCATATTTTAGACAGCACATCAATCGTCCGCAAAGGCCCGAAATCTTCGTAGGATTTAAAGACAAGTTCTGATCCTTGGCCATTTTAATGGAAACGGGTTCAAAATCTCCAAGGAACGTTGAACAGCAAAGCATTCTTCCGCAAGGACCGATTCCTCCGAGCATTTTTGCCTCATCCCTTACTCCGATTTGGCGCAGCTCAATTCTTGTCTTAAAGATAGAAGCCAAATCCTTTACAAGCTCTCTAAAGTCGACTCGGCCGTCAGCAGTGAAGTAAAAAATGACTTTATTGCGATCAAACGTGAATTCAACATCGACCAGCTTCATATCCAAGCCATGCTCAATCACTTTCTTTTGGCAGATATCAAATGCTGATAGTGCTTCCTGTTTATTTTCTTCTACAATGAGAAGATCGCGCTCGTCAGCCACACGTATCACTTTTCGAAGGGGAAGCACCACATCATGCTCATCCACCTGTTTATTTGCAATTACGACCTGGCCGTACTCAACACCTCTGACAGTTTCTACAATTACGCAGCTGTCATGTTCTATATGAAATCCATTCGGATCAAAATAATATATTTTACCCGCTTTCTTAAAGCGGACACCAATTACATTGTACAAGCTTATCCCTCCTGCAACATTAACACCAAGTGCTCCATTAATCCTTGTACATTCACATTGGAATGAAGCCGTTTCTTTGCTTCTAAAACAGCAAGTATCTGATTCGTAACGCTTTGTTGTGTTGATTGTAGCGCATGCTGTTTTATTGATTGGAATAAGTCTTGATAAATCAATTTATCTTCATTTCCTATTTGGATGGACAACACATCACGATATATCAATAAGAGCATATCAAGACCCATTTCTTGATGGGTTTTTTCTTTGAAAAAGGGCATCCATTGATCTTGAATAAAGAAAAAAGCATGTCCTTTCCGCTGGTGTAGGACTTCATACAATTTTATCACTTTCGCTCTAGACTCTGCAAACTCATCATTTCGACTTAATTCGACTGCTTCTGCTACATTATTAGTCATGTTGGCCAGAAGCCTTGCCATATGAGGCGAGACGTCCTGTTCGATCAGTCTGTCTTCAATTGCTTTCGGCTGCAAAGGCTGAAAAGGAAGGGTTTGGCATCTTGAAATGATGGTATCCAATAACCTTTGGGGCTGCTCAGTGATGAGGACCGCCATTGTGTCTTTGTTCGGTTCTTCTAAAAATTTCAGCAGGCTGTTCGCCGCATTTGCTGTCATTTGATCTGCGTGCGAAATAATATACAGCTTTTTATGCGATTCAAGTCCTGTCTTAGAAAACTCTTCTTGGAGCGCTTGAATTTGCGCCTTTTTGATTGATAAGCCATCAGGCTGAACAAGATGGAGATCAGGATGGTTCCCTGACTCTATCCGTTTACAGTTTCGGCAGCTCTCACAAGGCTCCGCGCCATCCTCCAGACAAAAGAAGCTTTTTGCAAGAAGCAGCGCGGCATCAAGCTTGCCTGTTCCTTTTTTCCCCTCAAACAAATAAGCGTGTGATAGTCTGTCCTTCTCAATACTATTATATAAAAGCTTCATCACTCTGGGCTGAAGCTCGTTCATTTCCTTCCAGGATATTGCCATTGTATCACTCTCTATGTGTAAAGGTTAATTAATAAACCTTTTATTTCGCCAATACGCTCCAGCAAATCAATTGCCGGTTTTTCCTGATCCATCATCTCTTCCGTAAGCTGTATCAATTTGTCATCTATTTCTTTCACAAGTCCCAGCGTTCTGCTGTTCCCATAAAGGTCAAAGCTTTTCGATGTTTCATGTGAAAGGCCGCTGTCCACAGCTTCTTTGACAAAACGTTTCACAAGTCCTTTAAATCTCGCTAAGTCTTTAAAATTCCGAGATTTCGTTAGCCTTTTTCCGAATGCTTCTATATCAGATAACAGCCTGGTAAGCTGATCAAGCTTCATTTTGCTGCTTTGGTTTTCCATTGATGTTTTAAACGATGCTGTGATCTCAGATGTTTTCACAGAGGGAATCTGCTTATTATCTATAAATGTACGTATATCTTTATTAATTTTCACAGTTTCAGATCCTTAAAATTGATGAAATTCATCGACTGGAAGGACAAATACTGTCGCTCCGCCAACTTCAACTTCGACTGGATAAGGGACATAAGAATCAGCATTTCCGCCCATTGGAGATACAGGGGCAATCATCTGATCACGTTTCTGCCCGTTTTCTTTAATGAGACTCAACGCTTTATTGACGCGTATATCCTCGACACCGATCATAAACGTTGTATTGCCTGATTTAAGAAATCCTCCTGTCGTCGCAAGCTTTGTAACTCTGAAGTTGTGATCCGTTAAGGTTTTCAAAAGTCTGTTGCTGTCCTGATCTTGTACAACTGCCACTATCAATTTCATCTGTGAAGGCCTCCTTTAGATTGGAAACAACGTGATCTCGTTTACATTATTATATCAACTATTGGGAAACAGGTCACAATTGAATTTTTTTCAACGCTTCATCGATCACCTTTAGAACATCCTGAACGACGAGGTCTTTGGATTGCCCGGCATCAACTGAATGAAATCTTTCCGGAAATCGCTTCATCAGCTCTTGATAACCTTCTTGTACTTTTGTATGAAAGTCCAGTTTTTCTAAATCGAGCCTGTTTTTCTCCCGTGAGCCGTTTGCGTAAATACGCTTCAGTCCTTCTTCCGGATCAATTGAAAAATAAACCGTTACATGGGGCATCATATCTCCAATGGCAAATTCATTAATGGACAGAACCTCATCAATTCCAAGTCCTCTTGCATATCCTTGATACGCAAGAGAACTGTCTATGAATCTGTCGCAAAGAACGATAAACCCCTGTTCTAAAGCAGGTTTTACTTTTTCAACTAAATGCTGGCGTCTTGCAGCCGCATATAAGAGAGCTTCTGTTTTTGGGTCCATTAATGTATTGTTCTCATTCAGAATAACCTCTCGAATTTGTTCTGCAATATCTATTCCGCCTGGCTCTCGAGTTGCCATAACCTGAAGGCCTTCCGCTGTCAGTATGTTTTTGATCTCCTGCAGAACAGTCGTTTTTCCTGCACCTTCAGGACCTTCGAATGTAATAAATAAACCGCTCATGATTTCTCCTCTTCTATATAAACAAGTAGTTGTTTCTCTTTGATTTTCATATTCCCTTGAACATGCGTTTTCATGCTGATCAAGCGGCTGAGTTTTTGCACACTTTCTTTTGTTATTCTTTCTCCCGCCATAATCATCGGGATACCCGGAGGATAAGGGATGATATCTTCTGCATTCAGCCGGCCAGCTGCTTCCTCAAAGCTCACATATTCTTTCTTAAACGAATGTAAGACCTTTTTTGGATAAGGCAAGACAGTAACAGGCTGCACACTCCATTCTGCAGAAACAAACGCCTGATCCGGAGGCGTTTTCTCAATCTCTTCATCGATGCTTCTAATGGTTTCAGCATTTATTCTCCGTTTTCCTCCCAATGGGAGAACGAGCAGTACTTGATTTTCATCAGCAAGCTCAGTGAATATGTTGGCACGCTCTAATATGCTTTGCAGCGTATAGCCAGAATGCCCGCGTTTTGAACGAATTGTGAGCTTCAGCGGGTCCGTGATGATCAGTGGATTAGCAGGGTTAACAGCTTCTGCATTTGTAAGTGAATCAAACGTTTGTTTAAGTGTTTGTATCCGCTGCAGAATGTCAGAAAGCTTTTGTTCTTCTATAATATGCTGTACATAAGCGCGGGCAATATCTAACGAAGCCATTATCGGATAAGACGGGCTGCTGCTTTGTAATCGGTTTAAATACTCTGCCACCCGATCCCTGTTAATCCTGCAGCTGCTGTTAAGATGCAAATAAGAACCCATCGTCATGGCAGGCAACGTTTTGTGGGCCGACTGAACAACAATATCTGCCCCCATTTTTAAAGCTGAGACCGGAAAAGGCTCACCTAAAATAAAATGTGCGCCATGCGCTTCATCGACCAAAACAGGAATCCCGTAATGATGGGCTTCAGTAATGATCTCAGTCAAATCAGCACTATGTCCGTAATATGTCGGATTGGTAAGTACCAAGCCTTTCGCATCTGGATATGCTTCCAGGGCCTCTTTAATTGTTCCAAGCGGAACATGCGTAGGCACATGCATCGCTGAATCAACGTCAGGTGCAAGATAAACCGGCTCAGCACCGGACAAATCAACAGCATGAAATACAGATTTATGACAGTTTCTTTGAACCAGAATTGTATCACCAGGTTCACAAACAGATAAAATCATCGCTAAGTTTCCGACAGTCGTACCATTTACCAGAAAAAAACTTTCCGCCGATCCATATAATTGACTGGCAAGCTCCTGAGCTTCCTTAATCACCCCAGAAGGATGATGGAGATCATCCAGTCCTGCCAGTTCAGTTACATCAATGGTGAGAAGCGGATCGAATATTGACTTAGCGTCATCAAAAAAGACATCTCCATTGTGATGTCCCGGAACATGAAATGAATGAGAATTTCTTCTCGCATGTTGAATTAATGCTTTATATAAAGGTGTGTTCATGAAAACAATCCTTTGAATGTGTCTTCTTACACCTTATTATATCGTGCCTCTGACAGAACTTAAAGCCAGACTTACTGGTAACTATCTTTCCTTTATTGTAAGCAGCTTTTGCTTTAGGTCGCCTTCCATCATCATCAGCTCTTCTTCTGCCTGACGGCGTTTGATTCGTCCTTCTTCTTGTATAGTCAGTGTTTCTTCAAGCGTGCTTATTAAGCTTTCCTGCACCTTTTTTAAGGTATCTATATCAACAAGGCCTCGTTCATTTGCTCGTACAGTTTCAATTGTATTGGTTTTTAAAAGCTCCACATTTTTCAGCAAAAGCTCATTGGTTGTATCAGATACTTTCTGCTGTGCATCCACTGCATTGCGCTGCCTTAAAAGCGTCAGTGCAATGGCAACTTGATTTTTCCATAACGGAATCGCTGTCACAATGGATGACTGAATCTTTTCAGCTAACGCTTGGTTTGTATTTTGAATCAGCCTGATTTGCGGTGCACTTTGGATTGTAATTTGCCTGCTCAGCAGCAAATCATGCACCCTTTTATCTAACCGGTCAGCAAATTGAATTAAATCATTCACCTCTTGAACGGCCATTTGGTTATGATCACTCGATTCAGCCTGTTGCTTCAGTTCAGGAATCGTTTTTGTTTTTAATTCCTCCAGCTTCAGTTCTCCTGCAGCAATATAAACATTCAGCGCGGCAAAATATTCTTTATTTTTTTCATATAACTGCTCTAACAGCTTGTTGTCACTGATTAAAGCATTTTTAGAGTGCTCCAGCTTCAAGCTGATTTTGTCTATCTGCACACTGGTCTTTTGGTATTTAGACAGCACCTCTTGAAGAGAACTTGATACTCTTCCAAACATGCGTGCCAAAAAACCCTTTTTCTTAGATTGGAGATCATCAGGATTTACTTGCTCCAGCTTTTTCATCAGCTCTCCAAGTATTTCGCCAATCTCCCCGACATCCTTCTTTTGAACATGATTAATCATATCATGAGAAAAGTTCAGCAGTTTAGATTGAGCTTGTGAACCGTATAAGACAATACTTTGCATATTTTTATGATCAATCTGTCCAGCAAGCTGAATTGCTTTTTCCTTGTTTTCCTCAGGAAGAACATCAACAAGCCGTACTTGCTCTTTCTCTGCTTTTACAGCCTCCGAACCTGGTATCTCTATGTTACCACCAAAAGGATCTGCCAATAATTCATCTATATGAAGGTCGCTTTGGTCTCGGTTCATCGCTCTTACCCTCTTCCCTTATTTCTTTAATGAATGTTTTGCTGCGTCTAATTCAAACTGCAACTCGTCAATTTCATCACCCATTACTTGAGTTAAATCTTCCTCTAAACGCTTGGTCAATTCAGTAAGAGTGATGCGTGTCTCACTTAACGACATCGACAGTTCTTTGCTTTTTTTTGGGTGAGATGATAGAAAAGCATACTTCTCTGTCAATTCAACAACCGAATCGAGAGTTTGATAAAAAAATCGTTCTGCCTGATAAAATCGCTTTGGCTCTTTTTTGGTGAGGAGATAAATCCTTCTCACAATCCTTAGCATTTCTGCATTTTGCTTAAACATTTGAATGCTTTTAGCCTGAAACAAGGCTTTCCTAAGACGGATCATTTTCTGCCTTGCTTCCTCTAAGTTTTTCTTAATGTAAGCATACTCTCTTCCTGTCAATTCATGCTTTTTAAGAAATAACCGTCTTGCATTCCAGATGCCAGCTATATATACGGCTGCTCCAGAAGCAAGCCCATAAACAATAGATAAAAAAAGCGACTGGTTTAAACCAAAAAAGCTCAATATTCCAATGAAAACAAAAGTCGCACTGCTAGTTAAACTCCACATCAAAAAGTGAAAAAATCTCTGCATGAGATAATCGACTCCTGTGTCTATACTCAGTTTTAATATTATTATCTACTACGTTCAATCCTTAAACAAGTTTCATCTTCTTTTTATTATTAAGAGTACAAAAAAAGACCTTTTCAGGTCTATGAGTATAATGGCGGTGTATGAATGCTCTTTAGTTTTTTTACGTAAAACGCATAGTCAGGATCAGAAGTTGATGTAGAAATTACTTTTCTCTCACAATCTAAGCATATGAATTTCGTATAAAGATGAATGCCTCTATTCTTCTCTTGATCACAAATCACACATGTATGATTAAGTTTACCTGTTTCGTCCATCTTCTCCACCTCCGTACAGTTAGCCTCCCCTTAAAACGGATATTGTATACACTATTTAGACCTTTTTGAAACTTTAAATCAGTATATGGGCTATATAAGCCCTCGGTGTTTGTATTTGTTTGATTTTCTCGATCTTGAGTAAACAAAAAACCCAGCTCAATGAGCTGGGTTTAAGCTTGCTTGGCGGCGTCCTACTCTCACAGGGGGAAACCCCCGACTACCATCGGCGCTGAAGAGCTTAACTTCCGTGTTCGGTATGGGAACGGGTGTGACCTCTTCGCTATCGCCACCAAACAAATTGAGAGTGTTCTCTCAAAACTAGATAACAGGTGTGACATCATTCAAAATGTGGTTAAGTCCTCGATCGATTAGTATCTGTCAGCTCCATGTGTCGCCACACTTCCACCTCAGACCTATCAACCTGATCATCTTTCAGGGATCTTACTTCCTTGCGGAATGGGAAATCTCATCTTGAGGGGGGCTTCATGCTTAGATGCTTTCAGCACTTATCCCGTCCGCACATAGCTACCCAGCGATGCCCTTGGCAGAACAACTGGTACACCAGCGGTGCGTCCATCCCGGTCCTCTCGTACTAAGGACAGCTCCTCTCAAATTTCCTGCGCCCGCGACGGATAGGGACCGAACTGTCTCACGACGTTCTGAACCCAGCTCGCGTACCGCTTTAATGGGCGAACAGCCCAACCCTTGGGACCGACTACAGCCCCAGGATGCGATGAGCCGACATCGAGGTGCCAAACCTCCCCGTCGATGTGGACTCTTGGGGGAGATAAGCCTGTTATCCCCGGGGTAGCTTTTATCCGTTGAGCGATGGCCCTTCCATGCGGAACCACCGGATCACTAAGCCCGACTTTCGTCCCTGCTCGACTTGTAGGTCTCGCAGTCAAGCTCCCTTGTGCCTTTACACTCTGCGAATGATTTCCAACCATTCTGAGGGAACCTTTGGGCGCCTCCGTTACCTTTTAGGAGGCGACCGCCCCAGTCAAACTGCCCACCTGACACTGTCTCCCCGCCCGATAAGGGCGGCGGGTTAGAAGGTCAATACAGCCAGGGTAGTATCCCACCGATGCCTCCACCGAAGCTGGCGCTCCGGTTTCCAAGGCTCCTACCTATCCTGTACAAGCTGTACCAACATTCAATATCAGGCTGCAGTAAAGCTCCACGGGGTCTTTCCGTCCTGTCGCGGGTAACCTGCATCTTCACAGGTACTATAATTTCACCGAGTCTCTCGTTGAGACAGTGCCCAGATCGTTGCGCCTTTCGTGCGGGTCGGAACTTACCCGACAAGGAATTTCGCTACCTTAGGACCGTTATAGTTACGGCCGCCGTTTACTGGGGCTTCAATTCGCACCTTCGCTTACGCTAAGCGCTCCTCTTAACCTTCCAGCACCGGGCAGGCGTCAGCCCCTATACTTCGCCTTACGGCTTCGCAGAGACCTGTGTTTTTGCTAAACAGTCGCCTGGGCCTATTCACTGCGGCTCTCTCGGGCTTGCACCCTAACAGAGCACCCCTTCTCCCGAAGTTACGGGGTCATTTTGCCGAGTTCCTTAACGAGAGTTCTCTCGATCACCTTAGGATTCTCTCCTCGCCTACCTGTGTCGGTTTGCGGTACGGGCACCTCTCACCTCGCTAGAGGCTTTTCTTGGCAGTGTGGAATCAGGAACTTCGCTACTATATTTCGCTCGCCATCACAGCTCAGCCTTATGGGAAACGGATTTGCCTATTTCCCAGCCTAACTGCTTGGACGCGGATATCCAATACCGCGCTTACCCTATCCTCCTGCGTCCCCCCATTGCTCAAATGGTGAGGAGGTGGTACAGGAATATCAACCTGTTGTCCATCGCCTACGCCTTTCGGCCTCGGCTTAGGTCCCGACTAACCCTGAGCGGACGAGCCTTCCTCAGGAAACCTTAGGCATTCGGTGGAGGGGATTCTCACCCCTCTTTCGCTACTCATACCGGCATTCTCACTTCTAAGCGCTCCACCAGTCCTTCCGGTCTGGCTTCACAGCCCTTAGAACGCTCTCCTACCACTGTTCGAAGAACAGTCCGCAGCTTCGGTGATACGTTTAGCCCCGGTACATTTTCGGCGCAGAGTCACTCGACCAGTGAGCTATTACGCACTCTTTAAATGGTGGCTGCTTCTAAGCCAACATCCTGGTTGTCTAAGCAACTCCACATCCTTTTCCACTTAACGTATACTTTGGGACCTTAGCTGGCGGTCTGGGCTGTTTCCCTTTCGACTACGGATCTTATCACTCGCAGTCTGACTCCCAAGGATAAGTCATTGGCATTCGGAGTTTGACTGAATTCGGTAACCCGGTAGGGGCCCCTAGTCCAATCAGTGCTCTACCTCCAAGACTCTTACCTTGAGGCTAGCCCTAAAGCTATTTCGGAGAGAACCAGCTATCTCCAGGTTCGATTGGCATTTCACCCCTACCCACACCTCATCCCCGCACTTTTCAACGTGCGTGGGTTCGGGCCTCCATTCAGTGTTACCTGAACTTCACCCTGGACATGGGTAGATCACCTGGTTTCGGGTCTACGACCACGTACTCATGCGCCCTATTCAGACTCGCTTTCGCTGCGGCTCCGCATCTTCTGCTTAACCTTGCACGGGATCGTAACTCGCCGGTTCATTCTACAAAAGGCACGCCATCACCCGTTAACGGGCTCTGACTACTTGTAGGCACACGGTTTCAGGATCTCTTTCACTCCCCTTCCGGGGTGCTTTTCACCTTTCCCTCACGGTACTGGTTCACTATCGGTCACTAGGGAGTATTTAGCCTTGGGAGATGGTCCTCCCGGATTCCGACGGAATTTCACGTGTTCCGCCGTACTCAGGATCCACTCAGGAGAGAACGAAGTTTTGACTACAGGGCTGTTACCTCCTATGGCGGGCCTTTCCAGACCTCTTCATCTACCTCGTTCTTTTGTAACTCCGTATAGAGTGTCCTACAACCCCAAGAGGCAAGCCTCTTGGTTTGGGCTAATCCCGTTTCGCTCGCCGCTACTCAGGGAATCGCATTTGCTTTCTCTTCCTCCGGGTACTTAGATGTTTCAGTTCCCCGGGTCTGCCTTCTCATATCCTATGAATTCAGATATGGATACCACTCCATTACGAGTGGTGGGTTTCCCCATTCGGAAATCTCCGGATCAAAGCTTGCTTACAGCTCCCCGAAGCATATCGGTGTTCGTCCCGTCCTTCATCGGCTCCTAGTGCCAAGGCATCCACCGTGCGCCCTTTCTAACTTAACCGTTAAAAAGAATCACTATGTGATATCTTGTATTACTAATTGAATGTGATGTCTACTGTTATCTAGTTTTCAAAGAACACGTTGGTGGAGCCTAGCGGGATCGAACCGCTGACCTCCTGCGTGCAAAGCAGGCGCTCTCCCAGCTGAGCTAAGGCCCCGTTATATAAGATGGTGGGCCTGAGTGGACTCGAACCACCGACCTCACGCTTATCAGGCGTGCGCTCTAACCAGCTGAGCTACAGGCCCATCTTAACTTATTCAAGGAACAAAGTTCCTTCAAAACTAAACAAGACAGGGAACGTTCTGTTTATAAGACCCAAGGTCTTATATTCCGTATAATATCCTTAGAAAGGAGGTGATCCAGCCGCACCTTCCGATACGGCTACCTTGTTACGACTTCACCCCAATCATCTGTCCCACCTTCGGCGGCTGGCTCCTAAAAGGTTACCTCACCGACTTCGGGTGTTACAAACTCTCGTGGTGTGACGGGCGGTGTGTACAAGGCCCGGGAACGTATTCACCGCGGCATGCTGATCCGCGATTACTAGCGATTCCAGCTTCACGCAGTCGAGTTGCAGACTGCGATCCGAACTGAGAACAGATTTGTGGGATTGGCTTAACCTCGCGGTTTCGCTGCCCTTTGTTCTGTCCATTGTAGCACGTGTGTAGCCCAGGTCATAAGGGGCATGATGATTTGACGTCATCCCCACCTTCCTCCGGTTTGTCACCGGCAGTCACCTTAGAGTGCCCAACTGAATGCTGGCAACTAAGATCAAGGGTTGCGCTCGTTGCGGGACTTAACCCAACATCTCACGACACGAGCTGACGACAACCATGCACCACCTGTCACTCTGCCCCCGAAGGGGACGTCCTATCTCTAGGATTGTCAGAGGATGTCAAGACCTGGTAAGGTTCTTCGCGTTGCTTCGAATTAAACCACATGCTCCACCGCTTGTGCGGGCCCCCGTCAATTCCTTTGAGTTTCAGTCTTGCGACCGTACTCCCCAGGCGGAGTGCTTAATGCGTTAGCTGCAGCACTAAGGGGCGGAAACCCCCTAACACTTAGCACTCATCGTTTACGGCGTGGACTACCAGGGTATCTAATCCTGTTCGCTCCCCACGCTTTCGCTCCTCAGCGTCAGTTACAGACCAGAGAGTCGCCTTCGCCACTGGTGTTCCTCCACATCTCTACGCATTTCACCGCTACACGTGGAATTCCACTCTCCTCTTCTGCACTCAAGTTCCCCAGTTTCCAATGACCCTCCCCGGTTGAGCCGGGGGCTTTCACATCAGACTTAAGAAACCGCCTGCGAGCCCTTTACGCCCAATAATTCCGGACAACGCTTGCCACCTACGTATTACCGCGGCTGCTGGCACGTAGTTAGCCGTGGCTTTCTGGTTAGGTACCGTCAAGGTACCGCCCTATTCGAACGGTACTTGTTCTTCCCTAACAACAGAGCTTTACGATCCGAAAACCTTCATCACTCACGCGGCGTTGCTCCGTCAGACTTTCGTCCATTGCGGAAGATTCCCTACTGCTGCCTCCCGTAGGAGTCTGGGCCGTGTCTCAGTCCCAGTGTGGCCGATCACCCTCTCAGGTCGGCTACGCATCGTTGCCTTGGTGAGCCATTACCTCACCAACTAGCTAATGCGCCGCGGGTCCATCTGTAAGTGGTAGCCGAAGCCACCTTTTATGTTTGAACCATGCGGTTCAAACAACCATCCGGTATTAGCCCCGGTTTCCCGGAGTTATCCCAGTCTTACAGGCAGGTTACCCACGTGTTACTCACCCGTCCGCCGCTAACATCAGGGAGCAAGCTCCCATCTGTCCGCTCGACTTGCATGTATTAGGCACGCCGCCAGCGTTCGTCCTGAGCCAGGATCAAACTCTCCGATAAAGTAGTTTGACTGACTACGCACATCGCTGTGCGATTTTTAAAAACTGAATTAACAGGTACGTTTTGTCTTGTTTAGTTTTCAAAGAACTTTGTTTACCGCTCGTTTAAGCAACTTTATTATCATAACATTTACCGTCGCTACTGTCAACAACTTTTTAACATTTTCTTTTCGAAAAAGCTGTTCGTCATCAGCGACGTATACTAGAATAACACCTTCGGTTGTCTAAGTCAATACATAATATCAATTAAATGATAAATTGCTTAATAACGACTAACGCAGCTATTCCGGGTATCCCTAAAATTCCGCTGATAGCTGTTGTAACCAGATTAATCGGCACATGAATGCCAAGACTGCCGCCAAACATATTTACACAAACCAGCAGCAAAGCACCTGCCACAAATTTAACAGCTGTGATGCCAATCCACTTTAAAGGCTTCGCAGCTGAACCTGATAAAAAAAGAAGAATAACCAGTCCTAAAATAATCCCAATAATAAAAATAGGCTCCATGAATCTTCTCATCTCCTTCGCTTGTTCTAGTACAAGCTTATGAGAAGATCCAGGAGTTTAGACCACTTACTTCCACCGGCTGATTTTTAAATTTCGCTGCTTCGCTTCCCTTAAGTAAAAAAAATACTTCGCTTCAGCTACTTTCAGTTCGTATAACACTTCAGCAGACGGTTCTAAGCTTTTTTCGACCAGCTTTTTTTGCCTGTTCCACTCTTCCTTTTGCTTAAAAAGCTGCTCGGTTAGTTTTTCATCAAACTCTCTTCTTAATGTTTTCTTGCGAAGAAAACCCATGGATCGCTTTTTCCTCCTTACAATTCACGTCTTCCTTCAAGTGCTTTAGAAAGAGTGACCTCGTCAGCATATTCCAAGTCACCGCCGACGGGCAGTCCGTGGGCAATACGGGAGAGCTTAATACCAGACGGCTTGAGGAGCCTTGATATATACATCGCCGTTGCTTCCCCTTCTATATTAGGGTTTGTCGCGAGGATCACTTCTGTCACTTGATCATCCTGTAATCGTTTTAACAATTCTGGTATTTTAATATCCTCCGGTCCAATGCCGTCCATTGGAGAAATAGCGCCGTGAAGAACGTGATACTGTCCGTTGTATTCCTTCATTTTCTCCATAGCGATAACATCCTTAGGGTCTTGCACAACACAGATAACAGACTTATCCCTGCGCGTATCTTCACATATATAGCAAGGGTCCTGATCTGTAATATGCCCGCAAACTGAACAATATGTCAGATTGCGTTTCGCATTTACTAATGCTTTCGCAAAATCTAATACTACATCTTCTTTCATACCTAGAACAAAAAAAGCCAGACGAACCGCTGTTTTCGGTCCGATCCCTGGCAATTTCATAAAGCTGTCAATCAGCTTTGATATTGGTTCAGGATATTGCATGTTCTTTTATCCCCCTAGAATAAACCTGGCATGTTCATTCCCTTTGTAAATTGACCCATTGTTTCGTTTGTGATTTCGTCAACTTTTTTCAAAGCTTCATTCGTTGCAGCAAGCACTAAATCTTGAAGCATATCAATATCTTCAGGATCAACGACTTCTTCTTTGATGATAACATCCAGGATTTCTTTTTGGCCGTTTGCTTTTACTGTTACCATACCGCCGCCTGCAGTTCCTTCAACAACCTTTTCTGCAAGCTCTTCTTGAGCCTTCGCCATGTCCTTTTGCATTTTTTGCATTTGTTTCATCATTTTTTGCATATTACCCATTCCGCCACGCATAGCATTCACTCTCTTTCATTTTGTTAGTCTTTTATTTCAATTAAATCCGCTCCAACAAGCTTTTTCGCTTCGGCAATAAGCGGGTCTTCTTCAGCCGGTTCATTTGATCCTTCATTTTCCTGCTGATGATCTTCTAAAAATTCTTCTCTTATTTTACCCCATTGTGCTTCTGGAACGCCAATCAAATCCATTCTTTTTCCGAGCATCGATTCTAAAATCTGCTCAAGATTAGTCCGGACTCCGTTGTTATCCTCAGCGACCATTTTACAATGAATTTCATATTTGAATTTCAGAACAAATGCCGCCGATCCGGCAGCCACAGGTTCACTGTCATTCAGCAAAGCGGCATGTGATACTTTGTTTTGCTGTTTGAGATGAGCAAGAAGCTTGCCCCAACTGTTTCTGAGCAGATCAAGATCCGGTCTTGTGGCTTCCTTCAAAATCTCATGAATTCTGCCTACTGGCGCTTTGTAATTGGATTTCCCGCCCTTTGGCACACGCGGCGCTTCTTTTTTCGGGCTTTCCGCAGCTGCTTTTATGCCCGTTGTCTTGAGCCGCTCTACTTCCTGTTCGAGCTGCTGGATTTTTTTCATCAGCATATCCACTTCCGGGAGATCAGCAGCAGATTGATGTGAGGTTTGGCAAATCTTCACAACGGCCACTTCGAAAAAGATACGCGGATGATTTGTCCATTTCATTTCCTGATGGCTCTTGTTCAGAATATCAATCATTTCATATAGGGCCTGAGCCGGAATTTGTTCACTTAGTTCCCGGAACGTTTCATCGACTTTTACTTTCTCAAGAACTCCCTCTAAGCCAGGGGCTGTTTTGTACAGCAGCATGTCCCTGAAATAGAAAATCATATCTTCTATCAGCTTAGCTGGATCTTTTCCTTGCTGAAGCAATTCATTTAATGTTTCCAGTGCGTCAGAAACGTTTTTATCATGCAGGGATTGTGCAAGCTTCCCGATATATAATTGAGAAACAGCACCCGTAATTAAAAGCGCATCTTCGACTTTCAGGATATCGCCGCTGAATGATATGGCCTGATCAAGAAGGCTTAGGGCATCCCTCATCCCTCCGTCTGCAGCACTCGCGATGATATCCAGCGATCCTTCCTCCACTTGCAGCTGTTCAGCATCAACAATTTTATTCATGCGGCCTACAATCGCCTGGGAGGTAATTCGTTTAAAGTCAAAACGCTGACATCTAGAGATAATGGTTAAAGGAATTTTGTGTGGTTCAGTTGTTGCTAATATGAAAATACAATGCTCAGGCGGCTCTTCTAATGTTTTTAGTAATGCATTAAAAGCGCCGATAGAAAGCATATGCACCTCATCTATGATATATACCTTATATGTGACGGCCGATGGGGCAAACTTCACTTTATCGCGAATGTCACGAATCTCATCAACACCGTTATTAGAAGCGGCGTCAATTTCTATGACATCGGATATTGACCCGTTTGTTATCCCTTTACAGGCCGCACATTCGTTGCATGGCTCATCAACAGGAGCATGTTCACAGTTGACAGCCTTAGCAAATATTTTGGCTGCACTGGTTTTTCCGGTTCCTCTAGGCCCGGAAAACAGATAAGCGTGAGAAAACTTTTTTTGCAAAAGGGCATTTTGCAGCGTTTTTGTAATGTGTTCTTGTCCGACCACATCTTCAAAGCGCTGAGGCCTGAATACTCGATATAAAGCTTGGTAACTCACGGGTTTGCCCTCCTCCGTTATTCATCATTCCCATTATACATGAACCTTGTTTCGATTCCAAAAGCTCTTTTTACATAACAAAAAACTCACCTAATATTAGGTGAGTCTGAAAATTTGATGATTGATTTACCGTGCACCTTCTGTCGATTCGCTACCCTAAGCGTTACTTAAGCAGTTAGCTCGGCCCAGGCAACCCTGCGGCACATGAGAGGTTTCACTTAATGCTGCTTCCTTCCGGACCTGACATGGTTCATGAATTCCCATTGCGCAGGACCCAAACGTCAACACCACTTACTTAAGGCAGGCCTTAAAGTAAACGAACCTCGAGAAGGGATTCGGCCCTGCTAGAGCGGATTGCAGGTACAGGGCACCGCTACCTCCCCGCTTAGCACGGCAAAATAAATATCAAATTTTATGTTGCATCTATTACGATGCACACTTAAGTATATCTGTTTCCCCTAAAAATTGCAACCGTACTATTCAGACAAGTTTTTCCTGGCAGCTTTCTTCTTTTTTCTTAGTTCTCTGAAAAACGCACTGAGCATTCCGCCGCATTCTTCCTCAAGTACACCGCTCACCACTTCAGCCTGATGATTAAAGCGTTCCTCCTGGAGAAGGTTCATTAGCGTGCCTGAACAGCCGCCTTTCGGATCAAATGCGCCAAAAACCACTTTTTCCACTCGAGAAAGTACGACTGCACCAGCACACATTGGACAAGGCTCAAGCGTCACATAAAGAGTCGCACCTTCCAGCCGCCATGTTCCCAGTGCCTTACACGCTTCATCCATTACAAGCATTTCTGCATGGGCAATAGATCGCTGTTCAGTCTCTCTTAAATTATGTGCACGCGCTATAATTTCATCATTAACGACAAGCACCGCACCTATTGGCACTTCACCTTTCTCTTCAGCCTTTTTCGCTTCTTTAATTGCTTCTTTCATATAAAGTTCATCTTGTGTCATAAGGATAAGCTCTCTTTTCAAAGTTTTTTCATTGCCTAAAAAGGCTACATATTAACTATAACTGAAACGGAAAGGAGACTGTCGATTGTCCAAAGCAGATACAGCCCTTCTCATTGTAGACATGATCAATAATTTTGAATTCGATATGGGAGAAACCCTCGCTAAAAAAACAGAAAAAATCGTTCCTCATATTTTATCATTAAAGGAGCACGCGAGACAAAATGAATGGCCGATTATTTACATCAATGATCATTATGGACTTTGGCAAGCTGACATTAAAAACATTCAGCAAGAATGCACAAATGAAAGAAGCAAGGATATCATCACAAAGATAGCTCCGGAAGATGCTGATTATTTTTTAATCAAACCAAAACATTCCGCTTTCTACGAAACTGCACTTCACACCCTTCTTACTGAGTTGCAGGTGAGACATATTATCTTAACAGGTATAGCCGGCAATATATGTGTGCTGTTTACCGCTAATGACGCTTATATGAGGGAATACAGCATCACGATTCCTAAGGACTGTATCGCGTCAAACAGTGACGAAGATAACGAATTCGCCTTAACTATGATGGAGAATGTTCTTTTCGCAGAAATTACGACGGAAGAACAAATTACAGAAAAATAAACATGATCAGCGCTTTTCTTTCATACATTGATAGCGATATGAAAGGAGGCGTTTTTCATTCAAATTTATGTGGTAAAACAAGGCGACACTCTTTCTGCTATCGCTTCACAATACAGAACAACCGCAAATGACATCACTGAAACGAATGAAATACCGAATCCCGACAGCCTTGTTGTCGGACAAACCATTGTCATTCCAATAGCCGGCCAGTTCTATGATGTGAAGCGAGGTGATACCCTGACATCTATCGCCCGGCAGTTCAATACAACGGCAGCCGAGCTCGCAAGGGTTAACCGCATCCAGTTAAATACCGTGCTTCAGATTGGTTTCCGTTTATACATCCCACCAGCTCCTAAACGAGACATCGAATCAAATGCTTATTTGGAGCCCCGAGGAAATCAAGTCAGCGAAAATCTCCAGCAGGCGGCCAGAGAAGCGTCGCCCTACTTAACGTACCTTGGCGCATTCAGCTTCCAGGCACAGCGGAACGGAACCTTAGTCGCACCGCCTTTAACGAATTTAAGGAGCATTACAGAAAGTCAAAATACAACATTGATGATGATTATAACGAACCTAGAAAACCAGGCATTTAGCGATGAACTTGGCCGGATCCTTTTGAACGACGAAACTGTAAAAAGACGGCTTCTAAATGAAATAGTCGAGAATGCCAGAAGATATGGCTTCCGTGACATTCATTTCGACTTTGAATATTTGCGGCCCCAGGATAGAGAGGCCTATAATCAATTCCTCCGCGAAGCAAGGGATCTTTTCCATCGAGAGGGCTTAGAAATTTCTACGGCTCTTGCTCCTAAAACAAGTGCAACACAGCAGGGCAGATGGTATGAAGCTCATGATTACAGGGCACATGGCGAAATTGTCGACTTTGTTGTTCTCATGACATATGAATGGGGCTATAGCGGCGGGCCGGCTCAAGCGGTTTCTCCAATTGGCCCTGTCCGTGATGTCATAGAATATGCTTTGACTGAAATGCCTGCGAATAAAATCGTCATGGGCCAGAATTTATATGGGTATGACTGGACGCTGCCATATACAGCGGGGGGAACTCCGGCAAGAGCAGTAAGCCCTCAGCAAGCCATTGTCATAGCTGATCAGAACAATGCTTCCATTCAGTATGACCAAACCGCTCAAGCTCCTTTCTTCCGCTATACTGATGCAGAAAACAGAAGGCACGAGGTATGGTTCGAGGATGCCCGCTCGATTCAAGCAAAATTCAATCTGATTAAAGAGCTGAATTTAAGAGGCATCAGCTATTGGAAGCTGGGTCTTTCCTTTCCACAAAACTGGCTGCTGCTGTCTGATCAATTTAATGTTGTCAAAAAGACGTTTCGATAATTTGGAAACGTCTTTTTTTCATGGGGGCACCCAAGGGTTGTGATACAATATGAAGGTCGGTAACTGACGCACGTTTTTCAGATATAAGGAGGATTCCGATGAATACAGCCCCTTTTATTGCAATAGAAGGTCCTATCGGGGCAGGAAAAACAACTCTCGCAACGATGCTCTCACAAGAATTCGGATTCCCTATGATCAATGAGATTGTAGAGGATAACCCGTACCTTGATAAGTTTTATGACAATATAGAGGAATGGAGCTTCCAGCTCGAGATGTTTTTTCTTTGTCACAGATACAAACAGCTTGAAGACACCAGTGATCACTTTTTAAAAAAGGGACAGCCTGTAATAGCTGATTATCATATTTATAAAAATGTGATTTTTGCGGAACGCACCTTGTCTCCACATCAGCTGGAAAAATACAAAAAGATATATCACCTGCTAACGGATGATCTGCCAAAGCCGAATTTCATCATTTACATAAAGGCCAGTCTGCCTACATTGCTACACCGCATTGAAAAACGCGGGCGCCCCTTTGAGAAAAAAATTGAATCTAGCTATTTGGAGCAGCTGATTTCAGATTATGAAGTCGCCATCAAGCAGCTGCAGGAAGCAGACCCTGAACTTACAGTGTTAACCGTAGATGGTGATTCAAAGGATTTCGTTTTGAATAAGAGCGACTTTGAACGCATTGCCGCCCATGTAAAGGAGCTTATCGTATGAAGGAACATCATATCCCTAAGAATTCAATTATTACAGTAGCAGGAACAGTAGGTGTCGGAAAATCGACTTTAACGAAAACTTTAGCTAAACGGCTTGGATTTAAAACATCTTTGGAGGAAGTCGATCATAATCCATACTTGGAAAAGTTCTATCATGATTTTGAACGTTGGAGCTTTCACCTTCAAATTTACTTCTTAGCTGAACGCTTCAAAGAACAGAAAACAATTTTTGAAGCCGGCGGAGGTTTTGTACAGGATCGTTCGATTTATGAAGATACAGGAATTTTCGCAAAAATGCATGCTGATAAAGGGACAATGTCAAAGGTTGATTATAAGACTTACACAAGCCTTTTCGAAGCAATGGTAATGACACCGTATTTCCCACACCCAGATGTGTTGATCTATTTAGAAGGAGATCTGGAGAACATTTTAAACCGGATTGAACAACGCGGCCGTGAGATGGAGCTTCAGACAAGCCGGTCTTATTGGGAAGAAATGCATACACGCTACGAGAACTGGATAAGCGGTTTTAATGCCTGCCCTGTTTTAAAACTTCGCATTGAAGATTATGATCTTCTGAACGACGAAAACTCGATTGAAAATATTGTAGATCAAATTGCTTCAGTTATTCATGATAATCAAAAAAAGTGAATCTCAGTCGAGATTCACTTTTTCTTTAAAATAAAAAATCCGCCGCACCGAATGCAACGGACAAAACAATCTCCAATATATGCTTGTGTTTCATTAGAATTAAAATCAATATGGCGGAGGAAGAGGGATTCGAACCCCCGCGGGCTTTGACACCCCTGTCGGTTTTCAAGACCGATCCCTTCAGCCGGACTTGGGTATTCCTCCGTATCGACAAGACTTACTATATCACGTATGTTCTCGTGTGGTCAAGCATTTTTAAAAACTTTTTTTGTTTTTATGAAAATGCCGTGTTTACATAAGCAAAAAGGCGCACCTTGTCAGGCACGCCTTTCCATAATTTACGGTTTCATTACTTCTCTATTCCCCATATAAGGACGAAGCACTTTCGGAATCACAACGCTTCCGTCTTCCTGCTGATAATTTTCTAAGATAGCGGCAACTGTTCTTCCAACCGCCAGTCCTGAACCGTTCAGTGTGTGTACATGCTCAGGCTTGCCTTTCGCTTCACGTCTGAAACGAATATTCGCACGTCTCGCCTGGAACGCTTCGAAGTTGCTGCAAGAAGAGATTTCTCGATATGTGTCTTGGCTTGGGATCCAAACTTCGATATCGTATTTTTTCGCAGCCGTAAAGCCTAAGTCACCCGTACACATGCTCATGACACGGTATGGAAGCTCAAGCAGCTGAAGAACCCGTTCTGCTTGGTTTGTAAGCTTCTCTAATTCTTCATAAGAATCTTCAGGCTTCACAAACTTTACAAGCTCAACTTTATTAAATTGGTGCTGACGAATTAATCCGCGTGTGTCACGTCCTGCTGAACCAGCTTCAGAACGGAAGCAAGCACTGAATGCCGCATAGTTGATCGGCAGGCTGTCACCTGAAAGGATTTCATCGCGATGCATGTTTGTAATCGGCACTTCCGCCGTTGGAATTAAGAAATAATCTTCTTCTCTGATTTTAAATGCATCCTCTTCAAATTTAGGAAGCTGTCCTGTTCCCGTCATGCTTGCGCGGTTTACCATATATGGCGGGATCACTTCAGTGTAGTTATACTCATCCACATGCAGATCAAGCATAAAGTTATAAAGCGCACGCTCCAGACGAGCACCTAAGCCTTTATAGAACACGAAACGGCTTCCTGTTACTTTGGCAGCACGTTCAAAATCCAGAATACCCAGCTCATCCGCAATATCCCAGTGCGGCTTCGGTTCATAAGCAAATGAAGGCTTTTCACCCCATTTACGCACTTCTACGTTGTCGTCTTCTGTTTCACCGACAGGTACAGACTCATGCGGAATATTCGGGATTGAGAGAAGGATTGTATCAAGCTCAGCTTCCACTGTTCGCAATTCTTCATCAAGCTTTTTAATTTCCTCGCCGACTTCACGCATTTCTTTAATAATGTGATCCGCGTCTTTTTTCTCACGCTTCAGCACAGCGACCTGCTGAGAAACTTCATTTCGTTTTCCTTTTAACTCTTCAACCTTGCCGATGAGCTCTCTTCGTCTATCATCCAGCGCCTCAAACTTATCAAAATCAGTTAAGTCTTCGCCTTTGTGTACAAGCTTTGCTTTAATTTCTTGAAAATTTGCTCTCAGCATTTTCGTATCAAGCATGCGAAACACTCCTTTTTTTATTGATTTGTCGAAAATAAAAAGAGCCCTCATCCCCATAAAGGGACGAGAGCTCTCGCGTTGCCACCCTGATTGAAAACAAATCAAAGACTCGTTTTCCACTTTCAAACATAACGGTTATCCCGTAAATGCCTACTTGTTTCAGCATTTCGCTCAAGGATGGATTCAGACAGCATCTTTCACCGATTCGCACCAACCATCGGCTCTCTTAGAAAGAGAGGCTCCCTACTAGTTCCTATCAACGCTTTTCGATCTTTATTTGTGCTTATAATGTACTATAAGTTTCCACAGCTTTCAACTGTTTTATACAAGTGCCTTTTGCTTATATTCCTCAACCATTTCAACAAACAGCTGTGTCACTCGGTGATCTTCTGTCAGCTCCGGATGGAATGAGCAGCCAAGGAATTGCCCCTGTTTCGCGGCTACAATACGACCATTATGCTCCGATAGAACTTCAACATTTTCACCAGCTTCTAAAATATGCGGAGCACGGATGAATACCCCTGTAAAAGGCTCGTCCAAGCCTTTAATTGTTAAATCAGCTTCAAAGCTGTCAACCTGCCGGCCAAATGAATTACGTTCTACAACCACATTCAGAAGACCTAAATGAGGATTATCTGAACCGGCAATTTCTTTTGCTAATATAATTAATCCGGCACATGTTCCAAACATCGGTTTGCCCTGAGCAGCGAATTCACGAAGCGGCTCCATGAATTGATACGTATCGATCAAACGGCGCATCGTCGTGCTCTCACCGCCCGGCAAGATCAACCCGTCAACTTCGTTCAGCTGCTCCGGACGTTTTACGACAAGACCAGCCGCGCCGCATGCTTCAATCGCATGGATGTGCTCTCTAACTGCTCCTTGAAGTCCTAGTACACCTATTGTTAACATGTCAGCAGCGCTCCTATGTTCTTACCAGCCGCGTTCTTGCATACGCTGTTCTGGAAGTAAGTTTGAGATTTCAATCCCTTTCATTGCAGTACCAAGCTCTTTTGACAACTCAGCGATCAATTTGTAATCAGTAAAGTGAGTTGTTGCTTCCACAATTGCTTTCGCAAATTTAGCAGGGTTGTCTGATTTGAAAATACCAGAACCAACAAATACTCCGTCAGCACCGAGCTGCATCATGAGAGCAGCATCAGCTGGAGTTGCTACGCCGCCAGCGGCAAAGTTAACGACAGGAAGCTTGCCGTCTTTTTTAATTTGAAGAAGAAGCTCGTAAGGAGCACCTAGGTTTTTCGCTTCTGTCATTAGTTCATCCTCACTCAGCGCAACTACTTTGCGCACTTGAGCGTTAACTTTGCGCATATGGCGAACAGCCTCAACAATATTACCTGTTCCAGGCTCACCTTTTGTGCGAAGCATAGAAGCACCTTCCGCAATACGGCGTGTTGCTTCACCAAGATCACGGCAGCCACATACAAAAGGAACTGTGTATTCATTTTTATTTAAATGAAATTCTTCGTCAGCCGGCGTCAGAACTTCACTTTCATCAATATAGTCAACACCCATAGCTTCAAGCACACGCGCTTCAACAATATGTCCGATACGCGCTTTTGCCATTACCGGGATAGATACTGCATTCATTACTTCTTCCACGATTGTAGGGTCAGCCATACGGGCAACTCCTCCAGCCGCGCGAATATCTGCTGGCACACGTTCTAGCGCCATTACAGCGACAGCTCCAGCTTCTTCAGCGATTTTCGCTTGTTCCGCATTGATGACGTCCATGATGACGCCGCCTTTTTGCATTTCTGCCATTCCGCGTTTTACACGTTCAGTACCTGTTTGAGCCATTTCTTGGTCCCCCTAATCAAGGTATAGTTATATGATTTCTAATCCTTATTGTATCCTAGAAATCCAATAATTCATATGGATATATACTATTTTATTCGGTTTTTAGCGCTTTGAAAATCATTTTTTATTAAAAATTGGGTTTTTTCAGTATATTACGCGAAAGAGCCCTAACATCCATCAGAGCTCTTTCAATTAATTAAAACCAGCCGGTTACCGTATCAACAATGCTTCCCCAAATTCCGGCAAAAAATCCGCCGATACTGCGCATTGTCAAAACAAACCAGTTTGCTTTTTCTACATTTTCTTTTGTAACAAGGTCTACGCCAGCCAGATCGCTGTTAAGGAATCCGTAATCCTTTTCATCACCTGTGTATTCCGCAGTCAGCTTCCCAACCTTGGTTCCTTTTTTCACAGGAGCAGTTAAGTTGTCTTTATTCAGTGTGACCTTCGCTTTGTAATTCTTTTCTTCACCATTTTTGACAGGAAGAGAGAACGCCTTGTTTGTCACAATGCCTACTTCTTTCTCTTTACCCTTATCAACTGAAATTATTTTATGGCCTTTTACTTGATCGCCTTCAGCATAAATTTCTTTCATGGAGAAATTGTCGAAAGCATAATCAAACATTTTCTTCGTTTCATCGAAACGGCCTGTATGAAGGTTGCCCTTTGCGTTTAAAACAACAGTGATGACACGCATACCGTTGCGTTCAGCTGTTCCTGTAAAGCATGAACCCGCAGAGTCAGTAGAACCTGTTTTCAGTCCGTCTACAGTCGCTTTTTTATACTCGCTGACAAGCCCCTTCAGCATAAAATTCCAGTTCGGCATGTCCATTTCATCATCGGTGCCTTCTCGGAATTTCGTTTTGGCGATACTGGAAGTCTCCAGTATCTCAGGGTAGTCAGTAATCAAGTGATCCGCAAGAATTGCCATATCCTTTGCAGAAACTTCACTTTCTTCATTTACGCTTGTCCCCTCAGGCTGATGCCCGTGAAGATCTTTGTTTTCAAGACCTGTTGCGTTAACAAATTTGTAATCTGTTAAGCCTAGTTCTTTTGCTTTTGCATTCATTTTTTCAACAAACTTAGTTTCAGAACCGGCAACGATTTCTGCAATCGCAATAGCAGCAGCATTTGCAGAATAAATTGCTGTAGCTTGATATAATTCTTTTACTGTGTATTTCCCGTCTTTCCGAAGAGGAACGTTTGATAAGCTGTTATCTTGGGAAATTTCATACACATAGTCATCAGGCGTATAGGTTTGGTCCCATTTCACTTTACCTTGATCAATTGCTTCTAATAACAGATACTCTGTCATCATTTTTGTCATACTCGCAATTGGCAGTCTCTTATCTGCATTTTTACTGTAAAGAATTTTACCTGAAGAAGCTTCGATCATAATAGCAGCAGATGCATTGATATCAATTGGATCGCTGGCTGCTTTTGCTTTTGACATTGGAGCCAGACACGTGACAGCTAGAGTTAACACAACCAATGACATCAGTAGCTGTTTACATTTCTTGATGTTCAATCGTACGACCTCCGTATTTCATTTTCTTCATCTATAATTAAGCCGTTAAGGACATTTTCAATGCACAACAGTATAAATTTTATCATAATCAGTATAAAAAAAATAGACAGAGTCAGAGACCCTGTCAAATGTTTTTAATTTGTAACAATTTATTATGAAATTGTATAGTTAGGTGATTCTTTTGTAATCTGTACGTCATGCGGATGGCTTTCGCGAAGTCCTGCGCCTGTCATGCGAATGAACTGAGCTTCTTCTCTTAACGCACGCAGATCTTTGGACCCGCAATACCCCATACCAGAACGAAGGCCTCCGACTAGCTGATAAACGGTTTCTTCAACTGGTCCTTTGTAAGGTGTGCGTCCTTCAATTCCTTCAGGAACAAATTTTTTGTTTTCTTCTTGGAAGTAACGGTCTTTACTTCCTTTTTCCATTGCAGCAACTGATCCCATGCCGCGGTATACCTTAAATCTTCTGCCTTGGTAGATTTCAGTTTCACCAGGGCTTTCTGATGTGCCTGCAAGCAAGCTTCCGAGCATAACAGCATGTCCGCCGGCTGCCAATGCTTTAGTGATATCGCCAGAGAATTTAATCCCACCGTCGGCGATGATTGTTTTGCCGTGTTTTCTTGCTTCAGTCGCACAATCATAGATTGCTGTAATTTGCGGAACACCGACGCCGGCTACAACACGTGTAGTACAAATTGAACCAGGCCCTATTCCAACTTTGACAACGTCTGCTCCAGCTTCGATAAGCGCTCTTGTCGCTTCAGCTGTTGCCACGTTTCCAGCAATAATGTTTAATTCGGGGTACGTTTCACGGATTTTTGTGACTGTGTTTAAAACGCCTTGAGAGTGTCCGTGAGCTGTATCAATAACAATCACATCAACATTGGCTTCAACAAGCTTTTTGACGCGAGTCATTGTATCGCCAGTTACACCAACTGCCGCGCCAACGATCAGGCGGCCGTGAATGTCTTTAGATGAGTTCGGGAACTCAATGACTTTTTCAATGTCTTTAATTGTGATAAGACCTTTTAATTTATTCTGGTCGTCTACGAGAGGAAGCTTTTCAATTTTATGTTTCTGCAAAATCTTTTCAGCTTCATCCAGAGTAGTTCCTACAGATGCAGTAACTAGCTCTTCTTTCGTCATGACGTCGCTGATTTTCATTGAGTAGTCAGAAATAAAACGAAGGTCACGGTTTGTAATAATTCCAACAAGCTTCTGGTCTTCTTCGTTATTTACAATCGGAACACCGGAAATTCTGTATTTCCCCATCAAATGCTCCGCATCAAATACTTGGTGATCAGGAGTTAAAAAGAAGGGATTTGTGATAACGCCGCGCTCAGAACGCTTTACTTTATCAACTTGTTCAGCCTGCTGTTCAATGGACATATTTTTGTGAATGATGCCCAAGCCGCCCTGTCTTGCCATTGCAATTGCCATTGCTGATTCTGTTACTGTGTCCATACCTGCGCTGATGACAGGAATATTTAGCTTTAACGTTTTTGTAAGTTCTACAGATAAATCCACATCACGCGGAAGTACCTCAGACTTTGCTGGCACAAGCAGCACATCGTCGAACGTTAAGCCTTCTTTTGAAAATTTACTTTCCCACATTAGTAAATCCCCCTCTTTTCGGCAAAATATTATATGTAGATTATCAACTAGCCAAGAGCATGTCAAGGAAGCGGGAAAGAGTTGAAATATTTAGATAACGGAAAGGATTAAGAAATATACATGACATATCATGAGTGGAAAGACTTAGCGCTATTTTACTCCGTTGAATCAACCCAGAAATTTCTAGAAAAGGTTTATATCTTAAACGGTATTGACGATGCGAAAAAAAACTCTTTTAAAAACAGTGAACGGTTTATTTATTTCTTAAAGCATGCCGAATCGTTTTATAAACAAGCCGCATATTCTCCCTTAGAAATCAAACCGATTCTTTTATTTTATGGAATGGCACAGCTTATCAAAGCATGCTTAATTACACGTGATCCTCATTATCCAAGCCATACATCAGTACTGGCACATGGTGTAACAACAAGAAAACGAAAGAAACAAAACTATTGTTTTAGCGATGATGAAGTGAAAATACAACGGAATGGCCTATGCGTACATTTTATGAAACATTTATTCGGACAATCGGATATAGTAGATGAACGGTATACCATGAAAAAATTATTAATGGCCATTCCAGAACTTAGCGACATTTTCTACTTTCAGCAGAAAGAACGATTTATGACAAAAGTTGAGAAGGATAAGAACGAAATTTTTGTACCGGAGGAAGTAGTAATCAATTACAAAATGTCTGATTCAAGGTTTGCTGAATACATGTCCCATCATTATCAATGGTCTTTTACAAAAAAAAATGAACACGGGCTGCTGTTCGAAGTTTCGCCACAAGACAAGGAGCCATGGACATCGACCAGCTTATTGTTTGACATGGAAAAGAACCAATATTATATCCCTTCTCAAAGGGAGCAATTTCTGAGGCTTCCCGAAATGACAATTCATTATTTGATTTTGTACAACGTTGGGATGATTGCAAGGTATGAAACAGAATGGTGGTATGAGTTATTAACACAGCATATAAGTGATGACTACGTGTTAATTCAGCAGTTTTTATTAGTAACAGAAAAGAAACTCCCTAAATACGCTTCACAGTTTCTTCTTCATTTTTAACAAACAAAAAACCCAGCTCAATGAGCTGGGTTTAAGCTTGCTTGGCGGCGTCCTACTCTCACAGGGGGAAACCCCCGACTACCATCGGCGCTGAAGAGCTTAACTTCCGTGTTCGGTATGGGAACGGGTGTGACCTCTTCGCTATCGCCACCAAACAAATGCCTTCAGGATGAAGGTACTGGGCGTTTCTCACAGGATGTGAGAGCCCTTAGCGGAGTTTCCTTACCTTCCGCCTTTAGAGAGGTGTTCTCTCAAAACTAGATAACAGGTGTGACATCATTCAAAATGTGGTTAAGTCCTCGATCGATTAGTATCTGTCAGCTCCATGTGTCGCCACACTTCCACCTCAGACCTATCAACCTGATCATCTTTCAGGGATCTTACTTCCTTGCGGAATGGGAAATCTCATCTTGAGGGGGGCTTCATGCTTAGATGCTTTCAGCACTTATCCCGTCCGCACATAGCTACCCAGCGATGCCCTTGGCAGAACAACTGGTACACCAGCGGTGCGTCCATCCCGGTCCTCTCGTACTAAGGACAGCTCCTCTCAAATTTCCTGCGCCCGCGACGGATAGGGACCGAACTGTCTCACGACGTTCTGAACCCAGCTCGCGTACCGCTTTAATGGGCGAACAGCCCAACCCTTGGGACCGACTACAGCCCCAGGATGCGATGAGCCGACATCGAGGTGCCAAACCTCCCCGTCGATGTGGACTCTTGGGGGAGATAAGCCTGTTATCCCCGGGGTAGCTTTTATCCGTTGAGCGATGGCCCTTCCATGCGGAACCACCGGATCACTAAGCCCGACTTTCGTCCCTGCTCGACTTGTAGGTCTCGCAGTCAAGCTCCCTTGTGCCTTTACACTCTGCGAATGATTTCCAACCATTCTGAGGGAACCTTTGGGCGCCTCCGTTACCTTTTAGGAGGCGACCGCCCCAGTCAAACTGCCCACCTGACACTGTCTCCCCGCCCGATAAGGGCGGCGGGTTAGAAGGTCAATACAGCCAGGGTAGTATCCCACCGATGCCTCCACCGAAGCTGGCGCTCCGGTTTCCAAGGCTCCTACCTATCCTGTACAAGCTGTACCAACATTCAATATCAGGCTGCAGTAAAGCTCCACGGGGTCTTTCCGTCCTGTCGCGGGTAACCTGCATCTTCACAGGTACTATAATTTCACCGAGTCTCTCGTTGAGACAGTGCCCAGATCGTTGCGCCTTTCGTGCGGGTCGGAACTTACCCGACAAGGAATTTCGCTACCTTAGGACCGTTATAGTTACGGCCGCCGTTTACTGGGGCTTCAATTCGCACCTTCGCTTACGCTAAGCGCTCCTCTTAACCTTCCAGCACCGGGCAGGCGTCAGCCCCTATACTTCGCCTTACGGCTTCGCAGAGACCTGTGTTTTTGCTAAACAGTCGCCTGGGCCTATTCACTGCGGCTCTCTCGGGCTTGCACCCTAACAGAGCACCCCTTCTCCCGAAGTTACGGGGTCATTTTGCCGAGTTCCTTAACGAGAGTTCTCTCGATCACCTTAGGATTCTCTCCTCGCCTACCTGTGTCGGTTTGCGGTACGGGCACCTCTCACCTCGCTAGAGGCTTTTCTTGGCAGTGTGGAATCAGGAACTTCGCTACTATATTTCGCTCGCCATCACAGCTCAGCCTTATGGGAAACGGATTTGCCTATTTCCCAGCCTAACTGCTTGGACGCGGATATCCAATACCGCGCTTACCCTATCCTCCTGCGTCCCCCCATTGCTCAAATGGTGAGGAGGTGGTACAGGAATATCAACCTGTTGTCCATCGCCTACGCCTTTCGGCCTCGGCTTAGGTCCCGACTAACCCTGAGCGGACGAGCCTTCCTCAGGAAACCTTAGGCATTCGGTGGAGGGGATTCTCACCCCTCTTTCGCTACTCATACCGGCATTCTCACTTCTAAGCGCTCCACCAGTCCTTCCGGTCTGGCTTCACAGCCCTTAGAACGCTCTCCTACCACTGTTCGAAGAACAGTCCGCAGCTTCGGTGATACGTTTAGCCCCGGTACATTTTCGGCGCAGAGTCACTCGACCAGTGAGCTATTACGCACTCTTTAAATGGTGGCTGCTTCTAAGCCAACATCCTGGTTGTCTAAGCAACTCCACATCCTTTTCCACTTAACGTATACTTTGGGACCTTAGCTGGCGGTCTGGGCTGTTTCCCTTTCGACTACGGATCTTATCACTCGCAGTCTGACTCCCAAGGATAAGTCATTGGCATTCGGAGTTTGACTGAATTCGGTAACCCGGTAGGGGCCCCTAGTCCAATCAGTGCTCTACCTCCAAGACTCTTACCTTGAGGCTAGCCCTAAAGCTATTTCGGAGAGAACCAGCTATCTCCAGGTTCGATTGGCATTTCACCCCTACCCACACCTCATCCCCGCACTTTTCAACGTGCGTGGGTTCGGGCCTCCATTCAGTGTTACCTGAACTTCACCCTGGACATGGGTAGATCACCTGGTTTCGGGTCTACGACCACGTACTCATGCGCCCTATTCAGACTCGCTTTCGCTGCGGCTCCGCATCTTCTGCTTAACCTTGCACGGGATCGTAACTCGCCGGTTCATTCTACAAAAGGCACGCCATCACCCGTTAACGGGCTCTGACTACTTGTAGGCACACGGTTTCAGGATCTCTTTCACTCCCCTTCCGGGGTGCTTTTCACCTTTCCCTCACGGTACTGGTTCACTATCGGTCACTAGGGAGTATTTAGCCTTGGGAGATGGTCCTCCCGGATTCCGACGGAATTTCACGTGTTCCGCCGTACTCAGGATCCACTCAGGAGAGAACGAAGTTTTGACTACAGGGCTGTTACCTCCTATGGCGGGCCTTTCCAGACCTCTTCATCTACCTCGTTCTTTTGTAACTCCGTACAGAGTGTCCTACAACCCCAAGAGGCAAGCCTCTTGGTTTGGGCTAATCCCGTTTCGCTCGCCGCTACTCAGGGAATCGCATTTGCTTTCTCTTCCTCCGGGTACTTAGATGTTTCAGTTCCCCGGGTCTGCCTTCTCATATCCTATGAATTCAGATATGGATACCACTCCATTACGAGTGGTGGGTTTCCCCATTCGGAAATCTCCGGATCAAAGCTTGCTTACAGCTCCCCGAAGCATATCGGTGTTCGTCCCGTCCTTCATCGGCTCCTAGTGCCAAGGCATCCACCGTGCGCCCTTTCTAACTTAACCGTTAAAAAGAATCACTATGTGATATCTTGTATTACTAATTGAATGTGATGTCTACTGTTATCTAGTTTTCAAAGAACACGTTGGTGGAGCCTAGCGGGATCGAACCGCTGACCTCCTGCGTGCAAAGCAGGCGCTCTCCCAGCTGAGCTAAGGCCCCTTTATATAAGATGGTGGGCCTGAGTGGACTCGAACCACCGACCTCACGCTTATCAGGCGTGCGCTCTAACCAGCTGAGCTACAGGCCCATCTTAACTTATTCAAGGAACAAAGTTCCTTCAAAACTAAACAAGACAGGGAACGTTCTGTTTATAAGACCCAAGGTCTTATATTCCGTATAATATCCTTAGAAAGGAGGTGATCCAGCCGCACCTTCCGATACGGCTACCTTGTTACGACTTCACCCCAATCATCTGTCCCACCTTCGGCGGCTGGCTCCTAAAAGGTTACCTCACCGACTTCGGGTGTTACAAACTCTCGTGGTGTGACGGGCGGTGTGTACAAGGCCCGGGAACGTATTCACCGCGGCATGCTGATCCGCGATTACTAGCGATTCCAGCTTCACGCAGTCGAGTTGCAGACTGCGATCCGAACTGAGAACAGATTTGTGGGATTGGCTTAACCTCGCGGTTTCGCTGCCCTTTGTTCTGTCCATTGTAGCACGTGTGTAGCCCAGGTCATAAGGGGCATGATGATTTGACGTCATCCCCACCTTCCTCCGGTTTGTCACCGGCAGTCACCTTAGAGTGCCCAACTGAATGCTGGCAACTAAGATCAAGGGTTGCGCTCGTTGCGGGACTTAACCCAACATCTCACGACACGAGCTGACGACAACCATGCACCACCTGTCACTCTGCCCCCGAAGGGGACGTCCTATCTCTAGGATTGTCAGAGGATGTCAAGACCTGGTAAGGTTCTTCGCGTTGCTTCGAATTAAACCACATGCTCCACCGCTTGTGCGGGCCCCCGTCAATTCCTTTGAGTTTCAGTCTTGCGACCGTACTCCCCAGGCGGAGTGCTTAATGCGTTAGCTGCAGCACTAAGGGGCGGAAACCCCCTAACACTTAGCACTCATCGTTTACGGCGTGGACTACCAGGGTATCTAATCCTGTTCGCTCCCCACGCTTTCGCTCCTCAGCGTCAGTTACAGACCAGAGAGTCGCCTTCGCCACTGGTGTTCCTCCACATCTCTACGCATTTCACCGCTACACGTGGAATTCCACTCTCCTCTTCTGCACTCAAGTTCCCCAGTTTCCAATGACCCTCCCCGGTTGAGCCGGGGGCTTTCACATCAGACTTAAGAAACCGCCTGCGAGCCCTTTACGCCCAATAATTCCGGACAACGCTTGCCACCTACGTATTACCGCGGCTGCTGGCACGTAGTTAGCCGTGGCTTTCTGGTTAGGTACCGTCAAGGTACCGCCCTATTCGAACGGTACTTGTTCTTCCCTAACAACAGAGCTTTACGATCCGAAAACCTTCATCACTCACGCGGCGTTGCTCCGTCAGACTTTCGTCCATTGCGGAAGATTCCCTACTGCTGCCTCCCGTAGGAGTCTGGGCCGTGTCTCAGTCCCAGTGTGGCCGATCACCCTCTCAGGTCGGCTACGCATCGTTGCCTTGGTGAGCCATTACCTCACCAACTAGCTAATGCGCCGCGGGTCCATCTGTAAGTGGTAGCCGAAGCCACCTTTTATGTTTGAACCATGCGGTTCAAACAACCATCCGGTATTAGCCCCGGTTTCCCGGAGTTATCCCAGTCTTACAGGCAGGTTACCCACGTGTTACTCACCCGTCCGCCGCTAACATCAGGGAGCAAGCTCCCATCTGTCCGCTCGACTTGCATGTATTAGGCACGCCGCCAGCGTTCGTCCTGAGCCAGGATCAAACTCTCCGATAAATGGATCACAGGTTAAGTTCACCGCATCCTGCGGTGACACCTGTGTGACCTGCGTCGTGCAGGCCCTAGTTTGACTGACTACGCACATCGCTGTGCGATTTATAAAAATGAATTAACAGGTACGTTTTGTCTTGTTTAGTTTTCAAAGAACTTTGTGTGCTCCTCTCGAAGCGACTACTTAATAGTAACATTTTCAGTTAACTAGGTCAATACTTTTTTAAAAAAGTTTTTACTAGTCATAATGGTCATACTTGTGTCTTTAAAAAGACAACAGAAATGATTATACCATAATTTTTATGACTGTAAAGGGTTATGACACAAAAAAGCGCAGCTATTTCAGCTGCGCTTTTTCTCACACTTCTTCTTGTTCTTCTTCATTCTCATCTTCTTCGTTTTTCTCTACTAAAGCTACTGTAGCAACATGCTCTTCTTCTGCCATTCTGATGAGACGCACACCTTGAGTGACACGTCCGGTGATGGAGATATCATTGATGTCCATTCTGATGAGTACGCCGCTAGCTGTAATAATCATTAGATCCTCTTCACCTTTAGTAGCTTTCACTGCTACTAGTTGGCCGTTGTTCTCGGTGATTTTCGCTGTTTTGAGTCCTTTTCCGCCCCGGCTTTGGGTTCTGTACTCTTCAGCCGGAGTTCGTTTTCCGTACCCTTTTTCAGTTACGATAAGGACGTGTGATTCTTCCTCTAATATCTCCATGCCGACAACAACGTCGTCATCCGTCAGAGTGATGCCTTTTACGCCCGCCGCAGTTCTTCCCATCTCCCGGACATCTGTTTCAGGGAAACGGATCAGTAAACCGTTTTTCGTTCCAATGATGATTTGTTTTGTGCCGTCAGTCAGACGTACACCCATCAGTTCATCATCTTCACGAAGACTCAGAGCGATTAAACCATTGTTGCGGATATTAGCGAATTGAGATAGCGATGTTCGTTTTGAAACCCCATGCTTTGTAGTGAAGAAAAGGTAAAGCTCCGCATTGAATTCCGTGACTGGAATAATCGCGTTGATCCACTCACCCTTTTCTACCTCCAGCAGGTTAATAATCGGGATTCCTTTTGCCGTTCTGCCGTATTCAGGGATTTCATACCCTTTTGCACGATACACTTTCCCCTTGTTCGAGAAGAAGAGAATCGTGTCATGAGTTGACGTAGAGATCAAATGCTCAACGAAATCATCTTCGTTTGTTCCCATACCTTGTACACCTTTTCCGCCTCGTTTTTGACTGCGGTAAGTTGATGCAGGAAGACGTTTGACGTATCCGTTGTGCGTCAGAGTAACTACGATATTTTCTCTCTCGATGAGATCTTCATCTTCAATTGTCTCCAGTCCAGAAGTGACGATCTCAGTGCGTCTTTCATCGTTAAAACGCTCTTTGATTTCCGTGAGTTCTTCACGAATGATCTCAAGCACTTTATATTCATTTGCCAAGATGTCTTTTAGCTCTGCAATTAATTTAACAAGAGATTGGTATTCTTCTTCTATCTTTTCACGTTCCAGTCCCGTTAAACGCTGGAGCCTCATATCAAGGATCGCTTGTGCTTGCTTCTCTGTCAGTGAGAATTGTTCAATTAAACCTGTTCTCGCAATTTCAGCCGTTTGAGAATTACGGATAAGGGAGATAACTGCATCGAGATGATCCAGTGCAACTCTCAATCCTTCCAGGATATGAGCTCTCGCTTCCGCTTTACGCAATTCATAAGCAGTACGGCGTCTAATGACAACTTTTTGATGGTCGAGGTAATGCTCCAGGCATTGCTTAAGAGTTAAAACTTTCGGCTGGCCATCAACAAGTGCAAGCAGGTTGATGCCAAAAGATGTTTGTAGAGCAGTTTGTTTGTACAGATTGTTTAAGATGACATTTGCATTGGCGTCGCGTCTGATTTCAATGACAATTCTCATACCTGTACGATCTGACTCATCACGCAGATCTGTGATACCCTCTATCTTTTTGTCCCTTACGAGATCGGCAATTTTCTCAATTAATTTCGCCTTATTTACTTGGTAAGGTAACTCTGTAACGATAATTCTTTCTTTACCCGAAGATGTTTGTTCGATCTCAGCTTTTGCCCGGATCGTGATAGAGCCTCGGCCTGATTCGTATGCTTTCCGGATACCGCTGCGTCCCAAGATTTGACCCGCGGTCGGGAAATCAGGCCCTGGAATGACTTCCATAAGCTCTGGAATTGTAATGTCCGGATTCTCACTGACAGCAAGTACACCGTCAATGATTTCTCCCAGCTGGTGCGGAGGAATGTTTGTTGCCATACCTACCGCAATGCCGGCAGCACCGTTCACGAGCAGATTCGGGAACCTTGAAGGCATAACGACAGGTTCTCTTTCTGACCCGTCATAGTTATCCTGGTAATCGATTGTGTCTTTTGTGATGTCACGAAGAATCTCCATTGAGATTTTAGACATTCTTGCTTCTGTATAACGCATGGCCGCCGCTGAGTCTCCGTCAACAGAACCGAAGTTTCCGTGACCGTCAACGAGCATATAACGGTAGTTGAAATCCTGAGCCATTCTGACCATGGATTCATATACCGCTGAATCACCGTGCGGGTGGTATTTCCCGATAACTTCTCCAACGATACGCGCGGATTTTTTATAAGGCTTGTCACTTGTCATGCCTAAATCATTCATTGCATACAAAATCCGTCTATGAACCGGTTTTAAACCGTCTCGAACATCTGGAAGAGCACGGGACACGATAACGCTCATTGCATAATCCAAGAAGGACGTACGCATTTCCTGACTGATATTTATTTCACGAACTTGTGGTGTGTTTTGTTCACTCATTAAAAAACCTCCCTGAAGTATCACATGAAATATGTGGGAGTAGATTGTCCATTATGACCTTCAATACGATTTCACTATTCTCCATTATATCAATAAACTTATGATTATACACATTAAATTGCTAGAATATATAGGTACTGCAAGCATTGCTGCATCTGATCTTGTTCAGAAAAAAGCCTTATTTCTTATTGGAAATAAGGCTTTTTATGATTAGATGTCAAGATTTTTAACGTATCTCGCATTCGCTTCTATGAAGTTTCGGCGCGGTTCTACCTTGTCGCCCATAAGCATTTCAAAAGTCTCGTCCGCATCCATTGCATCTTCAAGAGTTACCTGAAGAAGTGTTCTGGAGCTAGGATCCATGGTTGTCTCCCATAGCTGGGTGGCATTCATTTCACCAAGACCTTTGTAACGCTGCAGTCCAGGCTTAGGCGTTTGAGGAAGAGTTTTTAACAGCTCTTCAAGCTCCTTGTCATTGTACGCATATTCAACGCGTTTCCCCTGTTGAACCTTGTAGAGCGGCGGCTGCGCAATGTACACGTAGCCATTTTCGATAATTTGGCGCATATATCTGTAAAAGAACGTTAACAGAAGTGTTCTGATGTGCGCGCCGTCAACATCGGCATCTGTCATAATGACAACTTTGTGGTAACGGGCTTTCTCAAGGTTGAAGTCTTCCCCGATGCCTGTGCCGAGCGCTGTGATCATAGAGCGAACTTCGTTGTTAGAAAGAATTTTATCCAGTCTGGCCTTTTCAACGTTTAGGATTTTACCTCTAAGCGGCAAAATGGCTTGGAAATGTCTGTCGCGTCCTTGTTTAGCAGATCCTCCGGCAGAGTCACCCTCTACGATATATAACTCGGAAATGCTCGGATCTTTTGAAGAGCAGTCCGCTAACTTACCGGGCAAGTTTGAAATTTCCAAAGCACTCTTACGGCGTGTTAGTTCACGCGCTTTTTTCGCAGCCATTCTTGCTCTTGCCGCCATTAAGCCTTTATCGACAATTTTTTTGGCTGCATCTGGATTTTCCAGCATAAATGTTTCCATCGCCGTAGAAAATAACGTATCGGTGATCGTCCGTGCTTCTGAGTTGCCCAGCTTTGTTTTCGTTTGGCCCTCAAACTGCGGATCAGGGTGTTTGATTGAAATAATCGCTGTCAGCCCTTCCCTTACGTCATCTCCGCTTAGGTTTGGATCATTTTCTTTAATAAGCCCTTTTTTTCTGGCGTAATCGTTGATAACACGAGTCAGGCCCGTTTTGAAGCCAGCTTCATGGGTACCGCCTTCGTACGTGTTAATGTTGTTTGTAAACGAGTAAATGTTGCTTGTGTAGCTGTCATTGTATTGCAAAGCCACTTCAACCGTAATGCCGTCCTTTTCGCCTTCAATGTAAATCGGCTCTTCATGGACAACCTCTTTAGAGCGGTTTAAATACTCTACATAACTTTTAATTCCGCCTTCGTAATGGTATTCATTTTTGCGTTCTTGTCCTTCACGTTTATCCTCAATCGTGATGTTTACGCCCTTTGTTAAAAAGGCTAATTCACGCACGCGGTTGGCAAGCAGATCATAATCATACTCGGTTGTTTCTGAGAAAATTTCAGGGTCCGGGACAAAATGTGTCGTCGTTCCTGTATGATCCGTTTCGCCAATGATTTCAAGGTCTGTAACCGGAACTCCGCGTTTATAGGTTTGGCGGTGAATTTTACCGTCACGGTGAACCGTCACATCAAGCTCTGTTGATAGTGCGTTTACGACAGACGCACCTACACCGTGTAATCCTCCGGATACTTTATAGCCGCTTCCGTCAAATTTTCCTCCGGCATGAAGTACCGTCATAATGACTTCTACCGCAGGACGGCCCATTTTTTCATGAATACCGACTGGAATACCGCGGCCATTATCTACAACCGTGATACTGTTGTCTTTTTCGATTTGGATATTGATATCCGTACAATAACCGGCGAGGGCTTCGTCAATACTATTGTCGACAATTTCCCATACCAGGTGGTGAAGGCCTTTGCTGTTTGTCGAACCGATATACATCCCCGGTCTTTTACGAACAGCTTCCAATCCTTCTAGTACCTGTATCTGATTTTCATCATAACTGTTTTGCTGCTGTTCCATAGCCACGTCATTCACCTACACTTTTCTAAACGATATATTCGTGATAAAAAATTTCTAAGAATCTATTTCAAACATAAATTGCGCACGTTTTTTTAATGTGCTGGAAGATAAGGGAGAGTAATATATATTCTGAACCGTGACTACGATAGATTTGGGCGTGCCGTTTACGGAAGGCACCACCTTGTGTTTCTGTTTTTTCAGAAATTCTTCAACAATAGGCGACATGTTGGCTTTAAAGTCAAAAATGCCGACAATATCTCGTGTTGAAACCACAAAGTCATCACCTAAATGAATATACAATTGCTCACCTCATTTCTTCACTTCACTAACGCACCATTTTGCACACGGAACATTCCTGCTTGACGTAAGGTTTCGTGATCAATGCCATCAACGCTTGTCGTTGTGACAAACGTTTGTACACGGCCTTGGATCGTATGAAGCAAGTGTGACTGGCGATAATCATCCAGTTCACTCAGTACATCATCCAATAGTAAAATGGGATATTCTCCGATTTCTTCATGGATCAGGTCAATCTCCGCCAGCTTAAGGGACAACGCCGTCGTTCGCTGCTGTCCTTGAGAACCATACGTCTGCACATCGCGTCCGTTCACATAGAAAAGAACATCATCGCGATGAGGCCCTGACAGCGTCACACCACGCTCAATTTCTTTTTCTCTTAATTTAGAAAACGCTTCTTGATAGCTATCTCCTATTTTCGACAAATCTAGGGGATCTGATACATCAAGAGCTGTATGGTATTTCAGGGTCAGTTCTTCAAGCCCTCTTGAGATGCCTGCATGGATGGGCTGCGCCCATTTCTCGAGCTGTGCTGTAAACTGCAGGCGTTTTACGACGACTTTTGCTGCAACTTCTACAAGCTGATCGGTCAGAACATCGAGCATCGTCCGGTCAGTTTGTTTTCTTGTTTGCAGCTGTTTCAAAAAATGATTCCGCTGGGAAAGGATTTTCTGGTAAAGAGAAAGATCATGAAGATAGACGGGAGAAACCTGTCCGATTTCCATGTCAAGAAACCGCCTTCTCACTTGAGGGCTTCCTTTTACAAGATTTAAATCTTCCGGCGCGAACATAATGGTGTTGAGGGCCCCGACATACTGGCTGAGCTTTTGCTGTTCAATATGATTGACCTTGCCCTTTTTACCCTTTTTGGAGATGACGAGCTGCATCGGGATCGCCCCGTTTTGCTTCATCACTCTTCCCTCTATTTTAGCATAGTCTTTGTCCCACCGTATAAGTTCTTTGTCATTTGATGTCCGGTGCGATTTCGCCATGGACAAGACATAGATCGCCTCCATGAGGTTTGTCTTCCCCTGGGCGTTTTCTCCGATGATCACATTTACTTTATTTTCAAATTGAAGTTCAGCATGGTCGTAGTTGCGGTAAGATGTCAGTTCTAAGTTCTGGATATACAATCAGTGTCACCCGCTTTAATTGACGACTTGAAATGAACCAAATCCTTCAATCTCTACCACATCTCCAACATACAGCTTTCTGCCTCGGCGGTTGTCCGGCTCATCGTTCACAAGCACTTCATGCTCGCTTAAAAACCACTTCGCCATACCGCCAGACTGAATCACATCGGCTAATTTTAAGAATTGTCCGAGTGTAATCATCTCTGTATCAATTGAAATCGGATTTGCCATTATATCGACCTCTTTCAAATATCACTAATATCTAATTGTACTAAAAAAAAACGAATTAGGGAAAGGGAAAACTTGTCGGAGCAGATACCGAATAGAAAAGCTGCCGACGGGTCGGCAGCAGTGTATCGGATTAATAGGTTCTGACAGGAAGGATAAGCTGTACAATCGTTTCATCATTCGGCGTGCGAATTAAGAAAGGTCTCATTGCGCCTGTAAAGCTTACGCGTATTTCTGCTCCTTCAAGCACCTTTAGTGCATCCAGCATATATTTTGGACTAAAAGAGATATTTAATTCCTCACCTTCAATTTGATCCGCAGCAATTGCTTCCACAACTTTACCGATTTCCGGGGAGTTGGAAGAAATTTCAATGGATTCAGCCGGTTTTGCGGACAGTTTTACAACGTTGTTGCGTCCCTCTCTAGCTAAAAGAGATGCACGATCAATGGCCTGAAGGAATTCTTTTGTGTTCACAATAATTTCTGTTTTGCTGTCTTGCGGAATCAGGCTGGTTGTGTCTGGATAATTCCCGTCCAGAAGCCGTGAGAAGAATAAGACGTTTTTCGCTTTAAACAGAACTTGGGTTTCTGTGATGACGATATCTACAAGTTCTTGGTTGTCATCTAAAATCTTGCTGAGTTCAGTTAAACTTTTTCCCGGAATCACGACGTTATAAGATCTGTCTTCTGGAATATCAAGTTTCGCCTTTCTTAATGCAAGACGGTGGCTATCCGTTGCAGTGCATAATAATTCACTTTGCTCCACTTTCCAGTTTACACCTGTCAAGATAGGGCGTGTTTCTGAGGTGGACACTGCAAATACTGTTTGTCTGATTAGATTTTTTAACAAATCAGTTGGGATCTGAATCGCATGATGCTCTTCAATCTGCGGCAAGTGCGGATACTCATCAGCATCCAGTCCGTTTAGATTAAATTCAGCTTTACCAGAACGGATAATCGTCAAATACTGATTTTGGACTTCGATTTCTACAGTTGCCATCGGCAATTTTTTTACAATTTCACTAAAAAAGCGAGCCTGTAAAACGATGCTTCCGGGCTGTTCAATAGTGACAATTTCTTTATCTCCTTCTTCTTTTGGAATGAAGGATTCAATAGAAATATCTGAGTCACTCCCTGTAAAGGATACTCCATCATCTGATGCAACAATTTTAATACCAGTCAGAATGGGAATCGTGGTTCTGGATGAAACTGCTTTTAATACATCTTGGACACTTTCTACAAGACGATCTTTTTGAATCGTGAATTTCATTTTTATCCTCCTAACGGATAATGTATTAATATATATATTTATAAAAAATAGTAGAAGTAATAGTAGGGCCTGTGGATTTGTGGATAAGTTGTGAAAAAGACAGGAAACACAGCCTATCCACATGTGGACAGACTGTGTATGACTTCCGAAAAGTTATTCACACTTTCCCCGATTGATCCCCGGTCCTGCTATTTAAGCTGTTCTTTAATTTCTTTTACATGCTGCTGAAGCTGTTCATCATCTGCCAGCAGTTTTGAAATTTTTTCATGCGCATGAATAACGGTCGTATGATCACGTCCTCCAAACTCTTCACCGATTTTAGGAAGAGAGGAATCAGTCATTTCCCTTGATAAGTACATGGCGATTTGACGCGGAAAAGCTACTGACTTTGTCCGTTTTTTTGCTTTGAAATCCTCGAGTTTAATATTAAATTGCTGGCCTACTACCCTCTGAATTTCCTTTATCGTAATGACTTTCGGTTTTGAGGAAGGAATAATATCTTTCAACGCCTCAGCGGCCAGATCAGCATTAATATCTTTATTAATTAAAGATGAATAAGCGACAACTCTGATTAATGCTCCTTCGAGTTCCCGAATATTGCTGTCGATTTGATTCGCGATGTAAAGCATAACCTCGTTCGGAATATCGAGGCCTTCTGCTTTGGCTTTTTTTCTTAAAATCGCAATTCTCGTTTCTAGATCAGGCGGTGTGATATCTGTAATAAGTCCCCATTCAAAACGTGAGCGCAATCTGTCCTCAAGTGTCGGAATTTCCTTTGGCGGTCGGTCACTTGAAATGACGATTTGTTTGCTTTCTTCGTGCAATGTGTTAAATGTATGGAAAAATTCTTCCTGGGTTTGTTCTTTCCCCGCTAAAAATTGAATATCATCTATCAAAAGCACATCAACATTTCGATAGCGATTGCGGAAGTCGACGGCTTTATTATCTCGGATAGAGTTGATGAATTCGTTTGTAAATTTCTCAGAAGACAGATAAACCACTTTGGCAGAAGGATTATGATCTATTACATAATGGCCGATCGCATGCATTAAGTGCGTTTTCCCTAAGCCGACGCCCCCATAGATAAATAAAGGATTGTAAGCTTTCGCGGGTGCTTCCGCTACTGCGAGGGAAGCAGCGTGTGCAAATCGGTTTCCAGATCCGATGACAAAAGTATCAAAAGTATATTTTGGATTGAGCATATTTTGAGGAAAATCAGATGTATCTTCTTTGACCGCTTTTTTGACTTGCGGTTTCGGCATAAAGTCCTCAACATCTTGATTTTGAGGAATGACAAACTTAATGCTCAATTCTTCCCCGGTTAATTCATATATAGTATCTGCAATCAGATGCAAGTATCTGGACTCCAGCCAGTCTCTGGCAAATTCATTGGGAGCCGTGATTGTTAATGTATCGCCTTGCAGTGAGTGGGCTTTGGTTGACTTCATCCAAGTCTCAAAACTCGGTTTGCTCAACTTTTTTTCGATTTGAGCAAGGGCTTGGTTCCACAGGTCTAATATATTTTCCAT